>JAPDNP010000002.1 GCA_025989215.1 Neisseriaceae bacterium JH1-16 | reverse complement strand
AGAGTCGTTCGAGACCAGGACGTTGATAGGTCGGGTGTGGAAGCGCTGTGAGGCGTTAAGCTAACCGATACTAATTGCTCGTGAGGCTTGATCCTATCATTTGAGGTACTTTGCGCTGCAAAGTGACTGAGTGATGTGCGACGAGACGCAATCAATTACCAAGTAACGCTTGAATTCAATACGGCAGAGACCAAAAGCTCTGCCCGGCTTCGACAATTTGTACCAGTTAATGTCTGGCGGCCATAGCGAGGTGGGACCACGCCTTCCCATCCCGAACAGGACCGTGAAACGCCTCCGCGCCGATGATAGTGTGGCATTCGCCATGTGAAAGTAGGTCACCGCCAGACTCCCCACAACCAGCCCCAGCTCTCCGAGCTGGGGCTTTGTGCTTTGCGGCGCCCGGAACGGGGTTATGATCCCGGCGGCCCGCCGCGCATCTCATCTCCGCCCCGGTCGTTCGGCCGCCCTCGCACTATCTTGCCGATGAGGTCGCACCGGCCGTGCCTGGGCTGCCACGCAACCGCACACCTCGTCCTGGCTCGCCCCCGCTGCGCGGGGACGGGCAGAGCCGTCTATGCCATTTGTTTTGTTAAGTTGACCCGGGCCATAGATCCAATACAGATGGGCCTGTCATTCGGTTCTTTCCGCCACGATGTGGATGTCGGAGAAAGCCAGGTGGTGCAGTAATTCGCGCAGGATCAGCAGGGCCGCCGGGGCGGTATCAGGCCAGTCCTGTCGCAGCGGCACACCACTTTCGACGAACTGGCAATAACGCTGGAAGAGTTGCTCGACGGCGGTGGCACTGAGCGCTTGGCTATCGGCATCGCATGCAGCCAAGCCGGCCGCCCGAGCGATCAGGGGCAGACCTGGATCCGCGCCATAGAGACGTCCGGCTACCGGTAGCTGGGCACGTACTGGAGCCAGTGCATCTTCGACCTCCATGATGGCGGCTTCCAGACTGGCCGGGGTAGGGCGTGATGAGAGGTGGCGGGCGTACAGCGTCGCTATACCGATCGGTATTGTGATCACATTGGGGAGGGCGTTGTTCCCTGGGCACGCCAGCTGGGTCTGCTGCTCGCGAAGATGCAGCAGCACAATCGGCGGCTCCTTGCCGTAACGGGTCTGTAGGGCTTGCCATTGCGTTGACAGTGAAATGGAGACAGACATGACTGGGTCCGTGAAAGGCTGGTGCGTCTTAATGTAGCAGGCCCGTCCCGGTGATGGCGGGATGGATCACGCATAAAAAAACCACCCGGTACGGGCGGTGGTCGGTTCAGGGCGGTGGGAGAGGTTTGCCTTGCAGCTCTGCATCGCTGCCGCGCCGTGGCAGTTCGCCACCGCAGTGCTTGCAGTAACGGGCGTCGTCGTCGTGGCCCTCGGTGAAGCAGTGGGGGCAGAGTCGGGTGGTGTGTTCACTCTTCTTGCGATAGGCCTGGGTGAGCTCGGCGGTGACGATGCCGGTAGGGACGGCGATGATGCCGTAGCCGATGATCATCACAAAAGACGCAACGCTTTGGCCGAGCGGGGTTTTCGGGGTGATATCGCCGAAGCCGACGGTGGTCAGGGTGACGATGGCCCAGTAGATGCTGGTTGGGATGCTGGTGAAGCCGTTTGCTTCGCCCTCGATCACGTACATCAAGGTGCCGAGCACGACCACCAGCATCAGGACGGTCAGCAGAAAGACCGAGATCTTGCGCCGGCTCGAGCGCATGGCCTGCATCAATTCATCGGCCTCGCCAAGGTAGCGGGTCAGTTTGAGGACCCGGAACATTCGGAGCAGACGCAGGATGCGGATGTCGATCAGGTAGCGGACTTCCGGGAACAGCAGCGCCAGGTAGGCGGGCAAGATGGCGATCAGGTCGATGATGCCGAAGAAGCTAGTGGCGTAGCGCTTGGGCTTGTGGACGCAAGTCAGTCGCAGTCCATACTCGATGGTGAACAGGATGGTGAAGAACCAGTCGAGCACGCCGAGCAGCTGGCCATGGGCCTGGCGGATGCTGCTGACGCTCTCCAGCATGACGGTGAGCATCGACAGTAGGACGGCGATCAGCAGGGCGATGTCGAATGCGCGTCCGGCACGGCTATCGGCTTCAAAGATGACGATATAGACCTTGCGACGCCAGCCGGGCAGCGGAATCAAGGCTTCTTGAGGCATAAACGGGGTCCGTGGTTTCTTGGATATAAAAAAAGAATATGAAGTGAAAAGCGGGGAATCGGATAGGATAACAAGGAATATAGCCTAACCGTTTTGAATTCTAAGGGAATAAACCGATGCGCATAGCGAACTCTGTGACGGACCTGATCGGCAACACGCCGCTGGTGAAACTCAACCGTTTAACCGATGGCTGCGTGGCGACGGTGGTGGCAAAACTGGAGTTCTTCAACCCGGCGCACAGCGTCAAGGACCGCATCGCGGCGGCGATGATCGATGCGGCGGAGAAGGCCGGCAAGATCGGGCCGGGCACGGTGATCGTCGAGCCGACTTCGGGCAATACCGGCATCGGCCTGGCGATGGTATGTGCGGCACGCGGCTACAAGCTGGTGATCACCATGCCGGAGACGATGAGCCGCGAGCGTCGCCAACTGTTGAGGGCCTATGGCGCTGAACTGGTGCTGACCCCGGGGCCGGACGGCATGGGCGGCGCGATCGCCAAGGCGCGTGAGCTGGTCGAGGCGCATCCTGACAGTTACTTCATGCCGCAGCAGTTCGAGAACCCGGCTAACCCGGCGATTCACCGTAATACCACGGCCGAGGAGGTGTGGAACGACACCGACGGCCAGGTTGACATCTTCGTCGCCGGGGTGGGAACCGGCGGTACCATTACCGGTGTGGGCGAAGTGTTGAAGCAGCGCAAGCCGGGGGTGAAGGTGGTCGCGGTGGAGCCGGAGGCGTCGCCGGTGCTGTCCGGTGGGGCCAAGGGGCCTCACCCGATTCAGGGGATCGGCGCGGGCTTCGTGCCGTCGATTCTGAATACCGAGGTGTACGACGAGATCGTCCTGGTGAAGAACGACGATGCTTTCACCACGGCGCGGGCGATGGCGATGCAGGAAGGCCTGCTGGTGGGTATCTCGTCAGGCGCGGCGGTCTGGGCTGCGATCGAGTTGGCCAAGCAGCCCGAGAATGCCGGCAAGCTGATCGTGGTGGTGATCCCCTCGTTTGGCGAGCGCTATCTGTCGACTCCGTTGTTCGATCACCTGGCCTAAGGCTGAAACGCGCCCGGCATGCGCTGGGCGCGCTACAATGGGTCGCATGAAACGTCTGATTCCTCTCGTTGCCGTGCTGACCCTGGCCGGCTGCGCCAACTTCAAGATGCCGAGTTTTCACCCGCCGGGCCGCCCGGCGCCGGTTGAGCGGGCTCCATCCAGCTCCGAGGCCATGCTGTCCGAGGCCAACCGTATCGCCGAACGGGTCAAGGCCGGTGAGCTGACCCGGGTGCAAGCCGCCGATCAGCTGAACGCTTACCGTTTGCGCAATGTTGGCCACAACTCGGTCGACGACGACGTGTTTGCCACCTATCGGCAGATCGCGGTACAGCGCGAAGCCAACCAGATCGGGCAGGAAGAGTCGCAAGCCCGTATGGAAGCGAAGCTGCGCGAAACGCTGCGACGTTGGCCGAAGCTGAAGGCCAAGCCGGCCAACCCTGCCTTTACCAATTTCCTGCTGAAAGTCTACGGCTTGCCGCCGTTGGGGTATTGAATGGGCAAGTCATCCAAACCGGCCGAATGCTGTCCTTGTGGGCAGGGTGACAGCTTGAGTGTCTGCTGCGGTCGCTACCTTGCGCTGGATGGTGTGGTGGCACCGACCGCCGAGGCGCTGATGCGGTCCCGTTACACCGCCTATGCGCTCGGCGACGAGCGCTATCTGCTGGCAACCTGGCATCCGGACACGCGCCCCGATGCATTGGAGTTTGCCAGTGATGCCGGCAAGGTGAAGTGGCTGGGGTTGGAGGTGGTGCGCTGCGAGGCCGGGGACGCGCAGGACACGCAGGGCGTGGTGGCCTTCGTGGCCCGCTACAAGTATTCGGGCCGGGCCGAAAGGTTGGCCGAAACCAGTCGCTTCGAGAAATTGGCCGATGGCCGCTGGTATTACCGCGACGGCGACCTCGCCTGAGCGATTTGGCATGATCTCGATTGGAAACCGGCTTCGGCCGGTTTTTTCATGGGGCCGAATGGGGGCTTAAGAAGTCAGCCTTCCAGCAGGCTGCGGCGCAAGGCATGCAGGGTGTCGCGCAGCGCGCCGAGCTGTTCCGCTTCGCCGCCGTAGCGGCAGAGTAGGGCGGCCGGCACGGCGGCGGCCTCGGTCTTCAGTGCTCGGCCAGCCTCGGTCAGCCACAGGCCGACCTGACGCTCGTCTTCAGTCTGGCGCTGGCGGCGTATCCGGCCGGCCGCTTCCAGGCGCTTCAGTAGTGGCGTCAGCGTGCCCGAGTCGAGTGCCAGCCGCTCGCCCAGCTGTTTCACCGTCAGTCCGTCCTGTTCCCATAGCACCAGCATCACCAGGTATTGCGGGTAGGTGAGGCCGAGCGGGGCGAGCAGGGGCTGATAGGCCTGGGTCATTGCCCGGCTGGCGGCGTAGAGCGCGAAGCAGAGCTGACGGTCGAGGTGTAGATGTTCGCTCACAGCAGTTGCTCGATGTGGCGGGTCAGCGCTTCGGGTTTGGTCAGCGAACCGAAACGGGCGACCACTTTGCCGTCGCGGTTGATCAGGAACTTGGTGAAGTTCCACTTCACCTTGCGGGTGCCGAGCACGCCGCGCTTGGTCGTGGTGAGGTACTGCCAGAGCGGGTGGGCGGCTGGGCCGTTGACGTCGACCTTGTCGGCCATTGGGAAGCTGACGCCGTAGTTCTTCTGGCAGAACGTGCCGATCTCGCTGGCGCTGCCCGGTTCCTGCTTGCCGAACTGGTTGCAGGGGAAACCCAGCACGGTCAGGCCGCGCTCGTGGTACTGGCGGTACAGTTGGTCGAGCCCGGCGTACTGCGGAGTGAAGCCGCATTGGCTGGCGGTGTTGACGATCAGTAGCACTTGGCCGCGGTAATCGGCGAGGTTCAGCTCGTGCCCGTCGAGGGTGGGGGCATGGAAGCGATAGATCGGTGCGTCGGACATGGCGGGGTGCCTACAGGTCGGTGAGTGTGCTTCGATAGTAGCCGGCAATTTAATTGTGTGCAATTTAGTTGTGAGTTTATTGATGGTAGCTATGGGATGGCACGGGATTGGAGTGGCTACGCCAATGGCGTAAATTGGCAGAAAAACCTCAACAGGAAGCTTGTTGCAGGCGCAGGTGGGGGTAAGCTTGGCAGTGTCGGAAACGCGGCGTTATGATGGCCTAGATCGAAACAGATCAAAAAAAAGAGTGTTGCGGCAAGGGGGAACCGCAACACCCCAAGAAGAAACGGCTTGCTGTGCCTGGTCCGCCGATAACGGGGGTGTGTTACCGGTAGGCCTGTGTTTATCCTAGACCACCCCCCCTAAAATGCGAGTGCCATTTGTCGGGCACCAGTCGGGCATAAAAAAGCGGCGCAACCAATCGGTTGCGCCGCTTTTTTGTTGCTGCGTCAGTCGCTTAGGGTTTGGGTAGCGTCACGCCTACCTGGCCCATGTACTTGCCGGCACGGTCCTTGTAGGAAACGTCGCACTCTTCGTCGCCCTGGAAGAACAGCACCTGCGCCACACCCTCGTTAGCGTAGATCTTGGCTGGCAGCGGGGTGGTATTGGAGAACTCCAGCGTTACATAGCCTTCCCATTCCGGCTCGAACGGGGTGACGTTGACGATGATGCCGCAGCGCGCATAGGTGGACTTGCCCAGGCACACGGTGAGCACGTCGCGCGGGATACGGAAGTACTCGACGGTGCGGGCCAGCGCGAACGAGTTCGGCGGGATGATGCACGAGTCGCCTTCGATCTCGACGAAGTTCTTCGGGTCGAAGTTCTTCGGGTCGACGATGGTGCTGTTGATATTGGTGAACACCTTGAATTCGCGGGCGCAGCGAATATCGTAGCCGTAGCTGGAGGTGCCGTAGGAGATCACCTTGTGGCCGTCGACCATCTTGACCTGGTTCGGCTCGAACGGCTCGATCATGCCATGCTCGGCGGCCATGCGGCGGATCCACTTGTCGGACTTGATGCTCATCGCGGTACTTTCGGCAATTTCGTGAAATAGCTGCCGATTTTACCCGTTACCGGCCCCCGGCGGCCAGTGCGCGACGGGAGGGAACCCAGGGATCGCTTGATGCGTATCAAGCGAGCAACATCAGCAGAAGCTAATAATGTAGGCATTACTGTTTAGCCGGAGTCTGGATGATGAGCACGATACTGGATCGCGTGTCGATGGGCGGGCATGGGGTGATTGGGCAGCGAAGAAAGAGTGAGGCGTTGAAGCCGTGGGCGGCAGCTTGCGGCTTGCATCCGGGCGGGGAGGGGAAGCGGCGGCTGCGCTAGACGCTGGCGTACGAGGTGCGCAAACCGGCGACCTCGACGCGGCGCTGTTGGGGCGGGATGCCTACCAGCTCGACCGGTAACTGCTGCTGGCGATGTGGCTAGTTGCCACCGGCCTGCCGTGCCGGACGGTCATTCAGTCCCTGTGCAAGACAGGGATTTTAAGAATGAATGATTGAATAAATGAAAAAGACAATCTTTGCAATTATTGTTGCTCTGGCTTCTGTCTCTGCTCATGCAATGGATGCGGAGGCAGAAAAATTCCTAGATGATGTTTCTACGCATAGCACCAGTGACCCTGATGTGATTAACGAGTGGAACGGCTTGACTTATGCACAGCAGCAGGAAGTCTATGCTGCCAAGCCTTGGATGAGAACTGAACTTCGAGCTCCTGCGAAACCTAAGCCGGTTGTTTACACTGATGATTCACGCCACCCCACCAATGAGCAACATACTGGCGCGGATCACACGGTTCACCTTGATGGGCTGCACAATCAGTACACGATGATGCCGGCTATCACAGAAAAAAATAATCCTGCGGGTCACCCAACGAATCAGATTGCTCCTGCCACTCATCTGGACGGCAGCAAAGATACGACGGTGACGCCGCATCTGGACGCGCCACGTTATGACCAAGCGGCGCTGGAAGCGTTCAATCGTGACCGTACCGCATCACAACATGCGGAACCAACTCATCTGGACGGCAGCAACGATACGACCGTGACACCGCATCTGGACGCGCCACCTCATGACCAAGAGGCATTGGAAGCGTTCAATCATGACCGTACCGCATCACAACATGCTGAACCAACTCATCTGGACGGCAGCAACGATACGACCGTGACACCGCATCTGGATGCGCCACCTCATGACCAAGCGGCATTGGAAGCGTTCAATCGTGACCGTACCGCATCACAACATGCTGAACCAACTCATCTGGACGGCAGCAACGATACGACCGTGACACCGCATCTGGATGCGCCACCTCATGATCAAGCGGCACTGGAGGCGTTCAATCGTGACCGTACCGCATCACAGCATGCGGAACCAACTCATCTGGATGACAGCCATGAAACACCTGTTTATCAGATGAATGTCATGTACAGCGATTTGCTTAACCACGGATCACGTATTAGTTCCAATACCGCTCGTATTGATCGTAACGAGCAACGTATCAGGCGCAATGAGCAAGATATTCAAGATATGCAGACGTCGGTTAAACGCATCGGTGCCTTAGCCGTTGCCTCCGCAAACCTGCACTACAATCGTGCCGAAAATGGCTACGCGGTGGCGGTCGGTGAATATGCTGGGTCTACTGCTGTTGCTGGCGGCTTGCAGTTCAATACTTCCAGCAACACTGCGATAGATGTTCAGGCTTCCTATGACGGTGATGATGTTGGCGCTTCTGTGGGCTTCCACGGTAGCTATTAATCATGGGCCACTGCGGCCCGCAATGCCGGTGTAAGCATCCAGATATTCCGTCTGGCAAAGCCTTTGCTGACAGCCGTGGTCAACCGCACATGGTTGTTGGCAAGGAGGGGCTGTTTCCTCACGGCTGAGCAGCCAGGGAGGCTGTGGCGTACGGCTTGATGCGTATCAAGGGAATAACATCAGTGCTGGCTAATAATAAAAGCCATTATTGTTTGGCCGGAGCCTGATGATGGGTACGACGCTGGATCGCTTGCCGATAGGCGGGCTAGGGGTGATTCGTCAGCTGACGATGAACGAGGAGCTGAAGCAAAGAGCGGCCGCCTTCGGGCTGCGTCTGGGCGGCAAGGTGAAGCTGCTGCGCCGAGCGCCGTTCGGCGGGCCATTGGTGGTGGCGATCGGCGGTACCGAACTGCTGCTGCGCCGAGCGCTGGCCCGCGGCATCGCGGTGGAGCTGGCGGCATGAAACACTTCGCGCTGATCGGCCTGCCCAATACCGGCAAGTCGACGCTGTTCAACCGGCTGACCGGCCTGTCGCAGCGGGTCGGCAACTGGCCGGGGCTGACGGTGGGGCTGGCCCGCGCCAAGCTGCTGCTGGGCGGCAAGATGGTGGAGCTGGTCGACCTGCCCGGCGTGCACGACTTGTCCGGCTATAGCGACGACGAGGCGGTGGTGCGCGAAGTGCTGCAGACCGGCGATTTCGACGCGGCGCTGCTGGTATTGAACGCGAGCCAGCTCGACCGGCAGCTGCCGCTGGCGGTGCAGCTGATCGCTACCAGCCTGCCGTGCCGGGTGATCATCAATATGGCCGACGAGGCCAAGCTGCTGGGCATCGAGATCCGCCCCGAGGTGTTGACCGAACGGCTCGGCGTGCCGGTGCTGCTGGTGTCGGCCAAGCGTGGGCAGGGCTGGCCGGCCTTGCTCGACGAGCTGAACCGGCTCGCGGCCGAGCCGACGGCGCCGCGTCATGCCGACCTGGACCGGGTGCCAGACAACGGGGCGGCGATCGCCGCAGCCGAGGGCACGCTGAGCGATGGCTGGCAGTTGCCGACGCTGTTGCCGGCGCGCTGGTCGGCCCGGCTGGATAACTGGCTGATGCACCCGTGGCTAGGCGTGCCGCTGTTCTTCGTGGTGATGGCCGCGCTGTTCAACGCCACCTATTTGATCGGCACGCCATTGCAGGACGGGCTGGGCGAACTGCTCGACGCCTTCAAAGTGCAGGCGCTGGTGCCGCTGTTCGCCGTCTTGCCCGCCATCGTGCAGAGCCTGCTGCTGGACGGGGTGTGGCAGGGCGTCAGCACGGTGCTGACCTTCGCACCGATCCTGTTCGTGTTCTTCACCTTGCTGGCGCTGGTCGAGGACAGCGGCTATCTGGCCCGCGCGGCCTATATCACCGATGCGCTGATGGCCAAGCTGGGTCTCGACGGGCGCGGCTTCGTGATGCAGCTGATGGGTTTCGGCTGCAATGTGCCAGCGGTGTTCGGCACCCGGGTGATGCGCGAGCGCGGTCAGCGCTTGCTGTCGATGCTGATCATCCCGTTCTCGCTGTGTTCAGCGCGGCTGCAGGTGGTGGTGTTCTTCGCCAGCGTGCTGTTTACCCCGGCGCAGGCGCCGTGGGTGCTGACCGGCCTGTACCTGTTGAGCTTCGCGGTGGCGATCGGCACTGCCTGGCTGTTCAAGCGCCGACTGGGCGGCTGCAGCGAGGGCTTCTTGCTGGAGATTCCGCCGTACCGGCTACCGGGCCTGAAGCACATGCTGACCCGGGCGACCGCCGAGGTGCGCGCCTTCCTGCAGCTGGCGTTCAATTTCATCCTGATCGGCTGCGTGCTGGTGTGGCTGCTGACCCACATTCCGGCCGGCGACGGGCGCACGCTGGCCGATGCGTTCGGCCAGGTGATGGCGCCGGTGCTCGACCCGATCGGCATCCCGCCACAATTGGCGGTGGCGCTGCTGTTCGGCTTCGTCGCCAAGGAGGTGCTGCTGGGCAGCCTGGCGGTGATCTACGGCGTGCCCGAAGCGGGTCTGGGCGCCGCGCTGACCACGCACCTCGACTGGGTGTCGGCGATGAGCTTCCTGATTTTCGCGCTGACCTATACGCCGTGCCTGGCGACCGTGGCGGCGATCCGGCAGGAGTCGCGCAGCCTGCGCTTCACCGTGCTGTCGGTGGTCTGGTCGACCGGGCTGGCCTGGATGTTAACGCTTCTTTTTTACCAGTCAGCGCGGGCACTTACGTGAGAGTCTGCTGGTGACAGCGTGGGAATGGCCGCCTACAATTCGGCCAATTCCCGCTGTCATCAGCGGTTGACCAACAACAAAAAGGAGCCGCGTATGCAAGGCCATCCCGACACACTGAAACTGCTCAACGACCTGTTGGCCGAAGAGCTTTCCGCCGCCGATCAGTATTTCATCCATGCCGAGATGTATCAGGACTGGGGCCTCGAAAAGCTCTTTACCCGCATCGACCACGAACGCGAAGACGAATTGTCGCACGCCCGAGCGCTGATCCGCCGCATCCTGTTCCTCGGCGGCAAGCCGAACGTGGCCGCACGCGTGCCGCTGTTGATCGGCACCGATGTGCCGGCGATGCTGAAGAACGACCTGGAAGTGGAATACCGCGTCGGCGCGCTGCTGAAGACGGTGATCGCCCAGGCCGAGTCGGTGAAGGACTATGTCACCCGCGACACCCTGATGGTGCTGCTGGAAGAAACCGAGAACGACCATGCGCACTGGTTGGAACAGCAGCTGCGCCTGATCGACCTGGTGGGGCTGGAGAACTACACGCAGTCGCAACAGGGCTGAGTCCGGCGCTCCCAGGCTACGGGCGGCTCCCCCGCGTCAGACGCGGCGGGCCGCCCGTTTTGTTTTGTCCCAAGGTTGGCCGAACGAGCTTTGACCTGGCGCAGTGCGACCTGTGCCGGATCGGCGGACACTGAGGTCCATACCAATGCAAGGAGCGCCGATGAGCCCTGATCTGTCTGTCACCTGGCTGGGCCAGACCATGCAAAGCCCGCTCTACAACGCCTCGGGCGTAATGTGCCGCAGCGAGGACGAACTCGACGCGGTGCGTGGCTCGGCGGCCGGCGCGGTGATCACCAAGAGCTGCACGCGGTTGCCGCGCGAGGGCAACCCCGAGCCGCGCTATGCCAGCACCTCCTTGGGCAGCATCAACTCGATGGGCCTGCCTAATGCGGGCTTTCGCTACTACCTCGATTACGCGCGCCGTTACGACTACGCGGGCGGCAAGCCGCTGTTCGTGTCGGTGGCTGGGCTGTGCCTGGACGATAACCTGACCATGCTGCGGGTGTTGGCCGAAGCGGTGCTGCCGTGCTTTCCCGAGGTGAACTTGTCCTGCCCGAATGTGCCGGGCAAGCCGCAGCTGGGCTACGACATCGCCGGCATGGCCGAGGCGCTAGAGGCGATCAGCGAGGCCTACCCGCGCCCGTTCGGCGTGAAGCTGCCGCCGTACTTCGACCCGGTGCACTTCGCCGAGGTGGCGGCGGTGCTGAATCGCTTCGAGCGGCTGGCCTTCGTTACCTGCATCAATTCGATCGGCAATGGGCTGGTGATCGATGTCGACGCCGAGGCGGTGGTGATCAAGCCCAAGGCGGGTTTGGGTGGCCTGGGAGGCGACTATGTGCTGCCGACCGCGCTGGCCAATGTGCGCGAGTTCGCGCGGCTGATGCCGGCTAAGCAGGTGGTCGGCTGCGGCGGCGTGAAGAGCGGCCGCGAGGCGTTCATGCACATCCTGGCCGGCGCGCGGGCAGTGCAGGTGGGCACCTGCCTGTACGAGGAGGGTGTCGGCGCCTTCGCGCGCATCGAGGCGGAGCTGCGCGCGCTGATGCAGGAAAAGGGCTACGCGAGCCTGGATGAGTTCCGTGGCAAGCTCAAGACGCTGTAACCACACCTGCGGTTCGGCCAGCAAAAAACCCCTGTCGTGATGGCAGGGGTTTTTCATGGTGCGGGGTTGGCCGAACGTGTCGGCCGGCGCTTACCCGGCATGACCGAGACGGCGCAGCCAGCGGGACAGCAGCGGCGTCACCGCCTCACTGCGGCGGCGCAGCCGTACCGGCCCGCCGATTGCCTCGATCAGCGCGCCGCGCGGGTCGTCGATGTCGAGACAGCTGCCGCACAGCACGGTGATGTCGAGGCCGCGCTGGCTGAGCCAGCCGGCACCGCCGATGCATTCCCACTGGCTGTGGGCGGGCAGGCGTAGCAGTTCGTCGGGTTGCAGCAGGATAACGGTTTCCATGGCAGGGCTCCTGGCGGTTGGTAGGGCACGCTACATAGACTATGCCGCTTGGGGGAGCATCGACAGACGCAGTACTATGTCATCTGAACCGGTATAGTTGGCCGAATCCACCCACTGTACTGCCCGATCCGACTGGCAACTGTACCTGCTGGTTCGGCGGGCGGCGGAGCATGATGCCCCCATGAAGACCGAGATCACCCCGCTCTACGAGCAGGTCGCCGACGAGATTGCCTCGACCATCGCTAACGGCACGCTGAAGCCGGGCGAGAAACTACCGTCGCTGCGCACCATGAAGCAGCGCCGCCAGGTCAGCATGACCACGGTGCAGGAAGCGTTCGGCATGCTGGAGGACCGCGGCCTGATCGAGGCGCGGCCGCAGTCCGGCTATTTCGTGCGGCGGCGCTTGCCGCGTCCGCCAGCGGCATCCTGCCCAAGCCCGGAGCCGCAGCCGGTGGTCACCAACCCGCTGCTGTGGCGCTATCTGCGCTATGTCGCCGAGAGCGCCGGCAGCAGCTTCGCCTGCGCCACGCCGTCGGCCGAGCTGTTTCCGGATCGGGCGCTCAACAGCATGATGACGCAAACGCTGCGCCGCCAGCCGGGGCTGATCACCGAATACGGCCGTAGCGACGGCCTGCCCGAGCTGCGCCGCCAGATCGCGCGGCGCACGCTCGACTGGGGGCAGACGCTGTCGGCCGACGACATCCTGATCACCAACGGCTGTGTCGAGGCGCTCAACCTGAGCCTGCTGGCGGTCACCCAGCCCGGCGACGTGGTGGCGATCGAGTCGCCGTGCTACTTCGGCGTGCTGCAACTGCTGGAGAGCCGCGGCCTGAAGGGGCTGGAGATTCCCACCGACCCGGTCACCGGCATGTCAGTGGAGGCGCTCGATGTTGCCACCCGCTACGGCGGAGTGAAGGCGGTGATCGTGGTCAGCAATTTCAGCAACCCGCTCGGCGCGCTGATTCCCGAAGACAATAAGCGACGCATGGTGCGGATGTTGGCCGAACGCGGCGTGCCGCTGATCGAGGACGATGTGTACGGCGAGTTCTACTTCGGTCGTGAGCGGCCGCTGCCGTGCAAGGCCTTCGACACCACCGGCAACGTGCTCTACAACGCCTCGTTCACCAAGCAGGCGATGCCAGGGCTGCGCATCGGCTGGATGGCCGGCGGTCGCTACCATGCCCAGTTGCAGATGCAGAAGTTCGGCATGAGCTTCTGCACTCCGTCGCTGCTGCAGGTGGTGGCGGCCGAATTCCTGGCCGCCGGCGGCTTCGACCGGCACATCCGCCAGCTGCGCCGCACTTTGTGCCGGCAGGTGCACGAGATGCTGGCGCTGGTGACCGAGTCGTTCCCGGCCGGTACCCGAGTCACCGAGCCGCAGGGCGGCTTCCTGCTGTGGCTGGAGTTGCCGGAGGGCGCCGACAGCCAGGCGCTGTTCGACGCGGCCCTGGCCGAGGGAATCGGCTTCACACCGGGCCAGCTGTTCTCGCCGCGCGGCGAGTTCGGCCGCTGCCTGAGGCTGAGCTGCGGCGTGCCGCTGACGCCGGCGCGGATCGCGGCGGTGAAGCGCCTCGGCGAGCTGGCACACGCGCAGCTCGATTGACCGCTTCGGCCAACGTAGGCCAAAAACGGGAGGCAAAAACGGGAGGCAAAAACGGGAGGCCACGGCCTCCCGTTGTCATTAGGGCGATGAGCTTACTTCCGCTCGGCCAGCGCCTTGCGCACCCCGGCGCCGTAGGCCGGGTCGGCTTTGTCGAAGTGCAGCAGTTGGCGTTGCTGTACTTCTGGACGCGCGCCGGACAGCGAGCGGGCGATGTTGCCGAACAGCCGCTGCTGCTCGTCGGCCGGCATCAGCCGGAACAGGTCGCCCGGCTGGGTGTAGTAGTCGTCGTCCTCGCGGTGGTCGTAGCGCCAGGCGGCGGCCTCGTGCAGCGCCAGCGGCGGCTCCTGCAGGTCACGCTGGTCCTGAAGCCCGTCCGCGCGGGTGTTCGGCTGGTAGTTGCTGGCGGCGCCGTAGGCGGCCGCCTGCATCGCGCCGTCGCGGTGCGCGCTGTGGAACGGGCAACGCGGCGCGTTCACCGGCAGCTGGCCATGGTTGATGCCCAGGCGGTAGCGCTGCGTGTCGCCGTAGGAGAACAGCCGCCCCTGCAGCATCTTGTCCGGCGAGAAGCCGATGCCCGGCACCACGCTGGCCGGCGTGAACGCCGCCTGTTCCACCTCGGCAAAGTAGTTCTCCGGATTGCGGTTCAGCTCCAGTTCGCCGATCTCGATCAGCGGGTAATCCTTGTGCGACCACACCATGGTCAGGTCGAACGGATTGTAGCGGTAGCTGGCCGCCTCGCGCTCCGGCATTACCTGCACACAGACGCGCCACTTCGGATAGTTGCCCTGCTCGATGTTGTCGAACAGGTCGCGCTGCGCGCTCTCGCGGTCCTGTCCGACCAGTGCAGCCGCCTCGGCGTCGGTGTAGTAGCTGATGCCCTGGCGGCTCTTGAAGTGGAACTTCACCCAGTAGCGTTCGCCGGCATCGTTGAGGAAGCTGAAGGTATGGCTGCCGAAGCCGTGCATTTCGCGGTAGTTCTTCGGCAGGCCGCGGTCGGACATCAGGATGGTGACCTGGTGTAGGCTCTCCGGGTGCAGGCTCCAGAAGTCCCACGCAGCATCCGGGTTGCGCAGATTGGTCTTCGGGTCGCGCTTCTGGGTGTGGATGAAGTCGGGGAATTTCAGCGGATCGCGGATGAAGAACACCGGGGTGTTGTTGCCGACCAGATCCCAGTTGCCTTCCTCGGTGTAGAACTTCAGCGCGAAGCCGCGCACGTCACGCTCGGCGTCTGCCGCGCCGCGTTCGCCGGCCACGGTCGAGAAGCGCAGGAACACCGGGGTCTGCTTGCCGACGCCGTTGAACAGCTTGGCCTTGGTGTAGCGGTTGATGTCCTGGGTCAGCGTGAAGGTACCGTAGGCGCCGGAGCCCTTGGCGTGTACCACCCGTTCCGGAATTCGCTCGCGGTCGAAGTGGGCCAGCTTCTCCAACAGCCAGACGTCCTGCAGCAGCACCGGGCCGCGTGGGCCGGCGGTCTGGCTGTTCTGGTTGTCGGCGACCGGCGCGCCGGCAGCGGTGGAGAGTCGGTTCTGTTCAGCCATGGTCAAGTCCTCTTGAGTCTGATGGGGGTCTGCTTGGGAGGGATCCCGGGGCGGTGCAGGCGTTCCCGGCAAGATGCGCCGGGCTGATGAAGGTCAAGTGTGGTCGGTGGGGGTTAATCCAGCCAGGCCAGCGCAGCGAAGATCTCGATCAGGATGTCTTTCCAGTTGCTCTCGTTCATCGCATCACTCCTTGGTAAGGGCCGCGGTGGCAACTATTGGTGTAGTTCACCAGCCAGTTGGCGGCCAGTGTCGTCATGACGTTTGCTTGGCTGGTTTCCAGTATCGATTAAATAGATAGCTTTGTTAAATTGAAATTTTATTACCGATAGTTTGCTATTTTCAATCGCAAAAAAAAAGCGCCCGTGATGGGGCGCTGTGGGGGAGCGGGGCGGGCTCAGCCGGCGTTCTGCAGACCGCCGAGCGCTTCGACCAACTCGTCGACCAGTTCGCCGAGTTCGGCGCTCATCAACAGCAGTGTCGCCTCGGTTAGGCTGGCTATGTCATCGCCGGCCTGGCTGGCTTCCTCCTGCAGCACGTCGAGGAACTGCAGGCGCTTCAGCTGCAGTGTATCGGTCAGCACGAAGCGGATCCGCTCGCGCCACACCAGGCCCAGCTTGGTCGCCTGCTTGCCGCCCTTCAGGTGGTTTTGCACCTCGTCGGCGGTCAGGTCCTGGCGGCTGCAGCGGATCACCGCGCCTTCGTCGCCCTGTGCCTTCAGTTCGCAATCGGCGTCCAGTTCGAAGCCGCCCGGCGCTTGGCCTGCCAGTAGCCAGTCGGTCATCGCGGTATGCGGAGCGAGCTCGGTGCGCGGCAGTGCGGCCGGAAAGGGGGGCAGCGCGTCGCGCAGTTCGCTGATCAGCGTCTCGGCGCGGCTGGCGGTGCCGGTGTCGATCATCAGCCAGCGGCGCTGCGTATCGAGGAAGGCGGACAGCCGGCCGGAGCGGGTGAAGGCGCGCGGCAGCAGATCGTCGGTGATCTGTTCCTTGAGCGCCTGTTTCTCCTTTCGGCCAACCTTGCGCAGCTCCTTGTCCTCGATCTCCTGGACCTTGGCGTCCAGGTAGTCGCGGATCACGCCGGAGGGTAGCACCTTATCCTCGCGCTTGAGCGCGACGAGCAGGTTGCCACGGCAGCCCAGGACCGGGCCGTCGGCATGGCCTGCCGGCGGGATCCAGCCTTCGCTCGACCAGTCGAGACCGCTGCAGGGATTGAAGGGTTTCTTCGCCAGAGCAGTGGACAGGGTGTCCACGTCGGGGCAGGAAGATTCGTCGAGTCGATAAAAAGACAGTTGCCTAAACCACATATTTAGTAGATAATTCGTGTCCTCTGAAGTCGCGATTGTAACGCTTTAAGCGTTGCACTGGCTAATTCGGTGAAAACAGAAAATTCAGGACATCGGGGTGTAGCTTAGCCTGGTAGAGCGCTACGTTCGGGACGTAGAGGCCGGAGGTTCGAATCCTCTCACCCCGACCAGATTCCCTGTTTTCACTGGCAAGCACAGCGTTGCCAAACCGAAACAAACCGTGTAAATTGCCGCTTCTTCAACGCCTGCGTTGAACACAATTCGGGGTGTAGCTTAGCCTGGTAGAGCGCTACGTTCGGGACGTAGAGGCCGGAGGTTCGAATCCTCTCACCCCGACCAGAATTTAAAAAAGCCTTGGTGAACACTCGTCAAGGCTTTTTTGCCAAGTTGGCTTGCCAATGTAGCTCAGTCGGTAGAGCAACTGATTCGTAATCAGTAGGTCGAGTGTTCGATTCACTTCATTGGCACCATATATCTCAAGGGCTTAACTGTTTATTGCAGTTAAGCCCTTTTCTTTTTGTACCTGTTTCAATCCTTTGATGCGAGCGCTGCCCAGCGCCTTGGGGGCGGGGGCGGTGTGCCGATTTGCCTGAGTGCAGCTTCTACAGGGCGACACATCAGGCCAAGATGCCTCGCGTTGACGGGGTCGGACGCGCTCCGTAGACTGGTGTTCCTTTCGCATTCCGAACGAAAGGATCCTCCATGCTCAGCTTCGATACGCTCGCGCTGTTCTCTGCTGCCTGCCTCGCGTTGACCGTTACACCCGGCCCGGACATGTTGCTGATCGCATCCCGTAGCGTCAGCCAGGGGCGTGCCGCCGGTTTTGCCTCGCTGGCGGGAATCCAGGTTGGCACCTACTGCCATGCCCTGGCCGCCGCGTTCGGCCTGTCGCAATTGTTTCTGGCAGTGCCGCTGGCCTATGACGTGGTGCGTTTTGCCGGCGCGGCCTATCTGTTGTATCTGGCGTGGAAAACGATCTGCTCCGAGGGCACGGTGCTGGCGCCGGCCAAGGGATTGACTCCCCATTCGTACGGCCGCATTTTTCGGCAAGGTTTTTTGACCAATTTGCTGAACCCCAAGATGGCCTTGTTCGTGCTAGCGCTGTTTCCGCAGTTCGTGCGCCCGCAGGCCGGATCGATCGCCGTGCAAATCCTACTGCTGGCGACCGTACTCAATCTGATCGGCCTGCTCGTCAACGGTGCGGTGATCGTGGCGGCTAGCAAGCTGGCCGGTCGCTTGTCGACGGGGCGCCGTCCCTCCCGACTTCCCCAGTATCTGCTCGGCTCGGTGTTTGCCGGCCTAGCTTGTCGCTTGGCGCTGGCAAGCCGCCAATAACGCCCGCCGGGGGCTGCCTCTGAAGTTGCCGGGCATACGGGCTCGGCTCGCAACGATCGGTTCTTTGACAAGTCGGGACAGATGCCCGATACCCAGAATGTTTGCTGGTGTTTCAAGGGGGAAGGATCACGAGCAAGACGGGATGGTTGCTTGGGGCGATGCTGGGCTCGATCGCGGGGCAGGTGGTGGCCGATGAGCTGCAAAACAGTGAGATCGCCCGGGCCCTGGGGTCGGCGCGAATGACGCGGCCGGACACTGCCGCTGCGCCGACCGGCAAGAGCGGACCGGCCGCGGTGCAGGCGTCGGCGCCGTTGCTGCCAGCCGCCCCGGTGGTGCCGGTGGTGGTGGGGGCGCGCTGCGAGGTGCAAGCGGGGTAGATCTACAAGACCGATGGTAGCAAGGCGCAGCTTTCCAAATGGCTGCACAGCTGCGAGGCGTTTCCGAAGCAGGCGTTCAAGAAAGACGCGGTGACGGCCTGCCTGCGCCATCGCGGCTATTCGGAGATCCTGTTCGAGGACAACACCACGATCCAGGTCGAGGAGAACGTGTCGACCGGCGACCTGTGCCAGGGCAAGTGGGGCAACACGCCGTACAAGGCGGGAGCCAGCTGAGCATCGGTAGGGGCGTGACAGGCTCGCGCGCTGCGACGCGGCTGTCAGTAGCATTTGTGTGACGGTTGTGTTGCCGTGCGGGGTAGGCGGTCAAACAAGCGCGGTGATACGCACACAGTACCGGCGTCGGCCTTCGGCTAGTCTATAGGCTCGCGATAAGGTGCGGTCCGCGGGCCGTCCTGTCATGTCTCAGAACATGTTCACGATCTGCTGCACTCGGGTGATCCTGCGTTGAAATGACGCTCAAAATGCTCATGGACTCCATGTCCATTCCGCTTTTTCGCGCCATTTCGCCTTGCCTGACCCTTCGTTCGCGAGATCGTGAACAGGTTCTAAAACCGACGAGCCGTCTCATCCCCCGCGAGCGAGGACCTGAATGCCCAACCGGACCACGACCTACCACTACCGAGCCCGTTACGGGCAAACCCTGGCGAACCGCCGCTGGGCGCGTTCCGACTGGCAGTTGATCTGCCAGGAGTTGGCCGAATCGGCGATCGCCCCGGCCGAGCTGGGCCAATCGACCGCCGCCTTCGTGCGCCGTCACAACCGTCAGGCCAGCCTGCTGCGCGCGGTCGCGGCACGGCCGGGTGCCATCGACTAGTATGCATTGGGGCCGTTTGCCCCTGTCGGGTCATCGGTCGAGCTGCCGATGACCCCTTTCCTGAGCCTTACCCTGAGTCTTATGCGTCACCTGTTGCGTCTTCTCTCTCCCTCCCGTTCGGCTGCCGACTGGCTGCCGCGGGTGCGTCACGCGCTATTCCCGCCCGCCCTGTCGTTCTGACCGCCTGGGTGTACAGCACCTACAGCATCGTCGATGGCATCTTTATCGGTCGTTATGTCGGCAGCGAAGGCCTGGCGGCGTTGAACCTGCTGCTGCCGCTGCTCTATGTGCCCTACGCCTTCAGCATCCTAATCGGGGTCGGTGGTTCGACCCTGGTGGCGCGGCTGCTCGGCGAGCGCCGAGAGCGCGAGGCGGCGGCGACCTTTACCCAGGCGCTGTGGCTGGTGTTACTGATCGGCGGCAGTTTCACCGTGCTGTACTGGTTCGGTGCGGCGCCGCTGGTGCGTCTGCTCGGCGCCGAAGGCGAGCTGGCGACGTTGGCCGAAGCCTATCTGCTCACTTCGGCCGGTTTCGTGGTGTTCGCCACCGCCGGCTATGCGCTGGAGATGTTCCTGCGCGTCGAGGGCGCGGCCAAGTACGGGCTCTACTGCATGCTGGCCGGGGCCGTGGTCAACATCGGACTCGATTACCTGCTGATCGCCCGCTGGGGCTGGGGCATGAACGGGGCAGCGCTCGCCACCGGCTTGAGCCAGCTGATTGCGGCATCGCTGATGCTGGCCTTCCACCTTTTCCGCGCGCGGCTGTTGCGGCCGGTGCGCCGGGCGCTTTCGATCGGCAACCAGATGGGGCGGATGGTCTACAACGGCAGCTCGGAGTTTCTCGCCGAAATGGCGCCGGCCGTGACCATCCTGGCGTTCAACTGGGTGATCCTGCACCACCTGGGGCAGGACGGGCTGGTTGCTTACGCGGTGCTGGAGTACCTGACGCTGGCGGCGGTGGTGACCATGGTGGCGCTGGTGCAGAGCATGCAGCCCCTGATCAGCTTTCACGTCGGCGCGCGCTGCGCGGCCAGCGTGCAGGCGGTGTTCCGCATCGGGCTGGCGAGCGTGTTGGGCTGTGCGCTGCTGTCGGTCGGCGCGATGCTGACCTTGTCCGACTGGCTGGCCGCGCTGTTTCTGCCCGATTCGGCCAACGCGCAGCGTTTTCTCGGCGATGCGGTGCTGTGGTACGCGCTGGCCTTCGTGCCGGCGGCGATCAATCTGACGGTGGCCGGCTATTTCACCGCCATCGAGGCGCCGGGGTGTTCGGCGCTGATTGCGGTGCTGCGCAGCTGGCTGCTGTTGTTGGGCCTGCTGTGGCTGCTGACCGTCTGGCTTGGCGCCGGTGGCGTGTGGTACGTGCTGTTGAGCACCGAGTTGATCACCCTGGCGGTCAGCCTGTGGCTTTACCGAGGGCACCCGGCGGCGCGGGCGGTGGTATGAGTGCCCGCCGTGGGGTGACGGCGCGGCACAAGGTTGGCCGAAAGGGCCATCACTCGGCGTCGGCCAGTCGGTGGGCGCAGGCTGTCGCGCTCATCTCGTCGACCAGCCAGTCGCGGAACGCTTCGCGCCGCGGGTCGGTGTCGATCGGCACCGGCGACAGCAGCACATAGGCCGAACCGTCCGCAATGAAGCCGTAGGGGGCGACCAGCCGGCCATCGGCCAGTTCGTCGGCCACCATGTAGAGCGAGCCGATCGCCAGGCCCTGGCCGGCGCCAGCGGCCTGCAGGCACAGGTAGAAATGCTCGTAGCGCTGGTCGCCGCCTGCGGGCAGCGCTTGGCTGGCCTGCTCTTGCCAGTGCGCCCAGGCCTGCGGCCGGCTCTGGGTGTGCAGTCGGGTGAGCGGCGTGCTCTCGCCGGCAAGCCGGGCAGCCAGCTCGGCCGAACAGACCGGGCCGACCCATTCCTGCCCAAGCGGGGCAAGGTGGACGGCGTCGCCATGTGGAAAGTCATTGCGGCGCAGCGCCAGATCGACCCGGCTGCTGGCGAAGTCGACCGCGCCACCGGCGGTGAACAGGTGGACCTGCACCTCGGGATGCCGCTGCTGGAAACGGCCGAGGCGGGGGATCAGCCAGCGCATCGCGATGGTCGGCTCGCACGACACCACCAACGGTGCGTCGAAGTCCGGCCGGCGCAGCCGCTCGATCGCCTCGCTCAGCCTGGCCAGTGCCGGCGCGCAGGCCTCCTGCAGCTGCAGACCCTCGCGGGTCAGGAACACCGCGCGGTTGCGCCGCTCGAACAGCGCGACGCCGAGCTGTTCTTCGAGCTGGGCGATCTGGCGGCTGATGGCGCCATGGGTGACGTAGAGCTCGGCGGCGGCCTTGACGAAGCTGGCGTGGCGCGCTGCGGCCTCGAATACGCGCAGGCTGTTGAGCGGTGGCAGGCGGGTCATTATCTGTGATTTTTCCTCACGCAATTGATTGAGCATAAGTCGTTTTTCCCCGTCGCTCAATGCGCTGAAAATGGACCTGTCCCGAGCGAGCTACAAGACGGGCCCATCGGTGAGAAATCGCTACAGGAAGAGGGCGCCGGCACGGCCGGGAATACCCGCACGGGGAGATGGCTGCGTTGGAGAGCGGGTCTGCCGTTCGCCATATTGGCGATGGATGCCGCCCGTGTTGCATTGCTCTCTACCGGTCATCGACCTCTGGTGTCGGTCGCTAGCCTGGGCCGGCACGATCCCGTTGCCGCGCTCGGCCATCTCAATCTTCATTCGCAGGACATCACGCCATGAACGAACTGATCGCCGTCGCCGTCATCACCATCCTTGCCGTCATCAGCCCGGGCGCCGACTTTGCCATGGTGACGCGCAATAGCACCCTGTACGGCCGCAAGGCCGGCCTGTTCGCCGCGCTGGGCATTGCCATCGGGGTGCTGGTGCATGTGGGCTATACCGTGCTCGGGGTCGGGCTGGTGATCTCCAGGGCACCACTGCTGTTCAACGCCATCAAGTTCGTCGGTGCCGCCTACCTGGTCTACATCGGTTACCGGACCTTCGCCACCCGCAGCCGGCTCGACGTCGATCTGTCCGGTGGCGCGCCGATTTCGGTCTTCGCCGCACTGCGCAGCGGTTTCCTGACCAACGCGCTCAATCCCAAGACCACGCTGTTCGTGCTCAGCACCTACACCCAGGTGGTGCATGTCGGCACGCCGTTCTCGACGCAGATCGGCTACGGCCTGTTCATGTCGTTCGCGCACTGGGCCTGGTTCACGTTGGTGGCGTTGTTCTTCTCGCACTGCCGGCTGCGCAACGCGATGCTGCAGGGCCAGGTGTTGCTGAACCGCGGTATCGGCACGGTGTTGGTGGGCCTGGGCGTGGCACTGGCCCTGGCACCGATGGGACATTGAGGAGGGCGGGATGAACAACATCGCTTGTATCGACCTGGAAGGCGTGCTGGTCCCGGAAATGTGGCCGGATATCGCGCGCGCGACCGGCCTGTCCGGGCTGAGCCTGACCACCCGCGAGGAGCCCGACTATGCCCGGCTGGTGGCGCTGCGCATCCGGCTGCTGCGCGACAACGGCATCCGGCTGTCGGATCTGCAGACGCTGCTCGAGGCGCTCGAACCGCTGACCGGGGCGCGCGAGTTTCTCGATCGGCTGCGTCAGTCCTGCCGGGTGGTGCTGGTGTCGGATGCATTCCGCGAGATGGTGCTGCCGCTGTGGCGCAAGCTCGGCGAGCCGGAGTTGCAGTGCCATCGCTTCGAATGCGACGAAGCCGGCTACATCGTGCGGCCGCACTACGCGCGGCGCAGCGGCAAGCAGGAAGTGCTACAGCGCTACCAGGATGTCGCACCGTCGCCGTCGGCGATGCGTTCAACGACCTGGCGATGCTGCGCGCGGCGAGCCAGGGATTTCTGTTTCGCCCGTCGGCCGAGACCCGTGCCGCCGCGGCCGACCTGGTGGTGGTACATGACTACCGCGAGGTGCTGCAGGGGCTAGGTCTGGCGAACTGAGTCAACCTGCCGGGCGGGCGGCCAGCCACAGTTGCGGGCGTACTCGCTCCGGTTGACCGGGTATCGGCGCCGGGAGCTGGCCGCGCCGCTCGGCGCCGCAGCGCAGGTAGAAGGCTTCGGCCTGCGGGTCGGCGTCGATGCTTAGCCCGGCTTCGCCGGCCCGCGCGACCTCGGCCTGGACCTGACGCAGTAGCAGCCGGCCGATGCCTTGTCTCATCGCCGCCGGCGTTACCCACAGGTCGCTCAGCGCCAGAGTGCCGTTCTCGCGGGCCAGTACCGCGAAGCCGAGTGCCACGCCGTCCCGCTCGGCCACCCAGATGGTCTGGCAGGTGAGCCGGCCGGGGTGATCGTCAGCGCTGCCCGCCAGCCGGCCATCACTGCGTCCGCATAGCCCCAGTGGCGCTTCGCCTCCCAGGCGATCGCCGACAGCACGGCGGCCTCGTCGGCGCGGGCCGGTCTCAGTTGCATCGTCATGCCCGACCCGGCTGCCATTCCGGATAGGCCGGCAAGTCGTCGCCGTGCGCCAGCCACGGCGCGGCATGAGACTGCCAGATGGTGTACGCCGGCGTGACGCCCGGATCGTCATCGAGCGTCGCCACGCGCAGGATCCAGTGCGCTTGGCCGGCGCGCTCGGCCACCAGCTGGCTGCCGCAACGCGAGCAGAAATAGCGGGTCTTGCCAGGAGACGATTCATAGCGGCTCAACAGCGCCTCGCCGCGCAGCCAACGGAAGTGCTCGCGCCGCACTGCTGCCGCGCTATTGAACGCCGCCGCATGGGCCTTGCGACAAGAGTGACAGGCGCAGTGGCCGATTTCCGAATCGAGTTGGTCGACTTCGTAGCTGATCTCGCCGCACAGACAGCTGCCTTGCATGGGGTTTCTCCTTTGGGTTCGGCCAACTTGGGCGCTGACGCACACCCGGTGCCGGACGATGTCCCCGGGTCGCGTCGAGGCGCTCAGTTGGCGATGTCGTCGAGGAAGCGGTACATCACATAAGCGTCCACCAAGCCGAGCGTGGCATGGCGGTACGCGCGCGGCAGCGTGCCGACGATGGTGAAGCCGAGCTTCTGCCACAGCGCGACCGCGCCGTGGTTGCTTGCCACCACGAAGTTGAACTGCATCGCGGTGTAGCCGGCGCACTTGGCCTCGCGCAGGCAATGTCGGCCCATCGCCTCGCCGATGCCGCGACCGTGTGAGTCCGGGGCGACCATGAACGAGGCGTTGGCGACATGGTTGCCGAGGTCGCGCTGGTTGGCGACCAGCTTGTATTGGCCGACCACGCGCGCGCCGTCGCAGACTACCCAGCTGGCAATGCCCGGGCCGAACCAGTAGTCGCGCGCGTCGCTCTCACTGGTGTCGGGGGCGAACACATAGCTGTCGCCGCCGGCGACCACGGCGTGGAAGATGGCCCACATCGCCGGCCAGTCGGCGGCGCTGGCGGGGCGCAGGGTCAGGGTGTCGCTCATTGGGGAGGCCTCAAGGTTGGCCGAACGCTACAGATACGGTTCGATCACGGCGAGGGCGTGCTCGACGTAGCCGCCTTTCTCGCCGACCGGGGCGACGTAGTGCAGTGCCGCCGCGGCAGCATCGAGGTCGGCGAGGCGCGCGATGGTCCAGGCGGCGAGATACACCGAGGCCATACAGCCACCGGCGGTGGCGAGATTGCCGCGGGCGTACAGCGGCTGCTCGACTATGCGCACGCCGGCCTCCTCGACCCAGGGCTTGGTGATCAGGTCGGTGCAGGCCGGCACGCCGTCGAGCAGGCCGAGGCGGGCCAGCAGCAGGGTGCCGGAACACTGTGCGCCGATCAGCTGGCGTGCCGGATCGAGGTGCAGCCCGGTCAGAAAGTCGGCATCGGCCGCGTAGTCGCGGGTCTTGATGCCGCTGCCGACCAGCACCGCATCGGCGTCGGCCGCTTCGGCCAACGTGGCCTGCGCCTGCAGCGTCACCCCGTTCATCGAAGTGACCTGCGGAGTGGGGCAGGTCAGCGATACCCGCCAGCCGGGGCGCTTCACCCGGTTGAGCAGGCCGAGCGCGATCAGCGAGTCGAGTTCGTTGAAGCCGTCGAGGGTCAGGATAGCGATGTGCATGCGGGTCTCCAGCTTGGCCGAACGCGGGACGGCAGGGTCCGCAGCGCCCGACATGGTTTGTCAGGTGGCGGCTTGCGTCGTGTGGCGGGAGGCTGCTGACAGTGATACGTAGCGGCCATCCCAGCGGTCGGCATAGCGGCTAGCAACCAGCAGCGCCTCGCCCTGTCCAGGCGCAGCGGCGATGAGTTCGCCGTGCTCGTCCCACAGCGCGCTGCCGCCGGCACACTGCCAGCCGCCCGAAGGCCCGCCGTAGTTGGCCAGCAGCACCGCCATGCGGTGCTCGCGGGCATAGCCCTGCAACTGCGCGGTGTCGGCGGCATAGCCGTTGACCGACAGCAGCATGCCGGCGCTGTAGATGGTGGCGCCGTCGCGGCGGGCCGCGGCCGGGTGTTCAGGGTGGTTGGTGTCGGCACAGATCGCTAGGCCGATGGTCTCGGCACCGACCGCCATGGTCAGCCCGCAGGGGCCCGGCGCGAACACGGCGTCCTCGCCCGGGTGCAGATGCTGCTTGGCGTAGTGGCGGCGCGTGCCGTCCGGACCAAACAACAGTGCTGCCAGCAACAGGGTGCCGTCGGGCTGGCGCAGCGGGGCGCCGGCGACCACGGTCATCGCGTGTTGTTGCGCCGCTTCGGCCAACGGCGCCAGGCGCGCGTCGTCAGGCGTGACTGCGCAGCTTTGCGCCAGCGCCGGTTCGTAGCCGCTCAGCGACAGTTCGGGAAACTGCAGCCAGCGCACGCCGTGCTGCGCGGCAATGCTGACGAAGTGGAGATGGTTGGCCAGGTTGGCCGAAAGATCGCCGGCCACGGGGGCGGTCTGGGCGGCGGCGAGGACGAACGGGGCAGTCATGGCGGGCTCCGCGAAGGGAAGCGACCATCATACCGGTTCGCTCCCCGGTCGTGGCGCTCACCGGTGTCGCCAGCGGCGGCCGGCGCGAGGTGGGAGCCCCGCGCCGCCGAAGTCACTTACCTGTCCTGGGTGTAGGCCAGTGCGACCACCACGCTCATGCGCCGGGGTGGCTTGTCGAACGGGGCGCTGGCGAGGGTTGTGCGCAGCGCCTGCTCGTCCAGCACCGCATGGCCGCTGCTGCGCTGGATCGCCAGCGAGCCGGGCTGGATCTCGCCGCTCTCGGTGAGGGTGAAGCGCACCAGCGGCGAGCCGACATAGCCGGCTTCGCGCGCCTCGGCCGGGTAGACCAGTCGGCGCTGGATCGCCTTGCTTAGGGTCGCGACATACTGGCGCAGGGCATCGGGGCTGACTGCCGGTGGCTGGATGGTCTGCTGCTTGCGCGTGGTGTCGGCGTCCTTATCCAGCACCGGCCGGGCAGCCGCCGGCGACTTGGTCGCTGGCGCGGGCACCGGTGGGGTGACGCTCAGCTTCACTGGGCTTGGCGCCGCGGCGCTGCGGCGTGGCGTGGCGTGTGCCGTTGGTGCTTGTGTCGCCTTGTGCGCCGGCGCCGGTGGCGCCTTGGCCTGCCGGTGTTCGACCTGGCGATTGCTCACCATGCCGAACAGTTCGAGCGCCAGCTGGCGCGGCGGCTCGGGCGTGCTGAAGCGGTCCTTCAGCAGCCACGGCAGCGCGAGCGAGCCGTGCAGCAGCAGCGACTGGCCGATGCCGATCCACAGCCCGCGCGAGGATGGTTCGTCCTGTGCGCGGGCCAGCGGGGCCATGGCAGGGGTCCAGGCGAGCTTGCTCACGATCGGCGTGCCTCCGTCTGTACCGCAACTTTGGCGAAGCCCAGCTGCTTTAGTAGATCGGCGACGTCGATGAAGCGCTGCAGCTGCACCGCCAGGTCGGCCTGCAGCAGCACCGGCGTATCGCGGTTAAGCCCCGCCAGCCGTTGCTTCAACTGCTCGGTCGCCACCGGCTGGGCGCGGAAGTGGACCGTGCCGTTGGCATCGATCGCGATGGTTTCCACCTTCTGGTTATCGGGCTGGCTGGCGGCAGGTTCACCGGGATCTTGCCGCTGGCGATGAAGCTGGAGGTGGTCAGTATGATGGTGAGCAGCACCAGCATGATGTCGATGAACGGCACCATGTTGAGGCTCTCAAACGGCTTTGTTGCACAAATCAGCTAGGAACGAGCTTCCCCAATCCCCAGATGCATTTACTCCATATGTACCGTTTGCGGCGTGCCCAAGGCGGTGAAGCGATTCAGAATTGCCGCACAAACTTGAAGCCCCGCTACCTGCCGGTCAAAGTCGCGCGACTTGACGCGGTCCGCTAGCAACTTGAAACAGTGCATTTTCGTTTCGACCAGGCTTCGCCGATGGTAGCCACTCCATTTTTTCCAGAGTGTTTGTCCCAGATACTTCACTGAGCGTAGCGACTCATTGCGAGCCTGATTGCCCAGCGATTTTCCTTTCCAGAATTGGCCATTTCGACGCGGCGGAATGATGGCGGCGGCCCCTCGCTCAGCAATGACCGCGTGACATAGACGGGTGTCGTACGCCCCGTCAGTGGTGACCGTAACCAGCCCCTCTGCCTCTGGAATTTGCGATAACAGTTCCGGCAACATCGTGGCATCGCTGGTGCGATTGTCGGTCACTTCCATTGCCCGAATTTCCAGCGTTTCCGCATCAATACCAAGGTGCAGCTTGTGCCATTGGCGGCGGCAGTTAGCTCCATGCATTTTCACCTTCCACTCGCCTTCATCCATCATCTTGATACCGGTGCTATCCACCAGTAAATGCAGACAGCCCTGCTTCTTCATGTACAGGGATGCGAACCTGCAGGTCTTTCTGACGGCGGGAAAGCGTACTGAAGTCGGGAACGGCCCAGTCGAGATCCGCCAAGCGAAGCATGCTTTCCACCATACCCGTGGCTTGTCGCAATGCCAGGCCAAAGAGACATTTAATGGTGAGGCAGAACTGAATTGCGGCATCCGTGAAGGTTGGCTGACGCCCCCGCTTTCCTGTGGCAGGAGCAAACCAGTTCATGTCTTTGTCGAGCCAGAGGAGTAGCTGCCCTCATTGCTTGAGGGACTGATTGTAGGCACACCAGTTGGTCGTCTGGTACTTGGGAGGGAGGGGCTTGCTCATGCCGTCATTCTACCGGACTTGAGCAGGCCCCGATTTGTGCAACAAAGCCTGTTGTATGCAAAGTCCATTCAAGGCATTGTTGATTGAGGCCGAGAGATTCTTTCGATTCAGGTTTCGATATATTCGTCATAATACAACGATATGATGCATCAATTAAATCTCATCTGAATATGCTAATCATTAGTTATATTTACAGCAATATAGCTATATGAGAGGACCGGAAGGGGAAGAAGGACGTTGCGATGTGGGGAGGGAGGAAGAACGCAAAAAAGCCAACAGGCTTCTGCCTATGACAGAAGCCTGTTGGCTTGTGTTTGGCGTCCCCACGGGGAATCGAACCCCGGCTACCGCCGTGAAAGGGCGGTGTTCTAACCGCTAAACTATAGGGACTGATTGTGGTGCACCCGGAGCGATTCGAACGCCCGACCCTCTGGTTCGTAGCCAGATACTCTATCCAACTGAGCTACGGGTGCACTGGCACTGCTAACTACAAATTCTTGTGGCGTCCCCACGGGGAATCGAACCCCGGCTACCGCCGTGAAAGGGCGGTGTTCTAACCGCTAAACTATAGGGACATGCCGTGGTGCACCCGGAGCGATTCGAACGCCCGACCCTCTGGTTCGTAGCCAGATACTCTATCCAACTGAGCTACGGGTGCACTGTTCTCGCGTTGTTCTGCAAGAGAGGCCGAACTATATAGGCCGGCGTTTTGGCTGTCAAGCGTTGGTGGGCATTTTTTTAAAGGGTCGATAAAATAGCAGCGTACAATGTCCGGACAAGTCGCAGTGACGTTGTCCTATTGCCTTCTTTCATCAGGCTGCCGGCTTGGCCGGTGGTCGCCGCATAGTGAAATTCCATGCTGTTTGAGCAAGCCTGCGCGATTGTCGACCTGGAAACCACCGGGGGCCACATCACTCGCGACCGCATCACCGAAATCGGCGTGATCCTGCTCGACGGCGAGCGGATCGAGCGCTTCTCGACGCTGGTCAATCCGGGTCAGCCGATCCCGCCGTTCATCGTCAACATGACCGGCATCAGCGACGAGATGGTGGCCGACGCACCGCCGTTCGAGGCCTTGGCCGAACGCTTGCTGGCGATGCTGGAGGGGCGGTTGTTCATCGCGCACAACGCCCGTTTCGACTACGGCTTCCTGAAAAACGAGTTCCGCCGCGTCGGCCTGCGTTTCCAGACCGAGGTGCTGTGCTCGGTGAAGCTGTCGCGCCGCCTCTACCCGCAGCACTTCAAGCACAACCTCGACAGCCTGATCGAGCGGCACGGTATCGTGTTGGCCGAACGTCACCGCGCGCTGGCCGACGCCGAGGCGGTCTACCACTTCCTGCAGTCGGCCCGGCAGGAGCTGGGCGACGAGCCGGTGCGTGCGGCGGCCGCCTATCTGATGGCCACGCCGACGGTGCCGGAAGGGCTGGATGCCGACGTGGTCGACCAGCTGCCCGACGTGCCGGGGGTATATCTGTTCTTCGGCGAGGCGGACCAGCCTCTCTACGTCGGCAAGACGGTGAATCTGCGCAGCGGAGTGCTGAAGCACTTTGCCGGCGAGCCGGGCGACAAGGCGCTGGCCGAGGCGGTGCGGCGCATCGACTGGCAGGAGACGATCGGCGAGTTCGGCGCGCAACTGATGGCCTTGCAGCTGATTCGCGAATTGAAACCCTCGCACAATCTGAAGGGGCGGCCGAGCCAGGAGTTGTGCTCGCTGCAACTGGCGAGCGAGGCCGACGGCTTCGTGAGGCCGCGTACCGTGGCGGCCAGTGAAGTCGACTTCTCGCGGGTCGCCACGCTGTACGGTCTGTACCGCAACCCGCGCGAGGCGAAGAAGGTGCTGACTGACCTGGCGCGGGCGCAGGAGCTGTGCCCGGCGGTGCTCGGCATTGAGCCGGTGACCTCGAAGAAGGGGACGGCCTGTTGCGCGCGGCAGGCGGGGCGCTGCCGCGGCGCCTGTGTCGGCGTGGAGTCGGCCGAGTCGCACAATGCGCGGCTGATCGCGGCGCTGACGCGGCTCAAGGTCAAGAGCTGGCCGTTTCCGGATGCGGTGGCGGTGGTGGAGAGCGACCCGGTGACCGGCGAGTCGGTCGAGCACCTGTTCGACCGCTGGTGCTACCTGGGCAGTCGTAGCGGCGCGGACGAGTCGCTCGACGGGGCGCCGAGCTTCGACCTGGATACCTACAAGCTGCTCAGCGCCTATCTGAAGAAGCCGTTCGAGCATACCAGCGTGCGGCTGCTGGAGACGGTAGCGGGCGACTAATAGGCCGCTGCCAGCGTCCTCGGTCTGTTGCCAGCGGATAGAGGCTAGGCCGGTGGGCTGGGCAGGGGGTCGTTCGCCAGGTTCTCTGTCGCCGATACCGAACCGCCAGTACAAAAAGGTTGGCCGAGCCCGGTTATGGGTTCGGCCAACCTTTTGCCATTAGGGATGGGGAAGTCAGTCGTGCAGCGCGAGGAAGCCCTTCAAGCGGCTCTCAATCAGCCGCGGATTCTCGCCGTTGGCGATGCCGATCAGACCTTCCAGGATCAGTTCCTTGCAGGCGATCTCGGCGTCGATCAGGTGGCGCAGCTTCAGCCCCACCGGCAGGAAGAACAGGTTGGCTAGGCCGACGCCGTAGACGGTGGCGACGAAGGCCACCGCGATGCCGGAACCGAGCTTGGCCGGCTCGGTCAGGTTCTCCATCACATGGATCAGACCGAGCACCGCGCCCAGAATCCCCATCGTTGGCGAATAGCCGCCGGCCGAGTCCCAGATGCGCGCCGCCTGCTTGCGGGCGCGCTCGAACATGGTGATCTCCACCTCCATGGTGGCGCGCAGCGCCTCGGGCGAGGTGCCGTCGACCAGCATCTGCAGCGCCTTCTGGGTGAACGGGTCGCGCTGCGAAGCGACGGCGCCTTCCAGCGCCAGCAGGCCGCCCTTGCGGGCGGTCTGGCTCCAGCCGATCACGTCGCGGATCAAGCGGTTGTGGTCCATGATCGGCGGCACGAATACCCAGCGCAGCATCTTGATGCCGGCGATGAACTGCTTCGGCGTCGATTGCAGCATCACCGCGCTGGCGGTGCCGCCGACCACGATCAGGAAGGCGGTCAGCTGCAACAGCGAGCCGATATGCCCGCCTTCGAGCGCCTGTCCTGCAATGATGGCGGTCAGGCCGCCGACGATGGCTATGAGACTGATTTTATCCACGGTTGCGGGAATTCCTGCGGGCTAGGGTGGAGGCGGGGGTTCAGATCCATTCGCGCAGGCGGCTGCGCAGGCGGGTGACGGCCTGACTGTGTAGTTGGCTGACGCGCGACTCGGATACGCCGAGCACGGCGCCGATTTCCTTGAGATTCATTTCCTGTTCGTAATACAGGCTCATCACCAACTGATCGCGTTCGGGCAGCGCCTGGATCGCCTCGATCAGCGCGCCGCGAAAGCCCGCATCGGACAGGGTGGCGAGTGGGTCGGGGCTGCGGGCGTCGACGATATTGGCGAGCGCATCGGACAGCCCCTCGCCCTCGTCGTCGGAAAAGTCCTCGAAGTGCAGCAGCGACAGGCCCTTGCAGTCGCCGAGCATGCTTTGATAGTCGTCGAGCGCCACGCCGAGCTGTTCGGCGATCTCGGTCTCGCGCGGCGGGCGGCCCAGTTGCTGCTCAAGCCGGGCGATCGCCTCTTCGATCTGGCGGGCCTGGCGGCGCGCCTGGCGCGGCAGCCAGTCTTCGCGGCGCAACTCGTCGAGCATCGCGCCGCGTACCCGCTGGCTGGCGAAGGTCTCGAATTGCACCCCTTGGGCCGGGTCGAACTGCTTGGAGGCCTCGATCAGGCCGATGATGCCGACCTGCACCAGGTCGTTGATATCGACCGAGGAGGGCAGTCGCGCCGCCATCAGCCCGGCGATCTTGCGCACCATCGGCGCATGCTGGGTGATGTCGATTTCACAGCGCGGTTCGCATTGGTAGCCGTGGCGTTTCAGTAGTGCTGACATGGTCAGAGTCCGATAGCGGTGGTGCAGTCGCACGAGGCGCTGGCCAGAAGTTCCAGATAGCCGGTGTCGGCACCGCCCGGTGGCGGGGTGTGCCAGTTGGGCAGCTGCGAGGCGAGTTGGCCGAACGCGATCGCCGCTTCGCTGTGCGGGAACGCATCGATCAGCGGCCGACGCAGCGTCTGGCTACGTGGCACGCTGATGTCATAAGGAACGAAGCCTACCATGCGCAGCGGCAGCTGCAGATAGCTGCCGGCCACTTCGGCCAGGCGGTTGAACAGCCGGCGTGCTTCGTCCAGATTGTCGCAGCGGTTGATCAGCACGTTGGCCGAAAGCCGGCCGGCGAAGCTGTGCAACCGTTTCAGGTCGGCATAGGAGCGGGTCAGCGATTCGGCATCCGGGCTGAGCACCAGCAGCAGGTTGTCGGCGATGCCGGCCGGGATCGGGTCGTCGGCGGGGGACGGCGCATCGATCAGCACCACGTCGGCGTTGCGCTCCAGCGAGCGGAAGTCGCTTTGCAGGCGTTGCCACACCGGCTTGCTGAACTCGCTGCGCTCCTCGGGGCGCGCGCACAGATTGAGCAGGGTGATGCCGTAGGGCGACAGGTTCATCAGCTCGCTCAGCGCCCCCGGTTGCCGCGACTGGCTAGCCAGCATGGCGGTGGGCGACAGGCCCAGCCGCCGGCTCTGCACCTGGCCGGGCTGAGCATCGAGCAGCAGCGGGCGCTGGCCGGCGCGGGCCAGCGCCATCGCCAGTTCGGAAACCGCGGTGCTGCAACCGCTGCCCTCGGCGCCGACCACGGCAAAGCTGGCGGGGCGGCTGGTGCGGCGGGTAAGCCGGCGCAGGCTTTCGGCCTGGTCGAACATCAGAGCAGCCCTGCCTGCGCGGCGTGCAGCAGCGGCAGCTCGTCGGTGAACAGCTCGAACGGCGACGGCGCCTGGCGCGGCGCGAAGGCGCGCTCGATCAGTAGGGCCGCCTGGGCTGGATGCAGGTCTTCCGGCACGCGCTGGCCGTTGGCCAGCGACAGCAGGTTCAGACGGTGGCGGATCACCACGTCGAGGCAGGAGCCCAGCGGCACCGCCTCGTCGAGCTTGGACAGGATGCAGCCGAACAGGCCGTCGCCGCGGTAGTGATTGACCACGTCGTCGAGGGTGTGGCCGTCGGCATTGGCCGCCAGCAGCAGGATGCGGTTGACCGGGCGCTGCGCCGCGGCCGACAGCAGGTCGGTCTGCTCGGTGACGCGGCTGTCGCGCTGGCTCATGCCCATGGTGTCGATCAGCACCAGATGGCGCTCGGACAGGTCGGCCAGCGCCAGGCTCAAGTCCTGGCCGCTTTGCACCGCATGCACCGGCACGCCGAGGATCTTGCCGTAGATGCGCAACTGGTCCTGTGCGCCGATCCGGTAGCTGTCGGAGGTGATCAGCGCGACGTTCTGGGCGCCGAACTTCAGCGTGGCGCGTGCCGCCAGCTTGGCGACAGTGGTGGTCTTGCCGACGCCGGTCGGGCCGACCAGCGCGAATACGCCGCCGGCGTCGAACAGGTCGGCGTCGATATCGCCGCAGCGCAGATTGTGTGCCAGCGCCGAGCGGGCCCATTGCACGGCGGTATCGCCCTTGTACGCCTCGGGCAGCTTGTCGATCAGCTGGCGGATCAGGGCGGCGGAGAAGCCGCACGACAGCAAGCGGCGGTACAGCTCCAGCCGTTCCGGCGCATGTTCGCGCATCTCAGACCAGGCGAAGCCGGCCAGCTGGCTTTGCAGCAGGCTGCGCAGCTGGCGGACCTCGTCGCCGACGCTGCGAATCTCGCTGCTGACGGTCGCGGTGACCTGGGACAGGTCCGGGTGCAGCGGCGGATGGGGCGGCACCGGGGCGCCGTCGTCGAGCCAGGTCCGGTCGGCCTCGGGTAGCGGCGACTCCAGCGTCGGGGCGAAGGCCGCGTCGGGCTCGTCGGCTGCCGGCTCGATGATGGCGGGGGCGGGCTCGGCATTGAGCGGCGACAGCGCTTCGGCCAACGCTGTCGGCGTGTCAACGAAGGCGTCGACAACGGCGAACGACGGGCGGGCAAGCGGGGCGGGTTCGGCGGGGCGAGGCGAGTTCCAATGCGACTCCAGCGGCTCCACCGGCAGCGCATAGGTGCGGGCGATCGCGCGTTGTACCGGGCTGTGGCCAGCGGGCTGTTCGGCGCGCGGGCGCGGCGTCGGGGCCGGCACGGCCTTGGCCACCGCCGACAGCTCGACGTCGGCGATCGCCATGATCTCGACGCCGCCGTCCTTGCCCGGTCGGTTCGACAGGATCAGCGCGTCCTCGCCCAGCTCGTCGCGGACCAGCCGCAGCGCTTCGCGGGTGCTGCTGCCGAAGAATTTTTTCACCACCATGCTTTACGCTTCCTTGCTTGCGCCGACGACGCCGACGATGCGGATGGTCTTGTTGTCGGGAATTTCGTTGTGCGAGATCACTCGCAGGTGCGGCAGTGGGCGGCGCAGGAAGCGCGCCAGCAGCGCGCGCAGCGCCGGCGGCGTCAGCAACACCGGGTTGTAACCCTGCTGCTCGACCAGTTCGGCTTGCTGGGCGGCACTGGCGAGCAGGTTCTCGGCCAGGCCCGGTTCCAGGCCACCGCCGCGCGACTGCACCGCCTGCATCAAGACGTTTTCCAGCGCCGGTTCCAGCGTGATCAACGCCAGCTCGGTCTCGCCCGGGAACAGTTGCTGGACGATGGCGCGCGACAGCGTGGTGCGCACCGCGCTGGTCAGCTCGTCGGCATCCTGGGTGACGGCGATGTGGTCGGCCAGCGTTTCGATGATGCTGCGCACGTCGCGGATGTGGATGCCGTCGGCGAGCAGGCGCTGCAGCACCTTCTGCAGCACGCCGACCGGCACCACCTTCGGCACCAGGTCTTCGATCAGCTTCGGCGATTCCTTCGCCTGGTGTTCGATCAGCTGCTGTACCTCTTCGCGGCCCAGCAGTTCCGACGCATGCTGCAGCAGCAGGTTGGACAGGTGGGTGGCGACCACGGTCGAGGCGTCGACCACGGTGTAGCCGAGCATCTGTGCCTCGTCGCGGCGGTTGCCGTCGATCCACACCGCCGGCAGGCCGAAGGCCGGGTCGGTGGTCGGGGTGCCCTGGATCTCGCCGCTGACCCGGCCTGGGTTGATCGCCAGATACTGGCCGATATAGGCCTCGCCGACACCGACCTCGACGCCCTTGAGCAGGATGCGATAGGCGTTCGGGCGGATTTCCAGGTTGTCGCGGATATGCACCGGCGGAACCAGGAAGCCCAGCTCCTGGGCCAGTTTCTTTCGGATGCCGCGGATGCGGCGCAGCAGTTCGCCGTCCTGGTTGCGGTCGACCAGCGGGATCATGCGATAACCGACTTCCAGGCCGAGCGAGTCGACGCCGTGGACATCGTTCCAACTGACCTCGGCGGTCGGGGTTTCCAGCGTGGTTGGCTTGAGGGCGGTCTGCTCGGCAAACGCCAGCCGTTCGCTGCGCTTGGAGTGCCAGTAGCCGGTGAACACCAGCAGCGCCGAGATGGACAGGAAGGCCACGTGCGGCATGTTCGGAATCAGGCCGATCAGGCCGAGCACGCCGGCGGTGATGTAGAGCACCTGCGTGTTCATGAACAGCTGGCCGATCAACTGCTCGGACATGTCCTTCTCGGTGCCGACGCGCGATACCACCATGCCGGCCGCGGTCGAGATGATCAGCGCCGGAATCTGCGCCACCAGGCCGTCACCGATGGTCAGCAGGGTGTAGGCGTGTGCCGCTTCGGCAACCCCCAGGTCGTGCTGTGCCACGCCGACGATCAGGCCGCCGACGATGTTGATCAGGATGATCAGGATGCCGGCCATCGCGTCGCCGCGCACGAACTTGGACGCACCGTCCATCGCACCGAAGAAGTTGGCTTCCTCGGTGATGGTCGAGCGGCGCTTGCGGGCTTCGTCTTCGCCGATCAGGCCGGCGTTGAGGTCGGCGTCGATCGCCATCTGCTTGCCGGGCATCGCGTCCAGGGTGAAGCGCGCCGATACTTCGGCGATCCGGCCGGCACCCTTGGTGATCACCACGAAGTTGATGATGGTCAGGATCACGAACACCACCACGCCGATCGCGATATTGCCGCCGACCAGGAAGGTGGCGAACGCCTCGATCACGTGGCCGGCCGCGTCCGGGCCGCTGTGGCCCTGCAGCAGAATCACCCGCGAGCTCGCCACGTTCAGCGACAGGCGCAGCAGGGTGGTGACCAAGAGCACCGCCGGGAAGGCCGAGAAATCGAGCGGCCGGCGCACCCCGATGCCGACCAGCAGCACGATGATCGACATCGCGATGTTGAAGGTGAAGAAGATGTCCAGCACGAACGGCGGCAGCGGCAGCACCATCATCATCAGGATGAGGATGATCAGCACCGGGCCGGCCAGGCTTGCGACGTTGAAGCGTTTCAGTTGCAGTAGAAGAGTGTCCATGCCGGCTTAGTGTCGGGTTGCGTTGTCCGCTTCGGGCGGGTGCTTGTGTTGTGGGTCGAGCTCGGTCGGCACATCGAGCCGGTCGGGAAACACCGGCGCGATCCCGCCGCCGCTCTGGTAAACGTTGAGCTGGTAGACATAGGCGAGTACTTGCGCCGCGGCAGAGTACAAGCGCGACGGCACTTCGTCGCCGATCTCGGCGTTGAAATACAGTGCCCGGGTGAAGCTTGGCACGCGCATCACGGTCACCTTGTGTTCACGACCGATTTCGATGATGCGTTCGGCCAACTTCAGCGAGCCCTTGGCCAAAATCGTCGGTGCACGCATGTCTTCAGTATATTTGATGGCGACGGCATAGTGTGTCGGGTTGGTGACGATCACGTTGGCGTTCGGCACTTCCTGCATCATCCGGCGCCGTGCCGCTTCGCGTTGCAGCTGGCGGATACGGCCCTTCACTTCGGGCGATCCTTCCTGTTCCTTGTATTCGCGCTTGACCTCTTCCTTGGTCATGCGCAACTGCTTGAAGTACTGCCAGAGCTGGTAAGGGACATCCAGCAGCACCAGCACGATCATCGCACCGGCCACGATCAGGAAGGTGTGGCCCATCAGGCCGATCAGCTTGGCCATGGCGCTATCGAGCGGCATGCTGACCAGGCCGATCAGCTCCATGCGCTCGTTCCAGATCACCCAGCAGGCCACGCCGCCGATCAGCATGCTCTTCAGGATCGCTTTTAAGCCCTCGGTGGCGGCATTGAGCGAGAACAGCCGCTTGATGCCGGTGAAGGGGTTGAGCTTGGAAAATTTCGGCATGACCGGCTTGAGCGAGTAGTTCCAGCCGCCGATCAGGATGGGTACCAACGCCGCCACCAGCGCCAGCCCGGCGAACAAGGGTAGCAACTGCCACAGCGTCTGGAAGACCGCCTCTTTGAAGCGCTCGAGCGCCAGGGCCGAGTCGTGCGCCGTCACCCCGTCGAAGGTGAAGGCATGCACCGCCAGCTGGCGCATGGATTCGGCCAACCGGCCTCCCAGCAACAACAACAGCGCCACGCCGGTCATGGTCACGGCGAACGTCGACAGCTCGCGCGAACGCGGCACATTGCCGTCTTCACGCGCTTGTTGCAGTCGTCGGGCCGACGCCGCTTCTGTCCGTTCTAAATCGGAATCGCTAGCCATGCCAGTTCAATGAAAAATACTGCGGGGATTTTAAAGCGAATGGTATCTTATGCCAGAGAAATCCTCTAGCGCTTGAATCTGTTTTGAGCGTTTCCTTGCTAATCTCCACGCGATCTGTTGCTTTCTATCTCAGAAACAAGTGCTTAGCGGCGTATCCAGGCCTGTCGCCGTTTCACGACAAGCGTCAATGCCATCGCATTATCTAACAAGTTATGGGGGATTTGTTTAACGATTCATCAAGATGGCGTGAAGTAAATGCTGGACGGTAAATAAGGCAAGGCCAAGCGGCGGGCATTCCCGATAAGGGAAGGGTGATTCCCTTGTTTACAAAGGGAGAAAGGCGGCTCGGGCTGGTGGGGGTTACCGGTGCGCAGCGCGACGCCGACAGGGGCGGAGGCAGTGGTACAATCGGGCGGTTTGACGAACGGAAGGCGGAGGCCCATGAAACCCTATCTCGACCTGATGCGGCACGTGCTCGATCACGGCCACGACAAGTCCGATCGCACCGGCACCGGTACCCGTTCGGTGTTCGGCTATCAGATGCGCTTCGATCTGGCCGACGGCTTCCCGATGGTGACGACCAAGAAACTGCACCTGAAGTCCATCGTGCACGAACTGCTGTGGTTCCTGAAGGGCGAGACCAATATCCGCTACCTGAAGGAAAACGGCGTGTCGATCTGGAACGAGTGGGCCGACGAAAACGGCGAGCTCGGCCCGGTCTACGGCTACCAGTGGCGCAGCTGGCCGGCGCCGGACGGCCGCCACATCGACCAGATCGCCAATGTGCTGAACATGATCAAGACCAATCCGGACAGCCGCCGGCTGATCGTGTCGGCCTGGAATCCGGCGCTGGTCGACGAGATGGCGCTGCCGCCGTGTCATGCGTTGTTCCAGTTCTATGTCGCCGACGGCAAGCTGTCCTGCCAGCTCTACCAGCGTTCGGCCGACATCTTCCTCGGCGTGCCGTTCAATATCGCCAGCTACGCCTTGCTGACCCTGATGGTGGCGCAGGTGTGCGGTCTGCAGCCGGGCGAGTTCGTGCACACGCTGGGCGATGCCCACCTGTACAGCAACCACCTGGAGCAGGCGCGCGAGCAGCTGTCGCGCGAGCCGCGCGCGCTGCCGACGATGACGCTGAACCCGGCGGTGACCGACCTGTTCGGTTTCTGCTTCGACGATTTCAAGCTGGAAGGCTACGACCCGCATCCGCATATCAAAGCGGCGGTGGCGGTATGACGAAGTCGATTGTTACGCTGGTGGTGGCGATGGCCGAAAATCACGTCATTGGCATCAACAACACGCTGCCCTGGCATCTGCCCGAGGATCTGAAGCACTTCAAGGCGGTGACGCTGGGCAAGCCGGTGGTGATGGGGCGCAAGACCTGGGACTCGATCGGCCGGCCGCTGCCGGGCCGTCGCAATATCGTGGTGACGCGCAATGCCGACTGGTCGGCCGACGGAGCCGAGGTGGCGCATTCGCTGGATGAGGCGCTGGCGCTGGCCGGCGCGGTGGAGGAAGTGTGCGTGATCGGCGGGGCGGAGCTGTATCGTCAGGCGATCGACGGCGCCGGCCGGCTGTTGGTCACCGAAGTGGGGCTGACGGTGGCCGGCGATGCGTTCTTCCCGGTGATCGACCGCAGCCGCTGGCAGGAAGCGACGCGCGAGGCGCACCAGCGCGAGGACGGGCTCAGCTATGCCTTTGTGGAGTACCGCTTGCTGTAAGCGGTCACAAGGTTGGCCGAAAACAGAACGGGCTGCCATTGGCAGCCCGTTTGCTTTGCACCGAACCAACTCAGGCGCGGCCGGTCAACGCCTCGGCCGACTCCTGCGCCAGCTGGGTATAGCCGATGCTGAACTCGTCGAGCATCAGGGTCAGGCGCTGGGTGTCGCGGGCGATGATGGTCTTCAGCACTTCTTCCAGGAAGGCGTGGGTGCGCTCGAGCTGAGCCCGGCCGGCGCGCAGGATCGCGAACAGGCAGCGCTGCGTCAGCGGCAGCAGGTCGTCCAGCGTCTGCTCGACGTAACGGTTGTTGGCGTAGCTGTAGAGGTTGCGCAGGAATTCGACGCCGTGCTCGTAGAAGCCCTGGCGGTCGTCGCGGCGCTGGCAGTCGGACAGTTCGGTCATCAGCTCGAAGAAGCGCGCCAGGTCGTCGTTCTTCCAGTTGCTGGCAAGGTTGCGGACTACCTTGTCGAGCATCAGGAACCAGATGTCGAAGAAGTCGCCGACGTCGTCGGCCGAAATGCTCGCCACCACCGCGCCGCGGCGCGGGTAGATTTCGACCAGGTGGCGGCGTTGCAGAATCAGCAGTGCTTCACGCACCGAGCCGCGGCTGACCGACAGCTCGGCGGCAATGCGCAGTTCCTGGATCCGCTCGCCGGGCTTCATTCCCCCTTCGATGATCTGCTTGCCCAGATACTGGGCAATCTGCTCGGTAAGGGAATCGTTGGCCTTGAAACTCATGCGAATACTCCGGAAATGCGGCCCCGCGGGTAGCCGGGGCAGAAACAAAAACGCCGGACGGTGGGTGTCACTTGTCCGGCAATCCTTCAATAGGCCAAATTGTAACGCGTTGTAACAGCTGTCGCCAAGTCTAGATCGGATACAAAATGCCAAACGGCCGGGCAGAGCCGGCCGTTATTGACGAAAATCAGACAATCCTTATTGCGGACGTCGTACCGCGATCAGGTAGTTAACATCGCTGTCGCGGGAAAGATGGTAGTCGCGGGCGATCGGGTTGTAGCTCATGCCGCTGATGTCGGCGAGTTCCAGCCCGGCGCCGCGCACCATCCGGATCAGCTCGGACGGCTTGATGAAGCGGGCGTACTCGTGGGTGCCGCGCGGCAACAGGCCGAGCACGTATTCGGCGCCGAGGATCGCCATCAGATAAGCCTTGGCATTGCGGTTCAGCGTGGAGAAGAACACCCAGCCGCCCGGCTTGACCAAGGTGGCGCAGGCGCGCACCACGCTCTCCGGCGAGGGCACGTGTTCGAGCATCTCCATGCAGGTGACCACGTCGAAGCCGGCCGGCAGCTCTTCGGCCAACGTTTCCACCGGCACGCAGCGGTACTCGACCGGTACGCCCGATTCCATGCTGTGCAGCTGCGCGACCTTCAGCGACTTCTTCGCCAGATCGATGCCGGTGACGGTGGCGCCTTGCTCGGCCATGCTCTCGGCCAGGATGCCGCCGCCGCAGCCGACGTCGAGCACGGTCTTGCCGGCGATGTCGGCAAAGCCGTCGATGTAGCCGAGGCGCAGCGGGTTGATCTCGTGCAGCGGCTTGAACTCGCTGTCCTTGTCCCACCACTTGTGGGCGAGCTGGCTGAACTTGTCGAGTTCGAGCTGATCGACGTTGTCGCTCATGCTTATTCCCCCTTCGCCAGGATGCGGCCGCGCCAGTCTTCGCCCTTGGCGAGCAGGTCGGCGAGGTTCAGGCGGGTTAGCACGCGTTCCTTCAGCAGGCATTCGCCCGCGACCCAGCTGTGGCTGACCTGTTCGCGGCCGGCGGCGTAGACGATGTGCGAGATCGGGTCGAAGGCCGGGGCGGTCTCGATCGCGGCGAGGTCGACCGCGATCAGGTCGGCCTGTTTGCCGACGCGCAGCGAGCCGACCTGATCGTCGATGCCCAGTGCCTTCGCGCCGTTCAGCGTCGCCATACGGATCGCGGTGGCGGCCGGTACGGCGGTCGGATCGAGGGTGCCGACCTTGGCGAGCAGCGCGCTCATGCGGGTTTCGGCCAACATGTCGAGCTTGTTGTTCGATGCGGCGCCGTCGGTGCCGATGCCGACGTTGACGCCGGCGCTCAGCAGCTTCTGTACCGGCGCGATGCCGGAGGCGAGCTTCATGTTCGAGGTCGGGTTGTGGGCGATCGACACGCCGTACTTGGCGGCCAGTTCGATCTCCTCGTCGTTCAGGTGCACCATGTGCGCCGCCACCAGGCGCGGCGACAGCACGCCCAGGGCGTTCAGGCGCGCCAGCGGGCGCTGATGGTACTGCTCGACGCTGCCGGCCACTTCCTCCGCGGTCTCGTGGATGTGGCAGTGGATCAGCATGTCTTCCTGTTCGGCCAACGTCACCACCTTGCGGAAGGTGTCGTCCGACACAGTGTACGGCGCGTGCGGCGCCAGCGTGAAGGTGACGCGCTCCTCGCCGAGGAACTCTTGGCGCTCGGCCATGCCCTTGGCGATGTAGTCGTCGGCATTGACGCCGTAGTTGGTCGGGAACTCCAGGATCGAACAGCCGACAAAGGTACGCATGCCCGCCGATAGGCCGGCGCGGGCGACCGCGCCGTGGTAGAAGTACATGTCGTTGATCGTGGTGGTGCCGGCGCGCAACATTTCGGCCATCGCGATCAGCGAGCCGTCGAACACGAATTCGTCGCGTACGTGGCGGCCTTCGGCCGGCCAGATGTGGTTGTTCAGCCAGTCCATCAAGGCCTTGTCGTCGGCTAGGCCGCGCAGCAGCGTCATCGCCGAATGGCCGTGCAGATTGATCAGGCCCGGCATCAGTACGTGGCGATCCAGTTCGATGACCTCGGCGGCACTCAACTGGCGCGCCTCTGCGGCTGGCAGGATGGCGGCAATTCTGCCATCCTTAAGCGCGATGGCATGATTTTCCAGTACTTCTCCATCCGTTTCGACGGTAATCATCCAGCGAGCAAAGATAAGGCTGTCAAACTGGGCCTGGGACATAGGGCCTCCACGAGTCTAGAATGCCGGCGATTGTAGGCGTCTGCTCCGGTCAAGGCAAACCGCCCCGGCATGCGTGGCACCCGTGTGTTTACGCCTCACTACTTATGTGTTTACAAGGAATCCTCACCGGATGCGCCGCTCCGACGACCTAGTGTCGCAGACATCCTCCACGACACCGCCGAAGGGCGGCCGCGCCGGGTTCGGCCGGCGCCTGAGCTTGCGCCAGCTATTCCTGATGGCCGTGGCGCTGGGGCTGCTGATCCCGGCGATTCTCAGCTCGGCGATCGGCTTCACCATGCAGCGCCAGGAGCTGACCAGCCGCTTCGTGGCCGATCAGCGCCGCCTGCTGGAGGTGGTCGCACTCGGCATGCAGGAGCCGCTGTGGAATCTGTCGCGTCCCAGCGGCGCGCCGCTGCTCGCCTCGCTGATGGAGGATTCGCGCGTGATCTCGGTGCAGGTCACCGACAACCTGTCCAACACCATCTTCATGTCGGCCGTGCGCAGCGAACGGCGCCTCGGTGAGGTGGAGGTGCTAAAAAAGCCGGTGGTGTACCGGGGCGAGGAGATCGGCGAGGTGTCGATCGAGTTCGACCGGCAGCACATCATTACCGAGCAGACCCACCTGCTGCTGAACTTCGCCTTGCTGCTGTTGATCCAGCTGGTGTGTGCCACCTTGCTGATCATGCTGATCCTGCACCAGCGTTTCCTCAAGCCGATGCAAAGGTTGGCCGAACAGATTGCCGCGCTGGCGGGGCTGCGGCTTGACGGTCGCTTCGACTGGCCGGACCACGACGAGGTCAGCCAGCTCGGTCGCAAGCTTGAGGCAACCCGTGCCGAGCTGAAGCGGCTGGTCGACGAGAGCGAGGCCAAGACGCTGGCGCTCGAGACCGACATCAGCCGTCGCCGCGAGGTGGAGGACGCGCTGCGTCGTTCCGAAACCAAATACCGCGAGTTGTTCTGGTCCAATCTCGACGGCATCGTGATCAGCACGCTGGACGGGCAGATCCTCGACGCCAACCCGGCCTTCCTCAATCTGCTCGACTACAGCGCCGAGCAGCTCAAGCTGCAGAATTTCTGGACGCTGCTGACCCCGGAGAGCGAGAGCGCCGAGCGGCTCAATATCGACACCAAGGTGCTGCGCTTCGGTTTCTGCGACGACATCGATTCGCTGTATATCACCCGCTTCGGCAATACCGTGCCGGTCAGCGTCAAGACGGTGGCGATGCGCGACGCCTACGGCCGCATCTATGCGGTGTGGCGCATGGTGCGCGACGTATCCGAGCAGCGCGCCGCGCAGGAACATATCGAGCTGACCGCCAAGGTGTTCGACAACACCGTCGAGGCGATCATGATCACCGACGCTGAGTTGCAGATCCAGAGCGTCAACAAGGCCTTCACCGAGATCACCGGCTATCGCCCGGAAGAGGTGGTCGGCGCCAAGCCCAATATCCTGCAGTCGCAACTGCACGATGCCGCGTTCTATCGCGGGATGTGGCAGCAGATTCGCCTGACCGGCGCCTGGCAGGGCGAGTTGTGGGACCGCAAGAAGAACGGCGCGGTCTATCCGCAGTGGATCGCGATCAATGCGGTGAAGAATGCCGGCGGCGAGATCACCCACTACATCGGCATCGCCAGCGACCTGTCCGAGCGCAAGGCGGCCGACGAGCGCATCCGCTTCCTCGCCCATTTCGACGTGTTGACCAATCTGCCCAACCGCTTGCATCTGCACGAGCGTGCCGAGCTGGCGCTGCAGGCGGCGCGACGCGACGGCAGCAAGCTGGCGGTGCTGTTGCTCGATCTGGACCGCTTCAAGCTGATTAACGAATCGCTCGGCCACTCGGCCGGCGACATGTTGCTGCAGATCGTCGCCGAGCGGCTGCGCGGCAGGCTCGGCCCGGGCGAGATGCTGGCCCGTCAGGGCGGTGACGAGTTCATCGTGCTGTTGCCGGCGCTGCCGGCCGGCCCGACCGAGGTGGTGCGGGCGGCCGAGCGCATCCTCGACTGTTTCACCCAGTCGGTCGAGTTGCACGGCCATGTGCTGTCGGTCAGCCCGTCGATCGGCATCTCGGTGTTCCCCGACGACGGCGACGACGTCGAGACCCTGGTGCGCAACGCCGATGCGGCGATGTACGCCGCCAAGTCGGCCGGCCGCAACAACTACAAGTTCTACACTGCCGACCTCAATGTGCGCGCCAGTGAGGTGTTGGCGATCGAGAGCCAGTTCCGCGGGGCGCTGGAGCGCAACGAGTTCGTGCTGCACTACCAGCCGCAGGTCGACATGGCCGACGGCCGCCTGTTGGGCGCCGAGGCATTGATCCGCTGGAACCACCCGGAGCAGGGCCTGATCGGGCCGCTGCGCTTCATCCCGGTGGCCGAGGAGCGCGGCTTCATTGTCGCGATCGGCAACTGGGTGATCCGCGAAGCGTGCCGGCAGTTGGCCGAATGGCAGGCCGCCGGCTGCCTGCTACCGAAGCTGGCGCTGAATCTGTCGGCATTGCAGTTCCGCGACCCGGGGCTGCTCGCCATGATCGAGCAGCAGCTGGCCGGCAACGGACTCTCGGGCGAGAGCCTGGAGATCGAGCTGACCGAGAGCGTGCTGATGGAAGACGTCGAGGGCACCTTGCAGGCGGTCGAGGCGCTGCGTGGCTTAGGCGTGTCGCTGGCGATCGACGACTTCGGCACCGGCTATTCCAGCCTGTCCTATCTGAAGCGCTTCAAGGCCGATACGCTGAAGATCGACCGCTCTTTCGTGCGTGACATCCCGCACGACTCCGACGACAGCGCGATCACCCGCGCGATCATTGCGATGGCCAAGACGCTGAACATGCAGGTGCTGGCCGAAGGGGTGGAGACGGCGCAGCAATGGCGCTTCCTGGCGCACGAGGGCTGCGACCAGGTGCAGGGCTACCTAGTGTCGCCGCCGCTGCCGGCCGAGCGCTTCGAGGCGGTATTGCGTCGTGGCGTGCTGCTGCCGGGCGAGACGGTCGCGCAGTAAGCGGCAGGGCGGTAGACGTGATCAAGGTTGGCCGAAGCGATTCGGCCAACCTTTTTTGTTGTGGCGGGGAGCGGGTCAGATGAGACCGGCCTGCCGGTAGAAGTCCACCAGCAGCACGGCGAGCCGGTCCGGCTGTTCCAGCGGCACCATGTGGCCGGTGTCCGGCAGCAGCGCCAACCGGGCCGACGGCAGCACCGTCGCCATCGCCTGCAGTGCCGTCACCGGCACCATCGCATCGTCCTGGCCGCCGATCAACAGTACCGGGCAAGTCAGCGCCGGCAATTGCTCGAACAGCGAAGTGCGCTCGCTGGTCTCGCGCAACTGTGCGATCAGCGTCTCCTTGCCGAGCTCTCGGTCCATCTGTCGTACTACCTCGACCACCGCCGGGTCGTGCAGGCGGCTCGGGTGGACAAACTGTGCCAGCCGCTGCGATGACATACCGTGATAGGGATGGCGTTCCAGCCAGGCCAGTGCCTGCCGGCGGGTGGCCTGTTCGATCGCGCTCAAGCCCTCCGCCGTGCAGGCGATCAGCGCCAGCGAGCGCACCCGTTGCGGCTGAGCCAGCGCATATTGCAGCGCCAGATAGCCGCCCATCGAGAACGCCACCAGATCAGCCTGCCCCGTTGCGGCATCGGCGATACAGGCCAGCATCCCAGCCCGGTCACGGGCGTGCTGCAGCGGCACGTATGCCGGTGCGAGTTCGGCAGGCAGCAGGGGGACCAGACGCTGCCACAGTCGTTCGTCGCATTGGGTGCCGGGCAGGAAATGCAGCGTGTGTCGGGGCATGGTGGCAGGCTAGGACAGGGATGCGACCAGTGTCGCGAAAAGCCCGTCACCTTGGCAAGGCGTGGCGGAGTCTGTGTCCGCCCGGCTACGATGAAGCAGTTGCCAGCGCTGGGCGCATGCCGTCACTTGCCATCGACCGGATGAGGGCCGGGGCGGTGCGGCATGCTCCACGATGGCGAGAATCCCGTCAGACAGGAGGCCTTTCATGTGTCGCTGGCTCGCTTACACCGGTAACCCCATCCCGATGGAAATGCTGCTGTTCCAGTCCAAGCATTCGCTGATCGACCAAAGCCTGCGCTCGCACCTGGGTGCCACCACCACCAACGGTGACGGCTTCGGCCTGGGCTGGTATGGCCGGGACGACGAGATTCCATATCGCTACTGCTGCGTGCATCCGGCCTGGAACGACCGAAATCTGCGCGAGGCGGCGCGGGCGATTCGTGCGCCGCTGTTCCTCGCCCATGTCCGCTCGGCCACCGACACTCCGGTGCAGGAGACCAACTGTCATCCGTTCCGCTACGGCCGCTGGCTGTTCATGCACAACGGCCTGATCCATGACTACCTCACCGTGCGCCGCGACCTGATGCTGGCCGTCGCCCCTGAGTTGTTCGCGTCGATCGAAGGCTCCACCGACTCGGAATTGATGTTTTTCCTGGCGCTGACCTTTGGCCTGGAACACGAACCGGTGGCCGCGCTGGAGCGGATGGCAGCGCTGGTCGAGGAGACGGGGAGGCGCTACGGCATCGAGTTTCCGATCAGTATGACGGTTTGCGCCAGCGACGGCACCCACTTGGTGGCGGTGCGCTATTCCAGCGAGGGACAGTCGCGCTCGCTGTTTCACAGTACCTCGTTCCGCAATCTGCGCGCCCTGTATCCCGACAACCCGCGCATCGCCGCCGTCGGCGACGATGCCTTCATGGTGTTGTCCGAACCGCTCGTCGATCTGCCCGGGGCCTGGGAGGAGGTGCCGGAACAATCCTACATCGTCGCCAAATGCGGCAGCGTCGTCCGGGGCCACTTCGAGCCGCGCCTAGCGTAGGAACAGAGGACGAAGTGTGACTTTGCTGTCAGGGCCTCCATCCGCGGGCGGCTCAAGTACGGCCCCATTGTTGAGTGCGAATGCCAACGGGTGGCCCAGGTTCTGCAAGAAACTGCTACTGAGGTGCTCTGCCTACCGGCACATGCATCCAGACTAGGGCATGCGAAGCATGCTGGAACTCGCGGGGTTGCGGACAAGGGATGAGGTCCTGTCCAAGGGGCTTACTGGCCGCTAGTCGGCTGCGATATGCCGGCGCCAGTACCGAATATGAGGCGCCGCTTTTCTCTCCAAGGGGGCCCACACACACGATACGGGGCGCCATGGCCTATGCTGGCAAGATCCGTCTGAGAGGAGGCTTCCCATGTGTCGCTGGCTCGCTTATTCCGGCAATCCGGTATCGATGGAAACGGTGCTGTTCCAGGCCAAACATTCGCTGATCGACCAGAGTCTGCACTCGCATCTGGGCGCCACCACGACCAACGGCGATGGCTTCGGCCTGGGCTGGTATGGACGTGACGACGAGATTCCGTACCGCTACCGCTGCGTGCACCCGGCCTGGAACGATCGCAATCTGCGCGAGGCGGCGCGGGCGATTCGCGCACCGCTGTTCTTTGCCCATATCCGCTCGGCTACCGACACGCCGGTGCAGGAGACCAACTGTCACCCGTTCCGCTACGGTCGCTGGCTGTTCATGCACAACGGTTTGGTCCGCGAGTACCCCACGGTTCGCCGTGATCTGATGTTGAAGGTCGCGCCGGAGTTGTTCGCATCGATCGAAGGGTCGACCGACTCGGAAGTGCTGTTCTTTCTCGCACTGACCTTCGGTCTGGAGAGCGAGCCGGTGACGGCGCTGGAGCGGATGACCGCGCTGGTCGAAGAGACCGGCCGCCGCCACGGTGTAGAGCAGCCCCTGAACATGACGCTCTGCGTCAGCGATGGTGAGCAGCTGGTCGCCGTGCGCTACTCCAGCGAGACGCAGTCGCGTTCACTGTTTCACAGTACTTCGTTCCGCCACCTGCGCGACCTGTATCCGGACGATCCACGCATCATTGCCGCTGGCGACGACGCCTTTCTGGTGCTGTCGGAACCGCTCATCGATATGCCCGAGGTGTGGGTGGAAGTGCCGGAGCGCATGGCTATCATCGCCAAGCATGGGGCTATCCAGCAGCAGCGCTTCAATCCGCATGGACCATAGGTGCGGTCTGCTGAGGGTGTAACAGTAGCGCACCCATGCCGAATTTCGGTGCTGACGGCCCCTGCCTGCAACGCTTAGTTGCTCAGCGTTTGGCTTGTTTTGTTGAACTGGAGAGAGGGGGAAAATACCCGTGGTCACTCGAGGCATTCAAAGGCTTGGCGCATCGGGAGGGGGTCTGTAGGACAAGCGCTAAATGACCTAATGTCATTGGCCACCATGGCGCTTAGCGACCATGGTGGCCAATGAGTATTGCCGGAAAAACTTCAGGGAAACGTTCCTGGCTAGGTGTGTTGTCGCAGCGAACCCAAGCGATATGGCAGGCAACGTGACAAGCCGGGAGAGATCGGTCAGCGGCTATCAATGTCGCCGCTAATGCTTGTTCACATGACGTTGGGTCTTACTTCCTATGCCATGGTCAACGCAGTCTGCAGAAGAACATATGCTCTTGGATAAGGTCGTAAGCGAGATGGAGGTTGCTGTCTTTGATGGTTTGATCGGCGTGCAATTCCAATAAGGCTTCCACTACCTGCTGATGGCCATTCAGATAGGCCAGATGCAGCGGCGTCATGCCATTTTTATCAATGGCATTGATATTATCCCCGTATTTCACATAGAGCCTGACAAGGTCGACTTTTCCTGAGGCGGCGGCTTGATGGAGCTGATCGGTAAGGTTTTTCTTCGCAGCGGGCATCGATCTCTGTCCTTTATTCGTCCGGTGAACGTTTCGGGTTCGGTGCGTGTCGTTATCTACCGTTTTCATTTAATACCTCATTCTTGTCCACGATCATCAAGCCCTGCTTGTCGGACGCTTTGACGAGAGACCCCGGGTGGCTGTCGGATAAATAGTGGGCGTAACTCAGTGCATCGTTTCTAGAGCTAAATTCGACGATTGGACTTATCGATCCGGTAAGAAAAATCTCCCACTTTCCAGATGTCCCATGCTTTACTCTATATATCGTTGAGTATCTGACGGTGTTCACGTGTCTACTCCTCGCTTGAGGCAATCACTGATGCAATGATTGTGTACGAAATAGTGATTGACTCAGTGCGCGGCAGTATTAGAGCAGCTTATATGTGAAAATCACTGTAAAAAATTAAGTATAGGCTAGCCATTTGTATTTGCTGAATTATTTTGTACGATACAGAATTCAGAGGGACGTAGCATGGATAGCGGCTATGCGTAGTAACCGTTGTTTATACTTTGTTAAGCTGGAGTTTTAATTGGGAAGTGTAGAAATGAATTGTGATGCAGCATTGCCAGTGTCGATCGCTCTGCCTTATTTTTAATTCGGATTGCGGCGTTCTATCTCGTTAAGGCTGGTCGCAGCGGTTGGAGTGCTCGATACGAAGCTATGGCAATACCGTATCTAATGACTCAAGTGTCATTGTCGGTTTCTGCTCTTGGGAGTGCGTGCGACAGCGCTGTGGCTTACCTGCTAGCTACAGTTATATGGGAGGATATTGGGGGAGGGGGGAAGAACAAGGGCTGCTCTCGAAAGGGGTACTGCTTAATTCAAGCTAAATAAGGTGTCAGAATTCAATTTTCTTGATGACGGTGAGGCATACCGACAATTGTCGACTCAAGAGAATTTTTTCAAAGTCACCGTCCAAGTAGCAAAACTCATAGCCTGATCGGCGCAGCCCTAAAACCATGGCGGTTCTTCCCGATGGTAGTATCACGTGGGAGCCTTCTCTTAAATAGGCTAGGTCTTGTTCTGTCGGCATCAAGCTCTTCGAAGGTGAGGGGCGAGAGATGGCTATTGTAGTCCATCGATAATAAAAGCCCCGCTAGGCGGGGCTTTTAACGTATTCGGTCGGGTAAAGCTTACAGCGGCTGAATGTTCGTTGCCGCCGGGCCTTTTTTGCCCACGCCGCGGGTGAAGCTCACCTTTTGGCCGTCGTGCAGCGATTTGAAGCCGTCTGCTTTGATTTCCGAGAAATGTGCGAACAGATCTTCACCGCCGTTGTCCGGGGTGATAAAGCCAAAACCTTTTGCATCATTGAAAAATTTAACGGTACCGGTTTCCATTGTGTACTCCTTAGTGGGTGATGACGGGAAAATGCCCCAAATGCACGATACTCAAGGAATAGATAAGGAAACGATGAAACCCACTTTCATGAGCAACGAGGTATCGATAGGTATGGCGCTTGAAGATCCTGCTGTGATGGTTATACGTGGTAAGTTCTGATAAGTCAATAAAATTGTTCAGTTTTTTCTGTCTATAAATAATGATCCGGATTGACCAAGAGGGGCTTTATGGTGTGCCTGTGAGTAGCGCTGGCTTTTATTTAAATTGGGTCGCCAAAATGCAGGTCAAGTCCACTGGCAAGTGACATGTATGGGAATGGAACCCTCGCCAGTATGGCTCTGTGCGTCGTGTCGGGAGGGAGGTTAACGTCGTAAACCAGCTTGGCGAAGTGTGATTGCTCGTAACGGGGCCATGGAGAAGGCCGGTCATACCGCAAGACTACGCAACGAGGCCCAGAGTTGATTGAGGGCCGAATCATTTCAGCCGAACGCGCAGCAGCACCGCGATGTAGCGAGTTGGGGAAGCTTCGAAGTCTATGAACTGCCCTTGGTGCGGGGGAGGGAGCGGTGACATTGGGGGCTGTCCAAGTCGTTTGGCAACATTTGCTAACAGATCATCACAAATGGTCAGAGAGTTCAGAAGTAGCATTCTCTCAGAATAAAATACTCTGGAGAGTCTGATGAATGCTCGAGTTTTGCTTCCTGTTGCGCTATTGCTCGCCATGGCCGGCACAGCCCATGCCAGTGGCTCAACAATTTTGGGTGGGGCCTTAGGGGGCGCCGCCGGCGCTGCTGTTGGTGAGTCCGTGGGCGGACGCGATGGCGCGGTCATCGGCGGCGCCCTTGGTGGGAGCGTCGGGGCCGCTATCGGTTACGACAACCGCAGCGAGCCAACCCGTTACGTCGAGCCGCGGCGTCGAGACTACCCGCGCTATGAGGACTGGGATGATGATGATCAAGGGCGCGGTCGAGGCTACTTCTGCCCACCGGGCCAGGCCAAGAAAGGCCGCTGCTAAAGATTTCCCATTAAAAAAGCCGGGCAATGCTCGGCTTTTTTGTGTCAATTAAATGCCCACAGGATCGCTCATTACTGAAGATGGAGCGCCGTTTGTCAATTGAGCGGCGAGGGGGGGGCAGTATTCGAGCGATGTGAATGGAGCGTCATGCTAATGGATCGTCGAAATTACTTCGTCGTCTAGCTTGCAAAGACTGCCGTACACGTTTGCTCGCCAGCAGTAAAAGGTAGTCTTGCACCTGCGCGCTCTCGGCTAAGCGTTGTAATGCTTCGTCGTAAAGCTGCCCCACCTCTTCTGCGGAAACGCCGGTTTGCAGGGCGATTTCGAGCACTTCACGCTGGCGGGTCCGTTCGTTCATCGGAGGCTCCCGGGGATGACTCGGCGCTGTGGCGAGGGAGTGACTACCCTGGCTGGATTTGATGATAGATCAGATTTAGAGGAACAAAAAACGCCTTGCAACGATGCCTAGTTCACCAGAACGTCGGGGTGCGTTCCAGCCGTTTCAGTGCCCGCGCCAGCTGTAATTCGGCTTGTTGCGAGGCGTGGGCCAGCCAGCCTGCCACGCGTCCTGCGACAGCGGCTAGTGTCTGGTCTTCCTGGACGAAGTGCGTGAGCAAGGCCTGGGCCGCGATCCCGTCGTTCATGTCGCCGAGCACCTGCTGCAGCGCCTGCAAGTGCGCGAGATAGCGTTGCACCGGCTTACGTTTGTACAGCGGGGCGAAAAATTCCGCGGTGTAACGCAGCTTCTTGGCCCGTTTACGCAGGTCGTGGCGCTGTTCCGGATTCAACCTCTGCCAATCTCGCCCCAGATGATCGACCGCCCGCCAACGTTGCGCCAAGGAGTAATGCACAAAGTCGTTCAACTTGGTCGATTTAGTCGTGGAGAGGACCCGCGGCCGATTTAGCCAAGCCAGCAAGTGAATCAGCAGGGTAGCGTAGCGAGGCGAAGCGAACGCGGCATGCACCTCGCGGCGGAAGTGTTCGCGTCGCTTGCTCATCGCGGCTTTGAGGGGAGCGAAGTCGACGTCTTCAGCAAAAGCGGCCTCGATACCCGGCAAGGTTTCCTCTAGGAACACGTCCAGATCCCGGACCTCTCCTAATAGGGTGGCCAACCATTGGACCTTGGCCGTGATGACGTGCCATGCCTCATCCGGGGCGAGCGAGGCAAATGCTTTCTGGGCCGAGCGCAGCCGACGCAATGCCACCCGTGCCTGGTGAATACATTCCATGTCATTATGATCAAGGATGCCCGGGACGTTCGCCTGCAGATGGCGCAGCGTTTCCTGCACGACCAAGCGGAACACGGCATCCGGGGTCAACTTGCGGTTCAGGGTGGGCAGGAGCGCCTTGGAAGGCGCGAGTGACGGTGGGCCTTGGTACAAGGCATAACCTCGTTCGGCTTTGCTTTGCGGGTCGGGGATCAGTGGGAGCGTATTGGCCAGCGCCAAGGCCAGTTCAAATACCGCTTGGACCTTGCCCTGTTTCAGCTCGATCTCCACCTCGTTGAGCTTCAGCGTCTGATCTTGGCCGCAGATGTGACCCTGATCCAGGCACACCTCCAGCAGATTGCCGTCTTTGTCCTGAAGCACCCAACGAGTACGTTTGATATCGGTAGTGAACAGAGGAACCAGGGCCGGTGCAATGGAATCCTGGGTCAAGAAACGCCTGATCTTACGGTCTGCGATCTGGTCGAGCGCCAAGACGGGGCCGTCGACTACCGCCTCCAGTTCCGGTCGCTGGTGCAGTCCTGCGCCAGCTTGTTCGGCCAACTTTAGGGTCTGCACCCATCGCTCCCCGACCCGGCGAAGCCGCAATCCCATGTCATGCTGCGCCAACGTCAGTTCCGGAGTGTCGTAGTAGATGCTGAGCAGACGCTCGCTCTCCGGTGGGCTACCCGCATCGACGCGACTCGCCATTAGGCGGCGGAAGGCGGCATTCTTGCTCGGTGGCAGGCGCAGCTTCAATTCGGTTTCAATCGCCATCGCATGGACTTTCCTGAAGACCGCAAGACGCTAGTTATCTTGAATCGTAGGCAAAATTGCCCTGCCATAGTGGCGGGATGAGCCGTCCCTAGTTCGCTAGGTGCTTCAATGGCCGTTTTGGCCGAAGAGTGGTCGGCCAATAGTGATGACTGGCTGGTTGGTAACTAACGACTCAAAGCGGCCCATGGCTACTGATCATTCGGGTGATTGGTGCCGAGGGTTGAGCGGCATCGTCGATGCTTGGCGTAATGTCGTTCACGTCATGAACTCGAGCAATGCCGCCGCCAATGCGTCGACGGCGAGGCGGACCTTGTGCGGCAAGTGAGGTGTCTGCAGCCACAACGCATAGGCATCGTAAAGAAACGCTGATTGATCCGGCAGACCGGCGGAGCAGAACAAGCGCCCCTGTCTGAATACGTCCGCGAACAAGCCAGCAGGGAAGCCACGCTAGTTCCATTCCCATGGTCGCCGCGTCGGCGACTGCGTCGAGGTCGCAAATCGTAACCGGTTAGCCGGAGTGACCTGCCCGGATCCCGGCCATCGCACGGAAACAGCCAAAGGCGAATACGGCCCAACCGTCGGTAGACGCTCGTGTGGAGGCTACCGAGATCCTCTACCTACTGAGGCCCACCGTGCCCTCGAGATAGACGGGCGATGCGCAGACTGTCCTGAGCCCCTTGGGCGATTCAGCCGGGAACGCCCACGATTCTAGGAACGGTCTACGCATGAAGCATAAAGGCATATTGCATGGCTAGTGGGGTAGGAAATAGAAGAGGGCTCCGTCGCCCTTCACATCTAGTAACTCCTGAAGCTGCCGCAAGGTCGAGTCATCCTTGATGACATGCTGCAGCCACTCCTCCAGGCTCATTTGCGCCCAGCGCGCCGCTCGTTCGGCCAACAAGGCGACCGGGCTGTGCGGTCCGTTGGCGCGGAAATAGCGTGCCACCTCGCCCAGCATGCGCACGGCATCGGCACGGTTGGCGATGGGGCCATGAGCGATGGACGCCGAGGCGGCATATGCGACGGTAGCGGGAGGCATACTGTCTTTCTTCGACTATCGTACGGAGCGCTGGCAACGGCGGCGGTGGATTGCTTGCCACTACCACCGGACTGCTGCAACAGGCGTGTGATCACTTCCTGACAGTCATTCAGCGCCTTGCGCAATTCGGAAAGGCTGGGCGCGTCGTCTCCGAATCGCTCAATCACCCGGTTGTCGAGGCGCTGGTAGGCGTGCTGCGCGCTATCGATCAACTGGGCCAGTTCTTGATACCAGGCTGCATCGGAGGCCGCTGCGCTCTTGTCGAACACTTCACCGGCCAGTTTTCCCTCGTCGATAGCCCGCTCGCGCGCTTTGGCATTCTTCAGCCCCAGGTTTTCCACCTCGCGCGACTGCTGCTAGTCGTTCCAGCAATACCCGCCGTGATGCCTAGCGGTTATCGGTCGGATACAGCGCAATTTCTGTATCCGGATGGGAGATCGACCAGCAATTTGCCCGGAATGGACTGTCGACGGGTCAAGGACAGTCCAGTTCGAACGAGTAAAAAAAGCCCAGTCATTTCTGACTGGGCTTTTGATTCCAAGCGACTGCTTGATCATTCGCTCAAGTGCGTAAAATTTTCACGAACTGTGCAAACCTACAAACGTGATGGTCGTCGGGCTTTATTCCGGGCGCATTTGCGGGAATAGGATGACATCGCGGATAGATGGCGCATCGGTAAGCAGCATCACCAGGCGGTCGATGCCGATACCGCAGCCGCCGGTCGGCGGCAGGCCGTATTCCATGGCGCGGATGTAGTCGGCGTCGAAGTGCATCGCTTCGTCGTCACCGGCATCCTTCTGCGCAACCTGGGACATGAAACGAGCAGCCTGGTCTTCCGGGTCGTTCAACTCGGAGTAGCCGTTGGCGTGTTCGCGACCAACGATAAACAGCTCGAAACGCTCGGTGATGCTCTGGTCGGCGTCCGAGCCGCGCGCCAGCGGCGAGACTTCCACCGGGTAGTCGACGATGAAGGTCGGGTTCCACAGCAGGCTTTCGGCACATTCTTCGAACAGCGCCAGTTGCAGACTGCCCAGGCCCGGCGCCGGCGGCAGTTTGCCACCCAGGCGCTTGATCTCGCTGGCGACCCAGGCCGAGTCGGCCAGTTGCGCGTCGGTGTACTGCGGGTTGTAGTGCTTGATCGCGCCGACGATGGTGAAGCGATCGAATGGCTTGCCCAAATCGACTTCCTTGCCGTTGTAGGTCACGGTGGTGGTGCCTTGGGCTTCGATTGCGCAGGCGCGGATGATCGTCTCGGTCATCTCCATCATCCGTTCGTAGTCGGCGTATGCCTCGTAGAACTCGATCATGGTGAACTCGGGGTTGTGGCGGGTGCTCATCCCCTCGTTGCGGAAGTTGCGGTTGATCTCGAACACGCGTTCCAGGCCGCCGACCACCAGGCGCTTCAGGTACAGCTCCGGCGCGACGCGCAGGTACAGCGGCATGTCGAGCGCGTTGTGGTGGGTGACGAACGGCTTGGCGGTGGCGCCACCCGGGATCGGGTGCATCATCGGCGTTTCGACTTCCAGGTAGCTTTCGCCGACCATCACGTCGCGGATCTTCTGTACGATCTTGGAGCGCTTGATGAAGGTCGCGCGGCTGTCGTCGTTCATGATCAGGTCGACGTAGCGCTGGCGGTATTTCTGTTCCTGGTCGGCGAGACCGTGGAACTTGTCCGGCAGCGGGCGCAGCGACTTCGACAGCAGGCGCAGCTCGGTGACGTTCACCGACAGTTCGCCCTTGTTGGTGCGGAACAGGGTGCCCTTGGCACCCAGAATGTCGCCCAGGTCCCAGTGCTTGAAGGCGGCGTGCGCTTCGGCGCCGATGCCCTGATCGTTGATGTACAGCTGAATGCGGCCGCTGGCGTCCTGCAGCGTGGCGAAGCTGGCCTTGCCCATCACACGTTTGAGCATCATCCGGCCGGCCACCACGACTTCGCGCTGTTCGGCTTCCAGCGTTTCTTTATCCTTCTCGCCGTGCAGGCTGGCCAGGTCACCGGCCATGTCCTTGCGGCGGAAGTCGTTCGGGAAAGCCACGCCGGCTTCGCGCAGCGCGCTCAGCTTGGCACGGCGCTCGGCCATGATCTGGTTTTCATCCAGATGTTGCGATGCTGTTTCGTGATCAGACATGTTCCACTCCAATAGCTACTGATAAGCCCGTCGCCGCGTGGTGCGGCAACGGGCAGTCGATTCGGCCAACGTTTAAACGCCTTGCTTGAGGCTGGCTTCGATGAAGCCGTCGAGATCGCCGTCCATCACCGACTTGATGTTGCCGACCTCGTGGCTGGTGCGCAGATCCTTGATGCGCGACTGGTCGAAGACGTACGAGCGGATCTGGTGGCCCCAGCCCACGTCGGTCTTGGTGTCTTCCAGCGCCTGCTTAGCTTCGCTGCGCTTCTTCATTTCCAGCTCGTAGAGCTTGGCGCGCAGCATGTTCATCGCTTCGTCGCGGTTGCGGTGCTGCGAACGGTCGTTCTGACACTGCACTACGATGCCGGTCGGGTTGTGGGTAATCCGCACTGCCGAGTCGGTCTTGTTGATGTGCTGACCACCGGCGCCCGAGGCGCGGTAGGTGTCGACGCGCAGGTCGGCTGGGTTGATGTCGATTTCGAACGAGTCGTCGACTTCCGGGTAAACGAACACCGAGGCGAACGAGGTGTGGCGGCGCGCGTTCGAGTCGTACGGCGATACGCGCACCAGGCGATGCACACCGGTTTCGGTACGCAGCAGGCCGAAGGCGTACTCGCCCTCGATCTTGATGGTGGCGCTGGAGATGCCGGCGACTTCGCCTTCGGACTCTTCCAGCACTTCAACCTTGAAACCCTTGCGCTCGGCGTAGCGCACGTACATGCGCAGCAACATGCCGGCCCAGTCCTGCGCCTCGGTGCCGCCGGCGCCGGCCTGGATGTCCAGGAAGCAGTGGTTCGGGTCCATCGGATGATTGAACATCCGGCGGAATTCCAGTTGCGACAGCTTGGCCTCGATCTCTTCGAGGTCGGCTTGCACCGCCATCACGGTGTCGTCATCGCCCTCGGCGATCGCCATTTCCAGCAGGTCGCGGCCGTCATCCAGGCCGGCGCCGATGCCGTCGAGCACCAGTACCACGTCCTCGAGCTGCTTGCGTTCGCGGCCCAGTTCCTGAGCCTTCTTCGGCTCGTTCCAGATGTCCGGGTCTTCGGTCAGGCGGGATACTTCTTCAAGACGGTCTTTTTTGCCGTCGTAGTCAAAGATACCCCCGAATGTCGGCGCCACGCGACGCCAGGTCCGCCAGTTTGGCCTCGATCTGGTTGAGGATTTCGGCTTCGATCATGGTGCACACTCCAAAGGTAAGTAATTGATTATTGGTGCCAAGGCGGAAGCGATGAAACAGAAAAAGCGCACCTTGCGGTGCGCTTTTGCCGGAACACTGCGTCGATTAACCGAGCAGGTGAGCGACGCCTGCGCGCTCTTCTTCCAGTTCGGCCAACGTGAAGTTCATCCGTTCACGGCTGAACTCGTCGATTTCCAAGCCTTGCACAATCTGATACTTGCCATTTTCGCATACCACCGGGAAGCCGTACACCACGCCTTCCGGAATGCCGTAGCTGCCGTCCGACGGGATGCCCATGGTTACCCACTTGCCATTGGTGCCCAGCACCCAGTCGCGGATGTGGTCGATAGCGGCGTTGGCGGCCGAAGCTGCCGAGGACAGGCCGCGTGCTTCGATGATGGCGGCGCCGCGCTTGCCGACGGTCGGCAGGAAGTCGTCGCGGTTCCAGGCTTCGTCGTTGATCAGGCTCTTCAGCGATTGGCCGTCGACGGTGGCGAAGCGGTAGTCGGCGTACATGGTCGGCGAGTGGTTGCCCCAGACCAGCATGTGCTCGATGGCAGCCACCGGCTTGCCGGCCTTGGCGGCCAGTTGCGACAGTGCGCGGTTGTGGTCAAGACGCAACATGGCGGTGAAGTTTTTCGGATCGAGATCCGGAGCGCTCTTCATCGCGATGTAGGCGTTGGTGTTGGCCGGGTTGCCGACGACCAGCACCTTCACGTTGCGGTCGGCGACTTCGTTCAGCGCCTTGCCCTGTACGGTGAAGATCTCGGCGTTGGCGGTCAGCAGGTCCTTGCGTTCCATGCCTTTGCTGCGCGGACGGGCGCCGACCAGAAGAGCGACCTGTACATCCTTGAAAGCCACCTTCGGGTCGTCGGTTGCGACCATGCCCGCCAGCAGCGGGAAGGCACAATCTTCCAGTTCCATCATCACGCCTTTGACGGCGGTTTGCGCCTGCGGCAGATCCAGCAGTTGCAGGATGACCGGTTGGTCCTTGCCGAGCATTTCGCCGCTGGCGATACGGAACAGCAGGCTGTAACCGATCTGACCGGCAGCACCGGTAACGGCAACGCGAACGGGGGCTTTCATCAGGTACTCTCCTTCAGTCTTTGGGTGTCGTTCTTGGGATGAGCGGGGTGTTGCTTGAGGTATATTGCTCTGCAATAAAAGCGCTTTGAGTGTATCACGCCGTGAGTGCCTGCACAGCGCCTCGGCCATCAGACAAGCTGATGACCTCCATAAAAATTATGTCTTATATAAGACTGATCTTTACGCTTGATTTGTTTGATGATAAAAAGAGCGGCATGACTAGCAATAAACTTCGACGCCAGCCGCTGTACGAACAAATTAAGTCGCTCTTGATGCGACGAATCGCCGAAGGCGAGTGGCAGGCCAACGAAGTGCTGCCGAGCGAGTGGGAGCTCGCCGGTGAACTCGCGGTCAGTCAGGGAACGGTGCGGAAAGCACTGACTGAACTGGTCGGCGAGGGACTGCTGTACAGACAACAGGGGCGGGGCACGTTTGTGTCCGATATTGCCAGCGACTGGGGAGACGGTTCGCTGGTCACGCCAGGACTTCCGGACGAGCATCCGGATGCCATCGTATGTGAGTTGTTGGGGTGTTCGCGGGTGAACGCCGCCGAGGAGATCGCTCAGCGTTTTGCTATTCGTCGTGCCGCGCCGTTGTTGCGCGTGCGCCAGCTGTGGCGAGTTCGCGGGCGTACGGTGGCGCTCGATGACGCGCTGCTGCCGGCCGAGCGCTTCGACGGACTCGACGCGCGCTGGGTGCGCGAGTGCGGTGGCGTCTATGCTGCATTGCAGCGCCGTTTCGGTGTGCGGCCGCGTTTGCAGATGGAACAGCTGCGCGCCGTGACGCTGTCGCGCGAAGAGGCGCAGCTCTTGAATGCCTCGATCGATGTTCCTGTGCTCTCGGTGTTGCGATTGTCCTCCTCGATCGAGGGGGAGCCGATCGAGTGGCGCCAGCGCTACTGTTTGACCGAACAACTCGCCTATACCGTCTGTCGTACCTGACCACATGGTCGGGAGCAGTTTGGCTGTCATGAAGGAAGAATTCCCGCGCCGTGACGACATCGTCGCGGCTGGTTTTGTGGGGCGCCCCAGGCGCACCGCGAGCGGCCTTGTACGAGAGGCCTGGGTACTACCAACTTGGTTTAATTCTCCAAGGAAGCCATATGCAAATGCAGAAGCAACGACCGAAGCACCTAGACCTGGCCAAGATCAGGCTGCCCGTGCCGGGCATCGTCTCGATCTTGCACCGGATCAGCGGTGTAGCCCTGTTCTTTTCCCTCCCTTTGCTGATCTACCTGCTGCACGGGTCGCTCAGTTCCGCTGAAACCTTCGATGCCTACCGTGCCGTGATCGCTAATCCGCTGATCAAGCTGGTTCTGATCGGCCTGCTCTGGGCTTATCTGCATCACTTCTGTGCCGGGATTCGCTTCCTGTTCCTCGATGTGCACAAGGGTCTCGAACTGCAAACCGCGCGCGCCACGGCGAAGATCGTGCTGGCCGTAAGCCTCGCGCTGACCGTCATTCTGGGGGTTGCTCTATGGTAAATCGCGTCGTTGTCGGGGCGCATTACGGCCTGCGTGACTGGATCGCGCAGCGCGTCACCGCTGTCATCATGGCGATCTACACCATCGCCCTCGTCATGTTCCTGTTGGCCATGCCGTCCTCCTACGAGAACTGGCAGTCGTTCTTCCGCCAGACCTGGGTGCAGGTGCTGACCCAAGTGTCGATTCTGGCCTTCCTGATCCACGCCTGGGTCGGCATCCGCGATCTGTGGATGGACTATGTGAAGCCGGTGGGCGTTCGCCTGACGTTGCATGTGTTCACCATCGTCTGGCTGCTGTCCTGTTTCGTCTACTCCGTTAAAGTGGTTTGGGGGCTGTAATGACCGTACCTATTCGTCGTTTTGATGCCGTCATCGTGGGCGGTGGTGGTGCCGGTCTGCGTGCGGCCCTGCAATTGTCCGAAGCCGGCCTGAATACCGCCGTGCTCTCCAAAGTATTCCCGACCCGTTCGCACACCGTCGCGGCGCAAGGCGGCATCTCCGCTTCGCTGGGCAATGTGCAGGAAGACCGTTGGGACTGGCACATGTACGACACCGTGAAGGGGTCGGACTGGCTGGGTGACCAGGACGCCATCGAATTCATGTGCCGCAAGGCGCCTGAAGCCGTGATCGAGCTTGAGCACTTCGGCATGCCGTTCGACCGTCTGGAAAACGGCAAGATCTATCAGCGTCCGTTCGGCGGCCACATGGCCGACTTCGGCAAGACACCGGTGCAGCGCGCTTGTGCCGTGGCCGACCGTACCGGTCACGCCATGCTGCACACGCTGTACCAGCGCAATGTGCGCGCCAACACCCAGTTCTTCGTCGAATGGATGGCGCTCGACCTGATCCGCAACGAAGACGGCGACGTGATCGGCGTGACCGCGCTGGAAATGGAAACCGGCGACGTGTTCATCCTGCACGCCAAGGCGGTACTGTTCGCCACCGGCGGTGCCGGCCGTATCTTCGCCGCGTCGACCAATGCCTTCATCAACACCGGTGACGGCCTGGGCATGGTGGCCCGTGCCGGCCTGCCGCTGGAAGACATGGAATTCTGGCAGTTCCACCCGACCGGCGTGGCCGGTGCCGGCGTGCTGATTACCGAAGGCGTGCGCGGCGAGGGCGGGATTCTGCTCAACTGCAACGGCGAGCGCTTCATGGAGCGTTACGCGCCGACCGCCAAGGACCTGGCGTCGCGCGACGTGGTATCGCGCGCGATGGCGGTGGAAATCTTCGAAGGCCGTGGTTGCGGCAAGAACAAGGACCACGTGCTGCTGAAGCTGGACCACCTCGGTCCGGACAAGATCAACGACAAGCTGCCGGGCATTCGCGAGATCGCGATCAAGTTCGCCGGCGTCGACCCGATCAAGGATCCGATCCCGGTGGTGCCGACCTGCCACTACATGATGGGCGGCATTCCGACCAACTACAAAGGCGAAGTCATCGCACCGAAGGGTGAAGACGTTGAAGCCAAGGTGGAAGGTTTCTATGCGGCCGGCGAATGTGCCTGCGCCTCGGTGCACGGCGCCAATCGCCTGGGCACCAACTCGCTGCTCGACCTGGTGGTATTCGGCAAATCGGCCGGCGACAGCATGATCGAATTCATCAAGCAGAACCCGGAACTGAAGCCGCTGCCGGCCAACGCCGCTGACTTCTCGATGGCTCGTCTGGCGCGTCTTGAGAACCAAGTGGACGGCGAATCGGTCGATGACGTGCGTCGCGAAATCCAGCAGGTGGTACAGCGCCACGCCGGCGTATTCCGTACCCAGGACGTGCTGGCCGAGGGCGTGACCCAGATCCTGGAAGTGGCCAAGAAAGCCGGCCGCACCATGATCAAGGACAAGAGCAAGGTGTGGAACACCGCGCGTATCGAAGCGCTGGAACTCGACAACCTGATCGAAGTGGCCAAGGCGACCCTGGTGTCGGCCGAAGCGCGCAAGGAATCGCGCGGCGCGCATGCCCGCGACGACTATCCGGACCGTCACGACGACGAGTGGATGAAGCACACCCTGTTCTACAGCGAGGCCAACCGCCTGACCTATAAGCCGGTACACAACCAGCCGCTGTCCGTCGACTACATCAAGCCGCAGAAGCGCGTGTACTAAGGAGCCGCAGCGATCATGGAAAAAGTCCGCTTTTCGATCTACCGCTACAACCCGGACGTCGATGCCAAGCCGTACATGCAGGACTATGTGCTGGATATCGAGCCGACCGATGTGAAGCTGCTGGATGCGCTGGTCAAGCTGAAGGCCAGCGATGACGGCATCTCGTTCCGCCGCTCCTGCCGCGAAGGCATCTGCGGTTCGGACGCGATGAACATCAACGGCAAGAACGGTCTGGCCTGCATCACAGACATCCGCAGCCTGAAGCAGCCGATCATGCTGCGTCCGCTGCCGGGCCTGCCGGTGATTCGCGACCTGATCGTCGACATGACCCAGTTCTTCAAGCAGTACCACTCGATCAAGCCGTACGTGGTCAACGACGAGGCGCCGCCGGAGAAGGAGCGCCTGCAGTCGCCGGAAGACCGCAAGGAACTGGACGGCCTGTACGAGTGCATTCTGTGTGCTTGCTGTTCGACGTCCTGCCCGTCGTTCTGGTGGAACCCGGACAAGTTCGTCGGCCCGGCCGGCCTGTTGGCGGCGTACCGCTTCATCGCCGACACCCGCGACACGATCACCAATGAGCGTCTGGACAATCTGGAAGATCCGTACCGCCTGTTCCGTTGCCACACCATCATGAACTGCGTGGACGTCTGCCCGAAACACCTGAACCCGACCCGCGCGATCGGCAAGATCAAAGAAATCATGGTCAAGCGCGCGGTATGAGCGAAATCGACGCGATCGAACTCAAGCGGATCCGCTGGCGCTCGCGCCGCGGTCTGCTTGAACTGGATCTGGTGTTGACTCGGTTCCTGGCTCAGGAATTCGATGGGCTCTCGCAGCACGAGCTGGCCGTCTATCGGCGGCTGCTCGATCTGCCGGACAACGACTTCCTCGATCTGGTCAACGGCAAGGCCGACATCGACGATGCCGAGCTGATGACGATGATCGAGCGACTTCGGGCACTGTAAGTGCAACGTGCGCAGGGGCTAACGCCGCACACCCAATTACAACACCATAAACATACTGAATGGGAGCATTGCTGTGGAAACTAATCGCAAAGTAACGCTGACGTACCAAGAAGGGCAGGAGAGCATCGACCTGCCGATTCTCGGGGGCAACCTCGGTCCGGACGTGGTCGACATCCGCTCTTTCTCCAAGACCGGCATGTTCACCTTCGACCCGGGCTTCCTGGCCACCGCCAGCTGCGAGTCGAAGATCACCTTCATCGACGGAGACGCCGGCCACCTTTACTACCGTGGCTACCCGATCGAGCAGCTCGCCGAGAAGAGTGACTACCTCGAGACCTGCTACCTGCTGATGTACGGCGAACTGCCGAACGCCGAGCAGCGCAAGGAATTCGAAACCACCATCACGCGCCACACCATGGTGCATGATCAGATTTCCCGTTTCTTCAACGGCTTCCGTCGCGACGCGCACCCGATGTCGATGATGGTCGGTGTGGTCGGTGCCCTGTCGGCGTTCTATCAGGACAGCCTTGACATCGCCAACCCGGAACACCGCAAGGTGGCGATGTACCGCCTGATCTCGAAGATCCCGACGATCGCGGCGATGTGCTTCCGCTACTCGATCGGCGCGCCGTTCATGTACCCGAAGAACAACCTGTCGTACAGCGCCAACTTCCTGCACATGATGTTCGCTACGCCGTGCGAAGACTACGAGCCGAACCCGGTACTGGTGCGCGCGCTGGATCGCATCCTGATCTTGCACGCCGACCACGAGCAGAACGCGTCGACCTCGACCGTGCGTCTGGCCGGTTCGTCGGGCGCCAACCCGTTTGCATGTATCGCCGCCGGCATCGCCTGCCTGTGGGGCCCGGCGCACGGTGGTGCCAACGAAGCCGTGCTGAAGATGCTCGATGAAATCGGCGACGAGTCGAACATCGAGGAATTCATCCAGGGCGTGAAGGACAAGCGCTACCGTCTGATGGGCTTCGGCCACCGCGTGTACAAGAACCTGGACCCGCGCGCCGCCATCATGCGCGAGACCTGCTACGAAGTGCTGAAAGAGCTGGGCCTGGAGAACGATCCGAAGCTCAAGCTGGCGATGCGCCTCGAGAAGATCGCGCTGGAAGACCAGTACTTCGTCGAGCGCAAGCTGTACCCGAACGTCGACTTCTACTCGGGCATCGTGCTCAAGGCGCTGGGTATCCCGGTCTCGATGTTCACCGTGATCTTCGCACTCGCTCGTACCGTGGGCTGGATCAGCCACTGGAACGAAATGATTTCCGATCCGCAACAAAAGATCGGCCGTCCGCGTCAGCTGTACACCGGCGAAAAACGCCGCGACTACGTAGCGCAGGACAAGCGCTGATCTAGCGCTCTACAGGTTGGCCGAAGCGGTTCGGCCAACCTTTTTCGCTTTCGCGTGCACAACGAACAAGACGCCATCGAGCGTTCCGCGCCGGCCCACACCGCTAAGCGCCACCATAACAACCGTGCCACGCCCAAGTCGTTCAGCAACGCAGCAGACAGTACAGAAACAAAAGGGTCGAACCGATGATGCAAAGCAAGGTCAGTCATTCCTACCTGTTCGGTGGGAATGCTCCGTTCATTGAGGAACTGTACGAACAGTTCCTCACCGATCCGAATTCGGTCGAGGGTGAATGGCGCGACTACTTCGAGAAGCTGGCCCAAGCGCCGGGCGCCGCCGAGCGCGACGTGCCGCACCAGCCGATCCAGGAGTCGTTCATCCAGCTGGTGAAAAAGCCGATCAATGGCCAGCGCGTCAGCACCGCGACCGACTGGGAGTCGATGCAGAAGCAGGTGGCCGTGCTCAAGCTGATCGCCGCATGGCGTGTGCTGGGCTCCCGCCAAGCCAATCTCGATCCGCTCAAGCGCATGGATCAGGATACCGTTGCCGAGCTCGACCCGGCGCAAAACGGCCTGACCGATGCCGACATGGCAGTGCAGTTCAATGTCGGCTCGCTGGTCGGCCCGCAAAAGCTGCCGCTGTCCGAGATTCTGGCGCGACTGAAGCAGACCTACGGCGGCAATATCGGCGTCGAGTACATGCACATCACCAGCAGCGCCGAAAAGCTCTGGGTGCAGCAGCGCTTCGAGGGTGACCTGTCCACCCCGCGCTACAACGCCGAGACCAAGCGCCGCATCCTCAAGCAGATCACCGCTGCCGAAACGCTGGAACGCTACCTGCACACCAAGTACGTCGGCCAGAAACGCTTCTCGCTGGAAGGCGGCGAGTCGGCGATTGCCGCACTCGACACGCTGATTCACGAGTCGAGCGGTCAGGGCGTGCAGGAACTGATCATTGGCATGGCCCACCGCGGCCGTCTGAACGTGCTGGTGAACACGCTGGGCAAGCTGCCGCGCGACCTGTTTGCCGAATTCGAAGGCAAGCCGACCGTCGAGCTGCCGTCCGGCGACGTGAAGTACCACATGGGCTTCTCGTCGGACATCCCGACCGCCAACGGTCCGGTGCACGTCAGCTTGGCGTTCAACCCCTCGCACCTCGAGATCGTCAACCCGGTAGTGGAAGGCTCGGTTCGAGCCCGCCAGCAGCGCCGCGGCGATACCGAACGCAAGACCGTGGTGCCGCTGTTGATCCACGGTGACTCGGCGTTCTCGGGCCTGGGCGTCAACCAGGGCACCTTCAACCTGTCGCAGACCCGCGGCTACGGTACTGGCGGCACCATCCACTTGGTGATCAACAACCAGGTCGGCTTCACCACCTCGGACAACCGCGACATGCGCTCCACGTCGTACTGTACCGACGTGGCGAAGATGGTCGAGGCACCGATCTTCCACGTCAACGGCGACGATCCGGAAGCCGTCTGCTACGTGATGCAGGCCGCGCTCGACTATCGCATGACCTTCAAGAAGGACGTGGTCATCGATCTGGTCTGCTACCGCAAACTCGGCCACAACGAGGGCGACGATCCGTTCCTCACCCAGCCGATGATGTACAAGAAGATCGCCAAGCACGCCGGCGTGCGCGCGATGTACGCCGAGCGTCTGGTGGCCGAGAACATCTTGACCGCCGAAGAGGCCGACGGGCTGATCCGCGCCTACCGCGACGCGCTCGACAAGGGCGAGCATGTCGAGCAGACCGTGCTGACCAATTACCGCCGCGAATTCGCGGTGGACTGGACCCCGTTCCTCGGCACCCACTGGGCCCACCCGGTGGATACCAGCCTGCCGCTGGCCGACCTGCAGCGCCTGACCGAGAAGTTCACCTCGGTACCGGAAGGCTTCAAGCTGCACCCGACCGTGCAGAAGGTGCTGACCGCGCGCCAGGCGATGGCCGCCGGCGAGCAGAACGTCGACTGGGGCATGGCCGAAACGCTGGCCTACGCGTCCTTGGTGACCAACGGCTACGGTGTGCGTATCTCCGGTGAAGACTCCGGCCGCGGCACCTTCAGCCACCGTCACGCGGTACTGCACGACCAGAACCGCGAGCGCTGGGACCAGGGCGCCTATGTGCCGCTGCGCAATATGGCCGACAACCAGGGCGACTTCCTGGTGATCGACTCGATCCTGAACGAAGAAGCGGTGCTGGCCTACGAATACGGCTACGCCTGCTCGGCCCCGGATCAGCTGGTGATCTGGGAAGCGCAGTTCGGCGATTTCGCCAACGGCGCGCAGGTGGCGATCGACCAGTTCATCACCTCGGGTGAAACCAAGTGGGGCCGTCTGAACGGCCTGACCGTGATGATGCCGCACGGCTACGACGGCCAGGGCCCTGAGCACTCGTCGGCCCGTCTGGAGCGCTGGCTGCAGCTGTGCGCCGAGCACAACATCCAGGTGATCATGCCGTCGCAAGCGTCGCAGATGTTCCACGTGCTGCGTCGCCAGCTGGTTCGTCCGTACCGCAAGCCGCTGATCGTGTTCATGTCCAAGCGCCTGCTGCGCTACAAGGACTCGATGAGCCCGATCGAGGACTTCACCACCGGCGGCTTCCGCCCGGTGATCGGCGACACGTCCGTGGCCGATCCGAAGAAGGTCCGTCGCGTGGTGCTGTGCGCCGGCCAGGTCTACTACGACCTCGCCAACGCCCGCAAGGAACGCGGCATGGACGAAGAGATCGCGATCGTGCGTATCGAGCAGCTCTATCCGTTCCCGACCGAACAGGTCGCGGCCGAGCTGGCGCGCTACAGCAACCTCAAGGAAGTGATGTGGGTACAAGAGGAGCCGAAGAATCAGGGCGCCTGGTACCAGATCCGTCACCGCCTGGAGGGCCTGCTGTCGGCCAAGCAGACGCTGTCGTTCGCCGGTCGTCCGTCGTCGGCTTCGCCGGCTGTCGGCTACATGAGCAAGCACGTCGCGCAGCTGAAGGCTTTCCTCGAAGAAGCCATGACCTTTACCAAATAACGCACGCCCATCACGACCCAACAAGAGAGGAGGGCGGCATCGGCCGCCCAACCCACGGAGAAGAATATGCTGATCGAAGTCAAAGTACCGCAACTGCCGGAATCGGTGTCCGAAGCTACGCTGATGACCTGGAACAAGAAGGTCGGCGAGTTCGTCAATCGCGACGAAAACCTGATCGACCTGGAAACCGACAAGGTGGTACTGGAACTGCCGGCCCCGCAAGCTGGTGTGATCACCGAGATCGTCGAAGCCGACGGCACCACCGTGACCTCGGGCCAGCTGATCGCCCGCATCGACACCGCCGCCAAGGCTGGTGACGCTGCCCCGGCCGTCAACTCGGGCGTTCAGGCCGCTGCAGCCGAAGTCGGTGTACCGGCCAACGCGATCGGCTTCGGCACCGCAGTTGCTGCGCGTCCGGAAGGTGAGACGCTGGCGATGCCGGCCGCCGCGAAGCTGGCCGCCGAAACCGGCGTGAACCTCGGCACCGTAGCCGGTTCCGGCCGCGACGGTCGCGTGCTGAAGGAAGATGTGCAGGCCGCTGCCGCCAAGCCGGCCGCCGCGCCGTCGCAAGCCGGCCCGGTGAGCACTTCGGCTGCCCTGTCGTCGACCCCGGCCGCCGTCAACGTTGGCCTGATTCAGGGCGAGCGTCCGGAACAGCGCGTGCCGATGAGCCGTCTGCGCCAGCGCGTCGCCGAGCGTCTGCTGCAGTCGCAGCAGGAAAACGCCATCCTCACCACCTTCAACGAAGTGAACATGAAGCCGGTGATGGACCTGCGTGCCAAGTACAAAGAGAAGTTCGAGAAGGAGCACGGCGTGAAGCTGGGCTTCATGTCGTTCTTCGTGAAGGCCGCTGTGGCCGCACTGAAGAAGTTCCCGGTGGTGAACGCCTCGGTCGACGGCAATGACATCGTCTACCACGGCTTCTTCGACATCGGTATCGCGGTGGGCAGCCCGCGCGGCCTGGTGGTGCCGATCCTGCGCAACGCCGACCAGATGTCGATCGCCGAGATCGAAAAGCAGATCGCCGAATTCGCGGTGAAGGCCCGTGACGGCAAGCTGGCGCTGGAAGACTTGACCGGTGGCACCTTCTCGATCACCAACGGCGGCACCTTCGGCTCGATGATGTCGACCCCGATCATCAACCCGCCGCAGTCGGCGATCCTCGGCATGCACGCCACCAAGGACCGTGCCGTGGTTGAAAACGGTCAGGTGGTGGTGCGCCCGATGATGTACCTGGCGCTGTCGTACGACCACCGCATCATCGACGGCCGCGAAGCCGTGCTGACCCTGGTCACCATCAAAGACCTGCTGGAAGACCCGGCTCGTCTGATCCTCGATCTGTAATCCTGCGCCGGGGGGGATCCCCCCGGCTCTTTTCACTGAACCGGAGACCCGATGATTCCCGACTCGCTATACGCCCCCTTGTTTGTCCTCGCCGGGGTGGTGCTGATCGTCTTTACCGCGGTGAAAGCCGCCAAGGGTAAGAAGGACAGCACCTATGTATTGTTCGGCAGACTCATCTTCGCCGCGTTCATGATCGCTTTCGGCGTGCTGCTCTACAACATGGGCGGCCTGCCCAAATAGGGGAATACCATGAGCCAACAGTTTGACGTCGTCGTGATCGGCGGCGGCCCCGGCGGCTACGTCGCCGCCATCCGCGCTGCGCAACTCGGCTTCAACACCGCCTGCGTCGATGCCTACAAGAACCCGGAAGGCCAGCCGTCGCTCGGCGGTACCTGCCTGAACGTCGGCTGCATTCCGTCCAAGGCGCTGCTGCAATCGTCGGAAAACTTCCACGCGGTTCAGCACGATTTCGCCAAGCACGGCATCACCGTCGACAACGCGCAGATCGATGTCGGCACGATGATCAAGCGCAAGAGCGACATCATTAGCAAGAACGCCAACGGTATCGGCTTCCTGTTCAAGAAGAACAAGGTTGCCAACATCCATGGCCTGGGCGCGCTGAAGGGCCGTCAGGGCGAGAAGTGGGTGATCGAGGTGACCGACAACGGCGCCGTGGTTGACACCCTGGAAGCCACCCACGTGATCGTGGCCACCGGCTCCAGCCCGCGTCCGTTGCCGGGCGTGACCGTCGACAACGTCAAGGTGCTCGACAACGAAGGCGCGCTGGCGCTGAGCGAAGTGCCGAAGCGCCTGGGCGTGATCGGGGCCGGTGTGATCGGCCTGGAAATGGGCTCGGTATGGAAGCGCCTGGGCGCCGAAGTGACCTTGCTCGAAGCCGCGCCGACCTTCCTCGGTGCCGCCGACCAGCAGATCGCCAAGGAAGCGTTCAAGACGCTGACCAAGGACACCGGTCTCGACATCCAGATGGGCGTGAAGATCGGCGCGATCACGGTTGGCGACGAGATCACCGTGGCCTATGAAAAGGATGGCGCGAACCAAACGCTGACCGTCGACAAGCTGATCGTGTCGATCGGCCGCGTGCCGAACACCGCTGGCCTGGGCGCCGAAGCGGTCGGCCTGCAGCTGGACGAGCGCGGCTTCGTGGTGGTCGACGACCACTGCCACGCCAACCTGCCGAACGTCTGGGCGATCGGCGACGTGGTGCGCGGCCCGATGCTTGCACACAAGGCGTCGGAAGAAGGCGTGGCCGTGGCCGAGCGCATCGCCGGCCAGAAGCCGCACGTCGACTTCAACACCGTGCCGTGGGTGATCTACACCAGCCCGGAGATCGCCTGGGTCGGCAAGACCGAAGAGCAGCTGAAGGCCGAAGGCGTCGAGTACAAGAAGGGCACCTCCAGCTTTGTGGCCAACGGCCGCGCGCTGGGCCTGGGCCACGCACAAGGCACCGTGAAGATCTTGGCCGATGCCAAGACCGACCGCATCCTCGGCCTGCACATGATCGGCCCGATGGTGTCCGAGCTGGTGTCCGAGGGCGTGGTGGCGATGGAATTCAAGGCGTCCAGCGAAGATATCGGTCGCATCATCCACGCTCACCCGTCGCTGTCCGAAGTGGTGCACGAAGCGGCGCTGGCCGCCGACAAGCGCGCGCTGCACGGCTGATCGACCCGATAACCCGGTCTGCGCCATGCCGGTCGAACCTCGGCGCAGACGGGGAAACGGGCAGGCGGACCTGACGGCCAGCCTGCCCGATACAGTCGGCCCCCCGGGGCCGTGACGGAATAGAAATGTTGGCCGAAAGCCGACCATCGTTTCCACCGAGAGGAACCATTTAGATGAACCTGCACGAATACCAAGCAAAAGAGCTTCTGGCCAAATACGGCCTGCCGGTGCAACTGGGCGTTCTCGCCACCACGCCGGAAGAAGCCGCTGCTGCGTACGACAAACTGGGCGGCAAGTTTGCCGTCGTCAAGGCTCAAGTCCACGCCGGTGGCCGCGGCAAGGCCGGTGGTGTGAAAGTGGTGAAGAGCCGCGAAGAAGCCGCCGAACTCGCCAAGACCCTGATCGGCACCAACCTGGTGACCTACCAGACCGACGCCAACGGCCAGCCGGTCAACAGCGTGCTGGTATGTGAAGACATGTACCCGGTAGAGCGCGAGCTGTACCTGGGCGCCGTGGTCGATCGCGGCACCCGCCGCGTGACCTTCATGGCGTCGACCGAAGGCGGCGTGGAAATCGAGCAGGTTGCCCACGACACCCCGGAAAAGATCCTGAAGGTGACCGTTGATCCGCTGGTCGGCATGCAGCCGTGCCAGGCGCGTGAAGTGGCGTTCGCCCTGGGCCTGAAGGGTGAGCAGATCAAGCAGTTCACTCAGCTGATGCTCGGCGCCTACGACGCCTTCGTCGAGAACGACTTCGCGCTGTTCGAAATCAACCCGCTCGCCGTGCGCGAAAACGGCCAGCTGGCCTGCGTCGACGCCAAGATCGGCATCGACTCCAACGCGCTGTACCGTCACGCCGACCTGGCCGCCCAGCGCGACAAGTCGCAGGAGAACGAGCGCGAGCTGAAGGCTTCCGAGCACGAACTGAACTATGTGGCGCTGGAAGGCAATATCGGCTGCATGGTGAACGGCGCCGGTCTGGCGATGGCCACCATGGACATCATCAAGCTGTACGGCGGCCAGCCGGCCAACTTCCTGGACGTGGGCGGTGGCGCGACCAAAGAGCGCGTGATCGAGGCGTTCAAGCTGATCCTGGCCGACCCGTCGGTGCAGGGCGTGCTGATCAACATCTTCGGCGGCATCGTGCGTTGCGACATGATCGCTGAAGCGATCATCGCCGCGGTGAAGGAAGTGAACGTGACCGTGCCGGTGGTAGTGCGTCTGGAAGGCAACAACGCCGAACTGGGTGCCAAGCTGCTGAACGAGTCGGGTCTGAAACTGACCTCGGCCGAAGGCCTGGCCGACGCGGCGCAGAAGATCGTTGCCGCCGTTAAAGCCTAATCACCCGCACAGAAGGAGTCTTAAGAATGAGCGTATTGGTAAACAAAGACACCAAAGTGCTGGTGCAGGGTTTCACCGGCAAGAATGGTACTTTCCACTCGGAACAGGCGCTGGCCTACGGCACCAAGGTAGTGGGCGGCGTGACCCCGGGCAAGGGCGGCACGCAGCACCTGGGCCTGCCGGTGTTCAACACCATGAAGCAAGCTGTACGTGAAACCGGCGCCGACGCGTCGGTGATCTACGTGCCGGCTCCGTTCGTGCTCGACTCGATCGTCGAAGCCGTGGATTCGGGCGTGGGCCTGATCGTGGTGATCACCGAAGGCGTGCCGACCATCGACATGCTGAAGGCAAAGCGCTACATCGAGACCACCGGCGGCGTGCGTCTGATCGGGCCGAACTGCCCGGGCATCATCACCCCGGGTGAGTGCAAGATCGGCATCATGCCGGGTCACATCCACCGTCCGGGCAAGATCGGTATCGTGTCGCGTTCGGGCACCCTGACCTACGAAGCCGTGGCGCAAACCACCAAGCTGGGTCTGGGTCAGTCGACCTGCATCGGTATCGGCGGCGACCCGATCCCGGGCACCAGCCACATCGACGCGCTGGAACTGTTCCAGAACGACCCGCAGACCGAAGCGATCATCATGATCGGCGAGATCGGTGGTTCGGCCGAGGAAGAGGCTGCCGAGTACGCTCGCGCGCACGTGACCAAGCCGATCGTTGGCTACATCGCCGGCGTTACCGCGCCGAAGGGCAAGCGCATGGGCCACGCCGGTGCGATCATCTCCGGCGGCAAGGGCACGGCGGAAGAGAAGTTCGCCGCGTTCGAAAAAGCCGGCATCGCCTACACCCGCAGCCCGGCCGAGCTGGGTTCGACCATGGTCGAACTGCTCAAGTCCAAGGGCATGATGTAAGACTGTTTTCGGCCGACCTTCGGGTCGCTCGATAACGAGAAAACGCCACCTCCGGGTGGCGTTTTTGTTTGGCATTGAATCAGTTGCGTGCCGGCTAGACGTCGAGTGTGGCGGCTTTGCAAAAAGTTCCGCATACGGTCGATTTTATATGCTCGATCGTCATCAAATATTTAATAGTCACCGAACAGTCTGTGATAATTGGCTTTCAAATCCATCACTTAAAAAAGCCGATTCGTCATGCGATCCATACGAAGCAAACTGACCCTGCTGACGGCACTGGCCATGCTGGTTGCCACCATCTGTATCACCCTGATTGCCTGCATCAACGTGCGCCAGAACGCGTACAGCCAGGCCGACCGTGAAATCGAGCAGGTGGCATCGGGCGAGTCCCGCTTCATCGCCAACTGGCTTGCCGGCCGCAAGATGGCGGTGAACGCCGCCTTGCGCCATGCCAATGAGCCGGCAGCGCAGGGCAGTGCCTATCTGGCCCAGTTGGCCGAAGCCGGCGGCTTCAGCATTACCTACATCGGTGACGGCAGCGACCAGTCGATGGTGTATTCGGTGGCGGGCATGACCAAGCCGAATGCCGAGTACAACCCGGCCGCGCGCCCCTGGTACATCCAGGCCAAGGGCAGCCAGGAGGCGGTGGTGACCGAGCCGTACCCGGACGCGCAGGAAAGCCACAAGGGCCAGCTGGTGGTGACCATCGCCCGCAAGATTCCGGGCATGGAAAAGGTAGCCGGCGGCGACATCTACATGGACGCGCTGGAGAAGTCGGTGTTGAGCGTGAAGCTGGCCGGCCAGGGCCATGCCTTCCTCTTGACCCGCGACGGCAAGGTGATCGTGCATCAGAAACCGGGCTCCGGTCTGAAGCCGATCAACGAGCTGATCCCGGAACTCGATCCGGCCGGCGTGAAGAGCCTGGCAGACAGCGGCGAGGTGAAGAAGGTTTCGTACGACGGCAACGACTTCCTGGTGCGCCTGAGCCCGATCGCGGGTTCTGACTGGCTCTTGGGCGTGGCGGTCGACAAGGCCGAGGTGGACGCGCCGCTCAACCACCTGATCCTGGTGATCGTGGTGGCGGCCGCCATCGTGGTCGCGGCGGTGCTGGCGGCGAGCAGCGCCTACCTGCGTCGCCTGCTCGGTGGCCTGCTGCGCGTGCGCGACGCGATGCGCGAGATCTCGCAGGGCGAGGGCGACCTGACCCGTCGCATCGAGGTGTCTGGCAACGACGAGGTGGCCGAGACCGCCGAGGCGTTCAACAGCTTCGTGCAGCGCCTGAACGGCATGTTCCGCGAGCTGCGCGAGGAGGCGGTCAGCCTGGCCGGCGGCGTGATCGAGGTGAGCGGCACGGTTGAGCGCGTGGCGCAGGATTCGCACCGCCTGGCCGACATTTCCAGCTCGAATGCCGCGGCGATCGAGGAGGTGACGGTGAGCATTTCGCACATCGCCGACACCGCCCAGTTGACCGACCAGCTGATCAAGGAAACCGGCCAGGCGTCGACGGCCAGTGCCGGCGACATGCAGCGCATCAGCGAGGAGATGTCGCGCACCAGCCAGACGGTGGGCAACCTGGCGTCCTTGCTCAAGTCGCTGGAGCAGCGCTCGCAGGACATCACCAAGATCACCAATGTGATCCGCGACATTGCCGACCAGACCAATCTGCTGGCGCTGAACGCGGCGATCGAGGCGGCGCGCGCCGGCGAGCAGGGCCGCGGCTTCGCGGTGGTGGCCGACGAGGTGCGCAAGTTGGCCGAACGCACCGGCCAGGCGACGGTAGAGATCAGCGGCACGGTGGAGAGCATCCTAGCCGAGACCGGCCGCGCGGTCAGCAATATGCAGGGCACGGTCGGCGCGGTCGATACCAGCGCCAGCCTGACCGAGTCGGCGCGCGAGCGCATGGCGCAGATCGGCGAGACCATGCAGCAGGTGATCGACAAGATCAGCGCGATCGCGCTGTCGACCGGCGAGCAGCACAACGCCGCCACCGCGATGGCGCAGAGCACCGAGTCGATCAACGGCCAGATCGTCGATTCGGACGCGGCGCTGCAGTCGGCGATGCAGACGCTCGACGTGCTCAACCGCACCGCCAAGAGCATGCAGACCGCGTTCAGCCGTTTCAAGCTGTAAGCGACGGCCTGGCCCTTCGGCCAACAAGAAAGCGCCCCTCGGGGCGCTTTTTTCATGCCAGTGCGGCGCTTACTGCGGGGCGGACAGCGCCTTGGGCAGCTTCAGCTCGCCGTGGGTCTTGAACGGTATGGTGCCCCAGCCGTTCAGGCCGTTGAGCTTGCCGCTGATCTCGTAGGGCAGGCTCTGGTGCTGGCCGTCGAGGAAACGGCCGGCCTGGCGCAGCCAGGCGGCCAGCGTGGTGTGGAGCGTCACGTCGACGGTGGTGTCGCCGTAGGCCGGCACCGCGATCGGGCCGGCGCTGACGCCGTTGCCGAAGTCGCTGTCGGCCAGCCGGATCTGGAACGCCAGGCCGTCGGCGGACAGCGGCCTGTCGTTCGGGTTCTGGATGCGCAGTGTCAGCTTGAAGGTCTGCTCGAGCAGGGTGGCCTGCTGCGGCACGATGTCGATCACGTTCACCTGCGGCTTCTGCAGCGACAGGCTGGCGCAGCCGGTGAGGATCAACAGGACAAAGAGGGCGACAAGGCGTTTCATGCGGGATCTCCTGGCAGGGGGGCAGGGCGCCCGGCGCCCAGCAGTTCACGGGTCAGTTCCAGCCACGCGCGCGCGGCGTGGGACAGATAGGTGTCTTGCTTCCAGATCAGGCCAAGGTGCCAGACCAGCGACTCGTCGTCGAGCGGCACGATGTCGAACAGGTTGCGGTCGACGCTGCGGATCACCCGTTCGGGTAGCAGCGCGAGACCGAGGCCGGCAGCCACCAGCGCGACGATCAGGTCCCAGTGCGCGCTGCGCCCGGCGATCTTCACCGGCTTGCCCAGCCTGCGATAGGCGTCGGCCACCCGGTGCGACAGGGTGAAGTCCTCGGGGTAGAGGATCATCGGCTGGTCGGCGAATTCCTTCAGCCGCACGCCGGCGCGGCCTTGCCAGCGCGAGCCGGCCGGCGCCACCAGGCACAGGCGGTCGCGGATGCAGCTGATCGACGAGAACGCCGCAGGGTCCACCGGCAGCACTGCCACGCCGATCTCCAGCTGGCCGGTGCGCACCCGGCTCTCGATGCCCTGCGCGCCGTCCTCGACCAGCTGCAGTTCGACCTTGGGGTAGCGCTGCCGAAACGCGTTCACCACCGGAGCGAAGAAGGCGCCGCCGGCCATCGGCGGCACGCCCACCACCAGTTCGCCCTGCACCAGTTCGGACAGGTCGGCCAGCTCGGTCTTGAGCCGGTTCATCGCCGCCAGCACGTCGAGGCCGCGCTGGTAGGTGACCCGGCCGGCATCGGTGAGCCGGAACGAACGGCCCTCGCGCAGGATCAGCGGGCTGCCCAGCTCCTCTTCGAGCTGACGCACCATCTTGCTGATGGTCGGCTGGGTGACGAACAGCGCGTCGGCGGCGCGGGTGAAGTTCTGCTGGCGAACCACCTCGATGAAGTAGCGCAGTGCGCGGACATCCATATCAATGCCTTTTTGGAATGATTTCGATAATTTTAATTCATTTCTTGAATGATATGACGCTCGCTATACTCTGCTCACTCTCTCTAGTGTTGTGTGTGAAAAATCATGACTACGGCCAGTTCCCCCGCAATAAAACAATGGTTGGTGATGCCTTCTCAGGTCGCACTGCTATGCGTGGTGTGGCTGGCCGCCAGTCATGTTTCGCAAAAACTGATTCCTGCCGTGCCGGCCGGTGTGATCGGCATGGCGCTGACGCTGGGCGCGCTGGCGATGGGCTGGCTGCCGCTCAACTGGTGCCGTCGCGGCGCGCGCTGGCTGTTGGCTGAAATGCTGCTGTTCTTCATCCCTGCGGTGGTGGCGGTGGTTAATTATTCCGATCTGATGCTCGACGCGGGCTGGAAGATCATGGTGGTGATCGTGCTGTCGACCGCGCTGGTGATGACTGCAACGTCGCTGGCAGTCGATGCCTGCTACAAGCTGGAAATCGTCGTACGTCGTCGTTTTCGCCATCTGCATAGTGAGGCGTAAGTCATGGAAACCCTGATTGCGATTATCTGCTTCGTCGTCACCGTCGCGCTGTATTTCGTGGTGAAGCGCCTCTACAAGCGCTTCCATGTATGGTGGCTGTCGCCGCTGTTCGCGGTGCCGGTGGTGCTGGTGGCCGGCGTGCTGCTGACCCACGTGTCGTACAGCACCTATTTCAGCGAGACCCGCTGGCTCAGCTGGCTGCTCGGCCCGGCCACCGTGGCCTTCGCGGTACCGATCTACGAGCAGCGCGCGCTGATCCGCAAGCATTGGTTCCCGCTGACCGCCGGCGTGCTGGTCGGCATGCCGGTGGCGATGTTGAGCTCGGTGTGGCTGGCCCGTCTGCTAGGCCTGTCGGACCTGCTGCAGAAGAGCCTGGCGCCGCGCTCGATCAGCACCCCGTTCGCGATGGCCGCCGCCCCGAGCTTTGGCGCCGAGGCTAACCTGACCGCCGTATTCGTGGTGATCACCGGCGTGTGCGGCATGCTGATCGGTGAACTGATGATCTCGCTGCTGCCGCTGCGTTCGCGACTCGCCAAGGGCGCGTTGTTCGGCGCCGCCGCTCACGGGGCGGGTACCGCCAAGGCCAACGAGATCGGTGCCGAGGAAGGCGTGGTTGCCAGCCTGACTATGATGTTCGGTGGCCTGGCTACCGTGCTGGCCGCGCCGATGGTGGGGCACCTGCTGTAAACCTTGAATGTAATGCCTCCTGACGGTGGTTTGTCGGGAGGGCGATGCCGGGATGACCGGCATCAACCGGTGTGTGGTGCCGGTCGGTCTGGGAGGACCGGTCGGTACGTTTCTCCTCTCTCCCTGTGTGTACTTGTATGAGATTGATGCCAGCCCCCGTGGGCTGGCTTTTTTTTTTGGTTCTTCGATACGGGGGAGTGTGAGCCGGGCACGAAAGGTAGGGTGCTAGGTGTTGACCGAAGGACTGGCGATACATGTCGTTCGGCCAACGTTGGTGGGGGCTGTGGCAGCGCCGGTCCCGCCCGGCGGGGCGGCCTACTTTCTTTGCTTCGCCAAAGAAAGTAGGCAAAGAAAGGCGACCCCCGATGCGCTGGCCTTCGGCTTCCCTCGCGCCTGCCAAGCGGCCAGGCTGTAACGCGGCGCGCGATTTGGCACTCTTTAGCGCTGCTTTTGGCACTACTCACCTCCCGAAAACCCCAAACTTTGCGCCAGTATTGGCACCGCCCCGCAAGCACCTAGTGCAGCCCCCCATGATCTGCTCATCACTCGTGAATAACGTGAGCGCCCCATCAGTGCACCGGCAGCAGATAACGGCTGGCTCTGCCATGTTCCGGTCTACTTCCTACGTGAAAAAGCCCCGTAGAAGACGGGGGAAAAGTGCGAAACTGAATAAATACCCTCAGTAGCAAACGGGCGAGAAACCATTTCTTCAGAGGTCGATATGGAGTTCAACAAGCAGCTCAGCACCATCGTCGGTGGCAAGGTGGTGCAGTACCAGGTCCATTCGCCCGAGGCGACGATCCCTGGTCCGAATGCGACTGACTACTCGGTAGGCATCAGCTTCTGGCAGGAGAACATGCATGGGCAGATTAGTTTGCATTGGCCAATGCGCCCTTCTGACGAAGCGATCTCGCGAAGTGTCGAGTACTACGTGAACAACGCAGAGGCCATAGAACGTTGTCTGGGAGGACCAATCTTGCTTCGAGAAGGCTTCCCAGACAGGCCGGATAACACGTAAGGCAAGCCGATACCTCGATTGTGGTCTCTTTCGTTCTCTCTGCAGGGCTTACTCAGTACCGAGTTAGCCGGTGCTTGCCCTCGTCCAGCTCGATGCTCTTATCGCAGTGGTCCGGGCTATTCCAGACCTGATCTTCGGCCACCCAGCAGTTGCGCACGTAGAGGCGAAAGGTGATCGGCACGTCGCCCTTGGTCGGCTTCTTACAGACCTTCAATATCCAAAAAGTCCAGAGTCATAGTCATTAGTTGTCCAGCTGTTAATTCGTCATGCCATGGACAAACGGGCGTGCTTTTACTGCGCTGATCAGGTGGGACCTTGGCAAGCTCAAGTTCGGATCTGGCGAGGTCTAGCCATATACCGGCTATGGAATTGGCGTTCTGGTGAAGGGCGCGGATGGCCTGGAAAATGGCAGCTTTCTCCCAGTTGTCCAACTGTGCGCGGTGGGTAATGAAGTCGCGGATGTCATCGGCAATTTGGCTGCGATGATGTGCATCTGCTTCGTTATGCATGAGTTATCCCCTTGAGCTAAAGACGATCACAAAATGTGCGGGCCGGTGACTCGCTAGGCGCTATATTTTCTGTTTAGGTGGATTTATATTTTAATTCAAGTACTTGCCATTAGTAGTTACTGCTGCAGCCACCAGTCCCTGACTTCACGGGCGGCAATGCCGTCCTGCCAATGCGCATCCGGCGGGACCAACCGATCCTCAACCACTCGGAGGCCCGCGGCGTTGAGTGCCCGGCAACGCGGGCATTTGATGGTCAATTCGAGGTAGCGGCCGGTGGCCAGTTTGCGGTCGCATTGGCCGCAACGAATGTCATAGTTCATCTGCAAGTGACAAAAAACCCGCTAAACTTGCCGAGCTTTCAGCGCTGAAAGTGACAGTCCTAGGGTTGGCTTGCAGGTCTAAGCTGCGGGTCAGCTGGCCGGCCGAGTGTTCCCGCACCCGGCCGGTCGCTGTCTCTTCACAGCCTTACGGCTGTTCTTTCGGCCAGGCAATGGCCTCCACGGCTTCGACGCTCTCTGCCTGATCGATCTTCTCTCTCAGTGTGCGCGCGACCGCGTGCAGGCCGGCCGCATAGGCGGCTAGCGCTACGGGCAGGCCGAGCACGCCATCCGCGTCCAAGGGCACGATGCTGTTGTCGGTGGCGGCCCAATCAATCTCGAACGGGACATTGGTGGCCTTGGCCGACTGTGCGGCCAAGGCGGACGAGGTGATGCGCTGCACCGAGCGCGGGTCGGAATCGAACCAGCGGTCCCGGTAGGGGAAGGCGGTGGCTTCCAGCCTGTCTCGCTCGTCGTTGATGCGGATCTTCGCGGTCTCTTTCGCCTCCTGCAGCGATGTGGCCGGCTCGGCGCTAGCCAGCTCCTCATCGGTTGGCCACCAACGATGGCCGCGTGGGATGTTCACGCCGTCCTGCAGGCGGATCACTAGGTCAGGGTTTGCTGTCAGTTTGTAAGCTGCGGCCATGCGCTACTCCATTGTCGGTTGAGGGTGATAGGCGGGGTCACAGCTCTGCGTCTACGAAGAAGTAGTCGGCCATCATCGAAACGCCTGCGTCAAAACTGAGCGGGGTCCATCCTGTCAGGCTGAAATTGATCAACAGCCCCTGCGGCGAAATCATGACCCCTGCACCGCCAACCACGGCAGACGTAAACGGAGTCGTGGTGCTGGCTATTCGGGTTACCAGATAACTGCCGAACCCTGCGCGCTGGCCGAATGACGGAGTCGCGCGTTTCATCACCTTATACGTGCCGGCCACCGAGCCATTGGCGCCCCCGGCTAGCACTCCGCCAATCAGCCCCAACCCAAATACCTCGTAATAGCGCTGGCACAGTGCCAGCTCGGTCGCTATCGGCCGCGTCTCGAATGGCGTATCTACTGAGCCTTCTTCGAACTTCGCCCGCGCGAGGTCGAACACGATGTTTTGCTGTCCCATGCCAGGCAGCGATGCGGCAACAGTCGCGCCGGCATCCAGATGGAATTGCACCGCCAGATAGTCATCACCGTTGGTCCCGATTGTTTTGCCGGAGATGCTCGGCAAGTCGACTGTGACGACGAACTTCTGCCATTGATTCGTCAGCGCGATCAGCTTACCGAAGGTCTGTACCGCCGCTGACGGTGCGCCGCCGGTGCCGAAGGTCTGCGAGAGTGATACCGCCACGTTCTTGTTGCCGTCGGCTCGGGCATAGAAGTGATAGGTGGCTTTCTTCCCGGCGAAAGTGCGCACGCTTTCGATCTTCTGCACCTTGGCGACGTAGTTGCCGGCGCCGGCGACCGAAGTGACAGTCGAGCGCAGATAATAGGTCGGCTCGCCTGGCACCTCGGTCTGGCCCAGCGCGAACGCCTGGCGCGTGGTCGACACGGTGGAGCCGGCAGCGCTTTGATACCAGCGGTCGGCTGTGTAAGCGAACGATGTGAATGGACCGGCACCGCGCTGCCAGATGTCGAAGTTGCCATTGATGAGCTTGTCGCGGAACGACAGTGCACCGCTGTCACCAGTCCTGTCCGTTGTTGCCAACGCCAGCCACGGTTCCCACACCCCCGCAATGCAGCGGCGCGTATAGAACGGGTTGGCCGATCCACTACCGTTTCCCGTTGCCCGGAACATCTGCAGGCAGTAGCTGCCATCGGTCGGGAAGCGGTGCACGATCAGATAGCCGTTCGGGTTGCTGGCCACCGGGCTGTTGGCCGTCACTCCCTGCAGGTAGTAATTCCCGCTGTCGGTGACAGTGTTCAAGTCGCCGGCCGGGTTGAGCGACTTGGTACTAACGGCGAGACCATATTGGCGCAGCAGCGCCTGGACGAACGCGGTATTGGCGGCCTGTTGTGAGTTATCAGTGACGGGAAGATTCGGCACGCCGCTGTTCGCCAGTTTCTTAACGGCATCCGCGACCTGGTTGAGCTTGGCCGCATCCGGCGCGATCCCGGCGCCGGCCAGCACCGAGAGCAGCTCGCCCTGGATGGCGTTGAGCCAGGCGGCGGTGACGATGGTGCCCGGCTGGCTGGTGGCCGGGTTGCCGTCGTGGAACAGCCCGTCCGACGAGTTAATAGCCTGCATGGTTAGTGCTCCTGGTAGTCGAAGTAGACGAAGGTGTGCGCGGGCTTCAGGTCGCGGAACACGTCTTCGAGGACCGGGTCGCCCAAGCTCGACAACCGGTCTCCGGCGACGGCTTGGCCGGCGTTGAATTGGTAGGCCAGCGAGGCGCTGCCATGCACGACCGCCAGCCACACCCAGATGATTTCCGCCACCCAGACGGTGTCCGAGGCCATGCTCTCGCCGGCCCGGAACGGCTGCGGCTCCTGGATGGAAATCTGGTAGCCCAGGCCAGCGGCCAGACGCGTGAAATATGGGATGGACAGGCCGCCGGTTTCGGCCAACTTGGCGAGCACCGTCTGTAGCCGTTGCTGATAGCCCGCACCGGGTGACGGCGTAATGCCGCAGACGCGCTCCCAGTCGGGCAACATCTGCTCGGCATGGAATGGGGTGATGCCGCCCTTGGCGCGGTCGGCATTGGCGAGCGTGCCGTCCAGCGCCTGGCCCTCGGCGCTCAGTTCCGCCTGCAGCGCCGCACCGTTCGGGGCATAGCTCACCGGCGGCAGCAGCAAAGCCAACAGCTCGCGGTGGCTCATGACATCGGCACCACATTGACAGTGCCCAGGCGCACCCATTCCACCTTGGTATCGTCGGTCGCCGGCACCACGTTAGCGGTCGGCTGCGTCACAGCACGGTCGACCACGCCGGCCAAGTCGGAAATCAGCGCCTCGATGCGACTCTTGATCGCCGTCTCACCGGGGGCCAGTTGGCCGAAGTAGCTGGCCAAGGCGGTGCCGATCTGCGCCTGGGCGGCTTCCAACGTGACCCCGGCCAGCTGCACGGAGGCCACGATGTTGACCACCTTCGGCGTCGGCGCCAGCACCAGGCAGTTCTTCGCGGTCACCGGGCGGAGGTCGTCGATATGGGCCTGCACTACCGCAATGGTGGCGGCCGAGGGCAACTCGCCGGCCGAGGTGATAACCACGTCGACGGTGCCGAGGCCACGGCGCAGCGGGTACACATAGGCGGCGGTCACCCCGGTGACCTCCATCGCCCAGCGACGGTAGTCGTACTTATTGCCGCCGGCCGGTGGGCGGCGGATCAGCCCCAGTAACCGCGCCAGTAGCTCGGCGTCGGACTCCTCGTCGACACCGCCGGTCATCGTCACCAACGTGGCCTGGCTGGCTAGGCCGGATGGCGCGGCGCTCAGCTCCAGCAGCGAGCCGGCCAGCGCGTTGCCGGCGATGCCGGTCACGGAGGCCACTGCATTGACGATGGCGCTGCCGGCGGCGTCGAGTGTGGCGGCCGAACTGGTGGTGTAGCTTGAGCCTCCCAGCTTGGCGGTCAGCCCAGAGGGCACGGCCGCGCCCGGCGTGCCGCTGAGGCGCAGCGTCCCCTGGGCGGTGGTCGGCTGCTTACGGCTCAGGCCGCGCACCCGCGCATGCAGCTCCAGGAAGTCGCGGTCGGCGGTGTCGGGGAAGATCTGCCGGACGATCCACGCCTGGTGCTGGTACAGCCCCTCGACGACGCTGGCCACCGAGGTGGCCCGGACGAAGAAGTCGCTGTCCGGGCCGGTGTCGGCATCGGGCAGCTGGTTCTTCAGGTCGCGCAGCAGGGTGTCGCGGATCGTGGCAAAGGGTGGAACGGCGAAGGCCATCAGCTTACCCTCACCGGATGTTGGAAGTGCTGGACGCGGCCGCTGGCGTCTTCGACCTCGATGTCCAAGCGCAGCCAGCCCGGTTGCGTCCGGATGGTGCCGACCTCGATGCGGTCGGCGCGGCCGTCCTTGAGCAGCGATGCCAGTGCCTGCTCGCTGTACTGGCGGGCCAGCATCGCGACGCGGGGCAGGTCTTTTTCGCGCTGCAGCTCGTGCAGGCGCGACCCCAATGTCGGGTCGGCCCACCAGCTGCCCAGCGGCGTCATCAGCCGCAGGTAGACCGCGTTGGCCAGGGTGTCAGTGCGGGAGCCGGCATAGTCGCCGGTTTGCGGGTCGAGTAAAGCCTCCATGCCCCGCAGTGTGCGGGGCATGGCGGAATGGGACGGAGTGGAAGCGGTTCAGTACCTTTGGGTAACCATCTGCACTAGCTGGTGAGCAATAGGGGTGAACCTGTACCACTCATATATTGCATCGCGGCGAAAAAGCAGCCCCAATGAAGCTAAACCGGTCGCTAGGGCCGAATCATCTTCGTCCTTAATGTAATACCATCCTTGTTCTTTGGCTTTCTGTTCAGAACTTGTGATGTGCCCAAACTTAATCGTTGCTACGAGGAAGGCGATTTCTTTCGTCGTGATATCTCTGATCAAACGAACCGCTACTTCCTCATTATTGAGATTGGAATCTAGGCATACATTAACCAAACATTCCCGGAGATACGCGAGCTTCTCAGTATCAAGAGTTTGCGTTGTTGTCCTGACCAGTGCAGCCACCATCTCTAATTGGCGGAGAGATAACTCAGTACCTGTGCCAAAATTCTGTATACGTTCAGCCGCACTTGCAATCACATCCGCTTGAGCATCTGCTACTTGAGAGAAAAAACCACCCGCATTGATCGCTGCTCCAAATTGGGTTAACGCAGCCACCAGTGCTGTAGGTCCTGTCAGTTCCGAACATTTTGCCCCTATCATAGCCGCGGCTGTCGACATCGCTACGCTTACAACTTGATCTGTTACTTTTCCCATAGTTGTATCTCATCCACCGTTTGCTAGGCGAGACCATAGCATGCTCCCGGAGCATACGGGGCATGCAGGTCGATGCTTGCCGGCCTAGTAAAACGACCATGCCCCGCTGTATGCGGGGCATGGGGGGAAGAAGCTCAGTAAGATGCTAGGAGTTGTAGCCCCGTCCTAATACAGCCAACCCCTTTGGAGCCATCACCACTTCGAATCGTTTGAACAGGTCAAAGAACTGGTCCAGAGAGACATCCAACGACACCTTACGGACCGGCAATGGATCTGGGTTAGCCGCAAGCCATGCGGGAACGGAATCATAACCTTGCAACGGGGCGACCAGGACAGAGGTGCTTAAGAAACCGTTATCGCCAGAATAGAAGTTGATAGCAATGACGAATTCCCCATCTTCGATCAACCCTCTCCCCTTCATGTAAGCGCTGAAGCTAGCAAGGCTATCGTGGCAATCTGCTGCTACTTGTCCCACAAAATCATCGTACTGGACACCCGCACTGATATATTCCATTTGCCGTTCTCCTAGTCATCAGGGAAACGTCAATATACATGTAAAGCCAGGGTATGCCATTGACGAAGCTCATTAGCGCGGTGGCCCCGTTACTCCACCCGAGTCACCAGGGTGGGTGTGGTTTATCAAGCTCTTACCGTCGGCTACCACGTCACCACTGGTGGTCAGACTGCCGGTCACCTTCGCCCCATCGCCGCCCTGGATCGCCAGCCCGCCGTTGCCGCTGATCAGCCCCTGGGCGGTGACCTGCTGACTGGCGGTCAGCATCGGGGTGTTGAAATCAGCCTTGTCGGCCGCGTTCACCTCCCAGCTCTTGCAGTTCACCCGGTACACGTCGCACTCGGTCTCGATCACCCGGCCGCGCTTCAGCACGATCTTGGCGCCCTCGTCGGTGTACAGCGCCACCTCGCCGGGCTTGAGCGCCTGCAGGCGGTAGCTGCCGTGCTCGGTGGCGATCACGATGCCGTGGCTGGTCTTGCCGCCCATTGGCAGGATCACCGCCATCGAGCCGGGCAGCGGGTTGCTGGTGAAGCCGTAGTGCTGGAACAGTTCGGCGTCCTGCAGCGTCTCGCCGGCCAGGCCATCGGCCTGCACCAACTGCACCTGGCTGCTGCTGTTCACCCGTGACAATACCCCGCGAAACGCCTGGCGTACTCCGGCCATCGCGCGGCTGATGCGCTTGTCGATTTCCCTGATCATTGCGTCACGTCCACTGGTTCGACGCCGCCCGAGCCCGAGCCATTGCGGCCCCGGCGGTGCTTGCGTTTGTGCGGGTGGGCGTCGAGCACCCACACCTGGTCCTCTTTCAACGTCAGTCGGGTGGTGGTGCCTTGGCCCCGGCCGCCCTGGAACTTGCGCGCCATCAGGAAGAACACCGCATCGATGCCGTGCGGCTCACTGACCAGGTGGAGGCGCTGGCCGGGCGACCACAGTTCGCCGCCGCTGGTGCGGTGGCCTTTTACCAGGGCGGTCAGCGTCATACCCTTCAGGCGTGAGTCGCTGATCAGCTTGCGGCCGCGCGCCCGTGCCGCCTCGGCGTTCTCGGCGTCGTGGTCGACCACAATCTTCGGCCGGTACAGCTTGACCGTCTCGTCGCGTACCGTGCTTTTCAGGGCGTTCTTGCCGGCGTTGCTGCCGGTGCCGTGCGACTGGCCGAGCACGGTGAATTCCGAATAGCGCTCGGCGATGCTGCGGGTGTGGGTCAGCTCGATCACGTTATTGCCCTTACCGCTGCGCTTCAGCACCAGGCTGGCCACCGGTGGGCGGCTGTAGTCCGGGCCGCCCACCACCAGCGTGCCATCCGGCTCGAACCACGGCCACAGCCCGTTGGCCTCGGCCGCATGCACCAGGGTGTCCCAGGCGGTGTCGCCCGGCTCGACGTTGACCTTCTCGGCGGTGCCGGTCTTGGTCGCGTCGATACGCACCTTGGTGATGCCCAAGGGCTTGACCACGTTGGCGATGATTTCGGCCAAGGTGGCCTGCTTGGCGGTGAAGATCGCGGCGCTGCAGTCGACCAGCACCGCCGCGCCGTCGCGGCCGCTGATCGACAGGGTGTGCTTGTTCTTGCCGATGCCGTGGGCGATTTCGTCAACCCGTCCGGTCATCACGGTGTCGCGGCCGATGCGCACCACCACCGGGGCACCGGGCTCGACGGCCGGTGGGAACACGCCCTGCGGCAGGCCGAGGTCGACCTGCCAGGCGTCGGCCGGGATCATCAGGTCGGAGTCGATGTCGTAGTGGCTCCAGGTGCTGTGCACATGGCCGCCGATCAGCAGGCTGACGGTGCTGTCGTCGGCGGTGGGCTTACTTGGCGTAGGCATTCAGGATGTCTCCCACTTGCAGAGTGTTCGGGTTGCGCAGCTGCGGATTGAGGCGGGCCAGCTCCTGGGCGCGGCTGTAGTCGCCGTACCAGCGGAACGCGGTCAGGTGCAGGTTGCCGGGTGCGTCGACGCGGCGGGTCACCAGCGGCGGGCGCGCGTCGATCACCGCAATGGCGGCGGCCTGCACGGCGGCAGCGACGTCCTTGAGCGCCTCTGTCACAGGGCGGGCCACCTCGACCGGAAACAGCTCGCGGTGCGCCTCGATCGCGTCCTGCAGCGTGTCGCGCACGTCGTTGCTGATCTGCTCGATCTCCTGGGGAGACAGGGTCGGCGCTTCGGCTTCAGCGGCGAAGATCTGGCCGGCGGTTTCGGCCAGCACGGTCGACACCGCGACCTGGAGCACGGCGGTGATCAGCGCCACGTCCTCGGGCTGGGCCGGGATCGGCTTGCTGTCGGTGATGAGGCTGCCACTGCTGCTGCCAGAACCGCCACCGCCCGTTGAACCTCCCGTGCTGCCGGAGCCGCCCCCAGTCCCGTAGCCCGCCGCGACACCGCCGGCCGACACCGAGCCGCTGGCGACCTTGGCCGGCAGCTTGACGATGTCGCGCAGCTGACCGGACAGGCTCTTCCAGTCCGACATCAGCACGTTCTTGTCGAAAGAGCGCAGGTCGACCAAGCCGGACACCATGCCGACCAGGTCACCGGCGAAGGCGCGTGGGAAGTTGATGATGTCCAGGGTGGAGGAGATAAATCCCTTCACCTGGCTGCGGATCGCCCCGAGCGTTCCGGTTGCCATGTCGCGCAGCGCATTCAATCGACCGAGCACGCCGTTCTTGAGGCTACTGAGGCTCCCCAGCCCCAAGGAGAACGCCTCGATCCCGTTAAACTTGCCGACCGAGGCCAGCAAACTAACGGCCTCGGCCTTCTGGGCCGGCAGCTGCTGCACGAAGAATGGGTTGCCTGGCGTGGCCTCGACGAAGGTCAGCTCGACCGTACAGGCGTCCGGGTTGTCGGCTTCGTGGGCCACCTGGTAGTCGGTCAGCTGGGCCTGCTTGATGCTGCCGAACACCGGGTGAATCAGTTCGCCATGACCCGGCGCGTCCAGCACCTTGAGGAACGCCTGCAGGCGGGTCTCGTAGTCCTTGCCGAAGAACATCGCCGAGATGACGATGCGCCGCGCCTTGCGGCCGAGGTCTTCGACGTCGGCGCCGTCCTGGTACGGATATTCGTGGCTGGCGGTGTCACGCTGGGCGCTGTCCTGAGTGCGCAGGCAGTCGAATTTGATGCCCCGGAACGAGGCATCGAGCAGGGTTTTTTCCCAGGCCATTAGTTCCTCCGTGCTTCTTTGCTGTTGCTTTGGTTCACCACGGCGACCAGATCACTGCCGTTGATCCGGAATTCGCCCTTCAACTGCATCACCATTGGCGTACTGGTCGCCTGTTGCATCTTCTGCGCGGCGAGGTCCAGCTTGGTCGAGGCGTTGGCGGTGGACTGCAGCAGATCCAGTTGCGGGATGGGGGCGGTGGCCGAGGGGGCGTTGCGCTGCAGCGGTTTGCCGGCGCCGGCCTCGGCGGGGTTGCCTTTCAACAGGTTGTCCCGCAGGGCGGCGAGGAAGTCTCCGGCGGACAGGTGGGTCGAAGCGGCCAGCCAGTTACCGTTCTTGACGTCCTGGCGGCCCTTCTTCTCGTCGACGTCGGGCAGCCCGGCCGCGCGGGCAGCTTCTAGGGCGGCGATGGAAAGCCCGCCGGCCAGGCCACCCCTTAGCAGCAGGCCGCTGGATGCGCCGACCGCGCTGCCGAGCCCCAAGCGGGCGGCCACGCCGCCCAGCGCGCCACGGCCAGCCGCGCCGCCAAGCAGGCCGCCGAGGCCGCCGCCCCCCATCAGCATCAAGGGCAAGGCCGCCGCACTAGCGCCCGCTGCCAGCGCGGTCGCGGCGGTTCCAGCACCGACGAGGGCCGTGGCCAAGCCGGGGTACTTCTGGGCGTAATCGGCGAGTTTGCCGGACACATCGCCAATGGTATTGCTGAGCCCGTCAAACGCATTCTGCTCGGCAATAGCCTTCTCGTTTTTGGCGCGTTCGGTCTGGTAGGACGCCGTGCCTTGAATCAGATCGAAGTTGGCCTGGCCGGTGCCGCCCGCGCTAGGCAATTTCTTCTCGATGTCCTTCACATACTGGCGGTTACCCATGTAGCCGACCAGGGCCATCATCGCTTGGCGGTCCTGGATCAGGGTACCGACGGCCGAGCCCTGCAGGATGTCGGCCTGCGACTCCAGCAGCGCCTTGCGGTCGTCCCCCTTGGCGACCTTCAGCTTGCCCTGGATGTCCTGGTAGCGCTTGTCGTGGCTGACAACCTTGTCGACGAGGCCGACGAAAGCATCCAGGCTGTCGACCCCCTTGGCGCGGGCGGCGGCCAGGGTGCCGGCGAGGTCAATGCCCTTGCTCTTGTCGCCCCGTTTCTTCTCCTGGAAGGTGGTCGAGCTGATCTTGGCCGCGTCGCGGGCGGTGTCCTGGCTGTTGATCTTGGCCAGCAGGTTGACCACGTTATTGCCGGCCTCGTCCTTGGTGCCGGCTGTGATAGCTGCGGCTTGGTTGACCGCCAGCAGCTTGGCCATGCCCGCCATGCCGGACATGCCTGACTGCTTGGCGGCCGCCATTTGCTGTGGCAGCCACTTCGACATGTCCTTCAGCTCGAAGCCGCCTTCCTGGCCGGCCTTGATGGCCATGTCCAGCACCATCGGGATTTCGTTTTCCTTGATCTTGAAGGTCTGCATCGCCCGGACGGCAATATTGCCCAGCTCGTTCGGGTCGGCGCCGGTGCCGGTCGAATTCTTCTGCAGGGTCGGCAGCAGATTAATGGCGGTCTTCTGGCTCATCGAGCCCGAGGCGATCAGGTTGTCCAGCGTCTCGGCCGCGCCCTCGCGGGTGCCGCCGCCCACGCGCACGGCGTGCTTGATCGCCTCGTCGAGTTCGCGCATGCCCGCGCGGCGACCGGCAACATCCCGCTCGGCATAGGCCGTATTGGCCATCATCGCCAAGCGCCGGTCATAGTCCATCGTCCGCCTGACCGGTTGGGCCAGCACATATCCCGCGCCAGCGGCGCCGGCCACGCCGGCCGCCACGCCCTTGGCCCCTGCCATCATGCCGCGCTGCAGCTGGCTAACGCCTTGCATCTCGCGGCGCAACTCTCGCACCTGATTCCGCATCGCGGTGTAGGCGCGCGACTGTTCCTTGGCCGACAGCGTGCCGCTGCTGGCCAGGCGTTGGTAGGCCGCTTCGGTCAGCCGGATCTCGCGCTGGATGGCGCGCTCGGCCCGCACGCCCAACTGCTCGCGGGCGCTGGCCATGCGCTGGCTTTCGCGAGACAGCCCGATGACGGCGCGCTCTGCTCGCTGGGTGCTGCGTTCCGTCTCCTGCATGGCCCGCCCGACGACGCGGGATGCCTCGTCGCGGGCTCGCAGGGTCAGAGCAACTTCGGGGTTTCTGGACATGGCTATCGGGGCTTTTTACGGCGTCTGGATTTGACGTGGCGGGTTTCGCTATCGCCGGCCGGCGGCCTGCTGGGCTTGTCGCCATACAGGCTGCCTACCGCAGCGAGGTAGCCCTCGAACTCGGCGGCGCTCAGCTCGCGGACGCGAGACTCGGGGATGCCGTGCTTGCCGAGAGCAACGACGGCGAGGCGGAAGTTGGCAAGTTGGGACTCGACGCCATCCGCTTTTTTTTAAGAGCGCCCTGGGCGAGGGTCAGGACGTCGAAGTCCTCGTCAACCAACGCCGCGTCGAGCAGTTCGTAGCCGATGTCCTTGGCTGGCACGTTGCCCAGCCGGGTCAAGCAGCGCGCGATCATCGCGGTGTTGATGCGCAGGTTCGACGCAACGCCGTGCTCCTCAATGGCGGCGATGTTGTCGCCAACCATGGGTAGGCGCAGCTCGTAGTCGAAGTGCAGTTTGCCGGACTCAGGCGGGTACTCGACCCCGAAGTCCAGAGCGCCGCTCACCGAGCGGATGCCGTTGAAGGTCAGGCCGAGGCGGACCTCAATCGGGATGTCCTTGGGCTGTTCGACGACGCCCTGAAGTTCAACTTGGTTCATTCGGTCACCTTGCGTAGGGACTGCAGTTTGATGTCGCGGCGGGCTTCGTTATCGACCGAGTATTTCTCGCCCACCTCCAGGGTGAAGCAGTCGATGAAGCTGGTACGCTTGCCGCCGGGGCTGAGCGGGTACTCGGTCAGCTTGGCGCCCTCGATGGCTTCCCAGTCCAGGTCGCCCGACAGCGGTATCGCCACGGTCAGCGACATTTCGTATTCGGCGATGCCCTTGGCGAAGCCTTTGGCACGGCCGGTCTTGTTCATTGTCTTGACAAGCTTGCGGCCGGTCTTGCTGGTCACGGACATGTCGATCACCTCGACCTCCTTGCCGTCCACTTCCAGCACGATGGCGCCGGCGTATTCCTGTAGTGCCATGTTGGTTCTCCTTGGAGAGGGCGACCTTCACGGGTCTGATGGCCTCCAGTCGCCCCAGGTTGTTACAGCAGCAGGTCGATGCGACCGGCGAACACATGCAGCCCGTTCACCACGTCGACCGGGATCTTGGCGTCCAGCCGGTTCACGTCCTGGCTGTCGCGCTCAACGATCAGGCCGGCCTGGTTGGCCTCGACCGCCTCGACGATCTCCAACTCTTCCAGCTTCAACAGCACGTCGAGCAGCTCCGAACGGACTTTCGGCGGGGTGCGCTCGGACAGCTTCTCGCGCGGGAAGCGCAGCGCGATGCGCTCGCGGCAGGCTTTGCGCACGTAGTCCAGGGTGCGGATGGTGGTGATGTCGAGCAGCGACACGTCGTCGACGCCTTGAGGGTCTTTGGTGTAGGTGCTGATCGCCCGGACAATCTGCACCTTGTCGCCGGGGCCGATCTCCAACGGGGTCAGGCCGTTGTAGAGGGCGTTTTCCTGCTCGGTACGGGTCGGGCGTTGGTCAATGCCGGTCACGTCCAGGCCGTTGATGGCCAGGGTGTTCAGTGGCCGCGCCGGGTCTTCCTCGCTGGCCAGTACCGCCGCGAAGCCCGCAGCGACCTCGCACGGCAGACGCAGCGAGCCGCGATGCCAGGCGCCGGTAATGCGGCCGCTGTTGATCTGGCCGGCCAAGGTGGTGCCGCTGGCCAGCGTGCCGGGCCAGCCGAACACGCCGATGGCGCCGCGCTGTTCCATCGGGCCGGACACGAAATCCAGGTGCGAGCGCAGCGCGGTCAGCACCGACTGGCTGGAGAGCGGCGCCACCAGGATCTGGTGGCCGGCACTGGCCACCGCCGCCAGGGCCGGGGCGTAGTCCGGGTCGATGCTTCCGCCGGTCAGCGACACCGCCGCCACGTTCAAGCCGGGTGCGGTGCTGCTGGCCACCAGCTTGATGTCGTTGCCGAGCGTGCCCTTGTGGACGCAGGTATGCGTGACCACGCCAGCGGCGGCGGTACTGGTCACTGGCAGGTCCGGGCGGGTCGCCAGCGCATCCGTCAGGCGAGTGGCGACAGCCGCAGCGGTGTCACCGCTGTTGATCGCCACGTCGACGCGGGAGGCGCCGACCCACAGGCCCAGCACGCCGCTGCCGGTCGCTGTACCGGTCAGCGTAGTGGTGCCGCTGGCCGCATTGCCCGCGCCATCGGCGACCGCGATGGCGGTCAGCTGCAGGTAGGAATACGCGGTGATCGCAGCGCGTGCCATCAGATGCAGCTGGGAGCCGCGCCCGAACAGTTGGGCCGCCTGCTCGTCGCTGAACACGTCGACCGGCGCCAGGGCGGGCTGGCTACCGCTGGCCAGCTTCTGGCCGAGGATCAGCACACGCTGCAGGTTGCCTGGCAGCGTGCGTACCGCGAAGCGGGTGTTGAATTCGAAGTACTTGCCCGGTTTGCGGATGCTGGCCGGGATGCTGTCGAAGCTGATATTGGGGCTGGCCATTACTCGGTTCCCTTCGCTTTTGCGGTGGTTTTGTCACCGGCCTTGTCGTCGACCTTGATCAGGTCGCCCTCGGCCACGATGCGCAGGTAGTAGACGCTGGCCGGCACGATCTCGGCCTCGGTGTCGGTGATGTACTCGCGCGGGCGGCCTTCCTTCGGCACCTTGATGCCGGGGGCGGCTTTCACTCGAATCTCGTTCATCGGATTGTCCTCGTCGGGATGATGTCCTGGGCGTCGGCGCTGCCGTCGTCCGGGGCCAAGTGGTAGTTGAGACCGGTACGCAGCCAGTCCTGGGCCGGCTGGGCCAGCTGGCCGCCATAAGGGACGAACACCGCGTCGTCGGCATAGGGGCCGCCGGGTTGGTACGGCGCGCTGGGGTCGACCGGGTCGGACGGCGACGGCGGATAGGGCCAGTGGTCGCGGGGCAGTGCGTGCTCGATCCAGGCGGTGTGGAACTCGCAGGCGAACACCGAGAACGCCTGGCGCTCCAGCCGGCTGTTGAACAGCGTCCGCACCCGGCCGGGCATCAGCTCCTGGATGGGCAGCCCGAGGTCCTGGGAGACCAGCAGCCGGCGCACGGCATAGATCAGCGGATAGGTGCCGACCTCGCCCCGCGCGGGGCCGCCCTGGCGGCTGGCCGCTTCGCTGCGCACGCTGCGATCACCCACCATCACCACGAATTGGCCGTGTGCTTTGTACTTCTGGCGGCTGGTTCCAGTAGGTTCGGTTTTGGTGACGCCGCCGAAGGTGACCCAGGCGGCCGGGAAGCGGCGGATCGCTTCCTCCAACCCCTCGTCGAGTTCGCCGCCATAGCTGCCGACCTCTTTGACCATCTTGCCGAGGCCGGTCTTCAGGCGGTCGATGATGGCGTTCTCGGTTTGGACCAGGATCATCAGAAGGCCCCCCCATCCCGAGCGAAGACGCGCGTCCCCGTGGCGAACTGCACCGTGTTGGAAACCGGTGCCGGCCCGCCTCCAGGCATGCCGCCCAAGGTGATCTTGCCGGCCCCCGCCATCTCCAGGAATCGCTTGGCATCGTCGAAGCGGTTGCGGATGTCCTCGGTCAATTGAGTGCCGCTGCCGCACAGTCGATAGCGGGCGATGTCGCAGGCGTAGCCGGTCAGGATCTTCGGCGGCTCGGCAAACGGGAGCGGGTAGCGACCGCCTAGGTAGCCGTCGATTTCCACGCTGGCTGCCTCGAGGGCGCCGCTCAGCACGGTGTCGTCGATCTGGCCGGTTTCCTCCCGGTCGGCAAGCTGAATCACTTCCAGCTCACCGAAGCGGACCACCATGTCGTCACGGGTCGCGTACATGCTCAGTCCTCCTGGGGAGCTGCGAGGGTGATCACCAGCATCGGCTCATCCCGCAGCGCCTTGGCCTGCGCTTCGTCCAGCTCGGTCAGCGGGATGCGCACCGGTTCACGGCCGAATACTCGGCCGGCGCGGCGGAACTGCTCGCACTTGGCCACGACTTCGATGGCGGTCGGCATACCGAACGGGCGCGGCGGTACCTGGTCGTTGTCCTGGTGCGGCGTCTCCACGTCGGCCTGGGCAGTGTTGTCGGCCACCGGGGCGTCCGGCAGTGGCTCACTACCCGGCGCCGCGTCGATGTCCTCCTTCAGCTCGGGCGTGCCGCTAGCTTCGGCCTGCAACGCATCGTTCGGTGCCGGAGGCGTGGTCGGTTCGTCGCCGGGTTGCTTCGGGTCGGTTTTGGATTTCGCGCTAGCCATATCTCCCCCTTATTCCTCGGTGCCGGTCGAGCCGTAGGCCAGCTGCCAGAAGCCGTAGCCACCGGCCGCACGTGCCTCCGCGCCGAACTTGAACTTGCGACGGTCGAACACGTTCTCGGACTGCGGGTCGGTCTGTTCCACGAACACCGGAGCCTCGCGTTCCTGGTAGATGAACGGTTTGACCGGTTTGGTGGTGTCGAGCAGGAACCAGGAGGTGTCCGAAGTCAGCCACTGCGCTACCACCACTTTGGAGGTGTTTTTGTAGGGGTTCGGCTTGCCGTCCTCCAGGCGGTCGACCGTCATCAGTGCGTTGGCGTCGTCTTCCAGGGCGGCCGGCACCAGCAGGACATTCGGATTGATGTTGAGCGGGCGACCTTCATCGTCCTTGAGCTTCTTCATCGCGGTTCGAGCGGCGCCATAGCTGGCCTTCGCCGCCGCCAACGAGGCAATGGACAACTTCTTGGTGCCCTTGTTGGAGACCGACTGACCGTTTACCAGGTGATCGTCGTCGAAGAAGTACTGGCCGTCGTAGCACCGACTGGTGAAGCCCTGATTCACCAGCTCGAACACGATCTCGTCCGGCAACTGCTTGGCCGAAAAGCCCGCCATTTCGGCTTGTGGCTTGTAGATGCCGAGCTGATCGTCCTTGATATGGTTGCGGTCGACCTCGACGGTCGCCTCCCAATCGTTGTTGACGATGGTGTATTTCGACCCCTCCAACGCTTTCACCGCTTTGGCGCCGATCCACTTGCGCATGCGCGGGAAGTTGCTCAGCCAGGCATAGTCGTTCTGTGCAGCGGTGGAAGGCACCAGCATGGCGACTTCCTGCCACTGGCTCGGTGCCGCGTCGAAGGCATTGTTGAACAGCGTCTTCAAGCTAACGAAGATCGCCTTGAGGGTAGAGGCATTAATGAGCATGGGGCTTACTCCTAGATGACCCACACGCCGTCGGCCTCGACACCGACGACGGTGCCGGCCTGCGAGCGGGTGTTGGTGCCGTTGGTCTTGGCCACGGTCTGGTTGTCGACGACGTAGCAGGGGCGGCCAAAGCTGGCCTGGGAGACCGGATCGCCCGAGTCGTTCGCCCACTTGAACGCCTTGCCTCGGCGTACCAGGACAACGGCGGCGCCATCCGGACCAGTGTTCTCAACGCGCTCGTCGGCGCGGCCGAGGTAGGTCAGGCCGGTGGCGGTCACGCCGTTAGTGGCGAAGCCATTAGCGTTGACGCAGACGATGGCGCCCGCCGGGATCGTGGTATTTGCCGCGACCGGCGTGGGGATCAGCTCCCCGTCCTTGAAGGGGGTATTGCGGTCCTGGATGGTCGCAGTCATTACTTAGCCTCCTGGAAGTCAGCGGCATTGAGACCGAGCTGCGAGCAGACCGCGATCAGGTCCGCGTCGGATGCGGCCTTCGGGGCGTCGATGGGTGGGATGCCCTGGGTCTGGGTACGGGTCAGCGCGGCAATCGGCTGGGCGGTGGTCAGGAAGTCCTGCAGCGCCGGCAGGTTGGTCTTGCCGAGGCCGCGCGCCCAGGTTTCCATGGCTGGGAGCAGGCGGCCGTCCGACAGTGCGGCCACTACCAGCTTGTCCACTTCGCCGCCCTGCAGCTGGGCGGTCAGTGCTGCGACCTGAGTCTGCAGTTCGCGCATGGCGTCGAGGGGAACGAAGCGGGCCGGGTCGACCTGGTTGGCCGACAGCGCGGCAATTTGGGTGTCTTTGCTGGTCAGCAGCTCCAGCAGGTTGACGCTGGCGGCCGCAGTGCCTTGGCCGCCGGACAGTTGGTTGATCACCTTGTTCAGCTGGGCGGTGATGTCATCGGCCGTCGAGCCAACGGGCATGCTGAGCAGCCAGCGCAGCTGCTCGATCAGTTCGTCCATCGTGGGGTCCTCCTCAGTTACGGACGGGTTGTGGGAAAGGGAGGCCAGGCGCGACAACGCGGCGAGACTGACCTCGTCCATGCCGTCCAGGGCCGGGTTATTGGTCAGCGCCGCGTGCAGGATTTCGATCACGCGGCCGTGCTTGTCGTAGGTGAAAACGGCGGAGAGGTAGCGGTACTCTCTGGCGCCGATCATGTCGGCCGCTCTGGCCGTCCAGTCGACGTCGATGGCGAACAGGCCCACGCCTTCGCGCCATTCCAGCGCCTTGAACCAGCCGGAGGCTGGTGCGGGCTGGCCGTTCTTGGCCGCATTCAGAGTCTGGTGCTCGTAGTCGATCACCAGGCGGTTGCTGCGAGCAGCGGCACGGGCGATCACCTGGGCGGCGATCTCAGCGGTCAGTTGCCAGGCTTTGCATTCGGAGGGGCGGCCGTCGACGGCGCGGAACTCCCCGGCCGGCAACAGCTGCACGCCGTCGTCGGTGGAGGTCAGTTCAAACGCCAGTGCGGCGATGCGGGGAGTCGGATGTGCCATGCCCCGCAGTGTGCGGGGCATGGAGAGGTGAGGCGGAGTGGAAGGGCTTCAGTACTAAAGTTGCTTACACCGACTCGGCCTCGAACAGGTGCGTTTGTTTCTTGATCTGTGATTGCAGCATTTTCCGATACTTCGTCGGGTCTTTCAGGGCGCGGCAGCTTTCTAGAACCTGGTTGGATACGAGCATCTCGGCAATGAAGACCGCCACAATTTCTAGCACTACGACCGTGGCAAAGACCTTGTCCTCGAACGTGTAGATACCCTGCTCAACAACACCCACCTTGGCGATGATGAGCAGCCACAACAAGATGAAGAAGAACAGCAAAAATCTCATCAACCCTTCACCGATGATCCCAATGGCTTGGGTTGGAGACTGAGACAGCTCTTCAAACTCCTTCAATCGATCTTCCAGTCGAGTGATTTTCTTGAGGCGGCGGACTCCCCAGTTGTCCTTGAGGTAACGGTAGCCCTTCCATAGCATTCGGCCCGCTATATAGGCGGTGGAGGGGTAGCCCAGCCACAACATGAAGGTGTCGAAGCTCATGCTCATTGTCATGCAATCCAATCGTCGTTGAAAATCGCATATCTTACCCCGTTAGAATTGCGTTAGAAATCGCGCTCGGCTGAGCTTGGTACATCGCGACAGCTCGCTCTAGAAAATCGCTCTAACGGCCGTTTCTGTCGATTTCTCACATGTCGCGCCGATCAAGGCGACGGAGCCCTACCACAACCCTATAAGACGGGAGGAAGCATGCCTACAGTGGAGCTGTGCGATGAACAGACTCGTAAAACTTACTATGTCGACTTTACGGTGGACGAACTCGAAAAGCTGTACAGCAGACCGAAGCCGGGTGAGAGCGTGCGGCATTTCGAGTTACCAAGCATCAAAGGAGGGGTAAAGCTGGAGAGAGGGACGGTGATTCTCTTCATCGGCAAAGGCGTAATCTCAGAGGATACGGATGTCATTGTGACCCCTGTTGAGCTATTGCGGAGGGAGATTACTTGCACCATGCAGGAGTGGGAAAAAGCAGGTAACCAAGTGCCTGCCAGTTTTCTTGTTCCATAGTCAGCCGGCCGCTCGCCGCAGGTAGTCCTCGACCGTCTGCTCGATCTCGTCCGTTTCCTGGTCACAGAGCACCAGGAATTGCCGCGCCGGGACCTTCGAGCCGGGATGGTTGACCTTGCCGACCGGGCGCCCGCCACCCCAGGCGAGCGCCTTCTTGTTGCGGGGTTGGATCACGTGCGGCTTGGTCTCGCCGCCGAAGTTCTGGATGGCGGCATACACCACGTTGGTCCCGACCCCCGCATTGTCGTTACTGCTGAACTCGGTCATGCTCCCAGCCAGCCGGCCGGAGCGCTGCAGGATCTTCACCCCGGCGCTGACCCGCTGACCGATCTTGATGCTCCAGGCGCCGCCTTTCAGGATGCCCCGGCCCGGCGCCATCTGACTGCCGACGCGCTGCTGCAGAGTCTCTGGCTTCAGCCCCTGCCATTGCGGTCGCCCTTGCCGAGCGAAGTTTTCTTCCACCCCGCCAGCCATGATGCCGGCGATGGCCTGCATGACTGGCACGCGGTAGACCAGCGCCTTCATCAGACGCCCAAGCTTCCGCTCGATCCCGCTATGGTCGATCTTGGTGTCAATCATCGGCGTGCCTGCTCCTGGGCAAACTGTTTGGCCAGCTCTGGCGAATAGCGGCTCAGATCTGGCTGGTACGCCGCCAAGCCGGGGTTGAAGCCGAAGCCGGCATCGGCCATAAAGCGCTTGCCGGTGGCCGGGTCATTGAAGGCAACAGCCGGCCGGGTATTGCCCTGGCGGTCGATGGGTTGCTCGACCGTTTCCAGCAGCCCCTCGCTGCTCGACGCCAATAGCCCCTGCCGCTCCATCTCGTTCGCACTGCGGGTCCGCACTCTGCAGCGGCAGTTCCAGCCGTTCGGCGGGTAGAACCGCCCCCAGAACGGGTCGTCGTAGCGGAACACCCGGCCGTGCAATGCGCGGTGTGCGGGGCGGGTGCGGGCATCCATCACTGCCACGTATTCCCAATACGGCCGCGCCTCGGCGTTGGCCAGTTGCTCCTGGAAGCGCCCGGCCATGTAGGAGGACTGCAGGTTAGTGCGGAAGATGGTTTCCAGGCGACGCGGGTTAAGGCGCTTGCCGAAGATTTCGCCGGTCTCCTGGTCGATGATCTCGCCCTTGCCCCACCACCCCTTGGCCTCCAGCAGCGGCTGCAGCCGCTTCTGGAAGTCGGCCAGGGTCTCGCCGTTCTTCAGTGCCTCGGTGAGGGCGCCACGCACGTCGGTCAGGACATCGAGCTTGGTGACCCCCGCGACAGTGAACGCGCGGGCGTGTGCCTCGGCCCACACGTCCTGCCACTTGAAGCTGATGGCGTAGCCCTTGCTCTCGAAGTAGGCGATGGCCTCCTCGGGTGGCAGGCCGATGGCGAATGCCAGGTCGACCTGGCTAGCGTCAGGTGTGGGCATTCAGCCGCCCCCAGACATCCGCGACGAACATGGCGCGGGCGAGCAGATCGCGCAGGGCCGTGTCATCCATCTCGGGGTAGGCAGCAACCAGTCCCTCGAACGCTTCGTCCGGCGTGGCGCCGTCGCGGATCGCGGTCAGCACCGGGGCAAGCGCCGTGTCCAGGCCCGCGTTGATGGCATCGGCCGGCAGGTTGTCGGCCAGCGCATCGAGCGCCGCCTGGTCGGGATAGACCACCTCGCCCTGGGCGTTGGTTAGCACGACCCGGTATTGCCGGCTGGCAGCGGCCGTTTGCGCGGGTTTTGGCACAGGGCGTAACTCCGGCGGTAGCGCCATTTCGGGGCGAGGTGCTACCAGCAGCTCGTCGCCTTCCTGCGCTTGCGGAATGGCCAGCTTGTCGTGGACCCACTTCACCGGAATCTTGACGCCTAGCCCAACCAGTTTGGGGAGCGACTCGGCATACAGCTTCAGGTCCTCCGGCTTGCGGGTGTCGAACTCCAAGCGAGGTAGGCGGCGAGGGTCGACTTGGCCGAAGTTCAGCACCGCCAGCGGGTAGATCAAGTCGCGGGTCAGTGTGCCTTCCAACTGCCGGGCGTCGCTCACGGTCAGGTCGTGGCGCACCTCGTTGTGAACGGCGCCGAGCGCATTGGTCGACGTCTTGCCGTCGGCCTGGCTGGTCAGCGTGCCGCCCAGGATCGCCTTCGACTGTGATCGCTCGCACCAGTCCATCATCGCCTGGAACGGTTCCTCGCTGCCTTGGGCCGCGTTCTGGAACTCGATCATCATTCCTTCCGGGATGATCCCTGCCGCGTTGTGGCCGATCTCGGCCACCGCGCGTAACAGCGTCGCCTTCTCCTGGTCGGTAGCGCCGGCCGGGTATTTGCCCAGGCGCAGTGGCAGCCCGTAGATTTCAAGGAACTCGGCGAGGTCGCGCACACTGTAGTTTTTGAACAGGTAGGGCCAGCTCAAGACCCTGTGCAAACCGGCACGGGTCAGGTAGCCCGACTTGGCGCGGTGGCGGTGGATCACCCAGCCGAACTTCCAGGGCTCGGCCCCCTCGATGGTGCCATCTCGTAGGCGCAGTGCATTGCCGTCGTGCGGAAGGGTCTGGAACCAGCGCTGTGGACGGTGCGTCAGCCCTTGCGGTAGCCAGTCGCTGCCGAGTCGTTGCCATGCGATCTCCAGGGCGGAAAACCCTTGGCCGATGCCGTCCAGGCAGTCGAGCAATACATCGTCCCAGTCCGGCAAGTCGGTCAGCCATTCCTGCAGCTGCTCGGCCTGTTTCTTTTCGGTTGCGCTGGCGTTGCGGGGTGGAACGATTCGCCAGTCCAGAGTCAGGATCGCGCGCTTGCGCTTGGACAGCTCTGCGAAAACGTGGGCGTCCTTCTCTTCCATGTCGGCGCCCAAGTCAGCCTGCGCTGCCAAGTCTCCCTGTTCGGCCGCTTCCAGGATGCGAGCCAGCTTCTGCGGGGTCAGGCCGCGCGACGGATGCTCGGCGAACTCGCGGGTCACCCAGCTGATGCGGGCCGTCTGCGGCTCGGCCAACGCTTCACGCTGGATCGGGTTGCCGTTTAGGTCGAGGATTCGAGGCATATTTGTCACTCCTACCAGGCACCGGCAGAGAAACTGCCGAAGCCCTCATCGGCGCTGCTGATACGCGGCACCGGGGTGTAATCGATCTGGCCGCCGCCGGACAGCACCCCGGCCCAAAGCATATGCAGGGCATCGGGGCCGTCGTCGTGGTCGGCTTTGGGGAAGTGGCGTAGCTGCTCGATCAGGGTGTGCTGGCTTGGATGCAGTCGGATCAGGCCGTTCGCCATGTGTGGCTGTAGCGTCTCGATGCGCAGCAGCTTATCGCCGTGCGGGGTGACGGCACGGGCCGGCACCGGGATGCCGCGTGCGGCCGAGCGCTTAACCAGCTCGGTGCGCATGAATTCCTGGAACTGCACCGACTCGACCATCCACAGCACGCAGCGATACTCGGCCTGGAAGGCAATCACGTCTTCGATGATGCGGTCGGGCAAACGCTTGCGGATGCTGGCCTCAACCACGTCCAGGATGCCGGTGGCACGGTTGTAACCGCCGACCAGGATGGCCGACGGGTCGCGGCTGGAGCCAGCCTTGCCGAGCGACGGGTCACACGCGCCGTAGAACACCCACTCGCGCAGTCGGTTCACCCAGAAGGTGATGCACTCGGCGAACGGGGCGTCGTCTCCGGACAGCGGGTCGTTCTGCTGTTCCGAATCGAATGCGGCCTTGCCGTCGCGTGCACGCTTCACCATCAACTTGTAGAAGGTGGTGCCGCCCGGCCAGCAGATCGCCACGTTCCGGTCCATGTCCGGGCGGTGCGCCTGGTAGAACGCCTGCGCCTCGTCCTCGCCTTGGCCGAGCAGGATCTCGGTCCAGCGGTCCCACAGATCCATACGTTCCGGCCAGCGCTCGACGGCGCGGAACTTGGCGCTCTTCCACAGCGGGTTCTTGATCAGCCGTGCTAGCACCGAGTCGTAATGCAGGATGGTGCCGATGATGAACACGTCGAGACTGTCGTCAGCAGGGCCGAGCGACAGCAGGCTCTTGGTGATCCAGCTCATTAGCTTGTCGCGCTGTTCCGGACTACGGACGTTCTCGTCGTTTTCCAGGTCGTCGCCGATCACCAGGTCGGGACGGTGCGGGCCATGACGGCGGCCGCGGATCTTCTTACCCGAGCCGAATACTTCGACCTTGACGTCGTTGGCGGTGACGATGGTGCCTACCTGCCACACCCGACCGCGACCAGTTGCTTCGGGGAAGTCCAGCACCAAGCGCAGGTTGAATTCCAGCTCGGCCTTGATCGCCTCCAGCATCGGCCACGCCTGCTCGATGGCATCCATCACGATCAGCGGGTAGTGTTTGCGGCCGGTGACGATGCACCACAGCGTGCCGATCTGAGTGACGATGGTCGACTTGGCATGACCACGCGGCGCGGCCACCGCGTCATGATCGCCAACGCCGTTATCAACGATTTCCTGGAAGCGGTCGAACAGGTAGTCGTGGACGGTCGCCGGGCTGTGTTTGACGTAGTGCGGGAAGTAGGTCTGCGCGAAGAAGCGGAAGCTGGAAAATGCTTGCAGCCGGCGTTGCTCACGCGCGGCCGGGTCAGGGTCGAAACCATCGCAGTCAGCGTCGATCTGGCGGCGGTACTCGGCGGCCAGCAGCGCGACGTCCTTGAGGAAGTCCTTTTTGGTAATCTTGCCCATGTCATCTTTGACGGAGAGGTTTAATGAAAAAGGTTCTCGACAAATTCACCGCCTCAGGAATCGCTTTAGTTCTGAACAAAAGGGGCTTTGTGACCCATGACGACTTTCCTATTTGCCCGGATGACGAGTTTGGTGCGTTCTTAAAAAGCAAAGTCATCACCCTGAGAAACAATGGCTACATCGGTGGGCGGTTGCAGGCATGGAGCACCGGGTTCAGGCAGCATTACTGGACCTATGGGGCCATGGACGAAGACTGGGAACTAACGGAGAAGTGGCTAGATGCCTACACCACGGTAACAGCAGGTGAAGACGGCTGTTTGTCATTGAGTAACCTCTCCATTGGTGACTTATCCAAACTGCTACTTGGCGTAACGTTCCACTGCTCTAAGGGGCACGAAACTCGTGTTGACTCGAACCTTTACAGTCTTTCTGACCGTAAGAGACAGTGTTCTCAGGCCTATGCTGCTTGTGGCGATTGCGGCGAAAGAGTCAATGAGCCCTCAAGGGTTTACCGGCTGTTTTAGCCATACACCTTTGCCAGCTCCTCCCCGAACGGCTCTAGCACCTCGACGAATGCCTGGGCATGCTTTGGATAACGCTCTCGGATAAAGCCGGCCAGCTTCTGCACCACTTCCATCGCGGTGGCGAGCTGGCTGGTTTCGGGCAACACGCGTTTGCTGGCGGCTACCGTCTTGTTGAATGAGTCGGCCAAGCTGGCCAGCATCGCCACCTTCTTCTCGGCCGCGATATCGGCGTTGGTGTTCAGCGCATCCATCGTCGACTGGTACTGGGTCAAAAACCCCGCTAACGCTGCCCGCGCCACGTTTTCTATACCGTCGCCGGCCAGGATGGCCGCCGCCCGGAACTTGTCCCAGTCGTCACCGGCCTTCTGCGCCTCACTCTTCCAGCGGCTGGCGGTCGACATCGACACGCCACACTGCAGTGCGGCCATTTCCAGGCTGATGCGGTCGAACACATAGAGGCGCCGCACCTTGTCGCGGGTTTCCTGGGAGTGCGCCATCAGAACGCCCGTTTCAGCATTTCCACGGCGATAGCGGTGCCGATGGCGACGATGCCGCCGCTGATGGCGCCGGCCTTGGCCGCCTGCTGCTCGACGTGGCGTAAGCGGCCATCCATGCTGTCCATCCGTTCACTCAGGCTGGACTGACTGGTCACGATCATGTCCAGCTTGCCCTCGATACGCCCCAGGGCGCGGGTCAGTTCATTGTTCTGGTCGGCCATTCAGGCTCTCCCTCGTTCGTGCGCTTGTTGGCAGGCGATGCAGCGGTGGCAGCCAGGAGCGGCCAGTTGGCGTGCCGCCGGGATGTCATCACCGCAGTCCTCGCAGTGGCTGTAGCTCGGCCCAGCCGGCATCTGGCTGCGATTGGCCAGTGCCGCATCGCGCTGCAACTGCTCCAGCTCCTGTGCCCGGTCGAAGATGTCCGTCATGGTCGCTCCTGGTGCAGTCGGATGAATGCGCTCAGACCCGCTTCGAGCTGCTGGCACCACTGGCCGTAGTCGCCGGCATGCGCCAGGAGGTCGTCAGGTGGTAGCCCCGACTCGGCGGTGCCGGCTTGGCCGGCATCTGCAGCATTTCCGGCGTCGGTTGCGGGCACACCCGGATCACGTTCGGGGTAGCCGAGGGCGGCGCGGTAGAGCCGCAGGCTGTCAGGGCCAAGGCCAGTAAAGCCAGGGCCATCTTGGCGAGTCGCATCGGCAATCCTTTGCTTGAGTTGTCGTTGGGTGTTGGCCAGCTCGGCGCGGGCCTGGATCAGTTCCCAGCCGATCTGTTGGGCTTGGTCTGACAGGGTCTGTTGTTCGGCCAAGGCAGCGGCCAGGTCGCTGCCGGCTTTCTCTGCCGCCTCGGCACGCTCATTAGCGTGAGCCAGCTGTACCGCCTGTAGCTCGACCGCCGCTGCTTGGCTGGCCGCCTTGTGACCGTGCTGGTAGCCGCCGACCCAGACCAGGGCGACAGCCGCCGTGATGGCCAAGGGCTTGAGGTAGGGGCGCAGATCAACCACGGCGAGCCCTCCGACGATTACGGCCTCGGCGTGCCGCACGCTTGATGGCGGCGGCTCCGGTGTGGCGCTGACGCGGCAGCGGCCAGCTGCAGACCGAGCGAACGGGCGGAGCGAAGATGCGCCGGGACACGGCGGGCAGTGCCGGGGCGCGAGGCGTGGCGGTGGCCTTGGGGGCCAGCCAAGTGCGGAAACGGGCGAGCAACTGCTTCAGTCGTTCAAGCATTGGCCGCCCCCTTGTCACGCCAGGCGGCGATCAGGCGCAGGGCCGCCGAGTAGCCGCCAACCAGGCCGAGATAGACCAGCCAGGTGTCGAGGGTCAGCGCGCCTTTGTAGCCCTGATAGACGAACATGCCGGTCGCCGCCGCGCAGGCCACGTTGGCCCACAGCTTGGTGTGCGACAGGCGCCCGGTGTCGGGATTCGAGATCAGTTCGGCCAGGCGCATCACTGATACCCCTTGGCCAGCTCGAAGTGCGGGAACTCGCGGAACGGCGCTTGCGGTCGACCGTACCAGTTCAGCCCCAGCTCGGTGCCGATACGGCCCATGATCTGCCAGTGCGGGTGATTGGCATCCCACTGCGGCTTGCCGCCGACCATCGGCACCACGTCGAAAGCTCGGGCGGCCGGACGGTTCTGGATGGTGAAGTTGTGCGCGGACTGGCCGGCACGGGCGTTGGTCACGCGCGGGCCGGGCTTGGTGCGGCCTTGGGCGTACAGTTCGTCCTGCTCTTTGCTGGAACGCCAAGTGCAGGTAATCAGCGGTTCAACGCCTGCATCGGCGCAGCGGCGCAGGAATGCCTGAGCCAACGGCTGCAGGTCGGGGTGGAGGTCGGAAATTTGGCGGCTGGCCATGACGTCATCCTGTTCAATGAGACGTGGCCAGAATAAGAAAACGCCCCATTTGGGGCGCTCTGATGGACTTCAGTGAATAAAGACAGTGCTGCTTTACTATTTGCCGCCTAGTGCGGCGGAGCATGCTTTTGAAGCTTGACTGATCTTTTGACGCTGCATGTTTACCGTGCCATTCCCATCCAGCTTCAAGACGCCAACGGGTTGTGTTTCTCTGATCGCCCAATACAGGCCATTGGAGTCGGAAAGCAATTGTTCACATGCCTCATACCTAGCCGCATCCTTGTTGCCAAAGCTTAACCCCTGATCTGCCATGACCGATGGAGCCGACATTACTCTATTTATTAATGGGTACTTTTCAAGTGCTCCAGCTGGTACAGCACGAAAGAAGAAATCGTAGTCTTCTTCTTTCACTTTTGTATCAATGAAGTTCGCTAGATATTCTGCACCGTGTTGTTGAATTTCAGCGATCGACCTTAGCTCACTGGCGCTTAATGCTTTCTTCGATTCTTTCGCCTGGTAGAGCTTGCCAATATCTTCGGTTGTAAGTTCCGCCGTCTTCCCGCATCCCACTACTAGCGAGGCGGCCAGCATCAATGGCAGAAAGTGTCTCATGGCATTCCTCTAGAAGAGTAGAAATGCCGACATGCTAAAACAGTGCTTCCTGCCTTGTCTCGCTAGTTTGGTCTGCTTTTTTCAGCACGCACCACACCCAACGTTCGGTCATCTGGTACTTTCTGGCGAGCTGGCTGACAACATGGATAGCCGAGTGTTCGCGGGTTTCCGAGTCGAACTCTGCGCGGATCATGCGGTCGCGGACCTCCCGCATGGCAGCAGCACAACGTGGTATAGACAATACCTCGCCCCCGAAGTGACGGGTCAGTGTGTTGGCCGCTTCAACACCGACCACTTCGGCGAGCGCTTCGAAGCGGATCTGACCATCGCGACGTTTGTTCTTGGAGACTGGAAACGTAGTCCCACCCCAAACCTCGATCAGCTTCAGCGCACGAGACGTTCCAATCAACTCAGCGATCAATTGAGCCATCTCCGGCAGCAGGTGTTCTACAGTTTCCAGTTTCATCCCAGCTCTCTCCCGTGGCGCTTCGCGTCATAGGTCAGTGCCGCCACCACCTTCACCAGTTGCTCCGGTGTCAGCCACTCCAGCTTTTCTACCTGGAACATCTTCTGTGCCATCGCATCGGCGTAGGCCCAGGACCGGCTGGCTTCGGCTAGCAGCGCCTCGATCTTGCCGATCAGGGCGCGGCGTGGTGCGCTTGCCTTCGGTTTGCGGTCGGCATGAGCCGATGCTTTCGGCTTCCATCCGCAGCGCTTCAAATGCTCCAGTACCTTCGCGGAGCCTGCCGCAGTCAGGTCTTTGCTCGACGTGACACCGGCTACCGTCTGCAGCATTGCGCGGTAAGTGCCGTCATCCAGGCCCAATTCTTTTTTGGCGATGTGGATCTTCGCCAGTGTTGCTTGCTTCATCAGTCCCCCTTGTCTGGAGCCTGCAGGGGTGAGCGATCCTCTGGTTTTCAGAGGACGGATTATCTGAGTCTCCGGTTAGGGTTAATCAGATATGGATCGCTCACCGTTGCAGGCTATTTGTCACTGTTAAAACACGTTGCGGAACCGACCTATTTGGCCGGCTCGACACCGGGCTCTAAACGGTCTCTTCGGTCACGACCTGGATGGAGTCGCAGACTTTGCACAGGTGATTGATGGCAGACTTCCCGCTTGCCCAGCTGGGGTTGTAGAGGGTGATGGTCTTAGTCCAATAGGAGTCTTCCGCGCACATTTTCTTGAAGAGGCGCTTGCCTGCAGTTTTCTCCATCTTTTCCAGGTCTGCCTTTTTCACCAGAGGGCGCGTCGACTTGTTCAGGAATTTCTGCTCTGGAAAGGATTTCGAGCCATCGATCCATTCGCCCTTCCAGTGGCCATTTACGTAGGTCGTCACGCGGTATTTCAGCCCTTTGCAAGGCTCCACGACCAGGTCAATCCGGCTCCCATCGCAAAGCAGATGCACACTCCCCCAGGGGGTGGACAGCTTGTTGATCAGTTCCTGCTTTTGTTCCGTCGTCAGTGTCATCGCGGCGCCTTCAGGTCAGTTGCGGGGTAAGGACCAAGGCCAAAGACCGACCAGCGGTCCCGTCCACGCCATGATTGAGCTGGGCGTTCTTGCCGGCCTGCCAGCCGGCGTTGCGGGCGCCTTCATCGTTATCGCGCAAGCTTTTTCCGGCTTGTCTGTCACGAGGGGTAAGCTCTTCCAGGTCGGCATACTCTTTGGCCATATAGGCGGCCAAGGCTTCGACGTTGCGTTGGCTCCCGGCAAACTTGGTGATCTGGTTGGATACGGCGATGACCCAGCCTTCGCAGAACAGGTCGGCTCGACGTGTACGGCTGGCCGGTACCAGGCGCTTGCAATGCCGCGTCTGATACTCGCCCCGGGCCTTCTTCAGCTGCCTCAGCAGCACGGAATAGGCATAGGTGGCGATTTCCGAAGACGGGCCGCAGCCGATAAAGGTCCAATAGCCGGCTTCGTAGCCCTGCGCGAAAACCTTCTCGCATCCGAACGCCTTGGCCACCGTGGACGACAGCCAGCTTTCCCATTTCACCGGCGTGACCCTGGCGCCGGATTTCACTCGGCTCTCGCTGATCTCGGACAGCAGGATGTCCTCGTCTTCGACGCCAAACTTCTCCATCAGGGCCTGCGCCTGGCGTAGTGCTGCAGCAGCTTCGTGCTCGTTGGCGCTCTTGGAGAGAGCCAGGCACTTTTTGATCTTTTCAATCGCGGTTTGCCTGTCCATCTCACACCCCCGCGATGTCGAGTGGAATCGCTCGGTATTCCCCGGTGTCGCCGACGCGCTCATAGACGCGGATGTAGCTCTTCGAGCACTGCACCCGCACCGAGTCGGACAGCGCCGCCATCGCCCGCAGCCACTTCTCATCCTGGATGTCTAGGCGGCGCAGGCCGAGGATGCGGCCGGTCGATATGTTCCCTTCCTTGTCCACGTTGAATGCGTCGTTGATCAGCGCGCGGATCTCGCTGCGGGCATCGGCGGTCCATGCCTGCACGCATTCGTCGATCAGCGCCTTGGCGGCCTGCAGCCCCTCGTCGAAGGTCAGCGTGTCCTGGATGGCGCGCTGTACCTTGTAGCGACCGTCGAAGCTGACCAGGGACACGTTGCCCTTGGCTCCGCCGAGCTTGGCGTCGTAGCGCTCGGCCGACAGGTCGATGAAGGCGCCGATGTCGGCAAAGGTCTGGGTCTTGAACTCGGCCAGCGTGGCGCTGGTGGTGCGGGCGCGTTGCACGATTTCCTGCACCAGCTCATCGCGGGCCAGGTCGACCGGCTTGATGGTGTCGATAGGGATCAGACGGCCTTTGGCGTCTGCTCGGTAACCCTGCGGAATGGTGTTCACATCGATCTCCTCGTTGCTAAAAACTGCTTCACTTGCTGTATCTGTTGGCGGTTGCGAGCCAGTCTCTCCGGGGTAAAAAAGCATCCCTCGGGCGGTGCTTGCTGCCGTTTTGTCACTGTCGGCGGCTCGGGCACCGGGGTAGCTGGCGGCTCAGGTTCGGCCTCGGGAGGTGCGACGGGTTGGGCCTCTTTCAGCTCATCCAGGTAGTCCAGCCACACGATCTGGCGGGCCTGCCTCTTATCCATTCCTTCCCGCACCAGCAGTTCGACCTCTTCGGCCAACCTAGCCTTGGTTGCCTGATCCAGTTCGATGTCTTGTGCCATGTCAGTGGCCGAACTCGGCCCAGATCACTCGGCAGCCGGCGCACTGGAACTGGCCGATGCGATACGGGCCGAAGTAATCCTCTTTGCCGAAGGCGTAGTAGGCGGCCGTGCCCGAATCGATCAGCGCGTGGCAGCGCTCGTCGTTTTGTACGGTCACTGTCGGTCTGGCCGGGTTAGCAAAGTCGGCCTTAATCACCGTGTACCCCTCGGCTGACAGCTGTTCGATAGCGCAGGTCAGTCGCTGTGCTGCAGAGAGCATCAGCTGGTTGACGACGTGCCGCTGGGCTTGTGAATGGATCTGCACGGTTTGCATGGTCAATCTCCTTTACAGGCGGTTCGAGCAGTTCTGGCAGGCCCGCCAGTGGGTCAGCTTCATCGGGTGGTGGGTCGGGGCCGGGCCGAAGGCGATTTCCTGGCACGCTTCGGCTTTGATCGGCTGCTGCAAGTGCGGGCAGGTCCAACCATCCAGCTCGGCCAACACGGCGGCGGCGATCCGCTCAGTGCCACCGGGGTAGCGGCCAGCCAATACCAGGCTGATGCTGGTGCGGCTGTAGCCCAGGCGCTTGGCTATATCTGCGATGCTGGTACGCTCGGCTTCGGCTCGCAGCAGAGGCATCCAGCGTAGTTCAGAGGTCGTCATGGTTGATCTCCTCTTGCCACACCACCTTGTCCAGGTTCGGGTCGTAGACGTAGGCATTGCGGCCAACCACCGGAGGGCGCGGCCCGGAGTAGCGGGCCACCACGAAGCGGTAACGCGCTCCCGAGCGTCGGCTGCGCTTGGCCACCTGCACCACGTAGCCGGCATTGACCAGCTGACCGACGTAGATGGTGGCGGTCGGGGCCGAAATCGGCCGATCCGGGGTGCTGGCCATCTCGGCCAGATCGCGGGCGGTGAACTCACCACCCAGCAGGCGCATGGTCCGCCACATCGCCTCGGTGCCCAGGTCGCGCTGGATCGGCTCACCCTTGGCAGTCAGGCGTGGGTACTCGATGCCGCAATCCCGAATCAGCCGGAAGCCTTGCTGAACGGCACCGCCACTACGGTCATTGCTTCGCTCGACGTAACCGCCCAGCACCAAGGCGTTCACGTAGTGCTGGATAGCCCCCATCGTCGCCAAGGTATCGCTGTGGATCAGCGCGGCGGTGAAACCGTCGTGGCGGTGGCGGATGGCTTCCCAAATGCGTTGGAACGCTCCGCGTCCTCCGGCGCTTTCCATCCGACTAGCTAGGCGTGCGGTCTGTGCCATTACAGGCTCCCCCGGCGCTTCGGCGCATCGCCGGTATACAGAGCACGGTCAGCCCACTGCTTGAGGTCGACCTGCTCCCAGCCCTCGATCAGGGCGGCATCCTGGACGTTCACCAGGTTCACCGAGACCCGACGTACCGAGCCGTGGCTGATAGTGACCAGATGAGTCAGCAGGTCGTCGGCCAGTTCGATCTCGGGGCTATAGATCGCCGCCAGCTTGCGGGCGTCGTCTACCGTTACCGGCGCAGCCGGCAGCCAGTTCAACACCCGACCGTGGAAGCGCTCGTGCCGCTTCAGCTTGTTCGGCAGCATCTCTTCGCCGACCAACAGCAGACTGGACTGACTGCCCTCGTAGATGTCGCGCACCAGCTCGATCATCTGGTCCTTGGCGGCGGCATAGTCGAACTCATCCAGGATCAGTGGGCGGCGGCTAGCGGCCAGTTGCTCGCACACCTGGTCAAGCAGGTCGGGAATGGTGCCGGCCGGCTTGATGCCCATCTCGAACAGGATCTTCTCCAGCAGCGTCTTGCGGCTCCAGGCACTGCGCATCTGCACGTAGAAGGCGCGGGTACGGTTGGCGACGGCGATGGTGGCGGTGGTCTTGCCCCAGCCGGACGGGCCGTAGTACACCGCTAGGCCCGGCAGGCCATCCTGGCGATGCACCAGTTTTTCCATCACCACCGCGACCAGGTCGAGGTTGGCAATCGGGGCGATACGGCTGTGAAGTTGCTGGCTCATGTTGTTGATCTCCTTCGGGGTCGTTACCAAGCCGAGGCTTGACGCAGTTCGTTCTGTTTCTGGTTCATCACGCGGAATTCATGGCTCTTGGCGTAGCTGCCCAGCCAACGGGTCTCTTTCTCACTGAGCGGTGCACCGTGTTCGGCGCGTTCGCTCAGCTCTAGCCAGGCCTGGATGCGCTGCTCCGGCGCAGCTGGCACGGCAAAGCCGCTTTCGATGTCGACCGGAGCGTTAATCGTTCTGACTGGGGAGGCCCGCTCTAACGCCTCGACCGGCTCGACCAAGCGCTCGAAGGCGCCGGCAATCTCGCGGCCAGACAACCCTGGAATCACGGTCTCGCTGACCACGGTAAGCACCGGCCGGCCGTTCCGCTCCTCTCGTACCTCGGCCAACTTGCTTTCCAGACGCTTCTCGCGGCCGGCGGCGCGCTTGTCGCGGGCACGCTCGATGACCGATTGCGGCATGTAGTCGCGCTTGTTGGCGTCCAGCTCGGCGGTGCAGATAAAGCGGCCATCCTCGTCGTAGACCCAGACGGTGTTGGGGTCGTGGATGTCGTAGCCGACCCGCAGCTGTTCACCGTGGAACTCTTCCAGCGCACGGGCGAAATAGCGGTTGTTGAACACCTCCAGCTCGCAGCGGCGCACAGTGCGCAGCACCTGCGGGCGGAACAGCGGGCGTGCTTCGTCGTCAGTGACGCGGTGGGCGGCGAAACCCTGCGCCTCGTGCAAGGCCCACTTCTCGTTCGGTGTCATGTGGCGGCGGCGGCCGGTCGCTGGGTCGGTGATCTTCGGCAGGCTGCGGTGCGGGCGGTCGTTGTACTCGGCCACCTTCTGGTCGCAGAAGGCGACGAACTGCGGCCAGCTCATCAGCGGCATGGCTTGCACTTCGCCGGACTTGGCGATGGCCTTGCGCGACAGCTTGAAGGTGGCCAGCTTGGCCTCGCGGTCCATGTCGTGACCGATGTAGCCCGGCAGGCTCTTGGCCGCGTTGACCCAAATGGTCTGATGCAGCCGCTCGATCACCCCCCGCGCTTGGGAGTTGTACGGCAGGCTGTTCACCATCTCGATGCCGAGCCGGGCCATGAAGCCCGTGGCCACGTCATTCATCATCTGGTTCTTGTAACCGGAGCCGTTGTCCACATAGAACACCGCCGGGATGCCTGCCTTCAGGCTGGCATCGCGCAGCGCATCCAGCACCGCCAGGGCGCTTTCGGCCAAGTCGACCGACCAGCCCACCGTCTTGCGGGTAGCGATGTCGACCATCGTGGTGATCTCCGGCCGGAATGGGCGGCCGTGCTGCGGATGCTGCACCTCGGCGTCGAAGGTGTGGCCGTCCGCGCTGTAGATGTCGCCCGGCAGCAGCTTGTCGAAGCCACGGCGGATGAATGGCTTGAGCGTCTTCAATTCGCGCTCGCCCAGACGACCGACCTCGCGGCTGACGTTGCCGACCTTGGCCAGAAAACGGCGCACTTTGTGAACGCTCGGCACTTCGGCGCCGGGTTGGGCCTGTGCCCAGTCGACGCAGAAGGCGCGGTAGGCATGTTCGACCGTGGGCTTTTCGGGGCGCTGGTAGTAGCCCAGGAAGAACGGCGCCCACGCAGGCACGCTCATGTCGCGCTCGCGTTTCTTCGGTGCCAGCATCCCGGCGCGCTCGTACTCGACGAAGCGCAACACACTGCGCACCGAGGGCAGGCCATCTGGGCTCTTGCGGCCACGCTCGTCGCGCGCCATCTTGAGCATCCCGACCAGCTGCTCATTGGCCTGGCCAAGGCGAGCCATATCGAGCAGCACAGTGGAGGCTTTCTTCATCGGGTAGCCCGAACGCTGCATCAACAGTTCCAGCGCCTGCAGCACACCACGGCGGGCATCGGCCTTCAGCGCCTGTGCCTCGGTTTCGATCAGTGGTAGCTGCTCTTCGCGACGCGCCGGCAGCGACCGGGCAGGCATAGTGGCAGCTACGACAGTAGCGGCCTTGGTCTTAATAGCGGCGAGGATGACGGCGGGTGGGGCGTATTCGCGGCGAGTGCCGCCCACCCCTTTTACTTCCTCGAACGGCCAAGACTCGCGTTCGGCCTTGGCGATTACTTTCCCTTTACTGACAGGCAACCCTTCGAGCTTCATCGCTGCGAGTTCAGCTGCGCTGTAATGGGTCTTGATGAGAGGTTGGCTCATGCACGCTTTTCCTCGCCGAAAAGCGCCAGTTCGGGGCGGCCGGATTTCTGAACGTTTTCGCGGTGGTAGGCAAACTCCGTCAGTGACCTAGTGATGGCCGATAGCGTCTCTTCCATTGCTTCGCCGTTCTGGTAGAACCGCGCCAACAAAGCGAAGGTGGCCGCGACGTTGGCTTGGCTCTCTGCTAGGTCCGCAACGGCTGCCTTCTTGCCGGTTGGCACCTCGATCACCACCTTGTTGCCGTGTGCCAGGCACAGGTACTCGCTGATAAAAGTCGCGCCGCAAAACGCCTCAAACTGACGTAGCCGGTTAAGCGGCATAGAGGTGTCGGCCAGCCAGCGATACAGGGTCTTCACCTCGACACCCATCAAATCGGCCAACACCTTTACCGGGCGGCGATGTTCGGCCGCATATTCGACACACATCTCGAAAGCCTCGGACAGGCTGGAGGGGCGTACGGATTTCCAGTTTCGCTTTCGCATTGCCTTCACCTCATCGCTGGGAAACGTAAACATGGCCTTTTCGCTTCGGCACACTTACGATTCCAGTCATGCAACCGCTGCACTTACCGCAGCACCAGTTAATGCGGAGACAAGGGGAGGCAAAACCGGCTTAAAATGGCGTTTCTCGTAGCGACTCGGCCAAATGGTCTCGGGTGTTTCCTCGATGGCGGCAGCGATAATGCGTTCCGCTTTCGGCCAAGGACGGTCCAGCGCGTTGTTCAGTGCCCCTGCGCTCAAACCTGCCTCTAGAGACAGTCTGCGAAGCGACCAGCCTTTCTTATGCAAGGCCGCCACGATGTCCGCCCTGTGCCAGTCGGCGGTTTTTTTTGCGGCGCTTGATGTGTTCATTCCGTAATCCTTTGCGTTGATTAGGTGAATACACAATAAGCGTGCCTAAGTGTTCCGCCAAGAGTGTTCCGAACTGGAACGCTCTTTCGAAATGGTGATGCGCACGTTCTGCGCAAATAACCTGTTGATTTATTTTGGGTAATTCCCAAGCGTTCCTGTTGCGAAAAGCGTTCCGCAAGTGGAACACTTAAAAGGATTTAAGTGTGCCGGAGAAAAATCTCTACTCAGCCAACGAAATAGCGGGCATGAAGCTTTCCGGTCTCCCTTCCTCCAAAGGCAAGATCATTGAGCGTGCCGCTAGTGAAGGCTGGTATTTCGAGGAAAGAAAAGGCATAGGTGGAACGCGTCGTGTCTATGAGATACCTGCGCGTTATCTGCCGACAGAGCAGTCCCAGGAGGAGAGCGCACAAGCGCGTCCCGCCGAGCAAATTGGCAAGGTCGCCGGCACCATCGTTGCTGGCTCGGCGCAAATTGACCTGGAAATGCTGCAGTTGGTAGAAGCGACCCTGGAAGAGTGGCTGCAAAGCCGTGGCTTGCGCCTGAAGCCAGATCGGCGAGGCGCTATCGTCGCCGTGCTGTATGACTACCTAGCCAAGGGGGCTAGCCAGGAGGACATGGTACGCATGCTCAAGGCGATGGCAGCCTAGTCTGATTGGCTACGCAGTCAAACCGGTTTATGCTTTCGGTTTAGTCATTGTCATTGTTGTGAGTGTTTGAAGAAGAAGAGGCCAAGCAAGCCCTCAAGCGCCTGCTAGACGGCGCGTTTGAAGAACAGAGCGTTAACAGGACCTGGTGCCCAAGTTGCCCACGCCGCCGGCCACATAGATCTACCCAAGAAGCAGCCAACTCGGCGAGCTTTCGCGCCCCCAACTCTCAAGACCGGGCGACTCCCTCGCATTCCAATGACAAAAATGGCGCAAACCTTGCCAAGGTCGCGCCATTTTTCTTCATGATTTTGCAAATCCTGATCGACTCGTTAGAACCCAGCATCCCCGCGTCGTTATTGGCTTTCCGCCTGATCACTACCACTTGCACGGCGTGACAATCTAACTATCCCCCCACACAGGCGCCGCCGAACTTGCGGGCGGCTAGCATCCGCCCACTCGAACAGGCGGCGGCTTAAGACCTGGCCGCTTGACGATCGCTCGGCAGCGCAAAGGGGGTAGTCAGGATGACTGTGGCGGTTCTGGATGCTGAGGTACGAAAGCGCAGTGTGATGTCCCAATTGACTGGAAGCTAAGGTTGGCCGAAGCGGGGCCAAGAATAAAGTGAAAGCTTTCACACGGTTTCGGCCAACCTTGAGGATTACCTAATAGGTCACTGTCGGCCAGTGGGTTGCTTCTAGGACCGATAGAGAGAGGTGTTAACCGGGTTTGCTCTGCCCGTATTAATGAAGGCAGCCTATGAGCACCCCATACCCCATACCCCTTCGACGCCGCCGAGGATGGCGCGGCCAACGGGGGATGTCGGCGAGCACTGTCCGAGTGCCGACGCAGTCGGCGCGAGTTGCGCAGCCGCCCGTTGGTCGTGGCGCCCGCAGGGCAGCCCGCAAAGCGGGCCGGCGTCGTGGGGTCGCCTTCTTTTGGTTCCTTTTCTTGGCGAGGCAAGAAAAGGAACTTGCCAGTCGGGCGAGACCGACAAAACTACCGCTCGCAGAAACGGTGCATAAGCACACGCTCTTAAGATTCCTTTCGGCCAACCTTGGCTGAACAGTGGATCAGGGCCGCGGCAACCGTGGCTCGTCAGCCAGGCACTCGACCAGATAATCGATGAACACGCGCAGCTTCGGCGACAGGTAACGGGTCGGTGAATAGAGCAGCCAGGCCGTGCCGTAATAGGAAGCGATGAACTCCCAGTCCGGCAGCACCTGCACGATCTCGCCGGCTTCCAGCGCGCGGCGCGCAGTGAAGTAGGGCAGGCTGCCGATGCCGAGATGCTGCAGCACGCCTTCCAGCCGCACCTCGGTGTGGTTCGCCACATAGCGGCCGTGCACCGTCACCGTCTCGGTGTCGTCGCCCTTGCGGAATTTCCAGCGCCTATCGTTGGCGTTTTCACCAAGATAAATGCAGCTATGCGCGGCGAGGTCCTGCGGGTGCTGCGGCCAGCCGTGTTGTTCCAGATAGTCGCGGGTGGCGCAGATCAGGTGCTCGATCGGGATCAGCGGCCGGCCGGCCAGGCCCGGTGGCGGCTGGTCGGTGATGCGGATCGCCAGATCGACCTGGTCGTCGATCAGGTCGAGGTGGCGGTCTTCCAGGATCAGCTGCACGTCCACCTTGGGAAAGCGGTGCAGGAATTCCGGCATGTGCGGGTGGATGACGAAACGGCCGACCGCCTTGGGCACGCTGACCCGCACCAGGCCTTCCGCCTCGCCGCCGAAACTGCCGCTCATGTCCATCACCGAGCGCGCCGCCTGCACCATTTCCTGACAGCGCTTGAACGCCTCGGTGCCACTCTCGCTTAGCCGCAACTTGCGGGTGGTGCGCTCCAGAAGCCGCGTCGATAGCGCCTGCTCCAGTCGTGCCACCTGGCGGCTCACCGCCGACGGGGTCAGGTCCAGCTGGCGCGCGGCGGCCGAGAAGCTGCCGGTCTCGACCACGCGCACGAAGGTGGCCATTTCGGTCAGCAGCGCGAGTGGATTATTTGTTCCCATAGTGCACAAGTATTGTGTGGCGAGGTGGGATTATCACATGGATCGCGGCTGGGCATAATGGTCGCAACTCTTCAACGCCCCAGTGGTGAATGCCATGACCGAACGCCTTTACTTCCGCAGCGACGAGACGGTGGCGACCGCCTGCGTCACCCGCTGTGTCGAGGAAAATGGCCAATGGATCGCCATCCTGGATCGCACGCTGTTCCATCCGCAAGGCGGCGGACAGCCGGGCGATACCGGCTGGATCGCTACCAGCCGCGTGCTGCAGGCACTGCAGGATGGCGACGAGATTCGCCATCTGATTGATGCACCGGTTGCAACGGGTGATGCGGTGATCCGCGTCGATGCCGAGCGGCGCAGCCTGCATACCCGCTTGCACTCGGCCGGCCACCTGATCGGCTACGTGGTCCAGACGCTGGGCCACCGCCCGGTGAAGGCCCACCACTGGCCCGGCGAGAGCAAGGTGAGCTTCCAGACCGAGCCCGGCGTGGCGCTGCCCGATGCCGATGCACTCGCCGCAAGCTTGGCCAAACTGATCGCCGCCGGCATGCCGCGCGTCGCCGAGCTCAACGACGGCGTACGCACCGTCGGCTTCGGCCAACTGCCGGCCTATCCCTGTGGCGGCACTCATGTGGCACGGCTGTCGGACATCGGCACGGTGCGCATCACTGCCATCAAGGAGAAGAAGGGTCAGCTGACGGTGAGCTACGACGTCGGCGACTAGTCTCTTGCACCGCTGACCAGCTCTGGTTGGCCTCGTAGTTGAGCTGTGCGGGGTCTGTCAGCGGTTCCTATCCCTCAAAGTTTTCCACTATTGCCACCCCGGCCGAACCCGGGTGGGCAGGGTGCGTCCTGCCTGTTGTTCTTCGATTGGAGTCGTTGATGTTGTCTGCTTATTTTGGCGAATTCGTGGCGCTGGCCACGCTGCACCTGCTGGCGGTGATCTCGCCCGGGCCGGATTTCGCGGTGACGGTGAGCCAGAGCGTGCGTTACGGCCGCCGCATCGGCATCTTCACCGCGCTGGGCATAGGCGCCGGCATCTCGGTGCATGTGCTCTACACCCTGCTCGGCGTCGGGGCTCTGATGCATACCGCGCCGTGGCTGCTGGAAGTGGCCAAGGTGGTCGGCGGCGCCTACGTGCTGTACCTGGGTGTGCAGCTGCTGCGCGCCAAGCCGGGGCGCGACCCGGTAAGCACCGAGGACGCCGGCGCGGGGCAGAGCGCGTTCAAGGCGTTCCGCACCGGTTTCCTGACCAATGCCACCAACCCGAAGGCGACGCTGTTCTTCCTCGCCATCTTCACCACGGTGGTCAGCACGTCGACGCCGCTGAAGGTGCAGGCGCTGTACGGGGTGTGGATGTGCGGCGTTAATGCCGGCTGGTTCGTGCTGGTCAGTACGCTGTTTTCCAGCCCGAAAGTGCGCGCCGGCTTCGTCCGCCTCGGCCACTGGTTCGAGCGCTTCATGGGTCTGATCCTGGTGGCGCTCGCGACGCGGCTGGTGCTGTCGATCTGAGCGAACGTCCACGTTGGCCGAACAAAAAGCCCGACTCATCGAGTCGGGCTTTTTGCTTGGCGGGTCGGCCTTGCTAGTGGGCTGGCGTAGAGCCTGTTTACGATCTCGCGAACGAAGGGTCAGCCAAGGCGGAATAGCGCGAAAAAGCGGAATGGACATGAGGTCCATGAGCATGTTGAGCGGTATTCCAACGCAGGATCAGCCGAGTGCAGCAGATCGTAAACAGGTTCTTAGCCGCGGCTCACCGAGACCACCTTGCCATTGGCGATACCCAGGTTACGGCGCTCAACGCGGTAGTCCATCGTGGCCGGCAGGCGCTGGCCATCGCGCTCGATCACGCGCCAGCTGCAGCCGTTCAAGAGCGCGCCAGCCTCCAGCTCGGTCTTGCCGACCAGGGTCTTGTCGGCCATGTCGTCCGCCTTGCAGGCATTGCCGGCGATAGTGTCCGGAGCGGGGCCCGGAACCGGGGGCGGGGTTGGGGAGGCCGGTTTGTTCGCGGCGGCGCAGCCGGCCAGGCTCAGCACGGTGGCGGAGATCAGCAGCAGTCTGTTCATCGGGTTTCCTCGGTTGGCGAATGTTGTTGTTGATGGCCCGGTTGCCCAGGCAAGCGCTAATGGTAGTGGAGATGGGCCGAGCAATAAAGTCTTAATATTAGATTTATCGAATATTTGCAGCGGTGACGACCGATAGCCGACGCTGGCCGAAATGACAAAGCCCGGTGCGGACACCGGGCTTCGGGTAGGGCACGGAGCGATCAGCGCTTGGCGAGCAGGCCGCCGTCCACCGGCAGGTAGGCGCCGGACAGGTACGAGGAACCCGGGTGGCACAGCCAGTACACCACATTGGCGATTTCCTCCGGCTGGCCGGTGCGCGCGGCCGGGCAGATCGCCTGGATCCACTGCTGGGCCTGCTCGCTGGCGAACACGTTCTGGGTCATCGGCGTTTCGATGAAGCCCGGGCCGATCGCGTTGCAGCGGATGCCGTGCGCGCTGTACTCGGCGGCCACCACCTTGGTCAGGCCGACCACGCCGTGCTTGGCGGCGGTATAGCCGGCGGTGCCGGGGAAGGCGATCTGGCCGGCCACCGACGAGGTGTTGACGATGGCGCCGCCGCCGTTCTTCAGCATCGCCGGGATCTGCGCGCGTAGGCAGTAATAGACGCCGGACAGGTTGATGTTGATCACCTTGTGCCACAGGTCGAGGCCGTAGTCGGCGGTGGGCTGCGGTTGGTCGCCGCCGGAGATGCCGGCGTTGTTGAAGGCGAAGTCGAGTCGGCCGAACGCCGCCACGGTCTCGGCGACCATCCGTTCGCAGTCCTCCGGTTTGGAGACGTCGGTGTGCACATAGCGCGCCTCGGCGCCCAGCGCGCGCAGCTTGTCGAGTGCGGCTTCGCCGGCCTGGTCGTTGACGTCGGCGATCACCACCGCCGCGCCTTCGCGGGCGAAGCACTCGGCGGTGGCCAGGCCAATGCCGGTGGAGCCGCCGGTGATCAGCGCTACCTTGCCTGTCAGTTCTGCCATTTCTATCTCCTTTGTCGTTATCGTGCCGGGTTGTTGCCCGGCTGGTATGGGATGAATTCGCTCACGTCCAGATCGAAGCCGGCGATCGCCCGATAGGCGACCGGCTGGCTCATCAGCCGCATTCGGCCAACGTTCAGGTCACGCAGGATGCGCGCGCCGACGCCGAGCATGCGCTGGGCAAAGCGGGGGGCGTGAGCCGGTTCCCCGCTGGATACTCGCACGATATCGTCGAGCACGTCGCCGGGCGTCTCGCGCCTATCGAGCAGCACCAGCACGCCGGCACCGGCGCGGGCAATCTCGGCCAGCGCCCTATCGGCGTTCCAGCCCGAGGCGCCGTCGTCGCTCAGCTGCAGCACGTCGCGCAGCGCTTCGCTGGCCTGCACCCGCACCAGCGTCGGCGCGTCGGGCGTTGGCGTGCCCTGCAGTAGCACCAGGTGCAGCGCGTCGACCGCCGCATCGCGGTAGGCGATCAGCCGGAACCGGCCGTGGCGGGTGTCGACCTCGCGTTCCAGCTCGCGCTGCAGCGTGCCCTCGGTCAACAGCCGGTAATGGATCAGGTCGACCAGCGTGCCGCAGGCAAAGCCGTGGCGCGCGGCGAAGCGGGTCAGCTTGGCGCCGCGCGCCACCTCGCCGTCCTCGTCGAGCACCGCCACCAGCGCCGCCGCCGGCGCAAGGCCGGCCAGCCGCGCCAGATCGCAGGCGCCCTCGGCGAAGCCGGCGACGCGCAGCACGCCGTCAGGATGGGCGATCAGCGGAAACACGTGGCCGGGCTGCACCAGTTGCTCCGGCCGGGTGGCCGGGTTGGCGACGAGCCGCATCGTCAGTGCGCGGTCGGCGGCCGAGATGCCGGTGGTGACCCCTTCGGCGGCCTCGATCGACACCGCGAAGCGTTCGCCCTGGCGGGTGGTGTCGCCGAGCAGCGGCAGCTTCAGCCGGCGGCGTTGTTCGTCGCCCAGCGCCAGGCACACCAGGCCGCGCGCTTCGCTAGCCATCAAGGTCACCGAGCGCTCGTCCACCGCGCTGGCGGACTGGATCAGCCGGCCTTCGGCGCTGTCGCCGTCCTCGTCGAGCAGCAGCACCGGCTCGCCGCGGCGGAACGCCTCGATCAGCGCCAGCACCGGCAGCGCGGCGCCGGCTTGCGGGGCGTTCATGCCGGCACCGCCGCGAAGGCACGGCGCAGTGCGGCGGCGCCCTCGGCCACGGCCGCGTCGGCGGCCGGCAGCACCCCGAGCAGGCTGGCGAAACCGTGGAACTGGCCGTCCCAGCGTTTCAGCTCCACCGCGTTGCCGGTGGCGGCCAGCGCGCGGGCATACGCTTCGCCCTCGTCGCGTAGCGGGTCGCACTCGGCGGTGAACACGGTGGCGGGAGCAAGGCCCGCAAGCTTGGCCGAACGCAGCGGGCTGGCGAGCGGGTCGTGCGCGTCGGCGTCGCCGAGATACAGCTGCCAGAACCAGCGCATCAGTGCCGCCGGCAGGAAGCCGACGTTGACGTGTTCGTGGTAGGAGGCCGTGTCGGCGGCGCCGTCGACGGCCGGATACAGCAGCAGCTGGTGGCAGGGCTCGGCGGCATCGCCGCGCAACTGCTGCGCGGCCACGGCGGCGAGGTTGCCGCCGGCGCTGTCGCCGGCTACCGCGATGCGGCCCGGGTCACCGCCCAGCGCGGCCGCGTGGGCATGCAGCCATCGCACTGCGGCGACGGCATCGTGCGCGGCGGCCGGGAACGGCGCCTCGGGGGCGAGCCGGTAGTCGAACGACACCACCAGCGCGCCGGACAGCAGGGCGAGGCGGCGGCACAGCGCATCGTGCGAGTCGAGGCCGAGCGAGACGAAGCCGCCGCCGTGGAAGAACGCCACCACCGGCAGCGGGCCATTGCCGCCCGGATGATAGGCGCGCGCGGCGATCGCCCCGGCGGCGCCTTGGGCAACGAGGTCGCTTACCTGGGCGAGCGGTTCGGGTTCGCCCGGCACCATGCCGACGGCGAGGAAGGCGCGGTAGTGCTCGATGGTCAGCGTGGCCGGGTCGAGCGGCGGCAGGTCGGCGAAGGCGGCGAGCACCGCCTGGGCGTGGGCGTCGAGGGGCATGACTTACTCCTGGGCAAAGGGGAGCGCCGGCGGCTGGTCGGCCAGCAGGCCTTCGAGGCGCGCGCGCGCGGCGTGGCGCGCCTCTTCGTGGGTGAAGATCCAGAAGCGGCGCGCTTCGATGCCGTCGGCGATCAGCTGCGCCGCCTCGCTCGGGCTCAGGCCGGCGGCGATGTGCTGCTGCAGGCCCAGCGTCATCTGGCCGGCCGGCGAGGCCGGGTTGGCCGAAAGAGCGCTGGCGATCTCGGTGCTGACCGGGCCGGGGCAGACCACCGACACCGCGATCGGCAGTCCACCTGCCAGGCATTCCAGGTACAGCGATTCGGTCAGTGCCACCACGCCGAACTTCGACACCGTGTATGGCGCCAGCCACGGCCCGACCGCCAGGCCGGCCATCGAGGCGACGTTGACGATCTGGCCACTACCGGTCGCTTGCATCGCCGGCACGAACAGCCGGCAGGCGTCGACGGTGGCGACCAGATTGATGTCGAGCACGCGGCGCCAGTCGGCGGCCGGGATTTCCCAGGCGTTGCCGGACAGCAGCGTGCCGGCGTTATTGATCAGCAGCACCGGCAGGCCGGCGGCGAAGGCCCGGTCGCGCAGCGCGATCAGGTCGGCTTCGCGGGTGACGTCGCACTGCAGCGAGTCGGCGCCGAGCGCCGCTGCGGTCTCGTGCACCGCCGCGTCGCGGTCGGCCAGCAGCAGCCGATAGCCGCGCCGGGACAGCGTCTCGGCCAGGGCCAGGCCCAGGCCGCGGGCGGCGCCGGTGATCACGGCGAGGGTGGGTTGGAAATGGGGCATCGCGCTCTGCCTTTGGCTGCGGGGATGGAGTGGAGGTTGCTGTAGCGATGCTGTGCGGAGGGGGCTGGCCGAACATCGTCCGCATGGACTAGGCGGCTTGTCGTGATATGCGGTCTGCTGTTTCCCATGACGGAGCGGCTGCGAGGCTGGCGATATCGTCCGAACAGACGATGAAGGGGGTCGCAGACGCACTCAAGAATCAGGCATTCACCACAAGAATGAGGAGACAGCGGATGGCGCACCAAATCGAAGCGAAGCCGATCGAACAGCGCTTTGCGCGCGGCTGGCACTGTGTGGGGCTGGCGGCCGACTTCAAGGATGGCAAGCCGCACCGTATCGATGCGTTCGGCACCCGGCTGGTGGCGTTCCAGGGCGAGGACGGCGCGCTCAATGTGCTGGATGCTTGGTGTCCGCACATGGGCGGCGACCTGAGCATGGGCGCAGTTGAGGGCAACACTGTGGCCTGTCCGTTCCATGGCTGGCGTTATGGTGCGGATGGCAAGGCCGCCGAGATCCCCTACTGCAAGCGCGTGCCGCCCAAGGCCAAGGTGCGCACCTGGCATGTGCAGGAAGAAAACCGGCTGTTGTTCGTCTGGCACGACCCAGAGGGCAACCCGCCCGACCCGCAGCAGCCGATCCCGCACTACAAGGCCTGCTTCTCCGACAACTGGTCGCCGATGACGCTGACCTCGTGGGTGATCAACACCAACAACCGCGAACTGGTCGACAACATCGCCGACATGGCGCACTTCGACGTGGTGCACGGCGCGCCGCCGGTGTATTTCGCCAACCTGTTCGAGGGACACAAGGCGACGCAGCTGATGGTCGGCAGCTCGGCCCGCCTGTCCGGCGAGAGCCGCCTCTTGAGCCGTGCCACTTACCACGGCCCGGCCAACCTGTTCGTCGAGATGGTCGGCGCCTTCGACGGCCTGACCATCCGCTCGATGCTGATCACCTGCAATACGCCGATCGACCTGAACAGCTTCCGCCTGTTCTACGGCGTGCTGGTCGAGCGCATCCCGGGCCTGTCCGACGAGCAGAACCAGGCGATCGCCGCGCAGTACGTCGAGCAGGCGCAGGCCGCGCTGCTGGAAGACGTGGCGATCTGGGACAACAAGGTGCGCATCGACAACCCGGTGTTGTGCGAAAACGACGGCCCGATCTACGCGGCGCGGCGCTGGTATCAGCAGTTCTACGTCGATGTCGCGCAGATCGAACCGGATATGCGCGAATCCCGTCGTTTCGAGCTCGATTTCGGCCTGGACGACAAACCGGCCCTTCATCACCTGGACTGAACCGTCGCTGGCTTTTCAACAAAATTTGATTCAGATTTCATCACCGGGTGATGTCGCCGGCCGCCTCGGCGGCATCCACCCACGCTTCACCGTGCCGGACAGGATCGCCGCGTCAGATCGGCGGCCGTACCGGCTGGGGGTAGTAGTGCCAAACCGGCGACACAGCCGGACCAGCCGTGGACACACGCGGCGATAAAACATGACCATCAAAGGAAACAGAGGAGAAAACCGATGGCCCAGGCCTTGCTGCGCCCCTCGCGCACCCGGGATGGGATGCCCTGCGTCGTTTCCGCTGGCATACCCGATGTCCCGACGATCCCCCCGGCCGAACTGAGCGCTCTGCTCGACAGCCTGTATGAAGGTGCGACCGAAAACCCGCCGTGGCGCAGCTTTCTCGAGCTGTTGCGCGAACAGCTCGACTGCTCGCACGCCACGCTGATCCTGCGCCCGCCGGCGCAGAACTGGAGCGGCGTGATGATCCATGCCGGCCATGTCAGCTCCGAAGGACACGCGTCTTACAACACCCACTTCTTCGCGCTCGACCCCTTCATCGGCCTGCCCGAAAACCAGGTGGTGACCGCCGCCGAGCTGCTCGGCGACCAAGCCTGGCGCGACAGTCCGCTCTACCGCGAATTTCTCGAGCCGCACGGCATCCTGCACGTGCTCGGGTCCGACATGAAGGTGGAGGGCGGCATCGAGTGCCGGCTGCGACTGTGTCGCGGCGCCGACGATATGCCGTTCAGCCCCTACGACAAGGCGGTGTGCCGGCAGCTGCTGTCGCACCTGAAGCGCGCGGTGAAAATGCACAGCACCCTGGGCCAGCTCGAAGTCGAGAGGCAGATGTACGCCGGCGCGGTAGACCGCATGCTGATCGGCACCATCGTGCTCAACGAGCGCGGCGACATCATCAAGATCAACCGCCACGGCCAGGAGGTCCTCGGCCAAGCCGACGGCTTGAAGCTAGTGAAGGGGCACCTGCAGGCGGAGTACGGTCAGGAACACCGCGAGTTGCAGAGGCTGATCAAGCAGGCGCTGCAACAGCACGGCGCCGGCGGCACCAGCCCCTCGGTGGTCGAGGCGATCTCGCTTACCCGGCCGTCCGGCAACGGCAAGATCGGCGTGCTGGTACGCGCGGCTCCGGAGGACGAATGGAACGACAGCGCCGAGCGTCCGGCGGTGGTGATCTTCCTGCGCGACCCCGAATCGCGCAGCCAGCCTTCGCACGAGATCGTGATGCGGCTGTTCGACCTGACTCCGTCCGAGGCGGTGCTGGCGACCTTGCTGGCCGACGGCATGACGCTGGACGAGGCGTCCGACGAGATGGGCATCCGCCGCAACACCGCGCGGGCGCATTTGCGCTCGATCTTTTCCAAGACCGGCGTGACGCGCCAGACCACGCTGGTGCGGGTGTTGCTGAACAGTGTGGTGACGTTGGGGTGATTGTTTAGGTTGGCCGAACAGGAGGGGGCCCCGCTTTGGCGGGGCTTTTGTTTTGCTGGGTTTGCTCGGTTTTTTGTTCGGCCAACTTTGGCGAGACCTGTGGCTTTGTCTGGTGAGGGATTGCCAATGTTGGCGAGGATTGTTGCAGCGCCGGTCCCGCCCGGCGGGGCGGAGTACTTTCTTTTGCGTCGCCAAAAAGAAAGTACTCAAAGAAAAGGCGACCCCGCGACGCCGGCCCGCTTTGCGGGCTGCCCTGCGGGCGCCACGGCCAACGGGCGGCTGCGCAACTCGCACCGACTGTGTCGGTACTCGGACAGTGCTCGCCGACTACCCCCGTTGGCCGCGTCGTCCTCGGCGGCGTCGAAGGGGGGAGGGTGGTCGTTGGTAGCAGGGGCTATTGAGGTTAGGGCTAGGTGGGCCGAAGGGTGACCGATGCGATTGGGGGGGCGTCTTCGATCGCTTTGTTCGGCTAACCTTGGGCGCTGGTGTGGTTCATTTTGAGGCTGTGGGTGCAGTGCCTTTTAGGCCGTTGGGCAGTGGCATTCCGGTCAAAGTTTGAGGTGTTCAGTCCCATGCTTTTTCAGCAACGTTTCATGCGACCTGCCCATCCCCTTCTGCGCTGCCGAGCGATCGTCAAGCGGCCAGGTTTTAAGCCGCCGCATGTTCGAGCGCCGCGACGTTAGCGCGGTGCGAGTTCGGCGGCGCCTGGCCGCTTGGCAGGCGCGAGGGAAGCCGTAGGCCAGCGCGGTGGGGTCGTCTTTCTTTGGGTACTTTCTTTGACGAAGCAAAGAAAGTACCTCGCCGGTCGGGCGAGACCGACAAAGTCACAGGTCTCGCTAATGTTGTCCGAACCACACAAAGGCCCCCACACGTTTAGTCCCTTCGGACGATGAACCCGCCCCCGCATCCATACAACACTGCCTCCACCGGGAGGCGTGTGCGCCTCCTGCTCCCATCACCCGTTTGCAGGAGAGTGCGATGCCCAGCCACCAATCATCCGACCAGACCGTCACCGGCGAAGAACTCATCGCCCGCGCCCGCGCGCTGATCCCGCAACTGCGCGAACGCGCGACGCGGGCCGAACGCGAACGGCGCGTGCCGGCCGAGACCATCGCCGACATGCAGGAAGCCGGCCTGTTCCGCGTGCTGCAGCCGAAGCGCTGGGGCGGCTACCAGCTCGACCCGCAGGTGTTCTTCGAGGTGCAGATGGCGTTGGCCGAAGGCTGCATGTCGACCGCCTGGATCTACGGCGTGATCGCGGTGCACAACTGGCAGCTGGCGCTGTTCGACGAGCGCGCGCAGAACGAGGTGTGGGAAAAGGATAGTGCCACGCTGATCTCCTCGTCCTATATGCCCAAGGGCAAGATCGAGCGGGTCGATGGCGGCTTCAAGCTGTCCGGGCGCTGGGGTTTCTCCAGCGGCGTCGACCACTGTGACTGGGCCTTCCTCGGCGTGCTGGTGCCGCCAGCCAAGCCGGGCGGCGCGCCGGAATACCGCACCTTTCTGGTGCCGCGTGGCGACTTCCGCACCGATGATGTCTGGCACACCGTCGGCCTGAAGGGCACCGGCAGCCAGGACGTGGTGGTCGAGGGCGCCTTCGTGCCGGACTACCGCACCCACAAGGCGGCCGACGGCTTCGCCGGCACCAGCCCCGGCCTGGCGCTCAACGACGCGCCGCTTTACCAGCTGCCGTTCGGCCAGATCTTCGTGCGCGCGGTATCCACCGCGACCATCGGTGCTCTGCAGGGGGCGCTGACCAGCTTCCTGGAGGCCAGCAGCGGACGCGTCAGCGTCAACGACGGCTCGCGCACCGCCGAGGACCCGACCGCGCAGCAACTGGCGGCCGAGGCTAGCCTGGCCATCGACGAGATGCGCACCATGCTGCTGCGCAACTTCGCCAGCATGATGGCCTCGCTGTGCGCCGGCGAGCCGCTGAAGCTGCTCGACCGTATCCACTACCGCGTGCAGTCGGCCAGCGTGGTCGACCGCTGTGCCCAGCTGGTCAGCCGGCTGTTCTACTCGTCCGGCGCGCACGGCATTTATCTGGGCAGCCCGCTGTCGCGCTACTTCGTCGACATCCACTGCGCGCGCACCCACGTCGCCAACAACGTCGACAAATACTCGCGCAACTACGGCGGAGTGCTGCTGGGCCGCGACAACACCGACTTCTTCCTCTGATCCGACGTCGCCAATAAACCCCTCCTGGCGTTGCTGCGTCGCCTTGCCGTACTAAACGGCGGCGCGCCTAGCCAGGAGGGTTTTCTTGGCGGCTTTGCTTCGATACTTGATGGGGAGCGCCATGAAACAAAATTCGAATAGTTACGACGTGGTGGTGGTCGGCTCCGGCGCCGGCGCGCTGGCCAGCGCCATCGTCGCCCACGACCTGGGCCTGTCGGTGCTGGTGGTGGAGAAGTCCGACCGCTACGGCGGCACCAGCGCGGTCTCCGGCGGCGGGGTGTGGATTCCGTGCAATCACCAGATCGCCGCGCTCGGCGGCGAAGACAACCGTGCCGATGCGCTGACCTATCTGAAGGCGGCCACGCGCGGCATGGTCGCCGACAGCAAGCTCGAAACCTATGTCGACCACGCCGCGCCGATGCTGCGCTGGTTCGAGACGAATACCCGGGTGCGCTTTCGCTCGCTGCCGCTCTACGCTGACTACTACCAGGCGCTGCCCGGCTCGCGGCCGGGTTTTCGCACCATGGACCCGGAGTCGTTCGACGCCGCCGAACTGGGGGACGAATTCTTCACTATGCGCGAGCCGTCGCCAGGCACGCTGGTCGGCGGGCGACTGGCGATGACCGCCGCCGAGGCGCAGCGCATGCTCAGCAAGGAAAAGGGCTGGGTGCGCCTGCTCGGCGGCCTGGCGGTGCGCTACTGGCTGGATATCGGCTGGCGCCGCCGCACCCGCCGCGACCGCTATCTGGCGCTGGGCAATGCGCTGATCGGCCGGCTGCGCCGCTCGATGCTCGACCGCGACATCCCGCTGTGGCTGAACAGTCCGCTGGTCGACCTGGTCGAGGCAGGCGGGCGCGTCACCGGCGTGGTGGTGGAGCAGGGCGGGCAGCATCGCACACTGACCGCGACCCGCGGTGTGATCCTCGGCGCTGGGGGGTTCGAGCGCAACCAGGCGCTGCGCGAGCGCTTCCTGCCGGGGCCGACCAGCACCGATTGGAGTTCGACGCCGCCGCACAATACCGGTGACGCGCTGCTGGCCGGGCTGAAACTGGGCGCCGCCACCGACCTGACCGACCACGCCTGGTGGGCGCCGACCATGCATGTGCCGGGCGAGGAGAAGCAGCGTACCTTGTTCATGGAACGGGCCTTGCCCGGCTGCGTGCTGGTCAACGGCGACGGGCGGCGCTTCGTCAACGAGGCGGCGCCGTACACCGACATCGTCTATGCGATGTACGACGATCACGCCAAGACCGGCCGCAGCGTGCCGGCCTGGCTGGTGTTCGACGCGCGCTTCCGCCGCCGCTACCCGATGGGGCCGCTGCTGCCCGGCTACGCGCAGTCGGACGCGCGGGTGCCGGCCGACTGGTGGGGCAAGGTGATCCACCGCGCCGACAGCCTGGCGACCTTGGCCAGACAGATCGGCGTCGACGCGGTGGGACTCGCCGACTCGGTGGCGAAGATGAACGGCTACGCCGAGCACGGTGAGGACCCGGAGTTCGGCAAGGGCGGCAACGCCTTCGACCGCTATTACGGCGACCCGGACAACAAGCCCAACCCGTGTCTGGCCCCGCTTGCCAAGGCACCGTACTACGCGGTGCGGGTCGACGCCGGCGACATCGGCACCAAGGGCGGCCTGCTCACCGACGAGCACGCCCGGGTGCTGCGCGAGGACGGCTCGGCGATCGTGGGCCTCTACGCGATTGGCAACACCTCGGCGTCGGTGATGGGGCCGACCTATCCGGGAGCGGGCTCGACGCTGGGTCCGGCGATGACCTTCGGTTACCTCGCCGCGCACCATCTGGCGGCGCAGCGGGACCCGGCGGCAAGCCTGGCCGAAGCGCCGCTGGTGAGCGCGGTCTAGGAGCCAACACGCGCGGGCCGTGCTCGTGAGCGGTGTCGCTCAGGCGCCGGCCCGGTCGCGGCGTTCGTGCTGCAGCGGCGGGCAATAGCGAGAAAGGGGAGGCATGGCCAAGGTGTATGCATTGGATGGGGTGGTGCCGGTGGTCGACCCGAGCGCCTTCGTTCACCCCGACGCGGTGCTGATCGGCGATGTGATCGTCGGCCCGCATTGCTATATCGGCCCGTGCGCGGTGCTGCGCGGCGACTTCGGCCGCATTCGGCTAATGTCCGGCGTCAATGTGCAGGACGGCTGCGTGATCCATTCCAACCTCGACGTCGAGGTATTGATCGACGTCGACGGCCATATCGGCCACGGCGCGGTGATCCACGGCTGCCGCATCGGCCACAATGCGCTGGTCGGGATGAACGCGGTGGTGATGGACGACGCGCTGGTCGGCGACAACGCCGTCGTCGCCGCGTCGGCCTTCGTCCCGAAGGGGATGCGGGTGCCGGCCGGTGTGCTGGTCGCCGGCGTGCCGGCGCGGGTGGTCAGGGCGCTGAGTGAGGCCGAGATCGCCAAGAAGGCGAACGGCACGCGGCTGTATCAGGACCTGGCGCGGCGTTCGCTGGCGACGATGGTGGCGGTGGTGCCGCTGGCCAGCGAGGCGGAGCGCGGTTAGTCCGCTTCGGCCAACGTGAGTTCGCGCTCGATGCTCTGCCAGAGTCGGGTGACCACCGGGCGCTGGTTGCTCTTTTCCTTGTAGGCGCAGATCGACACCTCGGTGTCCCAGCGGCCGTCGCCCAGCGCGACCAGGTCCCAGGTGCGGTTTGGCCCGAACGAGCTCTCCGGCAGCCAGGCGATGCCCAGCCCGCCGGCGGCCAGGTCGGCCATTGCGTCGGACAGCTCGGTCTCGAAGGCGCGAAAGCCGTGGATCTTCTCCGGTGCGTTCTCGATCACCGCGTCGACGATCCGCGCGAAATACACCGTGGTCGAATACATCAACAGCGGCACCGGCGCCGCCACGCTGCCGGGCAGCGCGATACGCCCGGCCTCCACCTCGCCGCGCGCCGCATAGGGGCGGATGATCTCGGTGCCGAGCACCAGGCGCTCGTAGCGTTCCGCGTCGATCGGCACCGGCTGGGCGGCCTGCTGGAAGCAGATCAGCAGGTCGGCCGAACCGGCAATCAGCGCCGACACGATGTCGTGCACATTGCCCAGCTCCAGCTTGCAGCCTACGCGCTGGCCACCGGTCCAGGCCTTCCACCAGCCGGGCAGCCGGGTGGTCGCCAGCGCATAGGGCAGCGCCAGGCGGATCTGGTCGCGGTCCTGCGAGGCGGCGATCTCGGTGCGCGCGGTCGACATCTTGGCGATGATATCGGCGGCGGTATCGCGAAACAGCTCGCCGGCCTCGGTCAGCGCGGTGGGGAAGGCGTTGCGGTCGATCAGCCTCGCGCCCAGCCACTGCTCCAGCCCCTGGATGCGTCGGCTAAATGCCGCTTGCGACAGATTGCGCAGCTCGGCCGCGCGGGTGAAATTGCGTACTTCTGCCAGCGTCAGAAAGTCCTGAAGCCATCGAGTGTCCATGTGTTGCTCTGAGAAAAAAGGGTGGTTTGCCGGACTGTTGGATGATGCGTAAAACGCAGCACGCCATGCGTCTCGCGCATCGCGCCAGCATGCAGATTTCGCATTGGACTACCTTACACCGCGCCAGCAAGATTGGGGAACCGAATGGGCCGCCAGCCGCATCGACCATTCGGCCAACGGCCCGGGCCAGCTCGTCCGGGCATTTACTTGCTGACCGGGTTTCCCATCGTGCTGATCATCGCCTTCAAACTGCTTACCACCCCCATCATGATCAGTTCGGCCTCCTGGGCCGGGCGGCGTTGGGGGCCGGTGGTGAGCGGTCTGCTGATCGGGCTGCCGCTGACTTCGGGGCCGATCTCGGTGCTGCTCGCCTGCGAGTACGGCCCGGCCTTCAGCGCGCATGCGGCAGTGGGCAGCCTGGCCGGGCAGATCTCCAACTGTCTGTTCTGCCTTGCCTACATCTGGGCGGCGCGTCGCTGGGGCTGGCTCGCCAGCGTCGCGGTCGGCGTCGCCACTTTCCTGTTGTCCACGCTGGTGCTGAAACAGGTGGTCTGGCAACTGTGGCCGGCCTTCTTCAGCCTGCTGGCGGTGAGCCTGTTGGCCTCCCGACTGATGCCGCGCTATCCGGCCAGCGGCGAGCGGGTGGTGCCGCCGAAGTGGGACCTGCCGGTGCGCATGCTGATCGCCACCAGCTTCGTGGTGACGCTGACCACGCTGGCCGACCGGCTGGGGCCGGCGCTTAGCGGCCTGATCGCGCCGTTCCCGGTGCTGGGCCTGGTGTTCGCCGCCTTCACCCACCTGCAGCAGGGCGCCCGGATGGCGACCAACCTGCTGCGCGGCTTCGTGATGAGTTCGTTCAGCTTCGCGGTGTTCTTCCTGATCGCCAGTGCCGGCGTGGTACGGCTGGGCATTGCGCCGACCTATCTGCTGGCTGCTGCATTGGCGGTGAGCACCAGCGGTGCGATGTACTGGCTGACGGGGCGGTAGGCGCGCTAGAGAGGCGACAGCTCCTGTTGGCGTGGGCGAATAAACGGCGAGATCGACTCTACACGCCGGCATCCTCTGGCTGCATTGATGGGCTGTGGTGCGGTTGTCGATGCATCCGGCGGTCGCATGGCAGGATGGGGTCTGGGCGCATTGCCAGGCAAGCGGGAGAGCCCGGCGCAGTGGCGCCGGGCGGATGACGTAGTTCAGTCGGGTTGACGGTTCAGCCATGCCTCGGCATGGCTGCGCAATGCGTCGATCACCGGCGGCCACTGCTGGTCGGCGCCCTGGCGGAACAGCGTCATGCTGGCATACCAGGGGCTGTCGCTGTGTGCCAGCCCCCAGCGGAAGTCAGGCAACGCCGGCAGCAGCAGCCAGCATGGCTTGCCGAGCGCGCCGGCCAGGTGCGCTACCGAGGTGTCGACGCTGATCACCACATCCAGCTGGGCGATCAGCGCGGCGGTGTCGGCCAGACTGTGCAGGTCCGCGGCATGGTCCTGAATACCCTGTGCAGCGATCTCGTCCGCGCTTTCCCTGTAGTCCCGTTGTAGCGAGTGGAACTCCGCGTCCAGTGACAGCAGTTCGTTCAGCACGCCCAGCGGCAGGCTGCGACGCCGGTCGTTGCTGTGATGGCGCGAGCCCGACCATACCAGGCCGATGCGTGGCTTGCGGTGCGGGCCCAGGCGTTGGGCCCATTGGCCTTGTCGCTCGGCATCGGCGGCGAGATAGCCCTGAGCCGCCGGGATGCTGTCCAGCGTGGTGGCCAGATGTAGCGGCAGCGACATCAGCGGGCAATGCAGGTCGAACGGCGGAAGCACATCGACCGTGGTAATGATCTCGACGGCCGTACCTAGCGAAGCGGCCAGCTCGGTCAGGGGGGGCGAGACCAGCAGGATCAGCCGGGCGCCACGTTCGGCCAACAGCGGCAGGTAGCGCAGCATCTGGATGGTATCGCCCAGCCCTTGCTCCTGATGCAGTACCAGGGTCTTGCCGGTCAAGTCCTCGCCCTGCCATTCGGCTTGGGTGAACTCGCGCAAGGCGCAGGTGCGCCGCGTCGCCGGGTCATGGTGGCGTGCCTCGTAATGGCGCCAGCCGGCCGCGTAGTCACCCTGGCGCAGCAACAGCAGAGCCAGGTTGAACTCAGCCAGCGCGAAGTCCGGGTTGATTTCCAAAGCCTGCTCCAGCAGCTGGCGGGCCTCGTCATGACGGCCCTGAGCGGCCAGCATATGCGACTTGGCGTTCAGCCCCTGCGCATGGCGTGGCTGCGCCTGGAGCAGTGTGTCGAAGCACTGGGCCGCCTCGTCGTAGCGTTCGCATTCGGCCAGGGCGTTGGCGAGGTGAGCCAGCACGTCGGGTTGACGCGGCTTCAGCTTCAGAGCGGTCTGGTAGGCGGCAATGGCTTCCTCGTGGCGGATCAGCCCGCTCAGGGCATTGCCCAGGCTGTCGTGGGACTCGGCCCGGTCCGGCTGCAGCGCCACCGCCCGCTGCAGCAGCGGCAGCGCGTCGGCGAAGGCGCCGCTACGTGTCAGTAGCTCGCCCAGGTTGGCCAGTGCATCGGCGTAGTGCGGATTGAGCCTTACCGCGTTGGCAAAATCCTCACGCGCTGCCGATAGCTGCTGGCGCGCCAGCCGTACATTGCCGCGGTTGTAATGGGCCTCGGCAAGGTCGGGGCGCAGCGCGATGGCACGGTCCAGATCGGCTTGCGCCTCGTCCAGCCGGCCGCGGTTCTTCAGCACGATGCCGCGGTTCACATAGGCCTCGGCCATGCGCGGTTCCAGTGCGATGGCTTGGCCGAAATGGCGTAGCGCTCCATCGTTCTGAACCAGCTTCACCAGAGCCAACCCCATCAACAGGTGCAGCTGTGGACTGTCTGGATAGGCCTTCAGCACTGGCTGCAGCGTGGCGCGTGCCTGGGCCGGTTGGCCCGCGCCAAGTTGCTGTATGGCGCGGTTGAGTTTGGTATGCGCGAGTTGTTCGTTCATGGTGGGCGGTGGGGATGGTGCTGCGATGCGCCGCAGTTTACCCAGCCGGCCGCTACATCGGCAAACGTCGAGCCAGGGCCTAGATGGGCTTGAGCACCATCAGGAAATGCACGGTCACCATAGTGCCGAAGGCCGGATAACCCAGAAGCTCCCTACGGCGCATAGTTCCAGTCCCGGTCCGGCAGCGCGGTGCGGCACGTAGGCTACTGGCTGGAGAACCGTTTCGGCCAAGTATTCTGATGTCGTCCGGGCCAAGGTGGTGAGAGGTTCTGTATCAGGGAGCGATTTCTGCTTGCGTGCAGGCCGGTGCTGGCGGGGACGCAGGGCCAATTGCTCTACCCCCCGACGGACTTCAGGCATGGGCCGTCATCACCGATATACGTTCGGCAGGGCTGGTGTCACCTCGTCTCGACTGCCGCCCACAATGCTCTCAATGGCTAGGCGCGATCATCGGTTTCATCATCGGGGGCAGGTCGATCGCTCGACGTCTGATGCGTTACCCCATGCAAGGAGCCGGATCGAGCCATCAATCGCCTGCGCACGAAAGCAATGTGTCCGCGCAGCCCGTAGAGAAGGTCGCCAAACGCAGCGGGCACCGTGATTTTGCTGACGGTACTCTCGATGTGATCTAGCCGTCGCAGCAACTCCTCGCGCCTCTTCGGGTCATCGACATGCTTGAAAGCGTCGCTTTCGAGGTCAAGCAGCACCCGGTACCAGCGATGAATGCTCGACTCGATCCTCCAGCGGTAGATCGCCGGGGCCATCTTCAGCGCGGGAATCAACAGCAGCGCAATCGGCACGATGACGGCCAATGCGCGCGCGACCAGGCCGGCCAGCCAGAAAGGGAAGGTACGGTAGAGAAAGCTCTTGCCCGAGGTGTAGTAGCGACTGGCATCGGGGCTGATCGGGATTTCATGTGCTACAGGTGTCGGAAACTCCCCGCGCTTCTTGAAGACCCCGGGAGTGCCATGCACTTCGCGCGCGGCGTCGAGCAGCAGGTCGGAGAGTGCGGGGTGCAGGTCGCTTCGAGCGATGAGCTCAACAGTCGGGCCGACCAGATAGGTGTTGTCGGCAGGGATGTTCTTGCCGAAGTCGAGCGCCCCCATCGGCAGCTCGAGCTTGTTCAGGTAAGGGATGCGGCGCACATAGCCGTCAGCCTGGGCAAAGCTGAACAGGTGAATGTCGGGGGTGTGCAGTAATTGACGCAATAAGGTGGTGGACGTCGAGTCACCCATCACGAAGATCGCGTCGATGCGATTGTCCAGTAATTCCTGTACGGCGTCGCCGGTCACCGAGTTGACCAGCACGGTGTCCCCGCCGGGCTCAATGCCATTGAGCTTGAGGAGGGCCAATGCTAAGGAATGCGTACCGCTGCCTTCCGGGCCAATATCCAATCGCTGGCCTTTGAAGCCGGATAACAGCGCTTTGGGCGTGCCGCGATAAAACACCATGAGCGGCTGATAGGAAATGCTGCCTAGCGAGACTAGATTGTTGGTCTTCACCCCGGCGAGTTCGCCACCCAATACGAAGCCAACATCGACGGCCACCTTGGGGTCGGATAGCTTCTTTAAATTGTCGATGGACCCTTCCGAAGGAAGAATCTTCACCGACACGCCTTCGCGGGCCAGGATTTTCTTGTACTTCTCCGCCGTGTTTTGGAAAACACTGCCTTTGGGCCCGCTGGTGATGGTAATGGTGGTGGGGGCCGAGGAGTTGATGAACAGAATGACCGCCATGGTGACGGACAGGCCGATAATCGTGATGACGGTCATGGAAACCACCAGACCCCGTCCAAAGAGTGCGAACAGCCTCTCTACCGCCCTCGTAAGGAAAATTCTTGGGGTTACCACGGCAAATCTCCTGAGTTAATGCACAAGCTATCGGCGAGCCATGGTCATCTTGCCGAAAGGCGCAGTCTCACCATAGCCGAGCCTCGAAACCTAGCATACTGACGCCCATCCAGCGACCGTGGCTTTGCGACGTCATCTTCGTCATCTGCGGGTCCGAAAGAGGGGGATTCGAACCCCCGTCATCAGGCGGCGGGGATCGCCCCCGCGTCCGTTCGCAGTCAACCGCTTTCCCCGCAATCCCCCCTAGTCCCCTCGGACGATGTTGCCCGACCGTCCGGCCGCGAAGATGGCGCCATCCTTCTAACGGGTGGCGAACATGGCCGCGGACACGGAGCACAGCGAACAACACTGGCAGGCCAGCTGCGACGTGCTGGTGATCGGCTTCGGCGCGGCCGGGGCAGCGGCGGCATTGGCGGCGGCCGAACAGGGCGCATCGGTGCTGGTGGCCGACCGCTTCGGCGGCGGCGGGGCCAGTGCCCTGTCCGGCGGGGTGGTGTACCTCGGCGGCGGCACGGCGCAGCAGCATGAGGCCGGCTTTGCCGACACCCCGGCGGCGATGGTCGACTACCTGCGCCACGAGGTGGGCGATGCGGTGTCGGCCGACACGCTGCAACGCTTTTGCGCCGACAGCGTCGGGCTGGGGCGCTGGCTGGAATCGCTCGGCGTCGAGTTTGCGGCCAGTGTGCCGCCGCACAAGACCTCCTATCCCACCGACGACTATTACCTCTACTACTCCGGCAACGAGACGGTGGCCGCCTACCAGGGCGAGGCGCCGCCGGCACCGCGTGGCCACCGGGTGAAGGGCGCCGGAATGTCCGGCAGCGTGCTGTTCGCCACCCTGGCCGCCGCGGTGCGCCGCGCCGGCATCGGCCAACTGCTGCAGTCACGCGCCGAGCGGCTGATCACCGACGATGCCGGCCGGGTGATCGGCGCCGAGTTCACCCGGCTGCGCCCGGGCACGCTCGCCTGTGCCTTGCACCGCCGCCTGGCGCCGCTGGTGTTCGGTCTGCACGGTGCTCACCCGGCCTTGGGCTCCATCGCCCGCAGCAGCTTGAGCTGGCTGGAGCGCCGCTTCGGCCAACCCTGCCGCATCGAGGCGCGCCGCGCGGTGGTGCTGACTACCGGCGGCTTCATCTTCGACCGCGAGCGGGTGGCGCGCGAGGCGCCGGCGTATCGCGCCACTTTCGCGCTCGGCAGCCCCGGCTGCGACGGGGAGGCCCTAAGGTTGGCCGAACCGCTGGCAGCGGAGGTCAAGCACCTCGACCGTATGTCGGCCTGGCGCTTCATCAACCCGCCCTATGCCTGGGTGCACGGCATGCTGGTCAACCGCATGGGGCAGCGCTTCTGCAACGAGGAACAGTACGGCGCGGCGATCGGCCACGAACTGGTCGAAAAGCAGGATGGCCGCGCCTGGCTGATCCTCGACGCCGCACAGGTCAAGGCGGCGCTTGCAGAGCTGCGCCACGGCGGGCTGTGGTCGTTTCAGAGCGTGCCGGCCTGGCTGCTGATGCGGCTGGCACGGTGCAAGGGCAACACGCTCGCCGCGCTGGCACGCCGCATCGGCGCCGATCCGGCCACGTTGGGCGACAGCGTCGCCCGCTACAACGCTGCCGCTAGTGCAGGCATCGATGCCGACTTCGGCAAGTCGGCCGCATTGCTGCAGGCGCTCGACACCGGTCCGTTCTACGCGCTCGACGTGTCGGCCACCAGCCGGCTGTTCCCGTGCCCAACCATCACGCTCGGCGGCCTGGCCGTCGACGAGGCCAGCGGCGCGGTGCTCGACGCCGTGCAGCGGCCCATCCCGGGCCTGTATGCCGCCGGCCGCGCCGCGGTCGGCATCGCCTCCTGCCGCTACGTCAGCGGGCTGTCGCTCGCCGACTGCCTGTGGTCGGGACGGCGCGCCGGCCGCCATGCGACAGAAACTCACCCCGGCCGGACTGCTTCGGCCAACCCCCTGCCTACCAATATCGAGGAGACAAGCAATGACACAACAAGCTAATGGCCGGGTGGCCGGCAAGGTGGCCCTGATCACCGGCGGCGCCAGCGGCGTGGGCCGCGAGGACGCGCTGCTGTTGGCGCGAGAGGGCGCCCGGGTAGTGATCACCGACGTCAACGCCGACGCCGGCCAGGCGCTGGCGAGCGAAATCGGCGACGCCGCGCTGTTCGTGCGCCACGACATCGCCAGCGAGGCCGACTGGCAGCTCGCGATGGAGACGACGCTGTCGCGTTTCGGCCGACTCGACGTGCTGGTCAACAACGCTGCCATCCTGCAGCTGGGCTCGATCGAAGACACCACGCTCGAGCAGTGGAAGCGCATGCTCGACATCAACGCCGCCGGCTATTTCCTGGGCTGCCAGTCGGCGGTGAAGGCGATGAAGGACAGCGGCGGCGGCTCGATCGTCAATATGTCGTCGCTGGCCGGCATCGGCGGCATGTCGATGTTCTGCGCCTATTCGGCCAGCAAGGGCGCGGTGTCCGCGCTGACCCGCAGTGTCGCCGCCTACTGCAAGAGGCTGAAGTACAACATCCGCTGCAACTCCATCCACCCGGACGGCATCAAGACCCCGATGGTGGCGGCGCTGGCGGCGCAGGCCGACCCGAGCCAGATGAGCGACAGCGGCGCCGACCCGCTGGCGCGCATGTGCGAGCCGGTGGACGTCGCCAACGTGGTGCTGTTCCTTGCCTCGGACGAGTCGCGCTGGGTGAACGGGCTGGAGCTGCGCGTCGACAACGGCTTCCTGTTGAACGCGGACTGAGCCATGGACTACGCCCGCGATCCCGCCCCGGGCTTCTATCGGCTGCGCGTCGCCGAGGTGCGCACTGAGACGCCCGATGCCAAGTCCTTCGTGTTCGAGGTGCCGGCCGAGTTGGCCGAATGCTTCCGCGCCAAGCCCGGCCAGTTCTTCACCTTCCGCCTGCCGGTGGCGGGCGAGGTGGTGACGCGCTGTTACTCGCTGGCCAGCAGCGCCAGGTTGGCCGAAGCGCCCAAGGTGACGGTGAAACGGGTGCGCGACGGCCGGGCGTCCAACTGGCTGTGCGACCACGTCGCCGCCGGCGACTGGCTGGAGGTGGCGGCTCCGGCCGGCCTGTTCGTGCCGGCCAGCCTGGATGCCGACCTACTGCTGTTCGCCGGTGGCAGCGGCATCACCCCGGTGATCGCCATCGCCAAGTCGGCGCTGGCGGTGGGGCGCGGGCAGGTGACGCTGCTGTACGCCAACCGCGACGAGCGCTCGGTGATCTTCGCCGCCGAGCTGGCCGAGCTGGCGCGCGTGCATCCGCAGCGCTTCCGCGTCATCCACTGGCTCGACGGCGTGCAGGGCATCACGTCGGCCGAACAGCTCGCCAGCCTCGCCGCGCCGTGGCGCAACGCCGACGCCTTCATCTGCGGACCGGCGCCGTTCATGGCCGCCGCCGAGGCGGCGATGGCGAGCCTGGCCGTGCCGGCCGAGCGGGTGCATCTGGAGCGCTTCGTCGCCGGCGACGCACCGGCCCCGACGGCCGACGGCCCCGCCGCGCAGGTGGAGGTGTCGCTGGATGACGAGGTGTACGCCTTCGATTGGCAGCCGGGCGAGGCGCTGCTCGACGCGATGGCCCGCGCCGGCATGAAGCCGCCATCGTCCTGCCGCGCCGGTGCCTGTGGCGCCTGCATGTGCAAGGTCGAGGTGGGCGAGGTGACGATGGCCGGCAACCAGGTGCTGGACGCCGCCGAGTTGGCCGAAGGCTGGATCCTGGCCTGCCAGGCGCGGCCGGTGTCGGCCACGTTGCGCGTCGCTTTCCCCTGATGTCGTAAGGCCTGCCATCCAGGCAGGCCCATTTCACACTTCTCTACTCGCCGGCCTGCCGGCATCTGTCCGAGGATTTCCCATGGTGCCGAGCTATTCGACCATCCCCCAGCTGATCACCGAGCGCGCCGTGCACAGCGCCGATCACCCGGCGATCGAGCACGACGGCGTCACCCTCAGCTATGCCGAACTCGACGTGCGCCGCCGCCGCGCCGCCGCCGCCTTGCTCGCCTTCGGTATTAATAAAGGGGATAGGGTGGCGATCTGGGCGCCCAACTGCTCCGAGTGGATCATCGCCGCGCTGGCCATCCACAGCGTCGGCGCGGTACTGGTGCCGATCAACACCCGTATGAAGGGGCTGGAGGCCGGCTATATCCTGGAGCGCAGCGGGGCGCGGCTGCTGTTCTGCGCGGGCGACTTCCTCGGCGCGCGCTACCCGGCGCTGCTGGCCGAGCATCGCCCGGCCACGCTGGAACAGCTGGTGGTGATCGGCGACACCGAACCCGGCGAGCTCGACTGGGTCGGCTTCGTCGCACAGGGCCAGGGCGTGGACGACGCGGCGGTGCTGGCGCGCGCCGCCGCGGTCGGGCCGGACGATCTGTCCGACCTGATGTTCACCTCGGGCACCACCGGCCACCCCAAGGGGGTGATGACCCGGCACGGCCAGAACCTGCGCGGCGTCGCCGCCTGGGCCGGCTGCATGCGCCTGACCACCGCCGACCGCTACCTGATCGTCAACCCGTTCTTCCACACCTTCGGCTACAAGGCCGGCTGGCTCGCCGCGCTGACTGCCGGTGCCACCGTGCTGATGGAACCGGTGTTCGACACGCGCCGGGTGCTGAGCCGTATCGCCGATCAGCGCATCAGCGTGCTGCCCGGCCCGCCCACGCTATTCCACAGCCTGTTGGCCGAACCGGATTTGGCGAGCTTCGATCTGTCTAGCCTGCGTGCCACCGTCACCGGCGCCGCCACTGTGCCGCCGATACTGATCGAGCGGATGCGCAAGGAGCTGGGCTTCGACATCGTGCTGACCGGCTATGGCCTCACCGAATCCTGCGGCTTCGCCGCGATGAGCGAGGCCACCGACGACCCGCTCACCACCGCCACCAGCTGCGGCCACGCGCTGCCCGGGGTCGAGCTGCGCTGCGTCGACACGGCGGGCAATACCGTGCCGGCCGGGCAGGAGGGAGAACTCTTGCTGCGTGGCTACAACGTGATGGCCGGCTATTTCGACGACCCCGCCGCCACCGCCGCCAACATCGACGCGGACGGCTGGCTGCACACCGGCGATGTCGGCGTGCTCGACGAGCGCGGCTACCTGCGCATCACCGACCGCATCAAGGATCTGTTCATCGTCGGCGGCTTCAACTGCTACCCGGCCGAGATCGAGCGGCTGCTGGCCAACCACCCGGCCGTCGCGCAGGCGGCGGTGATCGGCATGCCCGACGAACGCCTGGGCGAGGTCGGCTGGGCGTATGTCGTGGCGAAGCAGGGAGAAAAGCTTGCCGAAGCCAGCCTGATCGCCTGGTGCCGCGAGCAGATGGCCAACTACAAGGTGCCGCGCCGGGTGCTGCTGGTCGACGCGCTGCCGACCAATGCGTCGGGGAAGGTGGTGAAGTATCAGTTGCGGGAGCGGGCGGGGGAGGCTGTGCAGGCTGGAGCCATGTAACCGTGGCTAGGATGGGTGGAGGCGTTTGCGCCAGAACCCATCGATTTCTCATGTTGGCCGAAAAGGTGATGGGTCGCGGAGCGGACTCCATCACCTATCCTGTTTGTGGCCCGGATGGGACGCTCCCAATCGCCATCGACCCAGGCGCCGCACCGCTTCGAAGCGTCAGCTTCGTTCACGCATCCGGAATGTCTGGCTCAACCAGCTGGGCCAGCAAGCTGAGCGACTCTTGCCAGCCGAGATAACACGCCTCGACGGGGATCACCGCGGGGATGCCTTCCTGGGTAATGCTCAGCTCCGTGCCGCAGGACACCTGCCGGAGCGACACGGTCGTCAGCATTTCGCCGGGCAGGTTCGGGTCGTCGAATCGGTCGGTGTGCCGAATGCGCTCGTTGGGAACCAGCTCCAGATATTCCCCGCCGAATGAGTCGCTATGCCCAGTGGTGAAATTGGTGAAGGACATCTTGTAGCTGCCGCCCACCCTGGCATCGAGCTGGTGCACCTTGGCGGTAAAGCCGTGAGGCGGCAGCCACTTGGTCAAGGCGTCTGCGTCAAGAAAGGCCCGGTATAGCTTGTCGGGCGTGGTGCGAAGTACGCGATGCAGCCGAACGGTATTCGTCATGTGCTCAACCTTTCCAGAAGTGCTTGCCGCTGATCTCGGGGACCCATCTGCCTGGGCCAGGGAAACCCTTCACTATAGATCGCCGATGTCATGGACAAGCTGGCCTGCCGATCACTTGCCGCTCTAAGGACCAGTTCATCGTCGGCGGCTTCAACCGCTACCCGGCCGAGATCGAGCGGCTGCTGGCCAACCACCCGGCCGTCGCGCAGGCGGCGGTGATCGGCATGCCCGACGAAGGCCTGGGGGAGGTCGGCTGGGCCTATGTGGTGGCGAAGCAGGGCATCGCGTTGACCGAAGCCAGCCTGATTGCCTGGTGCCGCGAGCAGATGGCCAACTACAAGGTGCCGCGCCGCGTGCTGCTGGTCGACGCGCTGCCGACCAATGCGTCGGGGAAGGTGGTGGGGACTATTTCATAGTTAAAGGGCGAGTGATTGAGTCCAGAGGTTTGTTTAGAGGCACTCTGGACTTCGGCTGACTTTGTTTCTCTCTGAAATCTTGATAAGGGTACGATTCAAAAGCAGAAATGTAATGCTATGAATTGATCCCAGAGTTCCAAAAAAACCAATTATCGGCAGTAACGTTTCTACCGCCATGACCCAGAAATTAAGCTGGGTCGGTGATAGTCCATCGAACCCGGTTCCGGCTGCCAGTACCGCATTCGATAGTCCCCAACTCCAAGCAATAATTGCGATAATCGTACCCCATCCAAATCCCTCTTTCGCAGCATGCCACACTGAATCTTTAGCTGCGAGAATCATTCGAGCAGAGATAACACCACGCCACCCTACGAGTAGGGATGGCGGTATTAGAAATAATGCCATTATGGGTAATCCGCTAGATGGGTTTGAGGTGAGGCGCCATCCTATGGAAAGCCAAAATAAAAAGAAGATGGTGAAGTTGATTGATCCTATTGAATAAGTAGTTATTCTTGCTTTTTGGAGTGTGCTCATAGGTTAAATCTGATGTTTTAAATGGGGGGCATGGTTGTTTTCAATAATGTTTTGCTGGACTTGCTAATCCATCCAGTGAAATAGAGCATCAAAATTTGAGTAGCTTCGATCTGTTAGATTGGTGGCTACTCGTAAACGAGGGTCGAGTGGTTGCTCCAAGGTTTTTCGAGAAACGCGCACCATCCCTAGCTCCCCGAGTATTGGTTGCACCTTGGTGGCGAGCTCGATAATGGCGGTGCTGCGCATGTAGTAAATATCCCCCAAACGGGGAAGGTAAGATGACCCTCCCTTGTCATGTCAGCTTTTTTCTCCTTCCATAAAAGCGAAGAATGGAGACAGCCGAGAAAGCGAGATTACGAGCCCTGTATATGCAGATTCGTGCACAATTGATTTTTGTATCTGGAATGCTTGAGTGGGGCGATAGAACCATGCGTCAATGTATGAGGCATATCCAGATCCATAATGGTTCCACTCAATTTTGCTTTGAACATTGAGCCGACGCTCTATTGATGCGCATACGTATTTATAGAAAGATCTAATGGCAGTCTCGTCATTACTGTGCCATGGTGATTGATCTGTTATGCAGCGATCGGCCAGAAGTTCAGTTATTTCGTTCTGAGTGAACATGTTCAGAGAAGGAAGGTACTATTGAAATGGATAAAAATTTTCATGGGGCTGAACAGTTAGATGTGTCGTGAGAGATAGCGGAAATGGCTACGCTCAGATGCCGCGACTACCTTGGATGTGAGTCGGGTGGCACATGCGCCTAGTGATAGGAAGTTTTGACGGCCTTCGCGAAGAGAAAGTCCATGGTTTGCTGCAGATGGTTCATCAGGCTCCGATGTACCAAGAAAATCCTGTTCCCAGAAGCAGAGGGGGCAAATCTCATAGTCATTGTCCTCAGGAATTGTGAAATAGTCGCAGCAGTCACATTGAATTAATTTATCTGTACTGGTCAATTTTAATTAATAATAAGGTGGTTGATAAAAACAGGGCGAGTCGTTCTGTGTTATAAGGTCGAATAGTATGTGCGAAATGCAGAGCTTTTTAATTGGATGTGATTGAACTTCAAGGGAGGGGTTAGTCTTCCTTTTGTTGTTTTCCATGAGTCGCGATCAGAAGGGGGTTGTTTTCTTCAAACCAAGCCTGATCAGGCATTTCACCTTTGAAGAATCCTTCGAAAACCAGTTGAATTCTTTCGCGCCAGTCATAGATGGCACGATTTTCTATGTTTTTAATTTCAAAGCCGTCATTTGGGTCAAGATGATAGCTAATCTTAGCTAGGCAGCTACTAAAAATATTGAATACTTGCCAGTGAATCTCTTGCGATGATTGGGGGTTGGGTGCCAGTTTGTATAACGCCCATTCGAGTAACCAATACTCATTTTGGCACCAGATGCTTTTTTCATGTAGTTGCCCAGTAAATGATTCATCATCTTGTTCAGGGCTCCATGGGAAATTTCTTGCAACAACTTGGATTGGGTTCATAAGAGATATGTCTGAAACTGTTCCTACACTTTAATGTAGCTGCTGATAGTTGTATTTTGTTAAAATAGGTTTATATATGAAAGGCATAAACTGAAGATGAGGAATTGGAAGCAGGAAGTCGAACTGTCGATGGCGACTGCATTCAATGGCCTGAAATAAATCTTCCTATTTTTTGCTGTTTCCTTAGTGCTTGCTAATAAGATATTGTATCCTTCCCTCAAAGTCACTCATATTTTTAGGGTAAGGAGTTCTGCAATTGGCGCAAATGATACGACGAGCTTGATGTCGCTGATAAATTAATCTGAACAAACGGTCAGACATCCAAGACTTCTCTATCTTTTCTAGGCCGCTTACACCTATGTGACCACAATGGGAGCATGAACAGAGATAGAAGAAATTTTCTGGGATATCGGTGTCAAGTAAAACTATAAATTGCTTTGCTACTTCAGTTATGTATAAGCCTATGTTTTCTCTTGTCAGCCCTGTATTAAAAATACAGCCTTCATGATTTTTTGTCATCCATACGTCTTCGACTAAATCATCCCAAATGCTATAAATTGCTTCGTAATCACTCTTACGATAAAAATTCTGAAGAATTTCTAAGCCGTGTTCCGGTGTCACGTCACCGGATATGATTTGCGTGCAAATATATTTGGCGTAGCAATTTAATGCTTCATCGTCTGAGGTGATCTGGATGTTAAGGTCTTTCAGAGATTTTTGAAAATATGCTTCAATCTCTTCCGAGTCTGGATTTCTTTCAAAGCTCATCCCTGCAAGGATTGCAACATTCTCAGATTCAACACCTTCGTAAAGCAATCCTTCTGCCCAGTTCGTGTAGTCTTTGGAGCATGCATTGCCCAGCACCCGCTTTCCAGAAAGCTGCTCGATTCTCATAGTGATGATGTAAAAAATGGGAGTGAATGGATGGGCTTTGCAGTTGGTAATAATTATGCTGTCGCAGCATGTGGTAAGAAAATAGTTTTTCTTAATTTTTGTGTTTGTTTTTTTTGGTGTAGATATTATTGACTTATTTTTCTGATTGTTTTGTATTGAATTCAATGAAAAATCCAAATCGGGCGGCTATGTTATAACTGACTGAACCAATTAAAGAAAAGATAAAAACAATCAAAGCAATGCCAAGAGGAATGACAATCACTTGGGATGGCTGGAGAGGGCTGTAATGCGGCCGGGATGCAAAGTTAGCGAATAGGTGCATAAGTACAAGAATTGGAAATCCAAGAATATAACCAATGAATCCAAATGAAACCGAGCTTTTAAAAACAGAAATTCTAGAAACTTGTTGTTTCATGATGTTCCTAATGGTTTTAAATGACAGGTCGGAATTGGCCGGTGCCGGCTAACTAGTTAAATTGAAATGTGCAAGTTTATTTTTGGCCGTTGATGGCGATTATGCTAATTGTTGTTAGGTGACGCAGTAAAGCTGCCACCTGCTTTGTTTTTTTAGGTTAAGTTTCTGTCTGAATTGCATAAACTATGAATTTGCTACCTCCGATATCAATTATTTTTTGCCATACATTCTTCCTGTTTGGAACAGCACCAAAGACACCCAGTGATGCTTTTTTAGCTAACTCCTCCTTTAGGGAAGGAGTTAACGCTGGTAGGGCAGCATCGGAAAGGTCACGGGACCAGCTAGAAGTGAAACCATTGAAGTTACTACGTCGATCTTGAGTGACATAACTCGCGTCTTTATAGGTCACAATGTATGTGTAAAGCGGCATAAAAAACTAACCTGATGTTTGAGTCCCAATGACTCCTTTAAAGACCCCATTTGGGGAGCATATGAATGTACTTCGCAGTAAAGCGTTGTGATTCCAACTATCGTTATCAGTACTGGATTGATTAGGACTGATTTATACACGCGTATGTCATAGTGGGCAATCAGCCCTAGGGGGCTAGGCCCGTGATCGCTTCTGGTAGTAAAGCGACGCTTTGCAGGTCCTCTGCAAACGGTACAGTCCCCTCTTTGTTCGTTTAGTCCCATCAGACGATGCCCACCCTGTTCCCCATGGCTACAGTCCGCCCCATGCACTGGCGGTCTGCGCCAAGCGCACGGAACAGGAGGAGCACATGATCGACATTCGCGGCCTGGCCTATATCGTGGCCGAGGCGCAAGACCCGCAAGCGTGGCGCCCGTTCGGCGAACAGGTGCTCGGCACGATGGTGAACGATGCGCCGGATGGCGGCGTGTACCTGAAGCTCGACGAGCGTCACTTCCGCATCGCGGTGCAGGCCGGTTCGGCCAATCGCTATTACGCCTCGGGCTGGGAAGTGGCCGACCAGGCGGCGTTCGACGCGGCGATTGCCGCATTGAACAAGGCCGGGGTCGAGACGATTCGCGCCGATGCGGCGCTGAAGGCGGCGCGCCAGGTGCTGGACCTGGTGTCGTTCGTCGACCCATCCGGCAACCGCCACGAGCTGGCGCTGGGTTTCAAGAGCGATTTCGCGCGCTTTGCGTCGCCGCAGGGCGTGCCGCACTTCGTCACCGGCCACCTGGGCATGGGCCACACCGTGCTGCCGGCGGCTAACTTCGACGCTACCGCCGCGTTCTTCCGCGACGTGCTGGGCTTCGGCGTGGCGGACACCTTCACCCACCGTTTCGCGCCGGACGCCCCGGCGCAGCGCATCCACTTCCTGCATTGCGGCAACGCCCGCCACCACAGCCTGGCGCTGTTCGAGGGCGAGGTGCCGTCCGGCTGCGTGCACGCGATGGTCGAGGTGCCGAGCATGGACGAGGTGGGCCGCGCGCAGGACCGCATGCAGAAGGCCGGTGTGAAGCTGATGGCCACGCTGGGCCGCCATGTGAACGACCACATGATGTCCTTCTACATGCTGACGCCGTCCGGCTTTGCGCTGGAGTACGGCTGCGAGGGCCGGCTGGTGGACTGGGACGAACACGTGGTGTTCGAGTCCACCTCGGTCAGCCAGTGGGGCCACGATTTCAGCGTCGGTTTCAAGGAGTAAGGCGATGACCCGGCAACTCGATAAACGGACCAGCCTGGCCGAGGTGGTGGGGCAGCTGAAGAGCGGCATGACCATCGGCATCGGCGGCTGGGGCCCGCGCCGCAAGCCGATGGCGCTGGTGCGCGCGATCCTACGATCGGACCTGACCGACCTGACCATCGTCGGCTACGGCGGCCCGGAGATGGGCATGCTGTGCGCGGCCGGCAAGGTGAAGAAGCTGGTGTACGGCTTCGTGTCGATGGATTTCATTCCGCTGGAGCCGTTCTTCCGCCGCGCCCGCGAGCGCGGCGAGGTGAACGTCAGCGAGCTGGACGAGGGCCTGCTGAACTTGGGCCTGCGCGCCGCCGGCATGCGCGTGCCCTTCCTGCCGACCCGAGTGGGACTCGGTACCGACCTGCTCACCCACAACCCCGAGCTACGCCTGGTGCGCTCGCCCTACGCCGACGAGGAGACGCTGCTGGCAATGCCAGCGATCCCGCTCGACGTGGCGCTGCTGCATGTCGACTACGCCGACCGGCTCGGCAATACCCAGATCCACGGTCCCGATCCGTTCTTCGACGAGCAGATGGCGCGTGCGGCCGAGCGCACCTTCGTCACCGCCGAATACGTGGTCGACAGCCTGACTGACGCCTGCGGCGACAGCGCCAAGCGCAACTACTTCGAGCGCTCGCTGGTGTCCGGTGTGGTGTACGCGCCGGGCGGGGCGCACCCGACCTCGTGCGCGCCGCAGTACGGCTGGGACGCGGCGCACCTGAAGGACTATGTGGCCGCCGCCGGCGAAGACGATGGCTGGCAGCGCTATGCCACCCAGTACCTGGGCCGCGATGAAGCCGACTACCTGCAGCGGATCGGCGGCGTCGGCCATGTGACCCAACTGCCGTTGCCGGTGCTCTAGAGCCTGGCTCAGCGGATATTCGCCTTGCGTTGTGGGCATAAACGCTCTCAGGCAAGGCGAGACGAGGCAGTGGGGCCATTCCCCACCACGAGGAGCAACACAGCATGAGAGCGTTTATGCCCACAACCCTTCGGGCCAGCGCCGATTTGGGCGCATGGCGTTGTTACGGCCCACTTGCAGTGAATGACACTGCGGCGTGTGCCGCGCCTAGCCCTGCGCCCAAAGCGGCGCTGGCGCAATGCGAATATCTGCTGAGTCAGGCTCCCGGGAGAACGAAATGAGCGAATTCACCCTGAGCGAACTGGCCATCGTCGCCTGCGCCGAAGTGTGGCGCGACGACGGCGAGGTGCTGGCCACCGGCATCGGCACCATCCCGCGCATTGCGGCGGGCCTGGCCCGGCTGAGCCACAACCCGGCGCTGCTGATGACCGATGGCGAGGCGTATTTGATCGAGGAGCCGTTGCCGCTGGGCCCGCGCGAGGGCAAGACGCCGTTTTCCGGCTGGATGCCGTACAGCCGCGTGTTTGACGTGGTGTGGAGTGGCCGTCGCCATGCGCTGGTGACGCCGACCCAGGTCGACCGCTTCGGCCAGGGCAACATCTCGTGCATCGGCGATTTCAACAAGCCGAAGGTGCAGATGCTGGGCATGCGCGGCTTTCCGGGCAACAGCGTCAGCCACGCCAACTCGATGTTCATCCCCGGCCACAACCCGCGTGTGTTCGTGGCGGGCGAGGTCGACGTGGTGTGTAGCGCCGGCTACAACCCGGCACGTTGGCCGAACGGCAAGGTGCCGGCCAGTCTCGACATCCGCCGCATCGTCACCGACTTGTGCGTGATGGACTTCGGCGGGCCGGAGCGCAGCATTCGCGTGGTGTCGCTGCACCCGGGCGTGACGCTGGACGAGGTGCGCGCGGCGACCGGCTTCGAGCTGGCAGTTTCGGAGAGCCTAAGTGAGACGCCGAGCCCGACCGAGGAGCAGCTGGCGATCATCCGCCGCCTCGACCCGCACAATCTGCGCGCGGCAGCGATCAAGAACAACCCGCCGGGCATCCGGGCGCGCTAGGGATATCTCCATGGACAAGGCGACAAGCACTCAACTGGAGCCACCGCTCGACCCGGCCGAGGTGGTGTTGTATGAGGCGGCCGATGGCGTGGCGACGATCACGCTGAACCGTCCGGCCTATCACAACGCGCAGAACTCCAAGATGACCTATGCGCTCGACGCCGCGTTCCGCCGCGCCGCCGACGACGACGCGGTGAAGGTGATCGTGCTGGCAGGCAGCGGCAAGCACTTTTCGGCCGGCCACGACATCGGCACGCCGGGGCGCGACATCGACCAGAGCTTCGACAGGTCTTCGCTGTGGTACGACCACGTGGGCAAGCCGGGCGGGGAGTTTCTGTATGCGCGCGAGCAGGAGGTGTACCTGGGCATGTGTCGGCGCTGGCGCGACATTCCCAAGCCGACCATCGCGATGGTGCAGGGCGCCTGCGTGGCCGGCGGGCTGATGCTGGCCTGGGTGTGCGACCTGATCGTGGCGTCGGACGACGCGTTCTTCGCCGACCCGGTGGTGCGCATGGGCATCCCCGGCGTGGAGTATTTCGCCCACCCGTATGAATTGAACCCGCGCATCGCCAAGGAATTCCTGTTCCTCGGCGAGCGGATGTCGGCCGAACGCGCTTACCAGATGGGCATGGTCAACAAGGTGGTGACGCGCGAGGCGTTGCCGGACGAGGTGAGGGCGATCGCGCACCGCATCGCCGCGATGCCGCGCCTGGGCCTGGCGCTGACCAAGCAGGCGATCAACCACGTCGAGGACCTGCAGGGCAAGCGCGCCGGCATGGACGCGGCATTTGCCTGGCACCACTTCGCCCATGCGCACAACGAGCTGGTGTCGGGCGACAAGCTGGCCGGCTTTGACGCGCGCAGCATGGCCGCCTCGCAGCGCAAGGAGGCGGAATGAACGCGCTCTATGTCCCCACACCGCAGGCGAGCGGCTGGTTGCACACCGATATCGTGCGGCTGCTCGGCTGTCGCTACCCCATCATCCAGACCGCGATGGGTTGGGTGGCCGACGCGCGGCTGACCGCCGCCACCTGCAATGCCGGCGGCTTCGGCTTTCTGGCCGCCGCGACGATACCGGCCGACCGGATCGAGGCCGAGATCGCCAAGCTCAAGTCGCTGACCGATAAGCCGTTCGGCGTCAATTTCCACATGTTCCAGCCCAACGCCGCGCAGGTGATCGAGCTGTGCATTTCTCACAAGGTGCGCGCGGTCAGCTACGGGCGGGGGCCGGACAAGGTCACGGTGCGTCGCCTGAAGGACGCCGGCGTGCTGTGCATCCCCACCGTCGGCGCGGTGAAGCACGCGGTGAAGGCGGTAGCGCTCGGCGCCGACGCGGTCACCGTGCAGGGCGGCGAGGGCGGCGGGCATACCGGCTCGGTGCCGACCAACATCCTGCTGCCGCAGGTGCTCGACGCGGTGCAAGTGCCGGTGCTGGCCGCCGGTGGCTATTACAGCGGCCGGGGCCTCGCCTCGGCGCTGGCGGCCGGCGCGGCCGGGGTGGCGATGGGCACGCGCTTCCTGATGACGCGCGAGTCGCCGGTGCCGGCCGACACCTTGGCGCGTTATCTCGCGGTCGACGACGTCAACGCGATTGCGGTGTCGCACGCGGTCGACGGTATGCCGCAGCGGATGATCGCCAACGCGTATCTCGACAGGCTGGAACACAGCGCCGGCTGGCGCCGCCTCGCCATCGCGCTCGGCTCGGCCTGGCAGTGGAAGCGCCAGACCGGCATGAGCGCCGGCCAGATGCTGGCGGTGCTCGGCAAGAGCCTGAAAGAAGACCGCACCAAGTTGGCCGAAACGCTGATGGCGGCCAACGCGCCGGTGCTGATCCAGCGCGCCATGGTCGACGGCCACCCCGACGAGGGCGTGCTGCCCAGCGGGCAGGCCGCCGCCGCCATCGCCGAACTGATTTCCTGCGAGCAATTGATTGCCTCGCTGGTGGTCGAGGCCGAAGCCTGCCTCGCTGCCGTCTACCACCGTCAGCCTATCCAACAGGGAGCCGTCGCATGACGCAGCCTTTCAGCATCGACATCAAGCAGGGCGTGGCGGAACTGGTGATCGACCGCCCGCCGGTCAACGCGCTCGACAACGCCGGCTGGCTGGCGTTGGCCGACGCGATCGACGCACTCGGGCACAACGACGACGCGCGGGTGATCGTGATCCGCGCCGAGGGGCGCGGCTTTTGCGCCGGCGTCGACATCAAGGAGCTGGACGCGCAGCCGGAGCTGATCGTGTCGGTCAACGCCGGCAACTACGCGACCTTCCGTGCCATCCATCGCAACCCGAAGCCGGTGATCGCGGCGCTGCACGGCTTCGTGCTGGGCGGCGGCATCGGCATCGCCGGCGCGGCCGACGTGCTGTTCGCATCCGAGTGCGCCACCTTCGGCGTGCCCGAGGTGGACCGCGGCGCGATGGGCGGCGGCGCGCACCTGCAGCGCTTGTTTCCGGTGCAGAAGGTGCGCGCGATGTACTTCAGCGGCGAGCCAATTACCGCCGCCGAGGCCTACCGGCTAGGCGCGATCGAAAAGGTGGTGCCGCGCGAGCAACTGCGCGACACCGCGCTCGACTTCGCCCGCCGCGTCGCCGCCAAGAGCGCCGCGATGATCCAGCTTGCCAAGGAGTCGCTCAACGGCGTCGAGGACGGCAACCTGGAAGACAAGTACCGCTGGGAGCAGGGCTTCACCCTGCAGGCCTATCTGTCGGCCGATTCGGCCGAGACCCGCCGCGCCTTCGTCGAGAAGCGCGAGGCGCAATTCGCCAGCCAATGAGTCACTGAACACGGAGATCCCCATGGAGCTGGATTACACCGACAAGCAGCGCGCCTTCCGCGCCGAGATCCGCGCCTGGTTGGCCGAACACGTGCCGAAACAGCCGCTGCCGAGCTTCGACACCGAGGAGGGCTTTCAAGCCCACCGCGACTGGGAGCGCACCCTGTTCGAGGGGCGCTGGAGCATGGTCACCTGGCCGCAGGAGCTTGGCGGGCGCGGCTGCGACCTGATCGAATGGCTGATCTTCGAAGAGGAATACTGGCGTGCCGGCGCGCCGCTGCGCGTCAACCAGAACGGCGTGTTCCTGCTGGGGCCGACCATCATGGACTACGGCAGCGACGAACAGCGCCAGCGCTTCTTGCCGCGCATCGCCTCGGGCGACGACGTGTGGGCGCAGGGCTGGTCGGAGCCGAATGCCGGCTCGGACATGGCGGCGATCCGCACCAAGGCCGTCCGCGATGGCGACCACTACGTGATCAACGGCCAGAAGACCTGGTCGACCCGCGCGGTGTGGGCCGACTGGCTGTTCGGCCTGTTCCGCACCGACCCGGAGTCGAGCCGCCACCATGGGCTCTCATTCGTGCTGGTGCCGCTCGATACCCCCGGCATCACGGTGCGGCCGATCCGCCAGCTCAACGGCGAGACCGGCTTCGCCGAGGTGTTCTTCGACGACGTGCGCGTGCCGGTGGAAAACCGCCTGGGCGACGAGGGCGCCGGTTGGTCGGTGGCGATGGCCACCGCCGGCTTCGAACGCGGCCTGATGCTGCGCTCGCCGGCACGCTTCCAGGCCACCGCCGCGGCGCTGGTGCGGCTGTACCAGGCCAACCGCGAACAGGCCGATCGCGACCCGGCGATCCGCAATGCGGTGCTCGATGCGTGGCTGCGCGCCGAGGCGTACGCGCTGGCCACCTACCGCACCGCCAGCCGGCTGATCCAGGGCGGCGAGATCGGCGCCGAGGCCAGCACTAACAAGATCTTTTGGTCGGAGCTGGACCTGAAAATGCACGACGCGGCGCAGGCGATCCTGGGCGCGCACGGCGAGCTGGTTGCCAGCGTGCCGCGCGAGGGCGCGATCGGCAGCTGGATCGACGGCTTCCTGTTCGCCCAGGCCGGGCCGATCTATGCCGGCACCAACGAAATCCAGCGCAACATCATCGCCGAGCGTCTGCTCGGCATGCCACGCTAGCCAAGGAATCTGCCATGGACTTCACCTTCACCGAAGACCAGCTGGCGCTGCGCGCCAATGTGCGCAGCGTGTTCATGAAAGAGGTCGCGCCGGAACTGCTGCGCGAGCTATGGGAAACCGACAGCGGCCGTTCCGCCGAGCTGTGGCAACTGGTCACCGAGCAGGGCCTGACCGCCCTGTCGGTGCCAGAGGAATACGGCGGGCTGGGACTCTCCGACATCGACTGGGTGCTGATGGCGCAGGAGGTCGGCTACTACGGGCTGACCGAGCCGCTGATCGACACGAGTTGGGTCGGCGCGGCGCTGATCGCCGCCTTGCCCGAGTCGGCCGCCGCGTTCAAGGACGTGTGGCTGGCACGCATCGCGCATGGCGAGGCCAAGCTGGCGATCGGTCACCCGCTCAATCCCTTGGTCGAGAACGCCCACGTCGCCGACCTGCTGCTGCTGAATCATGGCGACGAGGTACACGCGGTGCCGCGCGCCCAGGTAACGCTGACCGCGCATGCCAGCCTGGACGCGTCGCGCCGGCTGTTCGCGGTGGAATGGACGCCGAGCGAGGCGACCCGGCTTGCTTCGGCCAACGTTGGCCGAACGCTGTGGGCCGACGCGCTGAACCGTTCGGTGCTGGCGGTGGCGGCGCAGCTGTCCGGCCTGGTGACGCGGGTGCTGGATCTGGCGATCGACTACACCGCCGAGCGCAAGCAGTTCGGCAAGCCGATCGGCAGTTTCCAGGCGGTGAAGCACCTGCTCGCCGACGTGGCGGTGGAGCTGGAGTTCGCCAAGCCGGCGCTGTTCCGCGCCGCCGTGTCGCTGGCCAATGGCCACTCGCTCGCCGGCCTGCACGTGTCGCACGCCCGCCTGGCGCTGGCCGACACCGCTGCGCTGGCCGCGCGCCACACCATGCAGGTGCACGGCGCGATGGGCTACACCTGGGAGCTCGACCTGCAGATCTTCATGAAGCGCATCTGGGCGCTGGCCGCCGTCTGGGGTGACAAGGCGTATCACCTCGCGCGCGTCGCCGACCATGTGTTGGCCGAATCGACCGTGCTCGACCCCTCGCAAACCTTCGCCGCCTGAGAGCCACCATGAAAACAGCCTATATCGTTGACGCGCTGCGCACCCCCACCGGCAAGCGCCGCGGCAGCCTGGCCGACATCCACGGCGCCGATCTCGGCGCGCACGTGCTGCGCGAGCTAGTCGAGCGCAACGCCATCCCGGCCGACGAGTACGACGACGTGATCTTCGGCTGCGTCGACACCATCGGCCCTTTGGCCGGCAATATCGCGCGCAGCAGCTGGCTGGCCGCCGGGCTGCCGCTGTCGGTGCCCGGCGTCACCGTCGACCGCCAGTGCGGCTCGTCGCAACAGGCGGTGCACTTTGCGGCTCAAGCCGTAATGAGCGGCACGCAACATGTCGTCGTCGCCGGCGGCGTGCAGACGATGAGCCGCATCCCGATCTCGTCGGCGATGCTGGCCGGCCAAGCGCTCGGTTTCGCCGACCCGTTCTCCGGCAGCGCGGGTTGGCGGGAGCGCTTCGGCGACCAACCGGTGTCGCAGTTCCACGCCGCCAAGCTGATCGCCGAGCGCTGGGGCTGCACCCGCGACGACATGGAGGCCTACGCGCTGGAAAGCCACCGCCGCGCGCTTCACGCGATCAAGGAAGGCTATTTCGAGCGCGAGATCGTGCCGATTGGCGGCCTGTCGGTCGACGAGACGCCGCGCGATACGTCGCTCGCCAAGATGGCCGAACTGGAGCCGTTGGAGCCGGGCAGCCCGCTCACCGCCGCTGTATCGAGCCAGACCTGCGACGCTGCCGCCGCGCTGCTGGTGGTGTCCGAAGAGGCGCTGAAGCGCTACAACCTCACCCCGCGCGCGGCGATCCGCCACCTGAGCGTCGCGGCCGACGATCCGGTCTGGATGCTGACCGCGCCGATCCCGGCGACCACGCTCGCCTTGAAGAAGGCCGGGCTGACGTTGGCCGATATCGATCTCGTCGAGATCAACGAGGCGTTCGCGTCGGTGGCGATGGCCTGGCTGAAGGAGACCGGCTATCCGCACGAGCTGACCAATGTGAACGGTGGCGCGATCGCGTTGGGTCACCCGCTCGGTGCGACCGGTGCGCGGTTGATGACGACCTTGTTGCATGAGTTGGAGCGGCGTGGGGGGAGGTATGGGCTGCAGACGATGTGCGAGGGGGGCGGGGTGGCGAATGTGACGATTATTGAGAGGCTGTAGTTTTTCATCGGTGCTGGGGCTTCTGGTTGTGGCAGGCCGGTTCCGCCCGGCGGACGGGCAGGGGCTTTGCATGCCCAAAGCCCCCTGCACCCCAAAGGGCACCCCCGGGATTGCCGCCCTTCGGGTTCCCGAAAAAAGCTGCTCCGGCCAGGCGCTGCCGAACTCGCGATTCGCTAACGTCGAATCGCTCGAACAAGCGGCAGCTTAAAACCTGGCCGGAGCGACTTTTTCCGGCGGCATCCAAGGGGGCTGTGCTCATCTTTTGTGGCGTCCCTGAGGTTTGGTAGATCAACCCCGTGGTTGCTGTATCTATTCCAAGCTTTTTCATTGCGAGTGCAGGAGCCCCGGCTTGAAGCCGGTTGGCTAAGCCACATGGAGTTCGTTGCTGGGCGTGTCAGAAGAATGGCGTGCAAAAGTACCCCGCGTGTCGCGCTGCTCAAACAAGCGGCGGCTTAAGATCTTGCCAAGGTGGTTTTGGCCGGCGGCGCTCGAAGGGGGCTTACCGAGTACCACGGTTAGAGGTTTTGGGGACATTGCAGGCTTAATGGTCATCACCAACTGCGATCATGTCCCCTGGATGCCGCCGTCCAAAAATGGTTCGGCCAGGTCTTAAGCCGCCGTTTTGTCTGAGCGATTCGACGTTAGCGAATCGCGAGTTCGGCGGCGCCTGGCCGAGCCGTTTTTGGGCGGGGTTTCGGCAATCCCGGGGTCGCCTTTTCTTTGGTTCATTTCTTTTGGCGAAGCAAAAGAAATGAACCCGCCTGCCGGGCGGGACCGGCAATCCCACATCCCGCTGAAACAGCGTCATCGAGCACCATATCTTTTCCCGAGCACCACACCTTCCCCCCATCTAGGCAATTCGGACGATGCCCCCACCGCCCCATCAGCGGATGCTGTCCCCAACCCCCGGCCCGTCCGGGATGGCAAGACACACAGCAAGGGGACCTTCATGGGCATCTGCGACAACCGTACCGTCATCATCACCGGCGCCGGCGGCGGCCTAGGCCGCGCCTATGCGCTGGCCTTCGCCGCCGAGGGCGCGGCTGTGGTGGTCAACGACCTGCGCGCCGAGGCGGCCGAGTCCGTCGTCGCCGAGATCCGCGTATCCGGCGGCGACGCGCTCGCCAACAGTGACGACATCACCAGCATGGACGGCGCACGCGCCATCGTCGACGCGGCGCTGGCCGCCTTCGGCGAGGTGCAGGTGCTGGTCAACAACGCTGGCGTCTGCCGCGACCGCATGTTCGTCAGCCTGTCCGAGGACGACTGGGATGCGGTGATGCGCGTGCACCTGAAGGGCCATTTCTGCCTCGCCAACGTGCTGGCCAAGCGCTGGCGCGACCAGGCCAAGGACGGCATCGCGGTAAACGCTCGCATCATCAATACCAGCTCCGGCGCCGGCCTGCAGGGCTCGGTCGGGCAGAGCAACTACAGCGCCGCCAAGGCCGGCATCGCCGCGCTGACGCTGGTGCAGGCGACCGAGCTTGGCCGTTACGGCATCACCGTCAACGCGCTGGCGCCGTCGGCGCGCACCGGCATGACCGAGACGGTGTTCGCCGAGATGATGAAGGCGCCTGAGGACGGTGGCTTCGACTTCTGGGATTCGACCAACGTCGCGCCGCTGGTGGTGTGGCTGGGTAGCGTCGCGTCGCGCCACGTCACAGGCCAGGTGTTCGAGGCGGCCGGCGGCAAAATTTCGATTGCCGACGGCTGGCGCACCGGCCCCGAGGTGGACAAGGGCGCGCGCTGGGACCCGGCCGAGGTCGGCGCGGCGGTCGATGGCCTGCTCGCCCGCGCGGTACCGGCGCAGCCGGTGTACGGCAGCTGAGGGCCGCGCGATGAATCTGGAACTGAACCAGGACCGGCAGATGATCCGCGGTGCGGCGGAGGATTTCCTGTCCGCTTACAGTGATTCGGCCAAGGTGCGCGCCGCGCACGCGGCAGGTGGCATCGATGCCGAGGCGTGGCGTCGCATCGCCGGCGAGTTGGGCTGGTGCGGCATCGCGATTGCCGAGGAACACGGCGGGCTTGGGCTCGGCCTGTTCGAGCTGGCGCTGTTGCAGGAACAGGCCGGACGTTTCCTGCTGGCCGCTCCGCTGTTCGCTACGGCTTGTTTGGCTGCTCCCTTGTTAGCCGAAGCGGGCACGGACGCAGCGCGGCAGCACTGGCTGCCGGCGCTCGCGGCGGGCGAGCTGACCGCCACCGTGGCGCTGTCGGCGCGCGGGCTCGACCCGTTCGCCGTGGGCGACGGCATGTATGCCGGGCGCGACGGCGACGACTATCTGCTGACCGGTCGCTGCCGCCATGTACCGCACGCGCTGGGCGCCGACCTCGTCATCGTCGCGGCACGGTTTTCGGCCAACGTCGAGTCGACGGCCTTGTTCGCGTTGCCGGCCGATGCCGCGACGCTGACGCCCCTGGCCACGCTCGACCAGGGCCGGCCCGTCGCCGAGCTGCGGCTCAACGGGGTCAGGCTGCCGGCCGAGGCGCGGCTCGATGACGGCGATGCGGCGGCAATCGTACGGGGCCTGTCCCGCGCCGCGATCGCGCTGGCCGCCGAGCAGCTCGGCCTCGCCCTGCAGTGCCTGGACCTGACCGTCGCCTATGTGCTGGAGCGTCAGCAGTTCGGCCGACCCATCGGCAGTTTCCAGGCGGTGAAGCACCGCCTGGCCGAGACGATGGTGAAGGTCGAGGCGGCGCGTTCGGCGGTGTACGGCGCGGCGGCCGAGGCCGATGCCGGTATTTCGGACGACGAGCTGCTGCTCGCCGCCGCCAGTGCCAAGACCGTCGCCGACGCGGCGGCACGCTTCGCCGCGCAGGAGGCGATCCAGCTGCACGGCGGCGTCGGCTTCACCTGGGAATACGACCCGCATCTCTATTTCAAGCGCGCGCAGGCGTTCAGTCACTGGCTCGGCTCTGCCGACGCCTGGCGCGAGCGCGTCGCCGCGAAATTGCTGGAGGACGCCGCATGAGCGAGCAAATCGAATCGTTGCGCCGCGAGCTGGCCGACTGGCTGACCCCACGCCTGGCCGGGCAGTTCGGCCAACTGCGCCATCGCGGCGGCCCAGGCGACGAGGACGCGCTGGGCGCCGAGCGCAAGGAGTGGGAGCAGGAGCTGGCCCGCGGCGGCTGGAGCTGCGTGGGTTGGCCGACAGAGCATGGCGGGCGGGGCTTGACCATTGCCGAGCAGGTCGCCTTCCACGAGGAATACGCGCGCCTGGGCGGCCCCGGGCGGATGGGCCACATCGGCGAGGGGCTGATCGGCCCGACCCTGATCGCCTTCGGCACGCCCGAGCAGCAGCAGCGCTTCCTGCCCGGCATCGTCGCCGGCACCGAGTTCTGGTGCCAGGGCTATTCGGAGCCGAACGCCGGCTCGGATCTGGCCAATGTGCAGACCCGCGCGGTGCAGGACCCGGCCACCGGCCACTGGCGCGTGCACGGCCAGAAGGTGTGGACCTCGCTCGCGCACGAGTCGGACTGGATCTTCGTGCTGGCGCGCTGCGAGCCCGGCTCGCAGGGCCACAAGGGGCTGATCTTCCTGCTGATGAAGCTGGACCAGCCCGGCGTCGAGATCCGGCCGATCCGCCAGCTCACCGGCACCTCCGAATTCAACGAGGTGTTCTTCGACGGCGCCATCGCCGAGGCCGGCCACGTGGTCGGTGCGCCCGGAGACGGCTGGAAGATCGCGATGGCCTTGCTCGGCTTCGAGCGCGGCGTGTCGACGCTGGGCCAGCAAATGCACTTCGCGCACGAGCTGGAGCTGCTCGTCGACACCGCCAGGCAGAACGGCGCGGCGAAGATCCCGGCGATCCGCGCCCGGCTCGCCGAGGCGGCGCTGGGGCTGAAGGTGCTGCGCGCCAATGCGCTGCGCATGATGGCCGGCGCCGACGACGGCCAGCTTCACCGCGAGGCGCTCAGCTACAAGTACGCCTGGTCGAATTGGCACCGCGAGCTGGGCCAGCTTGCCGCCGACGTGCTGGGGCCGGACGGCGACGTGATAGACGGGGAGCTGAACCGCCTGCAGCAGGTGTATTTGTTTAGCCGCTCCGACACGATCTACGCCGGCACCAATGAAATCCAGCTCAACCTGATCGCCGAACGCGCGCTGGGACTGCCGCGCGAGCCGCGTCCCAATGCCAACCCGAAAGGCTGATATGACCCCCATTTCGAACGACGCCGCCGGCCAAGGCCTGGCAGCGGTTCCCGCTTATGTCGCCGGCCACGGTTTGTTGCGTGGCAAGTCGGTGCTGATCACCGCCGCGGCCGGCGCCGGCATCGGCTACGCCGCCGCGCAGCGTGCCGCCGAGGAGGGGTGCCGCGCGCTGATGATTTCAGACGTGCACGAGAAAAGGTTGGCCGAAGCGGTGGCGCGATTGCGTGCCGATACCGGCCTCGACGCGGTGTTCGGCCAACTGGCCGACGTGACCGACGAGGCGCAGGTGGGGGCGCTGGTTGCGGCGGCCGAAGACAAGCTCGGCGGCACCGACGTGCTGATCAACAACGCCGGCCTCGGCGGCTCCAAAACCGTCGTCGAGATGACGGATGAGGAGTGGCACAAGGTACTCGACGTGACGCTGACCGGCACTTTCCGCATGAGCCGCGCGATGCTGCGCACCATGCAGCGGCGCGGCCGCGGCGGGGTGATCGTCAACAACGCCTCGGTGCTGGGCTGGCGCGCGCAGAAGGAGCAGGCGCACTACGCGGCGGCCAAGGCCGGGGTGATGGCGCTGACCCGCTGCTCGGCGCTGGAGGCGGCCGAATTCGGCGTGCGCATCAATGCGGTGGCGCCGTCGATCGCCTTCCACGACTTTTTGAAGAAATCCGCCCCGGCCGAGCTGCTGCAACAACTCGCGTCGCGCGAGGCGTTCGGCCGCGCCGCCGAGGTGTGGGAAGTGGCCAACGTGATGATGTTCCTCGCCAGCGACTACTCGTCCTACCTGACCGGCGAGGTGATCTCCACCTCCAGCCAGCGCGCGTGAGGCGGCGATGAGCGAACTCTTCCACACCGTCATCGACTCGCCGGCTGCGATGCTGGCGGCGGTCGAGCAGGAGCTGGGCGTCACCGCCTGGCTCGCCATCGAGCAAGCGCGCATCGACCTGTTCGCCGAGGCCACCGGCGATGCGCAGTGGATCCATGTCGACCCGGTGCGCGCCAAAGACGGCCCGTTCGGTGCCTGCATCGCGCACGGCTATCTGACGCTGTCGCTGGTTAACGCCTTCTTGCCGCAGATCTGGGACGTGCAGAACCTGGCGATGGGCGTGAACTATGGCTGCGACCGGGTGCGCTTTCCGGCGCCGGTGAAGGTCGGCCAGCGGGTGCGCGGCCGGGCGACGCTGACTCAGGTCGAGCCGGTGGGCAACGCGCTGCAGGCGACGGTGCGCGTCACCGTCGAAATCGAGGGCAGCGAGCGTCCGGCCTGCGTGGTCGACACCATCAGCCGTTACACCTTCAAGGATTAACACTATGTCGAGAATGAACGAAGCGGTGATCGTGTCGGTCGCCCGTACCGCCATCGGCAAGGCGTTTCGCGGCGCCTTCAACGATACCGAGGCGCCGGTGCTGGGCGGCCACGTGGTGCGCGCGGTGCTGGAACGCGTCGGGGTCGAGGGCGATGCGGTCGAGGACGTGCTGATCGGCGCTGCCGCGCAGCAGGGCACGCAGTCGTACAACCTGGGGCGGCTGTGTGCGTACACGGCGGGCCTGGGCGAATCGGTGCCGGGCATGGCGCTTGACCGCATGTGCGCGTCGGGGCTGATGACCATCGCCAGCGCCGCCAAGACCATCATGGCCGGCGAGCAGGACATCGTGGTCGCCGGCGGGCTGGAGTCGATCTCGCTGACGCAGAATGCGCACAAGAACACCTTCCGCGCCCAGTCGCAGGCGGCGATCGCCGCCGTGCCGGCCGCCTACATCCCGATGATCGAGACCGCCGAGCTGGTGTCGCGTCGCTACGGCATCAGCCGGTTGGATCAGGACGCGTACGCCTTGCAGAGCCAGCAGCGCACCGCGGTGGCGCAGGCAGCCGGGCGCTTTGCCGACGAGATCGTGCCGCTGAGCTCGACCAAGCTGCTCTACGACAAGGCCGGCGAGGTGGTGGGCTCCGAGGTGGTGACGCTGGCGCAGGACGAGTGCAACCGCATCGACACCTCGGCCGAAAGCCTGGCCGCGCTGAAGCCGGTGTGGAAGGGCGGGCAGTGGGTCAGCCAGGGCGAGTTCGTCACCGCCGGCAACGCCTCGCAGCTGTCCGACGGCGCGGCGGCGGTGCTGGTGATGAGCCGCCACGAGGCGCTGGAGCGCGGTCTCGCGCCGCTCGGCGTGTATCGCGGCCTGGCGGTAGCCGGCTGCAAGGCGGACGAGATGGGTATCGGCCCGGTGTATGCGATCCCGAAACTGTTGAAACGCTACGGCCTGACCGTCGCCGACATTGGCCTGTGGGAGATCAACGAGGCGTTCGCCAGCCAGGTGCTGTATTGCCGCGATCAGCTCGGCATCCCCAACGACCGGCTCAATGTGAACGGCGGCGCGATCGCAGTCGGCCACCCCTTCGGCATGTCGGGCGCGCGGCTGACCGGCCATGCGCTGCTGGAAGGCCGCCGTCGCGGCGTGCGCTACGCGGTGGTGGCGATGTGCATCGGCGGCGGCATGGGCGCGGCTGCGCTGTTCGAAATCGTCTGAACCTCGCGTTCGGCCAACCTTTATCCCTGATCCGGAGACCCATCATGTCCGACCAAGCACAAACCGCCCGCATGCGCGCCGCGCTGCAGGGCTATATCGACGCCCTCAACCGCAACGACGCCGACGCGGTGCTGGCGCTCTACAACGACAACCCCACCGTCGAAGACCCGGTCGGCAGCCCGCCGCTGGTCGGCCGCGCCGCGGTCGAGGCGTTCTATCGCAAGGTCGCCAGCCTGCCATTGCGCCTGGAGCTTGCCGCGCCGATCCGCGCCTCGCACGGCAACGCCGCCGCGATGGCCTTCGACGTGCTGGTCGGTGTGCCGGGGCAGGGCCAGCGCATCAGCGTGATCGACGTGATGACCTTCGACGCCGACGGCCGCATCGCCAGCATGAAGGCGTACTGGGGGCCGGAGGACGCCACGCCGCTCTGAGAACCTGTTCACGATCTGCTGCACTCGGGTGATCCTGCGTTGAAATGCCACTCAAAATGCTCATGTACCCTGTGTACATTCCGCTTTTTCGCGCCATTTCGCCTTGACTGACCCTTCGTTCGCGAGATCGTGAACCGGTTCTGTGCCGACTGGCCGTACCGTTCGGGCCGTATTCCCCGGCACGGCCCGAACGGCGGCGCCTGGCAGGCGGCAAGCCACATGAAGTTTCTTCTTGTTTTCCTGTTTCACCCGTATCGCAGTAGTGCCCTCTCTCGTCCTGCTTCGCCGCGATCCGGCCGGGCAGGACTTTTTTCTTTGCGTCGAGCGGTCTCTCCTCCATTCGGACGATGTGACCGGCCCGCCATGCTCCGAATACTGGGCCAAAACCGGCCGGGCGATGTCGCCCGAGCCGCCGCCCCAGAGAGCCGGTTCATGATCTCGCGAACGGTGGATCGCCCGGGCGAAACGGCGCGAACAACGGTGTGGGAATCCAGGCATTGCTCCGTTTGCGCATCGTTTCAACGCGGGATACCCGAGTGCAGCAGATCGTGAACCGGTGCCGAGAAGGGCCACCCGCGAAGGAGAAACCCCATGATCAAGCTACTCGTCTGTGTCGTCGTGCTGGCGGTGCTGGCCGCCACCGTCTACGTGCTGCGCTTCGGCCCGGCCGATGTGCAGGCCTGTGCCGGCAACGAGGGGACGCCTTCCTGCGACGGCAGGACCCTGCCGAGCGACGGGCTGGCGTTCTTCCAGCGTCGCCCCAGCTGACGTCGCGCTAGTCCATCCATCACGCCGCTCATCGGGCTGCATTGCCAGGCCGGTGGGCGGCTGCGCCCGTTTTGCGGCGGCAGCGCCGGCCTCTAGCCGCCGCGGCTTGGTCAACTCCTGGCCACTCCTCGCCACTCCTCCATTCGGACGATGCCGGCAAATCCGTCTCGTCCGAACAATTGCAGCAAACAACATGGGCCGGTGGCTGCCGGCACCCACAACGAGAGGAGCAACCCCATGACAAGACTCGTCGGGCTCGCCATGTCGCTGATCACCCTGATCGCGGCGCTGGTGGCCTTTTCCCCGCGGCCGATGCCCAGCTTTCGGCCAACCCGGCTCGATGCCAGCGAGCTGATCGTCAATGGCGTGGCCCAGGCCGGCGACCGCGTGGTTGCGGTCGGCGAGCATGGCCACATTCTCTATTCGGCCGACCGTGGCGCCCACTGGCAGGAGGCCGACGTTGCCAAGGCGCGCGGCTCGACGCTGACCCAGGTGGCGTTTACCTCGCCCGACAACGGCGTGGCGGTGGGGCACGACGGTTGGATCGTCAGGAGCACCGACGGCGGCCGCCACTGGCAGGAAGTGGCGTTCGACACCAAGCGCAGCGACCCGCTGCTCGGCGTGTGGGGCGATGGCAAGGGGCCGCTGTTCGCCTATGGCAGCTTCGGCCAACTGTGGCGCTCCGACGATGGCGGCGCGCACTGGGCGAAGCAGCAGATCGATGTCGACGAGCGTCACCTGTACGGCATGGACGGTGCGGGCGCCACCCGCGTGCTGGTCGGCGAGCAGGGCACGCTGCTGCGCTCCACCGATGCCGGTGCGAGCTGGCTGAAGCAGGCGCCGTTCTACGAGGGCTCGCTGTTCGGCGCGCTGGCGCTGGGCAAGGGCGAATGGCTGGTGTACGGCATGCGCGGCCATGTGTTCAAGAGCAGGGATGACGGTGCCAGCTGGCAGCCGGTGGCGATGCCGATCCCGGTGACGCTGTTCGGCGCCGCCCGGCTTGCCGACGGACGCGTGGTGCTGGTCGGCCAGGGCGGCACGGTGCTGGAGTCGGCCGGTGGCGATGCGCCGTTTCGCATCGTGCACGCCGGCGGTCGGCAGAGCCTGACCGCGGTGCTGGCCGGCCGTGACGGCAGCGTCTACACCGCCGGCGAAGCCGGCGTCGCGCGCGATGCCCGACTGTCCGCTACGCCCGTTTCCCCGATCGCCTCGTCCCGGAGCTGAATGATGAAGACCGCTGCCAAATCCCTGCTGGACCGGGCCGCCGACGCGCTGATCGCCTGGCGCCGGCCGCTGCTCGTGCTGTTCATCGCGCTGACCGCGCTGTTCGGTTATTCCTCCACGCAGCTGAAGCTCGACCCGGGCTTCAACAAGATGATCCCGCTCTCGCACGAGTACATGCGCACCTTCGAGCAGTACGCACAGACCTTCTCCGGTGCCAACCGCGTGGTGGTCAACCTGCGCTGGAAGGGCAAGGGCGATATCTACAACCCGCAGTTTCTCGACGCACTGAGCAAGGCCACCGACGATGTGTTCTTCATCCCCGGCGTCGAACGCACCCGGGTGTTCTCGCTGTTCACGCCGAACGTGCGCTACATCGAGGTGACCGAGAAGGGCTATGTCGGCGACGTGGTGGTGCCGGCACACTTCACCGGCAGCCAGGTCGACCTCGACACGGTGCGCCGCAACGTCGCGCGCTCCGGCGAGATCGGCAGCCTGGTGTCCAACGACCTGAAGGGCGCGTTGATTCGCGCCGAGCTCTTGGAGGTGAACCCGGCCACCGGCGAGCGGCTCGACTATGTCGAGGTGGCCAAGCGGCTGGAGGAGATCCGCACCAAGTTCGGCAAGGACAACATCGAGGTCAACATCACCGGCTTCGCCAAACTGATCGGCGATGTCGAGGCCGGCCTCAACGGCGTGCTGGTGTTCTTCGCAGTGGCGTTCGCCATCACCGCTGTGCTGCTGTTCGCCTATAGCCGCTCGCTGAAGCTGACCGTGGTGGCGTTGCTGGTGGCGCTGCTGCCGGTGGTGTGGCTGCTCGGCCTGCTGCCGCTGTTCGGCCAGGGCATCGACCCGATGTCCATCCTGGTGCCGTTCTTGATCTTCTCGATCGGCGTGTCGCATGCGGTGCAGATGACCAACGCGTGGAAGCAGGAGAAGCTCGCCGGCGCGAGCTCGGAAGAGGCGGCGCGCCAGGCCTTCCGCAAGCTGTTCGTGCCGGGCTCGGTGGCGCTGCTGACCAACGCGCTGGGCTTCATGGTGATCATGCGCATCGACATCGCCATCGTGCGCGAGCTGGGGCTGACCGCTTGCCTCGGCGTCACGCTGATGATCGTCACCAACAAGATGATGCTGCCGGTGGTGCTGTCCTACCTGAAGCTCGAGCCGTCGGCGAGCAAGAGCCGCTACGACGCCAGCCACCGCCATCCGCTGTGGTGGGCGATCTCGGGCTTTGCCGAACGAAAGCGCGGCCTGGCCGCGTTCGCGGTGGCACTGACGCTGCTGGCGGTCGGCACCGTGCAGTCGCGGCATCTGGCCACCGGCGACATCGGCAGCGGCGTGCCCGAGCTGCGCGCCGATTCGCGCTACAACCGCGACAACGACGCGATCGTCGGCCACTACAACGTCGGCGTCGACGTGCTGACGGTGATCGCCGAGGCCAAGGGCTACGACGATGCCTGCCTGCATTACCCGGTGATGGCGGCGATCGATCGGTTTGAATTGTTCATGCGCGGCGTCGACGGCGTGCACTCGGTGTACAGCGTGCCGTCGGCCGCCAAGGTGTCGATCGCCGCCAGCAACGAGGGCCACCCGCGCTGGGGGGCGCTGCCGCGCAACCGCGAGGGGCTGACCCAGGGCGCCAACGGCTTCAACCCGGACCTCGGCCTCAACACTGACGGCTGCGGCGCGATCCAGATCCTGATCTATCCGAAAGACCATCAGGGCACCACCGTCGCGCACATCGTCGCCGAGGCGAAGCGCTTCATCGCCGCCGAGCAGGTGCCGAACCTGCGCTTCCGCCTGGCCGGCGGCAACGTCGGCGTGATGGCGGCGACCAACGAGGCGGTGGAAAACGCCGAGGTGTCGATGCTGCTGTCGATCTTCGGCGCGATCGCGCTGTTGTGCTTCGTCACCTTCCGCTCCTGGCGCGCGGTGCTGTGCATCATTGTGCCGCTGACCATTGTGTCCATCCTGTGCAATGCACTGATGGCGCTGCTTGGCATCGGCCTGAAGGTGTCGACCCTGCCGGTGATCGCGCTCGGCGTCGGGGTGGGGGTGGACTACGGCATCTATCTGTTCGAGCGCATCCAGCACCAGATGCGCCACGAGGGTCAGGACCTGCGCGAGGCGTTCTACCAGGCGATGTGTCAGCGCGGCACCGCCGCCGCGTTCACCGCGGTGACGATGGCGGCCGGCGTCGCCACCTGGGCGCTGTCGGCGCTGAAGTTCCAGGCCGATATGGGCATCCTGCTGGCGTTCATGTTCTTGGTGAACCTGCTCGGCGCGGTGTTCCTGCTGCCGGCGCTGGCGGCTTGGCTGGGCGTCGGCGAGAGCGCGCGGGAGCGCAAGGCGCGGGTGGAGCTGTCCGAGGCGGGCAGTTGAGCTGCAATCCCCGCCCCGCGGCCCGGTGCTGCGGGGCGGGCCTTGTTGGGCCATCGCCGATTTGCGTCTAAGGTGTCGATAGGCGCTGCGCGGAGAGGGATATGGACACACTGACAGGACGGCAGGGCTTGGCCATGCCCGACTGGGGGCTCGACGAGGTGCCGTGGTCGAGCATGGCACCGGACCGGCTGCAGGACAACGAAGCGCTGTTCTACCTAGTGACCGCCGCCTCGTTCATCGAGAGCGGTTCCGATCTCTACACCGGCAATCTGGTCGGCTATTTCGTCGGCGACGATGAAGTGACCGCCTGGCTCGGCCAGCGCTGGCAGGTCGAGGAGATGCGCCACGGCCGGGTGCTGCGCGACTATGTGCAACAGGCCTGGCCGACGTTCGACTGGGAACGGGCCTTCGCGGCGTTTCTCGACGACTACGGCCGCCAGTGCACCGTCGACGCCTTCGAGCCGACGCGGGCGCTGGAGCTGGCGGCGCGTTGCGTGGTCGAGACCGGCACCGCCACCTACTATCAGGCGCTGGCGGCACAGGCGGTCGAGCCGGTGCTGGCCGGCATCGTCACCCGCATCCGCGCCGACGAGATCAGCCACTACAAGCATTTCTACCGCTATTTCCGCGAATACTGCGCCTTCGAGTCGCCCGGCCGGCGGCGCGTGCTGGCGGTGCTGGGGCGCCGCGTGCTCGAAGCACGACGCGGCGACGGTGAATGCGCGCTGTGGCACGCGTTCGTGGAGCGACAAGCCGGAACAGCGCCGGACCGGGCGGCGTTCCAGGCGCTGAATCGACGGCTCGGCCGGCAGTTGCGGCACCACCTGCCGGTGGAAATGGCGGTGAAGATGCTGCTCAGGCCGCTCGACCTACCACCGCGCTTTGCCCGGGTGCTGGAGCGGCCGATCTCGCGGGCGGTCGGCTGGGCGCTGCGCTAGCGGCTCAGTCGGCGTCGCGCCAGCGGCGGTAGGTGGCGGCCTGGCCGTGGTCCACCCCGTCGCGGCCGATCAGATTCCACACCGTTACGTCCTCGATCCAGAAACGCCGTCCTGACTTGGCGATGCGCAGGCCGCGATAGCCGCTGGCATAGCCGCGTGTCCGGACGGCGGTGAGCAGGCGCTCCCGCTCCTCGCGGTTGGGCTGTTCGGCCGACAGTCGCGAGGGCAGAGCGGTCATCTCGTCCCAGTCGTATTCGAAGCAGCGCTGTGCCGCCCGATTGGCGTAGACGAAGACAGGATCGGCGTCGGTGTTGTGGGCCAGCACGCAGAACGGTGCGTCCTCGTACAGCCAGCGGGCCGCCTCGGCCGGGGCCAGGCCGGGGTCGAGCAGGGGCTCGCCCACCAGGCGCAGGTGGCTGTCGAGCAGCAGGGCACAGAAATCGGGGTCGAGGGGATGTGGCATGGGGAAATCGAGAGCTGGGACGCATGGGCGCCGATGGCGGGATTATGCGCAAGGAGCCGGCAGCATGTCAGTGCCACCGGCTCCGAACGTCAGCTTCGCAGCGTCGACGAGAACTCGCTGACCACCTCGACGACGCGCTGCGCGCCCTCGCGGATCTGCTTGATGGCGGCGCCTGCCTCGTTGGCGAGCAGGGTGCCTTCCTCTACCTCGGCGAGGCTCAGCGCCATGTGGTCGATCATCGCATGGGTATCGGACTGGATCGAGTCGATGGTGCGGGCGATCTCGGCGGTCGAATTGCCGGTGCGTTCGGCGAGCTTTCTCACCTCGTCGGCCACCACCGCGAAGCCGCGGCCGTTCTCGCCGGCGCGGGCGGCTTCGATCGCCGCGTTCAGCGCCAAGAGATTGGTCTGGTCGGCGATGTCCTTGATGGTGTTGACGATCGAGGTGATCTGGCGGGTCTGATCGCCGAGCTTCTCGATCTGCCCCGACGAGCTCCGCACCTGTTCGGACAGGCGATGCATCTTGTCGATCGCCTGCCAGATCACCTGTTCGCCGTTGGCCGACAGGTTCTGGGCGTCCTGGGAAATGGTGTAGGCGGTCTGGGCGCTTTGCTGTTCGGCCAACTGGTGTTGTACCCGTTGGGTAATGTCGGAGGCGAACTTGATCACCCGATAGACCTTGCCCTCGTCGTCGAGCACCGGGTTGTAGGTGGCCTCGAGCCAGACGGTGTCGCCGTTTTTGGCGACGCGCTCGCACTGGCCGGAGAAGTAATTCCCGGCGCGCAGCTTGTTCCAGAACTGCTGGTATTCGGCGCTGTTGGCGTAGTCGCTGCGACAGAAGCGGCTATGGCTGAGCTGGACGACTTCGTCGAGCCGATAGCCCATGGCGGCGAGGAAGTTGGCGTTGGCGTCCAGTACCTTGCCGTTCAGGTCGAACTCGATCACCGCCATCGAGCGGCTCAGCGCCGACACTAGGTTCTGGGTATGCAGCGACTCGTTGACCCGCTCGGTAATATCGCTGGCGATCTTTACCACCCGCTTGATCTGGCCTGTGGCCGTGCGTACCGGGAAATAGGTCGCCTCGAGCCAAATGGTGGTGCCGTTGCGATGGCGGCGCTTGAAGCGGCCGCTGAACGATTCGCCCTGGCGCAGGCGGGCCCAGAACTGGCCGTATTCGGCGCTGTTGACGAATTCGGGCGGGCAGAACTGCTTGTGATGGGCACCGAGCACTTCGCCGGCCTGATAACCCATCGCCTGGCAGAAGCGCTCGTTGGCTTCCAGGATGGTGCCGTCGGCATCGAATTCGATTACCGCGGTGGTCAGGCTCAAGGCATCGACCAGATCCTTGAGGTGTTGTCGCTCTTCCTGCGTGCTGGCGAGCTCGCGCTTGAGTTTGCCTTGATTGAACATGCGTCGGCGGGTCTCTTTTTTAAATTATTCACTTATCAATAGGCGCGATAGGCATCGAATTAGACGGATCGAATAAACGCCTACCTGTCTTGGGCCGGCGTATGGTAAGCGCAGGATGAATTTCGGTGCAATTGTCATATTGGGCAATTGACAAAACCATCTATATCTATCTTTTTATTCAATATTGATTCGGCGAGCCGAAGGGCATTGTCCGCTGAGATGCCGTTGTGCCAGCCAGGCTGGGAATCGAAGGCAGCCGGTGCGCTTCGTCGTGGTATCGGTCGGAAGATTGATAAGCAAAACGCGCTCTCTCGGGAGCGCGTTGTCATGTCTGAAGCGGGCAGTCAGCAGGCGTTCGGCCAACTGTCGGGCTGCCACAAGTCCGGGTGGGGGCCGGCCAAGCCGGTGAGACGGTGCAGCAGGGTTTTCAGCGCCAGCGCATCGGTGTCGCCAAGCTTTTGCAGCAAGTCGGCCTCGCGTGCCTTGGCGATGGCGATCAGCCGCAGCGCGACATCGCTGCCGCGCGGGGTCAGCGCATAGCGCCGCTCGCCGTCGGACTCGTCCACCATCAGCAGGCTGCGCAGCACCAGGCTGTCGAGCCGCGCCTCGGACAGCAGGCAGTCGGTCAGCGCATTGAGTCGGGCCAGTTCGGCGGCGCTGGCGCGGCCGCGAATGGTCAGCGTCAATAGCGCGAAGTACTCGGCGTCGTCGAGGCCCTGCTCGCGCACTGCGGCGCGGATCGGGGCGTAGAACTGGAAGTGGGCGCGGCCGAGCAGGTAGCCCAGGTGGTCGTCGTCGAAGCTGCCGGCCAGCCGGCTCGAGCCGGTCGGGACGCGGCCGCTGTCCTTGCTGGCCGCCAGCGCGTAGCGGCCGGCGTGGAACACCAGCGGGGTGGCGTCGCGCCGGTCGAATTCGACCACTTCGCCGACGAAGATGATGTGGTCGCCGCCTTCGTAACAGAAGCGGGTCTTGCACTGGAAGCGCGCCGCGCAGCCGGTCAACAGCGGCAGGTCGGCATGGCCGGTTTCCAGCTCGACACCGGCAAACTTGTCCTCGCCGCTCTTGGCGAAGGCATTCGACAAGGCCTCCTGTTCGGCCGACAGCACATGCACCGCCCAGTGCTCGGCGTCGGCGAACACCGGCATGCTGCGGGCGTTTTTCGCCAGGCCCCACAGCACCAGCGGCGGGTCGAGCGACACCGAGTTGAAGCTGTTGGCGGTCAGGCCGACCGGGCTGCCGTCGGCGGCGCGGGCGGTGATCACGGTGACGCCGGTGGCGAAGCTGCCCAGGGCGCTACGGAATTCGCGGCGGTCGAAGGCGGGGGCGGACAGAGTGGTTTCCATCAGGGTCTCCTTGCGCGGTGGGTCAGGCGGCGAGCCGGGCGGTGAGGATCAGCGGATTGCCGGCCGGGTCGGCCAGCACCGCGCGCCATTCGTGCGGCCCCTGTTCGAGCGGGCGCAGCACGCGGCTGCCGGCGGCGGTGAGCCGGGTCAGGGCCGCCCCGATGTCGTCGACGTGGTACACCGGCGCGGCGCGTTCGGTGAGGCGTTCTTCGCCGGCGGCCAGCGCCAGCGGTAGCGCGCCGGTATCGAACAGGCAGAAACGCGCGCCGTCGCGGAATTTCTCCGTGTAGCCGAACGCGTCGCGGTAGAAGTCGGCAGCGGTGGCGAGGTCGTCCACCGGTTGGATCAGCATGGTCAGCTGCATGGCGTGGCTCCTTGGGACGTTGCGCCGTCAACTAGCCGCTGGCGTGCTGCGGGGCGGTGCCGGTCATCCGGCAAGGCCGCGCGACAACGCCGGGGTAGGGGGCTAGTGGCTCTTTGATGAGTCCGAGTGTGCGAGCGCGGCGAGGGAGCGACATCGTCCGAATGAACGGGGTTGGCCGAATGCAAGGTGCGCGGTTGCGTTACTCCGAATGGACGATGTTGGCGAGGGGCAGGCTTTGCAGAATGGCTGCCAGAGGTAACGGATCGGCGCCATCCCGGCGCATCCCGTGGCCCGCGACGGACAATCTAGCCAAAGGATGGGCACATGAAATTCTCCCTGATCTATGAAGCGCAGACGGTCGACGCCACGCGTCTGGGCGATCGCCGGGTGTTCGACGAGATCGTCGAGCAGGTGGACTTGGCCGAACAGGTGGGCTTCGACGTGGTCTGGTGTGTCGAGCACACCTCGCTGACCAACTATGCGCACATGAGCGCACCGGAAACCTTCCTCGCCTACATCGCCGGGCGCACCAAGCGCATCGAGCTGGGCCACGGCGTGGTGTGCCTGCCGCCGGCGATGAACCATCCGATCAAGGTGGCCGAGCGCATCGCCACCCTCGACCTGCTGTCCAAGGGCCGGGTGCACTTCGGCGTGGGCAAGGGCGGCAGCCAGCAGGAGGCCGGCGCGTTCGGCTACGACCTGGCCGAGCTGCACCCGATGATCGACGAAGCGATGTACCTGATTCCGAAGATGTTCGTGCAGGACGAGATCGAGCATCACGGCGACTTCATCAAGATTCCGAAGCGCCCGATTCACCCGAAGCCGTACCAGGACCCGCATCCGCGCATGTATATGGCCTGCACCAATACCGACACCCTGGCCCGCGCCGGTCAGCGCGGCATGGGCGCGCTGGTGCTCGGCTTCGGCGGCCCGGACGAGGTAGCAAAGAAGAACAAGGTCTACCGCGACGCGTGGGAAACCCGCAAGCCGGAGCAGCAGGTCGGTTATCGTCCGCACCAGCACCTGGCGGCACTGTGCCCGACCATCGTGCTGGACGACGGCAAGCGCGCCCGCGAGATCGGCATTCGCGGTCAGCGCTACTTCATGGAATCGCTCGCCTACTGGTACGCCGGCGGCGAGCGTCCGGACCCGGCCGCCTGGCAGGACGACCTGACCCAGGCGACCACCGGCGAGATGGTGATCAAGTCGCGCTTCGCCTCGGAAGAGGTGGTGGCCAACTTCTCCGACCCGGCGCTGTCGATGATGAACCCGAACCACGCCTACGGCACGGTAGAGGATTGCATCGGCTATGTGCAGCGCCTGAAGGACGCCGGCGCCGACGAGATCCTGTTCATCTGCCAGATGGGCACGGTGCCGCAGTGGGCGCAGCTGGAGACGATCCGCAACATCGGCCAGTACGTGATCCCGCATTTCCGCAACAAGTGATTTCCGCAGTAACTGGCGCAGGCGTCTCCTGGCTGCGTTAGCCCTCTCTCTGCCTTGGGTGGTCATGGTAGGAGTGTTTACGGCAACCGTTTTGGCGGTTGCCGTTTTTTTTTATGTCCTTTCCGTTCCCCTCTGGACCGACCGTCCATCGCCGCTTTTCCCGTTTGTCCTTGACAGCGCTGTTGCGTCGTTTATATCGTAAGATATGTTTTAAAATATAGCGGAGACGATCATGAGACATCATCACCATCGTTCCACCGGCCGTCTGTTCGGCTGCATGGGCGAGCACATGCCCTGGCACGCAATGGGCCGGCACTCGCGTGGCTTCGACGGCGGGCAGGGCCGCCATGGCGGTTTCGGCGGCTTTGGCGAGGGCGGCGGTTTCACCCGAGGTCGCAAGTTCAGTTCGGAGGATCTGCAACTGTTGCTGCTGGCGTTGTTGGCCGAAAAGCCGGCGCACGGCTACGAGTTGATCAAGGAGCTGGAGTCGCGCTCCAACGGCTTCTACGCCCCCAGCCCCGGCATGGTCTACCCGGCACTGACTTACCTGGAGGAACTGGGCCGGGTGACGGTGACGCAGGAAGGCAATCGCAAGTGCTACGAGTTGGCCGAAGCCGGCCGTGACTACCTGGCAGAAAACCGCGAGCGCGCCGAGCAGATGCTGGAGCGGCTGCGGCTGATCGCCGGCAAGATGGATTCGGTGCGCCGCGCCTTCGCCGGCGAGGCCGGGCAAGAAGAGGGCGATACCGGCGACGGCTGGCAGCCCGAGCTGCTCGAGGCACGCTGCGCGCTGAAGGCCGCGCTGATCCAGAGCGCCAGCCATGCCAGCGCCGAAGAACAACGGCGCATCGCCACCATCCTGGTGCAGGCCGCCCGACAGATCCTGCGCCGCTGATAGTACTTAGTAGGTCATCGCCAGTGGCGCTGACCCCGACAAGAGAGATGACCCTATGCCCCCATTGAGCCCGGGCCGCGAACGCGGCCTGTTGTGGCTACTGGCGCTGACCCAGTTCACCATCATCATGGACTTCATGGTGATGATGCCGCTCGGCCCGCAGATCATGCATGCCTTCGCGATCAGCCCGGCCGCCTTCGCCACCACGGTGTCGGCCTATTCCTGGTGCGCAGGCCTGTCCGGCCTGTTTGCCGCCACCTATATCGACCGGTTCGACCGGCGCCGGCTGCTGCTGGTCATCTACGCGCTGTTCGCGCTGTCCAACCTGGCCTGCGCACTGGCCACCAACCTGCACATGCTGCTGATCTCGCGCGCCTTCGCCGGGCTGACCGGCGGCGTGCTGGCCTCGATCATCATGGCCATCGTCGGCGACGTCATCCCGCCGGCGCGGCGCGGCGCCGCCACCGGCGTGATCATGACCTCGTTCTCGCTGGCGGCGATCGCCGGCGTGCCGGCCGGCGTGGTGCTGGGCGCCCAGTTCGGCTGGTCGTCACCGTTCTACCTATTGGTGGCCCTGTCGCTGCTGATCTGGCTGGCCGGCGCCCGGATGGTGCCTTCGCTCACCGCGCACCTGGCCAAGCAGCCGACGCCGTTGTCGCGCGTGCTGCCCGACCTCTACGCGCTGATCAGCGAGCCGCGCCACCTGCGCGCCTATGCGTTGACCTTCGTGATGATGACCTCGCACATGCTGGTGATCCCGTTCATCTCGCCGATGCTGGTCGCCAACCACGGCATCGCGCCGGAGAGCATCTCGCTGATCTACATGGCCGGCGGTGCCGCGACGCTGTTCACCGCGCGCCGGGTCGGCCGCCTGGCGGACCGCTACGGCAAGCACAAGGTGTTCCGGATCATGGCGCTGGCGTCGATGGTGCCGGTGCTGGGCATCACCCACCTGCCCAACTGGCCCTTCGTCGGCATCGTGCTGTTCTTCACCACCTTCATGGTGCTGATCTCGGGGCGGATGATCCCGCTGCAGGCGTTGATGACCACCATCCCTAGCCCGGAGCGGCGCGGGGCGTTTCTGAGCGTGAACAGCGCGATCCAGTCGCTCGGCAACGGTTGCGGCGCCTGGCTCGGTGGCCTGCTGCTGGCCAGTGGCGCGGGCGGACGGATCGACGGTTATGGTCACAACGGCTGGCTGGCGGTGGCCTTGGTGCTGCTGTCACTGATATGGATCGGGCAGGTACGGGCCGCGACTCCGGCGGCAGACCTGAAAGCGGCCTAGCCCCGGCGAGGCGATGAAATGGACAGGCCCGGCGCTTCGCGTCGGGCCTTTGTCGTTGTTGGGGGGCTCGGTCAATTACACCAAGGCAGTTGGATGCATCGAGCTATCCCGTGCGGCAAGGGTGTGTACGGAGAGGATGACGCTGGATCAGAGGCCGGCAAGGTTGGCCGAACGGCGCTCAGTCGAGCAGGTCGCCGTCGCTCAGGTGCACCGCCTTCAGGTCCTCAATGAAGGCGGCCACCACGTCGCTGTGCCGGCCTTGCCGGGTCACCATGTGGAACGGCACCTCGTAGTGGAACTGTTCCGGGTTGAGCGGACGCAGCAGGCCCTGTTCCAGATAGGGCCGGGCGAAGTGCTCGGGCAAAAAGCCCAGGTGGTGGCCGGACAGGATAAACAGCGCCACCGCCTCCATATTGTCGGCCTGCGCGGTCACGGCGCCGGGAGGCAGCGTCAGCTGCGCCTCGGGCAGCGGGTAGGAGCGCCACGCCCATTCGTGGGCGGTGACCTCGTCGTAGCCGAGCGCGCCGGCACGCTCGAACAGCGGGTGGCCCAGCCCGCAGTAGGCCACCTGTCGTTCGACGAACAGCCGGGTGTAGCTCAGGCTGGTGACGCGGTGCCAGAAGTAGCCGACCGCCACCTCGATCTCGCCGCTGAGCAGCTTTTCCTCCAATTCGCCCGGCGCGCGCACCGAGATCGAGAAGCGCACCGCCTGGCTGCGCGCCTTGAAGCGGGCGATCGCCTGGCTGATGCGGGCGTTGTGGCTCATCGGCGTGTGGCCGATCAGCCCCAGGTGCAGGGTGCCGACCAGCTGCTGGCCCATATTGCGCGCCCGCTCGCCGACGTCGTCGACCACGGTCAGCAGCTCGCGGGCCAGGTCCACCATGCGCTCGCCGCGCGCGGTCAGCCGAAAGCCGCCGCGGCCGCGCTCGCACAGCCGGTAGCCCAGCCGGGTTTCCAGCGTGGACAGCTGGGCGCTGATGGTGGATTGGCCGACGTTGAGAGTGGTCTGGGCCGGGGTGACGCCACCGGCGTCGACCACCGCCAGGAACACCCGGAGTAGTCGCAGATCGAGGTCGCTGATGGTTCGGAGCATGGCCGTCCTTTGCCGTGTCGCCGTGGTCGCTTTGATACATCGCTATGTATCAATGTAAACATGGCGTCTTGCGTGTTTCAAAATTCTTTCTACGCCACATACTACTGAAAAACCGCGATAAGCGACATGTAGACAAGTTTCGATGTAGAGGAGAAGACAGCCATGGACCAGCACTTCAACCAACCCCAGGGCGGCAACGAGATGCCGCGTTTCGGCGGCATCGCCAGCATGATGCGCCTGCCGCAGCAAAGCAGCACCGCCGGCCTCGACGCCTGTTTCGTCGGCGTGCCGTTCGACCTTGGCACCTCCAACCGCACCGGCACCCGTTTCGGCCCGCGCCAGATCCGCGCCGAGTCGGTGCTGCTGCGTCCCTACAATATGGCGACGCGCGCCGCGCCGTTCGACTCGCTGCAGGTGGCCGACATCGGCGACGTGGCCACCAACCCCTACAACATGCATGACTCGATAGACCGCATCGCCGCCGCCTACGACGAGATCATCGCCGACGGCTGCCGGCCGATCACGCTGGGCGGCGACCACACCATCGCGCTGCCGATCCTGCGCGCCATGCACAAGAAATACGGCAAGGTCGGCGTGGTGCACGTCGACGCGCACGCAGATGTGAACGACACCATGTTCGGCGAGAAGATCGCCCACGGCACGCCGTTCCGTCGCGCGGTGGAAGAGGGCCTGCTCGACTGCAACCGGGTGATCCAGATCGGCCTGCGCGGCACCGGTTACGCCGCCGAGGACTTCGACTGGTGCCGCGAGCAGGGCTTCCGCGTCGAGCAGGCCGAGGCCTGCTGGGGCAAGTCGCTGGCGCCGCTGATGCGCGAGGTGCGCGAGATGATGGGCGACGGCCCGGTATACCTGAGCTTCGACATCGACGGCATCGACCCGGCCTTCGCGCCCGGCACCGGGACGCCGGAGATCGCGGGCCTGACCGTGCCGCAGGCGCTGGAAATCATCCGCGGCCTGAAGGGGCTCAACCTGGTCGGTGCCGATCTGGTCGAAGTGTCGCCGCCCTACGATCCGCTCGGCACCACCGCCTTGCTCGGTGCCAACTTGGCATTCGAGATGCTGTGCGTACTGCCCGGCGTGAAATACCGCGATTAAGCCTGGGGAAAAGCGATGAGCCAGACTCAACAAGTATTGCAAGCGGCCGACGCGCTGGTGCAGGCCTTCGGCCGGCACGACACCGATGCCTACTTCGCCGCTTTTGCGCCCAATGCGAGTTTCGTTTTCCATACGCTGCCGCAGCGCCTGGACAGCCGCGCCGCCTACCAGGCCGAGTGGCGCAATTGGGAGCACGATCTCGGTTTCCGGGTGGTCCGTTGCGCTTCCAGCGACCAGCAGGTGCAATGGGTGGGCGAGGCGGCGCTGTTTACCCATACGGTGGAGACGGTGGTCGCCATCGATGGCGTCGAGCAAGCCATGCGCGAGCGCGAAACCATCGTGTTCCAACGCGACGCGGATCAGCGCTGGCTGGCCGTGCACGAACATTTGTCGCCTATTCCCCAGGTGTAAAAGATGACTCTCATTGACGGCATTTTTATCGATGGCCGCTGGCAGGCCGGCAACGGCGCCACGCTCGAGGTGGTCGACCCTGCCACGGGACGCGTCATCGCGCAGGTCTCGGGGGGCGATGCCGCCGCGATCGATACGGCGGCCCGCGCCGCCAAGCGAGCTTTCCCGGCCTGGAAGCGCACTCCGGCTCGCCAGCGCGGCGAGCTGCTGCGCGCCATTGCCCGGGCGGTGGAAGCGGAGCGCGAACGGCTGGTGGCGCTGCAGATGCAGTGCAATGGCAAGCCGCGCTTCGAGGCCGAACTGGACGTGGGCGACGTGGTCGCCACCTTCGACTACTACGCCGACTGCTGTGCCGCCGGCACCGGCCTTTCGGGCAACCCGGTGACGCTGCCGGATGCCGCCTTCGCCGCCTCGGTGCGCTTCGAGCCGGTCGGCCCGGTCGGCCTGATCGTGCCGTGGAATTTCCCGATGGTGACCAGCGCCTGGAAGCTGGCGCCGGCACTGGCCGCCGGCTGTACCGTGGTGCTCAAGCCGTCCGAACTGACCCCGTTGACCGAAATCGAGCTGGTGAAGATCGCGCAGCAGGCCGGCTTGCCGGACGGCGTGCTCAATCTGGTCTGCGGCGCAGGGCCCGAAGTGGGCGCGGCGCTGGTCGCGCATCCGGCCATCGCCAAGCTGTCGTTCACCGGCAGCAACAAGGTCGGCCAGGCAGTGATGGTTTCCGCCGCCGAACGGGTGGCGCGCGTCAGCCTGGAGCTGGGCGGCAAGTCGGCGCTGATCGTGCTCGACGATGCCGACCTCGACCAGGCGGTGAGCCTGGCGCTGGGCGGGGCGTTCTTCAACGCCGGCCAGATGTGCTCGGCCACCTCGCGCATCCTGGTGGCGCGCGCGCTGTACCCTGATTTCATCGAGCGCTTCCGCGCGGCGGCCGAGGCGCTCAAGGTCGCCGGCCCGGATGCCGGCGCCGAAATGGGGCCGCTGATCAGTCGCGCGCAGCAGCAACGCGTGCTGGGTTTCATCGAGCAAGGGTTGGCCGAAGGCGGTCTGCTGTTGAGCGATGGCCGCCGCCACGCGCAGCGATCGGACGGTTACTTCATCGGCCCGACCGTCTTCACCGATCTTTCGACCGACAGCGTGCTGTGGCGCGAGGAGATCTTCGGCCCGGTGGCCTGCGTGCGCAGTTTCAGCGACGACGCCGAAGCCATCGCGTTGGCCAACGATAGCGACTTCGGCCTGGTAGCGACCATCGTCGGCGGCGACGTCGGGCGCACCGAGCAGGTGGCGGCCGAGCTGGAGGTGGGGCTGGTGTGGATCAACAGCCCGCAGGTGATTTTCCCGCACACCGCCTGGGGCGGTTTCAAGCAGAGCGGCATCGGCCGCGAGCTCGGACCGTGGGGCCTGCGCGCTTTCCAGGAGATCAAGCATGTAGTTGCCAGCGCGGCGCCTTGACCGGCGCCGGCGCATTACAGGGGTACCCACAACAATAAACCGGGGCCCTCATCAAGTCTGCAAGGAGAAACCCATCATGACGCAGCAATCGGGAAGTCACGCCGCATCGCGCGGCGGCATCGAAGTACGCTCGATCGACTACGTGCCCGAGCACGAACGGCACGGCAAGGTCAAAGACCAGGGGCCATTCTGGTTCCTGGGCAATTTCCAGTTCTTTACCATCGCCATCGGCTTCATCGGCCCGAGCATGGGCCTGTCGCTGGGCTACACCGCGCTGGGCGGCATCATCGGCATTCTGTTCGGCACGCTGTTCATGGCCTTTCACGCCTCGCAGGGCGCGGAGCTGGGCCTGCCGCAGATGATCCAGTCGCGCGCCCAGTTCGGCTACCGCGGCGTGGCGCTGGTGCTGATCGGTACGCTGTTCACCTTTGTCGGCTTCAATGTGGTCGACGTGGTGCTGATGGCCAGCGGCCTGCACGGCATCTTCGGCTGGAACACCGTCGCCATCACCATCATCACCTCGCTGATCGGCATGCTGCTGGCGATCTACGGGCACGACTGGCTGCACCGCGTGTTCAAGTGGATCTTCTACCTGAGCCTGCCGCTCTACATCATCCTGACTGTCGCGATCCTGATGGGCGGGGCGGGCGGCAAGGTGCCGACCACCGGCGGCTTCACCTGGGTGGCGTTCGCGGCCCAGATCGCCGCCAGTGCCAGCTACAACATCACCTACGCGCCGTATGTGTCCGACTATTCGCGCTATCTGCCGCGTAACACCCCGGCGCGCTCGATCATCGCCTCGGTGTTCTGGGGCGCGGCGAGTTCGGGAATCTGGCTGATCGTGCTGGGCGCGTGGCTCGCCACTCGTCTCGGTGCCTCGGATGGTCTCGTGGCCTTGTACAGCTCGGGCAACGCGGTGTTCCACGGCTTCGGCGCGCTGATCGCGCTGTCGTCGATCGCCGCGATGGTCGCCACCATGGGCCTGAATGCCTATAGCGGCATGCTGACCGTGGTTACCGCGCTCGACTCGCTGCGCAAGATCCAGCCCACCCGCTCGTTGCGCGTGGTGGTGATCGTGGCGCTGACCGTGCTGTGGGGCGGCATCGCGCTGGCCACCAGCGTCAACGCCATCAATATGCTGTTCGCCGCGCTGACCATCATGCTCTACCTGTTGGTGCCCTGGACCGCGGTCAACCTGGTCGACTACTTCTGTGTGCGCCGTGGCCGCTACGCGATCACCCACCTGTTCACCCCTAACGGCATCTATGGCGCCTGGGGCGCGCGTGGCCTGATCGCCTATACCATCGGTTTTGTCGCGACCATCCCATTCTTCGTGCTGCCCGAGGTGTACACCGGCCCGATCGCCAAGCTGATCGGCGGGGTCGATATCGGCTGGTTGGTCGGGCTTTTGGTGTCGGGCATCAGCTACTACGCGCTGAGCCGCTCGCTCGACGTCGCATCGGAAGAGACGGCGATCCAGGCTAGCGAGTGGGCGTTGGGTTCGCTCTCCACCGTGCCGCCGAGCCACGACGATGGCAAACCGCTGCCGGCCATCCCGGCCTGATGCTTACATGCCGCCCCCTGCCGGGGGCGGTTTTGCTTTCTGAGGTGCTCATGAAGCCTGTTTCGATTCGCCTGTGTCAGGCCAGCTGCCGCGACGGCGATGTCGCCTTCAATCTCGACAAGGCACTGTCCGCAATCGCCGCCAGTCACGGCCACGCCGACCTGCTGGTGCTGCCGGAGACCTTCATCCCGGGTTTTCCGACCCCGGACGACATTGCCAGCTTGGCCGAACCGTTGGACGGCCCCTCGGTCACCGCGATCCGGGCTGCAGCCAGGGCCGCCGGCGTCAGCGTGGTATTTGGCTTTGCGGAAGAGGAGAGCGGCCGTTACTTCAACACGGCAGTGCTGGTCGATGCCGCGGGCGACATCCTGCTTAGCTATCGCAAGACCCATCTCTACGAATCCGACCAGGGCGTGTTCGAGCCGGGGCTGGGCTACCCGGTGTGTGACTGGCAGGGTATCAAGCTCGGACTGCTGATCTGTTTCGACATCGAGTTTCCCGAATCGGCCCGCGCACTGGCGCGTAACGGCGCCGAGCTGATCGTCGTGATCGACGGGATGATGGAGCCCTATAACCATGTTCACCGCACCATGCTGCCGGTGCGGGCGATGGAGAACCAGCTGTTCCTTGTGCTGTGCAATCGGGTAGGGGCTGGCGATCAGTACCGGTTCTGCGGGCAGAGCCAGGTGGTCGATCCGCAAGGCCGAAATCTGGCGATCGCTTCGGCAAGCGAGGAGGCCATCGTCGACATCACACTCGATCTGTCCGAGCTTGCCCGGGCTAGAGAGGCATTCAGTTATCTCGCGCTGGCCACGGAGGCCGGTGGAGGAAAATCGCAGCCCTGACACAGAGGTCATTGTCACTTGAGCCGCTTCGCGCCAAGCGAGGTTTAGTGCTTTTTGCGGCCATGACCATGTTTACTCGAAGTGCCTTTCCTCGGCCAAGTTGGCAGGCGCAATGCAAAAAGCCCGTGTCACCACGGGCAAACGGAGAAAACCGGCGCTTGGCTCGCCGGCCGATGAAACTCAGGAGGCTCTGTTGCGCGCCATATTGATCGCGGTGTCCTCGATCATGTCTTCCTGACCGCCGATCATGCCGCGCCGGCCCAGCTCGACCAGGATGTTACGCGCCGGCACGCCGTACTTCGCTTCGGCGCGCTTGGCGAACAGCAGGAAGGACGAGTACACGCCGGCGTAGCCCAGCGTCAGCGCGTCGCGGTCGATGCGGATGATGTTGTCCATCACCGGCAGCACGCGGTCCTCGGCCACGTCCTGAATCTTCCACACGTCGACGCCGGTTGCTATGCCCATGCGGTCGCATACCGCGACGAACACTTCCAGCGGGGTGTTACCGGCGCCGGCGCCGAGACCCGCCGCCGCCGCGTCGATGCGGTTGGCGCCGCATTCGACCGCGGCCAGCGAGTTGGCGATGCCCATCGCCAGGTTGTGGTGGCCGTGGAAACCCAGCTCGGTGTCCGGTTTCAACTTGTCGCGCAACAGGCCGATCCGTGCCTTCACGTCCTCGGGCAGCATGTAGCCGGCCGAATCGGTGCAGTAGATGCAGTTGGCGCCGAAGCTTTCCATCAGCAGCGCCTGCTCGAGGATTTTCTCCGGGCTCGCCATGTGCGCCATCATCAGGAAGCCGACGGTATCGAGCCCCAGCTTGCGCGCCAAGCCGATGTGCTGCTCGGACACGTCGGCCTCGGTGCAGTGGGTGGCGACACGGATGGTCGACACACCCAGGTCTTTGGCCATGCGCAGGTGCTCGACGGTGCCGATGCCCGGCAGCAGCAGCGCCGACACCTTGGCCTGCTTCATGCGCGGGATGACGGCGCTCAGGTATTCCTCGTCGCTGTGCGCCGGGAAGCCGTAGTTGACCGAGCTGCCGCCCAGGCCGTCGCCGTGGGTGACCTCGATCAGCGGTACGCCGGCCTCGTCGAGCCCGGTGGCGATGTCGATCATCTGGTTCAGCGTCATCTGGTGGCGCTTCGGGTGCATGCCGTCGCGCAGCGTCATGTCGTGCAGAGTAATCTTCTGAGTCATACCAGTTCTCCGGTGGCGGCAGGCGACAGTCGGCCGGCGAGGATTTCCTCGGCGATGCGTTCGGCGGTGCGTGCGGCGGCGGCGGTCATGATGTCGAGGTTGCCGGCGTACTTGGGCAGGTAGTCGCCCAGACCTTCCACCTCGAGATAAATCGACACACGGTTGCCGTCGATCACCGGGCCGTTCACCAGCCGGTAGCCCGGCACGTACTGCTGCACTTCCTCGATCATCGCCTGCACCGAGGCGGTGATCTTGGTGGCGTCCGGCGCCTCGCGGGTCAGGCAGTGGATGGTGTCGCGCATGATTAGCGGCGGTTCGGCCGGGTTCAGGATGATGATCGCCTTGCCCTGATCGGCGCCGCCCACCTTGGCGATGGCGCCGGCGGTGGTGCGGGTGAATTCGTCGATGTTCTTGCGCGTGCCAGGGCCGGCGCTCTTAGACGACACGGTGGCGACGATCTCGGCATAGTCCACGTGCTGCACGCGCGACACCGCGTACACCATCGGGATGGTCGCCTGGCCGCCGCAGGTGACCATGTTGACGTTCATGTGGCCGGCCTTCAGATGTTCGGCCAGGTTCACCGGCGGCACGCAGTAGGGGCCGATCGCCGCCGGGGTCAGGTCGATCATCATCACGCCCAGCTCGTTCAATTTGCGGCTGTTCTCGGCGTGTACATAGGCGCTGGTGGCGTCGAAGGCGATCTGGATGTCGTCCTCCAGCACGTGCGGCAGCAGGCCGTCCACGCCGTCGGCGGTGGTCTTCAGCCCCAGTTCGCGGGCGCGCGCCAGGCCGTCCGAATTCGGGTCGATACCGACCATCCATACCGGCTCCAGCACCGGGCTGCGTTGCAGTTTGTAGAGCAGGTCGGTGCCGATATTGCCCGGGCCGATCAGCGCACAGCGGATCTTGCGCATGGGTATCCTTTCTTAGACGAAACGCACGGCAGCGTTGCCGATGCCGGGGATGGACAGGTCGAAACGGTCGCCGGCGACCACCGGCACCAGCGGCACCAGCGAGCCGGACAGGATCACCTCGCCGGCCAGGAAGGGGATGCCGAAGCGGCCCAGCGTGTTGGCGAGCCAGGCCACCGCCTCGGCCGGGTGGCCCTGCACCGCGCTGCCCAGGCCCATGGCGACCGTTTCGCCGTTGCGACGCATGGTCAGCTCGGCGGCGGCCAGATCCAGCGCGCGCGGCGCTACACCGCCGTCGCCCAGCACATAGACGCCGCAGGAGGCGTTGTCGGCCACGGTGTCCTGGATGCGGATGCGCCAGTTGTCAATGCGCGAGTCCACCACCTCGAAGCAGGGCAGCACGCACTCGGTGGCGTCCAGAATGTCCTCGCTGGTGATATTGGTGCCCGACACGTCCTGCTTCAGCACGAAGGCGATCTCGCCCTCGATGCGCGGCGCGATCAGGCGGTGTTCTGCCAGGTCGACGATGGCGTCGTTCCACAGCGCCATCGCGTCGGTCAGGAAGCCGAAGTCGGGCTGGTGCACGTTGAGCATTTCCTGCACCGGGCGGGAGGTGACGCCGATCTTCTTGCCGATCACCTTCTCGCCTTCGGCCAACCTTCTATCCAGAAAACGCTTCGAGATACGGTAGGCGTCGTCGACGCTGAGCGCCGGGTGACGCTCGGTCAGCGGCGTCAGCGTGTGGCGGCCGCGCAGCGCGGCGAACAGCTCGTCGCCGAGGGTATTGAGGAGGGCGGCGTCCATCTCAGCCCTCCGCCAGGAAGTCGAGGCAGGTGCGGTTGAAGTAGTCGCGGTGTTCGACCATCACCCAGTGGCCGCAGCGGTTCAGCAGCGTGACGCGGGCATTGGCGATGCCGGCGGCGATCTTCTCGGCGCCCGATGTCGGATTGAAGCGGTCGTTCATGCCCCAGAAGCACAGCACCGGGCAGGCGATTTCGTGCAAGCGGTCGGTCAGGTTCGGCACCCGCATCGTCGACAGCACGGTGCGCGGCTGCAGCGCGCAGATCGCGGCGCGCTCGTCGAGCAGGCCGTCGTCGATCAGGCTTGGGTCGTACAGCTGCAGCGACATCAGCGCGCGCATGCCCTCGCGGTCGATCGGGCCGGCGGCGAAGCGCGCCACCATCTTCTGAATGCCTTCCATCTGGAAATAGGTCTCGCGCTCCTCCACGCCGCCCGGCGCCATCAGGATCAGCTGGGTGACCCGCTTGGGGTGGTCGAGCGCGTATTTCAGCGCGATCGCGCCGCCCAGCGAGTTGCCGACCAGCACGCAGCGCTCGATGTCGAGCGCGTCGAGCAGGCCGGCCAGCGCGTCGACGAAATAGTCGAGCACGTATTCGGCGTCCTCCGGCTTGTCGGACAGGCCGTAGCCGGGCAGGTCGGGCACGACGATGCGGTAGCCGGCGGCGAGGAAGGCCGGCGCGGTGCGTTTGAAGTTGCTGTAGCCGCTGGCGCCGGGGCCGCTGCCGTGCAGGAACACTACCGGCAGGCCGGCGCCGGTGTCGTCGTAGTGCAGGCGCAGGCCGCTGCCCAGCGTGACGTAGCGGCGCTCCGGGATGGGATGTTGGCTCATCTCGCTCTCTTTCTGTCAGTCGGACCCCGCCCGCGCGGTGATCCCATGGCGATGATGCTCGGTCGGTGGGGCTTTCCGGGTCATCGTCCACACGGACTAAAGCGCCGCGCGGCGCTTGGCCTAGCATGGCGACGTGATCCACAGGCAAAGGAGCAGGGCGATGCAGCAAGCGAACGCAAGGTTGGCCGAACGGGTAGTGCTGGTCACTGGCGGCACCAAGGGAGTGGGGGCGGGCATCGCCCGAGCGTTTCTGGCGAGCGGCGCCACGGTGCTGGTCTGCGCGCGCAACGCGCCGGACGAGCTGCCCGCGGCCGGCGGACGCGTCGCCGAGTTCGTTTCGGCCAACCTGAAGGAGCCGGGCAGCGCCGACGCGCTGATCGAGTCGGTGCTGGCGCGGCACGGCCGGCTCGACGTGCTGGTCAACAATGCCGGCGGCGCACCGTACGCGCTGGCCGCCGACGCCTCGCCGCGCTTTCACGAGTCGGTGATTCAGCTGAACCTGCTGGCGCCCTTGCACCTGGCGCAGCGGGCGAATAGGCAGATGCAGCAGCAGGACCAGGGCGGGGTGGTGCTGTTCGTCGGCAGCGTCAGCGCGCTGCGCCCGTCGCCCGGCACCGCCGCCTACGGTGCGGCCAAGGCCGGGGTGCTGAGCCTGGTCGAATCGTTGGCGGTGGAGTGGGCGCCGAAGGTGCGCCTCGCCGCGGTCAGCCCGGGGCCGGTGCTGACCGCGCAGGCGGCGCTGCACTTCGGTGATGCGGCCGGCATCGCCGCGGTGGGCGCGACGATCCCGCTCGGCCGCATGGCCAATCCGGACGACATCGGCAACGCCTGTGTCTTTTTGGCGTCACCGGCCGGCAGCTATGTCAGCGGCAGCAATCTGGTGCTGCACGGCGGCGGCGAGCGGCCGGCGTTTCTGGCCGCGGCCAATGCCGAGCATGGCTGAATCCGCAGGGCGAGCCGCGCTTGGTGCCGCGAAGATAACGAAGTCGCGACGAAGCCAACATCTCTTGGCGTTGTGAGGCAGCGGTGCTGTCTGCGGCCACTAGTCCGAACGGGTGATGGGGGCCGGTATCGCTCTTGTTAGGGTGCCCACAGCGCCGACGGTCGGCGCGGCAAGGAGGACGCATGACGAGCATGCTCGATCTGGACGCGCGCTTGCGCGTGTTGGAGGACCTGGAGGCGATTCGGCGGCTCAAGGCCGATTACCTGTCCAGTTGCGACCGGAAAGACCCGCAGCGCATGCGGGCGTGTTTCGTGCCGGGGCCGGTGAAGATCGACTACGGGCCGATCGGCGTGTTCGACGACCGTGACCAGCTAGTCGAGGTGTTCGAACGGCTCGGCTGCCACGAGCACATCGTCGAAATGCCACGGAGTGAATCCGCAACTGGCCATCGTCGACGCCACGAACGCGCGCGGCAGCTGGGGCCTGCATTACCAGCAGATCAACACCCGCGACCGCACCCTCACCCAGCTGGGCGCCTACTACGAGGACGAATACCGCAAGCTCGGCGGCGAGTGGAAAATCGCCGCGACGCGCTGTGTGGTGACGTCCACGCTGGTGATGGACCTGGCCGAAGCGGCGGCTGTGATCCAGTTTGCCGGCCGTCCGGCGCCGACGGTACCGGGCGACGCGGCGCTGCCGGCATAGCCGCGCCCGACACCATTCTTGAGAGAAGGGACCCTGTTTATGAGTCACGAGAAACAAGCCATCGTCGCCGTGGTCACCGGCGCTTCGCGCGGGGCGGGCCGGGGCATCGCCCTGGCGCTGGGCGCCGCCGGCGCCACCGTGTACGTCACCGGTCGCACCGAACGCGCGGGCAGCGCGGCCTTGCCCGGCACGATTCATGCAACCGCCCGCGAGGTCGATGCGCTGGGCGGCAAGGGCATCGCGGTCGCCTGCGACCATCGTGACGATGAGCAGGTGCGCAGCCTGTTCGAGCGGGTGCGGCAGGAATCGGGGCGGCTCGACATCCTGGTCAACAACGCCACTTTCCTGCATGACGAGCTGATCGTGCCGGGCGGTTTCTGGACCAAGCCGTTGGGGCTGGTGGACATCCTCGATGTCGGCTTGCGCTCGGCCTATGTGGCCAGTTGGTACGCCGCGCCGCTGATGGTGGAGCAAGGCCGCGGGCTGATCGCCTTCACCTCGTCGTTCGGCGCGAGCTGCTATATGCACGGGCCGGCCTATGGCGCGCAGAAGACCGGCGTCGACAAGTTTGCCAAGGATATGGCGGTCGATCTGCGGCCGCACAATGTCGCGGCGGTATCGATCTGGATGGGACCGCTCAAGACGGAACGGACCCAGCGGGTATGGGACGAAAACCCCGATCTCTATCCCGAATTCGCCGCGGTTGCCGAAAGCCCCGAGTTCACCGGCCGCATTCTGCACGCGCTGTACCGCGATCCGCGTCTGCTCGACAAGTCTGGTCAAGTACTGGTGGGGGCCGAGGTGGCGCTGGAATACGGCATCCGCGATGTCGGCGACAAGCAGCCGCCGTCCTATCGCGAGCTGCTGGGCGGCCCGGTGCAGGCGCATCCTGCCAAGGTCGATTGATGAGTTTGGCGAGTGGCATGCAGGCCCGATAAGGCGGCGTTCGTCGCCTGGGCGCGCGTGCGGGTCAGGGCGGCTTCGTGCCGGGTGACATCGGCCATGACGACGCTGATGGTTGGCCGAAGCCGGGCCGGCGGCGGGCTGCGTCCGCTGTCTGCCTGATTAGGATAAGCCGCTGTTTCAAAACCCCCAATCCCACGATTGGGGGTTTTGCTTTTAGCCCTCGGACCCCGTCGGCCTATTGTCAGCAACTCCTCCCATTGCGCTAGTCCACTCAGACGATGCCGCCGTGAGGGCCTACTCCGAAACTCAATGCACCTGGCGACACAAGACCAGCGAGATCCTTCTGGAGGAGAGTGCAGGATGAGAGAGCAACAGTATCGAGCTGTTTCCCGCGCCACGGCGCGCTGCTTTACCCCGGCCTTGTTCATCGGTGCGCTGGCGCTGACGTCGCACGCCGAGGCAGGTCAGCTGACGCTGGGGCAGGATCAGGACACCACCATCACCTACGCGGGGACGCTGAGCTACGGCCTCGGTGTGCGCGCCAAGAACGCCTCCGACACGCTGATCAACTCGTCCACCGTCACCCCGTCCGGGCAGTTCGCGAACATCAACATGGACGACGGCGACCGCAACTTCAAGAAGGGCAGCCTGATCAACAACCGCGTGAGCCTGTTGGCCGAGGCGGACGTGCGCCACGACAACTACGGCGTGTTCGTGCGCGGCAACGCGTTCTACGACCAGGCGTATCGTCGCGGCCACAACGACAACGACTCGCCGGCCACGATCAACAAGTTCGGCCCGTCCAACGAGTTTTCCGACGGGGCCAGCTACTACGAGGGTAGGCGGGCGCGGCTGCTCGATGCCTATCTGTACGGCAACTTCAAGTTCGGCGAGAGCAAGAGTCTGGATCTGCGCGCCGGCAACCAGGTGGTCGCCTGGGGCGAGAGCCTGTTCTTCCCGGGCATCTCGGGTGCGCAGGGCCCGGTGGACGCGACCAAGGCCAACGTTCCTGGTGTCGAGGTCAAGGACATCCTGCTGCCGGTTGGCCAGGTGTCGGCGCAGCTGGCGGTGAACGAGACCTGGAGCCTGCTCGGCTACTACCAGTACCAGTACAAGCCCAACGAGCTCGACGCGGTCGGCAGCTACTTCTCGTACTCCGACCTGGTCGGCCCGGGCGCCGCGTTCTCGCGGCTGAGCCCGGGCACCTTCTCGCCGTTCGGCTTCGCGCTGCCGCCGGCGTCGCCGAACATCATGGGCAACGGCTTTCCGTTTACCGGCGAGAACAAGGCCCGCAACAGCGGCCAGTGGGGTGTGGGCACGCGTTTCAGGGTCGGTCAAGCCACCGAGCTGGGCCTGTTCTACCTGCGCTACCACGACAAGAACCCGAGCGTGGCGGTGAACTTCACGCCGACCCCGGCGATGTTCCAGAGCATGGGCTTCCCGGCGCTGATGCCGACCAGTTACGACGTCAACTACCTCGAAGACATCAAGCTTGCGGGCGCGAGCTTCACCACCCGGCTCGGAGATACCAATGTGGCCGGCGAAGTCAGCTACAAGCAGGACGTGCCGATGCTGGTCGGCACTCCGCTCGGGGCGATGACCAGCCGCGGCGACGCAACGCAGGCGCAGCTGTCGTTCATCCAGTCGATCGGTCCGACGCCGCTCGCCAACTCGATCTCGCTCTTGGGCGAGGTGGTCGACGTCTACGTCAACAAGGTCAAGAGCCTGTCGGTGGCGGCACTCGGCGGCGCGAGTTTCGATCACTTGGTCAACGACGAGACCACCTTGCGTACCCGCAACGCCTGGGGCTACCAGTTCGGCGCCACGCTCACCTACAACAATGTGTTCGACGGCTGGGATCTCGATGTGCCGCTGACCTTCGGCCAACTGGTTAAGGGCGTGCCGGCAGTGGCCGGTGCGCTCGGCTCCTACACCGGCGAGGGCGATATGCGCCTGGGCGTCGGTGCCAACTTCAAGTACCTGAACAATCTGCAGCTGGGCCTCAGCTACAACGCCTTTCTCGGTTCGCCCGACCGTCGCCTGCGGCCTCTCGCCGACCGCGACTACTGGGCTCTCAGCGCGAAGTACAGTTTCTGACGATTTCTGACGAGGAGTAACGCACATGGCTACGCATCGCATTCCGACCCTCGCCCTTGTGGGGGTGTGTCTGGCCGCCGCCTCTGCCAGCGGCTGGGCCAAGGTGTCCCAGGCCGAGGCCGACAAGCTCGGCAAGGAGCTGACCTGCATCGGCGCCGAAAAGGCCGGCAATAAGGACGGCACCATCCCGGCCTATTCGGGCAAGTGGCTGGGCGTACCGCCGGGGCTGAGCTACAAGGGCACCGGCACCGTGATGCCCGACCCGTACGCCAGTGAAAAACCGTTGTTCGTGATCACCGCGCAGAACATGGGCCAGTACGCCGAGCGGCTCACTCCGGGGATGAAGGCGCTGCTGAAGAAGTATCCCGAGACCTTCAACGTTCCGGTCTACCCGAGCCATCGCGACTTCCGCTACGCCGAATGGGTGTGCAAGACCGCCAAGGAGAACGCGCAGAGCGCCGGGCTGGTCGACGATGGCATGGGGGTCGACGCGCTGTCCGGCGCGCCGGCGTTCCCGATTCCGAAGAGCGGCCTAGAGCTCTTATGGAACAGCCTGCTGCCGGCGCGTGCCTGGAAAGAGCAGGCGGTCTACGACCAGGCGGTGGTCTATCCGAAAGGCAATATCGCCTGGGGGCGGGTCAAGTACGACATCCTGGCGCCGGTGAACGACCCGACCGAGAAGCAGCGCTCGCGCACCACTGATGTGCTGTCGTCCTACTTCCTGCAGACCATCCTGCTGCCGGAGCGCGATGCCGGCTCGATCTATGTCGGCAAAGAGTCGAACAACTACAAGACCACGCCGCGCGATACCTGGGCCTACAACCCGGGCACCCGCCGGGTGCGCCAGGCGCCACAGTTCGGCTTTGACATGCCGTTCGGCCCGGGCGGCTTCCGCACTGTCGACGACGACCGCCTGTTCAACGGTTCGCCGGAGCGCTACAACTGGCGCATCGTCGGCAAGCGCGAGTACTACATCCCGTACGACACCTACCGCTTCGACGAACCGTCGCGCAAGTACGCCGATATCCTGAAGCCGGGTCACGCCGATCCGGACGCGATGCGCTACGAGCTGCACCGGGTCTGGGTGCTGGAGGCGACGCTGAAGCAGGGCTACCGCCACCAGTACGCCAAGCGGATGATGTATCTCGACGAGGACAGCTACCACGTGGTGATGGCCGACAACTACGACGCGCGCGGCCAGCTGTGGCGCGTTGCCCAGCAGAACTATGTGTATGCCTACGATATGAAAGCGTTCCAGGCCCGTGCCGCCTTGTTCTACGACCTGGTGTCGGGCGCCTACCTGGCCGACCGTCTGTCCAACCAGCAGAACGCACCGTCGCTGAACGCGGCCAGCTTCACCGCCGACCACTTCACGCCGGATGCGGCACGACGCGCCGGGCGCTGAGCGGGTGATCCAGTAAAGAGGGGGCTTCGGCCCCCTTTTGTCATGGCGGCCCGCTTTCGGCCAACCTTTGCTTCGCTCTTACTAAGGAGCACCGCATGTTGCCGCTTGCCTTCACGCCGGCCCGCCTCGGCCGGCTCACGTTGCCCAACCGCTTCATCAAGACCGCCACCTTCGAGGGCCGCACGCCTGACGGGCGCATCGACGACGCCATCTGTGCCTTCCACGCCGGCTTCGCCGCCGGTGGGGCAGGGCTCACCACCGTCGCCTACTGCGCGGTGTCCGGCGACGCGCGCACCTTTCCCGACCAGCTGCAGGTCAACGAAGCCAGTCTGCCGGCGCTGAGCCAGCTGGCTGCCGCGGTGCATCGCGCCGGCGGCGCGGTATCGGGCCAGCTCGCCCACTGCGGCGGCTTCACCAAGGTCAAGCCGACCGAGACCCGTCGGCCGAAAGGGCCATCGTTCGGGCTGAACGACTACGGCGTGCTGCACGGCGTGCCGTTCGCCGGCGCGATGGATGCGGATGACCTGGCCCGCACCGTGCGCCACTACGCCCGCGCCGCCCGGTTGCTGCAGCAGGCCGGCTTCGACGCGCTGGAAATTCACATGGGCCACGGCTACCTGCTCAGCCAGTTCATCAGCCCGGCGAGCAACCGGCGCCGCGACGGCTACGGCGGCAGCCTGCCGAACCGGATGCGGCTGCCGCTCCAGGTGCTGGCGGCGGTGAGAGAAGCGGTCGGCGAGGGCTTCCCCTTGCTCGCCAAGATCAATCTGGAGGACGGCGTGGCCGGCGGCGGCGGGGCAGGGGACGCGGTCGAGGTGGCGCGGCTGCTGGAGGCCGGCGGCATCGACGCGCTGGTGTTGTCGGGCGGCCTGGTCAGCTGCAGCCCGATGCATCTGTTCCGCGGCGCCAGTCCGCTGGCGGCGATGATCGAACGCGAGCCGGCGGCGCGGGTGCGCTGGGCGATGCGGCTGTCCGGCGCCAGGCTGTTCCCCAGCCTGCCGTTCGCGCCGTTGTACTTTCGCGAGCAGGCGCTCAGGGTGCGCGAGGCCGTCGGCTGCGCGGTGGCCTATCTGGGCGGCGTCACCTCGGGCGACGATGTCGCGCAGCTGATGCGCGACGGCTTCGACTACGTCTGCGTCGGAAGGGCGCTGCTGCACGACGCGGCCTTCGTGCACAAGCTCGCGGCCGATCCCGGCCACGTCAGCGCCTGCAACCACTGCAATCTGTGCGTGGCGACGATGAGCGATGCGGGCGGCACGCGCTGTGCGCTGGTCGCCTGACTGCGCAGGGCGCGGATTTTGCAGTACAATCCGCCGATAACTCTGCACGAAGGATAGCCAGATGTACCAGTCGGAATTCACCTCGTTTATGAACGAGTACCTCGACAAGAACCCGGCGGTGGATACCGAGCGCCGCGAACTGCGCCTAACCTGGTGGGACCGCAAGCTCGACGCCAAGGAGCAGCAAGGCTTCAAGGACGCACAAGTGGCGCAGAAGCCGTACGTCTACCAGCCGGAATGAGTGCGGACGGCCCCGGTGCCGTTCAGCCAATATTGACGCCCGCTTGCGGGCGTTTGTTTTTGTAGGATGCGGCATGACCCGACAGACTATTTCCCTCGACAGCGCGCTGTCCGACTACCTGCTTGCGATCGGCGTGACCGAGTCGCCGCTGCTGCGCGAGCTGCGTGAGGAGAACGCCTCGCACCGCATGGCCAAGATGCAGATCGCCCCGGAGCAGGGCCAGCTGCTCGGCTGGCTCGCCCGGCTGATCGGCGCGCGTCGCTATCTGGAAATCGGCGTGTTCACCGGCTATAGCAGCCTGGCGGTGGCGCAGGCGCTGCCCGAGGACGGCGAGATTGTCGCCTGCGACGTCAGCAACGAATTCACCCAGGTGGCGCGTCGCTACTGGGAAAAGGCCGGCATGACCGAACGGATCCGCCTGGTACTGCAGCCGGCGATCAACACGCTGAACGAGCTGATCGCCGCCGGCGAGACCGGACGTTTCGATCTGGCGTTCATCGACGCCGACAAGCCGTCCTATCCGGCGTATTTCGAGGCCTGTCTGCAGCTGGTGCGCCCGGGCGGCATCATCGCCATCGATAATGTGTTCCTGAACGGCCGCGTGGTCGATCCGAAGCCGGAAGACCCGCCCGGCGTGCATATCCTTCATGCCTTTAACGCCAGCCTTGTCCATGATGAGCGCGTGCATCACGTCACGCTGCCGGTTGGCGATGGCTTGACCTTGTTGATCCGGCGCTGATGCCCGTAATCTGACCTGCATGATATTTTCGGCCAACGCTATTCCGTTGGCCGAATTTCCATCCGGCGCTGAACTTTCCGTGCGCCCAAGCGGTCTTTCCCTTCTGTCATCGAATCCTCGGCGACGGGTGCTATTATGGCCCGATCGCCTTAGCTTTATTGAATATGCTTAATCGTCGCCCTCGCCGTTTGATGAATCAGATGAACGTGGTGCCCTACATCGACGTGATGTTGGTGCTGCTCGTGATCTTCATGGTTACCACCCCGATGTTTACGCCGGGGGTTATCGATGTGCCTAGCGTGTCGCAGGCCCGTGCATCCGACGCGCGTCCGCTCGAAGTGGTCGTCAACGCCGACGGCACGCTCAAGCTCAACGACGAGAACGAACAGCGCACCGTCGGCAGCCTGGACGAGCTCAAGCAAGTGGCTCCTGGCCTCACCGCAGGGGATCGCCCGGTCGCCGTCTCGGCCGGCAAGGACCTGAAGTACGACATGGTGGTGCAGGTGGTCAACACCCTGCACGAGGCCGGGGTGAAGAAGGTCGCACTGGTGGTGAAGACTGCCAAATGATGGCCCGGCGACACCCCAAGCCCTCGCGTTGGCCGCTGGCGGCCTCGATCGGTCTGCATCTAGTGCTGATCGGCGGGCTGATCTGGGTCAACTTCCGCCAGCCGCCGCCGAGCGAAGAGCTGCCCGCGGCGGTCGAGCTGTGGACCAGCGCGCCGCCACCGCCACCGAGCGAGCCGGTCAAAGCCGCGCCTGCCCCGGTGGTCAAGCCCGAACCCGCGCCGGAACCGACCCCGCCGGTCGATACCCGCGATGCCGAGATCAAGCTTGGCCAGCAGGAACCCAAGCACCACAAGCTGGTCGAGCCGCCCAAGCCGCCGCACGAGGTGAAGCCGAAACCGGTGCCCAAGCCGGTCGAGCCGCCGCCGCCCGAGAAGAAGCCGGTCGAGAAAAAGCCGGCGCCGGCCCCGGAGAAGCCCAAGGAAAAACCGAAGCCGGCTCCGGTCGAGCCGCCGAAGCAGCCGCCCAAGCAGGCGGCCAAGGCCAAGGAACATCCGTCCGGCAAGGGCAGCAAGACCGCGCCGCATTACAACAACGAGGCCGACGACATGCTGTCGGCGCTCGACAGCACCAATACCACCCGCAAGGGCAATGCCAAGATCAACCAAGCCGGTGGCTCGAACGGCGTTGCCGGCGGTTCTACCTCAGGTAAGGGCGTCGACCTGAGCGGTTACAAGTCGCAGGTAATCAACCGCATCAAGCCTTTAGTGCGAGTGCCAGATGGTATTGATGGCAACCCCCATGTGCTAGTACGGGTCACAGTGCTGCCAACGATGGAAGTGCATAGTGTCGAGGTTGTGAAGACAAGTGGCAACGTTGCTTATGACGAGGCGGTAAAGCGAGCCATCAGAGATATGGGTACTTTCCCGCCACGTCCAGCTGGAGCTAACCCAGCAGACTTCCGTTCTTTCAATCTCATTATTCAGCCTTATTGAATGGACGAGTCGAGTAGAAGCAAGGTGCGGCTTTGATTTTCTGACAGAACAGGGCATCACTGATATTTCACTCGCGCTAAGCGCGTGCTGAGCTTATTTGAATTTGAGGTTTCCAAGGATGCGACTAGCGTTTTTCCTTCGCCAACGCGGTACGGCCTGTCTGGCCTTGCTGATGTTCATGCTACCGTTTATGGCGTACTCGGAAGATATGACGATCGAGTTCAGTCTCGGGGCGAATCAAGGCCAGCACCCCATCGCGGTGGTGCCGTTCAAGAGCGAGACCAGCGGCGTCGCCGAAGCACTGACGCCGATCATCAAGAACGATCTGGCGCTGTCCGGCGTGTTCCGGATGGTGCCGACCGAGGGCGTCGCCAACGTGCCGTTCACCGCGGCCGACGTGAAATACCCGCTATGGCAGGCGGCCGGCGCGCAGTTGGTCGCGGTCGGTAGTGTCGTGCCGGCCGGCGGCCAGTTCCATATCAGCTTCGCGCTGCAGGACGTGGCGCAGAAGAAGACGCTGACTTCGGGCCAGTTCACCGTCGGCGCCGATCGCGCCCGCGACGTGGCGCACACCATCGCCAACATGATCTACGAGGCGATCACCGGCAAGAAGGGCATCTTCAACACCCGCATCGTCTACGTGCAGAAGGTCGGCCCCGAGTACCGCCTGCAGGTGGCCGACGTCGATGGCGGCCGCGCACGCACCGTGCTGCGCTCCAAGGAGCCGATCATCTCGCCGTCGTGGTCGCCGGATGGCGGCAAGCTCGCCTATGTATCGTTCGAGACCAAGAAGCCGGTGGTGTGGGTGCAGGATCTGGCCACTGGCCAGCGCCGCATGGTCGCCAACTTCAAGGGCAGCAATTCGGCGCCGGCCTGGAGTCCGGACGGTTCGCGCCTGGCGGTGACGCTGACCACCAGCGGCAACTCGCAGGTCTATATCGTGCCGGCCGCTGGCGGCTCGGCGCGCCGTCTGACCAATAGTGGCGCGATCGATACCGAGCCGACCTGGAGCCCGGATGGCGCCAGCCTGTTGTTCGTGTCCGACCGCGCCGGCGGCCCGCAGATCTACCGCATTTCGGCCAACGGCGGCGATGCGCAGCGCCTCACCTACGCCGGCAGCTACAACGTGTCGCCCAAGGTGTCGCCGGACGGCAAGAGCTTTACCTATATCCGCCGCGAAGGTGGGCGTTTCCGGGTAATGATTCAGGACTTCGGAAACAATGACAGCCGTGTGTTGTCCGACGGCAGTTACAACGAGCGACCGAGTTACGCCCCCAACGGCCAACTGGTGCTGTATGCCAGCGAACAGGGTGGCAAGAGTGTGCTTTACGCCGCCACCACCGACGGCGGCAGCCGTGTGAAGCTCGCCGTGATCAATGGCAGCGTGCAAGACCCGGCCTGGGGGCCGTCAAGCAATCCCTAACTGATAAGGAGAACAACGCATGAACTGGAAACAACTTGCCTTGGGTGCCGCTACTATCCTCGCGCTGGCTGCGTGCTCGAGCACCAAGCCGGCCGAAACCGCGGCTCCGGCCCCGGTCGACAACGCCAGCCAGAACAGCGGCGCGGCCGCCGGCGGCGCACAGCAGAACGGTGCGGTCGACCCGCTGAACGATCCGAACAGCCCGCTGGCCAAGCGCAGCGTGTACTTCGACTTCAACTCCTCGTCGGTACGCGCCTCCGAGAAGCCGACCGTGGAAGCGCACGCCGCCTATCTGGGCGCGCACGCGGACCGCAAGGTACAGATTCAGGGCAATACCGACTCGCGCGGCAGCCGCGAGTACAACCTGGCGCTGGGCCAGCGCCGTGCCGAGAGCGTGAAGAACGCGATGCAGGTACTGGGCGCCAAGGATAGCCAGCTCGAAGCGATCAGCTACGGCAAGGAAAAGCCGAAGTCGACCGGCAATAGCGATGCCGATTTCGCCGAAAACCGCCGCAGCGACATCGTTTACCAAGGCCAATAAGCCGACGGTATGACAGAATACTGGCCGGAGCCGCGCAAGCGCCCGGCCAGTTGTTCGTACTGAGTTTGTCAGGCATCGGCTTCGGGACGGAGCCGATACCTGACAGGCCCAAGGGGGAGAAAGACATGAAAGCAGCGGTTTCGGCCGTGCTGCTGGCCAGCCTGCTGGCCGGCTGCGCCACTACCAGTGATATCGAAGATACCCGTCGCCAGATCGACACCGTCAACCAGCAGGCGCAGACGCGGCTGAGCAGCATCGAGTCGAAGCTGTCCAACGAGAAGCTACTGGAAATGGTCAACCAGGTGGAGAACCTGAAGGCCGAGGTGGCGAAGCTGCGCGGCGAGTCCGAGGTGATGAACTACAACCTGCAGACCACGCAGAAGCGCCAGAACGACCTGTATAACGATCTGGATACCCGCCTGGCCAAGCTCGAAGGTCATGGCTCCGCTGCAAGTGGCCATACGGCTGCGCCGACCGCCGATGGCGCAGCCGCGCCGGCCGGTGCGGATGGCGTTGCGCAGGCTAGTCCTGACTACGACAAGGCGCTCGGCCTGTTGCGTAACCGCGATTTCGACAAGGCGGTCGGGGCGCTGAAGGGCTTCATCGCTGCCAACCCGAGCTCGCCGCAGGTGCCGGACGCGACCTATTGGCTCGGCGTCGCGCACACCGCACTGCGCCAGTATGACGCGGCGATCGATATCCATCGCCGTTTCGTCGAGCAATACCCGAGCAATCCGAAGGCGTCCGATGCGCTGCGCAACGTTGCCAACTGCCAGCGCGACCTCGACCAGGTCGACGTGGCCAAGAACACCTTGCGCCGCTTGATCAAGCTCTATCCGAACAGCTCGGCCGCCGCAAAGGCTAAGGAACAGCTCAAGCATATGTAAGCGATGGACCCCGCACCGGCGGCGTAACGCCGCCGAGCGCGGGGTAAGGTGGTTCATTCTTTTGCTGCAAAATCTTGATTTGAAGACAGATTTTCGCGTTGGAATGTCGGCCGTGTGGCGGCAAAGCCCCCGTCATCGGCCAAAAATCGGGTAAAATGCCGGGCTTCCTCAATCAGCGAACGGGCTTGGCACCATGATCGACGTTGGCATCGTGATGGGTAGCAATAGCGACTGGGAAGTCATGCAACACGCGGCACGCGTGCTGAAGGACTTCGGCGTCGCCTTCGAAACGCGCGTGGTCTCCGCCCACCGCACTCCCGATCTCTTGTTCGAATATGCCGAAACCGCCGAAGCGCGCGGTTTGAAGGCCATCATCGCCGGCGCCGGCGGCGCGGCCCACCTGCCGGGCATGCTCGCCGCCAAGACTCACCTGCCTGTCCTCGGCGTGCCGGTGCCGTCCAAATACCTGCGCGGCGAAGACTCGCTGCTGTCCATCGTGCAAATGCCTAAGGGCATTCCGGTCGCCACTTTCGCCATTGGCGAGGCCGGTGCGGCCAACGCCGCCCTGTTCGCGGTGGCCCAACTGGCCAATGGCAACCCGCAGTTGGCCGAAGCGCTGAAGGCATTCCGCGAGAAACAGAAACAGACCGTGCTGGCGATGACGCTGCCGGAGGTGCAGTAATGGCTGCGATTCTTCCGCCGGAGATGCTCGGTATCCTGGGCGGCGGCCAGCTCGGCCGCATGTTCGTCGCCGCCGCCAAGACCATGGGTTACCGCGTCACCGTGCTCGACCCGGACGCCGAAGCGCCGGCCGCCGCGTTCGCCGACGTGCATCTGTGTGCGCCGTATAACGACCCGGAAGCGCTGCGCACCCTGGCCAGCACCTGTGCCGCGATCACCACCGAATTCGAGAACGTCAACGCCGACGCGATGCGCTGGCTGGCTGGTCACACCCGGGTCAGCCCATCCGGCGACGCGGTCGCTGTCGCACAGAACCGCATCCTGGAAAAAAGCTGGATCAACAAGGCCGGCCTGCCGACCGCGCCGTTCCTGGCGCTGGAGACGGTCGACGATCTGCACGTCGAGCTGAGCGGCTATCTGCCGGGCATCATGAAGACCGCGCGGCTCGGCTACGACGGCAAGGGCCAGGTGCGCGTGTCCAGCCCGGAAGAGGCGCGCGCTGCCTACGCCAACCTCGGCGGCCAGGCCTGCGTGCTGGAAAAGATGCTCGACCTGAAGCTGGAAGTGTCGGCCATCGTGGCCCGCACCAGCAACGCCCAAGAGGCCTGCTTCCCGGTGGCGGAAAACTGTCACGAGAACGGCATCCTCGACGTCAGCATCGTGCCGGCCCGCATCGAGCCCGAGTTGGCCGAACGGGTTCAAGGGATGGCGCTGCAGCTGGCGAACGCGCTCGACTACGTAGGCGTGCTGGCGGTGGAGTTCTTCGTGCTGGAGGACTACAGCGTGGTGGTCAACGAGATCGCGCCACGTCCGCACAATTCCGGTCACTACACCATCGACGCCTGTGTTACCAGCCAGTTCGAGCAGCAGGTGCGCGCGATGTGCGGCCTGTTGCCGGGCAAGACCGAGCTGCTGTCGCCGGTGGTGATGGTGAACCTGTTGGGCGACGTGTGGCGCGAGGACGGCGGCGAGCCGAACTGGGCGGTGCTGTGCGAGGCACCGAACGCCAAGCTGCACCTGTACGGCAAGGCGGTAGCGCGTCCGGGCCGCAAGATGGGCCACTTCACCGTGCTGTCGGCCAAGGTCGACGACGCGCTGGAGCAGGCCGAGGCGCTGAAAGACACGCTGTAAGGAGGGAGGGCGAAGCCGGTGGGTTTCGCCTTTTTTCATGCGACTGAGCGGACTCAATCACCTGACGCTGGCGGTCAGCGATCTGGACAGATCGTTCCGCTTCTATACCGGCCTACTCGGGGCGATGCCCAAGGCGCGTTGGGCGCAGGGCGCCTATCTGACGGTCGGCGAGTTGTGGCTGTGTCTGTCGCTCGATGCGGCGGCGGCAAGCCGGCCGCATCCGGACTACAGCCATATTGCGTTTAGCGTCGAGCCCGCCGAGTTCCTATCCTGGGTGGAGCGGCTTACTGCGGCAGGCGTCTTGGTGTGGAAGGACAACGGCAGCGAGGGCGAGTCGTTCTACTTTCTCGACTCGGACGGGCACAAGCTGGAAATCCACGTCGGCTCGCTGGCGTCACGACTGGCGGCATGCAACAAGCATCCATACAGCGATATGCAGTTTTTTTGATGACTAATCCCATCCTATGCTTTGAAATGTTCATTGCGTGAATGGATAGCAGTTCGGGAAGTTACAGATTCTGATTTTTGTCTTATTGGCCTGAAGACCCGATGCCCGGACGGGTGTCGTACTTTACTCATGGGTGGCGATGAAAGCATTTGTTATCAACCTGCCACATCATCAAGAGCGTCGTCGTTCGATTACGCAGCAGGCAGCCGCGATGGGATTGGTTCTCGAGGTCGTCGAAGCGTGCAATGGTCGGGAAATGGCCGCCGAGCACCTCGAAGCGCGAGTCGCATTTGCCAAACGACTGACGCTCGGTTTAACCCCCTTATCCTTGGGCGAGATCGGGTGTGCCCTGAGCCATATCGGGGTGTACCAACGCATTGTGGATGAACAGATTCCACAAGCCTTGATTCTCGAGGACGATGCTCAGCTGGGCTGCGAGCTTCCGGCGATCCTTGGTCATCTGGAGACTTGGCGTCGGCAGGAGGCGGGGCAGGCTGATGAGGCGAGTGTTCATCTGCTCAGCTACGTGAGGAAATACACCGGCTGGGGAAAACGCCGCCTATCCGCTCGTCACGAGAGGGTAAGGGTGGTGAACGCTGTTTATACCCATGGCTACGTGATCAATCTGCCCGCTGCGAAGGCCTTGTTGGAGCAGCTTTATCCGGTTTGGCAAGTCGCGGATTGTTGGGACTACTTGCAGCGCAAGCAGATCGTCAATGTCTACGGCATCTTGCCCTACTGTATCGGCCAGAGCCAATTGGCACGACAGTCATCGATAGAGAGCGAGCGCGCCAGCAAGCCGAAATTCCGGCGAACGGTATTCGAGCTATGTCGGCATTATCTCTATCGAAAATTTTTTTATCAGTTGTCCATCCGTCCGCTGTTAAGGCATCGCAAGCCGAGGCAGACGTGGTGATCCCATTTCTTTGCCATAGCGAATCCCTTCGGGGGTCGCACAGTGTAATCCCTGACGAGGTTTAACAATGACCGCAACTTCGCAACTCACCAGCCTGAAGAAGATCTACTCGGGCAAGGTGCGCGATCTGTACGAAATCGACGCCAAGCGCATGCTGATGGTCGCCACCGACCGACTGTCGGCCTTCGACGTGATCCTCGACGAGCCGATCCCGGAGAAGGGCAAGATCCTCACCGCGATCTCCAACTTCTGGTTCGACCAGCTCAAGGACATCGTGCCCAACCACCTGACCGGCGATCAGCCGGCCGACGTGGTCAGCGCCGCCGAGCTGCCGCTGGTCGAGGGCCGCTCGGTGGTGGCCAAACGCCTGAAGCCGGTGCCGGTCGAGGCGATCGTGCGCGGCTACCTGGCCGGTTCGGGCTGGAAGGAATACCAGCAGAGCGGCACGGTATGCGGCATCCAGCTGCCGGCCGGCCTGAAGGAGGCCAGCAAGCTGGCCGAACCGATCTTCACCCCGTCGACCAAGGCGGCGGTGGGCGACCACGATGAGAACATCTCGTTCGAGCGCTGTGCGGAGGAAGTGGGCCAGGCGTTGGCCGAAAAGGTGCGCGACACTGCCATCGCCCTCTACAAGGCCGCCAGCGAATACGCCGCCGGCCGCGGCATCATCATCTGCGACACCAAGTTCGAGTTCGGCCTGGACGAGGACGGCACGCTGGTACTGATGGACGAGGCGCTGACCCCGGACTCCAGCCGCTTCTGGCCGGCCGACAGCTATGCCGAAGGCACCAACCCGCCGTCGTTCGACAAGCAGTTCGTGCGCGACTGGCTGGAAGCCACCGGCTGGAACAAGACCCCGCCGGCCCCGGCCGTGCCGCTGGAGGTACGTCAGAAGACCGCCGACAAATACCGCGAGGCCTTGACCCGGCTGACCGCTGAATAAGCGCTTCCGATGCTAAGCGGCCCTATCGGGCCGCTTTTTTATTGCCGACGATAATGATCAACCTCTCTCCACTCTTCACCGACCGACTCGAACTGCAGCCGGCCACGCCCGCACTTGCGAAGGCGCAGCTCGCCTTCGAGCTGAGCAACCGTGCGCATCTGGCCCGCTGGGAGCCGCTGCGGGACGAGTGGTATTTCTCCGAGATCAGCGCCGGCCTGCGGCTGCGTCAGTATCAGCGCGATGCGGAGGAGGGACGTGGCGTGGCGTTCCTGCTGACGCTGAAGGGCGTGCCGGAACGGGTGATCGGCCAGATCACCCTGTCGCAGATCGTCCGCGGGGTGTTCCTGGCCGCGTATCTGGGTTACAAAGTCGACGCCGCCCACCAAGGGCAGGGGCTGATGCGCGAGGCGCTGGAGGTGGTGTTGGCTTTTGCGTTCGATACGCTGCGTCTGCACCGCATCATGGCCAACTACCAACCCGACAACGAGCGCAGCGCGCGTTTGCTTGAACGCTGCGGTTTCGTTATCGAGGGAAAGGCACATGACTATCTGTTCCTCAACGGTGCCTGGCGCGACCATGTGCTGACGGCGCTGACGAATCCCGACCCGGTGCTGCCGGCCTGAAAGATGGAATGGTCATCCGGCCAACGTTGGCAATAAAAAACCGCCCAATCGGGCGGTTTTTTGTGGACCGAGGCGCGGATGGTCAGGCGGTCTTCGGATTGATCAGGATTTCGACGCGGCGGTTCTTGGCGCGGCCTTCGACGGTGTTGTTGTCGGCGATCGGCTGGCTCGAACCGTAGCCGACCGAGTTGATCCGCGCTGCGGCGACACCGTGGCCCTGCAGCACGTTCGCGACCGACTGGGCGCGGCGCTGCGACAGGGTCTGGTTGTACTGTTGGGAACCGGTGCTGTCGGTGTGGCCGGCGACGGTGATGGTGGTGTCCGGATACTGGGTCAGGACGCCGGCGACATCGCTCAGCGCCTTCTGCGCACTCGGGTGTACGTCGTACTTGTTGACCGCAAAGGTGATGTTTTCCGGCATCACCAGTTTGATCTGGTCGCCGACGCGCTGTACCTGTACCTGGGTATTGGCCAGTTTGTCGCGCAACTGCTTTTCCTGGTAATCCATATAGCCGCCGACGCCGGCACCGACCGCGCCGCAGCCCAGCGCGGCATTGCGGGCGCCCTTGGCGCCGTTGGTCAGGGCACCGACGATGCCGCAGGCGGCGGCGCCGCCGAGGCCGTACATCGCGGTCTTGCTCATCTGGCTCTGGCCAGTCTGCGGGTTGGTGGTGCAGGCACTGGCGGCCAGTGCACCGGCAATGGCAAGGACGAGGGCGGGGCGGGTGAGTTGCATCATGTGTCTAAACTCCATGGCGAAAAGGGCTGGGCCCGGTCATTCGACATGGCCGCCTGCATCGTGAGGCGGCCGTATTGATTATAAGCATACGGTAATTCTATCCGTCTGCCAGCCCGGTATTGCTTACGTCATGGCAAATTGCAGTCCGACGCTATTCCAGATCAATGACTTATCGGCAATGTCTTAACGTTTGCTAACAACAAACTCATGGCCTGGCAGCTGGCCGGCTGCTGGATTCACCTGGCTCATAGCGCGGCCAGTTCCGCCGCATCGAGCTCGCCGGTCTGCAGCCGCCACAGCCCGGCGTAGACGCCGCCGGCCGCCAGCAGCGATTCGTGCGTGCCGGTCTCGACCAGCCGACCGTGTTCCAGCACGTGAATGGTGTGGGCGTGCCGCACGGTGGACAGACGGTGCGCGATCACCAGCGTGGTGCGGTTGGCCGAAATGCGCGCCAGCGAGCGCTGGATCGCCGCCTCGGTCTCGTTGTCGACCGCGCTGGTCGCCTCGTCCAGCACCAGGATTGCCGGGTCTTTCAGGATGGCGCGGGCCAGCGCGAGCCGCTGGCGCTGACCGCCGGACAGTTTCTGGCCGCGCTCGCCGATAGCCGTGTCGTAGCCCTGCGGCAGCCGTTCGATGAACTCGTGCGCCTCGGCTGCGCGCGCGGCGGCCTCGATCGCGGCACGCGGCGTGCCGGGCTGTGCATAGGCGATGTTGTCGGCGACCGTGCCGTCGGTGAGGAACACATCCTGGCTGACGTAGCCGATGGCGCGGCGCAGGTCCGACAGGTGCAGCGTGGTGATGTCGCGGCCATCGAGGCGGATCGCGCCGCTGTCCGGATGGTAGAAGCGCAACAGCAGCTTGATCAGCGTGCTCTTGCCCGAGCCGGTCGAGCCGACCAGCGCCACCGTTTCGCCGGCCGGTACGTTCAGGCTGATGTCGTGCAGCGTTTGCGCATCACCGTAACCGAAGCCGACCCGGTCGAATTCCAGCGCGCCGCTCGGCGTTTCGGCCAACCTGTCGCCCTCGTAGGCGATCGCGATCGGCACGTTCAGCACATTCAGCACTCGGTCGATCGATGCCATCGAGCGCTGGTACAGGTCGGCGATCTCGGCCAGGCCGGTGAACGGCCACAACAACCGCTGGGTCAGGTAGACCAGCACGCTGTAGCTGCCGACGCCCAGCTCGCCATGCGTGGTCAGCCAGCCGCCGTACACCAGAGTGGTGACGAAGCCGGCCAGGATCGCCATGCGGATTACCGGGGTGATCGCCGCGGCGAGACGGATCGCTCGGGCGTTGGTGTTGCGGTAGCGCTCGCTCGCCTCGCGGATATGCTCGGCCTCGAAGTCCTCGGCGGTGAACGCCTTGATGGTGGCGAGACCGAGCAGGTTGTTGTTGAGCCGGCCGTTGATCACCCCGGCCGATTCGCGCACCGCCGCGTAGCGCGGCGCGAGTTTCTTCTGGAACCAGAAGGTGCCGATCAGGATCAGCGGCACCGGCGCCAGCGCCATCCAGGCCAGCTGTGGTGCCAGTACGAAGAACACGATGCTGACCAGCACCGAGGAGCTGGTCACCTGCAGGATGCTATTGGCGCCGCCATTGAGAAAGCGCTCCATCTGGTTGATGTCGTCGTTGAGGATGGACATCAGGTTGCCGGTGCTCTTGTTCTCGAAGTAGCCTAGCGGCAGCTGCTGCACATGGCGGTAGGCGTCGAGGCGCAGGCGGTGCTGCAGGCTCTGCGCCAGGTTGCGCCACTTCACCTCGTAGAGAAACTGGAACAGCGACTCGCCGCCCCAGATCAGTACCGTCAGTCCACCGAGCCAGGCGAGCTGGGCGAAGGTGTCCTTGATGCCGAAGCGCGCCAGGAACGACGCCTGCTTGTTGACCACCACGTCGACGGCGACGCCGATCAGCACCTCGGGCAGGATGTCGAAAAACTTGTTGGCTACCGAGTAGACGCTGGCGAGCAGTGCATCGCGGCGGTAATCGCGCGCATAGGCGAACAGGCGGGAGAGGGCGTTCATGCGGATTGGATGATCGGGGCAAAACGACATTCTACGCCGGCTGAGGTAGCATTCCATCTATGGATGCAAACCACACCCCAAGGACGACGATGGATACCGAAACCCAGCGCGAGCTGTCGATGACGCTGCTGATGACCCCGGACATGGCGAATTTCTCCGGCAATGTGCACGGCGGCGTACTGCTGAAACTACTCGACCAGGTGGCCTACGCCTGTGCCAGCCGCTATGCCGGCGCCTATGTGGTGACGCTGTCGGTGGACCAGGTGATGTTCAAGCAGCCTATCCATGTCGGCGAGCTGGTCTCCTTCCTGGCCTCGGTCAACTACGTCGGTACCACCTCGATGGAGATCGGCATCAAGGTGGTGGCCGAGAACATTCGCGAGCGCACCGTGCGCCATACCAACAGCTGCTACTTCACCATGGTGGCGCTCGACGAGGGCGGCAAGACAGTCAGAGTGCCGGCACTGACACTCGATACCGATACGCACAAGAAGCGCTTCCGCGAGGCGGAAATCCGCAAGAAGATGCGCTTCGAGGCAGCCGAGCGGATCCGCGAGAGCGGTGAGTGAGCGAGCCGTTCCGGCTGGTCCACACCGACCCGCGTTTCTACCTGATCGATAAGGCGCCCGGCGTTAACTTCCACACAGAAGGCGGCGAGCCGGGCCTGCTGCCGCTGCTGCGCGCCGGGCTCGGCGACGAGGCACTGTGGCCGGTGCACCGGCTCGACAAGGTGACCTCAGGGCTGATCCTGATCGCCCGTTCGGCCAACGTGGCCAATGCCCTGGCCGAACGCTTTGCCGCGCATCGCATCGACAAGTTCTATCTCGCGCTGTCGACCGGCAAGCCCAAGAAGAAGCAGGGGCTGATTCGCGGCGACATGGACAAGGGGCGCGGCGGCGCGTGGAAGCTGCTGCACAGCACCGAGAACCCGGCGATCACCCAGTTCTTCTCGACGTCGGCCGAACCGGGCGTGCGCGCCTTCCTGCTGCGCCCGCGCACCGGCCGCACCCACCAGCTGCGCGTGGCGCTCAAAAGCGTCGGCGCGCCGATTCTTGGCGATGCGCTGTACGGCGGCGAGCCGGCCGACCGTACCTATCTGCATGCCTACGCGCTGGCTTTCGAGCTGGATGGCGAGGCGTTCCAGTTTGTCTGCCCGCCGAGCAGCGGCGGTCAGTACGGCTCGACCACGTTGGCCGAACGACTGGCCGGCGAATGGGCCGCGCCATGGAGCTTGGCCTGGCCGGTTCTTTGATTAGGCATCGCAAGCGAGCATGAAAAAACGCCACCCGAGGGTGGCGTTTTTCGTGGCTGCCAAGCATGCGCTCAGTTCAGACCGTGCATCATTTTCTTCAGCTTCATCGACAGCAGGAACAGGATCAGCGAAGCCGCGCCGGCCATCATCACGAACAGCATGAAGAAGTCGTGCAGGTTGGTGATCGCGTAGCCGAGGAAGTGCGGGATCGGCTTGGCCGGGTCCGGATACAGTTCGGACAGCGTGCCTGCAAACTTGTTGGCGGCCGAGTTCGACAGGAACCAGATGCCCATCATCAGGCCGGTAAAGCGCATCGGCGACAGTTTCACCACCAGCGACAGGCCGATCGGCGACAGGCACAACTCACCGAAGGTGTGCAGCACGTACAGGCTGGTCAGCCACATCATGCTGACCTTCACGCCCGGCGCGAGGCCGTCGACGCCAAAGGCGATCACCAGGTAGCCGATGGCGAGGAAGAACAGGCCCAGTGCCATCTTCACCGGCGAGCTCGGCTCGCTGTTGCGCTGGCCGAGTTTGGTCCAGATCCAGGCGAATACCGGGGCGAAGATCACCACCGAGATCGGGTTGATCGACTGGAAGAACGACGCCGGGATCACATGGCCCAGCAGGTTGCGGTTGGTCTGCTCTTCGGCGAAGAAGGTCAGCGACGCGCCGGCCTGCTCGAACGCCGACCAGAAGAAGATCACGAACGCCGACACGATCAGGATCACCGCCAGGCGCTCCTTCTCGACGCGGGTCAGCGGGGCGTGCACCACTTTCTCGCCGCTCTCGTGGTGGCGCTTCGGCGCCATGCCGATCGGCTTGCCCTGCGGGTCGACCAGGTACTTGTTCTTGAACAGCGAGAACACCACCAGGCTCAGCAGCATACCGAAACCGGCGGCCATGAAGCCCCACTTGAAGTCGGCCGGGTTGCCGGTGTCGCCGAGCGAACCGCAGATGATCGGCGCGATCAGCGAGCCGGCGTTGATGCCCATGTAGAAGATGGTGAACGCCGAGTCGACGCGCTTGTCGCCCTTCGGGTAGAGCTGGCCGACCATCGACGAGATGTTCGGCTTGAACAGGCCGTTGCCGGCGATCAGGAAGCCCAGGCCACCGTACAGCATCCATGAGGCCATCTGGACGTTGGTCTCGTGCAGCGAGCCGGAGAAGAACAGCATGAACTGGCCGATGGCCATCAGTACGCCGCCCGCCAGGATCGAGCGACGGTTGCCCCAGTAACGGTCGGCGATGTAACCACCGATCAGCGGGGTGAGGTAGACCAGGCCGGTATAGGTCCCGTAGATGTCCGAAGCGTGCGCCTTGTCGAACAGCAACGCCTTGATCATGAACAGGACGAAAATGGCGCGCATGCCGTAATAGCTGAAGCGTTCCCACATTTCCGTGACGAAGAGCAGGTATAGACCGCGCGGATGGGCTTGTGTGGTCATGGACATTTTTCCTTGTGCAACTTGAGAGACACCTGTTGTTCGGTGTTTTTGTGTACTTGTTGTTGTCTGTATCCCATCGAGGGGACGTGACGATGATAGACACAGCGAGTTCCGCAAAGAAAGCGGAAAATTTTCTAATTAGAATGTCATTTTTCAAATTAGAACATCGTTATAATCTCTCGCTGTCGCCTTGGTTTGCATCGCTGCAAATAAGATACTGGTTTACAAAGCAGAATCTTCACTCTGACGAGGCGCGCTATATTGCATTTTGTATACAGTGTTGTCAAAGGGTCGGACAATATGACGACGCAGGCTGTGGCTGAACGGCTACCAAAATGATGTGTTTTGTAACAATTTTTCCGATGACGGCGCAATAAACGTTCGTGTCTTTCCTGCCGGGCTGGTACCTGACTGGAGTTTTTGCGGTCATTCTGCGTTTTATGAAAGGTTTTCCCTGGCCGCTGTCGATGCGCGCGACGAGCCGGCAGAAGGAGGACAGGGGGCGACGAGCGGTGTGAGTTGTCGACGCGAACATGAAAAAGCGGAGCCATTTGGCTCCGCTTTACGTGGAATGCTGTTCGATTTTAGTTGCCGATGCGATCGAGTGAAATGGTCGGCTCGGCGGCGCTGTCCGGCGTGAGTGCCGGCACCTGGCTGGTATTGAGCATCTTCAGCTCGCCATCGACAAACAGCTGGGCATCGACCGTGTAGCGATGGCCGGGCAGCAGAGCGCGGCGGTCATAGCACAGCGAGAACGGCATCGGGAATGCCTTGGGCTTGTTCAGGTACTGTTCGGCCAACACCTCGGCCGGGGCATCGGCCCGGCTGACGTCGAGCAGCCGCACCTTCACATGCACCTGGGCCAGCGGCAGCTTGTTGCCCGTTGCCGGTACGGTGACACTGCCGTCCAGATAGCTCGGGCTGTAGCCGGTGCTGGCGCAGCCGGCCAGCAGCATGGCGGACAGACCGGCCAGCAACAGGCGACGCTTCATCGCCAGCGCCTTCATTCGGACGCCCCACTATCGGGCAGCATCGGGTCGAGCGTCACCTGTGGGCCGTCGGCCGGCAGCCATTCGCCCTGGATGCGCCACTTGCCCTTCGGGTCCTCGAGCCGAACGTACCAGTGCTCGGCCTTGGACGGCTGCAGGCTGCCCTGGTACATCCCCGGTGTTACCTGGTTGAGCACGATGGTCTGGTCATGGTCGGCCAGCGTCGGGTGCAGCAGGCGCAGCGTCAGCTGCTGGCCCAGCGGCTGGTTGCTCTTGATCATCAACCGCACGGCATGCATGTCGTCGCTGAATACCGCCTGGCCTAGCAACTGCATCTGGGCCGATACCCGGTCGCGATCGAGCTGCAGATTGATCGCCTTGCCCTGGTTGTAATAATCGTCGCTGACCAGCGTGTCCTTGGTGGTCACAGCGAGGTAGGCATACCAGCTGCCGACGATCACCGACATCAGCGGAATCCCCACCAGAATCCACGGCCACGGCTCCCTGTACCAAGGGCGGGACGCTTGTGTTTTGACCTGCATCTTACTCTCCGATGAAACTCGATTTTTCTTCGTCCACCTGGCCTGGATGATCGACCGACTCGATGACGAAATGGATTTCATGGCTGCCCTGCGTGGCGTACTGCGGGTCGGCTTCGACGCGTACCGCCACCGTCTCGCTACCATTGCCGGCGATGCTGATCGTCGGGGTATCGGTACTCAGCTTGATATCGGGCAGGCCCTTGACTGAGAGGCGGAAGCGCTGGGTTTGTTCCGTGGTGTTGTACAGCTTGATGCTGTAGCTGTTCTCCAGCCAGCCCTCGTTAGTTTCGCGTACCAGAGAGGCCCGGTCGCGAATGATCTCGACCTTGAACGGCTTGCGCAGTAGCAGCGAGCCGACCGTGATCGATATAACGGCCAAGAGCAGCAGGCTGTAGAGCACCACCCGCGGCCGGCGCAGCCGGGACAGGATCTGGCTTTCCGGGTAGACCTTGTTCAGCGCATTCTCGGTAGTGTAGCGGATCAGGCCGCGCGGATAGCCCATCTTGTCCATCACGTCGTCACAGGCGTCAATACAGGCGGCACAGCCGATGCATTCATACTGAAGGCCCTGGCGGATGTCGATGCCGACCGGGCAGACCTGCACGCAGATATGGCAGTTGATGCAGTCGCCCTTGCCTTCGTCGCGCGGGTTGACCCCTTTGCGCCGCGCCCCGCGCGGCTCGCCACGTTCTTCGTCGTAGGAAATGATCAAGGTGTCCGAATCGAACATCACCCCCTGGAAGCGCGCGTACGGGCACATGTACTTGCACACCTGCTCGCGCATGAAGCCGGCGAACAGATAGGTGAAGCCCGCATAGAAGAACATCCAGAACAGTTCCCACGGGCCGTAGTCGAAGCGGGGCAGGGCGGCGGCCAGGTCGCGGATCGGCGTGAAGTAACCGACCAGCGAAAAGCCGGTGAATAGCGAGAACGCAATCATCAGGCTGTGCTTGGTGGTTTTCAGCCGCAGCTTGCGCGCATCCAGCGGTGCCTTGTCGAGCTTGATCCGCTGGCTGTGGTTGCCTTCCACCCATTGCTCGATCCACAGCATGATCTCGGTGTAGACCGTCTGCGGACAGGAGTAGCCGCACCACAGGCGTCCGGCGATGGTGGTCCAGGTGAACAGGCCGAAGGCACTGCACATCAACAGGGCGGCAAGATAGATGAAGTCCTGCGGCCAGATGGTCAGGCCGAACAGGAAGAACTTGTGGTTCACCAGGTCGAACAGCACCGCCTGACGACCATTCCACTGCAGCCACGGCGTGCCGAGGTAGACCAGCTGGGTTGCCAGCACGAACAGCACCCGCCAGTTGTTGAACAGCCCCTTGACCGCACGCGGGTAGATTTTCTTGTGCACTTCATACATCGACACCTGTTCCAGCTCGTGCGGACTGGCGTCGTCGGGGCTGGCCGAAGCCGGCACGACCTTGATCGGGATATTCTTCAAGGGATCGGACATGGTGTACCTCGGTAAGAAGGATTCGCGAAAGCCAGCCAGGCTGGCCTTGACGAAGCCCACTCTATCAATTTACAAAAAGATAGATCGTTTGTCGTAAAACATACTGCCCGCCTAGGCGGGCAGTATGGGGGGCGCCTTATTGCTGCGGCGCGCGGGGGTTGTTGGACAGGCCCCAGACGTAGGCGGTCAAGAGGTGAATCTTGCCTTCGCCGAGGAAGTCCTTCCAGGTCGGCATCTGGTTGCTGCGGCCGTTGGTGATGGTCTCGATGATGGTCTTCTCGGTACCACCATACAGCCAACTGCCGCTAGGGTGCGTCAGGTTCGGCGCGCCGATGGTCTGGTTACCGGTACCATCCGGACCGTGGCAGGTCGCGCAGATCGCCTTGAAGGTCTCCTGACCACGCGCGGCGCGCGCGGCGTCGTGACGCTTGTTCGACAGCGACAGCACGTAGTTGGCGACGTCTTTCACCTTTTCCTCGCCGAACGCCGCACCGAAGGCCGGCATCTGACCCTGGCGACCCTCGGAGATGGTCTCGTGGATCTTCTCCGGCGTACCGCCGTACTGCCAGTCGTGATGCACCAGGTTCGGGAAGCCCTTGGCACCGCGCGCGTCGGAGCCGTGGCACTGCACGCAGTAGGTCTGGAACAGGCGTTTGCCCATTTCCTGCGCTTGCGGATCTGCGGCGAGTGCCTTCACATCCTGTTTCAGGAACTTGTCGTACAGCGGCTGGTACTTGGCTTCTGCCGCGGCGCGTTCTTTCTTGTACTGACCGACCGAGGTCCAGCCGAACAGGCCCGGGTACTTGCCAAGACCCGGGTAGACGGCCAGGTAGGCGAAGCTGAAGATCAGCGTCAGATAGAACAGCCACATCCACCAGCGCGGCAGCGGGTTGTTGTACTCGGCGAGGTCACCGTCCCAGATGTGACCGGTAATCTCGACCTTTTCGCCCTTGACCACCACAGCCTTGCTCTGCGAATACACCAGATACGTGAGGCCGAGCAGACCGCCGATCACGATGACGGAGATCCAGATCCCCCAAAAGTTACTGACAAAATCACTCATTATTTTGCTCCGCGTGAAGTCTGCGTGACTGCGGCATCGGCCGGCTCGTCTTCGTCGAATAGCATGTTTGCCGCTTCGTCATAGCGCTTCTTGGATTTTTTGCTGTAAGCGATCAGGGCCACCACGATGAAGGTGCCGAAACACAGCAAGGTGAACAGCAACCGTCCAACTTCGGTTAGGTCCATCGTGGATCACCGTGCGTTTTTCAGTGCAAGACCCAGGCCCTGCAGGTAGGCGATGACCGCGTCCATTTCCGACTTGCCTTCTACCTCGGCGGTGGCGTCGGCGATGTCCTTGTCGGTGTACGGCACGCCAACCTTGCGCAGCGCTTCCATCTTCTTCGGCACCGAGGCTGCATCGGCCAGGTTGCGCGCCAGCCACGGGAACGCCGGCATGATCGACTCCGGCACCACGTCGCGCGGGTTCATCAGGTGCACGCGCTGCCACTCGTCCGAGTAGCGGCCGCCGACACGGGCCAGATCCGGACCGGTACGCTTGGAGCCCCACTGGAACGGGTGGTCGTACACCGACTCGCCGGCTACCGAGTAGTGACCATAGCGCTCGGTTTCCGAACGGAACGGGCGGATCATCTGCGAATGGCAGTTGTAGCAGCCTTCGCGGATGTAGATGTCGCGACCGGCCAGCTGCAGCGCGGTGTACGGCTTCACGCCGGCCACCGGCTCGGTGGTGGATTTCTGGAACGCCAGCGGCACGATTTCCACCAGGCCCGCCACGCTGATCACGATCAGCGTGAACGCGATCAGGAAGCCGACGCGTTCTTCGATCAGTTTTTGAATCTTTTCCATCTTGCAGAACCTCTTTCCCGCTTAGGCGTGGTGAGCAGCCGTGATGGCCGGGATCTTGGCGTCGACGGCGCGACCGGCGGTCACGGTACGGAAGGTGTTGTACGCCATCAGCAGCATGCCGGACAGGTACAGGGCACCACCCAGCACGCGTACGGCGAGGTACGGATGGGTCGCTTTCACGGACTCGACGAAGGAGTAGGTCAGCGTGCCGTCCGGGTTCAGCGCGCGCCACATCAGCCCCTGGGTCACGCCCGAGATCCACATTGCAGCGATGTAGAGCACCACGCCGACGGTAGCGAGCCAGAAGTGCGCCTCGACCAGTTTCATGCTGTACATCTGCTCACGGCCCCACAGGCGCGGGATCAGGTAGTAGATCGAACCGATGGTGATGAAGCCCACCCAGCCCAGCGCACCGGAGTGAACGTGGCCGATGGTCCAGTCGGTGTAGTGCGACAGCGCGTTGACGGTCTTGATCGCCATCATCGGGCCTTCGAAGGTCGACATGCCGTAGAACGACAGCGACACCACCAGGAACTTCAGGATTGGGTCGGTGCGCAGTTTATGCCAGGCGCCCGACAGGGTCATGATGCCGTTGATCATGCCGCCCCAGCTCGGTGCCAGCAGCACCAGCGAGAACACCATGCCGACCGACTGGGTCCAGTCCGGCAGCGCGGTGTAGTGCAGGTGGTGCGGACCCGCCCACATGTAGGTGAAGATCAGCGCCCAGAAGTGCACTACGGAGAGGCGGTAGGAGTAGATCGGGCGGCCGGCCTGTTTCGGGACGAAGTAGTACATCATGCCGAGGAAGGCGGCGGTCAGGAAGAAGCCCACGGCATTGTGGCCGTACCACCATTGAATCATCGCGTCCACGGCACCGGAGTACACCGAGTAGGACTTGAACAGCGACACCGGAACGAAGGCGCTGTTGACGATGTGCAACAGGGCCACGGCCAGGATGAAGGCGCCGTAGAACCAGTTGGCAACGTAGATGTGCTTGACCTTACGGATCGCAATCGTGCCGAAGAACACGTAGGCGTAGGCTACCCAGACCACGGTGATGGCCACTTTGATCGGCCATTCGAGTTCGGCGTATTCCTTGCCGAAGGTGTAGCCCAGCGGCAGTGTGATCACCGCGGCGACGATGATGGCCTGCCAGCCCCAGAAGGTGAAGGCGGCGATCTTGTCGGAAATCAGGCGGACGTTACAGGTCCGTTGCACCACATAGTACGAGGTGGCGAACAGGCCCGAACCGCCAAAGGCGAAGATCACGGCGTTGGTGTGCAGCGGGCGCAGACGGCCGAAGTGGAACCATGGACCATAGTTCAGGTCCGGCCACACCAGCTGGGCCGCAATCACGACCCCTACCAGCATGCCGACAATCCCCCAGACGACGGTCATGATGGCAAACTGCCGCACCACCTTATAGTTATAAGTGGATTGCGTTTCCATTTAAGGTTTTCTCCAAGGTTGCAAACTAGAACGACAAAGCGTGGCAGCTTGATTACCCGGCAGGCCGTCCCCATGTAGAGAATGGCAGGCATCAAGCCGCGGGAATGCGTTTTACTTGCGCTGAATCAAAAGCTTAACCATGCAACGAGGCAGGCGTTCCGCGTAGGTCCTCATGCTGTCATATCGACATGACGCACGTAGGCCCAGCAGCTAACTAATCATTCTAAATCAATCCCCCATGACGGACTAGCTGGTTTGCGGCTTCTGCAAGCGCTTTCCGTGTCGCGGAACGTCCACACACCGTGTCGGGCGCAAGAGTACGTCGTCATGCCTGTTTTGCCATTGACCTGGATCAAGGCATCGCCGCCTTGGCGCGGGGCCGGTTCCGATGCCGGGGAAATGCTAGAATGCCGGCTTTCGCCCAACGCGATTGAGGTCCCCCCGTGTCGCTTGCCTATACGATCCGCGCCGCGTCTTGCGAAGCGCACCGTTTCGAAGTCACCCTTACCCTTTCCCGCCCGGCCAAGCAGGGGCAGATTTTTCGTCTGCCGAGCTGGATTCCCGGCAGTTATATGATCCGTGAGTTTGCCCGTCATATCGTCAGCCTGCGGGCCGAGGCGGGCGGCAAGCCGGTAGCGCTCACCCAGCTGGACAAGGCCAGCTGGCAGGCCGCGCCGGTCAAGGGGGCCCTGACGCTGCACTATGAGGTGTATGCGTTCGACCTGTCGGTGCGCGGCGCCTATCTCGACACGACGCGCGGCTTCTTCAACGGCACCAGCGTGTTCCTGTCCGCTGACGGCTACGAGAACGAGCCGTGCGAAGTGGAGATCGTGGCGCCCAAGGGCAAGGCGTTCGAAGAATGGCAAGTGGCGACCAGCCTGCCGGCGGTCGACGTGAAGAAGAAGTCCGGCTTCGGCCGCTACAGCGCCGCCAATTACGACGAGTTGATCGACCACCCGGTCGAGCTGGGCGAGTTCGAACGGGTCAGCTTCAAGGCCTGCGGTGTGCCGCACGAGTTCGTGGTGTCCGGCCGCTTCAAGGCCGACCTGAAACGCCTCGCGGCAGATACCAAGAAGATCTGCGAATGGCAGATCGAGCTGTTCGGCAAGCCGGCGCCGTTCGACCGCTATGTATTCATGCTGTTCGTTGGCGACAACATCTACGGCGGTCTCGAGCATCGTGCCTCGACCGCGCTGGTGGCCAACCGTGACGACCTGCCGGCCAAGGGCGCCAAGGAGATCGGCGACGGCTATCTGCAACTGCTAGGCCTGATCAGCCACGAGTACTTCCACAGCTGGAACGTGAAGCGGATGAAGCCGGCCGCGTTCACCCCTTACGATCTGACCCGCGAGAACCACACCAGTCTGCTGTGGGCCTTCGAGGGCATTACCTCTTATTACGACGATCTGGCACTGCTGCGCTGCGGCCTGATCGACGAAGACCGTTATCTCGGCCTGATCGCCAAGGTGATCACCGGCGTCGAACGCGGTGCCGGTCGCCTGAAGCAGACGCTGGTCGACTCCAGCTTCACCGCCTGGACCAAGTACTACCGCCAGGACGAGAACAGCCCGAATGCGATCGTCAGCTACTACACCAAGGGCTCGCTGGTGGCGTTGGCGCTGGATCTGTTGATCCGCCGCGACACCCAGGGCCGCCAGTCGCTTGATGATGTGATGCGCGCCTTGTGGGCGAAATGGCTGGCCGATGGCAAGGGCTTGGCCGAAGATGAGTGGGAGCGGATCGCCGCCGAAGTGACCGGTCTCGACCTGAAACCGTTCTTCGACCTGGCGCTGCGTTCCACCGCCGAACTGCCGTTGGCCGAACTGCTGGCCACCCAGGGTATCGAGCTGGCGTTGACGCCGGCCGGTTCCGGCGCCGATCGCGGTGGCGTGGTTGACGCGATCGACGCCAAGGCGACGAAACGCGCCACGCTGGGGGTGAAGACCGCCGCCGATCCGCTGGGCCTGAAGCTGGTCAATGTGTTCGACGGCGGCGCCGCCCAGGCGGTCGGCCTGTCCGGCGGCGACGTGCTGATCGCGATCGACGGCCTGAAGGCGGTCGACCTCGATCGCCAGCTGGCGCGTTTCGCGGTCGGCGACACGGTGCGCTTGCATGCGTTCCGTCGCGACGAGCTGCAGACGGTCGACGCCAAGCTCGCCGCCGTCCCGGCCGACACCGCCCGTCTGCGCCGCGACCCGGCCGCGCCCGGCCGCTGGCCGAGCCAGGGCTAGCAACCCGATACTGCCGCCGGCACGAGCGCCGGCGGTGCTCAGCTCCCGACGGAATTCACACACCCGGCCGGGAGGCATAACCGAGAGAAGAAGAGTACGCGATGGCCAAGCACGATACCTCCACGCCGCAAGTCCACTACCTCAAGGACTACACTCCTCCGTCCTATCTGATCGACAAGGTCGACCTGACCTTCGACATCCTGGACGAAGCCACCCGCGTCAAATCGCGGCTGGTGCTCAGCCGCCATCCCAAGGCGGCGGCAAGTGGCGAACTGGTGCTGCACGGATCGGCCCGGCTGCTGAGCCTGACGCTGGATGGCGACAGGTTGGCCGAAGACCGTTTCCGTCTGGAAGACGACCTGCTGACGCTGACCGGCCTGCCGGACGGTTTCATCCTGGAAGTGGAAACCGAGCTGGAACCGGCCAGCAACACCTCGCTGATGGGGCTCTACGCCAGCAACGGCAACCTGTTCACCCAGTGCGAGCCCGAGGGCTTCCGCAAGATCACCTATTACCTCGACCGTCCGGACGTGATGTCCAAGTTCACCACCACCATCGTCGCCGACAAGAACAAGTACCCGGTACTGCTCTCCAACGGCAACAAGGTGGGCGAGGGCATGCTCGACAAGAAGCGCCACTGGGTGAAGTGGGTTGACCCGTACCGCAAGCCGTCCTATCTGTTCGCGCTGGTGGCCGGCAAGCTGGCGGTGCTGAAGGACCACTTCGTGACCCAGAGCGGCCGCAGCGTGGCGCTCGAGATCTGGACCGAGCCGTCCGACCAGGACAAGGTCGCGCACGCGATGGCGTCGGTGAAGCGCGCGATGAAGTGGGATGAGGACCGCTTCGGCCTGGAGTACGACCTCGACATCTACATGATCGTGGCGGTCGGCGACTTCAATATGGGGGCGATGGAGAACAAGGGTCTCAACATCTTCAACACCAAGTACGTGCTGGCGCGCAAGGACACCGCCACCGACACCGACTTCGAAGGCGTCGAGGCGGTGATCGGCCACGAGTACTTCCACAACTGGACCGGCAACCGCGTCACCTGCCGTGACTGGTTCCAGCTGTCGCTGAAGGAAGGCCTGACCGTGTTCCGCGATCAGGAGTTTTCGGCCGACATGACCAGCCGCGCGGTCAAGCGCATCGAGGACGTGAAGGGCCTGCGCGCGATGCAGTTCCCGGAGGACGCCGGTCCGACCGCGCACCCGATCCGCCCGGACAACTACATCGAGATGAACAACTTCTACACCATGACGGTGTACGAGAAGGGCGCCGAAGTGGTGCGAATGTACCAGACCCTGCTCGGCCGCGATGGCTTCAAGAAGGGCATGGAGCTGTACTTCCGCCGTCACGACGGCCAGGCGGTCACCTGCGACGACTTCCGCGCCGCGATGGCCGACGCCAACGGTGTCAAGCTCGACCAGTTCGCGCTGTGGTACAGCCAGGCCGGCACCCCGGTGCTGGATATCGCCGGCACCTACGACCCGGTCGGCCTCAGCTATACGCTGACCGTCAAGCAAAGCTGCCCGGCGACGCCGGGGCAGGATAGCAAGCAGCCGTTCCACATCCCGCTGGCGCTCGGCCTGGTCGGTCGCGATGGTGCCGACCTGCCGCTGCAGCTCTCGGGCGAAGGCGAGCCGCAAGGCGTGAGCCGCGTGCTGGACGTCACGTTGGCCGAACAGCAGTTCGTGTTCGTCAACGTGGCGAGCGAGCCGGTGCCGTCGTTGTTGCGCGACTTCTCGGCCCCGGTGAAGCTCAACTTCGACTGGCGCGACGACGAGCTGGCCTTCCTGATCGCCAACGACAGCGACCCGTTCGCGCGCTGGGAAGCCGGCCAGACGCTGGCGCAACGCCTGCTGGTCGGCCTGTACCGCGATGCCGAGGTCGGTCGGCCGCTGGCCTTGTCCGCCACCATTACCGACGCCTACCGCGCGGTGCTGACCGACCTGACCATCGACGAGGCGTTCAAGGCCTTGATGCTGACGCTGCCGGGCGAGGGCGAGATGCTCGAGTGGCTCGACGGTGCCGACCCGGAGCGCATCCATCAGGTGCGCAATTTCGTGTTGGCCGAACTGGCGCAGGCGCTGCGCGGCGAATGGCACGAGGCGTTCGACCTCAACCAGACCCGCGAGTACAAGCCGCAGGACGCCGACAAGCGCGCGCTGAAGAACCTGGCGCTGGCGATGCTCAATTGCCTGCCGGACGACTGGCCGCAGGAAGCGGCGAAGAAGCAGTGCTTCGGTGCCGACAACATGACCGACCAGATGGGCGCGCTGCTGGCGTTGAAGGATCGCGATACCGATCCGCGCACCGAGTGCTTCGAGGCCTTCGATGAGCGCTGGGTCGACGATGCGCTGGTAATGGACAAGTACTTCTCGCTGATCGCGGCCAGCCAGCTGCCGTGCACGCTGGAGCATGTGCAGAACGCGCTGGAGCATCCGGCCTTCTCGTTGAAGAATCCGAACAAGGCACGCGCGCTGCTTGGCACCTTCGGCCGCAACCTGTCGGTGTTCCATGCCGCCGACGGCTCGGGCTACCGCTTCCTCGCCGACCAGGTGTTGGCGGTCGATGCGTTCAACCCTCAGGTGGCGAGTCGTCTGGTGCAGGCGTTCAACCGCTGGAAGAAGGTCGACCCCGCACGCCAGGCGCTGATGAAGGCAGAGCTGGAACGTCTGTTGGCTCATCCAGGCCTGTCCAAGGACGTCTACGAGATCGTCTCCAAGAACCTGGACTAAGTCGAGGGCGGTGAAAGCCGCTTGATGTATCTCTCGGCCCGGCATTCGCCGGGCCATTGTTTTGCTTTGAATGAATCCATATGTCATTGGCGGCCGATGCCCGCCGGGTGGGAGGGGAAATGGCAGTGAGCAAGGGGGCGGCCGGTACGATGGCGTTGCTGGTCATGCTATGGGGAGTCTGGGGTTACACCTGGGTGCTGTCCAAGGTGGCGCTGGCCTATATAGGCCCGATCGATCTGGCACTGCTGCGCGGCGCACTCGGTCTGGCCACGCTGTTGGTCTGTCTGCTGGTCAGTGGGCGTACTCTGGCACCGCCGCCGCTATTGCCGACTTTCTGGCTCGGGGTGGCGCAGACCTTCGGTTTCAATGCCTTGTCCAGCCTGGCGCTCTACAGTGGTGCTGCCGGCAAGGTGTCGGTACTGACCTACACCATGCCGTTCTGGACGGTGCTGCTGGCGCTGCTGTGTCTGGGCGAAAAGATCCGCCGGCCGCAGTGGCTGGCATTGGCCATCGCGCTGGCGGGGCTCATCGGCGTGCTTGAACCGTGGCGGTCGCTGGAGTTGAGGTTGGCCGAAACGCTGGCGGTCGGCACCGGGCTCTCTTGGGCGGTGGCGAACATCCTCGCCAAGCGCATCCGTCAACGTCATCCGCGGCTCGATGTGCTCAATCTGACCTTCTGGCAGATGCTGCTCGGTTACTTGCCGATGCTGGCGCTGGTCTGGCTGCTGCCGCAACGCCCGATCGATTGGTCGCCGACGCTGCTGGCCGTGCTGCTGTTTACCGGTGTCGGCGCGTCGGGGCTGGGCTGGCTGCTATGGATGATCTTGCTCGGACGGCTCAGCGCCGGCACCGCCAGCCTCAACATCCTGGCGGTGCCGACGGTGGCGGTGGTGCTGTCGGCGCTGCAACTGCACGAGTGGCCGCGCCCGGCCGAGGCGGCTGGCATGGGGCTGATCGCGCTGGCGTTGGCGCTGTTGGCCGGCAGTGCGCTGTGGCAAGAGCGGCGGGCGCGACGGCATGCACTATCCGGGCAGCGAGCTACTGCGAACTAGCCATTGTGTCGTTCCGGTTTCGATCAGGATTCGTGCCTGGCTTGGCCGAATCGACTTTGACGCGCCGATCACGGCATGGTCCGGATTGCCGCAGCAGTCTGTTGCAGTAACACACGGTACGGCAGACGTTTTGCCTGGGTTTCTCCGATGAGTCGCGGTTGGCGGTCTGGGCATGGCTTGCGCGTGTGGCTGACTTGACGCACTGCCTTGTCCCGGCAATGATTCAAGCGTTTGCTTGAATGGCCGCTTCCGACGGCCGGAGCATGGGAGACCAGGACGGGATGACGATTCAGGAAAGCGATCTGTGGGTGCCGGTCGGGCAGGGCGATGACCGGCTCTATGTCAAGCGCTGGCAAGGTTCGGCCAACGGCGAGGCGGTGCTGATGGTGCACGGGGTGATGGCGAACGGCCGCATCTTCTACACCGACAGCGGCAAGGGGCTGGCGCCTTATCTGGCGCGGGCCGGCTACGACGTCTACGTCGCCGACTTGCGCGGTCGTGGCCGCAGTGTGCCGAAGATCGACCGGCAGGCCCGCCACGGCCAGACCGAGATCATCCGAGAGGACATCCCGGCGTTGTTCGAGGCGATCCGCCGCGAGCGCGGCGAGGTGCCGGTACATTGCCTCGCGCATTCCTGGGGCGGGGTACACATGACCAGCAGCCTGCTCTGGCAGCCCGAACTGATTGATAGGGTGAAGAGCTGCGTCTGGTTCGGCAGCAAGCGCAGCATCCGCGTGTTCAATCTCAACAAGCTGCTTGAGGTCGACCTGATGTGGAACCGCATCGCCCGCTGGGTGATCCGCCGCTACGGCTACTTGCCGGCGACACGGATGCGGCTCGGCGCCGACGACGAGACCGACCGCAGCCACTACCAGAGCATGCAGTGGGCCAAGCCCTTGCCCTGGGTCGACGACGACGGCTTCAATTACGCCGAGGCGGCCCGCCGCTTGACCTTACCTCCGACACTGTACTTCGCCGCGCAGCACGATCCCTGCCGCGGTCATCCGCACGACGTGGCGCGCTTTCGCGACGAATGCGGTGTCCATCGGGCGGTGGTGCACCGACTGGGCCGGGCTACCGGCCACCGTCACGACTACGACCACGTGTCACTGCTGACCCATCCCGATGCGCCGGATGATCACTTTCCGCTGGTGCTGGCCTGGTTGAGCGGCCGTTATGAAGCGGTGCCCGAGGTCCGCTGAGGCTGGCTGTTCGGCCAACCTGGCACTCACTAAACAAAACAGCCCACCCGGAAGGCCGGGTGGGCTGTTGCTTTGGATCGGGACGGTTCAGGCCGCCTGGGCGATCGGACGGGGATGACCGCTGTAGGCGAGGGTGATGTCCTCGGCCGCCTGCACCACCAGCGAGCCCAGGTGAACGATGCGCTCGTCCGGAATGCGCGACTTCGGGCCGGATACCGACACCGCCGCGAACGCTTCCTTGTTCTCGTTGTAGATGCACGCGGCGACGCAACGCAGGCCGACCGCGTGTTCTTCATCGTCGAATGAATAACCCTGGCGGCGGATGCGCACCAGTTCTTCCTTCAGACGCGCCGGGGTGTTGATCGTGCTGTCGGTGTACTGCGGCAGGCCGGTCTTGTGCAGCACCCGGGTCACTTCCACATCGTCCAGCGTCGCCAGGAACGCCTTGCCGCCGCCGGAGGCGTGCATCGGCAGGCGACCGCCGATCGGGGCCAGCATGCGCATCAGTTCGCGACACTGCACCTGGCCGATCATCACTGCCTGGCATTCCTCGTCATCGAACACCAACAGGTTGGCGGTTTCGCCGGCCTGTTCCATCAGGCGGCGCAGGATCGGGTGCGCGATCGACATCAGATCGCGGCTGCCGAGGAAGCCACTACCGACGGTGAACGCCCGCACGCCGATGGTCCACAGCCCGAGGTCGCCGACCTGCTGCACGAAGCCCATCTGTTGCATCGTGGTCAACAGGCGGTGCGTCGTCGAGTTGGGCAGCCCGACCTGTAGTGCCAAGTCGGTCAGAGTGACCCCCGCCGGGGATTCGGTAATGCGTTCCATCAGCAACAGACCACGCGTCAGCGACTGTACCTGGCCGACGCTCGAGGTGGTGCCGTCGGCGGGCCGCCCGCGCGGGTTTCGCTTGGTAGCCGTAGTGCCGTTTGCCATCTACTCAGCTCTCGTCAAAATTGGACAGAATCCACCACATCATCGGCTGGAAAATCCTTTCGATCAATGGGATGGATGATTTTTCGCCATTTTAGCACGCCTTACCACGACATTTTGTGTCGACCAACTGTCTCGACTCAAAGGGTTATGGGGTTTGGGATCGATATCCGCATCGACATCATGCTGTAACGCTCTGAAAGTATAGCCTGCAGAGATGGTTTTCAATAAAATGGAATCTGTTTCCGAAAAAAATTGACACTTGCGGGCAGTTGCGGGATAGTGGCATCCGGAATTCAGTAACCTTTCGCCAAACCATGCGCGGATAACGCTGTTAGGAGATTCAACAGATGGCCAAGATGAGAGCAATTGAAGCAGCCGTACATGTGCTGCGTAAGGAAGGTGTTGATATTGCGTTCGGTGTACCGGGCGCTGCGATCAACCCGCTGTATGCTGCGATGAAAAAAATCGGTGGCATCGACCATGTGCTGGCTCGCCACGTTGAAGGCGCTTCGCACATGGCCGAAGGCTACACCCGCGCCAATCCGGGCAATATCGGTATCTGTATCGGTACTTCCGGCCCGGCCGGCACCGACATGATCACCGGTCTGTACTCGGCATCGGCCGACTCGATTCCTATCCTGTGCATCACCGGCCAAGCGCCGCGTGCCCGTATGCACAAGGAAGACTTCCAAGCCGTGGACATCAAGGAAATCGCCAAGCCGGTTTCCAAGTGGGCCACGACCGTGATGGAGCCGGCTCAAGTGCCGCGCGCCTTCCAACAAGCATTCCACGTGATGCGTTCGGGCCGCCCGGGTCCGGTGCTGATCGACCTGCCGTTCGACGTGCAGATGGCCGAGATCGAGTTCGATCCGGACACCTACGAGCCGCTGGCTGCCTACAAGCCGACCGCTTCGCGTGCCCAAGTTGAGAAGGCCCTGTCGTTCCTGATCGAATCCGAGCGTCCGCTGCTGGTATCCGGCGGTGGCGTGATCAACGCCGACGCGGCAGCTCTGCTGACCGAGTTCGCCGAGATCGTCAACGTGCCGGTAATCCCGACCCTGATGGGCTGGGGCACCATTCCGGACGACCACCCGCTGATGGCCGGTATGGTTGGTCTGCAGACCTCGCACCGCTACGGCAATGCCACCCTGCTCGAGTCCGACTTCGTGTTCGGTATCGGTAACCGTTGGGCCAACCGTCACACCGGTTCGGTCGACGTTTACACCAAGGGCCGCAAGTTCGTACACATCGACATCGAGCCGACCCAAATTGGTCGCGTGTTCTCGCCGGACTACGGCATCGTCTCCGACGCCAAGGCCGCGCTGCAGCTGCTGGTCGAAGTGGCCAAGGAATGGAAAGCCGCCGGCCGCCTGCCGGACCGCAAGGCCTGGGTAGAGTCCTGCCAGACCCGCAAGCGCACCATGCTGCGCAAGTCCGACTACGACAATGTGCCGGTCAAGCCGATGCGCGTGTACGAAGAAATGAACAAGTTCTTCGGCAAGAACGCTCGCTACGTATCGACCATCGGTCTGTCGCAGATCGCTGCCGCCCAGTTCCTGCACGTCTACAAAGAACGTAACTGGATCAACTGCGGCCAGGCCGGCCCGCTGGGCTGGACCGTTCCGGCTGCGATCGGTACCAAAGTGGCTGACCGTTCGGCCGACGTGGTAGCGATCTCGGGCGACTACGACTTCCAGTTCATGATCGAAGAGCTGGCGGTTGGCGCACAATTCAAGGTGCCGTACATCCACGTCGTGGTGAACAACAGCTACCTGGGTCTGATCCGTCAGGCACAGCGTATGTTCGACATCGACTATCAAGTACAGCTGTCGTTCGAGAACATCAACTCGCCGGAACTGGGCGCCTACGGTGTTGACCACGTCAAAGTCGTGGAAGGCCTGGGTTGCAAGGCGATCCGCGTGACCGACCCGAACAAGATCGGCGATGCCTTTGCCGAAGCTCGTCGCCTGATGGCTGAATTCTCGGTGCCGGTTGTGGTCGAAGTAATCCTGGAGCGTGTGACCAACATCGCCATGGGTACCGAGATCAACGCGATCACCGAGTTCGAAGACGTGCTCGACCTGCCGGTCTAAGCGTCACAAGTCATACTGAAAGAGGCAGGCTCCGCGATCCGGGGTCTGCCGTTGTAGCGAGTAGAAGGAGAGAGTCATGCCGAAGTTTGCTGCCAACCTGACCATGCTGTTCAACGAAGTCGACTTCGTGTCGCGCTTTGAAGCAGCGGCCAATGCCGGTTTCACCGGGGTGGAATACCTGTTCCCGTACGATTTCGACAAGAACCTGTTGGCCGAACAGCTCGACAAGTTCCGTCTGAAGCAGGTCTTGCACAATCTGCCGGCCGGCAACTGGGCCGGTGGCGAGCGCGGCATTGCCTGCCTGCCGGACCGCGTCAGCGAGTTCCAGGACGGCGTTGGTCGTGCGATCGAATACGCCAAGGCGCTGGGCTGCGAGCAGGTCAACGTGCTGGCCGGTATCACCCCGCAAGGCGTGGACGCCGACAAGGTGCGCGACACCTTCGTGTCCAACATCAAGTTTGCCGCCGACAAGCTGCAGGCCGAGGGCATCAAGCTGTTGATCGAAGCGATCAACACCTTCGACATCCCGGGCTTCTACGTGTCGGGCACCAAGCAGACGCTGGATCTGATCGCCGCATCGGGCAGCGACAACATCTTCTATCAGTACGACATCTACCACATGCAGCGCATGGAAGGCGAGCTGGCCAACACCATCAAGGCCAACCTGCCGAAGATTGCGCACCTGCAGTTGGCGGACAATCCGGGCCGTTTCGAGCCGGGCACTGGTGAAATCAACTACCCGTTCCTGTTCTCGTTCCTCGACGAGATCGGCTACGACGGCTGGATCGGCTGCGAATACAAGCCGAAGGCCGGTACCGTCGACGGCCTCGGCTGGGTCAAGCCTTACCTGGCGTAACGTTCGCCTCGCTGCAATCAACCTATTAGGAGCAAGACAATGAAAATCGGCTTTATCGGTCTTGGCATCATGGGCGCCCCGATGGCGGGCCACTTGGGCAAAGCAGGTCACGAACTGTTCGTGCACACCATCGGCGACGTGCCGGCTTTCCTGAACGAATACAGCATCACCGCATGTGCTTCGGGTAAAGAAGTGGCCCAGAAGGCTGACGTGATCTTCACCATGGTTCCGGATACCCCGGACGTGGAAAAAGTGCTGTTCTCGGAAAACGGTGTGGCTGCAGGCCTGTCGGCCGGCAAGATCGTCGTCGACATGTCGTCGATCGCTCCGATCGAAACCAAAGAGTTCGCCAAGAAAGTGAACGCCCTGGGTTGCGAATACCTGGATGCACCGGTTTCCGGCGGCGAAGTTGGTGCCAAGGCTGCCACCCTGTCGATCATGGTTGGCGGTTCGGAAGATACCTTCGACAAGGTACTGCCGCTGTTCCAACTGATGGGCAAGAACATCACCCGCGTAGGTGGTAACGGTGACGGCCAGACCGCCAAGGTTGCTAACCAGATGATCGTGGCGCTGACCATCGAAGCCGTAGGCGAAGCCCTGCTGTTCGCATCGCGCGCCGGTGCCGATCCGGCCAAGGTCCGTCAGGCCCTGCTGGGTGGCTTCGCTTCGTCGAAGATCCTGGAAGTGCACGGCGAGCGTATGTACAAGCGCACCTTCGATCCGGGCTTCCGCATCTCCCTGCACCAGAAAGACCTGAACCTGGCCCTGTCCAGCGCGCAGAAGATGGGCGTGGCCCTGCCGGCTACCGCTCTGGCTCAGCAGCTGTTCAACACCTGCGTAGCCAACGGCGGCGCATCGTGGGACCACTCGGCGCTGGTACGTGCGCTCGAGAAGATGTCGAACTTCGAGATCCCGGCTCAGCAGTAAGCTCGGATCGTTCAGCCCAGGTTGGCCGAAAGGCCAGCCGGCTGATTCAAACGGGTTGCCCGCAGCCCGTTTCGGTCAGCAAGAATATTCCCGCGACAGACGGGCCAGAGACAGTAAGGAGACAACATGAGCCAGCCGATCACCCTCGATGCCCTGCAACGCGATCCCGCCGCGCCGCGTACCTTGCTGCGCCAGCTGTTCGATGTCGCGGTCGATACCGCCCTGCCGTACGACAGCCTGAAACAATACCTGCCGCAAGCGCCGAAGGGCCGCACCGTAGTGATCGGTGCCGGCAAGGGCGCCGCCTCGATGGCCGCCGCGCTTGAGGCGGCCTGGCCGGGCGAGCTGTCCGGTATGGTGATCACCCGTTACGCACACACCGAGCCGACCCGCGCCATCCGCGTGGTCGAAGCGTCGCATCCGGTGCCGGATGCGGCCGGCCGCGAAGCCGCCGAACAGGTGCTCGCCTCGGTGCAGGGGCTGACCGAAGACGATCTGGTGATCTGCCTGATTTCCGGTGGCGGCTCGGCGCTGCTGTCGCTGCCGGTGCCGGAAATTCCGCTCGACGACAAGCGCGCGGTGAACAAGGCGTTGCTCAAGTCCGGCGCGGCGATCGACGAAATGAACTGCGTGCGCAAGCACCTGTCTGCTATCAAGGGCGGTCGCCTGGCCGCCGCATGTTACCCCGCCAAGGTTGTGACCCTGGCAATTTCCGACGTGCCGGGGGACGACCCGTCGGTGATTGCTTCCGGTCCTACCGTGGCGGACCCCACTACCTTCGACGACGCGCGTGCGGTGATCGCCAAGTATGGCATCGAGCTGCCGGCGTCGGTGCAGGCCTACCTCGACAACGCGACTGCTGCGCAGGAAACCCCGAAGCCGGGTGACCCGCGTCTGGCGCGCTGCGAGACTCACATCATCACCACCCCACAGGCCAGCCTCCAGGCTGCCGCCAAATTCGCCCGTGCTATCGGCCTGAACACCATCGTGCTCGGCGACACCATCGAGGGCGAGGCGCGCGACGTGGCGCTGGTGCATGCTGGCATCGTCCGCCAAGTGGTCGGCTTCGACGAGCCGGTGCAGAAGCCGGCGCTGATCCTGTCCGGCGGCGAGACCACCGTGACGGTGCGCGGCAACGGCCGTGGCGGTCGCAATGCCGAGTTCCTGCTGGCCCTGGCGGTAGCGTTGAACGGTGAAAAGGGCGTCTACGCGGTGGCCTGCGACACCGACGGCATCGACGGTTCCGAAGACAATGCCGGCTGCCTGCTGACCCCATGCTCGATAGCCCGCGCCGCGAAGGCCGGTGTCAGCGCCAAGCAGAAGCTCGCCAACAACGACGCCTACAGCTTCTTCGAGAGCATCGATGACCTGATCGTTACCGGCCCGACTCGCACCAATGTCAACGACTTCCGCGCGATTCTGGTGCTGCCGCAATAAGTTTTGCCCTCGGCATGTCCCGATCTCCCTCGGGCATGCCTGTTTTACCCCCCTGTTGACCCCGGCCGTGAGCCGGGGCTTTTTTCGTCTGTCACTCATGGAAGCTTGGCCCGGTTCGCACCAAGCATGCGCACGTGGCAAGCCGCTTGTGCAATGGGGGCAGTATCACTGGTGTGATGCGCGTTTCGAGCTGTTCGATCGGCTACGCCATGCAGTTATAAAAAGTTAACAATATTGACTTTGGAATATATCGTCGGACAGTATGCAGGTTCACCATCCAGGCCGCGCCAGACGGCCGGTGGTGCTGGGCGCGGATCGCGCCTGTCATCAACAAAGGAGAAACCATGCCACCGACGATCTTCCGCCGCCGCAGCTCACTGTTCAGCGCCTTGTCACTGAGTCTTGCCCTGGCGCTGACGCCGCAGTTTGTCTATGCCGATGCACCGGCCACCGCGCCGCTGGTCAAATACGATTACGACAACGATATCTTCCACCCGGTCTATGCCAAGAACGGCATAGTTGCCACTGAGCAGGCGCTGGCGACCCAGATCGGCGTCGATGTGCTGCGCCGCGGCGGTAATGCGGTGGATGCCGCCGTGGCAGTCGGCTTCGCGCTGGCGGTGGTACTGCCGAACGCCGGCAACCTCGGGGGCGGCGGCTTCATGATGTTGCACGACGCCAAGAGCGGTCAGGATATCGCGCTGGATTTTCGCGAGGTGGCGCCGGCCAAGGCGTCGCGTGATATGTACCTGGACGACAAGGGCAATGTGGTCGACGGGCGCTCGCTCTATACCCACCTGGCAGTGGGGGTGCCCGGCACCGTGGCCGGCATGGAGCATGCGCTGCAGCGCTGGGGCACGATGAAGCTGGCCGACGTGATCGCACCGGCGATCCGGCTGGCCGAACAGGGGGTCGTCGTCAGCCCGACGCTGGGCCAGATGATGGACGTGGAGAAGGACAACCTTGGCAAGTGGCCGAGCACCCGCGCGGTGTTCTTCAAGGATGGCCGGCCATTGCGCGCGGGCGAGCGCCTGGTGCAGAGAGACCTGGCGCGATCGATGCAACTGATCGCAAAGCATGGCGCCAAGGTGTTCTATCAGGGCGAGATCGGCGACAAGATCGTCGCCGAGATGGCGAAGCATGGCGGGCTGGTCGGCAAGGACGACCTGAAGAGCTACAAGGTGGCCGAGCGTCAGCCGGTCAGCGGCGAGTATCGCGGCTACAAGGTGGTGTCGATGCCACCGCCGAGCTCGGGCGGGGTGCACATCATCCAGATTCTCAATCTGCTGGAGCGCTACCCCTTGTCGCAGTACGGCCTGAACAGCGCGCAGAGCATCCATTATCTGGCCGAGTCGATGAAGCTCGCCTATGCCGACCGCGCCGAGTACCTGGGCGACCCGGGTTTCGTGAAAGTGCCGGTGAAGGGGCTGACTTCCAAGCGCTACGCCGACGAGCTGGCCAAGAGGATCGATCCGGTGAAGGTGCTGCCGGCCGCCGCGATCAAGCCGGGCAAGCCACAGCCGTATGAAAGCGACCAGACCACCCACTACTCGATCGTCGATCGCCAGGGCAATGCGGTGGCCGTCACTTATACACTGAACCTCAACTTCGGCAGCGGCATCGTCGCCCAGGGCACCGGCATTCTGCTCAACGACGAGATGGACGACTTCTCGTCCAAGCCGGGCGTGCCCAATGCCTACGGGCTGATCGGTGGCGAAGCCAATGCGATCCAGCCGGGCAAACGTCCGCTGTCGTCGATGTCGCCGACGCTGGTGCTGAAGAGCGGCAAGCCGTGGCTGGTCACCGGCAGCCCGGGCGGGGCGCGCATCATCACCACCACGTTGCAGACCATCGTCGATGCGATCGACTTCGGCCTGAACCCGGCCGAAGCGGCTTCGACGCCACGCGTGCATCACCAGTGGCTGCCGGACGAGCTGCGCGTCGAGAAGGGCCTGAGCCCGGATACCCTGAAGATTCTGCGCGAGCAGGGCTACAAGGTCGCGGAAAAGCCGACGATGGGACGCACCCAGACCATCCAGGTGCGCGACGACGGCCTGTACGGCTATTCCGACCCGCGCAACCCCGACGGTGCCACAGCGGGCTTCTGAACCACGCTGCGACGGCATCCGTAAGACAAGGCCCCCTTTCAGGGGGCCTTGTCTATTGGGCTTGGGAGCAGAAACGGTCAGGCGTTGGCCGAAAAAAAAACCGGCGCACGCGCCGGTTATCAAGAGAGGACCCATCATCGTTGTGATCAGCGGGAGTATTCCCCCACCCGCACGATCAGCATGGTGTTGGTGCCGCCGGGTTTGCCCAGCGGTTCACCGATAGTCATCAACAGCAGGTCGCCGCGTTGTACGGCGCCGTGTTCTAGCAGCGCGCGTTCGGCTTGGGCCAGCGCCGCTTCGCGGCTGGTGGCGATCGCTTCGGTCTTCAGCGGGAACACGTCGCGGAAGATGCTCACCTTGCGGCGGGTCGATTCTTCCGGGGTGACCGCGTAGATCGGCACGCCGCTGTCGACCCGGCTCATCCACTGGGTGGTCGAGCCGGAGTGGGTGAGGGCGGCGATCGCCTTCACGCCGATGTGCTGCGCGGTGAACAGCGCGGCCATCGCGATCGACTGGTCGATCTGGCTCTGCTCGCGGTTGAGCAGTTCCTGATCCAGGCTGTTGACGTAGGATTTTTCCGCTTCGGCGCAGACACGTGCCATCGCTTCGACGGTCTCGACCGGGAATTGACCGGCGGCGCTTTCGGCCGACAGCATCACCGCGTCGGTGCCGTCTAGTACGGCGTTGGCCACGTCGGATACTTCGGCGCGGGTCGGAATCGGTGCGGTGATCATCGACTCCATCATCTGGGTCGCGGTGATCGCAAACTTATTGTGCAGGCGTGCTTCGCGGATCATGCGCTTCTGCAGAGCCGGTACCGCGGCATCGCCTACTTCAACCGCCAGGTCGCCGCGCGCCACCATGATGCCGTCCGATGCTTCGAGGATCTCGGTCAGGTTGGTGATGGCTTCGGTGCGCTCGATCTTGGCGACCAACAGCGCGTGGCCGTTGGCTTCCTTGACCAGGTTGCGCGCTTCGCGCATGTCCTCACCCGATTTCGGGAACGACACGGCGATGTAGTCGGCAGCCAGTGCAACGGCGGTCTTCAGGTCTTGCTTGTCTTTGGCGGTCAGCGCCGGGGCGGACAGACCGCCGCCTTGCTGGTTGATGCCCTTGTTGTTCGATAGCTTGCCGCCGACGCGAACCACGGTGTGGATTTCATCGCCGTCGACGCGTTCTACGTCGAGCACGATGCGGCCGTCGTCGAGCAGTAGCACGGCGCCGGTGGTCACATCGCGGGGCAGGTTCTTGTAGTCGAGCCCGACGCGCTCCTGGTTGCCCAGTTCACATTGCGCATCGAGAATGAAACGGTCGCCCTTGGCGATCTGGATGGCGCCATCGGCAAACTTGCCGACGCGGATTTTCGGACCCTGCAGGTCGGCGAGGATGCCGACGGTGCGACCGACGTTTTCGGCGGCCTGGCGGGCGAGGGAGGCGCGGGCGATGTGGTCATCGGCCGTACCGTGCGAGAAGTTCAGTCGGACGACGTTGACGCCGGCCGAGATCATACGTTCAAGTGTGGACAGGTCATTGCTGGCGGGGCCGAGCGTTGCGACGATCTTGGTGCCTCGGAACATGTTGGATCTCCTCGTTGTTTTATCGGGCGGCCAACCGGATGTCCGGTTGGCCGTACCAAGGCGCTACGTTAGACCGACTTAATTACCACTCCATTGCGCGATGACAGCGCGTTCGTCGTCGGTCATCTTGGTCATGTTGGCCAGCGGCATGTATTTCGATGCCACGGCTTGTTTGATGCGAGCTGCGTTCGCCTTCACTTCGACCGGGTTGTCCAGGTGGATGCCGGCCGGAGCGGCGGCAAAGCCCGGTTGGGTCGGCTTGGCGGCGTGACAAGCGGTACAACGGGTCGTCAGGATGCCGTCGACCTTGTTGAAGGTGACGTCCTTGCTGTCGCCAGCGGCCGCTGCGGCAGCTGCCGGAGCCGAAGCACCACCAGCCGGTGCGGCGGAAGCCACTACTGCGCTGTCAGCCTTGGCAACCGGAGTCGGCTCGGCCGGCTTCGGTGCGGCGATGAAGGCCACCACGGCCAGGATCGCGGTACCCAGTGCCGGCAGGGCGATCAGGTTCTTGCCCTGGTGACGCAGCACGAAGTACTGACGGATCAGAGCGCCCGACACGATCAGCAGCGACATGATGATCCAGGCGTTGCTGTCGCTGTAGGTGAACGAGTAGTGGTTGCTGATCATCAGGAACACGACCGGCAGCGTGAAGTAGGTGTTGTGCACCGAACGCTGCTTGCCGCGCTTGCCGTCCAACGGATTCGGGGTGCGGCCGGCCTTGATGTCTTCGACCATGCGACGTTGACCCGGGATGATCCAGAAGAACACGTTGGCCGACATGCTGGTTGCCATTACGGCACCGGTCAGCAGGAAGGCAGCGCGACCCTGGAAGATGTGGCAGGTCAGGAAGGCAACGATCACGACCATGACGGCCACGGCGATACTCAGCACGCCGTCACGTTCCATGTTCGGGCTGATGCGACGGCACAGTTGGTCGTAGACCAGCCAGCCACCCAGCAGGAAGGCCACGGCGATCGCGCCGGCTTCCGGGCCCGACATCTTGGCGGCCCATTCCCAGCTGCTGGACGGGTTCACCAGGTAGATGCTGGCGTTGGCGAGGTACAGCAGCGAGAACAGCGCGAAGCCGGACAGCCAGGTGGTGTACGACTTCCAGTAGGACCAGTGCAGGTCGTCGTTCAGTTCGAACGGCGGGTTGGTCAGGAATTTCTGGTTGTGATAGAAGCCGCCGCCGTGTACGGAGAACATCTCGCCGAACACGCCGAGTTTCTTGCCAGCTTCGTCCTTCGGTGCATGCAGGCTGTTGTCCAGCATCACGAAGTAAACCGATTCACCGATCCAGGAGATGGCGGCGATCACGTGCAACCAGCGTAGCAGCAGGTTGGCAAACTCAAGCAGGTAGTTTTCCATGGTATGAGTCTCGATAGTTCCTAAGAGTCAGTTGCCGCGGTATGTGGAATAAGTCCACGGTGTCACTACCAGCGGCACATGGTAGTTCTCGCTGGCGTTGGCGATAGCCTAGGCTCAGCACCACCTGGTCGACGAAGCGCGGTTCGAAAACCGGCACTCCCCATGCAGACGAAGCAGCTACCCACATGGAAACCAGTCCGTACACGTCGGCTCTCTGGCGATTGCTCTTGAGCACCGACCTGTCGCACTGGTCGTCAGGTTGTTTGGATTTCGGTTCGCTGACTGTGCTGGCCGTCTTCCATCTTGCTATTGAATCCCGGTAATTCTTGGAGACTTAGCTACCACGGTAGGTGGAGTAGGTCCACGGCGTCACTACCAGCGGTACATGGTAGCTCTCGCTGGCGTTGGCGACGCCAAAGCGCAGCACCACCTGATCGACGAAGCGCGGCTCGGGAACTGACACGCCTTTACGGGCGAAGTATTCACCCATGTGGAACACCAGCTCGTACACGCCGACTTTCAGGCTGTCGCCTTCCAGCAGCGGCTTGTCGCAGCGGCCATCCAGGTTGGTATGGGTTTCGGTCAGCTTGCTGCGCTGGCCGTCTTCCACCTTATAGAGTTCACAGAGCACTTCTGCAGCGGGTTTCCCGTGCATGGTGTCTAACACGTGAGTCGACAGCTTACCCATTTCATCAATCTCCTCATTCCTCGTACGCCTGCGGCCACCGGTCGGCTCTTGTTGCAGGAGTACAAAAATTGTTAACAATTTGTGTTGACGATATTGTCCGACGACACCAATAATTGTCAACAAAATTTTGGAAACGTTTCCCATTTTACGGAAACGAAACGAGGCAGACAATGAGCGAAGCTTTCGAAACAGCAGACATGCGACTGATGGCCACCGAGCCATCCGTTTCCTCGCGCCTGCTGGAGATGGCCGAACCGACCAACGAAGTCGATCGCATCTATTCGGAGATCTTCGATGCGGTGATCGACCACCGCCTGCTGCCCGGCGTGAAGCTGACCGAGGCGGTGCTGTGCGATGTGTTTCGCTGCTCGCGCGGTACGGTGCGGGCCGCGCTGGCGCGCCTGGCGCACGACAAGATCGTCGAATTGCTGCCGAACCGTGGCGCCTTCGTCGCCACGCCCGATCTGAAAGAGACCCGGGACGTGTTCGAGGCGCGCCGCATGGTCGAAGGCGCCATTCTCGACAAGCTGCTGACTCTACCCGATCTGTCGCTACGCCTCTTGCCGCTGCGCCAGATGGTCGACGAAGAGCGCGCCGCGTTCCGCCGCAAGGACCGGGTCACCTGGATTCGTCTCTCGAACGCCTTTCACGTACAGCTGGCCAAGCTGGCCGACAACGAGGTGCTGACCGACCTGATGCGCAGCCTGGCTTCGCGCACCTCCCTGATCATTGCGCTCTACGACGTGCCGGGCCGTAGCGCCTGCTCGTTCGACGAGCACGAGCGCATCCTCGCCAGCCTCGACGCGCACGATCGCGCCGGGGTGCTGGATGCAATGAATCACCACCTGCAGGACTGCGAGCGTCGGCTGCGGTTCGACGATGACGATACCCAGGCCGACCTCAGAGCCGTTTTCAACCTGAAGCGTTGAGTCCACAAGACATAGAAGGAAGCACAAGATGAGCAAGCAATACCCACGCGACCTGGTCGGCTACGGCCGCAATGTCCCGCATGCCAACTGGCCGGGCAAAGCCCGTGTGGCGCTACAGTTCGTTCTCAACTACGAAGAGGGCGGTGAGAACTGTGTGCTGCACGGTGACAAGGCGTCGGAGCAATTCCTGTCCGAGATCGTCGGCGCGGCCGCTTACGAAGCCCGTCACATGTCGATGGAAGGCATCTACGAGTACGGCTCGCGTGCCGGTGTATGGCGCATCCTGAACGAATTCGAACGTCGTGGCTGGCCGCTGACCATCTTCGGTGTCGCCACTGCCCTGCAGCGTCACCCGGAAGTGGCGCGCGCCTTTGTCGAAGGCGGCCATGAAATCGCCTGCCACGGCCTGAAGTGGATCCACTACCAGAACATCGACAAGGAAACCGAGCGTCAACACATGAGCGAGGCGATGCAGATCATCAAGGATCTGCTCGGCGTGACCCCGGAAGGCTGGTACACCGGTCGCGACAGCCCCAATACCCGTCAGCTGGTGGTCGAACACGGCGGTTTCGCCTACGACTCCGACTACTACGGCGACGACCTGCCGTTCTGGAGCGAAGTGGAACTGTCCGACGGCAGTACCAAGCCGCATCTGGTGGTGCCGTACACCCTCGACACCAATGACATGCGCTTCGCCACCCCGCAGGGCTTCAACACCGGCGAGCACTTCTACCAGTATCTGAAGGACGCGTTCGACGTGTTGTACGCCGAAGGCGAGACCGCACCGAAGATGCTGTCGATCGGAATGCACTGCCGTCTGCTGGGCCGTCCGGGCCGCTTCGCCGCCTTCCGCCGTTTCCTCGACTACGTCGCCAGCCACGAGCAAGTGTGGGTGGCTCGCCGCATCGATATCGCACGGCACTGGGCTGAAACCCATCCGTACAGCAAATAAGACCAGGACAAGATCATGAGCAATACCATTTCGCTGCAAGCCCTCAACGATGCTCCGGTGAGCGAGTTCGTCGCCGTACTGGGCGGCATCTTCGAACACTCGCCGTGGGTTGCCGAACGCGCCGCTAGCAAGCGTCCGTTCGCCAATATGGCCGAGCTGCACGGCACGATGATCAACGAGATCGAAGAAGCCGGTCTCGACGCCCAGTTGAAACTTATCCGCGCCCACCCGGAGCTGGCTGGCAAGGCCGCGGTGCGTGGCGAGCTGACCGACGAGTCGACCTCGGAGCAGGCCGGTGCCGGCCTCGACAAGTGCTCGGCCGAGGAGTTCACCAAGCTGACCCGCTTGAACGATGAATACAACGCCAAGTTCGGCTTCCCGTTCATCCTGGCGGTACGCGGCTACGACCGTGCCGGCATCATTGCCGAGTTCGAGCGCCGTACCGCGCTGCCGGTGGAACAGGAGCGGGCCGAAAGCCTCAAACAGATCTACAAGATCGGCGGCTTCCGCCTCAACGATCTGATCGTCGGCTAATAGCAGACTGATCGCGACGTCTTCCGGCCGACCCCGCCTGTCGCGGCCTGGGGCCGGAAGCAACAAACCAAAAAGGAGAATGACCATGGCAGCACCGAATGCTCCGGTAGGAACCGTCATCAATTCCCGTCCCGTCGAGTCGGTACCGGAATTCGCTACCCGTTACACCAACCTGGCCCACCCGGACTTCGGCGCCAAGGTCCTGTTCTGCACCGACGAATGGTTCGCTCCGGCCGAGCGCATGCTGCAGGCTTCCGAAGCCGTGTTCATCGTCGGCAAGTTCGACGACCACGGCAAATGGATGGATGGCTGGGAAACCCGCCGTCGTCGCAACGGTGGTCACGACTACGCCATCGTCAAGCTGGGCCTGGCCGGCGTGATCAAGGGTTTCGACATCGAGACCAGCCACTTCACCGGCAACTTCCCGCCGGCCGCATCGATCGAGGCTTGCTACAGCGAAACCGATCCGACCGACGCCACCGAGTGGACCGAAGTGGTTGCGACTACCTCGCTGAACGGTGACTCGCACCACTTCATCGAGATCTCCGACGAGCGTCCGTGGACCCACCTGCGTCTGCACATCTACCCGGATGGCGGCGTGGCCCGCTTCCGCGTGTTCGGCCAACCGCAGTGCGATTGGGACAAGAAAGACCCGAGCCAGAGCTACGAAGTGTCGGCACTGGAAAACGGCGGCCGTATCGTCGCCTACAACAACGCCCACTTCGGCGTGCCGTTCCGTCTGGTGATGCCGGGCCGCGGCGTGAACATGGGCGACGGCTGGGAAACCCGCCGCCGTCGTGAGCCGGGCAACGACTGGTGCATCGTCGAGCTGGGTCACCCGGCCATCGTCGAGAAGATCGAAGTCGACACCGCTCACTTCAAGGGCAACTACCCGGACCGCGTGTCGATCCAGGCCGCCTACGTGACCAACAGCACCGACCAGTCGATCGTGACCCAAGCGATGTTCTGGGACACCCTGCTGCCGGAACAGAAGACCGAGATGGACAAGCAGCACTACTACGGCAAGGAACAGATCCGAGAGATCGGTCCGGTGACCCACGTGCGTCTGAACATCTTCCCGGACGGTGGTGTGAGCCGCCTGCGTATCTGGGGCAAGCTCGCCGACTAAGCGTCTGCTGAGATGAAGTACTGGCCCCGCCCATTGCGGGCGGGGCTGCATCAAGATAGAGGAGAGCATCACCATGGCGACGTTGAAACTCGAAGCGCTGACCAAAGAAGCCTTCGCCCCGTTCGGCGAAGTGATCGAAATCGCCGGCAGCGACTGGTTCCCAATCAATAACGGCACGACCGAGCGCTATCACAAGCTGGGCATGACCGACGTGACCGGTGAGGGCGGCCAAGTGGCCATCAGCATGGCCCGTGGCGACGCATTCAATTTCCCGCTGGAAGTGAAGATGCTGGAGCGTCACCCGCTCGGCAGTCAGGCCTTCATTCCTTGTAGCAATGCCCCATTTGTGGTCGTTGTCGCCCCGAATGGCGCCGATGACAAGCCCGACGAGTCCGGCCTGAAGGCGTTCTACGTAGAGGGCAACCAGGGCGTGAACTATTTCCGCGGCACCTGGCATCACCCGCTGGTCACCATCGGCCAGATCGGCGACTTCATCGTGATCGACCGCGTCGGCCCCGGTCACAACTGCGACGAAGTCGATCTCAAGCAGGTCTATCAACTGAAGGGCAAGGACGCCTGATAACAGCGCCAACGATCCTCGCGTTCACGATTTATCCAGGAGTTGCTTTACGTCTGATTTCGGTGGGACGGCTGTTCATGCGCAGCAGTCCCGCTTTTAGGCCTTTGGCCACGCCAACAAGACAGCACATCCAATATCAATAGCTGTCTGGTCAAAACACAAGGAGAAATGCATGAGTGAGAATCACACTGTTCATCCGGTGGATGAAAAGCTGCCGCTCGGCCAGCTGTTTACCCTGGGCTTGCAGCATGTGCTGGTGATGTATGCCGGCGCCGTGGCTGTGCCGTTGATCATTGGCGGGGCTTTGCACCTGCCCAAGGAGCAGATCGCCTTCCTGATCAGTGCCGACCTGTTCTGCTGCGGTGTCGTCACGTTGCTGCAGTGCATCGGGGTCGGTCGTTTCGGCATCCGCTTGCCGGTCATCATGGCGGTGACCTTTGCCGCAGTCGGTCCAATGGTTGCCATCGGCACCAATCCGGGAATGGGTTTGCAGGGTATTTTCGGGGCTACGATAGCCGCCGGATTGATCTCACTCTGCCTTGTGCCCTTGGTCGGGAAAATCATTCGCTTCTTCCCACCGCTCGTGACCGGCATCGTCATCACCTCGATCGGTCTGTCGATCATTGGCGTCGGCATCAACTGGGCGGCAGGTGGCAAGGGCAACCCGGACTTCGGTAATCCGGTATACCTGGCAACCTCGCTGGCAGTGCTGATTTTCATTCTACTGATTACCCGTTATGTGAAGGGCTTCTTCAGCAATATTGCGGTGCTGCTGGGCATGGTGTTCGGCTTCGTGATTGCGCTGCTGCTGGGCAAGGTCAGCTTCGACGGCTTGGCTCAGGCTGCCTGGTTTGCGCCGATCATGCCGTTCCAGTTTGGTCTGCCCAAGTTCGAACTGTGGTCGGTACTGACGCTGACCGTGGTGATGTTGATCACCTTCATCGAGTCGATGGGTATGTTCCTGGCACTCGGCGAGCTGGTCGATCGCCCAGTTGATCAGAAGGCCTTGGTGCGCGGTCTGAACGTTGATGCACTCGGTACGGTCATCGGCGGCCTGTTCAACACCTTCCCGCACACCTCGTTCTCGCAGAACATCGGTCTGGTTGGCATTACCGGTGTGCGCAGCCGTTGGGTAGGCGTGATGGCCGGTGCGATCCTGCTGGCTTTCGGTCTGGTGCCGAAGATGTCGGTGCTGGTGGCGTCGATTCCAACCTTCGTGCTGGGCGGTGCCGGTATCGTGATGTTCGGTATGGTACTGGCCACCGGGATCAAGATTCTGGGCAAGGTGGACTACAGTTCTAACCGCTACAACATGTACATCGTGGCAATCAGCCTCGGCATGGCGATGATCCCGACCGTGTCGCCGGAGTTCTTCCACCAGATGCCCAAGGCGCTGGCTCCGCTGCTGCACAGCGGTATTCTGCTTGCGACCCTGAGTGCCGTGGCCTTGAATCTATACTTCAATGGTGCCAAAGAGTCGGTAGCCGAAGGTGGACACGGCGAGGCGCTGGAGATGACCCCGAAGGCCCAGGCAGTGTCGCATTGAGTCCGTTCGTCGTGTGAACAGATGATGACAATGAAGCTGCATTAAGATATTTTGCATGAAGTGATTGCCGGCGGTCTCTAAGGTAGAGTCCGCCGGCACTTGTCGGTGACCCCATCCGGCTGTCGGACAAACGCAGTAGCGTGCGCCAACCGAATGGAGTTACCCCCAGCGTCAGGCTGGATACATCCAAGAACAGGTATAGTCGTTACCCGGCTCGAAAGGGCCGGGATTGCTGCAGTATTCGAGTTTTCGACTAGTGTCCTGCATCGTGGTATCACCATCGGAGTCAGGAAGGCCATGCGGCCTCCCTTCTTCCAGAACGGCGGCCAACAGCAGGAGGGGCCAGCCATCGCAGGGACGCAAGTCCCTGCCGGTTGCAGCCGTAACGGCACCGGCGTTGTTCCATCAGAAAACAGCCCGGTGAAACAGGAAGAGGAGAATGACATGACTCACCGTACTACAGTCCGGTTTTTTCTGAACGGTCAGTTGCATGAAGTGGTACCGGCATCGCCGACCCTGACGCTGCTGAACTATCTGCGTGAAGACGTCGGCTTGACCGGCACCAAGGAAGGCTGTGCCGAGGGCGACTGCGGTGCTTGCACCGTGACCGAAGCCACTCTCGAGGCCGATGGCGAGGTGCACTTCCGCGCCATCAACGCGTGTATCCGCTTCGTCCCGTCGCTGGACGGCAAGGCGATCTGGACCGTCGAGGGTGTCGGCAAGCCGGATGGTGGTCTGCACCCGGTTCAGCAGGCGATGGTCGACTGTCATGGTTCGCAATGCGGCTTCTGCACGCCGGGCTTCGTGATGTCGATGTACACCATGTACCAGAACGGCGACGTGAAGCCGTGCCGCGACGAGGTGCTCGACAACCTGTCTGGCAACCTGTGCCGTTGCACCGGCTATCGTCCGATCATCGACGCGGTACAGTGCATGGGCAGCTACCCGGCCGTACCGACCGATGCTGAGGCGATTGCCGAGCAGCTGAATACGATTCGCCCGGACAGCACCGTTGCGCTGGAAGGCAACGGTCAGCGCTACTTTGCGCCGGCCACCACCGCCGAACTGGCTTCCCTCTACGAACAATACCCGGATGCGGTCATCCTCGCTGGCGGCACCGACATCGGCCTGTGGGTGACCAAGCATCTGATGACGCTCAAGACCGTCATCTACCTCGGCAACGTCGAGGAACTGAAGGTCATCGAGCAGACCGACGGCGAAATTCGCATCAATGCGGCTTCGCTGCTCAACGACGCCTTCCCGGCACTGGTCAACGAGTATCCGGAGCTCGAAGAGCTGTGGAAGCGCTTCTCGTCGATGCCGATCCGCAACTCCGGCACCCTGGTCGGCAACGTGGCCAACGGCTCGCCGATCGGGGACTCGGCACCGATCCTGATCGCCATCGGCACCCGTGTGGTGCTGCGCAAGGGCGAACGCCGTCGCGAGCTGGCGCTGGAAGACCTCTATCTCGATTACCGCAAGCAGGACCGCGAAGCCGGCGAATTCGTCGAGGCGATCATCGTGCCGAAGCGCCGTGCCGACCAGGCGGTGGCGACCTACAAGCTGTCCAAGCGTTTCGACCAGGACATCTCGGCGGTGTGTGGTGCCTACTCGCTGCGTCTGGACAACGGCAAGGTGGCCGATGCGCGCATCGCCTACGGCGGCATGGCGGCCACTTCCAAGCGCGCGATCAGTACCGAAAAGGCGCTGATCGGCAAGCAGTGGGGTGAAGAGACGGTACGTGCGGCGATGAACGCGATGGGCGAGGACTACCGTCCGATGACCGATATGCGCGCAACCGGCGACTACCGTATCAAGACGGCGAAGAACCTGCTCTTGCGGTTCTATCTTGAATCCACCGGCGCAGCCGACACCCGCGTGTGATCGACGACAAGCTACGAATTGGAGATAGAGAAATGACCAAGCAAACCACCGAACACCGTACCGTCGGCCAGTCGCTGTTTCACGAGAGCGCGCATCTGCACGTAACCGGCCGCGCCACCTACACCGACGATATTCCTGAGCGCAACGGCACGCTGCACGCTGCGATGGGCCTGTCGGCCAAGGCGCACGCCAAGATCAAATCGATGGACCTGTCGGCCGTGAAGAACGCGCCGGGCGTGGTCGCCGTGATCACCCTCGACGATGTGCCGGGCGACAAGTACCTCGGCCCGTTCCTGCACGACGAACCGGTGTTCGCCGATGGGGAAACGCTGTATGTCGGTCAGCCGATGTTCGCCGTGGCCGCGACCAGCCACGACCTGGCCCGCCGTGCCGCCAAGCTTGCCAAGGTCGAGTATGAAGACCTGCCGGCCATCCTGACCGCCCAGCAAGGCGCGGAAGAGAAGGCCTATGTGTTGCCGCCGGTCCACATCGCGCGTGGCGATGTCGAGGACAAGCTGGCGACCGCTCCGCACCGTCACGACGGCGACTTCTACGTCGGTGGCCAGGAGCAGTTCTACCTGGAAGGCCAGATTGCTTACGCGCTGCCGGGCGAAGACATGGACATGCATGTCTACTGTTCGACCCAGCACCCGTCCGAAATGCAGTTCATGGTCGCGCACGCGCTCGGCCAGCCGGTGCACGGCATCAAGGTCGAGTGCCGCCGCATGGGCGGTGGCTTCGGCGGCAAGGAAACCCAGTCGTGGTATTTCGCCACCGTGGCCGCCATCCTCGCCCGCCACACCGGCAAGCCGGTGAAGCTGCGCGCCGACCGCGACGATGACATGATGATCACCGGCAAGCGGCACGACTTCCGCGCGCTGTTCGACGTCGGCTATGACGACAACGGCCGCATTCTGGGCGTGAAGTTCCAGTACCAGCTGCGTTGCGGTTTCTCGGCCGACCTGTCCGGCCCGGTGGGCGATCGTCAGATCTTCCACACGGACAATGCCTACTACCTGGATACCTTCGACATTCTGTCGATCCGTGCCAAGACCAACACCCAGTCGAACACTGCGTTCCGTGGCTTCGGCGGCCCGCAGGGCATTATCGCGATCGAATACGTGATCGATGACATCGCTCGCAAGCTCGGCAAGGATCCGTTGGAAGTGCGCAAGGCGAACTTCTACGGCAAGACCGAACGCAATGTCACCCCGTATCAGATGACGGTAGAAGACAATGTGATCCACGAGCTGGTCGGTCAGCTTGAGGAAAGCTCGGAATACCAGAAGCGCCGTGCCGAGATCGACGCGTTCAATGCCACCAGCCCGGTGCTGAAGAAGGGCCTGTCGCTGGTGCCGGTGAAGTTCGGTATCTCGTTCACCGCGACCCAGTTCAACCAGGCCGGTGCGCTGCTGCACATCTACACCGATGGTTCGGTGCTGATCAACCACGGCGGCACCGAAATGGGCCAGGGCCTGAACACCAAGGTCGCCCAGGTGGTGGCCGAGGAGCTGGGGGTCGATTTTGCCCGCGTGCGCGTGTCGGCTACCGATACCTCCAAGGTACCGAATACCTCGGCGACGGCTGCTTCGACCGGTACCGACCTGAACGGTAAGGCCGCCCAGGACGCTGCGGTGAAGATCAAGACCGTGCTGGCCGAGTTCGCCGCCACCAAGTACGGCTGCGCTGCTGACGAAGTGAAGTTCCGCGACAACCAAGTGATCTGCGGCGACAAGGCCTCGGTGCCGTTCGACGAGTTCGTGCGCGTTGCCTACACCGGCCGTGTGCCGCTGTGGTCGTCGGGCTTCTACCGCACGCCGAAGATTCACTACGACTTCGCCACGCTGACCGGCCGTCCGTTCTTCTACTTCGTGTACGGTGCCGCCTGCTCGGAAGTGATCGTCGATACGCTGACTGGTGAGAACCGTATCACTCGTTCGGACATCCTGTACGACGCCGGCAGCTCGATCAACCCGGCGATCGACATCGGTCAGATCGAGGGCGGCTTCATCCAGGGGGCTGGCTGGCTGACCACCGAGGAGTTGTGGTGGAACAAGGACGGCAAGCTGATGACGCATGCGCCGTCTACCTACAAGATCCCGGCCGTGTCGGACTGCCCGCCGGTGCTGAACGTGAAGCTGTTCGAGAACAGCAACGGCGAGGAGAGCATCTACCGCTCCAAGGCGCTGGGCGAACCGCCGCTACCGCTGGGCATGGCCGTGTTCCTGGCGATTCGCGACGCGATCGCGTCGCTGGGCGAAGGCCGCGTGGCGCCGCCGCTGAATGCGCCGGCTACCGCCGAAGCGATCCTGAACACGATCGAGATCGTGCAGGCTGAAGCGCGTGCCAAGCAGCTGGAGAAGGTGACGGCATGAGTTTTCGCCCGGCTACCGGCGCCAACTGGCTCGCCGTGCTCTGCGCCGCGCAAGCGGTTGCCGAGCCGGCGGTGCTGGTGACGGTCGCACGGGCCGAAGGCTCTACGCCGCGTCGCCCCGGCGCGCGGATGGTGGTCGGCCGCGATTGGCAGGCCGACACCATCGGCGGCGGCATGCTGGAGTTTCGTGCGATTGACGAGGCGCGGGCGATCATCGCTCAGGCCAAGGCCGATGCCGCCGCACCACGGCGGATGCGCGTGCGCATGTCGCTGGGGGCGAGTCTCGGTCAGTGTTGCGGCGGTGTCGCGCATCTGGCGTTCGAGTTGATCGACGCTGCCGATGCGGGCTGGTTGCAGCAGCTGGTGGTGGCGGATCGGGCGCGCCAGATCTTGGTGCGACAGGTGCCGCTGCAGTCGGGCGCGCCGCTCACCTTGGCCGAACGCGACGAAGTCGGGGAGACCCGCTTGCTGCGCCTTGATGATGCCGAGTGGCTGATCGACGTGGTGCATCCGGCGACGCTGCAGGTGGTGTTGTTCGGTGCCGGTCATGTCGGCCAGGCGCTGGTGCACGTGCTGTCGGCGCTGCCTTGCCATGTCACCTGGCTCGACCCGCGCGATGAGGTGTTTCCGGACTCGCTGCCGGGCAATGTCGTCGCGGAATTCGGCGACGAGGGCGATGTGCAGCGACAGCAGGCCGGTGCCTACTGGCTGATTCTGACGCATAGTCACACGCTTGACTTCGATATTCTCGAGGCGGTGTTGCGCCGTGACGATGCGGCTTATGTCGGCCTGATCGGCTCCAAGTCCAAGCGGGCGAGCTTCGTGCGCCGCCTGCGCGACAAGGGCCTGACGGCCGAGAGCATCGAGCGGCAGCTGACCTGTCCGATCGGCGTCGAGGGCATTGCCGGCAAGGAGCCGGCGGTGATCGCGGTGTCGGTGGCGGCGCAATTGCTGCAACGTTTCGAGGCGAGCCGGGGCGCGGCGGGACACGCTATTAAGCAGTAAACTGTCGGCCGCTGCGCTTCGGGAGGGGCGCGGCGGCTTTTTCCTACCTCCTGCGCCGGTACGCGCTTCAGTCCGCTGGTTTATCCGACCAACGAGCCGAAGCCCCTCAACCGACGTCCAAGGGTTTCGGCCAATTCTTGTTCGAGAAGGCTGTCATGACCCGTACTCTGTTTACCCATATCCACACCCTCGCCACCATGGACGATGCGCGTCGCGAAATCTCCGATGCCGCGCTGCTGATCGAGGACAACCGTATCGTGCGTGTCGGCACCACCGCCGAACTCGCCAACGAAACGGCCGACCGTGTGGTTGACCTGACCGACCACCTGGTGCTGCCGGGCCTGGTCAACACCCACCACCACATGTACCAGTCGCTGACCCGGGTGATCAAGCCGGCGCAGGACTGCGAGCTGTTCGACTGGCTGAAGGCGTTGTACCCGATCTGGGCCGGTCTGACCCCGGAGATGATTCGCATCTCGACCCAGACCGCAATGGCCGAATTGCTGCTGTCTGGCTGCACGACCGCTTCCGACCACCTGTACATCTATCCGAACGGCTGCCGCCTCGACGACGCGATCGAAGCCGCGACCGAAATCGGCATGCGTTTCCACGCCAGCCGCGGCGCGATGAGCCTGGGCGAGAGCAAGGGCGGCCTGCCGCCGGACCGCGTGGTCGAGGAAGAGGACGCGATCCTTACCGACATGCGCCGTCTGGTCGAGGCCTATCACGATGCGGATCGCTTCGCGATGACCCGTATCGTGCTGGCGCCGTGTTCGCCGTTCTCGGTGACCACCGACCTGATGCGCGAGGCCGCGACGCTGGCGCGCTCGTACGGCGTATCGCTGCACACCCACCTGGCCGAGAACTACAAGGACATCGACTTCTCGCGCGAAGTGTTCGGCAAGACCCCGACCGAGTACGTCGAGGACCTGGGCTGGGTCGGTCACGACGTGTGGCATGCGCACTGCGTGCAGCTGGACGCCGAGGGCATCGAGCTGTTCGCCCGCACCGGCACCGGCGTGGCGCACTGCCCGTGCTCGAACATGCGTCTCGCGTCCGGCATCGCGCCGATCCGCGACATGCTCGACGCCGGGGTGAAGGTCGGTCTGGGTGTGGACGGCAGCGCGTCGAATGACGGCGGCCACCTGCTCAATGAAGCGCGCCAGGCGATGCTGTTGCAGCGCGTCGGCCGTACCGACCCGGGCGCGCTGACCGCGCGCGAGGCGCTGTGGATGGCGACCCGCGGTGGCGCCGGTGTGCTCAACCGCGACGACATCGGCCAGCTGTCGCCGGGCTATGCCGCCGACTTCATCACCTTCGACCTGAACCAGCTGGGCTTCACCGGCGGCCTGTCCGACCCGCTCGCCGCGCTGGTGTTCTGCGCTTCGGCCAACGTGACGAACAGTTTCGTCAACGGCCGCCAGGTGATCGACAACGGCCGTCTGACCACGGTGGAAATGGTGCCGCTGATCGGCCGCCACAACACCCTGGCCCGCGAGCTGATCAACGCCGCGTCGTAAGCGCTTCTCCTCTTTCTGTATCGTTCGGCCAACCTCATGTGGGGTTGGCCTTTTTTTGTCTCCAATGCCCTGATAACGCGCTGTTTGGCACCAACCAGCCGATTGGACGGTCGTGCTAGAATCGAGGCAATAAATCAATGCATAAGACTTAGGGATTGCCATGTCAGGGAACACTTTTGGCCTGCTGTTTACCGTTACCTCGTTCGGCGAAAGCCACGGGCCGGCGATCGGTTGCGTGGTGGACGGTTGCCCGCCGGGACTGGAGATCGACGAGGCCTACATCCAGGCCGAGCTCGACCGCCGCAAGCCCGGCACCAGCCGCCATGTCACCCAACGCCGCGAGCCGGACACGGTGGAAATCCTGTCCGGCGTGTTCGAGGGCAAGACCACCGGCACGCCGATCGCGCTGTTGATCCGCAATACCGACCAGCGCAGCAAGGACTACGGCAATATCGCCGACACCTTCCGCCCGGGGCACGCCGACTACACCTACTGGCACAAGTACGGCACCCGCGACTATCGCGGTGGCGGGCGCAGTTCGGCGCGCGAGACCGCGGTGCGGGTGGCGGCCGGCGCGATCGCCAAGAAATGGTTGGCCGAACAGTTCGGCATCGTGATTCGCGGCCACATGAGCCAGATCGGCGACAAGGTGATTCCGTTCGCGCGCTGGGAAGACGTGCCGACCAACCCGTTCTTCGCCGCCGACAATAGCGTGGTCGACGAGCTGGAAGCGTATATGGACAGCGTGCGCAAGAGCCTGGACTCGGTCGGCGCCAAGCTGCGCGTGGTGGCCGAGAACGTGCCGGTAGGCTGGGGCGAACCAGTGTTCGACCGACTGGATGCCGACATCGCCTACGCGATGATGAGCATCAATGCAGTGAAGGGCGTGGAAATCGGTGCGGGCTTCGGCAGCGTCACGCAACGCGGCTCGGAGCACGGCGACGAGCTGACCCCGACCGGCTTCGCCAGCAATCACGCCGGTGGGATTTTGGGCGGTATTTCCACGGGTCAGGACATCGAAGTGTCGATTGCGATCAAACCGACCTCCAGTATTGCCACGCCGCGCCGATCTATTGATAAACAGGGCAATCCGGTGCTGATGGAAACGCACGGCCGGCATGACCCCTGCGTCGGCATCCGTGCCACGCCGATCGCCGAGGCGATGCTGGCGCTGACACTGATCGATCACGCATTGCGCCACAGGGCACAATGCGGCGACGTAGTGGTGACTACGCCGCGCATCGCAGCGCGTCAGCCATAACCAATCGGCAGCCTTAGGCTGCCGTTTTTATTTTTTTCGGGGCTATGCTCAAACACCTGATCGAAGGCCTGACCGGCGGCTTTGGCCGCCAACGTGATAGCGAAAAATCCCCGGCGCCGACGTCGAGCACGGCAAGGGGCGAGGGGGCCGCCGATGGCGATGCGGTCGACCTGCCGCCGGTGCTCGGCTTCGTGTCGCAGCAGCCGCTGTACGACAAGCAGCTGAAAGTGGTGGGCTATGCGCTATCGGTGCGGCGCGGAAAGCGCCCGCTGTCGTCGGCGCGTCAGCAGGCCGAGTTCGACCAGATGATGCTCGGCACCTTGAAGAGTCTCGACGTCGGCAAGCTGCTGGCGTACCGCAAGGCCTTCGTGCCGATTTCGCTGCATGCCCTGCACGATCCGCAGTTGACTGAGCTGCCGGCCGCCAGCGTGATCTATCGGCTGGATCCCCCTCTAGTCGGCGAGGCTCTGGATCGGCCACTGCTCGACAGACTCGATCGCTTGAGGGCGCTCGGTTACCGCTTCGCGCTGGAGCCGGCGCATTTCGATGCCGAGCAGTTCGATCTGTTCAACCGGATGAACTACTTCATCGTCGATTTCGCCGCGCCGGCCCGCCAGGTGCTGGAGCCCTTCCTCGAGCAGCTGCCGCAACGCTATACCAAGGTGCGCTGGATCGGCGTGAACATCAGCTCGGACGAGGAGCTCGACCTGTGTCTGCACGGCGTCGGCGCACGCCAGTTCGTGATGTTCCACGGTTCGATCCTGCCGCTGTTGCGCAACCTCGACGACAGCGAGCGCATCGATACCGAGCAGCTGCATATCCTCGAGATCATGCGGCTGTTGCGTGCGACCAGTACCGACAGCAGCCAGATCGAGGCGCAGTTCAAGCGCGATTCGGTGCTGTTGTTCAAGCTGCTGCGTTTCATCAACACCCCGAGCAACGGTTTTGCCAAGGAAGTACAGACCATCGAGGACTCGCTGCTGCTGCTCGGCCGCGAGACGCTGTTCAAGTGGCTGTCCATGCTGCTGTTCACAGCCAAGAAGGAGTGCGCGCGCTCATTCGGCCTGCTGGAGAAGTCACTGATCCGTGCTCGTTTCATGGAAAAACTCGGCAATGCACGCAGCCGGGCCGAACGCGAGCAGCTGTTCCTGACCGGGATGTTCTCGGTACTCGATGCCTTGCTCGGCAAGCCGCTTGACGTGGCACTGGAGCCGCTCGGTCTGCCGGCCCCGGTACAGGCGGCGCTGTTGCATCGCAGTGGGGCGTTTGCCGATCGCTACTCGCTGGCGCTGGCCTGTGAGGCGGGGGACGCCGAACAGATCGACCCGCTTGTGCAGCGACTGGACATCGCGCCTGCCGTGATCAGCCAGTATTACGCCGAGTCGGTGCTGTGGGCGCAGGAAATTCTGCAGCAGGGCACGATGGGTGACGGCGACGCCTGATTCAGCGGCCCATCGCGACAACGCCCCGCAATGACGGGGCGTTGTCGTATCCAGGTTCACTGGGGCTGTCGACTCCGCCAGCTTGCGGCGCTGATAGTGGCCGAAGCGATGAGATGCGCCAACTCGGTGGAGCCGGCCAAGCTCGACTGTACGGGAGTGAGCAGCGACTTCGGTTTCGATGGCAAGGGCGATCTGAAGCAGACACCGGTGACGATCCTGAAGGTGAACGGTGGCAACTGGGATATGCAGTCGGTGGTGCTCTGAGCACGGTTCGGCCGTCCCTGGTCGATGCGGCCAGGGACAGCATCCGTTGTTAGCGCTCAGTGCAGGGCGTCGCTCAGGGTCGGGTACAGCTCGACCGTGCTGGGCAGGTGGGCCAGGTCCTGCAATTGCTGCAGCACCGGGCCTTGCCCAGCCAGATGCAGCCGCTTGCAGACGGACAGTCGTTCGAGCAGCGTCTGCAGCGCGGCGAGGCCGGCGGGGTCGATATAGTCGAGCCGCGACAGCTCGAAAACCAGATCGGGGACCGGCTGGTGCAGCATCGGAACGAAGGCTTCCAGTACCGCGCTGGCGTTGACTTCGTCGATGCGGTGCACCAGTAATTCGGCAACTGTCCAGGGGGGCTGTTGGCTAAAACGGATCAGCATCACACTTTCCTTCCGTGTGATCTCGCGCATCCCGGCGGGGCGCGCCTCAGTCCTAATGATAGTGATCGTAAGTTGTTGAAGATACGATCAAAGCCGCCCTGTGTCGGCTCAGCTTTCCATTCGTCGCCGCAGCGCCCGGCTGAGCGCTTCGACCGCCCACGACAACAGCAGCATCGCGATGATCAGCGTCGCGGCGGTGGTCTGCTGGAACAGCGACAACGCCAGGTACAGCTGGGTGCCGATGCCGCCGGCGCCGACGATGCCGAGTACGGTAGCGATGCGGATATTGTTCTCCCAGCGGTACAGCGTGTAGGCCACCCACTGCGCCAGCACCTGCGGCAGTTGGCCGTAGGCGAAGGCGGCGAAGTGGCCGGCACCGGCGGCCAGCAGCGCCCGTTCCGGTTCCGGCGCGGCGTTTTCCAGCGTTTCGGCGAACAGCCGGCCCAGCACCCCGCTGGTGTGCAGCGTCAGCGCCAGCACCCCGGCGGCGGGGCCGAGGCCGACCGCCAGCACCGCCAGCGCCGCCCACATCAGGTCGGGCACGCCGCGCAGCAGATTGAGCAGCAGCCGCGACAGCGCCTTCAGCGTCGCGCCGAAGCGGCCGGCCGCCGGCACCGCCAGCAGCGCGCCGCCGACGAAGGCCAGCGCACTGCCCAGCAGCGACATCGCCAACGTCTCCAGGATGCCGTGCGCGGCGCTGGTCAGCAGTGCCGCATCGTGCGCCGGCGGGAAGAATTCGACGGCGAAGTGGCCGAGCGAGGCGAAGTCGAATGCGTCGTTCGGCCAACCTTGGCGCAGCCACCACCAGCTGCCCAGTACTGCGGCCAGCGTGGCGACGGCGATGCCGGTGGTACCGGCGCGACTGTCGAGCGCATGGCGGCACAGCTGGCTGATCGCTTCGGTCAGCATGACCAGCAGCAGGAAGACCAGCAACAGTGTGCTGACCTCGCCACCGTTGAGCATCTTCAGGCTGGTGTCGATCAGTTGGCCGACCCCGCCGGCACCGACGAAACCCATCACTGCCGAGGCACGGATCGCGCATTCCCAGCGGTAGACGCTGTAGCTGACCAGCTCGGGCAGTGCCTGAGGCAGCGCCGCCCAGGCGAATCGCGCCAGCCGGCCGGCGCCGCTGGCGGCGAGTGCGCGGGCCGGTTCGGCCGGCTGCGATTCGAGGATCTCGGCGTAGACCTTGCCGAGCATGCCGCCGTAGGCGATGCCGATCGCCAGCACCGCCGGCAGCGAACCCAGCCCCACCGCGCGCACGAACAGCAGCGCCCAGACGATTTCCGGCACGCCGCGCAAGGCGACCAGCAGGCCGCGCAGCAGGCTCTTGGCCGTTTCGGCCAGCCTTGACGGCGGTTCGGCGGTCAGCCGCGCCGCGTCGAGCGCCCGGCTGGTCGCCAGCGCCGCCGGCAGGCCTATCGCGACGGCGAGCGCCAGCCCCAGCGTGGCGCTCGCCAGCGTGGTGACCGTTTCGCGCAGCACCTCGCCGAGGAAATCGGTGCCATGTGCCGGCGGCAGGAAGCCGGCGACGAAGCCGAGCCAGACCTGCCAGGTGTCCTGATGGAACAATACGAAGGGGTTGAAGCCGGTCAGCACGAAGGTCGGGGCGAGCAGCGCGAGCAGCAGCAGCGTTCCGACCAGACGTTGGCCGAAGGCCGGGTCGCGGGCCGGGTTCAGCATGGCCGGTTCCACGGCAGCGGCTCGGCGATCGGACGCGGCTCGTTCGGCTGCTCGTCGGCGTACAGCGCCGCCAGTTGCGCCTCGCTGACCGCCTCGCGCGGCAGGTCGAACATCACCCGGCCCTGGCGCACGCCGATCAGGCGCGGGAAGAACGCCAGCGCCAGCTCTACCGAGTGCAGGCTCATCAGCAGCGTGGCGTTGCGGCTGCGTGCCTCGTCGGTCAACAGCCGCACCGTCTGTTCGGCCAACCTCGGGTCGAGCGCCGACACCGGCTCGTCAGCCAACAGCAGGCGAGGGGCCTGGTAGAGCACCCGGGCGATGCCGACGCGCTGACGCTGTCCGCCGGACAGCTGGTCACAGCGCTCCCACAGCCGCTCGCCCAGGTTGACCCGGGTCAGCGCCGTTTCGATGGCGGCGGTATCGCGCGGCAGCACCAGCTGGGCGAGCGAGGCAGCCAGGGATTGGCTGCCGAGTCGGCCGGCCGCCACCGCGTTGACCACGCGTTGACGTGGTGGCAGCGGCGGGCTCTGATAAACCGTACCGATGTCGCGGCGCAGCGAGCGCAGCGCCTGGCCCGGCAGCGACCACGGTGCCTGGCCGAGCAGCTGCAGCTGGCCGGCGTTCGGCCGCCGCACCGTGTTGGCCAGCAGCAGCAGGCTGGTCTTGCCGGCACCGGATGGGCCGATCAGCGCCGCCTGCTCGCCGTCGGCCAGCGCCAGCGAAATCTCGTGCAAAACGGGCGAGCCGCCCAGCGACAGGCTCACCCGGTCGAACAGCAGGCTCACTTCAGCAGGCCCGCCTCACGCGCGGCGGATTCGATGCCGCGGTAGTTGTCCGGCTTGGTCGGCACGAAACGGGTCGCGCGTTGCAGCTCGAGGATGTTTTTCTGCTCGGGGTTCTTCGGGTCGAGCTTGAGGAAGGCGGCGGTGATTTTCTTCACCAGCGCCGGGTCCAGATTGCCGCGCACTGTCCAGTTGTAGTCGTAGAACGGCGGGGTGGTGCCGATCACCTTCACCTTGGTCAGGTCGACCTTGTGGCCTTCCACCAGTTTGTCCCACACCGAGGAATTGAGTGCGCCGCCATCGACCTTGCCCGAGGCGACCCAGGCCACGGTGGCGTCGTGCGCGCCGGAGTAGGCGACGTTCTTGAAGAAGGTTTCCGGCTTGATGCCTTCCTTCTGCAGGAAGAAGCGCGGCATCAGATGGCCCGAGGTGCTGGAAGCCGAACCGAAGGCGAAGCTCTTGCCCTTCAGGTCTTTCAGGCTGTTGGCGCCGGACGCGGTGCTGGCGATGAATTTGCTGGTGAACTTGGTGTCTTCCTCGCGCTGCACCAGCGGGATCACCTTGCCGCGTTGTGCCGCCTGTACATAGGTGAAGCCACCGAGCCAGGCCATGTCCAGTTTGTCCGAGGTCAGCGCGGTGACCACGCCGGCATAGTCGGTGACCGGTACGAATTGCACCTTGATGCCGGTTTCCTTTTCCAGATAGGCGCCGAGCGGGGCGAACTTGCGCGCCAGTTCGGTCGGGGCTTCGTCGGGAATGGCGGACACGCGCAGCACGTCCTGGGCAAAAGCGGTGCCAGCGCTCAGCAACAGGGCTGCGCTGGCCAGCGTAGTGGTCAGTCGGGTCATCAATGGCTCCGGGCGGGCGATAAGCCGCCGTATCAGTCGGAAAAACAACGGACGCAATGCGTCCGGGGTATGGGCGGGCAAAAAACCGCCTCTGGTCGGCATTATCGCCGCTGGGGCTCGGGACGGCCAGCTTCTCCCAGCAAAAAGCCCCGCACGGGGCGGGGCTTGGCGGGAAAAAGGGCGGACTCAGGCGGTGCGTTGCGCGCGCTTGCCGAAGTGCACGAACAGCGCCGCGCCGATCACGATCATCGGCAGGCTGAGCCACTGGCCCATGCTGATGGTGAACGATTGACCGAAGATGCCCGAGTCCGGCATGCGGAAGTATTCGCAGATGAAGCGGAAGCAGCCGTAGCCGATCAGGAACACCGCCGACACCTGGCCGAGCGGGCGGCGCTTGGCGCTGAACAGCCAGAGGATGGCGAACAGCGCCAGGCCTTCGAGCAGGAATTCATACAGCTGCGACGGGTGGCGCGGCAGCGCGCCGTAGTGCAAGAGCTGGGTCATCAGCTCGGGCGACTGCTGCGCCATCGCCATGTCGTCCTGCTGCGCCTGCGGGAACAGCATCGCCCACGGCAGTGTTGCCTCGGCCGGACGGCCCCACAGCTCGCCATTGATGAAGTTGCCGATGCGCCCGGCCGCCAGGCCCAGCGGCACTAGCGGGGCGATGAAGTCGGTCATTTCCCAGAAGCTGCGGCCCTGCTTGCGCGCGAACAGCGCCACCGCAATCAGCACGCCGATGAAGCCGCCGTGGAAGGACATCCCGCCCTTCCACACCATCAGAATCTCGGTCGGGTGCGCGAAATAGTAGTCCGGCTCGTAGAACAGCACCTGGCCGAGCCGACCGCCCACGATCACGCCGAACACGCCGTACATCAGCAGGTCGTCGAGCATCTTGCTGGTCATGAAGGTCGGGCTGGTCTTGATGCGGCGATTGCCCAGCGCCAGGAACAGGATGAAGCCGGCCAGGTACATCAGGCCATACCAGTGTATGGCCAGCGGGCCGAGCTTGATCGCGATGGGGTCGAACTGGGGATGAATGAGCATTTGTCAGTAGGGTGCGAATGCGGTAAAAGAAGGTTGACGAAATTATACGGAAAGCGTTCCCGAGCGTCGCGCATTCCAATCGAATGCCTCGACGCTATTCGCCGTTTATCTGGTATCCCGGGGGACACGGTAGTGCAGCGATGTTACGCCATCGCAAAACGCCGGAACGTTGGCCGAACAAAAGATTAGCTGACAAAGGAATCACCATGCCTCACTACCGTTCCCGCACCTCGACCTTCGGTCGCAATATGGCCGGCGCCCGCGCGCTGTGGCGCGCCACCGGCATGAAAGACGGCGACTTCGGCAAGCCGATCATCGCCATCGCCAACTCGTTCACCCAGTTCGTGCCGGGCCATGTGCACCTGCAGAACCTCGGCCAGTTGGTGGCCCGCGAGATCGAGCGCGCCGGCGGCGTCGCCAAGGAATTCAACACCATCGCAGTCGACGACGGCATCGCGATGGGCCACGGCGGCATGCTGTACTCGCTGCCATCGCGCGAACTGATCGCCGACTCGGTCGAGTACATGGTCAACGCCCACTGTGCCGACGCGCTGGTGTGCATCTCCAACTGCGACAAGATCACCCCGGGCATGCTGATGGCCGCGCTGCGCTTGAACATCCCGGTGGTGTTCGTGTCCGGCGGTCCGATGGAGGCCGGCAAGGTCAACTGGCGCGGCACCACGCGCGGCCTGGACCTGGTCGACGCGATGGTCGAAGCGGCCAACCCTAACGTGTCCGACGAAGAAGTGGCGGAAGTTGAGCGCTCGGCGTGTCCGACCTGCGGCTCCTGTTCCGGCATGTTCACCGCCAACTCGATGAACTGCCTGACCGAGGCGCTCGGCCTGTCGCTGCCGGGCAACGGCTCGCTGCTCGCCACCCACGCCGACCGCAAGGCGCTGTTCCTCGAGGCCGGCCGCACCATCGTCGATCTGGCCAAGCGCCACTACGAGCAGGAAGACTACTCGGTGCTGCCGCGCAGCATCGCCACCAAGGCCGCGTTTGAAAACGCCATGGCGCTCGACGTGGCGATGGGCGGCTCGACCAATACCGTGCTGCACCTGTTGGCCGCCGCCCACGAAGCCGGTGTCGACTTCAAGATGGCCGACATCGACCGTATCAGCCGCGGCGTGCCGTGCCTGTGCAAGGTGGCCCCGGCCACCCAGAAGTATCATATGGAAGACGTGCACCGTGCCGGCGGCGTGCTGGGCATCCTGTCCGAACTCGACCGCGCCGGCCTGATCCACGCCGACCTGCCGACCGTGCACAGCAAGACCTTGGCCGACGCGTTCGCGCGCTGGGACATCATGCGCAACGACGCCGACAGCGAGTCGCACAAGCTGTACCGTGCGGCCCCGGGCGGGGTGGCGACCACCATCGCGTTCTCGCAAAGCATGCGCTACCCGGAGCTGGACAACGATCGCGCCGAAGGTTGCATCCGCGACAAGGAGCACGCCTACAGCCAGGACGGTGGCCTCGCCGTGCTGTACGGCAACATCGCCGAGCGCGGCTGCATCGTGAAGACTGCCGGCGTCGACGATTCGATCCTGAAGTTCACCGGCCGTGCGCGCATCTTCGAGAGCCAGGACGATTCGGTGGAAGGCATCCTCGCCGATGAGATCGTCGCCGGCGACATCGTGGTGATTCGTTACGAAGGCCCGAAGGGCGGTCCGGGCATGCAGGAAATGCTCTACCCGACCTCGTACCTGAAGTCCAAGGGCCTGGGCAAGGAATGCGCGCTGCTGACCGACGGTCGTTTCTCAGGCGGTACCTCGGGTCTGTCGATCGGCCACGTGTCGCCGGAAGCGGCCGAGGGCGGCGCGATCGGTCTGGTGGAAGAGGGCGATACCATCGAGATCGATATCCCGAACCGGACGATCAAGTTGCTGGTCAGCGAAGCCGAGCTGAATGCCCGTCGCAATGCGATGAACGCCAAGGGCGCAGCGGCCTGGAAGCCGGTCGACCGTCAGCGTGTGGTGACGCCGGCGCTGCGCGCCTATGCGGCGATGACCACTAGTGCCGATACCGGCGCGGTGCGCGACGTCAGCCAGGTCGAGCGCTAAACCCGGAGCAGCAGGTGGAGCGATCGACCCATCTGCGAAGCGCCATTGCCAACGCCGTCAGCATGCCTGACGGCGTTGTTGTTTTTGGCTGATGAAGAAGAGGGGGAGTTCCGGCTGGGCCGGGACGGATGGTGACGAGCGGAACGGGAACTTCCGTGGTGGTCGTGGCGTCCTAGCAGTCCATGCGTTGCATGGACTCCCTCTTTGGCATAGGCAAGCTTTTATGCAACCGAACATTTTTATGTTCGGTTTTTCATTTTTGTCACAAAACGAAACAAATCGCGCAAAACCCCAGTGTCATGGTGCTTTCCGCTGTTCGGCGATGTTGCGACGCGAGATTCCGCTGAGTGACTGAGCAACCGCTTGGTGGAAAGTATGGGGTAGCCAACTGGAAGCTAGGGGGTGGGGGCTTGTTCTGTAGATAAACATTGAAAATTCAATGCGTTATAGAATTGTTACTGGCGGGCGGGCAAAAAAAATGCGCGGATCCGAGAGGTCCGCGCCAAGTCTACAAAGGAGAAATAGAGGAGAAACTATCAAGAAGCAATTGCTGCATCTCAACAAGGACGGATTATCCAGATCGGACGTTCCCTTGTCAACACTGAATGTTCGGAAGTTGTAAAAAATGTAACTCGATGTCGCTCATGGCAAGTTTCTTATGTTTTGAAGCGAACATCCGCCCGGTGGTCCGCCGGGTTTGGGCCGTTGCTCGACGTCTGTGCGACAATAGCGGCCATCCCCCAACCCAGTAGGACGCTGTTTCATGGCCGACTTGCTTGTCTCCCTGCCCGATCCCCGCCAATACACCCCGGTGGCTCCGAAAAACGAACTGATTCGCCTGACGCTGGCCATGCTCGATGCCGCCAACGCCGACGATCGGGCCTTGTGGCAAAGCGAGTTGAACGCGGCGCTGATCGGTTATCTGGAACGCAACGAGCTGCTGCCGTTGTCGGTGGCGCTGGCAATGCTGCCGTCGCAGGAGGCGTACCGCACGCTGTGGCTGGCGCTGCGCGAGGCGGTGGAGCGCAACCCGAACGGCCCGACCGCGCTGCCGTTCGCGCTGCCGCTGGTGCTGGTGGCCGGTAGCCGCCAGAAGACCCAGCTGGCCGGCGAGCTGGCCAATATCGACGAGATCAATGCGCTGCTGCGCGAGCACGGCGTGTTCGCCGCCGGCAGCGACGCCGCGCTGGGTGCCAAGCTAATCCACCCGGACACGCTGGCCGGCCTCAATTCCTCGCGTCTCTTCTATCTGGCCCAGGATGCGGCGGGTCTTGCGCGTACGCTGCAGCAGCTGCCGGCCGCACCGCTGGAGCTGAACGGCGAGGGCGTGTTCCTGCGCTACCTGGTCGGCCAAGTGACGGTGGCGCCGGGCGCCGAGCCGCCGGTGCGCTTCGGCGCGGCGGTGAACAGCTGGGGCCTGGGGCTGATGAAGCTGTTGAATGCGGCGCTAGACCAGGACGGCGTGACACTGTTCCCGATCGCCCGCGCGCCGCAGCCGGTGATGCAGGCGATAGTCGCCGGCGGTGCGGCGCGCCAGGACGTGGCGCTGGAGGTGTTCGCCAGCAGCCAGATCCGCGCGCTGCGTGAGCTGGGCAAGGAGCCGGTGGCAATCGCCTCGGCCCACGACAACGGCGAGCTGCGCTTCACAGTGTCGGCTCCGGGTGACGAGCGCAACTGGAAGGGCTTCGTCTGGCCGCTGTCGCCGCTGGATTCGGTCGAGCGCATTGTCGGCACCTTCCGCGAGCTGATGGTCGATTGTCAGGTCAATGACGTGCGGCTGCTGCCCGAAGTGGCGGCGGACAAGCAGGACGACATTCCCCTGTTCTTCACCGCCGACGATCTGCCGCCGCGCGACGCGGTGCGGCAGTAAGCGTCAAAACGGCATGCCAAGGCATGCCGTTTTGTTTGGCTTTTGCCTGCTCGGGCCTCTTATATAAAACCCTGGGCTTAGCGAGCTTGTCTCAGGGGGAAATGGTTGCGCCAGGAGGCGGGCTTTTACCCGGAGCAAGCGGCGCAAAGCCCCGCCCTGTATGAATTTTGCTCATCGTGAAGGCACTGATTCTTCATGGCAAAAACCGGCCGGCTTCGTGTATAGTTCGGCCCATCGTTAACCTTTGATGGAAGAGTCAAAGATGTTCGCTGCCGATTTGTCGATTGCTAAATATGATCCTGAACTCGCCGCTGCCATGGCTGACGAGTATCGTCGCCAGGAAGACCACGTCGAGCTGATTGCCTCGGAAAACTACGTGAGCCCGGCGGTGATGGAAGCCCAAGGTTCGGTACTGACCAACAAGTATGCCGAAGGCTATCCGGGCAAGCGCTACTACGGCGGCTGTGAATATGTGGACATCGTCGAACAACTGGCGATCGATCGCCTGAAGGCGCTGTTCGGTGCCGACTACGCCAACGTGCAGCCGCACTCCGGCTCGCAGGCCAACCAGGCCGTGTACGTATCGGTGTTGAAGCCGGGCGACACCATCCTGGGCATGAGCCTGGCGCATGGCGGTCACCTGACCCACGGCGCCTCGGTGAACATCTCGGGCAAGCTGTACAACGTGGTCGCCTACGGCCTCGACGAGAACGAAGTGCTGGACTACGCCCAGGTGGAACGCCTGGCGCGCGAGCACAAGCCGAAGATGATCGTGGCCGGTGCCTCGGCCTACGCTCTGGAAATCGACTGGGCGCGCTTCCGCAAGATCGCCGACGAAGTGGGTGCCTACCTGTTCGTCGACATGGCGCACTACGCCGGTCTGGTTGCCGGTGGTGAATACCCGAACCCGGTGCCGTTCGCCGACTTCGTCACCACCACCACCCACAAGACCCTGCGCGGCCCGCGCGGCGGCGTGATCCTGGCCAAGGCCGAACACGAGAAGGCGCTGAACTCGGCGATCTTCCCGTGCCTGCAAGGCGGCCCGCTGATGCACGTGATCGCTTCCAAAGCGGTGTCGTTCAAGGAAGCGGCCAGCCCGGAATTCAAGGCCTACGCGCAGCAAGTGAAGAAGAACGCCAAGGTGATGGCCGAGACCCTGATCGAGCGCGGCCTGCGCATCGTGTCGGGCAAGACCGAATCGCACGTGTTCCTGGTGGACCTGCGCGCCAAGAGCATCACCGGTAAGGACGCCGAAGCCGCCCTGGGCAAGGCGCACATCACCGTGAACAAGAACGCGATCCCGAACGACCCGGAAAAGCCGTTCGTGACCTCGGGCATCCGCATCGGCACCCCGGCGATGACCACCCGCGGTTTCGCCGAAGCCGAAGCCAAGCAACTGGCCAACCTGATCGCCGATGTGCTGGAAGCGCCGAGCGACGAGGCGGTGCTGGCTCGCGTGGCCGACGAGGTGAAAGCGCTGTGCGCCCGCCTGCCGGTGTACGCCAAGTAATTGTTATCTCCGGTATCATCGAAAGCGGCCCATGGGCCGCTTTTTTTACATTCAACGCCTTGCCTGGAGTACACATGCCTGCCTGGGAGCAATGGGGATTTCTGCTGGCGGTCAGCCTGATCTGCCGCGTTGGAGCCAAGTCGCTGGCGGCAAAGATCGCCGCGCGTCATCAGCCAGCCGAGTTGCTGACGATCGCGCCGCGCTGGGCGCGCAACTGGCACAACAGCCGCAACCGGCTGACGTCGTGGTTCTTCGCGTTGCGCGGCGGCGTGCTGTTTGCGCTGCTGATGACGCTGTGGACGGACCTGTCGCCGAAGTACCTGGGTTTTCCGGTGCCGCTCGATCCGAGCTGGGCGCAGATCGGTATCTCGCTGGTCACGCGATTGCTGGGTGGGATGGCGCTGATGTGGGCGATCTGGCTGATCAATGAATTTCGCTTCAATAGCTGGCTGGCCCGGCTAGCGGCAGTCCAGCCGAAGGAAACGGACGATGGCGCTGCATAGGGCCGACGCGGCCGACCTGGCTACGCTGTCGGGGTGGATCGCCGATGCGCGCGAGTGTCTGCGCTGGGGCGGGCCGCAACTGCGTTTCCCGCTCGAGTTGCCCGGCTTGGCCGAACAGCTGGCGATGACGGACGGTAACAGCTTCTGCCTGCGCGAGGCCGGGCGCTGCCTCGCCTTCGGCCAACTACTGGTGCGTGGTCCGCATCGGCTGCACCTTGCGCGCATCCTGGTCGATCCGGCGGCGCGCGGGCGAGGCCTTGGCCGGGCATTGGTGGTCGAGCTGCTGGCCGAGGCGCAGCGGCGCCGTGCCCGCATTGCCACGTTGAATGTCTACCGCTGGAACCCGGTTGCGCAGGCATTGTATGGTTCGCTCGGTTTCGAGGAGGCTGACATGCCAGGCGACGAAGCGGTGCGCGGTGACGATGTCGTTTTCATGTCGCTGGAATTGTCGGGACGCTGCTGAACGCGCACTGGCATGCGGCAGCGCAACGTTTCGGCGCGGGTTTGCGCTAAACTGGCCCTATTGCATGCTTTTTCGGGATAGCACTGTATGAAATGTCCGTTCTGTGGCCACGTCGATACCCAGGTGATCGATTCGCGCGTCAATGAAGACGGTACCAGTATCCGTCGCCGGCGGCGTTGCCTATCGTGCGAGAAGCGCTTCACCACCTTCGAGACCGCCGACGTGCGCATGCCGCAGGTGGTGAAGGCCAATGGTCACCGCACCGAGTTCGACGAGGAAAAGCTGCGTACCAGTTTCTTCCGCGCGCTGCACAAGCGCCCGGTGCCGACCCCCTTGGTCGACGAGGCGATTGCCCGCATCTGCCACCGGCTGCTGCAGCTGGGCGAGCGCGAGGTGCCGTCGCGGCAGATCGGCGAGATGGTGATGGCCGAGCTCGCCAAGCTCGATAAGGTCGGCTATGTGCGTTTCGCCTCGGTATACAAGAGCTTCCAGGACATTTCCGAGTTTTCCGACGCGATCAAGGAGATCGAGCAGGACATCTGAGTCCCGCCTCGATCGGCACCCGGCGGCCAAGCGGCTTGGCCGGGTGAATTTTTTTCGGCGTCTGTTTCCGTGCGGGTGGCTGGTGTCCCCGTCATGAATGGACGCGTTGGAGTTGCGATGAGTTTTTCCGCCACCGACCACGCCATGATGGCACGGGCACTCACGTTGGCCGAACAGGGCCGTTACACCACCACCCCCAACCCGCGCGTCGGCTGCGTGCTGGTAAAGGACGGCGAGATCGTCGGCGAGGGCTGGCATGTGCAGGCCGGCACGCCGCACGCCGAGCGCCATGCGCTGGCACAGGCCGGCGAGCGCGCACGCGGCGCCACCGCCTATGTCACGCTGGAGCCGTGCAGCCACTACGGCCGCACCCCGCCGTGCGCCGAGGGGCTGATCGAGGCCGGCGTCGCCCGCGTGGTCGCGGCGATGGTCGACCCGTTTCCTGCCGTGTCGGGCAAGGGCCTGGCGATGCTGAAGAATGCCGGCATCGCCGTCGAGCACGGGCTGCTGGAGGCTGAGGCACGGCGGCTGAACCAGGGCTTCCTGTCGCGCGTCGAGCGTGGCCGGCCGTGGGTGACGCTGAAGATGGCGGCGACGCTGGACGGCAAGACCGCGCTGCTTAATGGCGTCAGCCAGTGGATCACCGGGCCGGCCGCACGCCGCGACGTGCACGACCTGCGCGCGCAGAGCTGCGCCATCCTGACCGGCAGCGGCACGGCGCTGGCCGACGACCCATCGCTGACGGTGCGCGAGGTGGCAACCAGCCGCCAGCCGCGCCGGGTGCTGGTCGACAGCCAGCTCGCGGTGCCTGATACCGCCAAGCTGTTCAACGGCGACGGCGGGGCGGTGATCGTCGTTACCGCCGTAGCCGATCCGGCCCGCCATGCGCCGTACCTGGCGCGTGGCGCCGAGGTGTGGGTGGTATCGGGCGCCGATGGCCGTGTCGATCTGGCGGCGCTGCTGGCCAGGTTGGCCGAAGCGGGCATCGGTGAGTTGATGGTCGAAGCCGGCGCCGGTCTGAACGCCGCAATGGTGCAGGCTGGCCTCGTCGACGAGGCGGTGCTGTATCTGGCGCCGTCGTTCGCAGGCGATGCGGCGCGCGGCCTGTTCGCTTGGCCGGCGCTGACGTCCCTGGCCGACAAGCGCGAGGTGCGCATCGACGCGGTACGCATGGTCGGCGCCGATCTGCGTTTGACACTGCATTTCGTCTGAACTGATTTGAACAGGTGGCGGTGCCACGAGCGCCGTCTCAAGCTAGCCGCGCCGGCGAAGTGGCCGTTGAGCGCGGTCTCCCGAAAGCCACCGCTCTGCAAGGGAACCCGCATGCCGCACAACTCCGCTTACCAGGATCTGAGCAACCGTTTTCTGCGCCTGTACCGCTTCGAACATCTGCAGTCCATTGCCGGCTGGGACCAGGCGACGATGATGCCGGCCAAGGGCAACGATGCCCGCGCCGCCGCCCTGGCCGAACTGTCGCTGCTGATTCATGGCCAGCTCACCGACCCGGCGCTGGGCGAGGTACTGCGCCGCGCCGAGGGCGAAGCGCTCGACGACGAACAGCACGCCAACCTGCGCGAGATGCGCCGCCAGTGGGAGGCCGCCAACCTGCTGCCCGAGGCGCTGGTCGAAGCCAAGTCGCTGGCCGGCGCGCGCTGCGAGCACGCCTGGCGCAGCCAGCGGCCCAACAACGACTGGACCGGCTTCCTGGAGAACTTCCGCGAGGTGGTGCGGCTGTCGCGCGAGGAGGCGAAACTGCGCGCCGACGCGCTCGGCGTCAGCCCCTACGACGCGCTGATGGATCAGTACGAGCCGGGCATGAACAGCGCCGAGATCGAACGCATCTTCGGCGAGGTGAAGACCTGGTTGCCAGGCCTGATCGCCCAGGTGCGCGCCAAGCAGGCCAGCGAGGCGGTGATCGCGCCGGTCGGTCCGTTCGCGATCGACAAGCAGCGCGCGCTGGGTCTGGAAGTGATGGCACGGCTCGGCTTCGACTTCGATGGCGGCCGGCTCGACGTGTCGGCGCACCCATTCTCGGGCGGCACGCCGGAGGACAGCCGCATCACCACCCGCTACAACGAGGCCGACTTCACCCAGAGCCTGATGGGCATCGTCCACGAGACCGGCCACGCCCGCTACGAGCAGAACCTGCCGCGCCACTGGCTGGGCCAGCCGATTGGTCTCGCGCGCTCGATGGGCGTGCACGAGAGCCAGAGTCTGTCGTTCGAGATGCAGCTGGGCCGCCATCCGGGCTTCCTCGCGCAGATCGCGCCGCTGGTGCGCGCCCAGTTCGGCGATCAGCCGGCCTTCGATTCGGCCAACCTGGCGCGGCTGTATACCCGCGTCGAGCCGGGCTACATCCGCGTCGATGCCGACGAGTTGACCTACCCGGCGCATGTGATCCTGCGTTTCGAGATCGAGCGCGCGTTGATCGACGGCGAGATCGAGGCCGAGGACATCCCGGCGCTGTGGAACGAGAAGATGCAGGCCTACCTGGGCGTCGACAGCCGTGGAAACTACCGCGACGGCTGCCTGCAGGACATCCACTGGACCGACGGCAGCTTCGGCTACTTCCCGAGCTATACCCTCGGCGCGATGTACGCCGCGCAGTACTTCGCCACGCTGCGCCGCCAGCAGCCGGATGTCGACGCACGCATCGCAGCCGGCGACTACGCACCGGTGTTCGACTGGCTGAACGCCAATATCTGGAGCCAGGCGAGCCGCTGGGAGACGCCGGAACTGATCCGGCGCGCCACCGGCGAGGCGCTGAATCCGGTGCACTTCCGTGCTCATCTGGAGGCGCGCTATCTCGGTTGAGATCGGTGCCTCCGGCGAGCAAAGGCGCGGCCCTCGGGTCGCGCTTTTTCATGGGGATCGAGTGTTGGCGGCTTGCCGGTTAGCCTCGGGGTCCGAACGCCGCGCCTTAGGGTTGGCCGAACGGTCGGGAGACTTCTTGACGATGCGATCGAGCCAGTAGGCGGGAGGAGGCGCTCAGTCGGCGATCACCACCAGCGCCTCGGCCGGTTCCGCGCCGACGCTCTGGGTGCGGTGGGCGCGACTGGCGTCGAAATACAGCGAATCGCCGGCCGCCAGCATGACCGTCTCGTCGGCGAAATGCAGCGCCACCGTGCCGCGCAGCACGTAGAAGAACTCCTCGCCGCCGTGCTGGTGCAGTGTCGGTGTCTCGCCGAGTTCGGCCGGCGGATAGATCAGCAGCGGCTGCATGCGCCGCCCGGCTTGGGCGCCGGCGAGCGCCCGGTAGGCGGCGCCGTCCTGAGGCTGCAATAGCAGGGTGGCGTCACGGCGCAGCAGTGCCGAATCATCGGTGCAAGGCTCGGCCTCGCCCAGCTCCGGGTACAGTTCGGCCAAGCTCACTGCCAACGCGCGGCTCAGCCGCAGCGCCACTGCAATGGTCGGGGTGGCGAGGCCGCGTTCCAGCTTGGACAGATAGCCCTTGCTGAGCGCGGCGCGCTCGCTCAGCTGTTCCAGGGTCAGGCCGGCCTGACGGCGTTGCTGTTTCAGGTTCATGGCGGGGCAAGGAAGGATGGTCTGTCGATTATACGGCGTGAGTCGGTCGGGGCTATCCAAAAAGTTTCCTATAGGAAACTTTTTTGCTAAGGTAGCCGCATCACCCACGAGGGAGCCCACCATGAAACACGCGCTTATCCTGCGCCATCAGTTGTTCGAACACGCCGGCTCGCTGGCCGCCGTGCTGGCCACGCGCGGTTTCACCGTCGAGTATGTCGAGGCGCCGCTGGCCGAGCTGTCCGGCCTCGACGTCGTCAGTCCCGATCTGCTGGTGCTGCTTGGTGGCCCGGTCGGTGTCTACGAGAGCGACCGCTACCCGTTCCTCGCCGAGGAACTGAGCTTGGCCGAACAGCGCATCGCCGCGCAGAAGCCGGTGATCGGCATCTGCCTCGGCGCGCAGATCCTGGCCAGCGCGCTCGGTGCGCAGGTCGTGCCGGGGCGAGGCAAAGAGATCGGCTGGCTGCCGATCGACTATGCGCACGAAGCCGCGTCGACGCCGCTGCGCTTGTTGGCCGAAGCGCCGCAGTTGCTGCACTGGCACGGTGACGTGTTTACGCTGCCGGCCGGCGCGCGCAGCTTGGCGTCGACCGCGCTGACCCCGCACCAGATCTTCGACTACCGCGGCTTTGCGCTCGGCTTCCAGTGTCACCCGGAAGTGTTGGCCGAAGAGTTCGAAGCCTGGCTGGTCGGCAATGCGCTGGAAATCGCTCAGGAAGGGCTGGACCCGGTGGTGCTGCGTGAAGAAGCGCGCCAGTTCGGTCCGGCGCTGCAGGCGGCGGCGAGCCGCTGCTTCGCGCACTGGTTGGCGGAGCGCGGCCTATGAGCGCGGTGAGGCTGCTGGTGCTGCTGGTGGGCAAGGCGGTGCCGATCAACGAGAAGGGCGACCTGTCGGCGATCGGCAAGCGCCCGGTCGAGACCGCGCTGTGGCTGGGCGAGGAGGGCTTCGTCGGCGACGAGCAGGCCGACCGGCGTGTGCATGGCGGGCCGGAGAAGGCAGTGCACCACTACCCGTTCGAGCACTATGCCTGCTGGCTGGTCGACCATGAGGACCTAGCCGGGCCGCTGGCCGAGGTCGGTGCCTTCGGCGAAAACCTGTCCACCGTCGGCATGACCGAGGAGACGGTGTGCATCGGCGACGTGTACCGGCTTGGCGACGCGCTGGTGCAGGTATCGCAGGCACGCCAGCCGTGCTGGAAGTTGGCCGAACGCTTCGGCCGGCGTGACATGCCGCTGCGCCTGCAGCAGACCGGCCGCACCGGCTGGTACTACCGGGTGCTGCAGTCGGGCGAGGTGCGGGCCGGCGATGTGCTGGAACTAGTCGAGCGGCCGCATCCGAACTGGCCGCTGGCGCGGTTGCTGCGGGTGATCTTCGACCGCTCGCTGTCCAGCGAGGTGCTGGAAGAGATCGTGGCGTTGACGGTACTGAGCGCCTCGTGGCGCAAGCTGGCCGAAAAGCGCCTGGCCAGCCGCGAGGTGGAAGGCTGGGATAGGCGGCTGTATCGCGATCCGGCCTGATCGTCCGGTCTAGCGGCTGCGGGGCAGGACGAGCCAGCGTTGCACTGACGGCCGCTGCCATTGCCGGCGAGCGTAGGCGGCGAGCCGTTCCGGCACCGCGTCGCCGTTCAGCAGCAGGCGATTGAGCATCAGCGCCAGCTCGGTATCGGCGATGCACCATTCGCCGAACAGGTTGGCCGAACCGTCGGGGAGTAGGTGCTCCACCGCGGCAAACAGCTTGTCGGCCGATGTGCGGGCTGTTGCCGACAGCGGTGTGGCGGTCGGCCCGAAGAACACCACCTCGGTCGTGCGTTCCTCGCGGATCGGCATGAAGTCGCTGCGCAGCCAGGCCTGGACCTGTCGAGCCAAGGCGCGTTCACGCACTGCTTGTGGGTAGACGGGCCGGTAGGTCGGCGCGCTGAATCGTTCTTCCAGGTATTCCGTTATGGCCGACGATTCGGACAGTCGGAAATCGCCATCGACCAGCGTCGGGATGCGTCGGGTCAGCGACACGGCCGCATAGCCGGGCCCGAGCTGTTCGGCTGTGTTCAAGTCGACCCGATGCATTTCGAACGGCAACTGCTTCTCGGTCAGCGTCACGAAGGCGGACATCGCATACGGGCTGGCCAGCTGGGCATCGACATACAGCAGCATCTTCGTTGCATCCATCGAACGGCTCCTCGACTAGGGTTTGGGCTGCTGCAGGGTGCGGCTTGCCTCGGTTCAGCGCAGGAACGCCGTCAGCACTTCGGCCAACCTTTCCGGCTGCTCCCACTGGATCATGTGGCCGGCGCCGTCGACGGTGACTTCGCGCAGGTTGGCGAAGCAGGCGCGGCGCTCGTCCAGCGTGTCGAACACGCCCTTGGCCATCGGGTGGTCCCACATCCTCCCGCCGATCACCCACTGCACCGGGCAGGCGATGCGCCGCCAGCAGGCCTTGGCCTCTTCGAGTCGATACAGCACCGGATTGACCATCTTGTGGCGCGGATCGGCGCGGTAGATCAGCCCATCGGGGCGGGCCTCGGTCAGCTGTTCGGCCATCCAGCGTGCCCGATCGTGGGGAAAGCCCGGGTTGCGTTCGACCAGCTTGGCCGCTACCTCGTCGAGCCCGGTCAGCGGGCTATACGGCGTGCCCTGGCGGCTCTCGCGCAGCCAGCGCGCGTAGCGCCCCGGTGCCTCGGCAGGCCGGGTGTCGGTCAGGCCGAAGCCCTCGACCAGCGCGAGCTTCGCGACTCGGTCCGGACGAATGCCGGCATAGAGGCCGGCGATCATCGCGCCCATGCTGTGGCCGACCAAGGTCACCGGCGCGTCGGGCGACAGTTGTTCGAGCAGATCGTCGAGGTCGACCTGATAGTCGGGCGCGTAATAGCTGCCGTCGTTCCATTGCGACAAGCCGAAGCCGCGCCAATCGGGTGCGGCCACCTGCCAGCCGTCGCCGAGCGCGTCGACCAGAAACTGGAAGGTCGCGGAGCAATCCATCCAGCCGTGCAACATCACCAGCAGCGGTGCGTCGGCATCGCCCCAGCGGCGCAGGTGATAGCGGCGGCCGTTGACGATGCTGAATTCGGAGCGGGAAGGGGAGCGGAAGGCTGAGTCGTTTGGCATGGCTGCGGCAAGGGGGCGATGGCAAGTCGTCAGTGTAGCGCCAAGCATGGCGTCATGACGAACGTGGCGGAGCGCATGGCTCGGCTACAATGAAAGGCCATGCCTCTAAACGGGAGACCCTATATGCACGTCACTATTCGTCGACTCGATGCTGCCATCCCCTTGGTCAGTCGCCCGCATCGCGGGCCGTACATACAGATCTGTCAGGCTTTCGAAGCGCTGGATCACTGGGTCGACCGACAGACGTTGGCACCGGCCCGGATCTTCGCGATGTATTACGACGACCCGAGCGTGACGCCGCCCGAGGCGCTGCGCTCGGCGGCCTGTGTGGCGCTGCCGGCCGATACCGCTCCGGGCGAGGGCATGGAACGGACCGAGGTGCCGGTGGGGCGTTACGCGGTGTTGCTGCACAAGGGGCCGTACTCGGCGTTGCAGGCCAGCTACCGCTGGCTGTTCGAGCAATGGCTGCCGAATAGCGGCGAGGTGCTGGTCGACGCGCCGTGTATCGAGGAGTACCTCAATTCGCCGATGAACACCGCGCAGCAGGAGTTGCTCACCGAGATCTGGATACCGTTGGCCGAACGTGGCTGAGAGGCAAGCTGAAAAGCCCGCGCAAGCGGGCTTTTGTCATTTGGGGTCTTGGCCGGTGAACCGCGCGGTGCGGCTGCCGCTCGTCATGACAAATGTGTCGGTATTGCTGCCGTCAGCCGAGTCGTTTTATTTGAATGGTGTGCTCGGTCCGATGTTTGAAAGGGCGGTGAGGTATCGAGCCCAGCATGAAAAAAGCCCACGTTCTGCAACGCGGGCTTCTTGGCAACGACCGACCGGCTTAGCGGCTGACGTGGTAGTTCGGCGCTTCCTTGGTGATCTGCACGTCATGCACGTGCGATTCCTGGATGCCGGCCGAGGTGATCTCGACGAACTCGGCCTTGTCGTGCATCTCGGCGATGGTTCTGCAGCCGAGGTAGCCCATGCTGGAGCGCAGGCCGCCGACCAACTGGTGGATCACCTGGGCGATCGGGCCCTTGTAGGCGACACGGCCTTCGATGCCTTCCGGCACGAACTTGTCGACGTTGGCTTCGTTGTCCTGGAAGTAACGGTCGCTGGAGCCTTGCTGCATCGCGCCGAGCGAACCCATACCGCGGTAGGACTTGTAGGTCCGGCCTTGGTACAGTTCGACCTCGCCCGGGGCTTCCTCGGTGCCGGCGAACATACCGCCGAGCATCACGCAGTGCGCGCCGGCGGCCAGTGCCTTGGCGATGTCACCGGAGAAGCGGATGCCACCGTCGGCGATCAGCGGCACGCCCGTGCCGGCCAGCGCTTCGGCGACGTTGTGGATCGCGGTCAGCTGCGGTACGCCGACGCCGGCCACGATACGGGTGGTGCAGATCGAGCCCGGGCCAATACCGACCTTGACGCCGTCGGCACCCGCCTCGACCAGCGCGCGTGCAGCGGCGCCGGTGGCGATGTTGCCGCCGATCACGTCTACCTGCGGGAAGTGCTGCTTGACCCACTTGACGCGGTCCAGCACGCCCTGGCTGTGGCCGTGGGCGGTATCGACCACGATCACGTCCACACCGGCGGCGACCAGTGCGGCGACGCGCTCATCGGTGCCGGCGCCGACGCCGACCGCGGCGCCGACGCGCAGACGGCCTTGGGCGTCTTTATTGGCGTTCGGGTGCTCGCTGGTCTTGACGATGTCTTTTACGGTGATCAGGCCCTTCAGTTCCCAGGCGTCGTTGACCACCAGGACGCGTTCCAGCTTGTGCTGGTGCATCAGCTCGCGCGCTTCCTCGATGCTGTCGCCTTCCTTGACGGTGACCAGGCGGTCGCGCGGGGTCATGATCGAGCGCACCGGTACGTCCAGACGGGTCTCGAAACGCAGGTCGCGGTTGGTCACGATGCCAACCACCTTGCCGGCTTCGATCACCGGCAGGCCGGAAATCTTGTGCTGACGGGTCAGAGCCACCAGGTCGCGCACCAGCATGTCCGGGGCGATGGTGATCGGGTCTTTCACCACGCCGCTTTCGTGGCGCTTCACCTTGGACACTTCCAGCGCCTGGCGTTCGGCCGACATATTCTTATGCACGATGCCGAGACCACCTTCCTGAGCCAGGCCGATAGCGAGACGCGCCTCGGTCACCGTGTCCATGGCGGCGGACAGCAGCGGTAGCTTCAGGTTGATGTTGCGGGTAAGCGGAGTAGACAGGGAAACGTCGCGCGGCAGCACTTGGGAATGAGCCGGGACAAGCAGGACGTCGTCGAAAGTGTAGGCTTTCTCGATGATACGCATCTGGCGATCCTTTGCAGCAAAAAAACATTATACCGATTCTGTTCTCGCCACGCAAAAGCACGGGGCGCAGGCGGTGTACCGTACAATAGTGTGATTAAAATCAAGCGGGCGGGACGTGAAAACGTCGTGCCGCGCGAGCCTGGGCGACCGGCTCGGGCGGCAGCAGTACCGCATCACGCAAACCGGCGGCCAAGCGCGCTGCCTATCGGTGTAATGATGCCTACCAGTAAGTTCGATCCTAAACCGGTGCTGGCCAACCTGCCGAACCTGCCCGGTGTCTATCGCATGCTCGATGCGACCGGCAAGGTGTTGTACGTCGGCAAGGCGGTCGACCTGAAGCGCCGTGTCAGCAGCTATTTCCAAAAGAGCGACCACAGCCCGCGCATCAAGCTGATGGTGCGTCAGATCGCGGCGATCGAGACCACCGTCACCCGCTCCGAGGCCGAGGCGCTGATCCTGGAGAACAACCTGATCAAGGCGCTGGCCCCGAAGTACAACATCCTGTTCCGCGACGACAAGTCCTATCCCTATCTGATGCTGTCCGGCCATGCGTTTCCGCAGATGGTGTATTTCCGCGGCACGCCCGACCGCCAGCACCAGTTGTTCGGGCCGTTTCCGAACAGCTACGCGGTGCGGGAAAGCATCCAGATCCTGCAGAAGGTGTTTCGGCTGCGCACTTGTGAGGACAGCGTGTTCGCCAATCGCTCGCGCCCCTGTCTCTTGTATCAGATCAAACGTTGTACCGGGCCGTGCGTCGGGCTGATCTCGCAGGAGGACTACCGGCGCGACGTGCAGAGTGCCGCCGCCTTCCTGCAGGGCAAGCAGAGCGAGCTGATCGGCCAACTGACCGAGCGGATGGACGCCGCCGCCGCTGCACTCGAGTTCGAGCAGGCCGCCGAGCTGCGCGACCAGATCCAGGCGCTGTCCAAGGTGCAGGAGAAACAATTCGTGTCGAGCAACGCCAGCCAGCTCGACTGCGACGTGGTTGCCGCGGTGGTGCAGGACGGCCTGGCCTGCGTCAACCTGGTAATGATCCGCGGTGGCCGGCACCTGGGCGACAAGAGCTTCTTCCCGAGCAACGCCGAAGACAGCGATGCTTCGGCCAACCTCGAGGCCTTCCTCGCCCAGCATTATCTCGGTGCCACGCTGCCGCCGGTGATCCTGCACAACGTCGAGGTCAACGAAACCTTGCGCGACTATCTGACCGAGCAGGCCGAACGGCGCGTCGCCTTCGTCGGCAACCCGATCGGCGAGCGGCGCGTCTGGCTGGAGATGGCCGAGAAGAATGCCCAGCTGGCGATCAGCCAGCGCCTGGCCAGTGCCGCCACCCAGGAGATGCGCCTGACCGCCTTGGCCGAAGTGCTGGAGCTGGAAGGCATCGAACGGCTCGAATGCTTCGACATCAGTCATACGCTGGGCGAGGCGACGGTGGCCTCCTGCGTGGTCTACGACAAGGGTGGCATGCAGCCGTCCGAATACCGGCGCTACAACATCGAAACCGCCGCGGCCGGCGACGACTACGGCGCGATGCGCGAGGTGCTGACGCGGCGCTATAGCAAGATCGCTGCTGGCGAGGGCAGGAGCCCGGACGTGGTGCTGATCGATGGCGGCAAGGGGCAGGTTGGCGTGGCGCTGGAAGTGTTGACCGAGGTCGGGCTGGACCTGCCAGTGGTCGGCGTCGCCAAGGGCGAGGAGCGCAAGCCGGGCCTGGAGACGCTAATCCTTCCCTATCTGCAAAAGACGTTACAATTGCGCCACGACCACCCCGGCTTGCACTTGATCCAGACCGTGCGCGATGAAGCGCACCGCTTTGCCATCACCGGCCACCGCGCGCGGCGCGGCAAGGCGCGCACCGCCTCGACGCTGGAAGACATCCCCGGCATCGGCGCCAAGCGGCGTCAGCGGCTGTTGACCCGCTTCGGCGGATTGCGCGGGGTGGTGGCTGCCAGTGTCGACGATCTGACGCAGGTGGACGGAATCAGCCGGATGTTGGCCGAAAAAATTTATAACGCTTTGCACTGATCCCCACTCATGCCCCTCAATGTACCCATATTGCTGACCTGGTTGCGGGTCGTCCTGATCCCGGTGTTCATCGGGGTGTTCTACCTGCCCGACGGCCTGTTGACGCCGGTGGCGCAGAACATCACCGGTGCGCTGATCTTCGCGGTGGCCGGCATCACCGACTGGCTGGACGGTTATCTTGCCCGCCGGCTCGGCCAGACCTCTGCGTTCGGGGCCTTTCTCGATCCGGTGGCCGACAAACTGATGGTGGCCTGCGCGCTGATCCTGCTGGTCGATCTGGAGCGCACCGCCGCCTGGCTGTCGATGATCATCATCGGCCGCGAGATCGCCATCTCGGCGCTGCGCGAGTGGATGGCCGAAATGGGCCGGCGCAGCAGTGTGGCCGTCGCCACGCTCGGCAAGCTCAAGACCACCGCGCAGATGGGGGCGATCATGCTGCTCTTGTGGAAACAACCGGTCGTGCCGGGCATCGATACACTTTTTATGGGTAATGTGTTGATGGTGGTCGCGGCTATTTTGACTTTGTGGTCAATGGTTTATTACCTGCGTATGGCAGCGCGCGAGTTTTCCGGTAAAAAAATTGCTAGCTGATGTGTTGACAGGGGCTGATTAATCCTTATAATTCGCATCCTCAACGCCGGCAACGACGGTGAGAAGCAAGACAGGTAGTGCGGGAATAGCTCAGTTGGTAGAGCGCAACCTTGCCAAGGTTGAGGTCGCGAGTTCGAGCCTCGTTTCCCGCTCCAACACTACTTGGCGCAGTATCTGAAATGCGGGAATAGCTCAGTTGGTAGAGCGCAACCTTGCCAAGGTTGAGGTCGCGAGTTCGAGCCTCGTTTCCCGCTCCAAAGATACCGTGCAGCATGCGACGCGGGAATAGCTCAGTTGGTAGAGCGCAACCTTGCCAAGGTTGAGGTCGCGAGTTCGAGCCTCGTTTCCCGCTCCATACAGTTTATAGTTTCACCCATGCGGGAATAGCTCAGTTGGTAGAGCGCAACCTTGCCAAGGTTGAGGTCGCGAGTTCGAGCCTCGTTTCCCGCTCCAGTTTCAAGCAGTTGGCCGAAAGGCGAGCTGATGCCAGTTATGGCGGGGTGGCAGAGTGGTTATGCAGCGGCCTGCAAAGCCGTGTACGCCGGTTCGATTCCGACCCCCGCCTCCATATAAGAAGCCCGTAAATCTGAAAAGATTTACGGGCTTTTTGCATTTCCCATTTTTTATTGTTTTACCTTATTACAATCATGTATCGATGCAGTTAGCTGCGGGTAAACACGCGATAGTGGATGACCCTGCCTAATATTGGCGGTCGCGGTTTGAATCTTCGATATGGCGAAACTGCGACTCCGCACCCTGTGTTTGATGGTCGGGCACAAGAGTTGTTGTTACTGCCGCATGTCCCGGGCACGGGTTCACCCAGCGGTAAAGCGGTGAGATCGCATCATGACACTGGTCCTGTCCCCCTGTTGCCCATGAAGCTGGATCGGTAAGGTGTGGTGGCGTCGAAGACGGCAATAATGATTCCGAGCTGCTTACCCGGTTCCCTTGTCTTGGTTGACTGGGTACTTTTAGGCCGGGGCCGGTTGCTGATAGCCCATCCTTCGCATCTTTTCCGGGTGGGCTCAGGGATCGTCTACGTTAGTCCTGTATTGTCGGGCCCGCTTGTCACCGAGGCGCTGTCGGCCATGACGCTCCAAGCAATGTCCTGCCCGTCGGCTATCTGGCGCGTCCGACCATTCATGACAAAACGAATCTGGTTCTAGGTTGCAGCACCAAGATCGGGGGCAAGGGTGGCCTGATGCTCGTTGGTAATGCACGGGGGCACAGTCCTGAGTCGTGGACATCAACCATTGGTGATAACGGCGGCTTGAAGTGTTATGGCCGCTAGGAGTTCGCCGATGAGGTTTATTCGGGGTTGATCGGCGTGGGGAGAGGTAATAGTTTCCAGTGTTGCCTCGGTAGGCTACGTATGTAGAGCATCCTGTCTTTATGTCAATTACAAGGGAGATATGTTACTTGCTGGCATTCGGGCAGGCGGCTGATACGTTCAACAAGGGTTACTAGGCTTCCAGTGCAAGCACGGTCAATGCCAACCGCTCCTGTTAATAACGGGTTGCTGATCGGCTTAGGGGGCTGTCCTTGGTTACAAGGTTTGTAGTCGAAAGCACTTCCTCGACAGCGCCACTTTGCCTGATGTCAGTATGCAGCAAGGTTCGGGCGGGAAGGGGCGCTGGCTCTTTGCCGGACGTGCACCGGGATGGTCCGGCTGTGGCACCAAGGATGTACCCGTTGGCGCGTTGCGAATTCAGCACGGGTCCGTAGACGAAAAAAAGCCTCCCATTCGGGAGGCTTTTTGCTTTGAACGTACCATGGGCACGCTAGTCTGAAGAGTGCTGGCAGGCTTAGATGGCCAGGTCTTCGATCTTGAAGCCGGCGTCGATGTAGTTCTGCACCCAAGCCGGTTTGCGACCACGGCCGGTCCAGGTTTGGCTGGCATCGTCCGGGTTGCGGTATTTGGCTTCGACCGGTTTACGCGTGGTGGCCGGTGCTTTGCTCAGTACGTCGTCGATGCTCAGACCGTAGGTTTTGACCAGTTCCAGAATCTGACGCTTGGCCTTGGCCTTTTCTTCGGATTGACGAGCGTTGATTTCACGATCCAGTTGGTTTTTCAGATCGAGCAGTTGGGTGTAATCGAGGGTGCTGAGGTCCATTTTGTTTTCCTGTTTGGTTTGCTGTGAATTTAGCCAGTCTTTCCCGCGGGGTCAATGTTTGAAATACATTTTAACAATTTGGAATGTAGGTCATGACGATTTTCCGGAAGTTGGGTGTTTGGGTCGGGCTTATTCGACTCGATGTAGTGATGCTGGGCTTTGCCTTCTTTCATCCCCAAACGCCATGGTATGTGCGCGGACTATGCCTATTCGGGGTGGCCTATGTGCTCAGTCCGATCGATTTGATCCCCGATTTCGTGCCGGTTTTGGGTTTGATGGACGATGCACTGGTGATGACGGCGGTAATCTGGCTGTCGATGCGGCTATTGCCTGAAACGGCAAGGGGCGAAAGTCGAGCCCGGGCGGAGCATTGGTTACAGACCGGGAAGAAGGGGCTGCTGATAACGGGGCTATTGGCCTTGCTATTTGTAGTGGTATTGGGTGGGGGACTGTTGTATTTGCTGTGGCGGGCCTTGATGGGCTGAATGTCGAGAGCCCGGATGATGGGGCGAGTTGCTGGAGTGATCGGTCATATGTTCCACCTCGCCAGGGAAGTGGGACCGTGTCATGTAGGGGCGCCTTTAAATGACAGGCCCATTACAGTGAACGCGGCTAAAAGGTCTTGCTAGGTTTATGCATCGCCATGTCTTGCGATGACCCTTTACCCGCATGTGAGTGATTCCACGTTTGGCTGGCGGGCTTTATTAACCGCACCAGCAAGCCTTGCCGATTAAGAGCCGCCCGTTTCGGCCAAGCTTGGCCGAAGCGAAGTGGTGTTAGGGGAAGGGAGCGCCGAGTCTTACGGGCCGCTAACAGAATTCAGCCCAACCATCTCGGCTAGGCGTGTTGTTGCAGGCAGTACCCGTTGTAGGACAAGACAGTACAGTAACGCCGGGTGGGTATTGCTAACGGTTTTGAATACATAGTGCGTTTGGGGTTGTGGCTCATCGATATACACCGCTCCAGTGCTGTTGATTCTGGAACCTTGCCGCAGCCGGAGCTCGGCATGCGACAAGGTCGCGGGTTCAATTTCGGTGGCATGGTGCTCAGCGTGGCAGCCACACCGCGGGGTCGTGGCCGAGTGGCACCGCTGGTCGCGGCCAGCCGGCCGGTGTGACGGCCAATTGTGCGGCATGGCGTACGCCGCGTAGTTGGCCGAACCCCGATGGTGCGGTGTAGAGCAGGTCCTGCACGGCAGCGAGGTCCGGGTCGGGGACGCTGAAACCGTGTTCGACGCGGCCGAGTCGCCGCAGCCATAGGCCGGTTTGCGCCAACGATACGTGCACATGCCAGCTGCCGCCTTCGCTGGCGCGTCGGTGTAGCGCAGCGATGGTGCCCAGGGCGATCAAATAGCCGGCGGCATGGTCGAGTGCCTGGGCCGGCAGGGCCAGTGGTTCGTCGCGGCCGGCAGCCTGTGCTTCGGCGTGGTTGAAGCCGCTGGCGGTCTGTACCAGCGAATCGAAGCCGCGTCGTCCTGCCCACGGCCCGACATGTCCATAGGCCGTCAGCGAGACATAGACCAGGCCCGGGCGGCGTTCGGCCAACTGTTGCGGGCCGAAGCCGAGTTCGGCCAGTCCGCCGGGGCGATAGCCCTGAAGAAAAACGTCGGCGTCGTCGACCAGCCGGGCGAGGGTGGCGTGATCGGCTGCGTCGGTGAGGTCGAGCTGGCAGGAGCGCTTGCCGCGGCCGGTATCGATCACCAGTGGGGCAATCGCCGGCAGGCGCGGCGAGGTGACCAGCAGCACGTCGGCGCCGTGCGCGGCCAGCGTTCGCCCGCCGACCGGCCCGGCGATGATGCGGGTCAGGTCCAGCACCCGCACGCCGGCCAGCGGCCGTGCAGCCGGTGGCAGCGGTTGGGGCGGCGCATCGCCGATCTTCTCCAGCGTGAACACTGGTAGCTTGGCCAGCGCGCGGCCCTGCGGGTGAGCATCCCATTCGTCAAAGCTGCGTAGCATCGCGACCACCAGGCCGCGTTCGGCGGCGGCGTCTTCCACATCCTGGGCATGCCAATTCTGCAGCGCGGCCGCGACGCTGGCGCGCTCGTGAGTGCAGCCGAGCAGCGCCAGCACGCCGTCGCAATGATGCGGGAAGTTGGTGTGCAGGCGCACCCAGCGCCCGTCGCCGCAGCGGTAGGCGCCGGCGATTGCATCCCACAGCTCCGGGGCCGGTGCGCCGTCGACGCGCAGATAGCGCTCGCTGCGGAATTCGGCGGCGGCATGGCGCATCTCGACCGCGACTTGCTGCGCGGTGCCGCCGCGCTGTCGCCACAGGCTGGCAGCGGCGAGGCCGGCGGCGGCGATGCTGGCCTGGGCGGCGGTGCCGAGCGCGAACGAGGACGGCAATACCGGGTCATGGCCGGTGAGGTGAGCGTGGGCCAGTTCGGCCGGGTCGAGGCCGGCGGCGTGCCACAGTTCGGCCAAGGCCTGGGTGGGGGAGGTGTGAGCCATGGTGTGCTCCTTGGGGGGATGAGCGCATTACAGGCCGAGGCGAATATATCGTCAATCTTGATTGATATAATCAAGTTATCGAAACCGGAGTCTGCCCATGTCGCCCTATCTTTCCGCCGCCGAGGCCGCCACCCGGCTCGGCGTGTCGCGCCAGACCTTGTACTCCTATGTCAGCCGCGGCCTGCTGCGCGCGCATGAAGCCGATGACCCGCGCGAACGCCGCTATCGCCGCGACGAAGTGGAGCGGCTGGCCGGCCAGCGGGCCCGCGGGCGTAAGCCGAAGGAGGTCGCCAAGGCGGCGCTGGACTGGGGAGTGCCGGTGCTGGAGTCGGCGATCACGCTGATCCAGGGCGGGCGGCTCTACTACCGCGGCGAGGAGGCGCTAAGGTTGGCCGAAGCCAGCAGTGTCGAGGTGGTGGCGGCCTGGCTGTGGCAGTGCGAGGAGGCGGTGGCGTTCGGCCCGAGCGCGGCACCGCTGCCCGTGGCCTATCAGGCGCTGAGGCCAGCCTATGATGGGCAGGGGCCGCAGCGTGCCTTATTGCCTCTGTTCTCGGTGGCGTGTGGCGACGAGGCGACTGCGGTCTGGCAGCAGGACCGCGCGCGCCTGGCGGCCGGCTGTGGCGAATTGTTGCGGGTGATGCTGGCCTGTCTGCTCGGCACAGCGGTGAGCACGACGCCGCTACATCGGCAATGCGCCGAGGCATGGGGGCTGGATGAACACGGTGCGGACTTGGTACGGCAGGCGCTGATCCTGTGTGCCGACCACGAGTTGAATGCGTCGGGTTTCACCGCGCGTTGCATTGCCTCGACCGGCGCCAGCCTGCGCGCGGTGGTGATCGGTGGCTTGGCGGCGCTGTCCGGCGGGCGACATGGCGGCACGACGGCGCGGGTCGAGGCGTTCTGGGATGAGTTGGGCGAGGGTGGCGACCCGCTGCCGTCCTTGCGGCAACGGCTGGAGCGCGGCGAGAAGCTGCCCGGCTTCGGCCATCCGCTCTACCCGGACGGCGATGCGCGCGCGGCGCAGCTATTGAAGCACATCCTGCCGCATCAGCCGCGCTGGCAGGCGTTGGTTGCGGCGGTCGAGCAGCTGACCGGCCAGCGCCCGTCGGTCGATTTCGCTCTGGTGGCGCTGCGTCGCCATCTGGGGCTGGCCGAAGGGGCGGCATTTGGCTTGTTCGCCTGCGGCAGAACGATAGGCTGGATCGCCCATGCGCTGGAGCAGCGCGCCGACGGCCAGCTGATCCGTCCGCGTGCTGCGTATACCGGGCCTTTGCCAGTTTGACCTGGTATCGGGTCCTGGCCGCCGAGCCACCGCTGTGTGCTTGTGACCGGCGGATCAGGAACGCTTAGACCTCGTCGACCGGCAGCAACATCACCAGTTTCAGATCGCGCCGGGTGGCCGGGTAATAGGTGGCCTGCTCGAACGCCAGCCGGCCGCGCTGCGGGTGGTGGAACAGCCGCAAGCCCCCCTCGCGCTCGGTGACGTCGTAGTCCTGCCAGAATGCGGCGAAGTCGGCGCTGGCGGCGGCGAGCTGGTCGATCAGCGCCTCGATCGCCGCGTCGTCGACGCGACGGCCGCAGTCGGCGCGGAACTCCGCTACCAGCCGACGCGCCCGGTAAGGCCAGTCGTCGATCAGCGTGCGCGCGCCAGGCGACAGGAAGGTGAACGACAGCAGGTTCGGTGCGGCTTCGCCGCGGTCCAGCCAGCCGGCGAACAGCGCGCTGGCGGCGTCGTTCCACGCCAGCGCGTTCCACTGCTTGTCGAGTACGTAGGCCGGCGTGGCGATCTGCACCACGCTGCGTAGCACCGCGTCGGCGGCATTGTGCCGTTCCGGCTCGCTGGCCGGGTCGAGCTTGCCGGCCAGCGTGAACAGATAATGGCGTTCGGCGGCGCTCAGTTGCAGTGCTTCGGCCAACCTGGCCAGCGTGTCCGGAGACGGCGACACCGGACGGCCCTGTTCCAGCCAGGTGATCCAGGTCGGGCTGACCGCGCACAGCTGGGCCAGCTCCTCGCGACGCAGCCCGGGCGTGCGGCGGCGGCCGATTGCGCGCACGCCGGCGTCTTCGGGGCGCAGCCGTTCACGGTGTTTGCGGATGAATTCGCCAAGGTTGTTGGACATGGACGGGCTCGCTGACGGGTAGTGCAAAATACTAGGATAAATAGTGGTCTTGTTCCAGTATTTTGCCCCGCCTATGCTGGGCTCGCGTCATCGAAACATTCCCCCACGACAAGGAGCCCCACGATGGATCAGCAGAACCTGGTACAGCAGCAATTCGGCCAGATGGCCCGCAACTACCTGAGCAGCACGGTGCATGCGCAGGGTGCCGACCTGGTGCGGCTGACCGCCCTGGCCGAACGGCTGCGACCGGCACGGGTATTGGATCTGGGCTGTGGTGCCGGTCACGCCAGCTTCGCGGTGGCGGCCGGTGGGGCCGGCGCGGTGGTGGCTTATGACTTGTCGGCTGACATGCTGGCGGTGGTGGCCGAAGCGGCCCAGCAGCGCGGCCACCTGCAGCTCGCTACCCGGCAGGGGCCGGTCGAGGCGCTGCCGTTCGCCGATGGCGAGTTCGACCTGGTGGTGACGCGCTTCTCGGCGCATCACTGGCTCGACATGGGGCAAGCGTTGGCCGAAGCCGTGCGGGTGCTGGCGCCGGGCGGCACGCTGGTGGTGATCGATGTCATCGCGCCGGAGACGCCGCTGTACGACACGGTGCTGCAAACCATCGAGCTGCTGCGCGATGCCTCGCATGTGCGCAACTACCGAGTGTCGGAATGGCTGGCGATGCTGGCGGAAGCGGGCTTGACGGTGACGGGTAGCGATAGCTGGAAGCTGCCGCTGGCGTTCGACAGCTGGGTGGCGCGCATCGGTACCTCGCCGGGACGAGTGGCGGCGTTGCGCGAGACCTTTGCCGCCTTGCCGCGCGAAGTGCGCGAGTATTTTGCGGTGAGCGACGACGACTCGTTCAGCAGCGATAGCGCCTGGATCGAGGCGTATCGGCCGCGCTGAGCGGCTCCTTCCGTTTGAAACACTCAGCGTAGCGGCCTTGGCCAAGTGTGCTGGCACAGGCAGTACAAAGCTGAACGGCAAGGCAGCGCAACAAGATCAAGGCCGTTTTAGCTATGCCGAAATTCGGCCAAGCCTCATTCTGTTAGAGGCGGTAAACGACCAGGCCCCGAGCAATCGGGGCCTTGTCGCATGTATGAGGGGCCTGGCGGGCTTCGCCACCGGCCCGCCCTGCCATTGCGGCAGGGGCGGGCAGCTCGCCGGGCCGGAAGCGCTCAGCGATAGGGCGGCGGGGGCGGATAGCCGCTAGGTGGCGGTGGGTAGCTGCCCGAAGGCGGGTAGCCGCCGTAGCCCGGGCCGCCCTGGCCGCCGTATACCGGCACCTGTTCCCCCTTGCCGTACATGCATTGCACGTAACTGTTGTCGTAGCGGCGCTGCGTCATCGCGCCGGCGGCCTGGGCGCTGCCGCTGCCGGCGGCGCTGCCCAGAAGCAGGCCAGCACCGGCGCCGACCGCCGCACCCCGGTGGTTGCCGCCGAGCAAGGCACCGGCCGCCGCGCCGACCGCGGTGCCGACCGCGGCGCTGGCTAGGCCACTATTGACGGCGTTGTCGTTCGCGGTCGGGCCGCTCCCCTGATACTGCGCATACTGGCGGCATTCCATATCGTCCTGACGAAACTGGTCGAAGCTTTTGTTGTTGCCGGGCAGCGCCATCACGCTCGGCCCGGTCGGTACCGTGGTGCAGGCGGCCAGCAGCGGCAGGCTGAATAGCGCGCTTAGCAGCAGTTTGTGGTTCATCATGGTGCCTCACTCATTGCGGTCTTGGGCCGGGCAGGTCTTCATCCCTGATGGGGTACATGGGCCGTTTCGGCCGCCTCAGTCGTCGTCATCGTGGCGACCGTATGGCCGTTGCACGTACACCGGAGCTTGCTCGATCACTACCGCTGGCGGCGGGTAGTAGGCCGGCGGATAGTAGTAGTGTCGGTAATACGGTCGGTAATACGGCCGGTAGTACGGACGATAATAGGGGCCGTCATAAGGGTCGTCATAGTAGGGGCCATAACCCCAGGCCGGACCGACCCCGACGCCGATCCCGATGCTGACGTGGGCACGCGCGTCGGCCTGTTCGGCCATAGGACCGAGCAGCGCGACACCGAGCAACAGGTAGGTGAGCCATTTCATGTTGGTCTCCTTTGCCCGTGGCCGTTCAGGTCAGTGGGCGTCCAATCCCGCTTTACCGGCTGGCCGACAGGATGATTTCCTGATCCGGCCATAGCGCGGTCTGTTGTAGCCGGCCGGCTCGCGGAGTCGATGGCAGCCGCACGGTCGCGTGGGTCGGGCCCAGCCGCTTGACTCGCTCGAGCCGCGTCGCCGACGCGTGATGCACCCCGCTGTCGGCGATGCACGATGACGCGGCCAGCGCGACGGTCGTGGCGCCTAGTGCGCTGGCGACGAGGCGGCTAAGTTGGAAAAACTGTGCATACACGGCGAACTCCGTTTGCGGTTTGCGGTGATGCTTGTGTTATCCACCAGCGCTGTTAAGCAAGTATGTGATTGCCCGGCCAATGTGTTGCCAATTGTTAATGCGCGGGTTGACAGGCTTGATCTAGGGGCGTGGCCAGGGAGGAGAAGGGGACTGCATCTTGCCTAAGAGTGTTAGCCAACAAAGTAATAACGCAGGGTAGTGGCTGGTGTCTTTAGCTGAACTATCTTAAAATTGAGCTTTTATCTGCCCACGTCCAAGCGCCTGGACAGGGCCTCTCGCGGCTATCTATACCTCCGTTACCGACTGGCGGAGGAAGAGGCCGCGAGTTTTGTAAGGAGTAATCCATGGCGAACCTCGACCTTTCGCGTCGAAGTTTTCTCAAAGCCAGCGTGATCGCCGGGGTGTCGGTCTATATCGCACCGATCGGCGGTAAGGCGTTCGCGGCTTTGTTCGAAGACAAAATCCTCACCCCGATCAAGTGGGACAGCAAGGATGGCAAGGCCAAGTTCCGCATCGACGGCATGGCAAAGGTCACCGGCGGCAAGGTGTTTGCCCGCGATGTGCGCGCGCGCGATATGCCGCACTGGCCGGACCAGCAGTCGCACGCCTTCATCCTGCGCGCGACGCAGGCCGACCGCAGCTACGAGGGCTTCGACCTGTCGCTGCTGGGTGAGGAGCTGCAACCTGACCGCGTGGTAACGGCCGAGGATCTGGTTCGTGATGGCGTGAAGTTCCCGGCCTTCTACGGCGAGGACATGCTGTTGCCCAAAGGCAAGACGCCGGCTTATCTCGGTCATGCGGTGGCGATCCTGATCTATCACGAGTTCGCCAAGTTCCGCTTCGCCAAGGACACGCTCAAATTCCATAACGAGATCATCCGCTACGGCGCCGTCACCGGCCCGCTGGAGCGCGATCCGTGGGGCACCTTCCGCTTCGTGCGCATCGGCGGTGCCACCCCGTACGACGGTGACGAGTTCTCCAGCCTGAAGAACGCCCCGGTATTCCCGAACATGATGCGCAAGCACCAGCCGGTGTGGCCGGACGGTGTCGAGCACGGCAAGCTCGGCGAGCAAGGCATGTTCTACGCCGACAAGATCCAGGACGAGCTCGACCACCCTTCGGCCGACTGGCTGGTGTTCGATCGCGAGTACAACACTCAATCGATCGACACTGCCGCGCTCGAGCCGGACAACGCCAACTGCTGGTACGACGCGGACAACCAGGCGCTGCACATGATCGTGCCGAGCCAGGGCCCGCTCGAGGTGGTGGAGAGCGCCACCGAGATGATTGCGGCTGCCAAGGCGCGTTTCCCGGTCAAGCAGCTGTTCGTGCACCCGTGCTTCACCGTCGGCTACGGTTCCAAGGATCACTACAACGTGCCGTACTACGGCCTAGTGTGTGCGTTGTACGGCGACGGCAAGCCGGTGCGCTTCGCCAACGACCGCTACGAGCAGTTCCAGACCTCGATCAAGCGCCACGCCTTCAAGATGCATTACCGCATCGCGGTGGACAGGAAGACCGGTTTGCTGCAGGCCTTCAAGGGCGATTTCGAGGCCAACGGCGGTGGCCGCGCCAACTTCTCACCGTCGGTGGCGATGGTCGGCGCGACCGCGGCCCAGTCGGTGTACTACTTCCCGAAGAGCGACCTGGCTACGGTCGCGATTGCCTCGCGTGCGATTGACGCCGGTTCGGCGCGCGGCTACGGCACGCTGCAGTCGATGGCGGCCACCGAGATGGCGGTCGACGAGATCGCCGAGAAGCTCGGCATGGACCCGATCGACTTCCGTCTGAAGAACGTGCTGAAGTCCGGCATGAAGAACACCCAGGGTGCGATCCCGGCCGGGGCGATCCGCGCCGACGAGGTGATGGAAAAGGCCAAGGCGCACCCGATCTGGGCCAACCGCGCTAAGCAGAAGGCCGAGTTTGAAGCCAAGCACCCGGGCCAGCGCTACGGTGTCGGCTTCGCCTGTGTACAAAAGGACTTCGGAACCGGTGCCGAATCGTCGTTCGCCAAGGTCGAGATCGCCGAGGACGGCACCATCAGCCTGTGGCACACCGGTGCCGAGATCGGCACCGGCATGAGCACCTCGCAGGCGCTCGCGGTCCAGAAATGGCTGGGCAAGCCGGCCGGCGATGCGCACTTTGGGGTCACCGACTGGACTGACCTGCCGGTCGTCACCAGTGGCAACCCCTATCTGATGAGCCAGGCCGAACAGGACAAGGTTTCGGCCAACCCGCGTTGGTCGCCGGCGTATGCGTCGCCGGCCAGCGCCACCAACTCGGCGTTCTACTTCACTCACAGCACCCGCGAAGCGGCACGCGTAGTGTTCATGCAGGGCCTGTGGCCGGCGGCGATGGCGATCTGGACGCAGGGCATCGGCGGCGGTCAGGCCAGCCCGCTGGTGGTGCGCGTCGAGGACGCCCGTTGGGTCGACGGCAAGCTGTCGGCCGGCGGCCTCGAGGCGCTGCCGTTCGAGCGCCTGGTCAAGAAGGCCCACGAGCTGGGCCTGGTGACCGGTGCGATCGTGCACGTGTTCAACCGCTGGCGTTGGAGCGAGGCCGACTTCGAGGTGACCGGCAAGCCGGTACGCTTGCCGATCGACGGCCTGTCGGTGAAGTACGGCAGCGGCGCCAAGCCGGCCGACAAGGCGAAGATGTCGACCAAGGGCGGCTATCACGTGCTCGACCGCAAGAAGGTCTATATCCCGGATGTGCAAATGAACAACGCCGCGGTGACTTACTACAGCGCGGTCGGCACTCTGGTCGAGCTGGCGGTCCACGAGGCCTCCGGCAAGGTCGAGGTGCTCAACCACCATTCGATCATGGAATGCGGCAGCCAGCTGTCGCCGCAACTGGTGTCTGGCCAGCTGCAAGGCGGCGTTGCAATGGGCATCGGCCACGCGCTGCACGAGTTCCTGCCGCTCTATGAAGACGGGCCGGGCAACGGTACCTGGAACTTCAACCGCTACCACCTGCCGCGTGCCAAAGACGTCGCGGTATGGCAGCAAACCGGCGAAGTGCTGCCCCCGGTCACCGAGACCGACCCGCCCAAGGGCATCGCCGAAGTGGTGATGATTCCGGTGGTCGGCGCCATCGTGAACGGTATCGCCCACGCCATCGGCCATCGCTTCACCGACTTGCCGGTAACACCCGAAAAAATCCAGGAGGTACTGGCATGAGCATTGCCAATAAACCGCTTTCCATGACCATCAACGGCAAGGCCGTCGGCCCGCTCAATGTGCCGGATGGCCTGATGATGATCGATTTTCTGCACGAATACGTCGCGCTGACCGGCTCGCGCCTGGGCTGCGGCCAGGGCGTCTGCCGCGCCTGTGTCGCCATCCTCGACAACCCGGACGGCACCAGTGAAGAGATCCGCACCTGCATCACCGGCGCGCATTTCTTCCAGGGCAAGAAAGTCCGCACCATCGAAGGCCACGCCAAGCTCAACGAGAAGGGCGAGGTGGTCGAGCTGTCGCAGATCCAGCAGAAATTCCTGGAGCACTACAGCTTCCAGTGCGGCTACTGCACCCCGGGCTTCGTCAATGCCGCCACCGTGTTGGTCGAGAAGCTCAAGCGCCAGCCGGTCGACAAGGACCAGGTTGAAGAGACCATCACCGAGGCGCTGAACGATCACATCTGCCGTTGCACCGGCTATGTGCGCTACTACGAGGCGGTGAAGGACGTGGTGATGAACACCCCGGGCCTGGTGAAAGGGAGCAAGTAATGATTGCGAAACCCTTTCGCTTCGTGCTGATCGGCCTGGTTACGGCGATTCTGGCCGGCTGCGGTGCCGAGGCCTCGTCGACTGCCGACAAGGCGGCCGCACCGGCATCGGCCGAACAGGTGGCGCGTGGTAAGTACCTGGCCCGTGCCGCCGACTGCGCCGCCTGCCATACCGCCGAGGACGGCGGGGCGCCGTTCGCCGGTGGCGTGGCACTGGAGACGCCGTTCGGCAAGCTGTTCGGCACCAATATCACGCCGGACAAGGATCACGGCATCGGTAACTGGAGCGCTGACGACTTTTACAAGGCGCTGCACGACGGCGTGGCGCCGGACAAGCGCCTGTACCCGGCGATGCCGTACACCTCGTACCGCAGCTTGTCGCGTGACGATACCGACGCGCTGTATGCCTACTTCATGAGCGTGAAGCCGGCCAAGGTGGCGAACAAGGAAGACGAGCTGCACTTCCCGTTCAACCTGCGCTTCGGCATCGTGTTCTGGAACATGCTGTTCCTGAAGGACAGCCTGCCTGACGCCTCGACCGGCCAGTCGGCCAGCTGGCAGCGCGGCCGCTATCTCGCCGGCGCGCTCGGCCACTGCGCCGAGTGCCACACCCCGCGCGGTAAGCTTGGCCAGCTCGATCTCGACAAGCCGCTGACCGGCGGTGTGCTGGCGCGTATCGGCGCGCCGGACATCACGCCGGCCGGTCTGGCGGCGCGCGGCTGGACGCCGAAAGACCTGGAAACCTTCTTCGCTACTGGTGTCGCACCGCAAGGTTCGGCCTATGGTGAGATGTATCCGGTGATCCACCTGTCCAGTCAGCACCTGAGCAAGACCGACCTGACCGCGATGGCGACCTATCTGATGGGCGACAAGCCGCCGGCACCAGCACCGCTGAAAACGGTCGCCGCCGATGCCGCCGAGCTGAACGCCGGCCGCCAGCTGTACACCGCGGTGTGCGCCGGCTGCCACGGTCGCGAGGGCGAAGGCAAGCCGAACGTCACGGTGGCGATGAAGGGTAACTCGACGGTGCGCAACGCCGATCCGCGCAACCTGATCGTGGCGACGCTAGACGGCATCAAGGAGCAGCGCTTCCCGAACAACGGTGCGATGCAGGAAATGCCGGGTTTTGCCAACAAGCTGAACGACAAGGAAATGGCGCAACTGGCCAACTTCCTGCGCGCCAGCTGGGGCGGGCAGGCTGCCGACGTGACCGCCGACGCGGTCAAGGCGTTGCGTTAAGTTTTAGCGCCCGGCAACGGGCGTAGCAGGGCAATGGGTCGGTTGACGTGGCAGGGAAACCCTTCGGCCGATCTTGCACCAGAGCACCCGGTGGGCAGTGTTGCCACCGGGTGCTCTCCCACAGGAGCCAGCTTCGTTGCTGGCGCCTGTCCTCAGCCGGTTCGTCTCGAGCCGTTTGAGGACAGGCAGACAGATTTCAAGGCGCAATAGATGAACGCAGTCGATTATCAGGTATTGAATAGCGCGGTCAGCTGGCTCGAACAGGGCAAGCGGCTGGCGTTGGTGACGGTGGTACGCAACTGGGGCTCGGCGCCGCGTCCGCTCGGCTCCTTGTTTGCGATCACCGCCGACGGCGACTTCACTGGTTCGGTGTCCGGCGGCTGTATCGAGGACGACCTGATGCGCCGCTTCGCCGATGCCTTCCCCGACAAGATCGAGCTGGTGCGCTATGGCATCAGCGCCGAGGAAATGCGTCGCTTCGGCTTGCCGTGTGGCGGTACGCTGGAATTGGTGGTCGAGCCAATGCGAGACATCGCTGCGCTGCGACGCCTGCTCGACGCGGTGAGCGGTCGCGAGCTGGTGCAGCGCCGGCTCAACCTGCGTACCGGCGACTCCTGCGTCGAGCCGGCCGAAGCCGACGTGTCGATCCGCTTTCGCGACGACGAACTGGTACAGGTGTTCGGCCCGCGCTGGCGGCTGCTGATCGTCGGTGCCGGCCAAGTGTCCGAGTACCTGGCGCAGATGGCGCCGGCGCTCGACTTCGCCGTGTACCTGAACGACCCGCGCGAGGAGCAGCGCCGCAACTGGCAGGCCGGTGAAGCGGAATGGCTCGACGGCATGCCCGACGACGCGGTGCTGGCATTTCGCCCCGACAAGCGCACCGTCATCGTCACGCTCAGCCACGATCCCAAAGTCGACGACATGGCACTGATGGAGGCGCTCAAGACCGACGCGTTCTACATCGGCGCGATCGGCTCGATGGCCAGCACCGAGGCGCGCCGCGCCCGACTGTTGACGCTGGACGTCAACAAAGAGCAGCTCGACCGGCTGCACGCGCCGATCGGCCTGGCTATCCACAGCCGATCGCCGGCTGAAATCGCCGTGTCTATCCTGGCTGAACTGGTGCAGCTGCGTAACCGCCTGGTCAGCAGCAGCGCACCGTCGAACTGTGCAGTCGGCGTCACCGAGCGTAGCACCGCATGTCCCCGCTGAGCCGCCCCTGCGGACTGCTGCTGGCCGCCGGCCAAGCGCGGCGCTTCGGTGGTGACAAGCGCCTGGCCCGACTCGACGGTGAACCCTTGCTGCTGATTGCCGCGCGCCGCCTGCAGGCGGTGCTGCCGGATACGTTGGTGGTGTTGGGGGAGGGCGATGAATCCTTGGCCGAACAGCTGGCCGCTGCCGGTATCGCGAGTACGCGCTGCCCGCAGGCCGTACTCGGCATGGGCCACAGCCTTGCCCACGGGGTAAGTCAGCGCCCCGATGCTGCCGGCTGGCTGATCGCGCTGGCCGACATGCCGCGTCTCGCTGCGTCCACCCTGTCCACGTTGGCCGAACACCTGCAAGCCGATACCATCGTCGCACCCAGCTTCGACGGCGTGCGCGGCCACCCGGTCGGCTTCGGCCAAGCCTACTATGCCGAACTGATCGCGCTGTCCGGCGACGTCGGTGCCAAGCCGCTGCTGCAGCGTCATGCCGGCCGCGTGCAGCTGCTGCCGGTCGTCGATGGCGGCGTGCTGCTCGACGTCGACACCCCGGCTGATCTGCAGGCGCTGGCGGCCTTCCGAATCGACTAAAACAGCCGGCAAGGGTCGGGACAAGCGCTTAGCGGCTGTGGTACAGTACGCGGCTCGATGCGGGCCAGTACCGCATCGTTGCCCCGGTGGTGAAATTGGTAGACACAAGGGACTTAAAATCCCTCGACTTCGGTTGTGCCGGTTCGACCCCGGCCCGGGGCACCAAATCGACATCCAGTAGTATCCGAGTAAGTCCAGATAACCCGCATAGCACAAGGCTCTGCGGGTTTTTTGTTGTCCTTGATCGTCCAGCGCTGTCCAGCCACATCCATGTCTTTTGTGTACCTTTTTGTGTACCTTTCTGGAGTGGCCTAGAAAAAAGGTACACAATCCGGTCACTAGCACCTTTCCCGATTCATATACTGGTACTGGTCAGAAAATGCATGTGACTCTCTCTGACCCTGGGGGGGAGTAGCCAGTCGGGGTAAAGGAGGGCGCATCTTCCTGGCCCCGCTAAACAGCCGTTGTGATGGTTGTTACGCCCAATAAAGTCAAGGTTTTGTGGGGGGGCGTTGTGACAAAACTGGCTGTCACAACGGTGACGGCCGAAATCGGCACGAAAACCCGACGGCCCTCATGCCCTGATAGCCAAGCGTGGCCGCCGAAAGGCGGGCGCGGGCGGGGCTGTTCTCGGCCCAGCCTAACGGCGCGCCGGGGAAGGGAAAAATGGTACATATGAAAAGGTACACACCATGCCCTTGACCGACCTGGCGATCCGGCAAGCCAAGCCACTAGACAAGTCCTATCACATGCCCGACGGCGGCAGCCTGTTCCTCGAGGTCACACCTGCGGGCGGTAAACGATGGCTATTCCGCTATCGTTTCGCCGGCAAGCCGGGCAAGCTTGCATTGGGCAAGTATCCCGCAGTAACGCTGGCCGAGGCGCGCGAGAAGGCGGCTCAGGCCCGCCGGCAGCTTGATGAGGGACTAAACCCCGGGCATGAGAAGAAAGTCGCTAAGGCCACCGCGAAGACCGCTGCGGCTAATGCCTTCGAGATAATTGCCCGTGAATGGCACGCCAAAGAGCTGCCACGCTGGAGCGAAGACCACGCGGCGCGGGTTCTCGAATCGCTGGAAGCAGATGCCTTCTCGGCCCTAGGGAGGATACCTGTTGCTGACCTAGCCGCTCCGCTGATTCTTGAGACGGTACGCAAAATAGAGAAGCGTGGGGCGGTGGATACGGCAGGCCGCGTCCTGCAGCGTATTAGCGCCATCATGCGTTACGCCATCCAGACTGGTCGAGCCGAGTACAACCCGGCGGCTGATTTGAGTGGTGCCCTGAGAGCAGCTAAGGTCGAGCATCGCCCTGCCATGCCACGCAGTGAGCTTCCAGAGTTCTACCGCCGACTGGAGGCCGAGCCACTACTCTTTCCAACTCGGATTGCCATGCATCTGCTGATCCTGACCTTTGTCCGCCCGGGTGAATTGCGGGCGGCGCGTTGGGACGAGTTCAACATTGAGCGCGCCGAGTGGCGTATCCCTGCCGAGCGAATGAAGATGCGTGCCCCGCATCTGGTGCCGCTGTCGCGACAGGCGCTCGCTTTGCTGGAAGAATTGCGGCCGTTGACCGGACGCAGTGCGCTGCTGTTCCCAGCTCAGACCGACCACGACAAGCCGATGTCTGAAAACACCTTGAGCTATGCGTTAGGCCGGATGGGGTACAAGGGTACCGCCACGCCACACGGCTTCCGTGCGTTGGCATCGACAGTGTTGAATGAAGAAGGGTTCGACCCCGACGTGATCGAACGCCAGCTCGCGCACGCGGAGCGCAACAAGGTGCGTGCGGCCTATCACCGCGCCGAATATCTGGAAGAGAGAAGGCGCATGATGCAGTGGTGGGCAGATTTTTTGGAGGTGCAGCGGGGGGAGGTGTCAAACAGGTGAGTCTATCCAGAGGGCATAAATAAGTCCGTTAACGCCGTAGTCTTCTCCTTTCGAGACGAGAGAGAAGGGCTCCGGCGTTTTCGCTTTTTCAGTGATCAAATTTTTTAAATAGAGTCGATGAGGCCAATCTGCCTGAGCTTTTCTGGTACGTATTTCCCATGTTCCGCCTCCATTTTTATCAGTATTTCTAAGATTTGTGGCCGCTTTAGATCGTGTTTTATTGCGATCTTGTCTAGTGCTTGGATGGCACTGTCGGAGAGAATGAAATTGTATTGTTTCTTTCCGGATAGATTTTCACGGTACCGTTGCTGACTCCAGCGTCTTTTGATCTTGTCAACGTAAAAGGCCTTTTCTTCTTCCTTAAATTCAGAGCGGTCAAAATAAATAATTACCTCATCATACTGTTTAAATGGGGTTTGATATTTTATAAGAGTAGGTTTGTGCTTATTCATCCACTCCCAAGCCAGTTCGCACTTGGCTCGTTCATCTTCGCCCTTGAACCAATTGAAAATATAGTCTTGCTGGGTGTATTGACCCCAATCAAATTTAAGATTGTCTAGTTTTCGTACTTTACGATCGATGCTTTCATTCCACCAATCAATTCTGGCAACAATCCTATCTCGCCCTTGTAACCGTTGAGGAAAAGTAGAGAGGAATGGACCTGTTGCAGCATCTAATTGCCGCATTAACCAATCGCACTGCCGCTCGCTTTGTGTGATCCACTTTAAGTTTTCATCTGGAACGAGCGCCTTGTTTTTTTCGAACTTAATGTGGTTCTTCAGATCGGGGTTAATCGAAATGAACTCCGCCATATCATCCCTTGCAATTGAGCTGTCGAAATGATCGGGACTCAAGCCTGCTCTGTGGTAATTCAAAAATAACCATAACCAACTCTCGAACCGCTTATCAACGCGTCTGACACCGAGTGCTTTGGTAAGTCGATTTTCATCGATGATTGCCATGGCCAATCCTTAATTCCATTTAGTTATATAAAATCGACAAAACGATAGCGATATTGAATTCAGCACCATGAACTCTATGTTGTCTCTAGAAGAGTCCTATGGAGATTAATGAGTTGTTCATGCGTGATTCTTGCCTTGTTCTACTCTGATTTTAGAGTGTGTGGTAACGGAGTATTCCTTATGTTTAAAGGGTTATACGCCTTCCTTCTTCATAATGCCAACGAGATAATCAAGTATCGCCGCCTGGTAGTCAACAACCAACAACGCTCCCGTCTGGGGCTTGGTCGTCCCCTGTGCTCTGAATTTGTGATGCTTACTTCAGCATGGCTCCACTAGGAAGTCCCCCTCTGATCGTCTGCCTGTCATGTCTATGACACGTGCCGGTGGAGGCAGATTGAGTGTTCAAGGTGCAATAGGGATTTGTAGGACGGACGTTTGCTGGGCAATAGCATTCTGTTTGGGGGCGTGCTGCCTCTCCGTAAAAATTTACCAGGTGCTTCCATGATCTGGACCAATGCAAAGGAAATGATCATGAAAATACTTCGCCTGAAACAAGTTATCGATGTGACTGGCCTGGCCAGATCAACGATTTACAAGTTCATTGCAGAGGAGAGGTTCCCAAAACCAGTGCCATTAGGCGATCGTTGTGTGGGCTGGTTGGAGAGCGAGGTTCAAGGTTGGATATTGATGAGGGTAGGAGCGCGTGATGAACAATGAGGCGATGAGAGGTTAATTGGCACTGGCAGCACGGAGTTAAATATCATGCCCGACTGAGTCGGGCATGATATTTAATCAGAGCTTTATTTTTTTCGGAAAGATTATTTTTTTGCATAAATTATTGATCGCAATGACTGGATGCAGGGGATGGTCATTTCGGTATTGGTAGTATGTTTTATGTTTTTTATTTTGTAGTGTAGTGGGGTTGAAGTATTACTGCTTTCTTGTGTTGTACATGCTTGGCGAGGGAAGGTGTGGGGAATGCAATTATTGGCCTAATCAAGCTTGGCTTAATTGATGTGTGGTGCTGCACAGCATCAGATGGAGAAGATAAGTGTAAGTGCTTTCGTGAAAATCAATTAAGCAAGGTTAAAAAATACTCACTGCGCTGAGAGTATGAATCTCAGAACAGGAGTGCAGCATGATTCGTCATCCAAGCAATACCAATCTTACCCTTCTCAATTGCGAGACATATCAGGGGCTACCTATTCAGACCGAGAAGGGTCCCTTCATTCGTGAGTACCTGGAGCGCCTGTATCAGACGGTCAATCGTGCTCTTGAGCAGTACGCTCGTGTCTTTGCTTTCAGAGTGGATCTACGGTTTCCTACGGGCTGTGATCTTTCAGAGGAGGTATACACGAGCAAGGTCATGAGGCGTTTCATCGACTCGCTCAAGGCGAAGGTCAAGCACAACCGCAAGAGGGCACGCGCGGCGAACCGGTACGCTCACGACAGCACAGTACGGTATGTCTGGACGAGGGAGGTCGGCGGGCATGGGAGGCCTCATTACCACGTGGCCATCCTACTTAACAACGATGCGTTCAATACGTTAGGAAGGTTTGAGATCGGGCGGAACAACCTGTTCAACGACCTTCACGAGGCGTGGGCGAGTGCTTTGGGGCTGTCAGGCGAGGAGGTGAGCGGCTTGGTCGAGATACCACCCAATTCGAGTTATAAGCTTCGGCGGAGAGAGGATCTGGGCATCGAGGCGTTCTTCTACAGGGCTAGCTACCTGTGCAAGTCAGCGACCAAGCAATATGGGAATGGTCGTCACGGCTTTGGGGCTAGCAGGCACTAAACCGTGAGACCCAAGGGGGGCAGGCACCGATTGCGGCGAGGGATTGGTAGAGTTCTTGGAAGCGCATGTACTGCTTCAGCCGCGGGTTCTTGTTTACTGCGCGTAGAGTACAGCAAGCCGGGAAAGGCGGGGGCGATTCAGTTTGCGGGCAGGGTGATCTCGCTTGTGTTAATCGCTTGGAGAGTGAGCTGAAAGACCGTGTCGGGACGACATGCCAAAAGGCGCTGAAAGATTAAAGGCCTCGGTGCAGTCGCCATTACCCGCCCCGGAAACCCAGTCCAGCGCTACTCGATAGCGCTCGTGCCGCTGTCACATGCAGAAGGTGCATCCTACCGTGGCTGGACACGCATAGACCGCCCCGCGGCAGCAGCACGCTTTCTACCATCGGTCCGTCATTGAGCACAACCAGCAGGCGCAGCGAACCTTCCGCCGCGGTGTGCTGCGAGTGGATGCCTTGACACGCATCCACCTGGACCGCTATCGGCGCTGAGCCATTACGTACCGACCTATGACCTCCGAACGGGCCCCGGAGTGAGGTGGGAAATTGTCTACGACCCCTTGGGATTGTCCATCTGAACACCGTTCGGGCTAACCCTAGACGAAGGTCAAACTGTACTCTTACCTGGCGTCATTTTTTGTGCACCCCCCGGCTTTTCCTTTGCTTTTAACCTCTTGCTAACCCAAAACGCCGCAGAGCAGGGCCCGATCCCCGGGTGTCTGCAGACGCGCAGATTATGGAAGCAAGACCATGGACAAGTCGAAAGCCCCCGGCAAAATCGAGCCTTACCATCACCCAGCCGCAGGTTGGGGGGCTCTGAAGTATGTTGCGATCAATCTGATCAAGGAGCGTGTTGCGGGTGGCAGTTACCGTACGCTATTCAAACAGAACCAGCCTGATGGGTTTGACTGTCCTGGTTGTGCCTGGCCGGATCGCCAGCATGCCTCCACGTTTGAATTTTGCGAAAACGGCGTCAAAGCCGTGGCGGCCGAGGCGACCACCAAGCGGGTGACGCCAGAGTTTTTCGCCGAGCACACCGTCGAAGAACTGATGAAGCAGACCGACTACGAGCTGGAGCAGCACGGTCGGCTGACCGACCCGATGGTCTACGACCCGCTGACCGACAAGTACCGGCCGATCGACTGGGACCAGGCCTTCGCGCTGATCGCCAAGCACCTGAACAAGCTGCCGTCGCCCAACCAGGCCGCGTTCTACACGTCGGGCCGCGCCAGCAACGAGGCGGCCTTCCTCTACCAGCTGTTCGTGCGCATGTTCGGCACCAACAACTTCCCCGACTGCTCGAATATGTGCCACGAGGCCACCAGCCGCGGCCTGCCCAAGACGGTCGGTATCGGCAAGGGCACCGTCACGCTCGACGACTTCGAGACGGCCGACACCATCATCATCTTCGGGCAGAACCCGGCCACCAACCACCCACGCATGCTGGGCGAGCTGCGCGAGGCGTCGCGCCGCGGCGCCACCATCGTGTCGGTGAACCCGCTGCGCGAGCGCGGTTTGGAGCGCTTCACCAGCCCGCAGCACCCGCTCGAGATGATCACTATGGGCAGCACCAAGATCGCCTCGACCTTCATTCAACCCAAGCTCGGCGGCGACTTCGCACTGATCAAGGGCGTGGCCAAGTACATCGTCGAACTCGACGACGAGGCGGTGGAGAAGGGCACCGAGCGGGTGCTGGACGTGGCCTTCATCCGCGAGCACACCCTGGGCTTCGAGGCGTTTGCCGACGACCTGCGCCGCGAGAACTGGGCGCTACTCGAGTCGGAATCGGGCGTGGCTCGCGAGGAGATCGAAAACCTCGGCCGCATCTACGCGAACGGCAAGCGGGTCATCGCGACCTGGGGCATGGGCATCACCCAGCACAAGCACTCGGTGCAGACCGTGCACCTGCTGTCGAACCTGCTGATGATGCGCGGCAACATCGGTCGAGACGGCGCCGGCCTGTGCCCGGTGCGCGGCCACTCGAACGTGCAGGGCAATCGCACGGTGGGCATCGAGGAGAAGCCGAGCGAGGCCTTCCTCGATCGCCTAGGCGAGGTGTTCGATTTCGCCCCGCCACGCGAGCATGGCCTGGATGTGGTGGAAACCGTCGAGCACATGATCGAGGGCCACGTGAAGGTGTTTCTCGGCCTCGGCGGCAACTTCGCCATGGCCACGCCGGACACGCTGCGTACCTTCGACGGCCTGCGCTCCTGCGACCTGACCGCGCACATCACCACCAAGCTCAACCGCAGTCATCTGGTGCATGGCAAGGAAGCGCTGATCCTGCCGACGCTTGGCCGCACCGAGATCGACGTGCAGGCAGGCGTCGCCCAGGGGATCACCGTGGAAGACTCGATGAGCATGGTGCACATCTCTTACGGGATGAACAAACCGGCCTCGAAGAATTTGATGTCCGAAACGGCGATTCTCGCCAACATCGCCCACGCCACCCTGAGCGACGACAAGGTCCGCTGGCTCGATCTCGCCAGCGACTACGCGAAGATCCGCGATGCCATCGAGCAGGTGCTGCCCGGCTTCGAGCAGTACAACGAGCGCATCAAGCATCCGGGCGGCTTCCACCTGCGCGTCGCGTCGCGCGAGCGCGAGTGGGAAACCGACACCGGCAAGGCGAATTTCATCGTCCACGCGGTGCAGGCCGACACCCCGATCGTGCGGGCGAAGCAGCGCTATGGCGAGCGCTTGATGACGCTGATGACCACCCGTTCCCACGATCAGTACAACACCACGATCTACGCGCTGGATGACCGCTACCGCGGCGTGTTCGGCCAACGTCGGGTGGTGTTCATCAACCCGGCGGACATCGCGATGCTCGGCTTCAAGAATGGCGACTGGATCGACATGTCGACGGTCTGGGATGACGGCATCGAGCGGCGCGCCAATTACTTCCGCCTGGTGGAGTACGACATTCCGCGCGGCTGCATCGGCGCCTACTACCCGGAGACGAACCCGCTGGTGCCGCTGGGCAGCGTGGGCGACGTCTGCAACACCCCGACCTCGAAGTCGATTCCGGTGTTGCTGCATCGCTCCTCGCAACCGGTCGCCATGCCGGCCTTCTAGAACGCATTGCTTATCACGCGGCGGTTTCCGTGATGGGGCGCCGCGCTCAACCTGGTGATTGATATGCCTATCGAATCCCTTAATCTCGCCCGCGGTCAGTTCGCCCTGACCGCCATCTTCCACATACTGTGGCCGATCCTCACCATCAGCCTGTCGGCCTTTTTGGTGGTGGTCGAAACGCTCTGGGTCAAGACCAGCGACGTGGTCTGGTACCGTCATGCGCGCTTCTGGAGCAAGCTGCTGCTGCTGAACTTTGCCGTCGGCGTGGTCAGCGGCATTCCGATGGAGTTCCAGTTCGGCACCAACTGGGGACCATTCTCGCAGTACACCGGTCAGTTCTTCGGCAACATTCTGGGCTTCGAGGGCGCCATGGCCTTCATGCTCGAGGCCGGCTTCGTCGGCATCATGATGCTCGGCTGGGGCCGCGTGCCCAAGGGCGTGCACCTGTTCGCCACCTGTATGGTCGCGCTTGGTTCCTCGCTGTCCGCCTTCTGGATCATGGTGGCCAACTCGTGGCTGCAGACCCCGGCGGGCGTGGCCGTGGTCAACGGCAAGCTGGTGGTGACCGACTATGTGAAAGCCATCTTCAACCCGGACATGTTCTGGGGCGTCTCGCACATGTGGTTCGCCGCGCTGGAAACCGGCCTGGTCGTGGTCGCCGGCATTTCGGCCTATTACCTGCTCAAGCGCCGCAACCCGGAGTTCTTCGTGCGCTCGTTCAAGCTGGCCCTGCTGATCCTGGCCATCGTCGCGCCGATCCAGATCTGGCTGGGCGACTCCAGCGGCGTCGATGTGTTCGAGACCCAGCCGGCCAAAGGCGCGGCGATTGAAGGGCATTGGGAAACCAACGCGCCAGGCACCGGGGCGAACTGGTCGCTCATCGCTTGGCCGAACGCCGCGAAGCAGGGCAATGACTGGTCGCTGGAAGTGCCGGGCATGCTGAGCATCCTGGCGACTCACTCGCTGCACGGCCAGATCAAGGGCCTGCGCGACATCCCGGTGGCCGATCAGCCGCCGATGATTCCGATGCTGTACTACGCCTTCCGCGCCATGGCCGGCATTGGTTTCCTGTTCATGGTGCTGGCGTTCTGGACCGTCTACGCCATCCGTAAGGCGCGCGGCCGCATCGATGCGCTGCTGGCGCAACGCAAGCTGCTGCTGGCCTGGGTGCTGGCGATCCCGCTGCCGTACATCGCGGTGGAGTGCGGCTGGATCGTGCGTGAGGTGGGCCGTCAGCCCTGGGTGGTCTACGGGCTGTTGCGCACCGAGCACGCCGCTTCGGCGATCTCGTCGGGCGCCATCACCGGCAGCATGGTGATGTTCAGCTGCTTCTTCGTGGTGCTGATCTCCTCGTTCTTCGTCTTTGCCCGCCGCTGGCTGAGAAAGGGCCCGGATCTGTCGCTGATGCCGCCGGCCGAGCCGGCCCGCGTGAGCAATGCGCACGCGGTCGACTACTGATTCGCCCCTTATGAGCTATCCATTCACTCACGTTCAGGCACCCTAATCATGACTCCTACCTCAACCCAGGACCTGCTCAGCCACGCTTGGTTCGGCCTGATCGGTCTGATGCTTCTGCTTTACGTCGTCACGGATGGTTTCGACCTTGGCGTCGGCATCCTGTCGCTGTTCCGCTCGCGCGAAGAGGATCGCGACCTGATGATCCAGTCGATCGGCCATGTCTGGGACGCCAACGAAACCTGGCTGGTCGCGCTCGGTGGGGCGCTGTTCGGCGCCTTCCCGGCCGCCTACGCCATGATCCTGTCGGACCTCTACGTGCCGATCATGGTGCTGATCGCCAGCTTCATCATGCGCGGCGCGTCCATCGAGTTCCGTCATGCAGCCCACACGAGCAAGACGTTCTGGGACCGCGTATTCGGCCTGGGCAGCCTGCTGGCCGCCATCTCGCAGGGGATCGTGCTGGGCAAGGTGCTCACCGGCTTCATCCCGGGCGCCGAGAGCCTGGGCTTCATCGCCGTGACTGCCATCGGCGTTGTGTCCGGCTATAGCCTGCTCGGGGCGACCTGGCTGGTGAAGAAGACCACCGGGCGTATCGAGAGCACTGCGCGTCGCGATGCGGTCATCTCGGTCTGCACCACCGTGCTGGCCGCCATCGTGGTGTCGCTGGGCACGTTGCACTTCAGCCCGGTCGGCCTCTCGCAATGGCAGGACAGCGGCGTCTTCCATGTCCTGATCGCGCTTGGCGTGGTGGCGGCGCTGGCCTTCGTCTACATCCTCTATTCGATCCACATGCGCGGCGAGCATGGTCCGTTCATCGGCTCGACCATCCTGTTCATCGTTTCCTTCGCCGGCCTGGTGATCAGCCTGTTCCCGTGGATCGTGCCGGGCAAGCTGTCGGTGGCCGAGGCGGCATCCGACAGCGCAACGTTGACCTTCATGCTGTTCGGCATCGGCATCGTGCTGCCGATCATGGTGGGCTACAACCTGTATCAGTACCACCTGTTCAGAGGCAAGGTGGTGCCGGTCAAGCACTGATCCGATCAGGCTGAACTAGCACCAACCTGTCGTCGCTTTGGTAGGCAAAGAGTGGGTTTTGCTCCCACCCCGCCTGGCGACAATCGGTTCGGCTACTGCGGCCTGACGTTTTTTTATTGTCCGGCAGAGAGGGAGGCGTTCGGTCAAGCAGTCGCATTCGTCCTAACGTTAGGTTCGGAAAATCATCAGTAGTAGCAATCCGTTAAACGCTCTTTCTTGGCGGGAAAAATAGACGCAGCAATGCCGCCATAATGTCTGGCTAATTACCATTTAAGCTCGTGACACAAGGATAATTTCAGTGAGGTGATTTATTAAAACCATTCGGTAGTTATGGTTGACGAACAATGCCTGGGATCGAAAGTACAGCTGTACTGCACGGCAACCAGAAGAACTGTGCTCTCCCGTTACCGGAAGATTTGCTAATCTTCACGGGCATGCATGCAAGTCCCCCAGTAGAACACGATTACTGTTTTTGAAAGGAACTGCTTATCAGGTAACTCCATGAAAAATCATTCCCCCCAGATGATTTTTCTCGTGCACTCATTTTTTGGTGAACACCCCGAATCACCGCGGCGGCTCAATGCCGCCGTTCTTTTCATATGCAATGCCGAATCTGGCAATAGCCAACCAAGACTTCAAACAGCATTCGACGTCTCGAATCGTTTTAATTGGACGAGACGGGGGAAGAGAAAAACATGACGCTGACAAAACGATTGACGATCACCTTGTCGCTGGCCTTGCTGGCCATGGCGGTTGTGGGGGCCATCGGGGTGTGGAGCTTGCAGCAGGCGCAGCAGCGCTTCGATTACGTCCATCGCAATGTGATGCCGGGGCTCAGCACGCTGAACGACATCAAGGACAATTTCTCGCTGCAACGGATTTCGCTGTACCAGGCGTTGCTGAACACGACGTCGACCGCCAGCTACCAGAAAGAGCTGGAAGCACTGAGCCGAAAGAATCAGGCATTGCTCGATCGCTACGAGGGGAGCTTCGCATCGGATGGCTCGGATCGGGAACTGCTTCAGGCGGATCGTTCGGCACTGAATGCCTATAGCGCCTCGCGAGAGCAAGCTATCTCGCTGTTGGCCGCGCGCGGGCAAGACTTTGCAAAGCAGGTGCTGCCCGATCTGGTCATCAAGGGCCGCGCGGCCTACCAGGCGATCAATGCGCATTGCGGCCTACCAGGCGATCAATGCGCATTTTGCGTACAAGACCCAACAGGTGGAAAGCCTCGACAAGGTCAACAAAGCCGCTTACCAAAGCGCGCTGTGGCTCGGTGTCGGCACGATAGGCGTGGCCCTGGCGCTGGTCGCAGCCCTGGCAGTGCTGCTGATCAGCGATATCCGCGGCTCGCTGAATGAGATGCGCAAGACGCTGGAGACAGTCAACCAGTCGCTCGACTTCACTCGCCGAGCTACCGTCAAAAGGCACGATGAAATCGGTCTGGCTGCCATCGCCTTCAACAAGCTGCTCGCCCACCTGCAGAGCAGCCTGCAGGAGCTGCGTCAGAGCGCTCAGGCTGTCGCCGGCTCGGCCGCAGCACTGACCGGAACCTCGCAGCAGGTGGCCGGGATTGCTCATCTGCAGAGTCAGGCGTCTTCCAATGTGGCGGCCACGGTCGAGCAGATGAGCGTAAGCGTCGCCCATGTGGCCGACCATGCCGACGAGGCGCATGGCTTGGCGGAGAACTCCGGGGCGCTGGCCAGCACTGGTTCGGCGACCATCGGGCAGACCATCCTGGATATCTATGAAATTTCCAACGAAGTGAGCTCGGCGGCGGAGAGCATCCGGCAGCTGGAAAGCCAGAGTGCGCAGGTCGGTAGCGTTGTCTCTGTGATCAAAGAGGTGGCCGAGCAGACCAATCTGTTGGCGCTCAATGCCGCGATCGAGGCGGCTAGGGCTGGCGAACAGGGCCGCGGCTTTGCCGTGGTGGCTGACGAGGTGCGCAAGTTGGCCGAACGGACCACCGCGTCCACGCAGGTGATTGCCGCCACCATTGACGCGATGCATCGGCACTCGACCGAGGCAACTGGAAGAATGCACTCGGCGGAGAAGAGGGTCACGCATGGCGTGGGCCGGGCGGATAACGCCAATAAGGCGATCCGGCAGATCGGTTCGGCTTCGGCCAACACCACGCTGATGGTCAGCGAAATCACGCAGTCGATTCGGGAGCAGGGCGTAGCGAGCAACAATATTGCCCACGAAATAGAGCGCATCGCGCAGATGGCTGAAGAGGCCAGCGAGGCTGCGAAGCAGACCGCGCAGAGCGCCGGCCAGCTTGACGAGCTGGCAAGAAAACAATTGGCGGCGTTGTCGAACTACACCGTCTAGCCCGATTGCTGAGGTATGTGGATTTTGGAAATGGATGAAGGAATCGAGTGATGGACAGTAATCAGCAAGCGCTTTACCCGATCGACGAATTGGACCAGGCCATGGTCGCGATTCTGGCGCAACTGTGGCGGGCAAGAACGGAGGACAAGGATCGCCCTTGGTCGCTGGCCCGTCTGTGCAAGCAGGCGAATGTCCGGATGAGTTCGCTGCGGCGCTATCTGACCCTGCTGGAAGACGAAGGTCTGGTATCGGTGGACATCCCTGAGGACGGCCTGGGTTCGGCATGCCTGACCGAGAGCGGGGCGATGCTGTGCCGCGATCTATTTGGCTTGTACGCTAATGAGTCCCCGCGTTTGGAGTGAGTGCATCGTTTAAAGTGGCATGCCAAATGACTGGGGTCGCCAGGCGCGATTGCTTAACGGATGAGTCGCTGATGAGGCGCCCATGGGTTGCCGCCCCTTGGCTGAACTGTATTCTTGATGATTGCGATTGACTGTAATGGCTGTCGTGTGCCTGGCGCGACTATAGTGGGTGCAACGGTTGGCTGAACGGTGGTGTAGTTCATTGCAGTGTCTGAAAGGCAGCCGTTTTCTGATTCAGTCAAATGCCGGGAGAGATCGATGTGGCTGACAAAAGATGAAGCAACCTATCCACATTATGTGGAGACGCTTGATTCGCTGCAGCGCCCATTGAAAGATCTGCGGCTTTCGGTGATCGACAAGTGCAATTTCCGCTGCCCCTATTGCATGCCGAAGGATGTGTTTACCAAAGACTATCCGTTTCTGAAACATTCCCAATTGATGTCATTCGATGAGATGCTCAAACTGGCTCGGGGTTTTGTCGCCCTGGGGGCGGAGAAAATCCGCATTACCGGTGGCGAGCCCTTGCTGAGAAAAAACATCGAGCATTTGATCGAGTCGCTGGCCAGGCTGACTACCCAGAGTGGCAAGCGCGTCTCCATCTCGATGACGACCAACGGCACGCTGCTGGCGTCGAAGGCGCAGGCGCTCAAGGATGCCGGCCTGGAGAGGGTCACGGTCAGCCTGGATAGCCTGGATAACGATATCTTCATGAAAATGAACGATGTGGGCGTCCCCGTGAGTGTCGTGCTGAAAGGCATCGAGGCCGCGCAACGGGTCGGCCTGTCGCCCGTGAAGGTCAATACGGTGGTGCAGAAGGGCATGAACGACAGCCAGATCATGCCGATCGTGAATCATTTCCGACATTCTGGCGTGACTGTCCGCTTCATCGAGTACATGGATGTCGGCGGCGCCAACTACTGGAGCGACTCGGGGGTGATGACCTCGGACCTGGTCCGAGCCAGGATCGAACAGGAGCATCGCCTGGTTGCCGTCGCGCAGCAGCGCGCCAGCGATACGGCGCATTGCTATCGTTATGTGGATGGTGCGGGCGAGGTTGGTTTCATCTCCAGTGTGTCTGAACCTTTCTGTGGCGACTGCACCAGGGCGAGGGTATCGGCGGATGGCAAGCTGTTCATGTGCCTGTTTGCCACCGAGTCGCTGGATCTGCGCCCCTGGCTCGGGGAGGACGCCGCGCCCGAGGTGTTGGCCGAAACCATCCGCTCCGCCTGGAGAAAACGCGGAGACCACTATTCGGAGCTCCGCGACGAACGCTACAAAGACCCCGCCAAAAAGGTCTATCCGACCGTGAGGATGTCGCTGGTCGGTGGCTGATTTTCCCCGCCGATGACGGCGCTGGTGCTTCCAGGTCGTCGGTCGACGGATTCAGGACAGCTCGCAGCTTGCAGCGAGCTGCCCAACGGTGATCAGCGCGGCCTCAATCGCGGCGGTCCACGGGTAGCTGTAATTCAAGCGGATACAGCTACGATAGGCATCGGTCGTGGAGAACATGTAGCCGGGGCCGATGGTGATTTTTCGCTCCAGTGCAAGATGATAAAGCTTCATCGAATCAATCCATTCCGGTAGTTCAACCCACAGAACATAGCCCCCCATCGGCTGGGATGTGATGGTCCCCGCCGGGAAGAAGCGTTGCACCATCGCCGTCATGATGCTTGCCTGCTGCGCGTAGGACTTTCTGATCCGTCGTAGATGATGGTCGTAGCCATCCTGAATCAAGTATTCGGCGATGGCCAGTTGTGGTATCGACGATGTCGTCAGCGTGTTGAGAAATTTGTACTTCTCGACCAGGTCTCGATATTTTCCCGGCATGGCCCAGCCTACCCGATACGCCGAAGAGAGAGTCTTTGAGAAAGACGAACAGTGCAGCACCAGGCCGGTGGAGTCGTAGCTCTTCAAAGAAGTGGGGTGCGACTCCCCGTAGTAGAGTTCGTTGTAAATGGCATTCTCTATGACCGGTATCTGCCTCTCGCTTAGAACTCGGACGAGTTCGATCTTCCTGTTCTCAGGCATCTGAAAGCCCAAGGGATTCTGGAAGTTGGGCATCACCATGCATGCGGCAATCGGCTGAGAATCCATGATTGCGGCCAGCGCCTCGATGTCGATTCCTTCGCGCGGGTGGGTCGGCACCTCAAGCGCGCGCATCCCCAGCCTCTCAATGGCATGAAGAAAAGCGTAGTAGGTCGGCGATTCGACAGCGATCGTGTCGCCAGGCTTGGCAACGGCTTGCAGGCACAGGTTTAGGGCCTCCGTGGCGCCAACGGTGATGATGATCTCGCTGGGGTCGGCGGATTGACCGTTTTCCATATAGCGACGGGCAATCTGGCGAATCAGGTGCGGATTACCCGGCGGTAGATCGTCGAGCACGCTCCAGTGGTTGTGTCTCCTGACGATGATGTTTGCGTACTTGCTGATTCGCTGCAAAGGAAACGGACTGGCATCCGGATATGGCGATCCCAGGGGTACGGCCTCGTGGCTATTGATTGAGCGCAACGTCGACAGGACGAGTCGACTCATATCGACTTGCGTTGAGATGGGGAGCGGATGGGTTTTCTGCAGGGGCGGGGGCGGTGCCATTCTCGCCTTGTTTTCCGGTGATGGCTTTTGTCGAACAAAATAACCGGATTGCGGGCGGCTTTCCAGAACCCCTCTGCTTTCGAGCAGCACGTAAGCGCGGATCACCGTGGTAATGCTGATTCTACGGTGTTGGCTCATTTGACGAACCGAGGGGACCCGCTCTCCAGGCAAGAGCACGCCGCCACGGACTAATTCCTCGATTTCATCTGCCAGCTTCTCATAGAGATTCATATCTGTACTTTCGTTCTGCTCATCAGCGTATTTGTTGACACCAATCAACGCCAATCCGGCGTGGATCGGGGTCTCCCCCGTATGGCGAATGAGCTTACTGGGGTCGTTGCGGTGGAAAGAGCACAGTTCTAATCAATATAGAAGAGTACAGTTCTTGCAGCAGTTTGACGGAGTCGGTGGCGCCTTTTCTCCCTTCTTGCATGAGCACTGCGCCGTTTTTTTGTGCATGAAATGTCAAAAAAATAAATTAAGCCATAAATATGTCTTTGACATTTATTGTTGAGGTATGTCCAGGCGGGATGTACTGTGTTCTTTGTCTGTTGCCGATTCTGTACCCCCTGATCGTCCGAAAAAGAAGCTAATCTCTGGCAAAAGCTTGGCACTCTATCGGTAGGGTGCCTAGGGTGTTAGAGGGGCTTCGTATCCAAATGGAGGCTCATTCAGTTTTGTCGGGCTATGCGAAAACTCAGTGCCAGGGTTCGTCAGGTGCTGAATCCCTTTCGAAATGGCGATGCGTTTATTAGCAACTATCGGTCAAATATGATTATTCGTTCAGAAAAAAACTGGCTAAAGCTACTGTTTGTCTGGAATGGGTCCGTCCTCAGGATGATTGTTCCGCAACTCATCTTTATGTTCGCTGTTGGCATCGTTGCCTTGATGACCGATGGGAGAATATTTGGGGAGAAAGTTCCCCTGAATACCATCCCTTTCACTCTGGCTGGTGTGGCGTTGGCCATCTTTTTGGCCTTCCGTAACAATGCCAGTTACGACCGCTATTGGGAGGCTCGCAAGCTGTGGGGGCACATTCTGGTATCGACTCGAAATCTGGCATCGCTGCGGCTTAGCTGCGGCGACACTGGCACGGTGGAGAAGGACTTGTTCCTGAATCGTATCATTGCCTTTCCCTATGCTCTAAAGCATATGCTGCGCAACACGGATGCTGCTGATGATTTGGCGTTGCTGCTGGGTGAGGAGGAGAAGACGCTGCGGACTGTCAATAATAAGCCGATGGCGATTCTGGATAGATTGAGAAAGTCCCTGTTCGCGTTGCGCAAGCAGGGTGGCGTGAGCGATACGCAGGTTTGGCTTATCGATAATCAACTGAGCCAACTATCGGAAATGTCGGGAGGCTGTGAACGCATCTTTTCCACTCCCATTCCGTTTGCGTACAGCGTGCTATTGCATAGAACGGTCTATGGCTACTGCATACTCCTGCCATTTGGGTTGGTGGATTCTATCGGTGCGGCAACACCAATTGTTTCCGTGTTTATCTCGTATACTTTGCTGGCATTGGAGGCAATCGCCGGCGATATTGCCGATCCGTTCAGCCGAAATCAAAACGGCCTGCCGCTAAGTTCGATTTCCAGAACGATAGAACGCAATGTTCGGGAGTTGAACGGGCAGGCCATTCCCGATCCAATCAAGCCAAACAAAAAGTTCGAGTTGGTTTGAGGCTAACGGCAGCCGTGCTGCTTGCATCTTCGATGCAGGGTGGATAGTGAAAGTTTTACGCAAGGAGAAAGTCGTGTTTGATAACCGTTTGGAAGATCGACTGGGGTTTGTCTGTCAGAAAATAGTTCGTCATCGCGCAGAGGTGCAGCGTGCCGATTCTGACTACGTGGCGGAGGAGTGCCCCGTCGCACTGGTGTTCAATGGAATCTCTCATGCGGTGATGATGGCAACGCCAAAGGATCTCCGAGAGTTTGCGGTTGGGTTTTCCTTGACCGAGGGGATTGTTCAAAAACCATCCGAGATTTTCGAGCTAGAGGTGATGGAGGGATGTGCCGGCATTGAGGTGCAGATGACCATATCCCAGAAATCTTTCTTCGAGCTTAAAGCGAAGCGCAGGGCACTGGCTGGCCGAACCGGCTGCGGTGTTTGTGGCATAGAAAGCCTTGAGTTATTGGACCTATGCCCCGGAAAGATTGCCGCATATCCAGAAAATATTGTACCGTCCGCATTGATGATCGAGCGCGCCAGCCACAGCTTGCCGGGCTTTCAATCGCTGATGCATGTGACAGGAGGGGTGCATGCCGCGGCCTGGTGCTCAGCTGAGGGCGAGATCATCAAGGTTTTTGAAGATGTCGGCAGGCACAATGGTCTAGATAAGCTAATTGGCTTCTTGGCGCTACAAGGTGTGGAAATGCGCAATGGGTTTGTCTTCATGTCCAGCCGCGCGAGCTATGAGCTTGTCAGGAAGGTGGCTCGCATGAATATTCCGATGCTGGCGACGATATCGGCCCCAACCTCCCTCGCGATCGAGATTGCAAGAATGGCAGGGGTGTCATTGGCAAGCTTTTGTCGTAAGGATGGCTTTGTCGAATATGTTGTTTAGTTTGCGCCGATGGGTTGATAAGGCGTGAATACAGACTCAGCAAGTCGAAAAGCTGCGCCTATAAGAAAGTGAATAAACTGTGATATTGATGGTGGTTTGGTTCTGTAAAATAGGTCGTAATGCAGGTGAACCGTAGTGCATTGCATGCTGTGAGGCACTGTTGCATAAGTCCTGCCAAGCCAGCGCAGGGGGTGCGAAGGTAGACTCGCCTCATGAACCCGCACAAGCCTCGTCATCGCACCACCAACTGGCTTGAATACAACCGCAGCCTGCAGAACCGGGCGAGCCTGACGGTCTGGATGTCGCCGGACATCCCTTGGTTGGGCAATGGTCGTACTGGTGACAATGGTCGCCCGCAAGTCTACACCGATGCGGCCATTCAGGCGGTCCTGACAATGAAAGTCTTGTTCAAGCTTGCGCTACGGCAAGCACGTGGCTTGGTCAGTAGTTTGGTGAAGCTGTTGGGGCTGGATTGGCCGGTGCCCTGCTTCAGCACCGACAGTCGGCGACAGGTCACCCTGACCGTCGACATTCCCATTCGCCAGCGGGCAGAGCCCCTCATCTACTGGTCGACAGCACCGGAATCAAAATCTGTGGCGAGGGCGAGTGGAAGGTCAAAAAACATGGCCCGGAGTACCGCCGCGCTTGGCGGGTGGCCGAGGTGCATGTGCGCTGCGCGATTCTGAATACGTTCAACCGGCTGGGCATGCCGGTGACGGTCGCTCACGCCTGAAATCTGCCAAGGGTAGGGGCTGCTTGGCCTACGCCAGACTTATGCAACAAGGCCTGCTGTGACTGGATCTACGATTTCCAGGGATTGCATAAAGCTCTTCCCATGGGGGCTTTCTCGTGTCATTTCTGCTCTATTGGTGGATGCCCGAATTTCACCACAGGTGACGTCAGTCGCCTTTTTCTTACCCATTGGTGTTACCTTTTCTGGTGGTCGTTTCACTATCCGCCCGCTATATAAGTTGCTTATCAGTGTGGTATTCAGCAGCGACTTTGTCGTACATGCCGCCACTGTCAGTGGACATCAAGATGCCCGGCTTCACTTTCGCGATGCACAATAAATACCAATGTCATTTTTAGGGTGGACGAAGGACGACAAAGAAGCACAGTTCCCATCGAGGCAGAGAAGTACAGTTTGCAGTGGGCCGGATGCAGGCAAAAGATGCTGTTGATTTTGCTGCTGCTTGGCTATGTTTAGGTGAAAGCCTGCTACGGAAGTAGAATGGCAAGCAAAGCATAATCGTCCCAAATCCAATTATCCGCTCGTTCATTTTTTATTTGTCTGATGCTTTTCTATCTGAGAAAGAGAAATGGCCATGGAAATTTTCGACGCTTTTCATCTTGCTCGGCTGCAGTTTGCATTCACCGTCTCATTTCACATTGTCTTTCCGGCAATCAGCATCGGCATGGCCAGCTTCCTGGCTGTATTGGAGTGGCGTTGGTTGCTGACCGGTGACCGAGCCTACAAAGACATGTACCTTTTCTGGTCGAAGATCTTTGCTATCGGCTTCGGGATGGGTGTGGTCTCTGGTGTGGTAATGGCCTACGAGTTCGGCACCAACTGGAGTGGTTTTTCCCGAATTGCTGGAAACATCACGGGGCCACTCTTAACCTATGAAGTACTGACTGCGTTCTTTCTCGAGGCTGGATTTCTCGGTGTCATGTTGTTCGGCTGGCAGCGTGTAAGTGCCCGAGCTCATTTCTTTGCAACCCTGATGGTCGCTGTAGGTACGTTAATTTCCACATTTTGGATTCTTGCATCGAATAGTTTCATGCAGACGCCACAGGGATTCGCTGTCGAGAATGGCATCATCGTGCCAGTCGACTGGCTGAAAATAGTTTTCAACCCATCATTTCCTTACCGCCTTGCGCACATGACCATCGCCGCATTCATTGTGGCAGGCTTCATGGTTGCTGCATGTGGTGCTTGGCATTTACTACAAGGTCGGCGCGATGTGCCGGTCAAGCGTAGTTTTTCGATGGCATTGTGGATCTTGTTACTGCTGACGCCGATACAGATTCTCATCGGAGATGCGCATGGCTTGAACACGCGTGAATACCAGCCTGCCAAGATTGCAGCAATTGAGGGTCTGTGGGAAACCGAAAAAGGTGGCACGGCACTAAACCTGTTTGGTCTACCCGATATGGAAGCAGAGCAGACGCGTTATGCACTTCAGGTGCCTCATCTCGGCAGCGTGATACTGACGCACAGTTGGGAGGGGGAGATCCGGGGCTTGAAGGAGTTCCCGGCGAAGGACCGCCCTTACTCGCCGATTATATTTTGGACGTTTCGGATAATGGCGGGTCTCGGCATGCTGATGCTGTTGACTGCGCTATTAGGGCTGCTGTTGAGGAAGAACGGCCGTCTTTACGAGACTCGTTGGTATCAGCGCTTCGTACTCTGCATGGGGCCGTCGGGGCTGATAGCGCTGCTGGCAGGCTGGATTACGACCGAGGTTGGCCGGCAGCCATGGACGGTATATGGCGTGCTACGAACCGTAGACTCCGTTTCGCCGATTAGCTCGCAGCAAGCGGGGGTTTCCATGCTGATTTTCGTCGTAGTGTATTTCCTGGTGTTCGGGGTGGGGGTCTACTACATGATGAAGCTGATGAAGCGGGGGCCGTCATCGCAGGATGATAGCGGTGAATCGCTTGCCCACCCTGGCTTGCACAATCGCGCGTTGGATGCGCTGGATGGAGAGTGATGCCATGCAAATCGATCTTCCTATTGTGTGGGCCGCGATCATTGGGCTCGGCGTGTTCATTTACGTAGTACTGGATGGTTTTGATCTCGGTATCGGTTTACTGTTCCCTTTCTTTGAGGAAAAGGGAGATCGGCAAGTGATGCTCAATACGGTTGCCCCGGTCTGGGACGGCAATGAGACGTTTCTTGTTCTCGGGGGGGCAGGGCTTTACGGTGCATTCCCTGTGGTCTACTCGACGCTCTTGCCTGCGAATTATCTTCCCTTGATCTTGATGGTCGTTGGATTGATTTTTCGCGGGGCGGCGTTTGAGTTGAGGGCTAAAGCCACTCGTACTCAACATCTCTGGGATCTTGCTTTTATCGGTGGCTCTGCACTTGCCGCATTCTGTCAAGGAGTTGTGCTTGGCTCACTGCTGCAGGGTATTAAAATTGTCGATGGGCGTTTCGTGGGTGGTGCATTCGACTGGCTGTCTGGATTCAGTGTTTTCTGCGGACTCGGCGTGCTTGTCACTTATGCGGCACTCGGATGTGGTTGGCTCATCTTGAAAACGGATGGTGAGTTGCAGCGGAAAATGTGCCTGTTGATGACTCCGCTGGTTAGTGTTCTGCTTGGAGCCATTGCAATTGTTAGTCTTTGGACTGTGTTAGGGCTGCCGTCTGTGGCTTATCGCTGGTTTGGTAGTGGTAATCTTGGCTGGTTTATTCCAGTGCCAATTTTGGTAATTGCCTGCGTATGGGGTATTTTTAAATCAGTACGATTACAGCACGACGTGTTGCCTTTTATCTTGACGCTTGCGTTGTGTTTTTTGGGGTACAGCGGTCTGATTATTAGTATTTGGCCGAATATTATTCCGCCATCTTTGACGATTTGGGAAGCATCGTCGAGTCATTCAAGTCAGCTCTTTGCCCTGGTTGGAACGGTCATCATTCTACCAATCATTATTGTATATAATGTGATGCAGTATCGTGTATTTCGAGGAAAGGTGCGGGAAGGTGATGCAGGTTATCATCATTAGTAATTATTTCAGCAGGGGCTTGCACACAGGGAGATTTTGATGGCTCTGTGATATGTTTATTATGAGGTTGCCATGATTGTCAGGCCGCAGCAAAACTGGTTCCGAATGCTTTTTGTGTGGAATGGTTCGGTTTTACAGTCAATTATCCCTCAGTTGATATTCATTTCGGCTATCAGTGTTTTGGCTGTATTGACTCACGGTCGAATTTTTGGTGAGAAGATTCCGCTTAGTACGGCTCCTTTTACGTTGTTTGGCTTGGCTCTTGCGATCTTTCTTGCGTTTCGAAATAATGCTAGCTACGCCAGGTTTACAGAGGCGAGACAATTGTGGGGTGGCTTGCTGATTTCTTCGCGTACGTTGACTTCGCAGTTCTTGTGTTATATTCCTGCGAATGTTGATACGGCAGAACGAATCTACTTGGCCAATTCCATTATTGCATTTACCTACGCATTAAAGCATCAATTGCGCAAGACTGACCCAACTCAGGATCTTCTTCGGTTTCTAGGAATAGAGCGGACGGAAATGTTACGTCACAAATACTACAAGCCAATAGCCATTCTTAATGAAATCCGCTGTAGTCTTGTGGAGCTGCAAGCTTGCGGGCAGGTTTCAGACACCATTCGCTGGATGTTCGATGCGCAGATCAACGAATTGGGAAAGACAGTCGGAGGGTGCGAACGGATCATGGCTACGCCAATCCCTTTTGCTTATAGCGTGTTACTTCACCGAACGGCTTACGCTTATTGTGTACTACTTCCATTTGGTCTTGTTGATTCGACAGAGCTATTCACGCCACTTTTGTGTGTTTTCATCGCCTATACGCTGATTGCCCTGGAAGCGATTGCAAATGAAGTCGCGGAACCCTTTGGCCTCGCCCCGAATGCACTAGCGCTCGATGCTATGGCTCGTACTATTGAGCGCTCAATCCTCGAGCTGTGTGATCGAGAAATTCCAGAGGAAATTGTGCCAGAGCGTCCCTATCAGTTGACGTAGATGGTGTGCGCTCGGATCTGCTATGGTTAGGCGTTTTCTGCAACGTTCGCCAGCTTCTTACAGATCCCTAAGACCCGGCGAGAGTCATAGTCCACTACTGCCGACCGCCGCTGCTAGCGGCCACTGGAACCAACAACTGATATCGGCTATGAGCCACCCTTCGTAGTGCTCCTCTCAAATGGCTGGTCCTCGGCCAAAGCGGTCTGTCGCCCCATCTACCTGAGCGTCTGCTCAAACCCACATACCGGCCATTTCTTTGTCACCTGCACCGAACGTCGGCTTTCTGCTCTTGGGAATGCATACACGTGTGATTTCCAAGGACAGTGGCTCCAGAATCTTGCGGCGGCGCACGAACATCGGATCGGCTTCAAAACCGGCCACCTCGCAAACGATGCTGGTCTCGCCGCTGGGCGTGCCTTCGACGCGCATGCGCCCCTGCTGGCCCAACTCGGCATGCTGGAACACGTAAGCAACACCATTGGGCAGCGGGGCGCGTGAGAACGTGACTTTCGGCAGCAGGCGCAAATTTGCTGCAGCCTCATTTGGAGTCACACGTCGTTTCTGCATCTGTTGTCTGCGCAATTGCACACAGTTGCACACTCAGTTGCATCGGTTCTGATCAGCCATTTGCACCGACTGCAGATTCCGGCGAGTCTGGCCAGCTGTGCCGGTGGTATCTGTCCAGTTGCGCCTTCTAGGGCTGGTCCCGGCCAGAAGTTTGCTTAGGTCCGTGAACGCCCCCGCCACTCGCGTGCAGACGGCATAGCACACTCCTCCAAGTGACCACCTTTCCTCGGCGAGGCTGTGTGAAAACGCTCCCAAGGCTATGATTTCCGTAAGGCGGCCGAATAGGCGCGAACCGGGCGGCTCGCAGCGCCGCTAGTACTGAGGCGGTTTTGCAGCTGCTGGATGCATCGGGGTGTCCTGATCACAAGTATCAATTAGGAGCCGAACGATATTCTGTTGGGCTCGGTCGATGGAATGGGAGGAGATCGCGTGAAACGAGGACTGAAGGCCGCCGCAATGGCCGTCGCTACCACACTGGTATTGGGCTTCTCGGGCGTGATCTGGTATGGATTCTCTGAGCCGCCGGTTCATCGCTTGCCTTTGGCCCATGACCTTGTCGACGCAACGTCCACCGAAGGCAAGGCGCTACTCGCAACTTCGTCGGCGAGAGTCGCCTACGGAGAGCTTGTTCCTTACTTCGTGGCCCAGAGTCGCAGAGCGTATTGTGGCGTTGCGACCGGATCCATCGTCACAAATGCGGCTTTACATCGCCAGCCATTCTTGACGCAGGCGACGTTTTTCAGCACGGAGGCCTCTGCACTTCTCAGCGAGGTCAAGGTCACGTTCGGCGGCCTTACTTTGTCACAACTCGCGGCAGTCCTACGAGCCCATGGGCTTAACGTCCAGGTCGTCCATGCCGCGCAAAGCAGCCTTGCGTCTTTTCGCAAGGTGGCAAGTGCCACGCTCGCCGATCCTTACGAGTTCCTCATCGTCAACTACGATCGCGCCGTCCTGAAGCAGGAAGGCTTGGGCCATATCTCACCGGTTGGGGCGTACAACGCCGCATCCGACCGGCTGCTGGTCCTGGACGTAGCGGCGCAGAAGTATCCGTATACGTGGGTCCCATTGCGGGAGCTTTGGGACGCCATGAATACGGTTGATCCTGCATCCGCGGAAACACGAGGATTCCTTCTGGTTCGAGCAGAAGGCGCTCCACAGGCGGTTCCAGGGGGCGGCCCCCCTGTCGGGAACGCCACTGCGCCCCGGCGTTGAACCGCGGCTTCTCGGCGCTGCCACGATCCGTCCGACGATTCGCTCGACGGGAAAGGAAGTTTCGGACATCGCTGTACGGGTCGAAAATACGCATTCGAGGAAATTGGAACCGGACGTTCGCGACTGCTGAGCGGCGAACGACCGGTCAGCAGCGCCTAGCCGACGCGCCAACGCCGATGGGCAGATGTCGGCTTAGGCCGAGGAGCTGTCGCCGGTGAAGCAGCCCCAAATGGCTGTTGATCGGCCTTTGCGGCCACTGGGAGTGGCCCAGCGCTACGTCAGCAATCTGTCAGGTAGCCCCGGTGGTGGTCGGCTCGTTCTGAATGACGGCTTTCCTCCCTAGCAAGGGGCAGTGCTCGACCCGTTGCAGCCCTTCATTGTTCTGGGTGAATGTGGTGAACGAGTGGAGCGGTAGCGGCAAGCTGTATGGGCGTGACCTCACGGCTATCCACCGGTGTGATGTCCGGTGTGATGTAAGGTAGAGCGCGCCCGTACGACTAAAGGGGGTAGGGCGCTCGGCATGTGGCCGGACGCACACCTGAAAGGAAGCGGATCATGAAAGTCCTGACCCTGATCACTGCCGCCCTGATCGCCTTTGCGACCGGAGCCGCTTTTGCCGACCATGGCGAAGAGCGCGTGAGCCTGTATGGACGCCAAGCGCGGGAGCAATCGGTACCGAAGATGCCGATGGCACATCATGCGGCGGACGAGCCGGCTGGTACCCCAGCCTCAACGAAGTAAATTCCTGACCGTTATAGGGGGCGCCTTGGGCGCCCCTTCCTCTATTTGAGGTTTTGTTAGCGGCTCTTAGAGCGTTCCACACGAACAGGCACAGACTTATAGGAAGGCGTGCCACTCTCTTTGTCAATATAATCTAGCGGTATCAGCACGTTCGCCTCCGGATAGTAGGCCCCAACCGAACCTTTTGCGATGTTGTAGGCAATCGCGGTGATCTTCTCAAGGCGAAGCTGTTTGCCCGGTAGCATCGTCTCAATGTCGACCAAGTCTCCATGTTCGAGTCCACATGCGGCAAGATCATCTTCGTTCATGAACAGCACGTCACGCCGCCCGAATACGCCTCGGTAACGATCATCTAGGGCATAGATAGTGGTGTTGTATTGATCGTGGCTGCGAAGCGTGATGAGGCGCAGCACATTTTCAGCACCGAAGACGTCTGCGTCTTCTTTTACTCCGCCATACACTGAGAACATCGCTTTTCCTGTTGGTGTTATCCACTTGCGTTCGGTCGGCGGAAGCGGGAGGCGGAATCCTCCTGGCGTTCTGATGCGTTCATTGAAGGCTTCGAAGCCTGGAATGGTCTTGTCGATTAGGTCGCGGATCTTGTCATAGTCGGCAATGAGCTCTAACCAAGACACCTTACTGTTTGGCAGTGTCGCATTCGCGATACCGGCGACGATCGCGGGTTCAGAACGCAACTGCTCAGATGCTGGCGTCATTTTTCCTGCCGATGCGTGGACCATCGACATCGAGTCCTCGACGGTTATGGATTGCTGTCCGCTTGCTTGTATATCAAGCTCCGTGCGTCCCAGGCATGGGAACACATACGTTTCTTTAGCAACCAGCAGGTGCGTACGATTGAGCTTTGTGCCGATATGGACGCTCAGATCGAGCTTTGCCATGGCGGGAAAGGACTGCTCGGGATCGGGTAGTGCAACCGCGAAGTTGCCCCCCAGGCAAAACAAGGCTTTAGCCGTACCATCGATCATCGCCTGCATGGCCTGGACAGCATCGTGGCCGTGATTCTGGGGAGGCTTGAAGCCGAACACATCCTCCAGCTGCTTGAGGAAGCTGTCCGACGGTTTTTCGGTGATGCCGACGGTCCTATTCCCCTGCACGTTGGAATGGCCGCGCAATGGACAAATACCCGCGCCGGGCTTGCCAAAGTTGCCGCGCAGTAGCAACAGATCCGCAATCAGACGGACATTTGCGGTGCCTTTGTTATGCTGGGTAATACCCATGCCATAAGAGATAATGGTCGCATTCGATTTTGCATAGGCAATGGCGACTTGCTCCAGATCTGCTTGACGGAGTCCGCTGGCTTTTTCGATATCCGGCCACGTCGTTGCTTGCACACCCGCAGCAAACGCGTCGAAACCTTCAGTGTGCGTTTTGATAAATTGATGATCTAGGACGTTACCACCTTGTTCGGCATCCATCGCCAAGAGCGCCTTCATGATGCCGAGGAGGGCGGCCGCGTCGCCGCCACCGTCAACCTGATAATAAGTTGAGGCGATTTTGGTAGAGCCGAAAGTGGCCATCTCCAGCCAGCTTTGCGGATCCGCAAATCGTTCGAGCGCGCGCTCCCGAAGCGGGTTGAACACGAAGATCTGGACGCCACGTCGTGCTGCTTCATGCAGCGTTCCCATCATCCGGGGGTGATTTGTCCCGGGGTTGTGGCCGATTGCGATGATGAGCTCGCAGCTGTCGAAGTCGTCCAGTGACACCGTGCCCTTGCCAATGCCGATCGACTGCGGCAAGCCGACGCTGGTTGGTTCGTGGCACATGTTCGAGCAATCCGGGAAATTGTTTGTTCCATATTCCCGTACGAACAGCTGATAGAGGTAGGCGGCCTCGTTGGACGCCCTGCCAGAGGTATAGAACTCGGCTTGGTCGGGTGACAGTCCGCGAAGGATTTCTCCAATCCGGGCGAACGCCGCGTCCCACTCCACCGCTCGGAACGTGTCAGTGGCACGGTCGTAGACAAGCGGGTGGGTGAGTCGCCCCATATCCTCCAGTTCATAATCAGACATCTTGAGCAGCGACGATACGGTGTTGTTCGCAAAAAACTCTGGCGTCACCCGCTTGTTGGTTGCTTCCCAAGTGACGGCCTTTGCCCCGTTTTCGCAGAACTGGAAAGTCGACCTATGTTCCTTGTCTGGCCAAGCGCAACCAGGGCAATCGAAGCCGTCGGGCTGGTTGGTCCGAAGCAGCGTGATAGGGGCCTTGATGCTGTCCATTTGTTCATGGATCGCTTGAGCTGTCGCTCGAAGCGCTCCCCAGCCCCCTGCAGGTGCGTCATACGGTCTGACACCGGGCACTTCACGTCGAGTAGCCATGTTTGTGATCTCCATGAACCAGGAACTTCATGAGCCGCTCCAGGAACCCTGGATGCTGCTTGGGTTACGCCGCATGGCGGCTTAAATTTACGGACAATTTCGACTATTCAGGCTTTCTTCGGGATCTTGTGCACTCCGCTGTCTCAAGACGTGGCTTTGCCGTCCTTCACCTCCTCAGGAGGGGCCGAGTCTTTGTTGAACTTTACTTCGCCGCTTTCCTTATCGTAGTCAATCTCAACACTATCTCCCGGTTTCAGTGCATCGCTGAGAATCTCTTTCGCGAGCCGCGTTTCGACTTCTTGACGTATCTGGCGTTTCAATTCGCGTGCGCCGAACTCGGGTTGATAGCCGGCCTCGACTAGGTGGTCGGCGAGCGAATCGCCGATTTTGAGGGTGATGTCCTGGGCCGCCGCGGTGCGTATCACGCGATCGAGCTGGATCTGCACGATGGAGCGAATGTTTTCCTTCGAGAGCGCGTGGAACACGATGATCTCGTCGATCCGGTTTAGGAACTCGGGACGGAAGTGCCCCTTGAGCACCTGCATCAGTTCCTCGCGGATCGCTTTGTCGGTCTTGCGCTCAGCCTCGGGCTGTTCGAGGTTGTCCATGATGATGGCGGCGCCGAGGTTGCTGGTCGCGATCAGAATCGTGTTGCTGAAGTCGACCACGCGCCCCTTGCCGTCGGTAAGGCGCCCGTCATCAAACACCTGCAGCAGCACGTTGTAGACGTCCGGGTGCGCCTTCTCGATCTCGTCAAGCAGGATCACGCTATAGGGGCGTCGCCGCACGCGTTCGGTCAACTGACCGCCTTCTTCGTAACCGACGTAGCCCGGAGGCGCGCCGATCAGGCGCGCGACTGCGTGCCGCTCCATGTATTCGGACATGTCGATGCGGATAATCGACTGCTCATCGCCGAAAACGGTTTCGGCGAGGGCCTTCGCGAGTTCGGTCTTGCCTACGCCGGTGGGCCCGAGGAACAGGAATGTCGCGATCGGCCTATGCTCCTGGCCGAGTCCCGCCCGCGAGAGCCGCACCGCATCGCTCACCGCGACCACGGCATCGTTCTGGCCGACCACGCGCTCGCGCAGCTGCTCCTCCATCTTGAGTAGCTTCTGGCGTTCCTCCTGCGTGAGTTCCGCGACCGGAATGCCGGTGAGGCGCGATACGACTTCCGCCACCGACGCCACCGTCACTTCGAGCGTTTCTGATCCGGTTTTGCGTTGCCAGGCCTCAGTCAGCTCATCGAGGTGCTTTTGCTTCTCACCGATGCGTTCCTCGAAGTTTTTCGCTTCGTCGAAACGCTTACGCGACGATGCATAGTCCTGCTCACGCTTAAGCTGAGCGATTTCCGCTTCCAGCTCCTGGATATTGGCAGGCCGCAATGTCGAACTAATCCGAACCCGCGCTGCTGCCTGGTCGATAAGATCGATGGCCTTGTCGGGTAGGAAGCGCGACGTGATGTAACGGTCCGCGAATTCAGCGGCCGCAACGAACGCATCGTCGGTAAAGGTCACTTGATGGTGCGCCTCGAGCTTGTCGCGTAGACCGCGCAAAATAACAATGGTCTGTTCGACCGTCGGCTCGGGCACGAGCACTGGCTGGAAGCGTCGCTCGAGTGCAGCGTCTTTTTCGATGTACTTCTGATACTCGTTGAGCGTTGTAGCGCCGATCAGACTCAGCTCGCCGCGAGCGAGCGCGGGCTTCAGTACGTTGGCGATGTCGAGGCCGCCTTCGCCGCCGCCTTGTCCCGCACCAACGATCGTATGCAGCTCGTCAATGAACAGGATCAGTTCGTCTTGCTTCGCCGTGACCTCGTCGATCAACTGCTTGGCGCGCTCCTCGAATTCGCCGCGATATTTCGCGCCCGCGATCATCGAATTGATGTTCACTTCGACGAGTCGCTTACCGCGCAATACTTCCGGCACGTCGCCATTGACGATGCGCTGAGCGAGTCCCTCGACGATCGCCGTCTTGCCGACGCCGGGTTCGCCGATCAGCACAGGGTTGTTCTTCTTGCGTCGGGCGAGCACCTCGATCGTGCTTTCGATCTCCTGCGCACGGCCGAGCACTGGGTCGAGTTTGCCCTGGCGCGCCATCGCGGTGAGATCTCTGCCGAACTTGTCGAGGTTGGGGGTGCCGGTCGACGCTTCGACGCGACCATCCTCCGCACCCTTACCGACCACTTTGACCACCTTTTGCCGCAACGCTTCAGGCGTTACACCGTACTTCTTCAGGAGTGTGCCTGCAATGCTTTCCGGCACCGCCGCGAGGCCGATCAGCAAGTGTTCAGGCCCGACATACGAGTGGCCAAGATCGCGTGACGCTTGGAAGGCAAACTGAAAGGCTTTCTTCAGCCGTGGTGAGATGGTCATCTTATCGATCTGCGCGCTCGGGTCGGCGGTGCCGACTTGCGCGTGCGTGTCGATGTAGCCCTTGATGTCCTGCGGCGAGAGTTTCAGCTCCTTTAACAGCGCCGCGCACACGTCGGTGTCGGCGAGTACATATAACAGATGCTCGGTGTCGAGTTCGCTACGCTGCAATTCATGGGCTTTTTCCGCTGCACGCTGAAGCAATTCGATCGTCTGTTCGCTGAATGCGTCGGTTGCATCGACGGATTCGCGTGGCACCTCAGCGGAGAGAGGCTGCTCTTCGTCGCCGAAACCGCTGCCAAAGAAGCGCGACAGGCTGCCTCCACCACCCAGTAGAGAATCGAATGGATTGAGCATGCTTTGATGCCGCATCAATTGGCGGTAGTGATAGTCGCATATTGAGAGCGATTTACGCTCACCATCTTGCATTACTGATACGCGTGCGACAGCGGGGCGGGCATGACAAATATCGCAGAGTGTAGACACGGCGGAGTAACCTCCATCAGTTAAGGCGCTCGCATTTCCAGGGGTTAGAAGTTGGAACGCTCGTGGCATTGAATAATGCTAATGCACTTATTGCTTGACGGTTTTTTATGGCATTGCCACTGAAACAGATGCTTCACTCGTTAACATCAAGAATGTAAGCGTCTCACGCAGATAGAGCCGCACGACCTTGTCCGTATGGCTAACATAGCCGATCGATAGGTCATCTCCAAGGTGCAACTCGAAATCTCCACCGCGCATCGACAGTACGCTGCCCCCATCAATTGCCGGGGCCCAGATTATCTCGCCGTTGATTATCTTTTTAATATGCTCGATGACTGGATAGCCGTGGTCGCGTGCCTCGTCGAGCGCGGTGTATGCGTCAGCGCCGAGCAGCACGGAATAGGGGCCGTCGACGCCGGCGAATCGCAACGTCTCAAGAGCTTTGCTTATCACATCTGGATAGTCGCCGATGTCGGCAGGTAATGTGATCTGCGGATTTGATGAGCCTTCGCGGATGCCTACGATGCCTGCGGACTTGTAGCCGTCGAGGATCGCTCGATCTTCGACATATGCGAGCTTCTTCGCTGCATCTTTTGCCGGTTGCCAGTCGGAGTCGCTCGCGCCACGTTCTACGTCATCGATGGCATCGCGCTGAAGTTCGAACGGTACAGTCAATTGGACCAGTGCTTTTATTTCGCGGAGCCTGGCGCTGACGCCTGGTTGTGGCGCTGTAATTTCGTGCTGGTGACCTGTGCCCACACCCGCCAGCCCGGAGCCCCCCGGGCTCTTTACGTCCACCACGCGCCGTCCTGCGACGGACCGTTTGAAGGTACGCGCCACTTCCTCTTCAATCTGCGACCAGGCATCGTTGGAGATTGGGGCCAGTTCTCGGTGTAGGTTATTCATATTGGTTGGTTCCTTTGAGCGATCCAATATTTAATGAGCCTTTTTGGAGAGACTCGATTGACGAGGTGGAAGTGTGTTGGAGGGGAGCGGTGGCATTTACGGCGCTGGTCCCGAGTATTTCGAGTAGGTTTGCTGATGGGACGAAGAAAAGGTTGCCTGTGACGGCACGGCTATAATCAAGCAGTCGATCGTAATTTCCCGGTGGTCGCCCGACGAACATGTTCTCGAGCATCTGCTCGATCGGTTCAGGTGAACGGGCATAGCCTATGAAATAGGTGCCGAATTCTCCCGTGCCGGGATGGCCGAATGGCATGTTGTCGCGAAGAATCTTCACCTCTTGTCCATTTTCGACCAGTGTTGTCAGCGAGCTGTGTGACGATGAAGGTTTGATCTCCTCATCGAGCTCGATATTCGACAGCTTCGTTCGGCCGATGATGCGTTCCTGCATTTCTACGGTAAGCGTGTTCCAGCCGGCCATATCGTGTAGATACTTCTGCACGATGACGAAACTGCCGCCAGCGAACTGTCGGTCCTCGTCACCGATGACGGTGGAGTCAACCGCCTCGCTTCCTATTGGGTTCTCCGTGCCGTCGACGAAACCGATCATTGCGCGCTGATCGAAGTAGCGAAAACCATGCACTTCATCGACGACTTTCACGGCTTCACCAAGCTTGCCGATCAGTTGTGTGGCGAGTTCGAAGCAGAGGCCCATATCGTCGGCGCGAATGTGCAGCAGGATATCGCCCGGTGTCGCGACAGCAACGCGTGCGCCAGAGCCGACTTCTCGGAAAGGATGAAGTAACGCTGGACGGGGGGGGCCGAACAGGATGTCCCATGCGTGTGAGCTGAAGCCGCAGACGCATGACAGATTGCCGGATGGAATGCGTCTTCCGACTGAGCGAATGTGCATTCCAATATCGGCACACCATGCGCGCACGGTGTCAGCGTGGTCAGCGCCGCCGGAGAGCGTCGCAACGATGAACATCGCGCTGCGGGTAACTGGGCTGAATACGGCTTGCGGTTCGGGAGTCTGTGTGCTCATTGGATAAGATGTTCATCCGTCGGATTATCTTAGGAGTTATAGAACGAGCTGCATGGAAGTTGGCCTGTGAGCGTGCGGCTTTTTCCTTTGTTGAGATGGGGGATGAACTAGAGCCCGCGCGGGCTCGGTGTGCGTGAAGGGGGCGTTCTCGGACTTCTGGGGTAAATCCATACGTTTAGCAAACGTCGATGTGGACTCTTTTCTGTACAGGGCGGCCGAACTTAAACGGGTCGAGGAAGGTGGTATGTCTCGGATTCGGGGGAGGGGGGGACTTAAGGATGGATAATCCGCCCCCAAGGAGAGTTCATGACCAAGGGCCGTAGAAGTTTTCCCGAGTTACTCAAGTGTGAGGCAGTCGAGCAGGTGTTGGCCGGCAGCTCGTTGCGTCATGTACGCGATGCACTGGCCGAATATCCCACAAGTGTTGGGCTATGCGCGCATCGCCGGTATGCCGGCAGTAACAGGTCTCTACACCGTGTTTCTATTTGGTGGCTTTCGCGCTACCCGCCACCACAGTCACCTGGGCGGCGTCAGTCCCGAGGCCTTTGAGCGGACCTCGGCGTGAGGGTCGAGTGTGTCTACGGTTCTAGGGACAGTCCATGTTTATGGTGGCGCTTCTTTCGATCAATGAGTTGGTTTCAAACTCACAGTGGCACCGCGATGTCGGTTCCGGAAGAGGGCGTCCATTTCATTAACAACGCTCTTGGCCATGGCCAGTCTCTTTTCCCCATCAGCAAGGACGGGAGCTGTCACCCGACGAAACCGGAAGATGTCGACTGTAGGGCAGGGCTAGCTCACCAGATCAATCAGCAGGTGGAGGAGTGACGCAACTAGCGCTATCGTCGCTACGCCGGCCAGCCACAGACCGATGAACCAGAGCCATTGCCTGGATTTGCTCGTCTTGTAGGTGCTCATGATGCGATCTCACGTCGTTGATGGGCTGCCCGACGAGGCCGGGCGGGGAGAGGCGGTAAAAGCCGCTGTTGCTCTCGCGTAACATGCTGCGGAACACCCAGTAACCCAGCGTAGTGTAGGCCAGGATGATTGGGATGCATCATCAATGTGCCGACCAACGCGAAGGCCTTGCTGCTGTGCGGAGCGGCCACTTGCCACGGTGTCGCCGGGGGTACCCGAGGCTTCTATCGGGTGGTTCATCGTAGGGGGCGGAGGTCATCGTGCAGCCGAGGCGGAGCGACAAGCCTTGGAAAGACCGCGCTGATTTCGCTCAAGCTTGGAATGCCACCTTGGCTGCCGCCAAGCATCTGGGTTGGGGCTCTGGAAGAAGTGGAGTGGCTACCATCGGCGCAGCCTGGTGGAGACGACCATGGGACGTTTCAAGTTATTGGGTGAACGACTGGCGGCTCGCTTACCGGAACGGCAGGTCGCTGAGGTACAGGTGCGTTGCGCCATTCTGAATACGTTCAACCGGCTCGGCATGCCGGTGACGGCCGCGCTCGCCTGAAATTCGGCTGAGGTAGGGGTAACTTGGCCCGAGCCCGACTTATGCATATATGGACGACAGCACCGCAGATCACCCGGCTCAGAACTTTGCGCCAATTGCGCGAAACCTCTATGTGAAATGCCTGTCCAGCTTGCCGCGAAATCGCTGTTCAGACTCAGAAGGATCAAGAGACGCCTACGCCTAGGTTTACGTCAGCCTGTAGGACTTGGCACCTGTGCCAGCCAGTACCCCACCGTCAACGATGAGATATTCTTCACGGATGGGGACTCCACCGAAATAGCTCTCCAGGATCTCCAGGGTACCTGCGGCATAGCGTGCTTGTGCGGATAGCGAGGTCCCAGATATATGCGGTGTCATGCCATTGAAAGGCATGGTACGCCAAGGATGGTCCGGCGGCGCTGGTTCAGGGAACCACACGTCACCAGCGTAGCCTGCGATGTGACCGGACGTAACCGCGCGCACAACGGCGTCACGGTCAACCAGTTTTCCGCGCGCCGAGTTGATGAGATAGGAGCCACGCTTCATTCTGGCGAACATCTTGTCATCGAACAAATGCTCGGTTGAGGGGTAAAGCGGTATCTGGAGATTGACGAAATCTACGGCGCTCACGAGCGTTTCGGCATCGGGGTGGAAAATTAAGCCTAATTCCTGCTCGATCTCTGAACTCAGCCGGTGCCGCTGAGTGTAGTGCAAATGCAGCCCGAAGGGCTTGAGCCTGCGCAGCACCGCAAGACCGATCCGGCCAGCGCCGATCGTGCCGAAATGCATACCTTCTATGTCGTAGCTGCGAGAGACGCAGTCGGCAATGTTCCATCCGCCATGAACAGCGATTTCGTGTGAAGGTAGGTAATTGCGGACCATCGATAGCATAACCATCACGACATGCTCTGCCACGCTGACGCTATTCGAGCCGGTAACCTCGGCCACGGTTATATGCGCATGGGCGGCCGCCTCGAGATCGATATGATCGGAGCCGATACCGGCAGTTAAAGCGAGCTTCAGCTTCTTTGCCTTGATGATCCGTTCTTTGGTTAGATACGCCGGCCAGAAAGGCTGAGAGATGACCACTTCCGCGTCAGGAAGCATCTTCTCAAACTCCGAGTTCGGGCCATCTTTGTCGCTGGTCACGATGAGTTCGTGGCCGAGCTTCTCCAGATAGCTGCGAAGACCCAGTTCGCCCGAGACCGACCCGACGAGTTCGCCCGGCCTAAATCCGAGAGGTTCCGTTGGAGTAGGGGCCATCTGGCCATCGGCGTAGGTGGTGATGATTGGGATCTCATCTCGAACATAGTGCGGCGGATATCCGGGGGCCGGGTCGGGATAAAGGACGCATAGGACTTTCGACATGATAGTACGGCTCCTATCTTGTTCAGTGGCTAACATCCCCTTGGCTGCCGAAGAACTGGATTGTCCGACACACTCGTCATTGCTGGAATCCGACAGGTTCTGCATGACTGTGCTCGCGACCATTTCTCAGTTCGAGCGGGGGGCCGCTCATTGAGTGCTCACATGCCGGGGTGGTACGCACGAAGCCGAAGGCAAAAAACTTGGACGAAAAGTCAGTCGTCCTGACGTCAGAAAAAAGTGGAGACTCGGTAGAAGTTAGATGCGAGCGCCACGGCCCATGGACTGGCGAAGGAGTAAGCCGTTTCGCATCTGACCATCCTGAAAGGGATGCCGCACGCCAATCGGAAATCTCCGTTCGTGCCCCGGAACTTCCAATCCGGGCGGCGTCCACGTATGCAATTCCTATTCGTCAAATAGGTCCGGGCCGAATACCTCATGATGAATGCGGGCCTCATGGATGCCCAAATCCTTCAGGGCATCATGTTGCATTCGCATGAATGGGATCGGGCCACAAATGTAGTAATCGGCATCCGGCAACAAAATCTCATCTGTGATCGCCTTCACATCGACGAAACCGGTGTAATCGTAATCTTTGCCCGCGACGTCCTGTGGCAAAGGATCGTCATAAAATATAATCAGGTGGAAATTGGTATGTGACTTCGCTGTCTCGCGTAGCCGGTCGCGCATGGCTTGCACTCTACTATTACGCGCGCCATGCACGAATGCCACTTGCCGCTGTGGATCTTGTATTGCCTTTTTGAGCATGCTGATCATTGGGGTCAGCCCGACACCACCGCTAATGAGCACGATAGGCGTCTTGGCGGCGACGTCGATATGAAAAGTGCCATACGGTGCGGCCAACATGACCTCGTCGCCGACTTGGACATGGTCGTGTAACAGACACGAAACATAGCCCGGTGGATGTGTGCCACCACCTTCGCGCTTCACTGAAATTCGATAGCTTCGCCCATTTGGCATATCGGATAGGCTGTACTGGCGAATCTGCTGCAGCCCCAATGCGGGTATGTCAATTGCCAGGCTGATGTACTGTCCAGGTTCGAAGTTCTCGACATGGCCGCCATCCGCAGGCTCGAGGACAAAAGAGGTAATCACACTGCTCTCGGGACGCTTCTCGCGAACCATGAAGGGGCGCCAGCCGGTCCAGCCGCCCAACTGCGAGGCGGTACGTTCATACAATTCACTTTCCATGCCCATCATGATGTCGGCAAGATTTCCGTAGGCTTGCGCCCATGCGGAAATGATCTCGTCGGTTGCCGCGGCGCCCAAGACTTCTTTGATCGCCGCCAGCAGGTGTTGCCCGACGACAGGATAATGCTCTGGACGGACGCCCAGGCTTGCGTGCTTGTTCGCAATGGTCTTCAGCATTGCCATCAGGCTACTAGGATCCTCGATATGTTCCGCATAGGCGTACACTGCTCGTGCCAGTGCCTGTTGTTGCTGACCCTGTTCCTGATGGGCCATGTTGAACACATTCTTCAAATCAGGATGCGCTTCGAATAGGCGCTTGTAAAAGCACTGGATGATGGGATATCCATGCTCTGCCAACACCGGTGCCGTCGCCTTCACGATGTCTTTGGTTTTCTGCGTCAGCATTGCTGTCTCCCATGCAAGATGTTTGGCGCGCTTCAAGAAGTCTAGGACAAATCATGAACTTTCATGAGGCTAAGGCGGCGTGATCGAATGAATCGCCTCTAGTTTGCTAGATACCTCGAGGGCTGCTTTCCGATGTGAAAGAGGCCATTCGTCATTGAAGGGGCGAATGGCTGCTTTGGCCGGAGGCTGTGTGGAAACACGGTGAATGGTTGATACCCGCATGGTTGCGTCACCCTCTTTTGGGTTACCGATAGCGGTCGCGGCACAAACCAAGCTATTTTGACGGGCAATAAGGCCCTTTCAGGCCACTACTGCCTCTATTAACCCAGTAAATCGGATGATCTTTATGACTCGCTTCATGTTGTAGGCGAGCACATGCAAACTCATCTCGGTACTGACGTGCGCCAAGGTGCGCGTCAGGAAATGGGTTGCTCCCACCCAGTCTTTCAGCGTGCCAAACGGATGCTCCACCGTCTGACGCCGTAGCCTCATCATGCCTGGCTGGGTGTCCAGATGCTTTTGCATCTCCTCCAACACGGCTTCGTGCTCCCCGCGTGTCACTCGACGGTATGAGCTGGGCGTACATTGCTCCTTGAGCCCGCAACGGGGGCAATCTGAACTCCAGTACTTATGGATCAATGCGCCACGTTCCGTCGTTGAGAAGCGCCAGATCAGCCGGCTGCCTGCCGGGCAAACGTACTCTCCTGTGGCTGGGTCAAATATAAAGTCTGCTTTGTCGAAACGCCCCCTCGGCTTTGGCGGCGGAGGTCATCTGTTTCGACACCAACGACACCATACCGGCTTCAGCGCAGGCCCAGACTTCTTCTCCATGGAAGTAACCGCGGTCTGCAATGGCTTGAAGATGGGTGGCCTGCCTCGCGTCTTTGGCCATCTTCGCCAATTGACGTCGATCACTGCCTTGGTTGGTGACTTCGTGGGCAACAATGAGGTGATGCTGGGTGTCGACGGCGGTTTGAACGTTGTAGCCGACCAGCCCGCGGCTGGTACTGGTGGCCATCGCTCGGGCATCTGGATCGGTCAGTGAAATTTGCCCTGCGGGCTCTCGTTCCAGTTGCACCTGGATATGCTTGAGCTTGTCGAGCCGGGCTTGCAACGTGGCCATTTTCTGCTTCAGCCGAGTGGTCCTGGCTTCTGCAATCTCGGCCGGTTGACGGTCCGCTGTTGCCATCGCGGAGAGATAACGTTCGATGCAGTGATCGATTTCCTGCAGGCGCTGCTCCAGCTTGCCACGCGTGAAGTTGCGGTCATGGGCATTCACCGCCTTATAGCTGGAGCTGGTCGGTAGCCCTGCGGTCAGCGTTCGTATGAGGGGGACTTGATCAGCCATTTGCTTGCATTTCCCGGATTTGAACCTTCAGCACAAGCACTAAATTGAAGAAGCTTTTAACGAGTAGCTTAGGCCCCTCAATTTCCTGTGTGCAGGGCAGCAATCAGACCTAATGAGTCAAGGGCCTGGTGCAAGGTCGCAAAAATACGTTCTTCGCCGATAACCGCAGCGATGCCATGTCGGTTCAGATCGGAGTGCAGATAAGGGTTAACACGGGCAAAGATCATGCTGATATCGCGTTGTGACAGGCTGTCGCACAGTTCTCGCACAGATTTAGCCGCCGAATAGTCTAGGTCCGTAATGGCTCCTGCATCGACCACAAACCAGCGTACTGTGCTTGGTGCCTGATCGATTAGACGGTGTACTTCATCGACGAAAAAACGCTCGTTTGCATAGAACAAGTCCGCATCGAAGCGATAAATGATCAACCCCGGTGCCGTTTCGGTACCAGGGGCCGTCGGTACCGGCTGCCAGCGGCCATCGCCCCCCGAAGCCATCATCATGGTGTGAGGATGGTAACTGTGGCGGACATGTCGGAGTAACGACAACGCGATGGCCAATAGAATTCCGTGCTCGACCCCTACCAGCACCACTGCGGCGGCGGTCACTAGTGCCAGTGTGAATTCACCCGGACTTTCACGCCGCATGGCCCCCAGGCTCTTCATGTCGATGAGTCCGATGGCAATCGTGAACACGATGCCACCGAGGACGCAGTGCGGCAGATACTGTAGCGATTGGCTCAAGAACAGCAGCACCACCACTACCACTCCGGCAAAGACCAGTTGGGCGCACTGGCTGCGCGCCCCAGCGAGTTCTGCCATGGCTGTCTGTGTTGGGCTGCCATTGACAACAAACGTCCCGGACACCGAGGCCGCGGCATTGGCTGCCGCCAACCCCAGAATGTCCGCATTTTCATCACCGCGCTCGTGATAGCGCTGTGCGAATATGCGGCCCGTGGCGGCACTCTGCGCGAGAATCATCACAAAGCAAGAACCGGCCACAGGCAACAGGCTCAGCGTCTCTTGCCAACTGGCAGTTGGCCAGTGCAAAGACGGCAGGCCGCCAGCAACGGGGCCTAGGACGGCAATACCGTGGCCAGCAAAATCGTAGACATAGCTTGCAGCAATCCCCAGCACGACGGCAAAAAAAGGGGCTGGGAATCGCGGCAGGAAATGTTTAAAACTCAGGATACCCGTCACCACGACCAGTGAAACCCCAAGGGTAACGAAGTGCACCTGGGAAAGGTGCTGGGCGAGCAATCCAAGCTGGACCGCGGTGTTGGATGACTTTAATGAGATGCCCGTCATATCCCCCAGCATAGCCACACCGACCTGCACGCCAACCCCGGAAAGAAAGCCGACCAGCACCGTACGTGAAAGAAAGTCCGCGAGGAAACCGAGCTTGAACACTCGCGCTACCAGAAGCAGTGCCGCAGTCAAGAGCGCGACCATCCCTGCGAGTGCAATGTACTCAGCGCTTGAGATCGGTGCCATGGAAGACAGTCGGCTGGCCAAAATGGTGGCTGTCGCCGAGTCGGCCGCCACCACTAGATGACGAGAGGCGCCGAATAGCGCGAAAGCCACCAAAGGCAGAAAAACCGTGTAGAGCCCCGTTACTGCCGGCATACCGGCGATGCGCGCATAGCCCAACACTTGTGGGATATTCATCGACGCCAGCGTTACGCCGGCCAGTGCATCACGTAACACCTCAAGCAAGGTTACGGTTGTCGTGTTGAATGTTGTAGTGGTCGTCGATACGCAGCTTCACCCCTTTGCTGGTGACAAACTGTATAGCCGCTTTGCTGGCCTTCCCCTGGTTGCGTTTCTTGTCGATGACCACGCGCACCTCTACCCCTCGCGCATGTGCTTCCACCAGCGCCTGCATAATATCGGGGGCCGTGAACGAATACCCCATCATTTGAATGCTCTTTGTCGCGCTGCCGATCACGTTCAGAACCAGCTTCCGCGCCGAACCTTCCGGCGAAAAGCCGACCTGCACACTGGGGGCGGCAAATGAAAAAGACTGGGCGCCTAATAGGGTTGCCAGCACGAGGCATCGAATGGTTTTCATAGCTCTAACACACGACCTTTCCACTGTTTTCAGTTTGCTCTAGGTGTCCGGTCTGGATGATTGATCGCTCGGGCCTCTGTCTCTGCCAATCTCTTATTGTCTGAACGGACTTGCCCAGTTGCGGTAAGTGCTGATTGTACGGCCGCGCGCAGTATTGCAGTGTGAACGCCCATAGGCTTTGCTTTGCCTTGGGGCAGATCAAACGCCACGATTTTTAGCTCGAACTTGGCGGTGTGGTGCGCATGATGGGGGATAAGCGGCGGCTTCGGGGTGCGGTAAGCTTAAAACAAGGCATCTCTCATGACGGATGATCAGTGTTTTGCAGAGTGGTCGGAAAAAAACGTGGCTGATGCTCTGCGGCGTTTTTTTTTATTAAGTCATTGTGGACAGGTTGGATTTATTGGTTTTGCCTGATGCCGGCCCTTCTTTAAGAGCCAAATACAGTGGTGCGCAACGCGGGGCAACCACTATGCATTCTTGAAAATCCCCCTGTTTCAAGGGGATTTTCCCTTTCAGACACTTGCTCAGCGCTTACCCAGCAGCGTCTGGTGGTCCAGACTATCCGCCATCGCCTGGTAGCCGGCGTCACCGGGGTGCAGGTGGTCGCCGGAGTCGTAACGCGGCAACAGGCGGCTTGGCCGGGCCGGGTCGCGTGTCAGCGCATCGAAGTCGACGACGGCGTCGAACTCGCCGCTGCTGCGGATCCATTGGTTGATGGCCTGGCGCAGCTTGTCCTTGTCGGCGTTGTAGTAGCCCTGCAGCGGCGTGGCATCCAGCGCGCCCTCGAACGGCAGCAGCGTGGCGCCGATGATGCGCACCTTGCGCAGCCGCGCCTGCGCGATCAGCTGGCGGTAGCCGACGATCAGGCTGTCGGCCGACGGCGGTGCGGCATGAGGGGCGAACGAGGTGCCGGCCCAACTGATGTCGTTGATGCCGAGCAGCACCACCACGCTCTTCAGCTGCGGCTGGCTGAGCACGTCGCGGTTGAAGCGCGCTAGTGCGCTGCTGCCCATGCCGTCCTGCAGCAGGCGGCCGCCAGAGATGCCCGCGTTGAGCACGGTGATCCGTTCTTTCGCTAAACGTTGCGCGAGGAAGTCCGGCCAGCGCCGGTCGCTGTCCGAAGTCGAGCCGTTGCCGTCGGTGATCGAGTCGCCAAGGGCCACCACGGTGCCGGCGTTGGTCGGGGAGTCGACCAGCACATCGGTGAGGAACAGTCGTGCCTCCAGGCGGGAGTTGGTATCGAGACGGGCGGCGGCGACCCGGTTGCCGGCGGCGAGGTAAGCGGTTTCCTTGCCGTCCCAGTGGAAGGTGGTCAGCAGGGTCTTGGCCGGCAAGTATAGTGTCACCGCTAGGCGGGCCAGCGTGGCGACGTCGAGCTCGACCGGGTCGCTGAGCAGCTTGGCGCCGGGCGGGATGGTGGTGCTTTGTTCGCCGCCGAAGCGCAGCACGCGGTCGCTGCCGGCGGTGATGGCGGAGCCTGCCACGGCCATGGCGACGTGGGCGGCGCCGATCCGCAAGGGTTCAGTGCCGTATTCATTGGACAGCACCACGCGCACCCGCTGGCCGCCGCTGCTGACACGTAGTACCTGGCGGACGGTCTGGTCGGTCAATGTGGCTGGAACCCGGATCGGCAGCGGTAGCTCGCTGCCCCAGACCGGCTGCGGGCTGGCCGTCCATGTCGCGATCCAGTTATCGATCCTGTTCTCTGGTGGCCTGTTTGCCGGTGGCGTGGCTTGGGCGGTGCCAAGGGTGACGGCCAGCGCCAGGGCGAGCGGAAGTGTCAGTGTCAGGCGGTTCATGTTGTTGTCCTTGTCGGGTAGGTGATGTCCCGAACGATAGGCTCTTCCATGCCACCGCAGTAGCCGCCAAAATGGCATTGGGATTATTCCAATATCGAATGCCATGGACACCATCCGAGCAATGCACTCCCTGGTGCGGGCAGTGGAGCTGGGCAGCCTGTCCGCCGCCGCCCGAGAACTGGGCTCCACCCAACCGACCGTCAGCAAGACCATCGCGGCGCTAGAGCAGCAACTGGGCGCCCGGCTGCTGATTCGCACCACCAGCAACGTCGCGCCGACCGAGCAGGGGCGGCGCTTCTATGAGCGCGCCAAGCGGATGCTGGAGGAGTACGGCGAGGCGGTGGCCGACGTGCGCGGGTTGATCGAGCAGCCGGTCGGGCCGCTGCGCGTCAGCGCGCCGGTTAGCCTGGGCGTGCTGTGCGTGAACGCGCTGGTGCTGGAATTTCTGGCGCAGTACCCGGAAATCGAGATCGAGCTGCTGCTGAACGACCGCTTCATCGACCTGACCGAAGAGGGCGTCGACGTGGCGCTGCGCCTGGGTGAGGAGATGCCGCCCAATGCGGTCGCGCGGCGTCTGGCCCGCTCGCCGCGCTATCTGGTGGCGTCGCCTGACTATCTGCGGGCCCACCCGCTGATCGAGCGCCCCGAAGACCTGGTCGGGCATAGTCTCTTGCGCTTCGCCGGGGCCGCCAGCATCGATGCTGTCGAGCTGTTCGGGCCGCAGGGACAGCTCGCCAAGGTGCCCGTGCAGGGCAGATACCGGGTCAACAGTGCGCTGGCGATACGCGAAGCCCTGCTTGGCGGGGTGGGACCGGCGCTGGCGCCGACCTGGTTGGCCGGCGATCTGCTAGGCAGCGGCCAGTTGCTGAGGGTGCTGCCGGACTGGCAGAGCGCGATGCAGAGTGTGTCGGTGCTGTATCCGCCGCGCCGTTACCAGGCGCTGCGCGCCCGGGTATTCATCCAGTTTCTGGCCGAACGGGTGCCGTTGCTGCCGGGCTTTGAGCCGCTGGGCTCGGCTTCACCGACTTGATTCCGATCTGATTTTCAAACCAAACAAGACAATCATTCAAGGCTGTCGCCAATTATCAACTGTCGCAGGTAGTTCGATACTCCGGCTGTGCTTGGAAACCAGCAATAGCCAGGAGCCACCATGATCCGCCCCTTCCTTTCCCTGTCGCGGCAGGCAGGCCTGCTGATGTTGGCCGCCGCTGCACCACTCATTCTGGCCGCGCATCGCTATGCCGCATTCTGGGACAGCAGCGACGCCGCCTTCGCGAGTCAAGCGCTGGCTGCCGCAGGAGACAAGCCCTGCTTGCGGCCGGCGGCCGAGAAGTTGTCCCGTTGCGAGGCGTCAACGAACAGACGCAGATCGCTGAGATGGTCCATGGGTACCATCTTCTTGCTGTGTTTGAAGATGGCGAGAGACTAGGCACAACTATCGCGACAGGAAAGTGAAATTCGGAGATCAGTGGTGGCCGCCGCCGCCCGAGAAGCCGCCACCACCGGAGAAGCCGCTGCTGCGACTGCCGCCTCCACCACCGCCCCAGCTCGGATAGTAGGTTGCCGGCGGCCGTGTATAGGCGTGGGATGGTGCCGGCGGGGCATAGCTCGGCTCGGCCATCCTAGCCTGTCGGGTTGCCGGTGCCTGCGGCGTGACGGCGACCCAGGCGGACTGCGCGGGGCGCGTCTGCACCGGATGGTAGGCCCGCGGTGGAGCCGGTTGCTGCTGGGCTAGCGAGCGGGATGGCGGTGTGGGTACCGGCTGCGGTGTCGCCGCGTAGCGGGCGCCGAGCGTCACGGTCGGCGGTGTGACCGGCCGGTCCGACAGGCGGGACGGCGGAGCCGTCATAGGTTGCGGTGCGGCTGCGTAACGGGCGCCAAGCGTCACAGGCGGCGGCATGCCCGGCCGGCTTGCTAAGCTTGACGGCGACACCGGTGCGATGGCCGTATGAAGTGGCGAGGTGATGGTGTGCCGAGGAGCGAGTGTCGCAGGAGTCGTGGCGGTAGCTGTCGACTGGGTGTTTGGGCTCGGAGGCATCGCAGTGGCCGGCGGCGTTTGGGCTGGCTGCGGCGAGACCTGTGACGCCGACAGCATGCCGCGGTGCCAGTGCTGCGTCGCGGCCGTTGTGCTCAGCGGGCTTTGCAGATAGAGCGCGTTGTAGCGGCCGACATTGACGAACAAGCGGTGGCCCTGCCAGTCGCAGCCGCCCCACAGAGCGTTATGAATGGCGATGCCGTGGCCGAAGCGGATGCCATCATGATGGTGGCGCACATTGATGCCGTGTTCGAACGGCGGCAGGAAGAAGTACGGCGGATAAGCCGGGTAGGGCCAGATGCCGTACACCACGGCCGAGTCGTAGTAGGGCAGGTAGAACTCGTCATCGTCGCTCGGCTCGATGGCCAGGCTGTTGTCCGGCCCGACCACTAGTGTCTGCGCCTCGGTGTCGTTCAGATAGCCGGCCTGCTCGGCGCGGGCACGCAGCCGCTGCACCGCGGCCATCACCTCCTTGGGTTGGGCCTGAAAGGCTTTGCCCAGCGAGCTGACCCAGTCGGGTTGGCTGCCCATCATCGCCAGCACATCGGGTACCGCCGCCAGCGATTGCACGCTCGGGTCCCAATCCTGCTCCTGCACGGCCTGTACCGCCTCGTCGCCGCTCAGTTCGGGGTGGCGCTGCGACCAGGCGGCGGCCGAGACGACTTGGGCGGGGAAGGTCGACGCCATCAGCACTTGAGAGAGCAATGGGTCAGGGTAGAGTGCGATCGGCGCGACCAGTTGTTCGAGCTGCGGCGCGCCAAGTCGCGCAGCTCCGGCCGCCAGCGGCAGGCAGCAGAGCAGTACGACCAGCAAGCGATGCAACAACGAGAGCAGAGCGCGCATTGTGGGCCACCCACGCAATACCAATCGGCCCGCCACTCCGCGACAGAGTGACGCCAACGCTCCACTACCACTATAGCCAGAGGGCTCTTTCGGCCCTTTCGAGAATGGTTAACAAACATTGCACTGCGGCTGCCGTGGCGAGGATTGGCCCCCTGCTAGGGGCCGGTTTTGGCCCTGTTCAAACAGCGCGGCGAGGATCATATTGTCATGCCCACCCACGGAGAACCCACCCATGATCGATCTCTACTACTGCGCGACGCCGAACGGCCACAAGCTGACGATGTTCCTGGAAGAAGTGGGACTGCCCTATCGGATCATCCCGATCAATATTGGCAAGGGCGAGCAGTTCAGCCCGGAGTTCCTGGCGATCTCGCCCAACAACAAGATCCCGGCGCTGGTCGACCATGAGCCGGCCGGCGGCGGGGCGCCGATCTCGCTGTTCGAATCGGGCGCGATGCTGCTCTACCTGGCCGAAAAGACCGGTCGCCTGTTGCCGGGTGACCAGGTCGGCCGCGCCGAGGTGCTGCAGTGGTTGTTCTGGCAGGTGGCGGGGCTGGGGCCGATGGCCGGACAGAACGGCCACTTCAATGTCTATGCGCCGGAAAAGGTGCCGTACGCAATCGAGCGTTACGAGAAGGAAACCAACCGCCTCTACGGCGTGCTCGACCGGCGCCTGGCCGATCGCGACTATGTGGCGGGCGAGTTTTCGATCGCCGATATCGCCGCCTATCCGTGGATTGTGCCGCACGAGGCGCACGGCCAGCGGCTCGACGACTTTCCTCATCTGAAGCGCTGGTTTACCGCGATTGCCGCGCGGCCCGCCACGGTCCGTGCCTATCAGGGCACCGGCGAGAGCTATTCGCGGTCCAATCCGATGAGCGAAGAGGAGCGGCGCATCCTGTTCGGCCAGACGGCCACCTCGACCGCACAGTAGGGCGGTCGCGATCCGGACTGCGGGTTGATGCTGAACCGGCCGTGAGCGCTCTGTTCCTGAAGGGCGCCGGCAATGGCGCGCGGTACCTGGTGGCTTGGTTCGGCAGCGGGCCGACCGGACTTCGCTACGCTGAGTGCCGGCGCGGCGGAGCCGTGCCGATCACGGCCGGATCATTTGAGGAATTAAGAGGTGGCGGTGACGAAATGGAGCGCCCCGTTGGTGGCGATGCTGGTTGGCTGCATGGCCGGCAGTCTGGCGACGGTGGCCCAAATGGCGTGGTGGTGGCTGGCCGGTATGCCGGTGCTGGTGACGCTGCTGCGCGATACCCGGCTCACCGCTGCCATCGTGCTGGGGCGCGAGGTGCTGACCGAGTCGTCGGCGTGGCCGTGGCGGCTGCTATTGGCGGCGACGCTGATCCATTTTGCCCTGTCCATCGCCTATGCGGCGCTGGCGCGGGGCCTCGCGCTAAAGGTGCGCCGCCGGCTGGTGCTGCCCGGCGGCGCCCTGTATGGGCTAGTCATCTATGCCGTCAACCTGTACGGCTTCACCGCGTTGTTTCCTTGGTTTGTCGTGAGCCGCGGTGGGGCGACGCTGTTTGCCCATCTGGTGTTCGGCATCAGCGTGTTCGTCGGCATCCGGCTGTTGCGACCGGATGCGTCAGTGCGTTGATACCCGTGCTCAGAATCTGTTCACGATCTCGCGAACGAAGGGTCAGCCAAGGCGAAATGACGCGAAACAGCGGAATGGACACAGAGTCCATGAGCATGTTGAGTGGCATTTCAATGCAGGATCACCCGAGTGCAGCAGATCGTGAACGGGTTCTCAGGCGAGCAGGCGACCCAGCGTCGCCACGGCGATGGTCACCGCACCCAGCAGCAGGTTGCCGCCCACCGCATGGCGGATGCGGTTGAGCGCGGCACCGGCGGCCTTCCAGTCCTCCTTGTCGACGGCCTGCTTGAGCAGGGCGTAGGGCACGGCGAACACGTAGACGAACACCGCGATCATCACCGTGCCCAGCGCCATCATCAGGTGCCAGTTGATCGGGGCGGCGGCGAAGCCAACGTGACCGAGCATGGCGAAGCCGCTGGCGGCGATCAGCACTACTGCAGCCCACACCCAGACGAAGAAGCGTTCGAATACTGCGCGCCACAGCTTGAGGCGCTGCGGCGGTTCGAGCAGCGCGGCAGCGGCTGGGCGCAGGCAGACGTAGGCGAAGAACATACCGCCGACCCACAGGGTGACGCTGGCGATGTGCAGGAAGAGTAGTAGTGGTTGCGGTGTCATGATCATGTCTTGTTGTGTTTGGAACCGGCCATTCTAACCCCGCACCGTGTCGGTTATGCTTGGCCGCCTGCCGATTCGGCCAAGCCTGGCCGTTTTCCAGCCTGCACCGCCCGGTGCGGGCAATCTTTTCGGGCTCGCCCACATGTCAGCACATCTCTCCCAGGCCGAAACTTGGTTGTTCCAGGGCAATCAGCGCATGGAGGCGGGCGATGCCGCCGGGGCCGAGGACTGCTACCGCCAGGCGCTGCAACTGGCGCCGGAGCTGGTCGAGGCGCTGGCCAATCTCGGTTATCTGCTGGAGCGGCGCGGCGCCGAGGCGGAGGCGGAGCAGTGCTACCGGCGCGCACTGCTCGCCGACCCGAGCTGTGCTCAGGTCGCGCTGAATCTTGGCGTACTGCTATTGCGGCACAAGCGCTTTGCCGAGGCCGAGGCGCTCTATCGGCAGGCCCTGGAGCAAGCCCCTGTATCCAGCGCGCTGTGGTCCAGCCTGGGGATATTGCTTGCCTGTCTCAAGCGCGAGGACGAGGCGGAGCGTTGTCATCGCACCGCGCTGGAGCTGGACCCGACCGATGCACGTGCCCGCTTCAACCTCGGCTATGTATTGCTGCGCCGGGGGCGCTTCGAGGAGGGTTGGGCCTGCCTGGAGGCGCGCACCAGCCCGGCGCTGGAGCGGCAGGCAGCCTACTTCAGCTGCCCGCGCTGGCAGGGCGAACCGCTCGACGACCGGGCGATCGTGGTCGGCTTCGAGGCCGGCCACGGCGACATGATCCAGTTTTGCCGCTATACCGCCGAGCTGAAGCAGTGCGGCGCTGCGCGAGTCAGCGTGGTTTGCCACCCAGGGCTGACGGGGCTGTTCGGCAGCCTGCCGGGCGTGGACGAGGTGTTGTCCTTCCAGGGAGAGGTGCCGGCCTCGGGCTGGGACTACTGGACACTGCCGATGAGCCTGCCGCACTGGTGCCAGAGCCACCGGCACGGCATCCCCGCCGCGATTCCCTATCTTTCGGCCAACCTTGGGCAGAGCGCGGCCTGGGCGGCGCGCCTGCCGGGCGGTTTTCGTGTCGGGCTGGTGTGGAAGGGCAACCCGTATTTCGAGAACGATGCCGACCGTTCGCTGCCCTCGCTCGCCACGCTGGCGCCGCTGGCGGCTGTGTCCGGGGTGCAGTGGGTCAGCCTGCAGAAGGGGCCGGGCGAGGACGAGGCTCTGGCCGCACCAAAGGGCCTGTCGCTGCTGGCACTGGGGGACGAACTCAGCGACTTTGCCGATACCGCCGCGTTGCTGGCGAATCTCGACCTGGTGATCAGCGTCGACACCGCGGTCGCCCACTTGGCCGGTGCGCTCGGCACGCCTTGCTGGGTGCTGCTGCCTGACTATCGCACCGACTGGCGCTGGCTCGCCGAGCGCAGCGACACGCCGTGGTATCCCGGCATGCGCTTGTTCCGCCAGCCGGCCGGCGGCGGTTGGGAGGCGGTGATCGCCGCAGTGGTCGAAGCCCTGCAGACACAACTGGCGGAGCCGGCACCGACCGCTCGTCCGGCGCTGGCTGGCTCGGCTGCCTGAGCGAATGCGCTTCGCAGGTCCTGCCGGTGGCGGCGATGAGGGTGCAGGACCCGCGTTCGGCCAACCCTGCCGTCGCGCCGAGGCCCCTGCGCCTGGCTAGCCGTACCGGGCTTGCCTATGCTCCCCACAGAGGGGGCTGCTCCGCTTGCTCCGAGCAGGCCGGCGGCGCCCCGCAGCTTGCCCAGGCCTGTTGCCGGGGCCGACCGGGGGAAGCGCATGAAAGCATTCCATTTCGTCAGCCTGGCGCTGGGCAGCTTGTTCGTGGCCGGTGCGCCCTGCCACGCTGCCAGCGTGTCCAGCAGCAATGTCGTGATCGACGGCGACGGCCAGAGCGTGGTGATCATCAATGGTCAGGTGGTGTCGGGCGGGCAGGCTACCCATGTCGCCAACGGGCCGATGCGTACCGAGGAGCGGTCGTTGGCGGCGTTCTCCAGCATTACGCTGGCGGCACCGGTAGAGATGAGCTTCACCGCCGGGGCGCGCCCGCGCCTGGTGGTGAGTGCACCGGCCGATGTGTTGCCCCTGCTCAGCACCACGGTGGAGGACGGCCGGCTGGTGGTGAAACTGACCGGCTCGGTGGTACTGCATGACCCTATCCGCATCGAGGCGAGCGGGCCGGCGCTGGAGTCGGTGGATATCGCTGGCGCCGGTGATCTACGCGCGACGGGGCTCAGCGGCCGGTTGTTGCGCGTCGCGGTCAGCGGCTCGGGTAATGTCGTTGCCTCGGGGCGCGCCGAGCGGGTCGAGGCGCGCATCAGCGGCTCCGGCGCGGTGGACGTCTCGACGCTGCAGGCGCGAGATCTGGCGGTCGAGGTGTCGGGGTCGGGCGATGTGAAGGCCTATGCTTCGCAAGCCGCCCAAGTGGCGGTGCTCGGTTCGGGCGATGTGCGGGTGTGGGGCAAGCCGGCGCAGCGCTCGGTCAACCGGCTCGGTTCGGGCCAGGTGTCGTTCGACTGAGTCTACCCGACGCAAGCCCTGTTACGCCCCCGCCATGCAGCCGCGTGGCGGGGGCGTTGTGTTGCTCGCTTTCCTAAATGGATGCCGGGTTGACCCCCATCGCGGCGGCGATCCGCCGGGCATCGTGCTCGCTGAGCGGCAGCAAGCCCAGTCGCAGTGCATAGCCCCAGTGACGCTGCCCGGCGCTTAGGTCGAGCTCGGCCAGTAGTGGCCGGATCGGCGTCTCGTCGGCGGCGAACCAGCGCACGTCGCGGCGATACGGGTGGAAGTCGTCGCTCATCGCGACCTGGTACGGCACGCCGGCGGCGACCCGGCCGAAAGCGGTGAAGGCCTGCAAGGGCTCACCTTGGCCGAACACGGCGGTCGGCGAATAGTAGACGACGCAGTCGCCCGATTGTAGCCGCCGAAGCGGCGCCGCCTTGCCGTGACAGACCTGCATGAAGCCCTCCGCCAGCCCGCGCCGCACATGGTCGCGCGAGGCAACCGCCAGCCAATGGCCGCTCATGGCAGATCCAGTGCAAACACGCGCAGGCGATGGCCATCCGGGTCGAGTGCGACGAAAGTGCGGCCGAAATCCAGGGTGCAGGGCGCCTGGACGATGGCGAGCCCGCGCGCCTGCCAGGCCGCGTGCAGCGCATCGACGCTGGCGGCATCGGCAACCGGGAAGCCCAGTTCGGCGGCGCCGGGCAGGGCGCCTGCGGCCGGCTCGACCGTGTGACGCGACCACAGGCCGAGCTTCACGCCCGAGGACAGCACGAACAGCGCAAAGGTCGGCGAGGTCTCTACCGGCTGTCTGTCGAGCAGTTCGCTGTAGAAGGCGGCGCTGGTGGCGGGCTGGTCGACGTAGAGCAGGATGTAGCTGGGTTCGAACATGACGGGGCTCCTGGCTTGGCCGAAGCCGCCGATCGGCTCCGGTACCGTCAGACTAGGAGGTGCTGCTGTCAGATTCTGTCAGTAGTGTGCTGGCGTTAGCGCGGCGGAATGCCCTGGCTCTCGCGCCAGTCGCGCAGCAGCGCCTGGCGGCGGCGCGGATAGCGCTGGTCGCTCGGGTTCAGCGCGGCGATGCGGTCGGTGCGAAAGTGGCGGAAGCCCTCGCGCAGCTCGCACCAGGCGACCAGCACGCGTACCCGGTCGAAGAAGGCCAGCGCCACCGGCCAGACGATGCGCTGGCTGGTGGTGCCGTGCTGGTCGCGATAGTCGAGCACCAGCTTGCGCTCGCGACGAATCGCCTGGCGCAGCACGGCAAGATCGGCCTCGGCGGCCGGCAGCGGTGCTCCGGGGCCGATCAAGAGTGCATTGGTGTCGAGATCGTGGCGCAGATCGTCCGGCAGCACCGCGGCGATTTTGGCCAGTGCGCTGTGCGCTGCCGCGCCGAGCGCATCGTCGGCCCGGTCGGCCACCCAGCGCGAGCCGAGCACCAGCGCTTCGAGCTCTTCGTCGGAAAACATCAGCGGCGGCAGCAGAAAGCCCGGGCGCAGCAGGTAGCCGAGGCCGGGTTCGCCGTCGATGCGGGCGCCCTGTGCCTGCAGCGTGGCGATGTCGCGGTAGATCGTGCGCAGGCTGACGCCGAGCGCTTCGGCCAACACCGCGCCGCTGACCGGGTAGCGGTATTGGCGCAGCAGCTGGATCAGGTCGAGCAGGCGTTCGGCGCGGGACATGGCGGCGGCAGGAGAAGGCGACAGCGCTTATGTTGCCACGATTTGGCAGCAGCGCGGTGTGCGCTCTATGCGCCTGCTGGCTGGTTTTCACGCCATTTCGGGTAGGACGAAACAGGGAAGGATCACTTCGCTTGGCGCCCGGCGTAATAGGTCGTCCACAGGCTGCCCTTGAAGGCGTCTTTCGCTGTCGCAGGCGGTTTGGGCTCGGGCTTTTTCGACTGGGGATTCAGGAACAGGCCGTTGGCGAACAGCGTGGATCGGGCGCTCGGTTTATGCATGGCTGGGGCGACATCGGTAAAGTTAGCGATTGATGAGTGGGCGGCTCAGAACCTGTTCACGATTTGCTGCACTCGGGTGATCCTGCGTTGAAATACGGCTCAACATGCTCATGGACTCCTTGTCCATTCCGCTTTTTCGCGTCATTTCGCCTTGGCTGACCCTTCGTTCGCGAGATCGTGAAAAGGTTCTCAGGCGGTGCAGCCAAGTTATCAACAGCGAAAGCTCGTCATTAGGGACGGTGCGAGCCGAGTCGGGAAAGGGCGCCGCTGCGCTCTGTCCGGACTCGCCGTCGTGGCGATAAAGAGGCTCTTCGTCTCGCTGGCCGTGCAAAGGTTCATTCAAAAGATGGATAAACAGACTCATGGCAGCCTCCTGGCGGAAACGCGGGGTGATGATCGATGCGACACGGTCATACTAAGCATCCCGGCATAAAGAACCGGTAAATTCGGCGGGGGCGCGTATTAAAAAATCGTAAAGGGCGGATCGGCCATTTCGATCGGGCGGGGTCAGGGTGATGGGGCCCGTCTGGGCGGAGGAGGGCAGGTTCTGGCGGGGGCACCGGCAGAGGGTAGGCGCAAAAAAGCCGATCGGGCAGGGCGCGATCGGCTTGGGGGGACTCGGGGCAACTCAGCCGGCCAGTTTCAGCCCGATGATGCCGGCGGCGATCGCCAGCAGGCTGCCGACGCGTAGCAGCGTCACCGCTTCGCCCAGCCACACCATGCCGATGATGGCGGTGCCGCAGGCGCCGATGCCGACCCATACTGCGTAGCCGGTGCCGACCGGTAGCTGTTTCAGTGCCCAGGCCAAGAGCAGGAAGCTACCGGTCAGCGTTATCAGCGTGAACACCGACGGCCACAGCCGGGTGAAACCGTGCGATTGTTTCAGGCCGATGGCCCAGCACACTTCGAGCAGCCCAGCGACCAGCAGGGCAATCCAGGAATACATCATGTTCGATTCGTCGGGGTCGTCCCCGTATTGATACGCCGGCCGGGTCGTCCAGGCCGGGGGTAAAGGCCGTCGGCAAAGCGTGTTGCGTGCTGGCGGCGCCGTGCCACGGGGGCAGACGGCGCGTCGAGCAAAACAGGGCTTTGCTGGCGGCATGGATATAGGAGTGGCCGAAGGGTCGCACAGCGCCGCGGTGGGGGTCAAGGCGGCGGGGCGTTCTCCATCTGCTGGGTGGCGAGCTGGCCGACCCGCGCGATGGCCGTCAGATAATGCTCGTCGATCGGGTAGCAGCACGACAGCCGCAGGCAGTGGCGATAGCGGCCGCCGGGCGAGTACATGGTGCCGGGCATCAGGCTGATCCGCTCCTTCAGTGCGGCGTGGAACAGCGCCACCGTGTCGCAGGCTTCGGGCAGCTCGACCCACAGCAGGAAGCCGCCGGCGGGCGTGGTGGCGCGGGTGCCGGGCGGGAAGTGGCGCTCGATCAGGCCGCGCACCGTGTCGACCTGGCGCGCGTAATGGCGGCGCAGGCTGCGCAGGTGGTGGTCGTAGCCGCCCGATTCCAGAAACAGCCCCACCGTTTCGGCCAACACCGCCGGCTCGGAGATGGTCGAGGCGAACTTGATGCGGCGCACGGCCTCGCCGAAGCGGCCCGGCTCTAGCCAGCCGGTGCGAAAGTCCGGCGCCAGCGTCTTGGTGTAGCTGGCGCAGACCAGTACCCAGCCGTCGCGGTCGAAAGCCTTGACCAGCGGCGCGGGGCTGTCGGCGAACTGCAGCTCGGCGTACAGCGCATCCTCGATCAAGGGCACCTGGTAGCGGTTGACCAGTTCGGCCAACCTTTGCTTGGCCTCCAGCGGCATGCTGCAGCCGAGCGGGTTGTGCACGTTCGGCATCGCCACGATGGCGGCCAGCCGTCCTTCGGTCAGCAGCAGCTCCAGCGCGTCGACCGACAGGCCGGTGTCGGGCCGGGTGGGGATTTCCACCGCGTTCAACCCCAGGCTGGCCAATAACGGGAGCAGGTTGAAATAGGTGGGCGATTCCAGCCCGACCGCATCGCCGGGCTGGGTGACCGCGCGCAGAGCCAGCTGCAAGGCTTCCATGCAGCCGTGGGTGAGCACGATGTCGTCGGGCGTGGCGCGCATGCCCAGCGCCAGCATGCGCCGGGCGACCTGGGTGCGCAGCCGGATCGAGCCCGGCGGTAACGGGTAGGTGCCGATCAGTTGCGGCTGGCGACGCAGCACGCCGGCCAGCAGCCGCGCCAGCTTGGCCGTCGGGTAGAAATCGCCGCCCTGCGGGCAGGCCAGCGACAGGTCGGTGAAGCCCGGGGTCTGCTGTGCGGCGAGCACGCTGCCGATCAGGTCGAGCACCTTGTTGTCGGTGGGCTGTGCCGCACCGGCATCGGTCAGGGCACCGCGTGACGGCGCGGGCAGCCGGGCGCGCACATAGTAGCCGGACTGCGGCCGCGCCTCGATCAGGCCGCGGTCCTCCAGCAGCCGGTAGGCGGCGGTGACGGTATTGAGGCTGAGCGTGCGGCTCTTGGCGCTCTGGCGTACCGAGGGCAGGCGCGCACCGGGCGGCAGCGTGCCGCTGGCGATGGCGTGGGCCAGTTCGTCGGCAAGCTGCTGGTAACGGCTGGTGGGGGCGGAGAGCTGGGTGTCCATGCGATTAGCTTGGGCCGAAGTAAACGATCGGCATAGCGACAGAGGGGTCGAATTGTAATGGTGACAGTTGTTTCTGTGTTGTAACTGACACCATCACAATAGTCAGTTTCTGCATCTGTCACCATTGTCGGGCAAGACCTAGCATGGAGCCATCGTGAACAAGGAGCTCGCCATGCTGGACCTGGCCCTGATGTCTTATGTGGGCGTGATGTCGATCACCCCCGGCCCGAACAACCTGATGCTCGCCGCCTCGGGTGTCAATTTCGGCTTTCGCCGCACCGTGCCGCATATGCTGGGCATCAGCAGCGGCCATGCGTTCCAGGTGTGCGTGGTGGCGGCGGCGCTGGCCTTCATCCTCAATTGGCTGACCGCGATCCGGGTGCCGCTGGCACTGGCCGGCTGTGTCTACCTGTTGTGGCTGTCGTGGCAGATCTGGCGTGCCGGCGAACCGGGCGGCGGCGGCAATGCCCGGCCGATGGGCCTGTTCGGAGCGGCGGCGTTCCAGTGGCTGAACCCGAAAGCCTGGGTGATGGTGATCAACACCGCGATCCTGTTCATGCCGCAGCACGGCAATCTACTGGCCAATGCCGCACTGCTGGCATTGCTGTGCGGGCTGATCAATCTGCCGTGTATCGGCGTCTGGGCGCTGGCCGGCGACCGCATGCGCCACTGGCTCGCCACCGCGCGCGGCCTGCGGATCTTCAACGGCACGATGGCGGCGCTGATGGCCGCCACCGCGCTGTGGCTGATGGTCGACGAGCTGATGCTGGTGCTGTAGACCCGCGCTCAGTCGTGCGGTAGCTCGCCCGCGTAACAGACCGGCGAGGCCAGGATCACACCCGGCTCCTCGGTGGCCAGCTGCGTTTCGAGAAACTGCTTGAGCACCTGTGCGTTGTTGTGCTCGGTGTCGTGGCTGGCGTAAAGCAGTGTGACGCCGCCGTGACGCGCGGCGTCGAGCAGCGGCTGCCAGCGCTGCGGGTGGGCGTTCAGCTCCTGCCAGTACACCTGACAGAAGCTCGGCCAGCGCTCCGGCGACTCATGCAGCCAGCGGCGCAATTCGTCGGACGGCGCTACCTCTTTCAGCCAGCGCACGCCGCGCAGATCCTGCTTGCTGATACCGCGCGGCCACAGCCGGTCGATCAGAAAGGCATTCGGGGTGTCGGGGGGCAGGTCGTAGACCCGGACGAGGCGGATTCGGGATGGCATGGCAGGGCTCCAGTGGCGGGCCGCAGCAAATGAGCGGCAGATTCTGAAAAATTAGTAATTGGTTATGTGGTGATCATTTTTTAAAAATATCATGTCGCGATGTATTGGCAAGGGACAGCCCTTGATCGTCGTCAAACGGCGGGCGGTAAATGGCTGGACTAGCATGTCCGTATCTGCCCCATTCTTGTCGGGATTCGCTGTCGTGGCGCGCTATGCATGGCGTTACGCTATGGCTATCTTTCCCCCAAGGACCCGGACCATGCCTAGCGACACCGCCCTGCTCGTGATCGACGTACAACAATCGTTTCTGCATCGCCCCTACTGGGACGAGCGCGAGCTGCCGGCGTTCCGCGACAGCCTGCTCGCGCTGATCGCCGGTTGCCGCGCTGCCGGCGCGCCGGTGGTGCACATCCTGCACCAGGACGACGACCCGGAGTTCCGCCCGGAAAGCGGACTGGTCAAGCCGATGGCCTGGCTGCCCGACGCGCCTGACGCGCTGTTCGTCAAGCATGTGCACAATGCCTTCACCGATACCGAGTTGGCCGCCTGGTTGGCCGAACGCGGCATCCGCCGGCTGATCGTGTCGGGCATCCGCACCGAGCAATGCTGCGAGACCACCACCCGGGTCGCATCCGACCTGGGTTTCCAAGTCGACTACGTCACCGCCGCGACCTTGACCTTCGACATGGTGCATCCGCTCAGCGGCCGCACCTTCAGCGCCGCCGAGATCCGCGAGCGCACCGAGCTGGTGCTGTCCGGCCGCTTCGCCCGCATCGCCAGCGTCGACGACGCGCTGGCGGCATTGTGAGGAGGGGTGGCGATGCTGGAACTCAGACCTAGCTGCGAACACTGCAATACCGCGCTGCCGCCCGACTCGCTCGACGCGCGCATCTGCAGCTTCGAATGCACCTTCTGCGCACGCTGCGTCGACGAGGTGTTGGGCAATGTCTGCCCCAACTGCGGCGGCGGCTTCGTGCCGCGGCCGGTCCGCCCGGCGCGCAACTGGAAGAACGGCAACGATCTGGCGCACCACCCGGCCGGCACGCGGGTGGTCTACAAGCCGGTCGACGCGGCGGCGCATGCGGCGTTCGCCGCGGCGATCCGCGCACTGCCGCCGCAGCAGCGCTAGCGCCGGGCCGCGCCGAGGGGCGTGCCCGAGACTGGGCCGCCCGCTCGGAGGGCGCTTGTCGACGGCGCGGGGCAGGGCGGCCGGTCATCGCGCCGTCATGCTATCGTGCTCATTTGCATATTGTTTCTGGAGAACGGCGATGCCGATCGCAGACCTGTTACAGGCCCTCGTCGTAGTGCTGGTGTGGGGCGTCAATTTCGTGGTGATCAAATGGGGCGTGGCCGACGTGCCGCCGCTGCTGCTCGGCGCGATGCGCTTCACGCTGGCCGCTTTTCCGGCGCTGTTGTTCATACGCAAGCCGGCGCTGCCGTGGCGCTGGCTGGCCGCCTACGGGCTGACCATGGGCGTCGGCCAGTTCGCGCTGCTGTTCACCGCGATCAAGCTCGGCATGCCGGCCGGGCTCGCCTCGGTGGTGCTGCAGTCGCAGGCCTTCTTCACCCTGCTGATCGCCGCCGGCTGGCTCGGCGAGCGCTGGCAGCCGGCGCAGTTGCTGGGCCTGCTGTGTGCGCTGGCCGGCCTGGTGCTGATCGGCATCGGCAAGGGCGGCACGCTCGGCCTGGTCGGCTTCGCACTGACCATCGCCGCGGCGCTGTGCTGGGCCACCTCGAACGTGGTGGTGCGCGCGATAGGCCGCGCCGGCTACAAGCCCGACCCGCTGGCGCTGGTGGTGTGGGCCAGCCTGATCCCGCCCTTGCCCTTTGTCGGCCTGTCGCTGGCCTTCGACGGCGCCGACAAGATTGCCTACACGCTCACCCATTTGACCGGCGCGGCGCTGTTCGCCACCTGCTATCTGGCCTTCGTCGCGACCCTGCTCGGCTACGCCTTGTGGAGCCGCTTGCTGACCCGCCACCCGGCCGGCAAGGTGGCACCGTTCTCGCTGTTGGTGCCGGTGGTCGGCTTGCTCACCGCTTGGCTGGTGCTCGACGAGCGGCTCAACGGCTGGCAGGCGGCCGGCAGCCTGATGCTGATGGCCGGGCTGCTGCTGAATGTGTTCGGCCAACGTTGGCTGGCGCGGACCGGGCTGCTGGCGACGAGCCGGCCATGAGCGAGGTGATCTTCGCGCTGCCGCCGAACGTGCTGCTGCTCGATCTGGCCGGGCCCGCCGAGGCGTTCCGGGTGGCGGCGCGCTGTGGGGCGCCGTTTGCGCTGCGCTTCGTGTCGGCCGAAGCGGCGGTGGACAGCTCGGTGGGCCTGGCGCTCTCTGGCCTAGAGGCGCTGCCCGAGGTGGTGCCGGCCGACGCGCTGGTGCTGGTGCCGGGTACGCTGAACGACGAGCATGACGTCGACGAACCGGCGGGGCGCGCGCTGGTGCGCTGGTTGGCCGAACGGGCGGCGCCGTCCGGCGCGCGGCTGGCGGCGGTGTGCTCGGGCGCGCTGTTTCTCGGCGCGGCGGGCTTGCTCGCCGGGCGCGCCTGCACCACGCATTTCAGCCTGCTGGCTACGTTGGCCGAACGGGTGCCGGGCGCGCTGGTACAGGCCAACCGGGTGTTCGTCAGCGACGGGCCGGTGGCCACCAGTGCCGGCATCTGCGCCGGCATCGATCTGGCGCTCTATCTGGTGGCGGAGCTGGCCGGCGCCGATCTGGCCCGCCAGGTGGCGCGGCATATGGTGGTGTATTTCCGGCGCAGCCCGGCCGACCCGGCGCTGTCGCCGTGGCTCGCTTACCGCAACCACCTGCACGACAAGGTGCACGCGGTGCAGGACCTGATCGCCGCCGACCCGGTGCAGCGCTGGCCGCTCGACGAGCTGGCCGAACGGGTGCACGTCAGCCCGCGCCACCTGGCGCGGCTGTTTCGCGAACACAGCGGCACCACGGTGTTGGGTTACCAGACCGCGCTGCGGCTGAGCCTGGCGGAGCAGTGGCGTGCCGGCGGGCTCGGCAAGGAGAAGGCGGCGCTGGCGGCCGGCTTCGCCTCGGCCAAGGCCTGGCGGCAGGCGAGCCGATTGGCCGAGTCGCCGCACGATTGAGCTTCGGCCAACGTCACCCATAGCAAACCCCGCGCGAGGCGGGGTTTGTCGTATCCAACTTGGCCGAACGGCTGAACGGCGCTTAGAGCCTGTTCACGATCTCGCGAACGAAGGGGCAGCCAAGGCGAAATGACGCGAAAAAGCGGAATGGACATGAGGTCCATGAGCATTTTAAGTGGCATTTCAACGCAGGATCACCCGAGTGCAGCAGATCGTGAATAGGTTCTCAGTGGTGGCCGTGGCGCTCCGGTTTCAGCGGGTCGGGCGGGGTGTCCAGCGTCTCCTGCAGCGCGATCTGCAGTCGCGAGTGCAGGCGGATCAGCTGGCGGCTGAGCAAGCCCACCGCCACGATCGCCACGCCCAGCACCACCAGCCGGGTTTCCAACGGTGGCAGCAGGCTGCCGCTCACCGCCGAGATCACCAGCAGCATGATGCCGATGCCCAAGAGCGGCACCAGCTCGGAGACGATCTGCCGTGCGGTGTCCGGATAGCGCCCGGCGCTGCCGCGCACCGTCATTTCGGCCAACATCTGGCCCAGCGCCTTCTGCTTGCGGTAGCAGGCCACCAGGAAGGGCAGCGACAACAGCAGCGCCGCGGCCCACAGCACGTTCTTGCTGTCGAGCGGCGATGGCAGGAAGGCGAGCTCGCCGCTTTCGAACAGCGCGGCGATGCCGAGGAACACCCCCGCCACCAGGCACAGGTTCACCAGGATCTGCAGCAGGCAGCGCCGCACGATGGCCGCCGCCAGCGCGTTGTCGCCGGTCAGCTGCAGGCTGCCCAGCCAACGGGTGTACAGGCCGAACACCGAGGTCAGCCAGTTGGGCAGCACATTGCCGATGCGGCGCGACAGCGGGTCGGCCGACTGGATCAGATACGGGGTCAGCAGTGTGGTCAGCGCCGATACCGCCACCGCCACCGGGTAGAGGAAGTCGCTGGTCACCTTCAGGCTGACGCCGAGCGCGGCGATGATGAAGGAGAACTCGCCGATCTGCGCCAGACCCATGCCGACCCGCATCGAGGTGCGGCCGCTCTGGCCGGCTAGAAACGCGCCGGTGCCGCAGCTGATCAGCTTGCCCAGCACCACCGCCACGGTGATCACCGTGATCGGCAGCCAGTAGTCGACCAGCACGCTCGGGTTGAGCATCAGCCCCACCGCCACGAAGAAGATCGCCGAGAACATGTCGCGCACCGGTGCGATCAGCCGCTCGATCAGGTGCAGCTGGCGCGACTCGGCCATGATCGCGCCGATCACGAAGGCGCCCAGAGCCACGCTGTAGCCGAGCTCGATCACCAGCAGGCAGAAGCCGAAGCACAGGCCCAGCACCGTCACCAGCAGCATCTCGTCGTTGTCGAAGCGCGCCACGTAGGCCAACAGGCGCGGCACCACCAAAATGCCGACGGTCAGCGACACCACCAGGAAGATGCCGAGCTTGCCGAGCGTGGCGCCGACGGTGGCGACGTTGATGTCGCCGTTTACCGCGATACCGGACAACAGCGCGATCAGGCCGATCGCCAGGATGTCTTCGACGATCAGGATGCCGAATACCAGCTGGGCGAAGCGCTCGCGCTTCAGGTTCAGCTCGGACAAGGCTTTGACGATGATGGTGGTCGATGACACCGCCAGCATCGCGCCGAGGAACAGCGAATCCATGGTGCGCCAGTCGAAGAAGCGGCCGATCTCGAAGCCCACCCAGATCATCACCACAATCTCCATCAGCGCCGCCACCAGCGCGGTCGAGCCGACCTCGCGCAGCTTCTTCAGGCTGAATTCCAGCCCGAGCGAGAACATCAGGAACACCACGCCCATTTCGGCCAGGGTTTCGATGGTGTGTTGGTTGGTGATCAGCGGATAGGGTGGGGTGTGCGGGCCGATGATCAGGCCGGCCAGGATGTAGCCGAGTACCACCGGCTGGCGCAGGCGGGAGAACAGGACGGTGGTGGCGCCGGCGATCAGCATGATTACCGCCAGATCGCGCAGGAAATCGGCTCCGTGCATGGCGCTCCTCGGGGCAGGAGGCCGGCATTTGCCGGCCGAGTTGATGAGTGACGGTTCGCCTGTTGCAGGACCGGTGGGGACGGTCAGGCGTAATGAACAATCGTGCGGCAATAGCCGATTGCTTTCTGATATCGTACAAATTGTAACATTAGGATATTAAGAAAACGGCATGTTTTTGTGACGCGCAATCGACAGGCTTCAACTCACGTGCTCCGTCCAATCTGCTCGTGATTGCACCGTGGGCGCTCGCGACTCTCACGGCAAGACCGGCTCAAAGGGCAGGGGCCGGTCGTGTCCGGCGATTGCACCGTCGTGCACGGCCCGTTGCTCGCCAGGTTATCCATGGCGGCCGTTGGACGGTGCGCTGGTGTATTAACACCGGGCGATAAACAAAAAAAGCCAAGCTCCATCCACCGATGGAACTTGGCCAATCTCCTGCAAGGAGCTTATTTGGCCGATACGTCGATATCGCCGAAGTACTTCTTGGCCAGGGTCTTGATCGTGCCATCGGCCTGAACCTTGGCGATGGCCGCATCCAGTTGGTGACGGGTGGCGGTATCGCCCTTGCGCAAGCCGAAGGCGATGCCGCTGCCCAGGATCTTGTCGTCGCGCACGCTGCCGACGAATTCGAAGCCTTGCCCTTCAGGACGCGTCAGGAAGCCCTTCTGGCCTGCCGGTGCCATCACCAGCGTGGCGTCCAGACGGCCCGACGTCATGTCGTTGTAGACCTGATTCTGATCCTGGTAGGAGGTCACCGTCGCGCCCACGGCTTGCCAGTGGGTCTTGGCATACGTCTCCTGAATCGAACCCTGCAACACGCCGATACGCTTGCCTTTCAGCGCTTCCGGGGTCGGCTTCAGGCCGCTGCCCTTGCGCGCGATCAGCGTGGACGGCACGCGGTAGATGGTATTGGTGAAGTCGATGGATTTGCGGCGCTGATCGGTCGCGTTCATCGCCGAGTTGATGGCGTCGAATTTCTTGGCCGCCAGGGCCGGGATCAAGCCATCGAACGAATTCTCTACCCAGGTGCACTTGAGTTTGGCGGCCGCGCAGATGGCATTGCCGAGGTCGATATCGAAGCCCTGCAACTGGCCGTTGACATCCTTCGACTCGAACGGCGGGTACTCGGCTTCGAGACCGAAACGGAGGGTCTGGGCGGCGTTGGCCAGCGTACAGGCGGTTGCGGCGGCACAGGCAAGGGCGAACATTGTCTTGGACAGCTTCATGTCGGGATCCTTTGTCGAAGGCGTGGTGAGGGCAGTTTTTAGTCGGTCCTTATTTTTGAACCGTCGTTGCACCCGGGCGATCGTGTCATCGCCGGCAAGGAGCCGATAGGGCGACATCGGCAAGCGAGCGGCGGTTCTACTTCCCGTCTTTCCCGCCCGCTGCAGGGCTCTTCTGGAAACACTATGAGATAGCTAGCCCAGGCGAACAATCGAAAGATTTTCATTCAATTCATGAGGATTGCTCATGCGGCGAAACGGGCATCGGTAGCGCGTCTATACCCTCGATTCTGCTGCTGCCCGCGCCCCTGGCCGCACACGCCGCGCCGCCGGCAATCGCTACGCCGCAATGTGCCGTGACGATCCATTCCGGAACCGACAGCGCTACAGGGAATAGACCGCGACCACCTGCTGCATCTGCGCCGCGAGCCGATCCAGCCGCTGGGCCGCATCATTGGCCCTGAGCGCCGCGGCATTATTCGCATCGGACATCTGGGCCATCACCTCCATTTGCTGGGCGGTGCTGGTGCTGGCCGAACCCTGTTCGAGCATCGTGCATGCCCGTTACCGCGTGCTGTGCCAGTTCGCGCATTCGGCCGATGGTGGCCGTGATCTTGTGGGGCGATTGCGCAGTGCGTTCGGCCAACGTCAGGACCTAGTTGGCCACGACGGCAAAGCTACGACCCTGCTCCCCGGCGCGGGCCGCTTCGATGGCGGCATTGAGCGCCAGCAGGGCGGTCTGATCGGCCGCGTCCTTGATCTGGTTCAGGGTGGTCGGCGAACGGGAAACGAGGGCACGGCGGCACCGCCCGATGCTTGCCCGGACGGCGCCGCCGTGGTGGGGCGTCAATGCAGGATCTTGGCGAGGAAGTCGCGTGCGCGCTCCGACTTGGGGTTGGCGAAGAACTCGTCCTTGCGCTCGTCCTCGACGATCTGGCCGTGGTCCATGAAGATCACCCGGTGGGCCACCTTCTTGGCAAAGCCCATCTCGTGGGTGACGCACATCATGGTCATGCCTTCCTGCGCCAGTTCCACCATCACGTCGAGCACCTCGTTGATCATCTCCGGGTCGAGCGCCGAGGTGGGCTCGTCGAACAGCATCGCCACCGGGTCCATCGCCAGCGAGCGGGCGATCGCCACCCGCTGCTGCTGGCCGCCGGACAGCTGGATCGGGAACTTGCCCGCATGCGCCTTTAGGCCGACGCGTTCGAGCAGCCGGAGCCCCTTGTCGGCGGCCTCGTCCTTGTTGCGTCCCAGCACCTTGAGCTGCGCCAGCGTCAGGTTGTCCAGGATGGACAGGTGGGGGAACAGCTCGAAATGCTGGAACACCATGCCGACATGGGAGCGCAGCTTGGACAGGTCGGTGTTGGGGGCGTCCACAGACGTGCCGCCGATGCGGATCTCGCCCTGCTGGAACGCCTCCAGCCCGTTCACCGTCTTGATCAGGGTGGACTTACCCGAGCCGGACGGCCCGCACACTACTACCACCTCGCCCTTCCGGACCGCGGTGCTGCAAGCGTTCAGCACCTGGAATTGGCCGTACCACTTGGACACGTTTTCAATCGAAATCATCGTTCAACCTTTCCTGCTGGGTCCGGGAAGCGGGCTTGCGCCAGTGGCCTCCCGGAAACCTCATCGTTTCAACGCCAAACCCTGTTTCCTTTCCAGCACCCGCGAATACCAGGTGAGCGGAAAGCACATGGCGAAATAGAGCGCCGCGACCATGCTGTAGATGATGAAGGGCTGGAACACCGCATTGGTCAGCATGCTGCCGGCCTTGGTCAGCTCGGTGAAGCCGATGATCGACGCGAGCGCGGTGCTCTTGACCACCTGCACCAGGAAGCCCACCGTCGGCGCGGTGGCGATGCGCATCGCCTGCGGCCAGATCACCAGCCGTAGTTGCTGGCCATGGCTCATGCCGAGGCTAGCGGCCGCCTGCCACTGCCCACGCGGGATCGCCTCGACGCAGCCGCGCCAGATGTCGACGAGGTAGGCGCCGGTGTAGAGCGTCAGCGTGACCGACGCGGCCAGCCACGGCGACACCTCGATGCCGAGCATCGGCAGGCCGAAGAAGCCCAGGAACAGCTGCATCAACAGCGGCGTGCCCTGAAAGATCTCGCTGTACAGCCTGATCATCGCCTGGACTTTGGCGCCGGCCGACAGGCGCAGCACCAGCAGGAGCCCCCCGACCAGGCCGCCGCCGACAAAGGCGATCAGCGACAGCAGCACCGTCCAGCGCGCCGACAGCAGCAGGCCTTGGGCCATGTCCCAGATAGTGAAGTCGTTCATCGTTTCTGCCCCGCAAAAAGCCCGCTACCCAAGCCGTTGCACAGCCGGCGCAGCAGGATCGCCATCACCAAATAGATTGCAGTGATCGCGATGTAGCACTCGAACGAGCGGAAGTTGCGCGACTGGATGAAGTTCGCGGCATAGGTGAGGTCCTGCACCGAGATCTGCGACACCACCGCCGAGCCGAGCATCACGATCATCACCTGGCTCAACAAGGCCGGGAACACCGCCGCCAGTGCCTGCGGCAGCACCACGTAGCGGAACGCTTGGCGGCCCGACAGGCCGAGCGACAGTGCCGCCTGGTACTGGCCGTGCTTGACCGACTCGATGCCGGCGCGAACGATCTCGATCGCGTAGGCGGCCAGGTTCACCGTCATCGCCAGCAGCGCCGCCTCGATCTCGCCCATCTGGATGCCCAGGCTGGGCAGGCCGAAGAACACAAAGAACAGCTGCACGATGAACGGCGTATTGCGGATCAGCTCGATATACGCGGCGATCAGCCAGCGCAACCAGGCCGGCCCGCGCAGCACCAACGCGGCGCCGACCACGCCGAGCGCGCCGCCCAGCACGGTGGACACGCCGGTCAAGCCGAGCGTGACCACCACACCGTGCAACAGCACATCGGCGTACTGGCTCAGGTCGCTGAAATCAAAGGCATAACTCATGGCGGTCAGGCCCCGTGTTAGAGCGTCGCAGGCAGCGGCGTGCGCAGCCATTTCTGCGAAATGGCGTTGAGCGAGCCGTCTTTCTTGGCCTTGGCGATGGCCAGATTGATCTTCTCCTTCAGCGGGCCTTCGTTTTTGTTCAGGCCGACATGGTCGGGCGAGCTGAACAGGGAGAACTTCTGTTCCGGCTTGATCGCCGGCTGGCGCGCGATGATGGTGGCGCCGACGTCGTTGCCGACCACCATCAGCTGCACCTGGCTCGACAGGAAGGCCGAGATCGCGCCGTTCGGGTCGTCAAAGCGCTTGATGGTGGCCGAGGAGGGAGCGACCTTGCTCACGGAGAGATCCTCCAGCGTGCCGCGCGCCACCGAGATGGTCTTGCCGGCGAGGTCGCCCGCGTTCTTCACCTTGAGCGCCGTCGGCCCGAACACCGCGAGGTAGTACGGGGCGTACGCGTCGGTGAAGTCGATCACCTTGGCGCGTTCCGGCGTCTGGCCCACTGAGAGCAGCACGTCCACCTTGTGGTCGGCCAGGAAGGCCATGCGGTTGTCGCCGGTGATCGCGACCAGGTCGACCTTGACCTTGAGCGCCTTGCCCAACAGCTCGGCCATATCAATGTCGTAGCCGTGCGGCTTCATGTCCGGGCCGATCGAGCCGAACGGAGGGTAGTCCTGGAACACGCCGACGCGCAGCACGCCGTTTTTCTGGATGTCCTGCAGCGCATCGGCGTGGCTGGCGCTGCTGGTCAACAGCAGGCCGCCGAGCAGCAGCGAGGAACAGAGGCGGACGGTGTGGCGGGCAAACGATGGGGTCTTCATTGCAGTTTCTCCTTTGGGGACGGCTGGTGTTGTTGTGGTGTCAATGGGCGGCAAGGTACGCGGCGATCAGCTTGCACGCATGGGCCGCCAGTTCGGCCAACACGGCCGTGCCGACGTTCAGATTGGGGGCTTCGCGCGGCATGGTGGCTGCGATGAAGGTGAAGAGGGGCGGCGCCATGAAGCAACCACGGCTGCAGCCACGGCCAGTGCAACGTCGTGCGCCGACCCTGCGGCATGTTCATTGCGCCAGCTGCTCAAACCAGCTCCACTCGTCGACCTCGATCACGGTGGGCATCCGGCGGGGCGTGGCGCTCTGTAGCTCCTGTACCAGCGCAGCGGCGGTGTCTACCCGCACCGCCGCGCAGCCGAAGCCGGCGGCGATCTGCAGGAAGTCCGGGGTGTAGATGTCGACGCCGACCGGGGCGATGTCGCGCTCGACCATGTACTTCTTGATCTCGCCGTAGCCCTGGTTATTCCACAGCAGCACGATCACCGGCACCTTGGCCTCGACCGCGCTGGCCAGCTCCGGCAGGGTGAACTGCAGGCCGCCATCGCCGATCAGGCACACCACCGGGCGGCCATCGGCGCCGAGCTTGGCCCCGATGGCCGCCGGCAGACCGTAGCCGAGCGTGCCGTAGCCGGTGGACGAATTGAACCAGGAGCGCGGGTGCTTGGCTTCGTAGACGAAGTTGCCCGAGTACACCGGCTGGGTGGAGTCGCCGACGAAGATCACCTCGGGCAACGTCTCGGCAATGGTGTCGAGCAGCAGTTTGTGCGCGCGCACCGGCAAGCCGTATTCGGCCGACTCCATTGCCCGGACCTGGCTCACCCGTGCCGCGCCCCAGTCGGTGTCGGCAGCGGCGTGGTGCGTGGCCAGTCGCTCGTTCAAGGCGTTCAGCGCCAGTTTGGCGTCGGCCGCCAGTGCCAGCGTCGGGCGCTGGTTACGCTGCAGCTGTTCGGCGTCGATGTCGATGCGGATCAGCTTGCCGTTGATGGCGAAGCCGCCATCGAATACCACGTCGTAGTCGGTCTCGCCCAGCTCGGTGCCCACCGCGAGCACCACGTCGGCTTCACGCACCAGCGCCCGTGTCGCCGGCAGCGATTGGGTCGAGCCGATCGACAGCGGGTGCGCCGCAGGCAACAGCCCCTTGGCGTTGATGGTCAGCGTGACCGGTGCCTGTAAGTGTTCGGCCAACGTCTGCAACTCGTTTGCGGCGTCGACGGCGCCACCGCCCGCCAGGATCAGGGGCCTGTGCGCCTCGGCCAGGCAACGCGCCGCGAGGGCGATGGCATTGGGGGCGGCAGCGGGCTTGGCCGGCAGCGCGGGCGGCTCGAACGACGGCATGCCGGCCGGGGCGCGGATGATGTCGATCGGGATCTCGATATGCACCGGGCGGGGGCGGGCGCTGCCGAACACGGTGAAGGCACGCGCCAGCACCTGCGGCAGTTCGTCGGCGTTCAGCACGGTGTGCGAAAAGGCGGTGAAGCCGGCCATCACATTGCGCTGTGACGGCAGCTCGTGCAGCCGGCCGTCGCCGTGGCCAAGCTGATGCGCCGCGTTGACGCTGGAGATCACCAGCATCGGGATCGAGTCGGCGTAGGCCTGCGCCATCGCCGTGGCGATATTGGTCATGCCGGGGCCGGTAATGATGAAGCACACGCCGGGCTTGCCGGTGACGCGGGCGTAACCGTCGGCCATGAAGCCGGCACCTTGTTCGTGGCGCGGCGTGATGTGCTGGATGGGCGAGGCAGCCAGGCCGCGATACAGCTCGACGGTGTGTACGCCGGGGATGCCGAACACCCGCTTCACCCCATAGCCTTCCAGCAGTTTTACCAGGGCCTCGCCGCAGGTCAGCGGGGCGGATACGGGGCTTGCCGGCGCGGCAGAAGAAAGGTTCAGGTCGGTCCAGGCGGTAGCGTCAGTCATCTTCATGGTTCACTGCCTTTTAGTTCGCGTTATTACGGTGCCAGGGGAAATAGCGGTCTTTACGTTGCAGCTATTTTTCCGGCAGTGGCAGGGCGAAACAAACCATGATTTCTCATGTGCTCAATGAGAAATAATCATGAAAAGGCTTTGTTGTTTGTTTTGCTGGCGAGACCGCGGCGTGGACCAGTTTCTGATGGATATTGGGCAGGATTCAGCCCTGACTGAGTGGCCGAGGAGTTGTCCTTTACTTTATGTCATGAGGTCGATGAGAAATACTCATGAAGCGGCTGTGGGGGAGATGCTAGGCTGAACGGTAAGATCGGAACGGCGACATGCTCCTCCACGCGTCGTGTGCGTAGCGGGGGGCGTCAATCAACATTGCCACTGGGCCAGGTATTCCAATGAGACAACTGCCTCCCCTGAACGCGCTGCAGGTTTTCGAAGCGGTGGCACGGCATCGCAGCTTCACGCGGGCCGCCGACTATCTCTGTCTGACCCAGGGGGCGGTCAGCCGCCAGATCATCGCGCTGGAGGAGTATTACGGCTTTCCGCTGTTTATTCGCCACATCAAGGGACTCAAGCTGACGCTGGAAGGCGAGATGCTGCTGCCGACCGTGATCGATTGCTTTTCGCGGATAGAGGAAACGTCGCTGCGACTCACCCGGCAACGTACCGGCCTGGCCCTCAAGGTTCCGACCTGTGTGATGCGTTGGATACTCCCGAAAATCATGAGTTTTCAGGCCGAGCATCCGGACATCCAACTGCAGATCACCACCACCTGGCAGCACGACGTGGATTTCCAGGTCGAGCCCTTCGACGCGGCGATCATCTATGGCACCTCCCCAGGGGCGGGGGTCCATGCCATCCCGTTGCTCGAAGAGCGACTGACGCCGGTGTGCTCGCCGGAGCTGCTGGCGGCCAAGCCGCTGACCCGCACCGCCGATCTGGCCCAGCACACCTTGTTGCATCCGACCCGGGACCATCGGGACTGGCGGATGTGGCTCGACTACGCGCAGGAACGGGAGGTCAAGGCGGATCTCGGACAAAGCTTCGAGACGCTGGATCTTGCGACCAATGCCGCCATGCAGGGTTTCGGCATTGCGATTGGCGACTGTTCACTGGTCAGCGAAGAGGTCGCGCTGAAGAGGCTGGCCATGCCGTTCGATATCGTCATGGAAACCGGGTGCAGCTATTTCCTGGTGTATCCCGAGTGCGTCGCCAATCAGCAAAAAGTCATCGCGTTTCGCGAGTGGATGGATCGTTACCGGTTGGAGTAAACGCTGATGCTTAACGCTTTGTTCGGCCAAGGCACGGTCTCGGTGAGCTACCGGTCGTGACTGCTTCGGCCAACCGGCGATGGCTGTTCCAAGTGACGGTGGTGTCTGTCGAGGCATGGCTGCCGTGCCATGGCAAGTACCGGTGCCCCTGTCATTAGAGCAGTGCCAAACGCTGCTTGTGACTTAAATAGCGACCCTCAATAACAAACCCCGCCTAGGCGGGGTTTGTTATTGAGGGTCGCTATATCCCGTGGCTACACCTTGGTGTTGACGATGGTGCCGGTTAACTGTCCGTTGGCGTTAACGGTAGGCGGGGCTGATGGAACCGGAGTATTGGCTTTTTGAGGCGCGGTCGGGTGATGGTGTGCGGCCGCTTTTTGCACCAGCCGCTGAGCCTGACGGTCGCCATGCCGGGCTTCCTGGGCGGTTTGGGCTGCCGTCTCGGTTGCCTCCTGCAAGGCGCTGGATGTCTGGGCTACGGGCGGAGTGCTCGACTGAGTATCGGCCTGCGGCGGCGCTTGATCCGCCGTCGATGCGGGCTGCTTGGATGCCGCAGGGCTTGGGTTGCTCAAGTTGCTCAGGGCTGGGCTGGATGCTGAAACAGAGCTGATGGACACCGGAACCTCCTAGTGGGGACTGATGGGCGTGCACTAGCTGCCGTACACGGTCTGACGCGTTATTTTGAATTTTGCTTCTTGGAAATGTGTCGGTCCCGACAGTGGTAAAACCTTTTTGAGTTGATTGGAGACAGTCGCAAACGACTGTAATAATCCCCAAATAGTGCTCAAGTTAATCGGAAACGACCAAATCCGGATAAAGCCTAGGTGGTGACAGTTAGCTCAAACTTAGTGGCGATGGGCTGTTGGTGTTTTCCAGAGATTTTTGAGTAAGAAAATGCGCAATTGGTCTATTCGGGAGCCGCGGATATTCAGGGCGTTAATTAGGTCTGGCGCGAAAGTGTCTTGGGTAGCGAGTGGTGCAATTTCACCCCTGATTGTCCCAGGGACGGTTATCGGCGGGGAGGGGGCGAGCGGTGCAACACCTGCATGGCATTGCTAAGTTTCAGCTAAGTCTGACCAGATAGAGTGATAACGATTCTTATTACTTTAGCGGGCGCAGCTGCTGCGGCCATCGTGTTGTCACTCCCTTGGAAACCTGGATCATGAGCAAATTCTCTGTACTGGCCGCTACCCTGACCTTGGCCGCTTCGCTGGCAAGCAGCGCGTTCGCTGCCGATGCGGCCTTTTCGCTGAGCCTGAAGGACCACAAGTTCACGCCTGCCGAATTGACCATTCCGGCCAATACCAAGGTCAAGATCACGCTGAAGAACCTCGACAAGACGACGGCCGAGTTCATCAGCGACGATTTCAAGGGCGGCAAGCTCGTTGAAGGCGGCAAGGAAGCCAGCTTCTTCATCGGTCCGCTCAAGGCGGGTCACTACGAGTTTCATGACGAGTACCACGAGGCGGCCTCGAAAAGCCGCTTGATCGTCAAGTAAGCGGCGGTACCAGCATGTTCTCGACCATATTGATCGTCTTCCGCGAAATTCTGGAAGCATCGCTCGTCGTATCGATTGTCATGGCGGCCACCAAGACGGTCCCCGGCCGCGGTTTCTGGGTGAGCGTCGGTTTGACAGGCGGTGCCGTTGGCGCGGGACTGGTGGCGGCGTTCGCCGAGGTGATTTCCGGTTGGGCGTCCGGGATGGGACAGGAGCTGTTCAACGCGGCGGTGATGTTCATCGCGGTGGCGATGCTCGCGTGGCACAGCATCTGGATGGGCCGACACGGCCGCGAAATGGTGCAGGAGCTGGGCGCCGTCGGCAAGGCGGTAACGGCCGGGACGCGCTCCTTGTCGGGGCTGGCCGTGGTGGTCGGCGTGGCGATGCTGCGGGAGGGCTCGGAGGCGGTGCTGTTCCTCTACGGGATCGCCGCCGGCGACCCGGGGCAGACGCCCCAGATGATCGTCGGCGGGCTGATCGGGTTGGCCGGCGGCGTGGCGCTTGGCGGTGGGCTCTATTTCGGCCTGTTGCAGATCTCGACGCGTCGGCTGTTCTCGGTCACCAATGCGCTGATCATCTTCCTGGCGGCGGGTATGGCCAGCCAGGGCGTCGGCTTTCTGATCGCGGCCGAGTGGCTGCCGGCCTGGGGCGATATGGTCTGGGACAGTTCGTGGCTGATCGCCGATACCAGTGTCGTCGGCAAGATGCTGCATGCCTTGGTAGGCTATACGGCCCGTCCGGCGGGCATGCAGATCTTCGTCTACCTCGCGACGCTGGGTCTGATCAGCGCGATGGCTCGCAAATTCGGCCAACCTGCTGCCCGGACTTAGTGTTCCTTCTGGTTGTTCTGCACCCCCCACCGGCACGGCCCACAACCGGCAAGCATGGCTTGCCGGTTTTTGCTATTCGACCTTTACTCTTTGCCGAGGCTCTCAGGACCCGCTAAGTCTGTTTGACTACCGTAGGGCTCGATACAGCGACATCTTGAATGGGAAGGAAACCCTAATGCGACGCTATGCGCAATTTGCCTTGCTGGCCGGGGCCCTGGCGCTCAGCGGTTTGATGACTAATCTTACCGGCGCGTTTGCGCACTCGTCGCCAGCTGCAAACAAGACGCTGTTCTCGCGGCTTCACGTGCTGCCCTTATGGGGCGATCAGCACACTCATCTTCGGCAGGTGGGGCACAATCAACGATCCACCGATCCTTCATGAGGAGTGCCGGTGGTGATGGCATAGCGTGTGCGTCGCCGAGTGGGGCCGCGTCTTAAAGGGCCATTAACAAAACCCTCCTGGCGTTGTTGCGCTGCCTTGCCGTACGGGCGGCACGCCTAGCCAGGAGCGCTGCGCTGGGCTTTGTTAGCGGCTCTAAGTGAAGTCGGTGTGCCGAGTTTCGGCTCCGGTCGAGTGGATCGACGAGGCGCGGCATCCAGCAGGAAATGATGGAGAGAGGTAATGTTGTTTACCAGTTTGTTAAGTTGGCTCAGTAGCGAGCAGGGCATGATGGCCCTGCTGGCGCAGAACTGGCTGCTCGGCACGGGCTTGATCGCCATGATCGTGTTCCTGGAAACCGGTGTGGTGGTGATGCCCTTCCTGTCGGGGGACTCGCTGCTGTTTGCCGGTGGCGCTTTCCTCGGTTTGGCGGGCATCTCGCCCGTGTTGCCCATGGTGTTGATCGCCGGCGCGGCGATTGCCGGAGACAGTGCCAACTACGCCATCGGCCGCTCGGCGCTGGGCCAGCAAATCGTGCGGCGGGGATGGATCAAGCCGGCCCATCTCGCTAAAACCAAGGTGTACTTCGATCGTTTTGGCGGCCCGACCGTGTCGATCGGGCGCTTCTTGCCCATCGTCCGGACGGTCTCCCCATTCCTGGCCGGCCTGACGGGCATGTGTCCGCGCCGCTTCATGCTGTTCAATGTGCTGGGCGGAGTGGTGTGGTGCGCAAGCCTGGTGCTGGCCGGCTATTGGCTGGGGCAGATCAGCTGGGTCCGCGATCATCTGAGCAGCCTGACGATGGGCGTGGTGGCCGTGTCGCTGCTGCCGGCAGGCATCCATTTACTGATACGCCGTTTCAAGACAAAGGAGCCGGAGCATGCGGGTATTGCTGGTCGAAGATGACCGCATGATCGGTGAGGCGGTGCAGCAGGTGCTGCGAGAGGCCGCCTACGCCGCGGACTGGGTGCGGGATGGGGTGTTGGCGTTATCGGCGCTTGAGGCCCAGAGCTACGATCTCGTGCTGCTCGACCTGGGCTTGCCTCGTAAGGATGGCTTCGAGGTGCTGCGCCAGATCCGCAGCCACGACAACCCGGTGCCGGTGCTGATTGTGACGGCGCGAGACGCGGTGGAGGAGCGCATCCGCGGTCTTGATCTGGGGGCCGATGACTACGTGCTCAAGCCGTTTGAGATGGGCGAACTGCTCGCACGGATGCGGGCGGTGCTGCGTCGCAAGGGGGGGCAGGCTTCCCCGGTGATGAGTAACGGCAGCATTACGCTCGACCCAACCACCCGCGAAGCCAGTTTCGACGATTCCACCGTGCTGTTGTCCGCACGGGAGTTCGCGCTGCTGCAGGCCTTGATGGTGCGGCCCGGTGCGATCTTGTCGCGGCAGGAGCTGGAAGATCGCATCTATGGCTGGAACGAAGAGGTGGAAAGCAACGCCGTCGAGTTCCTGATTCATTCGCTGCGCAAGAAGCTGGGAAGTCGCGTGATCAAGAACGTCAGGGGGGTTGGATGGTTGGTCTCCAAGGCCGGTTGAGGAGCTCGCTGCGAACGCAGCTGTCGGTGTGGTTGTCGGTGGTGATCATCGCCATGGCGCTGGGGGCCGGGGCCGTTTCGTTCGTGTCGGCGTTTCGCGAAGCCAACGAGCTGCAGGATGACCAGCTAAGACAGCTCGCCGCCTTGTTCGGCGAGCACAATCTGCCGCCGCAGAGGCTCGAGTCAGGCGGGGCGAAAAACTATAGCGATCCGGATTCGCGGGTGGTGGTGCAAGAGTTGGACCCGTCAGGCGTGGGCGGCAAGCAGGCGCTACGGCTGACACAACCTTTAGCCGACGGTTTGCAAACCGTGGTGGTCGATGGCGCAACATGGCGCATCGTCGTCCACCCTCTGCCTGGCGGGCGGCGCCTCGCTGTCGGGCAGCAGACCGAAGTGCGTGATGAAGTGGCCCGCCACAGCGCCTTGCGCACTGTGATGCCGCTGGTCGTGCTGATCCCCATCCTGGCTTTCATCGTGACCTGGTTGGTGCGGCGGATGTTCGTGCCGGTTGCGCGCTTGTCGGCGGAACTCGACCGGCGTAGCGAGTACGACCTGGGAGAGCTGGTCGACGAGCAAGTGCCCGATGAGATCAAACCGTTCACTGCGTCGATCAACCGTTTGCTCGTCAGGGTTGCCCAGTCCGTTGAGATGCAGCGTCGTTTCGTCGCCGACGCCGCGCATGAGCTTCGATCGCCGATGACCGCCCTGTCCTTGCAGGTGGAAAGTCTGGGCAGTACCGGCTTGCCCGCGGCAGCTCAGCAGCGTCTTGCCACGCTGCGCCAGGGTATGAGCCGGGTGCGCGGGCTGCTCGAGCAATTGCTGAGCCTGGCGCGTTCACAGGCGCAGACTCCGCAACAGCTGGGTGCGGTGTCGGTGCAGGCGGTGTTTCGACGGGTGCTCGAGGACCTGATGCCGCTCGCCGAGGCGAAGGAGATCGACTTGGGTGTCGTCGATAGCGCGGATGTGTGTCTTCTCAGCCAGGAAATCGACCTGCTCACCGTGGTACGCAATCTGGTCGACAACGCGATCCGTTACACCCCGGCAGGGGGGCGGGTCGATCTCGGCTTGCGGCGCGAACAAGCCGTTGCGGTGATCACCGTGCTCGATACCGGGCCGGGCATCCAGGCTGTCGAGCGCGAGCGGGTGTTCGATCCGTTCTACCGTATTCTCGGCAACGACGAGCTGGGCTCAGGCCTGGGGCTGTCCATCGTTCGTGCGATTGTCGACCGGGTCGGCGGCAGGGTCACATTGGCCGATGCCGAGTCGGATAGTGCGGCGTCCGGCCTGTGTGTAACGGTACGTTGGCCGGGGTGTGCGGATCGGGCTTTGTAGCGTGGATGAGGTCGGCGGTGCAATGGGGCCGTAATCGAGTCAGATAAGCTTTGCGGCTGATCTTTTGTATGGTTGAAGTTGCGATATATCTGGAGAACTGAAAGGAGACGCCATGCAAAGCGGCACCCGGTTCAATCGGTATTTGCAGTCGGTGTCCACGGGGTTCATCGTCTTCGCGACCTTGATCGCTGGGGCACAATTCATCAGTCCTCCTGCGATAGCCACGGAACGAGTTGTGGCACCGGAAAAAAATCCTCCCGGCGATATCCCGGACAATCAGGTGTTCATCAATCATCAGTCCCCGCTGGGCTTTTCGCTCAAAGTGCCGGAGGGCTGGGCGCGCACTGACCGGGTTGACGGGGTGCGTTTCGCTGACAAGTTCAACATCATCGATATCACGGTCAGCGCGGTAGCCGGCCCGCCCTCCGTGGCATCCGTCACCGATCATGACGCCGCGGCGCTCGCCAAGTCCGGGCGGGCGATCAAACTCGTCGCGATCAAGCCGGTGACACTGCCGGCGGGCCAGGCCATCGTGATCGTCTATACCTCGAATTCCGCCCCGAACCCGGTCACCAGCCGGCAACTGCGCCTAGAGCACAATCGCTACCTGTTCTATCGCGCGGGCAAGCAGGCCGTGCTGGATCTGGCGGCACCGCAAGGCGCCGACAACGTCGACCAATGGCGGCTGATGGCGCGCTCGTTCCGGTGGCATTGAGATGCCGTTCCTGACCGCCAGCGAACTCTACCGCTTCTACCATAACGGCGACTCAGAGACCGCCGCCCTGCGCGGGCTTTCGCTGACGCTCGCGGCCGGTGAATTCGTCGCGGTGACGGGGCCGTCGGGCAGCGGTAAATCCACCTTGCTCGCCTGCCTGGCCGGTTTGGAAGAGCCCGATGGGGGTTACGTCGAAGTGATGGGGCAACGGATCTCGCGCCGGCCGGAAAAGCAGCGCGCCGCCTTGCGCGCGCGGCACATCGGCATGCTGATGCAGTCCGCCAACCTGTTCGAGCACCTCAGCGTCGAAGGCAATCTGCAGCTGCAGATGAGGCTCGCCGGCCGGGTCGACACCGGGCGGCTGGAGCAGTTGCTCGAGCAAATGGCCTTGCAGTCGCGCCGCTACGCGCGGCCTTCCCAGCTGTCAGGGGGCGAAGCGGCGCGCGCCGGTCTGGCGGTGGCGTTATCGGCCAACCCGGCCGTGCTGCTTGCCGACGAGCCGACCGCCGAAGTCGATGCAGAGAGCGAGGCCGACATTCTGGAGTACCTGATCGCCCGGCGTGGCCCCGACCGTGCGATGCTGATTGCGACGCATAGTGCCGCGCTGGCTGCCCGCGCGGACCGGGTCATCCAGATCCAGGATGGACGATTGCTCCATGGCTGACGCGCTGATCGAGGCCCGAGACGTTGGCCGAACCTATCTGCAGGGCGGCTCCCCGGTCGCCGCCGTGCGCTCGGCCACGTTCCGGCTGCAGGAGGGCGATCGGGTCGCGCTGATCGGACGCTCCGGCAGCGGCAAGACCACCTTGCTGCACCTGATGGCCGGGCTCGACCGCCCCAGTAGCGGCGCCATCCGCTGGCCGGCACTGGGTGGCGCCGACACCTTGCTTCCCGCCAAGATCGCCCTGGTGTTCCAGGTGCCGAGTCTGCTCGACCCGCTGACGGTCGCCGAGAACGTCGCCTTGCCGCTGATCCTGAGCGGCGCCGGTGGCGACGTGCGACAGGCGGTGTTGCATGCGCTCGCGACCTTCGCCCTGGAGGAGCTGGCCGATAAGCTGCCCGAAGAGCTCTCCGGTGGGCAGGTGCAGCGTGTCGCGATGGCGCGGGCGATTGTCGGCCGACCAAGCCTGATCTTGGCCGACGAGCCCACCGGGCAGCTCGACCGGGCAACCGGTCGCGCCTTGCTCGACGCGCTGCTCGGGCATTTGGCAGGGAGTGCGACGGCGCTGGTACTCGCCACGCACGACCCGGCGGTGGCCGAACGGATGGCTGCGACCTGGCAACTGCGGGACGGGGTGCTGGCGACCGGGAGCCCACCATGATTGGCTTGTGGCTAGCCGGCCAGGTTCGCTGGCACAAGGGACGATTGGCTGGCACGGTGGCTGGCATCGCCTTGACCGTTGCCATGCTCGCCGTGCTCGGTGTCTTTCTCGACCAGAGCACGATGACGATGACCCGCCGCGCGATCGCCGGGGTGCCGGTGGATTGGCAGTTCCAGCTCGCGCCGGGCAGCTCGACACCGGCGCTGGCCGCTGCGATCGGCAAGGCGGCCAAGGTAGCCGTGTTGCACATCGCCGGCTACGCCGACGTCGACGGCCTCGAGGCGCACAGCGGCGGCACCGTGCAGACGACCGGCGCCGGCAAGGTGCTCGGGCTCGATGCCGGCTACGCCCGCGATTTTCCGGGACAATTCCGCCTGCTGCTCGGCTCCCTCGACGGCGCGCTGATCGCGCAGCAGACCGCCGCCAATCTGCATGTCGGCGTCGGCGATATCGTCACCATTCATCGCCCCGGCCTGGCGTCCGCCCTGGTCCGCATCGACGGAGTGGTCGATCTGCCCAACGCCGACTCGCTGTTTCAGGCGGTCGGTGTGCCACCGGGTGCGGCACCGCAGGCGCCCCCCGATAACGTGATCCTGCTGCCGTTGGCAAGCTGGCATCGCTTGTTCGATCCGCAGGCGGCGGTTCATCCCGACTCGGTGCGAACGCAGTTGCATGTCGGGCTGGTTCACGCCGGGCTGCCCAGCGACCCCAGCGTCGCCTTGATGACGGTACAGGGCGCGGCCAGGAACCTGGCGGCGCGCAGCGCCGGCAGCGGCGTGCTGGCCGACAACTTGGCCGCCCGGCTCGACGCGGTGCGCAGCGACGCGCTGTACGCCAAGGTGTTGTTCCTGTTCCTGGGGGCACCGGGGGTGCTGATGGCCGCCTTGCTGACGCTGGCGGTAGCGGCTGCCGGCGGCAGCCATAGGCGGCGCGACCAGGCGCTGCTGAGGGTGCGCGGCGCATCGCGCAAGCAGATCATGACCTTGGCCGCGGCCGAGGCCGGCTGCGTCGGGATAGTCGGCGGCATGCTGGGTTTGGCGCTGGCCGTTCTGGCCGTGCGTGCACTGTTCGGCCTAGCCAGCAGCGTCATCACGCCGGCGGGGGCCGCGGCATTGCTGGCCGGTCTGCTGCTCGCCCAGGTCGCCTTGCTGCTGCCGGCTTGGCGCGATGCGAGAGACCGCACCGTCGTCGCCGCGCGGCTGGCGATAGGCCCGGAGCGCCCTGTTCTGTGGCAGCGCATCGGCCTCGACGGAATGCTGCTGATGCTGTCCGCCGTCGTGTTCTGGCAGAGCTGGAGCAGCGGTTACCAGGTGGTCCTGGCACCGGAAGGTACGCCGGCCACGTCGGTCGAGTACCAGGCGTTCCTGGCGCCGGTGCTGCTATGGCTGGGGGCAGGGCTGCTGACGATCCGGCTGTGCCGATTCGGCCTGGTGCGAGGGCGGGCCTACCTCGCGCGGTGCCTGCGACCAATCGCTGGGGCGTTGGCCGGGGTCGTCGCCGCCTCCATCGGCCGTCAACATCGTCGCCTAACGCAGGGTGTGGCCTTGATCGCGCTGGCCTTCGCTTTTGCGACGTCGACCGCGGTGTTCAACACCACCTATCACGCGCAGGCTCGGGTCGACGCGGCCTTGACCAATGGCGCGGATGTCACGGTCACCGGCACGCTTCGGGCGCCGGCGTCGGCGAGACTCGCGGCGCTGGCGGCCATGCCCGGCGTCAACGCCGCGCAGGCGATGCAGCACCGGCTGGCCTACGTCGGCAACGACCTGCAGGATCTGTACGGCATCGACGCCGGCCGCATCGGTGAGGCGACCCTGACGTCGAACGCCTATTTCCAGGGCGGCGACGCGAGTGCGACGCTGGCCAGGTTGGCCCAGACTCCGGACGGCATTCTGGTCTCGGAGGAGACGGTGGCGGACTTCCAGCTGCAACCCGGCGACAGGCTGACCCTGCGGCTGCAGCGCGCCGGCGATGGACAGTACCACCCGGTTTCGTTCCGTTTCATCGGCGTGGTGCGCGAGTTTCCAACCGCGCCGCATGACTCCTTCCTGGTCGCCAACGCCGCTTATGTCGCTCGGCAGACCGGAGCGGGTGGGGCCGAAATTGTCTTGCTGCGGACAGGCTCCGCACCGGCGCAGGTGGCGGAACAGGCGAGAAAGGTGGTCCAGGACATGCCGGGCGTGAAAGTCAGCGACATCGGGCAGGTCCAACAGTTGATCGGTTCCAGTCTGGTCGCCGTCGATCTGGGCGGGCTGACCCGCTTGCAACTGGTGTTTGCCGTGCTGTTGGTGGCGGGGGCGACCGGGTTGATCCTCGCGCTTGGCCTAGCCGACCGGCGGCGTGCCTTCGCGGTGCTGACTGCGCTCGGCGCCAAGCCCCGTCAGCTCGCTGCGTTTCTGTGGAGCGAGGCGCTACTGCTGTTCGCCGTAGGCACAAGCGTTGGCATCGCTGCCGGATTCGGGCTGGCGTGGATGCTGGTGAAACTGTTGACCGGTGTATTCGATCCGCCTCCCGAGGTGCTCGACGTGCCTTGGGCCTATCTGGTGCTGCTGATCGGCGTTGCCTTGGTTTCGGTTGCACTGGCGGTGCTAACCGCATTGCGGGAAACGGATGTTCCTGCGGTTCAACGAATGAGAGAGCTGTAAGCGTCCACTCTTCAAGGTACGTTGGTTCTACCTTCCCTTGCGTTCGCCTGAACTGGCTTTAATTCGCCGCGTTCAATTTCAATACCCGGTGTAGTTCACCGAGGGTGGGCCTCGCTGCGCGCTTTTACCGCGGCTTGCTAACCGGGATGGGTACCGAGGCGGGGGCTATGGCTTACCTAAGTTTGGCCACACAGAATCCGTTCAGCTTTTGACGAAACAACTCACCTCGGAGACTGCAATGAATAAGCCATTTTCACAGTCGATGCCAAACTGGCTCAACAAAGTACCGGAAGTCACCGTGTTTTTCTGGATTGTAAAGATGATGTCCACCACGGTAGGCGAGACGGCTGCCGATTATCTGAATTTCAATCTCCACTTCGGACTCACTGGCACGTCATTGGTAATGGGCGGCTTGCTGGCACTGGCGCTGTTCTTTCAGGTAAGAGCTAAGCGTTACACTCCTTCGCTCTATTGGATGGTCGTTGTCTTTATCAGCGTATTCGGCACTTTGATTACCGATAATCTGAGCGATAACCTGGGGGTGCCGCTTGCCGTCTCGACAGGAATATTCAGCGTTGCTTTGATTGCTACCTTTGCCGTGTGGTACGTCAAGGAGAGAACCCTGTCGATTCACTCCGTTGATACGACCAAGCGGGAGTTGTTCTATTGGACCGCGATTCTGTTCACGTTTGCACTGGGTACCGCTGCCGGCGACTGGGTTGCTGAGGGCTTGAACGTGGGGTATGCCAATTCTGTGCTGTTGTTCGGCGCGGCAATTGCGATCACTGGCTTGGCGCATTATGTTTTCAAGTTTGATGCGGTGGCCTGCTTTTGGGTCGCGTATGTGCTGACTCGGCCATTTGGTGCATCCTGCGGCGATCTGTTGTCCCAACCTGCGAATAATGGGGGGCTTGGTTTGGGTACCATCAACACCAGTGTGATATTTATTGCAATGATTGTTGGAATAGTCGCCTATTTCTCGATTGCCCAAAAGCGGATTGCTCAATCGCAGGGGTGAGTCGATACGCATTCTCCGTGTGCTGCCGGATATCGTCCGGCGGCACCGTGAGTGGAAGGCGGGTCTTGCTAGCAGGGGGTATCTGAACGGCTTGATCGATATTCGGTGGCGGTTTTTCGAGTGGGGCACTCTGCGTCAAGCATTTGAGCCTGGCTTTTAACCGCCGAATTCCAAGCCCTCGGCTCAGCCGCCATGTGCGCATTTCAGTTGGGATTGCGATTGACCCCCAAGCGCTAGATGCACATCGGGCTGCGGATTCCCGGCCCACGTATATGCTCAAGTACAGGATGGCAGTCAATTGACCCGTGGCCCGCCGCATGTGTCCGCTGGGCTGCCCGCCAACCCTCGTGAACCGTGCATGATGTCCGGCAAATGAACATGGGCTTTCGTCTTGCGTTTATGCGTCGCTATCGCTGGCTGATCATGCTGGCGCTGCTGCCACTAGGTGTCGCGCTCGCCGTGGTGGCCACCGCTTATGTGCTGGGCCTACGTGTGCAGGGGGTTGGCTGGCAGAATGGGCTGGAACTGACACAGTGGTACCGATTGCAAAATGGCTGCGTGAGCGTCATCGGTGGCCGTATGCGGCTTACCGACTGGCATCCGGTGACCATCCGCATGGCGAGCATGCGGCTTCCCAAATGTGTCACGGGCACCAAGGAGCTGACGCCGCCCCCCTGGACGCCCCCCTTCGATCTCTCCATCGACGCCGTCGTCATTCCCGACCTGCCTCCCATGGCGGTGACCGTCCATCAACGCGACCAGCGTTGGCAGGCACGGGCAAGTTATCGGCGCAGTAAGGCGACCGCCGTCTACGACCGCCTCACCGGGCGTTGGGTGGCGCAAGGACGTATCCAGGGGGCTGACATCGTTTCGAAACTGCTCGGGACGCTGGATTTCACGGGGCAGGGCATGTGGCAGACCAATCGCCTGGATGGCGCCTTGACGGCGCAAGGACATCAGCTGGGGTATCTGGGCCAGCCGCAACGCAGCGATGCGACGCTTTCGGCCAAGCTTGCGGCCAAACAGTGGCGATTGAACGCGGCGCTGGCATCACCGATGGCGCTCGGGGGCGGCTGGATACTGGAAGGCCGACCGGCGCTGCAGGCCGGTGGCGGCCTGGACGGGGTGCAGCTGCTGCGCCTGGATTTGCATGCGAAGGGGCCGCAGGGGCGGGCGCAGCTGACCCTGAATACCCAGGGCAGCGGCGTGGCTCGTGGGCAAGGCCGCTTGACGCTGACCGGGCCCGAACTGGCTGGCACAGTCCCCTTGACCTGGACCCGGCAGACGCTGAGCTTGCAACCGGCGGCGTTGAGCCTGCCGCAAGGGCTGCGCCTGAGTTGGCCGAATCCGGTGGTGCTGCCGTTGGCGCTGGCCGGCGAAAGCACGATCTCGGCCGAATTGCAGTATCAGGGAGTCCGCGTCAAGACGGTCGACAGCCTGTTGTCCTGGCAGCAAGCCCGCTGGGGATGGCAAGGGCGGCTCGATCTGACGGGCAATGCGGCGGGCTATAAGCTGGCCGGGGGCTGGCAGGGGCGTGTCGACACCGATGGCCTGAGCGGCGAACCGGCCAGCCTGACCGTCAGCGGCTCGGCGCTGACGGTTACGCTGCGCTTGCCGGTTGCCGAGTTCCGAGCACCTGGCTGGAACACGCAGGCGCAGTTCAGCGGCCATTATCGCAACTACCCCATCGACGGGGTACTCGATGCCGGCTATACGCGTGGGCGTTGGCAAGGCTCGCTGGAAGGCCGCTCACGGCTCCCGTTTTATGCTCAGGGCGGGAGTCTGACGGTTACCGCCCCTTGGTATGGCAACGCAGGACAGTGGTTTCTGGGCTCGGGTAGTCGCGTCACGATTACCGAGGGGCTGATAGAGACCGTGCTGGTCAAGCCGATAGCCGTCATGGTCTCCACGCCGGTGCGTCTCAGTGCCCAGGGGGTATTCGGTGCCATACGAGTCGATGCGGGCGGCGCCGTGGCGACGCGTTGGGCCGTGCCTGGCATCGCCGGGCAATTGTTCGTCTCCGGACGGCAAGGCCAGGCCAGTTTGCGCTTGCCTGCCTGGCGCTCCGAGCTGGCCCTGACCGGCGCGCTGCTTAGCCGCGGGCGACGCACCGGCGCACAGGGCGAGCTGACCGTCAGCACGCCCCTGTTCGCCGCGATGAGCAATGGCTTCGGTATCACTCTGCAGAAAGGCATGCTCACTGGCCAGGCTCGCTGGCAGTGGCAAGATCATTGGCAGTTGCAAGGCGAGATGGCCGTATCCGATCTGGCGCTGAACTGGGGTGGCATTCTGGCGTCGGGCGGCCAGGGGGCCGCACACATCGAGCTGACGCAAACCGGTCTGCTGCTGACCAGCACCGGCCCCTTCAGGTTGGCCGAACTGGGGGTAGGCACGCCGATGCGCAATGTTCGCATGGCGGTGCAATCCGACCTGAGCCGCTGGCATTTCATCGATGTGTACGCCGAAGTGCTGGGAGGCACGATGAGCGCCCCGGCCCTGCAATGGCCTTCCGCTCAATATCAGCCGGTAACGGTCAGCCACATCGATCTGGCGGAGGTGGCCGCCCTGCAGAACGACCCGAACCCGACCGTTCAGCTCGCCGGCCGCGTCGGTGGACAGTTGCCGTTGCAGCTGATGAAGGATTCGCTGGCGGTACAGGGAGGGCTCATCCGCAATGAGGGCCCCGTCTCGCTCAAGGTCTTTCCTTCTGCTGGTGTGAGCGCCATGGGGCAATCCAACCGCGCAGTGCAGTTGGCGCTGGATACCCTGAGCAACTTGGAGATCCATGACCTTCAGGCACGCTTGGCGATGCAACCGGATGGGTGGCTGGACGCGGCGGTGACCATCAAGGGGCAGAGCCCGCAGCAAAACCGCTTGCCGGTCGTACTAAACTACACGCACCGGGAAAATGTATTGGAGCTACTGCGAAGCCTGCGTATCGGCGATGAGATAGCCCGGGGGGTGATGGACCGGAGACCTGCGGACGGCCCACGCTGACTTGATGCGGAGGATTCACCATGAAACCCGTTTGGATTGTGGCCTTGCTGCCCTTGGTCGCCTGCACCCCTCGAATTGCCCTTGATGCCCCGAAGGATCCGATCACCATCAACCTGAATGTGAAGATCGATCATGAGATCCGCCTCAAGGTGGAAAAAGACGTCGATAGCCTCACCAAAGACAGCAAATTGTATTAGGAGCCGTCATGAAAACGACAACGCGTTTGGCCGCCGTTTTACTGCTGGTTTGCAGTGGGCTGGTCATGGCTCTTGACCTGGGGAGTGCCAAGGCACAAGGGCTGGTCGGGGAGCAACCCGATGGTTATCTGGGAGTGGTCAAGGCAAGCCCGGACGCCATCGGGCTTGCAGCGGACATCAATGCCAAGCGTCGCGCCGCCTACGAGGCCATCGCCAAAAAGAACGGCGCCACCCTGGATCAAGTAGCGGTCCTGGCGGGGCAGAAAGCGATCGAAATGAGCTCGCCGGGAGCGTATGTCAAAACGCCGGGTGGTCAGTGGGTCAAAAAATAGCGCCTGGCGGTGTCGCTATGCAGTCGTCCTTCGTTTTTTTGGGGGAGCGCAGCGGCAACGGGGCTTGTGAGCGTATTCAGGCTCCGCCGGCAGCGCTGAAGGACAGAGTGCATAGTGATGCCTTGTATCGTTCTCGACTTTAACAACGCAATGTTCAAAGTCGACTAGCTGGCAGAGGAATGGATTATTGCTCGATGTTTTCGACTTTATTTGGCGAGGACATCAAGCTGGTCGCGGCGGCGCCGATAAAAAGCCGATAGTTCCTGATAATCTAGCGGCATTGCGATGCCTGCCGCCGTCGGCCCTCACGTCATGAAACCTGTACGCCTGTCCCTGTTATTCGCCACTTTGACCTTGTCGCATCCGGTATGGGCCGATCCGCCGCAGCCGTCCGACACCAAGCCGGCCAAGGTCACGCCTGCCGCCGACACGGCGGTGGTGTGCAAGCCGGTGAAGAAGAAGGTCGCCAAGAAGAAAACAGTGCACAAGGCGAAGAAGACCGGCCATCTGCCGCCGCCGCGCATCGTGCCAGCGCTGACCCCGGTTGCGCCGTTCCCGGCGCCATTCCCGGCCGAGACGCCTTATGTCGACAATCGCTGTGGTGGGCCGCTGTTGGCCACTTATTTCACCGTTGATCAGCCGGCGCAGATGCCGGATATGGATCGGCTGTCCTACCAGCTGCCGGTCGAGCTGGCCAACCGGCTTTCGGCCAACCCGAGTGCGCATATCCAAGCGCGTGCGCAGCCGGACGTGACGGTGCAACCCGACGCGGGCGTCATCAACGCGGCCAATGGCAGTGCCGGCGCGCGGCAGCTGGGCTGGCGCGAGAATGTGCGCTATGTGCTGGCAGGACGGGTGATCGATACCAGTGTCAGCGACCACGGCCTGCGCATGTCGCTGCTGGAGGCGACCCGTTATCGCGACAGTGGCATGCGCTACGAAGGGCCGCTGTCGGCGATCTTCGACTCCGGCGTGCTGTACCGCGCCACCGAACGCCAGTTCGACGTCGAGTTGTGGCTGTACGATGTTGGCACCGGTGCATTGCGCTCTACCGTGCGGGTGCACAAGGTCGCCAACGGCAAGGTGTTTCCGCCGCAGCCGGCTCCGTTCGGCTCGGCCGCGTTCTGGCAGAGCGATTACGGCCGCGTGGTCGATGCGGCGCTGACCGAAGCGGCCGACAAGATCGGCCAGCAACTGGCCTGCCCACCGGCACAGGGCATTGCTCGGGCCGAACCGCTTGGCAATGGCGCCACAGTGTCGGCCTTGCCGGCGACTGCCCCCATCAAAGCGAATTGATAATTGTTCTTGTCGTGAGCTAGTATCCTGCCTCCGTTATCAACAACATAAAGCGCAGGGAACATCCCATGAACAAGTCGCTGATTCTGGCCGCCATCGCAGCGGCCTTTGCCGGTTCGGCCTTCGCCGCCGATGAGGTAGTGGTCTATAGCGCCCGAGGCGAGCAGCTGATCAAACCGCTGATCGACGCCTATCAGAAGGAAAGCGGCGTCACCATCAAGCTGGTGTCTGACAAGGAAGGCCCGCTGATGGAGCGCCTGCGTGCCGAGGGCAGCAACACCCCGGCCGACATGCTGTTGACCGTCGATGCCGGCAATCTGTGGCAGGCCGAGAGCCTGGGCCTGCTCAAGCCGGTGAAGTCCAAGGTGCTCGACGCCAACATCCCTGCCCACCTGCGCGATCCGAAGGGCGAGTGGTTCGGCCTGTCGATTCGCGCCCGCACCATCTTCTTCAATACCCAGAAGGTGAAGCCGGCCGAGCTGTCCAGCTATGAAGACTTGGCCGATCCGAAGTGGAAGGGCAAGTTGTGCCTGCGCACCTCGAAGAAGGTCTACAACCAGTCGCTGGTGGCGATGCTGATCGCCAACGACGGCCCGGTGAAGACCGAGCGCGTGGTGAAGGGCTGGGTCGCCAACCTGGCTACCCCGGTGTTCGGCGACGATACCAAGATGCTCGAGGCGATCGCCGCCGGTCAGTGCGATGTCGGCATCGCCAACACCTACTACTATGGCCGCCTGATGGAAAAGAACCCGAAGCTGCCGGTGGGCATCTTCTGGGCCAACCAGGCCGACAAGGGCACCCATGTGAACGTCTCGGGCGCCGGAGTGACCAAGTACGCTAAGAACGAGGCCGGGGCGGTGAAGTTCCTCGAGTGGCTGTCGTCGGACAAGGCGCAGAACCTGTTCGCCGACGTGAACATGGAGTTCCCGGTCAACCCGAAGGTGAAGCCGGACCCGAAAGTGGCCGCCTGGGGCAGCTTCAAGCAGAACCTGATCAATGTGTCGAACGCCGGCAGCCGTCAGAAAGACGCGGTGATGCTGATGGATCGCGTCGGCTACAAGTAAGCGCGACGCTTCCCAATCCGGCAACGGCGGCCCATGGGCCGCCGTTTTTGTTTTCAATGACTCGGCCAGCGTTGCGAACAAGGCCTCGCACAGCGGTCTTGTTTGCCGCGTTGTTGCGGGTTGCAGGGGCAAGACGGCACAACATGCCGGTAGGGCCTTCGCTGCGCAGAAACATGGTCTTGTTTCCGACATTCAGCGCCCGTAGCGGGCGGTCAGGCTGGCCTTGGCCAGTGCCCCCTGCTCGAACAGCAGCGCGAACTTGCTCGGCGACGCGTCGGGCGGCAGCGCGATGTGGGCGAGTTTCAGCGCGTAGACGGTCAGTACATAGCGATGCGGGGCATCGCCCTGGGGCGGGCAGGCGCCGCCGTAGCCGGTTTCGCCGAAATCGTTGCGCCCTTGATGAGCGCCGGCGGGCAGCGCACGACTGCCGCCGACGTCGCCGGACAAGCCGCGGCTGGTTGCCGGCAGGTCGTACACCACCCAGTGCCACCAGCCGTTGCCCGGCGCGTCCGGGTCATACAGGGTGATGGCGAAGCTCCGGGTGTCGGCCGGAGGGTTGTGCCACGACAGCGCCGGCGAGCGGTTGGCGCCGTGGCAGCCCGCCGCGTTGTAGACCTGGTGCAGTGACAGCGTCGCACCGGGCGCGATGTCGGGGCTGCTCAGCTCGAAAGCCGAGGCTGCCAGTGGGACGATGATCAGCAACAAGGCTAGCAGGGCGGTGCGCATGGCGGACTCCGGGGTGGGGCTCTTTGCAGTATGGGCGATAGCCGCCCACGCTGAATGCCTTCCAAGGCATGCGTTTGCGTGGCAGTGCGCGATTCGCGTTGACCCGAGCCGAGTAAGGCATCAAGCGACGTGCCTGGCGCTCGCCATCCGGGCGTGGCGGTTCTTTTGCCGGGAAATTTTTCAGTACGTGTCAACGAATGTGTCGCATTTGCGTTTGCGCTCGGCGGCGCTGGCCGGGATAATCGTCGGCCTGAGAATTCTTCCCATTAGGAGACACATGGTCCTGCCACGCTGGCGTATGGTGGCGCTGTCGATCAGCCTGATCACGCTGATCCCGCTATTGCTGATCCTTGCCTCGATCACCCGGCCCGATGCCGAGCTGTGGTCGCATCTGCTCGAGTTCCAGCTGCCGGAACTGCTCGCCAATACCGCCTGGCTGCTCGGCGGCGTCGGCCTCGGCGTGCTGCTGCTCGGCGTGCCGCTGGCCTGGTTGGTGGCGGTGTACGAGTTTCCCGGCCGGCGCATATTCAACTGGGCGCTGATGCTGCCCCTGGCGCTGCCGGCCTACGTGATGGCGTTCTCGCAGCTGGGCCTGTTCGACTTCACTGGCCCGATCCAGAGCTGGCTGCGCGACACCACCGGCGATTCGAGCTGGGTGCCGGCTATCCGTTCCACCGGCGGGGTGATCGCGGTGCTGGTGCTGGCCTTCTACCCCTATGTGTATCTGCTGGCGCGCAACGCCTTCGCCACGATGGGCCGGCGCGCACTGGAGGTCGGTCAGTCGCTCGGCCTGTCGCCACTGGCCGGCTTCTGGCACGTGGCGCTGCCGATGGCGCGGCCGTGGATCGCCGGTGGGCTGACCCTCGCGCTGATGGAAACGTTAGCCGATTTCGGCACGGTGGCGATCTTCAATTTCGACACCTTCACCACCGCCATCTACAAGGCCTGGTTCGCGCTGTTCTCGCTGCCGACCGCGATGCAGCTGGCGTCGTTGCTGGTGCTGTTGGTGTTCGTGCTGGTGGTGCTGGAACAGCGCTCGCGCGGCCGGCGCGCCTACACCCAGGCGGGCAAGGCGGCGCCGCAGCCGCGGCTACGCCTGAGTGGCGTGTCGGCCTGGGTGGCCAGCGGCTTCGCCGCGCTGGTGCTGCTGTTCGCCTTCGCGCTGCCGGTGGCGCAGCTTGGCTGGTGGGCCTGGTCGGTATTCGATACCGAGTTCGATGCGGACTTCATCGGCTATGTCGGCCGCTCGCTGTGGCTGGCGCTGATCGCCGCCGTGGTGGTGACGCTGGTGGCGCTGCTGTTGTCCTATGCGCAGCGCCGCGATGCGAAGAGCGCGCTGATCGCGCGCCTCGCCACGCTCGGCTATGCGGTGCCGGGCACGGTGCTGGCGGTCGGGGTGTTCGTGCCGATCGCCTGGCTCGACAACTGGCTGCTGGCGAGCTTCGCCTGGCCGGAAGGCACCGGCGCCATCCTGAAGGGGACGCTGTTGGTGATGCTGCTCGCCTACACCGCGCGCTTCCTCGCGGTCGGCCATTCGGCGGTGGATGCGGCGATGCACCGCATCACCCGCAGCCAGGAAGAGGCGGCGCGCAATCTCGGTTATTCCGGCTTTGGCCTATTGGCGCGGCTGCACCTGCCGCTGCTGTCCGGCGGCCTATTCACCGCGGTGCTGATGGTGTTCGTCGACGTGATGAAGGAAATGCCGATCACGCTGATGACCCGGCCGTTCGGCTGGGACACGCTGGCGGTGCGCATTTTCAACTTTACCTCCGAGGGCGAGTGGGAGCGCGCAGCGCTGCCGGCGCTTGCCCTGGTGATTGCCGGCCTGTTGCCGGTGATCGTGCTGTCCCGCCAGAAGGAATCGGCGTCATGATGTTGCTCGAATTCGATAACGTTACCCAGTCCTACGGCGCGGCCCCGGTGGTCGACGCGATGAGCTTCGCGCTTGCCGACGGCGAGATTGGCTGCCTGCTCGGCAGCTCAGGTTGCGGCAAGACCACGGTGCTGCGCTGCATCGCCGGCTTCGAGCCGCTGCAAAGCGGCGACATCCGTCTGGCCGGCCAGGCGCTGGCCAAGGTGCCGGCGCACCAGCGGCCGATTGGCATGGTGTTCCAGGACTACGCGCTGTTTCCGCACCTGACCGTTTCGGCCAACGTCGGCTTCGGCCTGAAGGGTTGGGCACGGCGCGAGCGCACCGCGCGGGTAGCGGAATTGCTGGAGCTGGTGGGCTTGGCCGACTCGGGTAGTAAATACCCGCACGAGCTGTCCGGCGGCCAGCAACAGCGCGTCGCGCTGGCCCGCGCGCTGGCGCCGAAGCCGCGGCTGATCCTGCTCGACGAGCCGTTCTCCAACCTGGATGTCGACCTGCGCGAGCGGCTGTCGCGCGAGGTGCGCGACATCCTGAAGCGCGAGGGCATGAGTGCCATCCTGGTCACCCACGACCAGCACGAGGCGTTCGCGATGGCCGACAAGGTCGGGGTGATGCAGCAGGGCCGCTTGCGCCAGTGGGACACGCCGTACCGGCTCTACCACCAGCCGGCCGACCGTGCGGTGGCCGACTTCATCGGCCAGGGCGTGCTGGTGCCGGGCATGGTGAGCGGGCCGGCCAGTCTGAGTTTCGAGTTGGGCGAGTTCAGCGGCCAGCTGCCGGACGAGCTGGCGGCCGGCGACGCGGTCGATGTGCTGCTGCGCCCGGACGACGTGGTGCACGACGATGCTAGCCCGCTGACCGCCACCGTGCTGGCGCGCGACTTCCGCGGCACGGTGTTCCACTACACGCTGGCGCTGCCTTCCGGGCAGAAGGTGCTGGCGCAGGTGCCGAGTCACCACGACCACGCGATCGGCGAGGCGATCGGCATCCGGCTGGAGCTGGATCACTTGATCGCGTTTGGGCGCTAAGGGAACCAGCCCTGCCGTGTGGCTTGGTATCCGTGGATAGCGAGCCGGAGACGCCCGGCGGACATGGCCCGGAAATGAAAAAGATTGGCCGAACAGTCTGTTCGGCCAACCTTTATTGCCATGAAAGGGGCGATCAGCTCGTCTGCTGGCGCAGCCGTAGCACGCCTACGCCCATCGCCACCAGCGCGGCGCCGCAGGCGCGGTTGAACAGCCGGGCACGCCGGTCGGTGCGGAACCAGCCCTTCAATCGCGCCGCCAGCAGCACATAGGCCAGGTGCGACGACAGCGTGCAAACGGCGAAGGTGGCGGTCAGCACCAGGAACTGCGGCAGCACCGGCTGCTCGGCATGCATGAACTGCGGGAACAGCGCGGTGAAGAACAGGATGCACTTGGGGTTGGTGATCGACACCAGCGCGCCGCGCAGGAACAGCTGGGACGATGTCTGCGCCGCCGGGCGGGCGGTGGCGTCGAGCTGGGCGAACAGGTTGGTGCGGTTCTTCCACTGGCGCACCCCCAGGTAGATCAGGTACAGCGCGCCGGCGGTCTTCAGCAGCAGGAACAGCGTCGCCGAGCTTTTCAGCAGCAGGCCGAGCCCGGCCATGGTGGCGGCGGACACCACGCACACGCCGAAGGCATTGCCGCTGGAGCAGCACAGCGCGCGGCGCGCGCCCACCGTCAGCGCGTTGGAGATCGCCAGCAGTACCGCCGGCCCCGGGGTGAAGGCGGTGGCCAGCGCCACCGCGCAGTAGAGCAACCAGCTCGTTATCGTCATCGTGTTTTTCCCCCTGGCGTCGCTCACAAGGCGCTGTCGGCTTGCTGCGCTGATACTGCCGATGGCAAGCACCCATGATCGGGACGGCTGCGAACAGCTCGGTAAGTGACGCTGGAATAGCGTTGGCCGCACCCGGGTAGGGGACGGCATGGTCGTCGAACAGACCCCGGCGCGACCGGGTTGGTCGGGCGGAATCATGCCGTCATCTTACCAGCCGTGTACCACCAGCTTGCCGATCATCGTGCCGCTTTCCAGCTTGCGGTGCGCCTCGATCAGGGTTGCCGCCGAGATCGGACTCAGCGCTTCGGCCAGGGTCAGCTTCAGCTCGCCGGCATCGATCAGCGCGGCGACGCGTTCCAGGATGCGGCCCTGTTCGGCCATGTCGGCGGTCCGGTACATCGCGCGGGTGAACATGAACTCCCAGCCGAAGGCGGCGCTCTTGGTCTTCAGCACGTTCTGGTCGAGCGGCCCCTTGTTCTCGACGATGCTAACGATGCGGCCCTGCGCGCGGATCAGCGCGACCATGTCGTCCCACCAGCCGTCGGTGTCGGCGGCGTTGTAGATGTAGTCGACGGCTGCGATGCCCTGTTCGGCCAATGTTGCCACCAGCGACTGAGCGCGGCCGACGACGATGTCGGCGCCGAGCTCGCGGCACCAGGCGGCGCTCTCGGGGCGGCCGGCAGTGGCGATCACGGTCAGGCCGGCGCGCTTGGCCAGCTGGATCACCAGCGAGCCGACCCCGCCGGCGCCACCGATGATCAGCAGTGACTTGCCCTTGTCGGCGCCGTCCGGATCGATGCCGAGCCGGTCGAACAAGCCTTCCCAGGCGGTCAGCGCGGTCAAGGGCAGGGCGGCGGCCTGTTCCGGGCGCAGCGTGGTCGGGGCCTTGGCGACGATGCGGGCGTCGATCGCCTGCAGTTCGGCATTGCTGCCCGGGCGGGTGATGTCGCCGGCGTAGTAGACCGCATCGCCGACGGCGAAGCCGGTGACGGCGGCGCCGAGCGCCTCGACGGTGCCGGCGGCATCCCAGCCGAGCACGCGCGGGCTGGCCTCGACCTTGTCCTTCGGCGCGCGCACCTTGGTGTCGACCGGATTCACCGACACGGCGGCGATGCGCACCAAGAGGTCGTGCTCGCCGATGGCGGGGGCGGGCAGCTCGACGTCGAGCAGCGCTTCCGGGTGGTCGATCGGCAGGTAACGGGTCAGGGCGACGGCTTTCATGTCGGGTCTCCAAACAGTGAAGAATGGTGCCATTGTGAGACGACTTTATAATCGGAAAAAGCCATAATCCAGTGATAGATTCACAACGAAATGGTGAGAATGATGGACGAGGTCAGCGAGCTCGCGTTGTTCTGCGCGATCGTCGAGGCGGGCAGCCTGGTGGCTGCCGGCACGCGGCTGGGCCTGTCCGGCGCCTTGGTCAGCAAGCGGCTGATCCGGCTTGAGACGCGGCTCGGCGTGCGATTGGTGACGCGCACCACCCGGCGGCTGTCGCTGACCGCCGAGGGCGAGCTCTACTATCTGCGCGGCCGCGAGGCGCTGGCACTGTTGGCCGATACCGAGGAGCGGCTGCGCGCCAGCCGCGCCGAGCCGGCCGGGGTGCTGCGCGTCACCGCCTCGGCCTCGTTCGGCCGCCAGCACATCGCGCCGTTCCTGCCCGGGTTCTTGGCGCGCTATCCCGAGCTGTCGGTGCACCTGCAACTGACCGATAACGTGGTCGACTTGGTCGCAGAGCGGATGGACCTGGCGATCCGCATCGGTCGGCCGCAGGACAGCGACTGGGTGGCGCGCAAGCTCGCCGACAACCGCCGGGTACTGTGCGCCGCCCCCGACTATCTGGCGCGGCGCGGCGTGCCGCAGCGTGCGGCCGATCTGGCCCATCACGATTGCCTGCTGTTGGCCGAACCGGGCACCCGCTACCAGAACTGGGTGTTGGACGGCCCGAATGGGCCGGAGACGGTGCGGGTCAGCGGCCGCTTGGTGTGCGACCACGGCGAGGCGGTCGGCGAGGCCTGCGCCGCCGGCGGCGGCATCGCGGTCAAGTCGGTGTGGGACATCGGCAATGCGCTGCGCGCCGGCCGGGTGGTGACGGTGCTGCCGCAGTACCGGTTGCCGGCGCAGGACGTGTACGCGCTTTACCCGCAGCGCGCCGCGCTGCCGCGCATCGGGGTGTTCGTCGACTATTTGTTCGACTGCTACGGCACGGTGCCGTACTGGGAGGCCGGCCTGTAAGCGGGGCCGAACGGGCCGGCCGGCCCTCGCTTGGATGCTCTGCCGGCCGGCAAGGGCATGAGCTCACTCGTCCTGACGGGAGAACAGCTGCAGGAACTCGCTGCGGTCACCATCGCGGCCACCTTGCCAGACCTGGGTCCAGCCTGCCGGGGCCTTGGCCGGTTGTCCCTTCGATTCCAGCAACAGCCAGCGGCATTCGCGCGCCTGCTGCGCCGTCGCCACCGGCTGGTGCAGGATGCCGGTGAAGTAGTAGAGCAGCGGTGCCTCCGACTCGCCCAGCTCCAGCGAGGACAGACAGTCGCCGGTCTGCCAGTCGTGGCGCATCGCCGACTCCATCTGCGCGTACACCGCGCCGTAGCCCTTGGCCTGGTCCATCCACGGCAACAGCAGCGTGAACGGCAGGCTCCAGATCAGCACGATGCCGAACAGCCACTGCTGCGCCGTCGCCACCCGGGTGTTGATCGAGATCCAGCGCGTCCGCAACAGCCACACTACCGTCAGCACCAGCGCGAACAGCACCGGCACCGGCTTGATCGGCATGGTGTAGTCGAGCGGCAGCCAGCGCGACAGCGGCTGCAGCCAGGTCTGCATCGTTTCCTGGGACAGCGAGGCGAGGTAGACCAGCCACACCGCCAGCGCTAGCGTGCCGAACAGCCAGGGTAGGACGCGGTTCACGCCGCGCAGGAAGCGGCGCGGCAGCAGCATCAGGCCGCGTGCGCCCAGTACCGCCAGCGGGGCGGTGAACGGCAGCAGGTAGAGGTGACGCGAGGTGGCGGAGGCCTGCAGCACCGCCAGGCCGATGGCGACGAACAGCAGCGGCAGCGCGATTTCGGCACGATCGAGCCGGCGCCAGCCGCCGCGCAGCAGATAGGACAGTGCCAGCAGGCCAGCCGGGAAGGCGAAGAACAGGAAGGCCTCGATCACCCGGGTATGGTTGGCTCCGGCCCCCAGCTGCGGCACCGAGAAACCGACGAAGCGGCCGACGTTGTTCTGCCAGAACCAGACGTTGAACAGTTCGTGCGAATGCAGGTACAGCGCGATCGGCCAGCTGACCTCCATCGGAATAGCGATCAAGGCTGCCTGTAGCAGCCGGTTGCGGTAGGCGTGGGTACGGCAGGTGCGCACGAACAGCGGTAGCAGCAGGCTGGTGGCGGCGAACACCCCGGGGATGAACACCCCCTTGGACAGCGCCGCGATGCCGACGCCAAGCCCCAGCCACAGCGCATCGCGCCAGGTTGCCGCGGCGCCAGTGAGACGCTGCAGGCCGTAGAGCGCGATGGCGGTGCCGGCGCATAGCGACATGTCGGTGAACAGGTCGTGCGAGTGTTTCACCATGCCGATGGTGCCGGCGTACAGCGCCACGGTGATCAGCACCCGCCAGCTGAGCACGCTGCGCGCCCGGAACGAGGTCTGGGCGAACAGCGCGACGAAGATGCCCGCTATGCCGACGTAGAAGGCGCTGGCGAGCCGTGCCGCATCGTAAAGCGGCAGCCAGTGCTTGAGCAGCGCGGCGAACGCCGTCGCGGTCCAGTAGTAGAGCGGCGGCTTCTCCATGAACGGCTGGCCGGCGTTGGTCGGTATCAGCAATTGGCCGGATTCGAGCATGTGCTGGATGATGCCGAAACTGTAGGCCTCGTCCTGCTTCCAGGGGCTGTGGCCCAGCGTGCCGGGCAGGGCGTACACCAGCATGGCGACCACCAGTACGAGCGCGAGTGCCAGTAGCGAGGTGGGCTCGGCGGTGGTGGATGCGGCGGGTAGGGTGAGTGTCTTGCTATTCATCGGTGAGCCGGAAAAGAACGGGACAGGTCAGCATTTTTATGCAAATGAATAGTGCTGACGTGGTCGGATATAAGCGTTTTTGTTGGTGTTTTTTGACGTCTGCATGGCCGATTGCAGGCCAATGACGGACCTTCCTTCATGGCGGGTCCTGCCGGCGGCGCGAAAGAACGCTGACATCGGCCCGACCGGCCATCGGTCGGCGTAGGATTATGCCAGCGTTGTTCCATATCGAGAATGGCCTCATGCCAGGCGTTGCCTCAACAAAAACGCCGCCCCAGTGGGGCGGCGTGCGGTTCGAGCTTGGCCGAAAGACTCAGCCGGCCAGCCAGTACGACGGATGTGCCTCAAGCCAGTTCTTCAGCGACTTGGCGTCGTTGACGCGGGCCGCGCTGCCCCCGGCGGCCAGTAGAACGATGATCAGCGGCTTGGTGCCGACGTTGGCGTACATCACCATGCAGCGGCCGGCTTCCTGGATGTAGCCGGTTTTTTGCAGGCCGATGTCCCACTCGCCCTGGCGCACCAGCGCGTTGCTGTTCTTGTAGTGCAGCTGACGGCCGTTGACGATGGTGGCCTCGTGCTCGATGGTGGTGGTGTCCTGGCGGATCAGCGGGTACTGGTAGGCGGCCTTCACCATCAATGCCAGGTCGGCGGCGGTCGAGGTGTTGCGCATGTCGAGCCCGGTCGGATCATAGAACACCGTGTTGCGCATGCCGAGGCTGGCGGCCTTCTGGTTCATCTTGGCGATGAAAGCCTGCAGGCCGGCCGGGTAGGAGCGGGCCAGCGCGTGCGCGGCGCGGTTTTCCGACGACATCAGCGCCAGCAGCAGCAACTCGCGACGGGTCAGCGTGGTGCCGATCGCCAGGCGCGAGTGGGTGTTCTTCAGTCGATCGATCTCGGCGTCGCTGACCGTGATCGGCTCGTCCATCGACACGCCGGAGTCGAGGATCACCATCGCGGTCATCAGCTTGCTGATCGAGGCGATCGGCATGCGTTGATTGATGTTCTTCTGGTACAGCGGCTCGCCATTGGCGCCGTTGATCACCAGCACTGAGCTGGAACTCAGGCGCGGGGCGGTTTCGGCCAGCACTTGGCTGGCGACTTGCACCGGTTGCGCGAGCGCATATGGGGCCACCATGGTGGCCGCGCCGCACAATGCCGCGGACACCAGCCAACGGGCTGCGAGTCTGAGCATAGGGTCACTCTCCGTTAAACAGATTTGAGCGAGCAGGACCGTTGCGAAAACACGCAAAAACGATGGTCCTCTCTCGCTCTTATGGTTGATTCGTACCGCATTGTAAACAAGGAATTAGTGCCGTGGTTGACGAAAAGCGCCCTCGGCGTCGCTTGGCGCGACAGGCTCGCGTAAAATGAGCCAAACCTTGCCATTTGTCGCTTCAGACGGGGCCGGTCGACCTTCTGTCGGCCCAGTCCGGCAACGCTTTCGAGACCGTCCGCCATGTCCGTCACCTATCCCGATAGTCCGTTCAAACTGCACCAGCCGTTCCCGCCGGCCGGCGACCAGCCGACCGCGATCGCGCAACTAATCGAGGGGCTGGCTGACGGCTTGTCTTACCAGACACTGCTGGGCGTCACCGGTTCCGGCAAGACCTACACCATGGCCAATGTGATCGCCGCCACCGGCCGCCCGGCCATCGTGATGGCGCACAACAAGACGCTGGCCGCGCAGCTGTACAGCGAGATGCGCGAGTTCTTTCCGGAAAACGCGGTCGAGTATTTCGTGTCGTACTACGACTACTACCAGCCGGAGGCCTATGTCCCCAGCCGCGACCTGTTCATCGAGAAGGACTCGAGCATCAACGAGCACATCGAGCAGATGCGCCTGTCGGCAACCAAGTCCATCCTCGAGCGTAAGGACTGCGTGATCGTCGCCACCGTGTCGGCGATCTACGGTATCGGCGATCCGTCCGACTACCACCAGATGATCCTGCACCTGAAAGAAGGCGAAAAACTGCAGCAGCGCGAGATCATCGGCCGGCTCACCACCATGCAGTACGACCGCAACGACGTCGACTTCGGACGCGGCACCTTCCGGGTGCGCGGCGATGTGATCGACATCTTCCCGGCCGAAAGCGCGGAGACCGCGGTACGTATTTCCTTGTTCGACGATGAAGTGGAAACGCTCACCCTGTTCGATCCGTTGACCGGGGTGACGCGTCAGCGTGTCGGCCGCTACACGGTGTTCCCGTCCAGCCACTATGTGACGCCGCGCGACACGGTGCTGAAGGCCTGCGAGAAGATCAAGCTGGAGTTGGCCGAACGCATCGAGTGGTACCAGAAGGAGGGCAAGCTGGTCGAAGCGCAGCGCATCGAGCAGCGCACCCGTTTCGACCTGGAAATGCTCTACGAGATGGGCTTCTGCAAGGGCATCGAAAACTACTCGCGGCACTTCTCCGGGCGCGGCCCGGGCGACCCGCCGCCGACGCTGATCGACTACCTGCCCAAGGACGCGCTGATGTTCATCGACGAGTCGCACGTGACGATTCCGCAGGTGGGCGCGATGTACAAGGGCGACCGGGCGCGCAAGGAGAATCTGGTCGACTACGGCTTCCGCCTGCCGTCGGCGGTGGACAACCGGCCGCTGAAGTTCCACGAGTTCGAGCAGATGATGCCGCAGACCATCTTCGTGTCGGCGACGCCGGCGGTGTACGAGCAGGAACACGCCGGCCAGGTGGTCGAGCAGGTGGTGCGCCCGACCGGCCTGGTCGACCCGGTGATCGAGATCCGCCCGGTGGCGACCCAGGTCGACGATCTGCTGTCGGAAATCCGCCTGCGCATCGAGCAGAACCAGCGGGTGCTGGTCACCACGCTGACGAAACGGATGGCCGAACAGCTGGCCGACTATTACTCGGAACACGGCGTGAAGGTGCGCTACCTGCACAGCGACATCGACACGGTGGAGCGGGTGGAGATCATCCGCGACCTGCGTCTCGGCATGTTCGACGTGCTGATCGGTATCAACCTGCTGCGCGAGGGTCTGGACATCCCCGAGGTCAGCCTGGTGGCGATCCTCGACGCCGACAAGGAAGGCTTCCTGCGCTCGGAGCGTTCGCTGATCCAGACCATCGGCCGCGCCGCGCGTCACCTCGACGGCAAGGCGTTGCTCTACGCCGACCGGATCACCAACTCGATGCAGCGCGCGATCGACGAGACCGAGCGTCGCCGCACCAAGCAGCTGGCGTTCAACCTTGAACACGGCATCACGCCGAAAGGGGTGGAGAAACGCATCAAGGACCTGATCGACGGCGTGTATGGCGGCGATGCGAAGCTGAAGGACCGCCTCGACATCGCCCGCGTCGAGGAGATGGACGAGAAGGCGCTCGCGAAGGAGATCAAGAAGCTGGAGAAGGAAATGCTGGCGGCCGCGCGCAATCTGGAGTTCGAAACTGCGGCGCGGCTGCGCGACCAGTTGAAGACGCTGAAGGAGCGAGCGTTTATCGGAGGGGTGTGAACCGGGGGGGCGGCCAAGTTTCGACCCCGGCTTTCGAATGACGACACGGCGACGGACCCGCTTGGGCACGTCGCCGTGTCTATTTATTGCGGTACGGCAGCAGAGGCAGGGGCGTTGTCCTTCGGTAGACCGTGCATCGGGCAAGGTCAACGCGGCGACATTGTCGAGTCGCTCCCGCCCGACGTGTCGTTCAGTCGCGTACCCGGATCAGCGCGAAGCCGTCCCAACCCTTGCTGCCGACGGTCTGGATCGCGGTGCTGCTCAGCCGCGGGTTGGCCGCCAGTTGTTCGGTGAAGCGGCGCACTCCCTGCACGCTGGCATCCGGGCTGGCCGCCTCGATCACGCCGCCCTGGCGCACCACATTGTCGGCGACAATCAGCGTGCCCGGTCGCGACAGCTGCAGCGCGGCCTCCAGATAGTGCGGGTTGTTGGGCTTGTCGGCGTCGATGAAGATCAGGTCGAACGGCGCGGCGCCCTCGGAGGTGAGCCGGGCCAGGCTGTCCAGCGCTTGCCCGACGCGCAGTTCCACCCGGTGGGCGACGCCGGCGCGTTCCAGATTGCGTTGCGCCACCGCGGCGTGCGCTGCACTGGCCTCCAGCGTCACCAGTTGGCCGTCGTCCGGCAGGGCGCGAGCCAGCCAGATGGTGCTGTAGCCGGCCAGCGTGCCGATCTCGAGGATGCGCCGCGCGCCCTGGATTTCGGCCAACAGCTGCAGCAGTTTGCCCTGATTCGGCGCGACATGCTGCGGCGGCAGGCCGGCCGTGTCGCTGTCCCGCAAGGCCGCGTCGAGCGCCGGGTCGGACGGTGCCAGGTGGCGGGTGAAATAGTCGTCGACGGCGGTCCATTGTTGTTGACTCATGCAATCGCTCCCTAAAGGTGGAAGCTCGATGCTATGCCGATCGGGTCGCAAGCGGAAGGACGGACACGGCATCAGCAAAGCACCAAATAGTCTGGCCCAGAGCGGACGGCAAAACAGGCGCCGTAACGCCTGTTGTCGGAGCGTACCTATTGCTGCGTTACGGCGCGGATGTCGCGATGCCGGCAGCGATCTGGCGGCTGATCGTCAGCAGCGCCTGCTCCTGCGCCGCGATCAGCGCCGGATAGCCGCTGCCGGCGACCGGCTGTTCGACGTCGATCGGCCCGCCCGCCGTCGTCTTGCCGCGGGCGACCAGCGTCCAGGTGCCGGCCAGCCGCACCGAGCGGCCGACGCGGTTGTCGAACGCCTGCAGGTCGAGCAGCAGTTGGCGGTCCGCTTCGGGAACGCCGACTACCGGGTAGACATAGACGCGCGCCAGGCCCAGCTCGCTGCGCAGATTGCCGGCCAATGCTTCGGCCAGATTGCGTTGCAAGGTGCCGGCCCAGCGCTGCTGTTCGAGCAGGGTCAGGCGGTTGTCGCCGTCGTTGACCATCAACTGCGGCCGGTCGTGGGCGGCCGGTACCGTCACCGGGCCGACCAGCAAGCTGCGGGTGTCGGCACCAGCGGTGCCAGCCGGCGCCAGCGCATGCAATTGGTAGAACTGGGCCGGTGGCGAGGCGCAACCGGCCAACAGCGCCGCGAGGCCGGCCGCCAGCGTCAGGCGCGCGATCATGGTTTGTCCTCCTGTTTGCCCCGCACCAGTGCCTCGGGGTGGCGTTCCAGGTAGTCGCTCAGCGCGCGGAAGCTCTGCGCCGCCTTGCTGACTTCCTGCGCGGCGGCACGCACGTCTTGCTGCGCCGGCGAGTCGGGCGACAGCGTGCGCTGCGCCGACTGCAGGGTCTCGTTGAGCTGTTGCAGCGTCTTCTGTGCCTCGGGCGCCACCTGACCGTTCAGCTGCGTCATCAGGCCGTTGGCCTCGTCGAGCGTCTTGTTCAACGCGGTCAGGTTCTGCTGCAGCTGCTTGCCGATGGTGTCGAGCGGTACCTTGTCGAGGCGGGCGGCGATGCGCTTGAGCGTCGCCTGCAGTTCTTCCAGGTCGCCCGGCATGGTCGGCAGTTCCATCACGCCGTTCTTGTTGACGATTTGGGCTGGCTTGGCGTTCGGGAAGAAGTCGAGCGCCACGTAGAGCTGGCCGGTCAACAGGTTGGCCGAACGCAGCTGCGCGCGCAGTCCATGCTCGGCGATGCGATGCAGGTGCTGGTCGTTTTCCTCGGTGGTGATGCTCTGCTTGGACAGATTGCGCAAGCGGCTCGGATAGATGCGCGCCTGCACCAGCATGTCGAGGTTGTTCTGTTCCTTGTTGTACTCGACGCCGATGCGGGTGACCTCGCCGAGCGCGATGCCGCGGAAGTCCACCGGGGCACCCACCGACAGGCCGCGCAGCGACTGCCGGAAACGGAACAGCACGGTGCGCACCACGCTGTCCGGGCTACGCAGCGCCTGCTCGCGGTCGCGGGCCAGAGTGAAGCTGGTGTTGGGCGTGGCCTGCTCCATCGCCTCATCACTGTCCGGCGTCTCGAAGGCGATGCCGCCGAGCACGATGCTGGCCATCGACTGGGTGTCGAGTTTGACGCCGTTGGCATCGATCTTCAGGTCGACGCCGCTGGCGTTCCAGAAGCGGGTCTGCGGCGTGACGAACTTGTCGTACGGTGCCTCGACGAATACCGACACCATCACGCTGTGGCCGGTCGGGTCGAGCTTGTAACCGATTACCCGCCCCACTGCGATGCGCCGGTAGTACAGCGGCGCCCCCACATCGAGCGAGCCCAGATCGTCGGCGATCAGCTGGTATTGCCGGCCCGGCTGGTCGCCGGTGATGATCGGCGGCACGTCGAGGCCGCTGAAGCTGGTCCGCTCCTTGACCGAATGGCCGACGTCGAAGCCGATGTAGGCGCCGGACAGCAGAGTGCTCAGACCCGACACGGTGCCGCCGGCGATGCGCGGTCGCACCACCCAGAAGCGGCTGTCGTCGACCAGATAGGGCTCCATGTCGCGCGACAGCTGCGCGGTGGCGACGATGTGCTTACGGTCGGCGCTGAGGGTGATCGCAGTCACTTCACCGACGTCGACGTCCTTGTACTTGATCTTGGTCTTGCCGGCCTCCAGGCCCTCGGCGCTCTTGAAAGCGATGGTGACGCTCGGGCCGCGCGACAGGATGGCGTGCACGGCCAGATAGCCGGCGATCACCGCGGCGATGGCCGGAATCAGCCAGACCAGCGATGGGCTCCAGCGACGGCGCGGGCGTACGTCGGGAGCCGGAGGCGGGGGCGGGGTGGACGAGACGGGCTCAGTCACTGTTCTCTCCAATCGGGTCCCAGATCAGTCTGGGGTCTAGGCTCATGGCCGACAGCATCGACAGCACCACCACGCCGGCGAAGGCTAGCGCTGCGGGGCCGGGCAGGATGGTGGCGAGCGATTGCAGCTGGACCAGTGACACCAATAGGCCCAGCACGTAGATGTCGAGCATCGACCAGGGGCCGACCAGTTCGAGCAGGCGGTAGAGCCGGGTGCGCTGCAAGGGCGCCCACTCCGAGCGCAGCTGGATGGTAATCAACAGCAGGAACAGTGCCAGGATCTTGGTGAGCGGCACCATGATGCTCGCGACGAACACCACTAGCGCCAGCGGCCAGGAGCCGGAAACCCACAGATATACCACGCCGCTCATGATCGTGTCTTTTTGCGTTCGGCCAAGCGATGTGGTCAGCATCATGGGCAGCAGGTTGGCCGGAAAGAACAGGATTGCTGCGGAGACGAGGTAGGCCCAGGCACGCTGCACGCTGCCCGGCCGGCGGGCATGCAGCGGTGCCTGGCAGCGCGGACAGTAGCCGTGCTGTTCGGGCGGCGGCGCCTGGCACAGCAGGCCGCAGCCATGACATGGCACCAAGCCCATCTCGGTGGCGGTCAGCTGTTTGGACACTTTTCGTACTGCCTCCAGATTTCATGCGCATCGAAAGAGCCGGCGCTGGCGGCCATCAGCAGGATCAGGACACCGAATGACCACAGCCCGAGGCCCGGTAGCACGTGCGCCATATGGGCGAGCTTCACCAGCGACACCAGTACGCCGATCAGGAACACTTCGACCATGCCCCAGGGGCGCATCAACTGAATCAGTCGCATCAGGTCGGCGAAGCCCGGCGGGCGGCGCTTCAGGTTGAGGAACAGCAGCAGGTAGCAGATCGCCGCCAGTTCGAGTGCCGGCACCAGCAGCGTGGTCAGGGCCACCAGCGCGGCAACTGGAGCCATGTTCTCGTGGTATAGCGTCAGCGCCGTGCCATACAGCGTCGCATTGCGGCGGATGCCCTGGGTTTCCAGCTCCAGGATGGGAAAGGCATTGACCAGTATGAAAACCAGCAGGGCGGCACTGCAGTAGGCGAGAGAGCGCTGGATGCAGCCGGTGGTGTCCCGATACAGTAGCGCGCCGCAGCGCTGACAACGCGCCTCGCCGCCAGGAGGAAGGGCGGTTTCCTGATAAACGAGATCGCAGTCGTGGCAGGCGATCAGTGGGTACTCATGCGAAGACTCGGGCATCGTTTGGGGAGTCCGAACGGGATACTTCCCGTCACTATAAAGGCAAAGCCGCCGCGCTGCAGGGCACGGCGGCGGCTGGGCAGGGGCGGGAATCAGTACGGCGAGCGGCTCATGCAGCCCTGGTAGCGGCCGTTCACCTTATTGGCAAACCACTCGGTGGTCAGCGTGTGAGTGAACTTCGGACTCACCAGCACGATCTGCGGGATCTGTTCGCGCGCCACCTTGCGGGCGGCGGCCTGATCGGTCAGCGCGTACAGCTTCTGGTAGAGCGGCGTCTGGGCAAAGCCCGAGGTCTTCTCCTGCTTCATATCACGCAGGATCTCGGCGTTGTTCATGCCAAGGCGCCGGCCCAGCGACATGACCGCGCTCTGCGTGCCGCTGGTCTGGTTCGACAGGGAGTGGTCCGGGTTGTACAGCAACAGGTCGCCGTCGAGCGCCAGCTTGCGGCCGGAGAGTCGTGCCACCGCGGCCTGGAACGCGGCATTGCGGCTGGCGTAGCGCCCGGCGTTGAAGTCGGCGAAGCGATAGATCATCTGCGTGTACGGCGCCGGATACTGCAGCAAGATCGCGGTGCCGAAGTAGACACTGCCGCGCCGGGTGAACACCTCGTCGCGCAGGCTGCTCTTCAATTGATACGGGAACGGCCATACCTGCACGTGCGATTCGGCGAACGCCACACTGACCTGCATCGGCCCGCCGTCGCGGATTGGATTCTTGTGTTCGAAGGCGGTCTGACTGAATGGCACCTCGCGCACCATGTCCTCGAACAGCGCGTTCATCTGGCGCTTGGTGCGCAGCGTGTCGATGCGCTCCTTGTAGGTGCGCCCGTCCGGCGAGGTTTTGCGCAGCGCGGTCTCCACGACCACCATCGGGATGTGATACTTGTCGGCCCGCTTCTGGATCTCGCCCCAGACGATCTGCGGCAGGCGTGCCACGGTCGGGTCGGACTGCAGGTTCGACTCCTGGTCGGCCACCGCGATCACCGCGCAGAAGTATTCCGGTGTGTACGGGATCTTCAGCGCGCTGAAGGCGCCCATGATGTCGGCGAGCCAGCCCTTGCGGTCGTCGGCGTAGCGGGGCAGCAGCCTGTCGAGCAGTACGCGCCCTTGTTTCTCGTCGCGCCAGGCCGGGTTGGCGACGACGGGCTTGGTCACCACCGGCTGCGCCGGCGGCGGCACGATGTCGAGCCCTTCCGGCGGCATCGGTACTGACAGCGGTTCGGAAGCGGCGGGGCTGGGAGTCGGGGCGCTGATGGGCGCGGCGGGCTGTTGGGTGGCGCAGGCGGCGAGCAGGGCGGCCAGCAGCGGGGCGACGAGCAGAGAGCGGTAGTGCACGGGGTATCCCGAAACGGTAAAGATGCGCAAGAGTAGGCGGCCGTGGCACGATCGACAAGAGGGATCGCAGTGCGACCTTGTCGCCTGAGCGGTCTTCGGCGGGTTTGCGGCAAGGCAAAAGTTTTGCCGTCGATACGGCGCGTTCGCCGCTACGCTGTTAACATAATCCCGCCCGAAATTTGACCGGGCGATATGTAGGGAGGCGCCGGCGAAGTCGGCGAGAGACTGGCGGACCGTCACAAGGCTGAAAATCAAGCAGATGATCGCAATCCTGTTTTGCTGCACTGGCAATATCTGCCGTTCTCCGACCGCCGAAGCGGTCCTGCGCGCCAAACTGGCCGCGGCCGGGCTCGAAGGCGAGTTCACCGTCGATTCGGCGGGGACCCACGGCTACCATGTCGGCGAGGCCCCGGATGCCCGCTCGACCGCGGCGGCCCGACTGCGCGGCTACGATCTGTCGACCCAGCGTGCGCGCCAGGTCTGCCGCGCGGATTTCGCCCGTTTCGATCTGATTCTTGCCGCCGATGCCGGCCATCTGGCCGAACTCAAAGCGCTGGCCCGTCCCGGTGACCGGGCCCGACTGGCGCTGATGCTGGACTCGCTAGAGCCGGCCGGGCAAGCGGTGCCCGATCCCTACTACGGCGGTTCCGCCGGTTTTGAACATGTACTCGACCTGCTGGAGGCTGCCTGCGACGCCTGGATCGCCCGCTGGCAAGTCGAGGGCGGAGTGCGCTGAGCCGATGGACGCCCAGTTTGCCGATCCGGTCCTGGCCCGGTACCAACAGCAGTTCGCACGCCTGGGCGGCGGGGTGGCGCTGCTCGACGCGCGCCGTCAAGGCCTGCCGCTCTGCTACGCCAATGCCGCGCTCTGCCAGCTCCTAACGACTGAGTCCGCGCAGTTGATCGGTGTGCCGCTGGCCAGCCTGCTGGCGCCGACCAGTTATCCGGGCGATGCGGCCTTGCTGGTCAGCCTGGAGCGCCACGGTAGCTGGGCATTCGAACGGTCGGGCCCAGAGGTGGGCTGGCTGGCCGGCCGTGTCGTGCCGCTGTGCGGGGAAGCCGGCCAGATCGATTACCTGTTGCTGTCGCTCGACGATGCATCGGCCAGCCAGCAGCGCCACCTCGAGTTCGAGCGCAACCGTTCGCTATTGCAGCGGCTCACCCACATCCATACCCGTTTCATCCAGAAGGACGATCCGCATCAGTTGTTCAGCCTGCTGCTCGACCTGTTGTTGGCCGAAGCCAACAGCGGGTACGGCTTCATCGGCGAAGTGCTGCGCGAGCCGGATGGCACCCCCTATCTGAAGGCCCATGTGATCAGCGATGTCGGCTGGGATGAGCCGAGCCGGACGCTTTACAGCCAACATGCCGGCGGTGGCATGCTGTTCCGTCGGCTCGACACCCTGTACGGCGCGACGCTGACCAGTGGCAAGACGGTGATCGCCAACGACCCGGCCAACGACCCGCGCTCCACCGGCACGCCGCCGGGCCATCCGGCGCTCGACAACTATCTGGGGCTGCCGCTCTACCATCGCGGCGTGATGATCGGCATGCTCGGCGTGGCCAACCGCCCGGGCGGCTTTGCCGCCGAGCTGGTGGCGGGGCTGATGCCGCTGGTCAACAGTTGCAGCGCATTGCTGGCGGCACAGCGTAGCGAGCGCGAGCACCTGGCGGCGGTACAGCATCTGCAAGAGAGCGAGAGCCGGCTGCAGGTCGTGCTCGACAGCCTGGCCGAAGGGCTGATCCTGGTCTCTCGCGAGGGCCGGCTGCTGATGGCCAACCCGTCGGCCGAGGCGATTCTCGGCCTGTCGCATCATGAATTGTATTCGCCGCAGAGTGAGTTCCTGGACTGGCAGCCGCAGCGTAGCGATGGCACGCCCTACCCGTCCGAGGAATTTCCACATCGGCGCACCTTGTGCGACGGGGTGCCGCTCAGCGGCGAGGTAATGGGGTTGCGGCGTCCGGATGGCCGGCGCTGCTGGATTTCGGTCAATACCCGGCCGCTAATGCTGGCTGGCGAGGACACGCCGTTTGCGGTGATCTGTTCGTTCGACGATATCACTCGCCAGCGCACTGCCGAACTCGCTCTGAGCGATAGCGAGACCCGCTGGCGACTGGCGCTGGAGTGCGCTGGAGACTTGGTGTTCGACCTCAATATCGACACCGGCGAGGTGGTCGCACCCGAGCGTTGGTGTGCTTTCCTCGGCATTCCGTCCATCCAGAGTGGGCGAGTGTTGCTGGGGGAGTGGCTGCAGCGCATCCATCCGGACGATTACCTGCGGGTCAAGTCCCAGGTTCAGCAGCACGTCGACGCTGATTCCGATCGTTTCGAGGCCGAATATCGGCTGCATTGCGAGCATGGCTGGCGGTGGGTCCGCGCGCGCGGCCGGGTGCTGCGCTCGGAAGAGGGGGCCCGTCGGGTGATCGGTACTCTGAGCGATGTGACCGAGCAGCATACGCTGCTGGCCGACCTGGGCCGTTATCGCCAGATGATCGCCGTTACCTCCGATGCGATTGCCTTCTTCTGCAACGAGGGCCGTTTGCAGATCGTCAACGATGCGATGTTGGCGCTGTTCGGCCAACCTCGTAGCGCGGTGCTGCAGCGGACACTCGGCGAATGCCTGGGCGACGATCTGGCCGACTTTCTGATGGCGCGGCTCGGCGCCGCGCAGCGCGTGCATTTCCAGCGCTGGCTGCCGCTGCCGAATGCCGGTCCGGGCGTGTTCGACGTGCGCTTCGAGCGCCTCGACGCGACCCCGGACCAGCCGGCCGGCCTGATGCTGGCGGTGCGCGACGTGACCCGCCGTGCCCGTGACAGCGAGCTGTTGCGCGAAGTGCAAAGGGTTGCGGTGATCGGCGGCTGGGAGGCCGACCCGCTGCTGCAGCGGGTGCACGCGACCGACGGCGTCGCCGCCGCGCTCGGTCTGCCCTGGCCCGAGGCGGGCCGTGGGCTGGCCGGCCTGTTCGACGTACTACCCGACGAGGGGCGGAGCAAACTGACCGCGGCGGTGGAACAGGCCTTTGCCGATAGCGGCGAGCTGGCGCTCGATCTGCGGCTGGACCAGAACGGCGAGGCGCGCCATGTGCGTTTTCGCGGCGAGGTGCGCGCCTTCGGCGAGAGCGAGCGACGCCTGGTCGGCGCGGTACAGGATGTCACCGCCGAAAAACGCGCCAGCGCCCAACTCAAGCTGTCGGCGCTGGTGTTCGAACATTGCAACGATGGCGTGCTGGTCATGGATGCGGCGCTGACCATCGTTTCGGCCAACCCGGCCGCTTGCCGGCTGTTCGGCCGCCCGGCAGAACGCCTGCTCGGCCAGCATCCCACCACCTTGCTCAGCGAACCTGGCGCCGGGCTCGATGTATGGCCATTGGCGGCGGGACCGGAGGGCTGGGCAGGCGAGCTGGTCGGCCATTCCTCGCGCGGTGTGACGTTGGCACTGTGGGGGACGCTGTCCTGCGTGCGCGACAGCCACGGCCTGCTGTCGCACTACATCGCGGTGATCACGGACTTCTCCGAGCGCAAACGCGCCGAGGCGCAGATCGCCCATATGGCGCGCTACGACTTCCTGACCGGCCTGCCCAACCGGGTGGTGCTGGAGGAGGCGCTTGCGCAGGCGATCGAGCGGGCGAGCTTGGCCGAACGGCGCTTCGCCCTATTGTTCGTCGATCTCGACCGCTTCAAGAATATCAACGACACCCACGGCCATTCGGCCGGTGACCAGATCCTGCGCGATGTGGCCAACCGCCTGCAGGCGGTGGTCGGTAGCGACGGGCTCGTGTGCCGCTACGGCGGTGACGAGTTTGTGGTGCTGCTCGAGGGGCTGGAGACGCCGCAGCAGGTCGAACCGCTGCTCGGCAGGTTGCAGCGGGCGGTAGCCTGCCCGACCGACATCGGTTTCGGCCTATTGATGCAGGTATCGCCGAGTATCGGCGTCAGCTTCTATCCGCAGGACGGCGATGAGGCCGAGACGCTGCTCAAGCACGCTGATGCGGCGCTCTACCAGGCCAAGGCCAGTGGGCGCGATACCTATTGCTTCTTCCTGCCCGAAATGAAGCAGCGTGCCGCCGAATACTTGGCTTTGGAGATCGCGCTGCGCCAGGCGCTGCCGCAGCAGCAGCTATCGCTACACTTCCAGCCGCAGCTTGAGTTAAAGAGCGGCCGGGTCGACTCGATCGAGGCCTTGCTGCGCTGGAATCATCCGACGCTGGGTCAGGTATCGCCGGACCGCTTCATCCCGATTGCCGAGGAAACCGGCATGATCGTGCCGATCAGCCTGTGGGTGGTCGAGCAGGCGCTGACGCTGGCGGCAAGACTGCACGAGGAGCAACGCCCGGTGCCAGTGGTGGTGAACCTATCGGTCAGCCAGTTCCGCGCCGAGGTGATCGACGTGATCTGCGAGCGGGTGCGCGCCAGCGGCCTGCCGGCCGGCTCGGTCGATGTCGAAGTGACCGAGACCATGCTGCTCGCCAATAATGAACGGGTGCTGCAACTGCTGTCGCAACTGCGCGAGATCGGCATCGGCCTGGTGCTCGACGACTTCGGCGTCGGCTACTCGAGTCTGAGCTATCTGCGCCAATTCCCGTTCCACAAGGTCAAGATCGACCGCTCTTTCGTGGCCGAGCTGCCGACACGCGACGACGATGCGTTGATCACCCGCGCGATGATCGATCTGGCGCACGGCTTGCGGCTAAAGGTGGTTGCCGAAGGCATCGAAACCGCCGAGCAGGAGGCGATGCTGCGCGACATGAATTGCGACGTCGGGCAGGGCTACTGGTTGGCCGAACCGTTGCCGCTGCCGGCCCTGATCACTTTTTTGGACGAGAACGCATGAGCACTGCCCCGTTTTCGCCATTCCCGGTGGCGCCGAGCCTGTCGGCCGATGCCATCCTGCCGCGCCAGACTTACCGTCAGGGCGGCATCCGCCAGACGGTCATCCTGATCGGCGCCTCGACCGGCGGCACCGAGGCGCTACGCGTGCTGCTGTCGGCACTGCCGGCGCAGATGCCGCCGATTCTGATCACCCAGCACATGCCGGAAATGTTCACCGCTTCGTTTGCCAGCCGGCTCGACGCGCAATGCACGCTGACGGTCAAGGAGGCCCAGGCCGGCGAGCGTCTGCTGCCGGGGGTGGCCTATATCGCCCCGGGGCACTCGCACCTGCTGCTCAAGCCGGTAGCGCCATCGGGCTACCAGGTCGAACTCAACCCGGGCGCGCCGGTCAACCGCCATCGCCCGTCGGTCGACGTGCTGTTTCGCTCCGCGGCCAACGGCGCCGGCCCGCATGCGATCGGGGTGATCCTGACCGGCATGGGGCGCGACGGCGCCAACGGTCTATTGGAGCTCAAGGAAAGCGGCGCGCGCACCATTGCCCAGGATGAGGCAAGCTGCGTCGTGTTTGGCATGCCCAAGGAGGCGATTGCGCTCGGCGCCGCCGATGAAACCCTGCCGCTAAGCGCGATTGCCGCGCGCTTGGTGGCGATGGTCGGCCAGCGGCCGGCCACCCCGTCATTGTGAAGTGAGTAGCCCGTCATGAATTCCCTGCCCATCCTGGTGGTAGAAGACGATGCAGGACTGCGCGAGGCTCTGGTCGATACGTTGACGTTGTCAGGCTACCCGGTGCGTGAGGCCGCCGATGGCGAGGCCGCGCTGCGCAGCCTCGCCGCCGAGCCGATCGGCCTGGTGATTTCTGACGCGCAGATGGCGCCGATGGACGGCTACGTCCTGTTCGACGAGGTGCGCCGCCGCCATCCGGGCCTGCCGTTCATCCTGATGACCGCCTACGGAGTGATCGAGAGGGCGATCGAACTGCTGCGCGCCGGTGCGTCGCACTATCTGCTCAAGCCGTTCGAGCCGGCTCAGCTGATCGCCGAAGTAGAGAAATACCGGTTGCGCGGTGCGCCGAGCGGCGACGCGGTGGTGGCCGTCGCACCGTGCATGCGCCAGCTGTTTACCTTGGCCGAACGGGTCGCTCAGTCCGATGCTACCGTGCTGATCGCGGGTCCCAGCGGCGTCGGCAAGGAAGTGCTGGCGCGCTTCATTCATCGCCACTCGGCGCGTGTCGCGGGGCCCTTCGTTGCGATCAACTGTGCGGCGATTCCCGACAATCTGCTTGAGTCGATGCTGTTTGGCCATGAAAAGGGCGCCTTTACCGGTGCCAGCACTTCGCAGCCCGGAAAGTTCGAACAAGCTCAGGGCGGTTCGCTATTATTGGACGAGATTAGCGAAATGCCTTTGGCATTGCAGGCTAAACTGCTAAGGGTGCTGCAGGAGCGCGAGGTAGAGCGGGTCGGCGGCTCGCGCTTAATCAAGCTCGACATCCGGGTGCTGGCGACCAGCAACCGAGACATGCGTGCCGAAGTCGAGGCGGGCCGGTTCCGGGAAGACCTGTATTTCCGGCTCAATGTGTTCCCGCTGACCGTGCCGGCACTGGCCGAGCGGCGCGAGGACATCATGCCTTTGGCGCGCAGCGTGCTTAAGCGGTATGAAGGCAGTGCGGGGCGGGGGGCACTCGTCTTCTCGGCCGACGCTGAACGTTGTTTGACAGCCCATGGCTGGCAGGGCAATATCCGCGAGCTTGAAAATGTCATTCAGCGAGCGGTGATTCTTGCCGCAGGGACGGAAATTCTTGCCGATGACTTGTTGCTCGGGCCCTTGCCTGTATCGGCTCGAGTACCTGCGGCACCCGAGTCGGTGGCGGAAATTGCCGGCAACGCCGCGCTGGATATCAAATCGCTGGAGAAGCGACACATTCTCGACACGCTGGCCGCGGCCGGTGGGGTCAAAAAGCTGGCGGCCGAACGCTTGGGGATGAGCGAACGGACGCTGCGTTACAAATTGGCGCGATATCGTGATGAAGAGGTGACTGGCTGTCCAGTGGCCGATGAATGGATTGGAGAAGTGCAATGACGACACAAAACATCGATATGCTGCTCTCCGAACTGCGCGCTAGCGCGGCAATCGCTGCAGGCAAACCGGCTTCTGCCATGGCCGAAACTCCGCAGGTGGAGTTTTCCAGCGTGCTCAAGTCGACACTGGACCAGGTCAACTCGGCGCAGAAGACGTCGGAAGATTTGCAGAAGCGCTTCGAGCTGGGTGACGAGGGCGTCAATCTGCAGGATGTGATGGTGGCGATGCAGAAGGCGAGCTTGTCATTCCAGACTATGGTGCAAGCGCGCAACAAACTGGTGTCGGCGTACCAGGAAATTATGAATACTCAGGTCTGAAAAAATAATTACGCATATAGTTGTTTAAAATAGGCACAAAATTTACAAGCAACGTGTATTATGCCTTCCGACTAAGCGGTTAGCATGAGCTTAGTGGTCCCGCCGGGGGATATGGGTGTATTCCATCGGCGTGGTTGCCGTAACCAAATAATTACAAATTCTTCAGAATGTCAGATCAGGTCGAGAACGCAACGCCTGCGTGGCGGAGCCAGGTCAATCGGGTGGTTGATCGCTTCAAGGCATTGCCACTGAGCCGCAAACTCTTGTTTGCCGGTGCTGTGGCGGCCATCGTGTCGGTCGTGATAGGGCTGGCGCTGTTCAATCGCACGCCGTCCTATAAAGTGCTGTTCGCGAATTTGTCGGATCGCGACGGCGGGCAGATCACTACCGTACTCCAGCAGCAGAACATTCCTTATCAGCTGGGCGATGGTGGGGTCATCTCGGTTCCTTCAGACAAGGTTTATGACGTTAGGCTGAAATTAGCCAGCCAGGGCTTACCCAAGGCCGGCGGTGTTGGTTTCGAGCTGATGGATAACCAGAAGTTCGGTATCAGTCAGTTTGCCGAACAGGTCAACTACCAGCGCTCGATCGAGGGCGAGTTGGGACGCACCATCGAGTCGGTCGCGTCGGTGAAGACGGCCCGGGTGCATCTGGCGATTCCGAAGCAGAGCGTGTTCGTTCGCGATGCCCAGCCGCCGACGGCGTCGGTGATGCTCGATCTCTATCCGGGACGGCTAATGGATGCAGGGCAGGTGTCCGGCATCCTGCATCTGGTATCGAGCTCGGTGCCGGGCTTGTTGCCGAAGAATGTCACCGTGGTCGATCAGGACGGCAACCTGCTGTCCAGCATGCCCGACCTCAACAGTGCCTCCGGCCTCGACCAGCGTCAGCGCTCCTATGTGCGCGACTTGGAGGGCGACTATACCAAGCGTGTCGAAGCGATCCTCGAGCCGATCTTCGGCAAGGGTAATGTGCGCGCCCAGGTGACTGCCCAGGTTGACTTCTCCGAGGTCGAACAGACATCGGAAACCTACCGTCCCAATTCTTCACCGAATCCATCGGCGACTCGCAGCCAGCAGATCGTCGAGAAGCTCGCCAACGCCACCCCGCTGCCTGGCGGCGTGCCGGGTGCGCTGACCAACCAGCCGCCGTCGGCGGCGTCGGCGCCGATCACGCTGCCGCCGGGTACTGCGCCGGGCTCGGTAACGCTGTCGGGCCAGCCGATGGGCGCCACCGGTACGCTCGATCGCGAGATCACCACCAATTACGAAGTCGACAAGACCATCCAGCATGTCACACAGCCCAAGGGTAGCGTCAAACGTCTGTCGGCCGCGGTGGTGGTCAACTATCGTTTGCTGCCTGACCGCAATGGCGAGCTGAAGCCGACCGCGCTGACTGCCAAGGAAGTCGAGCAGATCAACAATCTGGCGCGTCAGGCGATCGGTTACAGCCAAGAGCGTGGCGATAGCCTGAACGTAGTGAATGCCGCGTTTGCGGGTGCCGAAGGCCCTGCAACGTTGCAAGAGAAAGCGATCGACTTCATGACAGCCAACGTCTGGGAGCTGGCCAAGTACGGTCTGCTGGGCCTGGCGCTGCTCTACCTGATTTTTGGTGTGATTCGTCCGGTCATGCGCGACGTAGTGCGTCCGACCGCACTGGAACCGGCACTGGCCGGCGCAGGCGGCCCTACAATCGGTGGTGCAGAGCAAGCGGGCTCGGCCGGCTCGCTGTTGGCGGTGGTCGACGACAACGAGGCCACGGCCGCTGGCAATGTCGATGGTCGTGAGGTGATGCGACGTCAGTACGCCAGCAACCTCGAGCACGCTCGTGAACTGGTGAAAACCGATCCGCGCATGGCGGCCCAGGTAATCAAGGAGTGGATCAGCGCCGATGAGTGATGCCGGTATCCGTCGCAGCGCGGTATTGCTGTTCAGCCTGGGGCAGGCCCAGGCGGTGGAAGTATTCAAGTATCTCGGCCCGAAAGAAGTGCAGAAGCTGTCGCTGGCGATGGCCGCTATCAACAACGTCAACCATGACGAGGTCGATGTCGCGGTCAACTTGTTCCGCGAACAGTGTGCGCAGCGTGCCAGCATCGGTGCGTCGGACGAGTATCTGCGCAATGTACTGACCGAGGCGCTTGGCGCCGACAAGGCTGGCAATCTGCTGGACAAGATCATGCAGGGGGCCGACAACAGCGGCATCGAGAGCCTGAAGTGGATGGACCCATCCTCGGCCGCCGACCTGATCCGCAACGAACACCCGCAGATCATCGCGACCATCCTGGTTCACCTCGAGCCGGATATGTCGAGCGGCATCCTGCAGTGCTTCCCGGAGCGTTTGCGCAACGAGGTGCTGATCCGTACCGCGACACTGGAAGGCGTGCAGCCGACCGCCATCCGCGAGCTCAACGACGTACTGACCCAGTTGCTGTCCGGCTCCGATCGCATCAAGAAGAGCGCGGCCGGTGGCGTGGGGCTTACTGCCGAGATCCTCAATTTCATGGGATCGAACGTCGAGGTGTCGGCGCTCAGCTATATCCGCGAATACGATCCGGAGTTGGCGCTGCGTATTCAGGACAAGATGTTCGTGTTCGAGAACCTGCTCGATATCGACGATCGTTCGATCCAGATCATCCTGCGCGAAGTGCAGTCCGATTCGCTGGTGGTGGCGCTCAAGGGCACCAGCGCCAGCCTGCGCGAGAAGATTTTCAAGAATATGTCCCAGCGCGCGGCCGAGATGCTGCGCGACGATCTGGAGGCCAAGGGCCCAGTCAAACTGGCCGAGGTCGAGGCCGAACAGAAGGAAATCCTCAAGATCGTGCGCAAGCTCGCCGACGAGGGCCAGATCGTACTAGGCGGTAAGGGCGGTGATGAAGGCCTCGTCGAATAACGCCATCCTCAGCGGGGCGGCCCTGCCAGAGTCGGCTTGGTCGCCATGGCGCTTTGCCGATCTGAACGCTCGCGTCGTCGAACCGACTGTGCCGGATCTGGTACCGCCGGCTGCACCTGCGGTCGAGTCGAGCGATGTTTGTGCCGAGCAGGTCGGATTGGTCGAGGAGGTGATCGAACCGGCCTTGAGTTACCCGACTGCCGCCGAGCTCGAAGCGATTCATCAGGAAGCCTGGCAGGCGGGCTACGATGCCGGCCATATGGCGGGGTTCACGGCAGGTCAGCAGAGCGGTGAAGCCGCCGGTCGCGAGGCCGCGACAGCCGTTGTGCAGCAACAGTTTGCCGATGCCTGGGCGCCACTCGGGCAGCTGGCCACTTCGTTCGAGGCGGAGGTTGCCCGCATCGAGCCGGTGCTGGCCGACGATGTGCTGCAACTGGCGATGCTGCTGGCGAGCAAACTGGTCTGCAACGAGCTTTCGGCCAACCCTGCGGCGTTGGAGCCGCTGTTGCGCAATGCCTTGCTGGCCTTGCCACCCCATCTGAAGGCCGCGCGCTTGCGCGTTAACCCCGCTGATCTCGCGGTGGTGCGCCGTTTCCTCGAACATGAAGCGCCGCAAACTGTCTGGCAGTGGGTGGAAGACCCCGCGATCGAACGCGGCGGCTGTCTGATCGATTCGGATGGTGCGCGGCTCGACCTGACCTTGTCGCGCCGCCGTCAGGCACTGGCAGCGGCATTGGGACTGAGTGCACAGGAGTCGGGCGATGAGCGGGCTGATTGAGCGGCAGCGCCAGTACCTGGCCGACTGTGCCGAGGCGGTGCTGCATGCACCGCTATGGCAGGCCAGCGGCCGCCTGACCCGGGTGACCGGCATGGTGATGGAGGCGGTCGGGCTCAAGCTGCCGGTCGGCAGCGCCTGCCAGGTGGTGCTGTCGGACGAGCAGCGGGTCGATGCCGAAGTGGTCGGCTTTGCCGGCGACAAAGTGTTTCTGATGCCGCTTTCCAATGTGTATGGCCTGGTGCCGGGGATCCCGGTGGTGCCGGTGACCAGCAACCACCCGCCCCGTTTCGGCCAACGCTTGGCCGAACATGGGCGTAGCGCCCAAAGCGGCCGGATGGTGCCGGTCGGGGTCAACCTGCTTGGGCGGGTGCTCGATTCGCTCGGCCGCCCGCTCGACGATAAGGGACCGATCCATCCCAATGCCTATGCGCCGCTCTATGCGGCCCCGATGAATCCGCTCGACCGTGCACAGGTCGAGGATGTGCTCGATGTCGGCGTGAAGGCGATCAACGGCCTGCTGACCGTGGGGCGAGGCCAGCGCCTCGGCCTGTTCGCCGGCTCCGGCGTCGGCAAGTCGGTGCTGCTGGGCATGATGGCGCGTTTCACCAAGGCGGATGTGGTCGTGGTCGGCCTGATCGGCGAACGGGGCCGCGAGGTGAAGGACTTCATCGAGAACATTCTGGGCGCCGAGGGGCGGGCGCGCTCGGTGGTGGTGGCCGCTCCGGCCGATATGCCGCCGCTGATGCGTTTGCACGGCGCGGCCTATGCTACCGCCCTGGCCGAGCATTTTCGCGCCGAGGGCAAACGGGTGCTGTTGCTAATGGACTCGGTGACCCGTTACGCGATGGCGCAACGCGAGATCGCATTGGCGATCGGCGAGCCGCCGGTGACGCGCGGTTACCCGCCATCGGTGTTCGCCAAATTGCCGCAATTGATTGAACGCGCCGGTAACGCGCAGGTGGGCGGTGGTTCGATCACCGCTTTCTACACGGTACTGTCGGAAGGGGATGACCAGCAGGATCCGATCGCCGATTCGGCGCGGGCAATCCTGGATGGTCACTTCGTGCTGTCGCGCCAGTTGGCCGAAGCCGGCCACTATCCGGCCATCGATATCGAACAGTCGATCAGCCGGGTAATGGTCGACGTGGTGACACCAGAGCAGGTTGGCCTGGCACGGCATTTCAAACAGCTGTATTCGCGCTATCAGCGCAGCCGCGACCTGATCAGCGTCGGTGCCTATGTGCCGGGATCCGACCCGGTGCTGGACGAGGCGATGCGCCGCCAGTTGCCGATGGCCGGCTTCCTTAACCAGGCGATGCACGAGTCGCATGACTACGGCTCCAGCCTTGCGCAGTTGGCCGCTGTGCTGCATTAACGGGCCGGGGTAGGCATATGTTCAAGAGTCAGTATGCCTTGCTGTTGAGACTGGCTACCGAGAACCAGCAGGCCGCCGCCGAGCGGATGCGCCTGACTCAGGGGCGTTTGCAGGCTGCGGAAGACCGGTTGGCGCAGCTGGGCGAGTTTCGCGAGGAATACCGCCGTCGCAGTCTGAGCCAGGGAGCGCAGGGTATCGCGCCAGCGTTGTGGCAAGACTTTCAGCGCTTTTTGCTGCGGCTGAACGAGGCGCTCGATACCCAGCAGGGCGAGGTCGATCGCTTGATGCAGCGTTTCTTGCTGGAGCGACAGGGTTGGCAGGACGCAAGAAAGCGCGAAAAGGCTTTCGAGAAATTGCTGGAACGAGAAAAAGAGCTGTGGCAGTTGGCGGAAGGCCGGCGTCAACAGAAAATATCGGATGAATTTGCAACGCGTCAGTTCTGGGACCGACAGAATGTCACACAGGACGAAGCGTGTTAGTCGATAATCGGCTCACTATCTGCATGGGATAGCCGTCACTCAACGCGAAAGAACTACCATGACGATCCGTGTACAAGCCACGACCTCTTCGCAGGTGGCAGCTAGCACCTCTGCTGCAGGGGACAAGAGCGAGCCGACTGATTTGTTTGCGGCCCTGCTGGGCACTCAGTTGGGTGCCCTTGCCGCCTTGCCGGCCAAGGCCCAAGGCGACAAGCTGGGCGCGGCGCTGGGCGACGGGAAGAGTACGAGCCACGATGCGGCCGATGACGAGACCGGTAAGACCGCCGCTGTCGATCCGGCGACTTTGCTGGCGATTCCAGTGTTTGTGCCGCCTGTGGTGAGCAATCAGCCGACGGTCAAGGCCGCGGCGTCTGCCGGCAATGCCAACGTAGTCAGCGCGCCGGTGAATACCGCCCTGTCTGCTGCCGACACCGGGCTGACAGATGCGCTGGCCGCAGGCAAGCAGGAAAGCCCGACATCGGTCGTGCAGAACGCCGCACCGCTTGCGCTGGCGATGGCCGCCCCAACCGGGGCCGGCACGAAGCCGGCCGCGACCGATGGCGTCAAGGCGGCGACCAAACTGGAGCTGTTTCAGACGGCGCTGAATGATGCTGCCTCGGCCGCCGGTACCTCGGTCAATGCCCATGCCTTGCTGGCGGACGCCGCCGCGCAGGCGCGTCCCGCTGGCGCACCGCCGGTGCTGGTTGCCAGCACGCCGTCGCCGTTGCCGCTGTCGATCAGCACACATCTCTCGGACAGCAACTGGTCGCATGCCATGGGGCAGCAGCTGATGACCATGGCCAACCTCAAGTCGGACCAGGCGCAGATCTCGCTCAACCCTTCGCATCTCGGCCCGATCGAGGTGTCGCTGAAGATCGACCAGAACCAGGCGCAGGTGGTATTCAACGCCGCGACGCCGCAGGCGCGCGAGGCGGTGGAGAACAGCCTGCCGCGTCTTGCGTCGATGCTGGCGGGCAGCGGTATCCAGCTGTCGGACGCCCAAGTGTCGAGCGGCCAGTCGGGCGACCAGCGTCAGGCCTTCGGCCAACAGCAGCGGGGACGACGCCAGGATGACGGCGGTACCGACGAACCGGAGGTACTGGCGACACTCAAGGCCGCGCGCGGCATCTTGAGTACTTTTGCATAAGAAGATTTTTTTGATGTTTCATTTGTAATGAAATGTCAAAAATAACCGATTAGATGATCAATACCTTTTGCTCGGACGATAAGACACATGGCGATGGCAGATGAGAAGAGAAACCTGAAAGAGGCGGGCAAGTCGGGCGGCAACCAGAAGCTGATGATTGTGGTGATCGCGCTACTTGTGCTGCTGATCGGCGCGATAGGCGGCTTGGCCTATGTGCTGGTCAACAGCAACTCGGCTCAGGGCGCGACGGCGTCTGCCGAACAGAAGAAGCCGAAGAGTGGCCCGCCGATCTTCCAGAAGATGGACACATTCGTGGTCAATCTGTTCGGTAAGGACGGCATGCTGTTGCAGGTGGAGATGCAGGCGCAGCTGGCCAACAACGACGCACAAAAAGCCTTCGTCGACTATATGCCGAAGATTCGCAGCGGCCTGATCCTGTTGCTGTCCTCGAAGACCGCCGATGAGCTGTCGACGCCGGAGGGCAAGGTGAAGCTCAAGGCTCAGGTCAAGAAGATCATCAACGAATCGATGGATGGGGCCGGTGGCGAAGAGCCGGTCGAAAGTGTGTTGTTCACCTCGTTCATCATTCAGGCTCAGTAATTCATGGCTGACGATATCCTCTCTCAGGAAGAGGTCGATGCGCTGCTGCGCGGAGTGACCGGCGAAGAGGCGGCCAGCGAGACCGCCAGCGATCGCTCGGGCATCCGTGCCTACGACATCGGCCGTCAGGAACGCATCGTGCGCGGCAGGATGCCGTCGCTTGAAATCCTGAATGAACGCTTCGCGCGCAATCTGCGCATCGGCCTGTTCAACTTCATGCGTCGCAACACCGAGATTTCGGTGGGGCCGGTACGCGTACAGAAGTACAGCGAATTCATCCGCAACCTGGTGGTGCCGACCAACCTGAATCTGGTGCAAGTCAAACCGCTGCGCGGTACTGGCTTGTTCATCTTCGACCCGGACCTGGTGTTCTTGGTCGTCGATAACCTGTTCGGCTCGGACGGCCGCTACCACGTGCGTGTCGAGGGGCGCGATTTCACCCCGACCGAGCAGCGCATCATTCAGCGTCTGCTCGACGTGGTGTTCACCGAGTACAAGAAGGCGTGGCAGCCGGTCTATCCGCTCGACTTCCACTACGTTCGCTCGGAGATGAATACCCAGTTCGCCAACATCGCCACCCCGACCGAAGTGGTGGTGGCGATGACCTTCCACATCGAGCTGGGCGCGGGCGGCGGCGATTTCCACGTTTGTCTGCCGTACTCGATGATCGAGCCGCTGCGCGATGTGCTGTCTAGCACGATGCAGGCCGACCGTACCGAGGTGGACAACCGCTGGGTCAACCTGATGAAGCATCAGGTGCAGGCCGCCGAGGTCGAACTGGTGGCGACGTTGGCGCATGCCGAGGTGACGCTCGACCAGATTTTGAATCTTAAGGAAGGCGACGTGGTCACGCTGGAGATTCCAGAGACCATCGTGGCCGACGTGTCCGGCATTCCGGTGCTGGAGTGCCGTTACGGCACGCTGAACGGGCGCATGGCGCTCAAGGTAGAAAACATTCTTGCCAGCGCCCTGGAGATGGGTGAGCTGGGCATGGGAGATAGCAGCCGTGGCTGATGAAGATTTGCTGAAGATGGAAGACCAAGCCGTCGGCGAACAGGTGAGCGCGCAGGCCGATGTCGACGCGATCTCGATGGACGACTGGTCGGCTGCATTGGCTGAACAGGAGACGGTAAGCGCCGAGCTACCGGATGATTTTGCTGCGCCAAGCGCCGCTGGCGAGTCGAGTACCATGGACGACTGGGCTGCGGCTCTGGCCGAGCAGGAAGTCCATGAGCCGGTCGAGGCAGTTCAACCGCAAGTGGCGCCGGCGACCAATCTGTTCCAGGACTTCGGTCAGGGGGCTGCTGCGGTAGCCGGTGGCGGCACAGGCAGCACGGCGCAGAATCTCGACATGATTCTGGACATCCCTGTGCAGATCACCGTCGAGCTGGGCCGTACCAAGATTGCGATTCGCAACCTGCTGCAGCTGGCGCAGGGTTCGGTGGTCGAGCTGGATGGCTTGGCGGGTGAGCCGATGGACGTGCTGGTGAACGGTTGCCTGATTGCCCAGGGCGAGGTGGTGGTGGTGAACGACAAGTTCGGTATCCGCCTGACCGACATCATCACGCCGGCCGAGCGGATTCGCCGGTTGCAGAAATAGTGTCCCGGTTCGCTCTATACGCCGCGGGCCTGGCACTGACCGTGCCGGCCCACGCGGCAGCGACGGCAGCTCCGCAGCTGCCGTCGCCCATTATGGGCGTGGTGCAAGTAGCGCTGGCGCTGGCGCTGGTGATCGCTGCGGTGCTGGCCTTGGCCTGGGCGGTGCGCCGTCTGCAAGGCGGCGCCTTCGGCATGACGCAGCACCTGAAAGTGGTCAGCGCGGTGATGGTCGGACCGCGCGAGCGGGTGGTGATCGTCGAGTTCGCCGGCGACTGGCTGGTGCTCGGTGTCACCGGGCAGCAGGTCACGCTGCTGGCGCGCGATGCCCGTCCATCCGATCTGCCGAACATCGACGACGGCCAGTTGCCGCCGTTCGCCCGTATCCTGAAGTCGGCGCTTGCCGCCGGTCGCCGTCCTTCGGCCAACTCGTCTGATCGCGGTTCCCCAACGTGAAGTTCCGTTCCCTGTTTATTGCCGGTGCGCTGCTGTGCGTGGCCGGTCTGAGTCAAGCGGCCGGCTTGCCGCTGTTCAATAGTGCGCCGGCCAGCGGCGGCGGCCAGCAGTATTCGCTGACGCTGCAGATGCTGCTGTTCATGACCGCGCTTGGCTTCATTCCGTCGATGCTGTTGCTGATGACGGCCTTCACCCGTATCGTGATCGTGCTGTCGCTGCTGCGTCAGGCGCTGGGCACCGGCCAGTCGCCGCCCAACCAGGTGTTGGTGGGGCTGGCGCTGTTCCTGACCATCTTCGTGATGGGACCGACGCTCGATCAGGTCTATTCCAAGGCCTGGGTGCCGTTCTCCGAGGACAAGATCAGCATGCAACAGGCGCTCGACGCCGGTAGCGGGCCGATGAAGGAGTTCATGCTCAAGCAGACCCGTCAGAAGGATCTGCAGTTCTTCATCGAGGTGTCGCAATCGGCCAAGCCGGCGACGCCGGCTGACGTGTCGATGAAGACCCTGATCCCGGCCTTCGTCACCAGCGAGCTGAAGACCGCGTTCCAGATCGGCTTCATGGTGTTCATCCCCTTCCTGATCATCGACCTGGTCGTGGCCAGCGTGCTGATGGCGATGGGGATGATGATGGTGTCGCCGGTGATCATCTCGCTGCCGTTCAAGATCATGCTGTTTGTGCTGGTCGACGGCTGGACGCTGTTGATGGGCTCGCTGGTGCAGAGCTTCTATACCGGATGAGCTACCGCCTGCAGGCCTTGGCTGAAGCGGACCTGCCGGCTTGTCATGCGCTGTTCGTTGCGAGCGTGCATGGTCTGGCCAGTCGTTTCTACAGTGCCGAGCAGTGCGCCGCCTGGGCGCCGGCAAGGGAGATGGACCCGGCCTGGCGGGCCGGCTGGGCCGAGCGGCTCGGTCGCGCCTGGAGCTGCAAGGCGGTGAGCGACGATGGACAGCTGGCCGGCTTTGCCTGGCTGTGTCACGACGGCGAATTCGACATGCTGTTCGTCGCCCCCGAGTACGCCGGGCAGGGGCTGGCGCTGTGGATGATCGCTGCGCTCGAGGCCGAGGCGCAGGCGGCCGGGTTGACGGAGTTCACGACCTGGGCCAGCCACGGTGCCCGCCCTGTGTTCGAGCGAGCCGGTTACCGTTGGTTGCGCGACAACCGGGTGCTGCGGCACGGGGTCGAGATCGATAATTGCTTGATGAGAAAGTCGCCGGCAACGGCGAGCGAGGAGTAACGATGGGTCCGGAAGTTGTCGTCACTATTGTGCAGAATGCGCTTTACGTGCTGATTCTGGTGGCCGCGCCGGTGTTGGGCGTGTCGCTGCTGGTCGGCCTCTTGGTCAGCATTCTGCAGGCGGCCACCCAGATCAACGAAATGACGCTGACCTTCATTCCGAAGCTGCTGGCCTTGTTTCTGGTGCTGGTGCTGGCCGGGCCGTGGATTCTCAACACGCTTTCCGACTACACCACTCGGCTGTTTCAAAGCATTCCGCACGTGATCGGCTGATGGCGGTCGTCACGATTACCGACGGGCAGATCAACGCGCTGGTCAGCGTATTCGCCTGGCCGTTCGCCCGCATCATCGGCGTGTTCGTGGCCGATCCCTTCTTTGCCACCAAGTCGATCCCTCGTCGTTTCAAGGCGGGCTTTGCGCTGCTGCTGACCTTGCTGATTGCCCCGCTGTTGCCGCCCTTGCCGGCGATCCCGTTGGTTTCGGCGCAAGGCGTGCTGATTCTGGCGCAGCAGCTATTGATTGGTATCACGATAGGCTTCGTGATGCGGGTGGTGATCACCGCGGTGGAAATGGCCGGCTCGATGATGGCGACGCAGATGGGCCTGGGCTTCGCGATGTTCTTCGACCCCCAGCACAATGCGTCGGTGCCGGCGGTGTCGCGGCTACTGACCACCTTCACTTTTCTGTTGTTCCTGTCCTTCGACGGCCACCGGCTGGTGATCGAGACGCTGCTCGACAGCTTCCGTACCATGCCGATCGGCACCGCCTTGCCGCTGAGCGATTTCAAGACCCTGGCCGAATGGGGAGGGAAGATGGTCAGCTGGGGCTTGTGGCTGTCGCTGCCGGTGGTCGGTGCGCTGTTGGTGACCAACCTGGCGATCGGGGTGATGACACGTGCCGCACCGCAGTTCAATATCTTTTCCTTCGGCTTCCCGCTGACGCTGTCGGTCGGTTTCATCGCGATGTATATCGCCGTGCCTCTGACCGTGCCCGCGGTCGAGACGCTATACCGCGAGGCCTTCGGCTTCCTCGATGGGCTGCTGAAGCTCACATAGCTTTCTGCTACACTGCGGGCAAATTTCTGGTTGTTGAACTGAGACAAAGCGTGCCGAGGCACGCTTTGCAGCATTTTCGAGGCGATTATGGCTGGCCACAGTAAATGGGCGAACATTAAGCATAAGAAAGAACGCGCAGATGCCAAGCGCGGCAAGATCTTTACCCGCCTGCTCAAGGAGATCAACGTGGCGGCCCGCCTGGGCGGCGGCGACGCGTCGATCAACCCGCGTCTGCGCCTGGCGATCGACAAGGCGCTCAGCGCCAATATGCCGAAGGATAATATCCAGCGCGCGGTCGACCGCGGCGCCGGCAACCAGGAAGGCGTTGACTACCTGGAGCTGCGCTACGAGGGCTACGGCATCGGCGGCGCGGCGGTGATGGTCGATTGCCTGACCGACAACAAGACCCGAACCGTGGCCGATGTGCGTCACGCGTTCAGCAAGTACGGCGGCAACCTGGGTACCGACGGCTGCGTGGCGTTCCAGTTCAAGCACGAGGGCTACCTGCTGTTCGCGCCGGGCGTGGACGAGGACGCGCTGATGGAAGCGGCGCTGGAGTCCGGCGCCGAAGACGTGCTGACCAACGACGACGGTTCGCTGGAAGTGCTGACCGGCCCGTACGAGTTCGCCGATGTGAAGGCAGCGCTGGAAGCGGCGGGCTTCAAGGCCGAAGATGGTGAAGTGACGATGCGTGCGCAGAACGAGACGGTCCTGGCCGGCGACGACGCGGTACGCATGCAGAAGCTGCTCGACGCACTGGAAGACCTGGACGATGTGCAGGAAGTGTACACTTCCGCCGTGCTGGAAGACTGAGCGCTCGCGCGTTCGGCCAACCGGGCCTGCCTGCGTAGGGCAGGCCCGTTTTTGTTTTTTTGAGAGGTAACCCGAATGGCGATCGATAACGCATTAGACATTTGCTGGAACGGCAAGCCGGATGAGGTGGCGTTCTTGGTCGAATTCATGCTCTGGGAATGCACGATCGATCAAGCGCCGGAGCGCGCCGAAGTGATCGAGTGGGAAAAAGTGCTGCAGAAGCGTGGCGGCAAGTTTGAGCGCTACGCCAAGCTGTGCCGCGAGTGGCTGCGCCAGAATCCGTAATGACCGCGCCGTTCGGCCAACGTTGGCCGAAACCGGCGGCGTGCTTGGCGCTGCTGTGGTGGCTGTTCGGCCTGTGGTGTCTGTTCAAGCCGGCAGGCAGCGAGCCGATGCCGTTTTTGCACTACGACAAGCTCGGTCACTTCGGCTTGTTCGCCGTGCAGGCCGTCTTGCTGTACTTGGCTGCCGCCGACCGGACTAGGGCGGTAAGGCTGATCGGTTGCTCGCTGGCCGTCTGGGCGGGGCTGTCCGAGCTGCTGCAGGCGACGCTGATTGTCGACCGCAGCGGCGACCCCTGGGATGCGCTTGCCGACCTGGCCGGGGCCGGCCTGGGTTTGGCGCTGGGCCGTGGGTGCCGCCGTGCTTGCGACCGTGCTGCGGTGTAAACTAGCGGAGTCCATAACAAAAGGGGCAGGGTGGCTTGAGCCGCGTTGCCGGGCCCCGCGTTCACAAGACCCGGGAGCCCCCGTCCGAGCACGGACCGGCCTCACGATCGCTCTGCAAAGCCAAGAGGATTCCATGTCCCAGACCCATTCCGACCGCCGCCGCCGTCTGCTGACCCAGATGGGCAAGGGCGTCGCCGTCCTGCCGACCGCGCCCGAAGTCACCCGCAACGCCGATGCGCACTATCCGTATCGCGCCGATAGCCATTTCCTCTATCTGACCGGCTTCGCGGAGCCCGAGGCGGTGCTGGTGCTGGACGCCGATCATGGACGCAGCATCCTGTTCTGTCGCGAGAAGAACCTGGACCGGGAAATGTGGGACGGCTTCCGTCACGGCCCGGCAGGGGCGGTGGAGACATTCGGCTTCGATGCTGCCTATCCGCTTGCCGAACTGGAGCTGCGCCTGCCGGAGCTGCTGGCCAATCGCGGTGACGTGTACTGGCCGGTTGGCCGCAATGCCGGCTTCGATGCCCGCGTCGGTGGCTGGCTGGAGCAGCTGCGCGCCCGCGAGCGCCAGGCCATTGGCACCCCGACGCGTTACCACGACCTGCTGCCGCTGATCGACGCGCTGCGTTTGATCAAGGATGCCGGCGAGATCGACACCCTGCGCCGCGCCGGCCAGATCAGCGCCGAAGCGCATGTGCGCGCGATGCAGGCTACCCGCCCGGGCATGTACGAATACCAGGTCGAGGCGGAGATTCTGCACACCTTCGTGCGCCACGGCGCACGCTTCCCGGCCTACGAGAGTATCGTCGCCGGCGGCGCGAATGCCTGCACGCTGCACTACGTCGGCAACAACGCCCGGCTGAACGATGGCGAACTGCTGCTGATCGATGCCGGCTGCGAGCTGAACGGCTACGCCGGCGACATCACCCGTACCTTCCCGGTGAACGGCAAGTTCAGCGGCCCGCAGCGCGCGGTGTACGAGGTGGTGCTGGCGGCAGAGCTGGCCGCGATCGACGCGGTCGCGCCGGGCGTGGCGTGGAATGTGCCATCCGACACGGCGTTGCGCATCCTCGCCCAAGGCATGGTCGACCTGAGGCTGCTGAGCGGCAGCGTCGACGGCATCATCGAATCGGGGGCGTACAAGCAGTTCTACATGCACGGCATCGGCCACTGGATCGGCCTGGACGTGCACGATGTCGGTGGCCGCTATCGCGACGGCGAGATCATCCGTTTCGCACCGGGCATGTGCACCACGGTCGAGCCGGGCCTGTATATCCGTCCGGCCGACAATGTGCCGGCCGAATTCCACAATATCGGTATCCGCATCGAGGACGACGTGCTGGTCACGCGCGAAGGCCGCGAGGTGTATACCGCCGATGTGCCCAAGCGCATCGACGAAATCGAAGCGCTGATGGCGCGCTAAGCAACAGGAGCAGTGATGAGTCGGGCTAGCGAAACCGTGCCGGAACATGTCGAGATTGCCGTGGTCGGTGGCGGGCCGGTCGGCGCGCTGGCCGCCTTGCGGCTGGCGCAGGCCGGTCGCAAGGTGGTGCTGATCGAGGCGCGCGATCCGGCGGCGAAGCTGGCTGACGCCCGGGCGATTGCCTTGTCGTGGGCCAGCCTTGCCGCATTCGCCGAGGCCGGCGTGATGGTGCCCGAAGCGGCGCTGACGGCGATCGATACGGTGCATGTGTCGCAACAGGGCAGTTGGGGGCGGACGGTACTATCGCGTGACGACCTCGACCTGCCGCGGCTCGGGGCGGTGCTCGACTATCCGGCGTTGGCCGAAGCCTGCCAGCAGGCGCTGGCCGACGCCGGCGTTACCGTGCTGTGGCGCACCCGGGTGACCGAAGTGGCGGCGTTGACCGCCTTCGCGCGCCTGACGCTGAGCCGCGACGGGAAGGCCAGTCCGCTGACCTGCCGGCTGGCGGTTCTGGCCGACGGCGGCGAGTTGGCCGAACAGCTGCTGGGTGTCATCCGCCGGGTACACGATTACCAGCAATCGGCGCTGCTGGCCGAGCTGCGCACCGAGCGGCCGCACGACGGCGTCGCCTACGAGCGTTTCAGCCGCCGCGGACCGTTGGCATTGTTGCCACACGGCGATGCGTTCAAGCTGGTCTGGACGCGTAGCCCGGACGAGGCGCAGGCGCTGCGCGACGCGCCGCCCGAGGTGTTGATTGCCCAGCTCGACGAGGCGCTGGCCGGGCGCTTCGGCCAGATCCTCTCCGTCACCGGCCGCGCGGTGTTTCCGCTGACCTTGAAGCAGGTCAACCGCACCGTCAGCGACCGGGTGGCGCTGATCGGCAACGCGGCACAGACCATGCATCCGGTCGCGGCCCAAGGGTTGAATCTGGGCGTGCGCGATGCGCTGGGGCTGGTCGAGGCGGTGGCGGCTTCGGCCGACCCGGGCGAGGCTGGCGTGCTGCGCCGCTATGCCGAGCTGCGTCGCCTCGACAGTCGGGCGGTGGTCGGTTTCACCCACAGTCTGGTCAGCCTGTTCGACGGTAATGGCACCGCAGTGTCGCTGCTGCGCGGCCTGGGCATGAACCTGCTCGACATTGTGCCGCCGGCGCGGCGGCGTTTCGCCGGCCATCTGGTGTTCGGCGTCGGCACCGCACGCTGAGTCTTTTCGGTTTCCAACAGAATGAACGATACCCAGTTTGACATTATCGTGGTCGGCGGCGGCCTGGTCGGCGCCAGCCTGGCCTTGGCGCTGGCCGGCGGTCGGCAGCGCGTGGCGCTGGTCGAGGCGCGCGAGCCGGCATTCGACGACCTCGAAACCGGTTGGGACGCGCGCCTCTACGCGATCAGCCCGGTCAATCGCCGCTTCCTCGAACGGCTCGATGCCTGGCCCGGCGAAGATCGGCTCGGCACCATCGAGGAGATGGACGTCGCCGGCGACGCTGGAGGCCGCATCCGTTTTGCCGCGTCCGATGCCGGCGCCACCGCGCTGGCTTGGATCGTCGAGAACCGCTGGCTGCTCGCGAGCATCTGGCAAAGGTTGGCCGAAAGCCAGGTGGAATTGGTCTGCGGCGCCTTGCCGACCGCGCTGGCAACGACTGCGAGCGGCGCCGAGCTGACCCTGGCCGACGGCCGGGTTCTGACTACCCGGCTGCTGGTCGGCGCCGACGGCGCTAATTCCTGGGTGCGCGCTCAGGCGGGGCTGGCGGCGCGCATTGAGCCCTATGGTCAGAGCGGCGTAGTCGCCAACTTCGCCTGTGAACACGGCCACGGCAATATCGCCCGGCAGTGGTTCACCGGCGACAGCATTCTCGCCTGGCTGCCGATGGCCGGGAACCGCGTGTCGATGGTCTGGTCTACCAGCGACCCCGATGCCTTGCTGGCGCTGTCGGCCGATGAGCTGGCCGCCAAGGTCGCCGCTGCAGGCGGCCACGAATTGGGACACTTCGAGACGATCACCCCGGCTGCGGCGTTTCCGCTGCGGCTGATCCGCCCGGAGGCGACCGTCGCCGAGCGGGTGGTGCTGCTCGGCGATGCCGCGCACACGGTGCACCCGCTGGCCGGGCAGGGCGTCAACCTGGGCTTCCAGGATGCCGCGGCCCTGGCCGAACTGCTGCGCAACGCCAGTGACCCGGGCGACTGGATGCTGCTGCGCCGCCATGCGCGCAGCCGGCTCGAAGCGGTGCGCACCATGCAGCTGACCTGCGACGGGCTGTTCCGCCTGTTCAACGGCAAGGGCGTGCCGGGGCTGTCCTGGCTGCGCAATACCGGCCTGACGCTGACCGGCCGCATTGCGCCGATCAAGCGCCAGCTTGCGCGTCACGCGATCGGCTTCTAACAATCCGCAGTCGGCCGAAGCCGGCTGCCAACTCACACAAGGATAGTGAATGAAAACCTTGCTGCGCTCCCTGGTCCTGTCGCTCGGCTTTGTGCCGCTGGTCGCCTGCTCGGCCCCGGCTGCCGACACGTCGGCCGCCAAACCGGCCGAAGTGAAGAAGGCCTTCGAGGCGCGCTTCCCGAACCGCCCTGTGCAGAGCGTCGCGCCGACCCCGGTAGCCGGTATCTACGAGGTGGTGGTGCAGGGCAAGCAGATTGTCTACACCGATGCCAAGGCGGATTACCTGTTCGTAGGCGACCTGATCGACACGCAGAAGCGCGAGAGCCTGACCGAGAAGAAGATGGCCGAGCTCAACAAGGTGGCGTTCAGCTCCCTGCCGTTGAACGATGCGTTCAAGGAAGTGCGCGGCAACGGCGCGCGCAAGCTGGCAGTGTTCTCCGACCCGGACTGCCCGTTCTGCCACAAGCTGGAAAAGGAAAGCCTGTCCCAGCTCGATAACGTGACGATCTATACCTTCCTGTTCCCGCTGACCTCGCTGCACCCGGATGCGATGCACAAGTCCAAGGTGGTGTGGTGCAGCAAGGACCGCACCGCAGCCTGGACCGGCTGGATGCGCGCGGGCAAGAAGCTGAGCGGTTCGGCCGACTGCGCAACCCCGATCGATCGTAATCTCGCGCTGGGCGAGAAGCTCGGCATCAACGGCACGCCGGCGCTGATCTTCGCCAACGGCCAGATGGTGCCAGGTGCGATCGATAAGGACGAGATCGAGAAACTGCTCGACGCCAAGTAAGCGTCTGGTCAGCGAGGGTGAGGGTTGAGGTGGCAACCTAGTGAATGCCAGGCGGAGAGGCTTACCCGTCGGGCGTTTCATGGTAAATTCGTCGGCGGTCGGCAACCCCGGCCGATGGGCTACGCACTAACAACAATGACATCTCATTCACGAAGGAATTCCCATGTCTGACCTGATCACTCTGTTTACCGAAGCGCAAGCCAATGTGAAGACGCTGGCCGAACGCCCCGACAACCAGACCCTGTTGCAGCTCTACGCCTTCTACAAGCAGGCGACCGATGGCGACGTGCAGGGCGAACGCCCGGGCATGATGGATTTCATCAACCGTGCCAAGTACGATGCCTGGGACAAGCTCAAGGGCACCAGCAGCGATGAAGCGAAGCAACGCTACATCGATGTGGTGAACGGATTGCTCGGGTAGTAAGCATCCGAGAGGGTCGGCGAATGCCGGCCCTTGTTCTATCGACGTTTGAATGTCCTAGTGAATGACTGACCAAGTTTCCAATAATCAAAGCCATCCTGATGAACAGGATGAGCTGTCGCTGTTCGATATCCTGGCCGTGTTGCTCAGGCACAAGAAGGTGGTCGTGGGCGTGCCCGTAGCCTGTGCGGCGCTCGCCGCCGGCATTTCGCTGGCGTTGCCTAACCAGTATCAGTCGTCAACGCTGCTGGTTCCGCCGCAAAATATGGCACCGGTGCTATTGAGCCTGGCCGGCAGCGACCAAGTGCGTGACAGCGTGCTCGACCAGCTCAAGTTGCAGAGTCATTACCAGGCAGGCGACCGGCGCGAGGCGATGCTGGCGCTCGGCGGCAACGTCAAGACTAACCTGACCAAGGATCAGCTCCTCGAAGTCAAGGTGCTGGATCAGGATCCCAAAGTGGCGGCGGCGCTGGCCGACGGCTATGCCGGCACGATCATCCAGGCGGCTCATGACAATCACCTGAGCCCGAGCGCCGCGTTTCTTTACACCTTGCAGTCGCGTCTGACCATTACCGAGCAGCAGCGCAAGGAAGCGGAAAGCAAGCTTGCGGCGATCTCTCCCAATTGGACGAACCTGCTGTCCAACGAGGATCGCGCGGTGGCCTCGGCCTTGGGCCAGATGCAGGCAGAACTGGCTGCTAAGGACTTTTTCAATAGTAATGACGCCAAGCTGACCGATCCAGCCGGCCCGATCGTCAAGTTGCAGGAACAGATCAATCTGCTGCGCCAGGACATGGCGGCCAAGTCGAAACCGGGTGCGACGCCGGAGCTGCTCTCGGCCTATAGCGATATGGTGTTCTACTCGGCGTTGAAGCAGCGTCTGCAGCAGTCGATGAACTTTGCCAAGGCTCAGCAGGCCAACGAGATTCGCATCGTGGCGAAGGCCGACGTGCCCTTGTACAAGGAACAGCCGAAGCGGACATTGATCGTTGCGCTGGCTTTCCTAGCCGGCGGCATGCTCGCGGCCCTGTATGCCTTTGCCAAGGAGGGCATGGACAAGGCGGGTGGCTGGCGCCGCCTGATGCGTCGGGCCAATGGGCAGGAATAAGTAGTGAGAGAACAACGGCAGGCAAAGCGCCTGCCGTTTTGCTTTATTGGCTTATGGTTTGCGTTAAATCCGCGGCCCTGCCGGTAGGGTTCATTCGGCTGCCACCCTGAATCCATCCCCATTCAAGGAGTCGGATCATGAAGACCAAAGCCGCTGTCGCCTGGCAAGCCGGTGCCCCGTTGACCATCGAGGAAGTGGACTTGGCCGGGCCGCGCGCCGGTGAGGTGCTGGTCGAGATCAAGGCCACCGGCATCTGCCACACCGACTGGTTCACGCTGTCCGGGGCCGACCCGGAGGGGCTGTTTCCGGCGATTCTCGGGCATGAGGGGGCAGGGGTGGTGCTGGAGGTCGGGGCCGGCGTTACCAGCCTGAAGCCGGGTGATCACGTCATCCCGCTCTATACGCCCGAGTGCCGCCAGTGCAAGTTCTGCCTGTCGCGCAAGACCAATCTGTGTCAGGCGATCCGTGCCACCCAGGGCCGCGGGGTGATGCCGGACGGCACGTCGCGCTTCTCGCTGGCCGGCAAGCCGCTGTTCCACTACATGGGCACCTCGACCTTCGCCAATCACATCGTGGTGCCGGAGATCGCGCTGGCGAAGATCCGCGACGATGCGCCGTTCGACAAGGTCTGCTATATCGGCTGCGGAGTGACCACCGGCGTCGGCGCGGTGCTGTTCACCGCCAAGGTGGAGGCCGGAGCCAACGTGGTGGTGTTCGGTCTGGGTGGCATCGGGCTGAACGTGATTCAAGGGGCTCGCATGGTCGGTGCCGACAAGATCATCGGTGTCGATATCAATCCGAATCGGGTGCAACTGGCGAAAAAGTTCGGCATGACCCACTTCATCAACCCGAACGAGGTTGAGAACGTGGTCGATGCGATCGTGCAGCTGACCGACGGCGGTGCCGATTATTCCTTCGAGTGCATCGGCAACGTGACCACGATGCGCCAGGCACTGGAGTGTTGCCACAAGGGCTGGGGACAGTCGATTGTGATCGGCGTGGCGGCGGCCGGCGAGGAGATCAGCACCCGACCGTTCCAGCTGGTCACCGGCCGGGTGTGGAAGGGCTCGGCGTTCGGTGGGGTGCGCGGTCGTACCGACGTGCCGAAGATCGTCGACTGGTATATGGAAGGCAAGCTCAATATCGACGACCTGATCACCCACACGCTGACGCTAGCCCAGATCAACGACGGTTTCGACTTGATGAAGCGCGGCGAGTCGATTCGCTCGGTGGTGGTGTTCTGATGGGGCTGCTCAGCGAACACCACTGTTTCGACGGCGTGTATCGCCTCTACCGGCACGACTCGACCACCATCGAGCTGCCAATGCGCTTCGCTGTGTACCTGCCGCCGCAGGCGCGGCGCGGCGCGGAGCCGGGGCTGTTCTATCTCGCCGGGCTGACCTGCGGCGAGGAGACCTTCGCAATCAAGGGCGGGGCACAGCGCCGGGTCGCCGAGCGGGGCCTGGCATTGATCATGCCGGACTCCAGCCCGCGCGGCACCACCACGTGTGGGGCCTCAGCGCAGGCTAAGGTTGGCCGAACCGGCGGTTGTCGCTCTGCTCTGCGAATCGGCGAACGGGGCGATCCAGCCCGCCGCTGGCTGGCGGCGCCGCACCAGCGTGACCTGCTGGCGACAGCGGTAGGGACAGTCGGGTATCGCCAGTGTCGCCAGTCCCAGAGACTCGACCAGATAGTCGGGCAGGTAGGCGAGCGCCCGGCCTTCGGCCAATAGCGCGCGGGTCAGCAGCGCATCATCGCTGCGGTAGCGTACCCGCCGCGGCAGCAGGTCGTCGCGCCAGCCGTCGGTGGCTGGTTCGCCGTTCAGCGCCGCGAACGGCGGGCGGATCGGCGCCACGAAGTCCTGCTGCAACACCGTGGCGAGCGACGCGCTGGGCGTGCCGGCCAGGGGGTGGCGCGCGCCCAGTGCGACGCGGAACTCGGTCTTTCCGACGACTTGAGCGGTCAATCTTGCATCGAGCCGGCGTTCTTCGGCCAAGGTGACCAGCGCCAGGTCGGCATCGCCGGACAGGACCGCGGCCAGCGCCGCGGCCTCATCCATCGCGTCGAAGCTGACCGTCGCCTGCGGATAGCGTGCGGTCAGTCGGCCGGCCAATTGCTCTCCCCAGCGCAATTGCAGCAATGCCGGGCCCGCCAGCCGGCACTTGAAGCTGTCGGGCTCGCCGGCGAAGTCGGCGTGCAGCTGTGCGGCGGCAGCCAGCAGCGGTGCAGCCTTTTCCAGCAGCCGCTGGCCGTCGGCGTTTAGCCGCAGTGCGCGGCCTTCGCGGTCGAACAGGGAGGTGGCCAGCTCGGCTTCGAGCCGGCGCAGCGATTTGGAGATCGCGCTCGGCGTCAGGCTCAGCTCCTCGGCCGCCGCGGCCAGGCTGGGCTGGCGCGCCACGACCAGGAAGTGCTGCAGGCTGGTCAGGTCTATCATGTCGTATTGGGACTGTTTTATTGAAAATTAATTGAACAAAAGTGCATGAAAATCTAGCACGATAGCGGTCAAATTCCTATCCCGGAGATGTCGTGATGAGCGCTCAGTCCTTTGCCAATCGCCAGTGGTTCTACGTCAAACGCCCGGAGGGCCGGGTCGGCCCCGAGCATTACGAGCTGCGCGACAGCGTGTTGCCGGCCGAGCTCGCCCGCAACGAGGTGATCGTGCAGGCGCACTATTTCAGCGTCGATCCGTATATGCGCATTCAGCAGCACGAGCGCGATACTTACGACGTGCCACACTCGCTGGGTATCGTGCAGCAGGGCGGGGTAGTCGGACGAGTGGTGGCGTCGGCCAGCGAACGCTTCGCCGTCGGCGATTGGGTCTACGGCTACAACGGCTGGCAGCTGTACGCCAAGTGCCACGCCAGCGAGCTGACGTTGCTCGACCCGGCGCAGGCACCGGTGACCACCGCACTCGGCGTGCTGGGCATGCCGGGGCGTACCGCCTGGTTCGGGCTGATGGAGGCCGGTCGGCCGCGCCCGGGCGACACGCTGGTGGTGTCCGGCGCGGCGGGGGCGGTCGGTTCGCTGGTGGCGCAGTTCGGCAAGCGCGCCGGCTGCAAGGTGGTCGGCATCGCCGGCGGGGCCGACAAGTGCCGCTTCCTCACCGAAAAGCTCGATCTGGATGCGGCGGTCGACTACAAGGCCTTCGCCGACACCGCGGGCCTGGCCGCCGAGATCCAGCGCGTCAGCGGCGGGGTGGACGTGTACTTCGACAATGTCGGCGGGCGCATCACCGACGCGGTGATCCCGCTGATCAAGCGTCGTGCGCGCATCGTGATCTGCGGCGCGATCAGCCAGTACGACGGTGGCCTCGACACGCCGGATCTGGCGCCGCGCTTCCTGCAGCACATGCTGTTCCAGCGCGCGACCATTCAGGGCATCCTGGCGCGCGACTTCATGTACCGTATGCCGGAGATGGTCGCGCAGGTGGCGCCGTGGGTGAAGAGCGGTGAGATCGTGTTCGAGGAGACCATCGTCGACGGTTTCGAGCAGTTGCCGGATGCGCTCAACAGCCTGTTCGAAGGACGCAACCTCGGCAAGCTGCTGGTCCGAGCATAAGGGGATTCGGCTAACGTTGGCCGAAAGACAACGGCAGCCCAGGCGGGGCTGCCGTTTTGTTTGTCGAGGTGATTGTGCAGGCCCGTGAAGTGTCTTGGGATGTCTCCTGTATCCGGGGTAGGCCAGATTCTGGAGAGTGCACCAGCCAATAAAAAAACCCAGCCAACTCAGCAGCGCAGCGGTAAAGCGTGGCGGTGTTCATCTCAATGTCGTCCGTGGGCCGGTGTTGACAGGCCCAGTCTAGGCAGACACAGTGAATACGTAAAATATGTATATATTCTTGTTTGAATACTGAGAATTTATGAACTACACGCTCAGGCAATTGGAGTATCTGGTCGCCGTCGCCGAGCACGGCAGCGTGACTGCCGCCGCCAATGCTCTCTATACCTCGCAACCGGGCATCTCGACCGCCATCTCGCAACTGGAGGAGGTGTTCGGCTTGCAGTTCTTTATCCGCCACCATGCGCGCGGCGTGTCGATGACGCCGGCCGGGCAGAGCTTCGTCGCGGCGGCGCGCAATCTGCTGATCCATGCCGAGGATCTGATGCAGCAGGCCAGTGAACTGAGCCTGGCGCTGAGCGGCAGGCTGGATCTGGGTTGTTTCACCACCATCGCCCCGGTGTTGTTGCCCCGGCTGTTAACCGCTCTGCGCGAGACCTATCCGGAGGTGGAGGTGGCACTGCACGAGGGGGATACGCCGCAGCTGCAGGCCGCGCTGTTGAGTGGCCAGCTAGAGCTGGCGCTGCTCTACGACCTCGACCTGACGCCGGCGCTGTCGAAGCGAACGCTGCTGTCGGCCAGGCCGTACGTGCTGCTTCCGGCTGATCATCCGCTGGCGAAGAAGCCGGAGATCGCGCTGGCGGAATTGGCCGAGGAGCCGATGGTGCTGCTCGATCTACCGTACAGTCGCGAATACTTCCTGTCACTGTTCCGGCAGTTGGGAATCGAGCCGAGGGTGCGTCATCGGACGGTGAGCTTCGAATTGGTGCGGGGGCTGGTGGCGGCGGGCAACGGCTACGGCCTGCTTAACCTGCGTCCGGACATGGACACCACCTATGGCGGCGGCCGACTGGTCTGCCTGCCGATTTCTGACGAGGTGCCGGCACTGTCCATCGTACTGGCCTGGCCGCAGGGCCTGAAGCTGACGCGCCGTGCCGAGGTATTTATCGAGCTGTGCGAAAGCACGTTGACCAAGCCGCAATAGCCGCGCCGTTGCATCGTTTTTTAAGATGCAAAGAAAAGCTAAAACCTATTTTACGCATGCAAGACCTCCTCACTACAGTGAGGTGTCGATGGGGCGAGATGGTGTGCGTGGCTGGCTGCATACGGCCGCAGGCCGATTCCCGACCTTTTCGTCGACTTCGACATGTCCGCGTTGCTGCGCACTCTTCTGGTGGTAGCCGGGCTGGGCGGTGTTCCGGTTCACAAGGAAGTGAGGGGATGAAGATGCGTGTTGTCAGCAAATGGAGCGTGCTGCTGTCCGTACTGTGTACGGTGCCGGCCTTGGCCGCGGCGGGAGACCTGACCGTGGTGTCATTCGGCGGTGCCAATAAAGAGGCGCAGAATAAGGCCTATTACCTGCCTTACAAGGCCGCGACCGGTACCAATGTGGTCGGCGCCGACTACAACGGCGAGATGGCGAAGCTGAAGGCGATGGTCACTACCCGAAGCGTGAGCTGGGACGTGCTCGACGTGGAGTCTCCCGATCTGGCGCGCGGCTGCGAAGAGGGTTTGTTCGAGAAGCTCGACTACAGCCGTATCGCCAACCGTAGCGAACTGCTGCCGGGCGCGGCGCAAGCCTGCGGGGTCGGCGCCTATGTGTGGTCGACCGTACTCGCCTACAACGCCGACAAGCTCAAGAGCGCGCCGACGTCCTGGCGTGATTTCTGGGATGTGAAGAAATTCCCCGGCAAGCGCGGCATGCGCAAGGGGGCCAAGTACACCCTGGAAATCGCGCTGATGGCGGACGGCGTGGCGCCCAAAGACGTGTACAAGGTGTTGGCCACCCCGGCCGGGGTGGATCGTGCCTTCAAGAAGCTCGACCAGTTGAAGCCGAACATCCAGTGGTGGGAGGCCGGCGCGCAGCCACCGCAGTATCTGGCCGCAGGGGATGTGGTGATGAGCTCGGCCTACAACGGCCGCATCGACAGCGCACAAAAGGACGGCAAGAACCTGAAGATCGTCTGGACCGGCAGTATCTATGACTACGACTACTGGACCATCCCCAAGGGCACGCCCAATAAGGAACAGGCCTACAAGTTTCTTTCCTTCGTGAGCCGGCCCGCCCCGCAGAGCGTGTACGCCCGGCAGATCGCCTATGGGGTCAGCAACAAGAAGGCCAGCGGCCTGATCGATGCGCGCACCATGGCGGACCTGCCGACCGCGCCGCAGAACCTCAAGAACGCGGTCGCGGTGGACACCGACTTCTGGGTCGACAACGGCGAGAGCCTCGAGCAGCGTTTCAACGCCTGGGCGGCGAAATAGCCTCTATCGGGCCACATGGCCAGTGCCGGCGATGCTTTTGCTGATCGGAAAGCGGGCACGAGCCGAATTGACCCAACCGGTCCTGGGGGGAGCGCGCCCCAGGACCCTTCGTCTTGACGGCTTCGGCTACCGGATGGACGGGGTGCGGCGCGGCGAAGCGGAGTCGGTGAAAGAGGGGTGAAAGAAAATGCGCATAAACCACCCACTCAAGCGCGGACGCGTCTTTCTTCAATCAAGTCCCGCCTGCCGGAGGTCGAGCCAGCCGACCGTGATTCCTCTGATGTCGACCTCGCTGCTCGCGACTATTGGCCTCCTGTTCCAGTTCGTCGAGGGCGAGTGCGACGGTACTCAACTGCCGTTTGCTCCACTCCAGCCATTGATAGGGCGTAAGTTCTCCTCCCATGTGGTATTCCACTCCTTCTTCTAGGTGACCGCGTTGGCCGAAAAGCGGTCGTCCAGTGACGCCGCCTCAGATGGTTGCTGCTCGTCCGAAGCGGATACAGGCAAATGGGCAAGCCTCGTTTGCTTCCGACAAAAAGTTAGTCAGAGGTGGCCCTTCTTACTTGGGGCAGTCCAGCATGCGCATTTTCGTGTGCAACAAATCGGGCTTTTGCTGGCATCAGCATCAGAATAAGAAATCACTTTCATCAGCACGAGACAGCACTTTTCGTCAGTCGATGCACCTTGGGTGATATCTACACGGAGCCCTTGATCCTGCTCGACGCCGGCACTGCTTCACCAGCTTGTCCGTGACACAGAAACTGACGCCTCATCTCGGCTTCGGCTCGTCGTCGATCGAGATGGTGCAGGCATGGTCGGGCAGGGATTCGGCCAGTCGGCGCTGGTCAACCGCCCGTATCGAACTTCATCAACGACGGCAAGCGGGTGGGGGCGGTGAAGAGCGCCAGAGAGCTCGAACCGTCGTCAGCTGGCGGCGGCCTGGCTCAAGCGCCGCCACCTGACGACGCCAGCCAGGCTGTTTGTCGAATAGGTGGAGCGGAATCGGGCAAGGAAGGCGCTGCCTCCTGAGGGCTGCGCCGCTGGGCGTTACAGGGGTTCGCAAAGCATTTCGGCGAGCCGGTCCATGAAGCGGTCGCACTCGGCCATCTGCTCCACCGTGATGAACTCGTCCGGCTTGTGCCCCTGGTCCATGCTGCCGGGGCCGCAGACGACCGCCGGAATGCCCGCCTCGCTGAACAAGCCGCCCTCCGTGCCGAAGGCGACGGTGCCGAATTGCTGCTCGCCGGTCAGGCGTTGCAGCAGCCGTGTCGCGTAGCTATTCATGTCAGCGTCGAGTCCCGGATAGCTGCTCAGGGGATGGAATGCGATGCCGGTTTCGGGCTTGACGGAGCGCATGCCGGGCTGGAGGTCAGCCTCAGCGTAGGCGCGCAGTTCGTCGACGACCTGCCGTGCGTCGAAGCCGGGCAAGGAGCGTACTTCGAATTCGAATTCGCAATGGCCCGGCACGATATTGAGTGCGCGCCCACCCTGGATGAGGCCGGTCTGCACGGTGGAGAACGGCGGGTCGAAGCGCGGATCGCACTGCTCGTGCTGTGCCAGTCGCTCGCCGATCGCCTCCAGGCGGGTGACCAGCCGCGCGGCGGCCTGGATCGCATTGACGCCGTAGGGGGCGTAGGCCGAATGGCACTCGGCACCATGGATCTGGCAGCGCATCGCAAGCTTGCCCTTGTGTCCGCCGACCGGCCGCATTTCGGTCGGCTCGCCGATGATGCAGGCGATCGGCTTGATAGGCCGCGCGGCCAGGTTTTCGAGCATGGGACGCACGCCGAGGCAGCCGATTTCCTCATCGTAGGAAAACGCCAGGTGGACCGGCGTGACGAGCGGTCGCGCGACGAACAGCGGCACGGCGGCGAGCACCGAGGCAATGAAGCCCTTCATGTCGGCCGTGCCGCGCCCGTAGAGGCGACCATCGCGCTCGCTCAAGGCGAAAGGCTCGACCGTCCACGCCTGTCCGGCGGCGGGGACCACGTCGGTATGGCCGGACAGTACGACCCCTCCCCGGTCGGTCGGGCCGATGGTCGCGAACAGGCTGGCCTTGCTGGTGTCGTCGTTCAGAAAGAGCTCGCTCGTTACGCCCTGCTCGGCTAAATAGTCGCGGATGTATTCGATCAGCGCCAAGTTGGGGCGCGAGCTGACCGTGTCGAAGCCGATCAAGCGCTCGAGGATGGGATGGCTGCGTCGTCGCATGGGATTCTCTTGCTCGAACTGATACACAGAAAAAGGGGCCGCTTCCGGCCCCGTCGTCGCTGACCTCATTCGTCACCCGGCACGCCGTAGCTGGGCGCGGCGAGGGGGTTCAAGGCCCGTGTTACATAGTCGTTCATCTGCGGCTGGTAGGCCTGCCAGAGGCGGCGCAGCCCGGCTATCGGGTCCGTTTCGTCCCAGTCGACGCGCAGATCGACCAAGGGCCACCGCAGATCGTCGGCGACCAACAGGCCCGCCGAGTGAACCGGCCCGGCCTCGCCGCCGGCCGCCAGGCCCGCTTCGAGGGCGGCCAGCAATCGTTCGGCCAGGTGTACCTCGGGCGGCTGGCTTTCGAAGCTCGCGACCACGGCCTCCACGACGTGGCGGGACGACAGCAGGTTGCCGGCGGCCACGCAGCCATTGCCGACGACGGCGTGATGCGTGCCGAGCGCCTGGTCGCCGGTAAAGACGGCGGCCCGGCCCGCCGCGTCGACCACGGCAACCTGGCGGTACTGGTTGAAGCCGTTGCGCTGCAGCGCTGCCGTCATGGCTTCTTCCGCCACGTGCCCCCGCTCGATCAGGTCGAGAATCTCGGGCCCGAGCGAGGGGAGGGTGACGTTCTGGGTGGCGACCACGCCGACGCCGGCCTTCACCCACGGGCAGCGGGCCGCCACGGCGATGCTGGACGACGTAATGGCGGCACCCAGCATGCCGGTACTGGGACAGCGCGCGATGATGGAAAAGGTCATAGCTGCCTCGCGGTTTCGGTTACGCCTCGGGAATGACGGCGGTGACGTCGATCTCGACCAGCCACTCCGGTCGCGCCAGCGCAGAGACGACCAGCCCGGTCGATACCGGGTACACCCCCTTGAGCCACTTGCCGACCTCGCCGTAGACCGCTTCGCGGTAGCGCGGGTCGACCAGGTAGATCACCACCTTGCACACGTGGTCCAGGCAGCTGCCGGATTCCTCCAGCAGCATCTTGATGTTGGCCATCGCCTGCTCGGTCTGGGCGCGCACGTCGCCGATGCCGACCGACTCGCGGGTCTCGAGGTCCTGGCCGATCTGGCCGCGCAGGAACACGATGTTGCCCGCCACCACGGCCTGGCACAGGTCGTTGTCGAGCTTCTGCTCCGGATAGGTGTCGCGGGTGTTGAACTTGCGGATACGTTTATGAGTTGTCATGTTCGTTTCTCTATTGGATGTTTATTTAAAGTTTTAAACAGTGGTTTTATCGGCGAAATGCTTTGTCAGCGGTGCTGCTGAGTCTTCGGCCTTTTTGTGTTGTGAAGTGTCGCGATAGGCAAAATATTTGCGCTGTGTGGCGATATGGTCCGCAATATATTTGGCATCGTGCCAGACGCCCCAGATGAAGCTGGAGCCACGACGCGACAGCCATGGCAGGCCCACGAAATAGACGCCGGGCTCGGTCGATACACCGCGCTGATGCCGCGGCTTACCCTTTTCATCGAAGGCGTTGACCTGCAGCCAGCTGTAATCAACAGCAAAGCCGGTTGCCCAGACGATCGAGGTAATTCCAGCCTCGGCCAAGTCGAGCTCAAGAATAGGGTTGGTCAGACATTCCGGATCAGGGAGGATATTGCGGGCTTCGGGCTCTTCCGGAAGGTCGAGACCATTGCGCTCGATATAAGCATCAGCTGCATCCAGCAACGACAGATAGTTCTCATCGCCGCGTGCAATGTTGTCGGGAAGATCCGATTGGAAGCTCGCCACGCCGTTATTGAACGACTTCGTCATGCCGACGAGCGTGATCCCCTGATTGGCCAGGCTCCGGAAGTCAACGGTATGACCGCCACGGGCTCCGCTCACCGCAATGGTGACATGTTCAGTTCCCGGCCTCATGGCCGGTGCATCCCACTCGCCGAGAACGCCCAGCCACCAGCAGAAGTCACGATTGCGATAGGCGCGCGGAGGGCGATCGTGGGGTCCGACCGAGAGGTAAACTTTCTTGCCGGAGCGCTGCAGTTCATCCGCGATCTGCACCCCGGATGAGCCGGAACCAACCACCAGAACAGCGCCCTTGGGCAATCGCTCAGGATTGCGATATTCGGCAGAATGGATCTGCGTAATGTCCTCGTCTTTAGGTGCGACCGGCGGGATAACAGGGCGCTGGAAAGGCCCGGTTGCGGCAACCACGCGGTTGGCTTCGATCACCCCTTCAGAGGTTTCAATGATGAAGCCCGGCCTACCAATATTGCGTTCCACCTTCTTTACTTCCACGCCGGTGCGGATAGGGGCATTGAACTTCTTGGCATAGGCTTCGAAATAAGCCGCAATGCGCTCCTTCGGGGCAAAACCGTCGGGGGCGACGTCGTCGAATTCAAGTCCCGGGAAACGGTCGTGCCAGGCCGGGCCATTGGCAACCAGCGAGTCCCAGCGTTCCGTGCGCCAGCGTTCGGCAATACGATTGCGCTCCAGAACGAGGTGAGGCACATCGAGTTTGCTCAGGTGTTCGCTCATGGCCACGCCAGCCTGACCCGCACCGATAACAAGCGTATCTATCTTTTCAATCGCCATCTCTGTGTCCTTAGCAGTGTTCATGCGGTGTGCTCCTGTGATCTGGTCCACAACTGCAATCTACGGGGCCGCTGCGGATACTGAAAATATATATATTGTCTAAGTTGAATAATTTAAAAGTATGTAGTGCGCGCTCAGCCGACTGGCCTCATGCCGGCTGCCTTCAGGTTGCGGTGCACGAAGGCGAACCCGCTGTCGTGGTGCAGCGTCGAGTGGATGAAGGTGGCCGCGAGCTGGCGGACGGACCGTTCGTGCCGGCCACTAACACATCGTGGAGCGAGCCTGTGAACATCCACCTGTACCGCGACAGTCGGCGCACTAACCCGGCTCTGGGCGAGCTGTGGAGGTTTCTCGAGCCGCTTTATCCAGCGGTGTGACAGCCCGTCAGGGCGACGGCGCGGGCGGGGCTCCGCGCGTAGGGCTGAGTCAAGTTTTCGGGGCGTAGTACCTCGGCCAGCGCTTCGGCCGACATCAGGCCAAGCGCCAGCACGATCTCGACAAAGCCGGCGCGCGGGCCGCTCGACAGCAGGCGCAGGTCACCTAGAACAACTGGCAGCAGACGCGTTCGGCGTACTCGGGGTGGGTGTTGATGCCGGTGCCAATCTCGGTGGTGTCGAGGTTGATCTCGCGGATCAGTCGCGCCGTTTCCTGCAACCGTTCGACGTCTTCGGCCAACATCACCGCGTTGGTCGAGAATTCCCGGCCGAGCGTCATCGGTACCGCATCCTGCCCCGGGGGCGGCCCATCTTCCGCACGCCCTTGAATTCCTCGGCCTTCGCCGCGAAGGCGCGCTGCAGGTGGCCCACTGCGTCGACCAGCCGGAAGCTGCCGATGTAGGTCGTCAGCTTCCGCGCCGGCACGGATCTCCTCGCAGGCCTTGACGATGGCGTCGGTCATGATCGGATCGATCAGGCCGAACTGGTGGTTGACCAGCGCTGCCGCTTGCTTGATGGCGGCCGGTGCGTTGACCCGGTCCGCGATCGGCGTGCCGGTGATCGGGAGTTTTCCAGCGCGCGCAGGGGGTGGATGCCGTAGTGGGCGGAGGCGGGGACGTCTTTGTGCCCAGGAGGTCGTATTCGAGTCGGGAGCCCATGGCAGGGGGCTTTCGGTGGTTGGCGCTCCGTGCCGCCGCGAAGCGATGCGCCAACTGTAGGGCCGGCTCCCGACGGCTCCAATGCCGATTGTTCATCGGCCCATATATTCGGGCATGGGCCTGGCGCGGCTACTCTAGCCCGACGAACAGCAGGAACAGGCCGGCCTGGCTCGTCACGCCGAGCTTGCCGTACAAGTTGCGCCGGTGCACCTTGGCCGTTTCCAACGAAATGCCCAAATGGCGCGCAACCCCCTTGGTGGAGTGGCCGGCGAGGATCAGCAACGCTACCTCTACCTCACGCTCGGTCAGGTGCGGCTTGCCGCGCTGGCGCAGCGCTTCTTCCAGCCGGCTTTGCCTGTCCTGATCCCTGTTGCTCGCCGGCCGGGTCATCAGTTGCTCGAGCCTGGCGCCGTGCCGCATCAGCGGCAGGATCCATGGTGCGTACAGACAGCCGGCGCCTATCTCTGCATCACTGAAACGTCGTCCGCTGCCCAGCGACAGCGAAAGCGTGCCAACTCCCTTCAGCGGCAATAGGAACTGCAGTTCGTCTTCGACCACATTGCGCGAGAAATAGCGCTGGAAGTACTCGGTCTCGCGGAAGCTGTCCGGCGCCACCTCGTCGAGCCGGTACACCCCCGGCGCGATTTCGCCGAGTCCGAAACCGTAGAACGGATCCAGCAGGTACAGGCCTCGCATATAGTCGGCAAACAGATTGTCCTCGGCGTAGTTGACCCCGCTGTCGGCCAGCACCAATGGCGCTTGGGCGGAGCGGAACAGCATCGCCACCCAGGTATCGAACTCCGCTACTTCACGGAGAAAACCCGCCAGGGTGGGCCAAAAACAGTCGTCGTCCTGGCTGTTGATCAGTCTCCCCAAACGCTGGTGAAACGCCAGTTCCGCTACGTCCAGCAGCATACCCTTCTACCCCCGACAGGTTAGTTCTACCCCTGGATCACTAACGCTTCTACGTTATGTCCGCTCGTTGAGATGCTCACTAGTATTGCCTCAAATCGTGCGGAGGAGTTAGGGCAACTTGTCCTCAGTGCCCGCTGGTCTCTCGCTCGAAGACACCACCCGGAGAACGTGATGCAAACCCTCGATCTACAAGACTGGCATCAACGCGCAAGCGCACAGCAACCGCGCCAACAGGCATTCATAGCAGGACGGTTCGTCGATGCTACCGATAGCCGTACCTTTCCCACGATCAGCCCGCAATCAGGAAGGGTGTTAGCCAACGTTGCGCGCTGTGACGCGGCGGACGTAGAGAACGCGGTCAAGGCGGCACGAAGCAGCTTTGAAGCCGGCACGTGGTCGCGCTGCCATCCACGTGAACGCAAGAAAGTGCTGCATCGACTCGCCGAGTTGGTACTGGAACATCGCGAAGAACTAGCATTGCTGGACTGTCTCGACATGGGCAAGCCGATCAGCGACGCACTCAATATCGACGTACCCGGCACGGCGGCGGTACTCGACTGGTACGCCGAAGCCACCGACAAACTGTATGACCAAGTGGCGCCGACCGGCTCAGACGCGCTGGCGCTGGTGACACGCGAGCCGGTTGGGGTCGTCGCGGCGGTGATTCCATGGAATTTCCCGCTCGATATGGCGGCATGGAAGCTCGGTCCTGCTCTGGCGGCCGGTAACAGCGTCATCCTGAAGCCGGCGGAACAGTCGCCGCTGTCGGCGCTAAGGTTGGCCGAACTGGTCACCGAAGCCGGCTTGCCGGATGGCGTCCTCAATGTATTGCCGGGCTACGGCGAAGAGGTCGGTAAGGCTCTTGGCCTGCATCCGGGCATCGACTGTATCTCCTTCACCGGCTCGACCGAAGTCGGTAAGCACTTCCTGCGCTATTCGGCCGAGTCGAACATGAAAATGGTGTGGCTCGAATGCGGCGGCAAGAGCCCCAACCTGGTGTTCGCCGACTGCGCGGACCTGGACGCGGCCGCCCGCCGCGCCGCCTTCGGCATTTTCTTCAACCAGGGCCAGGTCTGTTCGGCGAGCTCGCGCCTGTTGCTGGAACGCTCCATTCACGACAGGTTTGTCGACAAGCTGCTTACCGAAGTCGCCGCACTGCAGCCAGGCAATCCGCTCGATCCGGCCACTCGCACCGGCACACTGGTCGATGCGCGCCAAACCGAGCGGGTGATGCGTTACATCGAACTTGGCGTGCAAGAAGGTGCGCAATTGGTGAGTGGTGGTGAACGCGTCCAGATCGATGGCAGCGACTGCTATATCCGCCCCACCGTCTTCACTGGCGTTACCCCCGGCATGACCATCGCTCGCGAGGAAATCTTTGGCCCCGTGCTATCGATCCTGACCTTCGACAGCGAAGAAGAAGCCATTGCTCTGGCCAACGACAGCATCTATGGCTTGGCCGCGGCGGTCTGGACGGATGATCTGACGCGTGCGCATCGCGTTGCCCGCGCCCTGCGCGCCGGTACCGTCTCGGTGAACACCGTGGATGCACTCGATCCCGGCGTCCCATTCGGTGGCGTGAAGCAATCCGGCTTCGGACGGGACTTGTCACCGCACGCGTTCGACAAGTTCACCCAACTCAAGACCACCTGGATCCAATTGCAGCGCTGAAGCGCCGTTTCTGACGAGGAGACACACATGTCCGCTAATTCCACCACACAGCATTACCAAGCAATCGATGCCGCTCATCACATTCACGCCTTTCTTGACCAGAAGGCGCTTAACCAGGAAGGGCCCAGGGTCATCGTGAAGGGGGAGGGCGTCTACCTGTGGGACAGCGAAGGCAAGCAATACCTAGATGGCATGTCTGGCCTGTGGTGCACCAACATCGGTTATGGCCGCCGTGACCTGATCAAGGCAGCCAACCAGCAAATGGAGCAGCTTAGCTATTACAACCTGTTCTTTCACACCACTCACCCGGCGGTGAACGAATTGTCGGAGCGTCTGTTTGAACTGCTGCCCGGCCATTACAGCCATGTGATCTACACCAACTCCGGCTCCGAGGCGAATGAGGTATTGATCCGTACCGTGCGCCGTTATTGGGATGTGGCCGGCAAACCGAGCAAGAAAATCTTCATTGGCCGCCATAACGGTTATCACGGCTCCACCGTCGGTAGCGCAAGCTTGGGCGGGATGAGCTTCATGCACGAAATGGGCGACTTGCCTATCCCGGGCGTGGTGCACATTGGCGAGCCGTACTGGTACGCCCACGGGGGGGAGCTGAGCCCGGCCGAGTTCGGACTCAAGTGTGCACTTGAGCTGGAAACCAAAATTCTGGAGCTGGGGGCCGATAACGTCGCCGCCTTCGTCGCCGAACCGTTCCAGGGCGCCGGCGGCATGATCTTCCCGCCGGAAAGCTACTGGCCGGAAATCCAACGCATCTGTCGCCAATACGACGTGCTGTTGTGCGCCGATGAGGTGATCGGGGGCTTCGGCCGGACCGGCGAGTGGTTCGCACACCAACACTTCGGCTTCGAGCCGGACACCCTCAGCATCGCCAAAGGCCTGACTTCCGGATACGTACCGATGGGCGGCCTCGTACTGTCCAAGCGCATCGGTGAGGCACTGGTCGAGCGGGGCGGCGTGTTTGCCCACGGGCTCACCTACTCTGGTCATCCGGTTGCCGCGGCGGTCGCACTCACCAACCTGAATGCGCTGGAGAAGGAGGGGATCGTCGAGCAGACCAAGAACGACACCGGCCCCTACCTGCAAAAGAGCCTGCGCGAGGTGTTCGGCCAACATCCGCTGATCGGCGAGATCCAGGGAACCGGCTTGGTCGCCGCCCTGCAATTCTGCCAGGACAAGGCGACCCGCCAGCGTTTCGATAATGAGTCCGACATTACATGGCGTTGCCGCACCCATGGCTTTGAGGAAGGGGTGATCATCCGCTCCACGCTTGGCCGGATGATCATGGCGCCGGCGCTGGTCATTACGCGCTCGGAGGTCGACCAACTGATCGATAAGACCCAGCGCGCCGTCGACCGTACCGCCCGTGACTTCGGGCTGCTGTGATCGACTGTTCCCCAGAGTGAGCCGCCACCATTCCATCCATTACAGGCGGCCCACCCCTTCGATTCGCTACGACTCGTATCTACAGAGGAGAATCCCATGCGATCACGCATGCTAAAAGCCATCGCGGCCGGCGTCCTGGTTTCGGCAGCCGTACCGGCGTTTGCCGCTGGCAAGGTGCTCAATATCTACAATTGGTCGGACTACATCGCGCCCGACACCGTGAAGAACTTCGAAAAGGCAACCGGCATCACGGTCCGTTACGACGTCTACGACTCGAACGAGGTACTGCAGGCAAAGATCCTGACCGGCCGTTCCGGCTACGACATCGTGGTGCCTAACAACACCTTCCTGGCCAAGCAGATCAAGGCCGGCGTCTACCAGCCGGTCAACAAAGCCAGGCTCGCCAACTACAAGAATCTCGACCCGGCGGTGCTGGCGCAGGCCGCCAAGTTCGACCAGGGCAACACCTATGGTGTGCCGTACTTCTACGGCATCAACACGCTGGCGATCAACGTCGGCAAGGTGAAGGCGGCGCTGGGTGCGACGCCGCTGCCGGCCAACGAATGGGACCTGCTGTTCAAGCCAGAATACGTGTCGAAGCTGAAGTCCTGCGGAGTGTCGGTGCTGGACAGTCCGGCCGAAACGCTGTCGATCGCCGCGCACTATCTGGGCAAGAATCCGAATAGCAATAACGACGCCGACTGGCAGACCTCGGCCAATCTGTTCAAGCAGATCCGTCCCTACATAACCCGTTTCTCATCGTCCAGTTACATCAATGAGTTCGCTAACGGCTCGCTGTGCTTGGTGTTCGGCTACGGCGGTGACCTGAACATCGCCAAGCGCCGTGCCGAAGAGGCGAACAACGGCCAGCAGTTGAAGGTGCTGGCGCCCAAGAGCGGCGTCGAGATGTGGGTCGACAGTATGGTGATCCCGAAGGACGCTGAGAACGTCGACAACGCGCTGGCCTTCATCAACTACGTGATGCGCCCGGAGGTGGCCGCCGCCAACGCCAAGGCGGTCAACTATGCGAGTCCGAATACGCCCGCGCGCGCGCAGATCGACGCCAAATTCCTGAACGACCCGTCGATCTATCCGACGTCGGCAATCCAACAGAAGAGCTTTGTGAGGCTGCCACTCGACGCAAAGACCCAGCGCTTGCAGACCCGTCTGTGGACCGAAGTGAAAACCCGTAAGTAATGTGATCGGCCCGGCAGGTTAAGGCCGGCCGGGCTCGGAGGGGAAGAGTCGTGAACATGGTTGAATCGTCTGTGCATCCAGCGGCGGGGACGGCCGCCAGCAAACCCTACCTGCAAATTGTCGACGTCGTGAAGAAGTTCGGCGACAACACCGTAGTCAACCACATCAACCTGTCGATTTCGAAGAATGACATCTTCGCCTTGCTAGGCAGCTCCGGTTGCGGCAAGTCGACGCTGCTGCGCATGCTCGCCGGCATGGAAACGCCGACCTCGGGCAGGATCATCCTCGACGGCGAGGACATCACGCATCTGGCGCCGTATGAGCGCCCGATCAACATGATGTTCCAGAGCTACGCGCTGTTCCCGCATATGACCGTCGCTCAGAACATTGCCCTCGGCCTCAAGCAGGACGGCCTGCCGCGCAAAGAAATTGACGAGCGCGTCGAGCGAATGCTCGACCTCGTGCAGATGAAGAAATATGCGCACCGCAAGCCGTTCCAGCTGTCTGGCGGCCAGCAGCAGCGTGTCGCGCTCGCGAGGAGCCTGGCCAAACGGCCGAAGCTGCTCTTGCTCGACGAACCGCTCGGGGCGCTCGATAAGAAACTCAGGCAGCAGACCCAGCTGGAACTCGTGAACCTGATCGATCAGGTCGGCGTGACCTGCATTATGGTGACTCACGACCAGGAGGAGGCGATGACCATGGCCTGCCGCATTGGCATCATGTCTGAAGGTCAGTTGTTGCAGATCGCATCGCCGGGTGAGCTCTACGAGCGCCCGAACTGTCGCTTCACCGCCGAATTCATCGGCGAGACCAATATGTTCGGTGGCCATGTGGTCGAGGACGAACCCGACTACGTGCGCGTGCAGACGACCGAGCTGCCGCGCCCGGTGCGAGTCGGCCACGGCATTACTGGCACGCTCGGCATGCCGGTGTGGTTGTCGGTGCGCCCAGAGCGAGTCGGTGTATCGCGCCAGCAGCCGACCGCCGGCGGCAACTGGGCCAACGGTACGGTGCACGACATTGCGTATCTGGGCGGTTTCTCGATTTTCCACGTGCGCCTTGATACCGGGAAGGTGGTCAAGGCCAGCGTGCCAGCGACGCGCTGGCGCGAAGAGGCGGCTCCCACTTGGAACGAGCCGGTATTCGTCAGCTGGGCTGACACTGATGCCGTGGTATTGACGCAATGATGAGCCGACTCCTTTCGCTGCGGGATTCCCGCGAAGCGGCCTCGCGTGGTGCGCGACGGCCCACCTGGTGGCAACTGCTGATGCCGAGTGGACGGTCTCTGGTGACGGCGATCCCCTATGGCTGGCTGCTGCTGTTCTTCCTTGTCCCTTTCCTTTTCGTGCTGCAGATTAGTTTCTCTGAGGTCGAGATCGCCAGTCCGCCTTACCGGGCGTTGCTCACGCGTGCCGAAGACGTGCTGAACATCGCGCTGAACATCGGCAACTATTCATACATCTTTGGTGACCCGCTGTACTTCGATGCCTATCTGAGTTCGCTGTATATGGCGTTGGTGACGACGCTTATCTGTCTCGTGATCGGCTACCCGATCGCCTACACCATCGCGCGTGCGCCGGAAGCCAAGCGCAACACTTTGCTGATGCTGGTGATGCTGCCTTTCTGGACTTCGTTCCTGGTGCGGGTGTACGCGTGGATGGGCATCCTCGACAACGAGGGTCTGCTCAACAAGGCCTGTATCGCGCTCGGCCTGATCGACACGCCGATGCCGCTGATGCACACACAGCTGTCGGTACAGATCGTGATGGTGTACGCCTACCTGCCGTTCATGATCCTGCCCCTGTTCTCCAACCTGGTGAAGCTTGACGGGCGCCTTTTGGAGGCGGCGGCCGACCTTGGCTGCAGGCCTTGGGAGACGTTCCTGAAGGTGACGCTGCCGCTGTCGAAGAACGGCGTGATCGCCGGGTCGATGTTGGTGTTCATCCCGGCTGTAGGGGAGTTCGTGATCCCGGAACTGGTCGGCACGCCTGAATCGCTGATGATAGGCAAGGTGCTGTGGATGGAGTTCTTCGACAACAACAACTGGCCGATGGCCGCATCGGTGACGATCGTGATGCTCGCATTGTTGATCCTGCCGATTATTTACCAGCACAAGCGCGAAGAAAAAGCGTTGGCCCGTGCTGCACAGCGTTAGGAGATAAACCATGAACGGTAAAAACATCAGCTGGTTCGGCAGGGTGTCGCTGGGCTTGGGCTTTGCCTTCCTCTACGTGCCCATCCTCATCCTCATCGTTTACTCGTTCAACGCATCCAAGTTGGTAACGGTATTGGCGGGCTTCTCGACGCAGTGGTACAGCGTGCTGTTCAACGACGACGCGGTGATCTCGTCCTTCGGCCTGAGCCTGAAGATCGCGCTGTTGTCGAGTACGATGAGCGTGGTGCTTGGCACCATCGCCGGCTTGGTGTTGGCGCGCTTCGGCCCGTTCAGGGGTAAAGGCCTGTTCGCCGGCATGATCTCCGCACCGATGGTGATGCCCGAGGTGATCGTCGGCCTGTCGATGCTGCTTCTGTTTGTCGAGTTGCAGCAGTGGTTCGGCTTCCCGGCCGAACGCGGCGTGCTGACGATCTGGGTCGGCCACGTGACGCTGTGCATGGCCTATGTCACCGTCGTGATCCGCTCGCGCCTTGTCGAGATGGACCGCTCGATCGAAGAAGCCGCAATGGACCTCGGCGTACGTCCGCTGAAGATCTTCTTCCTGATCACACTGCCCATCATCGCGCCTGCGATCGCATCGAGCTTCCTGTTGGCGTTCACGTTGTCGATCGATGACCTGGTGATCACCGCCTTCCTGTCGGGTCCAGGCTCGACCACCTTGCCACAGCTGATCTTCTCGCGTGTTCGCCTCGGACTGAATCCGGAGATCAACGCGCTGGCGACTATCACTGTGCTGGTAGTCGCGACGCTGGTGGTCGGCGCCAACCGCGTGATGGTGAAAGCGGAACAACGCCGCACCCGCCTCGCTGTCGCCACCTAACCCCCCTTGCCGGGCCCGCCAACGCGCCGATGCAGGCGGGCCTACGCAAGCATCGCCGACAGCCCTCATTACTGGACGACTGCTTCTCGGCCTAAGCGGTCCTCCCCATCATCCGTCCGGAGCTACGACTTCCTGTCGTTTACCGGACATTTCCCCTGTCATGAAGGTGAACGTCTGCTTTCCTTTCCCATGAGTAAGGTTATTTGGGCATGTCAAGACCAATGGTATAGGATGAATTTCTGCTGTCGTTAATGTTCATCCTGATGGACGAAGGCATCGTCCTGTTGGCTGCTGGCGTCGCGAGTCGTCCGCGAACCGGCCGGAGGCACAAATTACCCATGACCTTACATGTTCTCGACAGCTTCATCGACCAAGCCGCCGCTCGAAGCCATCTACAGTCAGAACCGGCCGACTGCGTGCTCGCGCTCGCACCGCTGATGCTTGATCTGATCGAGCATGCTGGTACGTTTCTGCAACCACATCACTATCGGAGTAGCGACGCGAGCTATACCCGTAACCTCATCTATGAGGCCCCGGACAAAGGTCTCTCGCTGTACGCGCTCGTTTGGCTTCCAGGTCAATGGACGCCAGTACACGACCACGGAAGTTGGGGGGTCGTCGGCTTGGTCGAAGGGATTTTGGAGGAACGTAGCTATGTGAGGCTGTCACCAGATCGCGGAGCCGACGAAGAGATCGACTTGGTGCGTGGGGGCATAGTCCTGTTACGGAGAGGATCCGTGACCAGCTTCGTACCCAATCCCGATCACATACACATGACCGGCGTCCCAACAGAGCGGTCCCGCGCGGTCAGTCTGCACCTCTATGGCAGAACGATGAATGACTTCAATACGTACGATGTTGAGGCCCGCACCCGTCACCGCGTAACCGTTCCGCACAACGAAAGCTGACCCGAATGCCCGCGTTGGGTCGGTTGCTATCGGTCACCCACTAAAGAAAGCGGACGTTCAGCCTGGAACGCTAGTGAACGTCCGCTCAGTAACCCACCGCAGACGCTTTGACGCCTAGGGCAAAAGACGGCTTTGGCCGAGAAGCAGCCGCCTTGGGCAGCCTTTGAGCAGACGCTCACGCGGCATCGAGGAAAGCGGGGGCGACTCACCTCGCATTTCGTTCTGTCAAATCACATAATGAGTTCATTGAAAACGCAACATGTGGGGGGACTCATGTCGCGCGCCAGAACGAATTGCAGAGTGATCATCGGTATCGGACTTACCATGTCTCCCCTCTGGTTACTGCCACTCGCTGTTGCGCAAGAGCGTTCCGGAACGGGAGGGGTTCCACCAACACAACTGGCTCAAATGTGGGGCGGGCCAATGGGAGGGGGCTGCGGTCCCATGATGGATGGGATGATGATGATGGGCGGTCTGATGACGCCTGGGGCTGATTCCGCTCAATTGCCCGATATCCAATCGACTGGGGCAAAGCTTCTCAACCAATATTGCACGCAGTGCCATGGTCTCCCTACCCCTGAACTGCACAGTGCCGCTGGATGGCCACCAGTGACCCAACGCATGGCCACACGGATGCAATCGATGGCCAACAACAGCGGGATGTCGATCCGTGTTCCGACTTCGAAAGAGCTGCAGACGATTACAGAATACCTGCAAAAGCATGCCGCCAAGTGAGCGGGTGTACTTCTTCAGACCCCAGACCAGTCGTTAAAACCAAGAAGGAGAAGTGCGATGAAAGGACCCGTGGCGCCTGGCACCAAGCACACGCATCGGCATCTGCACGACGTGCTGACCCACACCCATGCCCATTACCCGGATGCCCATCATCGTCACAAGCACTAAGAACGCTTCGTCACCCATTGAAAAAGCCCGCAACAGTAGCGGGCTTTTCTATCATGGCTCAATCCAAAGAAGACAGTGAAGACTAGAAACGTTGTGGGTGAATCGCCCCTAGGGCCGTAGGCATTCCCAGCCCTCACGCCAAGGCGCGCTCGAACAACGTAGTGCTGACACCGCCCAATTGACCGCTTCTCGGCCAAAGTGGTCGTTACGATCTAACCGGGTAATGACTGCTTCCGATGCAAAAGCAGCCGTCGGTCTATCTAGCAAGCGGGCGGTATGCCAGCGGCCCCATGACCTGGAATGCGTTCGCACATGCGGAAGTGCTGCTCACCCAGCCGCTGATGGTGGTCATCGGGAACAAGCCCGGTGGGTTCGGCGCGTATAGCGACGGCTGCGAGATCTACGGTCGCGCGGCATCGAAGCAGAAGGAGTTGGTGGTCGCCGAAGGCTGGTCTCACTACGACCTGTACGACAGGCCCGAGCCGGTCGCCCTGGCGCTAGCCAAGGTGGTGCCGTTCTTCAAAGGCAATCTGTAAGCGCGACGGGGCATGGCAATGTCCATGCCCCGTCATTCCCATCGGGAAACGCGCACCATCGAGTGAGCTCCTGATGAGTCCGATCAAGAAAGTATTGGTACAGGGCGCCAACGGCCAGATTGCCCGCTGGGTGATCCGGATACTGGTGGGCCGAGATGGCATCGCCTTGACGCTGCCACCTACATTTACCAATGTTGCTCGCGGGAAGCGTCCCGAAAGCCAGCGTACGCTGATGGCTTTTAGGGATGACACAGCCCCTAAGGGGAGCCGAGAAAATCCCCACTGATTGGCTTTCTGGGTATGGGCCCCCAAAGAGTAACGTTCTCTCGAACAGTGCTAGTCCGTTCACTTTTCACTTTCAGGCCCTTGGTGGTCCAGCAAGATGGGCGTAAAGCCGAGAAGATTATATAAATCAACGTGATAGATATTCGCCGCCGTTGACCCTATACAGGGTGTGTAGTGGCTCCGACGGAGGAGTCGTCCTAATGGGCCGCTTTACGTGAAGTTTTCCCAAGTGGAGGACGAGGCAAGTGGTCGCCACACTGCACAAGGCTGAATCTCAACGTCAGCACCATGTCGATCCCACCGGGCTGGCCACAGTGAGCTCTGCGGCAACACCTCGGCCGGAAACGCTTGTTCGTATTCCTATCGATGGTATTGATCTGGAAGCCGAGCTTCACCTCAGCAACACCGGCCGCCTCGTCGTGTTCGCCCACGGCAGCGGCAGTAGTCGTCACAGCCCCCGCAACCAGTACGTGGCGCGCGTGCTGAATCAAGTGGGCATCGGCACCCTGTTGTTTGACATGCTGACGCTTAAGGAAGATCAGGACTACGCCAGACGCTTCGACATCGACCTGCTGACCGAACGCCTCCTTGCCGTTACCGCCTGGCTTGGCCAGCAAACGGAAACCGCTCGTACTTCGCTCGGCTATTTCGGCGCCAGCACCGGCGCCGCCGCTGCCTTGCGTGCGGCAGCGAGAATGGGGGATGTGGTGGCCGCCGTCGTGTCCCGCGGTGGTCGCCCAGATTTGGCGGGTGCAGACGTGCTTGCCGGCATCACGACCCCAACGCTGCTGATTGTCGGCGGCCTGGATCTTGACGTGTTGAGCCTCAACCGCCAGGCGCTGGCACGATTGATCGGCCCGAAGCAGCTTGAGATCATTCCCGGCGCCACCCATCTGTTCGAAGAGCCGGGGACTTTGGAGGGGGCGGCCGGCGCCGCCTGCCAATGGTTCGAAACCTATCTGCCGAAGCGATGAATCAGTTTGCGGGAAAGCTCATCGCCTGCGCGATCCACTGCGAGTGGTTCATCCCGCCGGCAACGTGAGGGGCTTCATGGTCACGCTCGCCCTGGTCGGCGACTTGATGCTCGGCCGGCTCGTCAACGAAGAACTGCAAACGATGCAGCCACACGAAGTGTGGGGAGATGTGCTACCGCTCTTAGCCGCGGCAGATTTGCGCATCGGCAACCTGGAATGCGCCCTCACCACGCACAGACGCCCCTGGAGCCGTAGCCCCAAAGTGTTCCACTTTCGTGCGGCCCCCTCGGCGGTCCGGGTGCTAAGCGCCGCGCGTATCGACGCGGTTTCGCTGGCCAACAACCACACGCTCGACTTCGAGGAGCAGGGGCTGCTCGACACCCTGGCGCATCTCGACGCCGCCGGCATCCGGCACGCCGGCGCCGGGCGCGACCTCGGCGCCGCGGCGGCGTCCGCCATCCTTTCTTTCAACGGCTACCAGATCGCACTGATCGCTGTCACCGACAACGAGCCCGCCTTTGCTGCCAGCGAGAATACGCCGGGCACCCATTACCTCGAGGTCTCAACCTTCGACGCCACGCTACATTATGTCGAGCAATTGATTCTCGACGCGCGAGCTGCGGGCGCCGAGCTCGTGGTGTTCTCCAATCACTGGGGGCCGAACATGGTCAACCGCCCAGCGGCGCGGTTCAGGGAATTCGCGCGCGCGGTCATCGACCTTGGCGCGAATGTTTATTACGGCCACAGCGCGCACCTGTTCCAAGGGATCGAGGTCTATCGCGGCAAGCCCATCCTCTACAGCACCGGCGACTTCGTCGACGACTATGCCGTCGACCCCTGGCTACACAACGATTGGTCCTTCCTGTTCCTGGTCGGCATGGAAGGCGGACTATTGCGCCGCCTGGAACTCGTCCCCGTGACACTCGACGTCGCGCACGTGCGCCAAGCTGCCGGGCTGGAACGGCAGCGCATCTGTCAGCGCATGTGCGAGCTGTCTGCCGAGCTGGGAATGATGCTGCGGGAAGAGCACGGTACGTTATCGTGGCAAGCCAGCATTTGAGGCACTATCGGAGCCAGTGTTAAGAGCCGCTAACAAAACCGGTCGACAAAGCGTAGGCAAATCAAGGAACAAGCCAGTTTGAGCAGGGCGTAATGGGTGTCCAGTCGTCGCTCGAAGCGAATGCGCAGCTTGCCGAGCGCAGCAAACCAAGCGTGGGTGCGTTCGACCACCCAGCGGTGCCGCCCCAGTTTCTCGCTGCTCTCGATGCCTCGACGGGCAATCCGGGCCTGAATGCCCCGACGTTGCAAGTGCTCACGACAACGGCGGAAATCGTAGCCTTTGTCCGCATGCAGTTTGTGTGGGCGCTGGCGAGGACGCCCCGGCAGACCGGGAATGGCGGGGATGGCATCCACCAAGGCCTCGAAGACCATCGAGTCGTGGCGGTTGGCCCCCGTCACGCTCAGCGCCAGCGGCACGCCGCGTCGGTCTACGATCAGGTGCCGCTTGCTGCCGAGCTTGCCGCGGTCGGTGGGGTTGGGGCTGGTTTGTTGGCCCCCCGGGGGCTGGCGACACTGGCCCCGTCGATACTGGCGCGACTCCAGTCGATCTGGTCGCATTGGCGCAATTGGGTCAACAACGCCAGATGCAGGCGATCCCAGACGCCTTGTTGCTGCCAGTCGCGCAAGCGACGCCAACAGGTCATGCCGCTACCAAAGCCCAGTTCCCGAGGCAGGTCTTCCCAAGGGATGCCGGTGGTGAGGACGAACAGGATGTCGCTGAGGGCGGCCTTGTCATTCAGGCGAGGACGGCCGCCCCGGCGGGAGCGGGGTGAAGTGGGCAACAGCGGTTGCAACGATTTCCAGAGCTTTTAACTGACGATGCTTCGTTTCAGGCTGATCAGATGGGGCTTTACGCTTTCGACATCAAGTAGGTTTTGTTAGCGGCTCTGAGTTGCTGATTGACGGCGGTAAAGATGGTTTCGCTGGCGTTGGCGGCGATCAGTCGTTCCTTCAAGATCCAGATCGTGGTGCGATCCGGGATCTGGCTGCTATCACGCAAGCCCACGAAACGCTGAAAACTCAAGCGATCCAGCAACTGGAATTCCATCTGTTCGTCACTGAGATTGAACAGCTGCTGAATCAGCAAGACCCTCACCATCAGTTCAGTGGGAAACGGCGGGCGTCCTCCACGTTCATGGCTAGGTCGAGGAGCGACGTGGTCAATCTCGGCGGCCAATGCGGCAAAGTCGACATGCTCTTGCAGGGTACGCAGTGCATCCCCGAGCTTGTCGAGTTTGGCTTCCCGTTCTTGTCCGGCAAAAAGGCTGTTCTTGACCATTCGTGAACGGTCCGATGGGGTATGTCGATACCATCCCATGATCTGAGGTTTTTCGAGGTGCCACTATGTCTATAGTATTTGCATTTGGCATTAAATTGGCCTTGTCATTAATGAAAATTATTTGCATTATGCATAGGTTACATATTTGAGAAATGGCCTTCTTTATATTGTGTTTTTGGAAAAATGATTTTTGTTCTGCCGAAAGAAAAATCATTAGTTATGGAATCATATTTGTTAATGAGGCATGGATAATGATTAGTTTTATTAATCAATATTTCTTGAGATTTTTACCAAAAATCATATTGTGCCTTAGCAGGTCAATTTTGATTTTATTATTGTTTCTGATTTTAACGCCATTTCAATACTCTTGGGCGGCGGCAAGCAAACCCGAGGCTAATCAGTATGATGATTTTTCTATTTCTAGCGGTAGTGATAAAAGAGTTGCTTGGTTTAGGTTTCCAAAGTCGTACAAGTCTGAGTTTTATGGTGAATCGCTTCGTATTGTTGTTGATTACCCTTCGATGAGTCCAACAACTGGTCGAAGACGATTTCAACTTAATAAAGATGCGCTGGAAATTGTAATTACCAATTATCCAAAAATAATTAGTAATGCGGACAGTGTTATAACCGGGAAATATGGAGCTAAACTAATTGGGACGGAAAATGGTTATGATTTATACCAAGAGCCCATCGGGAAAGGTCAAGTCGAGGAAATTAGAGTGTATAAAACGGCAGAATACGGTTATGTTGCAATAAGCGATCCAGGGTCATGGAGCTATCGATTTTCAATCAGCTATGCTCTAAAGAATCATTATGAAGTCACTGCATACTACAGGAAAGATTCGAGTTACTCCTTGAAAGATGTCCAGAAATCAGTAGCAGATTTTATCGAAAAGTATCGAGTTAAGAATTAGGTTTTACTTTAGATTTTTTAGATAAGATACGGTTTGATGGAGATAAACATGTCTTTACTAGCTCTGAATCCTGTTCAATATAGTGCAATGAGTTATTATTACAGTATGGGGATGTATCCTGATGCGTATCGTTTGGCTCGAGATATTTTGAATGAGAATAAAACTAACAATAATGATGAATTGACTCGTACTGCAGAATAGTTGGATATCGCAGGAGATGTGAATGCAAACGAGGGATTTTGGGGGTCTTATGTCCGAGGGTATACAGAAGCAGAGGCTGAAGCATCACGTAGATACGGAACTGGTGCCGCGGGAGAAATGGGTGGTCAGGACATCCGGGCTCAATGACTCGCAGGAACAATGCACACTGTTCGGGCGTGAATCCCAGGCGCTCTCCGGAAACGATCGAGCCATCGACTTGGCCAGGGTCGGGGGCCACGATGTGCGCGCGCTTAAGAAAGCTGTGCAAAGCCACGAGTGCGGCATCCCGGCGGCTATCCTCAACGATCCGGGCAATGATGGGTTCGGCTATCCAGCGAATGTAGTCAATCGCTACTCGAAAGCGCAGGGCCGCATAGGACGGGGTGACGACACGTTGAGGTCTATCCTGTAGCGCCAAGCGACAACGATCAGAGAGCGCGACCAATTCGTCCTGACTGAGGAACCGTCGTTTGGCCACCCGTTCATCGAGTTGGATGTGGTGCTCGGCAAGGAAAGTGTAGGTAAGCGCCAGGGCCAACAAGCGTTGACGGATGGAACTTGCTTTCAAGCCCTTGGGACGGCATTGGGCCAGGACAAAACGGGCGGCGAGGGGAATGGGCAGCCCATGGGGGTCACCGGTTACGAGCAAGGGGAGGTGTTCTCCGGACTCCAGCCGCATCTCTCGAATGGAAAACTTGGTCACTGCACATCGCTCAGCGAATCAGATGGCAAGACTTTACGACGTTGATCTAGTTCCGGTGGTACAAGTTTTTGATGTAAAGAAAAAGGCTGGAAAACCTATGCGTAATCCATTGATTACACAGAGTGTTTCCAGCCTTATTTAACAATTAGTGACGTGGTTCCGGTTAGAACGGAATGTCGTCATCCATATCGTCGAACTTCTGAGCCGGTTTCGGCTCCATGCGGCGAGGAGCCGCCGGCGGAGCGGACGGTGCGGCGCTCGGGGCGTCGTCACGGCTGTAGTTGCTGCTGCCGCCACGGCTGTAACCGCTGTCGTCGTCCATCGACGCGCTGCTGCCGCTGCTGTCGCGCCCACCAACCATTTGCATCTGGTCGGCGACGATTTCGTAGGCGGTGCGTTCGACACCGTCCTTGCCGTTGTACTTGCGCGACTGGATGCGGCCTTCGATGTAGACGGTACGGCCCTTTTTCAGGTACTGACCGGCGATCTCAGCCAGGCGGCGGTACATTACGATGTTGTGCCACTCGGTGCGTTCCTGACGCTGGCCGTCCTTGCCTTTCCAGTTTTCGCTGGTGGCGATGGAGAAGTTCGCTACGGCTTCACCGTTCGGCAGGTAGCGGACTTCCGGGTCGCGGCCCAGGTTGCCGACGAGAATGACCTTGTTGACTGACATTCAATGAGTCTCCTGAATGAGTTGTTGTACGGCGGGCTCGTCCCAGTCCTGCTGCATGACCTTGAGGTAGGCCACGCGCTCGTCTGCCATGACCACCGCTTCGCGGACGCCACGTACCTGGGCGAGCCGATTCGATAGGGCGGTAGCGTCACCGTGCCAGGTGTCGCCAATATGGAACATGGCGGTCTTGACCGGGAGCGGCGGGCGCATGGTCAGCGCGATGAGCAGCCAGACAAGCATCAGGATGCCGCTGAAGCCGAACACGCCGATGCTGCCGTAATGAGTGTAGAGCCAGCCTCCCAGCATGGGGCCGAGAGCCAGGCCAAACGATTGAGACATATTATACACGCCAATCGCAGTGCCCTTCGCTCCGGCCGGCGCGATCTTGGAGACCAGCGAGGGCAGGGTTGCTTCGAGGGTGTTGAAGGCCACGAAGTAGAAGGTGAGCCATAGCACGATCAGCCACAGCGAGCTGAGCGCGAACGCCATACCGAACTGGGCCAGCGCCATGGTGGCGATGGACAGGGCGAACACGCGCTTGAGCTGGTGGCGTTTCTCGCCGTAGACGATCGCCGGCACCATCAGGATGAAGCCGGTGACCGCCACCGGCAGGTAAACCTCCCAGTGGTGGGCCTTGTCCAGCCCGCCGACATTGATCAGTGCGAACGGCATTACCACGAACATCGCCATCTGCGCGGCGTGCAGCACGAAGATGCCGAAGTTGAGCCGCAACAGCTGACCGTTCTTCAGTACGGTCGGCAGGTTGGCGGCCTTGGCCTCGGCATCGGAGTGAAAACGCGAGATCGTCGGGTTCGGGATCAGGAACTTCACCCCCAGGATGGCGGCCAGCGTCAGCACGCCGGTCAGCGCGAAGATGCCGTTGACGCCGATCCAGTGTCCCAGCAGCGGGCCGAGCACCAGGCTGACCGCGAAGGTGGTGCCGATGCTCATGCCGATCATCGCCATCGCCTTGGTGCGGTTTTCTTCCTTGGTCAGGTCGGCCAGCAGTGCCATCACCGCCGCCGAGACCGCGCCGGCGCCCTGGATGGCGCGGGCGACGATCAGCCAGGTCAGAGTGGGTGCCCAGGCGGCGAGGAAGCTGCCGGCGGCCAGCACCAGCAAGCCGCCGTAGATCACTTTCTTGCGGCCGATGCGGTCGGACAGCATGCCCAGCGGCAGCTGGAACAGGGTCTGGGCGACGCCGTAGGCGCCGAAGGCCAGGCCGATGGCGGTATAGCTGTGGGTGCCCGGCAGGGTTTTGGCATACAGCGCGAACACCGGCAGGATCAGGAACATGCCAAGCATGCGTAGGGCGTAGACGCCCGCCAGGCCGAGGCTGGCCCGTAGTTCGATTGGATTCATCTGGCTCTAGTGGGGTATTGCGAAATCGATCACAAGCTTGTTCAACGCGACGCTGGCCGGTTCCGATGACAGTGGCTGGCGGAAGAAGCGGGGGCGCGTTGGCCGAAAGCTCAGCCGGAACGCCTGCCTAGCCTGCGGTTTGGACATTTGAGGCGGCGCCGACGGTGGAGTTCATTGGGCAAACTTCGGTATAGTAGCAGGTTACTTCACCGAATCGTGAGCAAGGCATGGACACCATCCGCATCCGTGGCGCACGCACCCACAACCTGAAAAACATCAATCTCGATCTGCCGCGCCACCAGCTGATCGTGATCACCGGTCTGTCGGGCTCGGGCAAGTCGTCCTTGGCGTTCGACACGCTCTACGCCGAGGGCCAGCGCCGCTATGTGGAGAGCCTGTCGGCCTATGCGCGGCAGTTTTTGCAGTTGATGGAGAAGCCGGACGTCGACCTGATCGAGGGCCTGAGCCCCGCGATCTCGATCGAACAGAAGGCGACCAGCCACAACCCGCGCTCCACCGTCGGCACCGTCACCGAAATCCACGACTACCTGCGCCTGCTGTTCGCCCGCGTAGGCGACCCGCACTGTCCCGACCACCATGTGCCGCTGGCGTCGCAGACGGTCAGCCAGATGGTCGACCACGTACTGGCCTTGCCGGAAGAGAGCCGGGTGATGATCCTGGCGCCGGTGATCGTCGGTCGCAAGGGCGAGAACCTCGACTTGTTCGACGACCTGCGCGCGCAGGGCTTCGTGCGGGTACGGGTGGATGGCGAGGTGCTCGAGCTCGACAACGTGCCCAAGCTCGACAAGAACAAGAAGCACACCATCGAGGTAGTGATCGACCGCCTGAAGGTGCGCCCGGACGCCAAGCAACGGTTGGCCGAAAGCTTCGAGACCGCGCTGCGTCACGCCGAAGGGCGCGCGATCGCGGTGGAAATGGACATCGACAAGGAACACTGGTTTTCGGCCAAGTTCGCCTGCCCGGTGTGTTCGTACAGCCTGCCGGAGCTGGAGCCGCGGCTGTTCTCGTTCAACAACCCGATGGGCGCCTGCCCGAAGTGCGACGGCCTGGGCGAGATGACCTTCTTCGATCCGAAGCGGGTGGTGGCGCATCCGGAGCTGAGCCTGGCTTCCGGCGCGATCAAGGGCTGGGACAAGCGCAACCAGTTCTACTTCCAGATGCTGCAGGGCCTGGCCGAGCACTACACCTTCAGCGTCGACCTGCCGTTCGAGCTGTTGCCGCAGAAGGTGCAGCACGTGGTGCTGCACGGTTCGGGGCGCGAAAGCATCGAATTCACCTACCTGAACGAGCGCGGCAGCAAGTTCAGCCGCAGCCATCCGTTCGAGGGCATCATCCCCAGCCTGGAGCGCCGCTACCGCGAGACCGACTCGTCGGCGGTGCGCGAGGAGCTGTCCAAGTACCAGAACAACCAGACCTGCCCGAGCTGTGAAGGCTCGCGGCTACGCCTGGAGGCGCGCAATGTGCTGGTCGGCGGTCAGACCCTGCACGGCATCAACCAGCTGCCGCTGAAGGAAACCGCACAGTTCTTCGGCCAACTGACCTTCACCGGCCAGAAGCAGCCGGTGGCGGAGAAGATCGTCAAGGAAATCAGCGAACGGGTGTCGTTCCTGAATAACGTCGGCCTCGATTACCTGAACCTGTCCCGCTCGGCCGATACTTTGTCCGGCGGCGAGGCGCAGCGGATTCGCCTCGCCAGCCAGATCGGTTCGGGCCTGACCGGGGTGATGTACGTGCTCGACGAGCCGTCGATCGGCCTGCACCAGCGCGACAACGACCGCCTGCTGGCGACGCTGGTGCGGCTGCGCGACATCGGCAACAGCGTGATCGTGGTGGAGCACGACGAGGACGCGATCCGCGCCGCCGATTACGTGGTCGACATGGGCCCGGGCGCCGGCGAGCACGGTGGCGAGGTGCTGGTGGCCGGCACGCCGGCCGATATCGCCGCCGCGCCCAATTCGGTCACCGGCGAGTTCCTGTCCGGTCGTCGCCGCATCGCGATGCCGGGTGACCGCCGCGAGCCGAACCCGGAGCGGATGCTGCGGCTGATCGGTGCCAGCGGCAACAACCTGAAGAATGTCACGCTGGAGCTGCCGCTGGGGATGCTGGTGTGCATCACCGGCGTGTCCGGCTCGGGCAAGTCGACGCTGATCAACGACACGCTGTACAAGATCGCCGCGCGCGAACTGAACCGCGCCAGCGAGGAGCCGGCGCCGTTCGTCGACCTGGCCGGCCTGCATCACCTCGACAAGGTGATCAACGTCGACCAGAGCCCGATCGGCCGTACGCCGCGTTCGAACCCGGCTACCTACACCGGCCTGTTCACGCCGATCCGCGAGCTGTACTCGGGTGTGCCGCTATCGCGCGAGCGCGGTTACGGCCCGGGGCGCTTCTCGTTCAACGTCAAGGGCGGCCGCTGCGAGGCCTGCCAGGGCGACGGCGTGATCAAGGTTGAGATGCACTTCCTGCCGGATATCTATGTGCCGTGCGACGTCTGTCACGGCAAGCGCTACAACCGCGAGACGCTGGAAGTGCAGTACAAGGGCAAGAACATCACCGAGGTGCTGGAGATGACGGTGGAGCAGGCGCTGGAGTTCTTCGGCGCGGTGCCGACCATCGCGCGCAAGCTCAAGACGCTGATGGACGTCGGCCTGGGTTATATCCGTCTGGGGCAGAGCGCCACCACACTGTCGGGGGGCGAGGCGCAACGGGTCAAGCTGGGGCTGGAACTTTCCAAGCGCGACACCGGGCGAACCCTGTATATTCTTGATGAACCGACCACAGGTCTGCATTTTCATGATATAGACCTGTTATTGAAGGTGCTGCATCGCTTGCGTGAGAACGGCAACACGGTGGTGGTGATCGAGCACAATCTCGATGTCATCAAAACGGCGGACTGGTTGATCGACCTAGGGCCGGAAGGTGGCGCCGGCGGCGGCCAGATCATCGCCACCGGCACGCCCGAACAGGTGGCCGATAATCCGGTAAGCCATACCGGTCATTATCTGAAACCGATGTTGCAGTCACGCGGCTGATAAAATACCGCTATCCTGTACGGTAATGAGTGTTTAAACGCGGTATTGCACCGGCGTCTGGAAATTACGAGGAACGAATGCTTTCGCTAGGAAAAATCGACCACATCCATGTCAAGGTAAGCGATATACCAAAAGCAATTGCCTGGTACGAGCGTGTACTCGGCATGATGCCGGACGCCCGCTACCATCACATGAATGACGACCCGCACGGGGTGACCATGCTGGCCAACCAAAGCGGTTCGGTGCGTATTGCGTTGAGCGAGACCAGCGTTCCGAATGATGACTCGGGCACGATCGCCTTCGTCGTCAGTGGTCAGGACTTTCTCGAGTGGATCGATCAGCTGGCCGGCGAACGCGTCGCCAACCGCGATGGCCTGACCATCGCGCGCGATTCGGTGGCCGACCACGGCTTCTTCTGCACGATTTCGTTTGTCGACCCGCACGGCAACCCGTTCGAGATCATCAGCTACGACCACACCTGGTTGGCCGGCAAGCTGAAGTTCAAGGCGCGCGTCTGAGTGCTGCCTGCCGCGCATGAAAAACCCGTCTGATGGCGGGTTTTTTTTATTGGTGTGGCGTGGGCGGTGCCGGCCGCTGCTGTCACCTTGGCCGAACGCAAGCGGCCCGCCGGGCGGCGGGCCGAGGAAGAGCACTCTTGTTGCTTACAGATCGAAGATCTTGCCCGGGTTGAGGATGCCGTGCGGGTCCAGCGCCCGCTTGATCGCGCGCATTGCGGCGATCTCGGCGGCGCCGCGCGACAGCGGCAGGTAGGCCTTCTTGTCGAGGCCGATGCCGTGCTCGGCCGACACCGAGCCGTGCCATTTGGCGACCTGACCGTAGACCAGCTGCTTGACCCTGGCCGAATCGATCTCTTCGCGGCGATGGCCGACCAGCAGATGCAGGTTGCCGTCGCCGAGGTGGCCGAACACGTGCAAGTCGCTGTCCGGCGCCTGTTCGGCCAGCGTAGTGCGGATCGCCTCGGTGCAGGGCAGCATCGCGTCCATTGCCAGGCTGATGTCGAACTGGTCGGTGCGCGTGTACAGCTTGGCCTCGGCCTCGCAGCCCTCGCGGATAGCCCACATCGCCAGCCGGTCGGCTTCGCTACCGGAGATCACCGCATCGGCGAGCCCACCGGCCTCCCAGGCTTCGGCCAACACCTGTTCGAACAGCGCGCCATCGGTCTCGGCGTCCTGGCCCTCGATCTCGACCAGCACGCTCCAGGCCGGGGCGGTGTCGAAGATCGGCGCAGTCGTAGCGTGCTCGCCACTGTTGAGCTGGTAGAAGCTCTGCCACATGCCCTCGAAGCTGGTCAGCAGGCCGCCTAGCCGGGCGCGCAGGCGCAACAGCAGCGGCGCGATGGCGGCGAAATCGTCGATGGCCAAGAGCGCGGTGTGGCGCGAGCGCGGCGCCGGGTAGAGGCGCAGCACTGCGCGGGTGACGATGCCGAGCGTGCCTTCCGAGCCGACGAACCATTGCTTCAGGTCGTAGCCGGTGTTGTTCTTCAGATACGGCGTCAGGCCGGACAGCACGGTGCCGTCGGCCAGCACCGCCTCCAGGCCGAGCACCATGTCGCGGGTCATGCCGTAGCGCAGCACCTGGTTGCCGCCAGCGTTGCACGCGATCATGCCGCCGATGGTGCAGCTGCCGCGCGCGCCCAGATCGACCGGCACCTTAAGCCCAGCCTCTGTCGCCTGGTTCTGCACCGACTCCAGCAGGGCGCCGGCTTCCACCGTCACCGTCTGCTGCGCGAGATCGACCGGGCCGATGCCGCGCAGCCGCTCCAGCGAGATCAGGATGTCGTTTGCGCCGCTGGCGGTGGCGTTGGCAATATTGGTGCCGCCGCCGAGCGGCACCACCGGCTGCCGTGCTTCGTGGCACAACCGCAGCGCGGCCGATACCGCCGCGGTGTCGCGCGGCAACAGCAGGGCGCGCCCTCGCAGCGGACGCGCATCCCAGAACGAGCGGGCCCGTTCGGCCAACCTTGCGCCCTCGATGACCGCGTCGTCGCCGAGTGCCGCGCGCAGCGCGCTGATCAGTGTGTCCATATTGTCCATCCGTCAGAAATCGCGGAGAGGGGAGCGAGGCCGCCCCGAAATGAGGAACGGCCCGGCTTCGCGTCCCCGCGCCGTGGCGCAGGGACGGAAGACCGGGCCGGATAGGGGGCTTACTCGCCGATCAGGCCGGTCAGGTTGTGCTTGGCGGCCAGTTGCTTGATCACGCCCTTCTGTTTCAGCGTGGCGATGGCCTGGCTGAAGCGGTTGGCCAGCTCGGTGTTGTCCTTGCGCACCACGAAGGCCATGCCTTCGCCCAGAACCTTGTCCTTGCGACCGTCGAAGGTCGGGCCGACGAAGCCGAAGCCCTGGCCCTTCGGCGTATCGAGGAAGCCGCGCTTCAGCTGCGCGGTGTTGCCGAAGGTGAAGTCGGCGCGGCCGTTGGCCATTTCCATCATCGGGTCCTGGGCGTTGACGTAGCGCTTGATGGTCGCGGTCTTGCCGTAGCTGTCGGTGATGAAGCGGTCCTGGGTGGAGCCACGCTGCACCGCGATGACCTTGCCCTTCAGCGCGGTCGGCGACACGTCGGCCTTGGTGCCGGCGTGGCCGACGAAGCTGTTGTACATGTAGTAGAACGGCTGGCTGAACGAGGCGACCTTCTGGCGTTCGGCCGAGATGTTCATGCTGACGATGGCGTCGAACTTGCGCGCCTGCACGCCCGGGATCAGGCCGTCCCACGGCTGGTTGACCAGCACGCACTCGGTCTTCATCTCGGCGCAGGCGGCCTTGGTGACGTCGATGTCGAAGCCGACCACGTTACCGCTGGTGTCGGTGTATTCAAACGGCGGGTAGGTGGCGTCGGCGGCGATGCGCAGCGGCTCGGCGGCGTGACCCATCAGCGGCAGGGCGAGGCAGGCGAGGGCGGCACATAGGGTACGGCGTTTCATGGCGTTTCCTTCTCGAATGTAGACGTAGATGGTGCGTTATGGGGATGTTGTCGTTGTTATATCGCGGCGGTGTCGCCATCGAGCAGCCGGCGGTGCTGCAGTGCCGGCAGCCGTTGCCGCAGCTCGGCCTGGTAGACCAGGTCGAGTGTAGCCAACGCCATGCCTTCCCCTTCGGCATGGCAGGCCAGAACGTCGCCCCAGGGGTCGACGATCATACTGTGGCCCCAGGTACGTCGACCACCGGGATGGTGGCCGCCTTGTCCCGGGGCGATCATGAAGGCCAGGTTCTCGACGGCGCGGGCGCGCAGCAGCAGCTCCCAGTGCTTCTCGCCGGTGGCATGGGTGAACGCGGCCGGGGCGCTGATCAGCGTCGGCGTCGGTGCCTGGCGGTACAGCTCCGGAAAGCGCAGGTCGTAGCAAACCGACAGGCGCAGTGCGCCCCACGGTGTGAAGGCGCTGGCGACCACGTCGCCGGCACTCATCGTGGCCGATTCCTGGTAGTGCTCTTCGCCGTTGTCGAAGCCGAACAAATGCATCTTGTGATAGCGCTGGCGGCAGGCGCCGTCCGGGCCGAACAGCAGGCTGCTGTTGAACATCTTGCCCGGCTCGTCGCTCTGGGTCGGGATGGTGCCGCCGAGCAGCCAGATGCCGTATTCGCGGGCCAGTTCCGACAGAAACGCTTCGAACTGGCCGCTGCCGGCCGGTTCGGCCAACCTTACCCGCTCGGTTTCATCCTCGGGCATCAGGTAGAAGTACTCCGGCAGCGCGACCAGTTCGGCGCCGGCGCGGGCCGCCTCGCCGACCAGGCGGCGCGCTGCGGCCAGGTTGGCCGAAAGGTCGTCGCCGGACACCATCTGGATCGCGGCGGCGGTGAGGTGGGTGACGGCTTGGCTCATCGTCGCGTTCCTTACACCCGGCACAGTCGCTCGGCCGCCGCCAGCAGTGTGGCGTCGTCCTTGGCGAACGACAGGCGGATCACCTGCGCGTCGGTGCCGTCGCTGTAGAACGCCGATACCGGGATGGTCGATACGCCGTGTTCGCGGATCAGTCGCTGCACGAACTGGCTGTCGCTCTCGTCGCTGAAGTGGCCGAACTCGGCGAGCAGGAAGAAGCTGCCGGCCGACGGGTGCAGCTTCAGGCGCGAGCCTTTCAAGCCGCCGATCAGCAGGTCGCGCTTTTGCTGGTAGAACGCCGCGAGGTTCAGGTAGTTGTCCGGCTTCTGCATGATCTTGGCCAGCGCGTACTGCATCGGCGTGTCGGCGGCGAACATCGCGAACTGGTGCACCTTGCGCACCTCGTCCATCAGCGCGGCCGGCGCCATGCAGAAGCCTACCCGCCAGCCGGTGACGTGGAAGGTCTTGCCGAAGGAGCCGACCACCACCGAGCGTTCGGCCAATTTCGGGTGGCGGCTCATGCTGTGGTGCAGCTGGCCGTCGAACACCACGTGCTCGTACACCTCGTCGGACAGGATCACGATGTCGGTGTTGTCGGTCAGCCGGGTCAGCGCGGCGATGTCGGCGTCGCCCAGCACCGTGCCGGTCGGGTTGTGCGGGGTGTTGAGCACGATCATCCGGGTGCGCGGGGTGATCTTGGCGGCCACCTCGTCCCAGGGGACGGCGAATTCGGGGGCATTCAGCTTCACCGGCACCACGATGGCGCCCTGCAGCTCGACCATCGGCGCGTAGCTGTCGAAGGCCGGCTCGAAGATGATCACCTCGTCGCCCGGGTGCACCAGCGCGGTGACCGCCGAGAACAGTGCTTCGCTGGCGCTGGCCATCACGGTGACCTCGTCGGCCGGATCGTAGGTGTGGCCGTACAGCGCCTCGGCCTTGGCGGCGAGCGCTTCGCGCAGTGCCGGCAGGCCGGTCATCGGCGCGTACTGGTTGTGGCCGGCGAGCATCGCCTCGTGCGCATGGCGGATCAGTTCCGGGTCGCAGGGAAAGTTCGGCGCGCCCTGCGACAGGTTGATCGCCTGGTATTGGGCGGACAGCTGGCCGATCACGGTGAAGATCGTGGTGCCGACGGCGGGCAGTTTGGAGCGCAGGGTGGGGGTGCTCATCGCGAAATCCTCGGGGGCATTGGGGGCGCAGATCGTGCGCGGTTAGGCGAATTAGAAGGCCGTGCCACTTGTGCGACAAACGAATTATCGGCATCGTATGGATGAGTTTTTCTCAGGATCAGATCATGGCCCGTCCGGTGTTGCCGCTCTATGCGCTGCAGGTGTTCGAAGTGGCCGCGCGCACCCTCAGCTTTACCCGCGCCGCCGAGGAGCTGTTCATCACGCAAAGCGCGGTCAGCAAGCAGATCAGCCAGTTGGAAACGCAGCTGGGCTATCCGCTATTTCACCGCCAGGTGCGCAAGCTGTCCTTGTCGGTGCAGGGCGAGGTGTTGCTGCCCCATGTGACGCGGGCGCTGTCGACGCTGGAGAAGGGGCTGGAAGCGACCGGGCGCAGCGTGAAGAACCGCTTGCGGCTGAAGGCGCCGTCCTGCGCGTCGCGCTGGCTGCTCGGCGAGGTGCGCGAGTTCGCGCGCGAGCATCCGGAGATCGAGGTGGAGGTGACCAGCGTGCACGCGCACGACGTCAACTTCTCGCGCGAGCCGTTTGACCTGGCCGTGGTGTTCGTGCCGCTTCCTTCGGCCAATCCCAGCCTGACCCCGCTGTTCGTCGAGCAGCTGACCCCGGTGCTGACGCCCGGCTTGGCCGAGCAGGTCGGCGTGCCGCTGACCGAGCCTGCGGCGCTGACCCATTACCCGCTGCTGCACCCGTCGCGCGACAAGCGCGACTGGTCGCAGTGGCTGGCGGCGGTGGGGGCGGGCGAGATCGGCGTGGCGTCCGGGCAGATCTTCGAGACGCTCGATCAGGCGATGAGCGCGGCGTTGCAGGGCTTCGGCGTGTCGATCGCCGATGTGACGCTGTTGAAGGAAGAGCTGGCACGCGGAGCGGTTGTGGCGCCGTTCGGGCAATTGCTGTTGACCGGCTGCGGCTATGCGCTGGCGCGTCCGCCGGCCGACAAGGCGAGCGACGCGGCGCTATTGATGCATGACTGGCTGCTGACACGCCACCGGGTTGCTCCCGAGGCGATGAAGAGCGGACTGATCAGCCTGGCGGTGGACGCGGGCTGATCAGTCGCTGTCGGGCAGGGCCGGTTGCAGCGGCAGGGTGACGCTGACGGTGAGCCCGCCGCCGTCGCGGTTGGCGGCGCCGACCGCGCCGTGGTGGGCGATGATGGCGCGCTGGGCGATCGCCAGCCCCAGTCCCCAGCCGGCGGCGTTGCGGCTGTTGTCCAGCTGCACGAAAGGCTCGAACATCGTCGCCAGCTGTTCGGGGTCGACGCCGGGGCCGCGGTCGCTGACCTGCACGAGGGCCTCGCCACCATGACGGCGCAGCGTGATCTCGACTCGCTGCCCGCTCGGCGAATGCTTCAGCGCATTGCGCACGATGTTTTCCAGCGCACGGTGCAGCAGTTCGGCGCGGCCCCGCATCAGCGTCTCCTCGTCTCCCGACGAAAAGTCGATGGTGATCTCATGATGAGTGGCCTCGAAGCGGGCATCGTCGACGATGCTGGCGAGCAACTCGGTCAGATCGAAGAATTCGTCCGATTCGGCGGGCCGAGCGCCGCCGGCTTCCAGCCGCGATAGCGTCAGCACTTCGCCGACCAGCTGGTCGAGTCGGGCCGCTTCGCGTTCGACCCGATCGAGCGAGGTCTCCAGCTTGTCCGGCTGCTGGCGGGCCAGCCCGACTGCGGCTTGCAGCCGACCCAGTGGCGAGCGCAGTTCGTGCGAGACGTCGTGCAGCAACTGGCGCTGCGCGGTGACCAGCACTTTCAGCCGTTCGGCCATCCGATCGAAGTCATGTCCCAGGTCGGCGACCTCGTCGCGTCGGCGGCCGATTTCAGCTGCGACGCGGGTGTCGAGGTTGCCGTCGGCCAGTCGGGCGAAGGCGCCGCTCAACAGTCGCAGCGGCCGGGTCAAATACCAGGCGAGTGCAGCGCTGAATACCAGGCTACCCAGTGCAACGCCCAGCATCATGCCGATGGGCAGGCCGGGCATCAGCGGCGGAGGCGGGCGCAGGCGAGTGCCTCCGGCCAGGGGGTGTGGTCGCAGCCCTTCGGTCAGCACGAACAGCAGGTAGCGCTGGCCGTTCGGCGCGACGCTGCTCTGCACGCTGCGCTCGCGGGATGGCTCGCTAGCCGATTCGGCGCGACGGCGGGCTTCGGTCAAGGCCACGGCCGGGACCTTCCGGCCCAGCGCATCCTGACCATTGACGTCGACCACCAGCAGGCGCTCGCGAATGAAGGGGGGCCAGCTGCTCAACAAGCTCTGCAGGGCCGGCAGGCCGCCGTAATGCAGGGTGGAGGCCGCTGCCGAGGTGGCTACCGCGGCGTGCGGCCCCTCGGCGACATCGCCGATGTGACGCTGGCGGCTCTCCATATACAGATAGGACAGCGAGCCGGCGATCAGCGCCACGGTCAACAGCGTCAACCAGAAACCGAACAGGATTTTCCAGAACAGGCGGCCCATCGTTCAGTTCCGTGTGTCTATGCGGGGATTGGAGTGGCTCATTCCTGGGCGATCCGGTAGCCGACGCCGCGCACGGTCAGGATCGGGGTGTGGCCGTGGGCATCCGGGCCGAGCTTCTGGCGGATATTGCTCATGTGCACGTCGACGCTGCGGTCGTAGCGGGTGTGCGGGCGGCCCAGCGCCTGCTCGCTCAGCTCCTGTTTGCTCAGCACTCGGCCGGCGGCGGTCATCAGTGCGGCAAGCAGCTGGAATTCGGCATTGGTCAGCTCGACCGGCTGGCCGCACCATTCGACCCGGTGGTGTTCCGGATAGAGCGACAGCGCACCGGTGTGCAACGGCTGGCGCGTGGCGGGCTCGGCCTGGCCGGCGGTGCGGCGCAGGATGGCGCGCAGCCGCGCCACCAGTTCGCGCGGCAGGCAGGGCTTGGGCACATAGTCGTCGGCGCCGAGCTCCAGCCCGACGATGCGGTCGATATCGTCACCCTTGGCGGTCAGCATCAGTACCGGGATGCGGCTTTGTTGGCGGATGCGTCGCAGCGCTTCCAGGCCGCCGACCCGCGGCATCATCACGTCGAGTACCACCAGCGCGTACTGGCCGCTCAGCGCCGCTGCGGCACCGCTTTCGCCATCGCTGGCGCAGTCGACCTCGAATCCTTCCGAACGCAGGTAGTCGCTCAGGATCGCGACCAGTTCGGCATCGTCGTCGACCAATAGGATTCGGACCGTCATTTTTCCTCCAAGACATCGCCACCGCGTCGGGCGGCAAGGTTTTCATCATCGATGCCTTGATGATACCGGCGCTCTTCATCGCAGCGGCAGCTTCGATATGGATTTTCGCAAACTTTACATTGCCCTAACCCCGGCTTAAGGCGGCCCGGCGCATAGTGCAGTCATCGGATGCGTCGCTTGCCGCGGCGCGTGACTCAATGACCACGGAGACAGGCGATGACTCGAACCAAACGTTTCCTGCGGGCGATGACGCTCGCTTCGTTCCTGCTCGGCGCAGGCGCAGCATCCGCTGCCGAACCCAATGCGATGGACCGATCGGGCCCGCCGCCCGCGATGGACCAGCAGCATGGCGACTGGCACGGCATGCATCACGATGGCGAGGACGGCTTAGGCATGCCGGGGCACGCGCTGTTGCCGCTGCACGGCCTCAAGCTCAGCGATGCGCAGCAGGACAAGGTATTCCAGCTGGTGTATGCGGCCGAACCGGCGCTATATCAAAAGATGAAGGCACTGCGCGCCACCCGCGAGAGCCTGCGCAACGCGGCCGGCTTCAGTAGCTATGACCCGGCCAGGGTCAAGCAGTTGGCCGAACAGCAGGGCCGCCAGATGGCCGACCTGATCGCTTTCCGAAGCGAGCTACGCCACAAGATCTACGGCGTGCTGACCCCGGATCAGCAGCAACAGCTGAAGAAACGCGAGGCCTGGCGCGAACACAGCATGGGGTGAGTGCGGCACAGGAGATGAGATGAACAATCGTCACCGATTCGATCGACGTACCGTGTTGGCGCTGGCCGGCGTCACCGGCGCCAGCATGCTAGCCCGCCGCGCGTTGGCTACGCCGTTGGGGGCTGCCGCCTGCGTCCTCACGCCGGCGCAGATCGAAGGGCCGTACTTCGTCGACGAGCGCCTGGAGCGGGTCGACCTGCGCAGCGACCCGGCTACCGGCAAGGTGGTGCCCGGCGCGCCGTTGCAGCTGACGCTGCGCGTGGTGCGGGCGAGCGGCGGCGGTTGCCTTCCGGTGGCCGGGGCGCGGGTCGATCTGTGGCATTGCAACGCCGATGGGATCTATTCCGACGCCGAGGATCCGGGCTTCAACACGCGGGGAACCCGGTTCCTGCGCGGCTTCCAGCGCAGCGATGCCGAGGGGCGGGTGCACTTCCTGACCATCTACCCGGGCTGGTACGACGGCCGGACGGTGCACATCCACTTCAAGGTGCGGCCGCGCGAGGGCGGCGAATTCACCTCGCAACTGTATTTCGACGATGCGCTGACCGACCGGGTGCACACGCTGGCGCCGTACGCCCGGCGCGGTCAACGCACGACGCGCAACGCCGACGACGGCATCTTCCACCGTAATGGCGAACGCCTGGTCCTGAACGTGCAGCGCCGGCCCGACGGCTTCATCGCCCACTACGATGTGGGGCTGCCTACCGTCTAGATTTTCCCTCCAGAGAAGTGTCTTTCGGCCAACCTGCGCAAGCTCGTTGGCCGCTTTTTTGGTCGGCAGCGGACGAAAAAAAACCGCCCAGCGTGAGCGGGACGGTTTCTTGGGGCAGGGCAGGTACTTACTGGATGATGCCGCCGCCCAGGCAGATATCGCCGTCATACAGCACTGCCGACTGGCCCGGCGTCACCGCCCACTGCTTGTCACGGAAGGTCAGCGTGGCCGCACCGTCGACCACCGGGCTGAGCGAGCAGGCCGCGTCGGCCATCCGGTAGCGGCTCTTCGCCGCGTATTCGCCGGCGGTCGGCGCCTCGTCCAGCGTCCAGGACAGGTCGCTCATGGCGAGCGTCGACTTGAGTAGCAGCGGGTGGTCGTGCCCCTGTACCACGATCAGCTTGTTGGCAGGGATGTCCTTGCCGGCGACAAACCACGGTTCGCCGTTGCCGTCGCGCGAGCCGCCGATGGTCAGGCCCTTGCGCTGGCCGAGCGTGTAGAAGGTCAGCCCGACGTGTTCGCCGACCACCTTGCCGTCGGGGGTGATCATCTCGCCCGGCGAGGTCGGCAGGTAGCGCTGCAGGAAGTCGCGGAACGGCCGCTCGCCGATGAAGCAGATGCCGGTGCTGTCCTTCTTCGCCGCGGTCGGCAGGCCGGCCTGTTCGGCCAACTGGCGCACTTCGGTCTTGCGGATGTCGCCGAGCGGGAACATCGCACGGGACAGCTGAGACTGGTTCAGCCGGTACAGGAAGTAGCTCTGGTCCTTGGTGTGGTCGACCGCCTTCATCAGGTAGTGGCGGCCGTTCTCGACGTGCTTGCGCGCATAGTGGCCGGTGGCGATGCAGTCGGCGCCCAGTTCCATCGCATAGTCGAGGAAGGCCTTGAACTTGATCTCGGCATTGCACAGCACGTCCGGGTTCGGGGTGCGGCCTGCCGAATATTCCTTCAGGAAGTACGAGAACACCCGGTCCTTGTATTCCTTGGCGAAGTTGACCACTTCCATATCGATGCCGACGATGTCGGCCACGCTCATCGCATCGAGCGCGTCTTCCTTGATCGAACAGTATTCGCTGTCGTTGTCGTCTTCCCAGTTCTGCATGAACACGCCGATCACCTCGTGGCCCTGCTGTTTCAGCAGCCACGCAGTCACCGACGAGTCAACACCGCCGGACATGCCGACGACGATCCGTTTCTTGCCCGTCACGGGGAGTATCCTTCCATCCAAATAGCAAGGGGCACCATCAAAGGCGGTGCCCCGAAATCCTTGAACCAGCTGTCGACGATCCAGTCGCTGCCGTCGACGATGTCATGCAGTTGCGCGGCGTAATGTAGGTCGAGCACCCTGGGCGCCCGCCAGGTTCGGCCCATCAGCTGGTGATAACGCAGCCAGCCGTGCGCCAGGAAATAGTCGAGAAAGCCCTGCACATTGGTGCTGTGGTCGACACAGTCCATCTTGCCCTCGGCCGTGCCGTCGCTGAAGTTGCCGCCGCGGTCCTCGGCGATCGGTGCAAATTGCGTCGCCGCCACCTGGTAGAGCTGCTGCACCGCCTGCACCACCGCACTGCGCTCACCGACATCGTCATGGCTGGCCGCAAACAGCGCCGCCAAGGTGCTTTCCGCCTGCTCGTCGACCTCGAACGAGGCCTGCCGCTGACATCCATAATGATAACAGACCTTTAGCGTCGTCGACCACGCCGGGGCGGCGAGCCAGAAGGGCAGGGACAGCAGCAGGACGGTCAGTCGGCGCATACGCTCGCTCCGCAGGGGCTGGAAGCTGATTGATGGCCGACGGCGTCGCCGGCCGGGATGTCGGGTGTCCAGGCGTGCCTGGCAAGCCTGCCGGAGCGTTCCCGACTGGATGCTCACTCCAAGACAGTACCAGCCGCACGACCAGGCGGCATCACCATGCCAGCAGGGGTTGTGTTAATAATTCTTAAACCCGATCGAGAAGCGACAGCGGGGCGCGTTGCCCGCTTTGCCAATCGGCGAGGCAGCGCGCTACCAGCGGGCTGCGATGCGGGCAGCGATGGGCGAGGATCTCGTCGGCGCGCAGCCAGTGTGCAGCCACGATGCCGGTGTCGAGCGTTCGCTCCGGGTGGTGGGCGATGATGCGACCGAAGAAGGCGAAGCGCAGATAGCTGATGTCGGCCGAGTCGACCTTGTCCGACAGATAGATGCCGACCAGGCCCTCCGGCTCGAACTCGTAGCCGGTTTCCTCCAGAACCTCGCGGCGCACCGCGTCGATCAGGCTCTCGCCGTGTTCGAGATGGCCGGCCGGTTGGTTGATCTGGCGGCCGTGCTCGGTGTCTTCCTCGACAATCAGAAAGCGACCGTTCTGTTCGATCACAGCGGCGACGGTGACGTTGGGTTTCCAGCGCATGGGCTCTCCCGATGAAAGGTAATTGACAATCGTTATTGTTCGTAAATAAAATCTACCAACGATAACCGTTCCCATTTTGGAGTGTGCAGCATGTACGTTTGTCTCTGCAACGCCGTCACCGACCGCCAGATCCGTCACGCCGTAGAAAATGGCGCGACCCGCATGAGCGATCTGAATCGCGAGTTGGGCGTGGCTGGCGAGTGTGGCAAATGTGCCAGCTGTGCCTGCCAGATCATGAAAGACACCATCGCCCAGTCTTCGTGTAAATCGATACTGCGCGAAGCCGCCTGATCCTGTCCGATCAGCCATCCAGGCCGCCTTACCTAGGCGGCCTTGTCTTATCCTGCTTGTGTCGCCGCCCCGCTGTGCCATAATTTCAGCGTTTTCGCATCCGTGCTGCAACGGACTGCTCAATGACGCATGCCCGGCATGCGCGCCCATCAGGAGACGGCGATGCAAGGTGATAAAAAAGTCCTCAAATACCTCAACTCGATTCTCAAGAACGAACTGACCGCGATCAACCAGTATTTTCTGCATGCCCGCATGTACAAGAACTGGGGGCTGAAGAAGCTCAACGATCACGAGTACCACGAGTCGATCGACGAGATGAAGCATGCCGACCGCATCATCGAGCGCATCCTGTTCCTCGAGGGGCTGCCCAATCTGCAGGACCTCGGTAAATTGCACATCGGTGAGAACGCCCAGGAAATGATCGGCAGCGATCTGCAGCTGGAGCTGGCCGCGATCCCGGTGCTGCGCGAAGCGATTGCCTACTGTGAAACGGTGCAGGACTACGTGACCCGCGACCTGCTGGAAGACATCCTCGAGAGCGAGGAAGAGCATGTCGACTGGCTGGAGACTCAGCAGGGCCTGATCGAGAAGCTCGGCCTGCAGAACTACCTGCAAAGCCAGATGGACGAGTAATCGTCACCCTATGCGCCGCGGCAGGGCCGGGGACGCAATAAAAAAGGGAGCCCGAGTGGGCTCCCTTTTTACATGACGGGCAGCGTTACTTTGCTGCGCTCGCCGCAGAGGCGTCCAGGTCGCCGCTTTCTTCCCAGGGGAGCGGCACCTTCTTCTTGTTGATGTTCAATACACCCTGCTTGAACGCCATCTCGGTCGACACCTGGCCGCCAGTCATCTTGATGTAGCCCTGGTTCGACCACTCGGACAGCTGCGAGTCGAGCAGGCTCTTGGCCAGGCTGTCGATCTCGCCGACATCCGGCTGGTCTTCGGCGCTGGCGTCGACGGTGAACAGGTTGCGCGCCTGTGCCACCACCAGGTCTTCCAGCGTCTGACGCGGCAGGTTGACCTTGGCCTCGGCGTCGAAGCGCTTGATGAAGGCGACCGGGTCGTTCAGGTCGGCTTCCTTCAGGCCATCCAGCGTCAGCTGGCCGGTGAGCGTCGTCTCGCCGGTCGGCATCTTCAGGTAGAAGTCGTTGACCGTCAGCTTCGGGTTGTTGGTCAACAGCGGCACGCCGTAACGCTTCACCGTGTCGATGTACTGCTTGCGCAGCACCGCCGGGTCGACGCCCTCGAACGGAATCTTGCCCAGTTCCTGGTCGAGCTTGATCAGCGTCGGGCCGTGCAGGTGGCTCGCCGAGATGTCGAGGCGCATCGGGCCGTAGACGCGATCGTTGTAGCCGAACTTCTCGAAGTCCAGCTTGCCGCGGCTGTTGATGAACTCGTCCTGCTCGCTGGTGACGATCTGGTAGCGCAGGTTCTTCAACGTCACATTGGACGGCTTGAATTCGCCGCTCGGGTTGACGAACTCGCCGACGCGCATCCGGGTAAGCAGATAGATCAGCTCATTGAGCTTGATGCTGTACGGAACGCTGTCTTTCCAGTTGAGCGTGACGTCGCCCACGGTCAGCTCGCTGGTGCCGAGCTTGACGCCGGTGCTGCCCGGGCGCGCGTCGGAGATGTAGCGCACGCCGTTGAAGGTCACGCCGCCCTTGGTCGCGGCGGCCAGCATGAAGCCCGGCGACAGCGCCTCGGTCTTGTATTCCTTGAAGCCGGAGCTGTAGTCGAGGTTGAGCTTGAAGCCCTGCCACTTCATCTTCACGCCGGACAGCGTTTCTTCGTAGTCGAACGGCGGTACTTCGACCAGCAGTTCGCCGCCGCCGCCGAAGCCCAGGCGGTTGGTGACGGTGATCGGCTCGGCATCGCCGAAGAAGCGCTTCAGCGTCTGGCGAGTCGAATCGCTCATCACGAACTGGGTCGTCACCAGCGCGCGGCCCGGGCGCAGATCGAAATGACCCAGGCCGGGGAAGGGGCCATGCTGGACATGCTGGGTGTAGCGGATCGTCGCGCCGAGCAGCGGCTTGACGTTGTCCGGCAGCATGTTCTCGTACGGGCCGATCAGCTTGCGGTTGAAGGTCAGCTCGGTGGTTTCGGTCGACGAGAACCAGCCGCGCTGGTAGGCGTGGGACTTCACCTTGAAGAGCGACAGGTCGGACAGCATCTGGTGCTGCTGCTGCAGGGTCTTCTCGGCTTCGACACCGGCCCAGTAGGACGCGCCGCTATAAAGGACGAACAGTCCGGCGAGCGATGCGCCGGCCACAATCAGATGTTGTTTACGCAACACGTTCGGAGTGAAGATTCCGGTTGAAATGGAAGGACTATGTTACACCAGAGCCGCCTGTCGTGTGTTTACTGTGCGCTGACCGGGTGTTTCGATTACAATAGATCCTTGTCTCCAAACGGAAAAAGGTTTAACGAATGCAATGGCTTAACGGTTTGATCGATCTGCCCTGGTGGGGCTATGTGCTGGTAGCCTTGGCGCTCACTCACATCACCATCGCTTCGGTCACCATCTTCCTGCACCGTTGTCAGACTCACCGCGGTCTGGACCTGCATCCGGCGATCAGCCACTTCTTCCGTCTCTGGCTGTGGCTGACCACGGGCATGGTCACCAAGGAGTGGGTTGCGATTCATCGCAAGCACCACGCCCGTTGCGAAACCGAGGAAGACCCGCACAGCCCGCAAGTGCTGGGCATCAATAAAGTATTGTGGGAAGGCGCCGAGCTGTACCGCGCTGCCTGCAAGGACCGCGAGATGATCGAGAAATTCGGTCGCGGTACCCCGGACGACTGGCTGGAGCGCAATGTCTACACCCGCCACAGCGGCAAGGGCATCTTCGTCATGCTGGCGATCAATCTGGCGCTGTTCGGGCCGGCCGGTCTGTCGATCTGGGCGGTGCAGATGGTATGGATTCCGTTCTGGGCTGCCGGCGTGGTGAACGGCCTGGGTCACTATGTGGGCTATCGCAACTTCGAGAACGAAGATGCGGCGACCAACCTGATCCCGTGGGGCATCATCATCGGCGGCGAAGAGCTGCACAACAACCACCACACTTTCGGCACTTCGGCCAAGTTCTCGTACAAGTGGTACGAGTTCGACATCGGCTGGGGCTACATCCGTACGCTGGAAATGATCGGCCTTGCCAAGGTGTTGCGTGTCGCGCCGAAACTGCAGGAAGGTGATGCCGGCCCGCAACTGAGCGTTGATCACCTGCAGGCGATCATCGCCAACCGTTATGCGGTAGCGGCTCGCTATGCTCGCGAACTGAAGGCGGTATACCGCGGCGAACTCGACAAGCTGAAGAGCGCGCATCTGCCGGAGGTCAGCGATCTGGACCTGAAGCGCAAGATGAAGATCTGGCTGAAGCAGGATGCCAAGGACACGCCGGAAAACGAGCGTGCCGCGCTGACCCAGGTGCTGTCGAAGAGCCCGGTGCTGACCACCGTGTACAGCATGCGCCAGGAGCTGACCCGTCTGTGGGAGCGCTCGTCGCTGACCCGCGACGAACTGCTGAAGGAACTGCAGGACTGGTGCACCCGCGCCGAAGCGAGCGGCATCGAATCGTTGCAGCGCTTCTCGCAGCAACTGCGTCGCGTGGCTACGGCCTGAGTGTATTGATACAGCTTGGCCGAATGGCCGGCTGACGACAAAACGGCGGGAGATCCCGCCGTTTTGCATTTCTGATGTGCTCGGATCGGGCCCATAATAGGCACGAGATGAGCAAGCCTCATCGCCAATAATCAGACTAAAAGGGGATTCCTATGACGGTACATCGCCATCTGCCGGGCGAGCGCCTGGCCGAAGCAGTCGTCGCCAACGGCTTCATCTTCACGACCCAGGTGCCGCGCGACGGTAATGCCGATGCACGCGCACAGACCGCCGACGTGCTGGAGCAGACCGATCAGGTGCTTGCCGATCTGGGTTCGGACAAGAGCAAGGTCATCGATGTGACCATCTTCCTGCCCGATCTGGCCGACGTTGCCGGGATGAACGCCGCCTGGGACGCGTGGGTGGTGCCGGGGCACACCCCGACGCGCGCTACGGTGCAGGCCAAGCTGGTCGACCCGAGCTGGAAGATCGAGATCAAGGTCATCGCGGTGCGCTGAGCGTCGCCGTGGTACTGACGAAGGCCCTCCAAACGGAGGGCTTTTTTTGTTACCTCGGCCAGCGGTGTTGCGTAAAATTTTCGAAAGAACAGTGAGTTATTCGGTGAGTTTGGGGGCGTAGAGTTTGTGTCCTAGACTGGTGGTTCGTGTGTCGTACCCAGCAGTGCTGGGCCCACTCCGATCGTGCCACGGCTAGCAAGTTGATCCTCTGGTCGTGGCAACGTCAAGACAGCGCGGTACGCGCAATAAAAGGAGACTGACGATGGCGATTCATGAGTACCGGGACTATCTGATCTCGTATAGCGGCAACCAGTTGGAAGATGCGAGTCATTCTGTCAGGGTAACCATACACAATCTGGCGACGGCCATGGAGCAGGCGTTCGACTTCAGACACTCCCATCCCAGTAGGGAGCAGGCCGAGGACGAAGCGATTTCCCAGGCCTATCGATTGATCGATGAGCATCTGGATGCGGGCAGCGGCAAGCTGCAACGGCTCGAAGCGTTTTACACGATGAAGCAGGCCTGAATCCGGCCGGTAGTTGCACAGGGTGAGCCTGATGCGGCTAGCGGCTAACGAAAGCAAAAACCCCCCGAGCTATTGCTCGGGGGTTTTGCTGACGGGTTCGATCAAGCTTGCGCTCAGTGCGCCGCGTCGACCGCACCGCCGCCTGCCGGACGGAACGGCGGTTTGGCGAACCACACCAGGCCGATCATCAGGATGAACAGGATCGCGCAGGCCCAGAAGATTTCATTGGCACCGATGAAGTAGCCCTGACGGGTCACTTCGCGCGCCAACATGCCCAGCGCCGGTTGCTGATCGATGCCCGCCTGCGAGAACTGGTTCAGCGTGTGGACGGTGGCCGGGTTGTAGGGATTGACGTGTTCCACCAACTGGGTGTGGTGCAGCGCCTCGCGGCGGTCCCAGGTGGCGCTGAACAAGGACGCGCCGATCGATCCGGACAGCGTGCGCAGGAAATTGGACAGGCTCGATGCGCTCGCCACCTGATCGGCGCGCAGACCGGCCAGCGACATCGTGGTCAGCGGCATGAAGAAGCAGGCCACGGCGATCCCCTGCACAAACTGTGGCATCGCCACCAAGACGAAGTCCATGCCCGGCTCGAAGGTGGTGCGCCACAGGAAGCTCAGCGCGAACACGAAGAAGCTGATCGTCACCAGCCAGCGCAGGTCGAGCCGGTGCGCATGCTTGCCGATGATCGGCGACAGCAGTACCGGCAGGATGCCGACCGGCGCCGTCGCCAAGCCCGCCTGGGTGGCGGTGTAGCCGAGCTGGGTCTGCAACAGCAGCGGCATCAGTACCACCGCACCGAAGTACAGGAAGTAGCCGACGCTGATCGACACCACCCCGACGGTGAAGTTGCGGCTCTTGAACAGCGACAGATCCACCACCGGGTGTGCGTCGTACAGCTCCCACACCACTAGATAGCTCAGCGCGATCACCGCGACGATGCACAGCGCCACCACTTCGGTCGAGTTGAACCAGTCGAGCTCCTTGCCGCGGTCGAGCATCAGCTGCAGCGAGCCGACGCCGACTACCAGTAGCATCAGGCCGATGCGGTCGATCGGCAGATGCACCAGCGGGGTCTCGCGCTGGCGCAGGAACTTCCAGGTGATGGCGGCGGACAGGAAACCGACCGGGATGTTGATGAAGAAGATCCAGCTCCAGTGCCAGTTGTCGGAGATCCAGCCGCCCAGGATCGGGCCGAAGATCGGCGCGACGATCACCGTCATCGACCACAACGCCAGCGCCATGCCTTTCTTCTCGTTGGGGTAGGCGGCCAGCAGCAGACTTTGCGACAGCGGGATCATCGGGCCGGCCAGCGCGCCTTGCAACACACGGAACAGGATCAGCAGCTCCAGGTTTGGCGCAATGCCACACAGCCAGGACGAGGCGACGAAGCCGAGCGTGGCGATCAGGAACAGCTTCACCTCGCCCAGGCGCTTGGCCAACCAGCCGGTGATCGGCACCGCGATCGCGTTGGCAACACCGAAGGAGGTGATCACCCAGGTGCCCTGCGAGGTCGAGGCACCGAGGTTGCCCGAGATGGTCGGGATCGCCACGTTGGCGATGGTGGTGTCCAGCACCTGCATGAACACCGCCAGCGACAGGCCCAGCGTCACCCAGACGCGGGCCGAGCCTTCGAGCGGTTTATGCGCCATGAGCGGCTCCGGTATCAGCGAGCATCACGCTGGTTGGCTGCGATGATGTCGGCGACGACCTTGTCGGCGTCCTTCAACTGGGCCTGGTACACGTCAGACTGCAGCGCCGGGGTGGTGCGGGCCGACTTGGCGAGGATAGGACCGCTCTGGTCGGCGGTGTCGACCTTCACGTCCATCGACAGGCCCAGGCGTAGCGGGTGCTCGGCAACCTGTTGCGGGTCGAGTGCAATGCGTACCGGCACGCGTTGCACGACCTTGATCCAGTTGCCGGTGGCGTTCTGTGCCGGCAGTAGCGAGAACACGCCACCCGTGCCGGCGGCCAGTCCGACCACCTTGCCGCGGTATTTCACCGCGCCGCCGTAGAGGTCGGCGATCAGCTCGACCGGCTGGCCGATGCGCAGGTCGGCCAGCTGGCTTTCCTTGAAGTTGGCGTCGACCCACAGGTGGTCGAGCGGCACCACGGTCATCAGCGGTGTGCCGGGCTGGATGCGGGCACCCAGTTGCACGCTGCGCTTGGCGAGCTGGCCGTTCACCGGTGCGATCACTTCGGTACGCTTCAGCGCCAGCCAGCTTTCACGCACGCTGGCCGCGGCTTGTGCCACGGCCGGATGCTTGGCGGCGGTGTCAGACAGCACCAGTTCGCGGTTGGCGTTCAACTGCTCTTGTGAGGCGGTCAGGGCGGCACTGGCCAGCGTGACGGCATCGCGGGCGTGCTGCAGTTCTTCCTGGCCGATGCCGCCGTCCTTGGCCGCAGCTTCGCGGCGCGACAGGTCGCCCTGGGCCTTGGCCAGTTCGGCCTTGCGCGCTTCGACATTGGCCGCCAGCTGCTTGCCGTTGGTGACGATGGTGGCCGTCTGGCGTACCGCCTGTGCCAGTTGGGCTCGGGCGCGGTCGAAAGCCAGCTTGGCGTCGCTCTGATCGAGTCCCACCAGCAACTGGCCGGCGTTCACCCGGTCGGTCTCGTCGGCGACGATGGTGGTGACGGTGCCGCCGACCTGGCTGGTGATGCTGACGATGTTGCCGCCGACGTAGGCGTCATCGGTCTCTTGGTGGTGACGCAGCACGATGAACCAGTACAGCAGCGCCAGCACGGCAATCGCAACGATCAGCAGCGTTACCCGCGCCATCACCTTGCGGCGCGCCCGGCTTTTCTCGGTCAGTTTCTTATTGTCGTCCATTATTGTCGTTCTCTGCTTCAGGCTTTGGGCATGGGGTCGGCCGCGCCGCCGAGGGCGCGGATCAGGGCAATCTGAGCGGCGATACGTGCGGCGTGCGCCTCGCTTTCGGCCAACTGGGCACCGTTGAGCGACTGCAGGCTCTGCAGCAGCACCTCGCGGCGCACCAGGCCGTTATTGAAGCGGGCCTGCACGCTCTGATGGCGGCGCATCTCGGCTTCGCGGGCGTGCTGGGCGTCGGTTTCAGCCTGCTTGGCGGCATTCAGATCGGACAGTCGATCGGTGGCATCGCGCGCGGCGTTCAGCAGCGTCTGGTTGTAACTCGCCACCGCAGCGTCGTAGTCGGCGGCACGACCGGCCAGGTTGGCGTTCAGCTCGCCGGCATGGAAGATCGGCAGCGTCAGCACCGGGCTGAGCGCCATCTGACGGGCGGCCCGGGTGAACAGGTCGCTGGTATTCTGAGCCTCCAGGCCGATCATCGCCGACAGGCTGATGTCCGGGTAGAACTCGGCGCGTGCCGCCTTCACCTGCGAGGCGGCCGCCTCGGCGCGCCAACGGCTGGCCAGCACATCGCCGCGTTGCGCCAGTAGGCGGGTGCTCAGGTCGCCGGTGGGCAGCGACCACTGCTGCACCGGCTGGGCGGTGAGCTTGAGCTGGTTCGGGCCATGACCGGTCAGCGCGGCTAACGCGTGCTCGGTGCGTTCGACGCGGGCGTTGGCTTGGCTCTCGCGCTGGCGCAGGTCGGCCAGGCGCGAGTCGGCATTGGCGCGCACGTCCGGCGCGTTCAGGCCGGCCTGTTGCTGCGCGGCGGCCAGCCGAGCCAGGTCCTGCGCTTGCTGGCGGTTGTCGGCGGCCAGGCGCTGCGCCACCTTGGCGGTCTGCCATTCCAGATACTGGGTAGCGATCGCCGCCTCGAGCAGATTGCGTGTGTCGCGCTGTTCGGCGATGGCGGAGCGCTGCTGGCCGATGGCGGCCTCGACGCGGCTCTTGGTCTTGCCCCAGAAGTCGAAGCTGTAGCCGGCGTTCAGGCCGATGTCGTTCAGGTTCATCCAACTGCCGCCGATCGGGGGCGGAAACAGGCCGAATTCCGAGTAGTGGGTGCGGCTATACGAGACATTGGCGTCGACATGCGGGCCGTCGGCCGATTTGGCCAGGCCTTGCGCGGCCGCGGCGGCGCGGATGCGTGCCGCGGCTACCGCCAGCGACGGGCTGTTGGTCAAGCCGTCTTGCATCAGCCGGCTCAGTTGTGCGTCGTTCAGTGCTGCCCACCACTGGGCCGGCGCGGCGGCGTCGGCCGAACCGGCCGGCAGGCCGAGTAACTCAGGATGCAACGGGCTGACCCGGGCGGCTCCGTCCTGCTGGTTGGCGCAGCCGGTCAGGGTCGCAAACGTCGCCGCCAGCGCAAGCCAGCCCAGCGCGCGCCGCGGATGACGATCGAGAGTATTTTGCATGTGATGGTCACCTTGGTGACTATGTCCGACAAAAAACACCCGCATTTCTGCGGGTGCTAAATCATGAGGATGGTTTATCCATCCCTGCGGGGAATTTTGCTATTAACCGCCGAGTCGAGCCAGCAGCTTGCGCAGCAGCTGTTCCATGCTGTTCTTTTCTTCTGCGCTGAACTCGTCCCACAGGGTGCGCAATTGACGGTGACGCTCGGGGAGGATGCCGTTGATGAACTCGCGGCCGGATTCGGTCAGGGCCAGGCGGGTCTTGCGGCGGTCTACCGGGCAGGGGATGCGTTCCACCCAACCCTGTTCGACCAGGTCGTCGACCACGCGTGTCGCGTTGGTACGCGAGAACGACAAGGCCTCGGACAGATCGGACGGGAAGATCGTCTCGTTGTCGCGGGTGTACAGCACCATCAGCGCCATCCAGATGGTTTCGTTCAGGCCATGCTGCTTCAGTTCGGCGTTGAAGTAGTCGCTCAGATAACCCAGCACATGGTAATACAGCCGCGTGATGATGATTTCTTGACGCGGCAGGTGCGGTAGCTGGCGAGCGATGCGATCGAGCGCTTGCTCGCTGCGGCTGAACGATTCGTTGATGATCGGGGCGTTGAGATTCTTATCCATGCTGAAACTATAACGGAAGTTATCACTTCAGTCAATGTCATCGTATCACGAAGTCAACCATTCCTGCTGCCAAACGTTCACCGCCCGACAAGCCGGTGTGATCAGGTCGTTGTCCTGGCAGTTGATGGGTACCAGGCTCGCCATGCTGCGCATCCAGGTCAGTTGGCGCTTGGCCAGTTGCCGGGTCGCCGCGACGCCCTTGTCGAAGAACGCGGTTTCGTCGAGTTCGCCATCCAGGTACTGCCAGGCCTGGCGGTAGCCGACGCAGCGCATCGACGGCAGCTCCAGAGACAGGGTCGGATACTTGGCGCGCAGCGCGCGTACCTCGTCGAGGAAACCGGCTTCCAGCATCAGTCTGAAACGCAGCGCGATGCGCTCATGCAGCCAGGCGCGATCGTCGGGCAGCAGCGCCAGCTTCAGCAGGTTCAGCGCCGGCTTGCTGTCGTGCTCGCGCGCCAGCAGGGTCGACATCGGTTCGCCCGACAGCTGGTACACCTCCAGCGCACGCTGGATGCGCTGCGAATCGTTCGGCGCCAGCCGTGCCGCGGTCAATGGGTCGATCGCGGCGAGGCGGGCATGCAGTGCCGGCCAACCCAGTTCGGCCGCCTCGGCGTCGAGTGCCGCGCGGGTGGCCGAGTCGGCCTGCGGCAGATCGGACAAGCCTTCTTCCAGCGCCTTGTAATAGAGCATGGTGCCGCCGGCCAGCACCGCCAGCTTGCCGCGGCCGTGGATGTCGGCGATCAGGCGCAACGCGTCGGCATGGAAGTCGGCCGCCGAGTAGGACTCGGTCGGATCGATGATGTCGATCAGGTGATGCGGCGCTTGCGCCAGCTCGTCTGCCGTCGGCTTGGCGGTGCCGATGTCCATGTCGCGATAGACCAGCGCCGAATCGACACTGATGATCTCGATGTCGTAATGGCGTGCCAGGTCGAGAGCCAGGCCGGTCTTGCCGGACGCGGTCGGGCCCATCAGGAAAATCGCGGGAAGGGGGGCGGTCATTGTGCAGGCAGGGTGTCAGAATGCGCGCATTGTCGCATCGGCAGGGCTTTCGGCCAACCTTGCGGCGCAGCATGGCGGCAAGGTTGGCCGAAAGGGGGAAGGCGGGGGCGTGGCTCAGGCCTGCGCCTCGGCGAAGGCGCGCAGCTCGGCGAGGATGCCGCGACCGCGCTCGTCGGCATCGGCCTCCAGCGCGGCGATCTCGTCCAGGCATTGCGCCTTAGTGCGTCCGGCCGGCACGCCGTCGAGCAGCTTCTTACGACACCAAGCCTGCCAATGACCGCGCTCCTCGTCGCTCAACGACTCCGGGAAGTTGCGTGCACGGTAGCGCTGCACCAGCCGGCCCAACTGCACGTCGTCGAAGGTCGGCTGCTCGGCGGCCAGTTGCGCTGCCGACAGGCCGCGCAGCCGGTTCAGGGTGCGCCGGTCGCTGCCGCTGGTGAAGCCGCCGTACAGATTTTCGTCCACGTCCGGCGTCTCAAGCAGCGGTCGGTTGTACACCGCCCGCCACACGCCGGCGAGATTCGGCAACTGCGCCGCGCGTTCGGCGTGACGCTGGATTTGCTCCAGATCGACGCCCCAATGCGCGGCACGCTCGGCCGACAGCACCTTCGGATTGCCCACCACGAACGGCGACTTGTTCAGATGAATCGTCTTGATCGGCAGCCGCTCCACGCCCTCCGGCAGTTCGTCGCTGCGGGTGAACATCCGCTCGCGGATCGCTTCCGGGCCGAGGCCGGCGAGTTCGGCCGGGTCGTGCGCCAGGTCCCAGACGATCACCTCGTTCTTGTTGCTCGGGTGTTCGGCCAGGGGCCAGACCAGCGCCAGATTGCCGCGTTCCACCCCGTACATGCCCGACACGTGCAGCACCGGCTTCGGCGCATGCAGCGACAACTGCTGGCGCGCCTCGTCTTTCTTGCGCAGCGAGAAGTAATAGTCGAACAGCTTGGGCTGCTTGTCGCGGATCAGCCGTGCCAGCGCGATGGTGGCGCGCACGTCGGACAGTGCGTCGTGCGCCGCCTCGTGCAGCAGGCCGTTGGCTTTGGACAGGTGCTCCAGCTTGAAGCTGGGGCGGCCGTCCTCGTGCGTCGGCCATTCGATGCCGTCCGGTCGTAGCGCATAGGTGGCGCGCACCAGGTCGAGCAGGTCCCAGCGGCCGCAGCCGTCGCGCCACTCGCGCGAATACGGGTCGATCAGGTTGCGCCAGAACAGGAAGCGGGTCACTTCGTCGTCGAAGCGGATCGAGTTGTAGCCGACGCCGACGGTGTTAGGTTGCGACAGCTCGCGTTCGATCACGCCGGCGAACTCGTGCTCGGCCACGCCGTGTGCCTGGCAGTGCTGCGGGGTGATGCCGGTGAGCAGGCAGGCCTCGGGCGAGGGCAGGTAGTCCGGGCCGGGCTTGCAGTACAGCATCACCGGCTCGCCGATTTCGTTGAGCTCGGCATCGGTGCGCACTCCGGCGAACTGCGAGGGCCGGTCGCGGCGCGGCTCGGCGCCGAAGGTTTCGTAGTCGTGCCAGAAGAAGGTGTGGTTGGACATGGGCAAAGATATCGAGGCAATGGCGCGATTGTCGCATCGGTGCAGGGTTCGGCCAACCTGCCGATAGCCGGGCCACCATGCTATTTTTGTTGCATGATGCTGTGTTGAATGCTGCCCGGGTAGCTGGGCAGTCCGGGCGCCATTGCGCCGCGGTGCCTGCACGCAGGCTTTAACCCTTTCATTTGCCCATGGCCAAGATCAACATCATTCAAGCCGCCCAGGCGGTCATGCCCTCGCGGCAGCTGAGCTCGAGCGGAGATCCGACCTCGGTGATCCGGTCTGTCATCGTGGTGGTGGGCGGCATCGTGCTGCTGCTGGGTCTGCTGGGGGGCTATGTTCGCTTTAGGCAGAACCTGGCCAACGAATACCAGAATGTCGCCGAGGCGACCGCCTATACCGCCGCGCGTTTCGATCACGAGCTCGATCTGCGGCGCCAGAACATCGACAACCTGGTCGACGCGGCCACCGAGCTATTGAGCGGCCGCTACGGGCTCAATCTGCAGGCGGCGGAACATCTGCGCTTCAGCCCGGGCAAGGACGGCTACACGCTCGGCGCCGTGCCCGGCTTCGCCCCGAGCGAGCTGGGCCTGCTGACCGGCGAGGGGCCGGCCCCGGCGCCGAACTCGTGGGCGGCCCGTGAAGTGGCCATGGTGATCGGCCTGACGCCCTTGTTTCGGGGAATGAAGCACCGCGAGCGGGATCTTCCCTGGGTCTACTACACCTCGGCCAAGCACTTCATCTATGTCTACCCCCGGCCCGATGGCGAAACCGGCGCCCATTACGCCTATCCGAAAGATGCCGACCACCGGGCCTACTACGCCGACGCGCTGGTCGGCCCCAATCCGGAACGCCAAGCCATCTGGACCCCGATTTACGACGATGGCAGCGGCAAGGGCAAGGTCGTCACGCTCAGCAAGCCAGTCTACCAGCAGGATCAGCTGCGCGGCATGATGAGTCTCGACGTCAGCGTGCAGACTTTGCTGAATGGTCTTCACGTCAAGGACGTGCCCTATTCGACCGTGCATCTGATCGATGCGAACGGCCGGGACATGCTGCAGCCGCAGGAGCCGGTGTTACCGGTCGGGCTGGTGCTCGATCCGTCCGGCAAGCCGGTGCGGATCGGCGATGCGGTCTACACCGCCGTGCCGCTGAAGGCCGCCAACTGGTTTCTGGTGGCCAAGAGCGACCGGCAGGCCATCGTCTGGACGGCAATCAAGGCGACCTCCCTGCTGGTCGGGGCGATCGCGGTCCTGGCGCTGTCCATCATGCTGCTCGGCCTATTGACCCACGCCATGCGGCGGATGCGTACGATGGTCATCCGCGACGGGCTGACGCAGTTGTTCAACCGGCGCCATTTTGATGAAACCGCCCGACGCGAATTCGCCAGCTGCCGTCGTACCGGCCAGCAACTGGGCCTGGCCATCATCGACATCGATTTCTTCAAGAAGTACAACGACCATTACGGCCATGCCAACGGCGACAAGGTGTTGCGTAGAGTGGCGCAGGTGCTGCAGGACACGCTGCGGCGCGCCACCGATGGTGTGTACAGGGTCGGGGGCGAAGAGTTTGCCGTGTTGACCTATCTGGACGACCCCGAGCAGATGCCGGCGCTGATGACCAGTCTGTGCGAGGCGGTGCGCGCGCTGGCTATCGAGCATGTGCAGAGCCAGTGGCAGCAGGTGACCATCTCGGTCGGCGCGACGGTGGTCGGTGCCACCCATCCGCTCGAGCTGGATGCCGCCTACCGCGAGGCGGATGAGGCGCTCTATCTTGCTAAGAACGGCGGGCGAAACTGCTACCAGATGGCGGCCACGGTGGTCGGTGACGGCGCGACTGCGATTCTGGTGGGCAGGTGAGCCGCTTGTTATTCAGCGCCCGATCTTGGGGCGTGCCCCCACAGGAGGCGGCGATGGATTCTGAAGCTGAGCTTGAGCGAAAACCGGTGGTGCTGGCGCCCGGTGCCGGACGGCACTACGAATGGGCCGTATCAATGCTGTGTTCAAGGCCGACGGCGCCGAGACGGTTCGCGTTATGCGATCTCGGAATGGTGGCTGGACCCGCACACCCAGGGTCCGGGCGCCCATGCACATCCCGAGGACGATGTCTTTTACGTGATCGCCGGCACCCTGAGCGTGCGGGTGGGCGACGATTGGGTCGAGGCGCCGCCCGGCGCGTTCGTGCTGGTGCCCGGAGGCATGCTGCACGGTTTCGAAAATCGTGGCGAGGAGCGGGCGGGTTTGTTGAACTTCTCCGTTCCCGGTTTATTCGAAACGCATATGCCGAACATTGCCGCCTGGTTCGCCGAACATCCACCGCAGGATGCCGGCCGCTGAGCCGGCTCGTCGGTTTCTCTCGACCATGATTGATTCACAGGAGCGTTGCCGTGTCCCAGTATCTGGAAGGTGGTTGTCAGTGTGGTTCGATTCGTTACCGGCTCAGCGGGGCGCCGCTGCTGGCGGCTCTTTGCCATTGCAGCATGTGCCGGCGAGCCAGCGCCGCCCCGGCGGTGGCCTGGGCGATGTACGAACAGGGCCAGCTCGAGTTCGAGTCTGCCGAGCTGACGGTTTATGAGTCCTCGCCGGGCGCCTTGCGCGGCTTCTGCCCGCGCTGCGGCACCCAGATCAGCTTCAGGGCCGATTACCTGCCCGGCCTCGTCGATATCACCATCGGCAGCCTCGACGATCCTGCCAAGGTGGAGCCGACCTTCCACTATTGGGATGCCGAACGGCTGCCGTGGGTCGAGTTTGCCGACCGCTTGCCACGACATGCCGAGTTCCCGCCATTGGGCTGAGCCGACTACTGGCGCGCTGGCGCTGGCCGTCGTCGGTCGGCTTGCTAGAACAATGGGCCGGACTGGCCTGATAGAGGGAGGTATGCATGGACGAGTTCTTGGATGCCGCCGTGGCCGAGGCTGCGGCTGGGCTGCAGGAGGGCGGGATTCCGATCGGCTCGGTGCTGGTGCACCAGGGCAAGATCATCGGGCGCGGTCACAACCGCCGGGTGCAGAAGGGCAGCGCCATCCTGCACGGCGAGATGGACGCGCTGGAGAATGCCGGCCGCCTGCCGGCCGCGGTGTACGGCGATAGCGTGCTCTACACCACTCTGTCGCCGTGCTCTATGTGCTCCGGGGCGATCCTGCTCTACGGCATCCGCCATGTGGTGGTCGGCGAGAACGTCACCTTCCTCGGCGAGGAGGCGCTGCTGCGCGAGCGCGGCGTGCGGGTCGACGTGGTGCAGGACGCGCGCTGCATCGAGATGATGCGCGACTTTATCGCGGCCAAGCCGAGCCTGTGGAACGAGGACATCGGCGTCTGAGTCGCCCACGCCTTGGCGAGAGCCTCTAGTGTGTCTATCGGGGCAGGCGTGTCTTCCTGCTCCGATGAGCCCAGAACAATGGGCTGATCATATTGCCGCTCTATTCATCGTTTCCATCGAAACCGGCCTGCCTGCGGTCCGCTCGAAAGACGGGGCCAATAGCCTGGTTTCCACCTTTTCTACATCGTTCACAGGACACGCCATGACCATCCGCATCGTCAGACTGGGCAGCCCGCGGGCCGAAGGGGAGGGCCTGCGCATCGGTACGGTGCGCCGCCCGCCGCGTGGCGTGCGCAAGGAGGACTTCGCCGTCCGCGATTTCTACGACGTCTGGTTCCCCAACCTGTCGCCGACGGACGAGTTAGTGAAAGAGGCGCAGGCGGCTCAGGCGTCCAACGACGACAAGGCCTGGGCGGCGTTCGCCCGCAAGTTCGTCGCCGAATTGAAACAGCCGGCCGCCAGCCGCGAGCTGGACCTGCTGGCGGCGCTGTCGCACCAGACCAACCTGGCCATCGGCTGCTATTGCGAGGAGGAGCGGCATTGTCACCGGTCCATCCTGCGCGAGCAGCTGCAACTGCGCGGCGCAGTGTTGGAGTGAGCGCATGACGATGCATGTGCTGTACGGTTACCCTCGCACCGGCTCGGTGGTGGCCGAATGCGCACTGGCATGGGCCGGCGTGCCCTACCAACAGGTGCGCGCCGCTTCCTGGGTCGAGGACTCGGCGGTGGCCGAGCTGGCGCGGGTCAACCCGCTGAGCCAGGTGCCGACGCTGGTGTTGCCCGACGGCACGGTGCTGAGCGAGAGCGCCGCCATTCTGATCCATCTGGGGTTGGCCTACCCCGAGTCCGGCCTGCTGCCGACCGATCCCGCCCGGCGTGCCACGGTGTTGCGCGGGCTACTGTTCATCACGGCTAATTGCTACGCGGCGGTCGGCGTGATGGACTACCCGGAGCGCTGGCTCGCTACACCCGACGAGGCGGTCCATGCCCAGTTGGGCGAGGGTGCGCGGCAGGCGCTGCTGCGCTACTGGGCGGTGTTCGCGGATACCTTCCCGGGCGCGCCCTTCCTGTCCGGTGCCGAACCCGCCGCGCTGGATATTCTGGCCGTGGTGGCGGCGAAGTGGAACGGCGCACCGGCCTGGATTGCCGAGCATCTGCCGGCGTTTGCCGCGTTGCTGGCGCGCGTCGAGGCGCATGAGCGCATCCGCCCGGTATTGCAAGGGCATTGGCCGTCGGCCGGCATCGCCGATTGATGCGTTACCCGTCAGACCGAGCAGCCACTGGAGTGATCATGAAAACACCGAGTCCGGTCCACTTCGAGACTGGCCCACCGATGCTGCTGGCCGGCTTGCGCCAGCAGCATGCCTTGACCGAAACCGGCTCGGGCCTGGCCGAACAATGGCGCCGCTTTGCCGCCTTGGGCCCCTTGCCCGGCCAGGTCGGTGATTTGCGCTACGGGGTGATGTGCGGCGCCGATGCAGAGCGCTTCGAATATATGTGCGCGGTAGAGGTGGCCGTCTTCGACGAGCGCAACGCGGGGTTCGGGCGGGTGCGCATCGTGCCGCAGCACTACGCGGTATTCGTCCACCGCGGCCCGGCCACGCTCGGTGATACCTGGCGCGCCATCCTGTTCGACTGGCTACCGCGCTCGGGCTATCAGTCGGCGCACCGGCCGGATTTCGAACTGTACCGGGCGGGGCAGGACCCGGCTGGCTCAGACGGCGAGATCGAAATCTGGGTGGCTATTGACGATAGTGCGGTGCCTTGAGGTGTTGATGAACAACGGGGAAGGGGCCGCTGAAACTAAAGCCGTCACCGTCGCCAAGGCTGTCTCTTTGGCCTGAACGGATCAAGATTGCTCATGACCGGATCGGGCGCCGTTTTGTCTGGATTCGGGCTGTACAAGCCATGCCATCCGCGTAGTATGGAACGCCTCGCCCTGACCAAGGATGGACTCCGATGAGCACCGCACTGATCGTGATCGATGTTCAAAGCCTGCTGTTCGACCAGCAACCGTATCCGCACGAAGCCGCCGAGGTGATTGGCCGCATCAACGGCCTGATCGACCGGGCCCGTTCGGCCAAGGTGCCGGTGCTGTTCGTGCAACACGAAAGCCCGGGTACGCCGATCGAGTACGGTTCGCCCGGCTGGGCGCTGGCGGCGGGGCTGGATGCCCGGCCGGACGATGCGGTGGTACGCAAGACCACGCCGGATTCTTTTCTGCGCACCGACCTGGCCGAACGGCTGGCAGCGCTGGGGGCCGAACACCTGGTGCTGTGCGGCTATGCGAGCGAGGTGTGCGTCGACACCACCACGCGCCGCGCCGCCGGTCTCGGCTACCAGGTGACCCTGGCCGCCGACGCGCACACCACCCACGATAAGGTGCACGCCAGCGCCGCGTCGATCCGCGCTCATCACAATGCCACGCTGTCGGCGATCCGCAGTTTCGGCGTAGCGATCCGGGCGCTGCCGGTCGCCGAGATCGAGTTCGCCACCTGACCCCGAGCGGGCGCCGCGACCTGTGCGCCGCGGCGTCCGCGTCTCCACTGTATTTTCCCTTATTGAGTCCACTCTTCATGTATCAGCTCTTCATCGCCAACAGGAACTACTCGTCCTGGTCGCTGCGTCCCTGGGTATTGCTGAGCGAGCTGGCGATCCCGTTTCAGGAGCGCCTGGTGCCGTTTGGCGAGGGTTCCAGTTGGGCGGCGTATCGCGAGTTCTCGCCCACCGGCCAGGTGCCGTGCCTGCACGATGGCGACACTGTGCTGTGGAACTCGCTGGGCATTGCCGAACACTTGGCCGAACGGCACGCCGGTGTCTGGCCGGCCGATGCGCAGGCGCGAGCCTGGGGGCGCTGTGCCGCCGCCGAGATGCACGCGGGCTTCGGTGCGCTGCGCGAGCACTGCACGATGAACTGCGGGATCCGGGTCCGGCTCGATGCGATGCCGCCGGCGCTGCAACGCGACATCGCGCGGCTGGACGAGCTGTGGAGCGAGGGCCTGAGCCGCTTCGGCGGGCCGTTCCTGGCCGGGACGGTGTTCAGCGCGGTCGATGCCTTCTTCGCACCGGTGGCGTTTCGCGTGCAGACCTACGGGCTGGCGCTGAGCGAAGTGGCCGCCGCTTACGTGGCCCGGCTGCTGGCGCTGCCGTCGATGCAGCGCTGGCAGGCCGAGGCGCTGCGCGAAACCTGGCGCGAGCCCGGCCATGAGGCTGAGGCACAGCGCGCCGGCACCTGGCTGGAGGACCGCCGCACCGTCGCGCAGAGCTAACGCCCCGAGGGCCGTGCCGGCCGGCTACAGTAAAGTGCGGTCATTGCCGAGGGTAGGGATCATGAGCCCGCTTGCACGGCGCGTCTGGCGCGCCGACGTGCAGTTTCTGTTGGCGCTTGGCGTCTTGTTGTTCGTGTCGGCCGGTTCGCTGTACTACTGGCAGGCTTGGCTGTACTTGGCGGTGTTCGCGCTGGGCATGGTGCTGGCGTCCGGCTATTTCCTGCGCCATGACCCGCAATTGGTAGAACGACGCATGGGCTGGAGCGAGACGCGGCCCCGCCAACGGCGGCTGCGCAGCCTGGCCGGCCTGACGATGGTGGCGGTTTACCTGGTGCCAGCCCTGGGGTGGCGCTGGCAGGGAGCCGCTCTGTCAGCCTGGGCGGTGGTGCTCGCCCATGGTCTGCAGCTGATCGGCTGGTGGCTCGTCTATCGCGTGTTGTTGGCCAACCACTATGCCTCCAGCACCATCCAGGTGGAAGCCGGCCAGACGCTGGTGGACACCGGTCCCTATGCCTGGGTGCGCCATCCGATGTACGCCGGCGGCCTGCTGGTGTTTCTGGCGACACCGCTGGCACTGGCATCCTGGTGGGGGCTGTTGCCGATATTGGGGTTCGCGGCGGTGCTGATGGCACGGTTGCTGGACGAGGAACTGGTACTGGCGACCGAGCTGCCCGGCTATGTCGAGTATTGTCGCCGGGTGCGCTACCGGCTGATTCCGTTTGTCTGGTAGAGGGGGGCCTAGTTGGACGAGGACTGGGCCGGTGTGCCCTATGGCATGGCGCACTCAGGAGTAGGCCATGGTTGGCCGAAAGCCGGATTAGGCCAATGCGATGGGGTGCGGAATGCGAGGCGTTTCTCCTTTGTACTTATTATGTCTTTGTCATTTAATGGGCGGTTGTGCCGTGATAAGGAAGGGGAATCCCGTGGTTCAGAGTCGCGAATGTCACTCCATCGACGAAGTCCGTGAACAGATCGATCGGCTGGACCGCCAGATCGTCGCCTTGCTGGCCGAACGGGGTGGCTATGTCCGGCAGGCTGCCGGTTTCAAGCGCAATAGTGACGAAGTGCGGGCGCCGCAGCGAGTCGAGCAGGTGATCGCTAAGGTCCGGGCGCTGGCGGGCGAGCTGGATGCCGATCCGACGGTGGTCGAGCAGACTTACCGGGCCATGATCGATGCGTTCATCGCCGCCGAGTTGGCCGAACATGGCCGGCGGCGCGATGCAACATCGCGCTGAATCACCGCGATGCGGTGCGGATGACTGACGTTGCGCTTTGGCCGAGGTTGCGCCGAGTCGAGGTCAGACAGGGTGTCGGGACTGTCGGCGTGGCGCAACATTAAGTCATTTTAAACCGGTAAATTTTATTAAAAATGCATAATTGAAATTGATCGGTTTAAATCAATGACATTACCATTGCCTTCCCGTTGAACAATAACAAGGACGGCATCCATGCAGGGTTTCTGGAAACAAGGATTCGGGCTGGGCTTGGGCCTGTTGGCGCTATCGGGCAGCGCGGCGGCCATTGTCGTCAGCGATAGCGTGTTCGTCGCCAATGGCGGTAATGTCAACGATGTGCCGGGCACCATCGCCGCTGCGTTCGAGCCGCTGCGCCAGCACAGCCTGTCGCCGCAGTTCCTGTCGGTGGTCGACATCCCCAGTTGCACCGGCAACTGGATCGGCGACTCGGCCGACGGCAAGTGGGCGTACATCCTGACCGCGGCACACTGCCTGCCGTACAACACGGCGACTACCGGGCCGTACTCGGGCACGATCACCGACTGGGCTGGCCGCACCGTGGCCAAGGGCAGCGGCGATTTCTACGTGCATCCGTATCGCCTGAACAAGCCGGCCGGCTTCGGCGGCGCATCGACCGACATCGGCCTGATCCGCCTGCCGAAGGTGGCGGCCATCCTCAATGCGCAGGGCCAGCCGCTCGCCACGCCGTGGCTGTACGACGGCAGTAACGAAAACGGCCGGCCGGTTGAGCTGGTCGGTTACGGCTCGTGGGGCATAGGCAGTACCAGCAGCAACGGCGGCTGGTGGCCGGTATCGGGGCAGCGCCGCGCCTGGGGCGTGAGCAAGATCACCGGCATCTGGGAGATGGACTACGGCATCGGCGCCGGCTTCAACAAGGTGACCGGGGCCGATATGTGGGCGCGGACCGCGCCAGGCGACAGCGGCTCGTCGTGGTGGCAGCAGCAGGACGGCTTCTGGACCGTCATCGCGACGACCAACGGCGGCAACGACGCCAGCTCGACCGGTGCGCGCGTCAGCAAGTACGCGGGCTGGGTACGCTCGATCTATCCGGGCGCACAGCTCTACAGCGAACGGGTGACGCTGACCGAGAAGGCTGCGCTGGCGCTGCCCGATCTGAGCGGCGAGGCGCAGAAGGGCACGGTCGCTTACCTGGTTCCGTCGCAGGCGGCGGCGCGCGGCCCGGCGGCGCTTGCGTGGAAAGGCTCGACCAGTCCGGCGACCGTGTCGGCGTCCCTGGTCAACCAGAGCACCAAGCAAAGCTATCAGGTGAAGCTGCGCGGTTGGCGCAATTCGGGCTGCGGCCGTGCCTATTATTACGCGATGAACGACGCGGCGGCCTGCTATGGCGGCCGCAGCAGCGCGCTGGTGTTGCAGTACGTGGCGGCCGATAACCCCGGCCTGCCGGCCGGCGTGTACCAGGGTTCCTTCCAGGTGGAGGCACGCGGCTGGCACGACGCAGGCTACCGCAAGACGCTGACCGTGTACGCGTCGATCAACGTCGGCGGCGTGATCGCGCCGACGACCAAGCTGGTGCGCTGAGCGCTAGCGCAAGAAAAGAAAGCGGGAGCCAGAGGGCTCCCGTTTTTGCTGGGTGGCGTCGCGCCAGGGTTGGCCGACACCTGCGACCTGATTCAGCGTCCGCGCAGGAACAGACCGTCCAGCTCCTTCATGCTCAATCGCACCCAGGTCGGGCGGCCGTGGTTGCACTGGTTGGAGCGCTCGGTGGCTTCCATGTCGCGCAGCAGCGCGTTCATTTCGGCCAAGGTCAGCTGGCGATTGGCGCGCACCGCGCCGTGGCAGGCCATTGTCGCCAACAGCTCGTTGCGTCGTTCGGTCAGCACCCGGCTCATGCCGGCCTCGCGCACGTCCTTGATTACCGCGCGCGCCAGCTCCACCGGGTCGCCGTCCTTCAGCCAGATCGGCACCGCCCGCACCGCGATCTGGGTGGGGGAGAGCGGCGCCAGGTCCAGGCCGAGCCGCTGCATGCCGGCCGCCTCGTCGTGCACTGTGGCGACTTCCAGCTTGTCGGCGGCAAACGACACCGGCAGCAGCAAGGGCTGCGACGGGATCGCGTCGGACTCCAGCGCGGTCTTCAGCCGTTCGTAGACGATGCGCTCATGCGCGGCGTGCATGTCGACCAGGATCAGTCCCTCGACTGCCTGGGCCAGGATATAGACGCCGTGCAGCTGCGCCAGCGCGAAGCCGAGCGGCGGCAGGCCGTCCGGGTCGCCGGCCGGCAGTGTCGGGGCGGCCACCGGTGTGAGCGCCGCCAGGCTGCCGACGTTGGCCGAAGCCTCGAGCAGGGCAGGGCGTTCGGCCAACCTTTGCTCGTCGTCGCGCACGCCGGCGAACATCGCCGCATAGCCGGCATTGGCCTCGCGCGCCACCGACAGCGGTAGCGACGACTGCTGCTGGTAGACCGGCCGTGCGGTCAGCGTCGGTGTGGCGCCCGAGGTGCCGACAGCCAGGCTCGCTGCCGGCGCGACGCCTTCGCTCGAAGGTTGGCCGAAACCGACCTGCTGCGGCGTGCTGCCGGCCACGGTGCTGGCCAGTACCTTGTTGACGCCGTGGAACACGAACTGGTGGATCGCCTGTGACTCGCGAAAGCGCACCTCGATCTTGGTCGGGTGCACATTGACGTCGACGCCTTCGGGCGGCAGCGTCAAAAACAGCGCGTAGCAGGGGTGGCGGTCATGGTGCAGCACGTCGCGAAAGGCCTGGCGGATCGCATGCTGCGCCAGCTTGTCGCGCACGAAGCGGCCATTCACGTAGAAATACTGGGCGTCGCGGCTGGCCTTGGAGTAGGTCGGGCTGGCCACCAGGCCGCGTAGCGTCAGGCCGGCGGCCTCGGCATCGACGGTCAGCGCGGCATCGACGAAGTCGCGGCCGAGGATGGCGCCGATGCGTTCGGCCAGCGTTTGCGCCGGCAGCCGCTGTACCACCTTGCCGTTGTGGCGCAGCAGAAACTCGACATGCGGGTGCGCCAGCGCGATCCGTTCGAAGGTGGCCGAGCAGTGCGCGTACTCGGTGGCCTCGCTCTTCAGGAATTTGCGCCGAGCCGGGGTGTTGAAATACAGGTCGACCACCTCGACGCTGGTGCCTTCCGGATGCGCGGCCGGCTCGACCGGGTGCAAGGTGCCGTCGATCGCGACGATTTGGTGCGCGTGCGCGCTGTCCTGCGGTCGGCTGGTCAGCGTCAGCCGCGACACCGAGGCGACGCTGGCCAGCCCCTCGCCACGGAAGCCCAGCGTGGACACCGATTCGAGGTCGGACAGGCTGTGGATCTTGCTGGTGGCGTGGCGATCGAGCGCCAGCGCCAGATCGTCCGCCTCGATGCCGCTGCCGTTGTCGGTGACGCGGATCAGCTTGATGCCGCCCTGCGCCAGGTCGACGGTGACCTTGCCGGCGCCGGCATCCAGGCTGTTCTCTAGCATCTCCTTCAGCGCCGAAGCCGGGCGCTCCACCACCTCGCCGGCGGCGATCTGGTTGACCAGATGGTCGGGTAGGCGTTGGATGCGCTTCATGCTGCGACGCGCGCCTTGCGTTTCTGGCGAACGAACTCGATCAGGCCCGGCAGGATCGACACGAAGATGATGCCGACGATCAATAGCGACAGGTTGGACTTGATCACCGGCAGGTTGCCGAAGAAGAAGCCAAGATAGGTGAAGCTGCCCACCCACGCCACCGCGCCGGTCACGTTGAAGAACAGGAAGCGACCGTAGCTCATCTCGCCGGCGCCGGCCACGAACGGGGCGAAGGTGCGTACGATCGGTACGAAGCGCGCCAGGATGATGGTCTTGCCGCCGTGGCGCTGGTAGAAGGCGTGGGTCTTCTCCAAGTATTCGTGGCGGAAGATCTTCGAATTCGGGTTGGAGAACAGTTTCAGGCCCAGCTTGCGGCCGATGGTGTAGTTGACGGTATCGCCGATGATCGCGGCGGCGATCAGCAGGCCGACCAGCAGGTGCACGTCCATCGCGCCGGTGGCCGACAGCGTGCCGGCAACGAACAGCAGCGAGTCGCCCGGCAGGAAGGGCAGTACCACCAGGCCGGTTTCGCAGAACACGATCAGGAACAGGATCGCGTAGGTCAGCGAACCGTAGCTGCTGACCAGCTCGGCCAGGTGCTTGTCGATGTGCAGGATGAAATCGATGAGAAAAGTGATGGCTTCCATGGGCGGTGTGTGATGACGGTGAGTGTTGTTATCGGTTGATTGACGGCAGATACAAAACTGGCCGGACTAGCCGGCCAGTGAGGTCCGCGATGCTCAGACCACCGCTTCCTGTTTTTGTTTTGGCGGCTTGATCAGATTCTCGCGCGACAGGCCCAGCCACATCACGATCGGGCTGGCGACCAGCACCGACGAGTAGATGCCGAACACGATGCCGATGGTCAGCGCCGTGGCGAAGCCGTGCAGCGCCGCGCCGCCGAAGACCAGCATCGACAGCACCATCGCCTCGGTCGAACCGTGGGTGATGATGGTCCGGCTCATCGTCGAGGTAATCGCGTTGTCGATCACTTCGGCTACGGACTTGCCGCGCATCGCCGGCTTGCGGAAGTTCTCGCGAATCCGGTCGAACACCACCACCGACTCGTTCACCGAGTAGCCCAGCACCGCCAGCACGCCGGCCAGTACGGTCAGCGAGAATTCCCACTGGAAGAACGCGAAGCAGCCGAGAATGATCACCACGTCGTGCATGTTGGCGATGATTGCCGCCACGGCGAAGCGCCATTCGAAGCGGATCGCCAGGTAGATCATGATGCCAATGCACACCAGGATCACCGCGGTCAGGCCGTGGGTCACCAGTTCCTGGCCGACCTGCGGGCCGATGAACTCGACCTTGCGCAGTTCGACTTGGCCGCTGCCGTCCTTGAGTACCTGCATGACCTGCTCGGACAGCTGTGCCGACGAACGATCGCCGTGGTTCGGTAGGCGGATCATTACGTCACGGCTGGTGCCGAGGTTCTGCACCGCGATGTCGCCCATGCCGAGCTTGTCGAGGCGGTGGCGGATGTCGCTCAGTTCGGCGGCTTGGGTGTACTGTACTTCCAGCACGGTGCCGCCGGTGAACTCGACCGAAAAGTTCAGGCCACGAATGACCAGAAACACCACGGCCAGCACGAAGGTCACCAGCGAGATCGTGGTGGTGAGCCGGCCGTAGCTCATGAACGGGATGTCCCGTTTGATGCGGAAAAACTCCATGTGATCCTCTGCGCTAAACCGGGCCGGCGCGATGCCGACCCTGTTGGCTTACTGTTGCGGTTTCCAGATCTGGCCGATCGAGATCGAGCTCAGGCGGCGCTTGCGGCCATACCACAGGTTGACGAGGCCACGCGACACGAACACCGACGAGAACATCGAGGTCAGGATGCCGAGGCAGTGCACCACCGCGAAGCCGCGCACCGGGCCGGAACCGAAGATCAGCAGCGCCAGACCAGCGATCAGCGAGGTGACGTTGGAGTCGATGATGGTCGCCCAGGCGTGCTGGTAGCCAGCCTGGATCGCCGACGCCGGCGGGAAGCCATGGCGCAGCTCCTCGCGGATCCGCTCGTTGATCAGCACGTTCGAGTCGATCGCCATACCCAGCGTCAGCGCGATCGCCGCGATACCCGGCAAGGTCAGCGTCGCCTGCAGCATCGACAGGATCGCCACCAGGAACAGCAGGTTGCAGCCCAGCGACAGCGCCGAGATCACCCCGAACACGCGGTAGTAGATGAACATGAACACCGCGATCGCGGCAAAGCCCCACATCGTCGAGTGGAAGCCCTTGTCGATGTTGTCCTTACCCAGGCTCGGGCCGATGGTGCGCTCTTCGATGATCTGCATCGGCGCAGCCAGCGAGCCTGCACGCAGCAGCAGCGCCACGTCGTTGGCCTCGGCGGCGTTCATGCTGCCGGAGATTTCCACGCGGCCGCCGCCGATTTCGCTGCGGATCACCGGTGCGGTTACGACTTCGCTCTTGCCTTTTTCGACCAGGATCATCGCCATGCGCTTGCCGATGTTCTCGGCAGTCACCTGACGGAAGATCGACGCACCGGCCGAGTCGAGGTTGATGTTCACCGCCGGCGCGCCGTTCTGGTCGAAGCCAGGTTGCGCGTCGTTGATGTTGTCACCGGTCAGCTCGACGTCCTTCTTCACCAGGATCTTGGTCGGGCCGCGCGGGGTCAGCTCGTCCAAGAGGTCGTAGCCAGCCGGTACGTTGCCGGCCATCGCTTCGGCCATCTTGCCCTGATCGTCTTCCACCATGCGCACTTCCAGCGTGGCGGTACGGCCGAGGATGTCCTTGGCCTTGGCGGTGTCCTGCACGCCCGGCAGCTGCACCACGATGCGGTCGGCACCTGCCTGCTGGATGATCGGCTCGGCCACGCCCAGTTCGTTCACCCGGTTGTGCAGGGTGGTGATGTTCTGCTTCACCGCGTCGCCCTGCAGGCGGGTGATTTCCTCCGGCTTCAGCGTCAGCGTCAGCTTGTAGCTGGCATCGTCGCTGTTCTGCATCAGTACCGGCAGCTGGCGAGCGATGATGTCGGCGGCGCTGTTCAGCGTTTCCTTGTCACGCAGCTGCAGCACCAGGTTGTTGCCGGTGCGCGTGATCGTGCCGTAGCGCACCTGCTTGTTCTTCAGTTCGCGGCGGATGTCGCCGGAGTAGCGCTCCATGGTCTTGTCGAGCGCGGCCTTCATGTCGACTTGCAGCAGGAAGTGCACGCCGCCACGCAGGTCCAGGCCGAGGAACATCGGGTTGGCCTTGATCTGCGACATCCAGGTCGGCGAGGCCGCCAGCAGGTTCAGCGCGATGATGTAGTTGTCGCCCAGCGCCTGCTGGATCACATCGCGTGCCTTGATCTGGGTGTCGGTGTCTTTGAAGCGCACCTTCAGGCTGGTGCCGTCCAGATACATGCCGTCCGGAGCCAGCTTGTTGGCCTTGAGAGCGTCTTCAATACGGCCCATCAGCGCGGTGTCGACCGGAATCGACTGTCGGGTGCTGGAAATCTGGACCGCTGGGGTTTCGCCAAAGAAGTTCGGTAGCGTATAGATCGTCGCGACGATCAGTGCTACCGCGATGACGAGGTATTTCCAGAGCGGATAGCGGTTCATGGATTAGGGATATCCATAAGGCACGGGGCCACCGTTGGTGATGGTGGCCCCGACGCGGGTTACAGAGACTTGAGAGTGCCTTTTTCCAGCTTGGCGGTGATGGCGCCGCGCTGTACGTTGATTTCAACGCCGTTGGCGATTTCAATGCTAATGAATTGCTCGCCCGACTTGGTGATGCGGCCGGCTACGCCGCCCTGGGTGATCACCTCGTCGCCTTTGACCAGTTCGGTCAGCATCTTCTGGTGTTCTTTGGCGCGTTTCTGCTGCGGACGTACCAGCAGGAACCAGAACAGCACGAAGATCACGATCATCGGCAGGAAGCCCATCAGATCGAAGCCGCCTACAGTGGTGTTGGCGAATGCCGGGGTAATAAACATTTGTTTCCCTCTCTTATTGATTCGTCGTTGTCGATGATCCGGAGCCGAGCATTGTAGCGAGCGGCCCCGGGTTTTCCAACCAGGCTGAAACTTGGCCGAAAGCCCATTCAGACTGAGTGCGACAACAATGGTTCGACCGGCTTAGGCGCCGCGGGCGCGCTTGACGGCAAACTCGGCACGGAAATCCTCGAAACGGTCGTCTTCGATCGCCTGGCGAATCTCGCGCATCAACTCCTGGTAGTAGTACAGGTTGTGAATGGTGTTCAGGCGTGCGCCGAGGATTTCGCCGACACGATGCAAGTGGTGCAGGTAGGCGCGGCTGAAGTTCTGGCAAGTGTAGCAGCCGCACATTTCGTCTAGCGGACGCTTGTCGTCCTTGTACTTGGCGTTCTTGATCTTGACGTCGCCCCACTGGGTGAAGATCCAGCCGTTGCGCGCGTTGCGGGTCGGCATTACGCAGTCGAACATGTCAATGCCATTGGCCACGCCGTGCACCAGGTCCTCTGGCGTGCCCACACCCATCAGGTAGTGCGGCTTCTCGGCCGGCAGCATGTCGCGCAGCTCTTCGAGCATGCGGTACATCTCCGGCTTCGGCTCGCCCACCGACAGGCCACCGATGGCGATGCCGTCGAAGCCGATCTGCATCAGTCCTTCCAGCGATTCCTGGCGCAAATCGGTATAAAGGTTGCCCTGCACGATGCCGAACAGCGCATTCGGGTTCTTCAGATCGTCGAAGGCGCGGCGTGAGCGCTCGGCCCAGCGCAGGCTCATCTGCAGCGACTTCTGCGCGGTGGCATGGTCGACCTGGCCCGGGGTGCACTCGTCCAGCTGCATCACGATGTCCGAGTTGAGCACGGTCTGGATCTTCATCGAGATCTCGGGCGACAGGAACAGCTTGTCGCCGTTCACTGGGCTCTGGAAGGTGCAGCCTTCCTCGGTGAGCTTGCGCATATCGGTCAGCGAGAACACCTGGAAGCCGCCCGAGTCGGTCAGGATCGGCTTGTCCCAGCCGATGAACTCGTGCAGGCCGCCGAACTGCTCGACGATTTCCAGGCCCGGACGCAGCCACAGGTGGAAGGTGTTGCCGAGGATGATCTGGGCGCCGATCTCGTTCAGTTCGAGCGGGCTCATCGCCTTGACTGAGCCATAGGTGCCTACCGGCTGGAATACCGGGGTCTCTACGACGCCATGATTGAGCACCAGTGTGCCGCGGCGGGCCCCGCCGGAGGTCTTGTGTACGGTAAACTGCAGCATGTTTGACGTTAAAGTGTTCGGGAATTGGTGAAGAAAATCAGCGCGCTAGTATAACCGAATGCGCGGGGCATCGCCTGTCTTGTCAAAAAGGGCTTGCATTTGCTCAATGCCGTGTTTAAGATGGCGTCCTCTGCTGATTGCAGGCACGTAGCTCAGCTGGTTAGAGCACCACCTTGACATGGTGGGGGTCGTTGGTTCGAGTCCAATCGTGCCTACCAAATACTTCGATGGAGCAAGCGGAATGAACTTCCGAACTACTACTACCCGTATCGCCCGGTAACGAGCCATGCGGGGTTTTGCTCCAAAGACCCTGAAAGACGAAAAAGTGCGGCTCGTGCCGCACTTTTTTTTTGCCCTTTTCGCGTGCGCGTGCGACAACGTGCTCACTAGATAAGCTGGAGTTTGACATGCCTGACATTCGCCTGCCCGACGGTTCGATCCGCTCCTTTGAACAGCCGGTTACTGTCCATGATGTCGCCGCCTCGATTGGTGCCGGCCTGGCCCGCGCCGCCCTGGCCGGCAAGGTTGACGGCCAACTGGTCGACACTTCCTACTTGATCGACCGCAATGTCGATCTGGCCATCGTCACCGATAAGGATGCCGACGGCTTGTCGATCATCCGCCACTCTACCGCCCACCTGTTGGCCTATGCGGTCAAGGAGCTGTTTCCGGAAGCGCAGGTGACCATCGGGCCGGAGATCGAGAACGGTTTCTACTACGACTTCGCCTACAAGCGCCCGTTCACCCCGGAAGATCTGCTGGCGATCGAGAAGAAGATGGCCGAGCTGGCGAAGAAGGACATCCCGGTCGAGCGCTACGAGTTGCCGCGCGACGAGGCGATTGCCTACTTCAAGTCGATCGGCGAGGCCTACAAGGCCGAGATCATCGAATCGATCCCGCAGGGCGAAGTGCTGTCGCTGTATCGCGAAGGCAGCTTCACTGACCTGTGTCGCGGCCCGCACGTGCCGTCCACCGGCAAGCTGAAGGTGTTCAAGCTGATGAAGCTGGCCGGTGCCTACTGGCGTGGCGACAGCAAGAACGAGATGCTGCAGCGCGTCTACGGCACTGCTTGGGCGAAGAAGGAAGACCTCGAACAGTACCTGTTCATGCTGGAGGAGGCCGAGAAGCGCGACCACCGTCGCCTTGGCAAGGTGCTTGACCTGTTCCACATGCAGGACGAGGCGCCGGGCATGGTGTTCTGGCACCCGAAGGGCTGGTCGCTGTGGCAGTCGGTTGAGCAGTATATGCGCAACCGCCTGACCGAGGCCGGCTATCAGGAAGTGCGCACCCCGCTGATGATGGACCGCAGTCTGTGGGAGAAGTCGGGTCACTGGGAAAACTACCGTGACAATATGTTCACCACCGAGTCGGAGAAGCGCGACTACGCGGTGAAGCCGATGAACTGCCCGGGTCACGTGCAGATCTTCAATAGCGATCTGCGTTCCTATCGCGACCTGCCGCTGCGTCTGGCCGAATTCGGCGCCTGCCATCGCAACGAGCCGTCCGGCGCGCTGCATGGTCTGATGCGCGTGCGTGGCTTTACCCAGGACGATGCGCACATCTTCTGTACCGAAGATCAACTGATCGACGAGGCGAAGGCTTTCCACAAGCTGGCGATGAGCGTCTACGACGACTTCGGCTTCGAGTCAGTGGCCGTCAAGTTGAGCCTGCGTCCGGAAAAACGCGCCGGTTCCGAAGAGGTGTGGGACAAGGCCGAGGCCGGTCTGCGTGCCGCGCTGACCGCCTGCGGCGTGGAGTGGGAAGAGCTGCCGGGCGAGGGTGCGTTCTACGGCCCCAAGGTGGAATACCACATCAAGGACGCGATCGGCCGCTCCTGGCAGTGTGGCACCCTGCAGCTCGACTTCGTGCTGCCGGAGCGTCTGGGGCCGGAATACGTGGCGGAAGACAACACTCGCAAACCGCCGGTCATGTTGCACCGTGCGATCGTCGGTTCGATGGAGCGCTTCCTCGGCATCCTGATCGAAAACTTCGGCGGGGCCTTCCCTGTATGGCTCGCACCGGTGCAGCTGGTAGTGATGAATATCACCGAAGCTCAGGCCGATTACGCCGCTAGCATTGCAGAAACGCTGAAAAAACAAGGCTTCCGCGTCGAGCTCGACTTGAGAAACGAGAAGATCAGCTATAAAATCCGCGAACACAGTCTGCAAAAGCTGCCGTACCAGATTATCGTGGGCGACAAGGAAAAGGCAGGCGGTTTGGTTGCCGTACGTGCCCGTGGCGAAGACCTCGGGCAGCTCACGCTGGACAGCTTTGTCGAGCGACTCAAGGCAGAAGTGCCTGCAGCGTAAGTCGGCACGGCAGACTTGATGAATAAGTAATAGGAGATTTAGCTATAGCTCAGGAACGCGAAGCACGGATCAACGGCGAAATTACCGCCCGCGAACTCCGTCTGGTAGGCACAGAAGGCGAGCAGCTCGGTATCGTGAGTCTGCGTGAGGCAATGGCGTTGGCCGAAGAGAAGGATGTCGATCTGGTGGAAATTTCCCCGACCGCGCAGCCTCCTGTGGCCAAGCTGATGGACTACGGCAAGTTTAAGTACGAAACGTCCAAGAAAAAGCACGAAGCCAAGCAGAAGCAGAAGCAGATCCAGATCAAGGAAGTCAAATTCCGTCCGGGCACTGACGATGGCGACTACAACGTCAAGATGCGCAATCTGGTCCGCTTCCTGACTGAGGGCGACAAGGCCAAGATCACGCTGCGCTTCCGCGGCCGTGAGATGGCTCACCAGGACATCGGCCTGGCGCTGCTCAAGCGTGTCGAGGCCGACTTGGCTGAGATCGGCACGGTCGAGCAGTTCCCGCGTCTGGAAGGTCGTCAGATGGTAATGATGGTTGCCCCGAAGAAGAAATAATCGGGTATAATCATCGACTTGGCACGGCAGGGTGACCTGCCGTGTTGATTTTGTGCCGCCCGTTACGGGTGGCTAAAAGCGTGGTGCATGGGTTTTAAAGTATCGAAAGATCACCCAGCGCCGAATCTAAGAAAATTCTGCAGGAGCTTTTCCATGCCGAAGATGAAAACCAAGTCGAGCGCGAAAAAACGCTTGAAAGTGTTGGGCAATGGTGGTGTGAAGCGTTCGTTCGCCTTCAAACGTCACATTCTGACCAAGAAGACCACCAAGACTAAACGTCAGCTGCGCGGTACCACCATGGTACGTGCTTGCGATATGGCGTCTGTCGCCAAAATGTTGCCCTACGCTTAAGGAGTTAAACAATGCCACGTGTTAAACGCGGTGTAACCGCTCGCGCTCGTCACAAGAAAGTCCTGGCCCTGGCGAAAGGCTATCGCGGCCGTCGCAAGAACGTCTATCGCATCGCCAAACAGGCGGTGATGAAGGCGGGTCAATACGCTTACCGCGACCGTCGTCAGCGCAAGCGTCAGTTCCGTCAACTGTGGATTGCCCGTATCAACGCGGCAGCTCGCGAGTGCGGTCTGAGCTACAGCAAGTTCATGAACGGCCTGAAGAAAGCCGCGATCGAACTCGACCGTAAGGTCCTGGCTGACATGGCAGTGTTCGACAAGCCGGCTTTTGCCCAAATCGTGGAAAAAGCCAAAGCGAGCCTCGCCTAATCGCTGGAAATTAAAAAGGGAGGCCTTGTCGCCTCCCTTTTTTTTGGTTTTGTCCCTGATTTGACCGAGATGGCTTGCTCGAAGCGTACGCGCTTGTGGCAAGCCTTCTCCACTATATGGAACGACTCATGCAGAACGTGGACGCAATTGTCGAGTCGGGTCTGGCGGCGCTCGCCGGCGTTACCGACCTGGTCGAACTGGAACAAGTCAAGGCTCGCTATCTGGGCAAGAGCGGCGAGCTGACCGAGCTGCTGAAGCAACTGGGCAAGCTGCCGGCCGAGGAGCGCAAGGCCGCCGGCGCCACCATCAACGTCGCCAAGGAACGCTTCACCGAGGCGCACAACGCCCGTCGCGATGCGATCAACAGTGCCAAGCTGGAGGCGCAGCTGGCCGCCGAGGCGCTCGACGTGACGCTGCCGGGCCGCGGTAGCCTGCCGTCCGGTCTGCACCCGGTGACGCTGACGCTGGAGCGCATCAGCGAGCTGTTCCGCTCGATGGGCTTCGAAGTGGCCGACGGTCCGGAAATCGAGACCGATTTCCACAACTTCCAGGCGCTGAACATCCCCGAGAACCACCCGGCCCGCGCGATGGCCGACACCTTCTACGTCGAGGGCGGCAACCTGCTGCGCACGCACACCTCGCCGATCCAGGTGCGCTACATGCTCAACAACGAGCCGCCGATCAAGATCGTGGCCCCGGGCCGCGTCTACCGCGTCGACTCGGACGCGACCCACTCGCCGATGTTCCACCAGATGGAAGGTCTGTGGGTGGAAGAGGGTGTGAGCTTCGCTGACCTGAAGGCGGTGATCACCGACTGGCTGCGTCGCTTCTTCGAGCGCGACGACCTGCAGGTGCGCTTCCGTCCGTCGTTCTTCCCGTTCACCGAGCCGTCGGCCGAAGTGGACGTGCTGGGCGAGCGCGGCTGGCTGGAAATCGGTGGCTGCGGCATGGTGCACCCGAACGTGCTGCGCAATGTGAACATCGATCCGGAAAAGTACACCGGCTTCGCTTTCGGCTTCGGTCTTGATCGTTTTGCGATGCTGCGCTACGGGGTCAACGACCTGCGCCTGTTCTTCGACAACGATCTCACTTTCCTGAAACAGTTCAACTGAGCGCGGCAGGGTAAAGAACAATGCAATTTTCCGAACAGTGGCTGAGAAGCTGGGTTAATCCGTCGATCGACAGCGATGCGCTGTCCTACCTGCTGACGATGGCGGGCCTGGAAGTGGAAGAGGCCGTGGCGGCCGCACCGGCCTTTACCGGCGTGGTGGTGGCCGAGGTCAAGGAAGTGGTCAAGCACGAGAACGCCGATCGTCTACGCGTGACCAAGGTCGACGTCGGCACCGGCGAACTGGTGCAGATCGTCTGCGGTGCGCCGAACGTGGCCGTGGGCCTGAAGGTGCCGTGCGCACTGCCGGGCGCGGTGCTGCCAGGCGATTTCAAGATCAAACCGACCAAGATGCGTGGCGTCGAGTCGGGCGGCATGCTGTGTTCCAGTAAGGAACTGGGCGTGCCGGACGAGGTGGATGGCCTGTTGGTACTGCCGGCGGATGCGCCGGTGGGCCAGAGCATCCGCGACTACCTGTCGCTGGATGACAGCCTGTTCACGCTGAAGATCACCCCGAACCGCGCCGACAGCCTGTCGATCAAGGGCATCGCCCGCGAAGTGGCCGCGCTGACCGGCGCTGCGCTGTCGCCGGTGGCGATTGCCCCGGTCGCCCCGGTGATCGACGACAAGCTGGCCGTCACCATCGACGCGCCGGCCGCCTGCGGTCGCTACGTTGGCCGCATCGTCAAGAACGTCAACGCCGCCGCGCCGACCCCGGAGTGGATGCGCCGTCGCCTGGAGCGCTCCGGCCTGCGTTCGATCTCGGCCGCGGTCGACATCACCAACTACGTGCTGCTCGAACTAGGTCAGCCGATGCACGCGTTCGATCTGGCCAAGCTGCAGGGTGGCATCACCGTGCGCATGGCCAAGCCGGGCGAGAAGCTGGTGTGTCTGAACGAGAAGGAAGTGGCGCTCGCCGAGGACATGCTGGTGATCGCCGACGATGCCAAGGCCTTGGCGATCGGCGGCATCATGGGCGGCCTGGAGAGCAGCGTCACCGACGCTACCCGCGATGTGTTCCTGGAGAGCGCCTTCTTCGCTCCGGACGCGATCGCCGGCCGTGCCCGCGAACTGGGCTTCGGTTCCGATTCGTCTTACCGCTTCGAGCGTGGCGTCGACTTCGCGCTGCAGCATGAGGCGATCGAACGCGCCACCCAACTGATGATCGAGATCTGCGGCGGCGACGCCGGCCCGGTCACCGAGACCGTGGGCGAACTGCCGGCGCGCGGAGAAGTCACCGTGCGCACCGCACGTGTCGCCAAGCTGTTGGGCGTAGCGCTGTCGGCCGAACAGATCGCCGACATCCTCACCCGTCTGGGCCTGCCGCACCGCGCCACCGCCGATGGCTTCGCGGTCAACGCGCCGAGCTTCCGCTTCGACATCGCGATCGAGGAAGACCTGATCGAGGAGATCGCCCGCGTCTACGGCTACGATGCTATCCCGTCCGATACGCCGCGTTCGGGCATGCGCATGCTGCCGCTGCCGGAAGAGCGCCGTCCGCGCGAGGCGCTGCGCCACCTGTTGGCCGGCCGCGACTACCAGGAAGTGGTCACCTACGCCTTCGTCGAGGAGAAGTGGGAGGCCGACTTCGCTGCCAACACCGACCCGGTGCGCCTGATCAACCCGATCGCCAGCCAGATGAGCGTGATGCGCTCGACGTTGATCGGCGGTCTGGTCGACGTGCTGGTCGGCAACCTCAACCGCAAGCAGCCGCGTGTGCGCGTGTTCGAACTGGCGCGCGTGTTCAGCAAGGCCGGTGATGGCTTCGAGCAACCGGAACGCATCGGCGGCCTGGTCTGGGGCCCGAGGTTGGCCGAACAGTGGGGCGCCAAGGCCGAGCGCGTCGATTTCTACGATGTGAAGGCCGATGTCGAGGCGCTGTTGGCGCCGCGCGTCGCTGAGTTCCGCAAGGTGAACCACCCGGCGCTGCACCCGGGCCGTGCGGCCGAGGTGCTGGTTGACGGTAAGGTTATCGGCGTGATCGGCGAACTGCACCCGCGTTGGGTGCAGGGCTACGACCTGCCGAGCGCGCCGGTGCTGTTCGAGCTCGACTTCGAGGCGGCGCTGTCGGCCAAGATGGTCAAGGCACAGTCGGTGTCGAAGTTCCAGGCGGTGCGTCGCGACCTGGCACTGGTGGTCGACGAGGCTGCCAACTACGGCGAACTGCTTGCCGCGCTGCGCGTAGCCGCTCCGGCCATCGTTACCGAAATCGGTCTCTTTGACGTGTACCGCGGCAAGGGAGTGGAAGAGGGCAAGAAGAGCCTGGCCTTCCGTGTCCTGCTGCAGGATGCCGCGAAGACGCTGACCGACGAGGACGTCGAGCCGGCGATCGCCGCACTGCTGGCCGCTGCCAGCGCTCAGGGCGCAGTGCTGCGCGCCTGATCTAACCGCATGAATAACCGCCCCTTGCTTGTCAGGGGGCGCGCTTTGATTTACTTTCGTTGTTGCAGTAAGGGGAAATCATGACTTTGACGAAGGCCGAGTTGGCTGATCTATTGTTCGACAGAGTGGGGTTGAACAAACGTGAAGCCAAGGACACGGTAGAGACGTTCTTCGAAGAAATCCGTACTGCGCTGGAGTCCGGTGACGCGGTCAAGCTGTCGGGCTTTGGCAACTTCCAGTTGCGCGACAAGCCGCAGCGTCCGGGCCGCAATCCGAAGACCGGGGAGGAAATCCCGATCACCGCCCGCCGCGTTGTGACCTTTCACGCGAGTCAGAAACTCAAGGGAATGGTTGAACAATTCCATGCCAACGACTAAGGCCGAACTTCCGCCGATTCCGGCCAAACGCTACTTCACCTTGGAAGAGGTGAGTGCCCTGGCCGGCGTGAAACCGCACGTGCTGCGCGCCTGGGAAGAAACCTTCGCGCCCTTGCGCGACACTCGCCAGCGCGGCGTGCGCCGCCACTATCAGCACCGCGACGTGTTGATGGTGCGCAAGCTGCGCGACCTGATGTACGACGACGGCTTCGCCGGCCGTCCCGGTCAGGCCGAGGGCGGTGCGACGCTGACTGCACAGCAAGTGCGCAGTGAGCTGGAAACTATTCTATCTGGATTAAATAACGGGATTGGCAAATCCTAGTCACGTGTTTATAATGCGTGGCTCGACAGTCGGGGTGTAGCGCAGCCTGGTAGCGCACCTGCATGGGGTGCAGGGGGTCGGAAGTTCGAATCTTCTCACCCCGACCAATCGAACAAGTAATAACGTCAAATTGATTAAAGCCGGTCTCGACCGGCTTTTTTATTGCCTATTTTTTGTGCTGCGTCATTTTTGTGTATCTTGCGCACTTATCTCTCTTGATCGTTGCTGTTTAAAGTAACCGATCAGCTATTTTCCCCACCATCCCTGTTGTGTGTTGGGCCCGACGGTCGTTGTAACAATTCGGGTGAGGCGCCGTGTCTGTGCTGTCCGAGTTTCACGCAGCCCTTCAATCGTTGCCCAAAAGCAGGCTTCAGCCATGCACCCCGATGCATCGTTGATGCCGGGGGGGCGTGTCCAAATAGGCATCAGCGAGTAATCCCAGCATTGTTCTGCCCTATCTCGTAGGACTCATTGTCGGCGCCAAGAGTCACTGAAAGATTCAATGCAGTGATGCTGTGTGCCACCGGCGACCGACTGTTGGAGTAAGGTCAAGCAGGCTCAACGCTTGCAAAGCCGCTTCGCCATATCTTGCCGGCAGCATCAGCGACTGATGTAGATTCGGCCTTGCGATGACAACGTTACCTGGCTGCTTGTATCGATGATGTTACTGCTGAGCGCTAGCTCGCGCGTCAGATTGGCGCCGGCGACGTTATTGAGCAGTGTATTGACCAGTGCGATGGCATTGTTGAATTGACCACTTGGCGGTGCCGTGCCGGTAACTTTGCTGAGGGGGGCCGCGATGACGATGATCGGAGCCGTGCGCGGTGTCGGGTTCGCACGACTGATCGCCTTGTCGACAAGGGCAAGTGGTTTGAGCGGGGTGGGCGTGATTGTCGTTGTGACAGGGGCAATCCGTAATGGCGTGACAGGGCTGCCGTCCCAGTTGTGATCGGCGCTGTGCCAGTCGTCGCGGCCATTCTCGCCGAAGGGGCTGCGTGCATCGAAGGCAAGCGCGGCTGGGCCGTAAAGGCACACAGCGACCAGCCATGCCGTTGCACTCAGTCGTATCGGAACGGCAATCAATGCCATCGTTTTTCTCCCAACCCCCTTGATGTCATGGTCGGGTCAACCGTCGCGATGTAAACGCCTTATTACAGGCTGATTTCATCATGTAGTTGAATTTAATATATTTATTTAAACACTTATCATGGAAAGTGTTTTTCTAGCTTGTTGTAGTGGACGGTTAGAGCCATGTCTACTGCGGCTTGATTGATGTCGATGTGTTGTCGTGGCGGACGGATGAGTGGTCACTAGTTCGTGGTATTTGCGGTTGGCCCGGAGCATGGCGTGGGGAGGCATGCCCGGGCCAACGCGGTCAGAACGGGCGGCTGCCGGCCAGGCTGACGCGATTCAATACGCGGCGGTCGTTCGGGTCGAAGGCGGTGCGCGAGTGCAAGGTGACTTGGTTGTCCCAGTAAACCAGGTCGCCGACCTGCCAATGGTGGGTGTAGCGATAGCGCGGTTCAGCCAAGTGGGCGCGTAGACGCGCAATCAGCGCCGCACCCGCTGCCGGTTCGTAGCCAGGAATTTCGACCTCGACATGACTGCTCAGGTAGAGCGCCTTGCGGCCGCTGTCCGGATGGGTGCGTACCAGCGGATGGGGAAAGGCGGCGCCGAGCGGCTCGCGGTCCGGTGTGCGGTAGAGCGGGCGTGGCGAGCCATCGAACGGGCGCAGGAAGGGGTTGTAGGTGATCAGCTGCAAGCGGTCGATCTCGTGCCCGGTGTCGTCGTCCAGATCTTCATAGGCCTGGACCAGGTTGTACCAGCTGGTGTCGCCTCCCTGGCGGGGGAGTTCCAATGCGTAGAGCAGCGAGCCGCTGGACGGTAGCGGCGTCCACTGGTGGTCGGCGTGCGGGGTCAGCTCGCCATGTCCGGTATGGCCGCCGGGCAGATTGGACACGGACACTACGTCGGGCGGCAGGCCGCTCGCCTGGGCGCTGGCCAGCACCGGCACGTCTTCGGGCGGGCGGAATACCGAGCCGAAGTAGCTGGCGAATGCCAATTGCTGCTCTTCGTTCAGCGTCTGCTGCTTGAAGATCAGGATCAGATGCTGGTGCAGTGCGGCCTTCAGGCGCAGCACCAGTTCGGCCGACAGAGGGCGGCGTCCATCCAGGCCATGCACGACGGCGCCGAGTGCGCCACCGGTTGGAACGATGTCGACCGCTTCGGGCGGCTGCGCGGTGGACGGTGACTGGCCAGGCAAGTAATGCAGGGCGCGGGAGAGCTGGGTGGTGACAGTCATGGTCGGTTCTCATCGGGTTGCGATGACGAGCTCTTACGCAGGATGCGTGCCAGTTGGTCGAAATCGGGTCCTGGCCCTGCTGTGCGCTGGTTTCGTGGCGATGAGCTAAGAGCGAAGCAGCCGGGAGCTGCCGTCAATGCGGCAGTCGAACGCGGCAGGCTGCCGCAAAGACAGCAATAGTCTGTTTTGTTATTTCAAACTGAATATTCATTATTTTTTGAAATAAACCGGCGCGAGTAGAGTGATTTCCCATGACATCTGCCTTGTGTCCGGCAGCGGTCAGACCGTCATCTCACTCGTAAAGGAAGGCAGCCATGAGCATCAAGTCCATCAATGTGCGCAACCAGTTCCGCGGCACCATCAAGGAGATCATCGAAGGGCCGGTGCTGTCGGAGATCGACGTCAGCACGCCGGCCGGCATCGTGACCTCGGTGATCACCACCCGCTCGGTGAAGGAGCTGGAACTGAAGCCGGGTAGCGAAGTGATCGCCTTCGTCAAGTCGACCGAGGTGTCGATCGCCAAGCTGTAAGTGTCGTATCCCGTCGTTCACCAGGAGTTGCCATCATGCCCCCCGCTACCGCCACCGTACTGACCCTGCCGCTGGAAGACAAGACGCGCCCGTCGATCCGAGCCAAGGCGCTGCTGTTCGCCGACCCGAGTTCGCAAGCGCTGCTGGCGCAGGCCGAGCGGGTGGCGCCGAGCGACGCGCCGGTGCTGATCTGCGGCGAGACCGGCACCGGCAAGGAGCTGCTAGCGCGCCATCTGCACGAATTGAGCGGTCGGCGTGGCCCGTTTATCGCAGTGAACTGCGGCGCGATCAGCGAAACCTTGGCCGAAAGTGAGTTCTTCGGCCACGAGGCCGGTGCTTTCACCGGCGCGGCCGGACGGCGTGAGGGCTGGTTCGAGGCGGCGAACGGCGGCACGCTGTTTCTCGACGAAGTCGGCGACCTGCCCTTGGCGCTGCAGGTGAAGCTGCTGCGGGTGCTGCAGGAGCGCGAGGTGGTCCGGCTCGGAGCGCGCCGGCCGATTCCGCTCGACATCCGGCTGGTGTCGGCGACCAATGTCGATCTGGCTGAGGCGGTGGCGGCCGGGCACTTCCGCCTCGATCTGCTCTACCGACTTAATATCGTCGCGCTGCGGCTGCCGCCGCTGCGCGAGCGCACCGGCGACATCCTGCCGCTGGCGCGGCATTTCCTCAGTCATTATGGGCAGCGCCTCGGGGCGCCACGCCCGCAGTTGAGCGCGGCGGCCGAATCGATCTTGCTCGGCTATGCCTGGCCGGGCAATATCCGGGAACTGGAAAACTCGCTGCACTGCGCTCTGCTGACCGCCGACCACGGCCTGATCGAGCCGCGCCACCTGTCCTTGCGTGGCGTCGTTGCCGGTCGGGCGGCCGAGCCGGCTGCTGTGCCGGTCGGCTGGCCGGGTCTGACCGAACAGTTGGCCGAACTGATCGCCTCGGCCGAGCCGGATGTGCACCAGCGGGTCGAGCGGCTGTTGATCGAGCAGGGGCTGAGTGCCAGCCGGGGCAACCAGGTGCAGGCGGCGGCCCGGCTTGGCCTGACCCGCCACGTACTGCGTACACTGATGAAACGGCACGGCTTGCTGCCGTCGCCGACCGTTGCTTTTCACAAGGAGCCTCAATGGAATACCGCCCGCTTGGTACGACCGGCATCAAGGTCAGCCTGATCACCCTAGGCACGATGACCTGGGGTGAGCAGAACAGCGAGACGGACGCGCATCAGCAGATCGAGCTGGCGCTCGATCACGGCGTTAATCTGATCGACATCGCCGAGATGTATCCGGTGCCGCCGCGCCCGGAAACCCAGGGCGAAACCGAGCGCATCGTCGGTAGCTGGCTGCGCAGCGCGCCCGGCAACCGGCAGCGGGCGCTGATCGCCACCAAGGCGGCCGGCCCGATTCACGATCCGCAGCGCCCCAGCCACATCCGCGGTGGGCGCAACCATTTCGACAAGGCGAGCCTCGCCGAGGCGCTGGATGGCAGCCTGCAGCGTCTAGGCACCGATTACGTCGACCTCTATCAGCTGCACTGGCCGGACCGTCGCACCAATTTCTTCGGCCAACTGGGCTATCGTTGGGACGATGCGCCCGACGACAGCGTGCCGATCGTGGAGACGCTGGCGGCGCTGAAGGACTTCATCGACGCCGGCAAGATCCGCTACATCGGCCTGTCCAACGAAACCCCGTGGGGCCTGTCACGTTTTCTCGCCGCCGCCGAGCGGCTGGGGCTGCCGCGCGTGGTCAGTATCCAGAACCCGTACAGCCTGCTCAACCGCAGCTTCGAGGTGGGGTTGGCCGAATTCAGTCAGCGCGAGCAAGTCGGCCTGTTGGCCTATTCGCCGCTGGGCATGGGCGTGCTGTCGGGCAAGTACCTGAACGGCGCTCGGCCGGATGGCGCGCGGCTGACGCTGTTCGACCGCTTCATCCGCTATAGCAACCCGCAGGCGCAGGCGGCCACCGCCGAATACGTGGCGCTGGCACAGCATCACGGCCTGAGTCCGGTGCAGCTGGCGCTGGCCTATGTGAACAGCCGGCCGTTCGTCACCGCCAATATCGTCGGCGCGACCTCGGTTGCGCAGCTGCAGGAGAACCTCGACAGCATCCAGCTGACGCTGTCCGACGAGATCCTCGCGCAGATCGAGGCCATCCACGCCCGTTGGCCGAATCCGGCGCCGTAAGCCCGGTTCAGCTCGACGACCCCACCCCGCTGCGGCGGGGTATTTTTTGTCCGGTCGATCACGCCGCCGTGTCGTACTCGGCCATTGTTATGGGCAAGTGCCTTGATCGGTAAGGTCGAAAGTCCATTACGTGGGTCATTGCATGCGGGGAACTATCCCCGTTTCGCCCTCTGCATTTCCTGTTGTTCCCAGTCTTGGCCAAAGCCGTTCGGCCAAGTTCGAACGGCCCCGCCCCAGGCGGGGTCGCGTCATTTCCGCCTGCTGAGCAGGCCCTGTCGCCATTGCGACAGCCTGCCGAGGGTGAATGCTGCGATCGCAGCAAAACGACCATTTCATCGCTGATTTCCCCTGAAATATCGCCTGGCATGCTTCCTGCTCATAGGTATGCGAAAGCCAACGATAAGGCCGGTGGCAACGCTCCGCCGGCCGATGCAACGACATTAAAAACAAGGGAAATGCAGCATGACCATATCGACCCCACGCGCGTTGGTGACTGCGCTTGCATTGGCCGGGATCGCACCGGCGGTACTGGCCGCCAGCAATGAAGAACTGGAGCAGCAGGTCAAGGCGCTGCAACAAGCGGTCGCCGAACTGCAGACGCAGCTGAAGGCGCAGAAGCCGGTGCCGACTGCCACCGCCAAGACCGCGAAACCGCCGGTGGCCACCGCCGCCGTCAACCCGCCCACCGAGCCGGCACCGGTCGGTGTGCCGGAAGAGTACGCGACGCGCGACGACATCAACGGTCTGCAAGCCGACCTGGAAAATTTCAAATACCAGGTACAGCGCGACCGCGACACCAAGACCGCGCTGTCGAACCGCGCGCTCAACGTCAGCGGCGTGATCCAGACCAAGTTCACCACCAGCGACCAGGGCACCAACGCCTCGGGCGCGGCCGGGCAGGGCAACGCGGTCAACAACCGCCACAGCACCTTCGACTTCGGCGCGGTACAGGTGGCGTTTACCGGCAACCTGTACAAGGACTACGACGAAGGCCGCAACCTCGACTACACGCTGCGCTTCGGTACCTCGCCGCAGCAGGGCACCAACAACAGCTTCCTCAACCTGCTCGATGCCAGCCTGACCTACAACTTCCTGCCGACGATCAGCGCTGATACCTCGCGCGCCGGCCTGACCCTCGGCCAACAGCTGCTGCCGTATGCCCAGGAAGTGCAGGCTACCGAAGACCTGAAGCCGACCATCAACAATGCCCAGTACACGCTGCCGGGCAATATGGACCTGGCACGACGCCAGGTGGGTCTGATCCTGCGTGGCGACGTCTCGCCGACCGTCGACTACGGCTACAACTACCGCGCGCCACTGTTCTCGTACGCGTTCGGCGCGGTCAACGGCAACGGCCCGAACAAGCCGGACGACAACAGCGCCAAGGACTGGATCGGCCGGATCGCGTTTACGCCGCCGTCCGACTACAACTCCTGGCTGCGCCAGCTGACCTTGGGCGCGTCGATCTACAAGGGCACGCAGAACCTGTTCGTCGGTGCGGCCAACAACCTGGTCGGCACCGGTCGCAAAGACCGTTACGGCCTCGATCTGGCGTACAACCACCATCCGATCGGCATTACCTACGAATACAACGTCGGCCGCGACGCCACCGCCAGCGGCACGGTGCAGAACTACAGCATTGGCGAGCGTCGCAGCGTCGCCCATACCGCCACGCTGTTCTACAACATCGGCGAACAGTTCGTGAAGGGCTACCGCGCCCAGGGGCGCTTCGACGACTGGTGGCCGAAGTCCTATCAGCCGTTCTACCGCTTCGACCGCTACGACCCGAATGTGAACGTGACGCGCGACCGCTCCGACATCCACACGTTGGGCCTCAACGTGTTCTTCGCCGAGACCACCAAGTTCCAACTCAACTGGAACCACACGATCGACCAGCTGAACAACCGCACCACCAACGACTTGCTGGCTCAGTTCCAGTTCGGTTTCTGACTTAACGCATAAGGACTATCTCGATGATCTCACTGACCCGACGCCTGTTTCTCGCCGGCCTGGCGCTGGCCGTTGTCGCCCCGAGCTTTGCCGCCGATCTGCCCAAGGTAATCCGCCTCGGCTCGCCACTGGTTGGCACCGGCAACCGCCCGGTCGGCGCCGGCAATTCGTTTGCCAATGCGCAGATCAAGGGCCTCTTGGAGCAGGAGTTCCAGAAGGACGGCATCAAGATCGAGTGGAACAACTTCCGCGGTGCCGGCCCGGCGTTGAACGAGGCGGTTGCCAACGGCCTGCTCGACGTGTTCTGGGAGGGCGACCTGCCGGCCATCATCGGCAAGTCCGGCGGTCTGAAGACCAAGTTGCTGCTGGCCAACGGTCGCAGCTCCAATCTGTACCTGGCGGTGCCGCCCGACTCGCCGGTCAAGAGCCTCGACGACCTGAAGGGCAAGAAGGTGGCGGTGTTCAAGGGCACTGCGGTGCAGCTGGCCGCCGGCAAGGTCTACGCCAAGCATGGTCTTTCCGAGCGTGACTTCAAGTCGATCAATATGGATACCGCCACCGGCAACGCGGCGCTGACCACCAAGGACGTCGATGCGGTGTGGAGCTCCAGCAACATCCTGAGCCTGGAGGATCGTGGCGTGGCCCGGGTGGTCTACAGCACCCGCAAAGACCCGCAGGCGCAGAGCCTGAACATGCAGGGTTATGTATTCACCACCGAGGAGTTCGAGAAGAAATACCCGGAGGTGGTGCAGCGCATCGTCAACGTGCTGGTGAAGGAAGCCGCCTGGGCCTCGGACGACAAGAACCGCAACGCGCTGTTCCAACTGTGGGCGAAGTCGGGTACCCCGTTCAGTGCCTTCAAGCGTGATGCGGAGGGCATCTCTCAGAAAGAAGTGCAAAGCCCGCTGCTGGACGAGTACTTCGTCGCACTCGTTCGCAACAGCGTGACCGAGGCGCAGAAGCTGAAGCTGTTGCGCGGCAACCTGGACGTGCAGGGCTGGTTTGAGCCGAAGTACCTGAACAACGCGCTCAAGTCGCAGGGGCTGGATAACTACTGGAAACCGTTGGACGCGAAGGGCAACGCCAAGTTGTAAGCCGGCGAGCCCCTGCCGTTCGGCCAAGGTTGGCCGAACGGCAGGGGGCTGGTGGTTCCGTTTCTGTCTAGCTGGAGTGTTTCATGACGTCTATTCCCCGATCGGTCAGCGCGCTGCGCTTGCCACCGGTACTGGCCGGCTATCTGACCGCACTGTCGCGCGGCCTGTTGGCGCTACTGCTGCCGCTGGGGCTGTTGCTGCTGTGGCAACTGATCGCCGAGCAGCAATGGATAAGCCCCCAGCTGCTGCCGCCGCCGACGCAGGTGCTCGACAGCTTGCTTGAGCTGTATTCCAGCGGCGAGCTGGCCAGCAATCTCGGCATCAGCCTCGCGCGGGTGTTGTGGGGCTTCGCTGCCGGCAGTGCGGCCGGCCTGCTGCTCGGCGTGGCGATGGGGCTGTCGCCGCGCGTCGAGGCCTATCTGCTGCCGACCTTCAAGGCGATCAGCCTGGTGCCGGTGATCGGCTGGGTGCCGTTGTTCATCCTGTTTGTCGGCATCGAGGAGTCGCTGAAGGTGCTGGTGATCGCCAAGGCGGTGATGGTGCCGGTGGCGATCAACGCGATGAAGGGCATCCGCAACGTGCCGGTCGGCTTCTTCGAGGTGGCGCGGCTGTACCGCTTCAGCCTGTGGCGCACCGTGCGCAAGGTGGTGTTGCCCGCCGCCTTGCCCAGCCTCGCCAATGGTCTGCGCCTGGGCCTGTCGAATGCCTGGATGGCGCTGGTGGCGGTGGAGTTGCTCGCCTCGAGCGAGGGCATCGGCTACCTGATGGTCTACGGTCGCCAGCTGTTTCAGCTGGACCTGGTGATGGCGACGATGGTGGTGATCGGCGTAGTCGGACTGGTGCTCGATCAGGGCCTGCAACTGCTCGAGCGCCACCTGCTTACCTGGCGCAACAGCGCGTACTGAGGGCTTCACGATGTCGCAAAACATTAGCAAGTTCGACCCGCGCGGCCTGGTAGTGCCGCTGCTGCTGATCGCGCTGTGGTGGGCATCGGCGCACTGGGGCTGGGCCGATACCCGGCTGGTGGTGCCGCCGCTCGATGTGGTGGCCTACGCCCGCGAGCAGTTCGTCAGCGGCGAGCTGGCGCTGGGCCTGGTGGCGAGCCTGGCACGCGATCTGGCCGGCTTCGCTATCGGTGCCGGGGCTGGCCTCGTGATCGGTGCGCTGCTGGCGTTGTCGCCGCTGACCGATCGCCTGGCCGGACCGTCGTTGCATGCGGTCAAGCAGGTGGCGCTGTTCGCCTGGATACCTCTGATCTCGGTGTGGTTCGGCCAGGGCGAGCCGGCCAAGCTGGTGTTCATCGCGCTGGCGACCTTTTACCCGGTGCTGTTCAACACCTACGAGGGCATCAAGAGCGTGCGCCGCGAGTTGGCCGAAGTAACCAGGGTGTTCGGCTTCGGCCGACGTCAGACCCTGCTGCGGCTAGTGCTGCCCGCCGCCAGCCCGCAGATCTTCGCCGGCCTGCACCTGGGGTTGATCTATAGCTGGCTCGGCACCATCGGCGCCGAGTACTACCTGAAGGTGGCCCCCGGCGTGTCCACCCCATTGATCGACGGCCGCGAACATTTCGAGATGGCCCGGGTGCTGTACGGCATGGTGCTGATCGGCCTGGTCGGCGCGCTGCTCAATGCCGTCGCCACCCGGCTGGAACAGCGCACGCTGCGCTGGCGCCCACGCTAACCGTACTGAAAGGAAACCGCATGAGCGCCATTGGCACCCTCAGTCTCAAGCATCTGAACAAGTCCTACCCGGTGAAGGGACAGCCCCTGTCGGTGCTGGAAGACATCAGCCTCGATATTCAACCCGGCGAATTCATCAGCATCGTCGGCAGCAGCGGCTGCGGCAAGTCGACGCTGCTGCGCTTGCTGATCGGCCTGGAAGACCAGTTCGACGGCGAAATCCTGCTCGACGGTCAGCCGGTCAAGGGGCCGAGCCTGGAGCGCGGCATCGTGTTCCAGGATCACCGCCTGTTCCCCTGGCTGACGGTGGAGCAGAACGTCGCGCTGGCGCTGGAGAACAGCCCGCTGTCCGAGGCGGACAAGCGCGACACTATCGCGCAGCATATCGAGCTGGTCAGCCTGACCGGCTTCGAGAAGGCCTATCCGCACCAGCTGTCCGGCGGCATGAGCCAGCGGGTGGCGATCGCGCGGGGGCTGGTGAACCGGCCGCGCATTCTGCTGCTCGACGAGCCGTTCGGCGCGCTCGACGCGCTGACCCGCGCCCATCTGCAGGTGGAGCTGCAGCGCATCTGGCAGGCCGAGGGCATCACCACCGTGCTGGTCACCCACGACGTCGACGAGGCGGTATTCCTCGGCGACCGGGTGGTGGTGATGCAGCCGCGCCCGGGCCGCATCAAGCGCATCGTGCCGGTGCCGCTGCCACATCCGCGGGTACGCGGCGACGTGCGCCTCGCGGCGCTGCGCGACGACATCCTCGCCGATTTCTCCGACGCGCCGCGTGAGACGCTGATCGAGCAGCCTGCGCCGCTGCCGCAGCGCTTCGAAGACTTCGTGCTCGCCTGGTAGGGCGGGCCATTCAAGACATTAAGGACACGTAACGATGACGCAGCAACGCCCGAACTTTCTGGTGATCGTCGCCGACGATCTGGGCTTTTCCGACCTGGGCGCCTTCGGTGGCGAGATCGCCACGCCCAACCTCGACAAGTTGGCCGAAGCCGGCCTGCGCTTCACCGACTTTCACACCGCCTCGGCGTGCTCGCCGACCCGTTCGATGCTGCTGACCGGTACCGACCACCATATCGCCGGCATCGGCACGATGGCCGAGGCGCTGACGCCGGAGCTGCGCGGCAAGCCCGGCTACGAGGGCCATCTGAACGACCGGGTGGTGTCGGTGGCCGAGCTATTGCACGACGCGGGCTACCGCACCCTGTTGTCGGGCAAGTGGCACTTGGGCTTGACGCTGGAAACCTCGCCGGCGGCACGCGGTTTCGAGCGCTCGTTCGCGCTGCTGCCCGGCGCAGCCAACCACTACGGCTTCGAGGCGCCGATTCCGCCCGAGCACAAACCGCGGCTATTGAAGACCACCGAGGGGCTGTACGCCGAGGATGGCCGCTTCGTCGATGAGCTGACGGACGGTTTCTACTCGTCCGACTACTTTACCGATCGGCTATTGGGCTTCTTCGACGAACAGCACGACGATGCGCGGCCGTTCTTCGCCTATCTGCCGTTCTCGGCACCGCACTGGCCGCTGCAGGCGCCAGAGGAGAATGTCGCCCACTACCTCGGTCGCTACGATGCCGGCCCGGAGGCGCTGCGCGCCGAGCGGCTGGCGCGGCTCAAGCAGCTTGGCCTGATCGGCGAGGGCGTCGAGGCGCATCCGGTGGTGGCACGCAGTCCCGAGTGGGAGGCGCTATCGGCCGAACAGCGTGCCGTTTCTGCGCGCAGCATGGAGGTGTATGCCGGCATGGTCGAGCGGCTCGACTGGAACGTCGGCCGGGTGATCGACTACCTGGCCGAACGTGGCCAGCTCGACAACACTGTGGTGCTGTTCCTGTCCGACAACGGCGCCGAGGGCGCGCAGCTGGAGGCGCTGCCGGTGTTCGGCCCGAACCTGCAGCAGGTGATTGCCGACTACTACGACAACAGTCTCGACAATATCGGTCGCGGCAACTCCTATGTCTGGTACGGCCCGCGCTGGGCGCAGGCGGCCACCGCGCCGGCGCGGCTCTACAAGGCGCACACCACCGAGGGCGGCATCCGCACCGTCGCCTTCGTGCGCTACCCGGGCTTCGCCCGTCAGGGCGAGATCAGCCATGCGTTCACCACGGTGATGGACGTGACCCCGACCTTGCTGGAGCTGGCCGGCGTCGCACACCCGGGCCGCGAGTACCGCGGCCGGCCGGTAGCGGTGCCGCGTGGGACTTCGCAGTTGGCGTATCTGAATGGCACGGCTGAGCAGGTCCATGCGGATGACGTGGTGACCGGCTGGGAGCTGTTCGGCCAACGGGCGATCCGCCAGGGCGATTGGAAAGCGGTATTCATACCGGCGCCGATCGGGCCGGACCGCTGGCAGCTCTACGACCTGGCCACCGACCCGGGCGAGACCCGCGATCTGGCCGAAACCGAACCGGCGCGTCTGGCCACCTTACTGGGCCACTGGGATCACTATGTCGCTGAGACCGGCGTGATCGATTACCGGCTGTCGTTCGCCGACTGAACCGGGTGGGGCGCTGCCGCGCCCCGCGCTTTGTCTGAACAAGGAGATGGATAGATGACGACTTTGTATATTGCGCCGGGCTCCTGCTCGTTCGCCGCCCATGTGCTGGTGCGCGAGCTGGAGTTGCCGATCGAAGTGCAGAAGGTGGCGCTGCTCGCCGCGGATTCGCCGATTCACCGTATCAACCCGCTGGGTAAGGTGCCGGCGCTGGAGTTCGACGACGGCACGGTGCTGACCGAGAACAGCGCGATCCTGCCGTATCTGGCCGACCAGAAGCCGGAGGCTCGTCTCTTGGGCCCGGTCGGTAGCCGCGAACGGGCACGGGTGCAGTCCTGGCTGGGCTTCCTGAATAGCGAGCTGCATACCAGCTTGCGCCCGGTCAACCGGCCGGAGCGCTTCAGCGACGACGCCGCGCATTTCGATGCGATCCGCGCCAAGGGGCGCCGCCAGGTGACGGCGCTGTTCGAGCACATCGAAAGGTCGGCCGAAGGCCTGTGGCTGACCGGCGAGCGCTTCTCCGTCGCCGACGCCTATCTGGGCGTGTTCCTGTTCTGGGCCGAGCGGGGCAAGCTGCTCGACTGGGCAAGCCTGCCTAAGCTGTCGGCGTTGTTCGAAGCGTACCGGGCGCGACCGGCGGTGCAGGTGGCGCGGCAGGTTGAACAGGCGAGCTGAGGCGTAGAAGCAAACGACAACGGGCCGTACCCGATGGGGTACGGCCCGTTTGCATTGTGGTGTGTCAGTAGCCGAGTGCGGCGGTGTATTGCAGCGTTTCGATCGGCATCGCCAGGTGGAAGCCCTGGGCGTAGTCGCAGCCGGCTTCGCGCGCGATGTCGAGCTGGCGGCCGCTTTCGATGCCCTCGCTGATCACCTGTGCGCCGTGCAGGTGCAGGATCTCGACCAGCTGGGTCAGCGTGTCGCGCAGACCCGGGCGCATCAGCGCCAGCCGCATCAGTCGCTTGTCGAGCTTCACGTAGTCGGGTTCGAGCAGCCAGACCCGTTCCAGGTTGGAAGCGCCCTGGCCGAAGTCGTCGAGCGCGATGCGGAAGCCGAGGTTGCGGTAGCTCTTGACCGCCTCTAGCAGCCGGCCCGGGTCGTTGACGGCATCTTCGACCACTTCCAGACAGATCTGACTGGCGGGGACGCCCAGTTCGGCCAACACGTCGGCGAAGTAGCTGCCGTGGGTCTCGCTGACGTTGACCAGGTGCTGGGCATTGACGTTGAGGAACAGCGACAGTCCGGCCGGAGGCGACTGGCGCAGGAAATTGAGCAGGTGCAGGCTGCGCAGCAGCCGGTCGAGGAACACGGTGCGCTTGGACGAGGTCTCGGCCGCGAACATCAGGGTAGGGGGAAACTGACTGCCGGAGCGGTCGGCGACCCGGGCCAGCGCCTCGAGCGCATGGGGGGCAAGGTTGGTGCCGCGTAGCGAGAAGATCGGCTGGAACACGCTGCGAAAGCGCCAGTCCTCGTGGTGCGCGCCGATGCGGGACGGGTGTCGGGTGAGCGGGGCGCTTTCGAAACCGTGGCGGGCGAGCAGGCGGTTGATGTAGTCGAGCTTCGTCGCGTCGATAACGGGCTTTTCGCTGACCGCGTTGTCGCCGGGCAGCCGGGTGAGGACTTGGTCCATGGCGTGATCCTAGCGGCGCTAGGCCGTCTAAAAAATTGGCCGAACGCAGTGTTCGGCCCAAGGATATCGAGAGGAGAAAAGAAAGCGTACCTGTCTGGTAAGAGGGCTCCTTAGCGGTTGGGCTGCGAGGTGAGGCGCAGATAGGGGCGCACGGCACGGTAGCCGCGCGGGAATTTTTCGCGGATCACCGCTTCGTCCTGCAGCGACGGCACGATCACCACTTCGTCACCGTCCTGCCAGTTGGCCGGGGTGGCGACGCTGTGATGGTCGGTCAGCTGCAGCGAGTCGATGACGCGCAGGATCTCGTTGAAGTTGCGACCGGTGCTGGCCGGGTAGGTGAGGGTGAGGCGCACCTTCTTGGCCGGGTCGATCACGAATACCGAGCGCACGGTATGCGTGCTGCTGGCGTTCGGGTGGATCAGCTCGTACAGCTCGGAGACGGTGCGGTCGGCGTCGGCGATGATCGGGAAGTTGACCGTGGTGTTCTGCGTTTCGTTGATATCGCCGATCCACTTGATATGGGTATCGACCGGGTCGACCGACAGCGCGATCGCCTTGACGTTGCGACGGGCGAACTCGTCTTTCAGTTTGGCGGTCGCGCCCAGTTCGGTGGTGCACACCGGAGTGAAGTCGGCCGGGTGCGAGAACAGGATGCCCCAGTGGTCGCCGAGCCACTCGTGGAAATGAATGGTGCCTTCACTGGATTGTTGGGTGAAGTCCGGTGCGGTATCGCCAAGACGCAAACTCATCGTGATCTCCAAGCTGGGTGGAAGAGGCTTCGATGCGGCAACTATACGTCATGGCGTTTATTTCTTAAAATGATGAAATATCATCATTAAATAACCATTAAGTCTTAACTGGAGGGGTTAACCCGATGCGGGTCTAGGCGTTCGCTACAAGGAAAACGCGCCCGAGGGGCGGGCGGTTGGGTGAGCGGTATCGAGAGGCAGAGCAAGGAGGCGCCGACCATCGGCGGGCGGCTTGGGGCATCGTGTCGGTCGTGGCACAATGCGGCGCATTGCAACGGGTGGGGTCAGGCGGCGTCGAGGTAGTCGTAGCCGGCCCAGTCGAGCGCGTAACCGCGCTGGTTGCGGGCTGCCTGAACCTGTCGCACCAAGCCGGTGCGTCCCATGTAGTCGAGCTGTTCGAGGATGGTTTCGGTGCTGTATTCGCCAGACGATTCCCGTGCCAGTTCGCGCAGCAGTCGACGCTCGTCGACGAACTGGGTGCTCAGCCGCTTGATCAGTTGCAGTATGCGGAAAATTAGAAACTCGTTGCGGGCCATTGCGGGTTATTACGAACGTGAAAGATATGTGACATATTCGTTATCTGTCATGAATGGCTGACCCGTCAAGATTTGTGAATGTAATATTTCATTGTGATTGCGATGACCCCTACTCAAGCCGACAACGATTCGCCGTGCATCGCGCTGTGTTCGACCGCGCTGGGTGACAATGTCTGCCGCGGCTGCGGTCGTACCTTTATCGAAGTGGCCGAGTGGAGCGCGCTGACGGTGGCCGACAAGACGGCGATCTGGGCGAGCCTGCCCGCGCGGCACCTGGCGATTGCGGTGGCCGCCTGCCTGGGGCAGATGCTGGAACAGCTCGATATCGACCCGGCCGGTGCGGAATGGGCGCGGCTGACTCACCCGAGCGCCGGCGTGGTGCAATTCGCGCTGCGCGCCGCGCCGGGGGGCTGGCAACTATGGGCGCGCTGCGGCGGCGGCATGTCAGATTGTCTGACCGATGCACTGCCGGATGGCGAGGCGCTGGCGGAGGCCGCGGCACGCCGGCTGGTGGGATGGCTGCGTAGCTGTCGCATGACTGTGGCGGATTGATTTTTCATCGCTAGCTCGAGCTTGATCTGGAACAAGTCAGCGTCATTGCTGACTTTTTTTACGCCTGTCCTGTTTTACTATGGCGGCCATGCCACGATTCGCGGTATAAAAATGCGGAAGTCATCAAATGGAAACCCATCTCAATAGAGTTTCCTTAATAAAAACACTGGGTAACAAGCCTGGAGGATGGAGCGATGGAGTGGTTTTGGAAGCCGTATGACTGGGTGGAGCGAACGTTCTGGAATTCGCTGACCAAGAAGCTGTGCAGTTTCTTCTTTATCAGCGTGTTTCAGCTGGTGATGGTCGGATTCATCTATTACCTGCTGCAGGACCTGCGCGGCCTGTTGCACGGCCAGCGGCTCGATGCGGCGATGCTGGCTCAGGTCGAGGCGCGCATCGACAACGGGCTGATCTGGATCGGGGTGATCTGGGTGCTGTCCTTTTTGTTCATCGCCGGCATGGTGGCCTATCTGCGCTATCTGATCGTGCGCCCGATCGAACGCATCATCTCGATCTTCCGTGAGATCGGCGCCGGTCAGGGCGATCTGTCGCGCGATATCCCGGCGATCACCCACGACGAAATCCGCGAGTTGTCCGAGTCGTACAATGTGTTCCTGAAGAAGATGCGCGAGATCATCACCAATGTGCGCTTGATGACGATCCGCATCGCGATGGACTCCACCCGCACCCTCCAGAACGTCGGCGAATCGCTGGGCAGCGCACAACGCCAGGACGCGTTGGCCAGCGAGGTGCAGTCGTCCAGCGACCAGACCACGCACGGTATCAACCAGGTCACCGAGCAGACCCAGGCGATTTCCGGCAGCACCGCGGTCAACCTGGAGGTGGCGCGTACCTCGTACGGCGAGCTGCAGGAGGTGACCGAACGCATCGTGCAGATCAGCGAACGGGTGGGGCGCTTCAATGTGACGGTGGACGACCTGAACCAGCGTTCGGCCAGCATCAAGACCATCGTCGGCCTGATCAAGGACATTTCCGAGCAGACTAACCTATTGGCGCTGAATGCGGCGATCGAGGCGGCGCGAGCCGGCGAGCAGGGGCGCGGCTTCGCGGTGGTGGCCGACGAGGTGCGCAAGTTGGCCGAACGGGTGAAGTCGGCGACCAACGAGATTGCTGGCAATATCGACGGCATGCTGGCGCTGGTGTCGGAGACGCAACGCGAGACCAATCAGATCACCAGCGACACGGAGGTAGCGCGCGACGTGGTCGGCAAGGCCTCGCAGCACTTCGGCAAGATCGTCGGCGACTACGAGCAGACCGTCGACAGCCTGGCCGAGATCGCTCAGACCATGGAGGTGTTTGCGCAGACCAACCGCCAGGTCAATGCCAACGTTACCGACATCCACCAGCTCGGCCAGCAGGTGACCGAGCGCCTGCGCCGTACCGAGGAGGTGTCGGCCAAGCTTGCCAAGGCATCCGAGGACGTGCAGGACACGGTGTTCCGTTTCATCGTCGGCGAGGGCGAGTTCCATCACCTGATGGGCGCGGCCCGCCGCACTCGCGACGAACTGCAGCGCGTGCTAGAGCGGCATGCCGCCAACGGCCTCAACCTGTTCGACCAGCAGTATCAAGCGGTGCCGGGGACCGAGCCGACCAAGTACCGCACCTGCTACGACGCGAAGGTGGAGGGCGAGTTGCAGCCCTTGTTCGACCGGCTGGTGCGCGATGTGGACGGTGGGCGTTTCTGCCTAGTGGTCGACGGCAGAGGCTATGCACCGACGCACAACAGCTTCCTGTCCCGACCGGTCAGCGGCAATGCCGAGAAGGATCTGGCCGAGAGTCGCGACAAGCGGCTGTTCACCGACGTGGTCAGCCTGCGCGCGGCGGCCAACAGCAAGACCTTCTTGCTGCAGACCTACGCGCGCGACACTGGCGAGATACTCACCGAGATCGACCTGCCGATCAGCATCGGCGGTCGGCACTGGGGGGCGCTGCGTTTCGGCTTCGACCCGGCGAAGCTGCTCGAGGGCCTGGGCAGCTAGCCGCCCGGAGAGATCGACAGCAAGGCGACCGCGAGGTCGCCTTTTTCATTACCGGCGGTGATGTGGTGCTCCCCGTGGTGCCCGGCGGATCGATGGCGGTCGCGGTGCCGGTGTCCCGCTAGGCGCGGGTGTTGGCAACGAAAAAGGGCTGGCTTCGGCCAACCCTTGGGGTGTTGCACAACGGCTGCGACAGGCTCAGCTGTTCGCGGCGGCTTCCAGCTGCGAGGTGCACTGCGGGCAGCGGCAGGCCTTCAGCGGAATGGTCGACAGGCAGTACTGGCATTCCTTGGTGGTCACCTCGGCCGGTGCCGGCGCTTCTTCGCGCTTGAGGCGGTTGATCACCTTTACCAGCATGAAGATGGCAAAGGCGACGATGGCGAAGCTGACCAGTGCGTTGATAAACAGGCCGATGTTCAGCGTGATCGCACCGGCAGCCTTGGCTGCGGCAACCGAGACATACGGGCCGGCCTGCTTGCTGCCTTCTTTCAGTACGACGAACAGATTGGAAAAGTCGACGTTGCCGAGCACCAGACCGATCGGCGGCATGATCACGTCGTCGACCAGCGATTTGACGATGGAGCCGAACGCACCGCCGATCACGACACCGACCGCCAGGTCGATGACGTTGCCGCGCATGGCAAATTCTTTGAATTCTTTGAACAGTGCCATCGTTGGGGCTCCTTGGGGGTTGTGAGGTAATAAATTGATCAATCTTGCCATGCTGAATGGTAAGCGATTGTTTGAATCTCGCAAACCCGGGGGCCGGTACGCCGTTCAAAGCTTGGCCGGAGCGGTCGATAGTCTAGGCAGTGCCCGATGGCGGGGCTACTATCGATTCATCCGGCGCGGATCCGCCCGGACCCATATTCGCGTCGGGCCTAGCTTGCCCGGTGCCACAAGGACAATAGGCGTAGATGGACAGTCTGGCTTGTGTGAAGGCGGCGGCATGGACCGTCGCAGGGATAGTGCTTGGTGCCGGCCTGTCGTGTCGTGACGGGAGGGGCGCATGAGACTGGCGATGCGACACGACGAGGCGTCGCGCTGGTTGGCCGAACACTTGGCTGCGCCGGCGCGGGACGACGCGGCCGCGGTGCTGCCGGCGCCGATCCCGTTGACCGCGCCGCGCCCGGCCGCTGTGCTGATTCCCTTGTTGTGGCATGCCGAGTCGCCGACGGTGCTGCTGACCCGTCGCGCCGATCACCTGAACCATCATCCGGGCCAGGTCAGCTTCCCCGGCGGCAAGCTCGACCCGCACGACGCTGGGCCCATCGCCGCCGCGCTGCGCGAGGCGCACGAGGAGGTCGGCCTCGACGGCGACAGGGTGCAAGTGGTCGGCTGCTTGCCGCTCTACAACACCATCACCAATTTCGTCGTCACCCCGGTGGTGGGCTTGATCGCGCCGCCGGTGCGGTTGACGCCGGCGCCGGGCGAAGTGGCCGAGGTGTTCGAGTTGCCGCTCTCGCTGGCGCTCGACCCCGGTCGTTACCGGCGCGAGGCTTTCGTGCGCAACGGCGAGCAGCGCCATCTGCTGGTGCTGGACTTCGACGGTCCGCGGGTGTGGGGGGCGACGGCGGCGATGCTGTACCGGCTGGCACTGCAGCTGGGCGACTGAGTCTTGCGGTGCTCCTCGGTCTGCTAGAGGCGCATCGAGCGGTCCTGCCTGTGGTCGCCGAGGGGGCTTGATCGTTCGTGTACGGGTAGTCCCGCCAGCCTGGCCGAAGCGCTCCAGTCATGCAAAACGCGCCCCGTGGGGCGCGTCGTCGTGTCGGCGAGCGAAGCGGGGTCAGATCGCGAAGCGCATCGACAGGTCGAGTGCCTGTACGTCCTTGGTCAGCTTGCCGACCGAGATGCGGTCGACGCCGGTCTCGGCGATGGCGCGCACGGTGGTTAGGTCGATGCCGCCGGATGCCTCAAGCTCGGCACGGCCGGCGCTGCGGCGCACCGCTTCGCGCATGTCGTCCAGGCTCATATTGTCGAGCAGCACCAGGCGGGCACCGCCGGCCAGCGCTTCGTCCAGTTCGGCCAGGTTTTCCACCTCGACCTGCACGGTGACGTCCTGCGGCGCCAGCGCAAAGGCGGCCTGCAGCGCCGGGGCGATGCCGCCGGCGGCCATGATGTGGTTTTCCTTGATCAGGATGCCGTCGTACAGGCCGACGCGTTGGTTGACGCCGCCGCCGGCCGCCACCGCGTATTTCTGCGCCAGGCGCAGGCCCGGCACGGTCTTGCGGGTGTCGAGGATGCGGGCACGGGTGCCGGCCACCACGTCGACGTAGCGGCGGGTCTCGCTGGCCACGGCGGACAACAGCTGCAGGAAGTTCAGCGCCGAGCGCTCGCCGGTCAGCAGTGCGCGTGCCGGGCCGGACAATTCGCACAGCACGGTATCCGGTGCCACCGAGCTGCCCTCGGGTACCAGCCAGTGCACGTTCACGCGCGGATCGATCTGGCGAAAGCACTCGTCGAACCAGGCCTGGCCGCAGATCACCGCCGCCTGGCGGGCGATCACGGTAGCGCGGCCGACGCTGTCGGCGGCGATCAGCTGGGCGGTCCAGTCGGCGCGGCCGATGTCTTCGGCCAAGGCGAGGCTGACAGACTGGGCGATCAGATGGGCGGCGGGCAGGGCGGCGGGCATGGTGTGACTCTTCAAGGCAAAGCGGCAAGCATAACTGCGGCGCGGCCCCGTGTCATTCCTGGCGGGCCGCTCTGGTATCATCGCGGCATAGCCCGTGTCCGATTGCGCAATGAACTTTACCGTCAGCCTGTTCCCCCCTCTTGTCCTGTTGATCGCCGATGTCTTGGCCGGCGGTGTCTTGGGCCTGGCGCTGTGGCGGGTGCAGTGGCGCGCGTTGCCTGCCACCGCCATCAATGGCTGGCTGGGCGCAACGGTGCTGACCATGGTGATGTGGATGGTGCGTGGCGGCTATCTGCCTGGGCTCAGCTATCACCTGCTCGGCGCGACGGTGCTGACCCTGATGATGGGGCCGTGGCTGGCGCTCTTGGCGCTGGCCCTGGTGATGCTGGTGCTGACCGTCTACGGCCTGGGCGACTGGCAGGCGGTAGCCTTGAGCTATCTCACCAGCGTGGTGCCGCCGGTGGCGCTCAGCGCGCTGGCGTTGAGGTTGGCCGAACGCTATCTGCCGCCCAATCTGTTCGTTTACATCCTGGGCAACGGCTTTCTCGCCGGGGGTGCCAGCTTCTTCGTGGCCGGTGCCTGCGGGGTGCTGACGCTGGCGTTGTCCGGCGCCTATTCAAGTGATTTCCTGCTCTATGAAGCGCTGCCGTTCTACTTCCTGCTGTCCTGGTCCGAGGCGTTTACCACCGGTCTGCTCATCGCCGTGCTGGTGGTGTACCGGCCGCAGTGGGTGGCTACCTTCGATGACGCGCGCTACCTTAACGACAAGCCCGACGATTAAGGGCCGCTAATCAAGCCCGCCCGGCATTGTTGCGCTGCCTTGCCGTACTAGCGGTACGGTCTGCGCCTAGCCGGGACCACGGCGCTGAGTTTTGCTAGCGGCGCTAAGGCGCCAGGGGCGGGCCGTCTGTTCGGTCAACCTTCCCCGTCTTTGCGAGGAGACGCGATGCTGCCGCAACTGAGTTGGCGTTTCGTGCCGGTATGGCGCCGCAACTTCCTGGTGTGGAAGAAGCTGGCGATCCCGTCGATGCTGGGCAATCTGGCCGATCCGATGTTCTACATGCTGGGCCTCGGTTTCGGCATCGGTTCCCTGCTGCCTACCGTGGGCGGCGTCCCCTACATCCAGTTTCTGGCCGCCGGCACGGTGTGCTACAGCACGATGAACAGCGCCACTTTCGAGGCGCTGTATTCGGCGTTCTCGCGCATGCACGTGCAGAAGACTTGGCTTGCGATCATCAACGCCCCGCTGACCGTCGACGACGTGGTGCTCGGCGAGTGGTTGTGGGCGGCCAGCAAGAGCGTGTTGTCCGGTCTGGCGATTTTGCTGGTGATGGCGGTGCTGGGGCTGGTGAAGAGCGCGCTGGTGCTGTGGATCATCCCGCTGGTGGCGCTGTCGGGGCTGGCGTTTTCCGGCATGGGCCTGGTGGTCACCGCGGTCAGCCCGAACTACGACTTCTTCATGTATTACTTCACCCTGGTGATCAGCCCGATGATGCTGCTCTCCGGGGTGTTCTTTCCGATGGAGCAACTGCCGCGGTGGCTGCAGCACATCGCCCAGCTGCTGCCGCTGACCCATGTGATCCGCCTGGCGCGCCCGCTGGTCAACGGCCAGTGGCCGGTCGGCGTGCTCGGCAGCCTGGCGGTGCTGGCCGGCTATGCGGTGGTGTCGTATGCGCTGGCGGTGTGGCTGACGCGGCGCCGCTTGTTGAAATAGCGCAGTTATTTCGAGGCCTTGCTGATGATGCGGTCGAGGACGTCGGGAACGAAGCGCTCGGCAAAACCGCTGATAAATGACCAGACCAACACTTTTGCCACGGTAGCGTTGCCCCATTGGATTGATTGGTAGAGATTGGCAATGGTCAGTGTGCTTGTCGGGATGCCTGCCGGATGAGATGGGTCTCCCTGGCTGCTAGAGGCCGCAGAAAACAGCGCGGAGCCATCGGTAATCAGATTGCTGGCAAAAATCATGTAGAGGACGAATGGGAAGATACAGCCGCTGATTAGCGACAAATAAGTGCCCCATTTTCCCTTGTCTAATTGGACTAGCACTGTTTCTCGATCCAGATCATCGACCGGTGTAATAACGACCTGTTGTATGCGGCGGGAAATGCTGAAACCGGCTCCTAGCATGCCGGCAACCAGCATTCCAAATGCTAAATAGATGGCACTCTGGATGCCTGGGATGATGATGGTTAGTAGTACCACCGTGGTAAATATGCTACATAAGTATTTTTTCGTGTCGGAGATGAGACTTTCTCGTTGGTCGATGAAACGGTAGTAGCGGAATAGCCAAGTTGAGACGGCCAAACAGGCCGCGCGGCATTTTATGGTCTGCTGAGTGGCGATATCGTCGATCTTGGGCAGGTTTTTCCCCGCCTCCTTGGGTAAAATTCGTTGGTAATGATTGCTTAGGTCGATCCATAGATAAGACAGCAATTCATCAGGGCAGGCACCGATCAACTTCTTTTGAATCTGGCTCAGTGATTCGAAGTTTTCCTTTGCTTGGTTCAATTCATTGATGAGCGATTTTGCGTCAAATCCCGGTTTGGCCAGTGCTTCGGCCGCGCTGATCATATTGAGCAGGGCCAGTCGGAACTCATCGTAGATGGCTTTTCTTCTCATCAGACCACCTCATTTTTCTGTGGTGCCGTCAGTAGAGCTTGGTATTGTCTAATGCTTGACACGTGGTGCCGATGCTCAGGTAGTTTTCCAAGTTGTGCGGACGATAATCGGCAGGCGAATCGCCTGGGGCGGCCAGAACCTTGCCTCCGGTGCAGCGGGCCAGAACGGTGCGGCTGAGCGATAAGCCAGTAGCGAAACTGCGCGGATTTATCAGGATACCCGGCAGTGTCCACGGCGGAAGGGTCCACGGTTGGTGTGCAACGCCGAGCGGGTCTGGTGCGTTTGGGGTTGGCATGAAGTGCACCCCTTTGGCCAAAAGGGTGTTGATCATCCATTCCAGCGTAATGTCAGAGAGCCCGCTCTCGTTGTTCATTGCCGGATAACCGCCGCCTACATCTGCATGAGCGCCACAAAACAGCACCTGGGTGACGCGGGGGTCTGGATCCCACAGCGTCGGAGTGAAGTCAACCCGCTGTTCGTCTATGGCAATGGCTTGAAAGCTCTCCTGTACCATCGTGCTCAATTTGGTATCGGCAAACTTGAAGGCATCGATCCGCGTATCGTTGCCGGCATATTGTGGAATGCCGAGGGCGCCGACGGTTTCCCATACGGCGACCACCTGGATCGGGACGTTCTTGATTAGCTCGATCGAAGCGGCCGGGCGAGTGATGAAGGATGGTAGATAGGTGACGATATTCTCGAGCTTGTCCAGCCAATTCTGATTATTACCAAGAGCCTCTTTCCGGTACAGATACCATGTGGCCGTGCCGGCTTGATAGGCTTGATTCGGGTCGGAGAGGTCGATGCTTTGCGGGTCGATTAAGCCCTGTGATGAAATCAGTCCGGCCAGCGCCCTGGCCGTGTACGCACCGCGACTGAAGCCGATGATGAATATTCGGTCTCCGGATAGGTAGTTTCTGGAGATGAAAGTATAGCCCCTGACAATTCGGGTGATCAGGCCCGACCCGAATGCTCCACCCAGCGCCTTGACCAATAGGTTGTTTGAATCGCCGACACCGTGCAGATATTTTGCGATCTGCAGGGGTGTTCCATCGCCGGACTTTTCTTCTCTTTCCTGTTCGGAAGCAAGGCGATAGCCATAGAGACTGTCTTGTCCGGATAGGCGTAAGAACAGCTTTAGAACATTGGTCGGGTCCGGAATGCTATCCGTGTTGTCACCCTCGCCCGGACCATTCCAGGTGCCATCGGCGCAGAACAGAATATTCTTTCCCATGACATTTTCCTTGGCCTGTTTTATTGGTCCAATGGCGGAATTGCATTCTGAGTATTAGTAGTCCTTGGGTGGTATCGGAGCCGTGCTGCGATGATCGGCCATTTTGGTGCGCTGGGCGGGATCGAGCTTTGCGATGCGGGAAAAATGGGCTTGTCGAGTGTGCTGCTGTCGCGATTCGGGGCGGCTCACCATCGTTGGGAGTGTTATGATTTTGGCATCACCATGCAAAGGAGGCATAAATGGAGCGGTATTTGGCCCACAGTGAATGGATCGATAGCCAACACCCGGCGGTGCTCGCCAAGGCGCGCGAACTGGCCGAGGGAGCACGCGATAAACAGCAGGTGGCGCAGCGCTGTTTCGAGTTCGTCCGCGACCGGATTCGTCACAGCTGGGACTATCGCGACGACGCGCTCAACCCGGTGACCTGCAAGGCCTCGGACGTGCTCGAACACGCTACCGGTTACTGCTATGCGAAGAGCCACCTGCTCGCCGCGCTGCTGCGCGCCAATGGCATCCCGGCGGGCTTGTGCTATCAGTACTTGTCGCTGGAGGGCGGTGGTGCGCCCTACACCCTGCACGGCCTGAACAGTGTCTATCTGGAGGAGCATGGTTGGTACCGTGTCGATCCGCGTGGCAACAAGCCGGGGGTCGATGCGCAGTTCTGCCCGCCACTGGAGCACTTGGCGTTTCCGGTCGACAGCGCGGTCGGCGAGCTCGATTACGCGGCGAACCTGGCTGAGCCGTTGCCGAGCGTGGTGCGGCTACTGACGGCTAGCGCGACGGTACAGGTGGTGTATGCCAATCTGGCCGAATTGGCCGAGACAACGGAAGAGCCCGACTGTGCCACCGCCTGAGCCTCCGCCGCAATTGACGTTGCTGAGCGACCGCCCGGAACGCCTAGACGAGCTGACCGGCGCGCTGCACGCCGAGTGGAGCGCGTTTGCACCGTGGGCATCTAAAGAGCGGGTCCGGGATCGCCTGCAGGGGCAGTTGAGCGAACGCGTGCCGTTCACCTGGCTGCTGCTGTCAGCCAGCGATGCGCTGCTCGGCAGTGCCAGCGTGAAGTGCCACGAACTGGCCGGGCATCCGGACAAGCCCTATTGGCTCGGCGAGGTCTGGGTGGCGCCGGAATATCGAGGGGAAGGGCTGGGGCGGCAACTGGTGACGGCCTGCATCGATCACGCCGCCCGGCTGGGTCTGCCGGCACTGCACCTGTATACCCCGGATCAGCAGGACTGGTACCGCCGGCTCGGCTGGCGGGACGTCGAAGAGGTGCAGCAGGACGGCGAGGCGGTGACCATCATGCGGCGCGACCTGCACGCAGCGTGAGTCTGATGCCTGTATTTTCGGCCAGGGTTGGCCGAATGGGGAGGTAAAAAGAGCCCGGTGACTCCCGCACGAGGCGGGGTCGACCGGGCGAATAGACTGACTGAGAGTTGCCAGGAGGCTTAGAACTGGTGGCTCATACCCAGGGTAATGGCCTGCGGGGCAACGCCCTTGGCCAGGGCCGCGTCGGCAGTGCCGATGCCGCTGGTATAGACCGGGTCGTTGACGAAGTTGGCGTTCTGCTGCGCGCCGTTGACGATCTTGGTGCCGTAGAGGAATAGCTGGGTGCGCTTGGACATATCGTACGAGACGCCGACGGTCCACTCCTTGGCCTTGTAGTCGTCCGGGTTGGTGCCGTTCGGGGCGCCGTTCAGTTTGCCCAGTTCCGCGTATACCGCCTTGAAGGTGAGCGGGCCGACGATAGGCTGCGACAGGGCGACCAGCCAGTCGTCCTGGGTGGTGTTCGGGCTGCCGTTGTTGTTGGTCTTGACCCGTTCGTAGCTGGCGCCGATCAGGGTGCCGGTGCGGGCGAAGGTGTAGGAGCCCGCCGCCTTGAGGCCGGTGATGCTCTGCTGGCCTTCGGCGGTGGCGGCGCTGTTGAGCTTGTTGCCTTCATGGTCGTAGCCGAGGCCGAGGTTCAGGCCGCCGGCGGTGTACTCGGCGGCGATATCCAGGCGGTCGTCGTTTTGGCGGGTGCCGTTGGTCGCGGTCGGGCGCAGCTCATCCATGCCGTAGGACACCCCGAATTGCAGGCCGCTCCACACCGGCGAGGTGTAGTGCACGCTGTTGGCCAGACGGGCGTTGCGGCGGTTTGCCACGCCGTTCACGCTGCTGGGGTTGATGTCGCCCTCGGCGTCGTGCCACAGGTTGATGCCCAGATTGCTGGTGGTCATGCGCTTGTAGGCCGAGTCGTACAGGCCCAGTTGCACCGTGCCCCAGTCATTGCTCTGCAGGCCGACGAAGCTGTTGCGGGTGGCCAGCGTGGCGCTCTGACCCTTATCGTTGGTGCCGCCCTGCTCGAAGTTGCGCAGACTGCTTTCCACCTGCCAGATCGCCTGCAAGCCGTTGCCCAGATCCTCGTTGCCCTTGAAGCCGATTCGCGAGTTCAGGTCCTCGACCCGAGTGGTGGTGCTTGAGATGCCATGGCCCGAGGCTTTGGCGGATTCGACCCCCGCGCTCATGTAACCGTAAATGGTCGTATCTGCTTGGGCTGCGGCCGGCAGAGCCAAAGCCACTGCCAGATAAGTCAATTTCTTGTAGTTGTGCACGTATTTCCCCTTGTTTGTGCGTGAAGCCTTCGTACCTGCGACGGCAGGTGGGCTTTCTACGCTCTGGCAATCTATGCTGGCATGACTGGTAATACCAGTTGTGCCAATTAAGATCATCCCGTTGCCGTCATTGGTGTTTCTCTTTTGCATCACGCCTTGGTTCGATTGGCGGCGTGAGCGAGCCTCTCTCTCCCACCCCGGGGCCAATTCTTTGCAAGTCGTGATAGGGCGAGCCGGGATCGATCGGCCACCTCCCGGGGGGGGGGGGGGGGGCGATCGTATGACGCCGACTAGCTCCCCAGCATCGTAATTGAACCGAGTAATTGCTCGACAGTTGGGGTTTTCCCTAGGCAATGTGTGGCGAGTGAATCTGGTGCGGCGATGTGGTCGTTGGGGGATTAGGGGCGTCAGTATTGGCAAGGTTGGCCGAACCCCTAAGAGCCGCTAACAAAACCCTCCTGGCGTTGTTGCACTGCCTTGCCGTACTGCTTGTACTGTCTGCGGCAGTGCGCCTAGCCAGGATCGCTGTGCTGGGTTTTGTTAGCGGCTTTAAGTGCCCCGGCCTCAGCGGAGTGAAATTGGCACCGGCCAGCGCGTTCAACTGGTCGATGTCGCAGCCGCTGCGGGGGCCGGTCTCGAACCGGCGGATATAGTGATACTCGGCCTAGTGGGCAGGGGGCTGGCCGGGTGAGGGCGTCGGAGTGCCGTGTCGGCACGCAGTCGGGAGCGGCATTGTCCGCGGCGCGGAGGGGGCAGCAAAACGCCGCCCGGCGCGGAGTCGGGCGGCGTGCTGAGGCGGGCGGGTCAGGCGGTGGCGGTATGGCTCATCGAGCGGCTGCCGCTGGCCAGGCTGTGGCGGTTCACGCCGGACAGCACCGCGCGGATCGCGGCGGTGACGATGTCCTTGTCGACGCCGACCCCGAACAGGGTCGGGCTGTGGCCGACGCGCAGTTCGATATAGCAGGCCGCCTGCGCATCGGCGCCGCTGCCGATCGCGTGCTCGTGGTAGTCGAGCACCATCAGCTCCAGGCCGAGCGCTGCGTTGAGGCCGTTGACGAAGGCTTCGAGCGGGCCGTGGCCGCTACCCTCGATGGTGCACTGCCGGCCGGCCACGTCGAGTTCGGCGTTCAGCGTCACCGGTTCGCCGCCGGTGCCGCTGACGCGGTGCTGGCGATAGCCGTACGGCGCGTTCTGATCGAGGTATTCGGACTTGAACAGGCCGTAGATGTCGTCGCTGTGTACCTCCTTACCGGACAGGTCGCTGACGTGCTGGATCGCCCGCGAGAACTCGATCTGCAGACGGCGCGGCAGGTCGAAGCCATGCTCGTGCTGCAACAGGTAGCTGACCCCGCCCTTGCCGGACTGGCTGTTGACGCGGATCACCGCGTCGTAGCTTCGGCCAAGGTCGGCCGGGTCGATCGGCAGGTAGGGCACTTCCCACGGCGCGTCGGGGTGCTGTGCCGCCATGCCCTTCTTGATCGCGTCCTGGTGCGAACCGGAGAAGGCGGTGAACACCAGGTCGCCGACATAGGGGTGGCGCGGGTGCACCGGCAGGCCGGTGCAGTACTCGGCCACCTGGCGCACCGCGTCGATGTCGGAGAAGTCGAGCCCCGGGTCGATGCCCTGGCTGTACAGGTTGAGCGCCAGCGTCACCAAATCGACGTTGCCGGTGCGCTCGCCGCTGCCGAACAGGCAGCCCTCCACCCGATCGGCGCCAGCCAGTTGGGCGAGCTCGGCGGCCGCCACCGCGCAGCCGCGGTCGTTGTGCGGGTGCACCGACAGCGCGATGCTGTCGCGCCGCGCCAAGTGGCGGTGCATCCATTCGATCTGGTCGGCGTAGGTGTTCGGCGTCGACATTTCCACTGTGGCCGGCAGATTGACGATCATCTTGCGCTCCGGCGTCGGCTGCCATACCGCCGATACCGCGTCGCATACTTCCAGCGCGAAGTCGATCTCGGTCATCGAGAAGGTTTCCGGCGAATACTCGAACACCCATTCGGTGCCGGGGCGGGCGTCGGTCAGTTCCTTGATCAGCCGGGTGCCGTTGACCGCCAGCGCCTTCACCTCGTCGCGGCTGGCATTGAACACGATGCGACGGAAGCTCGGCGCCACCGCGTTATAGAGGTGGACGATGGCGCGGCGCGCGCCGGCCAACGAGTCGACGGTGCGGCGGATCAGGTCTTCGCGCGACTGGGTCAGCACCTCGATGGTGACGTCGGCGGGGATGCGCTCTTCTTCGATCAGCTTGCGCACGAAGTCGAAGTCGGTCTGCGAGGCGGACGGGAAGGCCACCTCGATCTCCTTCACGCCGATGCCGACCAGGGTTTCGAACATCTTCAGCTTCTTGGCGACGCTCATCGGTTCGATCAGCGACTGGTTGCCGTCGCGCAGGTCGGTACTCATCCAGATCGGCGCCTGGGTAAGGCGCCGATTCGGCCACTGCCGGTCGGGCAGGACGATCGGCTGGAACGCCCGATACTTACTGCTGGGGGTGGGGTGCATGCTCATGGTGAATTCCCTTTGTCTTATGGTAGTGCCGCCTCCTCGCCGTTGGCTGGATCGCAGCCGACTGCGGGGGCGTCTACTTTTAGACTGGCGAAGAAATGACAATTCGTCAAAGAGAAAACTGGGATGTCGATTGATGGAGACGTATTTGGTCGAATTAATTAGACATTTAGTCGTATTTTGCGGGTTTGCTGCGACGAAATGTCTAATTTAATGTGAAGATATGTGGCTATTGGACAACGGGCGGTATGAGTGCCGCCATAAACGGTTCAGCCAACCTTGGGGGTACCAGGTTGGCCGAACGATGGGGCGGGATGGGCTCTTTGACTCAGAGCACGATCGGTTCCGGTTCCAGCTCGACGCCGTAGCGCGCGCGTACCGTGTCCTGCACATGCTGGGCCAGTGCGCGGATCTCGCTGCCGCTGGCGCCGCCGTGGTTGACCAGCACCAGCGCCTGCTTCTCGTGCACGCCGGCAGCGCCCTGGCGGTAACCCTTCAGGCCGGCCTGGTCGATCAGCCAGCCAGCGGCCAGCTTCACCCGGCCGTCTGCTGCCGGGTAGTGCGGCAGGGTCGGGAAACGTGCCAGCAGCGCGGCGGCGGCCTCGGCATCGATCACCGGGTTCTTGAAGAAGCTGCCGGCGTTGCCGAGCACCGCCGGGTCGGGCAGCTTGCTCTGGCGGATCGCGATCACCGCACGGGCCACGTCCTGCGCGGTCGGTGTGGCGATGCCCTGTGCGTCGAGTTCGCGCTGGATGTCGCCGTAGCCGGTCTTGAGCGCGGCGTGGCGCGACAGCCGGAAGCGCACCGCGGTGACCAGCAGCCGGCCTGCCGCTTCGTGTTTGAACACGCTGTCGCGGTAGCCGAAGCGGCAGTCGGCGTTGGCGAGGATCACTTCGGCGCCACCGTCGGAGAGATCGGCGCACACCACGCTGTCGAGCCGGTCCTTCACCTCGACGCCGTAGGCGCCGATGTTCTGGATCGGCGCGGCGCCGACCGTGCCCGGGATCAGGCTCAGGTTTTCCAGCCCGGCCCAGCCTTCGGCCAGGGTATGGCAGACGAAGTCGTGCCAGGTTTCGCCGGCGGCGGCTTCGACCAGCACCGTGTCGCCGTCGTCCGCCAGCACTTGCACGCCGCGCAGCGCCACCTTCACCACCAGCCCCGGATAGTCGCGGGTGAACAGCAGGTTGCTGCCGCCGCCGAGCCACAGCACCGGGCCCTGGTGGTAGGCCTCGCTCGTCAGCAGCGCTGGCAGGTCGGCCCGCTCGGTCAAGGTGGTGAAGTGACGGGCGTTCACGGCGATGCCGAAGGTGTTGAGCGCGGTCAGCGGATGCTCGGAAATCAGGGTGAAGCTCACGGGGTGACTGCCTTGTGGTGAGAGGACGCCGCCAAGTGCCGGCGGCTGGCGAAGGACAGGTAGCTGACCAGCAGGATCGCTGCGGCGGTCAGGCTGATCACCAGCGCGATCCAGAAGCCGTACACCCCCATCGGGCGGACGTAGCCGAGGATGCTGCCGTGCGACAGGCCAAGCCAACTGCCGAGGCCCAGGCCGACGCCCCAGAACGACACGCTGTGGATCAGCATCGGCACGGTGGTCAGCTTGTAGCCGCGCAAGGCGCCCGAGGCGATGGTCTGCGTGGCGTCGCTCAGCTGGAAGAAGGCGGCGAAGATCAGCAGCGTTGCGCCGATTACCACCACCTCGGGGTCGGTCGAGTACATCTGCATGATCGGGGTGCGCAACACCAGCACCAAGAGCGCCGTGCCCAGCGCCGCGGTGAAGCCGATCACCAGGCCGAGTGCGCTGATGAAGCGGGCACGGTGCGGGTCGCCGGCGCCGATGCTCTGGCCCACCCGTACCGACAGCGCCACGGCGACGCTCTGCGGCACCATGTAGATCAGGCTGCAGAAGTTGATCACCGCCTGCTGGCTGGCCACGTATACCGTGCCGAAGCCGGTGATCAGGAAGGCGATGAAGGTGAACAGGCTGACCTCGACGAAGTAGGACAGGCCCATCGGCACCCCCAGGTGCAGGAATTCCTTGAAGCGGGCCAGATTGGGCCGGCTGAAGCGCTCGGTCAGGCCGAACGGCTTGAAGTAGCGGTTGAGCGCGATATAGCAGAACAGCGCAATCGCGTTGAACCAGAACACCGTCCCTGTCGCCCAGCCGCAGCCGGCACCGCCCATCTTCGGCAGGCCGAACAGGCCGTGGATGAACATGTAGTTGAGCGGGATGTTGAGCAGCAGCGCGGTGATGCTGACATACATGATCGCCTTGGGGCGGTTCAGGCTGGAGGCATAGGCGTGCAACGCACGGTGCATCATCGCCGCCGGCATGCCGAGCGCCGCACCGGTGATGAACAGCATGATCTTGTCCTCGACCTCGGTCGGCAGCGTCAGCCAGGCGCGCAGCAGCGGTTGCAGCGCGAACATCAGCGCCATGCCGAACAGGCCGAGCAACAGGCCGAACCACAGCCCCTGGCGGCCGGTCTCGCCGATCGCCTGCTTGTCGCCGGCGCCGTAGAGCTGCGACAGGATCGGGTTGAGCGAGGTGGCGACGCCCATCAGGGTGACATAGAGGGTGATGAACACGCTGCTGCCGAGTGCGGCGGCGGCCAGGTCGCCGGTGCCGACCCGGCCGGCCATTACCGTGTCGACGAAGCCGGTGCCGACCTGGGCCACCTGGGCGATCAGCATCGGCAGGGCCAGCTGAATCAGCGTGCCGGCCTCGCGCCGGATCTCGGCGCGCGGTGCGCGCTTGAGCTCGAACAGCATAAGTCCCGGACCAGAATGAAGAAAAGCCCTCGATTATAGCGTCGAGGGCCGGGGCTTGTCCCGTCGGGGCTCCGTGCGGGAGTCTGCTCTAACGGGTTGCGGGCGGGCGCTGGGGTGCGGGGCTCGCGCCGTGTTTGCGCCCGCGCAGAGGCTGTTGAGTCGGGCGCTCAGTCGTCGAAGCGGATCGGTGGGTTGCGGCGCAGGTCGGCGCTGATCACCAGCGTGGCGCCGAAGCGGGCGTTGATCGCCAGCGCGTCGCCCAGACTGACCTCGTCGAGCGACACGGTGTCGTGGTCGAGGTTGGCCGAATAGCCCAGCTCGCCGACGAACTGCATCAGCGCGATCAGCTCGGCCTGCTCGCCGGAGGCGGCCGCGGTGGCGGTCACGCTGCCACACAATGGGCGCGGGCGGGTGGTGGAGGCGTAGTCGTTCACGGAGAAATCGGTATAGCGGTCGTTCTGGCAGTCGTACATGGTGTGTCCTTTCAAGTCGGGTTGCGGTGTTCGCGCGCGCCCGGCTCGCCGCCAGGCGACGCTTTAGCAGCTTTTGTTTAGGCGCCCTGCAAGTTGTCGATTAAAACGGCGCCGGTGCCGTGGGGCACCAAGGTGGTCGATTCGGGATAGGCTGGCGGGAGGGAAAACGGACATGAAAAACCCCGCATGTCCAAACGACGGATGCGGGGTTACCGGTTCCGACGCTTTAGCTGGATTTATCTCCCTGCGCCCGCAAGCAGTCATCAAATCGGCGCAAATAAAAGGCTACGCCCGCCACGGCGGGCTGTCAAGCATCGGCCGGCCAGGCGCCCGCCAGCGCTTGCCAGCGAGCGTTGTTGCTGGCAGCGAGGGCCTGTTTGAGCTGTTGCAGGTTCTGCGCGCGTTCGGCCAACGTCAGCGTGCCGTGCAGGTGTTCGGCGCCCAGCAGCAGCTGGTAGAGGGCGACTGCGTCGGCCTCGGCCCAGCCTTCCGAATGCGCGCTGCGGCGGCCGGCGAAGCCACACAGCCGTGCCAGTTCGTCCAGCGCCACGCCACCCTTGTTCGACCGCGGAGCCAGGGTGGCCGAGAGGTCGAGGTGTCCGGCATCGTCGTTGGTCTGTCGGCTGAAGGCCGGGGCCGATAGGCGGTGCAGCAGCGCACGGTGGGTGAGCACCGGCAGCACGCTGCCATCCCAGCTGACCAGCCGGGGGAGGTGCTGCTCGATCAACGCGAATAGCGCGGAGAGCCGGGTGGCCTCGTCGTCGCCGGCAAAGCTTTCCAACGTCAGGGTGCCGTCGGCTTGGCGCAATACCGCGGCGATCGTGACGATGCGATGCAGGTGCGGCGGCAGCAGCTCGTCGCCGGTTTCGGCGCGGCGGCGCTGCAGCGCAAAATCGCTGACGTTTTCATCGCTGATGCTGGCGTCAAAGCCGAATAGATGGCGAAAGCCCGGTACGTCGGGGCGGGTTTGTAGGGCAAGGGCAAGAGTAGCGGTCACAGCGCGGTGTTCCAGGATCGATCAACAGATGGCCGCGATTGTAGAGCGAAGTGTCGCGCCGTGCTTGGGGTCGGCGCCACACGGTCGGACGGCACGCTATAAAGGAACAGGCTTATCTGGTGTTATGCGGCGGGGGATTCAGGCTATAATCTGGCCTTCTTTGCCTTTTCTTGCGCGTCCTTTTCTCTCTTTTTCTTCTCTCAATGATCCGCAAGCTCATCCGACGTGTGCTTAAGCTCCCGGTGCTCGGTCGCCAAAGCGTCAAGCCAAAAATCATCCCGTTCAGTCAGCACGGCGTGCGCCGCGACGGCCTGAGTTTCGCTGCCCGCAAGGTAGTGGGCCGTCTGCAGGAAGCCGGGTTCGCCGCCTTCGTGGTCGGCGGTGCCGTTCGCGACCTAATGCTCGACATACAGCCGAAAGACTTCGACATCGCCACCAACGCGACCCCTGAACAGGTGCATCATCTGTTCCGGCGCTCGCGCATCATCGGTCGGCGCTTTCGCATCGTCCACGTGATGGTCGGCCCGGAGACGATCGAGGTCACCACCTTCCGCGGAGGCGAGGTTGCCAGCAAGAGTGACAGTGGCCGCATCATGGCCGACAACACTTACGGCAGCCAGGAAGAAGACGCGCACCGTCGCGACTTCACCGTCAACGCGCTGTTCTACGACCCGGCCGAAGAAACCGTCATCGACTATCACCACGGTGCCAAGGATCTGAACGCCCGCAAACTGGTGATGATTGGCCCGCCGGCCAAGCGCTATCAGGAAGACCCGGTACGGATGCTGCGCGCGGTGCGCCTGGCGGCCAAGCTCGGCTTCGAGATCGACGAGGCCACCCGCAAGCCGATCGCCTCGCATGCGTACCTGTTGAAGAAGGAGCCGCCGGCGCGACTGTTCGACGAGATGCTGAAGCTGCTGCACTCCGGTCACGCCTACGCCTGTCTGAACATGCTGCGCAACGAAGGCCTGTCGAGCGGCATCTTCCCGTTGCTGGATGTGGTGATGGACGACAGCGATGGCCAGGCCTTCATCAAGCTGGCGCTCGACTCGACCGACGAACGCATTCGGGCTGACAAGCCGGTGTCGGTCGGTTTCCTGCTCGCCACCTTGCTGTGGCAGCAGGTCAACCATCGCTGGCAGGCCTTCCAGCGTGACGGCGAGAAGCCGATCCCGGCGCTGATGAACGCCATGTCCGACGTCGAGTCGGAACAGGACAACGAATTTGCGATCCCGCGCCGCTTCAGTGCGACGATGCGCGAGATCTGGACGCTGCAGCCGCGCTTCGACAGCCGCGTCGGTCAGCGGCCGTTCCGCCTGCTCGAGCAGCCGCGCTTCCGCGCCGCCTACGACTTCCTGGTGCTGCGCGCCGAGGTGGGCGAGGTGCCGAAGAGTCTGGTCAAGTGGTGGGGCGACTTCCAGGACGCCGATGACGACGAGCGCCTGGCGATGATTCGCAACGCCAAGGACGAGCCGGCGGCCACCGCTGCGCCGCGCAAGCGCCGCCGTCGGCGCAAGCCGGCCGGGCAAGGCGGACAGGGCGGACAGGGCGGGAGCGGCGCATGAGCCGCGCCTTCATCGCGTTGGGCAGCAACCTAGAGGCGCCGGCCGAGCAGGTGCGTGCCGCACTGGCTACGTTGGCCGAAAGCGCGGGGGTGCGCCTGGTGCGTGCCTCGTCGCTGTACCGTACCGCGCCGGTCGGTTATGCCGATCAGCCCGACTTCATCAACGCGGTGGCCGAGCTCGACACCACCTTGACGCCGCACCAGCTGCTCGACACGCTGATGGCGGTCGAGACCCGCTTCGGCCGGGTGCGCACCTTCCGCAATGCGCCGCGGGTGCTCGATCTCGACGTGCTGCTGTACGAGGATCTCACGCTCGACGACGAGCGCCTGACCGTACCGCATCCGCGCATGCACGAACGCGCCTTCGTGCTGGTGCCGCTCGCCGAGATTGCGCCGGATGTCGCCGTCGGTACGCACGGCACGGCGTCCCAGTTGATGGCCGGCCTGGCGCACGACGATATCCGTAAGTACGACGACGCCGCCTGAAGCGGCGCGTAATAATGGGGGAAACTGCATGATGTCCAATCTGCGCTATGTCGTGGTGGAAGGCCCGATCGGGGCCGGCAAATCCGAACTGGCCCGCCGGCTGGCCGACTACTGGGAGGTCAAGCTGGTGGCCGAGGAGCCCGAGGCCAATCCCTTCCTGCCGCGTTTCTACCGCAATGCCGCTCAACACGGCCTGGCAACCCAGCTGTCCTTCCTGCAGCAACGCTCCGAGAAGGCGCGAGCGATGCTCGACGGCGACCTGCTGGCGTCGCCGCTGGTGTCCGACTTCCTGTTCGAGAAGGACGCGGTTTTCGCACGGACCATCCTGCAGGACGACGAACTGGCGCTGTACCGCTATATCGCCGCCCGCCTGATGCCCGAGCACCCGGTGCCGGACTTGGTGATCTATCTGCAGGCCTCGCCGGACGTGGTGCAAAAGCGTGTCGCCGCCAAGGGTAGCGACTACGAGAAAAGCTTCCCGGAAGGCTTCCTCGACGACGTGCATGCGGCCTATAGCGAGTTCTTCCATCAGTACGAAAATGCCCCGCTGCTGATCGTGAATACCGACCACCTGAACTTTGTTGATGGCGGCGAGGATTTCGAGCTATTGTTGCGCTGCATCACCGAAATGCGCGGCCAGCGCAGCTACTTCAACAAGAGCGTTTGATCGCGACGCCCCAGGATAGTAGATCGCGGCCGCCAGAAGCGGCCCGATAATCCCTGAGTGCCCGGCCACGACCCGGGCACCGTCTCCGAAGCAACGAGGATTTGTCATGCGTATTACGGTTACCACCCTGCAAAAGATGGTCGGCGAAGGGCACAAGATCGCCATGCTGACCTGCTACGAAGCGAGTTTCGCCTCTCTGCTGGAAGAGGCGGGCGTCGAGGTGCTGCTGATCGGCGACTCGCTGGGCATGGTGGTGCAAGGGCGGGACTCTACCCTGCCGGTGAGCCTGGATGAGATGGTCTACCACACCGCCTGCGTGGCGCGCGGCAGCAAGACGGCGCTGATCGTCGCCGACCTGTCGTTCGGTAGCTACCAGCAGAGCCGCGAGCAGGCGTTCGCCGCCTCGGTGGCGCTGATGCAGGCCGGCGCGCACATGGTCAAGCTGGAGGGCGGCGCCTTTATGGCCGACACGGTGCGCTTCCTGGTCGAGCGCGGCATCCCGGTGTGCGGCCATATTGGCCTGACGCCGCAGTCGGTGAACACGCTGGGCGGCTACAAGGTGCAGGGCAAGACCGACGCGGCAGCCGAGCAGCTGATGGTCGATGCCCGCGCGCTGTCTGACGCCGGTGCGGCATTGATCGTGCTCGAATGCGTGCCGGCCGAGCTGGCGCGCCGCGTTACCGATGAAATCGCCGCCGGCACCATCGGTATCGGCGCCGGGGCCGACTGTGACGGCCAGGTACTGGTGCTGCACGACATGCTCGGCATCTACCCGGGCAAGAAGGCACGTTTCGTTAAGAATTTCATGGTCGAGGCCGGCAGCATTCAGGGCGCGGTCGGCGCCTATGTGCGCGAGGTGAAGGCGAAGACCTTCCCCGCGGCCGAACATACTTTCTGAGCTGGACTGGAAAAGATTATGCAAGTGATTCGTTCGATCGCCGAGATGCGCGCCTGGCGCAAGAGCGCCGGCAAGATCGCCTTCGTGCCGACGATGGGCAATCTGCACGCCGGCCACCTGGCGCTGGTGCGTGAAGCCAAGCAGCGCGCCGACAAGGTAGTGGTCAGCATCTTCGTCAACCGCCTGCAATTCGGCCAGGGCGAGGATTTCGACGCCTACCCGCGCACCTACGACGCCGACGGCGAGAAGCTGCGCGAAGCCGGTGTCGACGTGTTGTTCTTCCCGGACGAGCGCGAGCTGTATCCGCGCGTGAAGCAGGACTTCAACGTCGAGCCGCCGCATATCCAGAACGAGCTGTGCGGTGCATTCCGCCCTGGACATTTCCGCGGCGTGGCTACCGTGGTTACCAAGCTGTTCAACATCGTGCAGCCGGACGTCGCCTGCTTCGGCAAGAAGGACTACCAGCAGCTGCACGTGATCCGCGCGATGGTCGACGACCTGAACATGCCGATCGAGATCGTGCCGGTCGACACCGGCCGCGCCGACGACGGCCTGGCGCTGTCCTCGCGCAACGGCTATCTGACCGAGGCCGAGCGCGCCGAGGCGCCGCGCCTGTATCGCAATCTGAGCCGCATCGCCGCGGCGCTGACCGCGGGCGAGAACGACTACGCCGCGCTCGAACAGACGGCGATCGACGATCTGAGCGCCCACGGCTGGCAGGTCGACTACGTCGAAGTGCGCGATGCCGACACGCTGGAAATCGGGCACGCCGGTGCGCACCGTCTGGTCGTGCTGGCCGCGGCGCGTCTGGGCAAGCCGCGCCTGATCGACAATATCGAAGTGACGCGCTGAGACGACGCCATAGCGTCCTCAGACATTGGAATACGTTAGGAAACCACCATGCAGCGCAGTATGCTGAAAGCCAAGCTCCACCGTGTGACCACCACCCATTCGGAGCTGCACTACATCGGGTCGTGCGCAATCGACGAGAACCTGCTCGAGGCCGCCGATATCCGCGAGTACGAAGAAATCCAGATCTGGAACGTGACCAATGGCGAGCGTTTCGCCACCTACGCGATCCGTGCCGAGCGCGGCTCGGGCACCATTTCGGTGAACGGTTCGGCCGCGCGTCGCGCGGCGCCGGGCGACCTGCTGATCATCGCCACCTTCGCACACTTCGAGGAGGCGGAAATCGCCGACCACAAGCCGGCGCTGGTGTTCGTCGACGAGAAGAACCAGATCACCGAGGTGAAGCACGGCGGCACACCGGTGCAGATGGACTGAGTTCCACTGACTCCAGAAAGGCGGCGCTTGCGTCGCCTTTTTTCATGCCTGCGCGCGGCGCAGGGTTGGCCGAACGACCATACTGGAGCCAGGCGTTCGGGAGTGGAGGAGCGGTCATGACGAGCTTGAAAGGCGGCTGCCTGTGCGGTCGAATACGTTATCGATTAAGCGGCGTGCCGCACACCGTCACCCACTGCCATTGCAGCAGTTGCCGCAAGGCGAGCGGTGCCGCCTTCGTCAGCTGGTTCACCGTGGCGCTGCAGGAGCTGACCTGGCTGGATGAGGCGCCGGCACGTTATGCGAGTTCGCCCGGCGTCGAGCGCGGCTTTTGCCCACACTGCGGCACCACGCTCAGCTATCAGCACGTACAGTGGCCCGGCGAGATCGACCTGACCGCCGGCAGCCTCGACGAACCGGGGCGCCTGACACCGACGACGCACTGCTGGTGGAGCGAGCATATCGACTGGGTCGAGGAACTCGACAGCCTGCCGCATTACCCGGGCTGGCTGCCCGATGAAGCGAAGCGTCGACAGGACTGAGGTTGCGACCTCCAACCTTAGCCGAACAGCTCGGCGTGGTGGACCCAGCACTCGCTGGCGTAGTGCGCCATGCCGGCCGGGATCACCGCCTGTTGCCAGTCGGAGCCGGCGAACTCAATGAGGCAGCGTTCGTCCTGCCAGGTGGAGATCATCAGATATTCCTCAGGAGTCCAGCAGGTGGGGCGACCGACGCGCACGTCGATCAGGCCGCGGTGCGCCTTGACCAGCGGTAGCGAGACGGCCAGAAAGTCGGCCTCGAAGGCCTGGTGCAGCGCCGCCGGTACGCGGACGCGGAAGATGCGGGTGATCATGGTCGGCTTTCGTCTGGGGAGGAGCCCGGTGGGCGGGCTCTTGCCGGGCGCCCGTCGACGCTGGAGCGGGCGCCCGTGTCGGATGAGGGCAGGGGCTTACAGTAGCGAGCGTCCGGAGACGATGATGCCGTCCTCGTCGGCATACAACCAGTCACCCGGCTGGAAGGTGACCCCGGCGAAGCTGACCGGAATGTCGCGCTGTCCTTCGCCGCGCTTGGTCGACTTCTTCGGGTGCGAGGCCAGCGCCTTCACGCCCAGCGGCAGGTTGCCGAGCACCGCCGTGTCGCGCACGCAGCCGTAGATCACCACGCCGGCCCAGCCGTTGGCGACGCCCAGTTCGGCCAACTGGTCGCCGAGCAGCGCACAGCGGGTCGAGCCGCCGCCGTCGACCACCAGCACGCGGCCACTGCCGGTTTCGGTCAGGGTCTCGCGGATCAGCGAATTGTCCTCGTAGAGCTTGAGGGTGACGACGCGTCCGGAGAAGCGCGAGGCGTCGCCGAAGTCGCGGAACAGCGGTTCGAGTACGCGCACGTCGTCATTGTCGTCGCACAGGTCGGTGGTGAGGAAAATCATGGTGCGTCTCCTTGGGCAGTGGGTGACGGTGGTGTAGTTGATCCTACCTTCTGCTTGTGGCACCGGACGGTGAGTGGCCCTGATGCTCTTTGATTGTGTCGGTGGGCATGCCGATTTGGCAAGGCAAGAAAAAGGCCGCCCGGTGGGCGGCCTGTCGGTGTGGCGTCGTTCAGTCGAGCCGCAGCGGCACGAACAGCGTGTTGTCCTGGCGTCGTACCAACAGCGCGATGTTGTTGTCGGCGCCGGCCAGCGCTTTTTCGAACGACTTGATCGTGGTGATCTCGCTCTGGTTCAGGCCGATGATCACGTCGCCGTGCTGCAGGCCGGCACGCGCCGCAGGGCCCTGGACCTTCTGGATCAACAGGCCGCCCTTCACGCCGAGTTCGCTGCGCTGGCTGGCGGTCAGCTCGGACAACGTCAGGCCCAGTTTGCCGATCTGGAAGCTCTGCGGCTGCGGCGGCGGGCTCGGTTCGCTGGCCTGAGCGGCCGGCTCGGCGAGCAGCTCGCCCAGCACTACCTCGACCGACTTCTCGCTACCCTTGCGCCAGATGCCCAGCTTGACGCGGCTGTTCGGCTGCATCGCACCGATCATCATCGGCAGGTCCTTCGAGCTTTCGACGACCTTGCCGTTTACCGTCAGCACGATGTCGCCGACCTGCAGGCCGCCTTTGGCTGCCGGGCCGCTCGGCTCGACGCGTACCACCAGCGCGCCGCGCGGACGGTCGAGGCCGAACGATTGCGCCAGCTCCTGGCTGACCTCCTGGATGTTCACCCCCAGCTGGCCGCGGCTGACCTTGCCCTTGGCCTTGATCTGCTCGGCGACGTTGATCGCGATGTCGATCGGGATCGCGAACGAGATACCCATGAAGCCGCCGGAGCGGCTGTAGATCTGCGAGTTGATGCCGACCACCTGGCCGCGCAGGTTGAACAGCGGCCCGCCCGAGTTACCCGGGTTGATCGCCACGTCGGTCTGGATGAACGGCACGTAGTTCTCGTCCGGCAGGCTGCGGCCCTTGGCGGAGACGATGCCGGCGGTCACCGAGTTTTCGAAGCCGAACGGCGCGCCGATCGCGGCCACCCACTCGCCGACCTTCAGCGCGTTCGGGTCGCCGATCTTCACCGTCGGCAGGCCGGTGGCCTGGATCTTCAGCACCGCGATGTCGGCGCGCTTGTCGAGGCCGATCAGCTTGGCCTTGAACTCGCGCTTGTCGGTGAGCATCACCTTGATCTGCGAGCCGCCGTTGACCACGTGCGAGTTGGTCAGGATGTAGCCGTCGTCGCTCAGGATGAAGCCCGAGCCGAAGGACACGGTTTCGCTGTCCTGCGGATCCTGTTGCTGCGGCGGGTTCGGCATGAAGCGTTTGAAGAATTCGTAGAACGGGTCGTCTTCCGGAATCGGGAACGGCAGCGTATTCGGGCCGGATGCGGTAGGCGTTGCGTCGCGCACCGCCTGGATGTTCACCACGGTCGGACCTTCGCGGTCGACCAGCTGGGTGAAGTCGGGCAGCAGCATGGCAATCTGCCCGTTCTCTTGCGCCGGCACGGCAACGGTGGAAATCGGTTTTTCGCCCTTGAAGAAATGCTGGATCTTGTCACAGCCTGACAACACGGCCGTCGCGGCCACAGCTGCCAGTAATATGCGGAGCGTACGACGAGTCACTGGCGGTTCCTTTCGAATAATGTCTGGGCGGCTACCCCGTGCGAAAAATCGGGTAAACCTGATTGAATCATACCGGCTTTGCTGGATATTCGCAGAGATCGGCGATTACGCAATGTTCGCAATCGGGCTTGCGCGCCTTGCACACGTAACGGCCATGCAGGATCAGCCAATGATGGGCATCCTGCATATATTCTTTTGGAATGAATTTTACCAGTTTGTCTTCCACCTCGCGCACGTCCTTGCCGGGGGCAAGCCGGGTGCGGTTGGAGACGCGGAAGATATGGGTGTCGACCGCCATGGTAGGTTGGCCGAAAGCGGTGTTGAGCACCACGTTGGCGGTCTTGCGGCCGACGCCGGGCAGCGCCTCGAGCTGCTCGCGGGTCTGCGGCACCTCGCCGTCGTACTGCTCGGTCAGGATCCGACAGGTTTCGATCGCGTTCTTGGCCTTGGTGCGGTAGAGGCCGATGGTCTTGATGTACTCCTCGAGCCCGGCCACGCCCAGCGCCAGCATCTTGTCGGCGGTCGGCGCGACCGGGAACAGCCGGCGCGTCGCCTTGTTGACGCCGACGTCGGTGGCCTGCGCCGACAACAGTACGGCGATCAACAGCTGGAACGGCGTGTCGTACTCCAGCTCGGTGGTGGGGTGTGGGTTGGCGGCTTGCAGTCGCTCGAAGATGGCTCGACGTTTGGCGGGGTTCATTAGGACTCGGTCAGGGGGGTGGCGGAGACGGCCGGTGTGCGGGCGGCGCGGCGCTTGTTGCGTTCGTCGAGCAGGTTGCGGCCGGCGATCAGGAAGCCGAGCGCGAAGAAGGCGCCGGGCGGCAGGATCGCCAGCAGGAACTGATAGTTCAGCTCGGCAGGAATCACGTGCAGCACCATCATTCGACCGATGTCACCGAACACCAGTTCAGCGCCGGAGAACAGCGTGCCGCGCCCGATCAGCTCGCGCACCGCGCCCAGGATGGCCAGCACCAGGGTCAGGCCCAGTCCCATCATCAGGCCGTCCAGCGCCGATTCGCGCACCGGGTTTTTCGAGGCGAACGCCTCGGCGCGCGCCAGCACGATGCAGTTGGTGGTGATCAGCGGAATGAAAATGCCCAGCACCAGGTAGAGCGGGTGCACATAGGCGTTCATCAGCAGATCGACGCAGGTGACCAGCGCGGCGATGATCAGGATGAAGATCGGGTTGCGGATCTCGTTGGGGATGAAGTGGCGCATCGCCGCGACGGCGGCGCTGGCCAGCGCCATCACCATCGCGGTGGCCAGGCCCAGCGACACGCCGTTGATCACATTGGTGCTGATCGCCAGCACCGGGCACAGGCCCAGCAGTTGCACTACACCGGGGTTCTGCTTCCACAGGCCGTTGTGGATGATGGCGCGCCACGGCGCGGCGGCGCTGTCGGCGGCGGGCAGGGGAGTGTTGTGGTTCATGGCTTTCCTTGCGCCAGCGTGGCGAAGCGGCTGGCGTGCTCGCGGTAGTAGGCGACCACTCGGCCGACCGCGCCGGTGACCGCGCGCGCCGAGATGGTGGCGCCGGTCATGTAGTCGAAGTCGCCGCCGTCTTTCTTCACCTTCCAGGCCGCGTCGGCGCGCTTGCCGTCGAACTGGTGGATCCAGTTGCTTTTGGCGGGATCGATGTAGTCGCCGAGCCCCGGAGTTTCCTTGTGGGCGACCACCCGCACCCCACTGACACGGCCGGCGGCGTCGACGCCGACCAAGAGGCGGATCTTGCCGGCGTAGCCGTTGTGCGCCTGCGCCTCGAACACGAAGCCGCTGGGCTGGCCGGCATGGCGGGCCACGTAGACCTTGGCCGAACCGTCGTTGCCGAGCGCGGCGGCATCGGCAGCCGGCAGCGCCACGGCGCTGGCGACCGGGTCGTTGTCGTAGCTGCCGGCGGGCAGGGTCTGGGCGATCAGCGCCAGCTTGGCGGCGTTCTCGTTGGCCTTGACGGTTTTCTGCGTGAGCAGGTAGGTGCCGGCCAACAGGCCGGTGCAGACCAGCGCGAACGCCAGTAGGGTCAGCGCGCTTTGGCGCGCCTGGCGCAGCGCGTCGTTCATGCCGAGCCCCCCTTGCGTTTGGCGCCGAACACCGGCGGCTGGGTGGTGTGGTCGATGAAGGGCACGGCGATGTTCATGATCAGCACAGCGAACGCCACCGAGTCGGGAAAGCCGCCGAACACGCGGATCACATAGGTCAGCACCCCGACCAGGAAGCCGAAGATCAGCCGGCCGCGCGGCGTGGTCGGTGCGGTGACCGGGTCGGTAACGATGAAGAACGCCGCTAGCATGGTGGCGCCGGCTGCCAGGTGGAACAGTGGGTTGGCGAAGTGCAGCGGGTCGTACAGCCACAGCGGCGTCGCCACGGCGGCCAGGCCCGCCAGCATCGCCAGCGGGGTCTGCCACGGGATCAGCCGCTGCTTCCACAGGAATAGGCCGCCGACCAGATAGCCGAGCGCGATCCACTCGCCGCCGATGCCGGCGACGTGGCCGTACAGTGGGCGGGCCAGCAGCTCGGGCACGCTGTGGTCACCGAGCAGCAGCTGGGTCTTCAGGAAGTCGAGCGGGGTGGCCGACACCACCGCGTCGAGCGCGGCGCCGGGCGGCAGCTGGCGGGTGAAGATGTAGGCGAGCTGTTCGAGCTCATGAAGCGGCACGGTCGGCGAGCCCCACTGCGCCATCTGCGCCGGGAAGGCGACGATGGCCACCGCGAAACCGACCATCGCCGGGTTGAACGGGTTGTTGCCGAGTCCGCCGTACAGCTGCTTGGCGATCACGATGGCAAACAGCGTCGCCACCACGATCAGCCACCAGGCGCCCAAGGGCGGCATCGCCAGCGCCAGCAGCCAGGCGGTGAGCACCGCGCTGTAGTCGCGCAGGAAGAAGTCCACCGGCAGGCCGCGCAGCTTCAGCATCGCCGCTTCGGCCAACAAGGCGGTGCCGGTGGCGAGCGCCAGCTGCACCAGCACGCCGATGCCGTAGAAATGCACGTAGACGATCAGGCCGGGCAGCAGCGCCGCCAGGACCTTGAGCATGATCACCGACACGGTGGTCGGCTTGGCGATATGCGGAGAGTGCATGCTTACGAGTCTTTGTCCTGTGGGGGGCGATGCTGTTCGGCATCACGGGCCGCCTTGCGGGCGGCGGCGCGTTCCATTGCCGCTTGGATGGCAGCCTTCTTCGCGTCGTCGAGAGTGGCGGGCCCTGGAGCAGGCGCTGTGGGGGCTTTGTCTGCCGGCGCCGCCTCGGCATGCTCTCGTTCGGCCTTCCTGGCCGCCGCCCGTTCCATCGCCGCCTGGATGGCGGCTTTCTTTGCATCGTCGAGCGCGTGCGCTGCCGGGGCGGCTGGCTGAGCCTGCTGTCCCGCTTCGGACGCCTCGCGTTCAGCCTTCTTCGCCGCCGCGCGCGCCATTGCGGCCTGGATCGCCGCCTTTTTCGCATCGTCGAGCACGTTATTGGGCACGATAGGCGCGGCCGGCGTCTCGGGCAGGCCGAGGCTGGCGGCGCCGCGCGCGGCTTTCTGTGCGGCGGCACGTTCCATCGCCGCCTGGATCGCGGCTTTCTTGGCGTCGTCGCTCGGGGCCGGGGCGGCGCTGCTGGCGCCGGCTTCCTTGGCGGCCTCGCGTGCCGCCTTGTTCACTGCAGCGCGCTCCATCGCGGCGCGGATCGCCGCCTGCTTGGCGTCCTCGCTCTGCACCGCCGGCGTGGCGCTGCCGGCGGCCTTTAGCGCGGCGGCGCGCTCCATTGCGGCCTTGATCGCGGCGGCCTTGTCCTCGGCGGGCTTGTCCGTAGCGACCGGGGTCGGGGTAGGCAAGGTGGCCTGCGGAGCGGCCGTCTTGGCCGCGTGTTCGGCCAACCTTTGCGCCTTTTCGGTCTTCTCGCGTTCGATGCGGAACTGTCGGAATTCGTGGCGGGTGCGGGCGCGGTCGGCGGACTTCTTGTCACGCTCGGCGGCCCAGATCTCGCTCTTGGCGAAACGGTAGTAGTCGACCAGCGGTAGCTGGCTCGGGCAGACATAGCTGCAGGCGCCGCACTCGATGCAGTCGAACAGATTGCGCTCCTGCGCCTTGCCGAAGTTCTTGGCCTTGGCGAACCAGTACAGGTCCATCGGCTGCAGCTCGGCCGGGCAGGCGTCGGCGCATTCGCCGCAGCGGATGCACGGCATCGCCGGCGGGCGCGGCGGGAACAGTTCGGCGCTGCTGGCGATCAGGCAGTTGCCAGCCTTGGTCAGGCCGGCGGCGGTGTCGGCCAGCTTGAAGCCCATCATCGGCCCACCCATGATCACGCCGTCGCTGTTAGGCGCCTGGCCGGCCCAGGCCATCAGCTCGGCCGCTGGGGTGCCGAGCAGCGCTTCGACATTCTGCGGGCGCGCCACCGCGCCGGTCAGCGTGACGATGCGGCTGATCACCGGTTCGCCGTGCTCGACGGCGCGGGCGACGGTGTAGACGGTGCCGACGTTGAAGCATTGCACGCCAAGATCGGTGGAACGCACACCGTGCGGCACCTCGATGCCGGTCAGGATGCGGATCAGCTGCTTGGCGCCGCCGCTGGGGTACTTGGTCGGCACGGCGACGACCTGGTAGTCGCTGCCGGCGCAGGCGGCGCGCATCGCGGCGATCGCCTCGGGCTTGTTGTCCTCGATGCCGATCAGCACGCGTTTGGGCTGCATCAGTCGCACGACGATGGCGATGCCGGACACGATGTCGGCAGCGCGCTCGCGCATCAACAGGTCGTCGCAGCTGATATAGGGCTCGCACTCGGCGCCGTTGATCACCAGGGTGTCGAGGTGGGTGCTGGCCAGCTTCAGGCTGGTCGGGAACACCGCGCCGCCGAGCCCCACTACCCCCATGTCGCGCAGGAAGCGGCGCACCTCGGCCGGCTCGGTGCTCTGCCACAGTGGAAAGCCCTGGCGCGGTTGCCATTCGTCGCGGCCGTCGGCGTCGATGACGATGCAGGTCTCGGCCAGGCCCGACGGGTGGGCGTAGGCGTGGGGAGCGATCGCGGTAACGGTGCCCGAGGTCGGCGCGTGCAGCGCCGCCGACACCGCGCCGTCGGCCTTGGCGATGCGCTGGCCTTTCAGCACCCGCTCGCCGACCGCCACGCAGGGAGTGGCCGGGTTGCCCAGGTGCTGGTTGAGCGGCAGGTACAGCCGCGCCGGCAGCGGCGGCGTGCCAATCGGGCGGCCGGTCGACTGCTGTTTGTTTTCCGGCGGGTGGATGCCGCCGTGGAAAGAGTAAAGCGTGCTCATGCGGCCTTGGTCGGTATGGACGCGATCGGGATGACCGGGTAGTCCCATTTCCAGTTCTTGAGGGTGGTGCCGACCGGGACCATGCGAATGCAGTCGACCGGGCAGGGGGCGATGCACAGCTCGCAGCCGGTGCATTCGCTGGCGATGATGGTGTGCATCTGCTTGGCCGAACCGAGGATGGCATCGACCGGGCAGGCCTGGATGCACAGCGTACAGCCGATGCACAGCTCTTCGTTGATCAGCGCGACCGACTTGGGCTTGGGTTGGGCGGCGCCCTCGTCGAACGGCTTGTAGTCGACGCCGAGCAGTTCGGCCAACTTGTGGATGCCGTCCTCGCCGCCGGGCGGGCAGCGATTGATGTCGGCTTCGCCGGCGGCGATGGCGGTGGCGTAGGGGCGACAGCCCGGGTAGCTGCACTGGCCGCACTGGGTCTGCGGCAGCACCGCGTCGATCTTGTCGACCAGCGGGTCGGCCTCGACCTTGAACTTCACCGAGGCGAAGCCCAGCACGGCGCCCAGCAGCACGGCGAGCGCGGCCATGATCGCCAGCGCGAGCAACAGTCCGCTCATTTGACCAGCCCCCCGAAGCCCATGAAGGCGAGGCTCATCAGCCCGGCGGTGATGAAGGCGATCGCCGGGCCGCGGAACGGCGCTGGGATGTCGGCGCCTTCGAGGCGTTCGCGCATCGCGCCGAACAGGATCAGGATCAGCGAGAAGCCCACCGCGCTGCCGAAGCCGAATACCAGCGACTCGGCGAAGCTATGACCTTCGGCGACGTTGAGCAAGGGCACGCCCAGCACCGCGCAATTGGTGGTGATCAGCGGCAGATAGATGCCGAGCACCTGGTAGAGCGCCGGGCTGGTCTTGTGGATCACCATCTCGGTGAACTGCACGATGGCGGCGATCACCACGATGAAGGACAGCGTGCGCAGGTATTCCAGGCCGTAGGCGGTCAACAGTTCGTTGATCAGATGGCTGGAGCCGGCGCCGAGCGTCAGCACGAAGGTGGTGGCGGCGCCCATGCCGATCGACGCTTCGAGCTTCTTGGACACGCCCATGAACGGGCACAGACCGAGCACGCGCACCAGCACCACGTTGTTGACCAGCACCGCGCCGACCAGAATCAGCAGGTAGTGTGAGAAATCCATGTACTGATACCGGAGGTATCAAAAAATCCTGAAATTATCGCGTGTTCGAGTACTCGCTTCAACCGCGCGCCCGGTGGGGATGCTTGTGCTGGAGCAAGGTTTCGCTGCTTCGATGGGGTTGAACGTAAAGGGCGAAAGCAAGATTCGTTCTCGCTTCTTTATAAACAACGGGCAAGGGCGCCAAGCCTGGCCGAACGGCCGAAAGAAAAACGCCGCCCGGCATGGTGCACGGACGGCGCGAAGGAGACAACACAAAACTTTAGAGGGTTTCCTGCAGCTGAACGAGAATCTGCGGGTTTTCCAGCGTCGAGACGTCCTGGGTGATCTCCTCGCCCTTGGCGATCGAGCGCAGTAGGCGGCGCATGATCTTGCCCGAGCGGGTCTTCGGCAGGTTTTCGCCGAAGCGGATGTCGTCCGGCTGGGCGATCTTGCCGATTTCGTGCGCGACCCAATTCTTCAGCTCGGTGGCGAGCTTCTTGGCGTCGTCGCCGACCGGGCGGGCGCCTTTCAGCACCACGAAGGCGACGACCGCCTCGCCCTTCACCTCGTGCGGCTTGCCGACCACGGCGGCCTCGGCCACCAGCGGGTTGGCCACCAGCGCCGATTCGATCTCCATCGTGCCCAGGCGGTGGCCCGACACGTTCAGTACGTCGTCGATGCGGCCCATGATCCAGAAGTAGCCGCTCTCGTCGCGGTGGGCCGAGTCGCCGGCCAGGTAGTACTGGCCGTTGAACTCCTCGGGGAAGTAGGTCTTCTTGAAGCGCTCGTCGTCGCCCCAGATGGTGCGCACCAGGGACGGGAACGGACGCTTGATCACCAGGAAGCCGCCTTTGCCCGCTTCGACCGGGGCGCCCGATTCGTCGACGATGTCGGCGATCACGCCCGGCAGCGGCAGCGTGCACGAGCCCGGCTTGGTGTCGACGGCGCCCGGTAGCGGGGCGATCTGGATCGAGCCGGTCTCGGTCTGCCACCAGGTGTCGACGATAGGGCAGCGGCCGCCGCCGACCACCTCGTAGTACCACATCCACGCTTCCGGGTTGATCGGCTCGCCCACGGTGCCCAACAGGCGCAGGCTGGACAGGTCGTACTGCTTGGGCAGGTCGGCACCCAGCTTGATCAGCGAACGGATCGCGGTCGGCGCGGTGTAGAAGGTGGTGACCTTGTGCTTCTCGATCATGCTCCAGAAGCGCCCGGCGTCCGGGTAGGTCGGGATGCCCTCGAAGATCACCTGGGTGGCGCCATTGGCGAGCGGGCCGTAGCAGATATAGCTGTGGCCGGTGATCCAGCCCACGTCGGCGGTGCACCAGAACACGTCGTTCGGCTGATAGTCGAACACCCAGCGGAAGCTGTTGATGGCGCCGACCAGATAGCCGCCGCTGCTGTGCTGGATGCCCTTCGGTTTGCCGGTGGAGCCGGAGGTGTAGAGGATGAACAGCGGATCTTCGGCGTTCATCCATTCCGGTTCGCACTGCTCGGGCTGGTCGGCGGTGAGCTTGTGCCACCACACGTCGCGGCCCTCGGTCCAGCTGGCGCCGCCGTCGGTGCGCTGGTAGACCACCACGCGCTCGACCGACTCGCAGCCTTCCAGGCTGAGTGCCTCGTCGACGGTGGTCTTCAGCGGCACGACCTTGCCGCCGCGCACGCTTTCGTTGGCGGTGATGACGATCTTGGCGCCGGTGTCCTGCACGCGGTCGCGCACCGCGCTGGCCGAGAAGCCGCCGAAGATCACCGAGTGGATCGCGCCGATGCGGGCGCAGGCCTGCATCGCCACTACCGCTTCGATCACCATCGGCATGTAGATGGCGACGCGGTCGCCCTTACCGATGCCCAGACTCTTCAGACCGTTGGCGAACTGGCAGACGCGGCGGTGCAGTTCGGCGTAGGTGACGCGGGTGACATCGCCGTTGTCGGCTTCGAAGATCAGCGCGATCTTGTTGGCGTTGACCGGCAGGTGCCGGTCGAGGCAGTTGTAGGAGACGTTCAGCACGCCATCGTCGAACCACTTGAAGAACGGCGCGTTGCTGTCGTCAAGCACTCGCGAGAACGGCTTTTTCCAGCTCACCTGTTCGCGTGCCAGATCACCCCAGAAGGACAGATAGTGATCGTCGGCCTGTTCGCACAACGCGTTGTAGCTTTCCATCCCCGACACCGTCGCCTTGTGACGGAACTCGTCCGATGGGGCGAAGCTGCGGGTTTCCTTGAGGATGGATTCGAGGGTTGACATGGACTTCTCCTAAAAGCTTTTCCGAGACTTGAGGGGCCGTCGCCGAGGCGGCGACCCGGGTGGTTCTGTTGCCGGTCGGACGATCTGGCGACTCGCCCGACCAATGAGGGCTGAGAACCAGTTCACGATCTGCTGCACTCGGGTGATCCTGCGTTGAAATGCCACTCAAAATGCTCATGTACTCTGTGTACATTCCGCTTTCTCGTGTCATTTCGCCTTGGCTGACCCTTCGTTCGCAAGATCGTGAACCGGTTCTTAGTGTTTCGACGCGCCGGTGGCGCCGATGCCGGTCATCGAGCGGACGAACTGGGCATCGAACTTGGCCTTTTCGTCGCTGGCGGACTTCGACGTATCGAGGGTCGAGATCAGCCAGGTGAACACGAAGGCCAGGGTCATCGAGAAGATCGCCGGGTTCTTGTACGGGAAGAGTGCCTCTTTATGCTTGAGTACGTCTACCCACACGGTCGGGCCGACCACAATCAACAGCACCGCCGAAGCCAAGCCGATGAAGCCGCCGATCACCGCGCCGCGGGTGGTCAGGCCGCGCCAGAACATCGATAGGAACAGCACCGGGAAGTTGGCCGAAGCGGCGACCGAGAAGGCCAGGCCCACCATGAAGGCGACGTTCTGGTTCTCGAACGCGATACCCAGCAGGATGGCCACCACGCCCAGCGCCAGCGTGGCGATCTTCGACACGCGGATCTCGTCTTTCTCGTTGGAGCGGCCACGGCGGAACACGTTGGCGTACAGGTCGTGCGACACCGCCGAGGCACCCGACAGGGTCAGGCCGGCCACCACCGCCAGGATGGTCGCGAACGCCACCGCCGAGATGAAGCCGAGGAACAGGTCGCCGCCGACCGCGTCGGCCAGGTGGATGGCCGCCATATTGTTGCCGCCGATCAGCTGGGTCACCTGCTTGCCGTTCTTCACCACGGTTTCCATCATGCCCGGCTGGTTCAGCACCAGCATGATCGCGCCGAAGCCGATGATGAAGGTCAGGATGTAGAAGTAGCCGATGAAGCCGGTGGCGTAGAACACCGATTTACGCGCCTCGCGGGCATCGGCCACGGTGAAGAAGCGCATCAGGATGTGCGGCAGGCCGGCGGTGCCGAACATCAGCGCCACGCCCAGCGAAATCGCGTCGACCGGGTTGGACACCAGGCCGCCTGGCGACATGATCGCGAGGCCTTTGCTGTGCACGCTGGTGGCCATCTGGAACATGTGCTCGAAGCTGAAATCGGCGTGGCGCAGCACCATGAAGGCCATGAAGGTGGCGCCGGACAGCAGCATCACGGCCTTGATGATCTGCACCCAGGTGGTGGCGAGCATGCCGCCGAACACCACGTACAGCATCATCAGCACGCCGACGATCAGCACCGCCGAGATGTAGTTCATGCCGAACAACAGCTGGATCAGCTTGCCGGCGCCGACCATCTGCGCGATCAGGTAGATCGCCACGGTGACCAGCGTGCCGGTAGCGGCGAAGCTGCGCACCGGGGTCTGCTGCAGGCGGTACGAGGCCACGTCGGCGAAGGTGTACTTGCCAAGGTTGCGCAGCCGTTCTGCCACCAGGAACAGGATGATCGGCCAGCCGACCAGGAAGCCCATCGAGTAGATCAGGCCGTCGTAGCCCTTCTCGTAGACCATCGCCGAAATGCCCAGAAACGAAGCAGCCGACATGTAGTCGCCGGCGATCGCCAGGCCGTTCTGCAGGCCGGAAATGCCGCCGCCGGCCGCGTAGAAATCGCTGGCCGAACGGGTGCGCCGTGCCGCCCAGTAGGTGATGGCGAGCGTGCCGGCGACGAAGATGAAGAACATGATGATCGCGTGCCAGTTCAGCGGCTGGCGCTTGACCTCGCCGGACAGCGCATCGGCCGCCAGCGCCAGGCCCGGCAGGGTCAGCAGGGTGGCCGCGGCAAGACGGGGGGTGAAGGATCTCATTGCTTGGCCTCCTTGACGATCTGCCGGTTCAGCGCGTCGAACTCGTTGTTCGCCTTGCGGACGTAGAAACCGGTCAGCAGGAATGCCGACAGGATGATGAAGATTCCGACCGGGATACCGACGGTGGTGGTGGCACCGGCGCTGATCGGCGTACCGAGAACTTTGGGTGCGAAAGCCAGCATCAGGATGAAACCGTAGTAGATCACCAGCATGATCAGCGTGAGCTTCCACCCCAGGCTGGTCTTCTTATGGACCAGCTCGATGAATTTGGGGTTGGCTTGCACACGCTTCAGGATGTCGTCATTCATTATGTCCTCCTTTGCGAGGCGGCATGGCTTGCCGCTGTCCGCTAATGTACGGAGACGTTTTTTCCGGAGCTAATCGCATTTTCTGATTACGGAAATTTGTTCCAGCGATGTTGCGATGCAGAAACGTAGATTTTTCAATGTGTTGTGCTGGTGTTTTTACTCTGGATTTCCATGTTCTGATGAGGGGTATAAGATTTGCTGATGACATGGCCGCCCCTCTTGAGCGGCGCATCACTTGCGCTGACAATAGCGGCAAAGCCTGAACAACAGGCGGGTAGCGGCGCCGGGCGCGCCGCTACGACCAGAACATACTCAGGGGAAACACCAGATGGAAATCTACCAATTGCGCACCTTCGTGACGGTGGCGCAGCAGGGCCACCTGACGCAGGCGGCCGAACTGTTGCATCTGTCGCAGCCGGCGGTGACCGCGCAGATCAAGGCGCTCGAAGAAGATATCGGCATGCCGCTGTTCGAGCGCAGCGCCGGCGGGGTGACGCTGACGCTGGCCGGGCAGGAACTGCTGCCGCAGGCGCAGTCCATCCTCGCTTCGGCGCGGGGCATCCTCAACCGGGCGCGCGAATTGCGCGGCGAGCTCAACGGCAAGGCGCATATCGGTGTGACGCTGTCGGCCGACGCGCTGCGGATCGGCCCGTGGGTGGCCGCGCTGGCCGAGAAGCATCCGCTGTTGGCGCTGAAACTCGAATACGGCGTTACCGGCAATGTACTCAACTTGGTGCGCAAGAAGGAGCTGGATGCCGGTTTCTATCTGGGCAAGAACCCCTACGCCAACGTCAACACGGTGCTGCTGACCCGGATCGACTACAGGGTGGTGGTGCCGCCGGCCTGGGCCGAGCGGGTGGCGCAGGCCGGCCTGCGCGAGCTGGGCAAGCTGCCGTGGGTCGGCATCTCGCAGTTTTCCAGCCTGTCGAAGATCAGCACCGAGTTGTGGCGCGAGCTGAACATCTCGCCGCGCAAGGTCACCGAGTGCGATCACCTGGAGACGGTGATCGAGCTGGTCGCCGCCGGGGTCGGCGCGGCGTTGGTGCGCGACGAGGATGCGCAGAGCTATGTGGCGCAGGGCAAGGTCGCGTTGGTGCCCGAGTTGGTGAAGCCGGCCGACCTGCAGCTGGTCTACCCGGCCGACCGGGTCGGCGACCCGATCCTGACCGCGCTGCTCACCGAGCTGGCGCCGGTGTGGGGACTGGATCCTGCTACTTTGGGTGTGTAGGTCGCCGGGGCCTTCGGACAGCCTGTGTAGCGAATAGCCCTACCAGTGGACCGTGTTTGTTGCGGCCCCCGCCCGCTAGAATGCGGATATGGAAACCCTGACCCTGCCGGCGTTCGGCCAACGTATCGCCGAACTGCCCTCCGTTCTGTACCGCAAGGTGGCGAGCACGCCACTGCCCCAGCCGCACCTCGTCCATCTCAACCGGCCGTTGGCCGAGCAGCTCGGCCTCGATCCGGACTGGCTGGCGACCGACGATGCCGTCGCGCTATTCACCGGCAACCTGCCGGACGCGCTGCCGACCGTCGCCACCGTCTATTCCGGGCACCAGTTCGGCGTCTGGGCCGGCCAGCTCGGCGATGGCCGGGCGCTGCTGCTCGGCGACCTGCCCGGCGCGCACGGGCAACGGATGGAGGTGCAACTCAAGGGCGCCGGACAGACGCCGTTCTCGCGCCATGCCGACGGCCGCGCGGTGCTGCGCTCCAGCATCCGCGAATACCTGTGCTCCGAGGCGATGGCCGCGCTCGGTATCCCGACCACACGCGCCTTGATCCTCACCGGTTCGCCGGCGCCGGTGTACCGCGAGACGGTGGAGACCTCGGCGGTGGTCACCCGCGTGTCGGACAGCTTCCTGCGTTTCGGCCACTTCGAGCATCTCTACCACCGCGGCGACCACGAAGCGCTGAAGGCGCTGGCCGACTTCGCGCTGCGCCATCACTTCCCGGAGCAGGCCGATGCGGCCAACCCTTACGCGGCGCTGATCGGCGAGGTGATTGCCCGCACTGCGCGGCTGATCGCCGACTGGCAGGCGGTGGGTTTCTGCCACGGGGTGATGAACACCGACAATATGTCGCTGTTGGGGCTGACCATCGACTACGGCCCGTTCGGCTTCCTCGACGGCTTCGACCTGGCGCACATCTGCAACCACTCCGACCATGCCGGCCGCTACGCCTACAACCAGCAGCCGCAGGTGGCGCTGTGGAATCTGCACTGCCTGGCGTCGACCTTCCTGCCGCTGGTGAGCGAAGAGGAACTGGTTGCGCTGCTGCGCGGCTTCCAGCCGCAGTACGAGACGGTCTACCTCGCCAAGATGCTCGCCAAGCTGGGTCTGGCGACGCAGGAAGAGGGCGACGGCGCGTTGCTGGAGAAGCTGCTGATGGCGATGCACGGCGACCGGGTCGATTACACGATCCTGTTCCGCCGGCTGGCCGATTTCGACGCGGTGGACGAGCTCAATGCGCCGCTGCGCGACCTGTTTATCGAGCGCGAGCTGTTCGACGGCTGGGCGGTCGACTACCGGGCGCGGCTGGCGCGCGAGACGCGCACGTCGGCCGAACGCCGCAGCGCGATGAACCGGGTCAATCCCAAGTACGTGCTGCGCAATCACCTGGCCGAACAGGCGATCCGCCAGGCGCGCGATGCGGGCGACTTCGGCGAGGTCGGCCGGCTGTTCCGCTGCCTGGCCCGGCCGTTCGACGAACAGCCGGAGTTCGAGGCGTATGCGGGCTTCCCGCCGGAGTGGGCGGATCAGCTGTCGGTGAGCTGTTCGAGCTGACCCCACGTGCTAAAATGGCAACGCCCACCGTCTCCGGTGGGCGTTGCCACATACAAAGCCTTCGCTGAGCGCCGCGGTCCCAATCTGGAGGGCACCAAGAGGCGTTGGGCCGGCGTTCGGCCAACTAGCCGACCGATGCCCTCAACTTCGGCCACGCCAGCGTCAGCATCAGGCTGCGCATCGCCATCAGGATCAGCAGCGCCGCCCAGATGCCGTGGTTGCCCAGCCAGCCGGACAGGCCGAACAACGCCGGCACGTAGACCACGAAGCTGGCGATCATCGCATTGCGCAGCGTGTGGGTCTGCACCGCGCCCATGAACACCCCGTCCCAGAAGAACGCCCAGATGCACACCACCGGCAGCGAGACCAGCCACGGCCAGAAGCGCAGCGCTTCGTGCTGCAGCCGGGTGTCGGTGGTCATCAGCGGCAGGAACCAGTGCGCGCTCAGCGCGAGGCCGGCGGCCAGGATCAGGCTCCAGATGAGCGACAGCCAGGCGCAGCGCCGCACCGTCATGGTCAGCGCCGCGCGGGCCTTGGCGCCAATCGCGCGCGCGCCGTACACCTCGGCGGCGGTGGCGAAGCCGTCGAGCAGGTTGGCGCACACCATGAAGGCCTGCAGCAGGATCTGGTTGGCGGCCAGCTCCAGCGTGCCCATCTGCGCGCCGCGCTGCGTCATCAGCGCGAAGGCGCCGGTCAGCAGCAGGGTACGCACCATGATGTCAAGGTTGGCCGAAAACAGCCGCTTCCAGGCGCTGGCGACGAAGGACTTGGCCAGCGCGGCGCGCCAGCGCGGCCACGGCACGATGCGCAGGATCACCAAGCTGGTCGCGATGCCGATCAGCGCTTCGCTGGTCACCGTTGCCCAGGCTGCGCCGGCGATGCCCCAGCCGAAGCCGAGCACGAACAGGATCGACAGCGCGGCGTTGAGCGTGTTCATCGCCAGCTGCAGCAACATCACGGTGCGCGAGCGCCCCAGCCCCATCAGCCAGGCGAACTGGGCGTAGCCGAGCAGGGTGAACGGCGCCGACCAGATGCGCGCATCGAAGTATTGCTTGGCATACGGCGTCACTTCGGCCGGCGGCGCCAGCAGATAGAGCGCGGCATGGCCGATCGGCCACTGCAGCAGCCACAGGCCCAGCCCGCCGGCCACCGCCGCCAGCATCGGCCGCAGCCCCGCCAGCGCCACCTCGGTGTCGTCCTGGCGGCCGACCGCCTGCGCCACGAGACCGGTGGTGGTGAAGCGCAGGAAGCTGAAGCACCAGTAGATCACGGTGAAGATGGTGGCGCCGATGCCGGCGGCGGCGATCACCGCCGGGTCGCCGAGCCGGCCAAGTACGGCGGTGTCGACCAGGCCCATCAGTGGCGTCGCCATCGCGGCGAACATCACCGGAATGGCGAAATGGATCAGGGCGCCGAACGACGGCGGCTGGTCGGGGCGGGTAGTGGCGGTTTGGCTCATCGGATAGCGGCAGAAGGGGAAGCACAACGGCCGGTCAAGGACCGGCCGTCGGGAGCAAGAAGTGGGCTCAGCCCAGCGGGTGGGCGCTGACGCCGGCTGCGTCCAGGCGCAGATAGCCGCCCTTGCCGTCGTGCCAGTCGGCGATCACCCAGCGCTGGGTGGTGTGGCCGTTGACGGTGACGTCGTGACGGGCCGGGCGGTGGGTGTGGCCGTGGATCATCAGCGGCGGCAGTTCGCCTTGTGCCTGTTCGGCCAACGTGGCCTGTACCGCCGTCTCGGTCACGTCGCTGATCGCGGTCAGGCCGTTTTCCTGCTTGCCGGTCTCGCTCATCGCGCGGATCTGCTGGGCGATCACGTGGCGCTCGGCCAGCGACTTGGCGAGGATGCCGGCCTGCCATTGCGGGTTGCGCGCCATCGCGCGGAACTGCTGATAGGGCAGATCGTCGGTGCACATCGCATCGCCGTGGGCCAGCAGCACCCGTTGGCCGAACGCCTCGATACAGGTCGGGTCGGCCAGCAGCTGCGCGCCGGTGGCGGCGGCGAAACCGTTGCCAAGCAGGAAGTCGCGGTTGCCGCGCATCACGTAGAGCGGCGTCACCGCAGCGAAGTCGCGCATCGCCGACAGCATCGCGTCGATGAACGGCGAGCTGTCGTCGTCGCCCACCCACACCTCGAACAGGTCGCCGAGGATGTAGAGCGCGTCGATGTTGCCGCGCCAGGCGGCCAGGGTGTCGGTGAACAGGGTGTTGAGCACCGGCGTGTCGTCGGCCAGGTGCAGGTCGGAAATGAAGTGGATGGCCATCGTGATGCGTCCGTTAGTTGGGCGGGCGGCGTTTCTGCCATGAAAGCCGACGGGGAGCAGGCTTTCATGGCAAAAAAGCCCGGCGGGTGGCCGGGCCCTTTAGTCGAAGGTCAAAAACCGGTTGGCAAAGCGTTGTGAGCGGGCGTCAGCTCGGGGCGGACAGCGCGCAGGAACCGGAATGTACTGGAGTACATGAGGATTCCGAGCACTGCCCAACCCGAGATCACGCCTGCGCAGCAGCTTTGCGGGCCAGTTTTTTAGATGATCTCGGCTTTTTCGATGATCACGGCTTCCTTCGGTACGTCCTGATGCATGCCGCTGCGGCCGGTCTTCACGCCCTTGATCGCGTCGACCACTTCCTTGCCTTCGGTCACTTTGCCGAATACACAGTAGCCGTAGCCGTTGGCATCGGCCGACTTGAAGTTCAGGAAGCCGTTGTCGGCCACGTTGATGAAGAACTGGGCGGTCGCCGAGTGCGGCTGCATGGTGCGGGCCATCGCCAGGGTGTACGGCTCGTTCTTCAGACCGTTGCCGGCCTCGTTCTCGATCGGGTCGAGGGTCGGCTTTTGTTCCATGTCGGCGGTGAAGCCGCCGCCCTGGATCATGAAGCCGGCGATCACGCGGTGGAAGATGGTGCCGTCGTAGTGGCCGCTCTTCACATACTCTTCGAAGTTAGCCGCGGTTTTCGGGGCCTTCTCGTGATCCAGTTCGATCACGATGTCGCCGAGGTTGGTGGTCAGTTTGATCATGGTGGTGTGTCCTGTGCTCAGGGTTTCAGGGTGGCTTTCTTGATCACGACCGCATCGGTCGGAACGTCGGCCATGCCTTTCTGGTTACCGGTACGGGACTTGGCGATGCTGTTCACCACGTCCATCCCCTTGGTGACCTTGCCGAACACCGCGTAGCCGATGCCCTGCGGGCTAGGGTCGCGGTAGTTCAGGAAATCGTTGTTGGCGACGTTGATGAAGAACTGCGCGGTCGCCGAGTTCGGGTCCATGGTGCGGGCCATCGCGATGGTGCCGACGTTGTTCTTCAGGCCGTTGCTCGCTTCGTTGGTGATCGGCGCACGGGTCGGCTTCTCGTTCAACTTGGTGTCGAAGCCGCCGCCCTGGATCATGAAGCCGTCGATCACGCGGTGGAAGATGGTGCCGTTGTACTGGCCGGCCTTCACGTACTGGATGAAGTTGGCGACGGTCTTCGGCGCCTTGGCTTCGTCCAGGGTGATCTCGATCGGGCCCTTGTTGGTGTCGAGGGTAACCACCGGGGCAGCCAGGGCCATCAGCGGAGCGGCAGACAGGGCCAACGTGGCCAGGAAGCGTTTCATCATGGGCAAAGTCACATCGAAAGGTGGCGATAGGCTGGCATTTTAGCACTTTTCCGGCGCGGGTCTGCCCCGGCGGCATCGCCCGCCCTGCGGTGGTAAACTCCCGCCGATGCGAATTCCTGCCCCTCTGTCTTCCCTGACGCGTTCGTTCCGCCATGACCGGCTGCTGCACGCGCTGTTGGTCGCCGGCCTGTTGTTGATGTTGTTCTCCCCGCTGCCGTGGCCGGTGCTGTCGGCCAGCATTGACTACGCCACGCTCGCGACCCTCGCCGGCCTGATGGTGTTGACCAAGGGCATCGAGGAGAGCGGTTATCTCGACCATCTGGGGGTGAAGGTCATCGCGCGGCTGCGCCATGAGCGCTCGCTGGCGCTGTTCCTGGTCGGCGCGGCAGCGGCGCTGTCCACGGTGCTGACCAACGATATTGCGCTGTTCATCATCGTGCCGCTGACAGTCGGGCTGAGCGGCATCGCCAATCTGCCGATCGGCCGGCTGGTGGTGTTCGAGGCGCTGGCGGTGAATGCCGGGTCGATGCTCACGCCGATCGGCAATCCGCAGAACATCCTGCTTTGGCAGAAGTCTGGGCTGTCGTTCGTCGGCTTCATCGGCCAGATGGCGCCGCTGGCGCTGCCCATTACCGCGCTGTTGCTGCTGCTGACGTTCTGGGCGTTTCCGGCCCAAGCCATCGTCGCTACCGCGCACGAGCGCTGGCGAGCCTACAGCCGCGGCCTGCTCGCGGCCTGCGTGGCGCTGTACCTGCTGTTTCTGCTGCTGCTCGATCTCGGCCACCCCGGTGTGGCGCTGCTCACGGTGCTGGCCGGAGCGTTGCTGCTGTTTCGCCGCGTGCTGCTCGACGTCGACTGGAGCCTGATTGCGGTGTTCACGCTGATGTTCGTCGACATCCGGCTGTTGACCGGCCTGCCTTTGCTGCAGGAACCGTTGGCCGGGCTGGCACCCTTGCACGGCGCCGGGCTGCTGCTGGCCGGCGTCGGCTTGTCGCAGCTGATCAGTAATGTCCCGGCGGCGATCCTGCTGACCGAGTACTCGCACGCCTACCGGCTGATCGCGTACGCGGTCAATGTCGGCGGCTTCGGTTTCGCGCTGGGTTCGCTCGCCAATCTGATCGCGCTGCGCATGGCCAAAACACCGGGCATCTGGCGCGAATTTCATCGCGTGTCGTTGCCTTTCCTGCTGGTGGCGACGCTGCTGGCCGCGGCGCTGCCGCCGCACTGACTGGCTGACCCTCATCGGCTGGGCACGCCGCTGTCGTAGCGGTGACGGTGGTGGTTGCCTTGCCGGTGCGGCTGGTGTTCAACTCGGGGTCATCGGTCGTGCCGTTGCCTGGCCGGCTGCCGACGCCGGCGGCACACGATCCGTCGCCCCCCGAATTCCTAGGAGTGTGTATGTCTGAAACCGTCGACTGTGCCCGCGGGGTACTGCCGGAAATCGCCGGCTTCGCCACCGAGTTGGCCGAACTGCGCCACCGTATCCATGCCCACCCGGAACTGGGTTTCGAGGAGTTTGCCACCAGCGATCTGGTTGCTGCCAAGTTGGCCGAATGGGGCTACGAGGTGCACCGCGGCCTCGCCGGCACCGGCGTGATCGGCACCCTGAAGAACGGGGAGGGCAAGACCATCGGTATCCGCGCCGATATGGACGCGTTGCCGATCCGCGAGGCGACCGGCCTGGCCTACGCCAGCCAGATCGACGGCAAGATGCACGCCTGCGGCCACGACGGCCACACGGCGATGCTGCTCGGCGCCGCCTGGTATCTGGCGCGGCACAAGCCGTTTGCCGGCACCGTGCACCTGATTTTCCAGCCGGCCGAAGAGGGCCTGGGCGGCGCGCGGGTGATGGTGGAGCAGGGCCTGTTCGAGCAGTTTCCGTGCGACGCGGTGTTCGCCATGCACAATATGCCGGGCTACCCGGTCGGCCAGTTCTGTTTCCGCCCCGGCGCGTTCTCGGCCTCGTCGGACACGGTGGAGATCGAGATCGTCGGCAAGGGCGGCCACGGCGCCGCGCCGAACGACGCGGTCGATCCGATCGTCGCTTCGGCCAACCTGATCCTGGCGCTGCAGACGGTGGTGTCGCGCAATGTCCATCCGTCCGAGATGGCGGTGGTTACCGTCGGTGCGATCCACGCCGGCGATGCGCCGAACGTGATCCCGGGCAGCGTGAAGCTGCGCCTGACGGTGCGCGCGCTGAAAGCGGCGGTGCGTGACCTGCTGCAGCAGCGCATCACCGAGTTGGCCGAAAACATCGCCCGCGCCCACCAGGCCGAGGCGCGCGTCGATTACCACCGCCGCTATCCGGCGATCGTCAACGACGCGGCCTGGACCGAGTTCGCGCTGTCGGTGGCGCAGCAGCGCTTCGGCGAGGAGCGGGCCGGTTTGATGGAATACCCGATGAGCGCCAGCGAGGACTTTTCCTTCATGCTGGAAGCCTGCCCGGGCAGCTATCTGCTGCTGGGCAATGGCGACGGGGAGGGTGGCTGCATGGTGCACAACCCAGGCTACGACTTCAACGACGCGCTGCTGCCGATCGGCGCCAGCTACTGGGTGCATCTGGTCGAAAGCATGCTCGACAGTGATTGAGGCGGGTCTTATCGCAAGGACTGCTTCGCAAACAACCGCACCGTCCCTGATCAAGGGACGGTGTTTTTTTATGCTCTGCTGATGTCCGTGGCGATATACAGCACGCAATCGGCGCTCCCGATATTGGGGGGGGGGGCGCATTCTGCCTGAAGCGTATTGCTATCTCGAGTGACGAATAAATGATCTATTGCCAGACAATTGCGACAAATGGGGCGGTTGTCCGATATAGGTATGGAATAACTAAGGCGAAATAGGCCAATAACCCTCCGAATGCTTGCTGGTTTGCCGAGGTATCCTGATTTGATCTTGATCAGATTGCTGCCGGATTGTCGAGCTGTCGGGGGGTATGGCTGATAAATAGCGTGGAAATCAGCGATCTCAGTAATTTCAACGTTTTATATTGGTCGGTGAATCATATTGAATAATGCCGGTGTCGATATGGGCTATTTACCGATTTTCGGTGGCTTGCGCTGGTGTCGAATTAGGATATATGTTCTAAAAATTAACTGTTTCGACCAAACGATCCGCTCTGTCCGATTTGAATTGCAGTTAATTTCAATGGGATAAAACGGATTTTGTTTTGTCCGCCGGGAGGTGCCCACAAGGCATTGCCCGTCGGTTATGGAGTTATTTTGAGCAAGCCAATTCTTCGCCTGTCCCTGCTGTCCGCCAGCCTGCTGTTCGCCAGCGCCGCCGTATCCGCTGCGGGTTTTCAATTGAATGAGCAATCGGTCGTCAGCCTCGGCCGTGCCCACGCCGGTATGGGCGTGGTCGGCGACGACCTGTCCGCCGCTTTCTACAACCCGGCCGGCATGTCGCTGCTGAACGGCACCCAGGCACAGCTTGGCGTGATCGCCGCGTTCGTCGATGTCGATTTCAACGGCACCGACACACGCAGCAGCATGGTGAAGACAGAGAATCAGTCCGGTAGCGGCAACAGCAATGTCGCCGTGGCGATCCCGAACGCCTACCTGGTGCACCAGGTAAACGACCGCTTGCGTCTGGGCATGGCGATCACCGCGCCGTTCGGCCTGAAGATGGATTACGACGACAACTGGATCGGCAAGAACCACGGTAGTTACGCTTCTATCGAAGCGATCGACTTCAACCCGTCGCTCGCTTATCAGCTCAACGAACAATGGAGTGTCGGTGCTGGTGTATCGGCGCAGTACACCAAGGCCGACCTGAAGCAGAGCAAGGACTTCTCGCCATTTAACGGTATCCCGCAGGTAGACACATCCAAGACGAACGGCGAAGTCACCGCCGATGGCTGGGCCTACGGCTGGAACGCCGGCGTGATGTACTCGCCGAGCAAGGACACCCACATCGGTCTGGCCTACCGTTCGCAGATCAAGCACAGTGTCAGTGGTAACGTAACTGTTAGTGGGGTTCCATCTGGCCTAGTGAGCGACGCTGTGAAAAACGGAGTGTTCTCTGCTAACTCTGACGTAACGCTGCCGGAAACCGTCACGCTGTCGGCCTATAGCAAGATCGACCCGAAGTGGGGCATCTCGGCCGCGGCGCGCTGGACCAAGTGGTCGCGTCTGCAGGAAATCCGGGTGAAGACCGGCTTGGGTGACGATCTGACCCTGCCGCAGAACTGGGGTAACTCGGTGTTCTTCTCGCTGGGCGCCGATTACTACCACAGCGACCAGTGGACCTTCCGCGGCGGTCTTGGCTATGAAACCACCCCGATCAAGCAGGATGCCGATCGCACCCCGATCATCCCGGACTCGGACCGCATCTGGACCAGCCTGGGCGCCAGCTACCATGTCAACAAGCAGCTGACCATCGACATGGCCTATGCGCACCTGTTCGCCAGCGGCAGCCGCAAGGTGGACCACACCGTTTCGCAGCAAGCGCTTGGCATGACCTTCACCGACCGCCTACAGGGCGAATACCGCACCAACGCCAATCTGCTCGGCGTACAGCTGCAATACCGTTTCTGATCGCCAACGTTGGCCGAAAGTGCAAAGCCGGGGCATGCCCCGGCTTTTTTGCGGCCACCGATACCTGCATGAAAAATGGATACGGGATGGGCCGATTGGCTACACTGCTGGCATCGTCCCCATGGATTCTGTCGGCATGATCACTCTGTACACCTTCGGCCCGCAGTTCGGCCTGCCCGATCCCAGCCCCTTCGTGACCAAGGCCGATCTGCTGCTGAAGATGAGCGGCCTGCCATACCGCACCGACCCGCGCGGGTTTCGCGGCGCGCCCAAGGGCAAGCTGCCTTATATCGACGACGATGGGGTGAAGGTGGCCGACTCGACGCTGATTCGCCTGCATCTGGAGAGCCAACACCGGATCGATTTCGATGCGGGCTACGGCCCGGAGGAGCGCGCGCTGGCGTGGGCGGTGGAAAAGATGCTGGAGGAACACCTGTACTTCGCGCTGGTGCAGGCGCGCTGGATGGACGACGCCAACTTCCGGCGCGGGCCGAGCCATTTCTTCGCTCGGGTGCCGGCGCCGCTGCGTCCGCTGGTGGAGAAGATGATCCGCGGCAAGGTGCGCAAAGTGCTGCACGCTCAGGGCATTGGGCGGCACAGCCCCGAAGAGATCGCCGCGATGGCCGGGCGCGACATCGACGCGGTGGCGACGCTGCTGGGCGACAAGCCCTATCTGCTCGGCGACACGCCGTGCGGGGCCGATGCCAGCGTATTCGCCTTTGTGGCAGGCACGCTGTGCCCGGTGTTCGAGACACCGATCCGCCAGCAGGCGGAGCGCCACGCCAATCTGCGCGACTATGTCGAACGTCTGCGCGCGCGCTTCTACCCCGAGCTGGCCGGTTGAGTCCGTCTTAGAACCTGCTCACGATCTGCTGCACTCGGGTGATCCTGCGTTGGAATGCCGCTCAACATGCTTGTCTACTCTATTGAGTACACTCGTTTTTTCGCGCCATTGACCCTTCGTTCGCGAGATCGTGAACAGGTTCTTACCAGCCCCCCGGTTCCTTGCGCACACAAATAAACAGCCCGGCTTGATTCACCGGGCTGGCTGCGTTGCCTTTCGAGTATGTCTGCTGCCTTGTCGTCGCCTTTGCTGCCTTCGACCGGGTTGTCAGCCCGCCCTCGGTGCTTCCAGTGGCGGCGTGCCGTCTTTAAACAGCTGCTTCAATTGGGTCCGTAACTCGGGCGTGTCCTCATGGTGATGCACGGCCACCGCATGTTGCACCGCCGCCTCCAGCAATTCCTTCTCACTGTCGGCACACAGCGCCACGCTGCAATGACTCTCGCTCGGGTACGCGCGGCAGTCGATGTACTTGCGCGTCATCGAATTTCTCCTCGAAAGGAATGGCGGGCGGGGTCGACAGTACGGCGATGACGGAACACTGGCAACTTGGTACACGGCGTGACTCCGGCCCAGTGCCATGGAGCGTTGCGCCCGGCTCGTCCGTCCGGATCCCAAACCCGCACTTCACAATAGACCCGTGATTTCACGTCGCAAGCTTGCGGCGGCCTGAGTCGACGAAGGGTAGGAGGGCCTCAGTCGCGATAGATAAAAGAGTAAATTGGAATATGAATAATGTTTTAGATAATTTCTGATTATTATGCCGCATCGTTATTATGCCCTTGTCTTGAGTTCGAAACCAAAGCCAAACGCGCCGCAGCTCGGTCCGACCCAGAAGGTCGCCATGCCGACTAGGCGCAGCCATTCAAGGGAGTCATCATGAAACGCGGTCTGCTATTCCTCGCCCTCTTGTCCACCTTCGCCGGCCACGCTTACGCCGACAAGCTCGACGACATCAAGAAAGCCGGTGTGCTGCGCGTCGCCGTGTTCGACAGCAACCCGCCGTTCGGCTTTGTCGATGCCGCCAATAAGCAGCAGGGCCTCGACGTGGATTACGCCCAGGCGATCGCCAAGAAGCTGGGCGTGAAGCTGGAGTTGCGCTCGACCAACCCGGCCAACCGCATTCCACTGCTGGTGTCGAACAAGGTCGACTTGGTTGCCGCCAACTTCACCATTACCGACGAGCGCGCCAAGCAGCTCGACTTCAGCACCCCGTACTTCGCCACCGGCCAGCAGTTCATCGCCAAGAAGGGCCTGCTGAAGCAGCCTGCCGATATCGGCAAGCTGCGCATCGGCGCCGACAAGGGCACCACCCAGGAAGTCACCCTGCGCGAGAAGTATCCGACCGCCAAGGTGATCGCCTATGACGACACTCCGCTGGCGCTGGCCGCGCTGCGCAACGGCAATGTGCAGGCGATCACCCAGGACGACGCCAAGCTGGTGGCGCTGCTGGCCAAGGTGCCGGACAAGGACAAGTACGAACTGGCGCCGTTCCACCTGACCCGCGAGTACCAGGGCATCGGCGTGGCCAAGGGCGAGACACGCCTGTTGAAAGAGGTCAACGCCACGCTGACCGAGCTGGAAAAGAGCGGCCAGGCCAAGACGATCTACGATCGCTGGTTCGGCCCGACCACTCCGGCGCCGCTGCCGCGCACCTTCAAGATCGGCGACAAGGCCTGATCGACCCCCTGCCATGACGGGCAGCACGGCACGCCGTGCTGCCTTTTGCCGTTTTCCTGCTGCCTGAATTGCCCGCCATGCTGTCTTTACCCCCGATCGACTGGCTCGCCCCCAAGTACCTCAACTGGATGTTGTGGGGCGTGCTGGAAACGCTGTTCCTGTCCCTGTTGGTGGCGCTGGCCGCCACCGTGTTCGGCCTGTTGCTCGCCGCGCTGCGCGATAGCCGCCGGCGCGTGCTGAGCCTGGCCGCGCTGGCCTACCAGACTGTATTTCGCAACACCCCGCTCTTGGTGCAGTTGCTGTTCTGGTATTTCGGTGCCAGCAGTCTGCTGCCCGCGCAGGCCGTCGAGTGGCTCAACACCCCGCGTGCGCTGACGCTCGCCGCCGGCTGGACGCTGCCGTGGCCGAGCTTCGAGTTCATCGCCGGCCTGTTCGGCCTGAGCCTCTATTCGGCCAGCTTTATCGCTGAGGAGATCCGCGCCGGCATCCGCGGCGTGCCGTTCGGCCAACGTCAGGCCGCCGCGGCGCTGGGGCTGAGCGGTTGGCAGGCGATGCGCTGGGTGATCCTGCCGCAGGCGCTGCGCATCGCGCTGCCGCCCTTGTTTGGCCAGTACATGAACGTGGTGAAAAACACCTCGCTGACGATGGCGATCGGCGTGGTCGAGTTGTCCTATACCTCACGCCAGATCGAGACCGAAACGCTGAAGACCTTCCAGGCCTTCGGCGTGGCGACGCTGTTCTATATCGCCATCATCGTGGCGATCGAGCTGGTGCTGCAGCAACTGCGCCAGGGACGTTGGGCGCCGGTCGGGGTGGGGCGGCGATGAATGCGCAACTGATCCTCGATAATCTGCCGACCTTGCTGTGGGGCGCGTATCCCAATGGCCCGCTCGGCGGCCTGGCGCTGACCCTGCTGCTGGCGAGTCTCGCCGGGCTCGGCTCGGCGCTGCTCGGCGTCGCCGGCGGCGTGGCGCTGACGATGTGGCAAGGTTGGCCGAAGCGGCTGTTGGCGGCGCTGGTCGGCTTCCTGCGCGCGATACCGGTGCTGATGCTGATCTTCTGGGCTTATTTCCTGCTGCCCATCCTGTTTGGCGTCGACATCCCCGAGATCGCCACCGTGGTCGCGGCGCTGGCGCTGATCGGCGGCGCGTATCTGGCGCACGGGGCGGCGGCGGGCCTGGCGGCAGTGGGGCGTGGGCAGTGGCAGGCTGGGTTGTCTTTGGGCTTGAGCCGCTGGCAGACGCTGCGGCTGATCGCGCTGCCGCAGGCGCTGCGCATGATGCTGCCGTCCTTCGTCAACCAGTGGGTGGCGCTGATCAAGGACACTTCGCTCGCCTATATCGTCGGCGTCAGCGAGCTGACCTATGTCGCCACCCAGCTCAATAACCGCACGCTGGTCTACCCGACCGAGGTGTTCCTGTTCGTCGGGCTGATGTACTTTTTGCTCTGCAGTTCGCTGCAGTTGGCGGCGGCGCACTGGAGCCGGCGCTTGCGTGTGGCATGAACGCTTGCGCGGGCGGCTCGGCAGCAGCCGGCCGCTTGCGGTACAATCATTCGATTACTCTTCTCGCCTAATATTCTTGACGATGAGCACGGAAACCAACGCGCCGGTAATCAGCAATTTCATTCGCAACATCATCGACGAAGACCTCGCCTCGGGTAAGCACCAGAGCATCGTGACCCGCTTCCCGCCGGAGCCGAACGGCTACCTGCACGTTGGTCACGTCAAGGCGATCTGCATCAACTTCGGCTTGGCCGAGGACTATCAGGGTCTGTGCAATCTGCGCTTCGACGACACCAACCCTGAGAAGGAGTCGGACGAATACGTTCAGGCGATCAAGGAAGACATCCACTGGCTGCAGTTCGAGTGGAATGACGATGTGCGCTTCGCCTCGAACTATTTCGACGCGCTGTACGACTTCGCCGTCGAACTGATCAAGGCGGGCAAGGCCTATGTCGACGACCTGACCGCCGAAGAGATGCGCGCCTACCGCGGCAGCCTGACAGAGCCGGGCAAGAACAGCCCGTTCCGCGACCGCTCGCCCGAAGAAAACCTCGACCTGTTCACCCGCATGCGTGACGGCGAGTTCCCGGACGGCAGCAAGACGCTGCGCCTGAAGATCGACATGAGCTCGGGCAACATCAATCTGCGCGACCCGGCGATCTACCGCATCCGCCGTGCCCACCACCACCGTACCGGCGACAAGTGGTGCATCTACCCGATGTACGACTACACCCACTGCATCTCCGATGCGCTGGAAGGCATCACCCACTCGCTGTGCTCGCTCGAATTCGAAGACCACCGCCCGCTGTACGACTGGGTGCTCGATAACATCAGCATCGGCTGCCACCCGCGCCAGTACGAGTTCTCGCGCCTGCATCTGCTGTACGCGATCACCTCGAAGCGCAAGCTCAATCGCCTGGTCACCGAAAACCTGGTGAGCGGCTGGGACGACCCGCGCATGCCGACCGTGTCGGGCATGCGTCGTCGCGGCTACACCCCGTCGGGCCTGAAGCTGTTCGCGCAGCGCATCGGCGTGTCCAAGTCGGAAAACATCATCGACATGAGCGTGCTGGAAGGCGCGGTGCGCGAGGAGCTGGAAGGCTCCAGCCCGCGCGTGATGGCGGTACTCGACCCGATCAAGGTCACGCTGACCAACTTCGAAGCCGGCGTCACCGCCAGCCGCAGCGCGCCGTTCCACCCGCACCATCCGGAATTCGGCGAGCGCGACGTGCCGATCGCCCGCGAGATCTACATCGAGCGCGACGACTTCGCCGAAGTGCCGCCGCCGAAATGGCAGCGCCTGACCGCCGGGGGTGAAGTGCGCCTGCGCTACTCCTACGTGATCAAGTGCGAGGAAGTGATCAAGGACGCCGACGGCAAGATCGTCGAACTGAAGTGCTCGATCGACCACGACACGCTGGGCAAGAACCCGGAAGGCCGCAAGGTGAAGGGCGTGATCCACTGGGTGTCGGCCGAACACGCGGTCGAGGCCGATGTGCGCCTGTACGACCGCCTGTTCACCGAAGCCCGCCCGGACGCTGTGCGCGGTGAAGACGGCGAGTATGTCGACTTCGTGCAGTTCCTCAATCCGGAATCGCTGAGCGTGGTAACCGGTTACATCGAGCCGGTGGTGCTGGATCTGCCGCCGGAGTCGCGCTACCAGTTCGAACGCATCGGTTACTTCGTTACCGACCGTCGCGATCACCAGCCGGGCAAGAAGGCGGTGTTCAACCGCACGGTGGGTCTGAAAGACAGCTGGAGCAAGTAAACCAGTCGTGAACTAGCACAGGAAAGCGGGCGCGATGCCCGCTTTTTTCATTTGGAGTGCAAAAGTAAAGCGGCGCAATCGCGCGCCGTCGGGCACGGGAAAGGGGCTGGCCGGCGCGCGCGGTTCCGGCCGCTTGACAAGCTCTGTTAGAATATTCGTTTACCGACCGCTAACAGACTGTTCACCATGCTGACCCTGTTCAACACCCTGTCCCGACAGAAAGAAGTCTTCAAACCGATCGAGCCCGGCAAAGTACGCATGTACGTTTGCGGCATGACGGTGTACGACTACTGTCACCTGGGGCACGCGCGGATGATCGTGGTGTTCGACATGGTGAGCCGTTGGCTGCGTGCCGAAGGCTACGATCTGACCTATGTGCGCAACATCACCGACATCGACGACAAGATCATCCGTCGCGCCGCCGAGAACAACGAGCCGATCGAAGCGCTGACCGGTCGCTTCATCGCCGCGATGGACGAGGACTTCGAACGCCTGGGCGCGCTGAAGCCCGATCACGAGCCGCGCGCCACCGCCTACGTGCCGGGCATGATCGCGATGATCGAACAGCTGATCGCCAACGGTAAGGCCTACCCGGCCAGCAACGGCGACGTTTACTACGCGGTGCGCGAGTTCAAGGGCTACGGCAAGCTGTCGGGCAAGTCGCTGGACGACCTGCGCGCCGGCGAGCGCGTCGACGTCGACCCCTACAAGCGCGACCCGCTCGACTTCGTGCTGTGGAAGGCCGCCAAGCTGGGCGAGCCGTCCTGGACCAGCCCGTGGGGCGAGGGTCGTCCGGGCTGGCACATCGAGTGCTCGGTGATGAGCGAAGAGCTGCTGGGTGAACACTTCGACATCCACGGCGGCGGCGCCGACCTGCAGTTCCCGCACCACGAGAACGAGATCGCCCAGTCCGAAGGAGCGCATGACCACGCCTTCGTCAATTACTGGCTGCACAACGGCTTCATCCGCGTCGACAACGAGAAGATGTCCAAGAGCCTGGGCAACTTCTTCACCATCCGCGAAGTGCTGGAGAAATACGACGCCGAAGTGGTGCGCTACTTCATCCTGCGCGCCCATTACCGCAGCCCGCTGAACTATTCGGACGCGCACCTCGACGACGCCAAAGGTTCGCTGACCCGCCTCTACACCGCGCTGAAGAATGTGCCGGTGTCGGGCGACGTGAAGGTTGACTGGGATTCGCCGCAGGCGCAGTGCTTCAAGGCGGCGATGGACGACGACTTCAACACCGTCGAGGCGATGGCGGTGCTGTTCGAGCTGGCCGGCGAAGTGAACCGCAGCCACTCGGCGGCGCTGGCGGCGCAGCTGAAGGCACTGGGCGGCGTGCTCGGCCTGTTGCAGCGCGACCCGGTTGCCTTCCTGCAGGACGGCGTCGGTGCCGGTGCGGACGAGCTGTCGGCCGAGGCGATCGAGGCGCTGATCCAGGCGCGCAAGGATGCGCGCGCGGCGAAGAACTGGGCCGAGTCGGACCGCATCCGCGACGAGCTGCACAACAGCGGCGTGATCCTGGAGGACGGCGCACAGGGCACCACCTGGCGCCGTGCCTGAGCGGCTTTTCGGCCGACGCTTGCCAAGTGACAACAGGCCGAGCATAATGCAACGCTCTTAGCGGTATAGGCACAACCCCTGTACCCGTTTACCAAAGGAACCCAAAATGAAAACTGGTATTCACCCGAATTACACCGAAGTTGCCGTGACCTGCTCGTGCGGTAACCAATTCGCCACCAAGTCGACGATGGCTAAAGACAGCTTCCACATCGAAGTGTGCTCGCTGTGCCACCCGTTCTACACCGGTAAGCAGAAGATCGTTGACACCGCCGGTCGCGTGGACAAGTTCCAGCAGAAATACGGCAACATGTTCAAGCGTTAATCTCGCTGACATGCACCGAAAAAGGCAGCCTTGGCTGCCTTTTTTGTTTGTTCGAGGTATGAACCTTGCACCGGCTGCCGGCGTCTTAGCGCAGCAGGCCTGCTGTTTGGCCTCACATATTGATGCACGGACGAGGTGTGTCGGAGCGGGGTGCAAGCCCGCCCGGATCAACCGTTATCGTGCCGTTTTTTGGCCTAGCCACGTTTTGTTGATGGCATGGGGTGCGCATCGTTCTCACTGCCGTTATCCTTACGCCCATGCTCACGTATACCCCTCCGCAGGACCCCAATCTCGCCAAGCCGACCGAGAAGCCTTGGTTGCTGCTATTGCTGACCTTTATCTGGCTGTGGCCGGGCATCATCGGCCACGACCCGTGGAAGCCGGTCGAGCCGTTCGCCACCGCGGTGGTGCAGGGCATGCTCAGCAGTCACAACTGGCTGCTGCCGACCACCCAGGGCATTCCGCACCTGGAGTCGCCGCCGCTCTATTACTGGGTCGCCGCCGGCTTCGTGAAGCTGTTCTCGCCGTGGCTGCTGACCATGCCCGACGCGGCGCGCCTTGCCACGCCGTTCTTCATGGCGATCGCGCTGACGCTGATGGGCGGGGCGGGGCGCTTGCTGATCGGCCGCCGCCATGGCCGCAGCGTGGTGCTGATCCTGATCGGCTGCATCGGCCTGATCGCTACCGGCCACCAGATGAACCCGATCGTCGCCGGCTTCGCAGGCTTCGCCGCTGCCTTCTACGCCTTGGCGCTGGCCTTGACCTCGCCGGGCCTGGCCGGGGCGATCCTGGGCGTCGGGCTGGTGGTGACCTTCCTGTCGACCAGCCTGTTGGAGGTGGTGCTGATCGCCAGCGTGGCGGCGCTGCTGCCGGCGTTCTCGGCCTGGCGCAACAAGAGCTACGCGATCACGCTGATCCTGGCGCTGCTGATCGCCGTGCCGCTGGCGCTGATCTGGCCGATGGCGTTCGCCAAGGTGCATCCGGCCGAGTTCGCCCAGTGGTGGAATTACTATGCGCTGGGGCCGCTCAACGGCATCGGCCACATCAGCCTGTTCCACGAGCTGGGCTACTACCCGAAAGTGGTGTTCTGGTACTGCTTCCCGGCCTGGCCGCTGGCCGCCTGGGCCCTGCATCGCCGACGCGACCTGAACAGCCCGATGCTGCAACTGCCGCTGATGTTCTTCGCGGTGGTGCTGATCCTGCTGACGCTGTCCGACCGTCAGGCGCCGGAATACGCGATGCCGCTGCTGTTGCCGATGGCGCTGATGGCGGCGGTAGAGCTCGATACCCTGAAGCGCGGCGCCGCGGCGCTGTTCAACTGGTTCGGGCTGATGACCTTCGGCTTCTTCGGCATCCTGGTGTGGCTGGGCTGGCTGGCGATGAACTACGGCTGGCCGGCGAAGTTGGCCGAACGCTCGGCCTACTTCAGCCCCTACTACCAGCCGCAGGTGTCGACCTTCGCCGCGGTGTGCGCGCTGATCGCCTCGCTGGTCTGGGTGTGGGCGGTGACGCGCCGCAATCTGCGCGGACGTCAGGCGGTGACCAACTGGGCGGCCGGCATCACCCTGCTGTGGGGGCTGGGGCTGACGCTGTGGCTGCCGTGGCTGGACGCGGCCAAGAGCTTCCGTCCGGTGGTCGAGCAGATGGTCGATGCGCTGCCGCCTAGCGTCAGTTGCGTGGCGACAGAGGACCGCAACCGCCTGGCGCGGTTGAGCTGGGAAATGTACGGTGACATGAAGCTGAAGACCTTCCCGAAGGGCAGCCCGGATGTGCCGTGCAACTGGCGGTTGAGGGTGGTTCACAAGAACGACGGCCTGGCCGAACCGGGCTGGACGCTGATGTGGAGCGGCAGCCGGCCGCGCGACGATATCCAATTCGGCTTGTACCAGCGTACGCCGAGTGTGGCTCAGCGCTGAGCCCACGTAAGCGGACAGAACGCCACCTTCGGGTGGCGTTCTGCTTTCCTGCCGCCGTGCGGCCGGATGGGGCATTCAGTGCTTCAGCTCCTCACGATTCTCGAACTGCTTGAGCGCTTCCGGGTTGGCCAGAGCCGATACATTGCTGACCGGCAGGCCATGGATCACATTGCGTACCGCCAGCTCCACCACCTTGCCCGACAGCGTGCGCGGGATGTCGTTGACTGCCACGATGCGGGCCGGCACGTGGCGGGGGCTCGCGCCGTGGCGGATCTTGTCCTTGATGCGGCGGGTCAGCGCCTCGTCTAGCGCTACGCCGTCGCGCAGCCGCACGAACAGCACCACCCGCTCGTCGTCCTGCCAGTGCTGGCCCACCGCCAGCGCCTCGAGTATCTCGTCGAAGGCCTCGACCTGGCGGTAGATCTCGGCGGTGCCGATGCGCACGCCGCCGGGGTTGAGCACGGCGTCGGATCGGCCGTGGATGATCAGGCCGTCGTGCTCGGTGATCTCGGCGAAGTCGCCGTGGCACCAGACGTTGGCGTAGCGTTCGAAGTAGGCCTTACGGTACTTCTCGCCATTCGCATCGCGCCAGAAGCCCACCGGCATCGACGGAAACGGCTTGGTGCAGACCAGCTCGCCCTTTTCGCCGCGCACGGGCTGGCCGCGTTCGTTCCAAACGTCTACCGCCATGCCTAGGCCCCGGCACTGCAATTCGCCGGCCCACACTGGCAGGTTGGCGTTGCCGAGCACGAAGCAGGACACTATGTCGGTGCCGCCGGAAATCGACGCCAGGTTCATGTCGGCCTTGATCGCGCGGTAGACCCATTCGAAGCTCTCGGCGACCAGCGGCGAGCCGGTCGACAGCACCGCGCGCAGCGCTTCGAGCCGCCATTCGCGGCCCGGTTCCAGGCCGAGCTTGTGCAGGCCGTCGAGATACTTGGCCGACGTGCCGAAGTGGCTGCAACGGTAGGCCTCGGCATAGTCCCACAGGATTCGGCCGCCGTCGGCGAGCGGCGAGCCGTCGTAGAGCAGCAGCGTCGCGCCGCTGGCCAGCCCCGAGACCAGCCAGTTCCACATCATCCAGCCGCAGGTGGTGAAGTAGAACAGCACGTCGCCGCGATGCAGATCGGCATGCAGCTGATGCTCTTTCAGGTGCTGCAACAGCGTGCCGCCGTGGCCGTGCACGATGCATTTGGGCTTGCCGGTGGTGCCGCTCGAATAGAGGATGAACAGCGGGTGATTGAACGGTACCCGTTCGAAGCGCAGAGCTTCAGATGAGTACGGCGCGACAAAGTCGTCGAGGGTGACGCCACCTTCAAGCAGCGCGGCCAGCTCGGCGGCGCGGCCGAGGTAGGGCACCACCACGGTGGCCTGAAGCGACGGCAGGCCTGCATTGATCGCGACGAGCTTGTCGGCGATGTCGATGGCCTTGCCGTTGTACCAGTAGCCGTCCGGGCAGAACAGCACGGTCGGCTCGGTCTGGCCGAAGCGGTCGAGCGCGCCGTCGGTGCCGAAATCGGGCGAACAGCTGGTCCAGACCGCACCCAGGCTGGTGGCGGCGAGCATCGCCGCCAGCGTCTCGGGCATATTCGGCATGAAGCCGGCGATGCGGTCACCGCTCTTCACCCCGGTGGCGGTAAGGGCCTGCTGCAGCCGCGACACCGTTTCGGCCAACTGGCGGTGGCTCCATTCGCGCTTGGTCTTGTCCTCGCCCCAGAACGCCACCGCCAGCTTATCGTCGCGGTAGCGCAGCAGGTTCTCGGCGTAGTTGAGCCGGGCCTCGGGAAAGAAGCGCGCCTCGCGCAGCTTGGCGCCGTCGCTGAGCGCCACCGAGCCACGGCTGCCTATCACGTCGGTGTACTGCCACAGCAGCGTCCAGAAGGTGTCCGGTCGGTCGATGCTGGCCTGCCACAGGCTGTGGTAGTCGGGGAAAGGTTGGCCGAAAGCGGTTTCGGCCAGGCGGGTGAAGGCGGTCAGGTGGCTGCCGGCCACGCGGGCCGGCGAGGGCTGCCAGAGTGGGTGTCGGGTGCCGGTCATGCGCGTACTCCCGTTGAGCGGGCGCCGACACCTCGTGTGCGTTTCGCTTGTAGTGGGTACGGCTGCCCTAGTGGCGCGCCTGGGCGACCCGCGACGGCGCCCGACCGAGCCGGGCGGCGATGCGATGCGCGCAGGCGACGAGTCTGTCCAGGTCGATGCCGGTTTCGTAGCCGAGACCGTTCAGCAGGTAGGCGACGTCTTCGCTGGCGACGTTACCGGATGCACCCTGAGCATAGGGGCAGCCGCCCAGGCCGGCAACCGAGGCATCGAAGGTGCGCAGGCCGAAGTCGAGCGAGGCGCAGATATTGGCGATCGCCATGCCGTAGGTGTCGTGATAGTGGCCTGCCAGCTGGCTGACCGGCACCTTGTGCGCCACCGCGTCGAGCATCGCCCCCACCTGGCGCGGCGTGCCCACGCCGATGGTGTCGCCCAGCGAGATCTCGTAGCAGCCCATTTCGACCAGTGCCTGCGCGACTTGGGCGACGGCCGCCGGGGCGATAGCCCCCTCGTACGGGCAGCCCACCACGCAGGACACGTAGCCGCGCACCGCCACACCGGCGTCGCGGGCGCGACGGATCACCGGCAGGAAGCGCGCCAGGCTCTCGTCGATGCTGCAGTTGATGTTCTTGTGGCTGAAGGTTTCACTGGCCGCGCCGAACACCGCGATCTCGCGCACCCCGGCGTCCAGTGCCGCGTCCAGTCCCTTTTCGTTGGGCACCAGGACCGGGTAGTGGATGGGGCCGGCAAGGTCGAGCCCGGCCAACACCTCGGCGGTGTCGGCCATCTGCGGCACCCACTTGGGCGAGACGAAGGCGCCGGCCTCGATATGGGTCAGACCGGCATCGGCGAGCTCGGCGATCAGCGCCAGCTTCTCGTCGACCGACAGCTGCTGTTTTTCGTTCTGCAGCCCGTCGCGCGGGCCGACTTCGACGATCTTCACGTGTTGCATGGTGGAATCCTTATCGTGGGCGTCGCCCGCTGCGCCGAATACATACCTGGCCCGGCGGGTCGCCTATTCACATGCGGTGCGCTGCAAAGCGATCCCGCCGTGGCAATGGGGGATCAAGCCGCCTCGAAGTCGACCAGGTCGGCGCCGTCGTCCACCTGTTCGCCCGGCGCGTAGTAGAACGCCGCCACCTTGCCGTCGCTTGGCGCAGCCAGTGTGTGCTCCATCTTCATCGCCTCCAGGATCATCAGCGGCGTGCCCTTGCTGACCACGGTGCCCGGTTCGGCCAGCCACGCGACCACCCGGCCCGGCATCGGCGCGCGCAGGTGCGCCTCGCCGTGCGCGCCGCCGGCCTCGACCGCCAGCGGGTCTATCCAGCTTATCGTCAGCCGCTCGCCCTGGCAGAACAACGTGCGCTCGTTGCCGTGGCGCACCAGGTCGGCGGCGAGCCGGCGGCCGTTCAGGTTGGCCGAAAGCGCGGTGTCATCCAGCTGGCCGCTGGCGGTGAAGCACTCGTCGCGGACGCACAGCTTCAGCGTGTCGCCGGCGTACTCGACCTCGACCGTGTAGTCGGTATCGCCGTGGCGGTAGTCGCGGCGGCGGCGCTGGCGGGCGTTCAGGCGCCAGCCGGGCAGGGCGGTCCAGGCCGCGTCGCCCTTGGGCTGTTCGGCCAGGGTGTCGGCCAGCGCGATCAGCGCCAGCTGCTCGGCGCTCGGTACGGCCGGTGGCGGCAGCAATTCGTCGCTGTAGCGGGCGATCAAGCCGGTGTCGAGATCGGCGTTGGTGAAGGCCGGGTGCGCGGCCAGCCGGCGCAGGAACGGCAGGTTGGTGACCAGGCCGGCCACCTGGTAATCGGCCAGCGCCCGGTCCAGTCGCGCCAGGGCGCTGGCGCGGTCCTTACCCCAGACGATCAGCTTGGCGATCATCGGGTCGTAGAACGGGGTGATCGTGTCGCCCTCGGCGACGCCGGTGTCGACCCGTACCGTGCCCGATTCCGCCGGTGCGCTCAGGTGCACCAGCCGGCCGGTGGCGGGCAGGAAGTCGTTGTCAGGGTCCTCGGCGTAGACGCGCGCCTCGATGGCGTGACCGGACAGTGTCAGCTGCTGCTGCGCCAGCGGCAAGGGTTGGCCGAACGCTACTTTGAACTGCCACTCGACCAGGTCCTGGCCGGTGATGTACTCGGTGACCGGGTGTTCCACCTGCAGACGGGTGTTCATCTCCATGAAGTAGAACGCGTCGCTGGCGGTGTCGACGATGAATTCGACGGTGCCGGCGCCGACATAGCCGACCGCGCGCGCGGCGGCGCAGGCCGCTTCGCCCATCGCTTGGCGGCGCTCATCGCTCATGCCCGGTGCAGGGGCTTCCTCCAGCACCTTCTGGTGGCGGCGCTGCACCGAGCAGTCGCGCTCGAACAGGTAGACGACGTTGCCGTGCGTGTCGGCGAACAGCTGGATCTCGATGTGGCGCGGCCGGGTCAGGTATTTCTCGACCAGCACCTTGTCGTCGCCGAAGCTCGCCTTCGCCTCGCGGCGGCAGGCGGCCAGTTCGGCGATGAAGTCCTCGCCGCGAGCGACGATGCGCATGCCCTTGCCGCCGCCGCCGGCGCTGGCCTTGATCAGCACCGGGTAGCCGATTGCGTCGGCCTGGGCTTTCAGGAACTCGGCGTCCTGATTGTCGCCGTGGTAGCCCGGCACCAGCGGCACGCCGGCGCCTTCCATCAGCGTCTTGGCGGCCGACTTGCTGCCCATCGCGGCGATCGCGCTGGCCGGCGGGCCGATGAAGACGATGCCGGCGGCGGCGCAGGCTTCGGCGAAGCCGGCGTTCTCGGACAGGAAGCCGTAGCCGGGGTGGATCGCCTCGGCGCCACTTTGGCGGGCGATGTCGAGGATCAGCTCGGCCTTCAGGTAGGAATCGGCAGCCGGCGCCGGGCCGAGCCGCCATGCTTCGTCGGCCTGCTTGACGAACAGGGCGTGCTCGTCGGCATCGGAATACACCGCCACGGTGCGGATGCCCAGGCGGCGGGCGGTGCGGATCACGCGGCAGGCAATCTCACCACGGTTGGCAATCAGTATCTTCTTGAACATAAAGCTATCCACGCAGTGGGAGCAGGGTTCGGCCAACGTTGGCCGAACGGGCAGTCTGTTGAGCCGCTCACCAAACCCAGCGCAACAACGCCAGGAGGATTTGGCGAGTGGCGTTCACGGCCAGTGCGGGCGGCGCTTGTCGAGGAACGCCGACAAGCCCTCGCGGCCCTCGGCGCTGCCGCGCAGCTTGGCGATGCGCCGTGCGGTGTCGGTCAACAGCGCGGTGTCGGCCTCCTGCCAGGCCACGTCGGCGATCAGCTTCTTCGCTTCGCGCATCGCCTGCGGGCCGTTGTTGAGCAGGTCGCCGACTAGGCCCTCGACCACGTCATCGAGCAGGTCCTCGGTGGTGACTTCGTGTACCAGGCCCAGCCGGCAGGCGGTATCGGCGTCGAAGCGCTCGGCGGTGAGGAAGTAGCGGCGCGCCGCCGACACGCCGATCTTGGCCACCACATAGGGGCTGATCGTCGCCGGGGTCAGGCCCAGCTTCACTTCCGACAGGCAGAAGCTGGCGCGCTCGCTGGCGATCACCACGTCGCAGCAGGCGACCAGGCCGACGCCGCCGCCGAAGGCCGCACCCTGCACCCGCGCCACCGTCGGTTTTGGGAAACTGTCGAGGGTGTGCATCAAGGTCGCCAGCGTCATCGCGTCCTGCACGTTTTCCTCTTCGCTGTAGCCGGCGACGCGGCGCATCCAGTTGAGGTCGGCGCCGGCCGAGAAGCTGCGCCCCTCGGCGCCGAACACCACCACCCGCACCGCCGGGTCGGCGGCCAGTTGCTCGAGGTGGGCAGTCAGCGCGGCGATCAGTTTGTCGTCGAAGGCGTTGTGCAGCTCCGGGCGCGCCAGGGTTATGGTAGCGACGCCGCGGCTGTCGAGTGCGGTCTTCAGGGTCATGATGGCTTTCCTCGTGTTGTTCTTGTCTTTCTGGTTGCCGGCCGGCGCCTTACATCCGGAACACGCCGAAGCGGGTCGCTTCGATCGGCGCGTTCAGGCTCGCCTCCAGCGCCAGCGCGAGCACGCTGCGGGTGTCCTTCGGGTCGATCACGCCGTCGTCCCACAGCCGCGCGCTGGCGTAGTAGGGGTGGCCCTGGTGTTCGTACTGCTCGCGGATCGGCGCTTTGAAGGCTTCTTCTTCTTCTTTCGGCCAACTGTCGCCCAACTGATCCCGTTTCACCTGCGCCAGTACGCCGGCCGCCTGGTCGCCGCCCATCACCGAGATGCGCGCGTTCGGCCACATCCACAAGAAGCGCGGCGAGTAGGCGCGGCCGCACATGCCGTAGTTGCCGGCGCCGAAGCTGCCGCCGATCAGCACGGTGAACTTCGGCACCCGCGCGCAGGCGACGGCCGTGACCAGCTTGGCGCCGTCCTTGGCGATGCCGCCGTTCTCGTACTTCTTGCCGACCATGAAGCCGGTGATGTTCTGCAGGAAGATCAGCGGGATGCCGCGCTGGCTGCATAGCTCGACGAAGTGGGCACCCTTCAGCGCCGACTCGGAGAACAGGATGCCGTTGTTGGCGACGATGCCGACGCGGTAGCCGTTGAGTCTGGCGAAGCCGGTCACCAGCGTGGTCCCGTAGTTCTGCTTGAATTCGTCGAAGGCCGAGTCGTCCACCAGGCGCAGGATGATCTCGCGCACGTCGAACGGCTTCTTCGCGTCGGCCGGGATCACGCCGTACAGCTCTTCGGCGGCGTAGCGCGGTGGCTTCGGCTCGGCGCGGTCGAGTTCGCCCTGTTTCTTCCAGTTGAGCCCGCCGATGATGCGCCGGGCGATGCCGAGCGCGTGCGCGTCGTTCTCGGCCAGGTGGTCGGCCACGCCGGAGATGCGCGCGTGCACGTCGCCGCCACCCAGTTCCTCGGCATCGACCACTTCGCCGGTGGCGGCTTTTACCAGCGGCGGGCCGCCCAGGAAGATGGTGCCCTGGTCGCGCACGATCACCGTCTCGTCCGACATCGCCGGTACGTAGGCGCCGCCGGCGGTGCAGCTGCCCATCACCACCGCAATCTGCGGGATGCCGGCGGCCGACAGCGTGGCCTGGTTGTAGAAGATGCGGCCGAAGTGGTCGCGGTCAGGGAACACCTCGTCCTGCAGCGGCAGGAAGGCGCCGCCGGAGTCGACGAGATAGACGCAGGGCAGGCGGTTCTCGCGGGCGATCTCCTGCGCGCGCAGGTGCTTCTTCACCGTCATCGGGTAGTAGGTGCCGCCCTTGACGGTGGCGTCGTTGGCGACGATCAGACACTCGATGCCGCTGATCCGGCCGATGCCGGCGATCATCCCGGCACCAGGCGCGGCGTCGTCGTACATGCCGTAGGCGGCCAGCTGCGACAGCTCCAGGAACGGCGAACCGGCGTCGAGCAGCAGGTCGATGCGCTCGCGCGGCAGCAGCTTGCCGCGCGCCGCGTGCTTGGCGCGGGCGCTGTCGCCGCCTCCCTGGGCGATTCGGCCAACCTTGTCCTGCAGGTCGGCGACCAGCGTGCGCATCTTGTCGCTGTTGGCGATGAAGTCGGCCGAACGCGGCGAGAGGGTGGATTCCAGTATCGGCATGAGGGGTCCTTGCGGGTGTCTGGAGCCGCTAACAAAAACCAGCGTAGCGTTCCTGGCTAGGCGCGTTGCCGCAGACAGTACAAGTAGTACGGCAAGGCAACGCAACACCGCCAGGAGGATTTTTGTTAGCGGTTCCTAGTTGGCGTCGACGAACCAGACGCTCTGGATCAGCCCGTCGATGACGTTGTAAATCGCGATCGCGTCGATGGTGTCGTCGCCGACGCCGCTGACCACCTCGCGGTCGATCACCGTGTTGCCCAGTCCCATGCGGCTGATCAGCTCGGCGTTCAGCGCCGGACGGTTGAAGCGGTTTTCGGCGTAGTGCTCGGCCAGCGCCGTCTTGCCGTCGATCACCAACTGCTGCGACGGAAAGCGGTACACCTTGACGGTGTCGGCGTAGCAGGCGATGAAGCGGTTGAGATCGCGGGCGTTGTAGGCGTCCAGCTGGGCCTGGACGATGCGTTCGGCGTCGTGCATGGCAGATCCTTTAAGCCAGTGATGACAGTTCGTTTCAAGTCGCTCAGCAGCCCCAGCGTCGCGGTCCCGGCTAGGCGCGCTGCCGCAGACAGTACGTTTAGTACGACAAGGCAGCGCAACAACGCCGGGAGGGGCTGGTGAGTGACGTCTATCGGGTTTCGGCCAACAGTTCGCGGCCGATTAACCAGCGGCGGATCTCGCTGGTGCCGGCGCCGATCTCGTACAGCTTGGCGTCGCGCAGCAGTCGGCCGGTCGGGTACTCATTAATGTAGCCGTTGCCGCCCAGGCATTGGATCGCATCCAGCGCCATCTTGGTGGCGTTCTCGGCGGCATACAGGATGGCGCCGGCGGCGTCCTTGCGAGTGTTGCGGCCCGCTTCGCCACGGTCGAGCGCCTGGCCCACCGCGTACACATAGGCGCGGCTGGCCGACAGCGTCACGTACATGTCGGCGAGCTTGCCCTGCATCAGCTGGAAATCGCCGATCGGTTGGCCGAACTGGGTGCGGTCGGTCAGGTACGGCACCACCACGTCGAGACACGCCTGCATGATGCCGATCGGGCCTGCCGCCAGCACCGCGCGCTCGTAGTCGAGACCGCTCATCAGCACGTTGACCCCTTCGCCGACTTGGCCCAGCACGTTCTCGACCGGCACCTTGCAGTCGTCGAAGAAGATCGGATAGGTGTTGGAGCCGCGCATGCCGAGCTTGTCGAGCTTGCTGCCGGCCGTGAAGCCCTTGAAACCTTTCTCGACGATGAAGGCGGTAATGCCGCGCGGGCCGGCGTTAACGTCGGTCTTGGCGTATACCACCAGTACGTCCGCGTCGCCGCCGTTGGTGATCCACATCTTGCTGCCGTTGAGCACGTAGTGGTCGCCCTGTTTGTCGGCGCGCAGCTTCATGCTGACCACGTCCGAGCCGGCATTCGGTTCCGACATCGCCAGCGCGCCGACGTGCTCGCCCGAGATCAGCTTGGGCAGGTAGCGGGCCTTCTGCTCGGTGCTGCCGTTCTTGTTGATCTGGTTCACGCACAGATTGGAGTGCGCGCCGTAGGACAGGCCCACCGAGGCGCTGGCGCGGCTGATTTCCTCCATCGCGATCATGTGCGCGAGATAGCCCATATTGGCGCCGCCGTATTCCTCGCCGGCGGTGATGCCGAGCAAGCCCAGTTCGCCGAACTTGCGCCACAGGTCGGCCGGGAACAGGTTGTCGCGGTCGATGTCGGCGGCGCGCGGGGCGATTTCGCGCTCGGCGAAGTCGCGGACGGTATCGCGCAGCAGTTCGTAGCTGTCGCCGTGGCCGAAATTCAGGCGGGTGAACATGGGCTTACTCCTCGTAGATGGGGCGTGTTGTTGGGGGCTTCTAATAACCTGCTGTTCGGCACGGATGCTTCGTTGGGCGGTGCTCGAAATCCTCATGGACATCGAGTCCATTCCGGTTTCTGCGCTCCGGCCGCCTTGCCTGCGTACCGCTCGCGACGGTTTTTAGAGCCCCCTTGTGTTCTTATCTTTTATTACGCTTACGTAAACGTCAACTAGGTAGCGAAAAAAAACCACCTCAGGCGGTTTGGGGGTGTTGGGTCAGTTCATCGATCACGCTGCGGCAGTGTAATTCCAGCGTGTCGATTTCGGCCAACACCGCGTCGATGTCGCGGCGCTGTTCCTCCAGCTGCTGGCGCCGTTCGGTCAACAGCTGCAGCAGTTTCAGCGACTGGCTGGCCTCGTCGCGCGCCAGCTCGTACAGGTCGAGGATCTCGCGGATTTCCGACAGGGCGAGGCCGATGCGCTTGCCGCGCAGGATCAGTTTCAGCCGGGCGCGGTCGCGGTGGGTGTAGACGCGCTGGCGGCCCTGGCGGGCCGGCAGGATCAGGCCCTGTTCCTCGTAGAAACGGATGGTGCGCAGCGTGACGTCGCATTCGCTGGCAAGATCCGAGATGCTGTATTCCGCTTGCTCGGTCATGGTGAGATCGTCCTGTATCGAATGCAGCATTGTAGCGTTTTTCCCACGGTGACCAACAGTTGTCGTGACTTACGTTTACGTAATAGTCATGATTGGCGACACCCACAACAAGAAATCCGCTGCACCACACCTGTTCAGCCCTATAAAGGAACCGCTAGAACCGTCGCGAGCGGCACAGAGGCGAGGCGGACGGAGCGCAGAAACCGGAATGGACTTGATGTCCATGAGGATTTCGAGCACCGCCCAACGAAGCATCTGTGCCGCGCAGCAGGTTTTGGAAGTTTCGACACCGAGGAGACCTGTTGATGCCACTGCCCAGCTACGTCCACGGCGCCAGCGCCACCCCCCTGATCGGCCAGACGCTCGGCGCCTATTTCGACGACGCCTGCGCACGCCATGCCGAGCGCGACGCGCTGGTAGTGCGCCAGCAGGGCATCCGCTGGACTTATGCCGAGCTGCGCGAGCAGGTCGACCGGCTGGCCTGCAGCCTGCAGCGCCTGGGGCTGGCGCCGGGCGATCGCATCGGCATCTGGTCGCCCAACAATACCGAGTGGGTGCTGACCCAGTTCGCCACCGCCAAGGCCGGGCTGGTACTGGTCAACATCAACCCGGCCTACCGGCGCGCCGAACTGGAGTACGCGCTGAACAAGGTCGGCTGCCGCGCGCTGATCGTCGCGCCCAGCTTCAAGAGCAGCGACTATCTGGCGATGCTGAGTGACCTGGCGCCCGAGCTGGCCGAAGCGAAACCGGGCCAATTACGTGCCGCCAAGCTGCCGTCGCTGGAGGCGGTGATCCGTCTCGGCGACGAGGTCACGCCGGGCATGCTGAATTTTGCCGCGCTGTTGGCCGAACCGAGCGCCGAGGAGCGCGCCCACTTGGCCGAAACCGGCGCGCAGCTGCAGTTCGATGATCCGATCAATATCCAGTTCACCTCCGGCACCACCGGCAGCCCCAAGGGCGCCACGCTCAGCCACCACAACATCCTCAACAACGGTTTCTTCGTCGGCGAGGCGATGCGGCTGGTGCCGGGCGACCGGTTGTGCATCCCGGTGCCGCTCTATCACTGCTTCGGCATGGTGCTGGGCAACCTGGCCTGCCTGACCCACGGCGCGACGATGATCTACCCGTCCGAGGCGTTCGAGCCGCTGGCGGTGCTGGAGACGGTGGCGGCGGAGCGCTGTACCGGCCTGCACGGCGTGCCGACCATGTTCATCGCGGTGCTCGATCACCCGCGTTTCGCCGAATTCGACCTGTCCACTCTGCGCACCGGCATCATGGCCGGCAGCCCGTGCCCGATCGAGGTGATGCGCAAGGTGGTGGAGCGGATGCACATGGCCGAGGTCACCATCGCCTATGGCATGACCGAGACCAGCCCGGTCAGCTTCCAGAGCGCCACCGACACGCCGGTGGAGAAGAAGGTCGGTACCGTCGGGCTGATCCACCCGCACCTGGAGGTGAAGCTGGTCGATATCGACGGACGCATCGTGCCGCGCGGCGAGACCGGCGAGCTGTTGACCCGCGGCTACTCGGTGATGCTCGGCTACTGGGGTGACGAGGAGAAGACCGGCGAGGCGATCGATGCGGCCGGCTGGATGCATACCGGCGACCTGGCGGTGCTCGACGCGGACGGCTACTGCAACATCGTCGGCCGCTCCAAGGACATGGTGATCCGCGGCGGCGAGAACGTCTATCCGCGCGAGATTGAGGAATTCCTCTACCGCCACCCGAAGATCCAGGACGTGCAGGTGATCGGCGTGCCGGACGAGCGCTACGGCGAAGAGCTGTGCGCGTGGATCCGGCTGCGCGACGGCGAGACCGCCGATGAGGCCGAGATCCGCGCGTTCTGCCAGGGGCAGATCGCCCATTACAAGATCCCGCGCTACATCCTGTTCGTCGACGCCTTTCCGATGACGATCACCGGTAAGATCCAGAAATACCTGATGCGCCAGGCCAGCAAGGAAAAGCTCGGCCTCACCGAGCAGCGCACCGCCTGAGCAATCCTCCGGGCCGCGGTCGCTGACTAGTGGTGTTGTGCGGCATGTCTGGCCAGAGTGTTTCGCGGGCCTTAGTGGCTTCAGAGCTACAGGCGGCCTTGATTGTTGGCGGCACAAAGTCGTTCGGCCAACCTATAGCTTGGCCGAATCCATAGCTATCCAGGAGAGCGGCATGAAATACACCGGTCAGATCGAATTCAGCCTTGTCGAGCAAAGCCCCGAGCGGGTGATCGCCGAAATGCCGGTGCTGCCCGGCATCCTCAACCCTTACGGCATCGCCAACGCCGGCGCCATCGTCTGGTTCGCCGACGTGGCCGCCTCGGTGCTCGCGTTCGGTGGCAGCGATTTCGAAGCGAATCGCCAGAGCTTCCCGCTTGCGATCAACCTGAACGCCAACTTCCTCGGCAACCAGCCAGACGGCCAGTTCACCGCCACCGCCGAGTTCGTGCGCCGCGGCAAGCGCCTCAGCGTGATCCGAACCACCGTCACCGGCGAAGGCGGGCGGCTGATCGCCGACATCACCACCAGCCACGTGCCGGTACAGCCGGCCGGCTGACGCCATGGCCGAGCGCGCCGAAAACGGGCACAATCCGTGCCGTTAACCGAACCTGCAAGGAAACCGACATGACCGCAATGAGCGCCGAAGCGATCGACCGCCTGGAAACCCTATTGTCCGGCCGCGCCGAAGAGGGCGACACCATGCGTCTGGACGAAGTCCAGGGCTTCTTCGTGGCGCTGGCAAGCGGCCCGGATGACGTGGTCGAGTCGGCCTGGATGCCGCACGTGCTCGGCACCAAGCACGACTACAGCGAAGAACAACTGGCTGAGCTGCAGCAGTTGCTGCGCGACATGATGGCCGACGTACAAGCGGCCCTGGCTGAAGGGCAGGAGATCGACCTGACCCTGTACGAGGGCGACGACGGCGAAGCCGACTACCTGCCGTGGTGTAACGCCTACCTGTTCGCGCTCGACGTGGTCGACACCGACTGGTTCGAGGTCGAGGACGAAGGCTTCGAAGACCTGCTCTACCCGATGATGGCGCTGGGCGGTATGTTCGAACAGGACGGCGAAGTGCTGGTCGAGTTCACCGAAGAAGACCTGGACGAGCTGAAGGACGACCTGACCGTGTCGCTGCAAGCGGTATACAACTACTGGCAGGCTAAGAAAGCGGCGCCGACCACCGTGCGCCGCGAAGGCGACAAGGTCGGCCGCAACGACCCGTGCCCGTGCGGCAGCGGCAAGAAGTACAAGGCCTGCTGCGGCAAGGCCTGAGCCGAGCATCGCCACAACGCAAAACCCACGCCCTAGGGCGTGGGTTTTTTCATGCAGTCACGTTACGGTGGGGTTGTCGTCATCCTGCTCAGCACAGCTGCTGGTTGATGCTCGCCCGATGGCCATCGACGTGGACGGTGGCCAGCGCGCCGTTGATCAGCAGCCATTGCGGGGGACGGTGGCCGATGTCGACATCGAGCAGTACCGGATAAGGCAAGTCTCCCAGCGCGCTGGCAAGGGCGTCCCGGTAGACTAGCTGCTCCTGACTGTCGGGCTCTGGGCCGCTATTGCGGCCAAGCATCAGGTCGGCCAGCCCATCGAGCCAGCCGTTCAGACGCAGTCCCCACAGTGCCCTGACTAGTTCGCATGGGGCCATTTCGGCATTTTCCAGATACAGGATCACACCCTCTTCGCGATGTCGGGCGATGAAGCCCGGCAGGTCGCCGTAAGGGCTGCCAGCCAGGCGGGCCAGGGTGTCGAGACAACCGCCGATCAGCCGGCCGGTAAATGAAGGGGTGGCCATGGCGGGATTGAGCCAGTGGGCACGAGCTTCCGTCGACGCCTCCTGTTCGAAGCCGCTGCCGACGGGCAGGGTGAGCCGCGATAGCGTCGCGGCAGTCAGCGTATCGGTTTCTCCCGGCTGCAGCTGCATCAGATTGGCGCCGTGTGCGCTGGCCCAGCCCGCGCGCAGCAACAGCGGCAGTTGCACGGTGCTGACGTCGGAGAAGCCGAGTAGCCATTTGGGCGGTAATGTTGCCAGTTGTGCGAAGTCGAGCCGCGACAGTAGTTCGATTGCCAACTCTCCGCCCCAGGGCGGTAGTACCGCCGCGATGTCCGGGTCGCACAGCATCGCCATCAGTTCTGCGGCGCGCTCCGTTGCCGGCCCACTCGCACTCTTGTGCTGGTGTCGCAGCGTGCGTCCCTCGATCACCCGGTAGCCTTGTGCGCGCAGGCCGTCCAGCGCTTGGTCGAGCCGATCGTGAAACGGGGCAGAAACGCCCGATGAAATCGCAATGACGGCGATGCCGTCATTGGCTTGCAGTGGACGGGGATAGCGGATCATGCGGTGGCGTGGAATTCGGCCAACCTAGAGGTTGGCCGAAGCAGGGCTCAGGCGGCGCAGGGCAGCGTCGGCTGAATCTGCAGGTTGACCGCGTAGTCGGCGAAGCCGATCCGCTTCCAGAAGCACAGCCCGCCTGAATTGCGCGATTGCACCGTCACGGTCAGTTTATGGTTACGCGGCAGCTTCTTGCGCAGCAGGTTGAAGGCGGTACGGCCGTGACCACAGCGGCGTCGTTCCGGGGCAACGAAGAAGGGCTGCAGGATCAATTCGTCGCCTTTTTCCCGCACCAACGCATAACCGAGGTCGCCTTCCGCATCGCGGAACATATAGAGCAGGCTGTCGCCGTCGTGCAGCAGGGTCTGGCGCTGCAGGATGGCCATCAATTCTTCCAGCACAGGGGCGCGGCCCTGTTCCTCTTGCAGTTGGCGATTCCAGCGGGTGAGCTGGGCTGCGTCGGCCAAGGTTGCGGTGCGGATTTCCATTCTTGTCTCCTTTGTCTTTCTTGTATTCGGTCTTTATGCCGATGAGTTCATTCTGCTCCGTGGTCCGGGGTTTTATCAATATCTGTCGGTAAAAATAAAAACGGCCCTTTCGGGCCGCTTTGGAAATTATTTCCATTTTTACTGAAAGGCGAAATGCTCGGCATCCAGCGTCATCAGCGGGGCGGCGCCCGACTTGATGCTGACCATCAGACCGTGCACCTCAGGTAGAAGTTTCGCGAAGTAGAAGCGGGCGGTGGTGATCTTGGCCTGATAGAACGGATCGGCCGCATCGCCCTGGTCGAAGGCGACCTTGGCCATCCGCGCCCACAGCCAGGCGTAGGTGACGTGACCGATTACGCGCAGGTAGTCGGTGGCGGCCGCACCGGCCTCGTCGCGGTTCTTCATCGCGGCCATGCCGATGTGCATGGTCAGCTCGCCGGTATCCTTCAGCAGCTTCATCAGCGGCTCGACGAACTCGCGCATCCGCTCGTCGCCTTCCTGCGCCTTGCAGAACGCTACCACCATGCCGCTGAACTTGCGCAGCTTCTGGCCCTGGTCCAGCAACACCTTGCGGCCGATCAGGTCGAGCGCCTGGATGCCGTTGGTGCCCTCATAGATCTGCGAGATGCGGCAGTCGCGCACCAACTGCTCCATGCCCCATTCGCGGATGAAGCCATGGCCGCCGAACACCTGCATGCCCAGGTTGGTGGCGATGTAGCCGTTGTCGGTCATGAAGGCCTTGGCTACCGGAGTGAGCAGGGCGACCAGATCGGCCGCTTCCTTGCGCTGGTCGGCGTCCGGGTGCTTCTCTTCGATATCCAGTTGCAGCGCCAAGAGCGCGGTCAGCGCGCGGCCGGCTTCGGTGTAAGCCTTCTGCGTCAGCAGCATGCGGCGTACATCCGGGTGCACGATGATCGGGTCGGCCGACTTTTCCGGGAAGGCCGGGCCGTTGGAGGCGCGCATCTGCAGACGATCCTTGGCATAGGCCAGTGAACCTTGGAACGATGCCTCGCCAAGGCCCAGGCCCTGCATGCCGCAACCGAGGCGCGCTGCGTTCATCATGGTGAACATGCAGGCCAGGCCCTTGTTCGGCTCGCCAATCAGATAGCCCTTGGCGCCGTCAAAGTTCAGCACCGCGGTGGCATTGGCCTTGATGCCCATCTTGTGTTCCAGGCTGCCGCAGAATACGTCATTGCGGCTGGCGTCGGTGTGGAACTTCGGCACGATGAACAGCGAGATGCCCTTCACGTCCTTCGGCGCATCCGGCAGGCGTGCCAGTACCAGGTGGATGATGTTGTCGGCCAAGTCGTGCTCGCCGGCCGAGATGAAGATCTTGGTGCCGCTGATTGCATAGCTGCCGTCACCGTTCGGCTCGGCGCGGCTCTTGAGCAGGCCCAGGTCGGTGCCGCAGTGCGGTTCGGTCAGGCACATGGTGCCTGTCCATTCGCCCGACACCAGTTGCGGCAGGTAGGCATCCTTCTGTTCGTCGGTGCCGTGCGCGTGGATCGCTGCATAGGCGCCGTGCGACAGCCCCGGGTACATCGACCAGGCGACGTTGCTCGAAGTCAGCATCTCCATCACCGGGAACGCCAGCGTCTTCGGCATGCCCTGGCCGCCGTAGGCCGGGTCGCAGTCGAGGCCCGGAAAGCCCAGTTCGCAGTATTGCTGATAAGCTGCAGCAAAGCCGTCCGGCGTGGTCACGCTATGATCGGCCGGATTGAAGACGCAGCCCGCCTCGTCGCCCGAGCGGTTGATCGGTGCCAGCTCGCTCTCACAGAACTTGGCGGCCGCCTCAAGATAGGAGGCATACACGTCTTCGGTTGCTTCGGCGTAGCCGGGCAGGGTAGGGACGATCTCCTGGACCTTGATCAGCTCGTTCAGTACGAAGGCAAAGTCACGCAGCGGGGCGGTGTAGGCGGGCATGCTGAAATCTCCGTTTGTAGCGGCCGTGTTGGTCACGGTCCGAATATTGGGTGCCGCTTGCCGATGCGGCAATTGGCGAGCTATCAAACGCTTGTTTAAATTATTTACCCGGCTTTGGCAAGGTAAACATGCAGCGCGTTGTGTTTGCTGCCATGCAATATCAATGTTGGCCGAAACGGCCAGCCGGGACGAAATGTCGTGTTTTAGAGAGGAATATCGTGGATTTGCTGGAAACCCCGCTTGAAGAGGCGGTTGCCTATCGTGGCAAATTTCTCACCCTGCGCCGGGATGCCGTGCGCCTGCCCGACGGGCAGCGAACCGAGCGCGAGTTCCTGCTGCACCCGGGGGCCGTCGCCGTGCTGGCGCTGACCGAAGACCGCCAGCTGGTGATGGAACGGCAGTACCGCTATCCGGCCGGTCAGGAGTTCATCGAGATCCCCGCCGGCAAGATCGACCCGAACGAGGCGCCCGCCGTCACCGGCGAGCGCGAACTGTTCGAAGAGACCGGCTACCAAGCCGCGCGCTGGACCTTCCTCGGCACCGCTCACCCCTGCATCGGTTACTCGAACGAAGTGATCCATTACTACCTCGCCGAGGAACTGACCCAGAGCGAGCGCCAGCTGGACGAGGGAGAGTTCCTTGAGGTACTGGCACTGCCGCTGGCCGAGGTGCAGGCGATGACGCTCGACGGTCGGATCACCGACAGCAAGACAATTGTTGGCCTACACTGGTTAGCAGCGTATCTCTCGGGCTCGCTCAAAGGTGAACTACTCCTTCCTGCCGCGTGAACTGCGTTCGGCGCGTCGTATTCCCATGGGCTGCAAGGCGCGCATCAAGTCCTTGTTCAGCGGCCAGACCGCTTACGGTCATTGTGTCGACCTGTCGGTCGACGGTATTGCGCTGCGCTCGTCATTCGTACCGCAGCATGGCGAGCGGCTCAGCATCGTGCTGTTGCCGCCACCGGCGGTGGGCGAGCTGATGCAGCCGTTTTATCTGGATATCGAGGTGCGCCGTTGCAGCGAAATCGTCAGCGGCGTGTTGTACGAAATCGGCGCGATCATTATGGAGCGCGCATCCTGAGCCGGTAATTGGTGCCCTCTCGCTTCGGCATTTCGAATCCCGAATATTTTTTGCGGATTGCCGTTGGCATGGAGGGGCTGTGTGCTATACCCAAACTAAAGAAGAACCGCCACAGTAGCAAACACTCTAATTCAACAAGGGGATCGCGAGATGCGTGGCGCAACTCGTGCGCTCCCCTGTATGAGCCAGGAGGCGAGCCATGCAATCGGACATCTTCAGCCACTACTCCGCCCGCTACGACCGTACCCGCGAAGAAGAATTCACCGTCCAGGAATATCTGGAGCTGTGCAAACGTGACGCGGCAGCCTACGCCACGGCGGCGGAACGCATGTTGATGGCGATCGGTGAGCCCGAGCTCATCGATACCCGACATGACTCCCGCCTATCCCGGCTGTTCTCCAACAAGGTGATCAAGGTCTACCCGGCCTTCCGCGAGTTCTACGGCACCGAAGAGGTGATCGAGCAGGTGGTAGCGTTCTTCCGCCACGCCGCTCAAGGCCTTGAAGAGAAAAAGCAAATTCTCTATTTGCTCGGCCCGGTTGGCGGCGGTAAATCGTCGATTGCCGAAAAGCTCAAGGAACTGATGGAACGGGTGCCGTTCTACAGCCTGAAGGGTAGTCCGGTAAACGACTCTCCACTGTGCCTGTTCAACCACGACGAAGATGGCGGCATCCTCGAAGAGGAATACGGCATTCCGCGTCGTTATCTGCGCGCTATCCCTAGCCCATGGGTGGCGAAACGCCTGCAGGAGTTCAACGGCGACATCAGTCAGTTCCGGGTGGTCAGACGCTATCCGTCTGTGCTCAAACAGATCGCGGTGTCCAAGACCGAGCCGGGTGATGAGAACAACCAGGACATCAGCTCCCTCGTCGGCAAGGTCGATATCCGCAAACTGGAGAAATACGCGCAGGACGACCCGGATGCCTACAGCTATTCCGGCGGTCTGTGCTTGGCCAACCAGGGCTTGCTCGAATTCGTCGAAATGTTCAAGGCGCCGATCAAGGTGTTGCACCCGTTGTTGACCGCCACCCAGGAAGGCAACTTCAAGGGTACCGAGGGCTTTGGGGCGATTCCGTTCGAGGGCATCATTCTCGCTCACTCGAATGAATCCGAATGGAAGCAGTTCAAGAACAACAAGAACAACGAGGCCTTCCTCGACCGTATCTACATCGTCAAAGTGCCATACTGCTTGCGGGTATCCGAGGAAATCCGCATCTACGACAAACTGATTCGCAACTCGTCGCTGTCCAAGGCGCCGTGCGCCCCGGGAACGATGAAGATGATGGCGCAGTTCGCCATCCTGTCCCGTATCAAGGAGCCGGAGAACTCGAGCATCTACAGCAAGATGCAGGTCTACGACGGAGAAAACCTCAAGGACACCGATCCTAAGGCCAAGTCGATTCAGGAATATCGCGACTTCGCCGGTGTGGACGAGGGTATGAGCGGCCTGTCGACCCGTTTCGCCTACAAGATCCTGTCTCGGGTGTTCAACTTCGACCATAGCGAGGTCGCCGCCAACCCGGTACACCTCCTGTATGTGCTGGAACAGCAGGTCGAACGCGAGCAGTTTCCGCAGGAGGTCGAACAGAAATACCTGGCTTTCATCAAGGAGTTCCTGGCGCCGAAGTATGTCGACTTCATCGGTAAGGAAATCCAGACGGCCTATCTTGAAAGCTACTCCGAGTACGGTCAGAACATCTTCGATCGTTACGTGACCTTCGCCGATTACTGGATCCAGGATCAGGAATATCGCGATCAGGATACCGGTGAAAGCTTCGACCGCACGGCGCTGAATGCCGAACTGGAGAAAATCGAGAAGCCTGCCGGGATTTCCAACCCGAAAGACTTCCGGAACGAGATCGTCAACTTCGTATTGCGCGCCCGGGCCAATAATGCAGGCAAAAACCCGGCGTGGACCAGTTACGAGAAGCTGCGCACCGTGATCGAGAAGAAAATGTTCTCGAATACCGAAGAGCTGTTGCCGGTAATTTCGTTCAACGCCAAGGCCAGTGTCGACGATTCGAAAAAGCACGAGGACTTCGTCAATCGCATGGTGGAAAAAGGCTACACGCCGAAGCAGGTGCGGCTGCTGTGCGAATGGTATTTGCGCGTCAGAAAATCTTCCTGACCCCCGCCGTTTGGCCGCAGGCCGCGCTGCAAGGCGTTCGGCCAACCTCGCTAGCGAGGTTGGCCGAACGGCCACGACCGTAACGGGAGCATACAGACAGAGGCGAGGTGATCATGTCGCACATCATAGACCGGCGTCTCAACGGGAAGAACAAATCGACGGTGAACCGGGAGCGCTTCCTGCGTCGCTTCAAGGCCCAGATCAAAGAGGCCGTATCCAAAGCGATCAAAGGGCGCAGCATCACCGACATCGAGAGTGGGGAGAAGGTCTCCATTCCGGTGAAGGACATCGCCGAGCCGGCCTTCCATCATGGCAAGGGCGGCGTTCTGGATCACATCCATCCGGGTAATGAAGAATTCATCAAGGGCGATCGCATCAGCCGGCCACAAGGTGGCTCCGGCAGCGGTGGTGGTGGTCGGGCCAGCAAGGATGGCGAGGGCGAGGACGATTTTGCCTTCGAGTTGAGTCACGAAGAATTCATGAACGTGTTCTTCGACGACCTGGCCTTGCCGAACCTGGTCAAAAACCAGCTGATGGGCATTGACGAGCTCAAGAGCGTGCGTGCCGGTTTCACCAACGATGGCACTCCGGCGAATATCAATATCGTCCGGTCGCTGCGCGGGGCGTTGGCACGGCGCATCGCCATGGCCGCACCGACGCTGTCTGAGATCAACGAGGCCGAGGAAGAGCTCGATACTCTGCTCGAATCGGACGAGGAGGGTGGCTTCGAGGTGCGCGAGCGCCGTCGCCGTGTGCACTTGTTGCGCGAGCGTCTCGGCAGCATCCCGTTCATCGATCCTTTCGATCTGCGCTACAACAACCGCGTAAAGCAGCTCAAGCCGACTAGTCAGGCGGTGATGTTCTGCCTGATGGACGTATCCGGTTCGATGGACGAGGCCAAGAAGGACATGGCCAAGCGCTTCTTCATCCTGCTGTACCTATTCCTGCAGCGTAATTACGAGAAGATCGAGCTGGTGTTCATCCGCCATCACACCAGTGCGGTCGAGGTCAACGAGCACGATTTCTTCCATTCGCGCGAATCGGGTGGCACGGTCGTGTCGTCGGCGCTCAACCTGATGAAAGAAGTCCTCGCCAAGCGCTACCCCAGCGATGTATGGAACATCTACGCTGCACAGGCCTCGGACGGCGACAACTGGGACAGCGATTCGGCCAACTGCGCCCATATCCTGGACGAAGGAATCCTGCCTGCCTGCCAGTACTATGCCTATATAGAAATCACCGAGGGCGAACCCCAAAACCTCTGGTACGAGTACCTGAAGGTGCAGGAGCGGCATCGCCATTTCGCGATGCAAAAAATCCACTCGGCGGGGGACATCTACCCGGTGTTCCGAGAGCTGTTCAAACGGCAGCCGACGACGAAGAGCTAGCCTAATGTCAGGGGGCGGTCATGGCGATAATTTCTACCGGGTCCGAATGGACCTTTGATCTGATCGACGAATACGAGCGGGCGATACGCGAGATCGCCGTTGACGAATTCAAACTTGATGTCTACCCGATCCAGCTCGAGGTGATCACCGCCGAGCAGATGATGGATGCCTATTCCTCGGTGGGCATGCCGGTGAACTACCATCACTGGTCATTCGGCAAACACTTCGTCTCTACCGAGAAAAGCTACAAACGCGGCCACATGGGGCTCGCCTACGAGATCGTGATCAATTCCAACCCCTGCATTGCCTATCTGATGGAAGAAAACTCCATGACGATGCAGGCCTTGGTCACCGCTCATGCCGCCTACGGCCATAACTCCTTCTTCAAGGGCAACTACCTGTTCCGCGCCTGGACCGATGCGTCGGCGATCGTCGACTATCTGGTGTTCGCGAAGAAATATCTGTCGCAGTGCGAGGAGCGCTATGGCATCGATGCGGTGGAAGAGCTGCTCGACTCCTGCCATGCGTTGATGAACTATGGGGTCGATCGCTACAAGCGGCCGCAGAAACTGTCGATGGCCAAGGAGCAGGCGCGTCAGTCCGAGCGCGAGCACTACCTGCAGCTACAGGTCAATGACTTGTGGCGAACCATCCCGAAGCGGGAGAAGGGCGAAGGCGGGCAGGCAGCTTTGCGCTTTCCGGCCGAACCGCAGGAGAACCTGCTCTACTTCATCGAGAAATCGGCCCCGCTGCTTGAGCCTTGGCAGCGCGAGGTGGTGCGTATCGTGCGCAAGGTGGCCCAATATTTCTACCCGCAGCGTCAGACCCAGGTGATGAACGAGGGCTGGGCGACCTTCTGGCATTACACCATCCTCAACCGCCTGTACGAGAAGCAGCTGGTGACCGACGGTTTCATGATGGAGTTCCTGCAAAGCCACACCAACGTGGTGTATCAGCCGCCGGTGCAAGCGCAGTGGTACCGTGGCATCAACCCTTATGCGCTGGGGTTCTCGATGTACCAGGACATCCGCCGCATCTGCGAGGAGCCCACCGACGAGGACCGGGTCTGGTTCCCCGATATCGCGGGTTCTCCGTGGCGCGAGACGCTGGATTTTGCGATGCGCAACTTCAAGGACGAGAGTTTCATCTCGCAGTACTTGTCGCCCAAGCTGATCCGCGACTTCCGCTTCTTCGCGATCCGCGACGACGATCAGGACGACAAGCTGGAAGTCGAGGCAATCCATGACGAGGAGGGTTACCGCGAGATCCGTCAGCTGTTGGCCGAACAGTACAACCTGGGCTCGCGCGAGCCAAACATTCAGGTCTGGTCGGTCAATGTGCGCGGCGATCGCAGCCTGACACTGCATCACAGCATGCACAACCGTCGCCCGCTCGAACCGGACAGCGCGGAAGAAGTGCTGCGCCATGTCGCCCGATTGTGGGGGTTTGATGTGCGGCTGGAGAGTGTCGACGATCAGAACAATGTCCGGCAGACCTTCGTCTGCGCGGCACCGCATCGCGACGCTCAGTTTTCTTGAGGCGGAAGCGGGATGAAGGCGCGTAGATCCTGCTCGTCGTGGATCAGTTCGGCCAAGCGTACGCCGTAGACGGTTTCTAGTCGTTGAACTTGCATCACCTCGGCGGTGGGGCCGCAGGCGACCAGCCGGCCGCGATCGAGTAGGGCCACGCGGTTGGCATGACGCAGCGCCAAGTTGATGTCGTGCACCACCGCCAGCACGCCGATCCGGTGTTCTCGGGCGATTCGGCCAACCTGGGCCATCAGTCCGTCGGCCGTGCCGATATCTAGCGCGGCTGTCGGTTCGTCGAGCAGCAGATAGCGTTCGTCTTCTGTTGAGCCCAGTAGTTGGGCCAGCGCCCGTGCCAGCAGCACTCGTTGTGCTTCACCGCCGGACAGGGTGCCGAGGTGACGTCCCAGCAGTTCCCCCACACCGGTCAGGGCCACCGCGGTTGCGGTGGCATCGGCCTGCCCGTGTCCATAACTCCCCATCGCAATCACTTCACTGCCGGTAAATTCCGGAGCGGCGATCATCCGCTGTTCCAATACGGCGCGGTGTCTGGCAAGGCGAGCTGCGCTCAACTGATGCAGTGGTTTACCGTTCAGCATTGAACGGCCCCGGTCCGGGCTCAACAACCCTGATAGCAAGGACAGTAGGCTACTCTTGCCGGCGCCGTTGGGGCCAATTAGCACCAGCACCTCGCCGGGATGTAGCTCCAGGCAAATATCCTGTAGCCGTGTATCCAGCCAGGCGTGCTCAATCGTGAGCATGTGATGCTCCGGATAAGGCGCGGCGCAGCAGCCACAGGAAGAACGGTGCACCGGCTAGACTGGTGATCACGCCCACGGGTAGCTCGGACGGTGCGATGGCCAGTCGTGATACGGTGTCTGCCACGACGGCGAGCAGGGCGCCGAGCAAGGGAGAGAGCAACATGACTCTGCGGGCATCGGCGCCGATTAGCAGGCGCGCCAAGTGCGGCGCCATCAGGCCGACAAAGCCGATCATGCCGCAATTAGCCACGACCAGGCTGGCGGCCAGTGCCGCCAAGGCGACAACCACTCGCCGTTCGCGGACCAACGGGTAGCCTGCGTGGAAAGTGGCGGCATCGCCCAATTGCAGTAAGTTGAGATAGCGCCAGCGCCGCCACAACAAGGCCCAGATCGGGGGTAGAGCGAGTAATAGTAGCGTTGCCTGGCGCCAGTCGACACTGGCGAAACTGCCCATCAACCAAAAGGTGACGGTGCGTAGCGAGCCGTCGGGAAGTGTGGCGATCAGCAGCGTCAGCAGGCTGCCGGTCAGGGCGTTGATCGCGACACCGGCCAGAATCAACTGACTGGCCGGGCTATGCGGCCCGGCCAGCCGCCAGGTCAGCCACAGTGCCGACACACCGCCGGCAAAGGCGGTCATGACTACCATGCCACCGGTGAATCCGGCTTCCAGCGCCAGCGCGGCGGCCAATGCCGCTCCACCTGAGACGCCGATCAGGCCAGGTTCGGCCAAGGCATTGCGGAACTGAAACTGAATGGCGGCGCCGGCGCAGGCCAGTAAGGCGCCGCTGCTGGCGGCGCTCAGGACGCGAGGCAGTCGCAGTTCCAGTAATAGCTGGCGGGCGAGTGGGTCGTGAGTTTGGTCGAGCAGGCCGGATAGGGCGTGGCCAAAAGGGGCGTCCAGCAGCAAACCGGCGAGTAGTGCCAGTGCCAGCAGGATCAGGGTAAAGACGGCGGGGCGGTAGGGCATGAAGAAAGGGCCGGCGTGATGGCCGGCCCGTCTGGCTCAGCGTAAGCCGAGCACGTCCTGCATATCGTAGAGGCCAACCGGCTGATCTGCTAGCCAGCGCGCAGCGCGTACGGCGCCATTGGCGAAGGTGGCGCGGCTCGATGCCTTGTGGGTGATCTCGACGCGCTCACCGTTGGTGGCGAACAGGGCGGTGTGGTCGCCGACCACGTCACCAGCGCGCACGGTGGCAAAACCGATGGTGCCCGGGTCTCGCTCGCCGGTCACGCCTTCACGACCGTAGACCGCGCACTGCTTCAGGTCACGGCCCAGTGCATTGGCGATCACTTCGCCCATGCGCAGGGCGGTACCCGACGGGGCATCGACCTTGTGGCGGTGGTGTGCCTCGATGATCTCGATATCGTAGTCTTCGGCCAGCACGCGCGAGGCAATATCGAGCAGCTTGAAAGTCAGGTTCACGCCGACACTGTAGTTGGCGGCAAACACGATACGGATCTGCTCGGCCGCAGCACTGATCGCAGCCTTGCCGGCATCATCGAAACCGGTGGTGCCGATGATCATGCTGACGCCGCGGCTGGTGCAGGCCGCCAGGTACTCGAGTGTTGCCTCCGGGCGGGTGAAGTCGATCAGTACATCGGCGCCGTCCAATGCGGCAGCCAAGTTGTCCGACACGATTACACCGGTTTTCTGACCGACGAACAGACCTGCGTCCTGACCGATGAAGTCGGAGCCGCTGCGGTCGATGGCCGCATGCAGGCGAGTGTTCGGCGTGTTCAGCACCGATTCAATCAGCGTACGGCCCATGCGGCCGCCGGCGCCGACGATCACGACATTCAGCAGTTTGCTCATTGTTTGATTTCCTGGGCTGGGGCTGGGGCTGCAACCGGTGCGCTGGCGTTGACGCTAGGCAGAATGGCGCGCTCGGCCGGAAGAACCTCACCCTCGTAGCGGGTCATCTTGTCGCCGTCGAAGTAGACGGTCAGATGCTTGCGCTCTACGAGCTGACCGCCTTTGGACACTTCGTACACATAATCCCAGCGGTTGGCGTGGAACGGGTCAGCCAGAAGTGGGGTGCCCAGTACGAATCGAACCTGGGCACGTGTCATGCCCGGTTTCAGATTGGCGACGGCATCTTCGGTGACCGCGTTGCCTTGCGGGATGTCCATTCGGTAAGACGGGACCCAGTGGGCGGGGTTGAGGCTACCGCAGCCGGAAAGAACGAGGGCGGCGGCTATAATCAGAACTCGCATACTTTTGGGATGTGTACTCGGGGTAGTGAATGGCTGTCGAATTAGGCAAAGCCATAAAAAAGGCTTTATCATACCCAGCGGAATCTTGCCCACTTTATAACATGATGAACAAAGCCAGTCACCTCAAAGATATCGGTCTGAAAGCCACAGGGCCGCGCCTCAAAATTCTCGACCTGTTCGAGCATAGCGAGGTTCGTCACCTGTCTGCCGAAGACGTCTACCGCAAGTTGTCGGCCGAGAACATCGACATCGGTCTTGCCACCATTTACCGGGTGCTCACCCAGTTCGAGCAGGCCGGCATCCTGGTGCGCCACCATTTCGAGTCGGGCAAGGCGATCTATGAACTGAACGAAGGCGGCCACCATGATCACATGGTGTGTATCAGCTGCGGAAAAGTGGTCGAGTTCTTCGATCCGGAAATCGAGGCGCTGCAGGATCGCATCGCCGAGCAGCACGGCTTCCGTATCATCGATCATGCCCTCTATATGTACGGCGAGTGCCCCGACTGCGCCGGCAAAAAGCCCACTCGCCGATAAGCCGTGATTCCCTGGCTCGGTCTCGAGCCGGTGTTTCCGCCGGCCGAGCAAGCGCTGCCAGACCCTGACGGCCTACTCGCCGCCGGTGGAGACCTATCAGAGCAGCGCCTACTGGCCGCGTATTCCCAAGGCATCTTTCCCTGGTTTAGCGACGGCGACCCGATCTTGTGGTGGTCGCCGGCCGAGCGGATGGTGCTGTTCCCCGAAGCGCTGAAGGTCAGCCGTTCGCTGGCCAAAACACTGCGCAATCGCCTCTATGAAGTTCGGATCGACAGCGCGTTTCGTGCGGTGATGGAGGCGTGCGGTGGCCCGCGTGATGGCCAGCCGGGTACCTGGATCGTGCCTGCAATGGTCGATGCCTATTGCCGGTTGCACCAGCACGGGTATGCCCATTCCTTCGAAGTCTGGGAGGAGGGGGAATTGGTCGGTGGCTTATACGGTGTCGCACTGGGACGGATGTTCTTCGGCGAATCGATGTTCTCCCGCCGTCGCGATGCGTCGAAACTTGCTTTCGTGCATATGGCGCGTCATTTGGCGAGCTGCGGTGTACGGATGATCGATTGCCAGATGCATACCCCACACCTTGAAAGCCTGGGAGCGCAATTGATTCCCCGCGAGCGTTTTCTTGCTACCCTGAAAGAGCAAATCGTCCAGCTGCAACCGGACTCCATGTGGACCTATCGGCACCAGAATGAGCCATCGTGACCCGAACCAGCAGACGGTCGCTATCCACTTCTATGCGACCGCACTCTACCCGTGCAGCTATCTGCCCGGTTTGCAGGCGCGCTCGCAGGTGGCGATCCCGGCTGACACGATCGATGCCGATGTCTACAGCCAACTGGTGCGACTAGGCTTCCGCCGCAGCGGGCTCTATACCTACCGGCCTTACTGCGACAGCTGCAAGGCCTGCGTGCCGGTGAGGGTGCCGGTCGCGCGATTTCAGCCCAACCGCAGTCAGCGCCGTGCGCTGCGCCATCACGAAGGGCTGACGGCCCGACTGCTGCCGCTGCAATTCCATGACGATCATTACCAGCTTTACCGGCGCTATCAGCGCTCGCGTCACGCCGGCGGTGGCATGGCCGAGGACGACCCGCAGCAGTACACGGAGTTCATCCTGAAGAGTGGGGTGGAAAGCTCGCTGGTCGAGTTTCGTTTGGAAGGGGTGCTGAAGATGGTCAGCTTGATCGATCATCTGTCCGACGGGCTGTCGGCGGTCTACACCTTTTACGAACCGGACGAGCCGCATGCCAGCTACGGTGTCTACAACGTACTCTGGCAAATGGCTCAGGCCCAACGGCAAGGGCTGCCTTATCTCTACCTGGGCTACTGGATCGAGGCGTGTCGCAAGATGGCCTATAAGTCGGCCTACCGACCGCTGGAAGTGCTGATCGACGGGAGATGGCAACCGTTCCGTCAGGTGTGAGTTCAAGCTTTGCTGGCTTGGGTAGTGCAAACAAAAAGGGGCGTAGCGCCCCTTTTTTGTTTGCGTTGGCTTGTCTTACATCGGTACGACGCGGTCATTGCCGCCGCCAGTCAGCACACGCACGCGCTGGCCGGCTGCCAGCGGGATGTCGGCATCCTGCACGATCGACAGCATGCGGCCGGTGCGATCGAGCTTGACGGTGACTTCCAGTGCCGGCTTTGTGCCTACACCACGTTGCGCTGCGTTGGTGCCGAAGCCGCCGGCTAGGGCGCCGACGATTGCGCCGGCGATCGCGCCGTTGCCTTGGCCGACCTTGCTGCCTGCCAAGCCGCCCAGAGCCGCGCCACCCAGGGTCAGCAACTCGTTGTTATCGCCTTCCATCTTGACGTTCTGTACCGACACGATGGTGCCGAGTTCGACGTTCTGCGCTTGGCGCATCTGGCTTTTGGAGTAAACGGCAGCCGAGTCCGAGGTGGCGCAGCCGGTCAAGAGGCCGAGGCTGGTGGCGCCGACGAGCGTGATACGGGTTAGTCGTTTGAGCATATTTTTATCTCCTAATGCTTCCGGAAAGCCGGTTAGGCTTACCGCTTGTGTCGCTGAGCGTTGGCCAGTGCTTGGGCGCATTCAGCGACCAGAGCCGGCCCGCGGTAGATCAGGCCGCTGTAGAGTTGCACCAATGTCGCACCGGCTTCCAGCTTTTCTACGGCATCCGCGCCTTGCAGAATGCCGCCCACGCCTATGATGGGCAGGGCGCCGTCGAGTTCCTTGGCGAGTTTGCGGATCAACTGGGTTGACCGCTCGCGTACCGGTTGGCCGGACAAGCCACCGGCTTCGCCCGAGAGGGGGTGACCAGCGATTTCCTCGCGCGACAGGGTGGTATTGGTGGCGATCACGCCGTCGATCTTCTGGGTGGTCAGGGTGCGCGCCACCGCGGCGATCTGTTCGTCGTCGAGGTCGGGGGCAATCTTTACCGCCAACGGCACGTAACGACCGTGCTTTTCGGCCAACTTGGTCTGGCGCTGCTTCAGTGCCGACAATAGGGCGGTCAGCTCGTCTTCGCCTTGCAGCTGGCGCAGGTTCTTGGTGTTTGGCGACGAGATGTTGACGGTAATGTAGCTCGAATAAGCGTAGACCTTATCGAGGCAGATCAAATAATCGTCAACGGCGTTCTCGATCGGCGTGGTGGCGTTCTTGCCGATATTGATGCCGAGGATGCCCTTGAAACGGCAGTTGCGCACATTCTCCAGCAGCTCGTCGACGCCGTGGTTGTTGAAGCCCATCCGGTTGATGATGCCCTGGTGTGCCGGGACTCTGAACAGGCGCGGTTTGGGATTGCCGGCCTGGGGACGTGGTGTCACCGTGCCGATCTCGATAAAGCCGAAGCCGAGTGCGGCCAGTGCATCGATGTGGGCGCCGTTCTTGTCCAGGCCGGCGGCCAGACCGACCGGATTGGGGAAGGTGAGTCCCATGGCTTCTACCGGCTGGCGCGAAATCGAGCGGCCCAGCAGGCCGTCCAGCTTCAGCGCATGGACCTGATCCAGCATTTTCAGGGTGGCCTCGTGAGCGGCCTCGGCGTCGAGGCAGAACAGTAGCGGGCGCAACAGCGGGTAGAGCATCGGGCAGTCTCTTCAAAAAAATGACCCGGCAGTATACCGGGTCTGTCTGACAGAAGGCAGTTACAGTACCTGGCAGGCGTCGGCAAAACCGAAGCGCGGCGAGCGGCCATGCAGCTTGCTGGCGTCACCGTAACCGAGATTGATCAGCAGGTTGACCTTGAGGCGACCGTCCGGGAAGAAGGTCTCGTTGAGGCGTGCTGCGTCGAAACCGGACATCGGGCCGCAATCGAGGCCTAGCGATCGGGCGGCCATGATCAGGTAGGCCGCCTGCAGCGAGCTGTTGCGGAACGCGGTGGCATCGATGACTGCTTGGTTGCCTTCGAACCAGCTGCGGGCGTCCGCGTGCGGGAAGAGGGTGTGCATGTGTTCGTAGAAGCGGGTGTCCATCGCCACGATCACCGTCACCGGTGCCGTCATGGTCTTCTCGATATTGCCCTCGGACAGACTGGCTTTGAGTTTTTCCTTGGCCTCCGGGCTCTGTACGAACACGAAGCGGGCCGGCGACGAGTTGGCGCTGGTGGGACCCATCTTCAACAGGTCGAACAGTTGGCGCAGCGTTTCTTCGGTCACCGGGCGGGCTTGCCAGTTGCTGAAGCTGCGGGCGCTGTGGAACAGCTGGTCGAGTGCGGCGGCGTTGATTGGGGTGGTCATGAAGTCTCCTCGCAATGCGGGGGTTATTGGCAGGCTATTGGCCCGCCATGATCTCATCGGTGCTGCGCGTAGTGATCGGATCCTTGTGGGTCAATACACTAATGGCCACGCGCCGGTTCTGGGCGCGCCCTTCCGGCTGAGTGTTGTCGGAGATCGGCAAGTTCTCGGCGCGGCCGATTGCGACCAGCCGCGGTGCTGCAATGCCGTTTTCCTGGAACAGGCGCACCACGCTGCCAGCTCGGGCGGCTGACAATTCCCAGTTGGACGGGTAGGTGGCTGTTCGGATCGGTACATTGTCGCTGAAGCCTTCGACGCGGATCGGATTGTCGACGGTGGACAGTACCTTGGCGACCTGGGCCAGTACCGTTATCGACTGTGGCGACGGAGATGCCTGTCCGGTCTGGAACAAGGCGCTGTCCTTAATCTGGATTGCCACGCCTTGTTCTGTTTGGGCGATGCGGACCTGGCCGCCGTCGACCAGGGGCTGCAATACTTTGTTCAGGTCGGTGACGAGACCCGACATCTTGGCTTGTTCCTTGGCCTTCAGGTCCTTGATCGCCTGGGCGACAGGCTTAGGTCTAGGCACCTGGATCATGGTATTAGCGCCACCGGTGGGTGGAGTCTCGCCGATCGATAGATTGCCGATCGGTCGGAACGCATTCAGGATCGCCGACGACAGTATCTTGTACTTACCTTCGTTGACCGAAGAGATCGCATACATCACCACGAAGAAGGCGAACAACAGGGTGATGAAGTCGGCGTACGAGACCAGCCAGCGCTCGTGATTGTCCGGTTCTTCCTGATAGGGGCGACGTCGGGCCATGGCAGGCTTTCTGATGGGCTTAGAGCAGCCGGGTTTCGAACAGGCTGCGGAAGCCTTCGCCCAGAGACACGCCAAAACGGCGTGCAACGCGGCGGGTGATGTCGTCTTCCGGTGTGACGTCGACCAGCTTGTCGGCCTTGATCACATCGCGGGCGACCGATCGCACACTGCCTAGGCCATCGGCCAGGCCCAGCGGTACGCCCTGCTCACCGATCCAGATGCGGCCCGAGAACATATCGGTGTCAGCTTTCAGGCGGCCGCCACGGCCTTGCTTCACTGCCGAGATGAACTGCTGGTGAATGTCGTCGAGCAGCGTTTTGACGATTTCCTGCTGTTTCGGATTGACCGGCGAGAACGGATCGCCCATCGCCTTGTTCTCACCCGCGGTGAGTAGTCGGCGCTCCACACCGAGCTTCTCCATCGCACCGGTAAAGCCGAAACCGTCTTGAAGTACGCCGATCGATCCGATGATGCTGGCCTTGTCGACGAAGATCTTGTCAGCAGCCGAGGCGATGTAATAGCAGCCGGACGCGCAGACATCCTCGACTACGACATACACCGGGATGGTCGGGTGCAGTTTGCGCAGGCGGCGGATTTCATCATAGGCGAGCCCCGACAGTACCGGCGAGCCGCCCGGGCTGTTGGCGCGGATGATCACTCCCTTGGTGCCGCTGTCTTTGTAGGCGGCTTCGAGGCCGTCGATCAGCTTGTTGGCGACGTCGCTCTGGCTGTCGATCACGCCTTCCAGATTGATCAGGGCGGTATGGTCAGAGCTGGCCAGTGCATCGACCTTATCATTGTCGCGGAAGAAGATTGCCCAGATCACCATCAGGGTCAGCAATAGCCAGACCAGGCGGAAGAAAATCTTCCACTGTCGGGCGCGTCGTTGTTCGGTCAGGGCCGACGTGGCCAGTTTTTCGACGACACTGCGTTCCCAATTGGGTTGTTCGTTCACGCGATTATCTCCAGCGGGCTAATGTAACCGAGTCTAGCAAATTGCTTGTCATGCGCCGAGCCATACCTCGCCATCGGCTTCGGTAACCGGCACGGCGACCAGTTTGGCGCCGCGGCAGGGCCCGGCTACACACAGGCCGCTGTCTGGCTGGTATAGCGCGCCATGCATGCTGCAGACCAGGTGCTGGCCGGTGACGTCGAAGAATTCGCCGTCCTTCCAGTCCAGCTGTGCCGGTTGATGGCGGCAGGCGTTGAGCCAGCCGTAGGCCGTGCCCTGGTGGCGAATCACGAAGGCCGGGGCTTCGCGCCCTTCGGCCAAGGTGACGCTAAAGCGCACGCCGAGGCCGCCATCGACCAGTTCGTCCGAACGGCAAATCAGCCCAGTTGCGGTTGTAGCCATGCGTGGAAGCTCCGGAAGCTGTCGAAGATCGCCAGCGGCTTGCAGGCCATGAGTTCATCAATGGGGTGGGCGCCGTAGCTGACACCCACGCCGTGGGTGCCGGCGTTATTGGCCATGTTCAGGTCGTGGCTGGTATCGCCGACCATCAGGGTGCGGCGATTTTCAACACCCAACTCATCGGTCAGCGATATCAGCATCTCGGGATGTGGCTTAGATGCGCATTCGTTGACGGTGCGGGTGGCGTCGAACAGCTCGGTCAGGCCGGTACGGGTTAGCGCATCGTCGAGGCCAGGTCGGCCCTTGCCGGTGGCGACGGCTAGGAATACCCCGCTGGCCTTCAGTTCGGCCAATCCCTCGCGCACACCGTCGAACAGCTCGATGGTCTCGGTGCCAAGTACATAGTGGCGCTTGTAGGCGTGCACCATTTCCTCGTAACGGGACGGCGGTAGGCCCGGGCAGACATGGCGCATCGCATCGACCAGCCCTAAGCCGATCACGTGGCTAGCGAGTTCACGCCCCGGCACCGGCAGCCCCAGGTCGGCGCAGGAGGCCTGGATGGTGCGGACGATATGAGCGGTGGAATCCATCAGCGTGCCGTCCCAGTCGAACACGATCAGATCAAAGGGTTTATCCATGGCGGCGCTGCTTTTCCAGGTAGGCGGTCAATTCGGTGGGGAGCGGAGCGACCAGGTCCAAAGGTTCGCCGGTCAGCGGGTGCGGCAGTTTCAGGCTGGCGGCGTGCAGGAACATCCGCTTCAAGCCGTCTCGCGCGAGCTCGCGGTTGGCCGAAAAGTCGCCGTAGCGTTCGTCTCCGGCGATCGGGCAGCCGATTGCCTGCATGTGCACGCGGATCTGATGGGTGCGGCCGGTCTTGAGCAGTGCTTCCACCAGGGTCAGATCGGCAAAGCGTTCGACGACTTTAAATACCGTGTGGGCATATTGGCCGTCTTCCTGCACGCGCACGCGCTTCTCGCCCTCTGGAGTGTGCCATTTATAGAGGGGCAAGCGCACATGGTTGACGTCGCTTGGCCAACTGCCCAGGCCCAGCGCGAAATAGCGCTTTTGCGGTACGTCGTTGCGGATCATTTCGTGCAGTTTCACCAGCGCCGAGCGTTTCTTCGCCACCATTAAGAGGCCTGAAGTCTCGCGGTCGAGGCGGTGTACCAGCTCCAGGTAGCGTGCCTCGGGGCGAGCGCGGCGCAACTGCTCGATCACGCCGAACGACACGCCGCTGCCGCCGTGCACGGCGACGCCGGCCGGCTTGTTGATCACCAGCAGAACGTCGTCTTCGTACACGATGGGGAAGTGACCAGCCGGCACGGCCTTCTCAGTACGCTCGGCGACGCGTACCGGCGGCAGGCGTAGCTGATCGCCTGTCGCCAAGCGGTAGGTGGCGTCGATGCGGCCCTTGTTCACGCGGACTTCGCCGGAGCGCAGAATGCGGTAGAGATGGCTCTTGGGGACGCCTTTTAGCAAGCGCATCAGGAAGTTGTCGATGCGTTGTCCTGCTTCGTCGTCAGTCACGGTGTGGTACGTGACAGAATCTTTGCGGTAATCAGTCATATTGCTTATACTTTCGGCGCTCAGCGCCCTGTTTTTGGGCGATTGATGCGACCTTCAGGCAAAACACGGTTGCATGCCAAAACAGCATGCAGCGCCGCTGCGGAAATGCCAGTTCGGCCGGCAGGGTTTGTCCCTGACCTGACGCCGTGCTACCAGGCCGCAGCCACGGTTGTCTCGCTCACCGAAAAGCAGCGATGGTAATGCATTTATACACACTGCGCACTCACCAGCTTTCCTCTCCTGACGCCAAGCCCGTCAGGGGATTTTGCAGCAAAGTTTGACCCGGCACGACCGCCTGCCGGGCATTTGCCAACCGAGACAAGGTTGGCCGAATCCCGGGTCTTCAGCCTGTAGCGCGAGACCACCCGGGCGGTTCGTGGAAACCACACAGGAAGTCGGCTTGAGTTGTAACCATACGAATTCTTGCGATCTTTACCCGGACTCTTTCTGACGGATAGCGCCCATCTTAGACACTGGGCCGTCAAATACTTGCTGCATCCCTGGCGTGAGTGCCGCGCGGGGACATGAATGAAACGAATGCTGTTTAACGCAACGCAAGCCGAAGAGCTGCGCGTTGCTATTGTCGATGGGCAAAAGCTCGTCGACCTCGATATCGAAACCGTTGGCAAGGAACAGCGCAAAGGCAATATCTACAAGGGTGTAATCACCCGGATCGAGCCTTCGCTGGAAGCCTGCTTCGTCGATTACGGTACTGAACGCCACGGCTTCCTCCCTTTCAAGGAGGTGGCCCGTTCCTATTTCCAGAGCTACGAAGGTGGCCGTCCGCGTATTCAGGACGTGCTGCGCGAAGGCATGGAAGTCGTCGTGCAGGTGGAAAAGGACGAGCGCGGCAACAAAGGCGCGGCGTTGACCACTTACATCAGCCTAGCCGGCCGTTACGTGGTGCTGATGCCGAACAACCCGCGTGGTGGTGGCGTATCGCGCCGCATCGAGGGTGAAGAGCGTCAGGAACTGAAGGAACTGATGGGTCAGCTCGAAGTGCCGAATGGCATGAGCCTGATCGCTCGCACCGCCGGCATCGGGCGTTCGCTCGAAGAGCTGCAGTGGGACCTGAACTACCTGATGCAGCTGTGGCGCGCCATCGAAGGTGCTGCTGGTGCGCAGAACGCCCCGTTCCTGATCCTGCAGGAGGGCAGCCTGGTCATTCGTGCGATCCGCGACTACTTCCAGCCGGACATCGGCGAGGTGCTGATCGACACCGAAGAAATCTACGAACAGGCTCGTCAGTTCATGAGCCACGTAATGCCGAACAACGTCAATCGCATCAAGGTCTACAAGGACCACGTGCCGTTGTTCTCGCGCTTCCAGATCGAACACCAGATCGAAACCGCCTTCTCGCGCAGCGTGCAGCTGCCGTCGGGTGGCGCCATCGTGATCGACCACACCGAAGCGCTGGTCTCGATCGACGTCAACTCGGCGCGTGCCACCAAGGGTGCCGACATCGAGGAGACCGCACTCAGGACCAACGTTGAAGCGGCCGAGGAAATCGCTCGTCAGTTGCGCCTGCGCGACCTGGGTGGTCTGATCGTGATCGACTTCATCGACATGGAAAACCCGAAGAACCAGCGCGAGGTGGAGAACACCCTGCGCGAGGTGCTCAAGCACGACCGTGCCCGCGTCCAGATGGGCAAGCTGTCGCGCTTCGGCCTGCTCGAACTGTCGCGTCAGCGCCTGCAGCCTAGCCTCGGCGAAACCAGCCACATCGCTTGCCCTCGCTGCCACGGTATTGGCTTCATCCGCGGTACCGAATCGTCGGCATTGCACATCCTGCGCATCATCCAGGAAGAGGCGATGAAGGAAAACACCGGTGCCGTGCATGCACAGGTACCGGTAGATGTGGCTACCTTCCTGCTCAACGAGAAGCGCATCGAGCTCTACTCGTTGGAAGAGCGCCTCGGTGTCAGCATCGTGCTGATCCCGAACGTGCATCTGGAAACCCCGAACCACAGTATCGTCCGTGTTCGCATCGATGATCTGCTCGAGACCGAAGACCAGCCGAGCTACCGCCGCGTCGAAACGCCGGAGGCTGACGAGAGCAAGCTGACCTTCGGGCTGGAAAGGCCGAAAGTCGAGCGCCAGGAGCCGGCTGTCAAAGGGATCACCCCGCAGCAGCCGGCACCTGTCGCTGTCGAAAAAGCACCGGTAGCCGCACCTCAGCAGGTGCAAGCAGCACAAGCGGTGCAGTCGGTACAGCCTGGACTGATTGAGCGCATTGTTGGCTGGTTCAAGGGTCTGGCTGGTGAGCCTGCGGCCGTGACCGAGGTCAAGGTTGAGCATCCGGTCAAGCCAGCTCGTCGCGAAGCGCCGCAGAACAAGCCGCGCCAGGGTGGCGGTGACCGTCGCAATGCACCGGGCCAGCGCCGTGAGCGCGAGCGGGATCGTGAAGACCAGCAGCGCCGTGGCAAGTCCGAGCAGCAAGAAGAGCGCGGTGGTGCACGTCGTCAACCGCAGGGCGATGCCGCTGCGAACGAAAGCGGTCGCCGTGATGGCCGTCAAGACAGCCGCGAGCGTCAGGATCAGCGTCGTGAGCGCAGCAAAGAGCGCGGCGAAGCCGGTGCTCGCGAGCCGCGTGAAGACCGTCAGCCGCGCGAGCCGCGCCAACAACAGCAGAACGCGCAGCAGCAAGAAACGCCGCGCCGCGAGCCGCAGCAGGACCGCCGTCGTGGCGTGCAGATTGCCGCCGAGGTAGCCGAGGCTGAAGCGCGTGCCCGCTCCGAGCAACTGAAAGCAGAGGGTGAAACTGCCGCACCGCAGAATGCGCCGGTAGCCGAGCCTGCAGCCGAAGGCCGTGAACGTAACGAGCGTCGTCGTCGTCGTAACCGTCGTGATCGCCGTCCGGAAGAAGCGGGTGTCGAGCAGGGAGCGGGTGTCGAGCAGGGAGCCGGTGAGGTAGCCGTTACCGCTGCAGTGGTTGCGGGTGCTGTCTCGATTGCCGAGTCGGCAGAGTCGACTCCGGTGCAAGAGTTGGTTGTAGCTAGTGTTGCTGTGCAAGAGGTCGTTGCGGAGGCTGCTCCGGCTGCGGGCGTTGCCGCCAAGCCAGAGGCCGTCACGATTGTCGAGCCGGTTAAGGTGCAGGCCGAAGTGGTTGAGCCGACAGTGATGAGCGAGCCAGCGGCTGTGGTAGAGCCAGTGCGTGAGGCTGAGGCGGTGGCCGCTGCTCCTGTTGTGGCTGTAGAGGTGTCGGAGGTTGCTGAGCAGAAGCCGGTGCTTGAGCGGGCAATTGAAGTAGTCGAAGTTGTTGAGACGGTTGCGACTAAGGTGGACGTTGCTGAAGTGGTTGAAGCCGAGGCTGTCGTTGTCGAAAGTGTCCAGCCAGATGTGACCGAGCCTGCGGTGGAGTCCATCGTAGTAGCTGAGTCGCCGGCGCCGACGGTGGTCGAGCCGGTCGCCGCTCGTGTCGAGTCTGTCCCGGTTGTTCAAGCCGAAACGAAGCCGGCCGATTTGGGTGGTCTCGTGATGGTAACGACTAGCAGTGCCGTGGTTGCTGACGAGCCGGTGGTTGAGGTGCCGAGCGGCCCGCGTCGTCGTGACGTAGCTCGCCAGGCTTCCGCGGTTGAGGCTGCCCCGCTGGTGCAGGTAGAGACCCGGCACTAAGTATTAAAGCCCGCCGGTAATTCGGCGGGCTTTAATAAAGTAGAAGAGAGTGCGACAAAAAGCTTGACGCATTAAATATCAATTTATATAATGCGGTCTCTCTCGGGTGAGAGGTTTTCCCTGATAGCTCAGTTGGTAGAGCGACGGACTGTTAATCCGCAGGTCGCAGGTTCGAGCCCTGCTCGGGGAGCCAAGATTTAGAGCTGTGAACCACTGGTTCACAGCTCTTTTCGTTTGTGCCTATGATTCGCTCCGGCCGATACTCCATCTCGACGTTCAGTCGTTCAGTACGATTCTGTTCGATGAATGCCCCATCAGTAAGCGCAGTTTTTGTTGTCCTCGGTATTTCTGACGACGTTGACGAATGTGCCCGCTGCCTCGAGTATCTGCTCATCGGTGATGTTCACCGCAGGCGCGTTCTCTGCCTCCATTTGTTCTAGCTCGACCTCTAGTTTCTTTACCTGATTGTTCAGCTCGCGCAGGCGGCAGGTCAGGTAACCCAGGTTCGGCACGTCCTCCAGTCCTCATTAGTTGCTGTAAAAAAATCCTCTTTCACGTTTGATCCCCCCTATCGTGTCTGCGCAGAGGCTGGAGGTGTAGTCATGCATTTGCGCTAGCATTAGGCTTGAACTATACAAAAGTAGTAGTGCATGACATGCATGCTACTGTTTGACGTAAGCATGTTGGGTTGCTCAGGCTGCTAGGTTGCCTGCCGCGTTTGCGTCGTGCTGTGAGTGTATGTCATTTGGTTACTGCTTGGCAGCCTGATGAGATGTCTGGGGTCCTGCTCTGGTGATCAACCTATTGTGGTCTAGATGCTTGGTGTGGTTGTTATTCTGTAGACGCATCGGTTAATTATTCTCGAAATGAGCAGCCTAGGGTATTCGGATAAAATAATATTGCCAAGTCTTTCTCTTGTGGTCGGTCAAGGTGGTTTGACCATTGCTTGGGGTCATTTTACGGAGAATCGGGAGGTTTTTATGAAAGAGATGCTTAAGAAGTTTATTCGTGATGAGCGTGGTGTATCGGCCTTGGAGTATGGCTTGATTGCAGGCTTGATTGTCGTTGGCCTTGTCGCGGTCGTTCCTGCTTTGAGTACCAAAATAAATGCAGTGTTTACTGCTATAACAGCAGCATTGTAAGCTGCTACCCGATTGGTCAGTGTAAGTTCAATCAGTGGATGGTAGAAATGCTGGACTCAGCGCGACGGAGTTTATTTATGTCTGGCCTCACTGTTGGTACCCAGGCTTGTTTTTTTGTCTTTCTTGCGGCTGTGGCGGCGTTCGATGCTTTGCAAAGACGGGTACCTAATGGTTTGATTTTGGCCGGCATGTTTTTCGCCTTGGTAATCCTGCTTTTTGGCGGACGGTTGGGTGGGGTTGGTTGGGCTTCTTCGTTGCTTGGGCTAACTGTTGGATTGCTAGCCTTTCTGCCATTTTTCTTTTTTGGGCTGATGGGAGCTGGTGATGTGAAGTTTTTTTCCATCATTGGCCTATGGCTTGGTGCCTCCGCATTACTGGCTGTATGGATGATGGCTAGTATAATGGCGGGACTGCAAGCATTGCTATGGCTGGCTCTATCCATTAGTTTTGGGAAAGAGAGAAGCTGGATTTCCATTCGCATGCACGCTTGGCGATTAAATAAGATTCCTTATGCTAGTTACTTGGCTGTGAGTGCTGGCCTGACGGTGTATTATCCAAGTGTGTTTGAGAAATTATACGCAGGAGTCTCTCATTTTTAATGACGATGGGGCGGGAAGATATGCTGGCTTTGACTGGCTCAAGGGGTGGGTCTGTTTTTAGGCATGCGCAACGTGGTACATCGGCTATCGAGTTTGCGCTGATATTCCCTGTGCTTTTCGCTATTTTTTACGGCATAGTTTCCTATGGCCTTATTTTGGCCGCGCAGCAAAGCCTAACTCTTGCGGCAGAGGAGGGGGCCCGCGCCGCTTTGAGATACCAGCCAGCCGTGAGCCAAGGTGCCGCTTTGACGGCTCGCGCGGCGGCAGCCTGTCAGACTGCGCAATCAATAATTAATTGGTTACCAAACGGTTACGTGGCCGGAGGGTGCACTTCTGTCGTGTCGCCTTGTGCTTTCGATGCGACATTGCAATGTATCCAGGTGGCATTGAATTACAATTACGCTAAAAATCCTTTAGTTCCGCCCTTGCCATTTTTTGGTGTTATTCTGCCTGCCAATCTTTTGGGGGTTGCTACAGTTCAATTGAATCCAGCGACCATTTTGTCTGGTTGAGCTTCATAATAAATAAAAGAGAAAATAAAATCGGTAATGACGAGATGCATTGGCTGATTAATAAAGGGGGTGAGGTGTATGGCAAATATAACTAAAATCATTGCCGCGATTCTGGTGCTGCTAGCAGTACTTATCGCACTCTATGCCTGGAATTTGGGCCGACATCCTACATCCCTCGTGAAGTCCACCCCTGCGATTGCCAAACTCTATCCCGTCGTTGTCTCTACCAAGTTGCTCCCCGCAGGTCAGTTAATCGCATCGGATGCTGTGCGGGTTGAAAGGCTGCCGATCAATCCAGAGGGTGCTTTCAAGAGTGTTGACGATGTGGTGGGGCAGGCCCCGAGTGTAGATCTGGTTGCCGGAAGCCCGATATTGGCGCCACATATGGTTGCCGGCCTTGCCAGCAAGGTTGCGGTTGGCGAGCGGGCTGTCGCGGTTCGTGTCGACGAAACCAATGCAGTAGGGAATAGGGTTGAACCTGGTGACTTTGTTGACTTGTTTCTCTTCTTGAAGCGAGACAACGGTGAGGTCGATCAGAGCCAGGCGAGGTTACTGTTGTCCAAGCTGAAAGTGCTGGCTTATGGCAGCTCTTCTCTGGATGGTCCGGAGCATGCGGCCAAAACAGAGGCGGGGGGCACTGTTCCTCCGAGGCAGGATATTGCCAGAACCGCGGTGTTGGCGGTACCTGTTAATGAGGTGAACCGGCTAACCTTGGCCGAAACAGCAGGACGCTTGGTATTGGCACTAAGGAACCCGCAAGACAACGAAGTGCTGGATGACAGTCTTTTTGCGCCGATGCCTCCGGTTTTCAAGGTGAAGGCGGGTGATAAGGATCCACTCAATGGTTCGACTCAAGCGGCTACGGGGCTAGCCTTGCAAGGTTTGTCCGGGGCGGCGCCGGGCGAGAAGAAGCACACCAACGCAGCAACACCGGTGCAGCCATCATTGGCTCTTTCTTCTGGCGCACGAAAACCCGTGACTTCGGGGGTTGAAGTGATTCGAGGAGGCAAGCGCGAAACGGTCATGAACTGACCATGCGAAACCTTGTGAAACCTGAACAAAGACCATAAGCCATGAACAATAACAGAACGTTGATTGTTGCTTTAGGGGTGTTAGTTCCGGCGGCCATGATTCAGGCGGCTGATCGGACCGAGACGGATATCAACATTGCAGCGGGTATGCAGCGACAGATTGCGGTTGCGCGGGGGTTGCAGCGGGTTGCTATTGGCGATCCTACCGTTGCTGATGTTCTGATCACCAAGAAATCGGGTCTGTTGCTGGTGGCCAAAGCTCCTGGACAAACCAATCTAATGGTTTGGGAGCATGGCCAAAGTGATCCCAGGATCTATTCGATTACGGTGACTGATCCGGTTGTAGGGTTGCTGCAAGACGGCAGTAGCATGAATACTATTTCTCGAGGTGGTGCAACTGTCATTACGGGTAATGCGCCTGACATGCTTGCACATCGAAATCTGGCGAGTGTGTCGAATGGAGCCACTGGGAAAGGTGGTCCGGTTATTGACAAGTCGATTATCGCCAGTGGTGGTGTGGTTCAGGTTGACGTCAAGGTGGTCGAGTTCAGCAAGAGCGTCCTGAAAAACGTTGGTTTCAATCTTTTTACCACTAGAGCGTCGGGGTTTGCATTCGGCTTGTTTTCCCCGTCGTCGCTGCAGTCCACTACCTTTCCCCCAATCGCATTCAGTGCGGTACAGCCTGTTGCCTCAGCATTCAATATCGTCGCAGGTTCGAATAGCAGTGGGGTATTTGGCAATCTGGGCATTCTAGAGAGCAATGGCATGGCCCGCGTGCTAGCCGAGCCGTCTTTGGTGGCGCTGTCGGGGCAGAGTGCGAGTTTTCTTGCCGGGGGCGAGATTCCAGTGCCGGTGCCGCAGAGTCTGGGCACTGTCACCATTCAATACAAACCCTACGGTATAGGCCTGACGCTGACGCCAACCGTACTGAGCCGTGATCGTATTGCCTTGAAAGTGGCACCAGAGGCGAGTGATCTCGATTTCGCACGGGCCATCAATATCAATGGAGTGGCCGTACCGGGTATTATCACACGCCGGGCTGATACCACAGTCGAGCTGGGTGAAGGAGAGAGTTTTGTGATCGGGGGCCTTGTCAGCCGGGAAACTATCTCGAATGTCGATAAAGTGCCACTGCTGGGGGATCTGCCGATTATCGGCGCGTTCTTCAAGAGTCTGAGTTATCAACAGAACGATAAAGAGTTGGTCATTATCGTTACCCCTCATCTGGTTTCGGCTTTGGGTAAGGGAGTGCCGTTGCCGCCGCTACCGGGGGAACGTAGTGAGCAGCGCGATGGACCGGTATGGCGTTCATTCCTTAAGGGGTCTTTGTCTTCGGACGCCACACCTGGGTTCTCCCGCTGAGTCTCATGACAAGTTTCCGAGGTTCGGTAGCATATTCTCTCTATCTGGCGGGTCACGCTGATGAATGCAAGAATCCAGACCTCACATGATCAGGCGACCAGCGAATATTTCGTTTTCGGGTCGCCGTCGATCGAGCGCACCCAATGGCTGCAGCGTTCGCTCGGCTCCTTGGGCGTGACTGAGTCCGCTACGTTGGAGGTGGCGGCGTTGCTCCAGCGAATCGCGATTATCAATCCCTCGCTGGTCTTTATCGATTTTGCCGGTGAGAGTGCAGCGAAGGCGGCTGAGGCGGTTGTCTCGGTAAGGCAGTCTTTCGAGGCACTACCTATTGTGGCGGTGGGGTTAGCGTCCGAGGGTGGGGGAGCTCTCGCCGCGTTGCGGGCTGGGGTACGAGACTTCATCGATATTCAGTCCCCGGTTGAGGATGCAGAGAACATCGTCAGCGAGCTCCTGGCCAACCAAGCGAGTGTGCCGGTTCGACATGGCAAGCTCACGGTTCTGCTGGGGGCCAGAGTGGGAGTTGGGGTCAGCACTTTGGCGGCTAACCTGGCGTTGAAAACCCAGCGGCAAGAGCGGCGTATCAATAAGCAAGCGATCCTGATTGATCTGGGTTTGCCGGCGGCCGATGCTTTGCTTTACCTCAATAGCCAGGCGGACTTTCATTTCGTGTCGGCGGTACGCAATCTGCGCCGTTTCGATCAGACCTTTATCCACACCGCGATCACCCGGCACAGTGGTGGACTGGCACTGCTGCCGCTGCCCCCCGATCTTGGCGAAATGCGTGAGATATCGTATTCGGGGGCGATCGGACTTCTCGGTCGGCTGAGATCCTTCTTCGATAACCAATTGATCGACCTTGGCGGGTTCTCCAATCTGGATTTCATTGCCCAGTTGGTCAGGGCTGCAGATGAAACCTGGCTGGTTTGTGATCAGAATGTTGCGTCGGTGGTGTCGTCGGTGGAGCTGCTGGAAGGTCTGAAAGAGCGCGAGGTAGACGTCAAAGCGCTGCAGCTGCTGGTCAACAAGTACGACTCCCGCTTAGGTCTCGGAGCGGATCAGATTGCCAAGCGTGTGAACCTGTCCTTGCTCGGCCTGATTCCTGATCGTCGGCAGCCCATCGGCCTTGCGGCCAACCAGGGCATCACGTTGGCCGAAATGGCGCCGCGTGACCCTTATATTCGAGCACTTGCCCCTTTGCTGGCCCGATTGATGTCGACCAAGGCTGAGTCTGCTGCGCCGCCGGTGACGGAGCATTCCTTATTGTCAAAGATGGTTCGGCTAGTAGCGAGAAAGGGCAGGGTTTAGATCATGGCGAAAGACATCCAATTTGCCGACGACGCGCTGTCGTTTTCCAGTTCGCAACAGTTTCAGGACATCAAGGTCGCCGCCCATGATCATCTGCTCAGCCGCATTGAAGAGTTGGGGGCCGAGTTTGGAAGGTGGGCCCGGAATGAGATCAAGCATTTCGTCGACCAGGAGGTGGGGAACTTTGTCCGTTCACGCCGAGTGCCAATCAACGAAAGTGAAGTTGGTCAGATCGCGGATGCGCTGACCAAGGAGCTGGCCGGCTTCGGTCCCCTGGAGGATCTGCTCAACGATGTGGCCGTCGAGGACATTCTGATCAACGGTTACAACGATATCTATGTGTCACGGCATGGCGTGCTGCAAAGAGTAGTTGTCCGATTCAGCGACGATGCGCACCTGTTGCGTATCGTGCGCCGGATTTTGGCGCCGCTCGGACGCAGGCTCGATGAGTCGAATCCCATGGTGGATGCCCGCTTGCCAGATGGCGGGCGACTTAACGTGGTGATTGCCCCCCTGTCGATCGACGGGCCGGTTGTTTCGATCCGGAAGTTCCGTAAAGACCCCCTCAAACCATCCGATCTGATCCGCCTAGGAACCTTCCCACAAGAGATCGCCGACTTGCTGGAGGCCGCTGTGCAGAACCGTTGCAATGTGCTGATCAGCGGTGGCACCAGCTCCGGGAAAACGTCGCTGCTCAATGTACTGGCCGGTTATATCCCCGAAACCGAGCGCGTCATCACCATCGAGGATACCGCCGAATTATCGCTCAATCACCCACATGTGGTGCGTCTGGAAAGCCGCCCGGGCGGGTTCGATGGTAGTGGAGTGGTCTCGATCCGCGATCTGCTCAGAAACAGTTTGCGGATGCGGCCGGATCGCATCGTGGTCGGCGAGGTGCGAGGGGGTGAAGTCTTGGAATTGTTGCAGGCGATGAACACCGGCCACGATGGTTCGATGGGGACCATTCATGCGAGTTCGCCTCGTGAATGCCTCTACCGGCTCGAGATGTTGGCCGGCTTTGCCGGTTTTCAGGGAAGCGAATCCAGTTTGCGCAGGCAGATTGCCAATGCAATCGACTTCATCGTCCAGATCGGGCGCCTTTCCAATGGTCGGAGACGGATTCTGTCGATCACCGAAGTGAACGGTATGAGCGACAACATCATCGCCACTCAGGAGCTGTACCACTACGAGGCGATCGAAGATGCCGAGCGTGGCGAGCAAGACCATTGGGAGTCGTTGGGTATCTACCCGCATTCGCCGAAATTGGCACGTTACCGCCCGGCCTCGCCTTTAGCTGGAGGCATTCATGTCTAAGCTGGCGCTGCTTGCTATCAGTGCGGCCTTGCTGCTAGTCGCCCTGGGAGTTCTGCTCTGGAAGCATGCGGCCGATCGCACAGTCGAGGACTTGGCGCGGCGTTTTGTCGATAGTCGGCTTGAGCCAGTGGTAGCTCAGCCGAAGGCGGTGTCAGCGAGCAGAGACCAAGTGACACAGAAGGCGGTGATGAACTGGTTGGGTGTGCAGTTGAACCGTGCCGGAGTGGAGAAACATCAGGCCTTCTTGCGCATGGCGGGTCTGGCTTTAGGCATATTTGCTTTGGCGGGCCTTCTGGTTGGTGGCATTGTCGGCCTCGGCTTTGCATTGCTGATCGGCTGCGGACTGGGGGCCTTTGCTATGTGGTGGCGGATTGCCCAACGTCATCGCCAATTGGTGAGGCAGCTGCCTAACTATCTCGATGCGATCGTCCGTTTGATCACCATCGGTAATAGCGTTCAATCGGCGTTTCAGTCGGCGATTACCAACACCGAGCGTCCACTTCGTGACTGTCTGGAGCATGTCAGCCGACTACTGCGTTCTGGGTACGACATCGACAAGGCCTTAATGCAGGCCGCCCAGGTCTATGGGGTGGACGAGTTGATGTTGCTGGCCTCGGTGATGCGCCTGAGCGTCAAATACGGTGGTCGGGCAGATGTGGTGCTTGAGCGCATGGCCGGTTTCATGCGGGACCGCGAGCAGGCAGAGCGCGAGCTGGTGGCCTTGTCTGCCGAGGTGCGGCTGTCGGCTTGGGTGCTTGGCCTGCTTCCTTTGCTGATCGCAGCTTTTATCCTGATGACCAATCCACGCTATTTCGCCACCATGCTGCATGATGCCTCTGGTATGAAGTTGCTGTTGGGGGCTTTTGGTCTGCAAGTGTTCGGTAGTGTCCTGTTGTTCCGTCTGGCCAGGTTGTGAGAGGAGAAAGGCAATGACTCCCGATCTGCTTTTTGTCCTCAGCCTGGTGCTGTTGGCGATTGCGCTGTTGTTGGTCGCGGGCCTGATACTGTCCAAGTCGCGCGTACATGACAAGGCAGATCGGCTGATTGTGCAGGCGGTAGCGGCTCGAGCCGAGATGAGGCAGCGGGATCAGGGGGTACATATCGGTGCCTTGGCGACACCAGGGCTGCGGGGGCTGTTAGAGCGGCTGCTCAAACTGGCCGGGCGTTGGCTCGATACGCGCTTGGGGCGGGTCCTGGTGGCGCAAGAGGACCAGAGACTGATCGATTTGTGCGGCTTTGTCGATGCACGCAGCCGCGCAGTTTTTCTTAGCACCCGCATGCTGTCGGCACTGCTCATCCCCTTGCTGTGGATGGCCACGATGGGGGGCGGGCTGCATGGCTCTAGCTTCTGGTTGTGGTTGTTCGCCGTGTTTGTCGTCGGTTTCATGCTGCCCAAATGGCTGCTGATTCGTATCGGCAGTCGGCGTAAGGAGGGAGTGACCGAGGAGTTACCGCTGTTTGTCGACCTGCTGCGTCTGTTGCAGGGGGTGGGACTGGGCATCGATCAGAGTCTGTTGGTAATCAGCGCCGACTTCCGAACCATCTTGCCAGTGCTGGCTAGCGAGCTGGAGATCGCCAATCGGCAGTTTGCGACCGGGCGCTCGCGCGAACAGTCGTTCCAGCGTTTGGTGACAGTCTTCCAGAACGACGATCTGGTCGCGATCACCCGCCTGATCCTGCAGGTTGATCAGCATGGTGGTGCCGTGCAGGAGCCACTACGACAGTTCGGCGAGCGCCTGAGAGAGAACAGGCGCAGCAATATGAAGGAACGGATCGGCAAGCTGACGGTAAAGATGACAGCCGTGATGGTGTCGACGCTCTTGCCTGCCTTGCTGATTGTGACAGCCGGGCCGGGGTTTTTGGCGGTGATCCGGTCATTGGGAAGCATGGGGGGGAAGTGATGAACAGATGCTGGCTATCCGTCGTGATGGTGGGTGGTTTACTACTGGCCGGTTGCGCCAGCAAACTGCAGACCGGGTACGCATTTGCGGAGCAAACCGAACAGGAAATCGCTCGGCAGCAGGCCGCGGAGAAAACGGAGCCGCCCAATCAGCCCGGCGTATATCTGTCGCTGATTCAACAGATGCAGCAGCAGGGCCTTTATTTTGCTTCGCTGGCGCATATCGATGCCTATGAGCGGCAGTGGGGCGTGTCCCCGCAGTCGATTCTGCTACGGGCAGAGGCATTGCGGCTGACCGCGCAGCCAGCACTGAGCACCGAGTACTACACGAAGCTGCTGGACACCCCGCTGGGCGCGAGCGGTTATCGTGGTCTGGGGTTGTTAGCCGGGGCGCGGGGCGATTTTGTCGCTGCGGCGAAGTCTTTGCAAAAGGCAGCCGAGCTGGACCCGACCAGTTCCTTGTTACAGAGCGATCTTGGCTATGCCAGATTGCGGCAGGGGGACCTGGCCGGCGCGCGGGTGCCTATCATGCAGGCGGCCGAGTTGGATCGTAACAATCCGAAGATTTTGAGCAATCTTGCCCTGTTCCTCATGGTGTCCGGCCAACCGCTCGAGGCTAATCAGCTGATCGAGAGTACGAAGCTGTCGCGGGAGACGCGTCTGGCCATCTATAAGGAGGCCGTGCTGATTGAAAACGCTCCACGCTCCCAGTTCAAGGCGGATTCGACTGCGGTGACCTTGCCGGTCCCGCTAGTATCGGACGGCATGCTGGTCGGCAGTCAGAGTGTGGTGCCGATCGATGCGCAACAGCATGGGGTGCCCAATGGCTTTCTGGCCCGAATGGGACAGTAGGGGGCTGTCGATTCATCGCCCCGAGGTTGAGTTTTTGAGGCGCTTGCGAGCTTGGAGGTGGGCACGGTTGATCGGGTAGAGGGTTGAGTAAGGGGACGCATCGGGGGAGTTGGGCCGCGCGTGGTCTTAGCCACAATTGCGCAGTTAGGTGATGAATAGGCTCAAGGGGGTGACGTTATGACAGTGAGTAATAAAGCAGGATTCGTAATGGTGCTGTTGCTGACTCTACTTGCTTCATCGTGGGTGCATGCAGAGGATCTGGCGGCGGGCAAGGAACCAGTTGCCTCGGAGGCTCCACAGGTCGATGAAGCATCTCAGGTCGGCAGTGCTACGTCGGCGCTCCTGGTCTTGCAGCGGGAGGGGACAGCCAGCCGCAATCGGCTTCCGATGCTTGGTGACGAGGCGACGGCAGCCTATACACGTTATCTGGACAGCTTCACCCACAAGATCCCGGCTTATTTCAGCTCGTCGGTGACGAGTGGCGGGGAGAATGCGAATCAGCAGGGTAGTAGCTACTGAAATGCGTGCTGCCGATACCCCAGTAGTGCCTCGCAACCAGAGCGGTGCAGTTGTCGTTCAGGTTGTGATCTGGTTGAGCCTGGCGGTGATCTTGCTGGGGTCGATCGATATCGGCTATGTCTTCATGTCGCGGCGAGAGTTGCAGCGTACCGCGGATATGGCGGCGTTGGCCGGGGTGCAGCTGATGGATAGCACTTGCACCTCTCCGACTGCTGACGCGACGGCTAATGCCATGCTGCAAGGTTTTCCCAGGCAAGCGGGCGACCAGATCACGGTTACTTGCGGGCGCTGGGACCCGTCGCAGTATGCGGCGCCAACCTATTTTTCTGCCCAGAACAGCGCGTCGTCGAATGCGGTACAGGTGCATTTGCAGCGCAGTGTCCCTTATTTCTTTGTCGTTGGTGGTTCACGCGTGATCACGGCCGATGCAACGGCCAAGGTGACGAATGTGGACGCGTTCACACTCGGTACCGGGGTTGCCAGTCTGAATCAGGGGCTGGTCAATAGCCTGTTGAACGGTTTGCTCGGCAGCAACCTCAATTTAAGCCTGGTTTCCTACCAAGGGCTGGCGGACGCCAACATCAATTTGTCGGCATTGGCGACGCAATTGGGGGTGGGGACAGCTCAGGGGCTGCTGGCCACCAATATTGATATTCAGGATTTTGTTGTGGCGATGGCCAAGGTGCTGCAACAGACGGACACTGTCGATGCCAGCGTATTGCAGACTATCGGGCTGCAAATACCCAGAGGCATGAAGATCAACCTTGGGAATACGCCGACCACACCGGGTCTGCTGCAGGTGGATACGGTAAATCCGAACTCGGTGCTAAACGCTTCGGTCAATGTGCTCAATGCATTGGTGGTAGCCGCGGAGATTGCGCAGGTGGGTAAGGCACCGGTCACTGTGGGAACTGGCCTCAACCTGGGCGGCTTGGCTACGGTCAATGTGCAGGCAGCAATCATTCAGCCACCTGTGCTGGCAGCTGGCGAGCCAGGGCTTGATGCCTCGGGTAACCCAAGAACCAGCGCGCATTCGGCGCAGGTGCGGCTGTTTCTGAAAATCAGTTTGCTGAACGACATCCCCTTAGGGATTCCTGGTTTGCTTAGCGTTAATTTGAGCGCGCTAAACCTTCCGTTGGCTCTCGAGGTAGGGCAGGGGACGGCCTGGTTGCAGAGCATGCAATGCAAGTCGACTGCGGCCAATTGCAAGGCGGTGATCAACACAACCCCTGGTGTCGCGGCCCTGTGCATCGGTGACGATGCGGCCAGCAACCTGACCAATACCACACAGCCATTTGGCTGCAAGCAAGCGGCGACGGTGAGCCAGCTGTCCGCGCAAATACTGTTAGCGGTGGTCCCCATCGCCAAAATTGGTTTCGGTAATCCGGGGGGACTGACCTTGAGTGTGCAGCCGAGTAGTCCGACATTGATGACGTTCAATGGCATTGTGGGTGATGCGGACGACTATCAGACGACGGACTCGAATGCTGTGGGGGATCTGACCAGCAATTTGGTCAATCAACTAACCACTCAGCTTGGCAATGGGGCTCTGCAGGTGCAGCTGTCGGTACTTCCGCTGGGCGCAGTACTGGGCGTGGCGGTGAGTACGATTGCGGGGGCTCTGCTGACCACTTTGTCGCCGATTCTGCAGTCGCTGTTCTCCTTGCTCAATGCCCTGTTGGTGCCGTTGTTGCAACTGCTCGGCGTGCAACTGGGGTACAGCACGGTACATAATGTATCGCTCACCTGCGGTCAGGGGCAGCTGGTGTTCTGACAACATGACGATGATCTCTAGCTTGGAAAATCGCTTGTTTGATGCCACAAGGGCCTCCAATCGGGCTTCATCGCAAGATTCAGTGTCGTAGTTCTGGCAAATATGGAAAAATAGCGCCGAGCAGACGGTTGTTAATGACATAAAAATGGTACATAAATCCGACAGGATGGCTGTACCAAACACAGAACGAGCGTTGGAGCCTGGAACACGGAATGGAACAGAAAACCTACAAAGCAGGTGCTGCGCTGGCCTTGGCCACGCTATTGATGGTTGGGGGGGCAGGGCAGGCGTTGGCGGATGATATCGTGTCAGCTGGGCCACCCGCGACGTCTTCGGGAGCCAGTGCAGGTTCGACAGTACTGTTCGGCCAGCAGGTGGCACCGTCTGCACAACAACAGCCGGCACAGCCGGTGATGGCGGCGAGCACGGTGCAGGAATTGCAGCAGTTGGTGAAGGCGAATGCGCTGTTCGAGCTGCGCACGTCGTATAACGGCAGCTTTGGGGCGAGTCTGCTGTTCTATCCGCGTGAGATGAGCTACTACGTGGCGATGTTCCAGCAGAAGAACTTCTGGCGTGTGGTGAAGACCCAGAACGAGGCGCGCGCCGAGGCGATCTTTGCCGGCTTCGCCAAGGAAACCCAGTCGTTGGCCGATGTGGAGATCCGCCGCGCCAAGCTGGAAGCGCAGAAGGAATACACGGAGCGGATGATCGCATCGAGCGAGGGGCGCCTGAATCAGCTGCAGGCTGATTTGACGATCCAGCGCCAGAACCAGGCGCAGGCGGCGGCCAAGCAGAAGGTGGCCCGCGAGCAGGCAGCGGTACTCGACAACGAGCGTCGTGTCGCACAGACCAAGCTCGACAGCGTGCGTCGCCAGATTCGGGCGCTGGAAGTACAGAGCTCGCAGGGCCTGCCTGCTACGCGCTGAACGCCCTACGCTTTTTCTGCATAAAGCCAACGGCACCCTTTGGGTGTCGTTGGCTTTTGTCATTCATGTATCCCTTATTCTCCCTACAGGATCGCCGTCAGTAGGAGGCTTCGCTGTGTTTTCGGTGATAGCACAGGCAGTGATATGGAAGTACGAGAGCAATCGCGACGGGCGTTGCTGTTAGGTCCGCTTCTGATCGCGAGTTTGATCTGTCGTATCGGCCATGGCTTGTTGCACCGCTTGGCGCAGGTCGGGCAAGGCCTCTTCGGCAAACCAGGGATTGCGGGCGAACCAGCCGGCGTTGCGCGGGCTGGGGTGGGGGAGAACGAACTGCGTTGGCAGATATTCCCGCCACGCCCGTACTGTCTCAGTCAGTGTTTTCTTGCGGCGATCTCCCAGGTGCCAGGCCTGGGCGTACTGGCCGATCAGCAAGGTCAAACGTATTTCGGGTAGTTCGGCCAACAGGCGTTGACGCCACAGGATGGCGCATTCTAGCCGGGGCGGGGCATCGCCACCGCCCTGTTTGCCCGGATAGCAGAAGCCCATGGGGACGATGGCGACCCGGGACGGGTCGTAGAAGATATCGCGGTCGAGGCCGAGCCAGTCGCGCAGCCGGTCTCCGGATGGGTCGTTGAACGGTAAGCCGGTGGTGTGAACGCGGGTGCCCGGTGCCTGACCGACGATCAACAGCCGAGCCGTCCGTCCCGCTTGCACTACCGGTCGCGGACCGAGCGGCAACACGGCATCGCAGTGCCGACAGGCGCGTATATCGTTAAGAAGCAGATCGAGTGAGGTGGGCATGGCGGTCGATGGGCGTGGTGGACTATCGCTCGACGGTCTCGCCGGCATGCTAGACTGCCGGCCATTTTGCGAACGGGTACGCCATGCATTCTACGATTTTTGACTCGCGACTACTCAGTAGTCTGCTGGCTACTGTGGCGCAAGGTATGTTGCGGTGGCGGGGGTGGCAGGTCAGCGGTGCATTTCCTGCCTTGCCTAAGTATGTGCTGATCGGCGCGCCGCATACCAGTAACTGGGATTTTCCGTTGACGCTGGGTATCTGTTTCGCTCTGCGGGCCAAGGTCTACTGGATGGGCAAGGACAGCCTGTTTCGCGGGCCGTTGGGGCCGCTGATGCGTTGGCTGGGCGGTATTCCGGTGACGCGTAGCCGCTCGATGAGCTTGGTGCAGCAGATGGTGGAGAGATATCAGCGTAGTGACGAGCTGGTGCTGGCGATTGCGCCGGAGGGGACGCGCGATCACGTCACCGAATGGAAGACCGGTTTTTACCACATCGCCAGTGGTGCTGGCGTGCCGGTGGTGCTGGGCTTTCTCGACTACCGGCGCAAGACGGGCGGCATCGGCCCGATATTCCATCCTACCGGCGATCTGGAGCACGACCTCGCCGAAATCCGTGCTTTTTACGCCGATATCGAGGGGTGTCATCCAGGTCGCTGAGCATGGTGTGAGTTTTGACTCGGAAAACTACGACGGCGCGGGCTTTGTCCTGCGCCGTTTTGTCGTCTGGCGGTGTGCAAATCCGGTTTGCCATGAGCATCTAACTGGGTGGGGCGTACTGTATGGCAGGTGACTTTCAAGGGGAGGGTGTTCTACAACAAATAGGTAAACCGGTTTCAGTGAAGGCCGGACCTAGCCGTTTGTCACGGGGCACCCGGCGCCCTCGGTTGACTTCGGCGCCGGCCTAGCCGGCTTTCTCGAAGGGGTTTCCGTCTATGACCTGGCGTAGCGAATTGGTACCGCAAGTTCCGCTGTCGCTTCCTGGCCTATCGCTTCCTCGGGTCGTCATCGTGGCGCTTGCCTATTGTGGGGCGGCGCATATCGGCCTGTCATTGTCCTACTACGGCTCGGCGGTCACGCTGGTGTGGCCGCCATCCGGCATTGCGGTGGCGGCGTTGCTGGTGTGGGGGCGGCGTTACGGCATAGGCGTATACCTGGGCGGCCTCATCACCAACCTGTCGATAGGGTACGCCTTGCCACTGGCCTTCGTGCTTCCACTGGGAGGGATGGCCGGGGCAGTAGTCGCTGTGACGCTGCTGCAGCGCATGGCGTTTCGGCCAACCTTTTCACGCATCACTGATGTGCTGGCCTTGTTGTTAGCAAGTGGGCTGGGGACGGTCGTGCCAGCGACCTTCGGCATCAGCCTGCTTGAAGAGGCCGGTGTGCTGAACCAGGCGCAGTGGATTCCGAGCTGGCAGAGCTGGTGGATAGGTGATGTGGTTGGCATATTGCTTGTGACGCCATGGCTCTTGTCGATGTGCTATAGCCGGGTCGGCCGCAAGGTACGGACGATGGTGCTCGAAGCGCTGTTGCTGGGGGTGGCGCTGCTGGCCTTACTGGCCGGCTTGTTCGTGGGGCTGGTCGAACCGTCGGAACAGCGTTTCTTTCTGGTGCTGTTGTATTTCCCCTTGCTGGTATGGGGGGCGATTCGCTTTGGTGGCTGGGTGACCACGTCGATGACGATGTTGATGTCGACGATGGCGGTGCTGGCCGTGTCGCTGGCTATCGGGCCGTTCTATCAAGATGATTTACAAAAAGGCCTGCAGCTGTTGTCGGCTTTTCTGTTGGCCTCGTCGCTGGTCGGTTTGGTAGTGATGGCCTTGCAGGGCAAGCTGGAGTTGTTCATCGACGAACTGCGTCACCAGTCGGACATCATTACCCGTTCACCGGCGGTGGCCTTGCAATGGCGGTCGACGCAGGGGGTCAGCTACATCAGCGACAATGTGTGTGCCTGGGGCTATCTGCCGGCGCAGCTCCTGGCCGGTCAGCCAAGCTATGAGGCGCTGGTGCATCCCGAGGATCGGCGGCATTTTCGCGCCACCCGCGAATTGCACCAGGTGACAGGACCGGACGAGTTTGCACAGGAATACCGTATACGTCATGCCGATGGCCGCTGGCTGTGGGTGGACGATCGCACTTGGTTGGAGCGCAATGCACGCGGCGAGGTGATCGGCCTTTATGGGACGGTGCTCGACATCACCGAGCGCAAGGAGCAGGAGGAGCGCCGTCACGAGATGGATGTCAGGCTGCAGAAGTTGGCCGAACAGCTCCCCGGCACGGTCTATCAGTTTCGCCTGATGCAGGATGGCCGGGCCAGCGTGCCCTATGTCAGCGAAGGCATTACGGCTTTGTGTGGGGTGACGCCGCAGGAAGTCAGCGAAGATGCGCGGGTGTTGTTCCGCATGGTGCACCCCGAGGACAAGGCGGCCGTCATCAATTCCTTGCGGCAGTCGGGTGACAGCTTGCTGCAGTGGCGTCACGAATACCGGATTTGTTGGCCTAAGGGCTTCGTGCGCTGGTTGTATGCTTGCGCCAATCCCGAGCGCAGTGCCGACGGCAGCATCTTGTGGCATGGCTTCATTACCGATATCACCGAACGCAAAAAGGTGGAGAACATCCTTCGTCAGTCGGCGGCGGTGATCGACAGCATGCGTGACAGTGTGGTGATTTTCGACCTGGACGGCACCGTGCTGGCGGTGAATCGGGCATTCACCGATATCACCGGCTATCGTGAGCGCGAGGTGCTCGGCCAGCCGGCCGCGCTACTACTGCAGACCGATCTGCACGAGCAGGATTTCTTCCGCCAGCTGTGGCGCGGGCTCAAGCGCCGTGGTAGTTGGCAGGGCGAGATCTGGAATCGGCGCAAGAACGACGAGGTGTTTCCCGGTTGGCTGACCGTTACCACCGTGTTCAGCAAACAGGGTGAGCCTCTACGCTATGTCGGTGTCTGTGCCGACATCAGCCTGGCCAAGCAGTCCGAGGCCAGCCTGAAGCAGCTGGCGCATTTCGACCCGTTGACCGCACTGCCCAATCGCGTGCTGGTGCGTGCCCGTCTGGAGGAGGCGCTGGGCCGGGCCGAGCGCAGCGTCAGCCAGGTCGGCGTGCTGTTCATCGACCTCGACCGGTTCAAGATCGTCAATGACAGCCTCGGCCACACGGTGGGCGACGAGTTGCTGATCGAGGTGGCCAAACGACTGAAGATGCGCTTGCGCAGCGGCGATACGCTCGGCCGTCTGGGGGGCGACGAGTTCTTGCTGGTGATGGAGCCATTGGGGACGCCGCAGGACGCGGCGGCCTTGGCCGAAAGCCTGATCGAGATTCTCGAGGCGCCGTTCCAGCTGGGCGGCAGCCATGAGGTGTTCATCGGCGCCAGCATCGGTATCAGCGTCTACCCGGGCGACGGCCTGAACCCCACCGACTTGCTGCGCAATGCCGATACGGCGATGTATCAGGCCAAGGATGGCGGGCGCAATCGTTTCTGCTTCTACACCTCCGACATGAACGATGACGCGCTGGTCAAGCTCGACATGGAAAAGTCGCTGCGCCAGGCGATAGTCCGCGAGCAACTGGTGCTGTATTACCAGCCCAAGGTCGATCTGAAAACCGGCCGGGTGGCCGGGGCCGAGGCACTGCTGCGCTGGCAGCGCGACGACGGGGAACTGATGCTGCCAGGCGACTTCATTCCCTTGGCCGAAAAGTCCGGACTGATCCTGCCGATTGGCAACTGGGTGATCGACAAGGCCTGCGAGCAGATACATCGCTGGATCGCGCAGGGTGTTGGTGAAGTCAAGGTGGCGGTGAATGTATCGGCGCGCCAGTTCCACAACGGCGACGATCTGGTCGTACAGGTGGCCGCGGCGTTGAAGCGCCATGCCGTGCCAGCGCGCTGCCTGGAGTTGGAACTGACCGAGAGCATGCTGATGGAGGCGCCCGACAAGGCGGTGATGCTGCTGGTGGCGCTGAAGAAACTGGGGGTGCAGCTGTCGCTGGACGACTTCGGCACCGGCTATTCGAGCCTGGCCTATCTGAGTCGCTTTCCCTTCGATCAGCTCAAGATCGACCGCTCCTTCGTGGTCGATCTCGATACCAAGCCCGAAGCGGTGGCGATTGCCACCACCATCATCGTGCTGGCCCACCGCATGGGCTTACTGGTGGTCGCCGAGGGCGTGGAGAGCCAGGCGCAGCTTGAGTTCATGCGGCAGCACGATTGCGACCTGATCCAGGGCTTCTGCTTCAGTCGACCGGTGTTGCCGGCCGATCTGGTGCAACTGATGGTCGAGCCGCGCTTGGAGCCGTTCACGGCCAGCGTCTAGCACCGCAACTCTGAAGAACAAGGCGTCCCGATCGGGGCGCCTTTGCTTTGGGCTGCCGCCCGGTTTCAGGCGGGTTCGAGGAAACGGGCCTGCAACACGGCGCGGTCGATGCCCAGGCCATCGTCCAGATAGCGTCCGAGGCTGCCCCAGTGTGCCTCGATCTCGGCGAAAGCTGCCTGTAGATAGCCGGCACGGACGGTCAGCAAGGGGTCGAGTTCACCCAGCGTGACGCCATAGGGCGCGAAGCGCGCGGCGATGCGCTCGTTCAGTGTGGCAAGCCAGGCATTCGACGCCAGGTAGTCCTGTTCGATCACGTCGGCCGGCACCTGCAGTGCGACGAGCAGCAGCGCGGCCGCGAGGCCGGTGCGGTCTTTGCCGGCGGTGCAGTGAAACAGTACGCCGTCGGGAGCTTGTGTCAGCTCTAGGAAGAACTGGCGCAGCTGCGGCGTGAACTCGGAGATCAGGGCGCGATATATCGCGGGCATCAGCCCGTCGAGCGTTGCGGTATCGCCGCTCTTGAGCTGCTGCAGGATGGTTGCCGGGTCGAAGCTGCCTTGCAGAATCGGGATGGCATGCAGGCGCAGTGTGGAGGGCAGGCGATCCGGAGCCTGCTGCTGTTCCGACTCGGCGCGCAGGTCGAACACGGTACGGATGCCGAGCGCTTCGAGCACCCGGCCGTCACGCTCGGACAATTGTGACAGTTCGCCCGAACGGAACAGTACGCCATGTTTCACCCGGCGGCCCGAGGCGGTCGGCAGCCCGCCCAGTTCGCGAAAATGGGTTTGCCCATCCAGGCTGGGAAGTGGCGAGGGCGTTGGGGTGTGGGTCATGGCGTGATCGATGTGCGGCAAAGCCTTTAGGTTAAGCCAAGCGCTGCGCTTTGACGACTATCCGGTCGCCGAGTCGACCCCGGGGGAATCGAAACAGGGCGTGATGTGCTTGGCGTTCTCTCCTTTAGGCACCGTTGTGCCGACGGCCACGTACCTATCTAACGTCGCGATGCTTGATGTTATTGGCAGCTAATGAGGAAATACCCGTCTTGATATTGAATGGAGAGCGGTATGAATTTTCCGGCCTGGTTGCCGTACGCGTTTGGCTCGGCCTTGTTTGCCGGGATGACGGCGATACTCGGCAAACTGGGGGTGGCGGGGATGAACAGCAATCTGGCCACCTTCATCCGCACTATCGTGATCCTGTTCGTCACCGCGGCGATTCTGTCGCTGCGCCGCGAGTGGCAGCTGCCGGAGAGCATGCCGCCCAAGCCGCTGACCTTTCTGGTGCTGTCGGGTGTCGCCACCGGGCTGTCGTGGCTGTGCTACTACCGTGCGCTGCAATTGGCGCCGGCCTCGCTGGTGGCACCGGTGGACAAGCTCAGTGTGGTGTTCGCCATCGTGATGGGCGTGCTGCTGCTGGGGGAGCCATTGACGATGAAGCTGGTGGTCGGTGCGGTGCTGATCGTGGCCGGGGTGATGGTGCTGGCGTTCTGAGGTGGCGAGGCAGCATGGCGTGGGACGGGACATTGTCGTCCGGCATAGATAACAGCGATTCGGCCAACCTTGAGGTTGGCCGAACGCGTATGGGCGAGCCGCTCGGGGTCAGGCCGCTGCCATGAAGTGATTCACCACGCGGCAGCGCGAGGGGCGGCCGGACTCGATCTTGTTCAGCAGCCAGAAGCCGTAGGCCTGGGTGGCGAAGAACAGGAATTCGAAGCCGGCGAACAGCCAGACCACCGGGTTGCTGTCCGGGCTCGCCAGGTAGTAGAGCTGCCAGGTGAAGAACAACGCCCGGCCGATGGCATCGAACAGGCCGAATACCGGCTCCGGGCGCCAGATGCGCAGCAACGACCACACCACAACGATGCTGCCGAGCAGATTGGCGAACAGCACGTGGACCGGTTGGAAGTCCGGCAGCGGGTGAATCTGGTTGAGCATCGCGTGGACCAGCGCGAAGGTCCACGGGGTGGCGAACGGGGCGGTGACCAGCAGGTCGTAGATCGCGCTGCTGCGCACCAGCTGGCGATAGCGTTGCTCGAACATGGCACTCCTTTCTGAATGGGCGGCGAAAGCCGGCTTACTTGAGCGGAATCTTCTGCCCCATCACCGGCACGGCGGTGACCGCGTTGTCGGGGCTGCCGTCGACCAGTTTGTCCGAGTAGGTGACGTAGGCGAGGGTGTTGCGCTTGGCGTCGACCAGCCGCACCACCCGCACATGCTTGAACACGAAGGACGCGCTTTCCTTGAACACTTCTTCCTGCCTCGGCAGCGGCTTGGTGAAGCTGATCGGGCCGATCTGGCGGCAGGCGACCGAGAAACGCGATGGGTCTTTCGCCAGGCCGACCGCGCCCTTGTAGCCGCCGGTCTTGGCGCGCGACACATAGCAGGCGACGCCGGCCACCGATGGGTCGTCGAAGGCGTCGACGACGACCTTGTCGTTCGGGCTGAGTAGGCGGAAGGTGGTAGACACCTGGCCGATCTCTTCGGCGTGGGCCGGCAGGATCAGGGTGAGTAACAGCAGGCTGAGCAGGGCTTTCATGGCATTCCTCGAGGCAGGGGGAGCGGCCGTGGCGGCCGCTTCTCTTCGTGCAATGACAATACCATGCCAGGGTGACGTTTTCAGCCCGTTTGCGCCGCGGTGTTAGGGGCGCCCTTAGGCGGCCGCTGCACGCGGATGCGCCGGGCGGGCCAGCCCCAGGTGCTCGCGCAGCGTCGTCCCCTGGTACGCCGTGCGGAACAGGCCGCGCCGTTGCAGTTCCGGGATTACCTGATCGACGAAGTCCGCCAGCCCATGCGGCAAGGTCGGGGCAAGGATGTTGAAGCCGTCGGCCGCCTCGTTGTCGAACCAGTCCTGCAACTGGTCGGCGATCTGGCTGGCGGTGCCGACCACGGTGCGATGGCCGCGCGCCGCGGCGACGCGCTGATAGAGCTGGCGTATCGTCAGCTGTTCCTGGCGGGCCAGCTCGACGAACAGTTGCTGACGGCTTTGCCAGCCTTCGGTGACCGGCAGCTCGGGCAGCGGGCCGTCGAGCGGATAGCCGGACAGGTCGTGGCCGATCAGGCCGGATAAGAGGCCGATGCCGACCGCTGGGTCGATCAGCGCCTGCAGTGCTGCGAATTTCTCTTCTGCTTCGGTGGCTGTTCGGCCAACCACTGGCAGGACGCCGGGCAGAATCTTCACCTGGTCGGGGTCGCGGCCGTGCGCGGCCACGCGTGCCTTCAGGCCGCGATAGAAGGCCTGCGCGCCCTCGCGGGTCTGCTGGGCGATGAACACCAGTTCGGCGGTGGCGGCGGCCAGTTCCTGCCCGTGTTCCGACGAGCCGGCCTGCACGATCACCGGGTAGCCCTGCACCGGCCGGCCGGTCTGCAGCGGGCCGCGCACCGAGAAATACTCGCCTTGGTGGTTGAGCGGGTGCAGCTTGGTTGGGTCGAAGAAGCGGCCGCTGTCCTTGTCGAACAGGTAGGGCTGGTCTTCCCAGCTGTCCCACAGCCCCTTCACAACCGTCACGTATTCGGCGGCGCGTCGGTAGCGCTCCTGATGCGACAGCTGCTCCTTCAGGCCGAAATTCTGCGCTTCCCAGTCGGTGCCCGAAGTGACCAGGTTCCAACCGCTGCGTCCGCCGGACAGGTGGTCGAGCGTGGCGAATTTGCGCGCCAGGTGATAGGGCGGCAGATAGGTGGCCGACACGGTGGCCACCAGGCCGATCCGCTCGGTGACGCCGGCCAGCGCCGCCAGCAGCGTCAGCGGTTCGAAGTGGTAGGGCAGGCCGCCGCGGCTGAGCGTGCTCGGCGGCGCCGCGGGCAGGCCGACGTTGTCGGCGAGGAACAGTGCGTCGAACAGGCCGCGTTCGGCCAACTGTGCCAGCTGTCTGAAGTGGGCAAAGCTGACGGCGCCACTCGGGTCGACGTCGGGGTGGCGCCAGGCCGCCAGATGGTGGCCGACGCCCATCAGAAAGGCGCCGAGGTGGAGTTGTCGTGCGGGTTGGCTCATGCGGATTATCCTGTGCAATAAGGGCGCCCGACCGGGCGATGAATGCAAGCGGGATAACGGTAGCAGCGCCGCGGCCCGGACCAAAATGGCCAATGGCGCTTTGCTTGCGCGATATCGGTCTATTCGAGCCGCCGTTGCCAGCGCCGCCGGTTTGGGGGCGATTCTGCCGTGCAGCCGCTCAGGCCCGCCGCACAGACAGGCGGCACCACTGATCGGCGTGACGGTCGGCTATCACTACAGCAGGCACCGGCGTGGCCGGTCGAGGTGGGAGGGCTTGCGATGCGCCAGACTGTCGATGTTCATGTGGTTGACGAAGTGCTGCCGTGGGGCCGGATGTTTCCGGTGTCGTTACAACATGTGCTGGTGATGTATGCGGGTGCCATCGCGGTGCCCTTGATCGTCGGTCACGCGTTCAAACTGCCACCCGAGCAATTGGCCTTCCTGGTCAACGCCGATCTGTTCACCTGCGGGGTGGTCACGCTGATCCAGTGCATCGGTTTCTGGAAGTTCGGCATCCGCCTGCCGGTGATCATGGGTGTGACCTTTGCCGCGGTGGGGCCGATGGTGGCGATGGCCAATGCCGGCCAGGGACTGCTGACCATCTACGGCGCAGTGATTGCCTCTGGGCTGTTCGGCATCCTGGTCGCGCCGGTGTTCGGCAAATTGATCCGCTTCTTCCCGCCACTGGTGACCGGTACGGTGATCACGGTGATTGGCGTCAGCCTGCTGGAGGTCGGGGTCAACTGGGCCGGCGGCGGCTTCGGCGCCAAGGACTTCGGCGCGCCGCAGAACCTGATGATCGTCGCCCTGGTGCTGGCGGTCATCCTGTTGATCAACAAGCTGACCACCGGTTTTCTTGCCAATATTTCGGTGCTGACCGGCCTGGTGGTCGGCTATGTGGTGGCGATGGCGCTCGGTCTGGTGAGCTTCGCCGAGGTCGACAGCGCCGCTTGGTTCGGCCTGGTGTTGCCGTTTCGCTTCGGCCTGCCGCATTTCGAGATCGGTTCGATCATCTCGTTTTGCCTGGTGATGATCGTGACGCTGACCGAATCCACCGGGATGTTCCTGGCGCTGGGCGAGGTGTGCGACAGGCCGATCGACCATGTCAGCTTGGTGCGCGGTCTGCGTACCGATGGGCTGGGCACCATCATCGGCGGCCTGTTCAACACCTTTCCCTACACTTCGTTTTCGCAGAACGTCGGGCTGGTCGGCATGACCGGCATCCGCAGCCGCTGGGCGGTGGCCTTATCCGGCGGCATCCTGATCGCGTTCGGGGTGCTTCCCAAGATGGGCGCGGTGGTGGCGTCGATTCCGCAGGCGGTGCTGGGCGGGGCAGGCCTGTGCATGTTCGGCATGGTAGCTGCCACTGGCATCAAGATTCTGCAGCGCGTCGACTTCGAGCACCGCGCCAATCTGTTGACGGTGGCGGTCAGCCTGGGGCTGGGGGTGATCCCGATGATCGCGCCGAACTTTTTCCACGCCTTGCCCGCCTGGACCACACCGTTCACTCACAGCGGCATCACGCTGGCGGCCGTATCGGCGGTGGGATTGAACGCCTTGTTCAACCATGTCGGTTCCACCGCCGAGGTGGAGCGCGAGCTGGCCAAGAGCGCGCACGATGCCGGTACCGAATGAGCGGCTGGCCGGCCTTCGGATGACGGTGGCGTGTGTAGCGGCTCTACGGGATGGGGCGCTGAACTAGATCGAGCGGACGCATGGGTAAGCGAGTTGGGCAGTGGCTATTGTGGATCGGCATCGGCTCCCAGTTGCTGCCGGCGCTGGGTATCGCCGTACCCTTGAGAGCGTTGTTCGGCAACGGGCAGGCGGTGGTCGGCGTACTGATGTCGGTGCTGGGTGGTTTTCTGGTCGGGCTGAACGCGGTGAAGGCGCGAGCGCCGTCAGCGGCGGGGCAAGGCCCGGCAGTGCCGCCGGCCGTGCCGAAAACCAGCAGCACGCCAACGATACCCGATACCCCACCGGCCCCGGCACCACGCGCACCGGCAGTCGCAAAGTCGCATTACCGCGTCGTGCTGCTTAGCGCCGGGCTGCGCAAGATCCAGGTGGTCCGCGAGGTGCGTGCGCTGACCGGCCTGGGTCTGATCGAAGTCATCGACCTCGTCGATGACGCACCCCCTACGGTGCTCAAGGACAAGGTGCCCGCCCGGGAAGCCCGCGCGTTCAAGGAGCGACTCGAGGCATTGGGGGCCTCCGTCGAACTGCAATAGCGGAGGGGGCAAGACCCTTTATCGGCGTTGGCGCGCGAGCAGGGTGAGGAGTTCAAATTGAGCTGGACTGGACCGATAGTCAGGCTCGCAGCCTGCGTGGCGATGTGGCTTGCGCTGCTGTGCGGCAGCGCGAACCTGTTCGCGCAGAACACGGACGTCTGCTCGCTAGTGCCGCCCAGCGATGTCTCCGCCATTCCGCGCACGCGCATGGATAGCCAGTTATTGGCCGACATGGGCGCTGGCGCGGCCACGGATGGATGTACTACATCGTATTCGGGGCCTTCGCGACGGCTGGAAGGCATGGGCCTGGACCTGTACGTTTTTCGGGATGCGGACTCGGCGAACCGACTGCTGGCCGACCGGAGCAACCCGAGTCTGAGCAACCGCTACCATACCAACTGCCCGGCCAGGAGCCCCGAGGCCAGCCTGGGCCAGGCGGGAGGCGGCTTCCGCTCCACCTGCACCGCGCCGCAATACAGCGGCGAGCCGGTCACCTACCTTCTGTTCTCGCGTGGCGTGTGCGTAGGGGAGGTGGCGGGGCTGGCGGTTGATCTCGCCGCGCTTCAGGCGAAGGCGCAGCAGTTGGACCAGGCAATGCAGGGGGCGGCGTTGTGCAAGGCCACACCCACTGCTGCGCAGGGCGCTACTCCGCCACCCCCGCCGGTCGTGGAGGGCGGGACCACCCCCGTGATGCCGGAAATCCCAGGGGTCGGTGGAGGTACCACGCCGCCAGCCCCCCCGCTTGGGAGCGCCGGGAGCACCCCGTCCAGCCCGGGCGTAACCGTGGTACCGGTCGCGCCGTCCGGCGAAAGCGATCAGGGTGGCGTTCCCCCGTGGGTTCCGCTGGCCGCAGCCCTCGGCGGCGGCGCGATCGCCAATGCGCTCGGCCGCGCACTGGGCCGGGCCCTCGGCGGCGACGGGTCGGAGATGCCGCTCGGCGCCGCGACGGCCGCATCAACAGGGGATGGCGGCGCCGCGACCGACACGGGGCCAGGCGATGCTTCGTCCGAGCCCCCGCCCGACCAGCAGCCGCAGGAGAGTTACCGCGTCGTGCTCAGCCCGGCGGCGGTTTCGCTGCGCGGCGACGGCGCCGACAGCGCGGTGCTGATCGCGCGGGTGGTGAGTTCGACCGGCCGCGACGCCACCGCCGAGTCGGTGCTGCAGTTCGAGAAGCTGAGCGACCTCGGCGATGCGGCCGCGGTGCTGGCGCCCGGCGGCGCCGCGGCTACGCTGTTTGCGCGGCTGCTGCTGTCCGGCGATGCGCAGCAGTTCGCGGTGCGCTGCAAGGCCACCGTCCCGACGCCGACCGGGCCGGTGACGGTCGAGTCCGACTCGGTCACCGTCACGGTGCGTTCGGCCAACCTGCAGTTCGCCTTGCAACTGGTAGCGGACGGCGTCGTCGGCAGCGGCGAGGGGACGGTCGTGGTGCAGACCACGCTCACCGTGTTCGGCGAGCCGCGCAACGATTACCAAGTGACCTTCTCCTGCGCGCCGAGCCCGGTATCGGGGATCTTTTCGCCCGGACCGGCGCAGTCCACCGCGCTGCCGGTGCCCAAGCTGGTGGTCGCGGACAAGAGCTACACGGTCAGCGCCAAGGGTACTTACCCGATTGGTGTGACCGAGGTGCCGCTGCAGGACGCGAAGACCGTCACCTTCCATTCGCTTGTGCCGGAGCTGTGCGTGACGCCGAGCAAGGACCAGGTCACCGGCGACGGGCAGGACTCGGCGCTGGTGACGATCACCGGCACGTTCCAAGCCAACGGCCAGCCCTTCACCCCGCTGATGATAAGCGTGGACCCGCCGCGGCTGGGCAGCTGCCCGTCGCTGGCGGCCGGCGCGGCCACCACCAGCTTCGTGGCGCCGCAGCTGGACGGTACACAGGACGAAGACGTCGTCATCACGGCGCGGGCGAAGTACGCCGGGGACGACGGCGAGGTCTCTCTTTCCGGGCAGACGAGCCTCACCGTGCTCGCGCTCGCCGCGCAGCTGAGCATCGAGACCGATCCGGATGACGGCTACGCCGTCGCCAACGGCGGCAATCAGATCGTGCTGAAGGCGGTGCTGCGCGTGCGCGGCCAGCCGCAGCCGGCCACCGAGACGAGCTGGGAGATCGCGCCCGCCGACGGCCAGGGCCGCCGCTACGGCGCGATCGAGGGGGTCGGCGCCACCGTGCTCTACCGAGTGCCGCTGCTGGTTGCCACGGCGGTGCTGTCGCAGACCATCAAGGCGCACTATCGCGGCAATGGCCTGGATCTGCATGCCGAAGCGACGCTGACGCTCGACGGGATGCGGCCGCAGCTCGAGGTACGGCTCGAGCCGGACGACCCCGACTGGGTGCGCGCCGACGGCAAGCGCCACGACGTCGTCGCCGAGGCCTATTGGGACGCGTACGAAGGCGATGGGGCACGCACCCAGTTCCTGCCCAAGGACCTGAGGTACGGCCTGGTCGACGGCGAGGGCAGTGTCATCAAAAAGGACGAATGGGTCGGTAGCTATCAGGCGCCCGACGGCGGCAGCGACCGGCACGACGATGTGACAGTACTCGTGCGCGCCAGCGGGCGGGTGATCGGCGACGATGCGCCGGCGCCCGGCATCGAGATCCACGGCGACGTCCGCTTCACGTTGCGTTATCCGAACCCCGGCTGCCGGGTCACGCTCACCCCGGCCAGCGTGACGGCCGACGGCAAGAGCACCTCGGTGGCCACCGTCGTGCCGCTGCTCTACGGCGTCGACGCCCGCAGCCTGGGCGCGACGGTCGACGATTTCGCGGTGCCGCTGAGCATCCCGGACCTGGGGTGCGTGAGCGGACTCGACCGCACGGCGTTGAGTGCGGCGCTGACGATCTTCCGACTGAGCAACAGCTTCTCGTTGTCGGTGCCCGGCGACGTGATGGTTAGCCTGGACGGCAAACCCTACCACTGCCAGGGCGTGGGCCTGCTGCAGGTGAGCGGGTCGGCTCTCGTGCCCGATCCAGCGCTCGTGATCGACTGGCAACTCGATCCATCGCCGCGCACCGCCAGTCAGTACGCAGCCAACGACGTCCACATGTGGGGGGACGCGGTCGATCTGATCGGGGTGGGCTACAGGCTCGTCGTGACTCCCCCGGGTTGGACCATCGTGGAGGAGATACCAGATGCCATGCCGTGGCAGGTGGATGGTGGACAGTGGCTAAGCTCGGCGAGCAACCCGCAAGTTCAGAGTTTCGGGCTAGACAGGGCGGGTGCAGTCCGAGCCGATTGGACGGACCTGGATGGCATGCTACGCATCACGTACCGAGTGGGTGCGATCGTGCAAAGTGCGACTGGCGAGACGCGCACCCTTGCGGCCACGCCATTTTCGACCAAAGTGGCCGTGACTGGCGCCAAGCCGCAGCTGGTCCTGTCGGCCGACCGAGACGGCAATGCCGACGGCTCGTGCATCGTCACCGTTAGCCCCACATTGAGCCTGTTCAACACCACCTTCTCCGGCGGCCTAGAGATCACGACCATCGACAACCAAGCCTCCCTGGATCCGTACTATGACATACAGGGCGACTACAAGCTGGGCTACCTGAAGGTCGTGCCGGGAAAGGCCCACCATGCTGTCGACGCCACGCCTTCCCTGACACAGCAGACTCTCAAGCTGCGTTGCAAATTCCATCTGGCTGACGAGGCGATCAAGGCCCTGGGCGAGGACGGCGGTGTTCCGGTCAAGTTCTCGGTTCGGCCGACCGGGCTCGGCGATGCTCCGGACTCGCTGGGGGCGTTCGCCTGGATGGTCTACGATCATTACCGCTCTTGTCGTGAGCACCTCGCATCGGTGGCGACCTCGGGGTGGGTCTCGCCCGCGCTTTACCCGTCGCGAATCGAGGTCGAGCAGCCCGAACCCGATGCCTTGCCCATTCCCGACGAAGTGCCCGAGAAAGCCTGGCAAGCGTGGATCCGCGCAACCGTCATGTCGGCTTCCAATCAACCCGTGCCAGGCCGCGACATCCTGCGTGACCTCAAGAACCCCGATCCCGCCTTCTTTGCCAAATTCTGGTTCTTCGAGTTCAGCTACGATCCGCCTGCCGATCCCAAGCTTCGTCAATGGGACCCGCTGTGCACTCCCTACCGTGTCTACGCCGCTGGGGCTGCGGGCGTCGACGACCAGGGTCGGGTACGTTTCCAGAGCGGAAAGCGCAGTACCACCTACTGCGAGTATGACCATTGGGCGGCCTACCACGATCCGAACACCGACTACCTCAAGGGGCAGGGCTGCACCGTAAACGCCGTGTTCATGGCAGGCGAGGTGTCTTGTGAACCTCGCACGATCAAGATTGGGATTCGACCCGACGTCAGGATCGAGCCGCCGAGCGGGCCATGCGCCGATGAGCAGATGAGGATGGGACTCGCGTCGCTCAGCGCGCGGGCGCTGAGCGACCAGCTGCAGAACCTCAGGCATCTGCAGGAGGTGCTCGACTGGCAATTCATCCACGCCGACGAGACGGCTTATTTGTCCGGGGTGACCGACGCGGTGCTGCTCTGGGAATCTGCGATGGCCAAGGAGCTGGGAGTCAAGGCCGCAGACAAGATTGGTCAAACGATACTCCAGAAGATCGCTGCGAAGTCGATCGAGGCGGCCCTGAAAGCCCTTGGCAAGGAAGCGTTCAAAGACCTAGTTAGACACCTGGAAAGCCAGCACATTGAATGGACGGATCTGTTCTGGAAAGCCAATACGGATCGGACCAAGAAGAGCGTTCTCGAAGCCGCCAAGCAGTTCCTGACGATGCGTCAGATGCAGATGTATCTGAAAGCGGGGCTGAGGGCCGACGACTCGCTCAGCGGCATGTTCACACCCGACGGGAAGTTCGTCGTGAGGGCTGGGACCGGAAACTATGCCCAAGCCTATGAGAAGATTCGCAAAGAGGTCGAGAGCAATTACGGCGCCATCTTCGACACCCTGGGTAACCTTCACAGCCTCTACAATCTCGAGTCCAGCGCATTGGACAACCAGTCCAAGTTAGAGGACTTGCGTGCGGAGGCGAAGAAGGTCCAAGACCAGACGCTCTTGATGCAGCTCAAGGTAGACAAAGCGATGGAAGAAATGGATTTGGCCCGCAGCGCCCTGAACTACTGCCATCAGATCCATCCGGAGGCGGGTTAGCGTTAGTGCAACGCCGCGGCGCAGGCTCCTCCAGCGCAGCCGTTGGGTCCGGCAGCCAGGCGTCGAGCCCACGACCTTTCATGCGCAGTAGGATCTCCCATCCCGAACAGCCGGAACTGCACTTGCGATGGCCGGCCGAGGACCGACTGGGGGCGATGCGAACTGTTGGGTGCGCGGCACCGCCGAAGCCGGCGTCTATGGCAGTGGCTATTCCTGAGGCTGTCGCAGGTCTCGTTCACGGCGACCGCCCTCGGGCGGCTACGTGTACCGCAGCCTCAGTTCGGAGCCGGATATTCAGGACGCACTGGTGAAGATCATCCGCGGCGCCTTGTCGCCGGGGGACTTACTCGGCTAAGAGTCGCTAACAAAATTCAGCGAAGCGGTTCCGGCTAGGCGTGCTGCCGCAGACAGTACAAGGAGTGCGCCAAGGCAGCACAACAACGCCGGAAGGGTCTTGTTCGCGGCGCTAAGCGGCTGGCAATGTTGCAGCGGGCTTGCACCGGGCGGCTCGAGCGACATGCGCCACGTAAACTCTTATCGTCTGTACACATCAAGAGTTCGCCGGTGCATTCATCGCTAGGAGGTGTAGCGCCGCGGTCATCTTTGGGCCGCTTCGGCCAACCTTGCACGTAACCAGGCGTGGCCGGGATCGCTGTCCGCGCGCGCGTGCCAGATCTGGGTGAACGCGAACGGCGCGAGTGCAAACGGTACCGGCAGAATCGCCAGTGACGGCGCGTGGCTCAGGCAGCGTCGCGCGGCGGTCAGTACCAGGTCGGTGCCGGCGATCAGCGCCGGCGCGACGCTCCAGTGCGGCAGCGTCAGCGCGATGTGACGACGCGCGCCGCAGGCGGCCAGCGCCCGGTCGATCTCGTCGACGCTGTCGGGGCGTACCGCCACCAGCGCGTGTGGCCGGGCGAGGTAGGTTTCCAGGTCCCAGTGTTGCCCGTCGGCCAGGGTCGCCGCATCGAGTGCACAGGCGAACTGCTCCTCGAACAGGGTTTCCGTCCGCAGTCCATCCGGTAGCTGCGGAAACACCCCGAGAGCCAAATCCAACTCGCCATCGGCCACTTGGGCCGCCATCGCCTCGCGGCTGTGCTGGCTGACGCGCAGCACGACACCGGGCGCCTCGCGTCGCAGCATTTTGATCAGGGCCGGCAGCACCGCGGCGGCGCCGTAGTCGGACATGCCGAGTCGGAAGGTGCGCTCGGCGGTGGCTGGGTCGAAAGCGGTGGGGCCGAGCACCGCGTGCACCTGACGCAGCGCTTCGGCCAACGGTCGGTTCAGCTCCAACGCCCTAGCGGTCGGTGCCATGCCCTGAGCGCCGCGCACCAACAGCGGGTCGTCGAATAGTTGACGCAGCCGGCCCAGCGCATGGCTGACCGCCGGTTGGCTCATGTGCAGCCGCTCTGCAGCGCGCGAGATATGGCGTTCGGCCAACAGCGCTTCCAGGATCACCAGCAGGTTGAGATCGATGCGGCGTAGATTATTCATAGAGCGAATAATAGTTAGCCGAATATCGAATTGGCAATGCTGTTAGCGTTATAGCAAGCTGAGTGCGTCGCTAACTTGCCGCTGCCAAGGCCCGGTTCCAATCGGGACTGGCGTGGCATCGAACAAGGAGTGTTGCCATGTCCCCGCTTGCCAGCCTGTTGGGTTTGTTGATCGCCTGCGCCGCCGGTGCCGTGGTGCCGGTACAGGCCGGCGCCAATGCTGCCCTCGGCCGCGCACTGGGCCACCCGCTGTGGGCGACGCTGATCTCGCTCGCTGTCAGCGTACTGGCGATCCTGCCGGTGATGCTGGCCCAGCGCGTGCCGGCGCCGCAGCTGGCGCTGGCCGCCAAGGGACCGCTGTGGTGGTGGATCGGCGGCGTGCTCGGGGTGTTCTACATCAGCAGCGCGCTGATCCTGGCGCCGAAGCTGGGGGTCAGCAACTTCATCGCCGCGGTGGTGGCCGGGCAGATGGTGGCGTCGCTATTGCTCGACCATTACGCACTGGTCGGCTTCGCTGCCCGGCCGATCACCACCGTCCGGCTGATCGGCGCGCTGCTGATCGTGGCCGGGGTGGTGGTGATGCAGAATGCGCCGGCGGCAGCTTCGGGGGTGGGAAAGGCCGTTCTGCGGGGATAGTGTGGGCAGTCGGCAGGAGGAGGGTCGATACGACATCTAGGTTTTGTCTGCACCGGTACGTTTCAGGCGGGCGTGATAGAAATAAATAGGCCCCCTCAATTTGAGTGGGCCTATTTGGCATTTTGCTACTGATGCTCAAGCGACGTAGTTCAGCTCTGAGATCTCGACGGTGGCGATGGGCGTGATGGCTTCAACCAGGGCTTTGAAGTGCGGGGTGAGGAAGTGTGCTTCAAGAGCGGCCTTGCTCTGCCACTGCTCCTGCAGCACGAAGCGATGGTCATCCTTAACGTCGCGGAAAAGCTCATAGCGTTCGCAACCGGCTTCTGCTCGAGTAGGCAACAGCATGTTGTTCAACTCACTGTGAATCTGCTGCGCGTGGTTCGGTTTGGCCGTAACGGTGGCGATCCGGCTCGGGCTGGACTACGGGCTTCATCATCCTTTTGAAGTGCAGGGAAACTGAAACGGTGTGATGGGCTCAGTCGCATCCAGTGGAGCGTTTCGCTGCTACACCGGATTCATGTGCCAGCGCCGACCAAGGCTCCTCAATCGAGTCGGTATGAAAGAGCATGTAGGAGCCAAGACCGTTGCCCGGTCCGACGTAGAGCAGAGTCTTACTGGTAAACAGCAGCGGTACGCCATTTCGTTCCAGGACGCTTCTGGTGACGTCGATGTTGTTGCTACGTATGGCGATTCCCGCCATATAAGGCAGGCTCGGCATGGCAAACCCGGGCAGCATCGACGTAGCCTTGTCAGGGGTCATCAAGACGAGACGCCCGTGATCCATCGGGAAGGCGACGAGCCCATCCGTCGAGCGTGCCGTCTTTCCCGTATAGCGCTCATATCGGCTAGCGGCCTCGCCAGGATCCGGTACGCAGATCAGCAGGTCGGTTATCGCTTCCGCACAGTTCTCGTGGTCGGTCGATCCCGGCGTCCAGAACAGTTCAGGTGTGTGGTTGGTGACCATCTGCACCCGGCCTTCAGCCATCTCGCCGGGTTGAGTACGAAGAACCGAAATGCCGGTCTGGCGCTCCCCATCTGGTGTGGGTACCCAGCGACGCAAGGTGATGCACTGTTGCATCGCAAAATTCTGCTGGATCAATCTTTCGCGTTGGCCTGGCAGGTCGGCATGAGCCAGAGCAATCAGGTGCAGTCCCTGATAGCGGGACAGGGCATGGGTCAACTGGTCAGCCAAAGGCGTTGGGCTTGTGGCGGCTAGCGTTTCAAGAAAGCCCTGTTTCAACATGACCAAGCGATTCGATGTGCCGGTAGGAATCAGTTCGCCCTGTTCGTTGGGGCTTTTCTGGGTATTGGTTTTCGAGACACGAAAGCCTAGCTTTTCCAATTGGCTCGCGGCAATGTCGAGGTCGGGGACGAAATATCCTACGTGATCAAGAAAGAGTTGATGGCCTTCAGGCTGAATCATGTCGATTGCTTCTCTTGAATGAAAGGAAATGATGGCCGAACGGATCTGGCAATAAGTACCCATCTCGGACGTTTGGCTCTCGCGGGATGCGCCCGGTCAGCGAGGTGACCGGGCCGTCAGGTGTACATCCTGGTCACGGAGCATGCCTCAGATTCGCAGTGGCCTTGCCGACCTAGAGCGCCGACAGTGCGAGCCGGATCACCATCGCCCACAGCACGATGCTGGATGCGAGATACGCTGCGAAACGCAACGGCACATAGTTGATGGTGCACTGAATCGCACTATGCAGCGCCCGTAGCGCGACATAGGCCCAGGCCAGCTGTACGAACACGGCATCGGCCTGGTGCAGGGCGAGCAGCAGGCTACAGACGGCATAGAAAATGACCGGGAGCTCGAACAGGTTCTTGAGGTTGTTCGACGGGCGGTTGATGTGCTCGGGCAGCAGGGCGTTGATCAGCTCTGGCGTGGCGATCTGCTGGCTGGGGATGCGTTTGGCGATCAGATAACGCAGCCGCAGGGCATACATGTAGACCCACACGAGCAAGGTCAGCAGCATCTGGGACAGGACGGGGTAAAGCAGGGCGTGTTCCAAAATGGTGGGGCTTTCTTGAACGGCTGGCTCGGCAGTAAGGCGGGCGCAGGCGAAGACGAGATTTATGCCTAAAGAATATCGCGAAAGCGCCATACCCCGCCATCATGCACAACGGCGCCCATTGGGCGCCGTTGTCGTTTGCCGCGATGCGGTCAAGGTTGGCCGAACGGGATTAGCTGCTGGCCATCACACCCGCTCGAACACCGCCGCCACCCCCTGGCCGCCGCCGATGCACATCGTCACCAGTGCGTAGCGGCCGCCGGTGCGCTGCAGTTCGTACAGCGCCTTGACGGTGATGATGGCGCCGGTGGCACCGACCGGGTGGCCGAGCGAGATGCCGGAACCGTTCGAGTTGACCTTCGCCGGATCAAAGCCCAGCTCCTGAGCCACTGCGCAGGCCTGGGCGGCGAAGGCTTCGTTGGCCTCGATCACGTCGAGGTCGGCCACGGTCAGGCCGGCGCGCGCCAGCGCGATGCGGCTGGCCGGCACCGGGCCGATGCCCATGTGGTCCGGTTCGACGCCGGCGTGGCCCCAGCTGACCAGCCGTGCCAGTGGCTTCAGGCCCAGCGCCTGCACCTGGGCGCCGCCGGCCAGTACCACGGCGGCGGCACCATCGTTGAGGCCCGACGCGTTGCCGGCGGTGACCGAGCCGTCCTTCTGGAACGCTGGCTTCATCTTGGCCAGTTGCTCCAGCGTCACATCGCTACGCACGTGCTCGTCGGTGTCGAACACCACAGTGCCCTTGCGGGTGGCGATTTCGAGCGGGACGATCTGCTCCTTGAAGCGCCCTTCCTCGATCGCGCGGGCGGCGCGTTGCTGGCTTTCCAGCGCCAGTGCATCCTGCTGTTCGCGGCCGATGCCGTAGCGCGTCGCAACGTTCTCTGCGGTGACGCCCATATGGGTCTGCTGCCACGGGTCGTGCAGGATGCCGAGCATGTAGTCGACCACCTGCGCGTTGCCCATGCGGGTGCCCCAGCGCGCGCCCGGCATCAGGTAGGGGCCGCGGCTCATCGATTCGGCGCCGCCACCGACGGCGATGTCGGCATCGCCGACCAGGATGCTCTGCGCCGCCATCAGGATGGCCTGCAGGCCGGAGCCGCACAGTCGGTTGACGTTGAACGCCGGGGTTTCCTTGGGGATGCCGGCATCCATCGCCGCCACGCGCGACAGGTAGGCGTCGCGGGTTTCGGTGGGGATCACGTTGCCCATCACCACATGGCCTACGGCTGCCGGGGCGACGTTGGCGCGCTCCAGCGCGGCGCGGATCACGGTGGTGCCGAGCTCAACTGGGGCGACGTCCTTGAGCGAGCCGCCGAAGGCGCCAATGGCGGTGCGGGCAGCGCCGACGACGAAGATGTCTTTCTGGGGCATGACAAATCCTTTGCTGTGCAGGCAGGTTGCCCGCGTTTGTATGTAGCAGTGCAAATGCGGCTTGGCGCCGTTTACCTGTGGGCGTTGTCGCGCGGCCTTCCGGCTGCGGCAACGCGCTTGGACAGGACTGCGGTGCCGGGTTTGTTAGCGGCTCTTATTCAATGAGCTCGGGGCTATCGATGAGGCCGTTGCTGCTTAATAGGAAAGGGGCGGGGGCTGTCCGGTGCGCGGTCCAGGCCTCGCGGCACGCTCTTCAGAACGCATCACCGGGTACGCGCACCCAGCCTTCCATCAGCACGCGGGCGCTGCGGCTCATCACCGCCTTGGTCACCGTCCATTCTCCTTCGGCCAACGTTGCCTCGGCGCCGACGCGCAGCGTGCCGGAAGGATGGCCGAAGCGCACCGCGTGGCGCTCGCCGCCGCCGGCCGCCAGGTTGACCAGCGTGCCGGGGATCGCCGCCGCGGTGCCAATGGCCACGGCCGCCGTGCCCATCATCGCGTGGTGCAGCTTGCCCATCGACATGGCGCGGGCCAGCACGTCGATGTCGGCGGCCGCCACCGGCTTGCCGCTGGACGACACGTAGTCGGCTGGCGGGGCGACGAAGGCGATCTTCGGGGTGTGCTGGCGGGTGGCGATCTCGTCCAGATGCTGGATCAGGCCCATCTTCAGCGCGCCGTGGGCGCGGATGGTCTCGAACATCGTCAGCGCCTTGGCGTCGCCGTTGATCGCTTCCTGCAGTTCGGTGCCGGTGTAGCCGATTGCGTCGGCGTTGACGAAGATGGTTGGGATGCCGGCGTTGATCAGCGTGGCCTTCAGCACGCCGACGCCCGGCACTTCCAGGTCGTCGACCAGATTGCCGGTGGGGAACATCGCACCGCCGTCTTCGCCTTCGTCGGCCGGGTCGAGGAATTCCAGCTGTACCTCGGCCGCCGGGAAGGTGACACCGTCGAGCTCGAAATCGCCGGTTTCCTGTATCTGACCGCCCACGATCGGCACGTGGGCGATGATGGTCTTGCCGATATTGGCCTGCCAGATGCGCACGGTGGCGATGCCGTCGTGCGGGATGCGCGCCGCATCGACCAGGCCGCCCGCGATGGCGAACGGGCCGACCGCGGCGGACAGGTTGCCGCAGTTGCCGCTCCAGTCGACGAAGGCGGAGTCGATCGCCACTTGGCCGAACAGGTAGTCGACGTCGTGGTCGGGCCGGTTCGACTTGGCGACGATCACCGTCTTGCTGGTGCTGGAGGTGGCGCCGCCCATGCCGTCGATCTGTTTGCCGTACGGGTCGGGGCTGCCGATCACGCGCATCAGCAGCGCGTCGCGCGCGGCGCCGGGCACCCGGGCCGCTTCGGGCAGGTCCTGCAGGCGGAAGAACACGCCTTTGCTGGTGCCGCCACGCAGGTAGGTGGCGGGTATCTTGATCTGGGGAAGATGCGGCATGGTGCCTGTTCCTTATCGAGAGCGCCTGCATCGGGCAGGGCGCGGCAATGCTACGTTATCGTGCGGCGCCGGCTTTGCCTACGTCCTGTCGGACGTGGCTAGAGCAGGCGCAGCTGGGCATAGGGGTAGGGCGGGGCGGCGAGTGGCCCGGTGGCGATGGTCCGGTAGTGATAGGGCGCCCCGCCGCCTTCCACCAGCAGGATTTCGTCGATCGTCCAGTCGATCGGTTCGATCTGTTGCGATGGCAACGGCGACGGCGCGAGATAGCTGATGGTGACGTGCGGGGTGGGGGTCGACGGGGCATCCAGGCCTTCCGCAAGCAGAGCAGCCTGGATTGCGAGCCGCAGCGCCTTTAGTTCCTTCGGGTCGCCGCGCGTTCGGAATGCCCAATCTCTTCTGCCTGGTGTCTCCCATCCGCTGTTGATGCGGTTGAGCGTTACGGGGCACATCACGGCCGAGACCCGGTCACCGGCACGCAGCAGCTTGTCGCGCAGTCCCGCTTCGACGAAGTAGCGGCTCGACAGCGACTGGTGCCAGTTCTCGGGTGCGAACAGCCGGAACCCCAGCCGGGTGTCCAGGCCATGGTGGCGCACGGCGCTCACCATGGCGGACAACACCGCTGGCTGGGGTTTGGCCATCAACAACAGCCTTGGCTCTGCCGTCATCGTCGACTCACGCCGCCTGGGTCGACTCCAGGAAGTCCTGGGCGAAGCGCTGCAGCACGCCGCCGGCCTCGTAGATCGACACTTCCTCGTCTGAGTCCAGCCGGCAGATCACCGGCACCTGCACGGTTGCGCCGTTTCGGCGATGGATCACCAGCGTCAGCTCGGCGCGGGGGTGGCGTTGGCCGAGCACGTCGTAGGTCTCGGTGCCGTCGAGTGCCAGCGTCTTGCGGGTGACGCCGGGCTGGAACTCCAGCGGCAACACGCCCATGCCGATCAGGTTGGTGCGGTGGATGCGCTCGAAACCCTCGGCGACGATCGCTTCCACGCCGGCCAAGCGCACGCCCTTGGCGGCCCAGTCGCGCGAGCTGCCCTGGCCGTAGTCGGCGCCGGCGACGATGATCAGCGGCTGGCGGCGGGCCATATAGGTCTCGATCGCCTCCCACATGCGCATCACCTGGCCTTCCGGCTCGACGCGGGCCAGCGAGCCTTTCTTCACCTCGCCGTTCACCACCGCCATCTCGTTGACCAGCTGCGGGTTGGCGAAGGTGGCGCGCTGCGCGGTCAGGTGGTCGCCGCGGTGGGTGGCGTAGGAGTTGAAGTCCTCCTCCGGCAAGCCCATCTTGGCGAGGTATTCGCCAGCGGCGCTGCTGGCCAGGATGGCGTTGGACGGCGACAGGTGGTCGGTGGTGATATTGTCCGGCAGCAGCGCCAGCGGCCGCATGCCCTTGAGCGTGCGCTCGCCGGCCAGTGCGCCTTCCCAGTACGGCGGGCGGCGGATGTAGGTGCTTTGCGGGCGCCAGTCGTACAGCGGCGAGGCCGCCTTGGCGGTGGCGCGCTTCTCGAACATCGGGATGTAGATCTGGTGGAACTGCGCCGGCTTCACCGCGCGGGCGACCAGGGCGTCGATCTCCTCGTCGCTCGGCCAGAGGTCCTTCAGGCGGATCTCCTTGCCGTCCACCACGCCCAGCACGTCCTGTTCGATGTCGAAGCGCACCGTGCCGGCGATGGCGTAGGCGACCACCAGCGGTGGCGAGGCCAGGAAGGCCTGCTTGGCGTAGGGGTGGATGCGGCCGTCGAAGTTGCGGTTGCCCGACAGCACCGCGGTGGCGTACAGGTCGCGGTCGATGATTTCCTGCTGGATTGTCGGATCGAGCGCGCCGGACATGCCGTTACAGGTGGTGCAGGCGAAGGCGACGATGCCGAAGCCGAGCGCTTCCAAGTCGTCGAGCAGGCCGGCTTCCTTCAGATACAGCTCGACCACTTTCGAGCCGGGCGCGAGCGAGCTCTTCACCCACGGCTTGCGGGTCAGGCCCAACTGGCGGGCGTTGCGCGCCAACAGGCCGGCGGCGATCACGTTGCGCGGGTTGGAGGTGTTGGTGCAGCTGGTGATGGCGGCGATGATCACCGCGCCGTCCGGCATCAGGCCGTCGGCTTCCTGGGCACGGGCCTTGGCGAGGTCGCCGGCGATGCCGCGTTCAGCCAAGGCCGAGGTCGGCAGGCGCTTGTGCGGGTTGGACGGGCCGGCCATATTGCGCACGACGCTCGACAGATCGAAACTCAGTACGCGCTCGTATTCGGCGTGCTGCAGGCTGTCGGCCCACAGGCCGGCGGTCTTGGCATAGGTCTCGACCAGGCGGACCTGCTCGTCGCTGCGGCCGGTCAGGCGCAGGTAGGCGAGGGTCTGCTCGTCGATGGCGAACATCGCCGCGGTGGCGCCGTACTCCGGCGCCATATTGGAGATGGTGGCGCGGTCGCCGATGGTCAGGCTGGCGGCGCCGGCGCCGTAGAACTCCAGGTAGGCGCCGACCACCTTCTGCTGGCGCAGGAATTCGGTCAGCGCCAGCACGATGTCGGTGGCGGTGATGCCGGGCTGGCGCTGGCCGGTCAGCTCGACGCCGACGATGTCGGGCAGGCGCATCCACGAGGCGCGGCCGAGCATCACGTTCTCGGCCTCCAGCCCGCCGACGCCGACGGCGATCACGCCGAGCGCGTCGACGTGCGGGGTGTGGCTGTCGGTGCCGACACAGGTGTCCGGGTAGGCGACGCCGCACTCGCTGTGGATCACCGGCGACATTTTCTCCAGGTTGATCTGGTGCATGATGCCGTTGCCGGCCGGGATCACGTCGACGTTGTCGAAGGCGGTCTTGGTCCACTCGATGAAGTGGAAACGGTCTTCGTTGCGGCGGTCTTCGATGGCGCGGTTCTTGTCGAAGGCCTCCGGGTCGAAGCCGCCGCATTCCACCGCCAGCGAATGGTCGACGATCAGCTGCACCGGCACTACTGGGTTGACCTGTGCCGCATCGCCCCCTTGGGCCGCGATGGCGTCGCGCAGGCCGGCCAGGTCCACCAGCGCGGTCTGGCCGAGGATGTCGTGACACACGACGCGGGCCGGGAACCACGGGAAGTCCAGCTCGCGTTTGCGTTCGATCAGCTGCCGCAGCGAATCGTTCAGCGTGGCCGGGTCGCAGCGGCGCACCAGGTTTTCGGCCAACACGCGCGAGGTGTACGGCAGGGTGTCGTAGGCGCCGGGCTGGATCGCCTCGACGGCGGCGCGCGCATCGAAGTAGTCCAGGGCGGTGCCAGGCAGGGGTTTGCGGTGTGCAGTATTCATGGCGTAGGCAAGGCTTGAAGTGGTGGCCAGACGGGGGAGACGACGCTCCCCCTGTGCTTGATCAGCGCTGTTCGATCGGCACGTAGGCCAGGTCTTCCGGGCCGACGTAGTTGGCCGAAGGACGGATGATCTTGCCGTCCTGGCGTTGTTCGATCACGTGCGCGCTCCAGCCGGCGGTGCGCGAGATCACGAACAGCGGGGTGAACATCGCGGTCGGCACGCCCATCGCGTGGTAGCTCACCGCCGAGAACCAGTCGAGGTTCGGGAACATCTTCTTCACGTCCCACATCACCGACTCCAGGCGCTCGGCGATGTCGAACATCTTGCTGTCGCCCTCCGCCTCGGACAGCTCGCGCGCCACCTCCTTGATTACCTTGTTGCGCGGGTCGGCGATGGTGTACACCGGGTGGCCGAAGCCGATCACCACTTCCTTGCGCTCGACGCGGGCGCGGATGTCGGCCTCGGCCTCGTCCGGGTTTTCATAGCGCTGCTGGATCTCGAACGCCACCTCGTTGGCACCGCCGTGTTTCGGCCCGCGCAGCGCGCCGATCGCGCCGGTGATGGCCGAGTACATGTCCGAGCCGGTGCCGGCGATGACGCGGCCGGTGAAGGTGGAGGCGTTGAATTCGTGCTCGGCGTACAGGTTGAGCGAGGTGTGCATCGCGCGCACCCACAGCGCGCTCGGCGTCTTGCCGTGCAGCAGGTGCAGGAAGTGGCCGCCGATCGAGTCGTCGTCGGTTTCCACCTCGATGCGCTTGCCGTTGTGGCTGTAGTGGTACCAGTAGAGCAGCATCGAGCCAAACGAGGCCATCAGCCGGTCGGCGATCTCGCGGGCGCCGGCGGTATTGTGGTCGTCCTTCTCCGGCAGGGTGCAGCCCAGCGCCGACACGCCGGTGCGCATCACGTCCATCGGGTGGGCCGAGGCAGGTAGTGCCTCCAGCACCGCCTTCACCGAGGCCGGCAGGCCGCGCAGCGATTTCAGCTTCTGCTTGTAGCCGACCAGCTCGGCCTGGTTCGGCAGCTTGCCGTGCACCAGCAGATAGGCCACTTCCTCGAACTGGCAGCGCTCGGCGAGGTCGAGAATGTCGTAGCCGCGGTAGTGCAGGTCGTTGCCGGTGCGCCCCACGGTGCACAGTGCGGTATTGCCGGCGGCCACGCCGGACAGCGCGACCGATTTCTTCGGTTTGATCGGGGTTGCTACGTCGTTCATTGCCTTTTCTCCCTGGTAGATCATGGCGATAGATCAAGAAAAAACACGGACTGCCAAACACGGACGGGAGGTGGGCCGAAGGGCGTCTACACGGTTCGGCCAACCTTGATTCTTTATCGTTGTTGTGGGGTGGCTTCGCTGGCGAACAGCGCATCGAGCTTCTGTTCGAAAGCGTGGTAGCCCAGGTGCTGATAGAGGTCGGCGCGGGTCTGCATGGTGTCGACCACATTGGCCTGGGTGCCGTCGCGGCGGATCGCGCCGTACACGTTCAGCGCCGCCTGGCTCATCGCGCGGAATGCCGACAGCGGGTAGAGCACCATGCCGACGTCGGCCGAAGCCAGCTCCTCGGTGGTGAACAGCGGGGTCGCTCCGAACTCGGTGATATTGGCGAGGATCGGCACCTTCACCGCCTCGGCGAAGCGGCGGTACATCACCAGGTCGGTCATCGCCTCGGGGAAGATCATGTCGGCGCCGGCCTCGACGCAGGCCACCGCGCGCTCGATCGCGGCATCGAGTCCCTCGACCGCCAGTGCGTCGGTGCGCGCCATGATCACGAAGCTGTCGTCGCGGCGCGCGTCCACCGCCGCCTTGACGCGGTCGACCATCTCGCTCTGCGCCACGATCGCCTTGTTGGGGCGGTGGCCACAGCGCTTGGCCTGCACCTGGTCTTCGATATGCACCGCCGCTGCGCCGGCTTTTTCCACCGCGTGCACGGTGCGGGCGATGTTGAACGCACCGCCCCAGCCGGTGTCGATATCGACCAAGAGCGGCAGTTCGGTGACGTCGGTGATGCGACGGATGTCGATCAGCACGTCTTCCGGCTGGGTGATGCCCAGGTCGGGGATGCCGCAGCTGGCTGCCGCGACGCCGCCGCCGGACAGGTAGAGCGCGGCAAAGCCGCTGTGTTCGGCGAGCAGCGCGCTATAGGCGTTGATGGCGCCGACGATCTGCAGCGGGTGATGGGTGGCGACGGCGGTGCGGAAGCGTTGGCCGGGGGTGGACTGGGGCATCGTAGGGCTCCTGGCAGGGTAACTGGAGTAATTGCTCGTCATTCTAGCAAGCGCTTGGTTATAAATGGAAGCCCCCAGGCCAGTTCTTTTCGCTGTGGGGAAGCTCTGTTAAGGTTCGGGGTCTTGCCGCCGGCCGTCAGGCCAGGCGGCTCGCTGGTCGCGAGGTTTTGCGGCGCGGTCTGATCCGACGCAACACTGGCGCAAACGTCGGGGGAACTCGGCACCGGCCGTGTGGTCTAGTCTGTGCCTGCCCAGTGACTTCACAACAATTAAGGGTCGGCGCATCAGGGAGCATTACAACGACATGAGTGATCGGGATATCGATCAACAGTTGGTGGAGCGTGCGCAACGAGGCGAAAAAAGAGCTTTCGACCTATTGGTCGCGAAGTATCAGCGACGCCTTGGCCGCCTGCTGTCCCGGTTCATCCGGGATGGCGCCGACATCGACGACGTGACCCAGGAAGCCTTCATCAAGGCGTATCGGGCGCTGCCGTCGTTTCGAGGGGAAAGTGCGTTCTATACCTGGCTGTACAGGATTGGCATTAACACCGCCAAGAATTTTCTGAGCGCAAGCGGGCGTCGCCCGGTAGTGGGCAGTGAGGTGGTGGACGAGGATGGCGAGAGCTACGACATGACGTCGCAGGTTCCCGACCTGAACACGCCCGAATCCGAACTGATGAACAAGCAGATCCTGCAAACCGTCAACGCGGCAGTCGAAGCGTTGCCGGAGGAGTTGCGAACTGCCATTACCCTGCGGGAAATGGACGGCTTAAGCTACGAAGAGATAGCCAGTGTGATGAATTGCCCGATCGGCACCGTTCGATCGCGGATTTTTCGCGCACGAGAAGCCATTGCTGCAGAACTCAGGCCGTTGCTGGACACAGCGAAAAACAGAAGGTGGTAGGTATGAAGGAATCGGTATCCGCTTTGATGGATGGCGAACTCGACGGACACGAGGCCGCCAAGGTCGTCACAACGCTCGGTAGCGACGAGTCGCTCAAAGAGCTCTGGGACAGCTATCACATGATCGGGGACGCAATGCGCGCCAACACGATCCTGTCGGTAAATGTCCGTCAACAAGTGGCAGAACGGTTGGCCGACGAGCCGACCGTGTTGGCGCCACGCCGCTGGTTCGGTCAAGCACGGGCGCGCCAGCTTGGCGCCGCCGCGCTGGCTGCCAGCGTCACCTTCGCCGCGGTGGTGGCATGGCAGCAGCTGGGTAGTGCGGGGGCGCCGCATGCCGAACTGGTCGCCGCAAACACGCCGACCGATGTACAACAAGTACAACCGGCCCGCGACGACCCCTACCTGATGGCCCATCAGGAAATGTACTCCGACCCCAACGTGATGCGCGTTGCCTTGGGTAGCGGAGGTCGCCACTGATGCATCGCATTAGCTGTATCACGGGCGGCGTGCTGCTCGGCGTCGCCCTGGCCGCCCAGGCCGGGGGTGACGACTGGCAGCCGTTGCGTAAGGCCGCTCAAGCCGGCCGGCAGCAGCCGCTCAGCGGCACCTATCTGCACCAGATGAGCGGCGCGCTGGAAACCTTCCAGATCTACCGCGGCATCGTCGACAACCAGCTGACCGAGCGGCGCGAGTCGCTCGACGGCCTGCCGCGCGAGATTTTGCGCCAAGGCAACGACATCACCTACTTCGCCCCGGATGCGCGTGCGCTGACCGCGGCGCGAGTCAGTGCGATGCGGCTGTTCCCGACCGTGCTGCCGGATAACGTCGACAGTCTGGCCGCGTCGTATACGCTCAAGCGCTTGGGTAGCGACCGGGTCGCGCGTCACGATTGCGACTGGTTCCAGCTCAAGCCCAACGACGGGCTGCGTTACAACCAGCGCTTCTGCCTCGACAGCGTCACCGGTATGCCGCTCAAGGCGGTGATGCTGCTGCCGCGCAGCAACGAGGTGGCCGAGCAGTACACCTTCACCGACGTCGATCTGGTGCCCCCGAAAGACCGCGCGGTCTACAAGCCGCACTACAAGCTCAGCTATACCCAGCGCGGCGGCGCGCAGGCGCCGTCCGGCACCGTGGTGCCGCCCGTGGCAAGCCCGGTGGACGTGAGTGGGCTGCCGGCCGGCTTCAAGCTGCTGCGTGCGGTGGAACGCACCATGCCCAGCGGCGACAAGGCCCGGCACCTGATGTACACCGACGGGCTGGTGATGTTGTCGCTGTTCGTCGAGCCGCAGTCGGGCGACCCGCGCCCCGACCGTGCGACCGTGGTGCAGGGCGCGCTGTCGATGGCTTCGCATAACGTCGACAACCTGCAGCTGACCCTGGTCGGCGACCTGCCCGAGCAGAGTCTGATCAGTATGCTGCGCTCGCTGAAGGTCAGCATGAAATGATCGAAACCCAGGCGAGGGTGGTGCGGCTGGAGTCCAGCCACGCCTGGGTCGAGCCGCGTCCGCATACTCCATGCGGGCAGTGTGACCCGGTGCACGGTTGTCGCTCGCTGTCCATCGCCCGGATGTTCCGCGCCGGTTCTTCGGCGTTCCGGGTGCAGAACCCCCTCGATGCCGCGGTCGGCGACTGGGTCACCGTGTCGATTCCCGAGCGCGGCATGCTCAATAGTGCCCTGTTGATGTATCTTGTGCCGCTCGCCGGCTTGTTCGTCGGTGCTGCTGCCGGCGCACTGGCGAGCGAGACCGTGTCGGTGCTGGCCGGTCTGGCGGGCTTCGCCGCAGCGCTCCTGGCTGTGCGCCGTGTCTCGCGCGGCTTCGGCCAACGTGCCTTGTTCCAGCCGGTGATCACCGAACGCCTCGATGTCCTTGCCTCAACCCCGGAGAGACCATGCCGATCAAAAAGCTGATCGTAACCGCCGTCCTGGCGTCCACCGTCGCGCTTGGCCCGCAGATGGCCGTCGCTGCGGTAGCAAACCTTCCCGATTTCACCCAACTGGTGCAGGACGAGGGCCGTGCCGTCGTCAACATCAGTACCAAGCAGACCGTCCGTGAGTCGGTGGCCGAGGTGCCCGACGAACTGGCAGGCGACCCGTTCTTCGAGTTCTTCCGTCGCTACGCGCCGCGCCAGCAGCGCGAGTTCCAGGCCGCGTCGCTGGGCTCGGGCTTCATCCTCTCCAAGGATGGCTACGTGCTGACCAACTCGCACGTGGTGGCCAAGGCCGATGAGATCACCGTCACGTTGACCGACAAGCGCGAGTTCAAGGCCAAACTGATCGGCTCGGACGCCCGCACCGACGTGGCGCTGCTGAAGATCGACGGCGCCGGCAATCTGCCGGTGGTGAGAGTCGGTGACGACAACGCGCTGAAGGTGGGCGAATGGGTGGTAGCGATCGGCTCGCCGTTCGGCTTCGACAACTCGGTGACCGCCGGCATCGTGTCGGCCAAGGGCCGCCAGTTGCCGGACGAGAGCTATGTGCCGTTCATCCAGACCGATGCCGCGGTCAACCCGGGCAACTCGGGCGGTCCGCTGTTCAATATGAACGGCGAGGTGGTCGGCATCAATTCGCAGATCTACAGCCGCTCGGGCGGTTTCATGGGCATTTCGTTTGCCATCCCGATCGACGTGGCGATGAATGTGGCCGACCAGCTCAAGACCAAGGGCAAGGTCAGCCGTGGTCGCATCGGCGTGACGACCCAGGAGGTCAACAAGGCGCTGGCGACTTCGTTCGGGCTGGCGCAGCCGAACGGCGCGCTGGTCACCAATGTCGAGAAGGGCGCACCGGCCGATAAGGCTGGGCTGAAGCCGGGCGATATCCTGTTGCAGGTCGACGGTCAGACTATCCAGAACGGCGCCGATCTGCAGCGCGCGATCGGCGCGATCGCCCCTGGCAAGCCGGTGATGCTGCAGGTGTGGCGCAACCGGGCCAGCCGCAACGTCACCGTGGTGGCCGAGGAGCTGAAAGACAGCGACCCGCGCCTGACGGAGCGCGAGACCAACAAGCCGAAGGTCAACGAGCCGGCCGAGCAGACGATGAGTCAGGTCGGCCTAGTGGTCAGCGAGCTGAGCCAGCAGCAGCTGCGCCGCGTCGGCGTGCCGTTCGGCCTGTTGGTGCAGCGTGCCAATCAGGCCGCGCAACGCGCCGGCGTGTTGGCCGGTGACGTGATCGTCGGCATCGGCAGCGAACAGCTCTCCAGCGCCAAGCAGTTGTTCAACGAGATCAACGGAGCGAAGAAGGGCAGCTCGGTGCCGTTGCAGGTATTGCGCCAGGGTGCCACGCTATTCGTGCCGCTGCCGGTCGGGGATGCCAAGTGAAGCTGACGTTGTACTTTCGCGAGTACTGCAGCCTGTGCCACCAGATGCTGGCCGAACTCGCGCCGTGGCAGGCGCGGTTCGGCTTCGAATTGGCGGTGATCGACGTCGATAGCGACCCAGTGCTGGAGGAACGCTTCAACGAGATGGTGCCGGTGCTGATGGATGGCGAGACCGAAATCTGCCATTGGCACCTGAATACGGACAGCTTGGCTGCACATCTTGGTGAAATCCGATAAAATTCCCGCCATTAACGAACATGAGGGCACGTTTGCGTGCCCTTAACTTTTGTGTGACTGCATGAACCACATTCGCAATTTCTCGATCATCGCTCATATCGACCACGGCAAATCGACGCTGGCCGACCGCTTTATTCAATTCTGCGGCGGGCTCGAACTGCGTGAAATGAGCGCGCAGGTGCTCGACTCGATGGACATCGAGAAAGAGCGCGGCATCACCATCAAGGCGCAGACCGCGGCGCTGACCTACAAGGCACGCGACGGCCAGGTGTACAACCTGAACCTGATCGACACCCCGGGACACGTCGACTTCTCCTACGAAGTATCGCGCTCGCTGTCCGCCTGCGAGGGCGCGCTGTTGGTGGTCGACGCCTCGCAGGGTGTCGAGGCGCAGACCGTCGCCAACTGCTATACCGCGATCGACCTGGGCGTCGAAGTGGTGCCGGTGCTCAACAAGATCGACCTGCCGGCCGCCGAGCCGGAGCGTGTCGCTCAGGAAATCGAAGACATCATCGGCATCGAGGCCACCGACGCGGTGCGCGCTTCGGCCAAGTCGGGTATCGGCATCGAGGACATCCTCGAGACCGTGATCACCAAGATTCCGCCGCCGAAGGGCAACCCGGACGGCCCGCTCAAGGCGCTGATCGTCGACTCCTGGTTCGACAACTATGTCGGCGTGGTGATGCTGGTGCGCGTGATCGACGGCTCGCTCAAGCCGAAGGACAAGATCAAGTTCATGGCGACCAGCGCCGAGCACCTGTGCGAACAGGTCGGCGTGTTCACCCCGAAATCGGTGCAGCGCCAGAGCCTGAACGCCGGTGAAGTGGGCTTCGTGATCGCCGGCATCAAGGAACTGAAATCGGCCAAGGTGGGCGACACCATCACCCTGGCGACCAAGCCGGCCGACGAGCCGCTGCCGGGCTTCAAGGAAGTGCAGTCGCAGGTATTCGCCGGCCTGTACCCGGTGGAAAGCCACGATTACGAAAACCTGCGCGACGCGCTGGAAAAGCTGCAGCTGAACGACGCCGCGCTGAAGTACGAACCGGAAGTGTCGCAGGCGCTGGGCTTCGGCTTCCGCTGCGGCTTCCTCGGCCTGTTGCACTTGGAAATCGTGCAGGAGCGCCTGGAGCGCGAGTTCGACATGGACCTGATCACCACCGCACCGACGGTGGTGTACGAGGTGCTGATGAAGGACGGCGTGCTGCTGGAAGTCGAGAACCCGTCCAAGCTGCCGGACCTGTCGAAGATCGACGAGATCCGCGAGCCGATCATCACCTCGACCATCCTGGTTCCGCAGGAATTCGTCGGCGCAGTGATGACGCTGTGCAACCAGAAGCGCGGTGTGCAGCGCAATATGCAGTACATGGGCCGCCAAGTGATGCTGACCTATGAGCTGCCGATGAACGAAGTGGTGATGGACTTCTTCGATAAGCTGAAATCCACCAGCCGCGGCTACGCTTCGCTCGACTACGAATTCAAGGAATTCCAGGCCGCCGATCTGGTCAAGCTCGACATCCTGGTCAACAGCGAGAAGGTCGACGCGCTGAGTCTGATCGTGCACCGCCAGACCTCGGTGTACCGCGGCCGTGCGCTGGCGTCGAAGATGCGCGAGCTGATTCCGCGCCAGATGTTCGACATCGCGGTGCAGGCGGCCATCGGCAGCCAGATCATCGCCCGCGAGACCATCAAGGCGCTGCGCAAGAACGTGTTGGCCAAGTGCTACGGCGGCGACATCACCCGTAAGAAAAAGCTGCTTGAAAAACAGAAAGCCGGTAAGAAGCGCATGAAACAGGTCGGCAACGTGGAGATTCCACAAACCGCCTTCCTGGCCATTCTTCAAGTGGGAGACAAATAAGTGGGTGGAAATCTGTTCTGGGTAGGGGTAGCCGCAGCGGTGATCGGCCTGGTGCTGATCATGCTGGGTGGCAAGAAGCAGCCGGGCGCCAAGGATTATCCGGCGTCGGTCCAGTGGGGCTATCTCGCGCTGGTGATCGGTGGCTTCATCGTCCTGTCGGACATGATGAGCTTCTCGGCCGTGATGCTGATCTTCGTGGTGATCACCGGCATCGTCTGGGCGATCGACAAGTTCATGCTGGCCAAGAAGCGCGCCGCCGAGGGCCGCGAGGCCGGGCATTTCGTCGATTACTCGCGCGGTTTCTTCCCGGTGATCCTGGTGGTGTTCCTGCTGCGCTCCTTCCTGGTCGAGCCGTTCCAGATTCCGAGTAGCTCGATGCGCCCGGGCCTGGTGGTCGGCGATTTCATCCTGGTCAACAAGTTCACCTACGGCATCCGCGTGCCGGTGCTGAACAATGTCGTGGTGCCGATGAACCAGGTGCAGCGCGGCGACGTGGTGGTGTTCAACTTCCCGCCCAATCCGAAGGTCAACTACATCAAGCGCGTGATCGGTCTGGCCGGTGACACGGTCGAGTACCGCAACAAGCGACTGACGGTGAATGGCAAGGCGGTGCCGACTGTCGAGGACGGTACCTACGATTATATGGAGCGTGGCCTGGCGATGATCCATAACAAGCAGTACAAGGAAACCGTCGGCGGCAATAGCTACAAGACCCTGGACATCCCGGAGTTCCCGCCGGTGGCGCTCGGCCAGGTGCAGGATTTTCCGAATCGCGACAACTGCCGCTATGACGACAGCGGGTTCACCTGCAAGGTGCCGGCCGGTCATTACTTCATGATGGGCGACAACCGCGACAACAGTCTGGACGGCCGCTACTGGGGCTTCGTCGACGACAAGCTGATGGTCGGCAAGGCCTTCCTGATCTGGATGAACTTCAGCGACCTGTCGCGCGTCGGCACCCGAATCCACTGAGAGAGTATCGAAATGAATGTAATAACGGTTCGTCGCCAGTTTGGCCTGTCTATTATCCAGCTGATGGTGCTGCTGATGGTGGTGGGCATCGTACTGGCCGTGGTGTTCAGGCACTTCACTGCCTGATGCCGCCATCCATGCCGCCGGTGGGCTTTGCCCATCGGCCAACCCTATAAGCCGTATACCGTGAAAGATGCCAATCGATTCCAGCGCCTGCAGACGGCGCTGGATTATTCATTCAGCCAGCCGGATCTGCTGCGCCAGGCCTTGACCCACCGCAGCTTCGGATCGCTCAACAACGAGCGTTTCGAGTTCGTTGGTGACAGCATTCTCAACTACACCGTAGCGCGGATGCTGTACGACGCCTTTCCAAAGCTGAGCGAGGGTGAGCTGTCGCGGCTGCGCGCCAACCTGGTCAATCAGAACACCCTGGCCGAGATCGCCCAGTATCTCAAGCTGGGCGACGATCTGTTTCTCGGCGAGGGCGAGCTCAAGAGCGGCGGTTTCAACCGGCCGTCCATCCTTGCCGATGCGCTGGAGGCGACCTTCGCCGCAGTCAGCTTCGATGCCGGCTTTGCCGCCGCCGAGCAGGTGGTGCGCCGCCTGTTCGACGAACGGGTAGCCACCATCGACCCGACCAAGCAGGCCAAGGACGCCAAGACCCGCTTGCAGGAGGCGCTGCAGGCGCGCCACTTCGCGCTGCCGAAATACCGCATCCTCGCCCAGACCGGCGAGGCGCACGAGCAATGGTTCAAGGTCGAATGCGACCTGGGCGACCTTGCGATCGAAACCACGGGCGAGGGCGGCAGCCGCCGCGCCGCCGAACAGCAGGCTGCAGAGGTGGCGCTCGATCGTCTCGCCGCCCGCTACCCGCAAGGCAAAAAATGATGGACATGAACTACCACTGCGGCTTCGTCGCGATCGTGGGCCGCCCGAACGTCGGCAAGTCGACGCTGATGAACCACCTGATCGGCCAGAAGGTCAGCATCACCTCGAAAAAGGCGCAGACCACCCGTCACCGCGTCCACGGTATCCATACCGAAGCCGCTTCGCAGTTCATCTTCGTCGACACGCCGGGCTTCCAGACCTTTCACCGCAATGCGCTGAACGATGTGCTCAACCAGAGCGTCAAGGAAACCCTGTCCGACGTCGACTGCGTGCTGTTCGTGCTGGAGGCCAAGCGCCTGACCGGCGCCGACCGCGAGGTGATCGCGCTGCTGCCCAAGCACCGCCCGGTGATCCTGGTGGTCAACAAGATCGACAAGGTGAAGGACAAGCAGGAGCTGATCGACTTCATCGAAGAGTGCAAGGCCGAGTTCGCCTTCGCCGACGTCGAGGTGGTCAGCGCCAAGCACGGCCACCGTCTGGCCGAGCTGCTGGACAAGGTACGCCCGCACCTGCCGGAGTCGCCGCCGCTCTACCCGGAAGACATGGTCACCGACAAGAGCGAGCGTTTCCTGGCGACCGAGATCGTGCGCGAGAAGCTGTTCCGCTACCTCGGCGAGGAACTGCCGTATGCGATGAACGTCGAGGTCGAACTGTGGGAAGTGGACGGCGAGATGTACCGCATCCACATCGCGGTGCTGGTCGACCGCGATAGCCAGAAGGGCATTCTGATCGGCAAGGGCGGCGAGAAGCTGAAGAAGATCTCCACCGAGGCGCGCCTCGACATGGAGCAGATGTTCGACCGCAAGGTCTACCTGAAGGTCTGGGGCAAGGTGAAGTCCGGCTGGGCCGACGATGTCCGCTTCCTCAGCGACTTCGGCCTGAACTGAGCTCGGTTCGGCCAACCTCGATCCGAGGTTGGCCGAAGCCTGCGCCGCCCCGTCCCTTTCTCTCTATTTCTTTTCCCGCCATCCGATGAGCCAACCGGGCAAGATCGACCGCCAGCCGGGCTATGTGCTGATGTCGCAGCCGTGGCGCGAGACCAGCCTGCTGATCGAGGTGCTGACGCGCGACCACGGTCGCCTGACGCTGATTGCGCGCAGCGCGCGCCGGCCGCAGTCGACGCTGCGCGGCGTGTTGATGCCGTTCGCGCCGCTGGAGCTGGCCTGGTTCGGCAAGACCGAGCTGCGCACCTTGCATGCGGCCGACTGGCAGGGCGGGGTGCCGCAGCTGTCCGGCCTGACGTTGCTGTCGGGTTTCTATCTAAACGAGCTGGTGGTGAAGCTGACCGCCCGCGACGACCCGCATCCCGCACTCTATTTCGCCTATGACCGCGCGGTGCGCGCGCTAGGCGCCGGCGAAGAGCTGTCCACCGTGCTGCGCCGCTTCGAGCTGGCGCTGCTCGCCTCGCTCGGCTATACGCCGACTTTCGACCGCGATGTGGACGGCCGGGCCATCGATGCGGAGCAGGGTTACGCCTGCCCGTCCGACGGCTTGCCCGAGCTGCTCAACGGGCGTACCGTGGTGGCCGAGTCCGAAATCGTGCCCGGCGCCGTGCTGTTGGCGCTGGCGGCCGACGATTTCAGCGAGCCGCTCACCCGCCGCTGCGCGCGCCGGCTGACCCGGCTGTGGCTCAACAAACAGTTATTCGACTGCCGCCTCGCCACCCGCGAGTTGCTGCAGACGATCAATGGCTTGTCCGACTGACGTCCATCCGGCGCAGCCCGGCCATCGTACAACGAAGGAAACCTTTCCATGATTCTGTTAGGCGTCAACATCGACCACGTCGCCACGCTGCGTCAGGCGCGCGGCACCCGCTACCCGAGCCCGATCGAGGCCGCGCTGGTCGCGGAAACCGCCGGCGCCGACCTGATCACGCTGCATCTGCGTGAAGACCGCCGCCACATCCAGGACGACGATGTCTGGGCGATGAAGCAGGTGATCAAGACCCGGATGAACCTGGAGATGGCGCTGACCGAGGAGATGCTCGCCAACGCGCTGAAGGTGCAGCCGGAAGACGTCTGTCTGGTGCCGGAGAAGCGCGAGGAGTTGACCACCGAGGGCGGTCTCGACGTGATCCGCTATTTCGATCAGGTGCGTGACTTCACCCACGCGCTGCGCGACGCCGGCATCCGCGTCTCGCTGTTCATCGACCCCGATCGCGCGCAGATCGAGGCGGCGCGCGATGCCGGCGCCGGCGTGATCGAGCTGCACACCGGCCGCTACGCCGATGCCCACTCCGCGGCCGAGCGCGAGGCGGAATTGGTCCGCATTACCGAGGCGGCCGTGTTCGGCGCGCACATCGGCCACGTGGTCAATGCCGGTCACGGCCTGTCCTATCACAACGTCAAGCCGGTGGCCGCGATCAACGAGATCACCGAGCTGAACATCGGCCACGCCATCGTCAGCCACGCGCTGTTTGTCGGCTTCCCGCAGGCAGTGCGCGAGATGAAGCAGCTGATGCTGGAAGGCCGGCGCGACGCGCTGCGTTGAGGCGGGCATGATCTACGGCATCGGCACCGATCTGGCGCGCATCGTGCGCTTCGGCCAACTGGTCGAGCGGCACGGGCGCGAGGCGGCGGCGCGGCGCATTCTGGCGCCGGCCGAGCTGGCCGACTATGCGGCGGCGGCGGACGCGGCGCGTTTTCTCGCCAAGCGCTTTGCCGCCAAAGAGGCGCTGAGCAAGGCGCTGGGCACCGGCATTCGCGCGCCGGTGCTGTTGACCGCGATCGCGATCTGCAAGGATGAGCTGGGCAAGCCGGGCTTCGTGCTTGATGCGCCGCTGCAGCAATGGTTGGCCGGACGCGGCATCGGCCGTCTGCATCTGTCGATCAGCGACGAGACCGAGCATGCGCTGGCCTTCGTGGTGGCGGAGGCCGGCTAGTCGCCCAGGGTGGGGCGAGCCCCTTGGCGACGCAAGCGGAAGCGGTCACACTGCCGCCACTTTCAATGCCTTTGGAATTTTCATGCCTGCTTCTGTGTCCCCGCGTCTTGTCGAACGGCTCCCACTACTGCCGGTAGGTAAAGTCCTGTTCGGCCCTTTGCTATTGTTGCAGGCGCGTCGGGTGCGACGTACCACGCTGCGCCTGCCCGAGGCCGCCGGCCCGCGGCAGGGTCGTGAAGGAGCAGGGGCGGGGGCGCCGCTGCGGGTGCTGGTGGTCGGCGACTCGTCGGCGGCCGGCGTCGGCGTCGATTGCCAGTCGGCCGCTTTCGCGCAGCCGCTGGCGCGGCAGTTGGCCGAACTGAGCGGCCGCCCGGTGGCCTGGCAGTTGCTCGGCAAGACTGGAGTGAACAGCGCCGAAGCGCTCGACTTGGTGCGCGATGCCGAGCTGGCGCCGGCCGACGTGCTGGTGACCGCGGTGGGCACCAACGACGTCACCTCGCAGCGCAGCGCCACGCGCTATGTTGAGGCGCTGCAAGCCTTGCAGGCGGAGGTGCACGAGCGCACCGGCGCGCGGGCGCTGGTATGCACCGGCCTGCCGCCGCTGCATATCCTGCCGGCGGCGCCACAGCCGCTACGCTGGTATCTGGGGCAATGTGCACGGCGACTCGACCGCGCGCTGCAGCGCTGGCTGGCCGGACAGCCGCGGGCCCGCTACTGCTCGCTGCAATGGGCTGCCGACCCGGGGGCGATGGCGCGGGACAAGTTTCACCCCGGCGCGGGGCAATACCGACAGTGGGCCGGTATGGTAGCCGGCTTGATACACGACGATTTGCTGCGGGACGAGCCCATCGGCCCGCGTTGATACAAAGGATGCTTGCTATGACGACTGAGCTGCCGCTGCCGCGCGGCCCGTTGATGATCGATGTCGAAGGCTTCTCCCTGACCGAGACGGAGCGCGCACGCCTGCGTCACCCGCTGGTCGGCGGGGTGATCCTGTTTCGCCGCAACTTCCAGAACGTCGAACAGCTCAAGGCGCTGACCGCCGAGATCCACGCGCTGCGCAGCCCGGCGCTGCTGATCGCGGCCGACCACGAAGGCGGCCGGGTGCAGCGCTTCATCGACGGCTTCACCCGCCTGCCGCCGATGCGCGTGCTCGGCGACGTCTGGGCCGACAGCCCGGACCGGGCCAAGGTTCTGGCCGAAACGGTCGGCTACGTGCTGGCCGCCGAGCTGCGCGCCTGCGGCGTCGACCTGTCGTTCACTCCGGTGCTCGATCTCGATTGGGAGCGCTGTGCCGTGATCGGCAACCGCAGCTTCCATCGCGACCCGTACATCGTCAGCGAGCTGGCGCAGGCGCTGCAGAAGGGCCTGGCGCGCGGCGGCATGGCCACCTGCGGCAAGCACTTCCCCGGCCACGGCTGGGTGGAGGGCGACAGCCATCACGTGATCCCGGTCGACCCGCGCACGCTGGACCAGCTGCGTGCCGACGATCTGGTGCCGTTCGCCAAGCTGGCCGAAAGCGGCCTGACCTCGGTGATGCCGGCCCATGTGATCTACCCGGAGGTGGACGGCCAGCCGGCCGGCTTCTCGCATCGCTGGCTGCAGGACATCCTGCGCGGCGAGCTGCACTTCGACGGGGTGATCTTCTCTGACGACCTGTGCATGGAAGGCGCCGCCGGCGTCGGCGGAGTCACCGCGCGGGCCGAGGCGGCATTTGCGGCCGGCTGCGACATGGCGTTGATCTGCAACCGTCCGGACCTGGCCGAGCAGGCGCTCGCCGAACTGGCCCCGCCGGTGCAGTCGAAGTTGGCCGAACGACTGGAGCGGATGGCAGGCAAGGGCAAACTGGCCGATTGGCAGCGGCTGATCGCCAGCGCAGAGTTCGCCAAGGCGCAGGCGGTGGTCCATACCCTGGCGATGCCGCCCGATGCGCTGAGTGGCCCGGCAGTGGGCGAGGCGCATTGACCCTCCCGATCCTGGCGTCGTAAGGACCACAAGACAAAAGCCACGGCATGCCGTGGCTTTTTGCATGACTGGGGCGGTTGAATCAGAGCTGGCTCATGCCGCCGTCGATGATGATCTCGCTGCCGACGATGAAGGCCGACTCGGGTGATGCCAGGTGCAGCACGGTGGCGGCCACTTCCTCAGGCTTGCCGAAGCGGCCCAGCGGCACCTGCGCCAGGATCTGGGCGGCGGTGGCATCCAGCGTGGCGGCATCCAGCCCTAGCTTGCCGTATAGCGGGGTGTGGATCGGGCCGGGGCTGACCACGTTCACCCGCGCGCCCTGCGGCAGCAATTCGGCCGACAGCGTCTTGGCCAGCGGGATCAGCGCCGCCTTGCTCGCCGCGTACACCGACGAGTTCGGCATGCCGATATGGGCGTTGATCGAGCCGTTGAGCGCGATGGAGGCGCCGGGAGCCAGCCAGCAGCGACTGCAGTGCCTGGATCTGGAGGAAGGCGCCCTTGACGTTGGCGTTGAAGGTATCGTCTCACCGGGCTTCATGAATCTGCCCCAGCCGGGCGGGAGCGTTCGGGCCGGGGCAGATAGGGGGATAGGCGGTGCTAGCCGTGGCTGTCAGCTACCAGCGCTTCACGTCGGTGCGGTGCCAGGAAGTCCAGCAAGGGGCCGGCCGGGACGATGCCGCTCGGGTTGAGGTTGAGATGGCTCTCGTAGTAGTGGCGTTTGATGTGAGCGAAGTCCACCGTTTCGGCGATGCCCGGCAGCTGGTAGACGTCGTGCGTGTAGGCGGACAGGTTCGGGTAGTCGGCGATGCGGCGCAGATTGCACTTGAAGTGGCCGACGTAGACGGCGTCGAAGCGCACCAGCGTGGTGAACAGCCGGATGTCGGCCTCGGTCAGGCGGTCGCCGGTGAGATAGCGGCGGGTCGCGAGGCTTGTCTCCAGCCAGTCGAGCGTGTCGAACAGCGGCACCACGGCCTCCTTGTAGGCGGCCTGGCTGGTGGCAAAGCCCGCCTTGTAGACGCCGTTGTTGAGCGTGTCATAGACGCGGGCGTTGATCGCGTCGATCTCCTCGCGCAGCGCGAGCGGGTAATAGTCGCCGGGCACGGCGCCCACGCCGTCGAACGCGCTGTTGAACATCCGGATGATCTCGGACGACTCGTTGCTGACGATGGTGCCGCGCTGCTTGTCCCACAGGATGGGTACGGTGACGCGGCCGGTATAGTGGGGGTCGACCCGGGTGTAGACCTGGTGCAGGAACTGCGCGTCGTTGACTCTGTCGGGAATGACGCCCGGCCCGTCGGCGAAGGTCCAGCCCTGGTCGCGCATCAGCCAGTGCACCGAAGAAACCGACACCAGTGGCGCCAGGCCCTTGAGCCTGCGCATGATCAAGGTGCGGTGTGCCCACGGGCAGGCCAGGCTGACGTAGAGGTGGTAGCGCCCGGGCTCGGCCGAAAAACCGCCGTCGCCGCTCGGGCCAGCGGCGCCGTCGGGCGTCACCCAGTGGCGAAACGCCGACTCCTTGCGCTCGAAGCGCCCGCCGCTGGCGGCGGTGTCGTACCACACGTCCTGCCATTGTCCGTCTACCAGCATGCCCATGCTGTTTCTCCTTGGTCCGTATCGAGCCGTTATCTGGCTGCTGAAGGCAAACAATTAAGTCTGTCGGACAGGCCAACGGCAAGCCATTGATTGAATGCGGCTCAAAAATTAACAAATCTTGAGCAAAGTCTGCCGGAACAACCCAAAACAGTGGGTTGCCTTTCCTGAATTCCGTAAAAACCTGTCGAGCCAAGGAAGAGCAAGGATTTAAGCCTTCCACTTAGAACCGCTAACCCAATTCCCTTGGTAGTGCCTGACAGACACTATTCATTAGCAGCGACGCCCAGTTCTTTGAGAAGGAACCTGGCATTTTGTCTTAGGGAAATCATCCGTCATTGAGTGCATATCATAGATACTTCGTCAGTCGCTCACTAAAGGAGTCATGCAAACGACTCATCACGCTACAGCGCGCGCTCAGCAACGTGCAATTCGCTATTCGTCGTCGATTTTTGCTGGAATTTGGCTCAAGCGAAGCATCCGGTGACGGCGCCTCAGCCCTGTTCTTCGACAAGCCGGTGCGGCGCAAGGTCAAAATTATCTCGGCCTGATTGCACGCGTTTTGGAAGGGCGCATGGACTTCTACACCGTCGTCAGTGCCGCCACCCGTCTTATCACCGTCGGCCGTCGCTATCAACACATTCGTCGGCTCTAAGCGCCTACGCCAAGATTGATCACTTACCAACATCAGGAGCTAACAACCACATGGATAAAAGCCTCTTCCGACGTTTTGCCTCCGTCATCCGTTCTTTGTCCGCCAACGAACTCGCAGGCGCTCCTTCGCTCTACGAGAAGCTTACCCTGGCAGAGCAAGGTAGTCTTCGAGTCTGCTATGCGCCATTCGAGTACATCAATCCGAAGGCACGAGTGGTTCTTGTTGGGATTACGCCGGGGCGTACTCAGATGCTCAATGCGCTGAAGGAAGCCCGCCGCCAATTGGACCAAGGCGCAGCGGACGATACGGTGCTCAGAGAAGCTAAGGCAACCGGGGCATTCAGCGGCCCGATGCGTCCCAACCTGACCGGACTGCTGGACGCCGTAGGTATTCAGCGTTGGCTAGGCATCGATAGTTGCTCCGAGTTGTTTGAGTCGGCGGCACACCTTGTTCAGACGACATCTGTCCTGCGTAACCCGGTTTTCGTAGATGGTGAAAATTACAACGGCGTGCCGAACATGACGAAGAATCCGTTGCTCCGGGAGCAGCTTACGGCCTATTTCACGGAAGACGTCGCCGCATTGCCGGAGGCTGTGTTTGTCCCCTTGGGTGGCAAGGTCACCGAGGCACTGCACTTTCTCGCTGACAAAGGACTCATGGATAGGGCGAGAATTCTGGATGGCTTGCCGCACCCGTCTGGCGCCAATGCAGAACGTATTGCGTACTTTCTGGGCCGCAAATCCCGCCACGAACTTTCCGCGAAAACCAACCCGGACAAGCTTGAAGAGGCGCGAAAGAACCTCCAGCAGCGTGTCTTGGCATTGGCCTGAAGGAGGCGCCCATGGCGCATATGACGTGGAAAATGGTCAAAACCGTCCAGGTTGTCCAGTGGACGTTCTGGTGTCGTGATTGGGATGACGGCAACTAAGGGGAAGCGCAGTAGTTTCTCGTCATCGCTTTTTGGCAGGGCGAAGACCTGGCGTGTACTGCTTACTGTTGGCCTGTATAACTTGCCGAGCACGTCTTTCAGCCGTTGTGCCATGTGTTCTGGCCAAATCACTATTACTGAGACTGAGGCTTGTTTGCCACGTAGCCGGCGTCGGTTCGGCGCCGCTATCCGCATTGCTTGATTGCGCCTGGTAAGTATGCGAACGTTCGTTTCATTGCATTGAAAGGACAGGGTCATGCATATCGACGAACTCCTGGCGTCGGTCTTGGCCGACGGCGAGGCTGGCAGATTCAGCGCCGAGGTGAGCGACGACTGGGCGCAGGGCCGCACGCTGTTCGGCGGCGTGCAGGCGATGCTGGCGGTACGCGCGATGCGGTTGATGGTGCCGGAGGCACCGCCGCTGTGGTCGCTGCAAAGCACCTTCGTCGCGCCGATCGAGCCGGGCAGGGTGCGCTTGCAGGTGCAGGTGCTGCGCCAGGGGCGTTCGGCCATGCAGCTGGAGGCGCGCCTGCTGGATGGCGCGCAGACGGCGATGGTGGCGGTGGGCGTGTTCGGCGAGGCGCGCGAGTCGACCGTGCGGGTAGATGCGCCACAGGGCCAGCCTGTGGCTAGCGAGGGCGCCGAGCTGCCGTTCATGCCGGGCATCACGCCCAACTTCACCCAGCACTACGCCTATCGTTGGGCCGAGGGCGGTCTGCCGTTCAGCGGCAGCCGCGAGCCTGGCACGCGCATCCATCTGCGTCAGCGCGATGCGGGTTTCGTCGACGAGGCTCACCTCGTGGCGTTGGCCGATTCGATCCCGCCGCCGGCGCTGTCGTTGCTCGACAAGCCGACGCCGGCCAGCACGCTGAGCTGGTCGCTGGAATTCGTGCGCCACCTGCCGCCGCAGCCGGCCGAGCAGTGGTGGCGTATGGACGCGGGCATCGTCGCCGCGCGCGACGGCTACAGCAGCCAGGATGCCCATCTGTTCGGGCCGGACGGTCAGCTGGTGGCCTTGTCGCGGCAGGTGGTGGCGGTGTTCGGCTGAGTTTTGCGCAGGGTCAATGACGAAGGGCATCGCTCGGCTGAGCGATGCCCTGTTGCATTATCGGGAGGCGGCGCAGGCGCCTCCCGGTCGCTTGGCTCAGTAGCCGACGGTGAAGCGCTGGCGGCTGTGCTGCGGGCGTTCCAGTTCGTCGATCATCGCGATCGCGTAGTCTTCCATCGAGATGTGGCTCTTGCCTTGGGCGTCGCTGAGCAGCTGGTTCTGGCCCAGGCGGAACTGGCCGGTGCGCTCGCCCGGCGCGAACAGCGCCGACGGCGACAGGAAGGTCCAGTCGACATCGGTCTCGCCGCGCAGGTCGTCGAGGAACTGCTTGCCAGGCTCCGCCTCGACCCGGTACTCGGCCGGGAAGCTCGGGCTGTCGAGCAGGATGGCACCCGGGGCCACTTCCAGGCTGGCGGCGCCGCCGACCACCAAGAGGCGCGGCACGGCGGCGGCCTTCAGCGCGGCCAGCAGCGGGGCGGCCTTGACGGTCTGGAAGCGCGCGGCGCTGATCACCGCGTCGTGGCGGCGCAGCGCTTCGGCCAACTGGGCCGGATCAGCGGCGTCGGCCTTGACCAGGGTGACGCCGGTCGGCGCTTCGGCCTGTTCGGGCGAACGCACGATGCCGGTGACGTGGTGGCCGCGGCGCAGAGCTTCGGCGGCGATGCGGGAGCCGGCGCGGCCGGTCACGCCGATGATGGCGATTTTCATGATGGGATTCCTCTTGTTCGTCAGCCGGCCGCTTCGGGCCGGTTATAGTGGTTACGGAAAGTAACCAGTATAATTAAGTGGAACTTTGGCGCAAGAAGGCACTTTCGAGGAAGCAAGGCACATGGACGTAACCGACAGCAGCTCCCATTCTAGTGAGTCCGGGCGAGGCCGGCCTGGGGCCCGGCAGGAGTACAAATGCCCGATCCGCGATGTGCTCGATCGGGTCGGCGATGCGTGGAGCGTGCTGGTCGTGAGCAATCTTGCCGAGGGGCCGACCCGCTTCAACGAGCTGAAGCGGCGCGTCGAGGGTATTTCACAGCGGATGCTGACGGTGACCCTGCGTCATCTGGAGCGCGACGGCTTGGTGTCGCGCACGGTGCTTCCGACCACGCCGCCGCAGGTCGAGTACGCGCTGACCGAACTGGGGCATTCGCTGTGCGGGCCGCTCGACGTGCTGTCCGGCTGGGCGACGGCCAACCAACCGCTGATCCGGGCATCGCGCGAACGCTACGATGGCGAGGCCGGTGAGTTAACCGGCGGTGAGTAATAAAAGCCGCTAACAAAACTCAGCGAGGCGATCCCGGCTAGGCGTGCTGCCGCAGACAGTACAAGGAGCACGGCAAGGCCACGCAACAACGCCGTGAGGCTTTTGTCAGCGGCGCCAAAACAAGACAGGCCCCGGTATCAGCCGAGGCCTGTTGCGCGTGGAAAGGTTGGCCGAAGGGCTACACCGGCCAGAGCCGCGCCAGCGAACCGGGACGCAGATTGGCGTCGTTCGGGCTGACCGCCTGCTCGATCACGAAATGGGGCAGGGTGGTGTCGCGGCGGATCGGTGGGCGGCTGGGCTGGCCGTCGGCATCGCGCACGGTGATCACGTCCGGCGTGGTGGCGCGCGTCAGCGTCTTCACCACCACGGCGATCTCGCCGCTCATCAGCCGCACGAAGCTGCCCGGCGGGTAGACGCCCAGCTCCTTGATGATGGCGGTGGTGACGCGGGCGTCGTAGCGCAGGTCTTCGTTGCGGAACAGCTGGCCGAGCGCCACCGACGGCACCAACGCCGGGCGGTAGCTGCGGGGCATCAGCTTGGCGCAGGTGATGTCGGCCAGGTGCAGGATGTGTGCCAGCGGGTCGATCGCGTCCTTCTTCAATTGCTCCGGATAGCCGCTGCCGTCCAGTTCCTCGTGGTGGCTGGCCACGACGGCGAGCCAGCGCGCATCGTTCACGCCGGCCTCGCGCAGCAAGGTCACCCCCAGCATCGGATGGCCCTGCATCAGTTCCAGTTGCGCATCGCTCAGCGCGCGCTCCTGGTGATGCAGCACGTTCTGCAACTTGGTCATTGCCACGTTCATCGTCAGTGCGGCACAGACCAGGCACAGGCGTTCCTCCTCGGACAGCGAGAGCCGGGGTGCGAGTTTCGCGCATAGTGCCGCCACGTGCACACTGTGAGCCGGCGCGTAGTCGGAGAACGGCACCAAGAGCAGCGAGGCAATCAGCCCGTCCGGGTGGCTGTCGGCCAGCGCGAGCAGTTCGCCGGCTACGCGCTTGACGCCTGCGACGAAGGCCAGGCCATCGCTGTGAAGGTTTTCCAGCAACGTCGCGGTGCGGCGTATCTGCTGCTCCAGCGCCTGCAGCGCATTGTCGGCCTGCAGGGGCGCGCGGCGCAGCGCGGCGCTCGATTGGGTAGGTCCCGCCGGCAAGGGGGCCGCAGGCGTGGCGGCGGGTACTGTTGCGCCCGACTCCTGGGTCGGCAAGTCGTCGTTTGGCACGCGGGGCTCCTTAGCATGGGCGAGTGTCAATAAGGCGGAGCAGCGGGAGGGTTTTCTTCAATCCTCACCCGGCAACTGGCATTCCGTAGGAATATTAAGGCATGCTTTGACCTAGATCATGTTTCTTGGCAAATCGTTCCAAGTCTTCTGCAGCCGCTTCAGCGACACCGGGTACGGGGTCTTCAGTTCCTGAGCGAACAGGCTGACGCGCAATTCCTCGATCATCCAGCGGAAGGCCATCAGTTCGGCCGACGGTTCGCCGCGGTCCTTCTCTTCGGCGACGCGCGCTTCCCACTGCTTCCACAAGTCGCGGATTTCGGCGCCGCGCTGACCGTCGCGCTGCGGGTTGGCCACCTGCTTGTCCATGCGCAGGCTCATCGCCTTCATATAGCGCGGCAGATTGGGCAGCTGCTCCCACGGGGTGGCGGCCAGGAAGCCCTTGTAGACCAGGTTGTCGAGCTGGGTCTTCAGCTCGTTGCCGAGGCGGTGCTTGGCGATCTTGGCAGCCAGCACCGGGTATTCGCCGGAAATCTGGTTGAGATAGCTCGTCACCGCCTGCGTCACCGCCGGCAGGCGGGTGCGGGCGCGGGTCTTCTGGTCGTTGAACTGTTTCTCATTGCGCGGCTGCTCGTCGTCGCCGATGAAGGCGCGGTCGCAGATCGCCGCGATCGCGTCGGCGAGCAGCTCGTCGACATTGGCCACGCCACGCAGCTGCAGGCCGATCTGGGTCATGCCGGGCAGGCCCTTGCCCAGTTGCTTCATCTGTTCCTTCAGCTGGAACTGCAGCAGCCGCACCACGCCACGGCGCATCGCGCGCTCGGCGGCCAGCTCGGTGTCGAACAGGCGGATCGCCACGCGGTCCTCTTCCAGCGTCAGCGCCGGGTAGCCGGTCAGCTGCTGGCGGCCGCGCGCGAACTGGATGCTCTTCGGCAGTTCGCCGAAGTCCCAGGTCTTTACGTCGTCGCGCTCGAAATCGAGCGAGCTATCGCGGAAGGTCAGTTGCGCCGCCTGGCCGAACTGCTTCTGCAGCTCGACCAAGTCGCGGCCCATGCCCAGTTCCTGCTTGCCGTCGTCGATCACGCGGATATTGAACTGGCTGTGCACCGGCAATTCGGCGCGGGCCAGCTCCAGCGGGTCGACCTTGATGCCGCCGGTCTCGCGCAGGATGAAGTGCGCCAGCTGCGGGGCGATCGGTTTGCTCTTGTCCGGATTGCTCGACAGGAAGCGGGTGACGAAGTCGGGCACCGGCACGCAGGTGCGGCGGATCTGCTTGGGCAGCGCCTTGATCTGCAGCGCCAGCTTGTCACGGATCATGCCCGGCACCAGCCATTCGAACTGCGCCGGCTCCAGCCGGTTCAGGATAGGCAGCGGCACGTCGACGGTCACGCCGTCGAGCGGGTGGTTGGGTTCGAAGCGGTACTTCAGGCGCAGCCGGCCGTCCGGCGTATCCAGCCATTCCGGGAACTGGTCCTCGGTGATGTTTTCCGCCGCGTGCTGCATCAGGTAGTCGCGACTGAGCCACAACAGCTTGGCCTCGGCCTGTTCGGCCGACTTGCGCCATACCTCGAAGCTCGCCGCGTCGACCACCTCGGCCGGGATCAGCGCGTCGTAGAAGCCGAACAGCACCTCGTCGTCGACCAGCACGTCCTGGCGGCGTGCCTTGTGCTCCAGCTGCTCGACCTCGCGGATCAGCCGCTGGTTGTGCTGGAAGAACGGCGCATTGCTGCTGTAGTCGCCGGCCACCAGCGCGCCGCGGATGAACAGCTCGCGCGAGGCGACGGGGTCGATCTTGCCGAAGCTGACCGGGCGGCGCGGCACCAGGGTCAGGCCGAACAGCGTGACCCGTTCGCTGGCGACGACTTCGCCGCGCGCCTTTTCCCAGTGCGGGTCGAAGTAGTGGAACTTGACCAGGTGCGGCACCAGCTTCTCGACCCACTCCGGGTCGATCTTGGCGACGCAGCGCGCGTACAGCTTGCTGGTCTCGGTCAGCTCGGCGGCGACCAGCCATTTCGGCTTGGCGCGGCGCAGGCCGGAGCCGGGGAACACATGGAAATGCCCGCCGCGCGCGCCGAGGTACTCGTCGCCTTCCAGCGATTTCATGCCGATATTGCCGACGAGACCGGTCAACAGCGCCTTGTGGATCTGTTCGAAGGTGGCCGGCACGGTGTTCGGTACCAGATTGATCTCGCGGGCGATCTGCGCCAGTTGGCCGTGCAGCTCGCGCCATTCGCGCATGCGGATGTGCGACAGGAAGTGCTGGTGGCACAGGTCGATCAGCTTGCGGTTCGATTCCTTGTGCTTCAGGGCGTCGTCGAAGAAGTCCCACAGCGCGATGAAGGACAGGAAGTCCGACTTGTCGTCGGCGAACTTGGCCTGCGCCCGTTCGGCCGCCTCGCGCGCCTCGAACGGCCGCTCGCGCGGGTCCTGAATCGACAGTGCCGCCACCAGGATCAGCATCTCGTGCACGCAGTGGTGCTCGCGCGCCGCCAGCAGCATTCGGCCAACCTTGGGGTCGACCGGGATGCGCGCGAGCTCGCGGCCGACCTCGGTCAGCTCGTTGCGCTCGGTGACCGCACCCAGCTCCTGCAGGATCTGGTAGCCGTCGGCGATCAGGCGGCTCGACGGCGCTTCCAGGAAGGGGAATTCGGACACGTCGCCCAGGCGCAGCGAGGCCATGCGCAGGATTACTGCGGCCAGGTTGGAGCGCAGGATTTCCGGGTCGGTGAATGCCGGGCGGGCGTTGAAGTCGTCCTCGGAATAGAGGCGTACGCAGACGCCGGCCTCGACCCGGCCGCAGCGGCCGGCACGCTGGCGGGCGGCCGCCTGCGAGATCTTCTCGATCTGCAATTGCTCGACCTTGGCGCGCGGGCTGTAGCGGTTCAGACGGGCCAGACCGGTGTCGATCACGTAGCGGATGCCCGGCACGGTCAGCGAGGTCTCGGCCACGTTGGTGGACAGCACTACACGCCGCCCGCCGGACGGTTTGAAAATTTTCTGTTGGTCTTCGTTCGAGAGTCTGGCGAACAGCGGCAGGATCTCGTAGCCGCGCAGGCCGGACTTGCGCAGTGCCTCGGCAGTGTCACGGATCTCGCGCTCGCCCGGCAGGAAGACCAGCATGTCGCCGCCACCGAGGCGCGACAGCTCGTCGACCGCGTCGACCACCGCTTGCTCCATCTCGACTTCCGCCTCGTCCTCATCGCGCTCGGACAGCGGGCGGTAGCGCACCTCCACCGGGAAGGTGCGGCCGGACACTTCCATCACCGGCGCATTGTTGAAGTGCCTGGAGAAACGATCGGCGTCGATGGTGGCCGAGGTGACGATCACCTTCAGGTCCGGGCGGCGCGGCAGCAGTTGTTTCAGATAACCGAGCAGGAAGTCGATGTTCAGCGAACGCTCGTGCGCCTCGTCGATGATGATCGTGTCGTAGGCGTTGAGGAAGCGGTCGGTCTGGGTTTCGGCCAACAGGATGCCGTCGGTCATCAGCTTGATGTAGCTCTGCTCCGAGGTCTTGTCGGTGAAGCGCACCTTGAAGCCGACCACCTCGCCGATGCTCGACTGCAGCTCCTGCGCGATGCGGGTCGCCACCGAGCGCGCGGCCAGACGGCGAGGCTGGGTGTGGCCGATCAGGCCGGTGACGCCGCGACCGAGCTCCAGGCACAGCTTCGGAATCTGCGTGGTCTTGCCCGAGCCGGTCTCGCCGCAGATGATCGTCACCTGGTTGGCGGCGATGGCCGCCTTCAGCTCGTCGAGCTTCTGGTTCACCGGCAGTGCCGGGTCGAACTGCGGGCGCGGCAGGCCGGCACGGCGCGCGTCGACTCGGCTGCGCGAGCGCTCGATCTGGGCGGCGATGTCGCTGATCAGCTTGTCGGCGGGCTGGCCGCGCTTGGCGCGGTCGGCGGCGTCGGTGAGTTTGCGGCGCAGGCTGTGCTGGTCGCGGAGCAGGCAATGGGGCAGGGCGGCCTTGAGTTGGGCCAGAAGCGGGGCGGCGGTCATGCGGCGTAAAGAGCGGTGTTGGATAACGAGGCGGCGATTATAACAGAGCCGCCTTGCCGCGCTGTCCGGCCAAGCTTCACAGCCCGTCGAGCGCCGCTTTCACCCGCCGCGCCAGCGCCGGTGCCTGTTCCACCGGCACATTGGCGAAGCTGAACAGCAGCGCCGGCGGCTGGCCGCCGTTCAGGCAGAAGGTCGACAGCATCTGGCCGGCCAGCCCCTGTGCCCACAGCCGGGCCGCAATGGCCTGGTCGTCCTCGCCTTCGGCCAACCAGCCGACCAGTTGCAGGCCGACCGCGTGCTGGTCGATGCGCAGCCGCCCGCCGCATTCGGTTTCTAGCGCGGCGACCAGCGCGGCGCGGCGCTCGGCGTACAGCGCGCGCATCCGCTTGATGTGCCGGGCGAAGTGGCCCTGCTGCAGGAAGTCGGCGGCGGTGGCCTGGTCGAGCAGCGACGGCGACGGCGCAAACAGGTCGGCGGCCTGGGCGAAGCGCTCGACGAGGCCGGGCGGCACCACCAGATAACCCAGGCGCAGGCCGGGAAACAGCGTCTTGCTGAAGCTGCCGACATAGATCACCCGCTCGGCGCTATCGAGGCTCTGCAACGCCGGCAGAGGCGGGCCGTCGTAGCGGAACTCGCCGTCGTAGTCGTCCTCGACGATCCAGGCGCCGCGCTGCGCCGCCCAGGCCAGCAGCTCCAGCCGGCGCGGCAGCGTCAGCGTCACGCCCAGCGGCGCGTGGTGCGACGGGGTGCAGTAGACCAGCTTTGCATCGGGGCAGCGGCGGATGCCGTCCTCCACCCGCAGACCGTGCTGATCGACCGGCACCGGGTGCAATGTCGCCCCGTTCAGCTGCAGCGCTTTGCGCGCGCGGAAATAGCCGGGGTCTTCCATCCACACCGCATCGCCGGTGCGCAACAGGGTCTGCATCGCCAGCCCCAGCCCGCCCTGAAAACCGCTGGTGACGAATACCTGCTCGACCGAGCAATCGATGCCGCGAAACAGTGCCAGATGGTGGGCGATGGCCTGGCGCAGCGGCAGGTAGCCGACCGGGGACGGGTAGGACAGCGCTACCTGCGACAGCGAGCGGGCCCGCTGTCCGGCCAGCCGCGTCCACAGCTTGCGCGGAAACGCGTCCAGCGCCGGCAGGCCGAGCTGGAAGGGCAGCGGCATGCTGCTGGTGGCGGAGCCCGCAGCGGCCCCGGGCGAGGCGGCAGGATGCAGGGGGCGATGTTGGCCGAAGCGCTTCGGGTCCAGCGCCGGGTTGACCACGGTGCCGGCCGCGGCGCGGCTGAGCAGGAAACCTTCGGCCAACAGCTGGCTATAGGCCTGATCGACCGTACCGCGGGACACCGCCAGGTCGGCGGCCAGCACCCGGGTGGCCGGCAGGCGGGTGCCGGGCGGCAGGCGCCCGGCGAGTATCGCGTCGCGGATCCGTTGATAGAGCTGCTGGTACAAGGGTTGGGCGCTGCGTTCGCGCTCCAGCGCGAGGTCGAGCGTGGACACCGGGTGGGGTGAAGTCATGGCCTGGTTGTTTTGTCGGTTTTTGGCTCTCTCCACTATACCATCGGTCCGGTATCTTGCCGGAAAGCCTATGACGTAGTGCTGACCTTCCAAGGAGATGTCCGATGAGCCATGCCACGCAAGCCACCCGTGCCGATGCATTTCGCCGCCTGCACCAGGCCGAGCAGCCCTTGCTGCTGCCGAATGTCTGGGACGCGTTGAGCGCCCGCGTGTTCGAACAGGCCGGCTTCGTCGCGCTGGCCACCAGCAGCGCCGCGGTGGCCTGGTCGCTCGGCTACCGAGACGGCGGCGAGCTGCCGCGCGAGGAGCTGTTGGCCTCCATCGCCCGCATCACCCGGGTGATCCAGGTGCCGCTGACGGCCGATATCGAGGACGGCTTCGGTGCGACGGCGGCTGAGGTCGGCGACACCGTTGCCGCGGTGATCCGCGCCGGCTCGGTCGGCATCAATCTGGAGGACGGCCACTACGAGGCCGACGGCAGCTTCGGTCTGCGTGACGCCGCCGAGATGCGCGAGCGGCTGCAGGCCGCCCGAGCCGCCGCTGACGCGGCCGGCGTGCCGGTGTTCATCAATGCCCGCACCGACCTGTTCCTGCACGGCGAGGGCCCAATCGAGGCGCGCTTCGACGAGACGCTGGCGCGAGCCCGGCTGTATCTGGAGAGCGGTGCCGACGGCGTGTTTCCGATCGGCCTGACCGACCCGGCGCTGCTGGCGCGCTTCTGCGCGGCAGTGCCGGCGCCGGTCAACGTCGCCACGTTGCCGGGCCTGCCCACCTTGGCCGAACTGGGCGAACTCGGCGTGGCGCGGGTCAGCACCGCGATCGGCCCGGTGTTGGTGGCGGCGCAGGCGCTGCAAAGCGCGGCCCGCAGCTTGCACGATGCCGGCGATCTGGCTGCGTTGAGAACGAATTTGAGCTACCCGGAACTCCAGGCGCTGTTCGCGCCACGTTAACCCCGAATCATGACGGCTTCGGCCAACCCTAACCCCACCAGGAGCATGACCATGTCGCGCTACATCGACTACCCGAAACTCGCCCCGCAAGGCTTCCAGGCCCAGGCCGGCCTCGAGCAGTACATCCGCAGCAGCAGCCTCGAATTCACCTTGCGTGAGCTGGTGAAGACCCGCGTGTCGCAGCTGAACGGCTGCGCCTTCTGCATCGACATGCACACCAAGGATGCACGTGCCGAGGGCGAGACCGAACAGCGGCTGTACCTGTTGTCGGCCTGGCGCGAGGCGCCGTGCTACACCCCGCGCGAGCGCGCCGCACTGGCCTGGGCCGAGGCGCTGACACTGGTTGCCCAGCAACATCCGACCGAAGCACTACAGTCTGAATTGGCGCAGCACTTCGACGAGAAGGAAATCGTCGACCTGACCTGGTGCATCGTCGCGATCAACGGTTGGAACCGCATCTCGATCGGCTGCAACACGCCGGCGGGCAGCTACCAACCGGGTCAGTACGACTGATGATCGCAGGCCGGGTCATCGGGAGGCGGCGCCGATTCGTCCTTACGCTGAAGGAGCCGACATGGCCAAGCTGATCGCCCTCTACAAGACCCCGATCGACCCGGCGGCATTCGACGCCTATTACTTCGAACGCCACCTGCCGCTGGCGCGCGGCATCGCCGGGCTGACCAGCTACGAAGTCAGCCGCGGCCCGGTCGCGTCGCCTATGGGCGTCTCGCCGTATCACATGGTGGCGACGCTGAGCTTTGCATCGATGGATGCGTTGCAGGCGGCGCTGGCTTCGCCGGCCGGGCAGGCGGCTGCGGCGGATCTGGCCAACTTCGCCACCGGCGGCGTGGAGCTGCTGGTGTTCGACGACGAGGCGATCTAGGCGCCGCCGTCTGTCTCGTTTCGGCCGTCTCGCCCGATCGGCGCTTCGGCCAACCTTACCCACTTACAAAGGGGATTCCATGACGAATATTGCTGATACCGCCAAGACGGCGCCGCTGACCCTGCACAACCCGGCCGGGCTGTACGATCCGGCGCCGAATGGCTATTCCCACCTGGGCATGGTGGCGCCGGGCGCGCGGCTGGTGTTTGTCGCGGGCCAGGGCGGCGAGACCGAGGACGGGCGGCTGTCGCCCGACTTTGCCGCCCAGGTGCGCCAGGCGCTCGCTAATCTGTGCACCGCGCTGGCCGCCGCCGGGGCCGAGCCGCGCGATGTCGCCAAGCTGACCGTACTGATCGTCGATCACGACGAGTCGCGCCTGCACGTGCTCGGCACCGAGCTGGACCGGGCATGGGGCGCGGCGATGAAGCCGACCTGCACGCTGATCCCGGTGCCGCGCCTGGCGCTCGATGGCATGCTGTTCGAGGTGGAGGCTCTGGCGGCGCTGCCGGCTTGAGTCAGGCCGAGAGGCAGCGCCTTGGCCTGCCGCCTCGTCCGGAAGAACAAGCGCCATGAGCCGGGCTCATGGCGTTTTTGCTGCCCATGTTTGCAACAGCAGTATGAGGAACAGCGCGATCGCTGCGACGCACAGCACGAGCACCGCCCCGGCGGCACAGTCTTTGGCGGTCTTGATCATCGCGGTGTGCTCGGGGTGCAGCTGGTCGATCACGTGTTCCAGCGCCGTATTGAACAACTCGGCGGCCAGCACAGCACCAATGGCCAGCGCCGTCATCGCCCACCAGACGGCGGCGGGGTGTAGCCACATCAGTACCAGCACCACACCAATCGCGGCGATGATCTGGGTGCGAAAGCTCGCTTCGCTGCACCACGCGGCGCCGATGCCGTTCAGCGCAAATTCAAGTCGTTCGTGGAACGGTCGGTTTTTCACCTTCGGGTCCTTTCGAGGCGCGTAAAGCGAGAAACGACGCGGGCGTGCCGGGGCCGTCGGCGACCTGGGTGGGCGACCTGTTCGCAACCGCGTCAGGGCTGCTCGAGTACCTCACCCTTGGTATTCCGTTCCACGCAGCGGCCGTCTCCGGCGTCGCTGAACTTGCTTTGCCCGGCCGGGATGAATTCCCAATGGTAGCTTTGGGCGTGTAGAACGAGCTTTAGGATGCCCCATACCCCTGAAGCCCGGACCTCGCTGGCCGCCTTCAGAAACAGGGCGGGGTACAGTCTCGCTCCCCCGGTTCCCACGACGAAGACGCGGATGCCGCGCTGTTCGTCGACGACGCCGTTCGGGGTTTGCGGCTTGAAGCGCTCGTAATGATGATCGTGCCCCGTGATGAGTACACTGGCTCCACCCTCGTACAGCGCCCGATAGAGCGGGACGGTGCTCGGCGTGAGGCCGTTGTAGCCGGAACTGAACAGCGTGTGGTGCCAGAACGCCAGCACGCAAGGCGCCGGCGACGCCGCGAGGTCATCGCGCAGCCAGCTCTCCTGCTCCGCTGCCGCCGCGGACTTGAGATTGCTATTGAGCGCGATCAGGTGCCAGGCCCCGATGTCGAAGCTGTAATAGCCTTTGCCGCGGGGGCCGGCACGGTCACCCCAGTAAGCGAAATAGCCTGCGGCATCGGGTGTCTCGTATTCGTGATTGCCCGGCACCGGGAAGGTGCGCGCCTTGTGCGCCCCCCAGGTCGGCTCGTAGCACTGTTCGAACTCGGCGAGGGTGCCCTTCTCGTAGGCTAGGTCGCCCACCGCCAGCACAAAACCGGGAAGCCCATCGAGCAGGCGTGCCGTCAGGGTGGCGCCGCGTCCCGGGCACTGGGCAATGTCGCCGGCCGCCAGCACAACGGGATCTTCGTCGGTCGACGGGATGATCTTCGAGGCGGTTTGTGCGTACGCGAGCGACGCGAGCATCGAGATCAGGATCGCGACACGGCCCGCTCTGATCAGATCGCTCATCATGCTTCATTACCCTCCGGCGTGGGGTCGTTCGCAACGCAATCTCGCGCTGGCGTTGGCCGAATGACGGCCGTACCGTTCCCGCGCAATGAATGGGGTCCACCCGGCAGCGCCTGGGAGGCTTGAATGTGGCCTGGGCCGTGAAGAACCCGTTGCCGGTTCGTGGGCCGTCATACGGGCTCGGCCGCGACGAATCCGAGAAGAGCCATCCGGATTTCACGGCTATGCCGCCATGGCTGGCCGCGTTGCCTCAACCGAAGTTGTACCGATCCTGAAACGGCTCATAGACCTCGGCCCACCAGGCATCGTAGGCGCTTTCGTCGGGATGCTCGGCGTCGAGCATCGGCTGGTAGCGAGGCAGGTCGGCCACCCCGTTGGGGGCGAAGGCTTCCAGCATCAGCATGCCGAGCGCTGCCTTGGGTTGCGGGTCGGTGTAGCTGCCATAATCGGGATGCACGCGGCCAGGGCAGGCCGGGTCTTCGGCTTTCCAGTCAGCATCGCTATTGCTGTACAGCATGCAAATTCTGTCCAGGATGGCGATGGCGGTCTCTCCCGCTTGCCGGTCGCGGAGCGCTTCTTCAGCGAGCATTCCCATCGTCCGGCCAACAATGCGATTGCTCATGTCGTCAGTCTTCCGTCCTATTGCGAGTGCGGGTTCGCCCGCACCCCGTCTCTCCACTCAAACATAGCAACTCGCAAGCAGACCATCCGCCACAAAACCGCGTGTGCAGGCTGCCGCACCAACGAGAAAGCCCTCCGGGGCGGAGGGCTCTGACGGTAGGGCGGGGTGCGGGGAGGATTACAGTTTGAAGCGCCCGACCAGGCCTTGCAGCTTGGCGGCCAGTTCGCCCTGGCTGCGGATCGTTTCGCTGGCGCCCTGGATCGCGTCGTCGGTCTGCTGCGCCATCACGTTGATGCGCTCGGCGCTTTGCGCCATCGCCGCGGTGGCGGTCTTCTGCTCGGCGGTGGAACTGGCGATCTCGTTCATGCGCGATACCATGTCGTCGGTCAGCGCGCGGATGGTGCCGATCTGCCCGGACGCGTCCTGCGCCAGGCTGACGCCGGTGTCCACCGTTTTGAAGGTGGTGTCCATCCGCGTCATCGCCGCCTGGGTGTCCTGATGGATCGAGCCGATCATCTCGCCGATCTCGACGGTGGCCTGGGTGGTGCGTTCGGCCAACTTGCGCACCTCGTCGGCCACCACCGCGAAGCCGCGACCCTGCTCGCCGGCGCGCGCCGCCTCGATCGCCGCGTTCAGCGCCAGCAGATTGGTCTGGTCGGCGATGTCCTTGATCACGTTGACGATGCTGCCGATCCGGTCGGTGCGGCTGCCCAGCCCGCTCATCACCGTCGACAGCTCGTGGCATTCGGCGGCGATGGCGCCGATCTCGCGCGCCACCCGTTCCACTGCCTCGGCCGAGTCCTTGGAGCGGGTGTCGATGCGGCCAACCAGCTCGCCGGTGTCGCCGACGTGGTCGGCGATGTGGGCGATGCTGACGGTGATCTGTTCGATGGTGGCGGCGGTGTTGCCCAGTTCGGCGGACTGGATCTTCGAGTCGCCCGAGATGCGCCGCGTGGTGTCGACCAGCTGGGTCGAGCCGCTGGCCAGGCTGTCGGCCTGCTCGCGCACGGTGATGAACATCTCGCGCAGGCGGCCGACGAACTGGTTGAACGCGGCGGCAATGCGGCCGACCTCGTCGTCGCCGTGCACCGGCAGACGCTGGGTCAGGTCGGCGTCGCCGCTGGAGATCGCGCGCATTGCGCCCTCCACCTGCTGCAAGCCGGCCAGCAGGCGGCCGACGCCGACCCAGGCCAGCGCCAACAGCGCGGTCAGCAGCACCACGCCCGAGATCACCAGCGACCACAATAGGCTGGACAGCGGCGCCAGCGCTTCGCTGCGGTCGATCACCACGCCCAGGTACCAGTCGGTGCCCGGCACCGGGGTCATCTTCAGCAATTGGTGGCTGTCATTCAATTCGATGTCGACCAGCTCGCCGCTGCTCTGCTCGGTCATCGCCGCCACGTCGGTGATCGCCGGGATGTAGTCCTTGATCGGCTTGAACAGCGCTTCCGGTTGCGGATAGCCGATCAGGCTGCCGTCGCGCTGCACCAGGAAGCTGAAGCCCGAGACCGGCAGTTTCAGCGTCAGCACCGACTTAACGATATTGGCCAGGCCGACGTCGCCGCCGATCACCGCCAGGGTCTTGCCGCCGTCTTTGACCGGTGCGGCGAAGGTCACCACCAGGGTCTTGGTGCTCTTGCCGAGATACGGCGCCGAGACGATCACCTGGCCGGCGGCGTCGGCCTGCTGGTACCAGGGGCGGGCGGTCGGGTCGAAACCGGGCGGGGCGACGCGGTCGGTGGAGTAGACGATGCGCTTGTCGGCGAAGCCGGCGTAGAACAGGTCGAAGCCACCGGCGGTGGCGGCCTGGGCCAGGTGTTCCTTCAGCGTCGGCCGGGCGGCGTAGGGGGCGACGCTGGTGACGAGCTGCTTGTGCGCGTCGCTCCAGTCGCTGATCGCCTTGGCGTAGCCGCCCAGGGTCATGGTGAGTTCACGGTTGAGCGCGCTGTTTACCACGGAGCTCATCCGCAGGTAGGAGATCGCGCTGATGGTGGTGCCGCAGAGGGCGATCACCGCGACAATGAACAAGATGAAGCGCATTCGTAACGACGACATGCTGGGTCCTTGAGCTATTGGCTATTGTTGTCCCCGCCTTGTGGTGGTGGCGGGTGTATCTGATCGTTCTAGGTGGGTGACGGGCCTGCGCTGCCCGCGGAAGCGATGTTCGCGATGGTCTCCTGCATAATTGGATGTGATCAGCTTTTCATACTGGTCATACCAGATGGAAGCTATTATTTTGCACCCCCTGTATTCAATGCAAATCGGATTACATTTTTAAGCGTTTTGTCGGCAATGGTGTTGTTATCTGACAAAAAAAGAGGGCACCCGTCGGTGCCCCTCCATGAGCCCGAGAAAGCGTCGGTATCGTTTCGCCCCCGGACTGAAGTCGGTTTCAACTCGGCTAGGCGACCACCTTGATCACCCCGGTCATGTTTTCGTGGCCGCTGCCGCAGAACACGTCGCAGAGGAACGTCAGCTCGCCGACCGGCTGCGGCGGCAGGCGCAGCCGCGCCGGCCGGCCCGGCACCAGGTCAGTACGCAGCTTCAGGTCGGGCAAGTTGAAGCCCATCACCACATCGCTGACCAGGATCTCCAGCACCACCGCCTCGCCCGCTTTCACCTCCACGGTCGACGGGGTCCATTCGAAGCGCCGACCGGCGATGCGGATTACCCGCTCGCTGCCGGCGGCCATCAGCAGCGGAGCGGTGGCCGCGAGGGCGGTGGCTCCGCCCAGATAGCACAGCAATTGACGTCGGTTCAGCATCGCTCATCCTTTCACGACGGGTAGTTCGGCCACACGGTAGCCGGCGCTGGCCTGCTCGGTACGCACCTGGCGATAACCCAGGCCGCGATACGGCGCGCTGGCATCCCACGCCACCGGTGTGCGCTTGGGCTGCGAGCCGGGGGCGGGTAGCGCGAACATCAGCGAGTGGGCGGCGTGGTGGGCGATGTGGTCGGTCATGTGGTGGTTTTCTTGGTGAATGTGGCCGTAGAACACCGTGACGTTGCGATACGGCATCAACAGCGCAATTGCCTTGTCGCCGTCGCGGGTGGCCCAGTCCCAGCGCGGGTACAGGTCGAACAGCGGGCGGTGGGTGAACACCACGATGCGGCTGTCGGGCGATTGCTTGGCCAGGTCACCCTTCAGCCACGTCAACTGTTCATCGCCGATCGCCGCGCCCGGGTCGCTGACATTGTCCAGCACGATAAAGTGCACGCCCTTGTGGTCGAAGCTGTAATGGGTGGCACCGAAAAACTCGCTGTACGCGGCGCCGCGGTCGAGCGCCGCATCGTGCTCGCCCGGCATGTAGTGCACCACCGGCACGGTCAGGCCGGCGGCGATCTGCTTGAACTGGCTAAGCCGGCGGCGTCGTTCGGTGGGGTCGTCAGTGGTCTGGGTCAGGTCGCCGGTGAACATCACGAAGTCCGGCGGCACCGACAGCGAATTCACCGCCGCCACTGCCTTGGGCAAGGTGCCGGCGAAGTCGGGGTTCACCGCCGGGTCGCTAAAACCCCAGTGCGTATCGGAGAGCTGCACGAAGTAGAAATCCTGCTGCGCCTGGCTGGTGCCATGCCCCATGCCGGCACAGCCGCTGACCAGGACCACCGAACCCAGCCCGGCCAGTCGGAAAAACTCGCGTCGATCGATTGCATTTCCCATCGCCATCTCCTTTGCTGTTTATGAGGGTTACGTCTGTGGTAACCCCGCGCTGAGTCGATTTATTCCGCGTCGGTGAAAAAAATCTGAGCAGGTGGGAATAAATGGCGGGCTGTCTCGGTCTCTACTGCAGGGAGAGCGCTTTGCTTCAAAACCGGATGAGTCGATTCGAGCAGCTGGTGATGCCGCACCTCAAGGTGGCATGGCATCTGGCGCGCTGGCTCGCGCGCAACGACCATGATGCCGAGGATGTGGTGCAGGAAGCCTTCTTGCGGGCGTTCCGTTACTTCGACGGCTTTCACGGGGGTAATGCGCGCGCCTGGCTGCTCACCATCGTGCGCAATGCCTATTACGACAGCCTGCCGTCCGGGCTGCCGACAGAGCCGCTCGATGAGGACGACCATGGCATGGCCCTGGCCGACTGGTCGGCCAACCCGGAGCAACTGGCCCAGCGCAGTGACGACTGTCTGCAGGTGAACACTGCGCTGCGTCGCTTGCCCCCCGTCTACCGCGAGGTGCTGGTGTTGCGCGAAATCGCCGAATGTTCATACCGCGACATCGCCGACATCTCCGGTGTGCCCGTGGGCACCGTCATGTCGCGTCTTTCCCGTGCCCGCGCCATGCTGTTGCATTATCTGGCCGAGAGCGAGGAGAAATAACGCCATGGATTGCCAATACGTTCGAGAGCGCTTGTCAGGCCACCTCGACCGGCAGCTCGACCCGGCCGAAGAGATGGCGATTGAACAGCACCTGTCCAGCTGCTCCGCCTGCCAGGGGGCGCTGGAACAACAACGCGTCGCCCGGAAGCTGGTACGCGAGCTGGCAGAACAATACCCGGTGCCGTCGGGCCTGGCCTCCAGAATCCGGGCCAGCCTGCCGCAAGAGCCCGCTGCCGTGCCGCGCCCCCCAGCTTGGTGGCATCGTCCGTGGTTGGGCCTGTCCACCGCATCGCTCGGCGGGGCGCTGGCCGGCGCCGCGCTGATGCTGACGCTGCTGCCGCCGGCGGCCAATCTGCTGCCGGACGAGGTGCTGGCCTCGCACCTGCGCGCATTGCTGCCGGGGCACCTGGACGACGTCGCCAGCACCGACCAGCACACCGTCAAGCCGTGGTTCGCCGGGCGGCTGGACTATTCGCCACCGGTTTACGATCTGGCGACGGCGGGCTTTCCGCTGATAGGCGGCCGGCTCGACTACCTGCAGCAGCGCCGTGTGGCCGCGCTGGTCTACCGGCACAAGCTGCATGTGATCAACGTCTATGTATGGCCTGCCGATGCGGTCGCGACCCAAGGCATGGCCGTGCGCAGCCGGCAGGGCTACCAGCTGGTGACGTGGCGTCAGGAGGGGATGAACTTCTGGGCCGTGTCGGACCTGAATGGCGCCGACCTGCAGCGTTTCGCCACGCTGCTGCAGGCGCAGGCCGCCAAGTCGCCGTAAACGACACAGCCGCCCTAGGGCGGCTGTCTTGCATAGCTGTTCGCCGATTTAGAACGTGGCGCCGTTCGTGCGCAACTGGTCGAACTGCAGCCCTTCGGTCGACAGCGTCGGATAGTCCCCGAAGCGCAGCGTGTAGCCCTGCACATCGCTGTCTAGCTGCGCCATCACGCCCAGCGGCAGGGTGGTCTTGTCGTGGATATGGCCGAACGGCACCCCCTGCAGCACCGGTACGCCGGTTTCCTGTTCGATCTGCGCGGCCACGGTGCCGATGGTGTAGCCCGGGTCGTAGTAGTCGATCAGCTTGTCGGTCTTGAAGTCGCCCAGCAAGATCGCCTTCTGCTGTTGCAGCACGCCGGCCAGAAACAGCTGCTGCAGCATCCGCTCGACCCGGTACGGCTGCTCGCCGGTGTCCTCCAGGAACAGGATGCCGCCCTTCACATTGGGCAGGTAGGGCGTGCCGGCCAGCGCCGCTACCACCGACAGGTTGCCGCCCCAGAACAGCCCCTCGGCCTTTAGCGTCGGCGAGAACGGCCGGTTGACGCGCAGCTGCCAGCCCGGCTGGGTGGTGACCAGGCGGAACTGCTCCAGGGTATAGCTGCTCGGGTTGGCCGAACCGAAGTCGCTGTAGGCCATCGGCCCGGCGAAGCTCGGCACGCCGCCCTTGGCCAGCAGCGCCAGCTGCAGCGCGGTGATATCGCTGTAGCCGACCAACAGGCTGCCCGACTCCTTCAGCAAGGGACACAGCCGCGCATAGTCGATCTTAGGCAGCAGGCGCATCACCCCATAGCCGCCGCGCGCGGCGAGGATCAGCTTCGGCGCCGGCCGGCTGCCGGCCAAGTTATTGACGTCGGCCAGCCGTTCGGCGTCGGTGCCGGCAAAGCGCTGAAAGCGTCGCAACAGGCACTCGCTGTTGCTGACGCTGAAGCCGGCACGGTTCAGCCGGTCGAGCGCGCGGGCGCATTGCGCCGCATCGGCCGACGGGCCGGACGGGGCGATCAGGCGCAGGCTGACGCCGTTCTGGGGCTGTGGCGGAGTAGGACTGCTCGGGGCGATGGTGGGGGCGGTCGGGGTCACGGCGGTGCTGCATCCTTGCAGAATCCCCAGCCCGGCCAGCGCGGTGCCGAAGCGCAAGAAATCGCGGCGGGAAGTCATGGGGGTGGTGGACATGGCGTGGGCTTGGGTTCTTGTTGGTGTCAAAAGCAGGTTCGGACCCAATGGCCCGCTATTTTGTTCCGGCATATCGGTCCATCATAACAGTCGCCTGGCCGCAATGAGAAAGGGCGCCGTGTGGCGCCCTGACGCGGATAACTGCTTCGATTCAGGCCGGCAACCCGTTGTGCTGCTGGCGGAAACGGTGTGCCGATTCACCCAGCTCGGCCATCAATGCGTTCAAGCGCCGGGTGGCGTCGGCGATGGTGTCGGTTTCGCCGGACAATGCGCGGGTCGCTTCGCCGACCGAGTTGATGTCGTTGGCGAAGCGGGCGAAGCCTTGGTTCTGCGTCGCCTCGGCCTGTGACACCTCGGTCAGTAGTCGCGCCAGCTCGTGGGTGCCGGCGATGATGCCGGACAGCCGCTCCTGCGCGGCGACGGTGTGTTCGCGGCCGGAGCGCATCTGCGCATTGCCGTCGCGCATCGCCAGCAGCGCCTGGTTGGTGCCGTCGACAATCAGCTGGATCTTGCTCTCGATGTCGATCGTGGCGTTCTGGGTGCGTTCGGCCAACTTGCGCACCTCGTCGGCTACCACCGCGAAGCCGCGGCCCTGCTCGCCGGCGCGTGCCGCCTCGATCGCCGCGTTCAGCGCCAGCATATTGGTCTGGTCGGCGATGTCGCGGATCAATTGCACGATGCTGTTGACCTCGGCGCTGCGCTCCCCGAGTTCTTCCAGTCGCTCTGCGGCGGCGCCGATCACGGTGCGCGCCTGGTTCAGTTGGGTCACCGCGGCATCCATCGCCTCGCCGCCCGAGCTGGCGGCTTCGCCGGCCTGGCGCGCCATATCGGTGGCGGTGTGCGATTGCTCGGCGTTTTGATGGGTGAGCACCGCCATCTGCTGGGTAGTGGCGACCATCGCCTCAGCGCGGCGGCGCTGGCCGCTCATGGTGTCGGCCATCTGGGTGGTGCTTCCGGCGATCTCGCGGCTGGCGCTGGACGCCTGGCGCAGCGAGTGGGTCACTTGCTCCATCATCTGCTTCATCGCCAGCGATGCCTGCTCGGCCTCGGCGCGTGCCGCGTCGAGTTTGGCGAAGCCCTGCGTCTTGGCGCGGTCGTAGGCGAGTGCTAGCGTCAATACGATCACCGACAGGCCGATCAGCGATTTGGCCTGCAGCACCGGCAGTTCGCTGCGCGGAATCGGCGTCGGCGGTAGCCAGCCCGGCTCGGTCGACAGTGCCAGGATCACGCCGATCGCGACAAAGGTCAGCCCCGACCAGACCAGCCCCGACTTGCGCCCGCCGACGAAGATCGCCGCAAAAGGGATCGAGGCGAACCAGCAGGCACTGGTGGAGAGGATGCCGCCGTTCACATACACCATCCAACAGACCATCGCGTACATGCAGCCGGTGACGAATTCGCCGGTGAAACGCACCGAGCCGGTCAGGCGCATCAGCACCGCGCCGAGCAGCAGCCCGGCACCGCCCGACATGATGCCGTAGCCCATCGCAGGGTGATGTAGCTTGAAGTATTCCAGCGCGAACAAGGGGGCGATGATGCCCGCGGTGAGCGCCACGCTGACCACGGTGCGGGCGCGCAGCACCGCATCGTTGTCCAGCCTGACCTGTTCGGGAATAAACCACTCTGCCAGTTTAGCGAGCGACATGGCGGGCTTCCTTTGTAGTGTGCTTGGAGGGGCTTTTGTTTTTGGATTTATGCCGAGGCCATCGAAATGTAAAACAAGTGTTTGATTAAGGCAATTGCTCGATTTTGTGCAGTGGCGAAGCTGTCATAAATCGAGTCGTAGATGGATCACAGCAGGCGTCGCCAAGGGCGAGGGCAAAGCGGGGGAAGTTGCCGGAGGCAGCGGCGCAATGGTCTGTTTTGTAATGAAAACCCCTGGTGTTTTTGTCGTTTTTTGGGGGGAATTGTCCGCTTTTGGCCCCGCCCCTCCCATGCGGGGTAAAAATCGCTTGCCCCCCCGGGGGATTCGGGTAGAATCCTCCCCCCTGTGCCGGTGTGGCAACACCTTGATTCGCCTGCGATGCTAGGCGCTTGCCGCTCCGGTCTGTTTGGTTTCCGTAACTCGTTAAGAGCGAGATTCGGCTGGTCTTATCCCTTCTACCATGGAGGTGTGGGAATAATGTCTGATCTGGCTTCCGCGCAACGGCTCGCAGTTTCATCTGCCCAGTTGCCGGTTCATACCTATTTCGATCCCGATTTCTACCAACTCGAGCAGCAGTTGCTGTTCGGCGACGCCCCGCGCTATTTCGGCCATACGCTGATGGTGCCGAACGAGGGCGACTACCAGACGCTGGCCTGGCTTGGCCACGGCAAGATGCTCAAGCACGTCGGCGGCGAGGTGAAGCTGCTGTCCAATGTCTGCCGTCACCGTCAGGCGCTGATCTATCAGGGGCGCGGCAACGGCAATCACATTGTCTGCAATCTGCACGGCTGGACCTACGACAACCAGGGCCAGCTGATCGGTGCGCCGCACTTCCCCGAGACGCCGTGCCTGAACCTGCAGCAGACCCGGTTGACCAACTGGAACGGCCTGCTGTTCGACGCCGAGCGCGACGTAGCCGCCGACCTCGCTCGTCTCGGCGTAGCCAAACATCTGAACTTCGACGGCTTCGCCTTCCACAGCGCGCACGCCACCGACTACGACTTCAACTGGAAGACCTTCATCGAGGTGTATTCGGAGGACTATCACGTCGACCCGTTCCACCCGGGGCTGGGCAATTTCGTCGACTGCGGCGATCTGAAGTGGGAGTGGGGCGCGCAGTACCATGTGCAGACCGTCGGCGTGAAAAATCGCCTGGCGCGCAGCGGTTCCAAGGTCTACGGCGACTGGCACGAGCAGGTGCTCGATCAGTACCGCGACAGCCAGCCGGACTACGGCGCGATCTGGCTGGTCTACTACCCGAACATCATGATCGAGTGGTATCCGCATGTGCTGGTGGTCAGCGTGGCGATCCCGCGCGGTCCGGAAAAGTGCACGGTGATCACCGAGTTCTACTATCCGGAGGAAATCGTCTGGTTCGAGCCGGATTTCATCGCTGCCGAACAGGCTGCCTACTTCGAGACGGCCAAGGAAGACGACGAAATCTGCCTGCGCATGCACGAGGGCCGCAAGGCGCTGTGGCTGGCCGGCCAGTCCGAGGTCGGTCCCTACCAGTCGCCGATGGAAGACGGCATGCAGCACTTCCACGAGTTCTATCGCAGAAAGCTCGGCGAGGCGCTGGCTGGCTAATTCGCCATCGGCAGGGCACAATGAAAAGGCGCGGCCATAGGGTCCGCGCCTTTTTCATTTCACGTCTCCCGTTCATGCAGATCCCGCGTCGTCTCGTCCTGTCCTTGCTGCTGGTCGCCAGCCCGGTTTGGGCCGCGAGCTATACTGATCCGCGCCTGCCGGTGCGCATCAATGTTCCCGCTGGCTGGAAGGTGCGCCCGATCTTGGTCGAGGGCGAACGTCGCATCAAGGTGGTGCCGCCCAAGGCCGACGAGCGCGAACGCGCCGCGATCGAGGTGGTGATCAGCCAGCGCCGTTTCTCGTCCGGCGAGTCGCTGGAGCGTACCGCGCGGCAGTTGCGCCGCGCCGACGACGACCGCGAGCCGGCGACTGCGGTGAAGCTCAACGCCAAGGCCGGCCGGCTGGAGGCGGATTTCCGCGTCGGCCATTTCGTTACGTCCGACCTGTGGATTCTGCAGCGGGTGCGCCTGGTGCAGCAGCGCCTCGATAAGAGCCGCCTGCTCGAGGCGCGCTGTGCTGCCAACGCCTCCGAGTACAAGACCTATCGCCATGCGCTGGAGTCGATCTGCCAGTCGCTGACCGTGGTGAAGCGATGAGTTCGGTCAGTGGTGCTGTGCGCTGGCCGCTGCTGTGGCAGCGCTTGTGTAGCGGGCATCTCGGCGCCGGCTGGATGGTGGTGGCCTCGCTGTTCTTCGCGCTGATGAGCGTGTGTGTCAAATTCGGCGCCGCCAGCTTCGGCTCGGTGGAGCTGCTGTTCTATCGCACGCTGTTCGGCGCTTCGTGTCTCGGGGTGATGATGCGCTGGCGTGGCGACGCGATCCTCACCCCGCTGTGGCGCGGCCACCTCAAGCGCAGCGCCATCGGCTACGCCTCGATGTATCTGCTGTTCTACGCGATCACCCATCTGCCGCTGGCGACCGCGGTGACGCTCAACTACACCTCGTCCCTGTTCTTCGCGCTGGTGTGTCTGGTGCGGCTGCGCGAGCCGCTGACCCGCTCGACGCTGACCGCCTTGCTGCTGGGTTTCGCCGGCATCGTGTTGCTGCTTCGGCCAACCATCAGTGCCGACGCCTGGTTCGCCGCGATGATGGGGCTGGGCTCCGGCGCGTGTGCCGGCATGGCGCTGTTTCAGGTGCGTGAGCTCGGCCAGATGGGCGAGGCCCCGTCGCGGGTAGTGTTCTGGTTCTTTGCCATTTCCTCGCTGATCGGCTTCGTGCTGGTTGAGGCCGGTCGCGGCTTCAGCCCGGTGACCGGTGCTAATGTCTGGCCGCTGCTCGGCGTCGGTGCCACCGGCATGCTGGGTCAGCTGGCGATGACGCGAGCGTTCAAGGAGGGCCGCAAATACCTGGTGGCCAGCTTTGCCTATCTCACTGTGGTGCTGACCACCTTGCTCGGCGTACTGCTGTGGGGCGACATGCTGAGTTTCGGCGGTGTGCTGGCGATTGCGCTGATCATCATCAGCGGCCTGATCGCCGCTCAGCGCTGACCGACCGGGCCAGCCGGTTCTGTTGCATTCGGTTTTACTGAAGGGGGTCAGCGCAGGCGGCTTTGATTGCGGTCAGTCGTATCGCCGTTTGTCGGCGCTAGAATGGGAGTACAGTTGCATGAGTCGACCACACCACAGGGGAGCAATGCCATGATTTCCATTCGCGAGCAGGACTACGGTCTCGATGTTGCGCTGTTCAACGAGTTCACCCTGGCGGACTTCAAGCTGTTCGAGCAGGCATTGACCAAGCGGGCCGCCGAGATCGGCAAGCCCGACATCCTGCTCGACCTGTCGGAGCTGCGTGACTTCACTCTCGACATGGCGCTCGAGGAGCTCAAGTTCGTGCGCGCTCACGAGGGGCACTTCGGTCGCATCGCCATCGTGGTCAGCGATGTATGGATTCGCCTCGCCACCCGCATTTCGGATCTGATGACGCACACCACCCAGGAGCATTTCGGCACGATCGAAGAGGCGCAAGCCTGGCTCGCCAAGCCCGAGATCGCTTGATTTTCAGCGTCAGCCCGTTACAGTAACGGCTCATTTACAAATGAAGTGTAAAGAGCCGATGTTGCCAAGCATTGCCAGCCGCCTCGCGGCGGAACTCAAGGTCCGCGAGGCGCAAGTCGCCGCCGCGGTGGGTCTGATCGACGAAGGCGCCACCGTGCCGTTCATCGCACGTTACCGCAAGGAAGTCACCGGCGGGCTGGACGACACCCAGCTGCGCATGCTCGACGAGCGCCTGCGCTACCTGCGCGAGCTCGACGATCGTCGCGACGCCATCCTCAAGAGCATTGCCGAACAAGGCAAGCTCAGCCCCGAGCTGGAGTCGGCCCTCTACGGCGCCGACAACAAGACCACGCTCGAAGACATCTACCTGCCGTACAAGCCCAAGCGCCGCACCCGCGCTCAGATCGCCCGCGAAGCCGGGCTGGAGCCGCTGGCCGACAGCCTGCTGGCCGATCCGAGTCAGCAGCCGGAAGCGTTGGCCGAACAGTATCTGAATGCCGAAGCCGGCATCGCCGATGCCAAGGCGGCGCTGGACGGCGCGCGCGCCATCCTGATCGAACGCTTCGCCGAAGACGCCGAGCTGCTCGGCAGCCTGCGTGAGAAGCTGTGGAACGAAGGCGAGCTCGCCGGTGCCGTGGTTGACGGCAAGCAGGCCGAGGGCGCCAAGTTCTCCGATTACTTCGAGCATCGCGAAGCGATCAAGTCCACCCCGTCGCACCGTGCGCTGGCGCTCTTGCGCGGTCGCAACGAAGGCGTGCTGACGCTCAGCCTCAAATATCAGCCGGACGACACGCCGATCACCGAGCGCTCTTCTTATGAGCTGCTGATCGCCGAGCGCTTCGCCATTCGCGACGCCGGCCGCCCGGCCGACAAGTGGCTGCTGGATTCGGTGCGGCTGTGCTGGCGCGCCAAAATCTACCTGTCGCTCGAGCTCGAGCTGGTGTCGCGCCTGAAGGACGCCGCCGATGCCGAAGCGATCAAGGTGTTTTCGGCCAACTTGCACGACCTGCTGCTGGCCGCCCCGGCCGGCCCGCGCGCCACGCTCGGTCTCGATCCGGGGCTGCGTACCGGTACCAAGCTTGCCATCGTCGACAATACTGGCAAGCTGCTCGACACCGCGACCATCTATCCGCATGCCCCGCGCAACGACTGGGACCGCTCGATCGCGATCCTGGCGGCGCTGTGCGGCAAGCACAAGGTCGATCTGATCGCCATCGGTAACGGCACCGCCAGCCGCGAGACCGACAAGCTCGCTCAGGAACTGATCAAGAAGTATCCGGAGCTGGCGCTGACCAAGATCGTCGTGTCCGAAGCGGGCGCGTCGGTGTATTCAGCGTCGGAGCTGGCCGCCAAGGAATTTCCGGAGCTCGACGTCAGCCTGCGCGGCGCGGTGTCGATCGCCCGCCGCCTGCAAGACCCGTTGGCTGAACTGGTCAAGATCGACCCGAAGTCGATCGGGGTCGGCCAGTACCAGCATGACGTCAACCAGAGTTCGCTGGCGCGTGCGCTCGACGCGGTGGTCGAAGACTGCGTGAACGCGGTCGGCGTCGACGTCAATACCGCTTCGGCGCCGCTGCTGACCCGTGTCTCCGGGCTCAATAGCACGCTCGCCGCCAATATCGTCGCCCATCGCGATCAGCATGGCGCGTTCCGCAGTCGTCGCGATCTGCTGAAAGTCAGCCGCCTCGGCGACAAGACCTTCGAGCAAGCCGCTGGTTTCCTGCGCATCATGAACGGCGACAACCCGCTCGATGCCTCCTCGGTGCACCCGGAAGCGTACCCGGTGGTCGAAAGCATCGTTTCGCGTTGCGGTCGCGAGGTGAAGTCGCTGATCGGCGATTCGACCTTCCTCAAGACCATCAAGCCGACCGACTACACCGACGAACGCTTCGGTCTGCCGACGGTGATGGACATCCTGAAAGAGCTGGACAAGCCGGGGCGTGACCCGCGACCGGAGTTCACCACTGCCACCTTCCAGGACGGCGTGGAAGATCTGAAGGACCTGCTGCCCGGCATGGTGCTCGAAGGGGTCGTGACCAACGTCGCCAACTTCGGTGCCTTCGTCGACATTGGCGTGCACCAGGACGGGTTGGTGCATATCTCGGCGCTGTCGAACACCTATGTCGATGATCCGCGCAAGGTGGTCAAGGCTGGTCAGGTGGTCAAGGTCAAAGTGGTTGAAGTCGATATCCCGCGCAAGCGCATCGCGTTGACGATGCGTCTGAGCGATGACATCGGCGCCGCCACCAGCAAGCGTGCCCCGGCCGGCAACGGCGGAGGCAAGCCGCAGGGCGGTGGGCGCGGCGGTCAGGAAGCGCCGGCGGGCAACTCGGCGATGGCCGATGCCTTCGCGAAGCTGCTCAAGCGCTGAGACGGCTCCTCTATATAGAATAGAGGTAGACGGCAAAAAGGTTGGCTTCGGCCAACCTTTTTGCTTGTCAGGGAGGGCAAACGGCCGTCGTTTCGGCCCAGCGCAGCTGGGTCGAAACCGGGGGTAGCTGGGTGGTTCGCGCGTTGCCGAGCGGTGGGGTCTTTGTAGATCAACGGCTTAGCGAATTCTGCGGGTTTTTGTGTGAAAAGCGGTTGACGGAGGCTAGGGGTGGGGGTATAGTTCGCCTCCTCTGCTGCTGACACAGCGAAACGAAGCCAGTCAGCAACAACTGCTCTTTAACAGAACGAACAACCGATAGGTGTGAGTGCCTGGTTTGAATGGGTGCTCATGCCGCAAGAT
>JAPDNP010000018.1 GCA_025989215.1 Neisseriaceae bacterium JH1-16 | reverse complement strand
ACTACGACAACGTGATCAAGGTGATGCGCGGCGAAGCCGACCCGGAGACCGACGGCCGCGAAGGGCTGAAGTCGCTGGAGCTGCTGATTGCGATGTATCTGTCGGCGCGCGACGGCCGCCGCGTCAGTCTGCCGCTCGACTACTGAGCGCTTTGCGTATTGCCCGGCTGAAGCAAGCCGGGCGGTGAAACCCACTACTGCGACAACCCTGCCATGACCGATATCACGATTCATCCCACCGCCATCGTCGACGAAGGCGCCCAGCTGGGTGCCGGCACCCGCGTCTGGCACTGGGTGCACATCAGCGCCGGCGCCACCATCGGCGAGCGCTGCTCGTTCGGCCAGAACGTCTATGTCGGCAACGACGTGCTGATCGGCAACAACGTCAAAGTGCAGAACAATGTGTCGATCTACGACGCGGTGACGCTGGAAGACGACGTGTTCTGCGGCCCGTCGATGGTGTTCACCAACGTCAACAACCCGCGCAGTCACGTGGTGCGCAAGAACGAATACCGCCGCACCATCGTGCGCCGTGGAGCGTCGATCGGCGCCAACGCCACCATCGTCTGCGGCCATGAGATCGGCGAGTACGCCTTCATCGGCGCCGGCGCGGTGATCACCCGCAATGTGCCGGCATATGCGCTGATGGCCGGCACGCCGGCGCGCCGCATCGGCTGGATGTGCGCCTGTGGCGAGCGTCTGCCCGAGCAGATCGACGAGCATGCCTGCCCGGCCTGCGGCCAGCGTTACGAGATCGGCGGTTATCACTGCACGCCGATCGGCTCGCTCGCCGAGTAAACACAGCGCCGGGCGTCAGGCCCGGCTCGAATCAGGTGGCGGAGTGCCTGCAGCGCGGGCCTTCGCCGTTTTCCGTTCAATGACCGTGATGGCGCCCGGTCGGGGCCGCCGCGGGACGAAAGCTTTGCGCCAATCCGGCGCGCGTAGCGGCCACGTTGGCCGAAAGGTGGGTTACGCCATGAATTTCATCGACCTGAAATCGCAATACCAGCATCTGAAAGCCGACATCGACGCGCGCATCCACGCGGTGCTCGACCACGGCCAGTACATCATGGGCCCGGAAGTGGCCGAGCTGGAGGAAAAGCTGGCGGCCTACGTCGGCGTGAAGCACG
>JAPDNP010000017.1 GCA_025989215.1 Neisseriaceae bacterium JH1-16 | reverse complement strand
TAGCGACTCTTATAAGACATTTTTGGCGTAGTGGCTTTCCCCGCAGCAGCATGCATAATCATAAATCGCTGTTCAATATTACGATAGGTGAATGCGCTAACAACAACCGCCACTACGGTAAGACCACATGCGACTACTGTGAATGCTAGGCTTGATAATGAGCCTGTATTTATCCTTACTACAACGAAGTTTGCCATTACAAAAAATACTGACAGATGTAATAAGTACAAGCTGTAGCTTATAGCTCCTAGCTTAGTGACGAAGTCATAGCAGAGATATTTTGGTTTTGTTATCGTAATGATAAAAAATACCACGCCAACAAAAATAAACTCCACCATGCCATATGGTTGCTTATGATGAGTGGACAGATACATTGCTATAGCAGCAGGAATGATACAAGACAAAGCCTTTTGCAGAAAGCAATTCAGTTTTATTTTGTCATAAAAATAAGCGGAAACTATGCCGGGAATAAAGAACTTTCCAATATCGGCTACGCCGCCAATAAAATCGACAAGCATCATCGTAGCATATATGGCAATCGCCACAAAAATGGATTTCCTATTGTTTTGGCAGATCAACACCAGTGCTGGCACCGCCAAATAAAACTTCCATTCAAATGATAGAGTCCAGAAAGACCCGATCAAGCTGTACATGTTAAAGTCTGCGAGATTAAAACTTGTTCCCCATAGTCCAAAGCCAAAAATTTTGAATAGTGAAAATAGAGAATTTCTATTGGCAATAGCTAGCCAGTCAATTTGCGACAGCGCAATGGCAACGGCAAAAACCGAAGCAAAAAAATACATTGGTACTAAACGCCGTGCCCGTTTAGAAAAAAATTCGGTTAAAATTGCTCCTTCTTTGAGAATGTAGTGCTTGCTAAATAGAAACCCGGTAATACAGAAAAATATCTGCACGCCAAATCCGCCTGCATTGCCAAACAAAAAAGACCCCGCAGTCCAGGTTGTTTTTATTGCAGTTAAAGATGGAATGCTTGAAGAGTGATTTAACACGACAAATAGAGCGGCCCATCCTCTTAGTCCATCAATATAATTTAGAGTATATGACTTATCTGGCTGTCCGTCATTTAAATATCCGGACGATACAATCAGATACATTGTCAGCATGGATGTGATAATTAATGCGATCGCAAATAGCAAGTCGGACATTTTTAATATGATAAATGTGTTATTGTCTATGACATATTAACCTAGAACGTCAATATGCGGATATAGGTGTCGGTTCGTAACAAGAATCGGTATGCGATCACGAACCGCCGCCACCCCGACCGCGTCGACGGTGACGATGTAGGCGCGGATGAAAGACTTGTCCCACTCAGAGTGAACGCCGTGTTCGACACCTCGAGAGCAGCGCCTTGGATCACCAGTCCGGAGCCTATCGAAAATCAGACCTCGCTGCCATCCGTGGTACGTACCATGAAGCTGGCCACCGGGATCTTCACCGGCCGCGGCCGCCGCTTCTTCCAGATACCTCCGGCGATGCTCTTGCGCTTAGAGTCACTC
>JAPDNP010000016.1 GCA_025989215.1 Neisseriaceae bacterium JH1-16 | reverse complement strand
GTCACTTTGCAGCGCAAAGTACCTCAAATGATAGGATCAAGCCTCACGAGCAATTAGTATCGGTTAGCTTAACGCCTCACAGCGCTTCCACACCCGACCTATCAACGTCCTGGTCTCGAACGACTCTTCAGAGGGCTCAAGGCCCTAGGGAAGTCTCATCTTCAGGCGAGTTTCCCGCTTAGATGCTTTCAGCGGTTATCTCTTCCGAACTTAGCTACCCGGCAATGCGACTGGCGTCACAACCGGTACACCAGAGGTTCGTCCACTCCGGTCCTCTCGTACTAGGAGCAGCCCCCGTCAAACTTCCAACGCCCACTGCAGATAGGGACCAAACTGTCTCACGACGTTTTAAACCCAGCTCACGTACCACTTTAAATGGCGAACAGCCATACCCTTGGGACCGGCTACAGCCCCAGGATGTGATGAGCCGACATCGAGGTGCCAAACTCCGCCGTCGATGTGAACTCTTGGGCGGAATCAGCCTGTTATCCCCGGAGTACCTTTTATCCGTTGAGCGATGGCCCTTCCATACAGAACCACCGGATCACTATGTCCTGCTTTCGCACCTGCTCGACGTGTCAGTCTCGCAGTTAAGCTACCTTTTGCCATTGCACTATCAGCACGATTTCCGACCGTACCTAGGTAACCTTCGAACTCCTCCGTTACACTTTGGGAGGAGACCGCCCCAGTCAAACTGCCTACCATGCACTGTCCCCGATCCGGATCACGGACCAAGGTTAGAACCTCAAACACACCAGGGTGGTATTTCAAGGACGGCTCCACCAGAACTAGCGTCCTGGCTTCAAAGCCTCCCACCTATCCTACACAAGTCTGTTCAAAGTCCAATGCAAAGCTACAGTAAAGGTTCACGGGGTCTTTCCGTCTAGCAGCGGGTAGATTGCATCTTCACAAACACTTCAACTTCGCTGAGTCTCAGGAGGAGACAGTGTGGCCATCGTTACGCCATTCGTGCGGGTCGGAACTTACCCGACAAGGAATTTCGCTACCTTAGGACCGTTATAGTTACGGCCGCCGTTTACTGGGGCTTCGATCCAGAGCTTGCACCCCTTCACTTAACCTTCCAGCACCGGGCAGGCGTCACACCGTATACGTCCACTTTCGTGTTGGCACAGTGCTGTGTTTTTAATAAACAGTCGCAGCCACCGATTCTCTGCGACCCCTTCGCGCTTCGTGAGCAAGTCACTACACGCTACAGGGGCATACCTTCTCCCGAAGTTACGGTATCAATTTGCCGAGTTCCTTCTCCTGAGTTCTCTCAAGCGCCTTAGAATTTTCATCCTGCCCACCTGTGTCGGTTTGCGGTACGGTTCGTTATAAGCTGAAGCTTAGTGGCTTTTCCTGGAAGCGTGGTATCAGTCACTTCAGGTCCGTAGACCCTCGTTATCACTTCTCGGTGTTAATGGACGCCCGGATTTGCCTAAGCATCCCACCTACCGGCTTGAACGACCTATTCCAACAGGCCGCTGACCTAACCTTCTCCGTCCCCACATCGCACTTATAACAAGTACGGGAATGTTAACCCGTTTCCCATCGACTACGCATTTCTGCCTCGCCTTAGGGGCCGACTCACCCTACGCCGATGAACGTTGCGTAGGAAACCTTGGGCTTTCGGCGAGCGGGCTTTTCACCCGCTTTATCGCTACTCATGTCAGCATTCGCACTTCTGATATCTCCAGCATCCCTTACGAGACACCTTCACAGACCTACAGAACGCTCCCCTACCACGGACACATTTGACTGTGCCCATCCGCAGCTTCGGTTATAAGCTTGAGCCCCGTTACATCTTCCGCGCAGGACGACTCGACCAGTGAGCTATTACGCTTTCTTTAAATGATGGCTGCTTCTAAGCCAACATCCTGGCTGTCTAAGCCTTCCCACTTCGTTTACCACTTAGCTTATCATTTGGGACCTTAGCTGGCGGTCTGGGTTGTTTCCCTCTTGACGATGGACGTTAGCACCCACCGTCTGTCTCCCACGCTGACACTTTCTGGTATTCAGAGTTTGCCATGGGTTGGTAAGTCGCAATGACCCCCTAGCCATAACAGTGCTTTACCCCCAGAAGTGATACGTGAGGCACTACCTAAATAGTTTTCGGGGAGAACCAGCTATCTCCGGGTTTGTTTAGCCTTTCACCCCTATCCACAGCTCATCCCCTAATTTTGCAACATTAGTGGGTTCGGACCTCCAGTGCGTGTTACCGCACCTTCATCCTGGCCATGGATAGATCACCCGGTTTCGGGTCTACGCCCAGCAACTAAAGCGCCCTATTCGGACTCGGTTTCCCTACGCCTCCCCTATTCGGTTAAGCTCGCTACTGAACGTAAGTCGCTGACCCATTATACAAAAGGTACGCAGTCACCCCATTTTTCAAGGGCTCCCACTGTTTGTATGCATCCGGTTTCAGGTTCTATTTCACTCCCCTCCCGGGGTTCTTTTCGCCTTTCCCTCACGGTACTGGTTCACTATCGGTCGATCACGAGTATTTAGCCTTGGAGGATGGTCCCCCCATCTTCAGACAGGATTTCGCGTGTCCCGCCCTACTTGTCGTACGCTCAGTACCACGGTTCAGTTTTCGGATACGGGGCTATCACCCACTATGGCGGCCATTTCCAGGGCCTTCTCCTAACTAAACCGCTATCACGTACAGGCTCTTCCGCGTTCGCTCGCCACTACTGACGGAATCTCGGTTGATTTCTTTTCCTCCGGCTACTTAGATGTTTCAGTTCGCCGGGTTCGCTCCCTCTGCCCTATGTGTTCAGGCAGCGGTGACCCCTAAGGGCCGGGTTTCCCCATTCGGATATCGTGGGATCAAAGCTCTATTGCCAGCTCCCCCACGCTTTTCGCAGGCTTACACGTCCTTCATCGCCTGTGATCGCCAAGGCATCCACCAGATGCACTTAGTCGCTTGACCCTATCATTTCAGCTACCTCACGGTGCATCATGACAAGAGTGTTTGTGCGACACGTCACATTCCCCCTTCAAGGAATGTGCCGTTAGATACAATCAATCTACCCAAGTTGGCGCTTCATTCGCTCAAACTCAGAAACTAGTTCTGCGTTTTTGCTTTTGTTGCGCCGCTTGATTTCGGCTTCTTCAATTTGTTAAAGATCAGTGCGTTGATAACGCAAACCAAAATTCACTTACCCGACCTGCCAGGCAGTGCGCTTTGGTTTGCATTTCTTCAAGAGTGATGGTGGAGGCAGACGGGATCGAACCGACGACCCCCTGCTTGCAAAGCAGGTGCTCTCCCAACTGAGCTATGCCCCCAACTAGAACTGGTGGGTCTGGTTGGACTCGAACCAACGACCCCCGCCTTATCAAGACGGTGCTCTAACCAGCTGAGCTACAAACCCAGTTGTCTCTCTACTCTTGAACGCTTGAACAACCGATAGGCTGTGAGTACCTAGCCCAAACAGGGCTTTTTCTCTAGAAAGGAGGTGATCCAGCCGCAGGTTCCCCTACGGCTACCTTGTTACGACTTCACCCCAGTCATGAAGCATACCGTGGTAAGCGGGCTCCTTACGGTTACCCTACCCACTTCTGGTATCCCCCACTCCCATGGTGTGACGGGCGGTGTGTACAAGGCCCGGGAACGTATTCACCGCAGTATGCTGACCTGCGATTACTAGCGATTCCGACTTCATGCACTCGAGTTGCAGAGTGCAATCCGGACTACGATCGGCTTTGTGAGATTAGCTCCCCCTCGCGGGTTGGCGACCCTCTGTACCGACCATTGTATGACGTGTGAAGCCCTAGCCATAAGGGCCATGAGGACTTGACGTCATCCCCACCTTCCTCCGGTTTGTCACCGGCAGTCTCGTTAAAGTGCCCAACTTAATGATGGCAACTAACGACAAGGGTTGCGCTCGTTGCGGGACTTAACCCAACATCTCACGACACGAGCTGACGACAGCCATGCAGCACCTGTGTTCAGGTTCCCTTTCGGGCACCGAGCCATTTCTGGCAAGTTCCTGACATGTCAAGGCTAGGTAAGGTTCTTCGCGTTGCATCGAATTAATCCACATCATCCACCGCTTGTGCGGGCCCCCGTCAATTCCTTTGAGTTTTAACCTTGCGGCCGTACTCCCCAGGCGGTCGACTTCACGCGTTAGCTGCGTTACCGAGGATTTCAACCCCCGACAACTAGTCGACATCGTTTAGGGCGTGGACTACCAGGGTATCTAATCCTGTTTGCTCCCCACGCTTTCGTGCATGAGCGTCAGTATCATCCCAGGGGGCTGCCTTCGCCATTGGTGTTCCTCCACATCTCTACGCATTTCACTGCTACACGTGGAATTCCACCCCCCTCTGACGTACTCTAGCTTGCCAGTTCCAAACGCAATTCCCAGGTTGAGCCCGGGGCTTTCACATCTGGCTTAACAAGCCGCCTGCGCACGCTTTACGCCCAGTAATTCCGATTAACGCTTGCACCCTACGTATTACCGCGGCTGCTGGCACGTAGTTAGCCGGTGCTTATTCTTCAGGTACTCTCATCCCCACTACGTATTAGGCAGTAGGATTTGCTCCCTGACAAAAGTCCTTTACAACCCGAAGGCCTTCTTCAGACACGCGGAATGGCTGGATCAGGCTTTCGCCCATTGTCCAAAATTCCCCACTGCTGCCTCCCGTAGGAGTCTGGGCCGTGTCTCAGTCCCAGTGTGGCGGATCATCCTCTCAGACCCGCTACTGATCGTCGCCTTGGTGAGCCTTTACCTCACCAACTAGCTAATCAGACATCGGCCGCTCGAATAACGTGAGGTCTTGCGATCCCCCACTTTCCCCCTCAGGGCGTATGCGGTATTAGCACAACTTTCGCTGCGTTATCCCCCATTACTCGG
>JAPDNP010000015.1 GCA_025989215.1 Neisseriaceae bacterium JH1-16 | reverse complement strand
GTGGTGGTGCCGGGCGTGGCCGAGAAGTGGGAACAGAAAGACCCGACCACCTGGGTGTTCCACCTGCGCAAGAACGCGGTGTGGTCGAACGGCGAGCCGGTGGTGGCCGGTGACTTCGTCTACGGCTGGCAGCGCTTCGTCGACCCGAAGACCGCCTCGTCGTACGCCTCGACCTACGGCATCTTCATCCTGAACGGCCAGGAGATCACCGAGGGCAAGAAGCCGGTGAGCGAGCTGGGCGTGAAGGCGCTCGACAAGTACACGCTGGAAGTGAAGACCCCGTACCCGGTGGCGTTCCTGCCGGACCTGGTGTCCAACCTGAACCTGGGCCCGGTCAACAAGGCGGTGGTCGACAAGTACGGCAAGGACTGGACCAAGCCGGGCAAGATCGTCAGCAACGGTGCGTTCGTGCTGAAGGACTGGCAGGTCAACAGCAAGCTGATCATCGAGAAGAACCCGAAATACTGGGACGCCAAGAACGTCCAGCTGAACCGCGTCACCTACCTGCCGGTGGAAGACGAGAACACCGACGTCAAGCTGTTCCAGTCCGGCCAGAACGACCTGGTCTACCAGCTGCCGGCCGGCAGCTTCGCCAAGTACCAGCAGGAGTTCCCGAAAGAGATCAAGAACGCGCCGATGCTCGGCCTGCGCTACTACTCGTTCAACAACAAGGACCCGTTGCTGAAGGACGTGCGCGTGCGCAAGGCGCTGACCATGGTGATCGACCGTGACGTGCTGGCGCAGAAAGTCACCGCCGACGGCCAGCTGCCGTCCTACGGCGTGATCGTGCGCGGCGTCAAAGGCGCCGACGTGACCAGCTACGAATGGTCGAAATGGCCGATGGCCAAGCGTGTCGAAGAGGCCAAGAAGCTGCTGGCCCAGGCGGGCGTGAAGCCGGGCACCAAGCTCAAGTTCACCTACAACACCAGTGAATACCACAAGAAGATGGCGATCTTCGCCGCCTCCGAGTGGAAGTCCAAGCTGGGTCTGGACACCCAGATGGACAGCCTGGAGTTCAAGGTGCTGCTGAAGAAGCGTCACGACGGCGACTACCAGATCGCGCGTAACGGCTGGGTGGCCGACTACAACGACGCCACCACCTTCCTGACGCTGGTGCAGTGCGGTTCGACCCAGAACGACAACTTCAACTGCAACCAGAAGGCCGAAGCGCTGATCAAGCAGGGCAACGAGACCCAGGACGTGGCCAAGCGCAAGGCGCTCTTGACCCAGGCGGCCAAGCTGGTGATGGACGACTACCCGATGCTGCCGCTGCTGCAGTACACGCTGCCGCGTCTGGTGAAGCCGTACGTCGGCGGTTACTCGCTGAAGAACCCGATGGACCGCTATCGCAGCAAGGACCTGTACATCGTCAAGCGCTAAACCGGCCCGGCATCTTGCTGCGCGGCCCTGATCGGGGCTCATGTGCTTAGTGTGCGAATCTGTTGATTCGCTCAGCTACGGGAATCCTCATGTACTCCAGTACATTCCGGTTCCTGTGCTGCGCTTCACCCCGCTGAGGGCCGCTCGCGACAGATGCCGAACCGGTTGCCAGACCGTGTATAAGGTCGGGGGCTACCCGCCCCCACTGTGATTGAGGCCACCGCCGGCCCTGCCGGCGGTGTGCCCGAGTTTGACGTATTGAATCGGTCCGTCAGGGAAGACGCCCGCCCTCACGAGGGGATGGGTGGTGTCGGTGCGCGCGCATCGACCCCTTCTGCGCCGGGCCGACCGGAGTAACGCCCATGTGGTCCTATACCTTCCGCCGCGTGCTGATGACGATCCCGACGCTGCTGCTCGTCATCACCGTCTGCTACCTGATGCTGCACGCCACCCCCGGCGGCCCGTTCGACGGCGAACGCAAGCTATCCGCCGCGGTGCTGGCCAACCTGCAGGCCAAATACCATCTCGACCTGCCCTTGTGGCAGCAATACCTCTACTACCTGAAGAGCCTGCTGTCCGGTGATCTGGGCGCCTCGTTCCGCTACGCCGACTGGAGCGTCAACGACCTGGTGATCAAGGCTCTGCCGGTGTCGCTGTCGATCGGCGGCGGCTCGCTGCTGATCTCGATCGTGCTCGGCGTCGGCCTCGGCATCATCGCCGCGCTGCGCCAGAACAGCCTGGTCGACTACCTGGTGATGCTGATCGGCAACATCGGCAGCGCCTTCCCCTCGTTCGTGATCGGCCCGGTGCTGATCATGGTGTTCGCCATCTGGCTCAAATGGCTGCCGGCCGGCGGCTGGGACGACTTCCAGCTCGGCTACATGATCCTGCCGATGACGCTGCTCACCTTCATCAACATCTCGACCATCGGCCGGGTGATGCGCGGCAGCCTGATCGAGGTGCTCAGCAGCAACTTCATCCGCACCGCCCGCGCCAAGGGCCTGGGGCTGTCGACCATCGTGTTCCGCCACGCCTTGAAGCCGGCGCTGATGCCGGTGGTATCGGTGATCGGCCCGCTGGCGATCTCGTCGATCACCGCCGCGGTGGTGACCGAATCGGTGTTCTCGCTGCCGGGCATCGGCAAGCTGATCGTCAACGGCGCCGCCAACCGCGACTACACCCTGGTGCTGGGCCTGGTGGTGCTGGTGACCGTGGTGGCCGTGCTGCTCAACCTGCTGGTCGACCTCGCCTACGCGCTGCTCGATCCGAAGATCCGCTATTGATCCCGCTACTGATAGCGATGCCACCGAGCGAGACCTGACATGTTCAAAATGAAACAAAGCTCCCTGGCCGACGCGCTGTCGGCCAACCTCGCCGCCGCGCCGGTGCAAGGCCGCAGCCCGTGGCGCGATGCGCGCGAGCGCTTCCTGCGCAACAAGGCGGCGGTAATCAGCCTGATCCTGCTGGTGCTGATCACGCTGGCCTGTGTGTTCGGCCCGTTCTTCCTGCCGCACACCTATGAAGACACCGACTGGGACGCAATGAGCCTGGCGCCGACGCTGCAGAACTGGCATTTGTTCGGCACCGACGAGCTGGGCCGCGACCTGCTGGTGCGCTGCCTGATCGGCGGGCGCATCTCGCTGATGGTCGGCTTCCTCGCCACCCTCACCTCGGTGCTGCTCGGCATCGTCTGGGGCGCCACCGCCGGCTTCCTCGGCGGCAAGGTCGACTCGCTGATGATGCGCTTCGTCGACATGATGTACGCGGTGCCCTACCTGCTGATCGCCATCCTGATGGTGACGCTGCTCGGCCGCGACTTCTACCTGGTGGTGCTGACCATCACCGTGTTCTCCTGGATGGACATGGCGCGCGTGGTGCGCGGTCAGACCCTGTCGATCAAATCGAAGGAGTACATCGAAGCGGCGCGCGCCATCGGCGTGTCGACCACCAGCATCATCTTCAGCCACGTGGTACCCAACCTGCTGGGCATCGTGGTGATCTACACCACCGTCACCGTGCCGGGCGTGATCCTCACCGAATCGGTGCTGTCGTTCCTCGGCCTCGGGGTGCAGGAGCCGATGACCAGCTGGGGCGTGCTGATCCAGGACGGCTGCGGCGTGATGGAATCCACCCCGTGGATCCTGCTGTTCCCGGCCGCACTGCTGTCGATCACCCTGTACTGCGCCAACTACATCGGCGACGGCATGCGCGACGCGCTCGACCCGAAGGATCGTTGAGGAAACCCCCATGAGCCTATTGAAAGTAAGCAACCTCGGGGTCCAGTTCCAGACCAACGATGGTGTCGTCAGTGCCGTGAACGGCGTGAACTTCGAACTGGAACGCGGCCAGACCCTCGGCATCGTCGGCGAGTCCGGCTCCGGCAAAAGCCAGACCGTGCTGGCGATGATGGGCCTGCTGGCCAAGAACGGCCGCACCAGCGGCGAAGCGCTGTACCAGGGCAAGAACCTGCTGACGCTGTCGGCCAAGGAACTGAACGGCATCCGCGGCGACCGGCTGTCGATGATCTTCCAGGACCCGATGACCTCGCTGAACCCCTACCTGACGGTCGAGCGGCAGATGACCGAGGTGCTGCAGCTGCACAAGAACATGAGCCGCCGCCAGGCCAAGGCCCGCGCCATCGAGCTGCTGGAAGCGGTGCGCATCCCCGAAGCGGCGCGCCGCATCGACATGTACCCGCACGAGTTCTCGGGCGGCATGCGCCAGCGGGTGATGATCGCCATGGCGCTGTTGTGCGAGCCGGAAGTGCTGATCGCCGACGAGCCGACCACCGCGCTCGACGTCACCGTGCAGGCGCAGATCCTGCAACTGCTGAAGGACCTGCAGCGCGACTTCGGCACCGCCATCGTGATGATCACCCACGACCTCGGCGTGGTCGCCGGGCTGTGCGAGAAGGTGCTGGTGATGTACGGCGGCCGGGTGATGGAACAGGGCGATGCCGACAGCCTGTTCTACCAGCCGAGCCACCCCTACACCATCGGTCTGCTGGGCGCCCTGCCGCGCCTCGACCACGACGGCAGCGAGCTGGTCAGCATCCCCGGCAACCCGCCGAACATGGCGCAACTGCCGGCCGGCTGTCCGTTCTCGGAACGCTGCAGCCACGCCGGCCCACGCTGCGCCAGCGAACTGCCGGCGCTGGCCGTCAGCCCGCACAACGGCCGGGTGCTGCGCGCCTGCCACAAGTCCGCCCACGAACTGATCGACATCCGCGAGGTGGCCCATGCCTGATCACACCCAACAACCGCTGCTGTCGGTCCGCAACGTCAAGGTGCACTTCCAGGTGAAGCACGGCAATGCCTGGCCCTGGACCCCGAAGAAAACCCTGAAGGCCGTCGACGGCGTCAGCTTCGACCTGTACCCGGGCGAAACGCTCGGCGTGGTCGGCGAGTCCGGCTGCGGCAAGTCCACCCTGAGCCGCGCCATCCTCAACCTGATCCCCGCCACCGACGGCGAGATCGTCTGGATGGGCAAGGACCTGCGCAAGGGCAGCGAGCAGGACTGGCTGCATGTGCGCAAAGACATCCAGATGATCTTCCAGGACCCGCTGGCGTCGTTGAACCCGCGCATGACCATCGCCCAGATCATCGGCGAACCGCTCAAGGTGCACCGCCCCGAGCTGTCGGCCGACGAGGTGCTGAAGCGCGTCAAGGCGATGATGACCAAGGTCGGGCTGCGCGAGCAGATGATCAACCGCTACCCGCACGAGTTCTCGGGTGGGCAGTGCCAGCGCATCGGCATCGCCCGCGCGCTGATCCTCGAGCCGAAGCTGATCATCTGCGACGAACCGGTGTCGGCGCTGGACGTGTCGATCCAGGCGCAGATCATCAACCTGCTCAAGCAGCTGCAACGCGAGATGGGGCTGGCGCTGATCTTTATTGCCCACGACCTGGCGGTGGTGAAGCACATCTCCGACCGCATCCTGGTGATGTACCTGGGCCGCGAGATGGAGCTGGCCGAGAAGCCGGCGCTGTACGCCCGCCCGAGCCACCCGTACACCCGCGCGCTGCTGTCGGCGATCCCGATCCCCGACCCGCGGCTGGAGCGTGCCAAGCAGATCCAGATCCTGCAGGGCGATCTGCCGAGCCCGATCAACCCGCCGTCCGGCTGCGTGTTCAGGACCCGCTGCCCGCAGGCGGTGGGGCGTTGCGCTTCGGAGGTGCCGA
>JAPDNP010000014.1 GCA_025989215.1 Neisseriaceae bacterium JH1-16 | reverse complement strand
CCGCACTCACGCTTGGTTTGCCGCGCTCGGCAAGCTGTGCATTCGCTTTGAGCGACAGCTGGATACCCATTACGTCCTGCTCAAGCCAAGCGGGCTTGCTCCATGATTTGCTTGCGCTTTGCCGACCAGTTTTGTTAGCGACTCTAAATAGCTTGGACGTGCACGAGTTGTTCCGGTCGGTGCTCGAAATGGGCCATGCTCTCGGAAAGAGTTGGGCCGGTCTTGGCATCAGACAGGTGTTACCCGGTATCGTCGGAGTGCTGACAGATAGTGTTCGATAACGAGGGGGTCAGAAAACGACTCTTCGACCAATTTCCGCCCTGCTTGGCCATATGATGCCCGCTCCTGTTCCGACAACAGACGCATTTTCTCCAGCGCAGAGGTCAGTGCTTTTGCATTGCGAGGTTTGCACAGGAGGCCGGACGCTGTATCGATGACTACATCCTTGCAGCCGGGAACGTCGGTGGCGACGATGGGTTTTGCCATCGCGGCGGCCTCCAGGAGGGTTCTTGAGATGCCTTCCCGGTAAGAGGGCAGCACGACGCAATCCGCTTGGGCGATCGCTGGGCGTACATCCTTAGTTGTGCCCAGATATTCGATGATGCCCTCGGCTTGCCAAGCATCCATCTGGCTCTTGCCTATAACGCTTGGATTTTCGGCGTCGAGTGCACCCAACAACTGGAATACAGTATCGGGGTGGCGACGCCGAATGAAGCGTGCGGCCTCGACATACTCGCCAACACCCTTGTCCCACAGCATGCGGGCGATCAATAAGAAACGGAATACCTCGTCGGGCCGGGGTTTGCCGGTCGGGGAAAAATGCCGAGTATCAACACCTTCGCCGGGCAGCAGAAAGGTTTTTTTGCTATGGGTCAGTTTGCGCTCAACGAACTCCTTCCGATCATCCTGATTGAGAAACCATACTTCTTTCGGAAAGTACAGCGCTAACTTGTAGAGTTTTTTGGCGATAAACGACACCAGACCCGACGACAGGAACGCATAACCAAGGCCAGTTGTAATGGCGATGGAAGGGATTCCGGCGATGCTAGCAGCGAGCGAACCGTAAATATTGGGTTTGATGGTGTAATGGAAAATGAAATCTGGCGCATGGGCCCGATACACCCTGAGAAGTCGTATCATCAGCTTGGCGTCTTCGAGTGGATTCATACCCTTGGCCGACATGGCCATGTCTATGCAGGTACAGCCAAGCTTGGCTAGAAGTGGTGAAAAATTGTCGCGCGGTGCGACGACGACAATTTTGTAGCCATTATCTTGCAGCGTTTCGAGCAGGGCTTTTCGGAAATTGTAAATGCTCCAGGCTGTATTGGAACAGATGAGGATGCATGGGGGGTTTGACATGGATTGATTGCCTGGTGAAGGGGAGCCATGCAGGTGGGCCGTCTCAACCTTTAATCTGCAACGGTATGGTGTTGATGGCCCGATTTTCTCTATTGATTGCTAAACCAACGCAGAGAAACACTGTCGAGAAAATATAGTAGCGCCAGTGATAGGTCGGTGCCCAGAGCAAGGGGAACGGTGATAGCAAACCGATAAGCAGGAACTGCCGGACAATATGGCTGGGATGGTGCTTGAGGATTTGCAGGGACCTGACTAGCACGATAGCAGAAAACACAGACACAAGCAGTTCGACATGGTCGAATAGCCTGTTGTCAAAATCTAGGTTACCGGTCAGGAAGTTCAGCAACTTTGCCGAGCACAGCATGATCAGTTTCAGCGGGTAGGCGGCAATGTAAAGACCGTGCTCCATCACCATATTGAACAACTGTGTTGCTCGTCCATCGGCCAGGACCTGTTCCTCGGCATTGTAGTTAGGGATGAGATTGATCAGGGAAGGCAAGCTCAGGGAAAAAGCGGCGCCGGCTAAGATGAAGAGCGATCGCTGTTGCCGTTTGCGACGCAGGCGTCGTAGGCTATACATGAAGCTGATGATGACCAGAAAGTCGACCAGTAGGTAATAGCGGGAAAGAAAGGCACAGAATAACGCCAATAATAGGTGGCGCTTTTTTTTCGTCAATAGGAAGGTGGAAAACAGCAGGGTTGCACTGATGCACCAGATCTCTTTGTTGACGGAGAAGAGGCCGGGGATTGTGTAGGGGAACAGGAACATCTGTGCCAGTATGGCTGCGCGGGAGGTTTTTCCTGGCAATGCATTGAGCAGGCTGTACAGCGCGAATCCAAAAAACAGGATATTGCTGATGATCGTAAGCCAGATATGGCCATCTTGTATGGCAAGAAGTATGACCGGAGCTCCTACGCTGAGCAAAGCGGGAAGATACTCGGGTGGTATGTGGAATACTCCCTGATCGAAGGCACCAAGCTGCGAGTAGGTATCGTACAGCCGGTAATATTCCGGACCGTCACTAGATATCCAGTAAGCCAGCCCATTCCGATGAATGTCGACCAAGTACCCGTCAAGCAGTAGCCCCGCTATCAGGAAGGCCAGACAGGACAGCAAGAGGATGAATGTGGATTGCTTCATGTGGGCTCTGGGCTCAGGACGGACGAAAAGTAGGTGATGTAATCCTCTCTGCCGTAACTGAGTCGGGCATCCTCGCAGATCAATTGGGACAGTTCGGCATACGCTGGGGCATCCGGTGCCAGCGAGGTGTGCAACAATTCGGCAATCTGTTGGCCGTCCAGATGAGCCAAGAGGTAGTGAATACCGGGACCGTGACCGAATTCGCGAGAGTCACCACTGTCCCGAATCAGAGCCGTACAGCCGGACAACCGCGCTTCGCCTACGACCCTTGAGGGGAAGTTGGTTTGCTGCTGTAAGGACAGGATGACCCGAGAGGTGGCGAGGATCGGTTCTGGCTCTACCTGCCCCAGGTAGGCGACCGGGATACCTTCCGTGGCGAGTCCGGCGACGCGGTGGCGGACACTTTCTGCCTGTGAGCCATCACCGCAGACGAGGAAGCGGGTTTCTAGTGCCCATGGAGCCGTTTTTAGCCCTTGCCACACTGACGGGAGCACTTCCAGCCAGTCCATGATGCCCTTCTGGGGCTCCATTCTCGATAGGAACACGACATTGCGTTGCTTGATCGGGGCCGAGGTGTATTGCATTATATCGACGAATGTTCCATGGGGGGTCTGGCGTAGTTTCTTCCGAATGGAGGTTTTAGCTAGCTGGCCCAACTTGTCGAATACCCAAGGACTCAGTACATCCACTTTCTTGGCCATGCGTATCGCTAGGGCTTCGAGTACGTTGTTCTTATTGCCGTATGGAAAGCTGGGCACACGCGTGCAGTCGCACAGCGAGAGCGAGAGGTGGTCGCCCCGCCCCAAATGGGCAAACAACAACGGGTTCAACGGGTAGTGGTAGGACATGCCCTTGGGTTGCGACTTCAGGAACCGGCGCAACGAGCACAGGACGTTCCAGGCGGACCAGTACCGGACGGGCAGCTCAATGATTCGGCCTCTGGTCTCGTCACTCAATCCAGCCATGCTGATTTTCTGGAGCAGCGGCGTCGGCGCGACGAAATAGACGGATGGATCGGTTCTGCTCATGGCGGAAAAAATGTCGAGAAAGCGCTTCTCTGCCCCCCCTATCCCGCAGGACAGCACGACGATGTACTTGTTTCTTTGAGTGATCATGGTTGGTCTTAGCACCATCGGCATGTTTCATCAGCGTATGCTGCTCAGATCCGTTCTCGGCTTTCCGGCTAGTTTTCTGTATACGTCCTCACAGAAATCCCAGAGTGGTTTTTCCGAGCCATACTGTAGATGGGGTTTTTCTGGCCTAGCGATATAATTCGCTAACTGCTCCTTCGACCAACGCATCTTCTTCAGGAAAAAGTCGATGTCCTCGTTCAGGGTCTTTTCTGACGGGTATGGTAATGACTGCATCAAGGCCTTTGCCTCGTCACGACTGAGCTGGCCACTCATGATCAGTGTTGAGAAATGGACTTTGCGTTTGTCGACAGTGAATTTCTCCGGAAGGATGTAACCCTGATAGAAGCGCGTAAAGACGGATTCATAGTGCTTGTAGGGATAGGGCTTGTAGGAAAATTCGGATTTTAGGAAACTAATGCAGTTTTCCTTGTTGTAATCGATGAGGTCAAGAAAAGACACCCATTTCACCTTCCTGATGAATTCGTTGTAAATGAAATCAACCGTCCCGAAGAGCGGGAAGGTCCGGATTTTCACGTTGTTCAGACGGGCGATCGCTTGGATGTTCTTCTTGTCCTTCTTGAGCCACAGCCAGTTGGATGGGATCCGCATACCTTCAGTAGCGACATTGGTCCCGGCGAGGATCCATTTAATTCCATATTTGCGGGCTAGCTGGTAATTGACAGCGGTCATTGCGTTGTCGTATAGAAGTTCTACGTCGATTACATCGGCATCGAAGAATGACTGCATCAGCTGCTTATATTCGTCCCAGTCAATCACATGGGTATAGAGGTCGACACCGAGCTTGCTAATCAGGCTCTGGATGTTATGGACAGCTAGTTCGGAGTTCCAGCCATTGTCCATGTGGACTGCTAGTGGGCGAAGGCCATGTTGCTTTGCCAGATAGAGGGCGTAGGAGCTGTCAGCACCACCGCTGAGGCCTACGATACAGTCGTATTTCTTTCCTGCGCCATCCCGTTTTACCCGGGCGACGAAGTCGGCCATCCTTTTGTCCAAAATGGCATTGTCTACGATCATCTGATCTAAATGGCGTTGTTCGTATTCCCGGCAAAAGCTGCAATGGCCTTGGGAGTCAAAGCTGATGCCCTTTGCTGTGGTATCCATAATGCAACGCGTGCACTGTCTATATGTGTTTTCTGTCTGCATTGTCAGGGTTCTTGTAACGAATATTGGCTAGGATAGCTTGGCTGCCAGGTCTTCCTGACGTGGGTAATTAATCAGGACGGCACGGTGCGGGCCATGGTAGACAAACATGCTGCCGGCCGACACGGCCGAGGCCCCGGCATCGATCGCTTCCCGGAGGTGATCGATATTGGCGGCTCCGCCAAGGGCTATCAACGGAACATCGATGGCCGCTGCGGCCTCCCGGATCAGGGCGAGATCGTAGCCGTTCATCGTGCCGTCACGATCGGTGGCATTGAGAATGATCTCGCCGGCCCCGCGGTCGACCAGACTCCGGATGAAGTCGAGCCAGGGCATGTCTTCGGTTCTCCGGGTCCTACTGTTGAATACGCGGGGTTGACGCAGCCAGTTACGTTTGATATCGACCGACACGGTCACACTCTGGCTACCAAAACGGTTGGCGACCTCAGTGATGAGGCCTGGGTGGGTGAACAGTGCAGAGTGCAGACTGATCTTCTCGATTCCCAGCGAAAAGATCCTCGCCGCCTGGTCGCTGGTGTGAATGCCGCCACCGTAACAGAAAGGCATGAAGCATTCGCTGGCGAACTGTTCGATCAGTGAGTAGTCTGGCTCACGGTTGTTGCGCGAAGCGCTGATATCGATGACGGCAATCTCATCAACTTCCTTATCGTTGAAGATCTTGATCGAGTTGACTGGGTCGCCGACATATTTCGGGTCCTTGAAACGTTGGGTCTTGTATAGACCACCGTCCTTGAGGAGCAGACAGGGAATGACACGATATTTAAGCATGCTCAGATTTCCATGAACCGGTTCAGTAGCTGCATACCGAAACGATGACTCTTCTCCGGATGGAATTGGACGCCAAAAATGTTGTCCTTGTTGAAGGAAGAAACGAAGTTGCAGCCATAATGCGTGCTAGTCAGGATATTTTCGTCCTGGTGGCATCTGACTCGGTAGGAATGAACAAAGTAGAAGCGCAACTCTTCATTCGTTGGCGGAATCAGGGCGCTGGCACGCTGGATCGAGACAGTATTCCAGCCCATGTGGGGTACTCGCAGTCCGGTTTGCTCCGGGGAGGGAAAGCGGACCACGTCGGCATCGATCCAGCCCAGGCCTGGCAGCGTTCCCTCTTCGCTGCGCAGGCACATCAGTTGCATACCAAGGCAGATACCCAGTGTCGGTTTGCCCCGTACGACGACCTGCTCCTGCAGGGCATCATACCAGCCACCATCGAGAATCGACTGCATGCCATGGTCGAAGGCACCGACGCCAGCCAGGACAAGCTTATCCGCTGAGGAGATTTCCTCCGGTGAACGGGCGATCCGGCAGGTGTGACCTGCTTTCTCCGACATCCTGATGATGGAGGCGATGTTACCGATGCCAAAGTCGGGAATCAGAATGTGTTGAGCTGTCGTCATGGGGTCATCTGTCCCTGAGGATTGTCAGTGAAGCGTTGAAAGCGGGCCTTCCAGTCGGAACACCAGATCGCCTCGGTGGGCAATTGCTGCTCAACAGGTGGGGAGAGGCCGAGCTTGTCAGCGAGCTCCTGCTCGTCGCTGAAGCGCTCGAAGGGATGGTCAGGTAGGTTAAATCTGCTTTTGTTGGTATCCCAGACGAAAATGCGTTCGGCAAAGCCGACGGCATCGAACAGGCCGGTGGAAAACTCTCCAATGACGGCATAAGCGTTGCTGAACGAACGGTAGATATCGGGATCAACATCAATCGTGACCGATTTGGACTGGCTGGTATCGAGCGTTGCGAGGGATGACCTCTCCAATGGGTGAGGCCGGAACACGAGTTCGAGGCCTCGGGGCAATGTCGGGGCCAGTCGTCGACAGAAATCCAGGTAGAGCTCGGTATCAAAACCCTGCCCGAGTACTAGAACGTGGGTTCCGTTGATGTCGGATCGTCTTACGTGCACCGTTTCAGTACGCCAGGGATTGCCAATTACGACCTTGCTGACAGGTGCATTGATCTGGTTTCCCCACCACTCGCCGTAGGTGAGCAGGGCATCAGGGAGCCATGGGGCAATTCGGTTGCCGGCCAGCAACTGCTGGCCGAAATTGTAGGCATCATGGCCACGGGAAATCATGCCGTGCTGGAATTCGGCGACCGGGATACCGCGTTCGTGGGCACAGGCGTTGAAGACGGCCATGTGGCCATAGCATCCTTCCTCGTTGAGGATCAGGGTGGGCTGGACGCGCTTGAACAGGTCGTGGTAGTAACGGCGGCGTAGCGGAATGGCAAGCAGTTGCGCTGTACTGAAGCGGCGTAGCCAGAGGGACTCCGATGCCTCCGGGCGGTAGCCAAGCAGCCGGTTGGCCCGTTCCTCGACAAAGTGCAGCAGGTTGTCGGCCGTCCTGTGCGGTTGATGGCGCAGTCGAGCGGCCAGACCGGTCTGCAGAGCGATACGGGCCAGAGTCGGGGACGAGAGCGATAGATGGGGTTGCCGAATGGGGCCCGCTGACAGGTTCGGTATGCCCTCGATGCTCCAGGTGTCGTCATTGAGTGCCTGGATGAAGTGGCTGGTATAGCGATTGGTCGAGACCCCCTGATAGTCGGCCCGGCCGGCACCTGTTGCCCAGAGCAGGGCCCTGGCCGGTTGTGGCGGGTTGCGTCTGTTCTGGAGGGTAGCCTGCAGCAGGGTCGCAGCGGTTCCCGCCAGAGGGGGCCGCTTGCGCTGACCGGTCAGCGGTGTCTGGAACTGAAGATGACGAGTGATGATCAGCCGGATGAAATGCATGCGGATTACCGGCCACAGCGGTATGCCTGTGCCCTGGCAGCGGTAATCCAGGATTGCCGGATCATTTTCGATCTCGAGAATATCGTCTAATGTAACCATCTGAGTGTGTCTGTCGTACGCTTGTCGTACCGTGTGCTAGCGCAGGTCAGCCTTGCTGGCGGTGAAGGCCCGCAGCCAGGGCCGCTTCGGCGACCATCCAGTCCCAGTGGGTATCGATATCGATGCTCTCCGCTGGGTTGTCCACGATCACGGCTGCGGTATCAGGCGTGACGAACGCCCGACGTTCTCGCAGTTCGGCAGGGGATATCAGGTAGATGGAACCGCTGACCTCGTAGACTGTTTCACTGGCCGTCGGCGATTCGAGGGCGGAGGTGTCCAGCCGCAACGGAACAAGCCGGCCATGGTCGCGGTGATATGACCAGGCCGGGTTGAACGAGGCGGGGCAGACCGAGATGACCGAGCGGTGGCCGTTTCCCCGGTACTTGGAGATGGCCTCGATCACACTGTCGCGGCTACGGAAGGGTGAGGTAGGCTGCAACAGCAGCAGACCGTCAACCGCACCGTACTGCGACTCGTACCAGCCTAGGGCATGCAGAGCCATGTCGACGGACGAAGCGGTATCACTGGCCAGTTCTGTCGGTCGCAGCCAGGGCACCTGTGCACTGGCTGCGACCGCGACATCGGCGATTGCCTGATCATCTGTCGAGACCAGGACTGTGGTGATGTCGGCGATGTCCAGTGCCAGACCGATGCTCCATGCGATCAGCGGTTTGTCGCCCAGTTGCCGGATGTTCTTGCCCGGAAGGCGCTTGGAGCCTCCCCGGGCGGGGATCAGGGCCAGCAGTTTCATTGCGCGATAAACCGTCTGAGGATGGAGAGGCCTGCTTCACCGCTTTTCTCCGGGTGAAACTGGCAGCCCATCACGTTGTCCCGTGCGATCACGGCACTGACGGCGTGGTGGCCGTAATGGCAGTCAGCGACACGGTGCGACGGCGACGACGGTTGTGCCATAAACGAATGGACAAAGTAGAAGGCGGTTCCCGGCGCGGTTGTGGACAGCAGGGAACCGGTCCAGCAGGTCCGTCCCTCGGGCATGACCAATTCATTCCAGCCGATGTGTGGAATCTTCAGGGCCTGTCCGTCGCTGTCGGTCTGTGGAATGGCGGCGACCTTGCCGGAAATGAGCCCCAGCCCCTCGGAAGAGCCGTATTCTTCGCTTTCATCCAGCAGCATCTGCATGCCAAGGCAGATGCCCAGTAGTGGGCTGCCCGCAGCAGCGGCATGCCTGAGGGCATGATCGATGCCCAGCCGGCGGATCTCGCGCATGCCATCGGCAAAGGCGCCGACGCCTGGCAACAGGATCTTGTCAGCCTGTCCGATCTCGTCCGGGTCGGCGCTGACGCGCACTTCGGCTCCGCAGTGCTCGAGCGCACGCTTTACGTTGAACAGGTTGCCAAGACCGTAATCGACAAGTAGTACATTATTCATGGCTAAATTTCCTGACGCCCAGTCCGGCTTGCTGCGCGGCCAGCTTGATATCGGCAAGAGACGTGCGGTTGAAGTGGAGAATGTCCGCCATGGCGACGGCGTCTGCGCCGCCCTGATTGACAACAACCGGAAGATCGTCGGCCTTTCCCATGCCACCACTGGCAATCACCGGCACATTGACGAGGGAGGTGACCGCCCTGACCAGCTCGATGTCAAAGCCCTTGCGGGTGCCTTCCTTGTCGACTGAAGTCAGCAGGATTTCACCAGCGCCGAGCGAAACGCCCTGGCGAACCCAGTCCATGACATCCAGGCCGGTACGCTCGCGGCCGTTGTCCGTATAGGCTTCCCACCGGTCGGGGCCCACCTGCTTGGCCTCAATCGATAGCACCATGCACTGGCTGCCGAAACGGCGGGCAATGTCGGTGATTAGCATCGGGTTGGCAATGGCGGCGGTATTGACGGCCACCTTGTCGGCCCCACTACGCAGCAGGTGGTGGGCATCGTCGATCGAGCGTATGCCACCCCCGACCGTCATCGGCACAAACACCCCCTTGGCCGTCTCCTCAACGATATGACTGAGGTTGTTTCGGCCATACAGGCTGGCAACGGCATCCATGTAGATGATTTCATCGATGCCGGCCTCGTAGTATTTCTGGGCGTACTCCTGAGGGGAGCCTATGACTCGCAGGCCCTCAAGATGTACGCCCTTGATCAGGTTTTTGCCCTTGATGTCCATCCGAGCAATCAGGCGTACGTTTCTCATCGCGACTCAGTCCTGTTGTCAGATCGTGTGACGGAGTTTCCAGACGCCATTCTCGTGGTACCAGAGGTGTGGAGAGCGGAACTGGTCGGTCAACAGGTCGAAGTATTCGCGGTCCATGATCGGCTTCTCGAACATCTTGCTTGCCGTCGGGAACTTGTCGGCGGGGATGCTCAGGTAGTTGAAGATCTCGTCCGCAAAGCGCTCAGGGAATTCGTGGTCAAAGCGTTTGATCAGGGCGATGCCTTCGTCGCGGTCGATGTCACCGGAGCGGATTTCCTGGGCCGCATCGTAGCTTGTCCGACCGATGCCGAATTTGGTTCGGGTCGTATAGTAGTGGAAGTCGTCGATGCGGTCATCGATGCTGTTGTACTTGCTGTAGGTGCCAGGGGTCCGCTCCGGTGAGGCCTGGAAGCCGCCATGTTCGACTGCATAGTAATAGCAGCTCTGCGGGTGCCATTTCAGGTAGTAGCCAAGGTAGTGAACCTGAACCTGCTTCTCAGCCAACTGTTCCGGGTTGGCCGGCAGGTAGGGCGTCAGGTCATTCTGCGTCAGGCCGAATTGCGACTTCAGTTCGGCAACCGATACCCCGCCCAGATGGATCTTGGACTGGTCGGCCTCCGAAAAGTAGGACCAGTCGCGCTGGGCGCTATCTGTATCCTCGAGCGGGTTGCCATACTCGGCTTCGTTCTCACCGTAGAATACCAGCGGGACATCAAACAGCAGCGCCATTTTCGGGGCGAGCGACTTCTGGCCGAACATGAACGCCTGGAATGGGTGGAACAGCAGTTCTGTTGACAGACGGGTCAGCAGGCGGTGGACTTCGCCATTCGGGGTCATCAGATAGTTGTCATGACCGGCGTGGATCCACGACTGGAAGTTTTTCCAGCCCCACTCGGTATAAATGTGAGGAGCCCAGGTAACCGTCAGCGGGTTCATGCCGTACTTGGTCTTCAGGATGTGGGATGCATAGAAGCTGTCCTTGCCGCCGGAGCCGGGCACGATGCAGTCGTAGCGCCCGTCATTGCGACGGTGACGGTCGCACAATTCGCGCAGCTGTCTTTCGCGTTCCGCCCAGTCGATGCCGGTTTTCTTGCGTTCGGCAAAACGGCAAGCATCACAAATGCCATCGTCGTCAAAATGAATGGTTTTCTTCTTGGAATCTTTGGTGTGCTTGTACTCGACGGCGGAGTTCGGGCGCTGGTTCGAAATGACGCAGGTCTTGCAGTACTGCACGTCAGCGGGCAGTCCGTATTTCTGCTCCGGAGATGGGATGTCCTTGGCAAACTTGGCAAGGTCTACGGGCGAGGGATAACGAATGATGTCCATGTCAGGATGTTCTCAAGGTAAATTCGGTTTGTGCTCGTTCAAAGTCATCAAGGCGACCAATGTCCAGCCAGTATTCGTGGATCGGGAAAACCCCGACTTTTCCGCCATGGTTGACCCGTTGGCGAATCAGGTCGGGCATGTCGCAGTACTGGCCCCTTTCCAGGCTGTTGATGACGTTTGACGATAATACGTAGATACCGGCATTGACGAAGAACGACTGCACCGGTTTTTCGATGATGCTGACCACCCTGTCGTTTTCCGTTTCAACGACGCCAAAGGGAACCTGGTAGTCATACTCCCTGACGCATACGGTCAGTTCTTCATCCTGGCCCCCGTGCTGGCGGATCAGGTCAGAAAAGTTTATATGGGTCAGCAGGTCTCCATTCATGATGATCAGTGGGTGTTCAGATACGGTCGGCAGCAGGCTCAGGGCACCGGCGGTGCCCAGCGGTTCATCTTCCTCGATGTACGAGATGATGATTCCCCATTTGCTGCCATCGCCAAAGTAATCCTTGATGACCGGCGCTAGATAGTGGACGGAGATGTAAAACTTGTGGAAACCGGCTGCGATGAAGCGTTCCAGGATCAGTTCCAGGATCGGCTTCCCGCCCAATTTCAGCATCGGTTTCGGACAGGTATCCGTCAACGGGCGTAGCCGCTTCCCGAATCCGCCAGCCATCAGGAACACCCAGTTGTCCCTTTTTGGGGGGGCCAGCATGGCGCGATAGCTTTCCAGGCCGATCAGCCGCCCTGCGTCATCGACGACAGGCAGTTGCAGCAGATCGTTGTCCTGGAACAGCTTCAGAGCGACCTCACGGGGGGTGCTCTGCTGGATAGTGATCGGTGCCGGATTCATAACTTCGCCGATCGATGCTTCCAGTGGCACCTTGCGGATCAGCCCGCGCCGGATGTCGCCATCTGTGGCTGTACCCAGCAGACGTCCATCGGCATTCACAACCAGTGCGATTCGCGCCGAACCCTCATCGATGACCTTGATGGCCTCGGCGATGGACGTGTCCTCTGTTATTTGGAGTTGTTTCCAATTGGACATGTTGTTCAACCTTGGGGCTGGCCCAGTATTGCGGTTACGGGCAGATTACGGAACGACTTCTGCTTCAGCGTGCGGAATCGGGGAGATAGCAGGATCTCGGCAATCTTCTTCGATGCCCCGCCATCGCCGTAAGGGCTCTGCATGTCCTTGAGTCCTTCCCTGAACTGATCCGACAGCGCCATTCTAATGGCTTCGGCAATCGTCGTGCTGTCAGCTGGCGTATCGATTACGTTTTGTGCCTTCAGTCGCCCGGTTTGCCGGCTGCCGATGTTGACTGTGCCAATCTTGAAAGTCGGCACTTCTAGCAGGCCGCTGGACGAGTTGCCGACCACCACATCGACAATGGCCAGGCAGGACAGGTAGCGTCGGAAGCCCAGCGAGGTATGGACCACGACCCTGCCTGGGTGTCGCTGGGCGTATTCTCGCATTCTGGCGGCAATCTCGCGGGCGCCCGCATCGGCATTCGGCTGGGTGATGATAACGCGAGCCTCGGGGAACCGGTCCAATGCAGCCAGTAGGGCGTCGCATTGTACCAGCGGATTGCCGTCCTCATCGGCAGTGGCCGGATGGAAGGTGACCAGCAGATTCTGTTTGCCGAAGGTCAGTCCCAGGTCGGCCTCGAGCTGCTGGCGGTCGATCAGCGGAGTGCGCTTGATGGCGTCGACGCCGAGCCCGCCGACATTGAAAACGATGTCATCCGGCTCGCCCAATTGCAGCAAACGCTGGCAATAGGTCTCGGTTGCGGCGAAATGGAGGGACGCCATCTTGCTGATCGAATGACGGATGGCATCATCGACGGCACCCTCGCTCAGTTCCCCCCCATGGATGTGGGCAAGGGGAATCCGCATCAACATGGCCGTCGAGGCGGCAGCCAGGATCTCGAACCGATCGCCCAGAACGACGATCCGGTCCGGTTGCAAGGCGGAGTAGGCATCGGCAAACGAGATCATGGCCAGCCCGGCACTTTTTGCCATGCCGCTGCCGGTATCGGCAGACAGCAGGATTTCCAGCTTCTGGTCGATGGCGAAGCCTTCCGCTTCGATTTCGCGGTAGGTCAGCCCGTGCTCTGGTGACATGTGCATGCCGGTGGCCACGATCTGCAGGTCGGCGTCCGGACTGTTCTTCAGTTGGTGCAACAGGCCTTGCAGTAGTCCAAAATCGGCACGGGTGCCACTGACCACACAAATTCTCAACGGTCGTGTCATAGTTCGATCAGCTCGTCAGGCTCAAAATCGCGTGGTGCGGGCTTGCCAATTACCTGGTCCCATAGCATGGGGCTCATGCCGGTTCCTGGCCGCTTCGTGGTCAGATTCGCTTCGGAGAACAGTTCGCCTTGGCGAATGCCCACCGCCGCTATCAGTGATTTACGGGCAATCGGCCGGTTTTTCAGCTCACTGGCGCTGGGCTGCTTGATCTGGCTGCCCAGGGCTGCCTCCACGTGGCGTATCGCCGTGATCATCGCCGTCAGCTCGTCGGGTTCTAGGCTGGCACGGTGATCGGGTCCCGGCAGTGTCCGGTCGAGTGTGAAGTGTTTTTCGATCAGGGTCGCGCCACGTGCTACGGCAGCAATTGCCACTTCGATGCCCAGCGTGTGATCCGAATAGCCGACACTCACGCCGAATGCGTCGGCCAGTGTATTCATGGCCCGCAGGTTCACATCGTCGAACGGGGTCGGGTATTCGGTATTGCAGTGCAATACCGTGATGTTCCCGCGCAGGGTGCCGGCCTGCTCGAGGCTGGTGATCGCCGCTTCCACATCGCCCAGGCTCGCCATCCCGGTCGACAGAACCACCGGTTTTCCCGCCGCACCAATCCGGCGCAAATAGGGGAGGTTATTGATTTCTCCGGACGGCACTTTCAGCAGTGGGATGTCCATACCCAGCAGGAAATCGATGCTTGCCACGTCGAAGGGCGAGGACAGGAAAGTGATGCCGGCTTCGGCCGCGTAACGGGCGAGCTCCATGTGGGCGTGTTCGTCCAGTTCCAGCTTCGCCAGCATGTCCTTCTGGCTTTCTTCCTTGTCGGTGGTGTCCAGCTGGTAACCGGCCTTGGGGGCGACGCGGCTGACCAGGGTGGACGACGTGAAGGTCTGGAACTTGACGGCGTCGGCGCCTGCGCGTGCGGCGACGTTGATCAGCTCCTTGGCCATGGCCAGATCGCCATTATGATTGACGCCGGCCTCGGCGATGATATAGGTGCGTTTCATCTATCCGTTCCTTTTGATGATGCTGCTCGGGGGGCAATCGCGGGTGACAAGGCTGCCTGCCCCGATGAAGGAGTGTGCCCCGATATGGATTCCTTCACGAACAATGGCGCCGGAACCGATGAAGCATCCCTCTTCGACCTCGACGCCCCCGTTCAGGATGGCGCCCGTCGAGATGTGGCAGTGATCGCCGACCCGCGTATCGTGTTCGATCAGGCTCCGGCTGTTCATGATGCAGTTTGCGCCGATGACGGCACAGGCATTGATGATGGCCTGATGACCAACTAGCGTGCCCTCGCCCACGTTTGCGTGCCGCGAGACGATGGCAGAGGGGGAGGTAATGACGGGGAAGTCGGCGCCAAGTTCCTTCAGACTCTGGTAGAGCCGTTGACGGATGGCGGGTGTCCTGATCTGTCCGACGGCAATCAGGACATGCTTCGTCATCACCAGCGCCTGCGGCAACTGACTGTCGGAGCCGATGATGGGATACCCCAGAACCAGATGGCCTGCTGGCAGGACCTGGTCGATGAGCCCGCCGATTTGGAACTGGCCTTGATGTTCAATGACATCGATGCAGCTGCGGGCGTGACCGCCCGCACCGATCAACATGATTGCCGGCTTAGCCACGAACGAGTTCCGGACTGCTCGGGATGTTGATGATCCGCTGGCCGAGCGATCGGGCTCCGGTCAGCTCCATCGACGGGTTGGCCTGGTACATCGGCAGTGAAGACAACAGCTCCCAGATCGGTCGCGTCATCACCCCGGCATCATTGGTGGCGGCCAGGATGCTGTCGCGCTGGTCAGCCACCTCCTGATCCAGGATAAGGGTCTGCAGCCAGTAGTTGGCCCGGGCACCGGGGCGCTCGCGATACAGACTGACCCCCGGCACGTTGTCGAACGCGGCCAGGTAACGGTCGACCAGTTGACGTTTCTGCGCGACGAACCCGTCTAGCTGTTCGAGCTGGGCGCAGCCGAGTGCCGCATTCAGGTTGGGCAACCGGTAGTTGAACGCGACCTCGTCGTGCACGAAGGCCCAGCGATGCGGTAGCTTGGCCGTTGTGCTCAGCCGCTTCGCCTTCGTGGCCAGTTCCTTGTTGTCGGTCAGGATGGCACCACCACCACCGGTGGTGATGATCTTGTTGCCGTTGAAGCTGAGGGTGCCGAGCAGGCCAAATGTCCCGGTGTGCCGGCCGTCTAGCAGGCTGCCCAGCGATTCGGCGGCATCTTCGATGATGGTGAGGTTGTGCCGGGCGGCCAGATCGAGCAGCGCCGGCATGTCGACGGGGTGGCCGAACGTATGCATGGGCACGATCGCGGCCACGCGTCGACCGGTGGTGCGGTTATAGCACTGGCAGTGGCGCTGTTCGGTCTGCTCATCGAGGTAGCGTGCAAGCGCCGGGATATCGACGCCCAGGGTTGCCTCGTCGCTATCGACGAAATGGGGAATAGCCCCACAGTGACTGACGGCATTGGCCGTTGCCACGAAGCTCAGGGCCGGCACCAGGACCTCGTTACCCGGCTCCACACCCGCGACTAGCAGGGCCACCTGCAAGGCGGCCGTGCCATTGGACACCGCGACGGCATAACCCGCTCCGGTATAGGCGGCCAGGTCTTGCTCGAAGCGATCGACGAACTTGCCGACAGACGACACCCAGCGGGTATCGATGCATTCTTTGACGTAATCCCATTCGTGGCCGTTGAATGCGGGCTCGTGCAAGGCAACGGGGTCCTGGCCTGCAACTTGTTGCAGCGCCTTGACCACAAGGGCGGGAAGTGATTGCCTCATAGATTGTAGATGTCTGCCTTATAGGCGGAGAGGTTGGAAGGGTCCCGGAACCAAGCGATGGTTTCCGCCATGCCGCGACGGAAACCTTCCACACCAGGGTATTCGGGGGTCCAGCCGGCCAGCCGGCTGGCTTTCTCATTGCTGGCCCAGAGGCGGAAGACCTCGCTGTTTTCCGGACGCATGCGCACGGCGTCCTCTTCGAATTCGACCTCTACGCCCATCAACTCGCCGATCAGGCGGGCCGTGTCACCGATACTGATCTCGTAGTTGCTGCCCAAGTTTACCACTTCGCCCAGAGCGGCATCGGCTTTGGCGAGCGCTTCGAAACCTCGGACCGTGTCGCTGACATAGTTGAAGTCACGGGTCGGATGCAGGGCGCCAAGCTTCAGACGGCGCTGCCCGGAGGCCAACTGGGTGATGATGGTCGGGATCACCGCACGAGCCGATTGTCTCGGGCCGTAGGTATTGAAAGGACGCGCGACGGTGATGGGCGTGCCGAAGGATTTCTGGAATGACAGGGCGATCTGGTCGGCCCCGATCTTGCTGGCCGAGTAGGGTGATTGGCCTTGCAGCGGGTGCTCTTCGTCAATCGGTACATAGCGTGCGGTACCGTAGACTTCACTTGTCGAGGTGTGGACCACCCGTTCGGTTCCAAGGTCCCGTGCCGCCTGCACCACATTGAGAGTGCCCTTGATATTGGTGTCGACGTAGGTATCCGGCGAGTGGTACGAGTAGGGGATGGCGATCAATGCCGCCAAGTGGAGCACCGTGTCGCAGTCGCGCATTGCGGTGCGTACGCCATTCGGATCGCGCACATCACCGGCAAAGACTTCGAACTTGCCCTTTACATCCTCAGCGCAGCGGTCAAGCCAGCCCCAGCTGTTGAAGGAGTTGTAGAGAGTAAAGGCACGGACATCGTAGCCCTGGCGAACGAGATGTTCGGTCAAGTGGGAGCCAATGAAACCGTCTGCACCGGTAACAAGGATTTTTTTCATTGCTATATCCTGAAAAATTATTCGCTCGGAGTATATCCGAAGATCCCGGCTCGAATTAACTATTTTGACGATTCAGGTTGTCGGGTAATTTTTGTAAAGCGCGTTATTAATTCATTGTTGCGGCTGCTCCATCCTTCTTTGCCTCAAGTGAATATTAAGCCAGGGTATTGAATAGGCTCTGCCGGATAACGAAATGGCTATTATGAACGTGGTGGCATTGGTTATTGCAAAACTGATCGCTCCACCAGTAACTCCCCAGAAATTGATAAAGACCGGGGTAGTTGAAGCGGCAATGATGCAGGTGAAAACGGTGACCAGGGTTATATACGCCGTTTTCCCGGAAAAGAAATACAAACCGGAAATGGAATAATACATTCCAAGGAATGCATTGCCGAGCAGGAACCAGATGGATAGGTCGGCGGCTTGCGTGAATGCCGGTCCCAGCAACAGTGGTGCGATGGCTTTCATGCCGCACCAGATGATGAGGGCAAAGACCAGGAATCCGACCCAGGCGACATGACTGGCTTTGACGATCCGGCTCAGACTGCCCGCGCTACCATCTTGCAGCCGGCGGTACAACCAGGGGCAATAGGCCTTCGAGTAGGCGTCGGCCAGCATGCCAAGAATCATGCCGAGCTGATAGGCCACGGTGTAGTGACCCAGCATGGCCTTGCCCAGCATGGAGTCGACATAGAACCGGTCGATGGTCGCAATGGCCAGCCCCGCCAGCGTATGGGGAATCAGCGGCAGGCCGAAGCGGAGCGCATCCCTGGCATCGTGTTTTCCTGCCGGCCATGACACTTCATTCCTCCGCCACAGACTGTAGATGGCGACCAGCATGATCAGGCCGGTCGCGACGACCTGACCGATAGCCCGTCCCTGCCAGCCCAGATGTATTCCGAGGATCAGCACCAGGGAGAGCAGGCCGTTGATAAGGCTTTGCCCTATCTGCAATCCGCCATAGAGGACCGGCCGGCTTTTGACCTGCCACAGAGCCAATCGGATATTGATGGCGAATTGGGCTCCGGATGCCAGTGCGGCAATGATCAGCCAGTCGCCGGGCAGCCCCGTCATCTGTTCCAGCCAGCCATGAAACAGGCCGATCACGGTCACAACCACCAGTGTGCTGACGGCAAGGATACCGAAACAATTGCCGATGTAACTAGCCAGCTCCTGCGGCGAGCAGCGGTAATAGCGTGCACTGACGGCACCATGCACGCTCAGTCCGGTGAAGGCACCGAGAATGCTGATGATCATCGTGAACAGCGTGACGGTCCCGTACTCGGCTGGTGACAGGGTCCTGGTCATGACAGGAATCAGCAGAAAGGGAATGCTGCTGTTTACGGCATTGGCAAGGGCATAGATGGCGGCGGAGCCCATCACTCCCCTGAACCGCTTCATTCAGTGGCCTGGATGGCGTCCAGCACGGCAGCGACGACCTGATCCTGCGTCGCCTCGTCGAGGAAGGGGTGCATCGGCAGGCTCATCACCCGGCGCGCCGCCGCTTCCGAGTGCGGGAAGCTGCCTTCCGGCTGGTTCAGGTGCGCAAAGGCCGGCTGCAGGTTCAGCGGCACCGGGTAGTGCACCGCGGTCGGCACGCCCTGCTCTTTCAGCGCGGCCTGCACCGCTTCGCGGCCATCGATCTCGATGGTGTACTGGGCGTAGACGCTGTTGCAGCCCTCGCCCAGCGCCGGCACGCGCGCCACGTCCTTCAGCAATTCGCTGTAACGCGCGCCGATG
>JAPDNP010000013.1 GCA_025989215.1 Neisseriaceae bacterium JH1-16 | reverse complement strand
TTGGCTGCAAGCTCAAAGAAACCATTCGATTTCCTTAATCTTGCGGCATGAGCACCTATTCAAACCAGGCACTCACACCTATCGGTTGTTCGTTCTGTTAAAGAGCAGTTGTTGCTGACTGGCTTCGTTTCGCTGTGTCAGCAGCAGAGGAGGCGAACTATACCGGCCTGACCCCATCGCGTCAACACCTAGTGGCGAAGAAAATACCGAAAACCGACCTCCACCGCCCAAATCTGCCGCCAAGTGACTGATCGACCAGGAATTATCTGTTTGGACTGTTTTAAGAAAAACTCAACAAAGCGCTGTAAACCCTGTCATGACGGCACTTTCGGCCCTGCCAGCGCCCGAAAAACCGGCCATGAAGCCGGTCGCATTACCCCGAAAAAGCAAAAAGCTTGGCCGAACTATCGTTCGGCCAAGCTTTAGTCAAACAGAGTCGCTACTCATTATATATAGCAGCGAGCCCCGGGTTACAGCACGTAGCGCGCCAGATCCTCGCGCTGGGCCACTTCGCCCAGGCGGCTATCGACGTAAGTGGCGTCGATCTCGATACGGCCGACCTTGGCGTCGTAGGAGATTTCCTCGAGCAGTTTCTCCATCACCGTGTAGAGGCGACGGGCGCCGATGTTCTCGGTCTTCTCGTTGACGCGCCAGGCGATCTCGGCGAGGCGTTCGATGCCGGAGTCGGCGAACACCAGTTCGACCCCCTCGGTTTCCAGCAGCGCCTGGTACTGACGGGTCAGGCAGGCATCGGTGCTGGTGAGAATGGCCTTGAAGTCGTCGACCGATAGGCTGGTGAGCTCGACGCGGATCGGCAGACGACCCTGCAGCTCCGGGATCAGATCGGACGGCTTGGACAGCTGGAACGCGCCGGAGGCGATGAACAGGATGTGGTCGGTCTTGATCATGCCGTACTTGGTGGACACGGTGGTGCCCTCGATCAACGGCAGCAGGTCGCGTTGCACGCCGGCGCGCGACACGTCGGCCGAAGCGCCGTCGCTACGGCTGGTGATCTTGTCGATCTCGTCGAGGAACACGATACCGTTCTGCTCGACGTTGGCGAGCGCCTCGGCCTTGGTCTCCTCGTCGTTGACCAGCTTGGCGGCCTCCTCGTCGATCATCTGCTTGAGCGCATCGGGCACCTTCATCTTGCTGGCTTTCTTCTTGCCGGCACCGATGCCCTGGAACATGGTCTGCAACTGGCTGGTGAAGTCTTCCATCCCCGGCGGGCCCATGATGTTCATCTGGGCCGGCAGCGCGGCGACTTCAATCTCGATCTCTTTGTCATCGAACTTGCCCTCGCGCAGCATCTTGCGGAATTTCTGGCGGGTGGCGCTGTCCTCGGCCTTTTCCTCCGGTGCCGGCTCGCCGTAGAAACCCGGCTTATGAGCGCGCGGCAGCAGCACGTCGAGGATGCGGTCCTCGGCGGCGTCTTCGGCACGATGGCGGTTCTTCTTGATCGCCATATCGCGCGCGTCCTTGATGGCGGTTTCCATCAAGTCGCGGATGATGGTATCGACGTCGCGGCCGACGTAGCCGACCTCGGTGAACTTGGTCGCTTCGATCTTGATGAACGGCGCATTCGCCAGGCGCGCCAAGCGGCGGGCGATCTCGGTCTTGCCGACGCCGGTCGGGCCAATCATCAGGATGTTTTTCGGGGTGATCTCGTGGCGCAGCGGCTCGGCGACCTGCTGGCGGCGCCAGCGGTTGCGCAGCGCAACAGCGACGGCCTTCTTGGCCTCGCGTTGGCCGATGATGTGCTTGTCGAGTTCGTGGACGATTTCTTGCGGTGTCATGGACATGGTCACTGCCCTTCTAACAGGAGATCGCGCCAATGGCGCGATCCGGGTGTTTCGGCCAACCTTACGCCGGGACGTCGCCCGGGGTGAGCGTTTCGATCACGTGGTTGTGGTTGGTGTAGATGCAGATGTCGCCGGCGATTTCCAGCGACTTCTTGACCACCACCTCGGGTGGCAGATCGGTGTTCTCGAACAGCGCGCGCGCCGCCGACTGGGCGTAGGCGCCGCCGGAACCGATCGCGGCGATGCCCTGCTCGGGCTCGAGCACATCGCCGTTACCGGTGATGACCAGGGTGTTGTCGATATCGGCGACGATCAGCATCGCCTCCAGGCGGCGCAGCGCGCGGTCGGTGCGCCAGTCTTTGGCCAGTTCGATCGCTGCCACGACCAGATTGCCCTGGTGCTTGCGCAGCTTTTCCTCGAAGCGTTCGATCAAGGTAAAAGCGTCGGCGGTGCCGCCGGCAAAGCCGGCCAGCACTTTGCCGTCGTGAAGCGTGCGTACCTTGCGGGCGCTGGCCTTGATCACGATGTTGCCGAGGGTGACCTGGCCGTCGCCACCCAGCGCCACGTGCTGCCCGCGCCGGACGGAAACAATGGTGGTGCCGTCGAATTGCTGCATAGTCGTATCCAACTCCGAATGAACAAAGCGGCCGTCACGCCGATGCGTGCGGCCACTTTGCCGATATGGCGACGATGGACGTGATTACAAGCGTCAGGCACTCGCCGCCGCTTCCTGCAGGCAGGCATACAGGCGATCCTTCAACTGGGCGCGCCGTTTCTTCAGGTCCTCGGTGACGGCATCGCTACGCGGTTCGACGTCGGTCTCGATGCGCAGCACCGCCTTGTCGACCGCCTCGTAGTCGGCGAGCAGCGCCGCGAAGTGATGATCATGCTGCTTGAGGCGGTGGATCAGCTCCTTGAAATACGGAAAGTCGCGGGCCAGCGGATGGTGTTCCAGGCTCAACATCATGCGGATGCTCCTGTTAAAGAAGGGATAACCGGTTGGCCATCACGCGACGGCGCGGACCGCTTACTAGCCTAGGTCGAGCCAACGCCATTGTCATTGACGGCGCGCAAGAGCATGTTACACTATTCAAAGATGCGAATTATTTGTATTATTATTCTCATCATGAATTATCGCGCCTCCCACATCGCCGTGCTGCTCGGAGTGACCGTGCTGCACGGCGCGGCCCTGTTCACCCTCAGCCGCCTCGCCCCCCCCCCGGTCACCGCGCCCACGCCGCCCAGTCTGGCGCTGGTCGCGTTGCCGGCACTCGGCACGCCGCAAGCGACCGCGGCCGCGCCGAAGCCCGCGCCGGCCACCAAGCCGACACCGCCCAAACCGCTGCAGGCCAAGCCCAAGCCGGTCGAGCAGCCGGTCACCCTGCCGCTGCTCAAGGCGATGGCCAAGAACACCGCCGCGCCGGAAGCGCCGAGCACGCCGAGCCCGGCCGCCCCGAGCAAGAGCAGCGCCAGCGAGCACAGCGACAGCCCGCAGAAGGCCGGCCCGGCCAACGGCAACAGCAGCGACGCGCCGGCCCGCGAGGGCCCGGTGACGCCGCCGACCCAGGTCGGTGGCTATGCCAGCACGCCGCGTCCGAACTACCCGCCGCTGTCGGTCGAGATGGGCGAGGAAGGCTCGGTGCGCATCCGCGCCCAGATCGATGCCGACGGCCGACCCAGCGACGTGACCGTCGCCAAGGGCAGCGGCTTCCCGCGTCTGGACCGTGCCGCCGTCACCGCGGTGAAGGGCTGGCGTTTCAACCCGGCCCGCCGCGGCAACGAGGCGATTCCGTTTACCTACACCTTCTCGGTGGACTTCACTCTCCGTAACGCTAAATCATGAATCTGCTCACCGTATTCCATCAAGGCGACTCCGTGCTGGTCACGGTCTTTCTGCTCCTGATCGCGATGTCGATCGCGACCTGGTATCTGATCCTGATGCGCGGCATGAATGCCTGGCGCGTCCGCCAGGGCAACCGTCAGGCCGAGCAGGCGGTCTGGGCCGCGCCGGACTGGAAGAGCGCCGAGTCGGCGGTGGCCGATTCCGATGCGCCGATCGCGGCGCTGGCCCGCCAGGGCCTGGCCGCGGTGCGCCACTATCACGCCAATGCCCACAAGGGCCTGGGCGACTCGTGCACGCTGGATGTGTTCCTGACCCGCGCGATCCGCAAGGGCCTGGCGCAGCAGACCGGCCGGCTGGAGTCGGGGCTGACGCTGCTGGCGTCGGTGGGCTCGACCGCGCCGTTCGTCGGCCTGTTCGGCACCGTCTGGGGCATCTACAACGCGCTGGTGCATATCGGTGCCCAGGGCCAGGTGTCGATCGGCACCGTGTCCGGCCCGATCGGCGAGGCGCTGGTCGCCACCGCCGCCGGCCTGGCCGCCGCGATTCCGGCGGTGCTGGCCTACAACGCGCTGACCCGCAGCAACCGGGTGATCGGCCAGGAGCTGGACCACTTCGCCCATGACCTGCACGCCCACCTGCTGACCGCACCGGAGGCCGGCCATGGCGTTCGGTAGTTTCGACAAGGACAGCGCGGCACCGATGGCGGAGATCAACACCACGCCGCTGGTCGACGTGATGCTGGTGCTGCTGGTGGTGTTCATCGTCACCGCGCCGCTGCTGACCAACGCGGTGCACGTCAACCTGCCGCGCGCCGCCGCCACTGCCCACTCCGAACAGCCGGACACCATCCGCCTGGTGATCGACGCCAAGGGCGCCTACCACTGGAACGACCAGCCGGTGGCCGCCGACCAGTTGGCCGAACGCTTTGCCGCCGCCGCCACTGCCAACCCGGAGATCACCCTGGCGCTGTCGGCCGACAAGGACGCGCGCTACGACGCGGTCGCCCAGGCCGTCGCCAAGGCCCAACAGGCCGGCGTGTCGCGCATCGGCTTCGTCACCGAGGCGCCTGCGCACTAAGCACTACTCCCGGAGCACCGGTGCGTCAGACGCCGGGCTCCAATCCTGACCCGTCTTGCCATAACAGACCGCCCGCACCCCACGGTGACGGGCGGCATGACTTCGTCCGTCCGTCACAACTCAAAAGGGAAATCATGCTGTCCGCAGTAAAGCACTCCAACGTCATCCGTCACCGCAAGCGCGCCGCCCTGCCGGCGCTGGGCCTGATGGCCGCCGCCCTGGCGCCCACCGGCGCCTTCGCCGACAGCGCCGAACTCGACCGCGTCGAAGTGGTCGGCGAGACCACCCAGCGCGGCACCTACAAGGCAGAGACCAGCTCCGTCGGCAAGCTGAATCAGAAACTGCGCGACATCCCGCAATCGGTCGACGTGGTGACCCGCCAGCTGATGGACGACCAGGGCGCCGCCACGCTGAAGGATGCGCTACGCAATGTCGCCGGCCTGACCTTCACCGCCGGCGAAGCCGGTCGCAGCGGCGACAACATCGTGATCCGCGGCTTCGCCGCCACCACCGATACCTACCTCGACGGCATGCGCGACTCGGGCCAGTACAACCGCGACCCGTTCAACAACGAACGCATCGAGGTGCTGAAGGGTGCGAGCTCGATGCTGTTCGGCCGCGGCTCGACCGGTGGCGTGATCAACCAGGTGAGCAAGACCCCGTACGCCGGCGAGAAGATCGAGGGCGATCTGACCATCGGCACCAACGACTTCTATCGCGTCACCACCGACATCAACCAGGCGATCAACGACAGCACCGCGGTGCGCCTGAACCTGATGGGCACCCAGGACGGCAGTGACCGCGGCCCAGCCGAGCAAAAACGCTGGGGTGTGGCACCGTCGGTGGCGTTCGGCCTGGGCGAACCGCTGACCTTGACGCTGTCGTACTTCCACATGGAAGAGGACAACGTGCCGGACTACGGCGTGCCGTACGACCCGACCACGCTGCGTCCGCTCGGCGTCGACCGCAGCAAGTTCTACGGTTTCGACAGCGACTTCGAAAAGACCCACACCGACATCGCCACCGCCAAGCTGAGCTACAAGCTCAGCGACAAGGCCACCCTCACCAACCAGTTGCGCTACAACCGCTTCTGGCGCGACCTGTCGCCGACCGCGCCGCGCCTACCGGCCGGGGCGGTGACGCCGACCCGCCCGGTGACCGACCTCACCCCGATCAACCGCAGCAAGCCACCGCGCGGTGGCGTCGACGAGTCCTGGATCAACCAGACCGACCTGGTCACCCAGTTCGACACCGGCACGATCAAGCACACGCTGCTGACCGGCATGGAGCTGAGCACGGAGAAATCCAACTCCAGCCGCTACGGCCTGAAGAACCCGGTGCCGCCAACCACCGTCGGCAATCCGACGCCGGGCGACTACGTCAATCCGGACAAGTACACCAGCAACAACACCCGCTACGACGTCACCAATGTGGCGCTGTACGCGATGGACACCTTCGAGCTGACACCGCAGTGGAAAGCGGTGCTGGGTGCGCGCTGGGACAGCTTCGATGGCAATTACCGCCAGCAGAACTACAACGCCGGCGGCAAGCAGACCAGCCGATCGGACATCAATCGCAAGGATAAGGTGTGGAGCTACCGCACCGGCCTGATCTGGCAACCGGACACCACGCAGAGCTACTACGCCAGCTACGGCAGCCTGATGAACCCATCGGGCGAGACCTACGCGCTGGACACCAGCGCCGACGTGCCGCCGGAGAAGAACCAGAACTACGAGATCGGCGCCAAGTGGGACCTGATGGATGGCGACGCCAGCCTGCGCACCGCGCTGTTCCGCACGGTGAAGTACTACGAGCGCAATACCGACCCGCTGACCCCAAACATCAGCGTGCTGTATAACAAGCGCCACACCGACGGCGTCGAAGTCGAAGGGGCCGGCCGCCTGACCGAGCGCTGGGAGCTGTTCGCCGGCGCCGCCTATATGCACTCGATCATCGACGAGGCCGCTCCGACCGCGCCGACCACCCAGGGCAAGCGGCCACGCAACACGCCGAACGCCACCGCCAACCTGTGGACCACCTACAAGCTGACCGATGAGTTCACCGTCGGCGGCGGCCTGAACTACATCGGCAAGCGCTACGCCGGCGACGGCAACACCACCTATCTGCCGTCGTACACGGTGTACAACGCGATGCTCGGCTACGAGACCCGTCAGTACAAGGTGCAGCTGAACCTGAACAACCTGTTCAACAAGACCTATTACGACGGCGCCTACCCGGGCCACGCCCAGTTCGGCACGCCGCGCGAAGCGCAGTTGACCGTCGGCTTCAAGTACTAAGCTGCCGCGCCGCCGGCCTTGCGCCGGCGGTGGGCGTTCGGCCAACCTTCTCATCGCCAAGGTTGGCCGAACGCCATTGGCCGGGCCATCCCGGCCGAGATGCCCTTCGCGGGCCCGTTTACACCACCCTGTTGCGTGCCTCCGCCCGGCGGCGGCAGGGTGCTGTTAGCGGTTCTATTAGCAGTCGGGTCACAGGCCGCCCACCCCGGCCGACCTGCCAACCGAGGAAAGCCATGCTGCTCCACATCCCGCAAGTCTTGACGCCCGAACAACTCGCCCATGCCCGCGCGCTGATGGCCGAAGCCGACTGGACCGACGGCCGCGTCACCTCCGGCAGCCAGTCGGCCCAGGTGAAACACAATCTGCAGCTGCCCGAAGACAGCCCGGCCGCCCGGGAACTGGCCCAACTGGTGCTCGACGCGCTGAAACGCCACGACCTGTTCTTCTCGGCCGCGCTGCCCAAGCAGGTGTTTCCGCCGCTGTTCAACTGCTACCAGGGCGGCATGACCTTCGGCAACCACGTCGACAATGCGCTGCGCCGCCACCCGTACAGCGGCGAATGGATCCGCACCGACGTGTCGTGCACCTTGTTCTTCAGCGAGCCGGAAGAATACGACGGCGGCGAACTGATCGTCGAGGACAGCTACGGCCTGCACAGCGTCAAGCTGCCGGCCGGCGACATGGTGCTCTACCCGTCGACCAGCCTGCACCGGGTCGAGCCGGTGACGCGCGGCGCGCGGCTCGCCTCGTTCTTCTGGACCCAGAGCATGATCCGCGACGATGCCAAGCGCAGCCTGCTGTTCGACATGGACATGGCGATCAGCGCCTTGCGCCAGCGCCACGGCGATGGGGAGGAGCTGGTGGCCTTGACCGCCAGCTATCACAACCTGCTGCGGATGTGGGCCGAGCTGTAAGCCACTCCTTACCCGCTTGCCCCAACGGCCGTGCTCGCACGGCCGTTTTGCTGCCCGGTGTCACCAGCACCGCGACGAGCGGCCGATTTATCAACTATTTCATGGATATTTTTCATGTTATCGATGTTTTTTGACACGATGCAGTCAAGAAACATCGAAAGCCTTCGAAGCCAAACCGAAAAAGGACTCAGAAAAAATCGCCAGGCCGAACGGCCATTGCAGGGGGATAGGGTCTAAAACCAGGGGTATTCAGGCATTTTCGTCCCGGCCAGCATCGCCGCCGGCGGCCAAGCTACACTTAAGCCACTGATTTATGATGGATTTTACCATATCATGACGACGGCAAAACCGGAATCGCGACCCGCTTGATCCGGCCCCTGCGCGACCGCCACTGTCGGCTAGGCGACACAAGCGAGCACCGCCCGCCGTGCCATCGTCTATTACCAGAGACAGCAGCCGCCTTGCCTGATGCGCACCGCCTTCGTCGGCCGGCGATGGTCAGCACCCGGCTCGCGGTGTACAGTTAGGCGACTGTATACAATTCTGTTGGCGTGGTGCCGCAGCCGCGACCGCGCCATCCACAAAAGAGAAAAGGAAAAACGCCCCATGTTTTCCGCAGACATCTATACCGCGCGCCGTGCCGCACTCGCCGCCACCGACCTCGACGGCCTGCTGCTGTTCGTCGGCAACGTCGAAGCGCCGATGAACTACCTGCACAACACCTACCCGTTCCGCCAGGACTCGAGCTTCCGCTACTTCTTCGGCCTGGATGAGCCGAAGCTGGCCGGCCTGATCGACGCGCAGAGCGGCGAGGCGACGCTGTACGGCATCGAGCCGAAAGTCGACGACATCGTCTGGGAGGGCCCGCTGCCGAGTCTGGCCGAGCGCGGCGCCCGCGTCGGCGTCGAGCGCGCCCGCCCGTACGCCGAACTGGCCGCGGTGTTGGCCGAAGCGCGCGCCGCCGGCCGCGCGGTACACTATCTGCTGCCGTACCGCGGCGAGACGCAGATCGAACTGGCGCGCCTGATGGCGGTGCAGCCTGCCGAGGTGAACGGCGGCTATTCGGCCGAACTGACCCGCGCGGTGGTGGCACTGCGCGAGATCAAGGGCCCGGAGGAGATCGCCGAGATGGAAGCGGCGCTGGCGGTGACCCGCGAGATGCACATCGCCGCGATGCGCACCTCGCGCCCGGGCGTGGCCGAGCACGAAGTGGTCGGCATCATGGAGGGCATCATGCGCCGCCGCGACTGGCAGCTGGCCTACCCGTCGATCTTCTCGCGCCGCGGCGAGGTGCTGCACAACCACCGCCACGACCAGATGCTGGAGGCCGGCGACCTGGTGGTCAACGACACCGGCTGTACCTCGGGCGGCGGCTACGCCAGCGACATCACCCGTACCATCCCGGTCGGCGGCAAGTTCACCGAGCGCCAACGCGCGCTGTACGACACGGTGCTGGCGATGCAGCTGGCGGCGATCGACGCACTGCGCGCCGGCGTGCGCTACTTCGACGTGCACAAGCTGTCGGCGCGGGTGATGGTCGAACAGATGCGCGCGCTAGGCTTCTTCCACGGCGACACCGACGAGATCGTCAATTCCGGCGCGTACGCGATCGCGTTCCCGCACGGCCTCGGCCATCAGATCGGCATGGACGTGCACGATATGGAAGGCCTGGGCGAGGATCTGGTCGGCTACGGCAACGAGCTCGAACGCAGCCCGCTGTTCGGCCTGGGCTATCTGCGCCTGGGCAAGACGCTGAAGGCCGGCATGGTACTGACCGTCGAGCCGGGCATCTACTTCATCCCGGCGCTGATCGACGCCTGGCGTGCCGAGGGCAAGTTCTACCAGTACATCGACTACGCCAAGTTCGACGAGTACCGCGACTTCGGCGGCATCCGCATCGAGGACAACGTGCTCGTGACCGAGACCGGCAGCCGCGTGCTCGGCGAGCCGATCCCGAAGAGTGCCGACGAGGTCGAGGCGATCATGGCCGCGTAAGCACCGGGCCTTTCGGCCAACCTTGCCGCGATCGACAGGCTGCCCCCGGGCAGCCTGTTTTACGTTGCGCGCCTGTACCGACCGGGCCCACCGCGCACCGGATTAGGGAAAACACCAACTGTCGAGTGTTTGCTCGACTCTTATGATGCGTTTAGAGCACTGTCAGCGCAGTGTTATCGCCGCCCGGCGATCTGGACAGCCACCCGCCCGACAGAGGCGGGGCCTGCCGCCCGCACCACTCCACCGGTGCGGTAATCCGCAACAATTGCACAGGACGTTCCCAAAGGAGCGCAACAAACCATGACGACGAAGCAACCGTTCTACCGCATCCTGTATGTCCAGGTGATCTTCGCGATCGTCCTCGGCATCGCGTTCGGCCATTTCGCGCCGGAGCTGGCGGTGAAATTCAAGCCGCTCGGCGACGCCTTCATCAAGCTGATCAAGATGATCATCGGCCCGATCATCTTCTGTACCGTGGTGACCGGCATGGCCGGCATGCACGACATGAAGCAGGTCGGCCGCGTCGGTGGCAAGGCGCTGCTGTACTTTGAAGTGGTGTCGACCTTCGCGCTGTTGATCGGCCTGGCCGCCGGCCACCTGTTGCAGCCGGGCGCCGGCTTCAACGTCGATCCGGCCCATCTCGACACCGGTGCGATCACCCAGTACACCAGCCAGGCCAAGCACGGCGACACGCTGGTCGACTTCCTGATGCACCTGATCCCGAATACGCTGTTCAGCGGCTTCACCGACGGCAACATCCTGCAGATCCTGCTGGTGGCGATCCTGTTCGGCGCCGGCCTGTCGGCGATGGGCAAGGCCGGCGAGCCGGTGACCCACCTGTTCGACAAGATCGCCCACGTGCTGTTCGGCATCGTGCGCATCATCACCAAGCTGGCCCCGCTCGGCGCCTTCGGTGCGATGGCGTTCACCATCGGCAAGTACGGCCTGGGTTCGCTGATCCCGATGGTGAAACTGGTAGGCACCTTCTACCTGACCGCGATCCTGTTCGTGGTGGTGGTGCTGGGCAGCATCGCGCGCTTCGTCGGCTTCAACATCTTCCGCTTCATCGGCTACATCAAGGAAGAACTGTTGATCGTGCTTGGCACCAGCTCGTCCGAGTCGGCGCTGCCGCAGCTGATGGGCAAGCTGGAGAACCTCGGCTGCAGCAAGTCGGTGGTGGGCCTGGTGATTCCGACCGGCTACTCGTTCAACCTGGACGGCACCAATATCTACATGACCATGGCGGTGCTGTTCATCGCCCAGGCGACCAATACCGACCTGACGATGATGCAGCAGCTGACCCTGCTGGCGGTGGCGATGCTGACCTCGAAGGGCGCCTCGGGCGTGACCGGCGCCGGCTTCATCACGCTGGCGGCGACGCTGGCGGTGGTGCCGACCATCCCGGTGGCCGGCATGGTGCTGATCCTCGGCATCGACCGCTTCATGAGCGAATGCCGCTCGCTGACCAACATCACCGGCAACGCGGTCGCCGCGGTGGTGATCTCGGCCTGGGAAAAGGCGCTCGATCGCGATCGCATGCGTGCGGTGCTCGGCGGCAAGCCGGTCGAACCGCTCAAGGACGTACCGCTGGCACGCTGAGCCGCGACTCGCTCCCCATGAAAAAACCGCCCCTTGGGGCGGTTTTTTGTTGGCCAAGCTTGGCCGAAAGGCTCAGTTGGCCGGGGTGACGGTGCGCTCGACCTTCTCGCTCATCACCACGCGCTCCAGCACGTAGCGCATGCTAGACGCGTCGGCCGGCGGGTTGGCGACCGGAATCGCGCGCACCTTGATGTAGTAGCTCACGCCCGGCTGCGGGTCGAAGCCCTCGATCTGGCTGTAGAAGTTCTCCCACTGGCCATCGGCGCTGCGACGCACCTGCAGGCACTCCATCTTGCCGGCACCGGCGCTGCAGGTCTGCCGTTCCGGGCCGACGTACAGGTATTGCTCACCCACTACCGCGCTGGCCGCCGGGCCCGCTGGGGCGACGTCGGCTTTCGGGCCGGTCGGCTCCACGCCGGTGACACGCTTGAACTGGTAGACGCTGCCGTCGGCGGCGACCATCTTCAGGTTCTGCGCATGGCCGTCCGGCATCAGGCGCGGATGGCTCTCCAACATCTTCAGGAAGGCCGACTCGGTCTTCATCGCCGGCGGCGGACACATCATTCGGGTGCCGGCAATCACCGTCTTGCCTTCGGCATTGGTGGTGGCGACGTAGCGGTTACATCCGGAAAAACCGGTCATCTTGCCCGGCTCGAAGGCGATGGTCGGCGCGCGGCCTTCCACCTTCGGCGACACTTGTTCCCACTGGGTACCCATCAGGTTCGGAAAAGCCATGACCGGGGCGGCCACCAGTGCGGCCAACAGGACGGAATAGCGTTTTTGCATTGTTGCTCCTTTCTGAACTAGGCAGGACACGAGCTTCATTATGCACCCGGGCAGCACAAAATCACAATATAAGTTAAAACTAATTAATAAAGAACAGGTCGTAGCCGAACTTGCCGATCAGCACCGTCACCAACATCAGGAACAGTACGCGGATCACCTTCACCCCACCGCGGATCGCCAGCCGGGCACCGACCATGCCGCCGACCATATTGCAGATCGCCATCGGAATCGCCCAGGCCCAGACGATGTGGCCGGCCGGGATGAAGAAACACAGCGCGGCGATATTGGTCGCCAGATTCACCACCTTGGCCGACGCGGTGGCGTGCAGGAAGTCGAAGGCGAAGAAGCGGATGAACAGGAAGGCGAGGAAGCTGCCGGTGCCCGGGCCGAACAGGCCGTCGTAGAAACCGATCGCCACGCCGAGCAGCGCGGCGTTGACGCGTTCGCGCCGGGTGATCTCGCGCGGCTTGTGCAGGCTGCCGAAATCCTTCTTGATGAAGGTATAGATCGCGATGCCGATCAACAGCACGAAGATCAGCGGCTTCATCACCTTGACCGGGATATAGCTGACCGCCGACGCGCCGACGAAGGCGAAGCTGAACGCACACAGCGCCGCCGGCAGGATCAGCGCCCAGGGCAGCCGCACCCGGCTCAGGTACTGGCGGGTGGCCATCGCGGTGCCGGACACCGAGGAGAACTTGTTGATGCCGAACAGCGTGGCCGGCGGGATGTTCGGCAGCAGGTTGAACAGGCCGGGGATCTGCACCAGCCCGCCGCCGCCGACCGCCGCGTCGATCAAGCCGGAAATGAAGGCAATACCACCCAGAAAAACCAGGGTTTCCATCGGGACATCCTTGGGGAGGAAAGCAGGCGCCCGGGTTGGCCGAACGCCCGGAACAGCGCGCGGCCGGATCGGCCACGGCAAACCAGCCCGGCAGTATACACCCGATGACAGGGTAATTTCGCGGGTGATAATCGCCATCCGGCCACCGTCCCGGGTTGGCCAAACGGCGGACGTAAAAAAGCCGCCCCGAGGGGCGGCTGTCAACTTCAGGAAAACGGGGGCGGTCAGCCGTGCTCGACTGCCTTGACCAGGTCTTCGACCACCTTCTTCGCGTCGCCGAACACCATCATGGTCTTGTCCATATAGAACAGCTCGTTGTCGAGACCGGCGTAACCGGCGTTCATCGAGCGCTTCACCACGATGGTGGTGCGCGCCTTGTACGCCTCCAGAATCGGCATGCCGTAGATCGGGCTGGCCTTGTCCTTCTGCGCCGCCGGGTTGACCACGTCGTTGGCGCCGATCACCAGCACCACGTCGGTATTGGAGAAGTCGGAGTTGATCTCCTCCATTTCCAGCACCTGCTCGTACGGCACCTCGGCTTCGGCCAACAGCACGTTCATGTGACCCGGCATGCGGCCGGCCACCGGGTGGATCGCGTAACGCACGGTCACCCCCTTCTCGGTCAGCTTGTCGGCGAACTCCTGCAGCGCATGCTGGGCGCGCGATACCGCCAGGCCGTAGCCCGGCACGATGATCACGCTGTCGGCATTGCCCATCAGGAACGCTGCATCGTCGGCCGAACCGGACTTGTAGTTCTTCGGCCCGGATGCCGCCGCGCCGCCGGTCGCCGCTTCGGCGCCGAAGCCGCCGAGCAGTACCGACACGATCGAGCGGTTCATCGCACGGCACATGATGTAGGACAGGATCGCACCGGACGAACCCACGCAGGCACCGGCGATGATCAGCACCGGGTTATTCAGCGTGAAGCCGATACCGGCGGCCGCCCAGCCCGAGTACGAGTTCAGCATCGACACCACCACCGGCATGTCGGCGCCGCCGATCGGGATGATCAAGGTCACGCCCAGCACCAGCGCCACCGCCACCATCGCCAGGAAGGCGGCGTGGCTATCGGTGACGAAGTAGGCCGCGCCGAAGCCGACCATGGCGATCGCCAGCAGCAGGTTCAGCAGGTGCTGACCGCCGAACGACACGGCTTTCGAGCCAAACTTGCCGGACAGCTTGCCGTAGGCGATCACCGACGCGGTGAAGGTGATCGCGCCGATGAAGGCGCCGATGAACAGCTCGACCTTCTGGACCGGGGTGTGCTCCTGGCCGGTGTGGAAGATCGCCGCCACGGCGATCAGCACCGCCGACAGGCCTACCAGCGAGTGCATCGCCGCGACCAGTTCCGGCATGCCGGTCATCTCGACCGTCTTAGCCTTCCAGGTGCCGATCAGCGCACCGGCGACGATCGCGCCGCCGAGCAGCGCCCACACCGGCCGGTCCATGATCATCAGCGTGGTGACCACGGCGATCAGCATGCCGATCATGCCGAAGGTGTTACCGCGTCGCGCCGAAGTCGGCGACGACAGCCCCTTGAGCGCGAGGACGAACAGCACCGCCGCGACCAGGTAGAGGATTGCAGAAATATTTGCCATCGGGTCGCGTCCTTAGCGTTGCTTCTTCTTGAACATGTCGAGCATGCGCTGGGTGACCAGGAAGCCACCGAAGATGTTGATGCTGGCGAGGAAGATGCCGATCGCGCCGAGCACCGAAGTCAGCGTGATCTGCTCGCCGTTGATGTCGACTACCTGCAGCAGCGCACCGACGATGATGATGCCCGAGATGGCATTGGTCACCGCCATCAGCGGGGTGTGCAGCGCCGGGGTAACGTTCCAGACCACGTGGTAGCCGACGAACACGGCCAGCACGAAGATGGTCAGGCTGGTGATAAACGGGTCTACGACCATGAGACTCTCCTGAATGCGGTCAAGCGCCGGCCTGAACAGCGGCCGGGGCAGCGGAAGCGACGGCCGGAGCAGGCTGGCCGAAGCGCAGCTCGCCGGCGTGGGTCAGCAGCGTAGCGGCCAACAGCTCGTCTTCCAGATTGATCGTGAAACCTTCCTTGGTGAGCATCAGGCTCAGGAAGGTCAGCAGGTTCTTGGCGTACAGCGCCGAGGCGTCGCCGGCCATCAGGCCCGGCAGGTTCGGCGTGCCGACCACGGTCACGCCGTTGTCGGTGCGCACCACCTCGCCACAGCGAGTCGATTCGACGTTGCCGCCCGATTCGGCCGCCATGTCGATGATCACGCTGCCTGCCTTCATCGCCGCCACGGTGGCAGCGGACAGCAGGCGCGGCGCCGGCTTGCCCGGGATCAGCGCGGTGGTGATCACGATGTCGGCGGCCTTGGCATGCTTGTCGACCAGCTCGGCCTGACGGCGCTTGTAGTCGTCGGACATTTCCTTGGCGTACACGCCGTCGTTGGCCGCCTTCTCTTCGTCGGTCATCGGCACTTCGACGAACTTGGCGCCGAGCGACTCGACCTGCTCCTTGGTGGACGGACGCACGTCGAACGCCTCGACCACAGCGCCGAGACGCTTGGCGGTGGCGATCGCCTGCAGGCCGGCCACGCCGACACCGAGGATCAGCACGCGTGCCGGCTTCACCGTACCGGCTGCGGTCATCAGCATCGGCATGAAGCGCGGGTAGTACTGGTTAGCCAGCAGCACCGCCTTGTAACCGGCGATGTTGTTCTGGCTGGACAGCACGTCCATCGACTGGGCACGGGTGGTACGCGGCAGCAATTCCATCGCGAACGCCGACACCTTTTTGGCGACGAGCTTCGGCAAGTCCGGGTTGCTGTACGGCGCGAGCATACCGATCAGCACCGCCCCCTCCTTCAAGCCCGCGATGTCCTCGGCCGGCAGCGCGCGCACCGTCAGCACGATGTCGCCGGCGGCGAGCGCCGCGGCACGGCTGTCGGCCAGGGTCGCGCCCACCTCCTGATAGGCTGCATCCAGCACGGCCGAAGCCACACCGGCGCCCTTTTCCACCACCACCGAATGCCCGAGTCCGACGAGCTTTTTCACCGTTTCCGGCGTCGCGGCGACACGCGTCTCGTTGGCCCCGCGCTCGGCCACAATGGCGATCTGCATGGGTTCCCTTTCTAGATTAAGTAGCAAGCGATTTTGTAGCGAACATCCGTGGAGCGCCTCAGCCATACGGACGTAACGCGCCTAATTCTAAAGCACGAGTTTTATCAATGCGCAATGAAATTACAAAATAGCGACATTTTCCACCAAGCGGAATTGCGTTTCAGAGAAATCATTGCTAGCTCGTCTGGAGCCACGGAATAAGGCCACGATGCTAGGGCAAGCCATGGCCGGTTTTCGCTGACCCAGATCAGCTAAGCGCCAGTAGGCGTGGTATTTCGCCGACAGTTCGCTCCATCGGCCCCATCGCCGCCGCAAACCCCGTCCTGTCTTGATCGTAGCGCAGCACACCCATAGCGCCATGTCAGCGCCCCAGCTACTGGCGCGTTATCACCCCGATGGCATGGCCACGACTTAGCCTGAACGCGGAACTGTGCGAAAATGCTTGACCCTGCAACCTGTATGGATAGCCACAACGATGATCCTGGTCACCGGCGGTGCCGGCTATATCGGCTCGCACACCTGCCTGGAGCTGCTTAATGCCGGCTTCGAGCTGGTCGTGCTCGACAACCTGTGCAACAGCAAGGCAGAGTCGCTGCGCCGCGTGCAAGCACTCACCGGCAAGACGCTGCAATTCGTCGAAGGCGACATCCGCGACGCAGCCACCCTTGACGCGGTTTTCCGTTACCCGATCGAGGCGGTGATCCACTTCGCCGGGCTGAAGGCCGTCGGCGAATCGGTCGCCAAGCCGCTGGAGTATTACGACACCAACGTTACCGGTACATTGACTTTACTGGCAGCGATGCGCCGACACGGGGTGAAGCAGTTCGTGTTCAGCTCGTCGGCGACGGTGTATGGGGCCCCCCACAGTGTGCCGATTCTGGAAGACTTTCCACTGTCAGCTACCAATCCCTATGGGCGCAGCAAGCTGATCATCGAAGATATGTTGCGCGATCTAATCAAAGCTGAGCCGGACTGGCGCATCGCGATCCTGCGCTACTTCAATCCGGTCGGCGCCCACGAGAGCGGTCAGATAGGCGAGGATCCGAATGGCATCCCGAACAATCTAATGCCGTTCGTCAGCCAAGTCGCGATCGGCAAGCTGTCCCGCCTTAAGGTATTCGGCAACGACTATCCAACACCGGACGGTACAGGGGTGCGCGACTATATCCACGTCGTCGATCTGGCATCGGGCCATGTCAAAGCCCTGCAGGCACTGTCGAGCGACGGGCTACTCACCGTCAACCTTGGCACCGGCCACGGCTACTCTGTGCTTGAAATGATCAGGGCGTTTGAACAAGCCAGCGGCCGACCTGTCCCATTCGACATCGTCGATCGTCGGCCCGGCGATATCGCCGCCTGCTACGCCGATCCGGCGTTAGCGGGGCAGCAGCTCGGTTGGAAGGCCGAACGCGGCCTGAAGGAGATGTGCGAAAGCAGCTGGAAGTGGCAGAGCCACAATCCAGCTGGCTTCCCCTAAGCTTTGACTTAACGCTTAAATTTAAGCCTCACAGGATTTAGAGATAGATGATTCTCGTCACCGGCGGCGCCGGCTTCATCGGCGGCAACTTCGTACTCGACTGGCTCGCACAACACGACGAACCGGTGATCAACCTCGACAAGCTGACCTACGCCGGTAACCTCGACACCCTGGCCTCGCTGAAAGACGACCCACGTCACCTGTTCGTGCGCGGCGACATCGGAGACCGCGAACTAATTGCCCGCCTATTGGCCGAACACCGTCCGCGCGCCGTGATCAACTTCGCTGCCGAGAGCCACGTCGACCGCTCGATCAGCGGTCCGGGCGAATTCATCCAGACCAATGTGGTCGGCACCTTCAATCTGCTCGAAGCAGTACGCGGCTACTGGAAAGAATTGGAAGGTGAGGCCAAGCAGGCGTTCCGTTTCCTACACGTGTCCACCGACGAGGTGTACGGCACGCTGTCGGCCGACGATGCGCCGTTCGCAGAGACCAATGCTTATGAGCCGAACAGTCCGTACTCGGCGTCCAAGGCCGCGTCCGACCACCTGGTACGCGCCTGGCACCACACCTACGGCCTGCCGGTGCTGACCACCAACTGCTCGAACAACTACGGTCCGTATCACTTCCCGGAAAAGCTGATCCCACTGGTGATCCTGAACGCGCAGGCCGGCAAGCCGCTGCCGATCTACGGCGACGGCCAGCAGGTACGCGACTGGCTGTACGTAAAGGACCACTGCGCCGCGATCCGCCGCGTGCTGGAAGCCGGCCGACTCGGCGAGACCTACAACGTCGGCGGCTGGAACGAGAAGCCCAACCTCGAGGTGGTTCACACCATCTGCGCCATGCTCGACGAGTTGCGCCCACGCGCAGACGGTGAGCACTACGCCAGCCAGATCACCTTCGTGCAGGATCGCCCCGGTCACGACCGCCGTTATGCGATCGACGCGACGAAGCTCTCACGCGAATTGGGCTGGAAGCCGGCCGAAACCTTCGACACCGGCATCCGCAAGACCGTTGCCTGGTATCTGGACAATCAGGACTGGATCGACAATGTCACCAGTGGCGCCTACCGCGACTGGGTAGCTACCCAATACGGAGCCTGAGATGACCCGCATCCTGATTACCGGTGCCAATGGCCAGGTCGGTTTCGAACTGCAACGGGCGCTGGCGCCGCTCGGCGAGATCCTCGCCTGTGACCGACTACAACTCGACCTTGCCGATTCGGCCAACCTCGAGGTGGTTCTCAACCGTTTCCAGCCCGACATCATCGTCAACCCGGCCGCGTACACCGCCGTTGACCATGCCGAGACCGAGCAAGCCGCCGCGATGGCGATCAATGTTATTGTCCCGGCACAGTTGGCCACATGGGCGGCCCAGCATGATGCTCTACTGGTGCACTATTCGACCGACTACGTGTTCGACGGGCAAAAAGAAGGGGCCTATATCGAAGACGACGCTGCCAATCCGCAATCGGTCTATGGCCGCAGCAAATGGCAAGGCGAACAAGCGATTCGTGCCAGCGGTTGCCGGCAGCTGATCCTTCGCACTAGCTGGGTAGTCGGCGCTCACGGCAACAACTTCCTGAAGACCATCCTGCACCTAGCTCGTGAACGCGCCAGCCTGTCAATTGTCTCCGACCAAATCGGCGCCCCGACCTCGGCCGCGCTGATCGCGGATGTAACTTCTCAGCTCTTGGGGCGTTACTTACATCAGCCGTCCAGTTTCCCATTCGGCACTTACCACCTGACCGCCTCTGGCAGCACCAGCTGGCATGGCTACGCCCGGCATGTGGTGACGTTGGCCGAACAGGCCGGGTTCGAACTGGCTCTGCACCCCGATACCATCCAGCCGATCCCCACCAGTGGCTACCCCTTGCCTGCGTCGCGTCCGGCTAATTCCCGACTGAGCTGCGACAAACTGAGCAAAACCTTTGGCCTGACCCTGCCCGACTGGCAGCAAGGGGTCGACTACGTGTTTGCGCAGTTGAACGACTGAAACTGATAGGCATCGCAAAGAGCATGAAACGCAAAGGCATCATCCTCGCCGGTGGCTCCGGCACCCGCCTCTACCCGGCCACCCTGACGGTCAGCAAACAGCTACTGCCGATCTACGACAAGCCGATGATCTACTACCCGCTCAGCACCTTGATGCTAGCGGGCATCCGCGACATCCTGATCATCTCCACGCCGCAGGACACACCGCGTTTCGAACAATTACTCGGCGACGGTAGCCAATGGGGCATCAATCTGCAGTACACCGTGCAGCCTAGCCCAGATGGCCTGGCTCAGGCGTTCATCCTGGGCGAGTCGTTCATTGACGGTGACCATTCGGCTCTGGTGTTGGGCGACAACATCTATTACGGTCATGACTTCGCCAAGTTGCTGAAAGATGCCGCCCACAAGGAAGCCGGTGCCAGCGTATTCGCCTACCATGTGCACGATCCGGAACGCTACGGCGTGGTGGAATTCGATCAGAACGGCAAAGCGATCGGCCTGGAAGAAAAACCGGCCCAGCCCAAGTCGCACTATGTCGTCACCGGCCTGTATTTCTACGACGAAAAAATTGTCGATATCGCCAAATCGATCAAACCATCGACACGTGGCGAACTGGAAATTACCGACGTCAACGCCGCCTACCTGCAGGCTGGCACGCTCAACGTGCAGACCATAGGCCGTGGTTACGCCTGGCTCGACACCGGCACCCACGAGTCGATGCTGGAAGCCAGCCAATTCATCGCTACCATCGAGAGCCGCCAGGGGTTGAAAGTAGCTTGCCTGGAAGAGATCGCCTATCGCCTCGGTTACATTGATGCTGAGCAGTTGACACGCCTTGCTGAACCACTGAAGAACAGCTATGGCCAATACCTACTGCGTGTACTGAAAGAGCAGGTGTTCTGATGAAAGTGATTGATACTGCTATCCCCGACATCAAGATCATCGAACCGGCGGTGTTCGGTGATGACCGTGGCTTCTTTTATGAGAGCTTCAACCAGCAGAAATTCAAAGAAGTTATCGACCGAGAGGTGAAATTCGTTCAGGACAACCATTCACGCTCCGTGAAAGGTGTACTGCGTGGCCTTCACTACCAATTGCCTCCACATCCACAAGGCAAACTAGTACGTGTTGTAGTTGGAGAAGTTTTCGATGTGGCCGTGGACATCCGTAAGACATCGCCGACATTCGGCAAGTGGTTCGGTACCACCCTATCAGCGGACAATAAACGTCAATTGTGGATACCCGAGGGCTTTGCGCATGGATTTCTGACACTCTCGAAAGAGGCTGAACTTCTCTACAAGGCAACAGATTACTGGTTCAATGAGCTTGAAGCCCGCATTTTTTGGAATGACCCTGAATTGAACATCAAATGGCCATTAATCTTACCTCCTGTAATTTCCGAAAAGGATTTGATGGGAAATAAGTTCGTTGACTGCAAATTCTTTGATTAACTACTTAATAATTCCCTCCTGTGAAAATAGAGCTTTTAGATAAGATTCATAATAAATCCGCCGTCATCGGCATCGTTGGCCTCGGCTATGTCGGCCTGCCGCTGATGCTGCGTTTCGCCGAAGTGGGCTACAAGGTGCTCGGCTTCGACATCGACCAGAGCAAGGTCGACGCGCTAAGCGCCGGCCGCTCCTATATCGAGCACATCAGCGCCGACAGCATTGCCGAAGCGCGCGAGCGCGGCTTCGAAGCCACTACTGATTTCAGCCGCGCGCCGGAAGCCGACACGCTGATCCTGTGTGTGCCGACCCCGCTGAACAAATACCGCGAGCCGGACCTGTCGTTCGTGCTCGACACCATGGATTCGCTGGTGCCGTACCTGCGCGAAGGCCATCTGGTGTCGCTGGAGTCGACCACCTACCCGGGCACTACCGACGAAGAGCTGCTGCCGCGCATCGAGTCGCGCGGCTTCAAGGTCGGCGACAACGCCTTCCTGGTGTTCTCGCCGGAGCGCGAAGATCCGGGCAATCCGAACTTCACCACCCGCACCATTCCGAAGGTATGTGGCGGCGTGACCGAGGCCTGCCAGGAAATCGGCGTGGCGCTTTACAGCGCGGTGATCGACCAGGTGGTGCCGGTGTCGTCGACCCGCGCCGCCGAGATGACCAAGCTGCTGGAGAACATCCACCGCGCGGTGAACATCGGTCTGGTCAACGAGATGAAGATCGTCGCCGACAAGATGGGCATCGACATCCACGAAGTGATCCGCGCCGCGGCCACCAAGCCGTTCGGCTTCGTGCC
>JAPDNP010000012.1 GCA_025989215.1 Neisseriaceae bacterium JH1-16 | reverse complement strand
CATCGGCGCGCGTTACAGCGAATTGCTGAAGGACGTGGCGCGCGTGCCGGCGCTGGGCGAGGGCTGCAACAGCGTCTACGCCCAGTACACCATCGAGATCGATGGCCGCGAAGCGGTGCAGGCCGCGTTGAAAGAGCAGGGCGTGCCGACCGCGGTGCACTACCCGGTGCCGCTGAACCTGCAGCCGGCCTTCGCGCACCTGAACCAGCCGGAAGGCAGCTTCCCGCACTCGGAAGCGGCCGCGCGCCGGGTGATGAGCCTGCCGATGCATCCCTTCCTCGACGAGGCGACCCAGGATGCGGTCGTCGCGGCGGTGAAACAAGCGCTGGCCTGATCGTTGCTGACCGTCCGCCTGAAAAACCTGGCCGCCAGCGGCTTCGCGCGTAATGTCGCGACGCTGGCCGGCGGGGCTGCGCTCGCGCAGTTCCTGCCCTTGCTCGCCTCGCCGCTGTTGACCCGGCTCTACCACCCGGCAGAGTTCGGCGTGCTGGCGATCTATGTCGCGTGGCTGTCCAACCTGGCGGTGCTGGCCACCGGCCGTTACGAGATGGCGATCGTGCTGCCCGACGACGACCGGCGTTCGGCCAACCTGATGGGCCTGTCGCTGATGATAGCCCTAGGGCTGTCGCTGCTGTGCGCGCTGTTGTTCTGGCCCGGTCACCAGTGGCTGTCGGCCAAGGCCGGCGTGCCCAAGCTGGCGCCGTGGCTGCTGCTGTTGCCGTTGTCGGTGCTGTTGGCTGGCCTGATGCAGGCGTGGACCAACTGGAATAACCGGCTGCAGCGCTACCAGGCCAATGCCGGCGGGCGGATCGCCCAGGCAATCGGCACAACCAGCGTGCAGCTCGGCCTGGGTTTCGCCGGCGCCGGTGCGGGCGGGCTAGTGTTCGGCCAACTGGCCGGGCAGGCGGCGTCGCTGGCGGCGCAGGCCTGGCAGGACGTGAAGCAGCGCTTCGGCTGGCGCAGCCAGGTCAGCCGCGCCGAGATGGCGGCCGAGGCGCGTGCCTATGTGGAATTCCCGCGCGTCAACGCGCCGAATGCCTTCGTCGCCGCACTGCTCGACACGCTGACGGTGACGCTGCTGACCATGCTGTCAGGCTCGGTGACGGTCGGTCTCTATGGCCTGATGATGCGGGTGCTGAAGCTGCCCGCGGCGCTGATCGGCCAGGCGGTCGGCCAGGTGGCATTCCGCGACTTCGCTGCGGCGAAGAACGCCGGCCAGTCGCTGCTGCCGCTGTACCGCAAGACCGTGGTGGTGCTGCTGGCGCTGGCCTTGCCGCCGTTCGTGGTGATCCTGCTGTGGGGCGAGCCGCTGTTCGGCCTGGTGTTCGGCGCCAGCTGGCGCCCGGCCGGGGCGATGGCGGCGATGCTGGCGCCGTACATCCTGTGCCACTTCATCGCGTCGCCGCTCGGGATGATTCCACTGGTGATCCAGCGCCAGCGCACCGCCTTCGTGTTCACCATCGTCGGCAATGCCTTGTTCCTCGGCAGCCTGTGGGCCGGCTTTGTGCTGTGGGGCAGCGTGTCCGCGGCGTTCGGCCTGGTGTCGGCGGTGATGGTGGCGTACTTCCTCGTCTACTTTTACTGGCTCTACCGCGCGGTGCAAAAGCCATGAGTCTCTGGACCAAGATCACCCACCGCCTGTCCGGTCTGATCGGGCCGCGCATGGTGGTGGGCTTCACCCGCTTTGACGGCCGACGGCTGCACCGGGTACGCATCAGTAATATGACCCGGGTGGAGACGCCGGCGCGGCTCGACATCGAGGACAACGTCTACATCGGCCATTTCAGCCTGATCGACGCCTCGGGCGGGCTTAGCATCGGTGCGGGCTGCCAGATCACCAACTACGTGTCGCTGCTGACCCATTCCAGCCACGTGGCAATCCGTCTGTACGGCGATGCCTATCTCGAGCACCGCGACCACATCGGCTATCTGAAGAAGCCGAGTGTGATCGGCCGCTACAGTTTCATCGGCCCACATTCGGTGCTGATGCCGGGCGTGGCGATCGGCAAGGGCTCGATCGTGGCCGCCTACAGCTTCGTCGAGGCGGGCAGCTATCCCGACTTCGCCATCATCGCCGGCAATCCGGCCCGTGTGGTCGGCGACACCCGCGAGGGCGACGCCAAGTGGTTGGCCGAACACCCGGAACTCAACTCTCATTACCAAGCGTGGGCCGAGCGTGACTGAACCCGTCGTCGACAAACTGCTGATTATCGGCTCCGCCTCGGTGCACACCTGGCGCTACCTGGCGGGCATCGCCCCGTACGCGCGCGAGGTGTATCTGGCCTGCAATGGCGAGGTGCCCCCCGAGCGTCGTCCCGCCAACCTGGCCGGCACGCTGACGCTTGATTTCCGCTTGGCGGCGCTCGGCAGTGCGGGCAAGTTGAGAGCCTGGGCGCAGCAGATCAAGCCGGATCTCGCCCACGTGCACCAGGCCAATAGCGTCGCCTGGCATGCCAGCCGCGGCCTGCGCGGCCTCGGCATCCCGCTGGCGCTGACCGCCTGGGGTTCGGATGTGCTGCTGTTGCCGAACCAGAACGCGCTGATGGCGCGGATGGTGAAGAGCAATCTGGCCGCCGCCGATCTGATCACCTCCGATTCGCTCTACATGGCGGCGCGGATTCGTGAGCTCGCGCCGGTGAAGCGGCTGGCGGTGCTTAACTACGGCATCGACAGCCTGCCACCGGAACCGAATATCGCTGCCAAGCCGAAGACCGTGCTGTCCTGCCGGCTGCACAAGCCGCTGTATCGCATCGACGCGATCCTGAAGGGCTGGGCGGCGGTCGAGGCGCAGCCGGAGTTTGCCGACTGGTCGCTCACCGTTGCCGCTAGCGGCAGCGAGACCGAGGCCTTGAAGACCTTGGCCGAACGGCTGGGTCTGCAACGCGTCACCTTCACCGGCTTCGTGTCCAGCGAGGTATTGGGGGCGCTCTACCGCGACAGCCGGGTGTTCGTCAGCGTGCCGGAATCGGACGCGACCAGCATCAGCCTGCTCGAAGCGATGGGCCATGGCTGCCTGCCGCTGTTGTCCAATCTGCCGGCCAACCTGGAATGGGCGATCGACGGCCTGAACGGCCGCATCGTCGAGGACGTGGCCCGGCTCGGCGACGATCTGGCGCGGGCGATGCGCGACGCCAGTGATGATGCGAAGCTCGACCGCATCGCCGCGCTCAATCGCGGCCTCGTTGCCGACAAGGCGCTGCACGCCGACAATATGGCGGCCTTTGCCGCCCTTTACTCCGAATTGCTGCAAACACCATGAAAATCGCCCATCTGACCAGCGCCCACCCGCGCCACGACATCCGCATCTTCGTGAAGGAATGCGCGTCGCTCGCCGCCGCCGGCCACGAGGTGACGCTGATCGTCGCCGACGGCCTGGGCAACGAGATCAACCGCGGCGTGCACATCCACGACGTCGGGCCGAAGTCGGGTGGACGCCTGGCGCGGATGACCGGCACGGTGCGCCGGGTGATGGACGCAGCGCTGGCGCTGAAGCCCGACGTCGCGCATTTCCACGACCCGGAGCTGATCCCGGTGGCGCTGCGGCTGAAGAAGGCCGGCATCAAGGTGGTGTACGACGTGCACGAGGACGTGCCGCGCCAGATCCTGGCCAAGCACTGGATTCCCGGCGCGCTTCGCCCGACCGTGTCCGGCACCTTCGAGAAGCTGGAAGACTTCGCCGCGCGTCGCTTCGACGCCATCGTCACCTCCACCCCGCATATCCGTGAACGTTTCCGCCCGCTCAACAAGCGGGTGGTCGACATCTGCAACTTCCCGATCCTGGAAGAGCTGGTGCGCGACACGCCGTGGGAGGCGCGCCGCAACGAGGTGTGCTACATCGGTGGCATTTCGCGCATCCGCGGCATCGAACCGATCGTCGCGGCGCTGCCCGATAGCGGCGCACGGTTGAACCTGGCCGGGCCGTGGAGCGAGAGCGACCTGAAGCCGAAGCTGCTGCCGAGCGCCGGCTGGGCACGGGTCAACGATCTGGGCGTGCTCGACCGGGCCGGCGTGGCCGAGGTGTTGGCGCGCTCCAAGGTGGGGCTGGTGACGCTGTTTCCGACGCCGAACTATGTCGATGCGCTACCGATCAAACTGTTCGAATACATGGCCGCCGGCATGCCGGTGGTCGCCAGCGATTTTCCGGTGTGGCGCGCCATCGTCGACGATGCCGGCTGCGGCCTCTTGGTCGACCCGCAGGATCCGGCGGCGATCGCCGCGGCGATCCGCGAGCTGCTGGCCGACGAGGAGCGTGCCCATGCGATGGGCGAGGCCGGCAAGCAAGCGGTGCTGAACAAATACTCGTGGGCGGCCGAGGCGGACAAGCTGGTGCGGCTGTACACGCAACTGTGATGACGATGCGGCGAGAACAACGCTGGCAGTCGGCGCTGACGATGGCGCTGGCGGTGCTGCTGTTCGTACTGGTGCTGCCGGTACTGCGCCCGGGCTGGGCGGCCGGCGTAGCCGGTCTGGCGCTGTGCCTGGGGCTGGTCGGCTGGCTGAACCATGGAGCGCAGCGGCTGCGCGCGTTTGAGCATCAACAGATCGAGCGCTGGCCGCAGGTGCGGGCAATGGGGCTGATGCGCTTCATGCTGCGCCACTGCGTGCTGGCGATGCTGCTGCCCGGCATGCTGTTTCTCGCGGCGCTGCAGCAGCTTCGGCTGCCGACGGCGGGCGCGACGAGCCCGGTCGGCTGGCTCGTACCACTGTTATATCTGGCGGTGCCCGGGGTGTGGACCATCTGGTCGACCTGGCGTCGTCTCGAAAAAAATTATCAGCTGCATCTGCAGCAAAAGGGATAGGCATCATGGCCAAGGAAACCTCCACCGCGTTCTGGGCACGCTGGCGCGAGCAGCGCAAGAAGGGCCCGCTGCCCTTCATTGCGCGCAAGGCGCTGATCTATGCCGTGCTGGCGATGCCGGTCGGCTATCTGTACGACTGGGCGCGCGGCAAGCCGCTCAATCCCGATCCGCTCTACCACCTGCTGAACCTGCTGGCGTTGCTGCTCTTGCTCGGCGTGCTCGGCTACATCGGCTGGCGCTTCAACGAGGCGCGCTTCAAGGGCCTGGACGAAGAGGCGAAGCGGCGCGGTTTCACCGAATGAAGATCCTCTACATCAACCACTATGCCGGCAGCCCACGCCACGGCATGGAGTTCCGCCCCTATTACCTGGCGCGCGAATGGGTGCGCGCCGGTCACCAGGTGACCATGGTCGCCGCCGACACCTCGCACCTGCGCCAGCGCAACCCGCGCATGAGCGAGAAGTACCGCGACGAGGACATCGACGGCATCCGCTACCTGTGGTGTCGCACCCGCCCGTACCAGGGCAACGGCGTCGGCCGGGTGCTGAACATCTTCAGTTTCCTGGCCCGCCTGATGGGGCTGACCGGCCGCTTCATGCAGTGGCGCCCGGACGTGGTGATCGCGTCCAGCACCTACCCGCTCGACACCGTGCCGGCGGCGTGGATCGCCAACAAGACCGGCGCGCGGCTGGTGTACGAGGTGCACGACCTGTGGCCACTGACGCCGGTCGAGGTCGGCGGCATGTCGCCGAAGCATCCGTTCATCCGTCTGATGCAGTGGGCCGAAGACTTCGGCTACCGCAGGGCCGACACGGTGATCTCGATGCTGCCGTGCGCCCGTGACTACATGGTCGAGCACGGTATGGACCCGGCCAAGTACGCGGTGATCCCAAACGGTGTCGACGTGGCCGAGTGGCAGGGCGAAACCCAGCCGCTGCCCGACGAGCATGTCGCGAAGTTGGCCGAACTGAAGGCGGCTGGCCGCTTCCTAATCGGCTACGCCGGGGGCCATGGTCTCGCCAACGCGCTCGACTACCTGCTCGATGCGGCGGCCAAGCTCGCCGACAAGCCGGTCACCTTCGTCTTGGTCGGCGACGGCCCGGACAAGGCGGCGCTGCAAGCACGAGCGGCCGAGATGAAGCTCGCCAATGTGGTGTTCCTGCCGGCGATCGCCAAGCACGCGGTGCCGGAGTTTCTGAAGCAGATGGACGCGCTGTTCATCGGCTGGCGCAAGCTGCCGATCTACCGCTTCGGCATCAACCCGAACAAGCTGTTCGACTACCTGATGGCCGGCAAGCCGGTGATCCACTCGGTCGAGGCCGGCAACGACATGGTTGCCGAGGCCGGCGCCGGCATCTCGGTGGGCGCCGAAGACCCGACCTCGATCGCGATGGCGGTTCGCCAGATGCTGCTGACCTCGCCGGCCGAACGCGCCGAGATGGGCGCACGCGGCCGCGCCTTCGTGCTGGAGAAGCACGACTACCGTGGCCTCGCCGAGCGCTTCCTCAAGGCGGTGACGCTGCGCTGAGCCTTCGGCCAACCTTGCTGACGAGTATCGATGACCATGTCCCTTTCGATCCGCTCCGTCCACGCCGACGACGCCGCCGCGATCGCGGCGATCTACGCCCACTACGTGGCGCACACCACCATCTCCTTCGAGGAGACGGCGCCGGACGCGGCCGAGATGACGCAGCGCCTCGCCGCCACTGCGGCGCACGGCCTGCCTTGGCTGGTGCTGGAGGAGGGCGGCCGCGTGCTCGGCTATGCCTACGCCGGGGTGTGGAAGGGGCGCAGCGCCTATCGCCATACCGTCGAGGCGTCGGTGTACCTGGACCCGACGGCCGGCGGGCGCGGACTCGGCTCGCGGCTGTATCAGACGCTGTTCGAGCAGCTGCGCGCGCAGGGTATGCACTCGGTGATTTCCAGCATCGCGCTGCCCAACCCGGCCAGCGTGGCGCTGCACGAGCGCTTCGGTTTCACCCAGGTCGGCCGCTTTCGCGAGGTTGGCCGAAAGTTTGGCCAATGGCACGACGTCGGTTACTGGCAGCTGCTGCTGGAAGGAGAGGCACGATGATTCTGGAAGTCGCAATGTTGCAGGTGAAGGCCGGCCAGGAGGCCGCCTTCGAGGCCGCTTTCGCCGAGGCGCAGGCGATCATCGCCGGCATGGCCGGCTACGTGTCGCACCAGCTGCAGCGCTGCCTGGAGGCGCGCGGCCGCTACGTGCTGCTGGTGAATTGGCAGACGCTGGAGCACCACACCGAGGGCTTCCGCGGTTCGGCCGAGTTCCAGGACTGGAAGCGGTTGTTGCATCACTTCTACGAGCCGTTCCCGACAGTCGAGCATTTCGAGCAAGTGGCGGGCTCGGGCGCGTAAGCGCCGCACTGGATTAGAATAAGGGGCGCCGCGCCAAACCGAGCGCGCGGCTCCCAGTACAGACTATTTGGCGGTGGATGCCGCCCCAACCGGGTTGTAACGATGACTGATAAATTCCTGCCCTTCGCGCTGCCGGATATCGGCGAAGAAGAAATCAACGAAGTGGTCGACGCACTGCGTTCCGGCTGGGTGACCACCGGGCCGAAGACCAAGCAGTTCGAGGCCGATTTCGCCGAATTCCTCGGTGGCGGCGTCGAGGCGATCGCGGTGAACTCCGCCACCGCCGGCCTACACCTGGCGCTCGAGGCGGTGGGCATCGGCCCGGGCGACGAAGTGATCGTGCCGACCTATACCTTCACCTCCACCGCCGAGGTGGTGCGTTATCTGGGCGCCGACCCGGTGTTCGTCGACGTCGACCCGGTCACCTTCAACATCGACCCGGCGGCGATCCGCGCGGCGGTGACGGCCAAGACGAAGGCGATCATGCCGGTGCACTTCGCCGGTCTGGCCTGCGACATGGACGAAATCCTGGCGATCGCCCGCGAGCACGACCTGCGCGTGATCGAGGACGCCGCCCACGCGCTGCCGACCAGTTACAAGGGCACCGTCGTCGGTAAGCTGGCGTCCGACGTGACCGTGTTCAGCTTCTACGCCAACAAGACCATGACCACCGGCGAAGGCGGCATGGTGGTGTCGGCCAACCCGGACATCATCAAGCGCTGTAAGGTGATGCGCCTGCACGGCATCAGCCGCGACGCCTTCGACCGCTACGTGTCGAAGACCCCGGCCTGGTTCTATGAGGTGATCGAGCCGGGCTTCAAGTACAACATGCCGGACATCGCAGCCGCGATGGGCATCCACCAGCTCAAGAAGATCCGCCGCTTCCACGAGCAGCGCGAGGCGATGGCCGCGCGTTACGATCGCGAACTGGCCGACCTGCCGCTGATTCTGCCGGCGCGTCCGAGCCATGCCGGCGACCTGCACGCCTGGCACCTCTACCCGGTGCGCCTGAAACCGGAAGCCGACATTGCCCGCAACGACTTCATCCAAGCGATGGCCGACAAGGGCATCGGCTGCTCGGTGCACTTCATCCCGCTGCACTTGCACCCGGTATGGCGCGACGGCTATGCCCTGAAGCCGGAGCAGTTCCCGGTGGCGCAGGCGGCGTTCGAGGCCGAGGTGACCATCCCGCTCTACACCAAGATGAACGACGCCGATCAGACCCGCGTGATCGCGGCGATCCGGGAGATCCTCGGCGCATGAGTCTGCCCGTCGTCACTGAGGGCCGTGGCCCAGGGTCGGACGCGGCCAAGCGCGCGTTCGACCTGCTCGCGGCCGGCCTCGGCCTGATCGTGCTGTCGCCGCTGCTGCTGGCGCTGGCGCTGTGGATCAAGCTCGACTCGCCCGGGCCGGTATTCTTCCGCCAGACCCGGGTGGGGCGCTTCGGCCAACCTTTCGGCATCCACAAGTTCCGCACCATGGTGGTCGATGCCGAACGGCAGGGCCAGCTCACCGTCGGCGCCGACGCGCGTGTCACCCGCGCCGGACGCTTCCTGCGCAAGAGCAAGTGCGACGAGCTGCCGCAGCTGATCGACGTGCTGCAGGGCACGATGAGCCTGGTCGGCCCGCGTCCCGAGGTGCCGAAGTATGTCGCCCATTATCCGGCCGCGGTGCGCGACAAGGTGCTGGCGCTGCGCCCGGGCATCACCGACTGGGCGTCGATCAAGATGATCGACGAGAACGAGATCCTCGGCGTGGCGGCCGACCCGGAGCGCGCCTATATCGAACAGGTGCTGCCGGAAAAGCTCGCCTACTACAGCCGTTACGCCGACAGCCATACCCTGGCCGAAGACCTCCGAATCATCTTTGCGACGCTCTCCAGGATCGTCAGCCGTTGAGCTAGCCCTTAACCATGTTTGCAAACCTGCTGAATTTTTCGCGTCACAACAAGATGGCGTTGCTGATGCTGCTCGACGCGCTGCTGCTGCCGTTCGCGCTGTGGTGCGCCGTCTACCTGCGCCTGGGTGGCGTGTGGGACCCGAAGCTCACCCCCTACCTGTGGATCTTCGCGGTGCCGCCGCTGTGGGTGATTCCGATCTTCATCAAGCTCGGCCTGTATCGCGCGGTGATCCGCTTCCTCGACGACAAGGTGGTGCTCACCGTGTTCTACGGGGTGACGCTGGCGGTGCTGGTGCTGACCGCGGTGATCGTGATGGCACGGATCAGCCCGTTTCCTAGGAGCGCGATCATCATCTTTTGGATGTTCGCGATGGCGTATATCGGCGGCAGCCGCTTCCTGCTCAGGGGACTCGTGCGCACGCTGGACGCGGCCGACTCGCCGAACAAGCCGGTGGCAATCTACGGCGCCGGCCGTGCCGGCCTGCAACTGATGATGGCCTTGCAGGCGGCGCGCGAATATCGAGTGGTGGCGTTCTTCGACGACAATTCGGCGCTGTGGGGGCGTACCTACGGCGGCATCGCGGTGCACGACCCGTCGCGCGTCGCCGAGGTGATGGCGGCGAAGCAGGCCGGCGAGTTGCTGCTGGCGATGCCGTCGGCCAGCCGCTCGCGCCACCGCGAGATTCTCGAAGCGCTTGAACCGTTGCGCCTGCCGATCCGCCGCCTGCCCGGCCTGGCCGATCTGGTGTCGGGCGAGGTCAGCGTCGATGAGCTGAAGGAGGTCGACATCGAAGACCTGCTCGGCCGCGACCCGGTGCCGCCGATGAAGGATCTGCTGTCCCGTAATATCGAAGGCCGCGTGGTGATGGTCACCGGCGCCGGCGGCTCGATCGGTTCGGAGCTGTGCCGCCAGATCGTCAAGCACCGCCCGGCCAAGATCGTGCTGTTCGAGCTGACCGAGTTCGCGCTGTACGCGATCGACCACGAACTGGCGCAAACCGCGCCAGGCGTGCCGCGCGTGGCGCTGCTCGGCTCGGTGCTCGACTATCCGCGGCTGAAGAGCGTGATGCAGGCCTTCGGCGTCGAGACCGTCTACCACGCCGCCGCCTACAAGCACGTGCCGATGGTCGAGCACAACCCGGTGGCCGGCATCCTCAACAATGCCTTCGGCACCGACACCTGCGCGCGCGCCGCCGAGGACAGCGGCGTCGATACCTTCGTGCTGATTTCCACCGACAAGGCGGTGCGCCCGACCAACGTGATGGGTGCGACCAAAAGGTTGGCCGAACTGACCTTGCAGGCGCGCCACGCCGATCGCGCCGAGCGCGGCGGTCGCACCCGCTTCGTGATGGTGCGCTTCGGCAACGTGCTGGGCAGCTCCGGCTCGGTGGTGCCGCTGTTCAAGAAGCAGATCAAGCACGGCGGCCCGGTGACGGTGACACACCCGGACATCACCCGCTACTTTATGACCATCCCCGAGGCGGCGCAGCTGGTGATCCAGGCCGGTGCGATGGGCGAGGGCGGCGACGTGTTCGTGCTCGACATGGGCGAGCCGGTGAAGATCGCCGATCTGGCACGGCGCATGGTGCACCTGTCGGGGTTGGAGGTGAAGGACGACGCGCATCCGCACGGCGACATCGAGATCCGCTACGCCGGCCTGCGCCCGGGCGAAAAGCTGTACGAGGAGCTGTTGATCGGTGCCGACGTGCTGCCGACCGAGCACGCCCGCATCATGCGCGCCCAGGAATACTGCCTGAGCCGCAGCGAGCTCGACGGCCACCTGAATGCGCTGGCCGACGCCTGCCAGGCGCTCGACGCGGCGCGCGCGTTCGCGCTGATGCAGCAGGTGGTGCACGAGTTCCAGGCCGCCGAGGCGACGGTGGACTGGGTGAGCAGCGCGCGTTAGGCGCTGTCCCTCCCGGACATGACAAAGCCCCTTCCGGATGGAAGGGGCTTTTTGTTGGTCAAGCTTGGCCGAAAGCGGCGGTTCGGCCAACCTTGGGGCCTGCGTCAGTTAATGCTCAGGGTCTTTTCCGGCGAGACGCTGCCGTTGCTCTTCACCACCAGTTTCAGTGTGACGCCCGATACCGGTACCTTGTCGAGCTTGGCGGTGTACTGGAAGCGGATGCCGGTCAGGATGTTCTGGTACAGGCCGGTGATCTGCTCGTTCTCGACACGCTGGTATTCTCCGCCGGTCTGGCTGGCGATCTCCTTCATGCTCTTCTCGTCGACATCACTTGCCGCACCGAAGCCGATCGTTTGCACCGGAATCCCCTGCTGCTTGGCGTAGGCGATCAGCGCGTTGCTGGTGGGGTATTTGCTCGATGAGTTTTCAAAACCATCTGTCATGCTGATCACCATCTTGCGGCCGCTGACATTGCTCAGTTGCTCCAGTCCCTTGGCGGTAGCGTCGAAGAAGGCCGTCGAACCGTTCCAAGGATAAGAGCCGCCGGCACTTGTCGCAGGGGTCTTCGGGTTGGGAGCAAAGGGGCTGTAAGGATAGGAGATCTTGCCGTACAGCTGAGACGTGGGAACGTACAGGTCGGCCACCAGATGCAGCGCGGTGACATTGCTGGTCAGCCCGCTTGCCGGTAGCCCGGCTTTCACTGGATTACCGTTGTTGTTCAGCATCGGAAACTGCTTATCCAACCAGGGCTGGTTGATCTCAGTTACCTTGTGGTCAAACACCACCATGCTGACCTGGTCCCCGGCCGCACGCTGTTCTACCTCGTCTAGGAAGTTATGCGTGGCCAGGCTGGCTAGTTCGAACGAGCTTCGGATGACGCCGTTGGCGGCAAGATGAGAGGTGCTCATCGAACCACTGGCATCCAGCACCAGCGCGATTGCGGTCGGTGCCGCGACACTGGCGCTGCTGCCCTGGATGGTTGGGGTATAGCTGACATTGCTGTTATCACTGACGGCCAGATGCTGTGCGTTCAGACCGATCACGGCTTTGCGACTGACCGAGTCGACCACACTGTAGGCAATCTGCCCCTGTCCCAGATATTGGACCGAGCTGATCAGATAGCTCGCATTCAGCGGTAGTGCCGAGGCGACGACTGGTGCGCTCTTGCTGCTACCAGCCTTGCTCAGGGCCGTGAAGTCGAGCACCAGCGGCTGATGGGTCGTCAGGTTGGCTTGAGCGCTGCTGCCTGCCACATTGCCACTGAATTCGCCGCAGCTACCACTAGTGAGCGTATCGACGGTCTTGCCGGTGTTGTCCTTGAACTCCACCGTTACGCCGCTAAGCGGCACATACCCGGATGGTACGTCTTGGCAAGTCTGGATCAGCGCCTGGATGCCGGAAAGCCGGCGTTGCTCTTGCAGCAGGATGCGGGAGCTGGTGGTGGCCGTGTTCTCCGGTGCGACCAGACGGCCAGCCACCGCCTGTTTTGCGGATGCAGGGCTACTGCCGCTATTACTGCTGGTCTGGCTTGTCTCGGAACTGCCACCACCTCCGCAGGCACTCACCAGCAGTGCGGACAAGGTAATGGTCGCCAGTTTCTTTCGCTGTAGGTACATCTACATCCCTCTTTGTCATGTTGTTATGTGCGACGCGATGATAGGGATGGCACAGGAAAATGCAATTAGCATTAATACGTAGCAATTGTAATTTATTTGTCTTTGTGGCGAGTCGGTGGCTTGGAGTTGGGCCTGTTAGTCGAAAGACAAGCGGGCTTTATCGTGGATTAGCCTCGAAAGGCAGAAAGGCAAAGGACTGATAGCTAGAGATGGGCTGCGCGGTTCTGAGTCCGAGCAGCCCAGGAGAGGATACATATCACTACAGAGTCGGACGCGCGGTCAGGCTGACCTTCTGGCGCTGGCGCACTGCGTTCAGCTCGATATCGGCGACCACTTCGACCGCCTGGCCGAGCGCATTGGCGCAGTCCTCGCCAACCACCTGGGTGAAGAACTCGATGTCGCGCACGATCATGTGGCCGACGAAGCCATCAATGTACTGGTCGAGCGAGAACAACTCCAGCAGCCGCGCACCGGCCTCGTAGCGCACCGTTACGCTCGAGCCGGGCTTCGGGTTCTTGCTGGCGGGGCACAGCTCCGGCAGTAGCAGCACATGCTCGACCGTCATCGCCATCTGCGGGCGCTGGTTGCCGATGGTCTTGATCAGGCGGCCGTTGTGCGGCGAGGTGTAGTCGTTCATGCGGCGGCTCCTTGCAGGGCGGCAGCGCGGCGGCGCTTGCGCAGGTTGATGACCAGCACCGAGGCGATGGCGAACTTGGTGATCACGTCGGCCCAGATGATCTCCATCATCTGCGGCATCGTCATGGTGCCGGCAAAGGCGATCAGCGTGAACGACACCGAGTCGAGCGGGATGCCGATCGCGTTGCTCGACAGCGCGCGCACCGGCCAGGAGCGGTGCTTCAGGCGCTGGAACACCGCAGTCTCGGACAGCTCACCCAGCAGGATCGCACCGAACGAGGCGGCGATGAAGCGCGGCGGGGTGTGGGTCAGCACGGCGGCGATGGTGGTGATGGTCAGCGCCAGTGCGATCGCCACGTACACCGCCTTCAGGCTGATCAGGTTGATGCGGTCGCGCAGCGTGAACACCGCGGCGAAGAAGATCGTGCCGATGCTGAGCAAGCCGTAGCCCGGCAGCGGAATGAAATGATCGAGGGTCAGGTTGGCCGCAAGCACGGCCAGGGCGTACAAGCCCATATAGATGGCAAGCATCGGGGTCTCCAGCGACTCGCAAGACAGGCGAGCGGAATTGATTGGTCGGCTGCGCGGCAGATATCCGCGGCCGGGCGCGACTATAGCAGACTGATCGCTTGATCGGAAGCAAAGCCGTCGCAAAGCTGCTACTGTTCGAGGGGCGCGGCACCGCGCTTTCCTTGTTGCGGCGCACACGCTATATTGTTGCGTTCATAACCCTCAACCGCCTCCCACTGCAGGGCCTGTCATGCCGCGCCTCGTTGTTCGTCTGCTCAAACCCGATTTCCACCCGATCGACGCCCGCGATGTCGAGCGCGGCTTCCACCTGGCGCTGGTCGATTACTTCGGCACCGAGGACAGTGCCGGCTTCGCCAAGTGGGCGCACGACTACACGATGGGCCAGTTCGGCCGTTTTCCGACCGGCATGGACGAGGCCGATCAGGTGGTGCGCAACTGGCGCGAGGCACTGACCCATGCACAGTGCGGGGCGTTCTCCGAATGGATGCGCTGCGCGCCGGCGCCGCAGTTCGAGATCGAGCTGGTCGGCTGATATCCCCATTTTGCCCACCGCCCATCGACAGTCTGTCCACAGACTTGTCCACAAGCGTGCACGGTGCTTGGGCGCATTTTTTACTCCCTATTTATGGCGGCTCGGCTAGGTTCAGAGTGAAGGGGGCTCCCGCCCCCGACTGGGAGCCGCTCATGTCTCGTCTCGATCACGCCGCTGCCGGCCGCACCCTGGCTGCCCATTCCTTCGGCCATCATCTGGCCCACGTGCTGCACCGCGACTGGCTGCGCCTTTGCTACTGGCTGGCCCAGATGGGGCAGGAGAGCGAAAGCTGCCCGCGCTGCGCCGCCTATCATCACTGCCCGCCGCGTTCCGCACGCCGTCAGCCGCCGCTGACTCACTGAGGTGTCAGCGTTGTTAGTGCCCGGCCACGGTTTGTAGCGCTCGGGCGATCCTGCGTTGAAGTGGCATCCAATTGCTTGCACTACGGATGTCGTGCACCCTGCGGTTTCATCGTGTCACCGCTTCGCCCGCGAGATCATCGAGCAATGCTTGGCCGCCAATCGGGTGGGCAAAGTCGTCGTGCTGATCGACAATGACAGGTAACTGCCATTGGAGGATCGATTATGCGTTGGAACGACATGCGCCAGAGCGACAACGTCGAAGACCGCCGCAGCGGCGGCGGAATGAGGCTCGGCGGCGGTCTGGGGCTTGGCGGCATCATCGCGGTGGTGGTGATCAGCCTGCTGCTCGGCAAGAACCCGCTGGAGATGCTCAGCCTGGTCGGCAATCTGGCAGGAGGCGGCGCGCAAACGCAGCAGCAGGTGCCGGCTACCCCGCCGGCCAACGACCAGGACACCCGCTTCGTCCGAGCCGTGCTCGGCGACACCGAGGACGTCTGGGGCAAGGTGTTTCCCGAGCAGGTCGGCAAGTCCTACCAGTCGCCCAAGCTGGTGTTGTTCCGCCAGCAGGTGGCTTTGGCCTGTGGACAGGCCAGTGCGGCGGTCGGCCCTTTCTACTGCCCCGGCGATCACAAGGTCTACATCGACCTGGGTTTCTTCGATGAGCTGTCCAGCCGTTTCGGCGCGCCGGGCGACTTCGCCCGCGCCTACGTGATCGCGCACGAAGTCGGCCACCACGTGCAGACGCTGCTCGGCGTCTCGCAGTAGGTCGACGCCGCCGGACGCGGCAAGTCGCAGAGCTACCGCAATGCGCTGTCGGTGCGGCAGGAGTTGCAGGCCGATTGTCTGGCCGGGGTGTGGGGCAACCATGCCGCCGAGCGCAAACTGCTCGAGCAGGGCGACGCCGAGCAGACATTTGCCGCAGCGCAGGCGATCGGCGACGACCGCTTGCAGCAGCAGACGCAGGGCCGGGTGGTGCCCGACTCGTTCACGCAGGGCAGCTCGGCGCAGCGGCTGAAGTGGTTCCGCACCGGTCTGCGGTCGGGTCGCATCGACAGCTGCAACACCTTTGCCGCAGCCAATCCCTAGTTGTCGTGGGGGGGCGCGGCCTGTCGTGTTTTGACGACAGACGCCGGCTGGCGTATTTTCTAGCGGTGACGACGGCCGGCCATGAGCCGGCCGTCTCGTTACCGATCAGGATGCCGGCGAAGCTCGTCTTCGGCCGTGAACTCGGGCACAGAATGCCTGTCCGCCACTAGAGTGGCTGCTTTGGGATGCAGTGGGGATGAAGATCAAACGGGCCAGCACTTGGCGCTGGTTCATCAATGGCGTAATCGTCAGCCTGTTGCTGGCCGTGCTCGGCTTTGGCGGCGCCGCCTGGCAGGTGTACGACTACAGCCAGCACCACGGTGAGCAGACCGCCGATGCGGCATTGGTGCTTGGCGCCGCCGCATGGGGTGGCCGGCCGTCGCCGGTGTTTCGCGAACGCATCAACCACGCGCTGTCGCTGTATCAGGCGCGCAAGGTGCGCATGCTGGTGTTCACCGGCGGCACCCCGGAGCCCGGCTACCCGACTGAAGCCGCGGTAGGACGCCGCTATGCGATCGAACGTGGCGTGCCGCCCGAAGATATCCTGATCGAAACCGAGTCGCGCACCACCTACGACAACCTCCAAAACGCCGGCCGCGAGGCCCACGCAATCGGCCTCGATTCCTTCCTGATCGTCAGCGACCCCTTTCATATGCGCCGCGCAATGCTGATGGCACACGATCTGGGCCTGAAGGCCTACCCGGCACCGACCCCTTCGAGCCGCTACCAGACGGTCGGTTCACAGCTGCGCTTCCTGTTCAAGGAAACGCAGAACTATCTCGCCTATCGGCTGTTCCGCAAGCTGTCCTGAGCACGGCAGGCGCTCCGTCATACAAAACGCCCGGTCATAGGACCGGGTGTTTTCGTTTGGGGGAGTTTAGCTTCATGCAGGGGGCAAACGCGGCTGAAGCATAGGGTGGTTGGACCTGCTGCTATCGATACTTCATAGACCCAATCCGCACTTACCTTACTTTGTTGGCTGGGGGGGGCATCAAACTGGTCAGTACCGGTAGTGGCAATGTCATGGGGGATGCCAAGCCCATTGACGGCGACCTCACCATCAATGGCTCCAACGTCAAGGCGGGGGGGACGGTTTCGATGGCCGCCGCTCGCGACGTCGACATCAGTGCCAGCACCAGCACCTCGCAGACCTCGGCCAGCAACTATGACTACTCCACCCGTGTGTCCAGCTATGCGGCACAGGCCGGCGACCTGACACGTGCGATGCAGGGTGGGCCGAACAATGCGGGTACTTCGCTGATGCCTTATAACCAGGCGCGCAGCGATGGCCAGGCTGGCTCGCAAAGCTCGTTGCAGCAAGGCAGCCAAATCAGTGGCAAGCAGGTGCAGATCTACAGCCAGGCTGGCAACATCGATGTGCTCGGTTCGTCCATCAGCGGCACGCAAGGCGTGACGTTGGTTGCCAAGCAAGGCGACATCACGGTAGGCAGTGGCACGAACAAGCAAACCGGCTACCAGACCCACGCGGGCCTGACGATTGGCAATCTGGGGGGCGGTAACAATACCGCCACCATCGGCGTGCAGCACACCAAAGACAGCAGCAACGACAGTAGCAACGCACAAAGCACTTTTCACAGCCAAATCGTCAGCCAAGGCGGCGATGTCACCTTGTCGGCCAACAATAACCTGCAGCTATCCGGGGCCGATCTTGTCGCAGGGAATGACCTGACGCTGAAGGCGAAATCCATCCAGATCGACCCGGGTGTGGACCTCGACACCCATACCGAAACGCACAGCATGAATCAATGGGGGGTAACGGCCACTGCCGGCAGCCCGATTCTGTCTGCGGTGCAAACCTCGATCGACATGGCGAAGAGCGTCCAAAAGACCGGCGACGGGCGTACCCAGGCCTTGGCCGCGGCCACTTCCGCCCTTGCTGCGTACAACGCCTACCAGGCGGCACAGTCTGCCGCCAGTGGCACGCTGGCCAGTGGCAGCGTGACCATCGGCGCGACGAATAGTCAAAGCTCGACAACAAGCCAGGCGCTGACCACTAGCGGCAGCAGCCTCGCCGCAGGCCATGACCTGACGATCATCGCCAGCGGTGCGGGGCAGAACTCCTATATCAACATCAGCGGCAGCAGCCTGCAGGCCGGGCATGACCTCAGCCTGATGGCCGACAACCAGATCAATCTGGGTGCCGCCCAGGACAGCAGCAGCCTGCAAAGCAAGAACAGCGGCAGCGGCTGGGGAGTCGGGGTCGCCGCCTCGGTCGGGTCGAACGGAGTGGGCTTCGGCATCACGGTCAATGCCAGCACCAGCAAGGGGCACGCCACCGGCAACGGCACGCAGCAGCAGTACACCAACGTGGATGCGGGCAATACGCTGACCCTCAAGTCCGGCGGTGACACCACGCTCAAAGGCGCCAGCGCCAGCGGCAAACAAATCATCGCCGATGTTGGCGGCAATCTCGATATCGAGAGCCTGCAAGACACCAGTCAGTACGACAGCAAGCAAATGAGCGCCAGTGGCAGTGTCACAATTGGTTTCGGCGCCAGCGCCAGCGGCAGCTACAACCAACAGTCGATGAAGAGCGATTACGCCAGCGTGACGCAGCAGGCCGGGCTCAAGGCGGGCGGTGGCGGCTTCCAGATCAATGTGGCGGGCAACACCAACCTGACCGGGGCGGTGATCGAAAGCAGCCAGGCTGCCATCGATGCCGGCAAGAACAGCCTTACCACCGGAACGCTGACCGTCAGCGACATCCGGAACCATGCCGAGTACTCGGGGGAAAGCATCGGCTTGAGTGGTGGCTTCAGCATGGGCAGCAGTGGCACAAAAGATAGCGACGCAAAAGGCAGTGATGCCGGCAATGCGAGCACAGGCAAGTCTGGAGCTACCTCTGCCAATGCCGGCGCTGGCCAAGGCTTTGGTGTCTCGACGCAAGCGTTCGGCAACGGTGTCAATCCAGGCGCGCCAATCGTCATGTCCGCCAGCGGCAAGGACAGCAGCACTACCATCTCCGGTATCAGCGGCGGCACGCTCACCATCACCAACAGCGCGGCGCAACAGGCCAAAACGGGGCAGACGGCGGAGCAGGCCGCTGCGTCGGTCAACCGAGACGTCAGTACGGGCAAGGACACCACCAATGCCCTCACCAACAACTTCGATAAAGAGCAGCTTCAGACGACGTTCGAGGTAACGGCGGCGTTTGCCCAGCAAATGGGTACCTTCATGGCCAGCAAGGCTGCGGAAGGGAAGAGCGCGCAGGAAGAGCTGAAAAAAGCCAACGACCAAGGGATGGACCCGAATAGCTCGGCTTACCAGCAACTAGTGGAAGCCGCCAAATGGGCTCCGGGCGGTGCCTATAGTCAGATCGTTACCGCGCTGACGGCAGGCGTGACGGGCAATGTCAGCGGTGGCCTGAGCGGCCTGGTGCGAGATGCTGCCGTGGCCTATCTGCAGGGGCTGGGGGCGCGGCAGGTAAAAGATCTAGCCGATAAGATTACTGATCCTACCGTTCGGGAAACTACCCGTGCAGCGCTACAGGCTGTTGTCGGTTGTGCCGGAGCTTCGACCTCAGCCCAAAGCTGCGGAGCGGGAGCGGCCGGTGCTGCGGCAAGTGTAGCGGTCAATAACCTACTTGATTGGGCAACTAGTACCACTGCACAAGATTTAAATGCTGATGAGAAGCTCAATCGCCGGAATCTGGTGGATTCGCTTATCGCTGGGATCGCGATGGTGTCTGGATCGAGCGGTGTGACAATCACTGTAAATGCAGCGCAGACTGAGCTGGAAAACAACAGTCTGAAGGGTGTGGTGCTCGCCAAACAAGCCCAATTACCCCCTTCGAAGACCAAACAACTGATCACGGACAGTCTTGCGTGCACTGGCCTCTCACAAAGTGCATGTCAGCGGAGCTTGAGTGCAGTGATGCAGGCATATGATCAAGCTATTGACCCAAAAGAAAAAGCCGCCTTACTGCAGACCATGGAATGGTTAAAGGGGGTGTCCGGGATGGGGCAGCCTGCAGGAGTATTGGATTATGCACTAATGCTTGTTTCTGATGGTGTCATACCTTCTCGACTATTGGGTAAGGTTAAGGAGTTGCTCAGCATAGGGAAGCTTGATGACGCTAAAGCTCTAGTGCAGGATGCCGTAGCTAACGGAGCTGCATCTAAGGGAGCGAAGGAGAACATATCGGTCGACCTTTCTGAGGTCAAAGGAGCATTGGCACAACAAATTACAGATCTTCGAGCAACGCTATCATCAGCTCCAAGAAGAAGTGGCAATATGGGTGTTGCACAGATTGATATTCCGGGGGTTCAGCCAACGATGGCAGCATCGAGTCAAGTGAATTCTCCAACAGCCGCTCAACAAGCACTTGGTTTTGTTGGGCAAGTGATTGAGACATTCCCTAGTTCGATAGTGCCATCAAAGTCTGGGGTTATGATTAATAGGGCATCTGATTCGGAAGCCAAAATTCTGAACAACATAGCAGCGCAACTTGGTGATAGAACATCGACAAGTGGAACCATTAACTTGTTGACTGAAAAAGCTCCATGCGAGAGTTGCGCAGATGTGATTAAGAGATTTGAAGCGAAATATCCAAATATCAAGGTTAATGTAATGGATAATGGAGGGGCTATGTTACGTCCTCCAAGGAAAGGGTCATAGAATGGAAGAAAGAGTAAGTTACGCAGAAATACGGGCGTGGTTTCTTGAGTGCTATTATCAATATTGCCAAACAAAGCTATTTCATTTGCAGCAATGGGTGGCCGGAGAATATGAGTTTGGCTTTGCGTATGAAGAGTATAGCAATGCTTTCTCTAGTGATGTCGAGAGGCTAATGCTTGAGGTGCTGACGCTAATCCTGGCCGCGGGAAGAGGTCAGGTAGAGACATTTCATAGAGAGAGGATTGCTGAGTTGCTTAGTGGAATAGATTTACAAACTCTGCTAGCAGAGTTGCCATATGAAGAGGCTGAAGAGTTTCGGCGTGACCTGAATATTCTCAAGTTGATTTGAGCTTTATAAGGTTTCCTTGTTGTCATCGATAAATAGTTTTCAGTATTAATATGAAAACGCCCAGTCATCCGACCGGGCGTTTTATTTTGAGCGGATGACTCAGTTGTACCAAACGTCGATCAGCTCACCGGCTTCCAGCTGCGCCACTTCCGAGCGGCCCTTCAGCCAGGCAACCAACTGGTCGCGGGTGCCGGCATCGACACCGCCGCGGCCGACCGGGAATACCATGCCGTTCAGAGTCGACGGTTTGCCGGCGGCGAAGTGGCCACCGAAGCTGACGTCGTGGCGATCGACTTCGGCCAACCATTCGTCGAGCAGGATGTCTTCGGCGGTGATGTCCACACCGTCGTTCAGCGTGGCCTGCAGGCGGAAGCCCAGTTCCTGGTATACGCCGACGCGTTGCTTCTTCTGCTGGCGCTCGCTCAGACGGTTCAGGCGGCGGCGGGAATTCGGGTTACGTGTGCTCATGGCAGGTCTCCGGTCAAAATCGCAGCAAGGATAACAGCTTGGCCGAACGGCGGGGGCGCGCTGTGGAGGGCTGTCACCGCTTGTCTGGGTTTCTGTCGGACAAGGTTGAGTTTTAATCAAAATTCCAGATAATCTGTTCGGTCATTTTTAATTTGTTTGGTATACGCGATGGGCAAGCTGGGCCTGGTGGTTGGCGTGTTGTGGGCAATACTATTGAGCGCCTGTGGTGGGGGAGGCGGTGGCGGTGGTAGCAGTACTGGCAGTTCGGCCTCGACGACTTCGCTGAACGGCAGCGCGCTGGTCGCCAATGGGTTGTCTTGCAGCGGCGGGACTTGTGCGATGCCGGGCAATGCCGCAACCAGCCCGGCCGGTACGGTGCTCTATGTCGCCAATGCTTCGGGCTCGGCGCAGACCGTGACGCTACCGGCTAGCGGCGTTGGCAATTGGCAGGGGGTGGTGAGCAGTATCGACAACCCGGGCGGAGGTGGGGCGGCGCTAGCAACCGGTGGCGCGTTCCGCACCGATGGCGGCGGCTCGGCTGCCGAGCAGCGCCTGCAGGTGCTGGAGCAACAACTGCAGAGCGTCAGCGGTGTTCCGGCGCAGGCTGCCGCAGCTGGCATTCAGCTGCGCACCGCGGTCTACAACAAGGTGTACAACGTTAATGACACCGACAGTTGGTACGACCACGCCAATCAGGTCGCGGTAACTGCCACGGTGCTTGGCAAGGTGCCGCTGACCAGCGACTCGAGCGGGCCGCAGCTCTATGTGTGGGCCGACAGTAGCCAGAGCAGCAAGGTGACGCCGGCGATGGTCAATTTCCTGACCAGTAATTTCACCCAGTATGTGGCACCGATTGAGACGCAGTTGATCAGCGCGCCGTGGGGCGCGATCAGTAGCCGTTTAAACAGTGGGATATTCCTACCGTCGTCGACGGCCGATGTGCACCTGGTGCTGGCCAGCCTGAACCAGCCGGCCAGCATCAATGGCCTGCAGGGCTTCGTCAACACGGTCAACGTCTACCGCAAGAGCTACGCTGCCACGCTGAACGCATCGTCGGGCTGCGCCGGCAGTTCGTCCTGCCAGGCGGCGGTTGCCGCGATCAACAACAGCAACGAGGCGCTGGTCACCTTCCTCAACCTCGATACGCTGATTGCCACCAGTGGCGGGGCCTGGGATAGCAATGCCTTCGGTGCCAAGCAGACCTTCTTCACCTTGTCGCATGAGTATCAGCATCTGCTCTACGCTTATAACAAGGTGTTCAGCCCGAGCGCGGCGGCCAACACCTATCCGACCACCTGGGAGAACGAGCTGTCGTCGCAGACCATCGCCTATCTGGTGTCGGCTGCACTGTACCCCGACCCGAAGGGCGGGGCGCGCGAGCATCCAGAGCTGGTCAGTGGTGGCGAGTTCGAGCAGTTCCTGGCGCAGCCGTCCTGCGACCTGAAGAGCTGGGGTAATGGTTCGAACTGCTATTACCCTAAGGCAGTGGTGACCGGCATGCTAATGCTGCACCAGTTCGGCCCCGGCATCTTCAAGCAGTGGGCGACCACGCCGACGGTGGGCGAGGCGGCGCTCAATGCGGGGCTGGCGAGCGTCGGTGGGGGCAACTACAGTCGGGTGATGCAGCGTCTCGGGGCGACATTGGCGATGACCAATACCACCAGCTACCCGGCGGGCTATGGCTTCCCGGCCAGGAGTTATACGGTGGCGGGTATCACGATCAATCTGCCGGTGGTGCAGATCCCGGCGCAGAAGCTGAGCCTGCCCAGCAGCGGCGAGACCTATGCGCAGCCGCTCGACTTCAGCCGCGACGTGACGCTGACGCTGCCGGCCTATAGCTATCTGTCTATCGTCAAACAGCCATGAAACGTTTCGGAGTCGCCCTGATGGGCCTACTGTTGTTGACCGGGATGGGCGGCCAGCCCTGGCAGACCGGCCGTTTGGTCAGCGTCGGCAATGTGCCGTTCACTCGGCTGGCGATCGAACAGCACGATGGCCACATCGTGCCGATCCGCGCCCAGGCGGCCGGTCACGGCGTCGACGAAGCTCGGCTCAAGGCGTTGCAAACCGCAGCGGGGAAGCCGGTGCGTTACCGATTGGCCCGTCAGGTGGACACGCCACTGGGGCCGGAGCTGGAGCTTGATGCGGTCGAGTTGGCCGATGCACCGCGTTAGCGCGATGTCACGGCCACGAAAATGCCCGGTCAGGTTGACCGGGCATTTTGTTTGGCGCGTGGTAGCAGCCTTACGTTGGCCGAAGCCGCGCGTGGCTTAGATCCCCAGCTCGCGCCACATCGTATCGACGCGCTGCTTCACCGCGTCGTCCATCTGGATGGTGCGGCCCCATTCGCGGTTGGTCTCGCCCGGCCACTTGTTGGTCGCGTCGAGGCCCATCTTGCCGCCCAGGCCCGACACCGGGCTGGCGAAGTCCAGGTAGTCGATCGGGGTGTGGTCGATCAGCGTGGTGTCGCGCACCGGGTCCATCCGGGTGGTGATCGCCCAGATCACTTCCTGCCAGGAGCGGGTGTCGACGTCGTCGTCGACCACCACGATGAACTTGGTGTACATGAATTGGCGCAGGAAGCTCCACACCCCCAGCATCACCCGCTTGGCGTGGCCGGGGTACTGCTTCTTGATCGACACCACCGCCATCCGGTAGCTGCAGCCTTCCGGCGGCAGATAGAAGTCGACGATCTCCGGAAACTGCTTCTGCAGGATCGGCACGAACACCTCGTTCAGCGCCACGCCCAGTACCGCCGGCTCGTCGGGCGGCTTGCCGGTGTAGGTGCTGTGGTAGATCGGGTTGGGGCGATGGGTGATGCGCTCGACGGTGAACACCGGGAACCAGTCCTGCTCGTTGTAGTAGCCGGTGTGGTCGCCGTACGGGCCTTCCAGCGCGTACAGGTAGCCGTCCACTTCCTTCACCGGCACGCCGTGTTCGGACACGCCTTCGTAGCCGGTCGAGCACGGCGTGAGCATGCCTTCCAGTACGATTTCGGCCGACGCCGGCACCTGCAGATCGTTGCCGATGCTCTTCACCAGCTCGGTCTTGCTGCCACGCAGCAGGCCGGCGAACTGGTATTCGGACAGCGTGTCCGGCACCGGCGTCACTGCGCCGAGGATGGTGGCCGGGTCGCAGCCGAGCACCACCGACACCGGGAACGGCGTGCCGGGGTTGGCCTGGCGGTGTTCGCGGAAATCCAGCGCGCCGCCGCGGTGCGCCAGCCAGCGCATGATCAGCTGCTTGTTGCCGATCAGCTGCTGGCGATAGATGCCAAGGTTCTGGCGTTTCTTGTGCGGGCCGCGCGTCACGCTCAGCCCCCAGGTGACCAGCGGGGCGATATCGCCCGGCCAGCAGTGCTGGATCGGCAGCGCGCTCAGGTCGACGTCGCTGCCCTCGATCACCACCGTCTGGCAGGCGGCCTTCTTCACTTCCTTCGGCGCCATGCTCAGCACTTGCTTGAGCAACGGCAGTTTGTCCCAGGCGTCCTTGAAGCCCTTCGGCGGCTCCGGCTCCTTCAGGTAGGCCAGCGTCTTGCCGATCTCGCGCAGCTGCATCACGTCGTCGGCACCCATGCCCAGCGCCACGCGGCGCGGCGTGCCGAACAGGTTGGCCAGTACCGGGATGTCGTAGCGGCGGCCGTCGGTTTCGGGGGCCTCGAACAGCAGCGCCGGGCCGCCGGCCTTCAGCACCCGGTCGCCGATCTCGGTCATTTCCAGACGGGGGGAGACCGGATGGGTAATTCGTTTCAGCTCGCCCTGTTTTTCGAGCTGGGCGATGAAATCTCGCAAATCGGTGTATTGCATGACGGACTCATGATCTAGCGCAAGGATGGCAAACGCATGACTGCTTAAGCTTTGCCCCGGTTGCCGCACGCTACTGCCGCAAGGCTTCGACGTCAACGCGCGCGGCGGGGGATTTTCAAAGCCATGGAGCAAACAATAATGAAGAAGGTACTTACTCTGGCCGTTTTGGCCGCACTCGGTTCCAGCAGCGTCTTCGCCGGGCAAGGGGATATTCTGGCGCGCTTTCGCGTCATCAACGTCGCACCGGACACCAAAGTCGACCAAACCCTGTCGGCGCTCCACGTCGACGCCAGCAATCAGACCGTGCCGGAACTCGACTTCACCTACATGATCACCGACCGTATCGGTGCCGAGCTGATCCTGGGCACCTCGCGCCACAAGATCAGCTCCGACCTCGGCCAACTGGGCAAGGTCAGCGCGCTGCCGCCGACGCTGACGCTGCAGTATCACTTCAATCCGGAAGGGCAGATCCGTCCGTATGCCGGCGTCGGCGTCAACTACACGCGCTTCTACGATATCGGCCTGCATGCCGGGGATAGCGACCTGACCGTTAAGAAGAACAGCTGGGGCCCGTCGCTGCAAGTCGGTACCGACGTGGCGATCAACAAGGACTGGTTCGTCAACTTCGACGTGAAGAAGATCTATATGAAGACCGACGTCAGCGGTACTTCGGGCTCGCTGGCCGGCGCCAACCTCGGCACGCTGAAGCTCGACCCATGGGTGTTCGGCGTGGGGATCGGCACCAAGTTCTGAGAATCCGTTCACGATCTGCGGCACTCGGGTGGTCCTGCGTCGCAATGGCGCTCGCGAGAGCGTCAACAGCTTTTGACCGACTCTGATCCAGGGCAAGCTTTTGTCCGGGATACCGCAGCGGCGCCCCGGTCGGGCGCCGTTTTGCATGGCAAGCGGCTACAATCGGTAGACATTATCCAATACCGATTGGGGAGAGACGCATGAAAAGCTGGGTTTCCCAGGCAATCCGCAAGATCGAAGCCGACTTCAACCGCTCCAGCGACACCCACCTGATCCCGCTGGCGATCCCGGCCCTGCCGCAGATCCAGCTCTACTTCAAGGACGAGTCGACCCATCCAACCGGCAGCCTGAAGCACCGGCTGGCGCGTTCGCTGTTCCTGTACAGCTTGTGTAACGGCTGGATCGACGAAGGCACCACGGTGATCGAGGCCAGTAGCGGCAGCACCGCGGTGTCGGAGGCCTACTTCGCCCGCCTGCTCGGTCTGCCGTTCGTGGCGGTGATGCCGCGCGGCACCTCGGCCGAAAAGATCAAGGCGATCGAGTTCTACGGCGGCCGCTGTCACCTAGTCGACGATCCGGCCACCATCTACGCCGAATCGGCGCGGCTGGCGAAGGAAACCAACGGTCACTACATGGACCAGTTCACCTACGCCGAGCGTGCCACCGACTGGCGCGGCAACAACAATATCGCCGACACCATCTTCAAGCAGATGGCCTTCGAGCCGAACCCGGAACCGCGCTGGATCGTCTGCGGCGCCGGCACTGGCGGCACCAGCGCCACCTTCGGCCGTTATGTGCGCTACCAGCAGCTCGATACCAAGATCTGCGTGGTCGACCCGGACAACTCGGTGTTTTACGACAGCTATTACACTGGCAATGCCGATTGCCAGTGCGAGGGTGGTTCCGGCGTCGAAGGCATCGGCCGGCCGCGCGTCGAGCCGTCGTTCATCCCCTCGGTGATCGACAAGGTGATCCGCGTGTCGAACGTCGCCAGCTATGCGGCGATCCACTTCCTGGAAGAGGCGCTCGGCCGCAAGTGCGGCGGCTCGACCGGCACCAATCTGTTCGGCGTGTGCGAGCTGGCCAGCGAGATGGTGCGCCGCGGCGAAGAGGGGGCGATCGTCACGCTGATCTGCGACGACGGCAACCGCTACCTGAACAGCTACTACGACCCGCGCTGGTTGGCCGAACAGGGGCACGACATTGCACCGTGGCTGGAGCGCTATCGGCGCTTCTTCCATGACGGACGGTGGTCGACGGGCGACTGAAGGTTGTTGCCAAACTGCGTCATTACTTGATCAAAAGCTAAACGCCGCGACCCTTGGGTCGCGGCGTTTTTTTCAACGAAAAGAGCTACTTACCCGGCTGGCTTTCCTTCGTGGATTGACTATGGCATAAACTGCGCTGAGGTCTTGAATTTCAAGGCATTTTTTGGGTTCCCCCAGGGGGCTTTTTTTACTACAATGGCGCCCTTTTTAAAGGGCGGGGAAGCATCGTGGCTCTTCTTGAAATCAACAATGTCGTGAAACGGTTCGGCGACTTCACTGCCGTGAACAACGTCAGCCTGTCGGTGGAAGCGGGCGAGTTCTTCACCCTGCTGGGGCCGTCCGGTTGTGGCAAGACCACGCTGCTGCGCATGCTGGCCGGTTTCGAACAGCCGGATTCGGGCGCCATCCTGCTGGACGGCAAGGACGTCTCGCAGGTACCGCCGGAAAAACGCCCGGTACACACCGTATTCCAGAGCTACGCGCTGTTCCCGCACATGACGGTGCGCCAGAACATCGCCTTCCCGCTGAAGATGGCCGGCTGGGATGCCAAGAAGATCGAAACCCAGGTCGACGAACTGCTCGAAGACGTGCGCCTGACCCAGTTCGGCCAACGTTTCCCGCACGAATTGTCCGGCGGCCAGCGCCAGCGCGTCGCGATCGCCCGCGCGCTGGTCGACCGCCCGCGCGTGCTGCTGCTCGACGAGCCGCTGTCGGCGCTCGACGCCAAGCTGCGCGAGCAGATGCAGATCGAACTGATCAATCTGCAGAAGGAAGTCGGCATCACCTTCGTCTACGTCACCCATGACCAGGGCGAGGCGCTGGCGCTGTCGCACCGCATCGCGGTGATGAGCCACGGCCAGGTCGAGCAGCTCGACATCCCGGAACGCATCTACAGCCACCCGAAGAACCGCTTCGTCGCCGACTTCATCGGTCAGTGCAACGTGCTGGAAGGCACGGTCAAGGCGGTGGACGGCGCGACGATGACCGTCGACCTGAAGGGCTGCGGCACGGTGAAATGCCAGAGCGTGCCGAACGCCAAGCCCGGCCAGGCCGGCTGGCTGGCGCTGCGCCCCGAGAAGATCAAGCTCGACAAGGAGCTGGGCCGTCACGACGACGAGGCGCACTTCAAGGGCCGCGTGCATGACTGCCTGTACCTGGGCGACGTGACCATCTACATGGTCGAGGTGGCCGAGGGCGTGATCATCGAGGCGATGCTGCCGAACAACATCCCGGGCGTCGCCAAGTTCTTCGACGACAACGACGTGGTCGAGGTTGCCTGGCGTTTCGACGCCGGCAGCTTCCTGACGGAGTAAGCCGACATGCTGCGCAACCGACTCGGCAAGTGGCTGCTTTCCTGGCCGCCGCTTGTCTACCTGACGCTGTTCTTCCTGATCCCGACCACGATCATGTTCGTCGCGGCGTTCCGCAATCCGGGCGACTACGGCGGCCTGGCCCCGATGTACAACATCGAGGACGGCAAGCTGGTCTGGGACCTGACGCTGGACAACTTCAGCCGCCTGGTCGAGGAGCCGCTGTATTTCGAGCTGTTCCTCAAGTCGATCGGCTACGCCGGCCTGACCACGCTGCTGTGCGTGCTGCTGGCCTACCCGCTCGCCTGGCTGATCGCCACCACCCACAAGAAGTGGCGTGACCTGCTGCTGCTGATGGTGATCCTGCCGTTCTGGTCGAACTTCCTGATCCGCATCTACGCCTGGATGATCATCCTCGGCCCGCAGTCGGCGTTCACCAAGGCGGTCAACTGGGTGGTCACCGGCCTCGGCTTCGAGCCGATCCAGCTCTTGTTCACCCCGATCGCGGTGATGATCGGCATGGTCTACGTGCACCTGCCATTCATGGTGCTGCCGCTCTACGCCAACCTCGAGAAGCACGACATGGCGCTGCTCGACGCCGCACAGGACCTGGGCGCCAGCGCCTGGCAGCGCTTCTGGAAGATCACCTGGCCGCTCAGCTTGCCCGGCGTGTTCGCCGGCTCCGCGCTGGTGTTCATCCCGGCGCTGGGCATGTTCGCGATCCCGGACATCCTCGGCGGCACCGACTCGATCCTGATCGGCAACCTGATCAAGCAGCAGATTCTCGACACCCGCGACTGGCCGTTCGGCTCGGTGCTGTCGATCGTGCTGACCGGCGGCGTGCTGTTGATCGCCGGCTTGGGCGCACTGGTGGCCAGAAAGGGGGCGAAACGTGGCTAAGAAGAAATCCGCATGGCTGAAGGCTTCGGCCGTCCTGACCTATCTGTTCCTGTACCTGCCGCTGTTCATCGTGGTGCTGTACTCGTTCAACGACTCCAAGCTCAACGCGGAGTGGGTCGGCTTCACCCTCGACTGGTACACCAAGCTGTTCCACAACCAGAAGATGCTGACCGCCGCCGGCCACTCGCTGATTATCGGCGTGGTGGCGAGCTTCTTCGCTACCGTGTTCGGCACCTTGGCCGGCATCGCTCTGCACAAGTACAAGCTGCGCCTGCTGCCCTTCCTGGTGCTGACCCCGATCGCGATCCCCGAATTGTTGATGGGCGTGTCGCTGGTGATCTTCTTCGTCATCGTCAACCAGCTGATCGGCATCCTGGAGCTGGGCCTCGTCACCATCATCCTGTCGCACATTGCCTTCTGCATCGGCTTCGTCGCCATCGTGGTGCGCGCACGCATGCAGGGTATGGACGAGAGCCTGGTCGAGGCGGCGCGCGACCTGGGTGCCAGCCCGTTCCAGGCGTTCCGTCTGGTGACGCTGCCGGTGATCATGCCGGGCATCATCGCCGGCGCGCTGATGGCGTTCACCCTGTCGATCGACGACTTCGTGATCACCTTCTTCACCGCCGGCGCCGGCGCGTCCACGCTGCCGCTGGAGATCTACTCGATGATCAAGATCGCGGTGACGCCGGAAGTGAACGCGGTATCCAGCTTGCTGATGCTGCTGACCCTGGCGCTGATCGTGATCGCTTCCAAGGTGTCGCCGAGCGCTTTGCGCGGCGGTAATTGAGCGCCGCGAATTAAACTCTCCCGGCGTTGTTGCACTGCCTTGCCGTACTACATGTACTGTCTTCGGCTGTGACGCCTAGCCGGGATCGCTTCGCTGAGTTTTATTCGCGACTCGCAGTCCAGTGTTCGGCCAACCTCAAGGTTGGCCGAACCCCCGTTTTTCATCGCTTTATGCCGTACCACGCCAATAAAAAGGGGATTGTTATGAAGAAACTGCTGCTGGGCCTCGCCCTTGCCGCCGCGGCCAATGCTTACGCCGCCGACACGCTGCATCTCTACAACTGGAACAACTACCTGTCCGACGCCACCGCCAAGCGCTTCGAGGCGTACTGCAAGTGCAAGCTGGTGCAGGACTACTACGGCGACAACGAAGAAATGCTCGCCAAGCTGGCCGCCGGTGCCAAGGGCTACGACATCGTGGTACCGACTGGTTTCGCGGTGCAGACCCTGATCGGCCAGGGTAAGGCCCAGCCGCTCGACAAGGCGCAGCTGCCGAACTTCAAGAACATGAACCCGGCCTACCTGAACAGCTTCTTCGACAAGGGCAATCAGTACTCGGTACCGTACGCGTTCACCACCACCTTGCTCGGCTACAACGAGACCAAGCTCAAAGAGCTGGGCATTCTCGACAAGAGCAACAGCTGGGCGCTGATCTTCGATCCGGCCATCCTCGCCAAGATCAAGGGCAAGGTCACCGTGCTGGATAGCCAGCGCGAACTGATGTCCGCCGCGCTGATGTACCTGGGCAAGCCGGCCAACAGCACCAATCCGGCCGACTGGAAAGCCGCCAAGGACGTGATCCTGAAGGCCAAGCCGTTCTGGGCCGCGTTCAACAACCAGAGCTACATCAAGGAGCTGACCGTCGGCAACATCTACGTCGCCTTCGGCTACTCCAACGATATGTACCAGGCTCAACAGGATGCCAAGAAGGCCGGTCGCAAGTTCGCGATCAACTTCAACCTGCAGAAGGAAGGCAACACCCTGTCGATCGACAACCTGGTGGTGCTGAAGGACGCGCCGCGCAAGGACCTGGCCTACAAGTTCGTCAACTTCATGATGGACGGCCAGAACGCGGCCGACATGACCAACCAGATGGGCTCGGGCAACCCGAACTCGGCGGCGGTCAAATACGTGAAGCCGGACATCGCCAAGATCCCGGCGATCTTCCCGGCCAAGGCCGACGTGGCCCGCCTGCAGCAGCTGCAGGACCTGAAGGCCAAGGATCGCCGCGAGCTGAACCGCGTGTGGTCCGAAGTGAAGCTGAAGTAATTCCGGCTGCACGAAACAACGCCCGGGTTGGCCGAAAGGCCACCCGGGCGTTTTGCTATCTATATAGAGTGCGTCACCGCATGGTCAGAACAGGCTCAGGCGACGCAGCTCGCCGATGGTGGTGATGTGCGCATCCACATGTGCCGGCCGTTTCGGCTCGGCGCCGATCCACACCGTCTTCATCCCCAGTTCCTTTGCTGTCTTCAGATTCAGCAGCGAATCCTCCACCATGATGCAGTGCGCCGGGTCCAGTTCGTGTTTCACCAGCACGGTGCGGAACGCATGCGCGGCCGGCTTGGGCTGGTAGTCCACCTGCTCGACGCCATATACCGCATCGAAATGGCGGGTAATGCCGATCGCGTCGAGTACCTTGCTCACATAATGAATCGGTCCGTTCGACAGCAGGATCTTGCGACCCGGCAGCGCCGCCAGCGTATCGTCGACACAGGCATCCCAGCTCAGCATCGCCAGCAACTCCTCGAGCGGATGCGTCTCCTCGAGAAAGTGCCGGGCATCGACGCCATGATGGGCGACCAGGCCGTGCAGGGTCGCACCGTAACGGGCCCAGTATTCCTTGCGCAGCTCGTTGGCCTGCGCTTCGGTCAACTGCAGCTCGCGCATCATATATGTGGTCATGGTCCGGTTGATGTGCGGAAACACCGCACGACTCGCATCGTGCAGGGTGTCGTCGAGGTCGAAAATCCAGGTAGGCTTCACAGGCGATGCTCTCTATAGCGCAAAACGGAACGGCGCATTATCGCCTGACTATAGTCGGCAATGCAGCATTGGTGCCGGGAGCGCTGCGGCTTCGTTATGGGGCGACATGAGCCTTCGGTCTTTTTCCTCCTACGGATCCTGTTCGCGCATCGCGCTTTTGTAGGCCTGTTTTCCTCGATATGGGCGTAAAAGAGCGGCTTCGCCGGCCAGGGGTGGGCCAAGCGCAGCTTGGCCCACCCCGCAGAAAACCGGCCAGCACGAGCAATGGCGGAGTCGGGTGACTGACAGATCAATGACTTAGCGATTTCTTTGGTTTTATGTGGTGAAAGGTGTTGACGCGATGGGGTCGGGCCGGTATAGTTCGCCTCCTCTGCTGCTGACACAGCGAAACGAAGCCAGTCAGCAACAACTGCTCTTTAACAGAACGAACAACCGATAGGTGTGAGTGCCTGGTTTGAATGGGTGCTCATGCCGCAAGATTAAGGAAATCGCAGGATTTCTTTGAGCTTGCAGCCAAGTACGAAATTAGCGAA
>JAPDNP010000011.1 GCA_025989215.1 Neisseriaceae bacterium JH1-16 | reverse complement strand
ACCGAAGTCCGTGCTGCCGTTCGACTTGCATGTGTAAAGCATTCCGCCAGCGTTCAATCTGAGCCAGGATCAAACTCTTCAGTTCAATCTTTCGCTAATTTCGTACTTGGCTGCAAGCTCAAAGAAACCATTCGATTTCCTTAATCTTGCGGCATGAGCACCTATTCAAACCAGGCACTCACACCTATCGGTTGTTCGTTCTGTTAAAGAGCAGTTGTTGCTGACTGGCTTCGCTTCGCTGTGTCAGCAGCAGAGGAGGCGAACTATACCGGCCCGACCCTACCTCGTCAACACCTTCTTTCAAAAAAACTCATTATTTCCCGATATTTTCAAAAAACATTCGCCAAGCTGCTGATTTTAAATTAACTACCCATAAGGAATAACAAATCATTCATTTGGCCACCCCGCCCACAACCCTATTCGGCCGCGATGGGTGGCCTATGCTGTACCCAGGATAAAGCCACGATTTGTACGATTAGGGCGAAAGGATGGGCCATGTTGATCAATTGCGCTGCCTATCAGGATGGCCGAAAGCTGGCGGATATCGCTCAGACGGCGATCCGCGATTATGTGGCGCGTCCGGACTGCTTCGTCTGGGTTGCGCTGAAAGACCCCGTGCCGGAAGAGCTGACCGCGATGCACGAGGAATTCGGCCTGCACGAACTGGCGGTGGAGGATGCGCAAAGCGGCCATCAGCTAGCGAAGATCGAGGAATACGGCGAGATGCTGTTCGTGGTGCTGCATCTCCTGGAGCTTGATGCCGACGCTGAGCTGCTGATCGGCGAAGTCGATGTGTTCGTCGGCGCCAACTATGTCTTGTCGATCCGCAGCCGCACCAGTCTGGGGTTTCTGAATGTGCGCGCCCGCTGCGAACGCGAGCGAAGCATGGCTCGGGCTTCGTGCTGTATGCGCTGATGGACGCGGTGGTCGACCGCTATTTTCCGGTGATCAGCGCGCTGGAGCGGGAATTGGAAGCGTAGGAGGAGCGCATGTTCACCCAGAGCAGTTCGGCCCGCGACAATATCGAGTCGCTGTATGCGCTGAAGCGCAAGCTGATGCTGGTGCAACACAGTATCGAGCCCCTGGAAGAAGCGGTCGGCAAGCTGATCGGGGAACGGGCACCGCAGGTATGTGCCGGGCTGCGTGAGTACTACCGCGACATCTATGACCACCTGGAACGGGTAGTGCGCCATGTGGAGGCGATTCGCGACATGCTGAACACCGCGATTCAGGTGAACCTGTCACTGGTGGCGCTGGACGATTCGACCATCACCAAGAAATTTGCCGCCTACGGTGCGCTGTTCGCGATGCCGACACTGATCGCCGGGGTGTACGGGATGAACTTCAAGGACATGCCGGAACTGCAGTTTGCCTATGGTTACCCGGTGGCGGTGGTGACGATGCTGCTGCTGGACGTATTGCTGTGGTGGCGCTTCAAGAAGGCGCGCTGGATCTGAACCAAACAAAAGGCCGGGCATCGCCCGGCCTTTTCGCTCTCTCTATATATAGAGATCAGCTGCGGTAGTCGGCATTGATCTTTACATAGTCGTAGGAGAAGTCGCAGGTCCACACGGTGGCGGTGGCGGCACCGCGGTTCAGCACCGCGCGCACGGTGATCTCGGCCTGGTTCATCACCCGCTGACCGTCCTCTTCCTTATAGGCGGGATTGCGACCGCCATCGACGGCAACCAGCACGTCGTCGAGGTAAAGTTCCAAGCGGTCGACGTCCAGGTCGTTGACCCCGGCGTAGCCGATCGCGCACAACAGACGACCCAGGTTCGGATCGGAGGCGAAGAAGGCGGTCTTCACCAGCGGCGACTTGGCGATGGCGTAGGCAACCGACTTGCATTCGGCGACCGAGCGGCCGCCATCAACCTTGACGGTGATGAACTTGGTGGCGCCTTCGCCGTCGCGGATGATCGCTTGGGCGAGCTCGGTGGCGATCTCGGTCAGCGCCGCCTTCAGCTGCGCATAGGCCGGCTGGTTGGCCGAATCGACCAGCGGCAGACTGCTCTTGCCGGTGGAGATCAGCAGGAAGCTGTCGTTGGTGGAGGTGTCGCCGTCGACGGTGATGCTGTTGAACGACGGGTCGGCCACTTCCTTGACCTGCTGTTCCAGCAGCGGACGGATGATCGCTGCGTCGGTGGCGACGAAGCCCAGCATGGTAGCCATGTTCGGATGGATCATGCCCGAGCCCTTGGCAATGCCGGTCAGCGTGACCTGGTGGCCGTCGATATCGAGCACCCGGCTGGCGGCTTTGGGCAGCGTGTCGGTGGTCATGATCGCCTCGGCGGCCTCGGCCCAGTGGCTGGCACGGCGCTTGGGCAAGGCGGCGACGATCTTGTCGACCGGCAGCGGTTCGAGAATCACGCCGGTGGAGAACGGCAGCACCTGGTTCGGCTCGCAGCCGAGTTCGGCGGCGACGGCGGCACACACGGCGCGGGCGCGCTCGCGACCCTGTTCGCCGGTGCCAGCGTTGGCGTTGCCGGTGTTGACCACCAGCGCGCGGATCTGCACGTTGGCCGACAGGTAGTCCTTGCACAGCTGCACCGGCGCGGCGCAGAAGCGGTTCTGGGTGAACACGCCGGCAACGGTATTGCCCTTGTCGAGGCTGACCACCAGCACGTCCTTGCGGCCGGCGGTCTTGATGCCGGCTTCGGCGACGAACAGGTCGACGCCGGCCACCGGGGCCAGCTGATCGACGGTTTTCACGCTGAGATTGACTGCCATTGCTGCTTCTCCTCGGAGCTTGGATTGCTTAAGAACCACTGACAGAACCCGCCCGGCCCATCTGCGACTACGCGTCTGGCCACGCCCGCTGCGCGGGGTTTTGTCAGCAGCCCTAATTGGTAGAGCCGCCAGGTCAGCCTGCCGGGAATGACGGCGAGCTGGCCTGGCGACTCTTATTCCGAACGATTGTAGCGAAATTTGTCGGACAACAGGTTGGCCGAAACGCAGATTGCCCGCTCAGGCGGCGTCGACCTCGATAAACAGTTCGAGCAGCGCCGCGCCGTAGCGCGCCAGCTTCAGTTCGCCGACGCCGTGCACCTTGCCCAGCTCGGCCAGATTGCCCGGACGTTTCTCGATCAGGTCGCGCAGCGTGCGATCGGAGAACACCGCGTAGGCCGGCACATTGTGCTCGTCGGCGCGCTCCTTGCGCCAGCGGCGCAGCGCCTGCCACAGCCGCTCCTCGCGCTCGGTGCGCAGCCAGCGGTCGGTGCTGGCGACGCGCGGCGCCTTGTCGTCGGCGAGCGGGCGCAGGTAGACCTTCTGTTCGCCCTTCAGCACCGGCCGGCTGGTATCGGTCAACACCAGCGACTGGCCGCGGCTCAGGTCGACGTCGAGCAGCTTCTGCGCCACCAGCTGGCGCACCATCGCGCGCCAGGCGCGCTCGCTGTAATCCTTGCCAATGCCAAAGGTCGACAGCTTGGTGTGGCCGCACTGTTCGGCCAAGCTCGACTCCTTGCCGCGCAGCACGTCGATCACGTGACTGGCGGCGAAGCGCTGCCCGACCCGATAGATGCACGACAGCAGCTTCTGCACCGGCAGGGTGGCATCGAAGGTGATCGGCGGCGCCAGGCAGTTGTCGCAATGACCGCAGGGCTTAATCGTCTCGCCGAAGTGCGACAGGATCTGCTGACGGCGGCAGCTGGCGGTCTCGCAGAACGCCAGCATCGCGTCGAGCTTGCCGATCTCGACCTGCTTCTGCAGCTCGGCCATTTCGCCGGCGACGATCATCTGTTTGAGCAGCACCAGGTCGTTCAAGCCGTAGCACAGCCAACTGCTAGCCGGCAGGCCGTCGCGGCCGGCGCGACCCGATTCCTGATAAAAGTTCTCCGGGCTCTTCGGCATGTCCAGATGCGCGACGAAGCGCACGTCCGGCTTGTCGATGCCCATGCCGAACGCGACGGTGGCGCACATCACCACGCCGTCCTCGCGCAGGAACTGGCGCTGGTTGGCGTCGCGCGCCTGGTGGCTCATGCCCGCATGGTAGGCGAGCGCGTTGATGCCGTTTTCACACAGCCAGGCGGCGGTGTCCTCGACGCGCTTGCGCGACAGACAGTAGACGATGCCGGACGAGCCAGCATGCTCGTTCTGGATGTAGCCGAGCAGCTGCTTCTTGGCGTTGTGCTTCTCCACCACCTGATAGAACAGATTGGGGCGGTCGAAGCTGGTGATGAACTGCTGCGCGTCCTGCAGTTTCAGGAAGTGCAGCATGTCCTCGCGGGTCTGCGCGTCGGCGGTGGCGGTCAGCGCGATGCGCGGCACCTTCGGCCAACGGTCGGCCAGCAGGCCGAGCTGCTGGTACTCGGGACGGAAGTCGTGACCCCACTGGCTGACGCAGTGCGCCTCGTCGATCGCGAACAGCGAGATCGGCACGTCGTCGAGAAAATCGAGGAAGCGCGGCGTCAGCAGCCGCTCCGGCGCGACGTAGAGCAGGTCGAGATCACCGGTGCGGGCGCGGCGGGCGATGTCGCGCGCCTGCTCCGGCTCGGTGGCCGAGTTCAGGCAGGCCGCGGCGACACCCAGCTCGACCAGCGTGGCGACCTGGTCCTGCATCAGCGCGATCAGCGGCGACACCACGATGGCGACGCCATCGCGCAGCAGCGCCGGGATCTGGAAGCACAGCGACTTGCCGCCGCCGGTGGGCATCAGCACCAGGGCGTTGCCGCCGGCCGCCACCTGATCGACGATCTCGGCCTGGCGGCCGCGAAACGCCGGGTAGCCGAATACGGTATTGAGAAGAGAGAGCGCGTCCTGCATCGAGACCTTCCGCAAAGAGGCGGCCATTGTACGGCATGGGACGCCGCTTGCCGCCGCAATACGGGAAGTGGCGTGGCACCCATGGCGCACGATAGTCCCGAAACGAGCGCTGCAGCAGGGCCTACGCACCGGGCATGATTGTGGCGAAAGCGCCGACGCGGCCGGCGGTTTGCGGCGCGGGCGCGCTGTGCGACACTGAGCGCGATTGATCAGGAGGTTTTCATGTCCAAGCGTTTCATCGCGCTGGCGCTCGTCGCCGGCGTGCTGGCCGGCTGCGCCACCGGCCCTGCCACCAAGAGTCCGATTAACCCGCGCCCGAGCAAGCCGGCGATCGACGCCAATGCCGACTGGCAGAACCTGGGCGTGTCGCCCAACGGCAACATTCTCAACGAGATCGACAAGCTGTCGATCAAGCGCCAAGGCACGCTGGTGAGCTTCCGCGACAAGAAGACCATCTTCAATCCGAAGAAGGAAAACTTCCTGTCCACCCCGGTGCACAAGTACTCGATCAACCAGTGGCAGATCGACTGCCAGAGCCGCACCTTCCGCCTGAGCTCGATGACGCTGTTCGACGAGACCAACCGCCAGATCGCCAGCTTCACCTATAATGCCGATCAGATAAAAGCGACGCCGGTGGTGCAAAACTCGGCGAGCTACCAGCAGATGCTGTTCGTCTGCAACAACCAGGGCAGCTGAACGATACCTGCCGGCCTTGGCTCTTTGTGAAGGGGACCTTATGCACGCGATCCGTCGTGTGGTGTTCAACCAGAAGGGCGGGGTCGGCAAGACCACCATCACCGTCAACCTCGCGGCGGTGGCCGCGCGCCAGGGCAAGCGGGTACTGCTGCTCGACCTCGATCCGCAGGGCAATAGCAGCCACTACCTGCTCGGCAACACGGTGCCGGCCGCCAACGCGGTCGGCCTGTTCAACGAGATGCTGGCGATCAGCTTGTACGGCCAGCCGCCGCAAGCCTTCGTCACCGAGACACCGTTCGCCGACCTGCACCTGATCGCCTCGCACCCGGAGTTGGCCGAACTGATGAGCAAGCTCGAGTCGCGCTACAAGATGTTCAAGCTGCGCGAGGTGCTCGACACGCTGGCTACCGATTACGACGAGATCTGGATCGATACCCCGCCGGCGCTGAACTTCTACACCCGCTCGGCACTGATCGCCGCCAGCCGTTGCCTGATCCCGTTCGACTGCGATGCGTTCTCGCGCCAGGCTCTGTACGGCCTGATCGACAACGTCGCTGAGATCCGCGCCGACCACAACCCGGCGCTGCAGGTGGAGGGCATCGTGGTCAACCAGTTCCAGCCGCGCGCCAGCCTGCCTGTGCGCCTGGTGGCCGAGCTGCGCGAGGACGGCCTGCCGGTGCTCGACGCGCCGCTGTCGAGCTCGGTGCGCATCCGCGAATCGCACGAGGCGGCCAGCCCCCTGCCGTGGTTCGACCCGCGCCACAAGCTGACGCAGGAGTTCGAGGCGCTGTACCACTCCCTCGCCAACGGCCACGGCTGAGCCCGGCCTGGTAAGTCCTCACGGCGGCTACGGCCGCCGTTGTCGTTTCCTCTCCACTCACTCCGCCTCCGCCGCTTCGGCCAAGGCGGGGGCCGGTTCCGGCCGGCGGCGCCAGAACCGCGGCGCCTGTTCGCGCCAGCCGCTGATCGCCACCGCCTCGCCCAGCTCCACCCGCAGCATGCCCTGCCAGTCGGTGCGCCACGCCCGTGCGCCGGCGTCGCTGGTACGCGCCAGCGTATCCGAATGCGGGTGACGGTAGCGGTTGCGATAGCCGGCGCTGAACAGCACGTGGCGCGGCGCGACCGTCGCCAGCCAGTCGGCGCCCGACGAGAAGCGGCTGCCATGGTGGGCCGCCACCAGCACGCTGCTGTGCAGCGCCGCGCCATAGCGTTCGGCCAACCTCGACTCCTGCCGGCCCGGCAGATCGCCCGGCAGCAGCAGCGCCTGGCGCTGGGTGGCGATGCGCAGCACACAGCTGGCGGCGTTGTCCTCGCTGAAACTCTCGCCCTCGTCCGGCGCCAGCATATCGAAACGCACCCCGTCCCACGCCCAGCTCTGGTTGGAGGCACAGGCCTGTGCAGGCGGCCGCGCATCCGGCAGGCTTTCCGGCTGACCAGCCAGCAGCGTATCGACCGGCAGCGCCGCCAGCAGGCTGGCCGCACCGCCGTCGTGGTCGTTGTCGTGATGGGATAGCAGCAGCACGTCGAGCTTGCCCACCCCGAAGCCGGTCAGCTGCGGCAGCACGATGCGCCCGGCGTCGCCGGCGCCGGTGTCGTACAGCAAAGTGTGGTTGGCGGTCTCGACCAGCACCGACAGGCCTTGGCCGACGTCGATCAGCGTGGCGCGCAGCGTGCCCGGTGCCGGCGGTGACGGCCGGTACAGCAGCAGGGGCGCAATCAGCAAGGCCCCGGCCAGTCGGCCCGGTACCCCGCGCGGCGCGATCAGCCACAGGGAGCCCAGTAGCGCCAATGCCGCCAGCGGCCACGGTACGCCCGGCTGCGCCCATAGCCGCGCATACGGTGCGGCCAGATCGACCGCCCAGTAGAAACCATCGGCCAGCCAACCGGCCAGCCGCAACGGGCCGTCCCACGGGCTCAACAGCGCCAGCAGCGCGAGCGGGGTCAGCAGCGAGAACACATAGGGGATCGCTAGCGCATTGGCGATGGGCGACACCAGCGGCACGCCGTTGAAGAACAGCGCCAAGGGCAGCAACGACATCACCAGCGCCGCCCACTGCCCGAGCAGCGCCTCGCGCCAGCGCCCGGGCCGGCGACGCCGACCGACGCTGACCGCCATCAAGGCGGCGACCAGGCCGAACGACAACCACAGCCCCGGCGCCAGCACCGCGAACGGATCGGCCAACAGCACCACCACCAGCGCGCTCCACCAGATCTGGAACGGCCCGAGCGCGCGGCGCAACAACAGCATCGACACCGCCACGGCCAACATATAGAAGGTGCGCTGCGTCGGCACCGACCAGCCGGCCAGCAGGGAGTAAGCGAGCGCAGCCACCAGACCGCCCAACGCGATCACCAGCCGTGGCGGCACCCGGCGCGGTGGGCGCCAGCGCAGTAGCCAGCGCAATGCGGCGGCCACCAGGCCGGCGAACAAGGTCACGTGCAGGCCGGAAATGCTGACCAGATGGGTCAGGCCCAATAGCCGGAACGCCTGCCAGTCGGCGGCGGCGATACGCCCCTGCGCGCCGACGGTCAGCGCGCCGAGTAGCGCCGCCGCGCGCGGCTCGGTCACTGCACTATCGATGCGCGCCAGAATGGCGGCGCGGCTACGGTCGAGCACGGCGCGGGCATCGCTCGCCTCGCCCTCGTCCTGCCGTCCCTTCCGCACCGAGCCGTTGGCGCCGATACCCTCCGACCAGTACCAGGCCTCGGCATCGAAGCCATAGGGGTTGGCCGAACCGGTCGGTGCCTTCGGCGCCAGCGTCAGCCGCCAGCGGCTGCCCGGCGGCCAGTCCTGATTGCGGTAATCGGTAAGCAAGAGCCGGCGCGGCAGCGCCACGCCCGGGCTCAACACCTGCTCGACCTCCAGGCGCAGCCGGGTACCGAATTCGCCCGGGTCGGGCAGGTCGCGCACCACGCCGACCAGCGTCACCGGCTTGCCCTCCAGTGCCGGCGCCAGCCGTTCGGCCAACCTTTGCTCGGCGCGCCAGCTAGTCCAGGCCACACCGAGCGCCACCAGCAACACGATGCCGAGCAGGTTGCGTCCACCCGGCCAACCGCGCCGACCGATGCCGCACACGACGGCTACGACGAGCGCCCAGCGCCAGTCGGGCAGCTCGGCCAGATAGAACGGCAGCACCAGCCCGGCGACCAGCGCCGGCAGCGAGAACGGAATGATCATTGCCACGTTTTATGCCAAAAGCATTGATGCGTCGAGCGCCCCGACGGTTGTCGCCCCGGCCATCCTGCCGTATCGTCGCGGCAACGCAACCGGAAGCCCCCGATGACCACTCCGCTCTACTGCGCCGAACCGGCGCGCCGCCACACCGCCCAACAGTTGGCCGAACGCTTCGCGCTGCCGCTGGTGACCCGCCGCCCCGTCGAGGGCTACTGGCTGGAACTGGGGCCGGAGCGGCTGGAGCTGGTGACGGTGGGCAAGCAGGGCGCGGTGTTCGCCGAGTTCGTCGCCGGCGCCGCCAAGCACCGCCGCGAGCAGGGCGGCGGGCGCGGCCAGCCGGTGGCCAAAGCGATCGGCCTGAAGGGCGCCGAGGCGCTGCCGCTCGTGGTCGATGCCACCGCCGGGCTCGGCCGCGACGGCTTCGTGCTGGCGACGCTCGGCTGCGCCGTCACCCTGGTGGAGCGCTCGCCGGTAGCGGCGGCACTGTTGGCCGACGCACTCGACCGCGCCAGCACTCACCCGGACACGATGGACATCGTGGCGCGGATGACGCTGGTGCACGCCGACTCGGCGCAGTGGCTCTCGAGCCTACCCGACGCCGAGCGCCCGGACGTGGTGTTCGTCGACCCGATGTTCCCCGACACCGGCAAGACCGCGGCGGTGAAGAAGGACATGACCGCGTTCCAGGCGGTGATCGGCGACGACCTCGACAGCGCGGCGCTGCTGTCGGCCGCGATCGGTGCGGCCAAGAACCGAGTGGTGGTGAAGCGGCCGCGCCTGGGTGCGCCGATCGAAGGGGTGAAACCGAGCGGCGAGCAGGTCGGCAAGAGCACCCGCTTCGACATCTACAGCATCAAGGCGCTGCGCGGCGCTGCTTCCTGAGCTCCGGCTCACGAGCGGCGGCACTCGGGCGAACTGCGTTGACATGCCCGCCCTACTCGATGAGCCCGCTTCGCTTCTTCGCAGCACTTCGCCTTGGTCGACCTCTCGTGCGCGAGACCGCGCACCGGTCCTGACAAACCGTTACATTTTTTGACGATTGTTTTGCGGCTAGCCCGTTATCATCCGGCCCAAACAGACTTGACGTCATCGTGACGTCAAACCTACGCGTTAAGCTTGGCAATGCCGTTGCCAACCTGAAGCCTAACCCGGCCCCACGAGGGCCCCGCGTCGGACGACCAGATGAGAATTGCCCTGCCCCCGTTCATTCACGACTCGGCGCGACGCCTGACCCCGAACCGCTGGGACGTGATTGCCTTTCCGCTGATCCTGTGCGCGATCGCGCTGATCAGCACCGAATACCACCAGACCATGGCGCCGCTGACGGCACTGAAGGCCGAGCCGATCTCGCTCGTCCCGACCCGCCTGCCGGAATACGCGCTGCGCACTACGCTGCGCATGCTGGCGGCGATGATCGCCTCGCTCGTGTTCGCGCTGGCCTACGGCACGCTGGCCGCCAAGAGCCGCCGCGCCGAGAAGGTGCTGATCCCGATGCTGGACATCCTGCAGTCGGTGCCGGTGCTCGGCTACATCTCGTTCACCGTGACCTTCTTCCTCGCGCTGTTCCCCGGCCGGGTGCTCGGCGCCGAGTGCGCGGCGATCTTCGCGATCTTCACCAGCCAGGCGTGGAACATGGCGTTCAGCTTCTACCAGTCGATGCGCACCATTCCGCGCGATCTGAACGAGGTGTCGCGCAGCTTCCACCTGACCGGCTGGCAGAAGTTCTGGAAACTCGAAGTGCCGTTCTCGCTGCCTGGGCTGATCTGGAACATGATGATGAGCATGTCCGGCGGCTGGTTCTTCGTGGTCGCGTCCGAGGCGATCACCGTCGGCAACAATACCGTCACCCTGCCGGGCATGGGTTCGTATCTGGCCGAGGCGATCGCGCAGCAGAACCTGTCCGCGATCGGCTGGCTGATCGTCGGCATGACGCTAGTGATCCTCGCCTACGACCAGCTGCTGTTCCGCCCGCTGGTGGCCTGGGCCGACAAGTTCCGCCTGGAAGACACCGCCTCGCAGTCGGCGCCGCAATCGTGGCTGCTGGACCTGGTGCGCCGCACTCGCCTGTTGCAACAACTGCTGGCGCCGCTGACCGCGCTGGTGCTGGCAGTGACCCGCTACCCGCTGCGCCTGCAGCGCAGCTCGGTGGCGCTGCCGTTCGAGAGCAAGGCCAATCCCGGCCGCATCGACTGGCTATGGAACACGCTGGTGCTGGCCGGCACCGCCTACCTGATGTGGCGGGTGATCGGCTACGCCAGCCAGAGCGTCGCGCTGGCCGAAGTCGGCCACGTGCTCGGCCTGGGGCTGATCACGCTGGTGCGCGTGCTGTTCCTGGTACTGCTGGCCTCGGTGATCTGGGTGCCGCTGGGCGTGCTGATCGGCCTGCGCCCGAAGTTGGCCGAAAAGATCCAGCCGCTGGCGCAGTTCCTGGCCGCCTTCCCGGCCAACCTGCTGTTCCCGGTGTTCGTGATCGGCATCGTGCATTTCGACGCCAATCCGGACATCTGGCTCAGCCCGCTGATCGTGCTCGGCACCCAGTGGTACATCCTGTTCAACGTGATCGCCGGCACCACCGCCTTCCCGAACGACTTCCGCGAAGTGGCGGCCAACTTCCACATCCGCGGCTGGCAGTGGTGGAAGAAGGTGATGCTGCCGGGCATCTTCCCCTACTACGTCACCGGCGCGATCACCGCCTCGGGCGGCGCGTGGAACGCCAGCATCGTTTCGGAAGCGGTGTCCTGGGGCAAGACCCACGTCAACGCCCACGGCCTGGGCGCGTATATCGCCCAGACCACCGCCGCCGGCGACTTCCCGCATATCATCCTCGGCATCACCGTGATGTCGCTGTTCGTGGTGCTGTTCAACCGGCTGCTGTGGCGCCCGATGTACGCCTACGCCGAAAACCGCCTGCGCCTGCACTGATAGAAGGACCAAGACCATGAACAATCACCGCGAAATCCTGTCCGTCCGCGACGTGCGCTGCGGCTTCGACAAGCAGCAGGAAGAACTCTTGGTGCTCGACGGGGTGAACGTGTCGCTGCACGAGGGCGAGATCGTCGGCCTGTTGGGCCGCTCCGGCTCGGGCAAGTCGACGCTGCTGCGCATCATCGCCGGCCTGATCCGCCCCACCGGCGGGCAGGTCGACTACTGCGGCGCCCCGCTCGACGGGCCTGCCCGCGGCGTTGCGATGGTGTTCCAGACCTTCGCGCTGTTCCCGTGGCTGACCGTGCTGGAAAACGTCGAGGCCGGCCTGGAAGCGCTGGGCGTCGCCGCCGACGAACGCCGCCGCCGCGCGCTGGCGGCGATCGACCTGATCGGTCTGGATGGCTTCGAAAACGCCTATCCGCGCGAGCTGTCCGGCGGCATGCGCCAGCGCGTCGGCTTCGCCCGCGCGCTGGTGGTCGACCCAACGCTGCTGCTGATGGACGAGCCGTTCTCCGCGCTCGACGTGCTGACCGCCGAGACGCTGCGCACCGACCTGCTGGACCTGTGGACCGACCGCAAGCTGCCGATCAAGTCGGTGCTGATCGTCACCCACAACATCGAGGAGGCGGTATTCATGTGCGACCGCATCTTGGTGCTATCGTCCAAGCCGGGCCGGGTGATCGCCGAGATCAAGGTGCCGTTCGCCCACCCGCGCAACCGTCTCGACCCGGCGTTCCGCCAGCTGGTCGACGACATCTACGCACGAATGACCGCGCGCCCGGTGCCGACCGCGGCGCCCAAGCCGTCGCTGGAGGAAGGCAGTCCGCTGCCGCCGGTGTCGACCAACCTGCTGGCGGGCCTGGCCGAAACGCTGTTGGCCGAACCGTACAACGGCAAGGCCGACCTGCCGGAGATCGCCCGCACCCTGCACCTGGAGGTCGACGACCTATTCCCGGTGGCCGAAGTGCTGCACCACCTGCAGTTCGCCGACATGAGCGAGGGCGACATCACCCTGACCCCGGCCGGCCGCCTGTTCGCCGAGTACGACACCCAGGAGCGCAAGCAGCTGTTTGCCCAACACCTGCTGAACCACGTGCCGCTGGCGCGGGTGATCGTCGATGCGCTGCACCAGCACGAGGGCCAGAGCGTGCCACGCAGCTATTTCGAGGACCGGCTGGAAAAATACCTGAGCGAGAACACCGAGGAGGAAACCCTCGACACGGTGATCAGCTGGGGCCGCTACGCCGAGATCTTCATGTACAACGACCAGAGCGAGCAGTTCAGCCTGGAGGACATCGTCGCCTGAGCCTTCCCGCCGCGATACACCACGCCGCCGCGCCCATCCGGGCCGGCGGCGTTGTCGTTTGGCCTGAGCGCCAAACGCTAGGCCAACATCCGGCGACGCCCCCGGCCAGGCGCTGACGCGCACTACATCGCCCGACCTCAGAGCTTGCTCACGATCTCGCGAACGAAGGGTCAATGGCGCGAAAAAGCGGAGTGCACTCATCAAGTAGACAAGCATGTTAAGCGGCATTCCAACGCAGGATCACCCGAGTGCAGCAGATCGTGAACAGGTTCTCACGCGCTGCGTGCCAACAGCCGCGCACCGAGGTAGAGCAGCGGCACGCCGAGCAAGGTGGCCGGCGCCGGCCAGTCGCCGAACAGCAGCGCGCTGCCGGCCAGGCCGCTCAACATGATCACGTAGCCGAGCTGGCTGAGAAACACCGGGCTGGACAGCTTCTGCAGCTGGAAGTACAGCAGGCTGGCCAGCAGCGACAGCGCCACCTGCAGGCCCAGCCAGCTCATCCCGGCCGCCGGCACGTCCAGGCCGCCGTTGAGCAGCAGCCACGGCAGCAAGGTCAGCGCCCCGGCGAGCAGCTGGCTGCCCGCCAGCATCGCGTTGTCGATGCCCTGCGGCAGGTAGCGCTTGCGCAGCAGATTGCACAGCGCCAGGAACAACGGCGAACCCAGCGCCACCAGCAGCCAGCCGAGCTCAGCCGGCGCCGCCAACTGCAGCCGCGGCGCCAACACCAGCACCGCCCCGGCCATGCCGAGCCCGACCGCCAGCGCGCGCGGCCCGCTCAGTTTTTCCCAACCGATCGCCAGCGCCATCAGCCAGGTGAACAAGGTCGGCAGGGTGTAGAGCAGTGCGGCGTAGCCGGTGCCCAGGTGTGGAATCGCCAGATAGGTCAGGCAGTTGGGCAGCAGGCTCAGCCCGCCCATCAGCGCGCTGTAGCGGAACAGCTCGCGGCCGCGGCCGGCCGGCAGCCGCCCCAGTGCCAACAGCAGCAGGCCGGCGAGCAGCGAGGACCAGAACGCATAGCCGAGCGGCGCGATGCCGGCGGCGGTGCCGAGCTTGGCGACCGGCAGGCCAATGCCGAGCAGGCTGCCGGTGCCGAGCAGCAGCGCCAGCGGGCTCTGGCCGGCACGGGCCAGCCACGGGGTGCGAAGCAGGACGAGGGATGACATGGCGCGACTCCTATTAGATGACGCGACCAGTATCGGATGCCGCCGCATCCGGAATAAGCCGGGCGGCGGAAGAACGGCCCTTCCGCCACGGCAACAATCAGGGCAGCGCGAGGCGGCTCAAAAACTCGATGAACGCCGCGGTCTTCGGCGCCACCGCCCGGTTGGACGGCAGCAGCGCGAACAGCTTCAGCCCCTGCGGCGCCCAGTCGGGCAGCACCTCGACCAGCCGGCCGTCGGCCAGCAAGTCCTGCACCGCCAGCGTCGGCGTCAGCGTCAGCCCCAGGCCGTCGAGCAGGCTGGTACGCAACAGCATGCTGCTGTTCACCGACAGCCGGCCGCGCACCGGCACCCGCACCTCCTCGTCGCCGCGCTGGAACGACCACTCGGCATAGCCGCCGCTCAGGGTATGGATCAGCGTGGCGTGCTGGCCCAGGTCGCTCGGGTGGGCCAGCGGCCCGGCGGCGGCCAGATAGCCGGGGCTGGCCACCAGCGCCCGGCCGAGCGGACCGATGGTGCGCGCCACCAGCCGCGAGTCGGGCAGGCCGCTGCTGATGCGCAGCGCCAGATCGAAGCCGTCCTCGACCAGGTCGACATAGTGGTCGGACAGCACCAGGTCGAGCGCCACCTCCGGATAGGCGCGCAGGAAGCCCGGCAGGTGCTGCTGCAGGAATAGTTGCCCGAAGGCGATCGGCACCGCCACGCGCAGCCGGCCGCGCGGCGTGTCGCCCAAGGCCTGCAGCGCCTGTTCGGCCAACTCCAGCTCGTCGAGCGCCTTCACGCAGTGGTGGTAGTAGAGCCGGCCGGCCTCGGTCAGGCTGAGCCGGCGGGTGGAGCGCTGCAACAGCCGCACGCCGAGCGACGCTTCCAGCGCGCTGATCTGCTTGCTGGCGGCGCCGGAGCTGAGCTCCAGTCGTTCGGCCGCGCGGCTGAAGCTGCCCTGCTCGGCGATCAGCCGGAACAGGCGCAAGGTGGCAAGGCTGTCGATGGGACGACGCAGAGACATGGCGGTGCTCCATTTAGCAAGACGTCATTATGACAGACTGGTCGATTAGACCATCCGACTCGACAGCCCCGGGCAAAGCGACTACCCTTGCCCGCTTTTCCGTCCCCCGGCGCGGCCCACGAAGCCAAGCCGCTGATTTGTATAGTCAATTATGAATGCCGTCCTGCTCGCCGTCCTCGTCATGCTCGCCCTGTCCCTATTACGCACCCATGTGGTGATCAGCCTGTTGATCGGCGCGGTGGTCGGGGGGTTGGCCGGCGGGCTGTCGATGAGCCAGACGCTGGCGGCGTTCAACAACGGCATCACCGGCGGCGCCTCGGTGGCGCTGTCCTACGCCTTACTCGGCGCATTCGCGGTGGCGATCGCCAAGTCCGGCCTGCCGCACGCGCTGGCCGACCTGGCGGTGAAGAAACTCGATTCGGCCGACGGCAAGAGCCGGCTCAAGTGGGGGCTGCTCGGCCTCTTGGCGCTGGTCAGCATCGCCAGCCAGAACCTGATCCCGATCCATATCGCCTTCATCCCGCTGCTGATCCCGCCGCTGTTGTACGTGATGGCCCGGCTGCAACTGGACCGCCGAGCGATCGCCTGCGTGATCACCTTCGGCCTGGTCACCCCGTACATGTTCCTGCCGGTCGGCTTCGGCGAGATCTTCCTCAAGCAGATTCTGCTCGGCAACATCATTAAGTCGGGCATGGACGTGTCCGGCGTCAACGTGATGGATGCGATGGCGATCCCGGCCGCCGGCATGTTCGTCGGCATGCTGATTGCGGTGTTCATCAGCTACCGCAAGCCGCGCCACTATAGCCTCGGCAAGATCGAGAACGCCGAGCGCCAGCGCGCCCACCACAGCCCGAAATCGATCGCCACCGCGCTGGCCGCCATCGTGCTGGCGTTCGCGGTGCAGCTCTACACCGACTCGATGATCATGGGCGCGCTGGTCGGCTTTCTGCTGTTCCTCGCCACCGGCGTGGTGAAGTGGAAGGACGCCGACGGGGTGTTCACCGAGGGCATGAAGATGATGGCGATGATCGGCTTCATCATGATCACCGCCCAGGGCTTCGCCGAGGTGGTGCGCGCCACCGGCGAGATCAAGGACCTGGTGACCCATTCGGCCAACCTGTTCGCCGGCAGCAAGGGCGCGGCGGCGTTCTCGATGCTGCTGGTCGGCCTAGTGATCACGCTGGGCATCGGCTCATCGTTCTCCACCGTGCCGATCATCACCGCGATCTACGTGCCGCTGTGCATCCAGCTCGGTTTCTCGCCGCTGGCGACGGTGGCGATCATCGGCACCGCCGGGGCGCTGGGCGACGCCGGTTCGCCGGCGTCCGACTCGACGCTCGGCCCCACCTCAGGCCTGAATATCGACGGCCAGCACGACCACATCCGCGACACGGTGATCCCGACCTTCCTGCACTACAACCTGCCGCTGATGGTGGCCGGCTGGATTGCGGCGATGGTGCTGTAGAACCTATTTACGCTCTGCTGCACTCGGGTGATCCTGCGTTGAAATGACACTTAAAAGGCTCATGTACTCGCTTGTACATTCCGCTTTCTCACGTCATTTCGCCTTGGCTGCCCCGTCGTTCGCGAGGACGTAAACAGGTTCTAAGGTCGCACGCCATCGCGTAAAATTCACAGGGCTCCACATGCGGAGCCCTTTCCACCCTATCTGGCCGATTCCATCGCGGCCCCAGCCGGAGGCACTCATGGAAGACCGTCTGATCGAACTCGAAAGCAAGGTGGCGCTGCAGGACGACCTGCTCGACGCGCTGAACCTGACCGTAGCGCGCCAGCAGCAGCAGATCGACCTGCTGCAACAGCAGCTGCGCGTGCTCTACCAGCAGTTCCGCGCCAACCAGCCGGAAAGCGGCATCAGCAGCGGCTCGCTGCGCGACGAAATCCCGCCGCACTACTGAATCACTGCCCCGGGGCGGCGCACGGCGCCCCGGCCCTGCCCGGAAAGCCCCGCATGACCGCATCCGCCCCGCTCGCCTTCGCCACCGCCCTCGCGCCGCAACTGACCGCCCGCAGCTGGGCGATCGGCGGCAGCGCCCTGCTGCACCGGCTCGGCCTCGCCGCCGCACCGGACCGGCTCGAACTCGTCACCACCGCGGCCGATTTCGCCGCGATGGCCCAAACGTTGGCCGAACAGGCGCGCGATATCAGCCCCGACCCGCACCCGGACTACGCTCCACGCCATTTCGCCCGCTTCGAAACCGCGGACGGCCTGCAGATCGAGCTAGTCGCCGAGATGGCGATCCGTCTGGAACGCGGCGTATTCCGCTGGCCGTTCGACGCCACGGCGATCGAGCCGGCCGACGGGCTGCCCTGGTGCTGCATCGAGGACTGGGCGCTGCTGTACCGCTTGCTCGGCGACGCCGAGTCCGCCGCGCTGCTCGACGGCTATCTCGACGAACACGGCATCGGCCGCCCCGACCGGCTGGCCGACTTCCTCGATGCCCGCTATCCGGAAACGGCACTGGAACCGCTGCCCGACTGGTGGCCGTGGGACGAGTAAACGCCGTTGCCCTCGGGCGTCGACCGGGCACGATCCAACGATCGCTCATCGCCGCAGCAAAACGAAACGGGACCCGATCGGGTCCCGTTTGCTATCCGGCCAGCCAGGCCGCCAGCGCGATCAACACGGCCAGCGCCGCCAGCGCCAGCCAGCCGCGCCGCCGGACGCGTCGGGCCTGCTCCGGCGCCACGCAGCAGGATTTCATACCGGCGCCGCGGTGGAAGCCGCGGCCGGCTTGCGCGTCATCTTGCCCGACATCAGGCTGGCGCCGACGATCAGCGCGCCGCCTAGCCACTCGTTCGGCTTCATCACCTCGCCGGCCAGCAGATAGGCCGACATCGCGGCGAACACCAGCTCCATCAGCATCAAGGTCATCGCCTGCGTCGCCGGCAGAATGGTCAGACCGTACTGCGACACCACGCTGGTGGCGAACAGCGACATCGCCATCGCCACCACCAGCACCCAGCCGATCGCCGGCATCGACGCCACCTCGCCGAGCTGGCCGCGGCTGAGCAGGCCAACGAAACCCATACTCGCCACACCGAACCAGATGCAGGCGCTCTTGGCCGCCACCGGCAGCGTCTTGGCACGGCGCGACAGCACATTACCGAAGGCGAAGGTGAAGCCGCCGGACAGCGCCAGCCACTCGTAGCCGTGCGACAGCGGCGCATCGCCACCGATCGCGCCGGGCTTATAAAGGATGATCATGCAGCCGAAGAGCGACAGCGCCACCACGCCCCAGCCGGTACGGGTCAGCTTCTCCTTCAGCAGCACCCACGAGAAGAACACCGCCCACAGCGGCGACAGGTAGAACAGCAGCAGCACCCGCATCACCTCGCCCTCGGTCACCGACCAGGTGTAGCTGAAGTTGCACCAGCCGAACGCCAGCGTCAGCGGGATCAGCACCGGCTGGAAGCGGAACTCGTCGCGGAACACCTTGTAGAACAGCGTCAGGCCGGCGGCGGCGGCGAACAGGTACACCAGCATCGAGGTGGCGAAGTTGCTGATGCCCATCTCGTGCATCGCGCGAAACGGGAACCAGATGAAGCCCCAGACCATCGCGCTGGTCAGCACGCACAACATCGCGAAGAGTTTATGTTTTACAGGAGACATCTCAATTTCTTACTATTAGCGGTTTTTGCGACGAGCTTTTGCGACGAGAATTGTCGTAATAGCGACCAACCCGGAGTGCTTGTGCCGTGAACCCGCATTTGACCCAACTGCAGCCCTACCCGTTCGAACGGCTGCGCGCCCTGCTCGCCGGCCTCACGCCGCCGGCGGAACTCAAGCCGATCGCGCTGCAGATCGGCGAGCCGAAGCACGCCACCCCGACGGTGGTGACCGAGGCGCTGAGCGGCTCGCTGGCCGGGCTGGCCGCGTATCCTAGCACGCTGGGCAGCGCCGAGCTGCGCGGCGCCTGCGCGCACTGGCTGCTGCGCCGCTACGGCGTTTCGGCCAACCCCGACAGCGAAATCCTGCCGGTGAACGGTTCGCGCGAGGCGCTGTTCGCGTTCACCCAGTCGCTGATCGACCCGAGCCGCGACAGCGAGCGCCCGGTGGTGATCTCGCCCAATCCGTTCTACCAGATTTATGAAGGCGCGGCCTTGCTCGCCGGCGCCGAGCCCTACTACGTCAACTGCCTGGCCGAACAGCGCTTCCAGCCCGACTGGGCGGCGGTGCCCGAGGCGGTATGGCAGCGCACCCAGTTGGTGTTCGTCTGCAGCCCGGGCAACCCGACCGGCGCGGTGATGTCGCTCGAAGACTGGCAGGCGCTGTTCGCGCTGTCGGATCAATATGGCTTCATTATCGCCTCGGACGAATGCTACTCGGAGATCTACACCGGTGCAGCGCCGCTCGGCGGTCTGGAGGCGGCGGTGAAACTGGGCCGCGGCTTCGAGCGACTGGTGATGTTCACCAGCCTGTCCAAGCGCTCCAATGTGCCCGGCCTGCGCTCCGGCTTCGTCGCCGGCGACGCCGCGCTGCTCAAACAGTTCCTGCTCTACCGCACCTACCACGGCTGCGCGATGAACCCGGTGGTGCAGGCCGCCAGCGCCGCCGCCTGGCACGACGAGGCGCATGTGGTGGACAACCGCCGCCAGTACGCCGAGAAGTTCGCCGCGGTGATGCCGATTCTGGCGCCAGTGCTCGAATTCGCCGCGCCGGATGCGTCGTTCTACCTGTGGGTGAAAGTGCCCGGGGGCGACGACCAGGCCTATGCGCGGCGCGCGTTCGTCGAGGCGAACGTGACGGTGCTGCCGGGCAGCTTCCTCGCCCGCGACGCGCACGGCGTCAACCCCGGCGCCGGCTTCGTGCGCCTGGCGCTGGTCGCGCCGCTGGCCGACTGCGTCGAAGCCGCCAAACGGCTCGCCGCACTGCGGTAGAATAGCGTCAGACAATCAATCAAAACCCGATTCATCCATACCAAGGACAACACCATGCATCAGTTCCAGAGCCTGATCGAAACCGCGTTCGAACAACGCGCCGACATCACCCCGGCCACCGTCAGCGCCGAGATCAAGAACGCCGTCGACAGCGTGATCGCCGAGCTGGACGCCGGCAGCCTGCGCGTCGCCGAGAAGATCGACGGCGAATGGGTCACCCACCAGTGGCTGAAGAAGGCCGTGCTACTGTCGTTCCGCATCCGCGACAACGCGGTCGCCGACGACGGCGTGAGCCGCTACTTCGACAAGGTCGACACCAAGTTCGCCGACTGGAACCAGGAACAGTTCCAGGCCGCCGGCTTCCGCGTGGTGCCGGGCGCCGTGGCGCGCAAGGGCTCCTTCGTGGCCAAGAACACCGTGCTGATGCCGTCCTACGTCAATATCGGCGCCTACGTCGATGAAGGCACCATGGTCGACACCTGGGCCACCGTCGGCAGCTGCGCCCAGATCGGCAAGAACGTGCACCTGTCCGGCGGTGTCGGCATCGGCGGCGTGCTCGAGCCGCTGCAAGCCAACCCGACCATCATCGAAGACAACTGCTTCATCGGCGCCCGTTCGGAAATCGTCGAAGGCGTGATCGTCGAAGAGGGCTCGGTGATCTCGATGGGCGTGTACATCGGCCAGTCGACCAAGATCTACGACCGCGAAACCGGCGAAGTCAGCTACGGCCGCGTCCCGGCCGGCTCGGTCGTGGTATCGGGCAACCTGCCGTCCGCCGACGGCAAGTACAGCCTGTACTGCGCGGTGATCGTGAAGAAGGTCGACGCCAAGACCCGCGCCAAGACCAGTATCAACGAGCTGCTGCGCGGCATCTGATCCGCCCCGCCCAGTCTTGCCCGACGCCCGCCGCCGCGCGGGCGTTTTCTATGGCAAGGTTGGCCGAATCCCCTATTGGAGCCCCGCCATGCACGACGACTACACGCTGATTGCCGCCCCGCCCGCCATCGACGACTACCGCCGGCTGCGCGTCGCCGCCGGTCTGTCGGCCAAGAGCGCCGAGGCGGCCGCACGCGGCCTGCCCAACACGCTGTTCGGCGTGCGCATCGAGCGCGCCGGCAGCGTGGTCGGCATGGGCCGGGTGATCGGCGACGGCGGCTGCTTCTATCAGGTCGTCGACATCGCGGTCGATCCGGCCCACCAGGGCCGGGGGCTCGGCAAGCGCATCGTTGCGGCGCTGGTCGACTGGCAGCGAGACAACATCCCCGACAGCGCCTACGTCAGTCTGATCGCCGATGGCCAGGCCCACGCGCTGTACGCCCAGTACGGCTTCGCGCCGACCGCGCCGGCGTCGATCGGCATGGCGCTGCGACGCCGCACCGGGCAGCCCGATTAGACCGAACGGTCTGCTAAAGACACATATTTTGTTCCCTGCGTTACAATAACGCCACATTGCTACGCCGCCGTCATTTGGCGTGCTCGGCGCGGAAACGATAAACTACGCCACGGGCCGCCGATTGGAGGTCCGCCTTTCTTCACTTCGATAGGCCAAAGTGTCCCACGACCCGTATATCGAACTCAGGAATGTCAGCTTCGGCTACGGCAAGCGGCAAATCCTGAGCAACATCAATCTGCGCATCCCGCGCGGCCAGCTGGTCGCCATCATGGGCGGCAGCGGCAGCGGCAAGACCACGCTGCTCAGGCTGATCTCCGGTCAGGTGCGCCCGCAGTCGGGCGAGGTATGGGTGGACGGCAAGAACGTCGCCACCATGAACACCCGCGAACTGTATGTGCACCGCCGCAAGATGGGCATGCTGTTCCAGTTCGGCGCGCTGTTCACCGACCTGTCGGTGGCCGACAACGTCGCCTTCCCGCTGCGCGAGCACACCGCGCTGCCCGAAGACATGATCCGCGACCTGGTGACGCTGAAGCTGTCGGCGGTCGGGCTGCGCGGCACCCAGACGCTGATGCCGGCCGAACTGTCCGGTGGCATGGCGCGCCGCGTCGCACTGGCGCGCGCCCTCGCGCTCGATCCGGAGCTGATGCTGTACGACGAGCCGTTCACCGGCCTCGACCCGATCTCGCTCGGTGTGATCGCCCACCTGATCAAGCGCCTCAACCTGGCGCTCGGCACCACCGCGGTGATGGTGACGCACGATGTGCACCAGTCGCTCAACATCGTCGACTACGTCTATTTCGTCGCGCACGGCGAAATCGCCGCCGAGGGTACGCCCGACGCGGTGCGCCAGAGCGATTCGCCCTGGCTCAAGCAGTTCGTGCACGGCGACCCGGACGGTCCGGTGCATTTTGCCTACCCGGCCGGCACCAGCCTGGCCGACGACCTGAGCCAGGGAGTCCGCTGATGTTCGAAACCCTCGCTTCCCCGTTCCGCCACCTGGGCGCGTTGACCATCAACGCGATCTGGCGGCTCGGCTTCGCCGCCCGCTTCCTCGGCGCCATCGTGATGCAGTCGGGCCAGAGCCTGCTGCGCCTGCAGATGACCATCCGCGAGATGTACTTCGCCGGCGTGCTGTCGCTGATCATCATCATCGTGTCCGGCCTGTTCGTCGGCATGGTGCTCGGCCTGCAGGGCTACAACACCCTGTCGCGCTTCGGTTCGGCCGACGCGCTCGGTGCGTTGGTGGCGCTGTCGCTGCTGCGCGAACTGGGCCCGGTGCTGGCGGCGCTGTTGTTCGCCAGCCGTTCCGGCTCGGCGATGACCGCCGAGATCGGCCTGATGAAAGCCACCGAGCAGCTCGACGCGATGAGCGTGATGGCGGTCAACCCGATCGCCCGCGTGGTCGCGCCGCGCTTCTGGGCCGGGGTGATCTCGATGCCAGTGCTCGCCGCGCTGTTCAACGTGATGGGCATCTTCGGCGGCTATCTGGTCGGCGTGGTGATGATCGGCCTGGACGCCGGTACCTTCTGGTCGCAAATGCAATCCAACGTCGACCTGCACTACGACGTGGTCAACGGCCTGATCAAGAGCCTGGTGTTCGGCGTCGCCGTGACGCTGATCGCCGTATTCGAGGGCTACGACGCCACCCCGACCGCCGCCGGGGTCTCGTCGGCCACCACCCGTACCGTGGTCACGTCCGCGCTGGTGATTCTGGCGCTCGACTTCGTGCTTACCGCCTTCATGTTCTAGGAACCGCCTGAATGAAACGCTCCACCATCGACCTGTGGGTCGGCCTCTTCGTCGCCATCGGCATCGCCTCGGTGGTCTTCCTGTCGCTGAAGGTCGCCAACCTGACGCCGCAAAGCAGCACCCAGAGCTACACGGTAACCGCCGACTTCGACAATATCGGCGGCCTGAAAGTGAAGGCGCCGGTGAAATCGGCCGGCGTGTTGGTCGGCCGCGTCAGTAATATCCAGCTAGACTCGAAGACTTACCAGGCCAAGGTGACGCTGGCCATCGACAAGCAGTACCAGTTCAGCCGCGACGTCAGCGCCGAGATCCTTACCGCCGGCCTGTTGGGCGAGCAGTACATCGGTCTGACCGAGGGCGGCGATCCGGACACGCTCGAGCCGGGCGGCAAGATCACGCTGACCTCGTCGGCACTGGTGCTGGAACAACTGATCGGCAAGTTCATGACCAGTTTTGCAGAGAAGGGCAGCAGCGACAGCAGTACTCACGCCGACAAAGCCGCGCCCCAGCAATAAACGAATAACCGCAGGCAAACAACAACAATGCGGGATTGCCCAGTAACCCCCAATTGGACTGAATGATGATGAAACGACTACTCTCCTCCTTCTGTGCACTGATGCTGCTGGTGAGCAGCAGTGCTTTCGCCGCCAGCGATTCGCCGGTGGAAACCATCCGCGACGGCGCCCGCCAGGTGCTCGACCTGCTCAAGCAGGACAACGGCAAGAACACCCGCCAGGTCCGCCAGCAGGTCGAAGCGCTGGCCGTACCGCAGTTCGACTTCCAGCGCATGACCGCGCTGGCGGTCGGCCGCGGCTGGCGCCAGGCCACCCCGGAACAGCAACAGCAACTGTCCCAGGAGTTCCAGACCCTGCTGGTACGCATCTACACCTCGACGATGACCCGCTACAAGGGCACCCAGGTCGACGTGAAGCCGAACCCGATCCTCGCCAACAACGGCCGCGAAGCCACGGTGAAGTCGGAAGTGACGCTGCCGAACAGCAGCGACAAGAAGCCGGTCAGCATCGACTACACCCTGTACAAGACCGCCCAGGGCTGGAAGATCTATAACGTCAGCGTCGAGGGTGCTAGCCTGGTGACCGTGTACCGCAATCAGTTCAACGACGAGATCAACAAGAGCGGCGTCGATGGCCTGATCAAGATGCTGAAGGACAAGAACGCGGCGGTTACCGCCAAGGGTAACGCCTGATGTTGCAGGTCACCGCTGCCGGTGCGGCGACGCTCGACGGCGCGCTGACGATGGATAGCGCCGCCGCGCTTGCCGCGCCGCTCGCCAAGCTGGCCGGTCAGGCGTCGCTGACGCTCGACCTGTCGCGCGTCGACGACGCCGACTCGGCGGCGCTGGCGCTGCTGCTGCAGGCGCGCCGCGCCGCCGCCGCCGCCGGCCACACGCTGACCGTCACCGGTTGGCCTAAAGGCCTGCTGGGCTTGCTCGAGCTGTATGCGCTCGACGAGCTGTTTTCCACTCCCGCCGGAGCCCGCGCATGAGCCGCCCGATCCGCACCCTGACTGCCGCGGCCGCGCTGCTCTTGGCCGGCTGTGCCAATACCGGTCATCCGCCCAACCCGCAGGACCCGTACGAGTCCTACAACCGCACCATGTTCTCGATCAACGACGGTCTCGACCGCACCGTGATCAAGCCGGCAGCGCAGGGCTATCGCTTCATCACCCCGCAGCCGATCCGTACCGGCATCAGCAACTTCTTCGACAATTTCCGCGACATCTACAGCGCTGCCAACAACCTGCTGCGCGGCCATGCCGAAGACACGCTGAACGACATCATGCGGGTGGCACTGAACAGCACCTTCGGCCTGGGCGGCCTGCTCGACATCGCCGATCCGGCCGGTCTGAAGAACAACAAGACCTCGCTCGGCGACACCTTCGCCAGCTGGGGCTGGAAGAACAGCAACTACTTGGTGATGCCGTTCTTCGGCCCATCGACCGTGCGCGATGGTACCGGCCTGACAGTGATGCTGGCGGTGAAAGGCCCGGAGCACCTGGTCTATCACGACGTCAAGGGCGGCCCGTACATCTTCTGGGGCATGTACGGCCTCAGCACACGCGAGCGGATGCTCGACGTCACCAATGCGGTCGACGAGGCGGCAGTGGACCGTTACAGCTACATCCGCGACGGCTACATGCAGCTGCGCGCCCAGCAAGTCGGCGCACCGCTGCCCAAGCCGAGCGACAACGGACTCAACGACATGGACATCGACGAGCTGGTCGCGCCGACCGGCGCCGGCAACGCCTCGGCACCGGCCGGTGAGGTCGCCAAGCCGGCGGCCCCCGCCGTCAAGCAGCCGGCTGCATCCGCCCCGGCAGCCGAACCGGCGCCAGCACACTGAAGCAATCAGTTGCCCGACATCACCGACAATCGCCCCACCGGGGCGATTTTTTCTGCCTGCGCCCCACCTGAAAACCATGCGCCAGACGTAAAAAAGCCGCTTTCCGAAGAAAGCGGCTTGTTTTGCTACGTTGGCCGAATCAGCCCTGCGCCTTGGCGACCGGCGCCAGTGTCGGCGTCGGAGACGTCCCACGATCCGGCTGCGCGTCCGCATCCGCCTGCGACCATCCGCCGCCGAGCGCCTTGTACAGCGACACCGCCGCATTCAGGCGTGCCAGGCGCGCATTGATCACACTCAACTCCGACGAGTAGGTATTGCGCTCGGCATCCAGCACCTCGAGGTAGCTCGAGTAGCCGTTGTCGTAGCGCAGCTGCGCCAGCCGCTGCGTCTCACGCAAGGCGCGCAGCTGGTCCGCCTGCCCCACCTCGCTCTTGCCCGAGCCGTCGATCGCCGACAACGCGTCCAGCGTATCGCGGAACGCGTTCTGCACTGCCGACTGGTACGACGCCAGCGCCTGCTTCTGGCCGGCCGTCGCCGCATCGACACCATAACCGGTCGCACCGAAGTTGAAGATCGGCCCGGCCAGATCGCCGACGAAGCTCCAGGTACGCGCCGGCCCCGTGAACAAGCCTGACAGCGACAGGCTCTGCGAGCCGATCGCACCGGTCAAGCTGATGGTCGGGAAGTACGCTGCACGGGCCACCCCGATCTGCGCATTCGCGGCCACCAGTTGCTGCTCGGCAGCGGCCACGTCCGGACGACGCGTCAGCAGCGTCGACGGCAGGCCACCCGGCACTACCGGCGGAATCGCCAGCACCGCCAGCTCCTTGCCGCGCGGCGTCGGGCTGAGCAGATCGCGCGGCGAGCGACCGGTCAGCACCGACAGCGCATGCTCGGTCTGCTCGACCGACTGGCGGATCTGCGGCACGGCGGCACGCGCCGAGGCCTCTTCGGACTCGGCCTGATGCAGGTCCAGCGCCGAAATCAGCCCGCCCTGGAAGCGCTTCTGTTGCAGGCGCAGCGATTCCTGGCGCGAACTCAGCGTCCGCTCGGTGACCTCCAGCTGCGCATCGAGCGCGCGCAACTGGAAGTAGGTGCTAGCCACTTGCGAGGCCAGCGACAGTTCGAGCGCATCGCGGTTGTAGCGACTGGCCAGGAAATTGGCGCGGGCCGCCTCGTTGCTGCGACGCAGCTTGCCCCACAGGTCCAACTCCCACGACAGAATGCCATTGACGGTGCGCACATCGGTCACCAGCGGTGTGCCCGGCGCGGTGATTTCGGCCGAGGTCCGTCTGCGGGTGAAGTTGGCATCGCCGCTCAAGCTGGGCAACAACGCTGCGCGCGCGATACCGGCCTGCGCAGCGGCCTGGTCGACCCGAGCTGCGGCCGCAGCCAGGTCCTGGTTGTAGCTCAGCGACGCATCGACCAGCTGTTCGAGCACCGGGTCATTGAAGCGTTTCCACCAGCCGGCCTCGACCGCCTGGTCGGCGGCACCGCCGGGCTGGCCGTTCTGCACCGCCCAGTTGTCCGGCATGTCGAGCTTGGGGCGACTGTAATCGGGGCCGACCGCGCAGCCCGCCAGGGCGAGCGCGACCAGCGCAGGGAGCAATCGCTTAGTCATGCGTAGCCTCTCCTTCTTTCGGCAGTGCCGGGATCTCCGGTTCGGCCGGCTTGCCGCGTTGCGACCATTGCATGATCAACAGGAAGAACGCGGGGATGAAGAACACCGCGATGAAGGTCGCCGCCAGCATCCCGCCGATCACACCGGTACCCACCGAGTGACGGCTGGCCGCGCCGGCGCCGCTGGAAATCGCCAGCGGGACGCAACCGAGCACGAAGGCGAGCGAGGTCATCACGATCGGGCGGAAGCGCAGCTTGGCCGCTTCCAGCGCCGCGTCGAACAGCGACATCCCTTCTTCCATCTTCAAGACGGCGAATTCCACGATCAGGATCGCGTTCTTCGACGCCAAGCCTATCAGCGTCACCAGCGCTACCTGGAAGTACACGTCGTTGGCGAGGCCGCGCAGCCAGTTGGCGGTCAGCGCGCCAAACACCGCGAACGGCACCGCCATCAGCACCGCGATCGGCAGCGTCCAGCGTTCGTACTGCGCCGCCAGGATCAGGAACACCATGATCATGCCGAAGCCGAACACCGTCGCGGACGAGCCGCTGGTCGACTTTTCCTGGAACGCCGAACCGCTCCACGCCAGCGAGTAGTCGCTGCTGAGCGTGTCCTGCGCCACTTCTTCCATCGCCTTGATCGCCTCGCCCGAGCTGCGCCCCGGCGCCGGGTTACCGACCACCTTGGCCGCCGGGAAGATGTTGAAGCGCTCGAGGATTTCCGGGCCGGTGCTCTGCTCCACCGTCACCAGCGCCGACAGCGGAATCATGCTGCCCGACGCCGAGCGGGTGTAGACGTTGCGGATGTCCTCGACCTTGGCACGGAAGTCGGCCTCAGACTGCAGCTGCACCTTGAAGGTGCGGCCGAACTTGTTGAAGTCGTTCACGTACAGCGAACCGAAGGTGCTCTGCATCGTGCTGAACACGTCGGTAATCGCCACGCCGAGCGCCTTGGCCTTGTCGCGGTCGAGCTTGATGTACACCTGCGGTACGTTGGCCGAGAAGGTGGTCTGCACGCCGGCCAGCTCCGGACGCTTGGCGGCCGCGGCGACCAGTTTCTTGGTCATCGCCTCCATGTCCTTGGTGGTGCCGGTGCCGCGGCTTTGCACATAGGCTTCGAAACCGCCGGTATTCGACATCCCCGAGATCGGCGGCGGGTTGAACGCCAGCACCAGGCCGTCGCGGATCGCCATGCCCTGCTTGAACACCTGCCCGACCAGCGACAGCGCCTGCTCGTTCGGCGCCTTGCGCTCGTCCCACGGCTTGAGCGTGATGAAACTCACACCGCCGTTGGTCTTGTTAGACCCCGACAGGATGTCGAAGCCCGAGAACGACAGCACGTGCGCCACCGCCGGGTTCGGTCGGGTGATCTGGTCGAGCTGATGCATCGCCGCGCCGGTGCGGCTCATCGACGCACCGTCCGGCAGGAACATCGCCGCGATGATGTAGCCCTGGTCCTCGTCCGGCGCCAGCGAGCTCGGCACCACGCGGAACAGGCCGATCGCCAGCACGATCACGCCGGCGAACAGCAAGAGCGCCAGCGTGATGCGCTTGAGCAGGAAACGCACGCCGTTGGTGTAGCCCTGGGTCATCCGGTCGAAGAAGGCGTTGAACTTGTCGAACAGCGGGTGCTCGTGTTGATGCTCGGCCTTCAGGATCAGCGCGCACAAGGCCGGGGTCAGCGTCAGCGCCACCAGGCCCGAGATCGTCACCGACATCGCGATGGTAATCGCGAACTGCTTGTACATCTGCCCGGCGATACCGCCGAGGAACGCCACAGGGATGAACACCGAGCACAGCACCAGCACGATCGCCACCACCGGCCCGGACACTTCTTCCATCGCCTTGAACGACGCCTGCACCGGCGACAGCTTCTCGGTGCTCATTAGGCGCTCGACGTTCTCCAGCACCACGATCGCGTCGTCGACCACGATACCGATCGCCAGCACCATGCCGAACAGCGTCAGTGTGTTGATCGAGAAGCCCAGCGCGTACATCCCGGCGAAGGTGCCAATGATCGACACCGGCACCGCCAAGCACGGGATCAGCGTCGCGCGCCAGTTCTGCAGGAAGATGAACACCACCAGGAACACCAGCACCATCGCCTCGCCCAGCGTCTTCACCACCTCGTGGATCGACACCTTCACGAACTCGGTCGTGTCGTACGGGATCGAGTACTTCAGGTCGCTCGGGAAGTTCTGCGACAAGCGCGTCATCGTCGCCTGCACCGCGTCGGCGGTGGCGAGTTGGTTGGCGCCCGGCGACAGGAAGATACCGATCGGGATGGTCGGCTGGCCGTCGAAGGTGCCGCGGAAGTCGTAATTCAACGCCCCCAGTTCCACCCGCGCCACGTCCTTCAGCCGCAGCTTCGAGCCGTCCGGGTTGGAACGCAGGATGATGTTCTCGAACTCGGCGGGGTCGGTCAGGCGGCCCTTGGTGGTCACCGTGTAGGTGAAGTCGACCGGCTTGTCGATCGGCTCGGCACCGACCCGACCGGCGGCGAACTGCGCGTTCTGCTCGTTGATCGCGTTGGTCACGTCGGTGGTGGTCAGCTTCATCTGCGCCAGCTTGTCCGGGCGCAGCCAGATCCGCATCGAGTAGTCCTGCGCGGCGAAGTTGACCACGTCGCCGACACCCGGTATCCGCTTGAGCTCGTCGATCACGTTGAGCAACGCGTAGTTACTCATGTACAGCGTGTCGTAGCTCTTGTTCGGCGAGTAGAGCGCGATCACCTGCAGGAAGGCGGAGGACTTCTTCCGCACCGTCACGCCCTGACGACGCACCGCCTCCGGCAGCGTCGCCAGCGCCGACTGCACCTTGTTGTTGACGTTGATCGTCGCCTGGTCGGGGTTGGTGCCGATCTTGAAGGTCACCGTGATCGTCAGCGCCCCGGAGCTGGAACTGGACGACTGGACGTAGAGCATGTCGTCCACACCGTTGATCGCCTGCTCGAGCGGCGCCGCCACGGTGGCGGCGATCACTTCGGCCGACGCGCCCGGATAGCTCGTTGCCACCGCCACGGTCGGTGGCACAATCTGCGGAAACTGCTCGACCGGCAGCGCCTTGATCGCCGCCAGACCCGCCAACATGATGACGATCGAGATCACCGAGGCGAAGATCGGCCTGCGAATAAAGAAAGCAGAAAACATAGTGTCTGTCTCCCGCTATCAGTGCGCGGCCGGAGCCGGGGCGGCGGCATTCGCCGTCTCCAGCTTGGCCGCTTCTGGTTTCACCATCGCGCCCGGGCGCAGCTTGATCAGGTTGTCGATCACCACCCGGTCACCCGCCTTCAGGCCCTTGTCGACGATCACGTTGTGGCCGACCTCGTCGGCGGTCTCGATCGGCGTCGGGGTGGCCTTGTTGTCCTGGCCAACCACCCACACCATCTTGCCTTGTTGCGAGCTGAACACCGCCTTCTGTGGCACCTGCAGCGCATTGGTGCGGACCACGCCGTCGATCACCACCCGCACGAACTGGCCCGGCAGGATCTGCCCCTTGCCGTTCGGGAACAGCGCACGCGAGCTCACCGTGCCGGTAGCGGTATCGATGAGGTTGTCGGTGAAATTGAGCGAGCCGGTCTTGCTGTACTCGCTGCCGTCGGACAGCTTCAGGCGCACACTCAATTTGTTCGGTTCGACCAGCTTCAGCTGGCCACTCTGCTGGAGCTTGCGCACCCGCAGCATGTCGTTATCGGACACGCTGAAGTTGACGTAGATCGGGTCGAGCTGCGAGACGGTGGTCAACAGGCTGCCATCGTTGGTGACCGAGATCAGGCTGCCTTCGGACACCGCTTCCTTGCTGGTCATGCCGGTGATCGGTGCGGTGACGCGGGTGTAGTCGAGGTTGATCTTGGCGTTCTGCAGCGTGGCACGGGCCGCCGCGACCGAAGCCAGCGCCGACTGGTACGAGGCCACCGCATCGTCGCGGTCTTTCTGACTGACGGCGTTTTCCTTGAACAGCGGAATCACCCGGTCGTAGTTCTGCTTGGCGTTGGTCAGCTTCGCCTCCTCGACACCGAGCGAGGCCTTGGCGTTATCGTAGGTGGCCTGGTAAGGCGCCGGATCGATCTGGAACAACAGGTCGCCCTCTTTGACCGGGCGGCCTTCGGTATAGACCCGCTTGAGCAGGATGCCGCCGACCCGGGCGCGCACCTGTACCTGGCGGTAGCCGTTGGCCTGGCCGACGAACTCGTAATTGACCGGCACATTCTGCGACTGAACGGTCACCACGCTGACCGGCACCGGCGGCTGTTGCATCTTGGGCGCGGGCTTGCCGCAGGCAGCCAGCGCGGCAGTCACCGTCAGCGCCAGGCCCAGTTGGCCGAAACGACGGGTAGAATGAAATGCGGAGTTCACCACTTGTGCTCCTTGATTTGAGGTAAGTCTTTTGTAGTTGCTGCGATGACGTGTGAATTTGACTGCCATGATACGTCAATAGCAATGACATCAGGGTGCACGGTGCGCGCAAATTCGAGCTTGGCATTTTACATACATTCATGTACGTATGTAAAATGCGCCAACGTGTCAGTTTAAAAAATAATTGTAGATTGTTGATCTTGCCAAACGACCATCGCTATTAAATTCGCGACTTCTCTATTTCGCCTGATCGCCATCTGACCCACCGAGAAAATCATGGTACGCCGCACCCGCGAAGAAGCCGAACAGACCCGGCTGCAACTGCTTGAAACCGCCCAGGTATTGTTCTGGGAGAAGGGGGTTAGTCGTACCTCGCTGGCCGATATCGCACAGGCCGCCGGCGTCACCCGCGGCGCGATCTACTGGCACTTCGCCAACAAGGCCGACCTGTTCAACGCCATGTGCGACCTGGTCCAACCGGAAATCGACGAGATGCACCGCCGCCTATGCGAAGAGGCGCGCGCCGCTCCTGCTCAGACGCTGTGGCGCCATTGCTGCGAGATGCTGTACGCCATCTGCACCATCCCCAAGCTCACCCGCATCGTCGGCATCCTGCACCTGCGCTGCGAATACGTCGGCGAGATGGAATTGGCGCACCTCGCCAATGCCGAATGGCTTCGAGAAAATCACCAGCGATTCCAACGTCTTTTCGAATACGCCGCCGACTGTGGCGAATTGATGCCCGGCATCGACCCTTACATGGCCGCCCTTAGCCTGCAGGGCCAGTTGCGTGGCCTGGTCGAGGTATGGCTGCTGCGCCCCGAGGCGCTCGACCTGGCACGCGACGCCGAACGACTATTAAGCCCTTATTTTTCTGGGGTTTTCCGACCCGGCAGCTGGCACGGCACTACTGACTAAAACAGCAACAAGCGCTATACTCCCGACCTTTTCCGCCTCAATTCCCCCATCGCATGACCAGTGCCATTTCGATCGACGGCGTCAGCAAGCGCTATGGCGCACTGCAGGCGCTCGATTCCGTCAGCTTCAACGTCGAACAGGGCGAATTCTTCGCGCTGCTCGGCCCGAACGGCGCCGGCAAGACCACGCTGATTTCGGCGCTGGCCGGACTGGCCCGCCAAGACCGCGGCCAGATCCGCATCATGGGCCACGACACCGTGGCGGCGGCACGCGATGCGCGCATGAGCCTCGGCGTCGTGCCGCAGGAACTGGTGTTCGACCCGTTCTTTACCGTGCGTGAAGCGCTGCAGTTCCAGTCCGGCTACTTCGGTCTGCGCCGTAACGACGCCTGGATCGATGAGCTGCTGTTCAAGCTTGGTCTGACCGAGAAGGCCAACGCCAATATGCGCGCGCTGTCCGGCGGCATGAAGCGCCGGGTGATGGTGGCGCAGGCGCTGGTACACCGCCCGCCGGTGATCGTGCTCGACGAGCCGACCGCCGGGGTCGACGTCGAATTGCGCCAGAGCCTGTGGGACTTCGTCCAGGAACTGAACGACGCCGGTCACACCATCGTGCTGACCACCCATTACCTGGAAGAAGCCGAAACGCTGTGTAGCCGCATCGCCATGCTCAAGCGCGGCCGGCTGGTCGCGCTGGAAGACAAGGACACGCTGCTGGCGCGTGCGGCCAAGCGTGAGGTGGCACTGAAGCTGTCCGGCGAGCTGCCGACGGCGCTGGCTCCCCTGCACAGCCGCAATGAAGATGGCCGCCTAGTACTGACGCTGCCATCGCTGGCCGATCTGGAGGGCGTACTGGCCACGCTGCGCAATGCCGGCTTGGAGATTCGCGAGCTGTCGATGCTGGAGACCGACCTGGAACATGTATTCGTATCGATGATGAACGGGGAGCAGGTGTAATGAACGGCTTCTATACCCTGTTCAAGAAGGAAGTACTGCGCTTCTGGAAGGTAGCGTTCCAGACGGTGTCGGCACCAGTGCTGACCGCGCTGATGTACCAGTTGATCTTCTCGCACGTGCTACGCAGCCATGTCGACGCCTATCCCGGCGTCAGCTACACCGCCTTCCTGATTCCGGGCTTGGCAATGATGTCGATGGCGCAGAATGCGTTCGCCAACGGCTCGTCCAGCCTGATCCAGTCGAAGATCACCGGCAATATCGTGTTCATCCTGCTGCCGCCGCTTGGCGCGCTGGAGTTCTTCGCCGCCTACTTGCTAGCGGCCGTCTGCCGCGGCCTATTGGTCGGCCTGGGCGTGCTGGTGGTCACCGCCTGGTTTGGCCTGCCACTGCCGGCCGAGCCGCTGTGGGCACTGGCCTTCGGCCTGCTCGGCTGCGGCGTACTCGGCACGCTCGGCATCATCGCCGGCATCTGGGCGGAAAAGTTCGACCAGCTGGCGGCGTTCCAGAACTTCCTGATCATGCCGCTGACCTTCCTGTCCGGCGTGTTCTATTCGATCAACAGCCTGCCACCGATCTGGTATGCGGCCAGCCACGCCAATCCGGTGTTCTACATGATCGACGGTTTCCGCTACGGCTTCTTCGGCCAGGCCGACATCAGCCCCTGGCTGTCGCTCGGCGTGGTCGGCGCAAGCTTCGTCGCACTGGCCACCCTGGCCTTGTGGATGATCAAGACCGGCTACAAGCTACGCCATTGATCATCTGGCTGGCTCAAGGTTTTCTCAATTTTTGGATTCGACTGACATGGTTACCCCCGAACTCGTTCAGCAATACATCGCCGCCGGCCTCGACTGCACCCATATCGCGGTGGAAGGCGACGGCCATCATTTCTACGCCCAGATCGTCTCGCCGGCCTTCGCCGGTAAGCGCCTGATCGAACGTCACCGCATCGTGATGGAAGTGGTCAAGTCGCGTCTGCAAAGCAACGAGATCCACGCGCTCTCCATCGTCAAGGCGCTGACGCCGGACGAATGGGAAAAACAACAGGGCTGAGCCACATGGAAAAACTGCATATCCGCGGAAACGGACCGCTCAACGGTGAGATCCGCGTCTCCGGCGCCAAGAACGCCGCACTGCCCATCCTCTGCGCCAGCCTGCTGACCGCCGACACAATGCGTTTCACCAATGTGCCAATGCTGCGCGACGTGTCCACTACCCAGAAGCTGCTGCAGGGCATGGGCGCGCGGGTGATGACCGACAACATCCACGAGGTCGAGATCACCGCCGCCGGCATCAACAACCTGGTTGCTCCCTACGACCTAGTTAAAACGATGCGTGCCTCCATCTTGGTGCTCGGTCCGACGCTGGCGCGCTTCGGCGAAGCCACCGTCAGCCTGCCCGGCGGCTGCGCGATCGGCAGTCGTCCAGTCGACATCCACATCAAAGGCCTGGTCGCGATGGGTGCCGAAGTATCGATCGAGCACGGCTACGTGAAAGCCCAGGCCAAGCGCCTGCGCGGCGCCAAAGTGGTGATGGACATGGTGTCGGTCGGCGCGACCGAGAACCTGCTGATGGCTGCCGTGTTGGCCGAAGGCACCACCGTGCTGGAAAACGCCGCCCGCGAACCGGAAGTGACCGACCTGGCACTGTGCCTGAACGCGATGGGCGCCAAGATCTCCGGCATCGGCAGCGACCGCCTGGTCATCGAGGGCGTCGAGCGCCTGCACGGCGCCGAGCACGCGATCATGCCGGACCGTATCGAAGCCGGCACCTTCCTGGTTGCCGCCGCCGCTACCCGCGGCCATGTGGTGCTGCGCAACGCCGCGCCGAAGTCGATGGAAGCGGTGCTCGACAAGCTGGTCGAGACCGGTGCCGTGGTCGAGGCCGGCGACGACTGGATCTCGCTCGACATGAAACGTCGGCCGAAAGCGGTCAATGTGCGCACGCTGCCCTACCCGGCGTTCCCGACCGACATGCAGGCGCAGTTCATGACGCTGAACGCGATCGCCGACGGCATGGCGATGGTCACCGAGACCATCTTCGAGAACCGCTTCATGCACGTGCCGGAGCTGAACCGGATGGGCGCGAGCATCGAGACCGAAGGCAATACCGCGGTGATCAAGGGCGTCGAGCGCCTGTCCGGCGCCACCGTGATGGCCACCGACCTGCGCGCCTCGGCCAGCCTGGTGATTGCCGGCCTGGTCGCGGATGGCGAGACCATCGTCGACCGCATCTACCACCTCGACCGCGGCTACGAACACATCGAGAAGAAGCTCGGCGCAGTCGGCGCCCACATCGAGCGTATCAGCTAAGACTGTTTGATTTTTTCGACATAACGGCCAACCGTTTCCGACGGTTGGCCGTTTTTTTCAATCAAACCATTGGCTACGCTTGCGATTTCGGTCGCATGACATTCTAATCGAGCACAACAAGGGAGAAATCGCCCACAGGGCGTCAAATAAATCAAACAAAGAGAACCCATCAGATGGTGCACAGCATACGCAGCAAGATCCTGCTCGGCAGCGGGCTACTGATCCTGATCGGCTTTGCCGGACTGATCGGTCTGAACACCTATCTCGGCTACCAGCAGGCCGAAGACGCCGCGCTTGCCTCTGCGCAACAGCAGGCACGCCTCGCCGCCGACCAGGTTCAACGCCGTCTCGAGCAAGCCTACTTCTCCACCGAAAGCCTGGCCGAAAGCGCCATCGCGCTGCAACAACAGCAGCCGGCCAACGCCCGGGCGCTGCTCTCTGCCATTGTCAAACGCCAGACGCCGACCAACCCCAACGCTGTCGGCTATTTCGTACTCTGGGAGCCGAATGCCTTCGACGGCCGCGACGCCGCGCTGGCCGGCCAGCCCAACAATGACAAGCAGGGCCGCGCTGGTGTCTATTGGTACAACAAGAACGGCAAGATCGACGTGGTATGGGGCGCCGAAGGCGCCGATAGCAGCGAGTACTACGCCAAGCCCAAGCGCACCGGCAAGCCGATCCTGACCGAGCCCTACATCGACGACGACATCAAGATACTGATGGGCACCGTGTCGTTTCCGCTGATCGTGAGCGGCGCCGCCGTCGGTGTCGCCGGCTGCGATCTGGCACTGTCCGAGCTACAGACGATGGCCAGCGCAATCCGCCCGTACGATAGCGGCTACCTGTCTCTCTACTCCAACCATGGCCTGCTGCTGGCCGGACGCGACGCCCACGCAATCGGCAAACCGGATGCGAGTCTCCCGGCCAATGCCAAGGCGGCCATCGCCGCTGGGCAAAGCCTCAGCTACGACAGCGCCGACGGCTTCCGCCATTTCATCCTGCCGATCCGCATCGGCGATACGCCCAGCCCCTGGGCCGCCCAGTTGTCGATTCCACTCGACGCGGTGTTCGCCGATGCCCGCGCAGCCAGCTTCAAGGCGGCACTGGTCAGCGTCGGACTGCTGCTACTGATCGTCGTGCTGCTCGGCCTGTTGTTGAGCGTACTGCTCAAGCCGCTCGGCACGCTGCAGGGAGCGATGACCGACCTGTCGCACGGCAGTGGTGATCTGACCCAATCACTGGCGATCGCCAGCCGCGACGAGATTGGCACCGCCGCAGGCGCCTTCAACCGCTTCCTCGGCTCGCTGCGCAGCATGATGCTCGACGTGCGCGGCCACGGCCAAGGAGTACAGCAAGCCAGCAACCAGCTGATGGCCCGAGTCGAACAAATCCGCCAGAGCTCCAACCATCAGGCCGAAGCCGCCAATGCCACGGCCGCCAGCATCGAACAGCTATCGGTCAGCGTCAGCCAGATCGCCGACTCGGCACGCAATGCAGAAACATTGGCGCGCGATGCCGGCCAGCTGTCCGAGCATGTCGCCGGTGACGTCGAAGCCAGTGCCCACGAGATCGCCCGCATCGCCGACACCATCCGCGCGTTGGCCACCGTCCTGAACGGCCTGGAAGACCGCTCGCAACAGATCAGCAGCATCGTCAGCGTGATCAAGGACATCGCCGACCAGACCAATCTGCTCGCCCTCAATGCCGCCATCGAGGCGGCCCGCGCCGGCGAGCAGGGCCGCGGCTTCGCCGTGGTCGCCGACGAGGTGCGCAAGTTGGCCGAACGCACCACCCGTGCCACCGTCGAGATCGGCAACATGATCACCGCGGTTCAACAGGAGTCGCGTCAGGCCAGCGGCAATATGGATGCAGCGTTGCAGCAGGTCGATCACGGGGTCAACCTGGCGAGCCAAGCCGCCGGCTCGATCTCGCAGATCCGCGACAACACCCGTCAGGTGGTCGCCAGTATCGGCGACATTGCCTCCGCCACTGCCGAGCAATCGAGCGCCAGCCAGGAGATCGCCCACCACATTGAACAGATCCATGGCATGGTGCAGCAGACCGACCACGCAGTGCAGAGTGCCCACGACGACACAGAGGGCCTGCGCAAGCTCGCCGACGAGATGGAGCGGCTGATCGGGCGGTTCCGACTGTAATCCACATGGTGACAGCCAGGAAAAAGCCCGCCTCGGTGAGACGGGCTTTTTCGTGTAATGATCTAATCGGGCAGCACAATCGGGGCAGGGCCGTTCCACATAAAACCTCCACCTCCTTCGACAACCCCGTAGTCAAATCCTGGCCATTCGACATGGCATATGCATTGCGCCATAAATGCCCACAATTTGGGCGAAACTCGGCGACCTTCCATTTAGCATTAACTTACCTGTAATTTCAGATCAAAACAATAAATACATCGGATCAATAACTTGTACCGATTCGACAGGGTAGCAGCCGCAAAACTTCGACAGAGAACAACCGGCCGGCCCCATCGGGAAACTGCTCTACACTACTCAAATAGAAACCGGTAAGACCGTCCATATCACATGCTGTCGGCTTTACCACTGCGATGGAGAAACACTAGGAGGGGGAATAAAAAATGGAGCTCTCAGTAGATGCGCTGCTGAGTACCATGCAGCAAGACGAAGCCGGTGTGATCAAGGAGCTTAAGGGGCTTGGCCAGAGTGAGCGCCACCAGTTGGCAGCGAAGCTGCAGGCCCTGGCATCGCTAGCCGTGACGGACGAACTGTTCATACCGGTACTGCTCTCGGAACCGGTCCGCCTGCGTATCCACATCCGCGTTCCCGTTGACCCCATGGAGAGTCGTGGCCCGTCCGACTGAAACGGCGCAGTGGATTGCTACTCGCCGGCCCCGGGAGGCCGGTGCTCTGCGAGCCAAAAGCACAAAGCCCCAGCTCGGTTGAGCTGGGGCTGATTGTGGGGAGTCTGGCGGTGACCTACTTTCACATGGCGAATGCCACACTATCATCGGCGCGGAGGCGTTTCACGGTCCTGTTCGGGATGGGAAGGCGTGGTCCCACCTCGCTATGGCCGCCAGACAT
>JAPDNP010000010.1 GCA_025989215.1 Neisseriaceae bacterium JH1-16 | reverse complement strand
TGATAGTGTGGCATTCGCCATGTGAAAGTAGGTCACCGCCAGACTCCCCACAACCAGCCCCAGCTCTCCGAGCTGGGGCTTTGTGCTTTGCGGCGCCCGGAACGGGGTTATGATCCCGGCGGCCCACCGCGCATCCCATCCCCGCCCCGGCCGTTCGGCCAACCTAGTGCTGTCCCCTTGCGGTTTGATGGCCCAGGTTCACCCGCTTTGCCGGTTTAGCGGTGCGCTGCCGGCAGGATGGTGAGGGTAGGGAAGATCAAATGATGTCTCCATTCCCGCAGGATCAGTAAACCTGCAGCAAATGCTCGATCGGTGGACCATGCTTCGGCGTGCCTCGATGGCATGCTTGGCCTGATCTTACGATTTCCGATCTTTGCCGAGAGAGTTGAGGTCCGTGCGATGCGGAAGTAGTAACGGTGGTTATAGTTTTTGCCTTTTTGGGGTGGTGGGTGCATCCTTATGGGGTCGCGATGCGGGCATCGCAATGCAATAAATAAAGAGTAGGTACAGGATGAGTTCCGAGAATCAGGTTATTGAGGTCGCGCTGACTGGAGAGGGTTTTGCGCCAGCCAGGGAGTTGCTTTTGTCTGGGGTGGAAGAGGGGAAGGTGTTGTACTTCCCGGCCTTTCCCTTTGCTTTGCGTGCGGAAGAGCTGCGTTGGCTAGATCCCGCCATTGCAGACCCGAAGAGGAAGAATATCAGCCTTGATCCCGCGACCGGGGCTCTGCATGGTGTAGTAGGGGGCGGCGCAGCTCAGGCCGCAGTCAAAGAGCTGATTCAGCGTTACTTTGATGCGGCCAATGGTTTGGTTGAAAGGCTCTTTCCGGAATACCGTGGCAGCTTACGTACTGCACCGACTAGCTTGCGTCTGCACCGAGTGGAGACGCGCAAAAGCTCCTGGCGTAAAGACGACAGTCGTTTGCACGTCGATGCGTTTCCGTCGCGTCCGAATTACGGTGAGCGGATCCTGCGGGTGTTCATGAATATCAACCCGGTGAATGAACCGCGCGTTTGGCGGGTCGGCGAGCCTTTCGGTGCGGTTGCTGCGTATTTTCTGCCGCGATTGTCGCGACAGTTGCCTGGCTCGGCGACATTGTTGGCGGCGTTAAAGGTGACGAAACGGCGTCGTAGTGAGTACGATCACTACATGCTGAAACTGCATGATGCGATGAAGGCGGATCTGGCTTATCAGAAGGAGTGCAGTCAGCAGACCGTGCCTTTCCCGTCGGGAGCTGTGTGGGTCTGTTTTTCTGACCAGACGTCGCATGCGGTGATGTCCGGGCAATTTATGCTGGAGCAGACGTTCTTCCTGCCTGTGGCGGGTATGGCACAGCCGGAAAAGGCGCCTTTGGCAATCCTGGAAAAACAGACGGGACGTGCGTTGATTTAATAGCAATGCAAAAGAGATGAAAAATCGGCTGAGTAGTGATTTCCGGCCGGTTTTTCTATTTCTTAACGGCTAAAGTTTGGAGTTTTATGCTGGCTTGGCAAAGAAAAACGCCGCGAGCAATGCTCACGGCGTTGAATTTGGCTCCCCGAGCAGGGCTCGAACCTGCGACCTGCGGATTAACAGTCCGTCGCTCTACCAACTGAGCTATCAGGGAATTGGTACTGATACACCGAGAACCGGGCTCACAGTGTGAAATATTTTGGCTCCCCGAGCAGGGCTCGAACCTGCGACCTGCGGATTAACAGTCCGTCGCTCTACCAGCTGAGCTATCGGGGAATCAATGAGTTGCGTACTATACTGAGCCGGCTATTTTCTGTCAACACTTCTGTACGATACTTTTCAAGAAAAGTATGAGTATTATACGGCTTGATTGCTAAGCTATTGCTTGGAAAGCACTTTCCCTCTCGCTTGATAAAGGTGGCATCTGCCCTTATGTAGAAAGGCTCGAGAGGCTGGGTTGGGCTTGCTTCGATGTTTGGATTTGAGGGAGTAACGATGGATCAGCAGTGGCAGGAGTGGGCGGCTAAGCAGGGGGCAACGCTGGATGAGTGTGGTGTGTTGAGGGTCGTCGACGAGGCAGGACAGCGTGCTGCAATCGCTTCCGGCCAGGGCTTCGCCCCTTTGACTGAATGGGCGCTGATTCGCCTGCAGGGCGAGGATAGCCTGCCCTTCCTCCAGGGGCAGTTGTCTAGCGACCTGGGTGAGGTGAGCCCGACGCATAGTCAGTACAGTACTTACTCCACAGCCAAAGGGCGGATGCAGGCCAATTTTCTGATTTGGCAATACCAGGGAGCTTATTACCTGATGCTCAGTCAGGACTTGGCTGTAGCGCTGCACAAGCGCCTGTCGATGTTCATCCTGCGCTCTAAGGTTAAAGCCGAACTGGTTACAGCCGAGTGGACGCTGACAGGCTTGCTTGGTGGCAAGGCCGAATCTTGCGCGAGCAAGTACTTTGCCGCGGTACCGGCAGCGCTACACCAGGTCGAAGCAGGGGATGAGGGTATCTTGCTACGTTTGCCGAGCGGTGCCTTGCTATGGGCCAAGCTGGGGAGCGACAAGGCGGTTGCCGATGAGTTGGTCACTGGGGTGTCATTGATCGGATCCGAACCATGGCGGCTGCTCGATATTCGTGCGGGGATTCCTTGGCTCGGCAGAGAAACCAGCGAGGCATTCGTGGCACAGATGGCGAATATGGAACTGATTGGTGCGGTCAGCTTCAAGAAGGGCTGCTATCCGGGGCAGGAAATTGTGGCCAGGACCCAATATCTGGGCAAGCTCAAGCGGCGGCTCTATCGTGTTTCGGTCTCGGGAGCTGTTGCGGGTGGGGATGAGTTGATAAGCCCTGCAATGGGAGATCAGGCTATCGGTATGGTGGTAAATGTGGCGCAGACCGATAACAACTGCTGGGAAGCATTGGCGGTGGTGCAATCGAACTGCTGGGAGAGCGGGGTCTTTGTTAAAGCAAAACCGGAGTTGGCGTTACAACAATTGAACTTGCCGTATCCGTTGGAGTCAGAGTCGGCATTGCAATAATAATGGCTTGACCTTTGGAAACGAAGTTGGCTAAATTGCAATAGCAGGTTCTTTTATCAGGGGAAACGAATGGACATTACTCAGCTGGAGTATGCTCAACTGGTGGCGTTGAAAGCCGATGTGGAGCGTGAACTCAAGGCTCGCGAGTCGGAAGAAAAAGCCAAGGCAAAACGGCAGATCGTTGAATTGGCCAAGACCTATGGTCTGAACATTGAGGATGTGCTCGGCAAGACTCAAGGGGTGCGCAAGCCGGTTGAAGCCAAATATCGTAACCCGGACGATGCATCGATGACCTGGACGGGGCGTGGCCGTAAGCCGGTTTGGGTGCAGCAGCATCTGGACGCGGGTAAAACCCTGGAAGACTTGGCTGTTTAAGTCAGCCGGGTCAGATTTCCTCAACCCCACCGTGTTTTGCACGGTGGGGTTTGTTTTTGTTGAATAGGATAATTGTGCGTTTGCAGCATTTAAATGGCATTTGCGGTGAATTGTGGGCGATTCTCTGGTCGAGGCTTAGATGAATGGTGTTGTACGCTGCATTAAAGACTGCTTGATGCGATAAGCCCTGCACTATTTTCGGGTTTTATTTTTCAATAGAAATTGAGGGGGGGTTGGCTCGGCTGCAATAGAGTACTTTGCCGTGTGGTAGGCCGACTTAGATGGGGCAATGAGGCCCTATGCAGGGCCGGATTCGGCTTAGCTGGACTCTCCAAGGTCGGGTGCCCGGAGGAGGGTGAAGGGACTATCCGCTTGGATGAGCATTTGGCTTGCCTGGCCAGACGTGGTGGCGACAGGCAAACAAAAAAGCCGGCCTCAGCCAGCTTCTTGTTTGCTGCCCGTTTGTCTCAGCGCAGCTGATTGAGTACCGCGTAGATCGGGGCCAGCATGGCTTCGCCGAGGCGCAGGCTGCGCTGACCGCTCCAGCCATAGTCGTCGTCGGGCAGGTTGGCGTTGTCCTTGAATGGCATTTCCAGGGTGTAGGCCAAGCAGTCAAATTGGTTGCCAACATAGGCGGTCGCCATGGAGAGATCGGCTTGTCCTGGTGCCTTCTTGGCGTAGCCGTGCTCGTCCTGGAAGTCCGGGCTGGCCAGAAGTAGGTGGTGCTTGAAGCTCTCTTCCAGTTGGGCCAGGCGCGGCGAGTAATTCGGGATGCCTTCGTTGCCAGCGACGAATACATAGGGCAGGCCTTCGTCACCGTGAATGTCGAGGAACAGGTCGACGCCGGTTTCGTGCATCTTGTTGCGCACTGCCAGAACCTCGGGGCTGCGTTCGGCGGTCGGATTGAGCCACTCGCGGTTGAGGTTGGCACCGGCGGCGTTGGTGCGAAGATTGCCGAGGACCGAGCCATCCGGGTTCATGTTCGGCACGATGTAGAAGGTGGCGCGATCGAGCAGGGCGCGCGAGGTCGGGTCTTGCGGGTCGAGCAGGCGTGACAACAGCCCTTCGACCAGCCATTCGGCCATGGTCTCGCCAGGGTGCTGGCGGGCGATGATCCAGACCTTCAGGTCGGATTCGACTTCGTGGCCGATGGTCAGCAGGTTGATATCCCTGCCCTGGATGCTCGAGCCCAGGTCGGTGACCTGACAGAGGCCGGAGCCCTGAGCCTGGCCGATCAGGTTGAGATGCTGTTCGTTGGAGTAGGGCTCGAAGTAGGCGTAGTAGATGCTGTTGGCGAGCGGGGTGTGCTCGATGGTCATTACCTGGCCGTCGTAATGGGTCGGGACGCGGAACCAGTTGATACGGTCGTACGAAGCCATCGCCTGATAGTCCTGCCAACCGGCAGGGTAGGCACACTGTCCGGCGTTGAGGAACTTCATCTGACAGTACTGATAGGCGGCGCCTTGCAGTCGGAAGTAGAACCACTGCGCGAAATCGGAAGCGTTGTCCTTGCGGATGTTGAGCTGGATGTCATCGAATTGCTCGAGCGAGGCAATCTCGATGCTGCCGGCGTCGAAGTGGCTGCTGATTTTCATGCGGGTCAACCTGTTGGTTCTGTCTACAAGAAACTGGATTCTACTCTCCCTGGCGCACGAGGCCAAAAAAACGGCCCCTCAATGAGGGGCCGTTTTAGGCGGAGCCGGGTGCTTAGGCGGCGCCGTTGGTGCGGCCGGTCGATTTCACCGCTTCGCTGGTGGCGTTGCCGGCAGCGCGCAGATTGGCTTCTGCCAGGTCGCTGACTTGCTTGGCGGTCTTGCTGACGCTGCTGGCAGCGGCGGTGGCCGAAGCGAGCGCCGACTTGATGCCGTTGACCACGACTTCCGAACCAGCCGGAGCTTGCTTGGCGAAGGAGTCGAGGTTGCTGTTCAGCGTCTTGTTCAGTTCGTCGAGGTGGGTTTCAGCCAGCTTGGTGAATTCGCTGTGCGTCTGCGACACGATGTCGTAGGCTTGGCGCGAGTTGCTGACGGCCTGTTCGACCGATTGGCCGGCAACCTTGTTCAGGTGGCTCAGTGCCTGTTGCGGGTCCTTGATGTTGGCCAGCTCGCGGGCGTGGGCAACGTTTTCTTCCAGCAGTTGCTTGGACAGTTCGATATTCAGGCGGACCAGGCGTTCGGTCCCTTCCAGCGAGATCTGGGCAAAACGCAGCGCCGACTCGATACCGCTCAGAGGCAGCTTGCTCAGGGATTCATTGGTGGCAGTCATTCTGTAGGACCCTCACGTGGTAAGTTAGCGGGTGGTCATGGAATTTGTATGTCATTGCGCACTGCACAATGAGCGATAAATTTAGCACGCAATCCGCGACTTACCTAGAAGAATTGCTCTAGTGGGCGGCATCCTGTGATAAATTCGCAACGATGCAGCGCACGATAAAAACGGGAGCGTTAGATGAGTGTGGAGAAGAGGGTCGTCAAAAAATATCCGAACCGTCGCTTGTACGATACGGCGACGAGTTCGTATATCACCCTGGGCGATGTGAAGCAGCTTGTGCTTGATCAGGTGGAAATCCAGGTGATTGATGCCAAGACCAAGGATGACATCACCCGCAGCGTACTGTTGCAGATTATTCTCGAGGAAGAGAATGGTGGCAGCCCGATGTTCAGCTATGAGGTGCTGACCCAGTTCATCCGTTTCTACGGCCAGGCGATGCAAGGCATGATGGGGCCGTTCCTGGAGAAGAATTTGCTGCTCTTCTCGCAGTTGCAACAAAAAATGCAGGAACAGAGCCAGGCAATCTACGGCGACAACGGCATGTTCAATGCCAAGATGTGGTCCGAGTTTCTGAACTATCAGGGCCCGGCAATGCAGAACATGATGTCGAATTATCTGGATCAGAGCACCCAGCTCTACGTCGATATGCAGGCCCGGATGCAGGAGCAGGCCAAGCAGCTGTTCACCGGTTTTGGCTTCCCCGGCTATCCGGGGGGGGAGAAGTCGGACGAGGGCAAGGACAGCTGAGCTGGCCGGGTCGATAAGACCGATAGTCTGTATTGAACAAGGCGACCATGTGTCGCCTTTTTTCATGATGGGCCGGTGTGGTCGACGGGAGCTAAGGCATGAAAAAAGCGCGACCCGTGGGTCGCGCTTTTTGCTTCGGCCAACGTCAAGGTTGGCCGAAAGGCGGTTTAGCCGCCGATCTTTTCCTTGCCGCCGAGGTAGGGGCGCAGCACGACCGGCACGGTGACGGTACCGTCGGCGTTCTGGTAGTTCTCCAGCACGGCGACCAGGGTACGGCCGACGGCCAGGCCGGAGCCGTTCAGGGTGTGCAGGTAGCGGTTCTTGCCGTCCTCGTCCTTGAAGCGGGCCTTCATGCGGCGGGCCTGGAAGTCGCCCATGTTGGAGCAGCTGGAGATCTCGCGGTAGGTGTTCTGCGCCGGCAGCCACACCTCCAGGTCGTAGGTCTTGGTCGAGCCGAAGCCCATGTCGCCGGTGCACAGGGTGACGACGCGGTACGGCAGCTCCAGCGCCTTGAGGATGTTTTCGGCGTGGCCGACCATTTCCTCCAGTGCGTCGAAGGAATGATCCGGGTGCTCGATGCGCACCATCTCGACCTTGTCGAACTGGTGCTGGCGGATCAGACCACGGGTGTCGCGGCCGTAAGAACCCGCCTCGGAGCGGAAGCACGGCGAGTGCGCGGTCATCTTGATCGGTAGGTCGGCGAGCTTCTGCACGGTATCGGCGACGGTGTTGGTCAGCGAGATTTCCGAGGTGGAAATCAGGTACTGGTCGACATTACCTTCTTCGCCGCCGCGGGTGACCTTGAACATGTCTTCGGCAAACTTCGGCAGCTGGCCGGTGCCGAGCAGCGCGGTGTCGTTGACGATGTACGGGGTGTACATCTCGGTGTAGCCGTGCTGGTCGGTGTGGGTGTTGAGCATGAACTGCGCGAGGGCGCGGTGCAGCTGGGCGATCTCGCCGCGCAGCACGGTGAAGCGCGCGCCGGACAGCTTGGCGCCGGTCTCGGCGTCGAGGCCCAGCGGGGTGCCGACGTCGACGTGGTCCTTCACTTCGAAATCGAAGTTTTTCGGCGTGCCGATGCGGCGCACTTCGACGTTGTCGTTTTCGTCCTTGCCGACCGGTGCCGATTCGTGCGGCAGGTTGGGGATGCTCATCAGCCAGCCGTCGAGCTTGCTCTGCACCAGTTCGAAGGCGTTCTCGGCGGCCTTCAGTTCGTCGCCGAGGGTGGCTACTTCGGCCATGATCGCGGACACGTCCTCGCCCTTGCGCTTGGCTTCGCCGATCTGCTTGGAGGTGGCGTTGCGCTTGGCCTGCAGTTCCTGCATGCGGGTCTGCAGCGCCTTGCGCTCGTTTTCCAGCGCATTGAACGCGTCGGTGTCCAGGGTGTAGCCGCGGCCGGCCAGGCGGGCGGCGACGCTGTCGATCTCGGTGCGGAGAAGTTGGATGTCGAGCATGTGTCGGGGATCCTAGTTGTTCTGAGGTTCTAGTCGTGTTGGTTGTCGTTGGCGGCCGCATCCAGGCCGCGCAGGAAGGCGAGCTTCTCGGCGATCTTGCTCTCCAGGCCGCGCGGCACCGGTTCGTACCAGCGGATGTCCTCCAGCCCTTCGGGCAGGTAGGTCTCGCCGGCGGCATAGGCATGCGGTTCGTCGTGGGCGTAGCGGTAGTCGTGACCGTAGCCGAGTTCCTTCATCAGCTTGGTCGGCGCATTGCGCAGGTGCACCGGCACCGGTCGCGACTTGTCCTGCGCCACGAAGGCTCGGGCCTGATTATACGCGTTGTAGCCGGCATTGCTCTTGGCGGCGATGGCAAGATAGATCGCCGCCTGGCCGAGCGCCAGCTCGCCCTCGGGGCTGCCGAGTCGCTCGTAGGTGTCGGCGGCGTCGAGCGCGACACGCGCGGCGCGCGGATCGGCCAAGCCGATGTCCTCCCAGGCCATCCGCACCAGCCGGCGCGCCAGATAGCGCGGATCGGCGCCGCCGTCGAGCATGCGGGTCAGCCAGTACAGGGCGCCGTCCGGGTTGGAGCCGCGTACCGACTTGTGCAGCGCCGATATCTGGTCGTAGAAGGCTTCGCCGCCCTTGTCGAAGCGCCGTGCGTTGACGGTGAGTACTTCGCCGAGGAAAGCGGCGTCGATTCGGCCAACCTTGCGCGCCAGCGCGGCGGTGCGGGTCTGCTCCAGCAGGTTGAGGAGGCGCCGCGCGTCGCCGTCGGCATAGCCGATCAGCGTGTCGACGGCGGCGTCGTCGAATTCCAGCGTGCCGAGCGCACCGTTGGTGGTCACCCGGCCGAGCAGGCCGCGCAGCTCGGCGTCGCTCAAGGCGTTGAGTACGTAGACCTGAGCGCGCGACAGCAGCGCCGAGTTGACCTCGAACGACGGGTTCTCGGTGGTGGCGCCGATGAAGGTGAACAGCCCCGATTCGACGTAGGGCAGGAAGGCATCCTGCTGGCTCTTGTTGAAGCGGTGCACCTCGTCGACGAACAGGATGGTCGGTCGGCCATTGCGCATCAGTGCGGCGTGGGCGCGCTCGACCGCCTCGCGGATGTCCTTTACCCCGGACAGCACCGCCGACAGCGGGATGAACTCGGCGTCGAAGCTGTTGGCGAGGATGCGCGCCAGCGTAGTCTTGCCGACACCGGGCGGGCCCCACAGGATCATCGAGTGCGGGGTCTTGGCCTCGACCGCCAGGCGCAGCGGCTTGCCCGGGCCGATCAAATGCTGCTGGCCGATCACCTCATCGAGCGTGGTGGGGCGCAGCGCTTCGGCCAACGGTTTCTTCGGCTCGGCGGCAAACAGATCGCTCATGGATTTACTGGTCGCTCATCACGTCCACGCCCTTGGGCGGAACGAAGCGGAAATGGTCGGTGGCGATGGCGGGGTTCTTCTTCATATTGCTGAACGACAGTTTGGTCAGGTTGCCGAAGCTGTCGGTCAGCTCCATCGCCACCAGATTGTTGTCGGTGAAGCCCATGCGGATCGCCTGGAAGCTGTTTTCGCTCTTCTTCGGGCTGGCGGCCAGCCACTCGATATTGCCCTGGCGGCCGACTTCGCGCAGCAGGTAGTCGTGTTCGATCGCGTTGCTGCCGGCCAGCAACGCGGCCGGGCTGCTGCCCAGCGCCGCGTCGAGCGGGCGGGTGGTGACCTGGGCCAGCTCCTTGTCGTACACCCACAGGCGCTTGCCGTCGCCGACGATCAGCTGTTCATACGGCTGGGTGTAGCTCCAGCGGAACTTGCCGGGACGGGAGATTTCCAGCGTGCCGCTGGCGTTGTCGGTCTTGCCCTGATTGGTGACGACCTGGGCGAAGTTGGCCGAAAGCGTCTTGCTGCCGTTGACGAAGGCCTTGAGCTGGGCGATGGCGGCGGCGTTGGCGGTCAGCGGCAGCAGGGCGGCGGCGATCAGGGTCAGCGCGAGTTTTTTCATGTGGGTCCCTTGCGGGAGCCGGCGGCGCGCGTCGGCTCCATGGTGATGACAGATACCTTACTAGGTCAGGCTGTCGGGCGGAATAACAAGCTTGATGCCGGGTTCGACTGTGCCGGCGCTTGCAAGGTTTCCCGCCCGGTCCGGCCTGGATGAGGTCTGCGCCGAGCATGGCGGCCATTTTACCGTGCCGCGCCAGCCATGAGAAACGCGCCCGGCAGGGGCGCGGGCGCAGGAGCTTGGCCGAACGGCTAGTGCTGGCGCGTGACGGTCTTGGCCTTGCGGGGCTGCAGCACTGGTACCGGGGGTGACAGCGTGACCGGCTCGGCGCTGGCCACGGTGTCGTCCTGGTCGGATTTCGGCGATTTCGGCGAGCGGTCGTCCAGCCAGGATGGCAGCGGCAGGTCCTTCAGCTCGATCACGCCGCTCTTGACCGGATCGAGGGTGAAGGTGGGGTGGTTGTAGTTGAACAGGCGCAGCGTGGTGAGCATGGAGGCGCTGAAGCCTTTGTAGCCGATTGCGGTGTGCTGGCGCATCCCCAGCAGGCGGCCGCTGCGGTCGAGCAGCAACTGGGTGGTCTGGTCGTTCTGGACGTCTTTGCTGCTGGCCTTCAGTAGCACACCGAGCGTGTCCGCCATCAGGGTCGGATCGACGCGCTCGGGTGTGGCGGCGACCGGTTGCGGGTGCTGCTGTTGCACCACCTTCTTCACGCCGTCGAAGATGAAGGTGCTCAGGACCAACTGCGCGCTGTTGTCGAGCTTGAGTTCGACCAGGTATTGCGCGCCGAGCTGGCGGGCCTCGTCGTCGAGCGGCAGCAGCTTGAACGCCTGCGGATCGACCTGGCGATAGCCGTCGCGCACGATGCCGGGTAGGGCGTCGAGAATCGCGGTGAGCGGAATCTGCTTGGCCATGCTCTCCGGCAGCTGCAGGCGCAGCAGTTTGCCTTCGTTTGCGCCGCCCAGGCTGTCGAACACCAGGTCGAAGGCCGAGGCATCCACCAGCAGGGCGTAGTGGTCGGCATCGATCAGCATCGGTACGCGCAGCCAGACTTCGGCATTGCGTCGCGCGAAGCGCAGGGTGGGGTTCAGCTCCAGTTTGCGGGCCTTGGCGTCGACCGCGCCGGTCAGATCGATGCGTAGCGACTTGATGATGTCGCGGGCGCGGCGGTTGATCGGGGACTCGGCGGCCTTGCCGTCGGACGGCGCCAATTGGAGCTGTTCAATGCGGATACTGCCGTCGAAGTTGTAGCGGCTTTCCCGCAGATTGCGCTCGATCGCCGTGATGGCCACGCTGTCGGCGGGTTTGCCGGCCAGCGGCGAGGCGCAGCCGGTCAGCAGCAGGCAGCCGGCTACGAGTCCGATGAGTCCTCTTGTCGCGGTCATGGTGGGGTGTTGGTTGATCATTCGAGGTGGCGAATGATACGGGATTTGCCATGCTGTTTGGATGTCAGGCCGAAAAGGCATACGGTCATGACGCAATGAGCAACAAAAAGGCCGCCCGGGGGCGGCCTGTGTTCGGTGCCGAGCGCGCTCAGCTGAATTTGTTGGTGATCGGGTAGCGCCAGTCCTTGCCGAAGCCGCGATGGGTGATGCGCGGGCCGACCGGCGATTGGCGACGTTTGTACTCGTTGATCTTCAACAGACGCACCACGCGGCGCACGTCGGCCTCGGCGAAACCGTCGGCGATGATCTCTTCGGCTGACATATTGCCTTCGACGTAGCGTGCCATGATCGCGTCGAGCACCTCATACGGCGGCAGGCTGTCCTGGTCGGTCTGGTCCGGGCGCAGTTCGGCCGACGGCGGGCGGGTGATGATGCGGGTCGGGATGATGTCGGACTGGGTGTTGCGCCATTCGCACAGCTGCACCACCAGCGTCTTGGCCACGTCCTTCAGCACCGCGAAGCCGCCGGCCATGTCGCCGTACAGGGTGCAGTAGCCGGTGGTCATCTCGGACTTGTTGCCGGTGGTCAGCACCAGCTTGCCGGTCTTGTTCGACAGCGCCATCAGCAGGGTGCCGCGGATGCGCGCCTGCAGGTTCTCTTCGGTGGTGTCTTCGGCCAACCCTGCGAACGACGGCGCCAGCGCGGCGGTGAAGCTCTCGTACATCGGCCAGATGGCGATCTCGTCGTATTTGACGCCGATGCGCTGCACCATGTCGCGCGAGTCGTCGACGCTGATGTCGGCGGTGTAGCGCGACGGCATCATCACCGCGTGCACCTTGTCGGCGCCGAGCGCATCGACCGCCACTGCCAGCGTCAGCGCCGAGTCGATGCCGCCGGACAGGCCGAGCAGCGCGCCCGGGAAGCCGTTCTTGCCGATGTAGTCGCGCACGCCCACCGTCAGGGCGCGGTAGACGCTTTCCACCGGGTCGGGCAGGGCGGCCTGGGCTGCAGGCAGGATGTCGCCGTCGGCCAACTCGACGATCAGCAACTCGTCATCGTAGGCGGCGGCCTGGGCCACCACTTCGCCGGCCTTGTTAACGGCGAACGAGGCGCCGTCGAACACCAGTTCGTCCTGGCCGCCGGTCAGGTTCACATAGGCGATCGGCACGCCGGTTTCCTCGACGCGGTAGCGCACCACGTCGTGGCGGGCGCCGATCTTGTTGCGGTGGAATGGCGAGGCGTTCAGAGCCACGATCACTTCGGCGCCTTCGTCGGCGGTTTCGGCCGCCGGCTCGATCGACCAGACGTCCTCGCAGATCAGCACGCCGACCTTCACGCCGTTCTGCTCGAACACCAGCGGGGTGGCACCCGGGGTGAAGTAGCGGCACTCGTCGAACACTTCGTCGTTGGGCAGCAGCATCTTGTGGTACTGGCCCAGCCGGTTGCCGTCGCGCAACACGGTGGCGGCGTTGAAGCGCTCGTTGCCGAGCTTGACCGGATGGCCGATCACCAGCGTAATGCCGTCCAGCTCCAGCAGTTCGTCCATCGCCTGGGAGCAGGCACGGTAGAAGTGGTCGCGCAGCAGCAGGTCTTCCGGGCTGTAGCCGGTCAGCGCCAGCTCCGGGGTGACCAGCACGTCGGCGCCGGCAGCCATCGCCTGGTGGGCCAGCGCGAGGATTTTCTGGGTATTGCCGGCGATGTCGCCGACGATGGGGTTGAACTGGGCAAGCGCGAGTCGCATCTTGAAGGCAGCCATCAATAACAGAATGGGGCGATTTTACCGCAGCGCGGCGCCCGAAAGGAGTCCGGTTTGAATGTCACGGTTGGTGACGCCTTGGCCAGCATCGCGGCCGGGCAGTGGGATGCCTTGGCGGGAGTCGATGATCCGTTCACGCGCCATGCCTGGCTGGCGGCACTGGAGGCGAGCGGGGCGGTTGGTCAGGACACCGGCTGGCAGCCGCTGCCGCTGATGGTCGAGCGGGACGGTCGGCTGCTGGCCGCTGCGCCGGCCTATCTGAAAAGCCATTCCTGGGGCGAGTACGTATTCGATTGGGCCTGGGCCGAGGCGTTTGAGCGCGCCGGGTTGGCTTACTACCCCAAGCTGCTGATCGCGGTGCCGTTCACCCCGGTGGAGGGCTCGCGCTTGATGGGCGATGCCGGGCTGCTGGCCGGCGCGGCCGAGACGCTGGTGGCCGAGCACCAGCTGTCGAGCGCCCATGTGCTGTTCCCGCCCGAGGCGGAGCTAGCTACGTTGGCCGAACGCGGCTGGCTGGTGCGCCACGGTGTGCAGTTTCACTGGCAGAACCGCGGCTATCGCGACTTCGCCGACTTCCTTGACGCGCTCAACCGCGACAAGCGCAAGAAGATCCGCCAGGAGCGCCGGCGCGTCGTCGAGGCCGGCGTGACGGTGCGGGTGCTGGAGGGCGAGGCGATCGGTGCGGCCGACTGGGCCGGTTTTCATCGCGGCTACGTCAACACCTACCATGAGCACCGCTCGACGCCGTATCTGAACCTGGAGTTCTTCCGGCAGATCGGCGCTACGATGGCCGAACAGCTGGTGTTGTTCGTGGCCGAGCGCGACGGCGAGCCGCTGGCCTACAGCCTGTGCGTGCGCAACGGCCAGGCGCTGTACGGGCGCTACTGGGGCGCGTTGACCGATGTGCCGCTGCTGCACTTCGAGCTGTGCTACTACGCCGGCATCGAGTACGCGATCGCGCAGGGGCTGGCGGTGTTCGAGGGCGGGGCGCAGGGCGAGCACAAACAGGCGCGCGGCTTCGAGCCGGTGCGCACCGCGTCGGCGCATTGGATTGCTGAACCGACGTTCCGGGCTGCGATCGCGCGTTGGCTGCAGCGCGAGCGGGCCGGCGTGGCCGATTATCTGGCCGAATTGCGCAGCCATTCCGCGTATTCAGAGCGGGTAGCGGAGCCCGATTGAAAAAAATACAGCGGCAGCGCTTGCCAATATTTGGGCGCCCATTTATACTGCGCAGCCTCTGACGGCACTGCTGAACAGAGACCCGGAGAGATGGATGAGTGGTTTAAGTCGCACGCCTGGAAAGCGTGTTCAGGGTAATACCCTGACGGGGGTTCGAATCCCCCTCTCTCCGCCAGAATTTAAAGAACGGCGCGGTCTTCGGATCGCGCCGTTTTTGCTTTGGCGTCGGATCAATGGGTTGGGCCGGATGGCCCTCCCTGTGATGAACCAGAAGGAAAGATGAAATGGCCGGCAAGGTAGTGCTGGACGAGCGCGAGGTCGAGTTCGGCATGATCCGCGCGCAAGGCGCGGGCGGGCAGAATGTCAACAAGGTGTCCTGCGCGGTGCACCTGCGCTTCGATATCGGCAAGTCGTCGCTGCCCGAGGTGGTGAAGGCGGCGTTGCTGGCGCTGAACGACCAGCGGGTCTCGTCGTCCGGGGTGGTGGTCATCAAGGCGCAGGGCTCGCGCAGCTTGAAGCTGAACCAGCTCGAGGCGTTGCAGCGATTGCAGGAATTGGTCGATCGCGCCTGTCAGGTCGAGAAGCCGCGGAAGGCAACCAAGCCAACGCGCGGCTCGCAGCAGCGCCGGCTCAAGGGCAAGGCGGTACGCAGCGACGTGAAGCGACTGCGCGGCAAGCCGACCGAGTAAGGGCGGCCTCGGGGTACACTAGGGCATTACGACCCGATTCGACACGGACATCATCATGGCCAAAGAAAAAGCACTGGATCCCGATACCCTCGCGCTGCTGCAGTGGTGCGAGGAGGTGGAAGCACTGTTGGTTGCCGCCGGCGCCACCCGCCAGGAGGCACAGCAGCACATCGAAGAGCAGGCCGAGTGGTTCACCGACCAATTCTACGAAGGCTTGTCGGCCGAAGAGGCTGCCAAGGCGGCGCTGAACTGAGTCACAGCGACTGACTTATCTCTGCCCTGCGAGCCAGCACCGTTGTGCTGGCTTTTTTCATGGGCGTTTGTGTTTTGGGAAGTGCGGATCTGCTGACGAATGCGTGCTGGCTTGCGGCAGATCAAGGCATGGTGAAGGCGGTGCGCTCCCCTCGTCGCCTTGCCACTGGGGCCGGTAAGCGGCATGCTAGAATCGCCGCTGCGATCTAAACGAAGATGTATCTATTTGTATGCAAAAGGTATTTTCGGTTATCGTGCTGGGCCTGATTTTGGCCGTGGTGTTTTTGAGCGGGCTGGCGATGTGGCTGGCGGTGCTGGGTGTGCTGGCAGCCGGTGGCTTTGCACTCGGCATGCTGCTGGTGTTGCAGTTGATGACTCGCATCGAGGCACTACAGGGGGCGCTACGCGAGCTGCGCCGCGATGTGCTGGAGCTGGATGAGAAGCTGGCGCCGGTGCCGGGCAAGCTCGGCAGCGTCGAGGAGCTGTGCCTGGAAATCCGCCGCGGCCATCGGCGCGACACCGAGAACGTACTCGAAAGCTTGATGGCGCGCGACTGAATGGCGGCGTCCTGCCTCTATCCGCGTACCGTACGATAATTCAGTGACTTAGCGCATTTCGTTTAAAAATGTGCGATTTTTTCGCCGACGGGGCTTGCCAACCTTAAACCGGCTGGGTATAGTTCGCCTCCTGTTCAGTTGGTGGTTAGCTCAGTTGGTAGAGCATCGGATTTTGATTCCGAGGGTCACAGGTTCGAGCCCTGTACCGCCTGCCAGAATTACCAAAAAGCCCGTGGATTCGTTCACGGGCTTTTTGCATTACTCCGCTGCCAGCCGTCCGGGCAGCGCAGCCGCCAGCGCATCGATCACCACGCGCAGCCGAGTGGGCAGATAGCGGCTGGCCGGCCACACCAGGTGCAGCTCGAAGCCAAAGGTGTGCGGCTGCGGCAGCAGCGTCTGGAGCCGGCCCTGTTGTAGCGCCTTGCCGATCAACCAGTCGGGCAGCCAGGCGATGCCCATGCCGGCCTCGGCGGCGGTGGCGATGGCGGCCAGGTCGTCAAAGCGCAGTCGGCTTGGCGGCGTCAGCGTCTGCAGGCGGCCGTGCTCGTCGTAGAGGCGCCAGGCATGCGGGCGCTGGCCGTAGCGGTAGGGCAGCGTCTGGTGTTCGGCCAGGGCCGAGAGCGTGTCGGGATGGCCGTGGTGTTCCAGATAGGCGGGCGACGCGCACAGGCGCATATACGAGATGCCGAGGCGTCGCGCGACCAATTCGCCACTGTCGGCCAGCGGGCCGCTGCGGATCGCCAGGTCGATGTCGTCGGCGACCAGGTCGGTCAGCCGGTCGCTATAACCCAGTTCCATTTCCAGTTGCGGATAGCGTTGCGCCAGCTCGAGCAGCACCGGCGTGACGCAACGTTGGCCGAACAGCACCGGCATGCTGATGCGCACCCGTCCGGCCGGTTCGCGCTGCTTGCCGTCCAGCTCGTCCTCTGCCTGCTCCAGTTCGGCCAACGCCCGCACGCAGCGCTCGTAATAGGCCTGGCCGTCGTCGGTCAGCCGCAGGCTGCGGGTGGTGCGCTGAAACAGCCGCACGCCGAGTCGCTGTTCCAGCCGGGCGACGCTCTTACTGATCGCCGAGCGGGTCAGGTGCAGTTGTTCTGCAGCCAGGGCGAAGCTTCCCGCTTCGACCACCTGCACGAAAGCGGCGATGCCGCCGAGCCGGTCGTTCATCACTTCTTCCTATTTTCCTATTGGTGAAATTTAGGCATCAGTATTGGTATTTTTTGCCGCTACTGACAACTATTGGTCGTCGTTATGCTGCAAGCAGACGACCCCGCCGGGGTTGAAGTGCTGAGGAGCAAGCAAAATGAACGAGACGATGCGGCAATGGCAGTTGTCGGCCTTGGGCCTGGGCAATCTGAACGCGGTGAGCGTGCCGGTGCCGACCCCGGGGCCGGGCGAGATGCTGGTGCGGGTCGAGGCGGTGTCGCTGAACCATCGCGACCTGGTGATGGCAGAGCATGGCATGGGGCAAACGCCGCACTGGCCGTTCGTGCCGGCGTCGGACATGGCCGGCGAGGTGGTGGCGGTGGGCGACGGGGTGCGTCGCTTCGCGCCGGGAGCCCGGGTGGTCAGCACCTTCTGGCGCGGTTGGCAGGACGGCGCGCCTCCGGCCGAGTGGGGCAACGATCATGGCCCGGCGCTGGGCGACTGGAGCGGGCCGGGCATGTTGGCCGAATACGTGCTGCTGCGCGAGGACTGGGCGGTGACAGCGCCGCGGTCGCTCGACGCGGTGGAGGCCAGCACGCTGACTTGCGCGGCGCTGACTGCCTGGTTCGCGCTGGTCGAGACCGGCGGCTTGCGCGCCGGGCAAAGCGTGCTGATCCAGGGCACTGGTGGAGTGGCCTTGTTCGGCCTGCAGTTCGCCCGGACATTCGGGGCGCGGGCGATCGTACTGTCGAGCAGCGATGCCAAGCTGGAGCGGGCCTTGGCACTGGGGGCCACGAGCGGCATCAACCGGCTGTCCTCGCCCGATTGGGACCTGGAGGTGACCGAGGCCAGTGGCGGCCGTGGCGTCGAGCATGTGTTGGAGTTGGCTGGCGGTGCTGGTGTGGTGCGCTCGCTCAATGCGCTGGCGCCGGGTGGCCGGATTGCGGTAGTCGGTCTGCTCGACGGCATGGAGCTGCCGCTGCCGACGGTACCCTTGCTGTTCAAGCGGGCCACGGTGACCGGAATCGGCGTCGGCCATCGCCGCGCGCTGGAGGAGATGATCCGTGCCATCGACCACAACGGGATCAAGCCGGTGATCGACAGGGTGTTGCCGTTCGATGCGGTGCCTGAAGCGTTTGCCCGCTTGGCCGAAGGGCCGTTCGGCAAGGTGGTGGTGCGGGTGTCCGACTAAGCCCGCCAAGGTTTCGGCCAACGTGGCATGACAAAGCCCCCGCCTGCTTGAGAGCTGGGCGGGGGCCGTGTTGCTTAGGAGCCGCTAACAGAACGCCTTGGGCGTTTTGAGCGGGGCCTAAGACCGTGCTTATCTTACTTGCTTACTGGGCTTGCTGCGTCGGGCTGGCGGCTTGGTGAGCCTGCTGCTGGGCCTGGCGCTGCTCGTGCTGGATCAGGCCGTTGGCGTCGCCCGGGGCGGCAAATACGGCGGCCGAGCTAGAGGCGAGAAGAAGGGCGATAAGGGCTTGCTTGATCATGATGGGTGCTCCGATAAGTGGGTGGAGCAATCATTCCGTGCCGGCGGTTCTGGCAGGGGCGTCGATGAGGGCGCGGCTGCGACGTGATGCAAAAAGGACTGTCGGTATTTTGTGCTGCAATAACGGTAACGATTGCGTTTATCTAACTGCGTACTACGTATGACAGCGGTTGTGTTGCTGTCATGAGGCAATTATACATAGTAACGGCAGTTACAATAACGCAATAATTTGAATTGCTTGTTCAGATTATCTGAACGAATGGTATGCGTCGAAACGGCGGCTCTGACGCGCAGAGCCGCGGGCCGGTGTGGTGATGGGACCGTTAGAGCATCGCCGACAGCGGTCAGCGCCAATTGCCGTCGAGGACTTGCTGAGTGAGGGCCAGGTTGTCCAGCGCCAGCGTGCCGAACACCCGGCCGTGGTCGGCCTGTGCGCCATCGCCGAAGCGGCTGGCGATGAACAGCTCGGCGCAGTCTGCGTGGCCATGGCGTAACAGCAGCACCGCCTGAGCCAGCAGCACCAAGGTCTGCGCTAGCCGGCGCGCATTGGCCTGCATCAGCTCGGCTGGCTGGTGCAGTAGCGTCTCGAAGTTCTGCAGCGCGGTGCGCAGACGGCGATCGCCGGCGGCTTCGCGTGCCAGGTCACCCAGCAGCAGCGCCGCACCGTCCGGCTCGCGCTGGATCGCGCGCAGCACGTCCAGACACATCACATTACCCGAGCCCTCCCAGATCGAGTTGACCGGTGCCTCGCGGTACAGCCGCGCCATCGGGCCCTCCTCGACATAGCCGTTGCCGCCCCACACCTCCATCGCCTCGCCGGTGACCTCGATTGCGCGCTTGCACACCCAGAACTTGGCGGCCGGGGTGACGATGCGTTTCCAGGCCGCCTGCAGCGGGTCGGTGTCGGCCAGCTCGAACGCGGTCGCCAGCCGCATCATCAGCCGGGTGGCAGCCTCGCTCTCCAGCGCCAGGTCGGTCAGCACATTGCGCATCAGCGGCTGGTCGACCAGCAGTCGGCCGAAGGCCTGGCGGTGGCGGGTATGGTGCAGCGCCTGCACGAAGGCCTGGCGGATCAGCGCGGCGCTGCCGATCACGCAGTCGAGCCGGGTGTGGGTGGCCATCTCGATGATGGTCGGGATGCCGCGTCCTTCTTCGCCGATCAGTACCGCGTAGGCGTCACGGAATTCCACTTCGGCGCTGGAGTTGGAGCGGTTGCCGAGCTTGTCCTTCAGGCGCTGGATCTCGATGGCGTTCTTGCCGCCGTCCGGGCGCCAGCGCGGCACGTAGTAGCAGCCGATCGGGCCGTCGTTGGGGTTGCCGAGTCGGGCCACCACTAGGTGGGCGTCGCACATCGGCGCCGAGAAAAACCATTTGTGGCCGTTGAGCCGGTACTCGGCGCCGCGTCCGCCACCGGCCACCGGCACCGCCCAGCTGGTATTGGCACGCACGTCCGAACCTCCCTGTTTCTCAGTCATGCCCATGCCGATCAACATCGAGGCTTTGTCCGGCCAGGGCAGGTCGCGCGGGTCGTGCTGGCGTGCGTACAACTTGGGGCCGATCGCGGCGAACAGCGCGGCTTCCTTCTGCAAGACCGGGATCGCCGCGAAGGTCATCGTGGTGGGGCACAGCGAGCCGGATTCGATCTGGGCCTGCAGGAAGTAGCCGGCGGTGCGTGCCGCCCAGATGCCCGGCTGCGGACTGATCCACGGCAGTGCGTGCAGGCCTTGGCCGCGCAGCAGCGACAAGAGTGCATGCCAGCTGGGGTGGAATTCGACACTGTCGATGCGCTCGCCGGTGCGGCTGTGGGTGTGCAGCTCGGGTGGGTTGCGGTTGGCCAGCGCGCCGAGCGCCAGTGTGTGCGGCTGGCCGAGCTTGGCGCCGAAGCGGGTGAGCTGGTCGGCATGGCTGTCGGCGCCGGCATCGGCCAAGGCGCCCTGCAGCACCGGGTCGCAGTCGTAGAGGTTGTAGTCGACCAGGTTGGGCACCTGGTTGAACACGGCATGGTTGCTTGGCGCAAGGCTCATGGTAGCTTCCCCCTGAGTGCAACGGCCGCCGCGCCGCAGGGCGGAGCCTTGGCGCCGACAGTGACTGTCACACGAAACATGCCGGATCGCTGCCGGCTTCTTGTAGCGTAGAGCATGGCCGGAACGCTGGTGTCATTTCGGGTGAGGGCAAGCGGCGGGGCTACACTATGAAAGTCCACCCCCTCATCAAGGAGCTGTCATGAGTCTGACCCCGTTGAGCCCCCCGGTCCCGACCGGTGAAACCGGTGGCTTGCACACGGAGCTTGCCAGCGTCGAGTCGGCGCTCGACTATGCGCTGATCAAGATGGGCAACGATGCGTCGCCCCGCCACGAGCTGTGGCAGGCGGTGTACGACGCCTTGGCGACGGCGGCCGACTCGAAAGCCGCGGCCGATATTGCCGTTGCACGGCAACGGCTGGAGACGGCGATCCAGATCAACAACGATAAAGGCTGAGTCGCCGAAGTGCATGAAAAAAGCCCCGCTGGGCGGGGCTTTTTGAGATCGATGCCCGAGTTAGGCGACGACGTCTTTCAGTGCCTTGGCGGCGGTGAACTTCGGCGACTTGCGCGCGGCGATCACGATCGCTTCGCCGGTGGCCGGGTTGCGACCGGTGCGTTCGGCCGACTCTTTAACGGCGAACTTGCCGAGACCCGGCAGGGTGATGTCGCTGCCAGCTTTCAGTTGCTGGGCGATAACCGCATTCAGCGCGTCGAGAACGGCAGCGGTCTGGGCCTTGGTGACTTCAACTTTGGCAGCGCCAACGAGGGAGTCGATCAGTTCGGCTTTGGTCATTGTTTTGTATGTCCTGTTCGGGTTTGAGACGGTACGGCTTTCGCTTGGGGCGTGAAGGATGCCGCCAAAACCAAGCATAGTCCAGCAATAGTGTGCGGCCATGGTGGCATGACACATCGTGTTTGTCACCAGTGAGCAGCATATTGCGGACAAGTTGGGGTAAGAGTGGGCAAGGCGTTGCGGGTTCCCGACAACGGCGATTCGTTTAGTCGAATTCCCGCACCACCTGGTCCATTGCCGCCAGCAAGTCGGCCGACAGCGTTGCGACGGCGTCGACCGAGTCCTGGCGGGCCAGTTCGTATTTACGCATCCGCAGCGCGGCCAACGCCGCCTGTGCCTCGCGCAAGCGTTCTGCCTGCGTCAGGATGCTATCGGCCGCGGCCTGAGGAGCTTGAGCGCTGGCCGCGGCATAGCTGGCGAGGTAGCTGCCCGGCTCGCCCTGGTAAGCGGCGTCGCGATAGTGCCGGGCGGCGGCCTCGCGCTCGGCGTACTCGGCCTCAAAACGGGTCCAGTGGGCGTAGGTCGTGGCGGCATGATCGTCGACCCGGGCGATGGCGACGGCGATGCTGTCGGCCAACTGTCGCGCCGCGCCAGCCGCATCGAGCCACCAGCCATCCTGTTGCCAGACGTGATAGGCACTGGGGCGGGACTGCTCGGTGTAGCCGACCGGCAGCGCGCCGAGGCCATCCCAATCGACAAGGCCGGCACCGTCTGCGGAGAGTGTGACGGGCTGGCCGTCGGCGCAGCGATACAGCGTGGCATCGCGCCAGTCGCGCACCGCTTTCCAGCCGCTGTCGGGTTGGCCGAACGCAGCGATACGGGCAACGAAACCGGCGGGTCGATCGGCTGCTGGGGCGGCATTAGTAGTTTGGCCGGCGGCGTAGTCGAGCGGGTAGGTGGCGACGCCGTTGTCGGCGTAGGCGTAGAGCTGGGGAGTCATGGCTTAGCCTCGGCGCAGGAAGGGTTTGACGGCGATGTTGATGGGGACAGTTTCGGTCCCTCCCGTCTTCTGCGTGACTAATGGGCGGATACCGTTGTCGGGCATGATGACTAGATTGTTATTGTTCTCCTGATCACCTGATGAGCCGTATCCGTAAATCGTAGCGGCCGGAACGTCCTTAAATCGGGCCACAGTAGATCCAGTGTTACTCATCCCATCATCCGTCGGCAGTCCATGCAAGTGAGAGCCAAGGTTGTCTTGCTGAACTCCCCGTACTGTTCGATTACCACCGGGATCCCGCTCAGCACCCTCATCGGTATATCGTTCGAAATAGCCGCGCGGATCCGGCGCCGTCGCGCCATACAGCGCAAACAGGATCGGCGTGGTTGCCGCTGACAGCGCCTGCCCACTGGCCAGCACCACCCCGCGTGGCGGCGTCGCCACGTAGCCGGGACGCGCTGCGTAGTAGGCGTAGTCGTGGCCCGGCTGGTCGTCGATTAATACCAGCGTGTTGCCGTCGAATACGAATTCCATGGTGTCGTCAAGGTAGAGCAGGCCGATGTTGGCGAGGCCGCCGCATACGCCGGCGAAGTTCTTGCCGGCCGGCGGCTTCAGCTGCACATCGTGGCTGCCGGCGTCGATGCGCTTGAGTAAAAACCGTGCGCCGGCCGGCACGCCGCTGGTGTTGAAGGTCAGCGTCGCGGCGGCGCTGGTGTTGACCAGCACCAGCCCCATGGTAGTGACGTCGAGGTTGGCCGAAGCGGTCAGCGTGGCGCTGATGCCGCTGCCGGCGCGTAGCGCCTCGCGGCTGCGCAGCGGCGTCATCGCCACGCTGTTGTCGCTACCGGCGTAGGCGTCCGCCTGGCTGGCCAGAGCGATGCCGTAGCCGGCCAACGTACTCGGCCGGGCGCTGGTGGAGCCCCAGGCCAGCTTCTTGATCGCGTCGGCCAACTGGTTCTGCTTGTTGGCGTCCGGCGTAAGGCCGGCGGTGCTGATCGCGGTGATCAGCTCGTTCTGCACCGCATTGAGCCAGGCAGAGCTGAGGATGGTGCCAAGCTCGCCGGTGGCGGGGTTGCCGTCGTGGAACAGGCCGTCCGGCGAATTGATCGTCTGCATGTCGAAGCCTCCAATGGCAGGTAAACAGGCGCCGTGTCGGCGCGTTGGTTTGGCCAGCATGGCCGGGGTGGACCCGGCCGGTGGGTCGTCTGTCGCGACTTGGGGAGGGATTGTCCGCGTCGGGCGGGGTGGGGTTTAGCTGACAAACTGCAGGGGGAAACTGTGGGAGGCGGATCAAGCTGGATGGGGCGGACGGAGGCAAGCCTATAGAGGCGTTGAGAACGGGGTTTGGCTTCGCTGGCAAAACCCAGCGCAGCGACCTTGGCGAGGCGTGCTGCTGCAGACAGGACAGGTAGTACGGCAAGGCAGTACAACAGTATCAAGGGAGTTTTAGCTACGCAGCAACTTCGTTGCGTTAGCAACTCTCAGCTGCCCTGCCGCAGCGATGGCCGAGCAGCAATCCCTGAGGGAGGGGGCTGCTCGCTTCAGGCATGGCCTGGATCACTGCAGAGAAAACCGAAAGTCACGCTCAGGATTGGGAGGGACAGAGGGAGCGGGCGGGGTTGGCCGAACGAGGCTCGCGGCGCTTCGAGCGCGAAAGCTTCGGCAATGGGTACGGCCGGCATCAAGGCCGGCCAGAGAGGAAGGATGGGGGTGAGCCGCGCCGCGGTGGTGAGCGCGGTTCGGCCAAGCTGGTTTAGGCGGAAATGGACACGGTGGATTGGGTATCCATACGCAGAGCGGTGATGACCGCCTCAGCGGTAGCCTGGGCCGTGGCCACGTCGGTGGCCGCGCGAACCTCTTCCTTGCCCTTCAGGCGTCGATCCCGGGTCGCGTACAGTGTTGCATTCCAGCGTGCCGCCTCGGCGAGGATGTCATCGGCCGCCCGGCGGGCGGTCCAGCCCTTGGCATCGGCCCAACTGGCTACCGCCGGTGGTACGGTGCCACTGTAGCGGGCATCGCGATAGGCCTGAGCCTCGCCTTCGGCACGCTGGTACTCGATCACGCGCAGCGCATCGCCGGCCACCGCCAGCCGTGCGGCATCGGCGGCGGCATCCACGGACTGGCACAGACTCGCCTGTAGCTCGGCCAGTAGCGCTGTCTGCCGCTCTGGGTCGAACGACCAGCAGTCGTCCTGCCAGATATGGGCAGCGCTAGGACGCGGCAGTGGCGTGGCGGTCAGTTCGTCCGGTGTCTGACCGAGGGGGGCTTGCGACACCGGGCTGCCATCGGCGGTGTGATACAGCGGCACGTCGCGCCAATCGGGCTGGATGAGCCAGCTGCCGTCAAGCCGCACTGCGATCTCGTGTTCGCCAGCCGTCGGCGGCGCATCTGGAGTGGCGCCATGCGGGATCAGGAAGGCATCGGGTTGCAACGGGTCCGGGTCGGCCAGCGAGCTGCCGAGGTATTCGCCAGTGGTCGGATGGTAGTGATAGATGGGCAGGGTCATGGCGAATCCTCAGTATTTGATGCAGGCAAGCAGGGCGAGGTTGCGGGGGCGAATTTTGCTTGTGCCAGCATAGATCGAGCCTCCATTAATGACGCTGGCTGCTTGCATGTTGTAGTTGGCGTTAGAGATGCCCAGGTTTGCTCCGCTGCCATCTGGGTTTAGCGTAATGTTGGTGATGGCTCCTAGTGCCCCCGCTGGCGCTGCATCAGCATGCGCATAAGTTGCAATAGACGATGCATCCTCCCATGAGCCAAAAACGCGGGCAGAGGGATAGGTGTTTACGCCACGTCCATCATCCCACCCGCGCACGAACTCGCCACGCAGATCTGGCAGGTTGAACGTGGTCGAGCCATCACCGGCGCCATAGGTGGTGCCGATCGCGGAAAACAGCGCCGCATAGGCGGTGCGGTTGACCGCAGCACCGTTGGCCTTCAACCAACCGGTCGGTGGCGTGGCCATGGCGAAGTGGGCGATGGCGCCGGCGGGCACGGCGGATACAGTCGAGGCGGCCTCGCTCCAGGCCGACCAGCTGCCGTTGAGCAGGCTGCGCCAGAATGAGCGCGGCGTGTTGACGGCGTGATAGAGCTGTATCACGCCGGTCGTCTGGCCGACCCCGCTCGCGTACACCATCAACTGGCCGGACATCGCCACCGGGTAGTTCAGCGCCAGCGTGGCGTTGGCCGAACTGCTCTGTGCGTAGAGCCCCGGGCTAGTCAGGCTGTTGAGGTCGACATTGCTGCCGAGCGTTGGCTTCAGCGCCAGCGCATCGGTGATGCCGTAACCCGCCAGCGTGTTGGGGCGGTCGCTGGTGGAGTTCCAGGCCAGCTGTTTGATTGCGTTGAGTAGTTGGCTGTTGTTGGCTGGGTCCGCCGTCAGCTTGCCGGCCGCCAGTACCGACAGCAGTTCCGTCTGGATGCTGTTGAGCCAGCTGGCCGGCACGATGGTGCCCAGTTCCCCGGTGGCGGGGTTGCCGTCGTGGAACAAGCCGTCCTGGGTGTTGATCGTCTGCATCTGTCTTATGCCTCCGAAAGTAGGGTGAACGGGGATATGGCCTGGGCGTCTGGTGCCTCTTGTCTGGTCCGGCCATCCCCGATAAAAGTCAGGCCGGCCATGAGGCCGGCACTGATGGGGTCGCGTTGCGCGATGGGGGACATTTTGCGTAGCGGCTCGCAGACGAAGCAGTTGCTGCTTGTCAGTGGGTTGGCCCCGGTTATGTTGCCGATTGACCCGGCGGGGGCGCGTTTCTAGACGGAGAGGCGAGGCAAAAAAAGCGGACCGCCGAAGCGGTCCGAGAAGGCTGACAGGCAGACGAAAGGTTGGCCGAACTAAGCGAGGCGGAACTGGCTACTCGACGGGGACAACATCCACAGATGCTGTGGCGTGACCCGGCGCAGGCAGTCGGGGCGGAACAGTGGCGAACCAGCTTGCTGGAAAGACCAGGCCACCAACTCGGAGCAGAACCAGGCATCGTCGCTCTGCCAGTCGCGATGCAGGCCCAGGCCGGCCAGCGCGCTGTAGTCGTAGCGCTTGCCGAGCTGGCTGGCAGCAGCGTCGACCACAGCGTGGCCGTTGGTCACAGGCAGCGCGACAAAGGCATGGTGGCTGGCGCGGCGCAGTGTTTCGGCCAAGCCTTGGCGCCGCACGCCATGCCCGGCGGCTGCCTCGATCACGCTGTCACCGTCGATCAACGCCACGTGGCTCCAGGTCGACCAGGTGCCGGCGCGGATCAGCCAGGACAACGGCAGCCGGGTGGTGGTGAACAGCAGGGTGGCGTGGCTCATACCTGCACTTCCGGATCGTAGCCGGTCTTAGCAATGATGTGCTGCAGGTCCGCGATGGTTGCATCCGCGGCGGCCTGGGCTGCTACTTCATTGGAGGCTGCGCGTACGGCTTCCTTGCCTTTCAGACGTCGGTCGCGAATCGAGTACAGTGCGACGTTCCAGCGAGTAGCCTCGGCGAGGATGTCGTCGGCGGCCGCCCGGGCGCTCCAGCCCTTGGCATCAGCCCAACTTTTTACCGAGGCCGGTACCGTGCCGGTGTAGTCGACGCTCTTGAATGCCTCAGCTTCGTTTGCTGCCCGTTCATACTCTGCCAAATGTAGCGGGTTTCTGACCAAGGCCTGACGGGCATCATCAGCGCTCGTATCAATACGCTCACAAAGTTTGCCTTTGTTGAACTCAAGCAGCCTCTGCGCGGTTTCGGTATCGAAGAGCCATTCCTCTCCATTCCAAATGTGAGCGGCCGAGGGGCGCGGCAGGCGCAGTTCGCCATCATAACTATGCAAGTCCGGTACGATTTTCATCGAACGATCTCCCAGGAAAATTGTGCGTTGACGCAGTTCTGGTAATTGATGGCTAGGCCGCTGTCGTAGTCGATCTGCTGAATGGTTTTGATGCCCATTGCAAGTAGCAATTCGTCACTGGTAGCAGTAGTCGACATATCTCCTTGCTGATGCTCTGTTTGGAATAGCTGCCAGAGAGACTTGGCATTGATGTGATCAAATTGTGCCGAGGAGGTCGAGATGGTCATGTCGCCGATGACATTGTTGGAGTGAATGATAATCGCGCCTCCACCCCAAGCAATAGATGGCGAAATGTACGGGGTACTGTTGGGGGCAATGTAGGCATAGTTGCTACCCTGCCATCCGGCTGAACCATGGAAAATGTTACTGAGCAAGGTAGGGTGAGGCGTTGGGTTGGCTGCGGTGAGGCGTGCCGTTCTGGTATGGGGGTCAAATGGCAGGTAAAGCGTGCCCGTGCCATTGAGCGTCACGGTCCAGGCAAACGTGGCTCGGTTGAGAGTGCGTTGTACGGTGGGAAGACTGCCTGCTGCCCCAGTGATGATCCGAGCAATGCACATATCCAGTGGCGTCGACAGGAATCCGCCGCCGGATGTGCCATTGACCGTTCCCTTCTGCGAGGCGGGGGGCAGGTCTAGTAGGTTGCCGCGTTGCACATAAAAGGTGAGTTCCCCTCCGGATGCTACTTGTGCACGCAGGTAATATTCGCTGCTAGTGGAAAGAACCGGGCTGACCCAAGCGGTCGTTACAAAGGAACGACTTCGAGCCTGCCCTGAGCTAGCTTCTTGTCCTAGGTTGATTGCCACACCAGCTGGAATGCTAACCGTTCCCCCTTGGCCCATGGCGATTGCACCAAGGATGGTTAGTCGATTGTCTGAAGACGTGATGGTCGGGTTTGGCAAGGCGGAAAGCGGTAGAACGATATCCGATCCAGTCAACCCATCAGTAATACCATATCCCGCCAGCGTGCTGGGGCGTGTGCTGGTGGAGTTCCAAGCCAGCTGCTTGATTGCATTAAGCAGTTGGCTGTTGTTGGTCGGGTCGGCCGTCAGGTTGCCGGCCGCTAGCACCGACAGCAGTTCGGCCTGGATGCTGTTGAGCCAGTTGGCCGGCACGATCGTGCCCAGTTCTCCAGTGGCAGGGTTGCCGTCGTGAAACCACCTGTCCTGGGTGTTAATCGTTTGCATTGGTCTGAATGCCTCCGGAAGTTAGGGTTGTTGGGAGCTGGCTCGTCTAAATGTGAGCCAACCATCCCTTGCGGTAAGGTCAGGCCGGTTTTGAGACTGGCCTTGATGGGGGCGCTCGGTGCGATGAGGTCATTGTCCCGAGCGGTGATGGGGTGATGCAGGTGAACGTTGTCAGCAGTAGACGACAGGTTGAATCGGGCTAGGCGGGCCTTGGGGGAATTGGGGCCCGCTGAGATACGACGCTCAGTTGGTGTTTAGGCGCTAACAAAGGGGGTTGGCACGAGCGGGGCCTTCCTATCCAGGAAAGTGGCGGAGAAGGTGTGGCACGACCCGATTCCCATGCTAGGTTGATCGCCTTTTCAGGAACGTGGTGCACAAGAGAGGGCTGGTATGCACGTCATACTCGGCGTATGACGTGCACCTGGTCGTGCCATGCTCAAGCGTGGGTGGCCTCAATCCTTCGGACGCATTAGCCTTCAGGCGGAGGGCATCCCTTAACTGAGATGGCTACCCGTCTTCAGAGAGTCAGTGCTTTCCTCCCGTCATTTCTACCGTCAGCCGATAGAGGCGATCCAGCCAGCCGTAGTCACTGTGGCGCAAGCTGTAGAACACCGCTGCCCGCAGGCTCGGACCGATGGTTTCAGTCCACATGGCACCCTTGGCATGCGTGTCGCGCACCATTGGTCCTTCGATGCCTCTGCCGTTGTGATAGGGGTCAACGTCGTACTCGTGGACTGGTGCACCGTCGGCCGTAAAGATCGACGGGCGCTGGTCGGTGGTGTTGTGGGCGAAGAACGCCTCCAGCCCATCCAGTGCAGCGATGTCGTCGGCGGTTACCTGGGTTGGGAAGTTGACCGTGCCGCCTGGCACATGGCCGAGTACCAGCATGGCGTAGGTGTTGTAGATGTCGAAGACCTCCCAGCCCGTATGGGCATCGCTGAAGGCGCCGACCAGCTGGTCGCTCAGGTAGGGGTGGCAGGTTGCGCCGGTGCCATCGCCAACTACCGTGGCGGTCGCCCAGGTATAGCCACTGCCGGTGTGCTCGATGGCGTAATAGCGTACCTTGCCGCCGAAGACATGCGCCGTCGCGGCAGCGCCGCGACCGTCGCCGTCGATGACCACGGTCGCCGTTGTATAGCCATCGCCCTCGGTGGTACGTGAAATGCCGGCCAGCTTGCCCGTGTCCGTCAGCCGCTTGCGTGCAAACATGTCGTCGAGCAGGCGGCGATACCACTTCTTCGCGATCGGGTCGCCGTCGACCCAGTATTTGAAGATCATTGCCTGGGCGATCATCGTGTAGGCATATACCGGACGGTAGCTATAGGTCGGCAAACCGTCGTTGCCGTAGCCCGAAGGCGGCCACCAGTGATTGCCGTCCGCCTTGATGCCGACGCCGAGCTCGGGTTGGGTCTCGCCGAGATCGAACCAGGCCATCCAGTGATCGAGCAGTGCCTTCATCTCTGGCGTTGGCGATTGGTAGTAGTCGGCTGCGCACGATACGAGAGCACGTACGGTATAGCCGTACCAGTCGTCGGTGTCGGGGTGATACCAGCGGTTGTAGGTCGTTTTGGACCATTGGCCGGCGATCCAACCGCCGGTGGTGATTGCTTCCCATGACGCGCGACCGTAGCGGGGCATCATTGGACCGATCGGGTGTGTCGCATTCGGGAACTGCACCTTGTACTCGGCCTGCGCATCGAGCATGAACTGTCGCATCATCGCGATCATGCTGCGACCGTTGTCCGGATTGACGACATCGCTATCGATCCAGCCTGGCAGCCAGTTGTAACCGACTGCCGTCGGACCGCGCCAAGCACCGAAACCGATCGCGTCGTCGCTGCCGATCCATTTGTAGGTCCAGCGCGGTACGCCCATGTAACGCTGCGGGTCATGGACAGGGCCGTCCTGGATGGCGTTATTGACCTTAATACGCGCGAAACGTACATCGTAGGGGGCGCCGCTTTCATAGGACGGGAAGGAGAATTCGAAGCCACCGAACACCTCGGGGTGCGAGTCGGCCATTGTCACCGGGCTGTCGTACCACATACCGTAAAGGCGATAGCTGCCAGCCTCGTGGTCCCATGGTTTGACGGTGACCTCGGCGATTGGGTGAGCGACCGCGCCGAGATCGGTCCAGTTGAATGTATGGGCCGCGCGTACGCCAGTCGTCACGGGAATCGTCGCCGACCAGTCCTTCCCGTTTGCGTCCTCGAACAGCACGCGCACTTGCCCCGTCACCGAGCTGCTCAGGTCGAAGGTGACCGAGGTCGTGTTGCTGCTGTCGGTGTTGCCCGAACCAAAGTACATGCCGGCGTAGCCCGAGTCGTTCGCGCTGAAGTCGAAACTGAACAGCGGCACGTAGGCCCGTTCGGCCAAGTCCGCCACCTCGGCCAGAGAATGGGCATCGCTGCCGTAGCTGCCGCTGTAGCTGAACGCCTTGTGCTTCGCCTCGAACACCACGTTCGACAGCTTCCAGAAGTCTGACGCACTGAACGAGTGCGGCACGAACACGCCGGCTTCGGCTGGGAACAGAGGCACGCGCACTGCGACTTCGCCTGCCGGGTCGCCGCTCGCGAAGACATTGCTCGACAGTTCGAGCGAGCGCTCCGAGCCATCGCTGGCCAGCTCAAAATCGAACGAGAGGAAGGGCTCTGCTTCGGTGATGCGCCAGCTTGGCCACGCTCCCCAGCCCGCGTAGTGGTAAGGTGGGCCACCGCTCGGTACAGCTGTTTGGATATGCAGGCAGTTACCGCCCCCCGAAGGACGCGGTTCAATTGCCCACGAGAGCGGAGTAGTGTCGCCGTAGAATTCGTAGAGGCCAATCTCGCCCGCCTCGGCCTCTAGCGGCAGGCCGAAGTTGATCTCGTTGCCGACCCAACGACCCGCCTCGAGAAGTGCTTGGCCGATGCGGTCGCGCAGGCGTGCATACTTCGGCAGACCGGTCGCTTTGTGAGCCATGTCGAGTGACCACATCAGGTACAAGTCGCCGTCGTTGGCTGTGCCCTGGTAGGGCTCGGTGTGCAGCATTGGCCACCCAGCGACCGCCTCTCCGCGTTGAGTCAGTATGCCGGACCGACGGTTGAAGTACACCCGAAGTGGTGTGTTGGGCGGCGTACCAGGGACGGTAGTCAGCAGTGTGTTGCGCACACCGTTCTCGAAGCGGTTCACCGCGCTGGCGCCATGATCGACGTCCAGATAGTTGGTCGCACCTGCGTCGGCCGGCGGTGCCATGAATGCCTGATAGCGGAACTTCACGTTCTCGGCCCAGGCGCCACGTACCCACGTGATCTCGCCGCCGCCATCCTCCGCCGGAATGACGAGGTTGCCGTCGCTATTGGTAGTGAATACCTTAATGACGTTATCATTCAGCGGCTCACCGCCAAGGATGTCGGTATAGCAGTCGGCCAGTCCGTTCGAGGTGCGAGGCGTTGGGGTCAAGTAGGTAGATGGGTGATATGCCTGGGGCGTGGAGAGTACCGTCTTTAGTGTCATGACAAATAACTCGCTACAAGTGCACCGCGCCAGGTGGCGCCACTGTTGTTGGTGTAGAAGCTGTAGACGTCGATTGCTGCGCAGGGGCTAGGTACCACGCCGTCGGGCCAGCGGACGCTCGACGGCCACATGAGGGTGCGCGGCGTACCACCGTTACGGACCTCCAGCGAAAACGACGCCACGCCGCCGGGCGTCTCGATCGTGGCAAAGGTCAAGGTGGTGTTGGCGGTCGGCGTCAGCACATGCAGGCTGCCGAGCAGAGGCCGGACTGTGGCGTCTTGCACCGTTGCCACGGTTTCGACCAGCCCGGCCCGGAACATGACCGGATCGCGCAGCATCAGGCGGGCCAGTTCGGCCATCAGCTGCGCAGCGGTGATCTTGCTGTTGCGGCCGTTGATGACTGCCTCAAACAGCGCTGAGTCCTCCAGTGTGGTTGCCACGGGCAGGTCGGAAATTTTTACGCCAGCCATGTTGCTTTCTCCTTATTGGTCAGAATCCTTGTTTGCATGCGTTCCTTTCTGATCATTCTGCGGTCTCGATCATCACGACGATTTCGTTCTGTACTGCGTTATGGAAAACGGTGGAAACCAGGTGGGGTTGTATATCCAGCGCCAGGGGCGCGGTCGTCGTGGTCCGGACTGTTGTCGGTGTCAATCCGTTTCGTGAAGCCCTCCGGCTAGAGGTCGGTGTAGCGAGTCTCGTTCGATTCGGTCAGGCGTAGTTCACCTGTTTCGGTCAGGCGCTCTGCGTCCTCTGGGTAGATGAAGCTGCACCAGGTGTGGGCCGGTTTCAGGGCATTGAAGATATTCTCGATCACCGGGTCGCCGAACTGGGTGAGCCGCTCGCCGGCGGCGCTCTGGCCGGCGCGGAAGCGGTAGGCGCGCACCGCGCGGCCGCGCACCACCACGCGCCACACCCACAGGATCTCGGCGACCTGCAGGCGCTCGCCGGCGCGGTTGATGCCGGCGCGGTAGGGTTGCGGTTCGTCGATGGATATGGTGTAGCCGAGGCCGGCGGCGAGGCGGATGAAGTAGGGGATGGACAGGCCGCCGGTTTCGGCCAACTTGGCCAGCACTCCTTGCTGGCGCGCCTGGTAGGTGGCGTCAGCGGTGGGACTGAGGCCGCAGACGCGCTCCCATTCAGGTAGCAGCTGTTCGGCGAAGAACGGGGTGAGGGCGCCCTTGGCGCGGGCCAGGTTGGCGGCGCTGGTGTCGAGCGCGTTGCCGTCGGCGCCCAGTTCCGCCGCCAGGCGCGGGGCGCCGGGGGCGTAGCTGCCGGGCGGCATCAACAGGGTGAGCAGGTCGCGATGTCTCACTTGTCCTCCTTGGGGATCAGGCTGACCGTCACCCGACCCAGCCGCACCCATTCGACCTTGGTTTCATCGCTGACCGGCTTGACGTTGGCCGAAGGCTGCAGCAGCTGTCGGTCGACCACGCCGCTGATGTCCGACACCAGTGCCTCCAGGCGGCTGCGGATGGCGGAGTCACCGGGGGCGAGCTGGGTGAAGTAGTCGGCGAGACCGGCGGCGATCTGCGCCTGGGCGGCGGCCAGGGTCAGGCCGGACAGCTCGACGTTGACGGCGACGTCGACCACTTTCGGGGTGGGGGCCAGCACCAGGCAGTTCTTGGCGGTGACCGGGCGCAGCTCGTCGATGTGGGCCTGCACGGCGGCGAGGGTGGCCGGCGATGGCAGGTCGCCGGCGGCGGTGACCACCACGTCGACGGTGCCGAGGCCGCGGCGCAGCGGGTAGACGTAGGCGGCCGACACGCCGGGGGTTTCCAGCGCCCAGCGGCGGTAGTCGGCGCGGTTGCCGCCGGCCGGCGGGCGGCGGATCAGCTCCAGCAGGCGCGCTAGCAGCTCGGCGTCGGACTCCTCGTCGACCCCGCCGCTCATCGCCACGATGCGGGCCTGGCTGGCGAAGCCGGCCGGGGCGGCGGTGAGGTCGAGCGGGCTGTCCGGGTCGGCATTGCCGGCCACGCCGGCGAGATCTGCCTGGGCGGTGACCACGGCGCTGCCGGCAGCATCGAGCGTGGCGGCCGCGCTGGTGGTGTAACGCTGGCTGCCGAGCTTGGCGGCGATGCCTGCCGGCGCCTTGGCGCCCGGGGTGCCATTAAGGCGCAGCGTGCCCTGGGCGGCCACCGCCGGCTTGCGGGCCAGGCCGCGCACCCGGGCGTGCAGCTCGAGATAGTCGCGGTCGGCGCTGTCGGGGAAGATCTGCCGCACCAGCCAGGACTGGTGCTGGTACAGGCCCTCCACCGCGTTGGCGGTGGCGCTGGCGCGGACAAAGAAATCGCTGTCCGGGCCGATGTCGGCGTCGGGCAACTGGTTTTTCAGATCGCGCAGCAGCGTGTCACGCAGGCTGGTGTACGGGGGAATGGCAAACGGCATCAGGCGACCCTCACTGGATGTTGGAAATGCTGTACGCGACCGCTGGCGTCCTCGACTTCGATGGCCAGCAGCAGCCGGCCGGGGACGTCGCGATCGGCACTGACGTCGATGCGCCGCGCTCGCCCGTCGGCGAGCAGGGGTTCCAGCGCCTGCTCGCAGTACTGGCGGGCCAGCACGGCGACGCGGGCGAGGTCTTTTTCGCGGGTGAGTTCGTGCAGTCGGGAGCCGAGACCCGGATCGGCCCACCAGCTACCCAGCGGCGTCATCAGCCGCAGGTAGACCGCGTTGGCCAGGGTGTCGGTACGGGTACCGGCGTAGTCGCCGGTGAGCGGGGAGATATAGGCGTCCATGGCTCGCATTGTCGCGGCCGGGCGGGATTGGGTTGAGTTGGCAGCGGTCAGTGGGAAGGGGGCGGGTGGCTTTGCCGATAGGGGCGACGGGGGCAAGATTCTGTGGCGCAGACTTGGTCAAGTGGGCGGTCGCAGAAAGGACGGTAGGGTGGCAAGGCCACGCGACGGCGCCAAGGGCTTGGCGGCGGTTGAAATGCACAGCAGCGATCCGGCCGTCGCTCGGATCGCTGCATGAATAAAAGGTTGGCCGAACGCGCTGTTCGGCCAACCTTGGGGCATTGCTTTCTCTTAAACCAGCGCCTAGCGCGGCGGCCCGGTCACCCCGCCCGAGTCGCCCGGATGGGTGTGGTTCATCAGGCTCTTGCCGCCGGCCACCACGTCGCCGCTGGTGGTCAGGCTGCCGGTCACCTTCGCACCGCTGCCACCCTGGATCGCCATCCCGCCGTTGCCGCTGATCTGGCCCTGCGCGACCAGCTCGGCGCTGGCCGTCAGCTGCGGGGTGGTGAACGCCGCCTTGCTCGACGCGTTTACTTCCCAGCTCTTGCAGTTCACCCGGAACACGTCGCACTCGGTCTCGATCACCCGGCCGCGCTTGAGCACGATCTTGGCGCCCTCGTCGGTGTAGAGCGCCACCTCGCCCGGTTGCAGCGCCTTGAGCCGGTAGCTGCCGTGCTCGGTGGCCACCACGATGCCGTGGCTGGTCTGGCCGCCCAGCGGCAGCACCACCGCCATCGTGCCCGGCAGCGGGGTGGAGGTGAAGCCATAGTGCTGAAACAGCTCGCTGTCCTGCAGTCGCTCGCCGGCTAGCGCATCGGTTTGCACCAGTTGCACCGGGCTCTGGCTGTTGACCTGGGCGAGCACGCCGCGAAAGGTTTGGCGTACGCCGTTCAGCGCGCGTTGGATGCGTCGGTCCACGTCATGCCACATGCGATTTCTCCTTCTGTTTGCCGCCAGCGCCTGGATTCCACAGCCGGTCCTCCTTCAGCGTCAGCGTGGTGGTGGTGCCCCGGCCGCGGCCACCCTGGAAGCGTCGCGCCATCAGGAAGAACACCGCGTCGATGTCGTGCGGCTCGCTGACCAGGTGGATGCGCTGGCCGGGCTGCCACAGCAAGCCGTTGGCGGTGCGGTGGCCGGCCACGCTGGCGCTCAGGTCCAGCGCACCCAGCCGCGCGTCGTTGACCAGCTTGTCGGCATAGGTCTGCGCCGCTTCGGCATTGGCCACGTCGGGGGCTACTACGGTCAGCGGGCGGTAGAAGCCCACCGAACGGTCGTAGACGGTGGCTTGCACCGCATTGGCGCCGTTGCCGGCGGCGGTGCCATGGCTCTGGCCCAGCACGTTCACCTCCGAGTAGCGCCGGACCACGCTGCGGCGCTGCTCCAGTGACAGCAGGTTGTTGCCGACGCCGCTGTCGTGCAGCACCAGGCTGGCCACCGGCGCGGCGTCGTAGTCGGGGCCGCCGACCACCAGGGTGCCATCCGGCTCGAACCACGGCCACAGACCCTGGGCCTTGGCCAGCCGGGCGATCACCTCCCAGGCGGTGGCCCCCGGTTCGATGTCGACCTTGTCGAGTTGCGGGTCGTTGGTGCTGCGCAACTCGACCTTGCTCAGGCCAAGCGGGCGCGCCAGGCTGGCTAGTGCCTCGGACAGCGCCGCGCGGCGACCGTTGAGCTGCGGTGCACTGCATTCAAGCAGGACGGCGGCGCCGTCGCGGCCGTTGATCTCCAGGCTGTGCTGGCCGCGCTGGATGCTGTGGCGGACTTCGTCGATGCGGCCGGTCATTACGGTGTCGGCGCCGACCCGCACCTCGACCGGTGCGCCCGGCGCCACCTGTGGCGGAAACTGGCCGCCGGGCAGGCCCAGTGTCACCTGCCAGGCATCGGCCGGTTCGGTCAGGCTGGAGTCGATTCTATAGCTGCTCCAGTCGCGATGGACGCGGCCGCCGATCAGCAGGCTGACCCGGTTCGGGTCCTGCTTCGGCTGCCGGTCGGTGTTAGCGGGCATAAGCATTCAGCAGGTCTCCGGCTTGTAGGGTGTTGGGGTTGGCCAGTTGCGGGTTGAGGCGAGCCAGTTCGGCGGCGCGTTCGGCATCGCCATACCAGCGATAGGCGAGCAGGCGCAGATTGCTGGCCGCCTCTACGCGGCGGGTGATCAGCGGCGGGCGAGCATCGATCAGTGCGATCGCGGCGTTCTGCAGGCCGAGCGCGACGTCCTTCAGCGCCTCGGTCACCGGCCGCGCCGCCTCGACCGGGTAGCGATCACGATAGGCCTGCAGCGCACCTTGCAGCGCGGCGCGCACATCGTCGGTGATCACCTCGATATCCTGCGGCGAGCGGCTTGGTGCCTTGGCCTCTTCGGTCAACAGTGCTGCGGCGGTGTCGGCCAGCGTGGTGGCCGTTACCAGCTTCAGCAGAGCACCGAGCCGGGCGACATCGTCGGCCTGGGCCGGAATCGGCTGGGCGGTGCTCTGGGCATCGCCGCCGACCGCGCCGCTGGCCACCTGGTCGGCCAGGCTGCTCAGGGTCCCCAGCGTGCTGACCAGGGTGCGCCAGTCGGACTGGCGGCCTACCTCGGCAAAGCGCGGTTGGGCGGCGACGTTCTGCAGCAGCGCAACGATGTCGCCGGCGAAACCACGTGGCGCGACCAGCGGGTCGAGTGCGCCGATCAGCGAGCCCGGCAGCAGGCGGCGCAGCGAGTTGAGCGTGCCGACCAGCACTTGGCGTAGTGCCAAGAGTCGCGCGCGTTGCGTAGCGCATCGAGTGCCTCGGCAAAGGCCTCGATGCCGAGCTCGCGCGCCAGTTTGGACAGCTGGGCCAGTGCTTCGGCCAACTGCTGCGGCAGCTGCAGCAGGAACAGCGGGTCGGCCGGGGTGGCCTCGACGAAGTTCATCGTCACCGTGCAGTGATCGGGCGTCTCGGCGTCGTGGCTGATCTGGTAATCGGTCAGCTGGGCGCGGCGCATCGAGCCGAACACCGGGTGCACCAGCTCGCCGTAACCGGGCTGGTCGAGCGCGGCGATCAGCCGGCGCAGGCGGCGTTCGTAGTCTTGTCCCCACAGCACCGCGGTCAGCTTGACCTGGCGCGCCTTGCGGCCCAGATCCTCGACATCAGCACCGTCGCGGTACGGGTATTCGTGGCTGGCGGTGTCGCGCTGTGTCGAATCGCTGGTGTCCTGGCAGTCGAAGCGCACGCCGCGGAACGAGGCGCCCTGTAATTGGGTGAGCCAGCTCATATCAGTTCCTCCTTGCGGTGAGTTGGTTGGCATTGTTGACGGCGGCGACGATGTTGCCGTTTTGCACGTCGACGACGATCTGGATAGGTTGGCTGAGAGGAGCCAATGCAGCGCTCAGCTGGTTAATCAAGGCCGACAGCTGAACCAGCTGTGCATCCAGATTGCCGGGGCCGGACGATTGGGAGGCATTGGACGAGGTCTGAGCCTGTTTGGACGTAGCTTGTTGCTTGGCTTTGGCTGCCTCAGTTTCTTTCTTCTTCTGAGCAACGGCGTCGGCTTGTTGCTTGGCTTTGGCTGTCTCAGTTTCTTTCTTCTTCTGAGCGGCGGCGTCGGCTTGTTGCTTGGCTTTGGCTGCCTCAGTTTCTTTCTTCTTCTGAGCGGCGGCGTCGGCTTGTTGCTTGGCTTTGGCTGCCTCAGTTTCTTTCTTCTTCTGAGCAGCGGCGTCGGCTTGTTGCTTGGCTTTAGCTGCCTCAGCTTCTTTCTTTTTTTTAGAGTCGGCCTCAGCTCGGAGCTTGATATCATCCTGCGTTGGCTGGGACTTATCTTCTGTTTTGTTGGCTGGGTTGCTGTTATTTTCAGAGGATAGCTCTTTTTCTAAAGCCTCCTGTTTTGCCTTGTAAGTATCCCGCCAGTATTGCAGGTATTCTTTTGCTAGTTCCTTACTGCTAAGTTTTTTGTATTTTGCATCGGTAGGCAAATTGTTGAGCATCCTTCTCCTGTCTTTCTTATCAAGAGATCGAAGCCCAGCGTCTGCCTTCTGTATGTTGGAGTAACCTGTAGCCCCTTGTTGATGGGCTAGGTATAGATCGAGTCCATTTGGTGTTGTTTCACCAGATAGGTATGCGAGATTGTTTTCCTTCTTTTTTCTTTCTAGTGTTTTTAAATTATCCTTGTATAGCTTGATTGCAGCCTTTGTGTTCTCGGCTGGGTCGTATTCCTTTCCTGCTATCCCATATGCCTTAGCCGTTTTAGGCACAAACTGGAATAGTCCCTTTGCGCCTGTGCTTTTGTTGTGAGCGTTTTCTTGGTAATTTCCACCAGTTTCAATGTCGGCAAAGGTAAGGAAATCTTTTACTGGCACATTGCCATTTATAGCTTGATTTTTTATTATTTCTTTGTTGTTTTTTATTCTGTCGATTTCTGATTTATTTTTGTGGTTGGCTTCTTTTTTTTGGTGAGATTTTTCCACAGCTCCAGCTCCAGCTCCAGCTCCAGCTCCAGCTCCAGTATTTGAATGGGTTTTACTTGTATTTACTGGATAGCTGAGGGGTATCTTTCCCGATGTAATGTCAGAAATATATTTTCTATAAGTTTCTTCATCCGTTTCTACATGAGAGTGAATGTCGTACTTTTTTTCCCCATATTTTCCGGTGCCATGCTGAACGCCTAATCCTTGGCCATACTCAACTTTGGTACCATTTGTGAAAGTTGCCGTGCCTGGCTTGATATGGTGCAGCTTTGCAAGTAATACCTTGTCTTTGCCTTTCTCTTTATCGTATATGTTGATTGTTCCGTAGTTTTTGTCGTAAGTTGCATATCCATTTACAGGAGATGGAACAAGAACATTTCTACTGCCTTTGTCGTCGGTAAGAATGAAGTCTTTCTTGATATTGTTCTTGTTTTCAGAAGAAATCTCTTCTAATTTCCCATGGGTCGTTTTGTAACTACGACCGCTTTCCTTGCCAGATCTGGGGTGATGCTTTACCAAGTCATCATAGCGGGTAACAGGTTTGTTGCCGGTTTTCCCGCCAGCATCTTGTTCTATCTTGTATGTTGACATTTTTTTCCCATAGTTATATTTGCGCAATGGAATAACAATGCCTCCTGTCGTGGTGGAAGAAAACTGTTCTTCGGCAGCACAGTTATTCACTAGACAGGAGGAGGTATGTGACGGTAAGGAAGCCGGTTCATAAAGAACAGGGCTTCCTTTTAGTTTAATTTTTAGGCAGGAAACTCAGCGGTTTACTCCACCACCTTCCGCAGCGACATCAGCTTGATATCCCGGCGCGCTTCATTTTCCACGCCGTATTTCTCACCGACTTCCAGCGTGAAGCAGTCGAGGTAGCTGGTACGTTTGCCACCCGGGGCCAGCGGGAATTCGGTCAGTTTGGCGCCTTCGATCGCTTCCCAGTCCAGGTCGCCGGTCAGCGGGATGGACACGGTGACGGACAGGTCGTATTCGGTGACGCCGCGGGCGAAGCCCTTGGCGCGGCCGGTGGAGTTCATCGTCTTCACCAGCTTGCGGCCGGTCTTGCTCGACACGTTCAGGTCGATGACGTCGATTTCCTGGCCGTTTACTTCCAGGACGATGGAACCTGCGTACTCTTTCAAAGCCATGAGACTTTCCTTTTCGATTCGGGGTGGGGCGGCCGGGCGGCGGCCCGGCCGGCTAGGGGGCTGTGGATGACGGGGGGTGGGGCAAGGCGCTCGGTGCGCGAGGCGGAGTCAGTCGCCTTGCCCGGCGCGCTTACAGCAGCAGGTCGATGCGACCGGCGAACACGTGCAGGCCGTTGACCACGTCCACCGGGATCTTGGCGTCCAGGCGGTTGGCATCCTGGCTGTCACGCTCGACGATCAAGCCGTCCTTGTTGGCCTCGACCGCCTCGACGATTTCCAGCTCTTCCAGCTTCAGCAGCACGTCTAGCAGCTCCGAGCGCACTTTCGGCGGGGTTCGTTCGGACAGCTTTTCACGCGGGAAGCGCAGCGCGATGCGCTCGCGGCAGGCCTTGCGGACGTAATCCAGGGTGCGGATGGTGGTGATGTCGAGCAGCGACACGTCGTCGACGCCCTGTGCATCTTTGGTGTAGGTGGACACCGCGCGGACGATCTGCACCTGGTCGCCCGGGCCGACTTCCAGCGGGGTCAGGCCGTTGTAGAGGGCGTTTTCCTGCTCGGTGCGGGTGGAGCGCTGGTCGACGCCGACGATGTCGAGACCGTTCAGGGCCAGGGTGTTGAGCGGACGGGCCGGGTCTTCCTCGCTGGCGATCACGGCGGCGTAGGCGGCGGCCAACTCGCCCGGCAGCTTGCCGGAGCCGCGGTACCACGCGCCGGTGAGGCGGCCGCTGTTCACCTGGGCGGTCAGCGCCGAGGCGGTGCTCAGGCTGCCGGCGATGCCGAACACGCCGATCGCGCCACGCTGTTCCAGCGGGCCGGACACGAAGTCGAGGTGGCTGCGCAGCGAGGTCAGCACGGTCTGGTTGGCTTGCGGGGCGACAATGATCTGGTGGCCGGCACCGGCGATCGCGGTCAGGGCCGGGGCGTAGTCCGGGTCCAGGGTGCCGCCGGTGAAGGCGGCCACCGCGGCGGTCAGGCCCGGGGCGGTGCTCTGCACGGCGATCTTCAGGTCGTTGCCGATGGTGCCCTTGTGGTAGGCGGTGTGGGTGACCACGCCGGTGGCGGCGACGCTGGTGACCGGGATCTCGGCGCGGGCCGACACGGCGGCGGCCAGCTTGGTGGCGACGGCGGCGGCGGCATCGCCCGAGGCGACGGCCACGTCGACGCGGCTGGCGCCCAGGGTCAGCGACAGTACGCCGGCGCCGGTGGCGGTGCCGGTAAGGGTGGTGGTGCCGCTGGCAGCGGTGGCGCCGCTATTGTCGGCCACCGCCAGGGCGGTCAGCTGCAGGTAGGGGTTGGCGGTGATCGCGGCGCGCACCATCAGGTGCAGCTGCGAGCCGACGCCGAAGGCCTGGGCGGCCTGGGTGTCGCTGAACACGTCGAGCGGGGCGAGCGGCGCCTGGGTGCCGGCGGCCAGCTTCTGGCCGAGGATCAGCACGCGCTGCAGGTTGCCCGGCAGGGTGCGCACCGCCAGGCGGGTGTTGAATTCGAAGTACTTGCCCGGTTTGCGGATGCTGGCCGGGATGTTGTCGAAGCTGATGTTGGGACTGGCCATGTAGGGCTCCTGGGTTGCGGGTCGGTCTGGGGTGAAGGGGCCGCCGTCCGTGCGGACGGCGGTGATAAAGGCTTACGGTCGGGGGCGGGTGGGCAGCTGGTCCTGCGCGGCCGGCGGGCGTTGCGGGTCGAGCCGGTAGTTGAGCGTGGTGCCGAGCCAGTCGCCCGCCGGGGTGTCGAGCCGGCCCTTGTTGAGGGCGAACAGTGCGTCCGGGTCCTGGGTGCCTTCCGGGCACGGCCACTGGCCGTTGGCCAGCGCGCCGTCCACCCAGGCGGTGTGGAATTCGCAGACGTAGACCGGGTAGGCCAGCGGCACCAGGCAGAAGCGGCGCGGGATGAACACCCGGCCCGGCTGCAGTTCCTGGATAGCCAAGCCGAAGTCCTGGCCGGCCAAGAGGCGGCGCACCGCGTAGATCAGCGGGTAGCTGCCGCTGCTGCCCGGGGTCGGGGCAGCGGTGACGGCCGGGTCCGGTCGCACCTGGCGGTCGGCCACGGTGACCAGGAAGCGGGCGTGCGCCTTGTGGCGTTCGCGGCCGGTGCCGGCCGGGTTGCTGCTGATGCTGCGCAGCCCGACCCAGGCGGCCGGAAAACGATTGGAGAGTTCGGCTGGAGCCAGCTCGAGTTCGCCGCGGTAGCTGTCGACCGTGGCGACCAGTTGGCCGAGCCCCTGGCGGAGTCGGTCGATGATCGCGTCTTCGATCTGGAGTGGGGTCGGCGCCGCGGTCGCGCCTTGCAGGTTTGGCTGTGTCATGGCCTGCATTCTGGCGATCGGGCGGGATGGCGATCAGTTGCTGCAGGTCAGTAGGAAAGAGGGCGTGAGGATGGTGTCGACAGGGTTACCGAGAGGGGGGCGGCTGCGGCGATCGGGCGGGTTTTGTCGGTTCCGGTAGCCGCCCCCGGCAATGGCGGCAAGGTCTTCCGGCCAGCAGGTGGATGCCTGGTGCCTCAGACCTGCTTCGTTCTACCGCGTCGCTACTTCGGGTGTCTGATCGTGTTTGCGTTGAACGCGTCGATTAGCAGCAGATCAATTCAATCTATATATGACATGCCAATGGGTTATGTCTTAAATATTGCTAACAAGACGATGTAAGCGAAGTATTGACACTGCCGTAAGCGGGGCGAAACTGAGAAATAAGGCAGTACACCAAAGGGAGACTTACCATGCGCAATGCCACCGACCTGATGGCGCAGTACGCCGCCTACCACCGCGACCGGCGCAATATCGCCAGTCACTGCGTTGGGGTGCCGTTGATCGTGTTCGCACTGGGGGTGCTGCTGGGCTGGCCGGCGTTTACGCTGGTCGGGCTACCGCTGACGCCGGCCTGGCTCGGCTGGGCGCTGGCGACGCTGTGGTATTTGAGTCGCGGCAGCCTGCTGCTGGGGCTGGCGGTCAGCCTGCTCAATGCGCTGCTGCTTGGGCTGGCAACGCCGCTGGCGGCAGGCAGTATCGGCTCGTGGTTGGGATGGGGGAGCGGTGCCTTTGCGCTGGGCTGGTTGATCCAGCTGCTCGGTCACTACTACGAGGGGCGCCGGCCGGCGTTCCTGGAGGACCGGATCGGGCTGTTGGTCGGGCCGATGTTCGTCACCGCCGAGTTCCTGTTCGCGCTCGGCTGGAACAAGCCGATGGCGGCCGAGATCGAGCGTCGCGCCGGGCCGACGGTGTTGTACGACCTGATCCACCGGGCGATGCACTGACAAGCTGTCCGCGACCCGAGCGGTGCTCTGCTCGGCAGATGTTGCATTGCCATGAGGCTCAACAGGCTGATGGACGAGATGTCCACGGTGCTGTTGGGCCTCGTTCATCTTGGTTCACCCGGTGTTTGCTAGATCGTGAACCGGCTCTGAGGGGTGTTGCTCAATCCTTGCCGTACGACGTGTGCGATGGCTGCCCAGCCACTGTGTTTTCCGCGGCCGGGCCCCTAGCCGGGATCGTCTCACTGGGTGTTATCGATGACGCTGCGAGCCCTCGCAGCGTCTGCTAATGCAACAGGGCCGGTGCCTGATCAGCACCGGCCCTGTGTCCGTGTGGCGGGGCGGCTCACTTGTCCGCCTTGCGATCCAGCTTGTCCTCGATGCGCTGGATGTGGGTCTTCACCTCGCGCAGCATGTCGATCATCTGGTCGCTCGACTTGGCGGCGTCGTCGCGGCGCTGATAGTCGCGCTGGATCGCCAGGCTCTGCCGCTTCAGGTCGGCCAGCTCCTGTTGCAGCTGGCGCACCCACAGCCCGCCGAGAAACGCCAACAGTCCGAATGCCACCTGCAGCACCAGATCCAGCGTCATCGGCCGCTCCGTTCCTGCACTTCCTGGCAGGTGATGCAGCGGGTGCAGCCGGGCATCGCCTGGCGGCGGATGGCCGGGATGTCGTCGCCGCAGTCCTCGCAGTGGCTGTAGCTCGGCCCGGCGGCGGGGCGGCGGTGGCGCGCCAGCGCCTCCTCGCGTTGCAGTTGTTCCAGGTCGCTGGCGCGGTCGAACAGGTCGCTCATGGTGGGGTCTCCTTGTCGGGGTGTAGCCAGTCGATCAGCGCGTCGAGCTGGTGTTCGAGGCGCCGGCAGCGCTGGCCGTAGTCGGTGAGGTGGTCGAGGAGATCGGCTTGCGATACCCCGGAATCAGTGGCGCCGGCGGTGTCGGTTTCTGCAGCAGCAGCGCCGGCGGGGTCGGCAGCCGGCACGGGTTCGGCGCCGATGGCGGTGTTGAGCACGCCGACAAAGCCGCGAGTGAATACGCAGCGAGGCAGCGGCTGTAGCGGCGCATCCGGCGCCGGGCGGTAGACGGTGGAGACACGATCGAGGCTCCGTTTCAGTTGGGCAGTGGCGTCGGCGTCGGCGAGCTGCTGGCGGGCCAGCCGGGCGGCGAGCGCGTCGCCGCGTTCGGCCAACCGGAGCTCGCGTTCCTGGGCGGCGGCTTGCGCCAATGCGATGTCGCGGTGCAGCGTGGCCAGTTGCGCGTCGGCGGCCGTGCGGGCCTGACCTTGGCCGAAGCCGTAGCCGTAGCCGGCGCCGGCGGCGAGCAGCAGCGCGAGGCTCGCCAGGCCCAGCCGGGCTAGCGCGCCGCGTAAGCGAGTGAGGAGGGCGTTCATTGGGCCGTCCTCACTCGCTCTTGCCGCGCCAGGCGGCGATCAGCCGCAGCGCCGCCGCGTAGCCGCCGACCAGCCCCAGGTAGATCAGCCAGATTTCCGGCGCGAGCGTGCCGGCCACGCCCTGGTAGACGAACAGCCCGGTGGCGGCGCCACAGGCGACGTTGGCCCACAGCTTGGTGTGCGACAGCCGGCCGCTGCCGGGATTGGTGATCAGCTCGGCGAGGCGCATCAGGCGATCCCCTTGACGAGTTCGAAATGCGGGAACTCGCGGAACGGCGCGCCGGGGCGTCCGTACCAGTTCAACCCCAGTTCGGTGCCGATGCGGCCCATGATCTGCCAGTGCGGGTGGCCGGCGTCCCATTGCGGTTTGCCGGCTACCAGTGGCACCACATCGAAGGCGCGCGCGGCCGGCTGACCGTTCAGGGTGAAGTTGTGCGCCGACTGGCCGGCGCGGGCATTGGTGACGCGTGGACCGGGCGCGCTGCGGCCCTGCGCGTACAGCGCATCCTGTTCGGCGCCGGATCGCCAAGTACAGGTGATCAGCGGGGTGACGCCGGCGTCCTGGCAGCGGGCGAGAAAGGCGTGGGCGAGTGGCTGTAGCGCGGGGTGCAGGTCGTCGAGATTGCGGCTGGCCATGATGGGCTCCCGTCGTGGTGGCGATGGGAACGATTCTGGCGCGCGCGGGGACGCGGGCTCAGTGGGCGCAGGTCAGTAGGAAGCGGGGCGAGCCGTCAGGGGCGGGGAGGTATGGCGGCGGCGGGGGCCGCGACTATCGGTGCTTAATAGGTAGAGTTGGCCGAACGGCTTCGGCCAAGCTGGGGGGATGGCCGGCAGCCGAGGCTTAGCGCTTGTTTACGATTTTGCGAACGAAAAGTCAGGCAAGGCTGAATGGCATGAAAAGCGGTGTGTGCTTAATCGGGTTTATCAGCATGTCGGTCGACCTGCCTGCGCAGGCTCAGCCGAGCGCAGCCGATCGCGAACAAGCCCTCAGCGATCGTCGAGCGCGGCGAAGCGCTCGGCCAGGAAGTCGAGCAGCGCGCGCACCCCGGGCAGCAGGCCGCGCCGCGACGGGAACACCGCGTGGATCACGCCGCCCTTCGGCTGCCAGCGCGGCAGCAGCCGTACCAGCGTGCCGTCGGCCAGCGCGTCGCCGACCATCATCGTCGGCAGCGCCACCACACCGTTGCCGGCCAGCGCCGCCTGGCGCAGCGTCAGCATGTCGTCGGTGACCAGGCGCGGGCGGTGCGGCAAGGTCGCGGCGGCGCCATCCGGGCCGTCCAGTTGCCACTGGTGCTCGGCCTGGGCCGGGCCCAGGTCGAGGCTGGGCAGTGCGTGCAGGTCGGCCGGCACCGTGGGAGTGCCGTGCTGCGCCAGCAGCGTGGGGCTGGCGACCAGGCACCAACTGCGCTCGCCTAGCAGCTTCATCACCAGCCCGCTGTCCTCCAACGGCGGCACCCGCACCCGGATCGCCAGGTCGAGCCCCTCGTCGATCACGTCGACGCGGCGGTTGGTCGCCTCCAGCTGCAGGGCGATCGCCGGATGCGCGGCCATGAAATCCGCCAGCATCGTGCCGACCCGCGAGTGCAGCAGCGCCACCGGGCAGGCCAGCCGCACCACCCCGCACGGCTCGGTGCGCATCAGCTCGATCGCCTGCTGCGCCGCCTCGGCCTCGACCAGCATTGCCTTGCAGTGCGCGTAGTAATGCTGGCCGACCTCGGTGACCGAGAAGCGCCGCGTCGAGCGCTGCAGCAGCCGCACCCCCAGCTGTTCCTCCAGCAGCGCGATGCGCCGGCTAAGCTTCGACTTCGGAATGCCCAGTGCGCGGCCGGCCGGGGCGAAGCCGCGATGGTCGACCACCTGGGCGAAGTAGTAGAGATCGTTCAGGTCGGTTTGCATGTCGTTTATCGTTCTACTGGTAGAACGCTGAGAGTACATCTTGCCATCTACCGCTGAAAAGGGTGGCGACTTAAGCTTATCTCCATCGCAACGGCCGACTCGGCCCACCAGGAGACGATGATGAAAAAGATTCTCGGCGTTTACAGCAGCCCGCGCAGCCACTGGGTCGGCGACGGCTTCCCGGTGCGCTCGCTGTTCAGCTACGACTCGCACGGCCGCCACCTCAGCCCCTTCCTGCTGTTCGATTACGCCGGTCCGATGCCGTTCAAGCCGACCAAGTACCGGCGCGGCGTCGGCCAGCATCCGCACCGCGGCTTCGAGACGGTGACCATCGTCTACCAGGGCGAGCTGGAACATCGCGACTCCACCGGCAGCGGCGGGCGCATCGGCCCGGGCGACGTGCAGTGGATGACCGCCGGCGGCGGCATCGTGCACGAGGAATACCACGCCGAATCGTTTGCCCGCGACGGCGGCACGCTGGAGATGGTGCAGCTGTGGGTGAACTTGCCTGCGAAGGACAAGCTGACCGCACCGCGCTACCAGACGCTGCTGGACGGGGCGATTCCGAGCGTGGCGCTGCCCGACGGCGCCGGCTCGCTGCGGGTGATCGCCGGCGATTATCTCGGCAACCATGGCCCGGCGCAGACCTTCACGCCGATCGACGTGTGGGACGTGCGGCTGAAGGCCGGGCGCAGCACCGAGCTGAACCTGCCCGAAGGCCACACGCTGGCGCTGGTGGTGCTGCACGGCACGCTCTTGGTCAACGGCGAGCAGGTGGCGCGCGAGGCCGATTTGGTGATGCTGGAGCGCGACGGCAGCACGGTGCTGCTGGAGGCGAACAACGACGTCACGCTGCTGGTGTTGAGCGGTGAGCCGATCGACGAGCCGATCGTCGGCTATGGCCCGTTCGTGATGAACAGCCAGGACGAGATCGCCCAGGCGATCGAAGACTTCAACGCCGGCCGCTTCGGCCAGGTGCCGGCCGAGATCGCGCTGTCCTGACCCCAACCCGGTCCATCCTAGTGATGGGCCGGTTTTTTTCATGTTCGAGAGGTTTGCCATGGATATCGCCGTCGTCCGGGACGCGTTGGCGCGCGACGCCACCTGGGTGGTGTTTCTGAACGTGCTGTTGCAGCAGTTGGGCCTGCCGGTGCCGGCGGTGCCGACGCTGCTGATCGCCGGCAGCGTGCTCGCATCGCCCGGCGCGGCGGCGCAATTGCTGGCGGTGGCGGTGATCGCCTCGCTGATCGCCGATGCGCTCTGGTACCGGCTCGGCCGCGCCTTCGGTTACCGGGTGCTGGGCGGGCTGTGCAGGCTGTCGCTCAATCCGGGCAGCTGCGTGGCGCAGACCGAGTCGCGCTTCAACCGCTGGGGCGCCGGCTCGCTGCTGCTCGCCAAGTTCATCCCCGGTTTCTCTACCGTGGCGCCGCCGATCGCCGGCGCCTTGCGCATGCCGCTGCCGAACTTTCTCGCCGCCGCCGGCGTCGGCGCCGCGCTGTGGGCCGGCTCCGCCCTGGCTGTAGGCTGGCTGGGCCGCGATCAGCTGCTCGGGCTGCTGACGCTGCTCAGCCGCAACGGCGGCGGGTTGATGCTCGGCGCCGCGCTGGTGTTGGGCCTGTGGCTGGCGTGGAAGGGCTGGCAACGCTACCGCTTCGAGCGGCTGGCTGCGATTCCGCATATCACACCGGCCGAGCTGGCCGCGGCGCTGCGCTCTGCCACGCCGCCCTTGCTGCTAGATTTTCGCAGCGCCGCTCTGGTGGCCGAGACCGGTGCCATTCCCGGAGCGACCTTGACCGACCTGGCTAGCCTGGCCGCCATGGTCGAAGGTTGGCCGAAGCACCGGCCCATCGTCACCCTGTGCGCCTGCCCCGGCGCGGCCACCGCGGTGCAGGCCGCGCACCGGCTGAAGCGGTTGGGTTTCCAGTCGGTGCGGCCGCTTGATGGCGACGCCGAGGCGCTGCTGGCGCTGGTATCGCGCTGAACCTCACCATCGTAGAGGCGCGCGAAGCCCGTCGGGCTAGTCCTATCCATGGACACCGCCGGGTCGCGGTCGCGGCGGGGCGGTGCTACAGTGCGCGCTTTGTTTCGATGGAGACCCCGGCGATGAGTAAACAGAAAGGACCGGGCGGGCTAGTCTATTCGACCGAGCACGGCCGCATGTGCCCAGCCTGCCGCCAGCCGGTGGACGCCTGTAGCTGTGCCAAGGCGGCCCCACCGCCGTCCGACGGCGTGGTGCGGGTGTCGCGCGAGACCAAGGGCCGTAAGGGCAAGGGCGTGACGCTGGTGAAGGGCGTGCCGCTCGACGAGACCGCCTTGCTGCAGTTGGGCAAGCAGCTGCGCACCGCCTGTGGCTCGGGCGGCACGGTCAAGGATGGGGTGATCGAAATCCAGGGCGACCATGTCGAGCTGGTGATGGAAAAGCTGAAGCCGCACGGCTGGACGGTGAAGCGCGCCGGCGGCTGAGCCCGTTCGGCCAACTTCGTCTTGTCTACGCGCCTTGCCTACGCGCCTTGCCGGCGCCGTTGCGCTGGGTGTAGCCGTACCGCCATCGGTCGTGTCGGCGCGAGACGCCGCACTTGCGACTTACTTCCAGAAGGACGGTTAACCCGACAGCGCGGTATACAGCCCGCCACCCAGCAGCGCCAGCGCGGTCAGCCGCGACAGCCAGCGCGAGCCGGCGCCGTGCTTCACCCGCCCGCCCAGCCGGTGCGCCAGCAGCACATAGCCCAGCAGCACCGCCGCCACGGTGGCGAGGAACAGCGGGCCGAGCAGCGCCAGCTGGCTGGCCACGCCCGCGTCGCGGCGCAGGAAGGGCGGGAAGAACGCCAGCAGGAACACGATGATGCTCGGGTTGAGCAGGGTGACGCCCATCCCTTGCGCGAACGCGCCGAGCATCGGCCCGCGTGCTGCGGTGCCCGTTGAGTGCCGTACTGACAGGGCTCGGTTCTCCAGGGGCATTCCACTGTTTAGCCCCACCTCGTCTTGGCTGACTCTTTGCCCGCGAGATAGCGAACCGGTACTGGGCGCCGTCGTCACCGCAGCATCCTCAACGTTGGCCGAAGCCGGCCCGGCGCGCCAACTGGCCCAGGCGAGGTAGCCCAGATACAGCGCGCCGATTCCCTTCAGCATGGTCAGCGCGGCGGGCGAGGCGGTCAGCAGCGCGCCGAGCCCCGACATCGTCACCGCCAGCAACAATGCATCGGCCGCCACCACGCCGGCCAGCGCTGCCAGCCCGGCACGAAGTGGGCCGCGCAGGGTGCGGTCCAGTACCACCGCCAGCGACGCCCCCGGCATCAAGGTGACGCTGGCGCTGGCCAGTATGAAACTCCACAGCATATTGCCTCCTCCGATTTCATTGTTTCGGCCAACGTTGGCGTGGCGGTTCAGCGCGCGTGGCGCCGATGCAGCAGGCCGGACCCGTCTGGTCGCGCATGCCAGGCGGGCACGGCACTCAGCGCCACAGGCTATGGCTGCCGGTGTAGCGCGTCACCAGCTGCGCGTCGCCGCACAACGCGATGCCCTGGTAGTCGATCGCCTCGGCTGGCGTGGCGGCCAGGTCGGCGGCGTACTCGGCGTAGCTGCGGGTGCGGCGGGTGGCGCTGCTCAGGTCGACCACGGTCAGCGCTGGCTCGTGTTCGCGCAGTGCCGCGCGCAGCGTGCGCAGAGCGGCGGTGTCGTTCTTCAGGATCGGGATGGCGGCGGTGGTGATGCCGAGGTGGGGCTGACCGGCCTGGTCGTGCAGGTCGGCGCCGATCAGCGCCGGGTGGGCCCGGCCCAGGCTCAGTGCCAGCACCGCGGCGGTGTTGGCGGCCGCGCCGGGTGGTAGTGCCTGGTCGAGGACGATCACGCATTTCGGGTTGGACATGGCGGACTCCGCTGGACGGGCGCAAGTGGCCCGGGTCAGCAGACGATACCGGCGACGTGATTGCTTGATAATATGGTTTAGTTGCAATTCACTGTTCGAAAAACCATGGCAATGATCGACGACTTGCGCGCGCTGGCGGTGTTCGCCAAGACGGTGGAGACCGGGTCGTTTCGCGCCGCGGCCGATGCGCTGGGGCTGTCGCCGTCGGTGGTCAGCCACCATGTGGCGCAGCTGGAGGCACGGTTGGGCGTGGCGCTGCTGTACCGCTCCACTCGGCGGCTGTCACTCAGCCACGACGGCCAGGCCTTGTTCGAGCACGCCCGCGCGATGCTGGCGGCGGCCGAGAGCGGCTTTGCCGCGGTGGCGGCCGGCTCCGAGCCGACCGGCAAGCTCACCGTCACGCTGCCGGCGTTCTTCGCCGCCAGCCCGCTGCTCGATGCGCTGGCCGCGTTCTCGCACACCCATCCCAAGGTGGCGCTCGACCTGCAGTTCGGCGATGCCAAGCGCGACCTGATCCGCGACGGCCTTGACCTGGCGATCCGCATCGGCGCGCTCACGGACAGCACGCTGAAGGCCCGACGGCTGTTCGATATGCCGCGCTGCCTGGTGGCGTCGCCCGGCCTGATGGCGCGTTTTGCCGCGCCGCAGCGCCCCGAGGACTTGGCCGAATGGGACTGGATCGGCTTCAAACCGCGCCCCAATCGCAAGCAGCTGATCGATGCAGCCGGCGAGGCGGTGCCGTTTTCGTTCGCGCCGCGGCTGACGGTGGACAGCGTCGAGGCGCTCGGCCGCTTGGCCGAGGCGGGGGTGGGGCTGGCGACGCCGCCGCGCTTTCTGGTCGCCGAGGCGCTGCGCGCCGGGCGGCTGATCGAGGTGCTGCCCGACTGGCGGGTGGAGTCGTTGGGGGTCTACGCGGTATGGCCGCCGAACGCGCCGCGCGACGGGCTGGCGCGGCGGCTGGTGGACTTTCTGGAAGCGCGGGCGGTGCGCTGCTGAGGGCCCGCGCGAGCGCGGCCAATCTGGCCGAAGGCGCCGACGGTTAGTCCGCGGCGGGGGCCGGCGGGGCGTCGACGTGCATGCCGTAACGCTCGACGCTCTCGACGATGCGTTGCAGCACGGTGGCGGAGAGCGACTGTTCCCGTGCCCCGGCCTGGTCGACGGGGATGCCGAACTCGACAAAGAAGCGTTCGAAGCCTTTCGGGCGCCAGCCGGTGACCCAGACCACGTCCTCGTTGCCGTGGTTGATGAAGGTGTGGGTGGTGAACGGCGGCAGCTCGACGAAGCTGCCGGCCGCGCAGGGCTGCCACCGGCCGTTGCTCATCAAGTCCAGCTGGCCTTTCAGGATGAAGAAGAACTCGCTCTCGCGCCGGTGATGGTGCGGGGGCGGGCCGGCTACCCCGGGCGGCGTGGTCACCTCGATCATGCCGTAGGACTCGTCGGTGTCGAGCGGGCGGATCCGGTGACCCAGCACCCACAATAGCTTTGCATCGTCCATGCCGTCGTCTCCTCGCGGAACGGGGCGCATCGTTGCGGCGCGGATGCCGCGCCGGCGTACTCCGCCCTGGTATCACCTTAGTCGTTCGACCCGGGTCGACCCGGCCGGCCGGGCCGGGCGGTAGCGGTGGGGCGGCGAGTGGCCGCTCCGGCCCGTCGCTCAGCTCACCCCGGCCACGCACAGCGGCCCGCTCGGCGCGGCGTGCTGGCGGCGGCGCTGGTCGATCAGTTCGGCCAGGATGGCGATGGCGATCTCGGCCGGGCTGCGGCTGCCGATGGACAGGCCGATCGGCGCCTTCAGGCGTAGCCGGTCGGCTTCGCCGATGCCGGCTTCGGCCAACCTGGCGAGCCGCGCCTCGGCATTGGCGCGCGAGCCGATCGCGCCGACGTAGAAGGCCGGCGAGGGTAGCGCGGCGATCAGCGCGGCGTCGTCGATCGCCGGTACGTGCGCCAGCGCCACCACCGCGCTATAGGCGTCCGGGGCGAACTGGCGCAGCGCCTCGCTCGGGTCGTGGTCCAGCCAGGCTTCGGCCGCATCGGGCCAGGCCTCGCGCCGCTCGGCGCGCGGTTCGCAGACGCTGACGGCGTAGCCGAGCCGCGGCGCCAGTTCGGCCAGCTCACGGGCGACGTCGCCGGCGCCGATCAGCAGCAGGCGCCAGGGGGATGCAGTTGCGGTCATGGGATTCCTTTGCAGAACAGGGCGGGGGACGCCCGCCCAGCGTACACCATCGGCGAGGGCTGTCATCATGCGGCGGTATGGCACGGCACGGGGGGGTAGCGACTTTTGGCGTTCGCCAAGGCTCGGGCGTTTCCTCCACCGAGCTCTGACGTCGCCAAGCGGCTCAGCGCGGCAGGTCGCTCAGCACCGCGTAGTCGACGCCGTCGAGCGTGTAGCCGGCCACCTCGCTCATGCCGAGGCGCAGGTGGGCCCGCAGCGAGGCTGTGTTGTCGCGGCGGATGAACAGCACCGCCTCGCGGCCCGGGCAGTGCGCCTGCAGCGCCGCGTACAGCCGCGGCAGCAGGCCCTGGCCGCGTTCGCTCGCGGCGATGCATACCGGGCCGTACGCATAGGCGTCGGGCTGCCCCGGCCAGGCCTTCCACATCGCCGTGATCGACGGCACCACCACCGGGGTGTCCTTGGGCGCGGTAAACAGCACGCCGACTACCCGGCCATCGCGACGGGCGACCAGCACCGGCGTTCCACCGGCCATCATGGCGGCGACCTTGTCGCGCGGGAATTCGCCGGTCAACGAACCACCCTGCGAGGGCGAGTTGGCGTGCAGTAGCGCGGCGATGCCGTCGAGGTCGGCGGCGGTGGCGAGGGCGATGTCGTACATGGTGGGGCCCGGCAGAAAGTGGGGATTTACTATACGACGCGCGGTCGGACCGGCGTCAAACATTCTGCCTCTGTCGCTGGCCCTTGCTGCGGGGGAGCGTATTGAGCATGAGGGCGGCCTGGTCGCACGGGAGTTCGCCGGTCAGCGCGACACCGTTCGACGCCGGTGTGCAGCAGGGGGTAATGCCGGCGGGGTCGGCGCGGGCGATGTCGTACATCGGCGTCCGGTCGGCACCGCCGCCGGGAGATGGCGGCTGCGTTATTCCAGACCCCAACACGCAGCGCAGCGGTCCCGGCCAGGTGCGCAAGACCCGTAGGGTGCACGGCAACGCAACGATGCTCGGCAGGGGTTTAGCTTTGCAGCAACGTCACCTCGTTCGCGGCGCTCAGCCCGCCGCGGCACAGTCGTGCAGCCAGTCGATGAACAACTGCAGGCGGCGCGGCAGCACGGCTTGCGGCGGGTGGACCAGGTAGTAGGCGTAGCGGCCGGATTCGCTGAAAGGACCGAAGGGCAGCACCAGCTCGCCGCGATCGAGCTGCGCCTGTACCAGCCGCCGCCGCCCGAGGGCGATGCCGGCGTGGTGGACGGCCGCCAGCGCGCACAGGTCGGCGCGGTCGAAGCTGAGCGAGCGCTCGGGCAGCGCCGCCGTCAGGCCGTGACGGTGTGCCCATTGCGTCCATTCGGCGTCGTGAGCGGCGTGGTGCCAGGCCAGCGCGTCGTGCAGCAAGGTGCAGTCGCGCAGCCGCTCGGCTTGGCCGAACAGACCGTGGCGGCGGGCATACTCGGGGCTGCACACCGGGGCGAGCTGCTCGTCCATCAGCCGGGTGCTGGTAAGGCCCGGAAAGTCGCCGTCGCCGTAGTAGAGCGCCAGGTCGAGCTGGCGGGTGCGAAAGTCGACCGGCTCGTTGCCGACGCGCAGGTCCACCGCCACCGCCGGGTAGCGTTCGGTGAAGCCGGCCAGGCGCGGCACCAGCCAGCATTGCGCCAGCGATGGGCTGGCGTACAGCGCCAGCGGTCCGGCCACCTCGTCGGCCGAACCGGGGTCGAGCGCTGCGGCCAACTGGTCCACCGCGCCTTGCAGTATGGCGAAGATGCGCTCGCCGGCCTCGGTGAGCCGCACCTGGCGGGTCAGCCGGGTGAACAGCCGCTGGCCCAGCGCGCGTTCCAGCCGGCCGATGCGGTGGCTGACCGCGCTGGGGCTCAGGCACAGTTCTTCGGCCGCGCGCGCGAAGCTCAGGTGCCGGGCGGCGGCGAGAAAGGTGTGCAGGTTGGCGAACTGGCTGCTGTCGAGCCGGGCCGCCAGCCGCGGGGGCAGGTTCAGCATGGCGCCATTATAAGGCGTCGGCCTGCAGCAGCCGGCGGCCGCGTGCCAGGTAGCCGTCCATCTCGGCATCCGGCACCAGGCTGCCGCCGGTGGCCCACACCAGGTGGGTGGCCCGCGCCAGCCGCGTGCCGCTCAGGCCCAGCCGGTCGCGATAGCCCTGGCGTTCGGCCAACACCCGCGCCATGCCGGGCACGCCGGCCAAGGCCGACGGCTCCAGCCGCAGCCCCTCGTGCTGTTCCAGTAGCGCCAACAGCCGGAACAGCTCCTCGTCGCTGACCGTGTAATAGCCGTCGATCAGCCGTTGCATCGCCCGGCCGACGAAGCCGGACGGTCGGCCCACCGCCAGGCCGTCGGCGGCGGTGTGGTTGTCGATGCCGAAGTCCTGCACCGACAGTGCGTCGTGCCGGCCGGTGTAGACCCCCAGCAGCATGCACGGCGAGTGGGTCGGTTCGGCGAACAGGCAGTGCACCGCATCGCCGAAGGCGAGCTTCAGGCCGAACGCCACCCCGCCCGGGCCGCCGCCCACGCCGCAGGGCAGGTAGACGAACAGCGGGTGCTCGGCGTCGACCATCACTCCGGCTTCGTCGAGCTGGCGCTTCAGCCGCTCGGCCGCTACCGCGTAGCCCAGGAACAGGCTGGTGGAATGCTCGTCGTCGACGAAGTGGCAGCGCGGGTCGGCCTCGGCGCGGCGTCTCCCCTCTGCCACCGCCACGCTGTAGTCGGCGGCGTATTCGACCACCTCGACGCCGTGTGCGCGCAGCAGATCCTTCTTCCACTGCCGGGCATCGGCCGACATGTGCACCGTGGTGGCGAAGCCGAGCCGCGCGCTCATGATGCCGATCGACAGGCCCAGGTTGCCGGTGGAGCCGACCGCAATGCGATGTTGGCCGAACAGCGCGCGCTCCGCCTCGCCGTCGAGCTGAGCGTAGTCGTCGCCCGCTTGCAGCAGGCCATGGCTCAATGCCAGGTCCTCGGCGTGCTTGAGTACCTCGTGGATGCCGCCGCGCGCCTTGATCGAGCCGGCGATCGGCAGGTGGCTGTCGAGCTTCAGCCACAGCGCACCGGGCAGCGGCCCGCCGGCCCGTTCGGCCAGCGCCTGCTGCAGGCGCGGCGCCGCCACCAGCGGCGATTCGATCAGGCCGGCGGCGGTGCGGGTCTCGGGAAACACGCGGGCGATATAGGGGGCGAAGCGCGCCAGCCGGGCGCTGGCGTCGTCTACGTCGGTGGCGGTGAGGCCGACATCGGCCAGCGCCTCGGCGGTTGGGGCGATGGCCGGGTTGAACCAACTGGTCTCTTCGAGCGCCATCAGTGTCTCGATCAGCGGGTAACGGGTACACCAGTCGGCGAGCGACATTCCTTCGATCATCACGGCTCCTCATCGTTGTGGCTGCCGCGAACCGGGCGCCTGCCGGCACTGTAGCCAGCCTGACGGCGGCTGACAAAGGACGATTGCTCAGCCCATGGATGACACCATGTCACCCATCGTGCCACTTTTTTGCACGATGCCGTAGCAACGGGCACCCGTGGCGTCGTGGTGCGGCGCAGGCCGGCATGAGCCGGCGCACCTTTACCCGGCTGTTCCGCCAACAACTCGGCACCAGTTTCGCCGTCTGGCGTCAGCAGGCCAGCCTGCTGGCGGCGCTGGCGCGGCTGGGCCAAGGCGAGCCGGTGACGCGGGTGGCGCTGGATCTGGGCTACAGCAGCCCCAGCGCGTTCAGCGCGGCGTTTCGTCGCGTGCTCGGCACAACCCCCAGCCAGTTTCTGCAGGGTGATCCTTCGGCCGACTAGCCACGCTGCTCAGTCCAGCAGGTAGCCGAGCAGGGCCCGCTGCACCGGCAGCAGCATCTGCTTCTGCGCGTAGCCGACGAAGCGCGGATAGGACACCGGGTCGAAGCCCAGTTCCGCGCCGAGGGTGAACGGCGGCGTCGGCAGCAGCCAGGGTTGGCCGAAGCGCGCCAACTGCGCCAGTGTCAGCGTCCAGGCAGGGTCGGCGTAACCGTTCGGCCAACCATCGGTGATCAGCACGTCGAGCGGCGTGTCGGGCGGGGCTGCCGCGCCGGGCGTGGCGCCGAAGTGCTGCAGCCGCAGGCCGAGCACCGCGGCCAGCTCGTGCCAGGACGTCAGTACATTCGTCATCGGCCCCCACAGGCCGATGCGCAGCGTGGCGATCGGCCCGATCTCGGCATCGAGCCAGGCGGCGTCGGCCAGCACCTCGCAGGGATGACCGGCACGGCTCATTGCGTTGATCACTGGCCGGCATGACGCGGCGGCGAACTCGGCGAGGCGCTGATGATCGGCCTCGCGCACCACATAGGCGGCGTAGAACGGGTCGAGGTAGCCGGTCAGGTCGACCGGCCGCTCGGCGCTCTTCAGCAGGTTCGGCAGCTCGATGTAATCGAGCCCCAGTTCGCGAAATGCCTGGATGAAGGTGGTGCGCGTGCGGATGCCGTTGCCCTCGAACGACCAGGCCACGGTGCCGGACAGCGCGCGCGGCGGGGCCTTGGCCTGTGCCCAGATGGCGCGGATGTCGTGGGCGGCGAGGTCGTACAGGCTGATCAGCTTCATGCGGTGGGGATGCTCGGTAAATGTGAAAAGCATAACCGGGCGTGGTCGGTGCGCACCAGCCGGGTCGCAGCTCCTGGTCCATACTGGCTCAGGCACGCGGAGGGGCGGGAATGCGTTACGAACTCTATTACTGGCCGACCATCCAGGGGCGTGGCGAATTCGTGCGACTGGCTTTCGAGGCCACCGGTACCGACTATGTCGATGTGGCACGGCTGCCCGAGGCCGACGGCGGCGGCGAGGCGGCGCTGCTGCGCCTGCTCGACGGGGCGAAGACCATCTGGCCGCCGTTCGCGGCGCCCTTCCTGAAGGTGGGGGAGCGGCTGATCGGCCAGACCGCCAACATCCTCCAGTACCTCGGCCCGCATCTGGGCCTGGCGCCGCGTGGCACGGTCGACCGGCTGTGGCTGCATCAGCTGCAGCTGACCATCGCCGACCTGGTCGGCGAAGTCCACGACACCCATCATCCGATCGCCAGCGGCCTCTACTACCAGGAGCAGAAGCGCGAGGCCAAACGTCGTTCGGCCGACTTTCTGCAGCACCGGCTGCCGAAGTTTCTCGACTATTTCGAGGGGGTGCTCGATGCCAACCCGCACCGTTCCGGCCTGCTGGTCGGCGCGCGCTTGAGCTATGCCGACTTGTCGGTGTTCCAGCTGATCGCCGGCCTGCGTTACGCCTTTCCGCGCACGATGACGCGGCAGGAGGCCGCCTGGCCGGGGCTGATCGCGCTGCACGACCTGGTGGCGCGGCAGCCGTCAGTTGCGGCGTATCTGGCATCGAGCCGGCGCCTGCCGTTCTGCGAAGAGGATGTGTTTCGCCATTATCCGGAGTTGGAGGGCTGAGCGGCGGCGTGCACGCGGCGGCAAGATGTGCATGCCGGCACCGGCATGCCCAACTTGGCCGAAGCGGAACCGGTGCGGCTTGCCTTGGCGTCGTCGGGCGGCGGTAACCGTCTGTAATCTGGCGGCGCAAACTGGCTGCGGCACCGGGGCGCGCGGGCTACAACTAGGCTACGGAAGCGATGATGCCAAGCCGGCAGGCGGTGGCGTGTCCACCTCGTCCGTCCGCCTGCGCCCGCACCCCTTCGCCCGCCCGATGGCTCGCTAGACCCGATCTCTTCCTGCCTTGCACCCCCGGGCGTGCCATCGCTGGCGGGCGTCGCCGCGAGTCCGGCATGCGACGGTGAGGCACCGATGGCTTGCGCCGACCGGCCGCTTTGCGCCGCGCGAAGCCGGCTTGTGATCAACTTGTTCAACGGAGGAACGGATGAGCTATCACCTGGAAGGTCGCTTGCTCGAGGTGTGCAATTGTCGAGTCCTCTGTCCTTGCTGGATCGGCGAGGACCCGGATTTCGGCACCTGCGACACCATAGTGGCGTGGCGCATCGATAAGGGCTCGGTCGACGGGGTCGACGTGGGCGGCAACACCATTGCCGCCGTCGCCCATGTGCCGGGCAATATCCTGCAGGGCAACTGGACCGCGGCGATCTATGTCGACGACGCGGCCTCGAAGGCGCAGGAGGACGCGCTGCTCAAGGTCTACACCGGCAAGGCCGGCGGGCCGGTGGCGGAACTGGCCAAGCTGATCGGCACGGTGGTGTCGGTGGAGCGCGCCGCGATCACCTTCGATGTGCAGGGGGGCAAGGGCACGCTGGCGATCGGGGCCGACTGCTATGCCGAGCTCGAGCCCTATGTCGGCGCGACCGGCGACAAGACGGTGCTGTCCGATACGATCTTCTCCACGGTGCCCGGCGCGCCGGTGTTCGTCGGCAAGGCGCCGGTCTATCGTTCCAAGAACGACGCGATCGGCATCGATCTGGACATCAAGAACCACAACGCGCTGCAGAGCACCTTCGTGTTCGATGCCTGAGGCGGGGCGCGGGCGGCGCTCACTGCGCCGCCCGCGCAAATCATGCGGACCGTCTCGCGTCACCAGCGCACCTTCCTGCCGCTGCTCGCCGGCGTGATCGTGCTGGCCTGGCTGGCGCTGTGGCTATGGGCGGGCAGCCCCTACGGGCGCTATCTCGACCACGGCGACTGGACCGCGCCGGGCCCGGCGCTGGCGCTATGCCGGGCGATTCCCGGTGGCTCGGTGCTGGTGCCGCTGCTGTTCTCTGGTCTTTCCTGGCTGTTGATGACGGCGGCGATGATGCTGCCGACCACGCTGACGCTGTTCGACACCTTCGAGCGGCTGGTCGCGTCGCGTCCGGATCGGCTGCGCCTCTTGACGCTGCTCGGGCTCGGCTACCTCGCCGCGTGGGGGCTGTTCGGCGTGCTGGCGCACCTGTTGCACGCGCTGCTGCTGGGGTGGGTGGCGAGCGAGGCGCAACTGCTCTGGCACAGCTGGCTGATCGGCGCCGTCACCATCGCCGGCGCCGGCGCCTTCCAGTTCAGCCGGCTCAAATACCGCTGCCTGGAGCAGTGCCGCACTCCGCTGAGCTTTGTGATCGAGCATTGGCGCGGCCATGCCCAGGCACGCCAGGCCTTCCTGCTCGGCGTGCACCACGGGCTGTTCTGCGTCGGCTGCTGCTGGGCGTTGATGCTGTTGATGTTCGCGGTGGGGGCCGGTAGCCTGGGTTGGATGCTGGTGCTCGCCGCGGTGATGGCGGTCGAGAAGAATGTTTCCTGGGGGCGGCGACTGAGTACGCCGCTCGGTCTGGCGCTGCTCGCCTGGGCGGCGCTGCTGGTGGTGAGTCATGTCTGAATCCTGCCGCAATTCCTCCGCCGCCCTGTCCGCCGAACAGCGGGGGCCGAGCCCGCTGCGCATCGTGCTGCTCACCGCCGCCGCGATGATTGCCTTTGCGGCCAACTCGCTGCTGTGCCGGCTCGCGCTGCAGCGGGGGGCCATCGATGCGGCCAGCTTCTCCAGCCTGCGGCTGGTGTCCGGCGCGCTGCTGCTGGCCCTGCTGGCGGGACTGGCATCCGGTCGGGGTGGGGAGCGACGCGGCGACTGGCCGGCCGGCGCCATGCTGTTCTGCTACGTGGCGTGTTTTTCCTTCGCCTATCTGACGCTCAGCGCCGGCACCGGCGCGCTGATCCTGTTCGGTGCGGTGCAGCTGACCATGTTCGTGGCCGGCCTGCGTGCCGGCGAACGCTTTCGTCCGTTGGGCTGGCTGGGCTTCGTGCTGGCCATCGTCGGCCTGGTCTATCTGGTGTCGCCCGGCGTCACCGCGCCGGCGCCGCTGGGCGCCGCCTTGATGGCGGCCGCCGGCGTGGCCTGGGGCGGGTATTCGCTGCGCGGCCGCGGCCAAGCCGACCCGCTGGCGGCGACCGCAGGCAATTTTCTGCGCGCCGTCCCGCTGGCCCTGGCGCTGAGCATGCTGTCGGTCGGCCGGGCCCATGTCACGCTGCCCGGCGTCGGGCTGGCGATGCTGTCCGGCGCGGTGACCTCGGGCATCGGCTACGTGATCTGGTATGCCGCGCTGAAGGGGCTGACGGCGCTGCGGGCGGCGACGGTACAGCTGTCGGTGCCGCCACTGGCGGCGCTGGGCGGCACCGTGATGTTGGCCGAAGCGATCACGCCGCGGCTGGCGTTAACCTCGGTTGCCATTCTCGGCGGCATCGCGCTGGTGCTGTTCGAGCGCACACGCGGATAGCTCTCTGCCGCGCTCATCAAGCGGGTAGGGGCCTTCGGCCGACGATGATGGTCAACCCCTCGCTTACCTTGTGAGATCGGCTATGACGCGCAAGCTTTTTTGGCAGGACCCTTACCGTCAGTCGCACAAAACCCGAGTGACGGCGGTCGACAATGAGCATGTCCACCTCGAGGAAACCATCTTCTTCGCCTTCTCCGGCGGCCAGGAGAGCGACGCCGGCATGTTGGCGGGGCAGGGTCTGTCCCGGGCTCGGTGGACACTAACTTAAGGTGGGTGGACTGCCGAGGTAACCGATCGCAAGGGCGCCTTGCTGGCGCTGGGGCGTTGTGCGACACCCCTGCGAGGTGTGAAGAACCTCCTGGCGGATGGCGGCTATGTGGGGCAACCCTTTGCCCAAGGCGTTGACACGTTGCTAGGCGCCACAGTGCAAATTGCTAAACGCAGTGAACTAGCCACTTTCGCGGTCATGCCTCAGCGTTGGGTGGTGGAGCGCTCCTTCGCCTGGCTGGAAAATGCTGGCGGCTATGGAAGAACTGCGAACGGAAACTCAATACCAGCTTGCAGTTTGTTCACTTGGCCTTTCTTGTCCTACTCCTCAAAAGATCGTGAACAGCTTCTAAGACTATCTGTTATTTAAGAGTGTCTTCGTGTCCTGACTTTTAAGGGGGCGCTCCACCGTTTGCGTGTGCCGTCGTGCGTCTACTCAATGCTCTGCCGGACGTCGGGTGCCTACATCGTAGCTGTATCGCCAGCCCTGCCTGCTTGACAGGGCTGGGCAATTGCGCCGGTTTTGAGATTAGCGTTCACGCAGCCCTTCCTGTGCATGCTGTACAAGCGGAGACAGCACGTATTGAATGACGCGTCGCGAGCCAGTTCGGATGTCCACCGTGCCCGACATGCCGGCGCTGATCTGCATCTTCCGTCCGTCCACCTCAATTTGCGGCTTGTCGAACTCGACTCTGACGGCGTAGAGCAGGCCTCGCTTCTCGTCTTGAATCGCATCGCGTGAGACATGGGTGACGCGCCCACTCAACGTGCCGTAACGCGTGTAGTCGAACGCGTCAATCTTTACCGCAACCGATTCTCCTTCGCGGACGAAGCCCACATCTTTGTTCTCAATCATGGCCTGAAACTGAACTTTGTCATTCAGTGGCACAATTTGCATCAACGGCTGCGCGGCCGGCACGGCGGCGCCGATGGTGTGCACCGACAACTGCTGAACGGTGCCGTCAACGGGAGATCGCACCTCCATAAGCGATCGGCGCGCCAGAGCTCTTGCGACGTCCTGCGATGCAGATTGCGCCATGCGGGCGCTTTCGGCCATGTGATCTTCGGCTGTCTTTCGGGTATCTGCCACCAACTCCAACTGCTGACTACGTGCCTCGCTCAACCGCCCTTCGATTTCGATGCGGTTCAGCTTCTTCTGAACCCAAGCATCCTGCGAGACGTCTCGCGTCTTGGCCAGCGTCTCATAGACGTTCTCACGCTCCATTGCAATCGGCAATGAGAGGGCGTTTTGCCGGATGGTGGCATCCAGGCGTGTGCGTTTTGCCAGGTACTCACGCCACGCATTGGATAGGAATTGCTCGCCAGCGCGCTGACGCTCATCTGTAATGCCGGGTAGGCGAGCCAGTCGTGGCGTTCGTCCAGTGTTAAGCGCATCGATCAAGGCGCGCTGGGCCGCCGCTTGCACGATGGCGAAATCGCGCTCGCCTTCTGCTTTCTGCAGGTCGCTGTCAGCCTCACGATCGTCAAGTTCGATCAACAATTGCCCAGCATGGACGCGCTGGTTCTCAACGACGTGCAGTGCATGCAAGCTACCCACTTGTGTGATGGAGATTGTCTTTGCCTCACCGGTGACAGCCACTTTGCCTTGCCCAACGGTCACAATATCGATGTGACTGAAAGTGGCCCACGCGGCGACAATCACGATCATCAGGAGGAGGATTCGCGCGACCCAGCGTCCGGCGGGGGAGACCGGACTGGCCTGCAAAGATAGCGCTGCTGGCAGAAACTCTGCCTCATGGGCCTTAAGGTCCGGTGTGACGCGCGCGGATTGTTGCTGCCAAGCGTAGCGAGCGACCTGCCAGTAACGACTCAACAGATCGATGGCGGCTTGAATACGATAGCGAATGTTCATGATTGCTTCTCGCGCAGACCTTGTTGAAGCGAGTTCAGGTGGGTGTAAATTCCGTTAGGGTCGACGAGCAACTCTTCATGCGTGCCGGATTCTGCAACCTCGCCGCGCTCCATGACAATAATGCGATGGGCATCGCGAACGGCTGATAACCGGTGAGCGATAATCAGCACCGTGCGACCCTTGCAGATCGAGCGCATATTGTCTTGAATAATTTTTTCCGACTCATAGTCCAGTGCGCTCGTCGCCTCATCGAAAATCAAAATACGAGGGTCGCCGATGAGCGCTCGCGCAATAGCGATACGTTGACGTTGCCCGCCGGACAGTCCCGTGCCGTTTTCGCCAACCACGGTGTCATAGCCGTCTGAGAGCTCGCAAATGAACTCATGTGCGCCGGCAAGCTTGGCCGCGTGTATGACCGCTTCAATGGGTAAGCTTGGATTGATGAGCGCAATGTTGTCGCGAATCGAGCGATTGAACAGTACGTTCTCTTGCAACACCACGCCGACCTGTTGGCGTAGCGACGCAGTGTCGATAACGGCGATGTCTTGCCCATCAATGAGTACGCGCCCTCGATTGGGTACATAGAGCCGTTGAGCCAAACGGGTCAGCGTGCTTTTGCCGGAGCCCGAGCGCCCTACAATGCCAATGACCTGGCCGGGCTCGACTTTCAGGTTTACGCCGCGCAGGACATCGGACGCATCCGGACGATAGCGAAAACCGACATTATCGAACTCTATCGAGCCCGAAAGTCGGGGTAGCCGCGTCTTCTGTCCGGCCACCTCTGGTTGTGCATTCAGCACGTCACCAAGCCTCGATACCGAAATGCCCACCTGTTGGAAATCATTCCACAATTGGGCGAGTCGAAGAATGGGGCTGGACACTTGACCGGCGAGCATATTGAATGCTACGAGCTCACCGACAGTTAGCTTGTTGTCGATAACAAGTAGTGCACCCATCCACATGATGGCGGCAGTCACCAGTTTACTAATCAGCGTGACGCCGGCATTGGAGATCGTTGCCACGTTGTTGACTGACTGTCCCGCAGTGACATAGCCGGCCAGTTGCTTTTCCCATTTCTGAATCCAACGCGGTTCGACCGCCAGTGCTTTGACCGTGTCGATACCACTGATCGTCTCGACTAGGAAGGACTGGTTCTCAGCCCCCTTGTTGAATTTCTCGTCCAATCGCTTGCGTACAACAGGCGTTACTAATAGCGATATTCCCACATAAAGAGGGATGGAGAGGGCAACGATTAGCGTCAATGTGGGGCTGTACCACAACATCACCCCGAAGAAAATCAACGAGAATAGAATATCAAGTACTAGCGTCAGGGCATTTCCTGTGAGGAAAGAACGGATGTTTTCGAGCTCTCTGATGCGTGCCACTGAGTCGCCGACGCGACGCGAATGGAAGTATGACAGCGGTAGTGCGAGCAAGTGACGAAACAATCGCGCACCAAGCTCCACGTCGATTTTGTTGCTGGTATAGGAGAACACCCAAGAGCGTATGCCAGTCAAGACCACCTCGAAGATGATCGAGCAAATCAGGCCGATGGCGATAACGTCAAGCGTACGCATCGCGTGGTTGACCAGCACCTTGTCCATCACCACTTGAAAGAACATCGGGGTGACAAGCCCGATGGACTGAATTACAAGTGAAATTACCAAAACCTCGGTCAGGATGCGGCGGTAACGAATGATCGCGGGCACAAACCAGGTGAAGTCGAACTTCGCCATTTCTCCAGCGAATGAAGCTTTGCTAGTGAAGAGGAGCAGCGTGCCAGTCCACATCTCGATGAATTCATCGCGAGAGATGACTGTCGGTGGTTCGCCAGGATATTGGATCAGCAGTTGCAGGGGCTTATCAGTCGCCTGACTGCATTGCGCGACAATGAGCGATTTGCCGCTGTGACGGTTTTGGGTGATCGCGGGCAGTGGCGCCATCTGAAGGCGTTCCGGGTCTTGGCGTATCGCCTTGGACTTGAGCCCCAGTGATTTGGCTGCCAATAGAATGTTTTGCTCGTCAAGCCTTTCTCCGCCGAGTTGATGGCGAATCTGGGCTTCGTCGGCAGCTATACCATGCAGTGCGGCAATCGACAGCAGGCACTGCAGCCCTGTATCGACTTTTGCTTCGTACTCAATTGCATTTAGTTCCATGAGGGTTCCAGGGGGGCGATGTGCAAGACGGGGATGCATGATGCCCCCCGTACTGTCACATAATGGTCGCGCATATTGCTTCGGGCCGTGGGCGGGCGAAGCCGCCCACGGCGACTCACCGATCAGGCTGCCAGCGGTGTGGTCAACGTCGGTTGAGCGATGCTCTGCGTGGCCACCAGTTGATTGGCCGCAGTATTGACGGCAGAAGGCGCATCAAAGCTCGCCATCGCCTGAGCAAGCAATTGCGGATCGTACTCCTTGGATAACTTTGTTACAGAGAAGTAGCCGCTGCCCGGTGTAGTATCAATTGTTTCTGCGGAAATCTCGAACGTGTAGTAGTCATCCCAGGGGTTGCGGAAGATGAAATTCCCGTTCGATTTATCGATGCCGGTGACAGCGAAGGCATGGCTACCCACCAAGTTCGTCATGCCGTCCGGGCCAGTTGTTGAATTCTTGAAGCTTGAGTAGGTGACCAAGTGTTCGCCATCTGCCAGCGCACTCACGATGGCGCTGTAACCGCTGGCAGCACTATTCCAGTTCTGATAGTTCGAGCCACCTCCAATGGCCATCTGGGTAGTGAAAGAATAGTTCCCATTCAGAGACGACCACATCCAATATACGCCGCTCTCTGCAGCCGATTTCGCGAGAGCGTCTTCCATTAGCCGCGCCCAACTGCCGGCGCTCACCGATGCACCCACGTCCTGAACAGTGCTGTCCACCGTTACAAAGAACGGAGTCCCCTTGTTGTAGAGCTTCACACCGTACGTGCCGTTACCATTCGCGCCAATCAAACCGGACAGGCGCTCAGGGTAGAGCTCTGCAAATTCCTCTAGCGATGCAATGATCCCGCAATCCCCGAGACCACCTTGGGAGACGCCATCAGCAGCCTGCTGGAGGGAGCCGCGGAAGAGTTCCATGTCAGCAACGTTTATGCTTCCGGTGCTGTTAGTTGTGGCGTTAACCGAACCAAGGAACCATTCGTTAACGGAAGCGCCAAACGCGTCTGCACTCATGTTCATTTGCACGCCTTCTTTGAGCATGCTTGTCATAAGCGAAGAAACGTAGGTCTGCTCACCGTTAGCGGCCTTCGCGCCGTTCAGTAGCTGATTGAACGAGGTGAACTGGTCGGCCGATAGGCCACCGGCACCAATCTCGGACTTCATGCACTGGAGTTGTGTGAGCGCTGAGTCATAGTTGATCGACGCGTCTTTCGATGCCATGGCGATATACCCCGCATGGGTCACGTCAGCCTTTTTGATGGCTATGCGGCGACGGTTTGCGTCCAATCCTTGCAGGGCAACCAGCGACATCTGATTGATGCCATCGGCAGAAATCGCCGCGAATGCTTCAAGCGACAGAGAGTTGAGAAAGCTGGCGCTGACCGAGTCCCAGTTTTTTATGAGGCTAAGTTTGTCGAGTGGCAAGCTACCCAGCACGGTATTCGAGAGAAATACCGGGTTCAGGGTGGACAATTGCTCGGCATTCATGCTTTGAACAAATTGCAGACTAAACCCACCCACAACCGAACGACTGAGGGAGCTCAATACATCCTGTCCAATGCCGGATACTGCAGTGGGTGAGAGGGCATTAAACCAATCGCTAGACACTTTTCCCCAAGCCGATTGAGATATGGCTTTGATCTGATCTGGGCTGAGCACTGCGACTGCATCGAGTGACAGCTTCTCTATCTTATAGAGTGCGCCGATCTGAGCAGGCGTCATCGCGGGAATTCGGGCTGCATTGAATACGGAAATATCGTAATAGGAGATGTAATCGATTGCACTGGTGGTGACCGCAGCCATTGCCGCATCAGACAGATAAGCGATCTTTCCCCAACCCATTTGGTACCACTGTCCGTTGGCAATCTTGGCTGTCTGAGCCGCAGTGAGGCCTCCCAGAGCAGCGGGCGTCAGAAAGCGAATGTACGACAGGTTATTGAGCTGATCAGGTGTGAAGTTAGCGACGGTCGCGGCTATCAGGCCTGCCATGGACGTATGTCCTATCCCCCCAGTCACCTTGGGTGGAATAGCGGCCAGGGCCTGCGGTGATAGTGCATTGACCCAGTCAGGGTTGACCCAGTACAGATTTCCAGTGATAGCTGTAGCCTGCGCAGCGGAAATCGCGTTTGCCGCAGCGCTCGAGAGCGAGGTGACGTTGGTGAATGCCTTGAACTGATCGACGGTCATCGCCGTCACGAAAGATGGGGTGAGTGCTTTGACAATGGCTGTGGACAAACCGGCGATCTTATCCGGTGCGATCGCCGCAATGGCCGTCGGCGAGAGGGCATTGAGCGCACTCGCGCTGACCGTGGTCCAGTCGATGATCTGATTGTTGGCGATCACGGCCGCCTGAGCGGCGGAGATCGCGCTTGCCGCAGCACTCGACAGGGCCGCCACGTTGGTGAACGTCTTGAACTGATCGACGGTCATGGCGGTGACGAACGCCGAGGTCAACCCTTGAACGGTCGCCACGGAGAGTTGGGCGATCTTATCGGACGAGATCGCCGCAATGGTCGTCGGCGAGAGGGCGTTGAGCAGCGTCGCGCTGGCCTTGCTCCAGTCGATCTGCAGCGCATTGATCTGGGTGCTGGAGATCCCGGCCGCCTGAGCGGCGGAGATCGCATTTGCCGCGGCGCCCGACAGCGAGGTCAGGTTGATGAACGTCTTGAACTGATTGACGGTCATGGCGGTGACGAACGACGGGGCCAGCGCCTGAACGGTCGCTACGGACAGTTGGGCGATCTTATCGGGTGAGACCGCCGCAATGGTCGTTGGCGCGAGGGCGTTGAGTACGCTCGCGCCGACCTTGCTCCAATCGATCTGCAGAGCATTGATCTGCGTGCTGGAGATCACGGCAGCCTGAGCGGCGGAGATGGCGTTTGCCGCGGCGCCCGACAGGGCCGTCACATTGGTGAACGCCTTGAACTGATCGACCGTCATGGCCGTCACGAACGACGGGGCCAGTGCTTGGGCTGCTGCTACGGACAGTTTGGCGAACTTATCGGGCGAGATCGCGGCAATGGTCGTCGCCGAGAGGGCGCTGAGCACGCTCGCGCTGACCTTGGTCCAATCGATCTGCAGCGCATTGATCTGTGTGCTGGAGATCACGGCAGCCTGGGCGGCGGAGATCGCGTTTACCGCGGCGCCCGACAGCGATGTCAGGTTGGTGAACGTCTTGAATTGAGCGACGGTCATGGCGGTGACGAACGACGGGGCCAGCGCCTGAACGGTCGCCACGGACAGTTGGGCGATCTTATCGGGCGAGACCGCCGCAATGGTCGTCGGCGCGAGGGCGTTGAGCACACTCGCACCCACGGTGGCCCAATTGATCTGCAGCGCATTGATCTGCGTGCTGGAGATCACGGCCGCCTGAGCGGCGGAGATCGCGTTTGCCGCGGCGCTCGACAGGGCTGTCACGTTGGTGAATGCCTTGAACTGATCGACGGTCATGGCGGTCACGAACGAAGGGGCCAGCGCCTGAACGGTCGCTACGGACAGTTGGGCGATCTTATCGGGCGAGACCGCCGCAATGGTCGTCGGGGAGAGGGCGTTGAGTACGCTCGCGCTGACCGTTGTCCAATCGATCTGCAGTGCGGAAACCTGTGCGGCAGTGACGCTGGCCAAAGCGGTTGCATTCAAAGCCAGGATAACGGCGGGCGGAATCTTTTTGATACTGTCTACGGGGATTGCAGCAATAGCTTGCGGCGACATCGCGTTAATCATAGCCGCTGTCGCCGTACCCCAGTCAAAAGTCGATGCGAGTACTGCATTGCGGGCTTGTGTGGCATCGATCGACAGAAGCGTGGGTTGTGCAATCGCGTTCAACTGCTGGGGGCTCATCGCAGAGACGGTCGATGCTTGCAGCCCTTGGAGAACTGCCCCGGAGAGTTGGGCGATGCTCGTTGCCGGAATTGCCGCTACGGCAGCGCCAGATAATGCGTTAAACCACGCGGAGCTGACGATGGACCAGTTCACGGTAAGGCTGGCGATCTGGGGCGCGGTTAAGGCGGACACCGCAGTAGGCGGGAGCAGATCGGCCTTAGGAATTGCCGCAATTTGCTGAAGGGTCATGGCCGAGATCGTTTTAGCGCTCAGAAATCGCACATTTAGTGCGAGAGCAGCGATCCCGGCGGGCGGCACTGCAGCAACTACGGCTGCTTGCATATTGTTCAAATTCTCGGCAAGCCATAGCTTCGGGTTGATAACCGCTACGTCCTCAACCGACAATCCAGCTGCACCAGCAAAAAGGCCTTCGGGATGTGGCAGTGCGCCCAATTGCTGAGGCGACATGGCCGCTACTTGGGCTGCAGAAAGCGCGTTAGTTTGTGCGTATGTGAGCCACATGCAGTGATTGATGTCGAGCGCGCTGAAATCAGCCGGTGGAATGCTCTTGATCTGGGCTGCGGTGAGCGCGACGAACTGTTCTTGAGTAAGAGTGTTTAGATTGCTCATATTGTTATTAATCCTTTGTCCGTGTACGTAAGTCTGGCAGTTTTAGTGTCACTGATATCGATATTCGATCGGATGCAGCCTCCCCCTGCAGATGAAAGGTGAAAGATATGAAATGAAATAAGAAGTGATGCCGCGAAATATGACGCCCACTCTTACGAATACGGGGTGGTGCGCCTTTGATCGATGATCTGATCACGGCCAATTCGTCCGCTATCGACCATCAGCTTCAGGCGGGCCGAATTCCATTGCGATGTGGATTGCGCACTGGCTTCCAATGCATCGACCAGTGTGTTTTGGGCAGTGAGAAGTTCAAGAATGTCTGATACGCCTCGCTCATAGCGGTTGGTCGCCGAGTCCAGTGAGGCGCTGGCGGCCTTGAGGAATGCCTGTGAAGCCTCTACGCTCGCCGCCGAGGTGGTCACATCGCTATAGGACTTGACCAGATCGCCGAGAATCTGGTGCTCGACGTCTTCCGCTTGAGCGGCACTTTTCTCGGCTTCGGCCTTTGCTTGGTTGATCTTGTTCTTTCTGGAGAACCCGTCGAATATCGGGATCGTTAGGGTGATGCCAGCACTCACCGTGTTGGAACGAGTCGCCTGAACACTCTGGTTCGGGTACCCGTTCTGAAAGTTCGATATATTCAAATCGATGGTCGGGCGGCCTTGGGCTCGCGCGACATCTACGTTGTCCTCACTAGCGTCGCGCTGAGCATGGGCCGCGAGAATCGCTGGGTGGCTTACCCGAACATTGGCCAGCAAGACAGGCAGTTCAGGAAATTCATTCCGAGGCACGATAGGCGCTGATTCCGGGAGCGAGATGGGCGTATTGCTTGGCGCTCCCATCGCGTAGACAAGCGAGGCAATTGCCTTGTTAAAATCGGCCATCGCGCGCTGAAAAGCCAAGCGAGCGCGTGCCACGGAGGCTTCTGCCTGCAAGGTGTCGCTTCGGCCTGCCACCCCTTTCGATTCACGCTGCCTGGCGACCGCAAGCGTTTTCTCCGACAGGCTTACTGCTTGCTTTTTTGCGACAAACGTGGCGTTCGTCTGCAAGGCGGAAAAATAGGCCTGAATCACTTCAGAAAGCGTCTTCCGAACGGCGTCGTCGTAGCTAGAAAGTGCGGCGGAAAGAAGTTTGTCGGCGGCTGCATTTTGTGCGGCACGTTCGCCGAAATCGAACAATCGCCAGTTCAGACCGAGGCTGCTGCTATAGCCCGTGACCCTTTGTTCCGGATATGGGGTTCCTGGGTAGCGAGTGGAGTTGGCCTGCGTAGTAACCGAACCATTGACTGATGGCAGATAGGCTGCCCTAGCGATACCAACCTGGGCATTTTGCACTTTGATAGTGGCCCAGGCTGTGTTGGTTCTTGCATTTAGGCAGAGTGCGCTATCGATCGCATTAGATAGTGTTAAAGGCCCGCTTGCCTCATGGTATTCTCCGCAACCTGGTAATTGATCAGCTATAGCGTGCGAAGGGGATAGCAAACAGCAAAGACCGGCGACGAGTGTTGTCCACGTGTTTTTTGGAGTGATACCGAAGTTCATAAAGCCCTTTCCTTATGCGGTTCCGCGCAGAAGGATAATTAGAAATATAAAATCTTATGAAAATTGATTTAAAAGGTATTCGTATTACGCGGTTGATTGAGGGCTAAAGCTCTCCATCCTCGATTAGCCGCGCCAGTGCTTATAGGTCTGCACCGTAGTTCTTCGGCGTTTGTGTTGATGGCTCGCGTGCGGGCTTCGGAGCTGGTGGCATCCGGCCTATCTCGTCCGGCAATGCGTGAGCCATGCCCGGCACGTAGAATCCCCAGCGTGGCGCCTCTTCCACGACCAGCGGTTCACGCTGCTTCGAGTCGGTATGCCTCGCCCGGCAGCGGGTAGTTCTTGCACCAGCCATCGGGCAGCAGCGCTTCCTGATCGGTCAGTTCCGTCGTGCGCTTGAGTAGCACGAAGCGCTCGTGCATCAGCCCTCGGCGCTGCTTGGTGTCCAACTCGGCCCGGATCGACTTGTGGGCCTTCTCCATTGCCTCGTTGGCCAGCTTGAGGACGTGGAACTTGTCGATGATGACCTCGGCCTGCGGCATAACAGCCTGCACCGCATCGCGGTACGGCACCCACATGTCCATGGCCACCAGCTCCACCTTGTCACGGCTTGGCAGACGGAACAGGTAGTCGGCCACGGTCTTCTTGTTTCGGTCGCGCAGAATCTCGACCAGCGTGTTGTTCTGCACGTTGGTGACGACGCCACGCGGCTTGGTCAGGTGGATTTCGTCGATGCCCATCCACTTGGGCGTTTCGAACTTCAGGTGCTGCTCACGCTCGGCCACATAGTCCGCGAAGATGGCCCGCACCGTGCCTTCGACTACGCCGACCTCCTCCGCAATGCTGGAGAAGGTCTTCTTGATGGCGCTCTTGCCAATCCAGTCCACCAGCCGGGTCGTCATGGCCCGTTTCTCGTCTACGCCCCGCAGAGCCTCGCTAAAGGTGCGCTCACAGGCGCGGCACTTCATGCGGCGGGTGCTGTGGTAGTCGTGCTCGGCCTCTTCGACACCGAGCACGGCATAGTCGGGTAGGTTGAGGATGGTGTGAGCCATGCTCTTGTTCTCTACATATGTATTATTAAAATGCCAATGTCATGAAATAAGACCGAAAAGCGCAATGAATGGTTGATTTCATCTATTTACATGCCAGTGGAGCCGCCGCTTCCATCTGTTCGGTGGTCAGATGCCAGGTCAGATTGAGAGCCGCAGTGATACGACGTGCCATTTCGTAACGTTCATCATCCGACAGCTGTAGCTATACGGGGTTGTAGCGACGCCACCATCGGTATCGTCAAAGCGGATACCCCACCCTTCGTAGCCGCTTTTTTTTTGGTGGCAGCGGTGGCGTCGTTCGGCGCGGCCTGGGCGTGGCCGATGCTGAGCAGGGCGCCAAGCGCGCACAGTGCCAGTTCATTGGCATTGCTGGTCAAGATAGCTTCCTCCAGAGAGTGGGAACTACGGTGGTACGACTTGCGGGGTGCGGGTGTTATTCGGTAGCAATTGCTAGCAAATTCTTATGTCTTTAATAATGTAATTATCAAATACAATGTCATTATTAAATTAATTTGACTAAAAGATGCTCTTATTTAAACCAAATGTCAAGATGCTTAATGACAAGCGTCTTGTTGTTAAGAGTCGCTAACAAAACCCAGCGCAGCGATCCTGGCTAGGCGCCCTGCCGCAGACAGTACAAGTAGTACGGCAAGGCAGTGCAACAACGCCAGGAGGGTTTTGTTAGTGGCTCTAAATGCTCTCTGGATAGTAGGTGCGGGCAGGGCAAATGACAGGCAGTCCGGCCGGTATGCTGCTTGCCGGCCGGGCGTGTGGTCGCGTGCCGATTACGCCGCGTTCAGTGCGAAAGTGCTGGGACGGCGACGACAGGCCGCGCGTAGATGAAGTCGTCGTGAAGATCCTGGCCGACCGGGAACTGTTGCTGGCCAACCTGATGGAAACCCTGCTTGGCATAGAACGCCAGGCCGCACGGGTTTTGCTGCGAGACGCTCAGCCAGATGGTGTCGCGCTGCATCGCCTGTGCAATGGCCAGGGCCCGGTTCACCAGGGCGCCAGCCGTACCGGTGCCATGAAACGGCGGCAGCACGTACAGCCGTTGCAGCTCGATGGGGTGAATGCCGTCGACTTCGGCCGGCGCCACGCTTTGCGACAGCATCAGGAAGCCGACCACCGAGCCGGAGGCCCGGGCGACCAGCAGCAGCCTGCTTGGGTCGGCCAGGTGCTGGCGAAACCGTTCCGGGTTCAGTTCGGCGCCGATATAGGCGTGCAGGTTGGCAGCGGCGGTGCCGGGCGGACAACCAAGCGGAAAGGCGATGGCGCTGATGTCGGCAAGCGCGGCGGCATCGCCCAGCGTGGCGGGGGTGATCGCGATGGGCATGATCTCGGTCTCCGGCGGCAGAGATAGGCCCTTCAATGGCATGAGCATGTTCTGGCGCGAATGAGCAAGCCGGGCGGGTGTTCGGCCAACCCGCCCATGGATCAGCGCCGGCTCAACTGATGCCCAGATAGTCCGTCTTGCCTAGAGGCACGCCGTTGTGGCGCAGGATGTCGTAGGCGGTGGTCAGGTGAAAATAGAAGTTTGGCAACACGAAGCCCTGCAGGTACGACAGGCCGGTGAAGCTGAACTCGCGGCCGGGAAACTTCAGCACCACCGTGCGCGTTTCGCTGCCGTCGATCTGGGCCGGGCTCAGCCCCTTGAGGAAATCCACCGTGTTGGCGATGCGTTGTTGCAGTTTGGCAAAGCTGGTTTCGACGTCGGCAAAGCTTGGGTTGTCGACGCCGGCCAGCCGCGCGCCACAGCCCTTGGCGGTGTCGGACACGCTTTGCACCTGGCGGATCAGCGTGAACATGTCCGGGGAGAGCCGGGCGGTGAGGAACACCTCGGGGGCGATCTTCTTGTCGTCGGCGTGCGCGGCGGCCTTGGCGAGAATGGCTGACAGACTGTTCAGGCCGTGGATCAGCGGTGGGATGGACGCTTGGTACATGGAAAGGGACATGGCGGGGCTCCTGTAAGGGTCACCGGGCAGGGCCCGGTGCTGCCTGACATGGGGGCAGGCCGGACGATTGCCGGGGTGACCCTACAAGATAGACGATGGCGCGCGGCTTAGAGCTGCTAACAAAACTCAGCGAAGCGACCTTGGCTAGGCGTGCTGCCGCAGGCAGTACAAGTAGTACGACAAGGCAGCGCAACAACGCCAAGGGGGTTTTGTTAGCAGTTTTCAGGCCGTCGCCAGCGCGATACGCCGGTTGTTCAGGTGCAGCGCGCCCTCCAGCACCAGCAGCCCCACCGCGGCCCAGATCGGTAGATAGGTCAGCCATTCACCGGCACCGATGCGCTCGCCGAGAAGCAGCGCCACCCCCACCAGCAGCACCGGCTCCACATAGCTGAGCAGGCCGAACAGGCTGAAGCTGAGCGCGCGGCTGGCGAAGATGTAGCACGCCAGCGCGGTGGCGCTGATCACGCCAAGCAGCGGCACCAGTCCCCACAGGACCGAGTGGCTGGCGAACGGCGCGAGCGGCGCTGGGCCGAGAAAGCACAGCGCCGCCGGCACCAACAGCAGCATGTCGACCCACAGCCCGCCCAGGTGGTCGGTGCCTAGGCGGCGGCGCAGCATGAAGTACAGCGGATAGCCCAGCGCCACCAGCAGCGTCTCCCAGGACAGGCCGCCGATGCGGACCAGCTCGTTGGCTACGCCCAGCGCCGCGCAGCCGGCCGCCAGCCATTGCCAGCGCGACAGCCGGTCGCGGTAGACCAGTCGTCCGGCCAGCACCATGGTCAGCGGCAGCAGGAAATAACCGAGCGACACCTGCAGCCCGCGCCCGTGCAGCGGCGCCCACATGAACAGCCACAGCTGCACCCCGACCAGCGCCGCCGAGGCGATCAGCGCCAACAGCAGCGCCGGCCGCCGGCGCAGCCGCCCGGCGAGCTGCCGCACCAACGCCCAGTCGCCGCTGGCAAATAGCAGGCCGGTCAGAAACGGCAGCGTCAGCAGCAGGCGCCAGCCGAAGATCTGCTCGCCGTTCAGCGGCGCGAGCAAGGTGGTGAAGTAATACAGCACCCCGAACAGCGCCGAGGCCGCCACCGACAGTACGACTCCCTTGGACACGATACTTCCGATCAACAATGCGAGAAAGGCGTCTAGTCTAAGCAAAAGCGCTGAAATGCTTTACCGTGTATGGCGGGTAAATCGGGAAAATTTCTCGATGTTTTGCGCTAAATGAAAAAATGATCGAAAGGAGGGGCCGATGGCCTCCGTGATGCTCGACCGCTACGACCGGCAGATCCTCGATGCGCTGCAGGACGACGCCACCGTGCCGCTGCGCGAGTTGGCCGAACGGGTGCACCTGTCGGTGGCCACCTGCCAGCGCCGCATCGCCCAGCTGCGCGCGTCCGGCGTGCTGCTCAAGCAGGTGGCGATCGTCGACCGCAGCAAGGTCGGCCGTGCGCTGACCGTGTTCGTGTCGGTGGAGCTGGCTGCGCAGAACGATGCGCTGCTGCGCCAGTTCGAGCTGACGATGCAGGCCGAGCCCGAGGTGATGGCCTGCTACGAGATCGCCGGCGAGGCCGACTTCCTGCTGATCGTCACCGCCACCTCGATGGAGGCCTATCACGCCTTCACCCGCCGCCTGTTCAGCAGCGACAACAATGTGCGCAACTTCAAGAGCAACTTCGCGATGCACTGCGCCAAGTTCGAGACCAAGGTGCCGCTCTACCTGCCCGGCGAGGCCGGCTGAGCCGGGTTCCGCGCGGCGCCGTCCTGTCTCTGCTGCCACGCCCCACCAGCACCGCGGCGCCGAGGCTTCATCGCCGTTCCTGCTCCGGCAGCACCGACCATTCCGGTTCCTCGAATTCGCCGATCACGGTGATGTCGCACTGCTCGGCATGCCGCTGCAGAATCGCGCGCACCGTCTCGCTGCTGCGGTCGTTCTTGGCGTCGCGGTGGGCCTTCGACTCCCAGCAGGCAATCGCCAACAGCACATCGGGCTCGCCGATCTTGCGGTGCAGGTAGGTGCCGCGCGCGCCGGGCGTGCGCTGGATGATCTCGCTGGCTTGGATCCACGCTGCGGCGTACTGCTCCACCGTGTAGCCGGGCCGCATCCGCACTTCGAAGATGTACTTCATCGCGTCGTCTCCTTTCGTCCGGTGGGTCGGCGGGGCATGGCGGGTGCCGCACCGGTCGCGATGCGCCCGACAGCCGTCGCACCGGGGGCTATAAAGTGACAGTAATGCGGCCCGACGCGCGAAGAAAGGCAAGGTGAGCGATGAGCAATGAGCTAAGCAGCAAGAGCTGTACCCCGTGCAAGGGGGGCATTCCGCCACTGAGCGTGGACGAGGCCGAGGCGCTGCTCGCGCAGGCGCCGGACTGGGAGTTGCTCGATGACGGACGGCGGTTGGGGCGCAACTTTCATTTTTCCAACTTCAAGGCGGCGCTCGACTTCGTGGTGGCGCTGGGCGGCCTGGCCGAAGCGCAGGGCCATCACCCCGATATCGCTTTCGGCTGGGGTTGGGCCACCGTGTCGTGGCAGACCAAGAAGATCAAGGGCCTGCACGAGAACGACTTCATTATGGCCGCCAAGACCAACGCGCTGGCCGATTCGGCCGAGCCCTGAGCCCGCCATGCCCCGCATCGTGTTCGCCCCCGCCATCCAGCGCCATGTGGCAAGCCCGGCGCGCGAGGTGGCAGGCACCAGCGTCGCCGCGGCGCTGGCGGCGGTGTTGGCCGAACAGCCGGCGCTGCGCGGCTATCTGCTCGACGACCAGGGCCGGCTGCGCCACCACCTGAGCGTGTTTGTCGACGGGGTGGCGGTGCGCGACCGGCAGTGGCTCAGCGACTCGGTGCGCCCGGACAGCGAAATCTATGTGGTGCAGGCGTTGACCGGCGGCTGAGCGTCGGTGCACGGCCTGCGGCGTCCGGCTGATGTGGTATCGAAACGGCGCTCGACGGGTGGGCTGTTCGATGTGCCGATTGCGTTTCTCGTGTCGCCCGGCGTCGGCGAGACGGTGAACCGGCGTTGAGCGGCCGGTCGAGCCGCCTGTTCGTTCTCGACCCGGCCCGGATGCGATCCGGCAGCTTGGCCGCGACGGGCCCATCCCGCTTCGCGCTGCCGCGGGCCCACGCGGCAAGGCCAATCAGCGGCGCATCAATCAAGGAGAAACCCATGCACGACCGTCTGCTCGTCGCCACCCGCAAGGGCCTGTTCACCCTGACCGCCCAAGGCGGCTGGTCGCTGGGGCCGCCCGAGTTCGCCGGCGAGCCGGTCAGCATGGTGCTGGCCGACCCGCGCGACGGCACCTTGTACGCGGCGCTGAACCTCGGCCATTTCGGCGTGAAACTATGGCGGCGCCGCGCGGGCGAGCCGGACTGGCAGGAGGTCGCCGTGCCGGTCTATCCGCCGCAGCCGGACCCCTTGCCCGAGCCGCTGCCGGGTGGGCCGCCCACGGCTCCGTGGTCGCTGCAGCAGCTCTGGATACTAGAGCCCGGCGGCGCCGACCAGCCCGGCCGGCTGTGGGCCGGCACCATCCCCGGCGGTCTGTTCCGCTCAGACGATGGCGGCGACAGCTGGACGCTGAACCGGCCGCTGTGGGACCAGCCGGAGCGCCGCGAGTGGTTCGGCGGCGGCTACGACTACCCCGGCATCCACTCGATCAGCGTCGACCCGCGCGACAGCCGCCATGTCACGCTGGCGGTGTCCTGCGGCGGCGTCTGGCAGAGCCGCGACGACGGCGCGAGCTGGGCCTGCACCAGCGACGGCATGCACGCCGACTACATGCCGCCGGAACGGCGCGGCGACCCCAATATCCAGGACCCGCACCGCATGGTGCACTGCGCCGGCCAGCCCGACGCGCTGTGGGTGCAGCACCATAACGGCATCTTCCGCTCCACCGACGGCGGCGCGCACTGGCAGGACGTGGTCGCACCGACTTCCAGCTTCGGCTTCGCGGTGGCGGTGCACCCGCGCGAGCCCGACACCGCCTGGTTCGTGCCGGCGGTGAAGGATGAGTGTCGCATTCCGGTGGCGGGGCGCTTCGTGGTGCACCGCACCCGCGACGGCGGGCAAAGTTTCGACGTGCTCGACGCCGGCCTGCCACCGCCGCCGGCCTACGACCTGGTCTACCGCCACGGCCTGGCGGTGGACGAGGACGGGCAGCGGCTGGCGATGGGCTCTACCACCGGCGGGCTGTGGCTGTCCGACGACGGCGGCGAGCGCTGGCAGTGCCTGTCGGCGCACCTGCCGCCGATCTACGCGGTGCGCTTCGGCTGAGGGTAGGGCTGGGGAAGTACCGATCGGCTTGACCGCATCGCGTCCGCGCCGCCCCAGCCTCGGCGCAGCGGGCTGCGGGGCGAGGCGTTCGGCCAAGCGTTGGCGGCGTCGTGCAGGTCGTAGCCGATCGCCAGCTGCTCGTCGTGGAACTCCTTCAAGCCGACGGCAAGGCAACGTTGGCCGAACCGCTCGATCTCGCCGCGGCGCATCGTGCGCAAAACCTGTGCAAGTTCTTGTGAACGAAGGTTCAGGCAAGGCGAAATGGGGCGAGAAAGTGGGGGACTCATCGAGTAGCCCTGCCTTGAGCCCCATTCCAATGCGGGACACCTCGAGTACAGCCGCTCATCAAGCGCTTCTTGTCAGTGCGCCGCCGCATCGGCGAGGCCGATGTCGCCCGACCCGGTTCAACCAAACGGCCGTACCCCGATCAGCCAGCCGTGCAGCCAGAGGCCGAACACCAGCCAGGCCACCACCCCCACCAGCACGACCTTCAGATCCCGCCCCGGCTTCACCTCGGGGGCCGGCGTGCCGGCCAGCCGGTCGCGCCGTCGCACCGAAACCAGGTCGAGAGCAGCCCAGAGCAGAAAGCCGCCGAACAGCAGCAGATCGGCCAGCGAGCCGTTGGCGACCAGGTGGCCCACCGCCCACAGCAGCACGCCCAGCAGCATCGGGTGGCGCACCGCTGCGCGCAGCCGGCTGCCGCGCAGGTCGGCCGCGACCAGCAGCACGAAGGCCGGCAGCGTCAGCAGGATGGTGATGTGGCGCGCCCAGGGCGGCGGCAGCCACAGTTGCGGCCCCTGGCCACGCGCCAGCCCGAAGCCCCACACGGTCAGCACCAGCCCCAGCGCCGAGATCAGCGAAAAGACGCCGCGCCAGCCGTTGCGGCCCAGCCGGGCGATCTGCGCCTCGCGCCATGGGTCGGCGACGATGCGCACCGAGTGCACGCCCAGAAACAGCAGTAATCCCAGAATCAGAATGGTCATGAATGGTCCGATGCGATGAGGATAGAGCTTCGTTATTGGCGATGCGGGGCGGGCTGCCAAGCGTAACGCGACTGCTAAGAACCTGTTCACGATCTGCTGCACTCGGGTGATCCTGCGTTGAAATGCCACTCAACATGCTCATGGACTCCATGTCCATTCCGCTGTTTCGTGTCATTTCGCCTTGGCTGACCCTTCGTTCGCGAGATCGTGAACAGGTTCTAAGGTTGGCCGAACCGTGCCCCGGACATGAAAAAGCCCACCGCATGGGTGGGCCTTGCATGAAGCGGTCGACGCCGCTTCAGTCGGCGCGCTGCACCTGAGGCGCCGGCCACTGGTTCTTCAGCAGCTCGGCCCTGGGCCAGTAGTAGCGCATCGCCAGCATGAACGGCCCCTTCGGCGCCGGCAGCCAGTTCGCCTCCTTGTCCTGCCCCGGCGAGTCCGCCTGGATGTACACGGTCAGCCCGCCGTCGGCATCGGTCTTCAGCGACGGCAGCATCGGCGAGTTGATCAGGTAGCGGTCGATCGGGTTCTTCACCAGCAACTGCTGCGGCAGGTCATACATGGTCACCGACCAGAACGCGTTCACCGGCGGCAACTGGCCCTTGGCGAAATGCAGCGTGTAGCGATGTTGGCGGCCGTCCAGTTGTTGGCCGCCGGCGTCCTTCTCGTACGTCGGGGACTGCGCCTCATCGCGCGAGTTGGCGCCGATACCCACCTGGGCGCCGGTGGCGCGCGCCACGTAATCGTTCTTCAGGAAGGAGCGCGAGCCGAATAGCATGTCGTTCTTGCCGCCCAACGAGTCGCGCCGCCGGTCGATCTCTTTCTGCCCTTCCACCATGCCGGCCTGAAGCGCTTCCAGCCGTTGCGCCGGCTGCGCGGCGGTGTCGAAGGGCTGGCCCGGCACGATGCCGAGCTGGGCGAAGCGCCAGCGCAGCGTGCGTTCGGTCGGGTGCGGCGGCTCAGCAAACTGCAGCAGGAAGGCCAGCTGGCTGAAGAAGGCCGGCGAGCTGCGCTCCTGGTCGGCCGGCAGCGGCTTGATCCAGTTCACCGCCGGCGCGGCGGCCGGGGCCGGCTGGCCGAGGAAGGCGGACAGCGGCTGCAGCTGGTAGCCGGCCTGGATCGCCCTGACCTTGTCCAGGTCGGCCGCGTCGAACAACTGGGTGCGGCCGACCACGTTAACCAGCTCGGTTTCCGAACGGATCACCTTGGTGATGCCCTTCGGCGTCGGGTTCTTCCACTGCGGGCCGGCGATCATATAGTGGCCGCCTTCGTTGCCGGTGGTGCGGCTGCCGATGTAGGCGAAGTTGAAGCTGAACAGGTCCATCAGCTGGAAGGCGAAGTAGCGGTTCTTCTCCATCTTCGGGATGGTGATCACCATCGGCTCGGCGCGCAGGTCGAGCGCGGCGAACGAGTACGGCGTGTCCGAGTTGGGCGCGACGAAGGCGGTGTCGTCCGGCGTGAACGCCCGCGCGATGTTCAGAATCGAGTTGAACGGCCCCTTGTACTGCGGGTTGCCCTTGTCGACGTTGAACGCGTACATGGTGCGGTAGCTGTCGATCATCGGCACGCCGTACACATAGGCATCGCGGGCGATGGCGGTGGCGGCCTGCTCGGACAGCGCCGGCGCCTGGATGGGCGCCGCGATGACGGTCAGGGTCGGCGCGGCCGATGCGCTCGCCAGGCTGGCGGCGACAGCGGCGGCCAGCGGCAGCAGCGTGGAGAGCTTCATCAGCAGGATTCCTTTGCGAGAGTCGTGGTCGGGGCTGCGCCGATCATCAGGGCCGGGCGCAGCCCTGGCGCATGAGGGCCGGGCAGAGGCCGCTGGGCCAGGCGTTCACGACTCGAAATGGGCTGCACATTACACAGCAAACATAACGGTTGTCATCAAGGAGCGCGCAACCCCGAGGCCGATGCGCTGGAACAGCTGGGCCACCAGACCGAGCCCGACCTGGTTCCTGATGGGAGCCGCCACCCGGCAACGACAACGCCCCGCAAGCGCGGGGCGTTTCTTTCCGGATAAGGTTGGCCGAAGCCGCAGGCCCGACAGCGAGCATGGCTCGCCGCCGCCTCGGCCGGACGCTTACTTGCCGCCGTAGATGTCGAAGTCGAAATACTTGTTGTTGATGCGTTGGTAGGTGCCGTTGGCCCGAATGGTGGCGATGGCCTTGTTGATATCCTCGCGCAGGGCGACGTCTTCCTTGCGCAGGCCAATGCCGTCGCCGATGCCGAAGAACTTGGGATCGTCGATCTGCCCGCCGCTGAAGGCGAAGCCCTTGCCGATCGGCTTCTTCAGGAAGCCGCCGCTGGCCTGGATGGTGGACTGCAGCGAGGCGTCCAGCCGGCCGCTCACCAGGTCGTTGTAGACCAGGTCCTGGTTCTGATAGGACACCACCTCGATGCCGGCCGGCGCCCAGAGCGCCTTGGCGTAGGCCTCCTGGGTGGAGCCCTGTTCGACGCCGATGCGCTTGCCCCGCAGCGAGGCCACGGTGGGCTGCAGGGTTGACCCGCTCTTGGCAACCAGGCGCGACGGCGCATTGGAAATCTTGTTGCTGAAGGCGATCTGCTCCTGACGCTTGGGGGTGATCAGCATCGACGAGGCGATCGCGTCGATCTTGCGGGCCTGCAAGGCCGGGATCATGCCGTCCCAGCTGTTTTCCACCCACACGCAGCGGGCATGCAGCTGCTGACACAGCGCCTCGGCGATGTCGACGCCGAAGCCGGCCAGCTTGCCGTCCGGCGTCTTGTATTCGAACGGTGGATAGGTCGGATCGATGCCGAGGCGGATCGTCTTGCCGGTCCAGTCGGCGGCGCTCGCCAGGCCAGAGGCGGCGAGCAAGGCCAGGGCCAGGCTGATCATTTTCTTATTCATGTTCATGGTGTTCTCTCCTTTGTCGCTGCGGGGTAGGGCGGCCCGCGTGTCGTCGCACGCGGTGCCTGGTACTCAGTGTGCGCCGCTTGGGCGGGCCAGGAAGCGTTCGGCCAACTTCACCCAGTAGCTGGCGCCGAGCGCGAGGCAGGCGTCGTTGAAGTCGTAGCCCGGATTGTGCAGCAGGCAGCCGCCTTCGCCCGGCCCGTTGCCGATGGTCAGATAGCTGCCGGGGCACTGCTCCAGCATGAAGGCGAAATCCTCGCTGGCGGTGATCGGCCGCATCTCGTTGATGCCCGCCGGGCCTACCCAGTCGAGCGCCACCTGGCGGGCCAGCTCGGTCTCGGCGGGGTGATTGATCAGCGCCGGGTAGAGGTGCTGGTAGTCGATCTCGACCCGGGCGCCGAAGCTGGCCGCCTGGGCGTGCACCAGCTCGGTGATGCGCCGCTCCAGCAGTTCGCGCACCGCCGGCGTCATCGCGCGCACACTCAGTATCATTTCCGCGCTGGCCGGGATCACGTTGTCGACCGTGCCGGCGTGCAGGGCGCCGATGGAGACTACCGCCACCTCCTGCGGGTCGACGTTGCGCGCGACCACGGTTTGCAGCGCCATCACGATCGCCGCGGCGACCACCACCGGGTCGACCGCCTTGTGCGGCATCGCGCCGTGGCCCCCTTTGCCCAGCACGCGGATGGTGACGGTATCGGCCGACGCCATGCACGGGCCGCTGACGAAGCCGAAACTGCCGGCCGGATAGCCCGGCAGATTGTGCATGGCGAACAGGGCGTCGCAGGGAAAGCGTTCCAGCAAGCCGTCTTCGAGCATCCTGCGCGCACCGCCCAGCCCCTCTTCGGCGGGCTGGAAGATCAGGTGCAGCGTGCCGTTAAAGGCGCGGGTGTCGGCCAGCTGGCGCGCCGCCGCCAACAGCATCGCGGTATGCCCGTCGTGACCGCAGGCGTGCATCACGCCGTCGATGCGGCTGGCGTGAGGCAGCCCGGTGGCTTCCTGGATCGGCAACGCGTCCATGTCCGCACGCAGGCCCAGGGCGGGGCCGGTGCCATTTTGCAGCGTGCCGACTACCCCGGTGCCGCCCAGGCCGCGGGTGACCTGGTAGCCCCAGGCGCTCAGACATTCCGCCACCAGATCGCTGGTGGCGACTTCTTGATAGCCCAGTTCCGGGTGGGCATGGATGCGGCGGCGCAAGGCGATCATTTCTTCCTCGATGATCGCGATACCGGGCAGGACAAAGTCGGCGTGCATGGGTGGCCCTTGCGAAAGTGCGTCGATGAGCGCCGCTGCCGATGGTGATCGATAGCGACATTGGCACCGATCTTAGTGGGCGAGATCCGGGCCAGGAAGACGCGGTTTCGTTATGATGACAACAAATGGTTGTCGGGTAGGTTAGCGATGAAGTTGCATCAATTGCAGGCGCTGGTGGCCAGCGCCGAATCAGGCAGCATCCGCGGTGCGGCGCGCCAGCTGGGCATCTCGCAGGCGGCGGTGACCCGCGCGCTGCGCGAACTGGAAATTGCCCAGCAGGTGCCGCTGCTGATTCGGGCCCCCAGCGGCCTCGGTTTCACCGAATACGGCAGGACGCTGCTGGTGCACGCGCGGCTGGTGCTCAAGCAGCTCGACCAGGCCCAGGGGGAGCTCGCGCAACTGAAGGGGCAGAACGCCGGCCGGCTCAGCGTCGGGGTGACGCCGTGGATCATGCTGACTTTCCTGCCGGAGGTGGTGCTGCGCTTTCGCGAGCAGATGCCCGAGGTGCAGCTGGAACTGTTCGAGAGCCTGATGGCGGTGGCGCAGCCGCTGCTGCGCGACGGCAGCATGGACTTCGCGCTCGGCCAGCTGCAGCCCGGCCCCACCAGCGCCGAGTTTGCCAGCGAGGCGCTGTTCGACTACCAGACCGCGGTGCTGATGCGCAGTGGCCACCCGCGCCTGGCCTGCCGCTCGATCCACGATCTGCTCGATCTCAACTGGACGCTCAACTACGCGCCCGACGGCCACGACGCGCTGATGCACGAGGTGTTCTGGCGCCACGGCGCGCGGCTCGACGAAACCCGCATCGTGCGCGCGCATTCGCTGGCGATGCTGGAGCTGTTGATCGAGCGGGCCGAGATGTGCACCTGGGGGCCGGCCATCCTGGGCCTGGCCCCGCCGTTCCTCGGCCGCCTGCAGGCCGCTCCCCTGGCCGAAACCTTCACCCCGCGCCAATTGAGCATCGTGCGCCGCCGCGACGCCACGCTCAGCCAGGCCGCGCAGTGCTTTATCGACTGCCTGCTGCAGGTGATCCGCCGCCGTGCCCGCTCGGCCAAGACCGAGGACCTGCAGCTGTTCGAGACGGTGACCTTGCTGGTGTAAGGCATCGCTGACATGCAACGACAACGCCCCGCAAGCGCGGGGCGTTTCTCTCTATAAGGTTGGCCGAAGCCGCTAGCCCCACATGGTGGGCTGCTCGTCGTTCTCCCGGTCGGTCTGGTTGAGCAGGCGCCAGACATGGCGCTCGGTCAGCCGGTAGCGGCGCGCCAGCTGCGTCACCGCCGGCACCGCGCCGCCGTTGCGGGTCAAGAGGTCGAAGTCGTGGCGCAGCCGGCGGTCGCGCAGCTCGCGCAGCGCCTGCGCGCATTTCGGGATTGCCAGCACGTCGCCGCCGTAGTGGTGGGTGAGGGTGTCGGCGGCGTCGACGCCGACCACTTCGGCCAACGCCTCGTAGCGGAGCTGGCCCATGCGGCGGCGGTTCTTCGACACCGGGAAGGTGGTGCCGCCGAAGGCTTCGACCAGCTTCAGGGTGTGGGCAAGGCCGATCAGCACGGCGATCTGTTGCACGCTGTCCGGCAGCAGCGCGGCGACGGATTCCAGTTTCATCGGGTGCTCCTTATCAAACGGTGGCGAGGTCGAGGGCGATGGCGCGATAGTCGCCGCTGGCCTCGTCGCGCTGGTAGACGCACCGATAGCTCTTGCTGCACTGCACCCGCACCGAGTCGTTCAGCGCGGCCATCGCCTGCAACCAGCGCGCATCGCGGATGTCGAGCCGGCGCAGGCTCAGGATGCGGGCGGTGCTGATGCGGCCCTCGCGGTCGACGTCGAAGGCGTCGTTGATCAGCGCGCGCAGCTCGCCGGGCGCGCCCTCGCTCCAGGCGTGCAGGCAGGCGTCGATCAGCGCCTTGGCCGCCTGCAGGCCCTCGTCGAAGCACAGCGTGTCCTGGATGGCGCGCTGCACCTTGTAGCGGCCGTCGAAGCTGACCAGGCTGACGTTGCCCTTCTGGCCGCCCAGATGCGCGCCGTAGCGTTCGGCCGACAGCTCGACGAAGGCGGCGATGTCGTCGAAGGCGTGCTGCTTGAAGGCGGCCAGCTGTTCGGAGGTGTGCCGGGCGCGGGCCACCAGCTCGGCGACCAGTTCGTCGCGGGCGAGATCGATCGGTTTGATGGCGGCCAGCGGAATCAGGCGGCCGCGGCCGTCCTGTTTGTAGCCGTGCGGAATCGGGTTCATGGCGTTCCTTATAGAGAGAGGGGGAAAGCGGGCCTTACAGCGGGGCGGTCCAGATCACCCGGCAACCGTCGAGAGCGAACTGCCCCTCGCGGCGCTCGCCCTGCGGGTCGCGCGGGCCGAAGCTGAACCAGGCGGCCTCGCCGCGCTCCAGCAGGCCTTGGCACTGCGCCGACGGTTCGATGCGCAGCGTCGGCCGGGCCGGGTTGGCCAGCTCGACGCCGATCACGCTGAAGCCGCGGCGGGTGAGGGTGACGATGGCGGCGTGGGCGCGCTCGGCGGCGAGCAGCCACAGCGCGTTGAGCGGGGTGTCGGGGTGTTGCATGTCTATCTCCTGTCGAGCGGACGCGGGGCGGTCCGGGTAGCGCGGTTCGGCCAACGTGGCGGTGTTCATCGCGCGGCGCCGCATCGCCGGCTAGTAGCCGTGGGTGTCGCGCGCCAGCGTGGAGCAGGCCAGGGTCTTACCGCGCCCGGCCTCGCCGTACCGCACGCCGGTGCCGGGCAGGCCGTCGCGGCGCGACAGCAGCTGTTCGGCGACGATCGCCGCCAGATCCAGGCTGGCGGTACGGGTGATGCGGCGGGAGTGAGTCATCGCGTTGTCCTTGTGTTTGCGGTAGCGCGGGCGCAGCCGGGGCTAGCGGGCTGGGCTGGGCGCAGTCCGGAATCGATTGAAGGGGGAAGGTCGGGGGCTAGTCGGCCCGGCGCTGTTGCGTCCGGAATTCGGCGGTCGCCTGATGGGGGCGCCGCCAGGTGCGCGCCTTGGTGTCGGCGAGCTGCGCGGCCCAGGCTTCGTCGGGGCTCTGATGGCGGCGCCGGCCGTTGCTCGGGTCGGCGAGCTTGGCCAGGCTGCGGTGAGGCTGGGCGTTGTCAGCGGCCACCTGCGCGGCGCAGAACGCCAGAAAGTCGTCCCAGTCGATCAGCCCCAGCGCGCCGCCGCGGCCGGCAATCGCGCGGCGGGTCAGCTTGAACTGCGCCAGGCACGCCTCGCGGTCCATGTCGCGGCCCAGATAGCCGGGCAGCTCGCGCGCAGCGCTCACCCACAGCGTCTGATGCAGCCGTTCGATCACCCCGCGCGCCTGCGAGTTGTACGGCAGGCTGTGCACCATCTCGATGCCGAACTGGCCCATCAATCCGGTGGCCGGGTCGCTCATCAACTGGTTGCGGTAGCCGCTGCCGTTGTCCACGTACAGCACCGCCGGCACGAAGGGGCGCAGTGACTTGAGCTCGCGCGGGCCGAGCCGGCCGGCCTCGTGGCTGATCCGACCGATCTTGGCGAGGAAGCGGCGCACCTGCCAGATGCTCGGCACCGGGCGCAGCGGCCACTCACTGATAAAGCGGCGGTAGGCGTGCTCGACCGTCGGTTTTTCCGGGCACTGGTACAGCGCCAGGAACGGCGCGGCCCAGTCGGGCACGGAGGGGGCGGCTTGACGGCGTTTCGGCGTCAGCGCGCCGGCCTTGCGGTACTCGGTGAAGCGCAGCAGGCTGCGCACGCTCGGCAGGCCGTCGGCGCTGCGGCGGCCGCGCGGGTCGCGGGCCAGCCGCAGCATCGCCGGCAGCGATTCGCCGGCCACGCCCTGGCGCGCCATCTCCAGCAACACGCCCGCCGCCTGTTTGCGCGAGTAGCCGGTGTGCTGAATCAGCTTTTCCAGCGCGGCCAGTACGCCGCGACGCGCGTCGGCGATCTGTGCCGGGTTGCCGGTTTCCGTGGCGGTGGCCAGCGGCGGGGCGACGGGTTCGGCCAACCTTGTCCGCGCCAGTTCGGCGATGGCACGGGCCTGCAACTGAGTCAGCACCGTCTGCGGCGGCGCGTATTCCACGCCCTTGCCCTTGGCGCGCGGCCGGTGCGGCCATTGCCCGCGTTCGGCGGCGAAGCGCACACCGCGCTCGCTGCCGGGCAGGCCGGCCAGCTTCAGCTCGGCCAGTTCGCGGGCGCTGTAATGGCTGCGCTGCGCGGCGAGCAGCGAGGTCGGCGACAAGAGCGGGTTCATGCGCGCGCCCCGTGGTGGCGATCGTTCGTATCCGATCGATCGAAAGCGAGTGGTAGTGCCAAAACCGGTGTAAACTTCCGTTTCAGATAGCGGCTGGCGCAGATCGTTTCCGGATCGGCGCCGATCGCGGCGGCATTCAGCCGCTCGCCCGTCGCGCGAGGTCGGTCGAGTGTGTTGTCCAGCGCACCGGTGCTCTTGCCGCCGTGGCGCAAAGCCAGCTGGCGCAAGGGACAGGCCCTTCCGTGCAGCGCGGCGACGAGGCCGGTGCGCGGCCAGTCGGAGGCCGAGATTTTCAGCGGTACCAATGTGTTCATCAGCTAATCTCGTGGGGTGATTAGGTGAACACATGCTAATTCGCATGCGATGTTATGTCAATCGAAAATGGATCGTTTGCGATTCGTTTTCGGATGTTTTTTGTACATAAATGGTTCGCATGCTATCGTTCATTAGAATAATCAATGCCTTAGGCATAAAGCGGTGATAGCATGGAAAGAGATGATCCGTTTCCGAATTCCTCAGGCGAGATCGGCAAGCGCATCGGCCTGATCGCCGACCTGTTCCAGTCGCGCACCGAAGCGGCCGCGGTGGCCGGCGTCAGCGTACTGTCGCTTCGGCGCTACATCGCCGGCGAGCAGAATCCACCGTTCGTGGCGCTGTCCAAACTGGCGCTGGCCAAGCAGGTGTCGCTCGCCTGGCTCGCCACCGGCGAGGGCGCGATGTTCGACGATCAGGTCCGCAGCGCCGCCGCCGAACCGAGCCCGTGTGTCGACACTACCGGCAAGGCGGTCGATCTTGAGGAGTTCGTGTTCATCCCGCGCTACAACGTCAAGGCCGCCGCCGGTCACGGCGCCTGGCCGGAGGACGAATCGCCGCGCTTCTCGATGGCGTTCCGCCGCTACTGGATCGAGCATTACCTGCGAGTCGATCCGGCGCAGCTGTCGGTGATCCCGGTGAAGGGCGACTCGATGGAAGGGGTGCTGAACGACCGCGACGTGATCCTGATCAACCACGCCGATGCCGAGGCGATGAACGGCGTGTACGTGCTGCGCATCGACGGCCATCTGGTGGTGAAGCGGGTGCAGCGCCTGCCCGGCAACCTGCTGGAAGTGAAGAGCGCCAACGAGGCCTACACCCCGTTCACCATCGACCTGGCACGCCAGACCGACGACTTCGCGGTCATCGGCCGGGTGGTGTGGTTCGGCCGGCAGATCGCCTGAGTCGGCTCATGCCAATAGCGGCGCCGTTTCCCATCGGGACGGCGCCGTTTTGCATGGTGAGCCGTTTTGGCGCGCCTTACACGGCGGGGCAAGCCGCCTGGTGAGGCGCTGCCGTGTTGGGGACAGAAGAATGGCTAACCCGCAGTGCCGCAGCGTGGAGCAGAACAGTACCTCCGGCGTGGTGTGGAGGAGGGGCGCTATACCAAGGCCTTGTGTGTCAGCCAGCGAAATCTGGGGCATTGTGCCGGCGCGTAAGGGACGAGGTGCGACTGTGTTGCGGCGTATTCGTCCAGCATGACGCCGTAGTGGGTCCAGGCCGCGCTCACCGGCCACAAGCCCGACACGACGGGGGTGAACAGCGCCGACCAGGCCGGCACGTTGAGCGACCTGGCCAGGTCGGCATGGCGCCGGCACGTGGCGAGGTCGAGCGGGATGAGTAGTATCTTCAGCATGGCACTGGCGTAGTTCCAGCGGAGAAGGCGGGTCATTAGCGGGTGCGTTAAGAGTTGCTAACAAAACCCTTCCAGCGTTGTTGCTCTGTCTTGTCTTACTACTGATGCTGCGGCAGAGTGCTTGGCGGGGGTCGCTACGCTGGGTTCTGTTAGCGGCTCTTAACCTCATTGGTAATTGGTCAGTCAGTCGAAGCCCGGCCAGCGATCGGCTGCGGCGAATTGCTGAGGGCAGTACCGACCACCAGATAGCTCAGCGCTGCGGCCGTATTGAAGAAGATCAGCGGCATCGCGTAGGTTGGCTGTCGTGTGCCCGGGCAGGCCTTGGTTGGTCCCCATGGGGCATGGATTGTCCGGTCTCTCTACGTCATTATGCTGTCAGTTGCCAGATGTCATCCCCTTTGTCTTGGGGCTGCGGTGGCGATCGGTCGATAACAGCATATCTGTGCTGAGAAAATGTCAGGCAATTTGCGTTGTAATCAAAAAAACTACAGTTGCGTGCCCTGATTGGGTGGGCCTGCGTACAAGATCAAACAAACAGCGAGAGTGAGCTATACCCTGTAATAAGGGTCAAGTAAGCTGGGGTACAAGATGTTGATTTGAAGGTTCTTACCACCCCAAAGGGAGGCAGGCGGCATGATGATCTTAAAGGGTACGTCGGCACGTTTCCGGGGGCAGCGCGTTGTGGAAAACCGCGACAAGATGCTCTACATCCTGGTGAAGCCCAAACTGGATCCGGTTCATCTGCAAAAGCGGCAAAGCATCAGGGCCCGCTTGAACGATTTGGATGATGCCAGGATGCTGGCCGAGCGCTGCACCGAGCCCTGGTAGCAGCCGCTACGATGGCATTGCCCGGGTCAGACTCGCAAGAGTGGCAGCCCCTCTCGTTCGCATGAACGCCTCTTTAGTACGCTTCAAGTCGACAACGTCGACAGTTTGCACTACGCATCAGACATCACAAAGACAGCGGCCCTCGGGTCGCTGTCTTTGTTTTTGGATGGCAATTCCATAAATGTGTTCTGCAATCCGGATCGGTCGGGCGTTCGGTTCGGCGCTTTTCAACGCGGTATCGCGGTGGATCACGGAAGGGCGAATTCAATTCTTTGTTCGGAAATGCTTTCCGAAACTTGATTGTGTGGTTATGGTGGGGCCGTGCGATGGATTTCACCGGGTCGACCAAGCTGGCGATCCGGTCGAGCCGCACCCCCCATTGATAAAGCATCTAACAAGAAGAAGAGGGCTGTTGCCAGCCCCGACGGCGGACCCCAAGCCATTCATCACAATAAGGAATAGAGACATGCAACAAAAAGCCGTGCTGACCCTTCTCGAGGTCGATCAACTGCTGCAAGCCGCCCGTGCCGAGGCCGCTGCCAACAACTGGAACATCTCGGTTGCCGTGGTCGACGACGGTGGCCACCCGCTGGGTCTCTCGCGCATGGACAATTGCGCGCCGCTGGCTGCCCACATCGCCACCGAGAAGGCGCGTTCCGCCGCGCTGGGCCGTCGTGAGTCGAAGGCCTTCGAAGACATGATCAACAGCGGTCGCACCGCCTTCCTGTCGGCGCCGGTGCTGCACGCGATGCTGGAAGGTGGCGTGCCGGTGCTGGTGGATGGCCAGGTGGTTGGCGCGGTCGGCATCTCCGGCCTGACCCCGGAGCTGGACGCGCGCATCGCCAAGGTGGCGATCGCCTCGCTCGACCTGTAAGAACCGGTTCACGCTCTCGCGAGCGAAGGGTCAGACAAGGCGAAATGACGGGAAAAAGCGGAGTGGACTTGTCGATCAGACCCGCATGTTGAGTGGCATTTCAACGCAGGATCACCCGAAAGCAGCAGATCATGAGCAGGTTCTAAGACCCCACCCCGGGCGCCAGCTTTGGCGTTCGGTACACACTGAAACCCGATATCGGCTGTGATATCGGGTTTTTTGTTGTTGTCTTTATGCTTTTGAAATAATTTGTTGATAGCGAAGTCGTGTTGCCGCCGTCCGGCGGCGACAGGGGCAGCGCCAACTCCATCCATCTCACGTAAGCGCCACTCCAGAGGAACACCATGCAAAAACAACGCATCGCCATCGTCGGGCTCGGTCGCATCGGTTCGGCTTTTCTGCGGGAAATGTTGGGCAAGACCGGCCACGGCATCGAGCTGGTCTGTGTCTCGGAGCGCGCCGCCACCGGTGGCCGTGCCGAGGCGGAGGCCGCGGGCATTCCGGTGCGTTCCATCGATGATGTGGTGGCGCTGGGCAACGATCTGGATGTGATCTTCGATCTGACCGGCGATGCCGAGCTGCGCAAGGAGATGCGCGCCAACCTGGCCCAGAGCGGTAACCGCCACACCGTGATCGCCTCCGAGTCGATCCTGCGGGTGATCTGGTCGCTGATCGGCGCCGAATCGTTGCCGGAGATCGAGGGCCGGGCGCTCGGCTACTGACGACGACTGCCGCATGTGATGCTGCGTGACGGCAAGCCAGCAAAAAGCCCGGCCATTCGGCCGGGCTTGTCGTATCTGCCGTTGGCTGTCAGGGCTGACGGGCCAGGTGTGTGGCCATCATCGGCCAGATCCATTCCACGTCGGCGAAGCTCCAGCCGCCGTCCTTGGCGGCTTCGTCGAGGCGGCGCACCCGCAGCGCCGCTTCGCAGTCGGGCAGGGCGGTGAAAGCGGCGGCTTCATCGGCATTCATCGGCCCGCCCTGATAGCCCAAGGTGATCTTGCTCGCTTCGGACAGCTCGGCGTAATAACCCGCGTCGATCGCACACAGGCAGCGTTTGGCCGGCACGTGCAGCGCCACCAGCTGCGCCACCCGCTCGCTGAAGCCGTGCGCGCGCAGCCAGTCGGCGCCGAGCTTGTCGTGTGCCATCACGCCGTAGTCGCCCATCGTTTCCACGCCGTCGTGCTCCAGCAGGTGGCCGACGTCGTGCAGGAAGGCGGCAAGGATGATCTCCTCGTCGTCGCCGGCCTCGCGCGCCAGCACTGCGCCTTGCACTGCGTGGTCGAGCTGGGTGACGGCCTCGCCGTAGTGGCGCGGGCCGTAGGTTTAGAGCAGGCCGCGCACCGCAGCCAGCGTCTGTTCGGCTGACTTCATCAGAACACCCGCATGCCGGTTTTCCATACCTGCTGCACCAGCGGCACTTCGCCGTTGCCCTTGACCAGCACCAGGTCGGCTCTTCGGCCAAGCTCGATGGTGCCGCGATCGTCCAGCTTCACCGCACGCGCCGGGTTGGCGGTGACGGTGGCGATCGCCCTATCGAGCGACCAACCGGCCTGGCGTTCCAGCAGGTAAGCGGCGTGCAGCAGACTGGCCGGCACATAGTCGGACGACAGGATGTCGAGCAGGCCGACGCGGGCCAGCTCCAGCGCGGCCACGTTGCCGGAGTGCGAACCGCCGCGCACCACGTTGGGCGCACCCATCACGGTCAACAGGCCAGCCTGGCGGGCGGCGTCGGCCGCTTCCAGCGTGGTCGGGAATTCCGAGATCGCCACGCCGTCCTTCACCGCCTCGGTGATGTGGACGATCTCGGTGTCGTCGTGACTGGCCAGCGCGATGCCGCGGGCGCGCGCCAATTCCACCACCGCCTGCTTGTGGCGGTCGGAATAGGTGGCCTGCAGCTGGCGGCGGTCTTCCACCGCGTCGAGGAAGGTGTCGTCGCTCCAGGCTACCTTTTTCTTGGCGTAGTACTTCTTGTACTGTTCCAGGTCGCGGTACTGGCGCTGGCCCGGGGTGTGGTCCATCACCGAGACCAGCTTCACTGCCGGGTGGTCGATCAGCGGCTGCAGCTCGCGCAGCAGTTCCGGATAGGCCAGCTCGCAGCGCAGGTGGAACAGGTGGTCGGCGCGGAACACACCCTCGGCATTGCCGCGATTGATCGCATCGAACGAGGTGTGCAGCGTATCCAGGCGCACACTGTCCTGTTCCAGATCGCCCACCGCCAGCGCGTCGAACACGGTGGTGATGCCGGCCGCGACGCACTGCGCGTCGTGAGTGATCACCGCCGGCAGCACCGGCCACAGCACGCCGTTGCGCGGCATCAGGTGCTTTTCCAGGTTGTCGGTGTGAATCTCGACCAGACCCGGGATCAGGTCGCCGCCCTGGCAGTCGATGGCGTCGGGGTTGGCCGAAACGGTGTCGGTGATGTCGGCGATCAGGCCGTTTTCGACGGTGACAGTGCCGCGTTCGATCACGCCGTCCGGCAGCACGATGCGGGCATTGGTCAGGGTCAGGTTCATGCGGTCAGTTCCTTGGCGGTATCGAGTCGGCGTGCCAGCGGCACGGTAAACAGTCGGTCGGCGACGGTGTCGCGGGTGGCTTCGTCGTGGAAGATGCCGACCAGCGCGGCGCCGCGCGCCTTGGCCTCGCGCATCAGCTCGATCACCACCGCGCGGTTGGCGGCGTCGAGCGAGGCGGTCGGCTCATCCAGCAGCAGGATCGGGCGCGGCGCGATCATGCCACGGGCGATGTTGACACGCTGCTGTTCACCACCCGAGAAGGTGGCCGGCGGCAGGCTCCACAGCCGCTCGTGGATGTTCAGGCGCGCGAGCCAGGTGCCGGCGACGGTACGGGCGGCCTCCAGGCTCTCCCCCCATTCCACCAGCGGTTCGGCGACGATGTCCAGCGCCGACACGCGCGGGATCACCCGCAGAAACTGGCTGACGTAGCCCAGGGTGTGGCGGCGCACTTCGACGATCTGGTGTGGCAGCGCGGCGACCATATCGACCCAGCCCTCGCGGTGGAAGATGCCGATGGTGCCGGCCTGCACCAGGTAGTTGGCGTATAGCGCCTTCAAAAAGGTGCTCTTGCCGGCGCCGGACGGGCCGACCAGCGCCACGCACTCGCCGACGGCGACCTGCAGCGACACGTCGTCGAGTACCGGCAGTGCCAGGCCGTCCTGCTGGTGCAGCACGAAAGTCTTGCTCACGTTCTGAGCGTCGATCAGTAGGGTCGTCATCACTAATCCAATAATCTGTTTTCGCTGTGGTCGATCCGGCTTAAGCCTGGAGGATTGAGGAGACCAGCAACTGCGTGTACGGATGCTGCGGGTCGTCGAGAATCTGGTCGGTCAGCCCGGCCTCGACCACGCGGCCCTGTTGCATCACCAGCGTGCGGTGCGCCAACAACCGCGCCACGCCCAGATCGTGCGTCACCATGATGACAGCGATACCAGTCTCGTGAACCAGTCGTCGGAGCAGGTCAAGGAAACGCGCCTGCACCGACACGTCGAGGCCGCCGGTCGGCTCGTCCATGAACACCAGGCGTGGCTTGGTCACCAGATTGCGGGCGATCTGCAGGCGCTGTTGCATGCCGCCGGAGAACTGGCTCGGACGGTCGTCCAGGCGTTCGGCGCTGATCTCGACCTTTTCCAGCCATTCGCCGGCGGTGGCGCGCAGCTCGCCGTAGTGGCGTTGGCCGAGCGCCATCAGCCGTTCGCTGACGTTGGCGCCGGCCGACACGTTCATGCGCAGGCCGTCGCGGGCATGCTGGGTGACGAAGCCCCATTCGGTGCGCGCCAAGCGGCGGCGGTCGGCTTCGGCCAAGGTCAAGAGATCGTGCTCGGTGCCGTTGACGTCACGGAAGGTGACCTCGCCCTCGTCGGCGGCGAGCTTGCCGGCCAGCGTCGACAGCAGCGTCGACTTGCCCGAGCCGGATTCGCCGACGATGCACAGCACTTCGCCGGGGTAGAGGTCGAAGCTGACCTCGCGGCAGCCGTAACGTTGGCCGTAGCGTTTGGCGACCTGACGGACGGAAAGAATCGGGGTCATTGCTTCGCCTCCTGCTGGTGCGTGGCGCAGTAATCGGTGTCGGAGCAGACGAACATCCGGCTGCCGGCGTCGTCGGTGATGATTTCGTCGAGGTAGGACTCGGTCGAGCCGCACAGCGCGCAGTGGCTGTCCCAGGTCTGCACGTCGAACGGGTGGTCGTCGAAGGCCAGGCTTTCCACATCGGTATAGGGCGGGATCGCGTACAGGCGCTTTTCACGGCCGGCGCCGAATAGCAGCAGCGCCGGGCTCTGGTGCAGCTTCGGATTGTCGAATTTCGGGATCGGCGACGGCGAGGTCAGATAGCGCCCGTTCACCATCACCGGGTAGTCGTAGCTGGTGGCGATATGGCCGTAGCGCGCGATGTCTTCGTACAGCTTCACGTGCATCAGGCCGTATTCCTGGTGGGCGTGCAGCTGGCGGGTTTCCACCTCGCTCGCCTCCAGCGTGCGCAGCGGTTCCGGTTCCGGCACCTGGAACACCATGATCTGGCCGGATTTCAGCGCGGTTTCCGGGATGCGGTGGCGGGTCTGGATCACCGTCGCCTCGCTGGTCTTCTCGGTGGTGGCCACCTCGGCCACCCGGCCGAAGAAGCGGCGGATGTTGACCGCGTTGGTGGTGTCGTCGGCGCCCTGGTCGATCACCTTCAGGGTGTCGTCGCTGCCGATGATGCTGGCGGTCACCTGGATGCCGCCGGTACCCCAGCCATAGGGCAGCGGCATTTCGCGGCTGCCGAACGGCACCTGGTAGCCGGGGATGGCGACCGCCTTGAGCAGGCCGCGGCGCAGCATGCGCTTGGTGTTTTCGTCGAGGAAGCCGTAGTTGTATTCGATGTTCATGCCTCGTCCCTTTGCTGGGTGTCGAATTGCTTGCGCAGGGTGCGGATCAGCGACAGTTCGGCTTGGAAGTCCACGTAGTGCGGCAGCTTCAGGTGCTGCACGAAGCCGGACGCCTCGACGCTGTCGGTGTGGTAGAGCACGAATTCCTGCTGCTGCGCGGGGGCGTGGATGTCTTCGCCCAGTTCGCTGGCGCGCAGGCTGCGGTCGACCAGCGCCATCGCCATCGCCTTGCGCTCGCCCTCGCCGAACGACAGGCCGTAGCCGCGGGTGAACTGCGGCGGTGCGGTATTGCTGCCGGCGAACTGGTTGATCATCTGGCACTCGGTCAGCGTGATCTCGCCGATCTCGATCTCGAAACCGAGCTCTTCCGGGCACACCGTCACCGCCACCTCGCCCATGCGGATCTCGCCGGCGAACGGGTGGCTCTCGGCGTAGCCGCGCTGGGTGGAGTAGGCGAGGCCGAGCAGGTAGCCCTCGTCGCCGCGCGCCAGGTTCTGCAGGCGGGTGGCGCGGTCGGCCGGGAACATCAGCGGCTCGCGGGTCAGGTCCTTCGGCGCCGGGTCGCCGTCGGCCGGGCGTTCCGGCTCGATCAGCCCCTCGCTGCCCAGCACGTCGAGCACGCAAGGCAGCACGTCCGGCAGCGGCTGTTCGGCCAACATCGGCTTCGGCGCATTGCCGGTGGCGGCCAGCGTGAAATCGAGCAGGCGCTGGGTGTAGTCCGGGGTCGGGCCGAGCACCTGGCCGCCCGGCACGTCCTTGAAGGTGCCGGACACGCGGCGGCGCACGCGCATCGCGGCGGTGTCGAGCGGCAGGCTGTAACCCAGGCGCGGCAAGGTGGTGCGGAAGGCACGCAACAGGAACACCGCCTCGGTCGCATCGCCCGACGCCTGTTTCAGCGCCAGCGCGGCCAGCTCCTCGTCGTACAGCGAGCCTTCCTGCATCACTCGCGCCAGCGCCAGGCGCATCTGGCCCTTGATCTGCGCCAGCGTCAGTTCGGGAGTGTCCTGATCGCCGCGGCGTTCGGCGGCGAGCAGCTCGTAGGAATTGAGGATGGCGGTTTCACCGCCCTTAACGGCAACGTACATGGATTAAACCTCCTGGCGAGGAAAGCCGGCTGCGCCGGTCGATGGCGGCGTTGGGCGGTGCTCGGCATCCTCACCTACTCGAGTAGGCTCCGGTGCCTGTGCTCCGTCCGCCTTGCCCTCGACCGGCTCGCGGCGGTTTTCGTCGATAGAGAGCGTCACTTGAGTGGTGCGCGGCAGGCCGGCCACCGCGTCGGCGCTGACCAGCAGCACATCGACGCCGAGCGGGAAGCGCGCGTGGTTCGCGGTCCAGTCGGCCCAGAACTCGGCGGTGAGTGAGCTGGCGCCGAAGCGGCGCGCTGCGGCGAAGCCGGGGCCACGGCCCTCGACCTGGTCGGTACCGAAGGCGGCGGTTTCGACGATCACGGTCGCCGAGCGGTCCGGGTAGGCGGCCTCGCCGGCCTTGAGGGAGGCGAGCGCCGGCAGCGTTTCGCCGTCGTGCACCAGCACGAAGTCGGCGTCGGTGGCGCTGTCGATCAGGCGTACGCCGGTGTGAAAGCGCAGCCATTCGCCGGCATCGGCGGGCAGGTTGGCCGAAAACAGGCTGACTTCCTGGTCGAGCACGGTCAGCAGCACGGCGGCGGTGCCGGGCAGCAGGCCCACCGGGGCTGGTGGCAATACCGGCAGCGTCAGCGGCGCGAGCGGCTCGGACAGGGCGGCGAGCACGGTGCGAAAGGTGCACTGGGCGTCGTGCACCGGCTTGTCAAATTGCGGCTGTAACATCAATCCCCCCGAACCATGGTGAAGAACTCGACTTTGCTGGCCGCGGTGGCGCGGCTGGCGGTGGCGCGGCGTTCGGCCAACTCGGCGCTCAGCGGCGTGATCACGCTGGCGATCAGGTCGGCATGGTGGGCCGGGCATTGCAGCAAGGCGTCGGCGATGGCGGCGAGCTCGGCGTGCTGGGCGTTGGAGCCGCGCACCCAGGCGTGGCCGATCTGGCCGGCCAGGCTGACCGAGGCGCGGGTGACGCTGGCTTCACCGAGGTTGAACTGGGCGCCGGTGCCACCGGCACGGCCGCGCAGCATGACCAGGCCGGTTTCGGGGCGGCGCAGCCAGTGCGCATCGTGTTCGGCCAATAGGGCCGGGCTCAGCACTTCGGCCAGGCGCTCGGGCGGTGTCAGGGCGAGGATGCGCATCCAGTGCTGACGTTGCGGAATCGGGTATGGAGTCATGGTTTACCGTCGGCTTCGCTATCCGAACCAGTTCACGCTCTGCTGCACTCGGGCGATCCTGCGTTGAAACGATGCTCAAAATGCTCATGTACTCCATGTACATTTCGCTTCTTCGCCTCATTTCGCCTTGGCTGACCCTTCGTTCGCTAGATCGTGAACCTGTTCTCAGAAAAAATTCATATAAACGTATAGACGACTGCATGATAATGGTCGGCGTAGGTCGTTTAACAGCACAATCCGGTGAATTATTTGTGACGGTTCGATGGCGGCGGTAGACGTCTAGCCCTCTTGCCACACACCATTGCATTCCCCCCATTCAAGGAGCAGTCCCATGATCGAACGTGGCTCGGGCATTGCCGTCTGGCGCCAGATCGAAGGCAGCCTGGCCGAAGACATCGCCAGCGGCGCGATGCCGACCGGCGATCGCATCCCCACCGAACTGCAGTTGGCCGAACGCTTCGCCGTGAACCGCCATACCATCCGCCGCGCGGTGTCGGCGCTGGTCGAGCGCGGCCTGTTGCGGGTCGAGCAGGGGCGCGGCACCTTCGTGCAGGAAAACGCCATCGACTACGCGATCAGCAAGCGCACCCGTTTCTCGCAGAACATGGCGCGGCAGAATCTGCGCTCCGAGATCGAGCTGATGGCCAGTGACATCGTGCCGGCCAATGCGGAGCTGGCCGAGCTGCTGGAGGTGACGCCGGGCAGCGAGCTGTACCGGATCAAGACCATCAGCCGCGTCGACGGGCGCATCGTCGATACGGCGACGCAGTTCTTTCCGGCGGCCCGCTTTACCGGCCTGCCGGCGGTCTATGCCGAACTGCGCTCGGTCACCCGCACGCTGGAGCACTTCGGCGTGAGCGACTACACCCGCCGTTTCACCAAGGTCAGCGCGCGGCTGCCCGACTCGGAAACGGCCGACTTCCTGCATCTGCCGAAGAACCGCCCGGTGCTGCACGTGAAGTCGCTGAACGTCGACGACGCCGGTTGCCCGGTGCAGTACGGCGTCACCCGCTTCAACGGCGACCTGGTGCAACTAGTGATGGGCGAGGAGGACGAGTGATGCGTTACGCGCTCTATTACGCGCCGCGCCCGGGCAGCCTGCTCGCCGAGCGCGGCGCGGCCTGGCTCGGTCGCGATGCCGCCAGCGGCCGGTCGGTGGCGCAACCGGTTGCGGGGGCGATGTCGGCCGAACGCTTCGGCCAACTCACCACCACCGCCGCGCGCTACGGCTGGCACGCCACGTTGAAGGCGCCGTTTGCGCTGGTGGACGGGGTGAGCGAGGCCGAGCTGATCGCCGCGATCCGGTTGCTGGCCCAGCGCTTCAGCCCGTTTACGGTGCCGCTCGGCATCGAGCCGCTGGCTGGTTTCCTGGCGCTGCGTCCGCTTGGGGAAGCCGCAAGGTTGGCCGAACTGGCCGCTGCGTGCGTGACGATGCTCGCCCCGTTGGCGGCGTTGCCGGACGGCCAGGCACTGGCGCGCCGCGCCGAGGGGCTGGGCCCGCGCGAACGCGAGCTGCTGGCGCGCTGGGGCTATCCCTATGTGTTCGAGCACTACCGCTTCCACCTGACCTTGAGCAGCCATCTCGACGGCGGCAGCGAGGCCGAGCGGCTCGCCGCGCTGGCGCGCGAGCACTTCGCCGGCGCGCTCGATGCCTGCGTCGACGGCATCGCCCTGTTTGTCGAGCCGGCGCCGGGCGCGCCGTTCCGTTATCTGGCCCACATTAGTTTCAACGCAGAGGTACCACACTATGGCGACTGATTTGCGACGCGGCAGGCTCTGGTATGTGCTCGGCCCGTCCGGCGCCGGCAAGGATTCGGTGATCGGTTATGCGCGCGAGCGCCTCGGCGGTGACGGCCGGGTGCTGTTCGCCCATCGCTACATCACCCGGCCGGCCAATGCCGGCGGCGAAAACCATGTGGCGCTGCGCCCCGACGAATTCGCCCAGCGCGAGCGCGCCGGCCTGTTCGCGCTGGTGTGGCATCGTAACGGGCTGTCCTATGGCCTGGGTATCGAGGTGGAGCAGTGGCTGGCGCAGGGCATGGACGTGGTGGTGAACGGTTCGCGCTCGGCGCTGCCGCTGGCCGAGGCGCGCTTTCCCGGCCTGATCCCGCTGTGGATCGGCGCCAGTCCCGATGTGCTGGCGCAGCGCCTGGCGGCACGCGGCCGCGAGAGCGAGGTGCAGATTCGCCACAGGTTGGCCGAAGCCGGTGCCTTCAACCCGCCGGCGCATGCGCGGGTGCTGCTGAACGACGGGGCCTTGGCCGAGGCGGGCGAGACGCTGCTTAGCTGGCTGGCCGGCGAAACCGTGTCGCGTTGAAGGGGGCGAGGGGCGCGGTGGTGACGGCAAATGCTTAGGCATCGAACAAACTGTCACGAAGCCGTCACTGGCTTGTAATGGGGGCGATTTAAGGTAGCGGCGTTCTTACTCGTGTTGTGTGTTGTCACGTAGACAAATTCGTCTATACGTCTAAACTATCGGAGTTTCCCCATGCAGCTCAAGTCCCTGTTCGCCGCGACCGCCGTGGCCCTCGTTTCGTTCAACGCTGCCGCCGCCGGCACGCTGACCGTCTACACCGCGCTGGAAGCCGACCAGATCAAGCCGTATGAAGAGGCGTTCGCCAAGGCTAACCCGGACATCAAGATCCGCTGGGTGCGCGAGTCGACCGGCGTGATCACCGCCAAACTGTTGTCCGAGAAGAACAACCCGCAGGCCGACGTGGTCTGGGGCTTGGCCGCCACCAGCCTGCAGGTGCTGGCCAACCAGAACATGCTGCAGCCGTACGCGCCGAAGGGCCTGGCGCAGATCACCCCGCACTTCCGCGACCCGGCCAACCCGCCGAAATGGGTCGGCATGGACGTATGGGCCGCCACCGTCTGTTTCAACACCGTCGAGGCCGCCAAGAAAGGCCTGCCGAAGCCGACCAGCTGGGAAGACCTGACCAAGCCGATCTACAAGGGCCAGATCGTGATGCCGCACCCGGCATCGAGCGGCACCGGTTTCCTCGACGTATCGGCCTGGCTGCAAATGTTCGGCGAGAAGAAGGGCTGGGACTACATGGACCGCCTGCACGGCAACATCGCCCAGTACCTGCACTCGGGCTCCAAGCCGTGCACCATGGCCGCGTCGGGCGAGTACCCGATCGGCATCTCGTTTGAATACCGTGGTGCGCAGCTGAAAGAGAAGGGCGCTCCGATCGACCTGATCTTCCCGAAAGAAGGCCTGGGCTGGGATCTGGAAGCCACTGCCATCATGAAGGGCACCAAGAACCTGGACGCCGCCAAGAAGCTGGCCGACTTCGCCGCCAGCCGCGAGGCGATGGAACAGTATGACAAGAACTACGCCGTACTGGCCATGCCGGGCGTTGCCAAGCAAAACCCGTTCATCCCGGCCGACTACTCCAAGCGTCTGGTGAAGAACAACTTCTCGTGGGCCGCCCAGCAGCGCGACACCATTCTGACCGAGTGGAGCAAGCGCTACGAGAGCAAGGCTGCGCCGAAGAACTGATGAAAGTGTCCGCAAAGCTACTGCGCGGACGTGATCTCGGGTTGGGCGGTCGGCGTGCGAATCTGCCGATTCGCTCAGCGATCGGGAATCCTCATGTACTTCAGTACATTCCGGTTCCTGTGCGCCGTCCGCCCCTCGCTGACGCCCGCTCACTACGCTTTGCGAAGCACTTTGTTGAAAAGCGTTCCACCGAACGGACGCTGACTGAAGCCGGCCGGCAGGCCGGCTTTGGTGAGCTTCCGGAGAGCCCGATGAAACCCGCCGATACCATACTCACCGCTTCCCCCTATCTTGCTGTGCACGGGTTGACCCGCCGCTACGGCGCGTTCACCGCACTCGACAATGTCTCGCTGGCGCTGCGCCACGGCGAATTTGTCTGCCTGCTCGGCCCGTCCGGTTGCGGCAAGACCACACTGCTGCGCCAGATCGCCGGCCTTGACCTGCCGGACAGCGGTCGCATCACCCTGCAGGATCGCGATATCACCCGGCTGCCGCCGGCCAAGCGCGACTACGGCATCGTGTTCCAGAGCTATGCGCTGTTCCCCAACCTGAGCGTGGCCGACAACATCGCCTACGGCCTGACCCCGCGCCGCGAGCGCGCCCGCCATCGCGAGCGCGTGCGCGAGTTGCTGGACATGGTTGGCCTGCCCGGCAGCGAGGACAAATACCCGTCGCAGCTGTCCGGCGGCCAGCAGCAGCGTGTCGCGCTGGCGCGCGCGCTGGCAACCTCGCCGGGCCTGTTGCTGCTCGACGAACCGTTGTCGGCGCTGGATGCGCGGGTGCGCGACAAGCTGCGCGACGAACTGAAGCGTCTGCAGAAGAAGCTCGGCGTCACCACGCTGATGGTGACCCACGACCAGGCCGAGGCGCTGGCGATCGCCGACCGCGTGGTGGTGATGAATAACGGCCAGATCGAGCAGATTGGCACGCCGGCCGAGATCTACCGCCGCCCGGCCAGCCGCTTCGTCGCCGAGTTCGTCGGCGAGGCCAACTGGCTGCCGGCGCAGCGCATCGACGCTCACAGCGTGAAAGTCGGCGCGCATCGCCTGATGCTGGCCGGTGTGCCGACCAGCGGCGAGGCGTGCACGCTGTTCGTGCGACCCGAGGACATCCTGGTCAAGCCGCGTTGGGAAGCCGCGCCGAACACCTTGCTGGCGCGCATCGCCGACGTCAGCTTCGCCGGCGCGATGACCCGGCTGCAGCTGCTGCCCGAAGGCATCCCGGGCGTGACGCTGACCGCCGAGGTGTGCCCGTCGATGCTCAACCGCCAGCCGCTGGTGCCGGGCGAGATCGTGCCGATCGAATTGCCGGCCGAGCTGCTGGTGGCCTATCCGGAGGTGCGAGCATGAGCAGCGTCGCGCGACGTCCCTTGTTGGCACGGCTGGGGGGATTCGGCCAACGTGCCGATGGCGAGACCCGGGTCGCCCAGGGCCTGGTGTGGTTGTGGGTGGCCCTGCTGGCGGTCCTGCTCGGCCTGCCGCTGCTGGCCATTCTCGGCCGTGCGCTGTTGCAGGCCGATGGCGGCTTGGGCTTCGGCCATTTCGGCGAAGTGCTCGACTCACCGGGTCTGATGCATGCCACGCTCAACAGCTTCGTAGTGTCGCTGACGGTGACCACCATCGTGCTGCCGCTGGCGTTCGGCTTCGCCTGGGCGCTGATGCGCAGCCGGGTGGTCGGCCGCGCGGTATTCCGCCAGATCGCGCTGACGCCGCTGCTGGCGCCGTCGCTGATGCCGGCGATCTCCATCGTCTACCTGTTCGGCAACCAGGGCATGCTCAAGAGCTGGCTGGGCGATGGCAGCATCTACGGCTTCTGGGGCATCGTGCTCGGCGAGCTGTTCTATACCTTCCCGCATGCCTTGTTGATTCTGGTCACCGCATTGGCCAGCGCCGACGCGCGCTTGTTCGAGGCGGCGCGCAGCATGGGCGCCAGCGCCTGGCGACAGTTCTTCACCATCACCCTGCCGGGGGCGCGCTATGGCCTGCTGTCGGCGGGTCTGGTGGTGTTCACCCTGGTGATCACCGACTTCGGCGTACCGAAGGTGGTCGGCGGCAACTACAGCGTGCTGGCGGTGGAAGCGTACAAGCAGGTGATCGGCCAGCAGAACTTCGAGCGCGGCGCGGTCGTCGGCCTGATGCTGCTGTTGCCGGCGGTGCTGGCCTTCGTGCTGGAGCGTCGCTCCGCGCGGCGTCAGCAGGCGGCGATCACCGCGCGGGCGGTGCAGTACACGCCGGGGCATGATCCGCTGCGCGACGTGGCAGCGTTCGGCCTGCTGTCGGGGGTGTCGGTGCTGCTGTTGGCGCTGCTCGGCGTCGGTATTGTTGCCTCGTTCATCGGCTACTGGCCGTACAACCTCAAACTGACGCTGGACCACTACGATTTCAGCCAGATCGACGGCGGTTGGGCGGTGTACTTCAACAGCCTGGAGCTTGCGACTGCTACCGCGCTGGTCGGCACGCCGCTGGTGTTCCTCGGCGCCTACTGGGTGGAAAAGCTCAAGGTCGCCGGCGCCGGTCGCCAGGTGCTGCGCTTCTTCGCGATGCTGCCGATGGCGGTACCGGGCCTAGTGCTGGGCCTCGGTTACGTGTTCTTCTTCAACCACCCGGACAACCCATTGAACGGCCTGTACGGCAGCCTCGCGTTGATGGTGGTGTGCACGGTGGCTCACTACTACACCACCGCCCACCTGACCGCGGCTACCGCGCTCAAGCAGCTCGACAACGAATTCGAGGCGGTTGCCGCCTCGCTGAAGGTGCCGTTCTGGGTGACGCTGCGCCGGGTGACGCTGCCGATCTGCCTGCCGGCGCTGGTCGATGTGGCGCGCTACTTCTTTATCGCCGGTATGACCACGGTGTCGGCGCTGATCTTCCTCTACTCGCCGGACAGCAGCGTGTCGGCTGTGGCGATCATCACGATTGACGACACCGGCAACACCGCCGCCGCCGCCGCGATGGCAACGATGGTGGTTGCCACCTCGGCGATCGTGTCGATTCTGTTCTCGCTGCTCGAAGCGTGGATGATGCACCGCAGGCGATAAGTCCAATCTATTGCATCAGGCCTTGTGCGGCCCTGACCGATACCGGCAGGGCCGCTTTTTTTTTGCCCTGATGGAATAGTGATATTAATTCGCAACAATAACATTCATTCAACATTTGGCCGATTGATCAACGGCATTAATGTTTCGCTCGTTATTGCATTTACCCGACAAGCGGCTATTTTGGGCGGCTATTAGGTCGAGTCATCATAAATGCAACCCTTGACATGCCGTCTTAATATTTCTTTTGGGTTTTATTGGCGAGTTGTCGGTTTGTTCGACTACATTCAGAGGGCAGGTCGGGGAATCAAACAATAAACAGATCCTGCAATGTCAGATCAAATCATGTCATAAGGATATCCGGAATGTTTAATGGCAAGCTGAAGCGTGAGTTGACCGCCCAGGCGGAAACGATAACCGAGCAGAACGGGATGCTGGCGGCGATCAGTCGCTCTATGGCGGTGATCGAGTTCAAGCCGGACGGTACGATTCTTACCGCCAATGACAACTTTCTGAACACGGTGGGTTATTCGCTGCAGGATATCCAGGGTAAGCATCATCGGATCTTTTGCGAAGAGCACTATGTGCGCACGCCAGCCTATGCCGAATTCTGGGCCAAGCTCGCGCGGGGCGAGTTTGTGAGCGGCGAGTTCAAACGGGTGCACCAGACTGGGCAGACGCTCTGGCTGGAGGCCTCGTACAACCCGGTGCTCGGGCCGGATGGCAAGGTCATCAAAGTGGTCAAGTTCGCTTCGGACGTGAGTCAGAAGGTGCAAGAAGCGCACGAACAGAGCAGCAAGATCAACGCGATCAGCCGCGCGATGGCTATGATCGAGTTCAAGCTCGACGGCAGCATCCTGTTTGCCAATGAAAATTTCCTGAATACGGTGGGTTACTCGCTGAACGAAATCGTCGGCAAGCACCACCGGATCTTCTGCGATGCCGCTTATGTCGGCTCGCACGAGTACGGCGAGTTCTGGAACAAGCTCAATCGCGGCGAGTTCGTTTCGGGGCAGTTCAAGCGGGTGCACCGCAACGGCCGGGAGCTTTGGCTGGAAGCCTCTTACAACCCGATGTTCGACGACGACGGCAAGGTCTTTAAGGTGGTGAAGTTCGCCTCGGACATCACCGCGCAGGTGCAGAGTGTCAACAAGGACGTCGAGAATGCCAGGGAGGCGTACAAGATTTCCGAATCGACCGAGGCGATCTCGCGCCAGGGCGCCTCGGTGATCGAAACCGCTGCCGTCGAGATGCGCCGCATCGCCGACAGTGCGCGCGTGTCGGCCGGGGTGATCGAGGAGCTGGGCTCGCAATCGTCGCAGATCACCTCGATCGTCAACACCATCCACGACATCGCCGACCAGACCAATCTGCTGGCGCTGAACGCCGCGATCGAAGCCGCGCGCGCCGGCGAGCAGGGGCGCGGCTTCGCGGTGGTGGCCGACGAAGTCCGCAAGTTGGCCGAACGCACCAGCAGCTCCACCGCCGAGATCTCCGGCATGATCGACAAGATTCGCGAAGGTACGCACACCGCGATCGATAGCATGACCTCGATGCTGAAACAGGCGGAGCAGGGGGTGGTGCTGGCCAACGATGCGGGCGACGCGATCAACAAGATTCGCGAGAGTACCAACCTGGTAGTGCGGGTGATTAACGAATTCTCGTCAATCTCGTCGCTGAAACAGCAATAGGTTCTGACGGCGGCCTTGCTGGCGCCATTTGCAGCAAAGGGGAAAAGCCCGGCAGATGCCGGGCTTTTGTTCGTTCAGCGCCTGTTCAATATCTCGCGTATGCCGGATCGCCCGAGTGCAGTAGACGGCGGGCAGGTTCTAAGAGTCTGTTCACGATCTCGCGAACGAAGGGTCAGATAAGGCGGAATGGCGCGAAAAAGCGGAGTGTACTCATAGAGTAGACAAGCATGTTGAGCGGTATTCCAACGCAAAATCACCCGAGCGCAGCAGATCGCGAACAGGTTCTCAGGCATCGGCGCTGTCGGACCAGCCCTGTCGGTCACCGACATGCAGCACCCGGTCGGTGGCGACGATATCGCCGGCGCCGATGCCGTCCTGCCGTTGCAGTGCCGCGTAGAGCGGGGCGAAGTCCGGCGCGGTGGCATCGAACAGTTGCGCGAAGCTGTCGATGACGAAATAGCTTTTCTGGAAGGTGTCGATGCGGTAGCGGGTGCACATGATGCGTTCCAGGTCGAAACCGATCCGGTTCGGGCTGGCGCTCTCCAGGCAGTACACCGATTCGGATTGGCTCGACACGATGCCGGCCCCGTAGATGCGCAGTCCCTTCGGTGTGGCGATCAGGCCGAACTCCACCGTGTACCAGTAGAGCCGTGCCAGCATCGGCAGTGCGCCCAGTTGCTTGGCCTTCATGCCGCCCTGGCCATAGGCCTGCAGGTAGTCGGCGAACACCGGGTTCATCAGCAGCGGTACATGGCCGAACAGGTCGTGGAACACGTCCGGTTCCTGCAGGTAGTCGAGCTGGTGCGGTTCGCGTATCCACCAGGTCACCGGGAAGCGACGGTTGGCCAGGTGCTCGAAGAACACCTCGTCGGGGATCAGTCCCGGTACCGCAACCAGGCGCCAGCCGGTAGCGACGCCGAGCTTCTCGTTCAGCCGTTCGAAGTCCGGCACCCGGTCGGCGTCGACATCGAGTACCGCCAGGCCGTCCAGAAACTCATCGCAGACCCGATCCGGCAGCAGCGCGCACTGGCGGCGATACAGTGTCGCCCAGGTAGCGTGGTCCTCGGTGCTGTAGCGCGCTAGCGGCTGCGGTAGCGTGAAGTCGGCGGCATGTTCGAGGCCGACGTTCTTGCGGGCGGTGATATCGGGAGCGACAAACTCGCTGGGGGCATTCATGGCGGACAATCCGGTGCGCTGAGTGAGATGAGCAGTGTACGCATCCGGCCGCGCGGCAGGGCCGCATAGTTTGCTTGAGTGCGACCAATTTTGCATACTTACCGCATTGAATGATTACTTGGTGCGCTAAATGAGCAAACTGGAGCTGGATCGCTTCGATTACCTGATTCTGGAGGCTTTGCAGCAGGATGCGCGCGCCACTCATCAGAAACTGGCGCAGACCGTGCCGCTGTCGGCGTCGCAGATCGGCCGGCGCATCCAGCGGCTGGAGGAGTCCGGCATCATCGAGGGCTACCATGTCGCGCTGCGCGCCGATCTGCTGGGCCTGTCGGTGGTGGCCTTCGCCAATGTCAGTCTGGAGAAGCACGTAGAGAGCTCGCTGCGCGAGTTCGCCGAAGCGATTGCCGACCTGCCCGAGGTGCTCGACTGCTACGCGGCGGCCGGCGAGGCCGACTATCTGCTGCGCATCGTGGTGCCGGATCTGCCGTCGCTGTCACGCTTTGTGATGAACAAGCTGATGAGTCTGCCGCTAGTGCGCAGCGTCAAATCGACGGTGACGCTGGAGGCGATCAAGCAGACCAGCCGCTTGCCATTGCCGCGGCCCTGAGCGTTCGGCCAACCTTTAGCGCCGCTACAAAATCCCCTGGCGTTGCTGCGTGTACTGTCCGCGGCCGCGCGCTTGGCCAGGGCCAGTGGTGCTGGGCTTTAGCTTCGCAGCAACTTCGTTGTGTGAGTGGCTCTTAGCGCGGCCGACGCGCCCAGGCGCTGATCGCGCGGATTTCGTCAGGCCCGGTGCGGCAGCAGCCGCCGATCAGCCGGGCGCCAGCCGCGGCCCAGTCGCGCGCGGCGGCGGCGAAGGCAGCGGCATCGGCGGTGCCGTGCCAGCACTTGTGCGCGGCGTCGTAGTGTTCGCCGGAATTCGGGTAGACCAGCAGCGGCTTGGCGGTGACCTCACGTGCCGCGCTCAATAGCGGCAGGATGTGCTGCGGGGCGGTGCAGTTGATGCCGACGGCGACGATTTGCGCACAGTCGTTCAGCTCGGCAAGGCAGTCGGCCAGCTGCTGCCCCTCGCTGACGTGCGTTGCGTCGCGACAAGAGAAGCTCAGCCAGGCGCGCGCCTCGGGGAACTCTTCGGCCAGCAGTCGCGCCAATGCACGCGCCTCGCCGGGGCAGGGGATCGTCTCGCAGGCGAGCAGGTCCGGCCCGGCCGCCAGCAGGGCGGCTAGGCGCGGGCGGTGGAAATCCATCAGGGCGGCTTCATCCAGGCCGTACTGGCCGCGGTACTCCGAGCCGTCGGCCAGCATGGCGCCGTAGGGGCCGACTGAGGCGGCCACCAGCGGGTAGTGTCGCCCTAGGCGGTTGGCCGGCTCGCGCCAGAACTGTTCGCGCGCCTCCTGGGCCAGGGCTACCGAGCGCTGTATCAACATCGCGGCGGTATCGCGGTCGAGGCCGCGACGGGCAAAGCCCTCGAAGCTCGCCTGGTAGCTGGCGGTGGTCGCCACGTCGGCTCCGGCCTGGAAGTAGTCGAGATGGACGGTGCGGATCAGCTCGGGCTGCTCGATCAGCAGTTTGGCCGACCAGAGCGGGTCGTTCAGGTCGGCGCCGCGGCGTTCTAGCTCGCTGGCCAGCGCGCCGTCGAGCACCAGGATGGCTTGTTGCGCCAGCCACGGGGCCAGCGGGTCGTGGAAAGAGGGCATCGCAGTTCCTGCGGATGGGCGGGGCGAATGTTCGAGCGGACTCGCCCTGAGTCGGCGGCTCGGGCACGCGGCCCAGCCCGCCGAAACCGACGCTCAGCATAGGCCCGACGATCGCGTCGTCGAGCTTGCCGTAGCGGTGCAACGCCACCGCCGGGTCGCAGGTGGGGGCGTGGAGGCCGAGCAGGATCACGTTAGTGGGCAGGCCGCACGCCGCTCGCCGTGCAGTTTGCCCGCCGCCATGATCTTCTCAAGGGCGCTTCACTCCCTGGCACAAGCCGGCGCGGCTGCTGCCGTATCGCCTGCACCTTGGCCTGGCCAGCGTGCAGGCGGGCGATGCCTCAGTCGCGCGCGGCGAACGCGCCGGCGGCGGCCAGCTCCCCGAGCAGCGCGGCGGTGGCGCTGCCGCTGACGTCGAAGGGGTCGAGCAGGCTGCCGGTCGAGTATTTCAGCAGCAGCGACAGATTGACCTTGTCGAGCCGCACCTTGGCCATGGTCCAACTGGCGAACTGGCGCACGTCGATCTCGTTGTATTGCAGTAGGGTCAGGCCGGTGTGGCGGGAGTCGTGCTGTAGGGTCGCGTACAGGTGGTTCACCTGCTCGCGCCCCCCCTCCAGTACCTGCACGAACACGTCGCCGCTATAGCCGAGCACGCCGGTGATGCCGGCGCTGTGATTGTGACGGGACGAGGCAGCAATGATCTGTTCGATGAACTCGTGGCCGATGGGCTCACAGGCCCGACTGGCGTATATCAAGCGTACCAGCATGCTACCTCCCGTTGTGGTCAGGTCATTTCATCAGCGCCAGGAATTCGCGCCGCAGGTTAGCGTCGCGCAGGAACGAGCCGCGCATCACGCTATTGATCATTTTCGATTCGGTATCCTTCACGCCGCGCCAGTGCATGCAGAAATGGTCGGCTTCCATCACGATGGCCAAGCCATCCGGCTGCAGGCGCTGCATCAGCAGGTCGGCCAGCTGCGACACTGCTTCCTCCTGGATCTGCGGGCGGCTCATCACCCATTCGATCAGACGGGCGTACTTGGACAGGCCGATCAGGTTGGAATGCTCGTTCGGCATGACGCCGACCCATACCTTGCCGATGATCGGGCACAGATGGTGCGAGCAGGCGCTGCGCACCCGGATCGGGCCGACGATCATCAATTCGTTCAACTGCTCGATATTCGGGAACTCGGTCACCGGTGGAATGCTGTGGTAGCGGCCGCGGAACACTTCCTGCATGTACATCTTGGCGACGCGCCGAGCGGTGTCCTGGGTGTTGTGGTCGCTGACGGTGTCGATGACCAGGCTTTCCAGCACGCCTTGCAGCTTGGCGCTCACTTCGTCCTGCAACAGGGCAAGTTCGCCTTCCTCGAGGAAGGCGGCGATATTGTCGTTGGCGTGAAAACGGGCCCCCGCAGCCTGGATGCGGGCGCGGACGCGCGCCGATACCGGTTGTTCTGGAATGTTGCCGGGCGGGTTATCGATGGGCATGGTTAATTGTCTGTGAAGTGGCTAGCTTCAGCCTAGTTGATCTAGCGGGTTTGGCGATATAACCGAGCAATGTAGCAATTGTCTCGGGCTTCGGCCATCCCGACAGGCGCAGGCGGCATCAAACGGAAACGGTCGGCGTAGACCGCGGCCCCGTCTCCTGCCACTTGCTAGTGTACGGACGAAGAAAATGCGCGATCAAGTCGAGCGTGCGGCGAATTCTGCCCCGCCAGCCCGATGACATGGCATTGCAGTGGTATTTAGCGTGGTTTCTGGTCACTTTCACTGGATGGCCAAGTCGGCTGGGCTGCTTACCACCCGGTTGCGGCCGTCGTGCTTGGCTTGGTACAGCGCCGCATCGGCGTGCGCCACCATGGCATCGGCCGTCAGGCCTGTGGCCGCGTGATGGGTGTAGAGGCCGATACTCACGGTCATCGTGCCATTGCGATCCTGAGTCAGCTCCAGTGCCATCACCGCACGCCGGAAGCGTTCGGCCACCCGCTGTACGGTGACTTCGTTGGTATTGGGCAAGATGGCAACGAATTCCTCGCCGCCGTAGCGGGCCACCACATCCCCCTCGCGCAATTGACCCGACAGGCAGCGGGCGATCTTGCGGATGCAGCGGTCGCCGGCCGGATGGCCGTGGCGGTCGTTGTATTGCTTGAAGAAATCGATATCGGCCATCAGCAGCGAGAACGGCTGCGCATGGCGCTGCTGCGAAGCGATCTCACGCGTGAGTGCGGTATCGAAATAGCGGCGCGAGAACAGCCCGGTCAGCCCGTCGCGGATCGACTCCTCATAGGCATGCTCGTAGGAGCGGCGCAGCCGCTGCTGCATTTTCAGCACCTCGTAGAGCAGGGCGCCCAGAATGACTGCCGCCGCCGACAACTCAAAGAAGCGCGAGGTGTACCAGCCGACGGTGAAGCGCGCCGCGGCGGCGAAATTCACCAGCAGGTAGAGGATGTAAGAGTAGCTGCCCAGCGCCAGCCAGCAATAGAAGCTGCGCCGTAGCCGCGTCACCTGCAGGATGCTGACGAGCGCGGCCCCCCAGGCCGCCACCATCAGGAAGCCGGCCTGGCCGTAGGCGAGCGAAGAGTAATTGCCGTTGGCCGAAGTCAGCAATGGCAGCCGGGTGCCTTCGACGGACAGGAACTGGTACAGCCCCAGCGTCGCAATGGCCGGGCCGAGGGCGAAACCGGCCAGCGCCCAGTTCTGGTAGCGCTTGGGCACCCTGTGATCGGGGGAGAACTTGAGCAGCAGCATCGCCAGCACGATCAGCAGCGGGAAGCCGCCAAGCCGGGTGATCCACATCCACACGCCGACATGACTGCGGCTGCCGATGAAGCCCAGTTCGCTGAACACCCCAGGAGCGGTAGCCACTTGCAGGGCCGCCATCAATGCCGAATAGCCGAAGGCGCTGCCCAATAGGCCGATCGCGGTCTGTCGGGTGATGTAGAACTGCAGTGTGATCAGATAGGCGATGATGCTGTTGTTCACCGACATCGCGGTGGCGAACACCGGGAAGAGTACCGGCACATTCGCCGCTGGCGCCCCGGCGAAGGGGAAAATCGCGGCGGCGGCAATAGTCATCAGCAGAGCGACCGAGCCTGCCGTCAGCAGGGTCAAGCGCGTCGGTGCCTCGGTAAAGCCATCCTGCATGGGCGTCAGCTTTGGGAGAAGGGGAAGGCTCCGGATTTTATAGAGTTTCCCTACAACACTGTTAATGAATCATATTCATTATACATTCCACTGTGATTATTCATTTGACATTGAGTGCTTCAAAACACCGAGCGGCCGGTCAGCGTGGTGAAGCGTTCCAGCGCCATCGCCCCGACCAGCGAGTTGCCATTTTCGTCCAGCGCCGGCGACCACACCGACACCGCGAGCTCGCCGGGCAGAATCGCCAGAATACCGCCGCCCACGCCGCTCTTGGCCGGCAGCCCCACCCGGAAGGCAAAGTCGCCGGCGGCGTCGTAAGTGCCGCAGGTCAGCAGGATGGCGTTGATCCGCTTCGCTTCGCTGGGTGTCAGCAGCGCCTCGCCACTGGCGGGCACCGTGCCATGGTTGGCCAGCAGCAGGCCGGCGCTGGCGAGTTCCTGGCAGCTCATCCGCACCGCACATTGGCGGAAGTAGCTTTGCAGCACGGTCTCAACCGGGCTGTCGAGGTTGCCGAAGCTCTTGATGAAGTTGGTCATCGCCGCATTGCGGTAGCCGTGGGCGGCCTCCGATTCTGCCACTGCCGAATCGAAATTGAGATCGGCGACGCCGGTGAGCCGGCGCAGAAACTCCAGCACGGCCCGGTCGGCTTGCACGAAGTGGCGACACAGTACATCGGTGATCACCAAGGCGCCGGAATTGATGAACGGGTTGCGCGGGATGCCTTGCTCGTGTTCCAGCTGCACCAGCGAGTTGAATGGGTTGCCCGACGGCTCGCGGCCCACTCGCTGCCACAGTTCGTCCCGCTTCAGGCGCAGCGCCATGATCAGCGTGAACAGCTTGGAAATGCTCTGGATCGAGAAGCGCTCGTTGGCCTCGCCCACGGCGAAGCGCCGGCCGTCCAGCATGTGCACCGCCATCGCGAACTTGCCTGCCGGCACCTTGGCGAGTTCCGGAATATAGTCGGCCACCCGGCCTTGCGCGGCGAGCGGGCGCACTTCGGCGGCGATGGTGTCGAGGATGGCTTGGTAGTCGAGGGCGTCGGTCATGGTGGCGATCTTGAGAAACGTTGGCCGAAACAGTCGGCGGGGGCCGGAATGAAAAAGGCCCGATCGTAATCGGGCCTCGTGGCTGACAGGCGCTCGCGCCTGATGGTTCCTCGGGAAGAGGGGGGCTGGTCAGCGGCCGGCACTCTCCCACAGCAGTGCCGCGCTGTCCTCCGCCGGGGCGGTTGCCCGGGCCGGGCCGCTGCGGCGTTCGGCGCGCTGTTGCAGATACTGCAGCAGCATGCGCACTGGCCGGCCCGTGGCGCCTTCCTTGCGGCTGGCGGTGCCGGCGATGTCCAGATGCGCCCAGTCGGTCTCGCCGGCAAAGCGCGACAGGAAGCAGGCGGCGGTGATGCTGCCGGCTGCCTTGCCGCCGATATTGGCCAGGTCGGCAAACGGGCTGTCGAGCTGCTTCTGGTACTCGTCGAACAAGGGCATCGGCCAGACGCGGTCGCCGCTGTCCTCGCCGGCGGCGATCAGTTCGCGCACCAGCGCCTGCTTGTTGCAGAACAGGCCGCTGGCTACATTGCCGAGCGCCACCACGCAGGCGCCGGTCAGGGTCGCCACGTCGATCAGCACCGCCGGTTTGAAGCGCTGCTGCGCGTAGGTGAGTGCATCACACAGCAGCAGGCGGCCTTCGGCATCGGTGTTGAGCACCTCGATAGTCTGGCCCGACATCGTGGTGACGATGTCGCCCGGGCGCAGCGCCTGGCCGGACGGCAGGTTTTCGCACGCCGGCACCACCACCACCAGGTTCAGCGGAAGCGCCAGTGCCTGCACCGCGCGGAACACGCCGAACAGCGCGGCGGCGCCGGCCATGTCGTACTTCATCGCGTCCATATCGGCCGCCGGCTTCAGCGAAATGCCGCCGGCGTCGAAGGTGACACCCTTGCCGACCAGTACCACCGGCGCCTCGTCCGGATCGGCTGCGCCGCGATGCTCCAGTACGATCAGCCGCGGCGGCTGCACCGAGCCCTGGGCCACGGCCAGGAAGGCGCCCATCTTCAACTCGGCGATCTGCGTCTCGTCCAGAATGTCGGCCTGGCTCTCAGTGCCTTCGGCCAACTGCTGGGCCACATCGGCGAGATAGGACGGCGTGCAGATATTGCCCGGCAGGTTGGCCAGATCGCGCGTCAGCACCAGGCCCGCGGCGATCGCGCGACCGCGTTCGAGGCCGGTTTCGCCATCCTTCAGTTCGCCTCGCCCCGGTACGCCGAGTGCGATCCGCACCGGGCCGGTCGATTCGCGGCGGCTCTTGAACGGCTCGAAGCGGTATAAGGCTTCGCTGAAGGCGATCACCGCCTGTTCGACCTTCCAGCCTAGGCTGCGGTCACGCACGTACAGCTCGGGCAGGTAGACGACCACCTCGGTCGGCTTCAGCCCGGCCAGAGCCGTGCCCGCCGCCTGGCAGACCTTGCGGTACTCGGCGCCGTGGAAGTCCTTCTCCTTGCCGAGCCCGACCAGCAATACCCGGCTGCAGGGCAGCTTGGGCACATAGGGCAAGAGCAGGGTGCTGCCGAGCTTGCCGTCGATGCCGCCGCGCTTCACCACTTCGGCTAGCGCACCATCGCCTTCGCGATTGAGCGCACAGGCCGCCACGCTCAGCTTGCCCGATTCGTAGACGCCGACGACGACGAAGTCGGTACGCTGTTTATCCGGGCGGCCGCTGGTGACGGAGAAGTCCACCGCCAATTTGTTCAACATTGCGAATCCTTTCACGCTTCGGCCAACAAGCAGGCAGTCTGTGTGCCCGCCCCCAGCGCCCGCAGCGTCGGCACCTCCGAAGCGCAACGCCCCACCGCCTGCGGGCAGCGGGTCCTGAACACGCAGCCGGACGGCGGGTTGATCGGGCTCGGCAGATCGCCCTGCAGGATCTGGATCTGCTTGGCACGCTCCAG
>JAPDNP010000001.1:1129031-1332652 GCA_025989215.1 Neisseriaceae bacterium JH1-16 | reverse complement strand
GATGATAGTGTGGCATTCGCCATGTGAAAGTAGGTCACCGCCAGACTCCCCACAACCAGCCCCAGCTCTCCGAGCTGGGGCTTTGTGCTTTGCGGCGCCCGGAACGGGGTTATGATCCCGGCGGCCCACTGCGCACCTCATCCCTGCCTCATCTTTTTGCTCCTAAATACAGCGATTTTCAATGCTGTCTGGCTTGGATTTTGTGAAAGCTGGCTGAATTAAGCTCTCATTTTGTTAAGAGTTTATTGAAATAAATAATGACAAATATTTGTTTTTTAGAAAAACTTATGAAAACGCCTCAGAAATGAGACGGACCTAGCTTTGTGCAGGTAGAAGTAGATTGGTTTTTTAGTCAGATTTTTTCAATGCCAATTCAATTGCATTCTTGATGGCTTGTTCCATACTCGAATTCCTCCCAGGTTAAGTTTTAGTTGAAACAATTTAAATTAATTGTTTATAAAGGAGTCTTGGAATGGAACGGAAAACTCGAGTACTGCTATTGACCGCTATTTTGGCGGCATGCTTCGCAGGGACCGCTTCAGCGGGTGGTGCTGAGGACGACGGTGGTGGTAATGGCCAGCCCGGCGGTAACGGGGTTGGCGGTATTGGGTTGCCTATCATTGGGCCGGTCGTGACTGGCTTACTCGGCGGTGGCAACGATCATCACGGTGGTGGCGAGGGCGGCCTGCCTATCGTCGGTCCGGTCGTGTCCGGTCTGCTCGGCGGTGGCGACCATCATCACGGCGGTGACGAGGATGGCCTGCCTATCGTCGGTCCGGTAGTGTCCGGTCTGCTCGGCGGTGGCGACCATCATCACGGCGGTGGCGAGGGCGGCCTGCCTATCGTCGGCCCGGTCGTGTCCGGTCTGCTCGGCGGTGGCGACCATCATCATGGCGGTAACGGTGGTGGCGAGGGCGGCTTGCCTATCATCGGTCCGGTGGTGTCGGGTCTGCTCGGTGGTGGCGATGACCATCATGGTGGCCACGGCAATAGCAGCGGCGGCCTGCCGATTGTCGGTCCGGTGCTAACGGGGTTGCTGGGCGGTGAAGGTGGCCACGATGGTGGCCATGGTGGCAATGGCGACTCTCTCTCGCTGCTAGCATCGCTCGGTCTCGGTGGTGTGGTGTCTCTCGGCGTGAACAAGTAGTCTGTAACGACTACCATGGACTCCCCCGCGTCGGCTCACGCCGATTCGCGGGGGATTTTCGTTGATGCTGTCGTCTGGCGGGAATTCATGGCTGAGCGAGTCGTCGACCGGGGGCTATAAGAGTCAGTTAATTCCTTGTTGGACTAAATGGGAATTCACATAGCGCATATTGATATATCTATTCGGTTTTGATCCCGCCCGCCGCAACCGTTAGATTAGCGCTGTCGATAAAAGAAACAGTCGGGCGTTGCAGGGCAGCGCGGCCGGCGGATTGCGCAGGCGAACAAGATGAATATCAGTGAAGCAAGACTCACCCATCTCAAGCAGCTGGAGGCGGAGTCTATCTACATCATTCGCGAGGTGGCGGCCGAGTTCGAGAACCCGGTGATGCTGTACTCGATCGGTAAGGATTCGGCAGTGATGCTGCATCTGGCGCTGAAGGCGTTCTACCCGGGCAAGCCGCCGTTTCCGCTGCTGCACGTAGACACCACCTGGAAGTTCCGCGACATGATCGCCTTTCGCGACCACGTGGTGCAGAAGTACGGCCTGGATCTGCTGGTGCACGTCAATGAAGACGGGGTGAACGCCGGCATCGGTCCGTTCACTCACGGCAGTGCCAAGCACACCGATGTGATGAAGACCGAAGGCCTGAAGCAGGCGCTGAACAAATACAAGTTCGATGCCGCCTTTGGTGGTGCGCGCCGCGACGAAGAGAAGTCACGCGCCAAGGAGCGGGTGTATTCGTTCCGCGACCAGAACCATCGCTGGGACCCGAAGAACCAGCGTCCCGAACTCTGGAACGTCTACAACAGCAAGATCAACAAGGGTGAGAGCATCCGGGTGTTCCCGCTGTCGAACTGGACCGAGCTCGACATCTGGCAGTACATCTATCTAGAAAACATCGACATCGTGCCGCTGTACTTCGCGGCCGAGCGCCCGGTGGTGAACCGCGACGGCATGCTGATCATGGTCGACGACGAGCGGATGCCGCTGCGTCCGGGCGAGACGCCCGAGATGCGCAAGGTGCGCTTCCGTACCTTGGGCTGCTATCCGTTGACCGGTGCGGTCGAGTCGGCCGCGGCGACGCTGCCGGAGATCATCCAGGAAATGCTGCTGACCAAGACCAGCGAGCGCCAGGGCCGCTTGATCGACCACGATCAGGCCGGGTCGATGGAAAAGAAAAAGATGGAAGGCTACTTCTAAGCCCGCTCCCGAGATACCGCCGACGTGCAGTGCCTGCACGTTGGCCGAAGCACGATTGGAAACACCATGTCCCATCAGTCCGAACTGATCGCCAGCGACATCCTGGCCTACTTGAAGCAGCACGAGAACAAGGACCTGCTGCGCTTCATCACCTGCGGCAACGTCGACGACGGAAAGTCGACGCTGATCGGCCGTTTGCTGCATGACTCGAAGCTGATCTTCGAAGACCAGCTGGCGGCAATCCAGCGCGACTCGAAGAAGTACAACACCACCGACGAGGAGATCGATCTTGCCCTGCTGGTCGACGGCCTGCAGGCCGAGCGCGAGCAGGGGATCACCATCGATGTGGCTTATCGCTACTTTTCCACCGATAAGCGCAAATTTATCATCGCCGACTGCCCAGGACACGAGCAGTACACCCGCAATATGGCCACCGGCGCTTCGACCTGCGACTTGGCGATCATTCTGATCGATGCACGTCGCGGGGTACAGACGCAGACTCGCCGTCACAGCTTCATCGTCAGCCTGCTGGGGATCAAGCATGTGATCGTGGCGGTGAACAAGATGGACCTGGTCGACTTCGACCAGCAGGTATTCGAGCAGATTCGCGCGGACTACCAGGCGTTTGCCCAGCAGTTGTCCATCCCGGACATCCGCTTCGTGCCGATCTCGGCGCTGCGCGGCGACAATGTGGTCAGCCGCAGCGAAAAGGCCCGCTGGTATCAGGGCGAGACACTGATGGAGCTGCTGGAGTCGGTGCAGGTGGCCAGTCGTGCCGATCTCGATGCGTTCCGTCTGCCGGTGCAGTACGTTAACCGTCCGAACCTGGATTTCCGTGGTTTTGCCGGCACCATCGCAGCCGGGGTTGTGCGCCCGGGTGACTCGGTGACCGCGCTGCCTTCGGGTAAGCAGAGCCGGGTGAGGGCGATCGTCACCGCTGACGGTGATCTGGCCGAGGCATTTGTCGGGCAGGCGATTACGCTGACCTTGGAAGACGAGATCGACGTGTCGCGCGGCGACATGCTGGTGCGCAGCGAGGAACTGGCGCCGCGGGTGGCACAGGTTGTCGATGCGCACTTGGTATGGATGGACGAGCAGCCGCTGGCCATCGGCAAGGAGTACACCTTCAAGCTGGCAGGCAAGGCCGTGTTCGGTCGAGTCGAGCGCATTCAGCATCGCATCGACGTCAACAGCTTGGCCGAAAGCCAGGTGGATAGTCTGCAGCTGAACGAGATCGCGCTGGTGCGCATCGCCTTCAATGCGCCGGTGGTGTTCGATGCCTATACGCAATGCCGTGGTACCGGCAGCCTGATCGTGATCGATCGCCTGTCCAATGCCACGGCGGCGGCCGGGATGGTGGTAGCTGCGGCCGAGTCGGCCGAGGTGGCGCCGCGCGACGAGCTGGCGCACTTCAAGGCCTTCGAGGTGGAGCTGAACGCGCTGGTGCGCAAGTTCTTCCCGCACTGGGAAGCGAAGGACATCAGCCAGTTGCTGAAGTAAGTCAGGATGGCAAGGCAAGACGGCAGCGTTGCGACGCTGCCGTCTTTGTTTTTATCAACGACTCAGCGAACCAGTTGCGGGAACAGGCGGTAGACGCCATCGACGATGATCTCGACCGATACCGCGGCGAGTAGCATGCCCATCACCCGGTTGACGATGTTGATGCCGGTCTGGCCGAGCAGGCGGCTCAGTGGCGAAGCCAGAACCAGCGCGCCGTAGCAGGTGATCGCGACCAGCAGGCTGCTGACGATCAGGAAGACAACCTGCTTCCAGGAATGGGCGGTCGACGCATAGATGATCACCGTCGAGATGGTGCCCGGCCCGGTCAGAAGCGGAATCGCCATCGGCACCACCGCGATGTTGGTCTTGGCTTCGGCCTCCTCGCGCTCGACCTTGGTGGTCTTGGTGGGCGCCGGCTTGGCGTTCATCAGGGCGATGGCGATCAGCATCACCAGCAGGCCGCCGCCGACCTGGAAGGAACCGATGCTGATGCCGAGAAAGCGCAGCAGCGTATCGCCTACCAGCGCGAACAGCACCAGCACGATCGCGACGGCCAGTGCGGTGGTCTTGGCGATCTTCTTGCGTTCGGCCTGGTCGGCGGTGGGGGTGAGGCTGATAAAGATCGGGATCGCGCCGAGCGGATTGACCAGCACCAGCAGCGCGATGAAGATTTTGGCGATTTCGAGGTCCATGGCGTGCATGCTACGGCTAGCAGAAGATCGGCTCAATCAAGCATAGGACGCAAAGCATCGCGGCCGCGCCATAGTGTGGCGGCAAGAGGAAAGGTTGGCCGAATCGGCAGCAAAAACGACAGGCGTGCAGCCTGCCGTTGTCTTGGGGGCTAGGGGTCAGCGCGGCAGCAGGGCGGCCAGCGTTTTCTCGTAAACCTGCGACAGCAGTTCGACGTCGTCGACCTTTACGCACTCGTTGAGCTTGTGAATGGTGGCGTTGATCGGGCCGAACTCGACCAGTTCGCGGGCGATGCGCTTGATGAAGCGGCCGTCCGAGGTGCCGCCGCTGGTGGACAGCTCGGTGCTGAGGCCGGTGACCGCTTCGATTGCACCGCTGATCGCTTCGGTTAGTGCGCCCGGCTCGGTCAGGAACGGGTTGCCGGACAGAGTCCAGACCAGTTCGTAGTCGAGGCCATGCTTGTCGAGGATGGCGTGTACGCCGGCCTTCAGCGATTCGGCAGTGTTCTCGGTCGAGAAGCGGAAGTTGAACTTCAGCTCCGCTGTACCCGGGATGACGTTGGTGGCGCCGGTGCCGGCGTTCAGGTTGGAGACCTGCCAGCTGGTGGCCGGGAAGTAGGCATTGCCTTCGTCCCAGACGGTGGCGGCCAGTTCGGCCAGAGCCGGTGCCATCAGGTGGATCGGATTCTTCGCCAGGTGCGGGTAGGCGATGTGGCCCTGCTGGCCCTTGACGATCAAGGTGCCGGACAGCGAACCGCGCCGGCCGTTCTTGATGGTATCGCCCAGCGCGTCGGTGGAGGTCGGTTCGCCAACGATGCAGTAGTCGATCGTCTCGCCGCGGGCTTCCAGCAAGTCAACCACGCGTACGGTGCCGTCCGTGGCGATGCCTTCCTCGTCCGAGGTGATCAGGAGTGCGATCGAGCCGGCATGGTCGGGGTGGGTGGCGATGAAGCGCTCAATCGAGGTGATGAAGGCAGCCAGCGAGGCCTTCATGTCGGCGGCGCCGCGGCCGAACAGGTGGCCGTCGCGAATCACCGGCTCGAACGGGTGGCTGTCCCATTTGTCGAGCGGGCCGGTCGGCACCACGTCGGTATGACCGGCGAAACACAGCAGCGGGCCACTGGTGCCGCGGCGCGCCCAGAAGTTGTCGACGTCGCCGAAGCGCAGCCGCTCGACGATGAAGCCGAGGGCTTGGAGCCGCTCGATCATCGTTTCTTGGCAGCCTTCGTCTCGCGGGGTAACCGAGTCGCGGCGGATCAGTTCGCAGGTTAGTTCCAGGGTCGGGTTCATTGGCCAAACTCCTCGGCGAAGCCTGCTTCGCTGAAGCCGACGCCGGCGTGCTGGCCGGTCACCAGCACCGGGCGCTTGATCAGCGACGGGTTGCCGATCATCAGGGCGATGGCGCCGTCAACGCTGTCGGCCCGTGCCTTGTCGGCGTCGGAGAGGCCGCGCCAGGTAGTGCCCTGGCGGTTGATCAGCTTGGCCAGGCCGATGCGCGCGATCCAGTCCTGCAGGGTGGCGGCGTCGATGCCCTGTTTCTTGAAATCGTGGAAGGTGTAGTCGATCTGGTGTTCGGCCAACCAGAGGCGGGCCTTCTTCACCGTGGAGCAGTTGGGGATGCCGTAGAGCGTGGTCATGGTGGTGAGTGTCGTCGGTGATTCGGTGTGGCGCACGTCGTCTGCGCCGTGTCGGGCTCGATTATCGCAGGCTTTGCCGGGATGGTGGGTGACGATGTGTCCGGGCATGAAAAAGCCCGCGCAGCGCGGGCTTGTTGCATGAGCTTGGCCGAATCAGGCGGGCTGCTTGGCCACCTCGTCGCGCAGCGCCCGGCGCAGAATCTTGCCGACGTTGGTCTTTGGCAGTTCGGTGCGGAACTCGACCTGCTTCGGGATCTTGTAGCCGGTCAGGTTCTTGCGGCAGTGGTCGATCACGTCCTTTTCGGTCAGTGCTGGGTCTTTCTTGACCACGAACAGTTTCACTACTTCGCCCGACTTGTCGTCCGGGATGCCGATACATGCAACTTCAAGCACGCCCGGCAGCGAGGCGACCACGTCCTCGATCTCGTTCGGGTAAACATTGAAGCCCGATACCAGGATCATGTCCTTCTTGCGGTCGACCAGTTTGACGAAGCCGGCCGGCGTGATCATGGCCATATCGCCGGTGGCGAGGAAGCCGTCCTTGTCGATCACCTTGGCGGTCTCGTCCGGGCGCTTCCAGTAGCCCTTCATCACCTGCGGCCCCTGGATCCACAACTCGCCAGGTTCGCCGAGCGGCACTTCCTTGCCGTCGATGTCGCGGATCTGGATATTGGTGGAGGGGACCGGCAGGCCGATCGTGCCGTTGTATTCGGGCAGGTCGAGCGGGTTCATGCACGCCGCCGGCGAGGTCTCGGTCAGGCCGTAGGCTTCGGACAGCGGTACGCCGGTGACTTCCTTCCATTTCTCGGCGACCGCCTTCTGTACCGCCATGCCGCCGCCCAGTGCCAAGCGCCAGGTGGAGAAGTCCACCGTCTTGAAGTCCGGGCAGTGCAGTAGCGCATTGAACAGCGTGTTCACCCCGGTCATCGCGGTGATCTTGTATTTCTTCAGCTCTTTGACGAAGCCCGGGATGTCGCGCGGGTTGGTGATCAGGATGTTCAGCGCGCCGACTTCGGTAAACACCATCAGGTTCGCCGTCAGCGAGAAGATGTGATACAGCGGCAGGGCGGTGACAATGACTTCCTGGCCCTCGCGCACCACCGGTTTCACCCATTCGCCGGCCTGCAACATATTGGCGATGATGTTGCGATGGAGCAGCATTGCGCCCTTGGAGACGCCGGTGGTGCCGCCGGTGTACTGAAGGAAGGCGATGTCATCGTGACCGATGTCGACCTTGGCGAGCGGTTGGTTGGCGCCGGCGCTCAATGCGTCGGTGAAGCGGGTGTGCTTGGGGATATGCCAGGCCGGGACCAGTTTCTTGATTTTGCGTACTACGAGGTTGACGATCAGCGACTTGGGGAAGCCAAGCATGTCGCCGAGCGAAGCTACTACCACATTCTTGATGGCGGTGCGCGGCAGCACCTCTTCCAGTACACTGGCGAAGTTTTCCAGAATGACGATGGTGGTGGCGCCGGAGTCGTTGAGCTGATGTTCGAGCTCGCGCGGCGTATAGAGCGGATTCACGTTGACGACCGTAAGGCCGGCGCGCAGGATGCCGAACACACTGATCGGGTAATGCAGCAGGTTCGGCATCATGATGGCGACCCGCTCGCCCTTGCCGAGCTTCAGCTCGTGCTGCAGGTAGGAAGCGAAGTCGCTCGACAGTCGGTCCAGCTCGCCATAGGACAGGATCTTGTCCATATTGGCTACCGCCGGACGGTCGCGGAACTTCGCGGCGCTCTTCTCGAACACCTCTACCACCGAGCGGAATTGGTTCACGTCAATCTCGTGTGCAACCCCATTCTGGTAATTCTTCAGCCAGATTTTTTCCATGTTTTAGGTTTCTCCATCGTGCTGTGAACGGGCAAGTCGTCGAATGACGCTTGGCCTCGGGTATATCTTTTTGTTATGTTGCCCGCCAGCTTGACGCAAGCGGGATAAGTTAATGTACCGGAACGCCAGCCCGTCGCAAAGAGTGCGGGCCGCGCCAAACGTGGGCGCTGCTGGGGCGGGAGGTTTCCTTTTTCACGAAAATGCGTTAAAATCGTGGCTATTTAGGGATGGGCGTTTCGCCCATTTTTTGTTTCTGGAAAACGCAATGGATGTCCGTTTGCTGCTTGAAAACACCCTGCCGGGGTTGGGCTACGAGCTGGTTGACTTTGAGCTGATGAATGGTGGCGGTTTTCGCGTGTTCATCGATAAGCCTCAAGGTATCACCGTCGAAGACTGCGTGCAGGTCAGTAACCACCTTACCCGTCTCTTCATGGTGGAGAACGTCGATTACTCGCGACTGGAAATCTCGTCGCCGGGTCTCGACCGTCCGCTGAAGAAAGAGTCGGATTTCGTCCGTTTTGCCGGTCAGCTGGCGATCGTGCGTACCCGGCTGCCTATCGAGCAGCAGAAGCGATTTGTCGGTCGTCTTGCAGGCGTCGAGGACGGAGCGGTGATGCTCGTCATCGACGGCCGTACCGTGGCGATTCCCCTGTCCAATATCGACAAGGCCCGGCTGGAGCCGGAGTTCTGAGCGACAGGACGTTGGTCACGAATACGGGACCCAAAATTCGGAGGATGGCATGAGCCGCGAGATTTTGTTGCTGGTTGACGCCTTGGCGAGCGAGAAGAACGTCAGCAAGGAAGTGGTGTTTTCCGCGCTCGAGTTGGCGCTCGCTTCGGCGACCAAGAAGAAATTCAATGAAGACGATCTGGACGTGCGCGTCGAGATCGACCGTCACACCGGTACTCATCAGAGCTTCCGTCGCTGGACGGTCGTAGAAGACGAGTTGCTCGAGGTGCCGAACCGCGAGTTGACGCTGGAAGAGGCGCGCGAGCGCGATCCGCGTGCCGAAATCGGCACCGTGATTGAAGAGCCGATGGAAGCGGTGGAGTTCGGCCGCATCGGCGCGCAGACCGCCAAGCAGGTAATTCTGCAGAAGATCCGCGACGCCGAGCGCGAGCAGATCCTCAACGATTTCCTGCAGCGCCGCGAGCATCTGATCAACGGCACCGTGAAGCGTATCGAACGCGGCAACGCCATCATCGAATGCGGCAAGCTCGAAGCAGTGCTGCCGCGCGATCAGATGATTCCAAAGGAAAACCTGCGCGTGGGCGACCGCGTGAAGGCCTTCCTGCTGCGCATCGACCGTCTCGGTCGTGGTCCGCAGCTGGTGCTGTCGCGTACCACTCGCGAGTTCCTGGCCAAGCTGTTCGAGCTTGAAGTGCCGGAAATCGAAGAAGGCATGCTGGAGATCAAGGAAGCCGCCCGCGACCCGGGGATGCGCGCCAAGATCGCCGTGAAGTCGAACGATCCGCGCATCGATCCGCAGGGTACCTGCATCGGTATGCGTGGTTCGCGCGTCCAGGCGGTGACCCAGGAGCTGGCGGGTGAGCGTGTCGACATCGTGTTGTGGTCGCCGGATCCGGCCCAGTTCGTGATCAACGCGCTGTCGCCGGCCGAGGTGAACCGCATCATGATCGACGAAGACAACCATCTGATGGATGTAGTCGTCGAGGAAGAGCAGCTGGCGCTGGCGATTGGCCGTAGCGGTCAGAACGTACGCCTGGCTGCCGAATTGACCGGCTGGAACCTCAATATCATGACTGTTGAGGAAGCCGAAGAGAAGAACCAGGCCGAAGATGCGGCGCTGCGTGACACCTTCGTTCAGCACCTCGGTGTCGATGAAGACACCGCGGCCACGCTGGTGAACGAAGGCTTCGCTACCCTGGAAGAAGTGGCCTATGTGCCGGTTTCCGAATTGCTGGAGATCGATGGCTTCGATGAAGCTCTGGTCAACGACCTGCGCAGTCGTGCCCGTGACGCCATCCTGACCCTGGCGATTGCCTCGGAAGAGAAGGTTGAATCGGTGGACGAGGATCTGCGTAACCTCGAAGGGCTGACCGACGAGCTGGTACGGAAATTAGCAGAAAACGACGTGACCACTCGTGATGAGTTGGCCGATTTGGCGGTGGACGACTTGGTCGACATGATCGGCATTGATGCTGAGTCTGCCCGCTCGCTTATCATGAAAGCGCGCGAACACTGGTTCAACCAGTGATTGCAGGCTGAAATGGAAGGATTTGGGAAGACGCATGGTAGTGACGAATGTTAAACAGTTTGCCAGTGAACTCGGGTTGTCCCCGGAGCGCCTGCTTGAGCAGTTGAGCTCGGCGGGTGTAGCCAAAGGTTCGCAGGACGACACGCTGACCGAACAAGACAAGGGTCGCTTGCTGGACCACTTGAAGCGCTCGCATGGCGCGCGTGACGATGCACCTGTCACCGTGACCCGCAAGCAGACCAGCGAGATCCAGACCGCGGGTGGTACCGTGAAGGTCGAGACGCGCAAGAAGCGCGTCGTGGTGATGCCGGAAGAGAAGCCGGCTGCCCAGCCGGAAGCACCGGTTGCTGCAGCCCCGGCGGCGCCGGTCGCTGAGCCGGTGAAGGCGCCGGTGGTGGAAGCTCCGGTCGAGGCTCCGAAAGAAGCCCCGAAGGCCGAGCCGAAGCCGGTAGAAGAGCCGAAGGTTGAAGCGCCGAAGCCGGCGCCTAAGGCCGAAGCCAAGCCGGCACCGAAAGCGGAAGAGAAAGCGCCGAAGGCGGCTCCTGCCCCGGCTGCAGCTCGTCCGGCTGCCCCGGCCGCGGCGGCACAGATTCTGTCGGCCGAAGAGATTGCGTCGCGTGAAGCAGAAGCGCGCCGCCACTCCGAACTGCGTGCGCGTCAGGAAGCCCTGGTGCGCGAGCGTCTGGAGCGCGAAGAGCGCCGTGCCGCTGCACGTTTGGCTGCTGAGCAGGCTGCACAGCAGCCGAAGCCGGCGCCGCAGCCGCAAACCATGATCAAACCGGCTCCGACGGCCGATGCAGCGCGTTCGGGTCGCCCGAATGCCGAGCATCGCTCGGCTTCGCCGACCCCGCGTGCCCCGTTGTCTACCGGTCGTCCGCAAGGCGCGGCTCCGGCAGGTGGCGCTGCGGCGGCTCCGTCGGCCAATCGTCCGGGTGGTGCTCCGGCGCCGCGTTCCGACGACAAGAAGCCGGGCGGCGGTGCCAACAAGAAGGGTGGCGGTCGCGACTGGAACGACGGTCGTGGCAAGGGCAAGGGCCTGCGTACCCGCGGCGGCGACTCCAGCGGCGACTGGAAGTCGAAGCGCGGCGGCCGTAACAAGAATGCTGGCCAGCATGCCTTCCAGAACCCGATCGAACCGATCGTGCACGATGTGTTGGTGCCGGAAACCATTACCGTCGCCGACCTCGCTCACCGCATGGCTGTGAAAGCAGCCGAGGTGATCAAGGTGCTGATGAAGATGGGCATGATGGTGACCATCAACCAGGTGCTCGATCAGGAAACCGCGATCATTCTGGTCGAGGAAATGGGTCACAAGGCCAAGGCCGCCCAGGCGGACGATCCGGAAGCCTACCTCGAGAAGCCGGAAGGCGAAGCGGAAGTCGAACTGCTGCCGCGTGCTCCGGTGGTGACCGTGATGGGTCACGTCGACCACGGTAAGACCTCGCTGCTGGACTACATCCGTCGCGCCAAGGTTGCCGCGGGCGAAGCCGGTGGCATTACCCAGCACATCGGTGCCTACCACGTAGAAACCGAGCGCGGCATGATCACTTTCCTGGATACCCCGGGTCACGAAGCGTTTACCGCAATGCGTGCTCGTGGTGCCAAGGCGACCGATATCGTGGTGCTGGTGGTGGCTGCCGACGACGGCGTGATGCCGCAGACCATCGAAGCGGTTCACCACGCCAAGGCGGCCGGTGTGCCGATCGTGGTTGCAGTGAACAAGATCGACAAGCAGGGTGCCAACCCGGAACGTATCCGTCAGGAACTGTCCGGTCATGGCGTCGTGCCGGAAGATTGGGGTGGCGATACCCAATTCATCGAAGTGTCGGCCAAGCAGGGCCTGAACATCGATGCGCTGCTCGAAGCGATCCTGCTGCAGGCCGAAGTGCTGGAGCTGACCGCTCCGGTCGCGGCGCCGGCCAAGGGCATCATCGTCGAGGCTCGCCTTGACAAGGGCCGCGGCCCGGTTGCCACGCTGCTGGTGCAGTCCGGTACCCTGAAGAAGGGCGACATCGTGCTGGCGGGCACCGCGTTCGGTCGCGTTCGTGCCATGGTCGACGAGAACGGCAAGCCGGTGGACGAAGCTGGTCCGGCGATCCCGGTCGAGATCCTCGGTCTGTCCGACGTGCCGCAGGCGGGTGAAGACGCGATGGTACTTACCGACGAGAAGAAGGCGCGTGAAATCGCCCTGTTCCGTGCCGGCAAGTTCCGCGACGTGCGTCTGGCCAAGCAGCAAGCCGCCAAGCTGGAGAACATGTTCGCGCAGATGGCCGAAGGCGAGGTGCAGACCCTGCCGCTGATCATCAAGGCCGACGTACAGGGTTCGTACGAGGCTCTGGCTGGCAGCCTGCTGAAGCTGTCGACCGACGAAGTTCGCGTATCGATCCTGCACTCCGGTGTGGGTGGTATCAGCGAATCGGACGTCAACCTGGCGATTGCTTCGAAGGCAGTGATGATCGGCTTCAACGTGCGTGCCGATGCGGCCGCGCGCAAGACGGCCGAGTCGAACGACATTGACATTCGCTACTACAACATCATTTACGATGCAATCGATGATGTGAAGTTGGCTCTGTCGGGCATGCTGGCGCCGGAGAAGAAGGAGCAGATCCTCGGTACCGTCGAGATCCGTCAGGTGATCACCGTATCCAAGGTCGGCAATATTGCCGGTTGTATGGTGACCGATGGCATGATCAAGCGTTCGGCCCAGGTTCGCCTGATCCGCGATCATGTGGTGGTGCACACCGGCGAACTGGACTCGCTCAAGCGCTTCAAGGACGACGTGAAGGAAGTGAAGCAGGGCTACGAATGTGGCCTGATGCTGAAGAACTTCAACGACATCCGCGAAGGCGACGTACTCGAGGCATTCGAAATCGTGGAAGTGGCACGCAGCCTGTAAGGGGGCGTGTAACGGGCGAGCGTTCGGTCGGCAATGATATTGCCGCGGGCGCTCGCCTTTTGTTTTGCTAGGAGGCTGAGATGGCCCAACAACGTAAAGGTTTTTCCCGGGCTGACCGGGTGCGCGAACAGATTCTGCGCGAGCTGGCCGAGATGATCCGCAAGGGTCTGAAGGACCCGCGCGCCGGCTGGATCACGCTGACCGCGGTAGAAGTGACGCGTGACTATTCGCACGCCAAGGTGTTCTACACGGTGATGGACGAGAAGACCCGCGAGGTGTCGCAGGAGGCGCTGGAGCACGCCGCAGGTTATCTGCGCAGCGAGCTGGGTCGCCGCATTAGCCTGTTCAACATCCCGCAACTGCACTTCGTGTATGACCAGTCGGTCGAGCGCGGCGTGTCGATGTCGAACCTGATCGACAAGGTGGCGCAGGAAGACGCTGCACGGCGTAGCGACGACGAGCAGGGCGACAAGGAATGAACGAGCCGCGTCGACCGCGCCGTCCGGTGAACGGCGTGATTCTGCTGGACAAGCCAACCGGCATCAGCAGCAACTCGGCGCTGCAGAAGGCGCGCTGGCTGATGAACGCAGCCAAGGCGGGACACACCGGCGTGCTCGACCCGCTTGCGACAGGTCTGTTGCCGCTGTGCTTCGGTGAGGCGACGAAGTTTTCCTCTTTCCTGCTCGACGCCGACAAGGGTTACCGCGCCACCGTGAAGTTCGGCGTGCTGACCACCACCGGTGATAGCGAGGGCGAAGTGGTCAGCGAGCGGCCGGTGGCCTTCGACCGCGCCGCGCTCGAAGCGGCGATGGCTGGTTTCCTCGGGCCGATCTCGCAGGTGCCGCCGATGTATTCGGCGTTGAAGCACCAGGGGAAGGCGCTGTACGAATATGCCCGCCAGGGGATCGAGATCGAGCGCAAGGCGCGCAACGTGACGATCCATTCCATCGAGCTGGTCGAGTTTGTCGGCGATGTGGCGGTGATCGATGTGTCGTGCAGCAAGGGTACCTATATCCGTACCTTGGCTGAAGACATCGGCGAAGTGCTCGGCTGCGGCGCCCACTTGATCGGCCTGCGTCGTACCGCGACGGCGGGTTTTCCGCTGGAGCAGGCGATCACGCTGGAGGCGATCGAGGCGGTGCCTTACGAAGAGCGCCTGGGCTTGTTGCTGCCGGTGGATGTGCTGGTGCTTCACCTGCCCGCGGTCGAGCTCGACGAGGAGCAGGCCGGCCGTTTCATGCACGGTCAGGCGGTGCGTGTTTCGGAAAAGCATGCGATAATGTCGCGCTTCCGTGTCTACCATCAGGTGACGCGGGAATTCCTGGGTCTGGCCGAAGGTCGCGACGAATTGTCGCTGCATCCGGCTCGGCTCGTGGCTACTCAGGTAGCCGGCTAGAAGAAGTACGGATGGGTTTCGGCTCGCCGCACTTGTCGGGCATCAAGCCCTCATAAAAACTGGAGTTGTACCAAATGGCAATCAGCATCGAACAAAAAGCAGCGATCGTTAAAGACTTCCAACACGCGGAAGGCGATACCGGTTCGTCGGAAGTGCAAGTTGCACTGCTGACCGCTCGCATCAACGACCTGACCCCGCACTTCAAGGCAAACATGAAAGACCACCACAGCCGTCGTGGTCTGCTGAAAATGGTTAGCCGTCGTCGTCGTCTGCTTGACTACCTCAAGCGCACCAACAACGACTCCTACCGTTCCCTGCTTGCTCGTCTGGGTCTGCGTAAGTAATCGCAGATGGGTTAGAAAAAGTCGCAGCCAGTCTGCGACTTTTTCGTTTTCCTGTGTCATAACTGAATGCGGCGCGACGGGAGGAACCTCTAGCGATGCCGGCTGTAGCAGTCGATATCGCTAGGGGTTCCCGTTGGCCGAACAATCAAACGAAAAGGAACCCTCGTGTTTAACAAAATCACCAAGAGCTTCCAGTACGGCAAACACACCGTCACCCTGGAGACCGGCGAGATCGCCCGTCAGGCCAGCGGCGCCGTCAAGGTGTCGATGGACGAGACCGTAGTACTGGTGGCTGTAGTTGGCGGCAAGAACGTCAAGCCAGGTCAGGATTTCTTTCCGCTGACCGTCGACTACCTGGAGCGTACCTACGCTGCCGGCAAGATCCCGGGTGGCTTCTTCAAGCGTGAAGGCAAGCAGTCCGAGAAGGAAATTCTGACCAGCCGCCTGATCGACCGTCCGATCCGCCCGCTGTTCCCGGAAGGCTTCTACCACGACGTACAGATCGTTGCGACCGTAATGTCGCTGGATCCGGAAATCGACTCGGACATCCCGGCAATGATCGGCGCTTCGGCCGCTCTGGCGATCTCGGGTCTGCCATTTGCCGGCCCGATCGGCGCGGCGCGCGTGGGCTACGCCAACGGCGAATACCTGCTGAACCCGACCAAGACCGAACTGGCCGAGTCCGAGCTGGACCTGGTGGTAGCCGGTACCGACCGCGCTGTGCTGATGGTTGAATCCGAAGCCAAGGAACTGTCCGAAGCCGTGATGCTCGGCGCCGTGGTTTACGGTCACGATCAGATGCAAGCCGCGATCAAGGCGATCAACGAGCTGGCCGACGAAGTGAACCCGGTGCTGTGGGACTGGGCTCCGGCTGCCAAGGACGAAGCACTGATCGCTCGCGTGACCGAAGTGGCCGGCGAGACCGTGAAGGAAGCGTTCCGTCTGCGTCAGAAGCAGGCTCGTACCGTCAAGCTGAACGAAGCTTGGGATGCGGTGAAGGCTGCGCTGATCACTGAAGACACCGACACCCTGGTGGCGAACCAGATCAAGGGTATCTTCAAGGGTCTGGAGTCCGACGTGGTACGTGGCCAGATCCTGGCCGGCGAGCCGCGCATCGACGGTCGCGACACCCGCACCGTGCGCCAGATCGCGATCAGCACCGGCGTGCTGCCGCGCGCTCACGGCTCGGCTCTGTTCACCCGTGGCGAAACCCAGGCGCTGGTTGCGGCCACCCTCGGCACCAGCCGCGACGAGCAGATCATCGACGCGCTGGCCGGCGAGTACACCGACCGCTTCATGCTGCACTACAACTTCCCGCCGTACTCGACCGGTGAAGCTGGCCGCATGGGCCCGCCGAAGCGTCGTGAAATCGGTCACGGCCGTCTGGCCAAGCGCGCGCTGATGGCCGTGCTGCCGCCGGCTGACGAGTTCAGCTACACCATGCGTGTGGTGTCGGAAATCACCGAGTCGAACGGTTCCTCGTCGATGGCTTCGGTGTGTGGTGGCTGCCTGTCGCTGCTGTCCGCCGGTGTGCCGCTGAAGGCGCACGTGGCCGGTATCGCCATGGGCCTGATCCTGGAAGGCAACCGCTTCGCGGTGCTGACCGACATCCTGGGTGACGAAGATCACCTGGGCGACATGGACTTCAAGGTTGCCGGTACCGCCGAAGGCGTGACCGCACTGCAGATGGACATCAAGATCCAGGGCATCACCAAGGAAATCATGCAGGTAGCACTGGAGCAGGCCAAGGAAGGCCGTCTGCACATCCTCGGCTACATGAAGGAAGCCGTGGAAGGCCCGCAGACGCTGTCCGAGTTCGCTCCGCGTCTGTTCACGATGAAGATCAACCCGGACAAGATCCGCGAAGTGATCGGCAAGGGTGGCGAGACTATCCGCGGCATCACCAAGGACACCGGTTGCGAGATCAACATCGAAGACGACGGCACCATCACCATCGCTTCGGTAACGCAGGAAGGTGCTGACGCCGCTCGTAAGCGCATCGAAGAGATCACCGTCGAAGTCGAAGTAGGCAAGGTCTACGAAGGCACCGTGGTGAAGATCCTCGACAACAACGTCGGCGCGATCGTCTCCATCCTGCCGGGCAAGGATGGTCTGGTCCACATCTCGCAGATCGCCAATGAGCGCATCAAGAATGTGGCCGACTACCTGAAAGAAGGCCAAGTGGTGAAGGTCAAGGCAATCGAGATGGACGACCGCGGCCGCATCCGCCTGTCGATCAAGGCCCTGCTGGAAGACGAAGCGAAAGCCGCACAGGCAACTGCCGACTCCTTCGGTCTGAAGACCGCCGGCTAAGCCAGGCGATTCATCAGCAAAAAGCCCGTGATGCAAATCACGGGCTTTTTTTATTGTCGCGTTCGGCCAAGCTTGGAGGGCTCAGGCGCTGGCGCCTAGTCGGGTCGCTAATTCCGGCAACAGATGGTCGCACCAGGGGTACAGGACGCGCTCCTCCTTGCGGTTGTGCTGGGCCAATAGTTCGGCGACATCAGCGAGCAAGGCGAGCGCCGCAGTTGCGTCGCGCTGTTGCAGTTGTTCCGGAATGCGGGCGAGCCGGCTCTGCATCCAGTCGTGCTCGAGACGCATCACGGCGGTGGGGCCCTGCACCTGGCCGGTGGCCTGCTCGAAGGCGGGGAATAGCTGTTGCTCTTCCAGCATGATGTGAGCGATCAGATCTTGGTGCAGTTGGCCGAAAGCGCTTTCGGCTGCCGGCCAGTCGCCGTCCTGCAAGGCGAGTCGGCAATGCTCGAACAACAGGTCGCAATCGCGGTGTTGCTGGCTGAGCAGGGCGTGGATGGTCATGAGATGTCCTTGTCATTGATGAGGGGCTTAGCCGGGGCGGCCATCGGCACGCGGGCGCCAGTAGTTCGGCAACTGGCCACGACTCCAAACGGCCAGAGCACACAGCCAGCCGATGGCGGTAAGCAGGTAGAGCGGTAGGTGCCAGGCGAGTGGGACGATATCGGTCGCTACCCGTAGTGCGGCCAAGGCTTGGGCGCTCAGGTAGACGCGCCACAACAGCGGCGTGACGGTGAGCGCTCGGCCCGAGTGGCCGAGCGAGACGCGCGAGACGAAGGCGATCAGCATGGTGAGGAAGAAGCCGACGGTGATCGCGTGCAGGGGGGCGTAGCCGAGGGCATAGATGCCGCGCTCTGCTAGTAGCCCTTGCAGGGTGTAGAGCGTGAAAGCGATGGGTAGCCAGGCGAAGGCCAGATGCAGCATCGCCAGCAGCCTTGCATTGAGGCAGGCGACGAGCCGCCAGCGCCAACTGGTGTAGCCCAGCAGTAGCGCGAGCAGGGCGTCGATGGGCCAAAGCGGTAGCTGCAGCTGGCTGGCGATGCCGTGTGCCAGCGAGCCGCCTAGCATCGCGTAGAGCAGCGGCCACGGCCGCCAAGGACGATAGCCGGCGATGACGTTGGCCGAAAAGAACGGCAGCATCCGGTGGCAGATGGTCAGGAACACCGGCAGCAGGAAGCCCCATAATGCCAGGTCGCGCATCAGCGCCCAAGCGCGATAGTCGTTATCGAGCAGCCAGATCCAGGCGGCGCCCAGCCCCGCCAGTCCCAGTAAGAAGGCTCCGGCGACCGCGACGGCGTGACGGCGTTCGGCTGCCTGGCTCGACAGCAGGCAGCGGGCGAAGCAGGCGGTCAACCCGGCGAAACCAATGCTGTATAAGGCCAGCCCGCTCCGTAGCCAGAACGCGCCCAAGGACAGTCCGACAATCCAGATCAACAGCCCGCTCAGCATCGCCAGCGGTCCGCCCAGATAGGCCCAGGGCGGTGGCGGGGCGGCATCGAGCCACTTTGGCCCGGCGGTGAAGATGAAGCCGCACATGAAGAGTGGAAAGATGCCGTATAGCATCAGGAAACCATGGGCGAACAGGGCGGGGACTATCGGCGTCAGCGTGGCGCCGCTGTGGCGGGCAATCAGTTCGGCCGACCAGCCTGCCATCAGCATCAATGCCGCGATGAGGCCGGCCAGGAAGGCGATGCGATGCGGGGCGCGCAATAGTGCGATCGGGTGGGTAGCGAATTTCATGGCGGTGGCCCGATAATTGGACATATCCCCAGTATCCCGACGGCACGGCCGCGTCGGGAATGATGCAAATCAAGAAAATCCGGACCCAAGCCATGGACCTTTCCGCGCTGAGTTTCCTGCGCCATATTCCACTGTTTGCCCATTGCACCGACGAGGAGCGGGCCGAGCTGGCCGCCGCTGCCCATGAGCTGCGCGTAGCCAAGGGCACGACACTGTTTCGACGGGGTGACCCGTGCGAGGGCATGCATGTGCTGGTATACGGGAGGGTGAGCATCGTGGTGGCGTCGAAGAGCGGCACCGAGAAGGTGGTGGAGCTGATTCAGCCGGGCCAGAGCTTCGGCGAGGCGATCATGTTCCTCGGTGGCGAGAGCTACCCGGTCAGCGCGCAGACCGTCGAGGATGCGCTGGTGCTGTTCTTGCCGGCCAGCGCCATTTTTGCAGTGCTCGACCGCGACCCGCGCTTCGCCCGGCGCATGCTGGCCGGCTTGTCGATGCGACTGCATGGCCTGCTGCGCGATGTCGAGAGCTATACGCTCGAGTCGGCCAGCGACCGGGTGGTGACCTACTTGCTGCAACAGCTGGGCGAGGCCGCATCCGGCACGGTGACTCTGCCGGTCAACAAACAGCTGATCGCTTCGCGGCTCAACTTGACGCCGGAGACGTTCTCGCGGGTGCTGCAGCGGATTGTTGAACAGTGCGACGTGGTGGTCAGCGGCAGGGAAATCCACATTTCCGACCGGGTGCGCCTGGCCGAGTTATTGAAATCTGCCTGAAACTCAGGAGGTTTCACTGCAAGAACACATTGTTGCAGCAGAATGAACAATAAAACGCCTGTTCTACAGGCGTTTTTTGTTTTAATGGCGAGATAGTCCGATCTAGGTGCTGGTCAAGTCTTTCTGTACACGCATGTCGCAAACCGGATATGGGTGGCGGAAATGATTCGATTAGAATCAATGGCAATGCAGTCAAACCATAACAAATTTGCAAACACAGAATTAGGAAGGAACATATCAATGAGCAGCAGCAAGATCACCCGCGCCACGTTCGACCAAGTGATGGTCCCCAATTACTCGCCGGCCGGCTTCATTCCGGTGAAGGGCCTGGGCTCTCGCGTCTGGGATCAGGACGGTCGTGAGTTCGTCGATCTGGCCGGTGGTATCGCGGTCAATTCGCTGGGCCACTGCCACCCGGAACTGGTTGCGGCACTGACCGAACAGGCGCACAAACTCTGGCACCTGTCGAACGTGTTCACGAACGAGCCGGTGCTGGCTCTGGCCTCGCTGCTGACCGAGCAGACCTTCGCCGAGCGCGTGTTCTTCAGCAACTCGGGCGCCGAGGCCAACGAGGCCGCCTTCAAACTGGCGCGTAAGTACGGCTCCGACCATGCGGGCGCCCACAAGCACCAGATCCTGTCCTGCAAGAACTCCTTCCACGGCCGTACCCTGTTCACCGTGTCGGTGGGTGGCCAGCCGAAGTACACCGAAGGCTTCGCCCCGGTGCCGGGTGGCATCGACCACTTCGAATTCAACAACATCGAGTCACTCAAAGCGGCGATCTCCGACAGCACCTGCGCGGTAGTGATCGAGCCGGTGCAGGGCGAGGGCGGCGTGCTGCCGGCCGACAAGGCCTTCCTGCAAGCGGCACGCGAGCTGTGCGACCAGCACGGCGCCCTGCTGATCTTCGACGAAGTGCAGACCGGCGTCGGCCGCACCGGTTCGCTGTACGCCTATATGGAATACGGCGTGACCCCGGACGTGCTGACCACTGCCAAGGCGCTGGGCGGCGGCTTCCCGATCGGTGCGATGCTGACCACCGCGCAGATTGCCAAGAGCTTTGGCATCGGCACCCACGGTTCGACCTACGGCGGCAACCCGCTGGGCGCTGCAGTGGCCTACAAGGTGCTGGAAATCGTCAGCCGTCCAGAAGTGCTGGCCGGCGTGCGCACCAAGGCGCAGCGCCTGGTCGACGGCCTGAATGCGATCAACGCCAAGTACCAGGTGTTCAAGACCGTACGCGGCATGGGCCTGTTGATCGGTGCAGTGCTGACCGAACAGTACGCCGGTCGTGCCAAGGAGTTCACCAAGTTGGCCGAAAAGCACGATCTGATGGTGCTGGTGGCCGGCCTGAGCGTGGTGCGTCTGGCGCCGAGCCTGGTGATCACCGATGAAGACATCGACGAAGGCCTGAAGCGCTTCGAGGCGGCCGTGGCCGATCTCGCCGCCGCCTGATCCGCAGCGCGCTCCTGACCCGTAGGCGCCGTATGGTCGGTGCCGCCCGGTGGGCGATGGCAAGGGGCCGTCGTCCACCAGAGTGGGGAGATGGAGCGCGGGATCCGCACCGGCTGCTTTTCCCGATACAAAGAATTCGTTCCTGACGGTTTGCCTATGTAGCGAACCGCGGGTCGGCGTGCGCCTCGATCATGGCGCGCGCCCGTCAACAAAGCTGCAATGTCCAGGGGAGGTTCCCTATGTTAACCGTGCGTCCGGTCCGTACCGCCGACTTGCCTGCCATCGAGAAGATGGCGGTGGAGAGCGGCATTGGCGTGACCAGCCTGCCGAACAGTCGCGAGCGCTTGTTCGAGCGCATCCAGCAATCCGTTGCCTCGTTCGAGCATGAAGCCGTCGCCGATACCAGCGACGAGTACTACATGTTCGTGCTCGAGCAGCACGGCAAAGTGGTCGGTACCGCGTCGATCAGCGCATCGGCCGGTTTCGACGAGCCGTTCTACAGTTATCGCAGCGAAACCTTCGTGCACGCCTCGCGCACCCTGAAGGTCAACAACCGGGTGCACGTGCTGAACATGTGCCATGACCTGACCGGTCAGACCCAGTTGTGCGGTTTCTTCCTCGACCCGGCGCTGTCCGATGAGGCCGGCGAACTGCTGTCGCGGGCCCGGCTGATGTACATCGCCGCCGAGCGCGAGCGCTTCGGCCGACGCATCATCGCCGAGATGCAGGGCATTCACGACGAAGTGGGTCAGTCGCCGTTCTGGGATGCGATCGGTCGCCGCTTCTTCAATATGGACTTCGTGCAGGTGGAGCAGGCGTTCGCCACCCACAGCAAGACCTTCATCGCCGAGCTGATGCCGAGCTACCCGATCTACGTGCCGCTGCTGCCGGACGAGGCGCAGCATTCGATCGGCCAGATTCACCCGCAGTTCGAGTTGCCCTGTCAGCTGCTGACCCGCGAGGGCTTCGAGGCCGACAACTACATCGACATCTTCGATGGCGGCGCGGTACTGACCGCCGATATCGACCGGCTGGAAACGATGCTGCGCAATGATGTGTTGCCGGTGGAAGTGTCGGCGAGCCTGCCGGTGCAGGCCGAGGAGTGCCTGCTCAGCAACGAGCGTTCGGCCGACTTTGCCGCCACCGTCACCCGCGTGGCCGAAGTGGGCGGTGTGCTGTTCATCAATCCCGATGCCGCCAAGGCGCTGGGCGTACAAAGTGGCGAACGAGTGCGTGTGGCGTACCCGCATGGCGCGTTCCAGGGAGTGGCAGCATGATGATGATTCGTCCGGTCCGTCGTGATGATCTCGACGGCCTCATGAACCTGGCGCGCAGCGCCGGGGTGGGTTTGACTTCGCTGCCGGTCAACGAGGAGCGTCTGTCGAAGAAGATCAGCCGTTCTGAGCTGTCGTTCGCCGGCGAGCTCGACCGGGCCGACCGCGGCTACGTGTTCGTGCTCGAAGACAGCGACAATGGCGCGATCGCCGGCATCTGTGCGGTGGAAGCCGCGGTGGGGATGCGCGAGTCCTGGTACAACTACCGGGTCGGCACCATCGTGCACTCCAGCGAAGAGCTGGGCGTGTACAGCCGTCACGACACGCTGTTCCTGTCCAACGACCACACCGGCTACTCCGAGCTGTGCACGCTGTTCCTGCACCCGGACTACCGTGTCAACCGCAACGGCGGGCTGCTGTCCAAGAGCCGCTTCCTGTTCCTCGCCCAGTTCGCGCCGCTGTTTGGCAAGATCGTGGTGGCCGAGATGCGCGGCTATTCGGATGAGCAGGGCAATTCGCCGTTCTGGGAGGCGTTGGGCCGTCACTTCTTCTCGATCGACTTCGCCGAAGCCGATTACCTGACCGGCATCGGCCAGAAGGCCTTCGTCGCCGAGCTGATGCCCAAGCATCCGGTCTACATCGATTTCCTGCCGGCCGAGGCGCAGGCGGTGATCGGTCAGACCCACCCGAATACCAAACCGGCGGTGGCGATGCTGCAGTCGGAAGGCTTCCGCTACGAAGGCTACGTCGACATCTTCGATGCCGGTCCGACCGTGCAGGCCTATACCACCGAAATCCGCGCGGTGAAGGAAAGCCGCATGGTAGCGGCTCGTTTGGTCGACCCGCTGCCGAGCGAAGGCCGCGTGGCGCAGCTGGTGTCCAACACCTCGCTCGACGGTTTCCGCACCATCCTGATCGACGCCCCGCTTGATGCCGACTCGATCGTGCTGTCGCGCGAGCAGTTGGCCACCCTGAATGTCCAAGACGGCGACTTTGTCCGCGCCGTCGCCCTGTCCCCGAAGGAACAAGCATGAGCACCCAATTCATCGATGCCCGCTGGCAGGATGGCGCCGGCACCGCGTTCGGCAAGAGCAACCCGGCTACTGGCGAATCGATCTGGCAGGGCCGCGAGGCGTCGGCCGAACAGGTCGATGTCGCGGTCAAGGCCGCCCGGGCCGCCTTCCGCGGCTGGTCGCGCACCGCTTTTGACGAACGCGTCGCGCTGGTGCGCCGCTTCGCCGAGCTGTTGACCGCCAACAAGGCCAAGTTGGCCGAAGTGATCGCCAAGGAAACCGGCAAGCCGCTATGGGAAGCCACTACCGAAGTGACCACCATGGTCAACAAGGTGGAAATCTCGATCAAATCGTACAACGAACGCACCGGCGAGCGCGCCGCAGCGATGGGCGATGCCCAAGCGGTGCTGCGTCACAAGCCGCACGGCGTGGTGGCGGTGTTCGGCCCGTACAACTTCCCGGGCCACCTGCCGAACGGCCACATCGTGCCGGCGCTGCTGGCCGGTAACACGGTGATCTTCAAACCGTCCGAACTGACGCCGTGGACCGCCGAGGAAACCGTCAAGCTGTGGGCCGAAGCCGGCCTGCCGGCGGGTGTGATCGGTCTGCTGCAAGGCGCCCGCGAAACCGGCATCGCGCTGGCGAACCACGCCGGCCTCGACGGCCTGTTCTTCACCGGCAGCTCGGCCACCGGCGCGATCCTGCACAAGAACTTCGGCGGCCAGCCGGAGAAGATCCTGGCGCTGGAAATGGGCGGCAACAACCCGCTGATCGTCGAAGGCGTCGCCGACATCGACGCGGCCGTGCACCACACCATCCAGTCAGCCTTCGTGTCGGCCGGCCAGCGCTGCACCTGCGCACGCCGCCTGCTGGTGCCGGTGGGGGAGTGGGGCGACCGCTTCCTGGCCCGTCTGGTCGAGGTTTCGGCCAACATCAAGGTCGGCCGCTATGACGAGGAGCCGGCGCCGTTCATGGGCTCGGTGATTTCGAACACCGCCGCCGACGCGCTGCTCACCGCTCAGCAGACGCTGCTGGAGCGCGGCGGCAAGCAACTGCTGGCGATGCGTCGCCTGTCCGAGGTCGGCGCCTTGCTGTCGCCGGGCATCATCGACGTGACCGCCGTCACCGACCGCATCGACGAAGAGTTCTTCGGCCCGCTGTTGCAAGTGGTGCGCTACGCCAGCTTCGACGAGGCGATCGATCTGGCCAACGAGACCCGCTACGGCCTGGCCGCCGGCGTGCTGTCGGACGACCGCGCGCTGTACGAGCGCTTCCTGCTGGAAAGCCGTGCCGGTGTGGTCAACTGGAACAAGCCGCTGACCGGCGCTTCTAGCGCCGCCCCGTTCGGCGGCATCGGTGCCTCGGGCAACCACCGTCCGAGCGCCTACTACGCAGCAGATTACTGCGCCTACCCCGTCGCCTCGCTGGAGTGCGACACCATGGCCGTGCCGGCCCAACTGTCCCCGGGGATCGTACTGTGAGTGCATTTGAAGTGAACTTCGACGGGCTGGTCGGCCCAACCCACAACTACAGTGGGCTGTCCTACGGCAACGTGGCCTCGACCGGCAACCAGAGCGCGGCGTCCAACCCGAAGCTGGCCGCCAAGCAGGGCCTGGCCAAGATGAAGGCGCTGCACGACGCCGGCTTCAAGCAGGGCGTGCTCGCCCCGCAGGAACGCCCGGACGTGGCGGCCTTGCGCCAGTTGGGCTTTGCCGGCAGCGATGCCGAGGTGATCGCCCGCGCCGCCAAGGAAGCGCCGGCCATCCTGGCCGCCTGCACTTCGGCGTCGAGCATGTGGACCGCCAACGCGGCCACCGTCAGCCCGAGCGCCGACACCGCCGACGGCCGCGTGCATTTCACCCCGGCCAACCTGAACAACAAGTTCCACCGCGCGATCGAGCATCCGACCACCCGCCGCGTGCTGTCGGCGATGTTCGCCGACGAGAGCCGCTTCGCGGTGCACCCGGCACTGCCGGCTCAGATGCACTTTGGCGACGAAGGCGCGGCCAACCATACCCGCTTCTGCGCCGAATACGACGCGCCGGGCGTGGAGTTCTTCGTGTTCGGCGCCTCGGCGTTCGATACCCGCTATCCGAAGCCGGCCAAGTTCCCGGCGCGCCAGACGCTGGAAGCCAGCCAAGCGATCGCTCGTCTGCACGGCCTGTCGGAAGCGGGCGTGGTGTACGCGCAGCAGGACCCGGCCACCATCGACGCCGGCGTGTTCCACAACGACGTGATCTCGGTCGGCAACGGCAATGTGCTGTTCCACCACCAGAAGTCGTTCCTGCAGCAGGCTGAAGTGTTGGCCGAACTGGATCGCAAGCTGGCGGCGCGCGGCGGCCAGTTCATCGCGATCGAGGTGCCGGATGCCGAGGTGAGCGTCGAAGAGGCGGTGAAGAGCTATCTGTTCAACAGCCAGCTGCTGACCCGTGCCGACGGCAAGATGGCGATCGTGGTGCCGGAAGAGTGCCGTAATCAGCCGCGCGTCTGGGCGTACCTGGAAAAGTTGCTCGCCAGCAATGGTCCGATCGCCGAAGTGAAGGTGTTCGACCTGAAGCAGAGTATGCAGAATGGCGGTGGCCCGGCCTGCCTGCGCCTGCGCGTGGCGCTGTCCGACGCCGAGATTGCCGCGGTGAATCCGAAGGTGATGATGTCCGATGCCTTGTTCGGTCAACTGAACGGCTGGGTCGACAAGCACTACCGTGACCGCCTGTCGCCTGACGATTTGGCCGATCCGCAGCTGCTGGTCGAGTGCCGCACTGCGCTCGATGAATTGACCGTAATTCTCGGTCTGGGCTCGGTCTATCCGTTCCAGCTCTAAGATGGTGCGACCGGAGACTGTGCCGTCGGCATGATTTCCTGACTCATCAAAAAAAACTGCCCTCCCATGCCGTTATTTTGGCATCGGAGGGCATCTTTTTTGGCCATTGTCATGTGATGGGCAATCCTGTGCCTTGCCCTGCTTTGGTGCTTCTGTGCGCAAAAATAACGCGCGGGATGATTTGGCTAAAAATCGTTAATTTTCAAAAGCTTATGCTATTGAAAATTCGGCCATTTTTAGGCCGTATTTAACAAATTTTTAAGATTGACAGTAGATTGTATCCGGCATGATAATCCGCTCGCCTGTCGGACAACCTTCAATTCCAAGGCAGTTGTACCAGAAAAAAACTATAGCGGTAATACAAGAGGGGAAACCCCGTCGAGCCGCTGGGTCGCTCATCCTAAGGAGAACTCCCATCGTGGACATTTTTGTTCAACAAATCCTGAACGGGCTGGTGCTGGGCAGTATCTACGCGTTGATTGCATTGGGCTACACCATGGTGTACGGCATCATGGGCCTGATCAATTTTGCGCACGGGGAAGTTGTCATGTTCGGGGCCATGGTTACCATTTCGGTGATCTCGGCGCTGATGAACGCGGGCATCAATCTGCCCGGGCCGTTGCTGGTGCTGATCGGCCTGATGATTTCGATACCCGCATGTATGTTGCTCGGTTTCGTCATCGAACGGGTCGCTTACCGGCCGTTGCGCAATGCGCCGCGACTGGCGCCGCTGATCACCGCGATCGGTCTGTCGATCGTGCTGCAGCAGGTGGCGATCCTGATCTGGGGCCGCAACTACATCCCGTTCCCGCCTATCCTGTCGCATGACACGATTACCATCCTCGGCGCCAGCATCACCAAACTGCAGGTGATCATCATCGTGCTGTGTCTGGTGATCATGGCCGGCCTGTTGGTCATGGTCGAGCGCACCAAGCTGGGTCGCGCAATGCGCGCCACCAGCCAGAACCCGTCGGTGGCGGGCCTGATGGGTGTCAGCGTCAACAAGGTGATTTCGGCCACCTTCGTGATCGGCTCGGGTCTGGGCGCGATCGCTGGTGTAATGGTTGCGACCAACTACGACCAGGCGCACTACTACATGGGCTTCCTGATCGGCCTGAAGGCGTTCACCGCGGCGGTGCTCGGCGGTATCGGCAACCTCGGCGGTGCGGTGGCCGGGGGGATTCTGCTCGGGATCATCGAGAGCCTCGGTGCCGGTTATATCGGTACGCTGACCGGCGGCTTCCTCGGCAGTAACTATCAGGACATCTTCGCCTTCATGGTGCTGATCATGGTACTGATCTTCCGTCCGTCCGGCCTGCTGGGCGAGAAAATGGCGGACCGCGCATGATTTCCCGGGGAGAAACTCATATGACCATGGTCAATAACAAGAAGCTGGGTTTGTTCGCTGTGTCGGCCATTGCGGTAGTGGTGCTGCCGTTCCTGGTGGGCGGCGCGCTGGGCAATTCCTGGGTACGGATTCTGGACTTTGCCTTGCTGTACGTGATGCTGGCACTGGGTCTGAACATGGTGGTCGGCTTTGCCGGTCTGTTGGACTTGGGCTTTATTGCGTTCTACGCGGTAGGCGCCTATTCCTATGCCTTGCTCAGCTCGCCGCATTTCGGCCTGCATCTGCCGTTCTACATCACCATTCCAATCGGTGCGGTGTTGGCAGCGTTCTTCGGCATTCTGCTCGGTACGCCGGTATTGCGGCTGAAGGGCGACTATCTGGCGATCGTGACGCTGGGTTTCGGTGAGATCATCCGGATCTTCATCAACAACCTGAATGCCCCGATCAACATCACCAACGGCCCGCAGGGCGTCAACCTGATCGATCCGATCCAGGTGGGCGGCTTCTCGTTCGGCAAATCGTTCGAGCTGTTCGGTCAGACCTTCAGCAACGTCTACCTGTACTACTACTTCTTCCTAGTGCTGACCGTGGGCGTGGTGATCATGGCGTGGCGTCTGCAGCATTCGCGGATCGGCCGTGCCTGGGTGGCACTGCGCGAGGACGATATCGCCGCCGCGGCGATGGGTATCAATATCCGCAACATCAAGCTGCTGGCTTTCGCGCTGGGCGCTTTGTCCGGTGGTGTTGCCGGTGGTCTGTTCTCGGCCTTCCAGGGCTTCGTGTCGCCTGAGTCGTTCAGCCTGATCGAGTCGATCATGATTCTGGCGATGATCGTGCTGGGCGGTATGGGCAATATCGCGGGGGTGGTGCTGGGAGCGGTGATGTTGACCATTGCACCGGAAATCCTGCGCTCCACGATTGGCCCGTTGCAGATGGCGGTATTCGGCAAGACCATCGTCGATCCGGAGAATGCCCGGATGCTGCTGTTCGGTCTTGCCATGGTGGTGATGATGCTGGTCCGCCCGGAAGGGGCTTGGCCGTCCAAACGTCGTCGGATGGAATTCCAGGATGCCAAGAAAGGTGTGAGCCATGGCTGAAACTCTGCTGAAAATCGAAGGCATCGTGAAACGCTTCGGCGGTCTGGTGGCGCTGAATAATGTTGGCCTGAGCATCAACAAGGGCGAGATCTACGGCCTGATCGGCCCGAACGGTGCCGGCAAGACCACGCTGTTCAACGTGCTGACCGGCCTCTATATGCCGGACGAGGGGACCTTCACCTTTGCCGGCAAGGACCTGTTCCGTGCCAAACCGCACGTAGTGGTCGGTACCGGCATCGCCCGGACCTTCCAGAACATCCGGCTGTTTGCCGAGATGACGGCGCTGGAAAACGTGATGGTCGGTCGTCACATTCGCACCAAGGCGGGCGGGCTCGGCGCGATCCTGCGCAACAAGGGCACGATGGACGAGGAGCGCGCGATCGAGGCGAAGGCCCGGGAGCTGCTCGAATACGTGGGCATCAGCAGCGTCGCCGACGAGCGCGCGCGCAACCTGTCCTACGGTCACCAGCGCCGCCTGGAGATCGCCCGCGCGTTGGCCACCGAGCCGACCCTGCTGGCGCTTGACGAGCCGGCCGCTGGCATGAACCCGCGCGAGACGTCGGACTTGAAGGACTTGATGGCCAAGATCCGCAACGACGGCGTGACCATTCTGCTGATCGAGCACGATGTGAAGCTGATGATGGGGCTGTGCGACCGGATTGCCGTACTCGACTATGGCAAGAAAATCGCCGAAGGCGTGCCGGAAATGGTGCGCAATGACCCGAAAGTGATCGAAGCCTATCTCGGAGTGGCCCACGCATGAGTCTCTTGGAAGTCAAAAACCTGCAGGTGTCCTACGGCGGCATCCAGGCCGTCAAGGGGATCGATTTTCACATCAATCAGGGCGAGCTGGTCACGCTGATCGGCGCCAACGGCGCCGGCAAGACCACCACGCTGAAGACCCTGGTCGGCATGGTGAAGAAGTCGGGCGGTAGCATCACCTACGATGGCAAGGATACCCACGGCATCCCGTCGCACCACTTCGTCAGCAGCGGTCTGGCGATGGTGCCGGAAGGTCGCGGCGTGTTCTCCAAGCTGACGGTGGAGGAGAACCTGTTGATGGGTGCCTACTACCGCAACGACAAGGCGCAGATCCTCGCCGAGATCGATCACGTCTACACGCTGTTCCCGCGTCTGAAGGAGCGTTACAAGCAGCTGGCCGGCACCCTGTCGGGCGGCGAGCAGCAGATGGTGGCGATGGGCCGGGCGATCCTGTCCAAGCCCAAGCTGCTGCTGCTGGACGAGCCGTCGATGGGGCTGGCACCGATCATCGTGCAGAAGATCTTCGAGATCATTCAGCAGGTGGCGGCGCAGGGGGTGACGATGCTGTTGGTCGAGCAGAATGCGAAGCTCGCGCTGGAAGTGAGCCAGCGCGGCTACGTGATGGAGAGCGGCCGCATCAGCATCAGCGGCCCGGCTCAGGACCTGCTCAACGACGACCGCGTGCGTAACGCCTACCTCGGCGAATAAGTCCGTTATGATGGCCAATGCAAGCCCCGACGTGCTGGTGCACCAGCTCCTCGGGGCTGTTTTTTTGCCGCCGCTGAATCTGCTGCTGCTGGCTGTGCTCGGCCTGTGGCTGGGGCGGGGCGGTTGGCCGAAGCTTGGCCGAAGCCTGCTGCTGCTGAGTCTGGGAGCGCTCTATCTGCTGGCCACGCCAGCCTGCTCGCTGTGGCTGAACGGCTTGCTCGAGCGGGATGCGCCGATTTCGGCGGCGGCGCTCAATGGCGTCGACGCCATCGTGGTGCTCGGTGGTGGCAAGCGTCCGGCCCCAGAGTACGGCGGTGACGAGCCTGCGGCGGATACGCTGCTCCGGCTGCGCTATGCGGCGCATCTGGCGCGACTAAGCGGCAAGCCGGTGCTGGTCAGCGGTGGAGCGCCGAATGGTGGCACGCCGGAAGGCCAGGTGATGGCCGCCAGCTTGCTTTCGGATTTCGGTGTAGCACCGCGCTGGGTCGAGGATGGCTCGGATACCACCGCCGACAATGCCCGGCTTTCGGCCAAGCTGCTGCGCGGCGATGGCGTGCGCAGGATTGCGCTGGTATCGCAGGGCTGGCATTTAGCCCGGGCAGTGCCGGCATTCGCCGCACAGGGCTTGCAGGTGGTGCCCGCACCGACCGGTTTCGTGCGCTATGAGATCGCCGGTGCCCGACTATGGGTGCCGCAGGGGCGGGCGATGCAGGAGTGCTATTCGGCGCTGCGGGAGCTGATCGGGATCGGCTATTATGCCTTGCGACATCGAGACTGAAGAGGGCGGGCGTATGAACGTGGGTGCGGTGATCATCGGCGACGAACTCTTGTCGGGCAAACGCCAAGACAAGCATCTGCAGGCGCTGATCCGGATCTTGGCCGAACGCGGCATGAAGCTGGCCTGGGTGGAATACCTGGGCGATGTGCCAGTGCGCATCGAGGATGGGATGCGCCGGGCGCTGGCCTCGGGCGATCTGGTGTTCAGCTTCGGTGGCATCGGCGCTACACCGGACGATCATACGCGCCAGGCCGTCGCCAAAGCGGCCGGGACCGCGCTGGCAGTACATCCGGAGGCGCGTGAGCTGATCGAAGGACGCTTCGGCGCGGACGCCTATCCGCACCGGATCCGCATGGGGGAATTCCCCGCCGGCAGCCGCATCATCCCCAACCCGGTCAACCAGATTCCCGGCTTCAGCCTGGGCGATCTGCACTGCGTGCCAGGGTTTCCGGCGATGGCGTGGCCGATGATCGAGTGGGTGCTCGACACCCGCTATCCGCAATTGCGCAACGAGCAACCGGATGTCGAGCGCTCGTTCAAGGCGATCGGCGCGCGCGAGGGCGACCTGATCGATCTGATGCAGGACTTCGTTACCCGTTATCCGACACTGCGCTTCTCCAGCCTGCCATCGTTCGCGCGCGCCGATGTGCCAGGCCATATCGAGTTTGGTTTCAGCGGTGCGCCGGACCTGGTCGACATTGCACTGGGTGAGCTGCGCAAGGCGTTGGAGACGCGCGGCTATCCGCTTGCCTAATCTGGTTTTTCATCAGGGAATGAACTCAGGGCCCCGGTTTCGGTTGGCCCTGTTTTTTAATTCACAAAATGACTGAGAATCATTTTTATTACAATAGCTTAGCCTAGCGAATGCACGAATGACGTAGCCAAGTTTCAGGTAATATCACCCGCTGTGAAGAATCGAGTGCATGAAACAGCAAACAAAGTGAAGACATGATGCTACGTCGAATCTTCCTGGTGCCGGCGGCGCTGTGCCTGGCGGCCGTGCTGCTATTGGGGCTGACCGGACTGCGTCTTTACGCTGCCGCCGATGCGACGGGGCAGGCCGAGGATGTGCGTCTGCAAAGCTATCTCTACGCCGACGAATTGCGGCGTAGCTCGGACGACATGACGCGCTTCGTGCGCAGCTTTGCGCAAACCGGCGATGCGCGTTTCGAGCAGCTGTACTGGGACGTGGCGGCGATTCGCAACGGCGAGTTGCCGCGCCCGCAGGACTACCGCCGCATTTACTGGGATTTCGTCGTTGCCGGGGATGCCAAGCCGCGCCCTGACGGCCAGACGGTGCCGCTGCGTCGGCTGATGCAGGATATCGGCTTCACCCCTCAGGAATTCACTTACCTGAATGAGGCTCAGGCCAAGTCCGATGCGCTGATGCGCATCGAGCTGGTGGCGATCAACGCGGTGAAGGGGCGTTTCGAGGACGGCAGCGGGCAGTTCACCCGCCATGGTCGTCCCAATCGCGAGCTGGCGCGCCAGTTGCTGAACGACGTGCAGTACGACCGCTACAAGGCGCAGATCATGCTGCCGATCGACAACTTCTATGTGCTGTTCGAGCAGCGCACCAATGCGGCGGTACAGGATGCCAAGACGGTCGAGCAACGTTGGCTGCTGACCTTGTGGTTGCAACTGCTGCTCAGCGCCTTGCTGGTCGGTGGCGTGATGTTCCGCACCTATCGCAGGCTGAGTCAGGCGCTAGGGGAAGGCCAGCTGGTATCGCCGCCGCGGCAGACGGAGAAGAGCCCAGCCGGCAGCGAATGACAGACTCGTGACAGACAACGGCGGCCAATGGCCGCCGTTATTCTTTGTTTCACAGTCCACGTAAGGGGTGAGCGTCGGCCGGCCAGTGTTCGATGAAATGCCCGTCTATCCAATCCTGATCCACTTCGGCCAACGTAGCCGGCTGCCAGCGCGGCGCCTGGTCCTTGTCGACCAGACGGGCGCGTACTCCCTCCAGAAAGTCCGGCTTGGCGCAGAAGTTGACCGAAAGATTTAGCTCGGCGCGGAAGGCGTCGGCGAGCGACGCGGTCGCCAGCCGTTCCTGAATCGCCCAGCTGACCGCCGCCGTGCTGGGCGAACCGTGAGCCAGCGTCTCGGCGGCACGGGTCAGCCACGGATCGTCCGATGCCTTGCCCTGCACGATCAGCCCCGCTGCGACATCCCGCATATCGCCAGCCTGCAATACCGTCTGCAGCGCCAGCTGATGGCGAGCTATCGGCGAGTCGGGCAGCGCCACCGGATGGGCTGCGGTGAAACGCTCGAGCAGGCGGTCGAGCTCGGCACGGTTGGCCGAAGCGCTAGGCTGCCAGTGTCCGGCGCTGAGTGCATCGAGCAGCGCCGGCAGACTGTCGTGCGGCAGTGCGCGGTCGGCCAGACCGAGCAGCAGTGCGTCGTGCGCATTGAGCGGCGCGCCGGTCAGCGCGAGGAAGCGACCGAGCCGGCTTGGCAGGCGTGCCAGGAACCAGCTGCCGCCCACGTCCGGATAGAGCCCGATGCTGACTTCCGGCATCGCCAGGCGGCTGGTGTCGGTGACGATGCGCACGCTGGCGCCCTGCAGCAGCCCCATGCCGCCGCCCATCACGATGCCGCTGCCCCAGATCAGCAGCGGCTTGGGGTAGACGTGCAGGCGGTGATCGAGCCGGTATTCCTCGGTAAAGAAAGTCACCGCGGCCGGGTGCGGGGCGGGGGACGGTTCGGCCAACAGTGCGGCACGCAGCCCTTTCACATCGCCGCCGGCGCAGAAGGCCTTGTCGCCGGCGCCGTGCAAGACCACCAGCGCGATGGCCGGATCGGCGGCCCATTCGGCCAACTGCGCATCGAGCAGCCGGATCATCGCCAGGTTCAGCGCGTTGAGTGCGGCCGGATTGTTGAGGGTGGCGATGCCGATCTGGGAGCCGTCGGCATTGCGGCGGGTGTGGAATAGCACGGGGGCGTCGCTCATATCGTCTCCAGTGTGGTGGTGGGCGCCACAGGGCGGCCCGCTTCGATTCATTGTGCGGTGCTTAGTTGTCGCTGTCAGCCTAATATTACGTTAACGTAAACGTTAGTTTGGGTTGGTTGCGAACGAACGGAGACAACACGATGACGCAGGCGAAACAGGACAGTGTGGTAGTGGTCGGCATGGCGCGCACGCCGATGGGCGGTTTTCAGGGCGCCTTGTCCGGTAGCAGCGCCAGCGAGCTGGGCGCGGTGGCGATCCGCGCGGCGCTTGAGCGCGGCGGTGTGGCGGTCGACAGCATCGACACGGTGCTGATGGGCTGCGTGCTGCCGGCGGGTCAAGGCCAGGCGCCGGCGCGACAGGCGGCGCTGAAGGCCGGGCTACCGGAGTCGGCGCCGGCGACCACCGTCAACAAGATGTGCGGCTCGGGCATGGAGGCACTGATTCTCGGTCACGACCGCCTGATCGCCGGTTCGGCCAACCGCGTGGTGGCGGGCGGCATGGAGAGCATGAGCAATGCGCCGTATCTGATCCCGAAGGCGCGCGGCGGGCTGCGGCTGGGGCACGGCGAGCTGAAGGACCACATGTTCCTGGACGGGCTAGAGGACGCGTATGAAACCGGCACGCTGATGGGCGTGTTCGCCGAGCGCTGTGCCGGCCACTTCGGCTTCACCCGCCAGCAGCAGGACGAGTTCGCGCTGGCCTCGCTTGCCCGCGCCCAGGCGGCGATTCGCGATGGCCATTTCGCCGCCGAGATCGCGCCGGTGACGGTGGCCGGGCGCAAGGGGGACAGCCTGACGGTCGATACCGACGAGCAGCCGCTGTCGGCCCGGCCGGACAAGATCCCGACGCTGAAGCCGGCCTTCCAGCGCGACGGCACCGTGACCGCCGCCAACTCCAGCTCGATCTCGGACGGCGCCGCGGCGCTGGTGCTGATGCGCGAGTCGGATGCGCGCGCGCAGGGCCTGACGCCGCTGGCGCGCATCGTCGGTCACGCTACCCATGCGCAGGCGCCGGACTGGTTCACCACCGCGCCAGTGGGGGCGATCAGCAAACTGCTGGCCGAGATAGGCTGGGCCGTCGAGGACGTCGACCTGTTCGAGATCAACGAGGCGTTCGCGGTGGTAACGATGGCGGCGATGCGCGAGCTCGCGCTGCCGCACGAACGGGTCAACGTGCACGGCGGTGCCTGCGCGCTGGGCCACCCGATCGGCGCCTCGGGCGCGCGCATCGTGGTGACGCTGCTGTCGGCCTTGCGCCAGCGCGGCCTGCGCCGTGGCGTGGCCAGCCTGTGCATCGGCGGCGGCGAGGCGACCGCCGTCGCCGTCGAGTTGCTGTGAGGGTGGCGCGATGCGATTGAGTGCGGAACAGGAGCAGATACGCGACGCGGTGCGCCGCTTCGTCACCGAGCAGGTGGTGCCGCAGGCGGCGGGCTGGGACAGGGAGAAGCGCTTCCCGCGCGAGGCGCTGCAGGGCCTCGCCGAGCTGGGCTGCTTCGGCCTGACCGTGGCGCCGGAATGGGGCGGGGCTGGACTCGACACCCTGACTGCCGCGGCGGTGATCGAGGAAATCGCGGTCGGTGACGGAGCCTTGTCGACCATCATCTCGGTGATCAACTCGGTGGGTTGCGGGCCGATCGAGCGCTTCGGCAACGACTGGCAGAAGGATACCTTTCTGCGGCCGATCGCCAGCGGCCAATGGCTGTCGGCGTTCTGCCTGAGCGAGCCAGAGGCAGGCTCGGATGCGGCGGCGCTGCGCTGCAAGGCGCGTCGAGATGGCGACGACTACGTGATCGATGGAGTGAAGCAGTTCATCACCAACGGCCGGCACGCCGATGTCGCCATCGTGTTCGCGGTCACCGACCCCGCCGCCGGCAAGAAGGGCATTTCGGCCTTTCTGGTGCCGACCGCCACGCCGGGCTACCGGGTGGTGCGCACCGAGGACAAGATGGGCCAGCACGCGTCCGACACCTGCCAGCTGGCGTTCGACGCGGTGCGGGTGCCTGCCAGCCACCGGCTCGGTGCCGAGGGCGAGGGCTACAAGATCGCGCTGGCGAACCTGGAGTCGGGCCGCATCGGCATCGCCGCGCAGTGCATCGGCATGGCGCGTGCGGCGCTGGCGATCGCTGCCCGTTATGCTGGTGAACGCAAGAGCTTCGGCGAGACCATCATCCATCACCAGGCAGTGGGCTTCCGACTTGCCGACGCGGCGACCCGGCTGGAGGCTGCGCGACAACTGCTCTGGCATGCGGCGGGCCTGCGCGATGCCGGGCTGCCGTGCCTGACCGAGGCGGCAATGGCCAAGCTGTTCGCTTCGGAAACCGCCGAGGCGGTGGTGTCGGCGTCGCTGCAGACGCTGGGCGGCTACGGCTACCTTGCCGATTACGGCATCGAGAAGATCTACCGCGATGTGCGCGTGGCACAGATCTACGAGGGCACCAGCGACATCCAGAAGCTGCTGATCAGCCGGGCGCTGGCGGAGGGCAAGGTGGTTTAAGGCCGGGCAAGGTTGGCCGAACAGTTCGGCCAACCTTGATGAGGCAATGCGCCACCGCTCGGGCGAGCGACGGCGTAGGCACGCTTACGGCGCGACCTTGTCCAGCGTGGCGAGGAAGGGCTTGGCCGGCACAAAGCCGATGACGCGCTGCGCTTCCTTGCCGTCGGCGCCGAACAGGATCAGCCCCGGCGGGCCGAACAGGCCGAAGCGCTTGAGCAGTGCCTGGTCGGCGGCGTTGTTGGCGGTGACGTCGGCGCGCAGCAGTGTCATGCCGCGCAGCTTGGCTGCGACGGCCGGGTCGGTGAAGGTGTCGGTCTCCAGTTCCCTGCAGGACACGCACCAGTCGGCATAGAAGTCGAGCAGCACCGGCTTGCCGGCGCTCGCGGCCAGCGCGGCGTCGAGTTCGGCGACGCTACGCACGGTCTGGAACGGCAGCGCCTCGGCCGATGCGGCGGCCGTGCTGCCGAACAGGCCTTTCAGCGGCTGGCGCGGGTCGTTGCCGCCGGACAGGACGCCGACCAGTTGTGCGGCACCGACCATCAGCAGTAGCACGCCCAGCGCCTTGCCCAGCTTGTGCCAGACGGTGGCGTTGCCGTGCAGCGGCTCGAAGGCCTTCAGGAACACCGCGCTGGCTATCGCCAGGGCCGCCCAGCCGAGCATGGTCAACCACACCGGCAGGAAGGGGCTGGCCAGGTAGATCGCCAAGCCCAGCATCACCACGCCGAAGCCGGCCTTCACCGTCTTCATCCAGCCGCCGGCGCGCGGCAGCACCGCCCCACCGAAGGTGCCGATCAGCAAGAGCGGCAGGCCCAGGCCCAGTGCCATCATGTAGAGCGCCAGGCCGCCGAGCAGCGCGTCGCCGGTGCTGCCGATGTAGCCCAGCGCCAGCGCCAACGGCGGCGCGACACAGGGGCCGATGATCAGCGCCGATAGCGCGCCCATCGCGAACACGGTCAGGTAGTGGCCGCCCGGCAGGCGGTTGCTGGCCTCGGCCAGGCGGGATTGCAAGGCGTTGGGCAGCTGGATCGAGAACACGTCGAACATCGCCAGCGCAAACACCACCATCAGCGCGGCGGCGGTCAGGATCACTGCCGGCTGCTGCAGCCAGACGGTCAACAGCGCGCCGGTCATCCCGGCCACCACGCCGACGGCGGTATAGGTCAGCGCCAGGCCCTGCACATAGGCGAGTGCCAGCAGAAAGCCGCGTCGGCGCGTCAGCGTCTGGCCTTGCCCGGCGATCAGCGAGGACAGGATGGGCAGCAGCGGGTACATGCAGGCGGTGAAGGCGAGCGCGAGGCCTGCGACAAAGAAGGTGCCAAGCGTGGTGGCGATCGAGGCGCGCGACAGCGTGGCGCCGGCATCGTTCGCCGGCGGAGCATTGGCGCGGTTGCCGCCCTCCAGCCATTCGAGCGGATTGAGCTTGCCACCGGTCGGGGCACCGACATCGAGCAGGTGGGTCTGCGGGGGATAGCAGACGCCGACTTCGGCGCAGCCCTGGTAGACGGCCTTGAGGGTAAAGCGGGACGGCGCACCGGCCTTGATGGGCAGGGTAATGACCGCCTCGTGCTTGAAGATGGTCTGTCGGCCGAAGAAGGCGTCGTGCTTCTCGTCGCCGCTCGGGAACGTCGGCTTGCCGACCAGATCGGCCGGTTCACTCGCGAACGACATGCGGTCGCGATACAGGTAGTAGCCGTCGGCGATCTTGAAGCGCACGGTCAGTTGCAGGCCGGTCTGCTCGACGCTGGCGACGAAGGCCTTGTCCGGCGGCAACAGGTCGTCCGGCGACAAGGCATAGGCCAGCAGGGGGGCGAGCATCAGCAGCATGGCCGCGAGGCCGCGCCACAGGCGGAATAGGGGCAGGGATGGCAGCATTGTTTCGATTTATCGGTTTTGTCGTGAGGATTGACCGTCGCGGAGCGGACGGGTTCCCGCGCGGCCCAACGCTATCATTGGTCGGGGGAAGCCGGCAAATCTGACAGGCGGCTAGGCGCTTACGTTACGATAGCGATGCCGGCGCGTCCGGCGACTTAGAGCCGCTCATGAAATCATCCCGGCTTGTTGTGCTGCCTTGCCGTGCCTCCGCACTGGCTACTACGGCGCGCTTGGCCAGCATCGTTACGCCGGGCTTTGTGAGCGACTCTTAATAAAAAGCAGCCGACCGACAGGTCAGGCCGCAAGCAAATCACGAAGGGGTTTTCACTCACCATGCGAGAAACGATTTACTTCGCGCACGCCAATAGTTTCCCGGCGAGCGTGTACCGCAAGATGCTCCAGGCGCTGGAGGGCGACTACGAGGTCGGTTACAAGGACCTGGTCGGCCACGACCCGCGCTTTCCGGTGACCGACTGTTGGCCACACCTGGTCGACGAGACCATCGGCCATATCGAAAGTCACTACAGCCGGCCGGTGATCGGTGTCGGCCATTCGCTGGGTGGTTTCCTGCTGTTCTTCGCGGCGATCCGCCGGCCGGAACTGTTTCGCGGCCTGGTGATCCTCGATTCGCCGCTGATGGGGCCGCTGCGCTCGCGCGGCATCTGGTTGTCGAAGAAGTTCGGTCTGATCGACCGGCTGACGCCGGGCGGCAAGTCGGCCCGGCGCCGCGACGGCTGGGGCAGCGTCGACGAGGTGCGCGACTACTTCGGCCGCAAACCGATGTTCGCCCGCTGGGACCCGGACTGCCTGAGCGACTACGCCGAGTTCGGCACCGTCGACGACGGCCGGGGGCAGCGGCTGCTGAAGTTCCGTCCGGCGGTCGAGCATGCGATCTTCCGCTATCTGCCGCACAACTTCCCTCGTTACCGAGGGCGGTTGACCGTGCCGGCGGCCTTCGTGGCCGGCACCCACAGCGATGTGATCAAGCCGGCCGACCTGCACTATATGCAGCGCCACTACGGTATGAAAGTGCAGCACCAGCGCGGCACGCACCTGTTTCCGCTCGAACACCCGCAGGAAACCGCACACAAGATTCTCGAGCTGATTCCGGCGCTGGCGCGCTGAGCGTTCGGCCAACGTAGCAAAGGCGAACCCGCGGGTTCGCCTTTTTGTTTCAAGCGCGGCGCTTGTCGTGCTCGATCAGCGCATAGGCCGAATGGTTGTGGATGGACTCGAAGTTCTCCGACTCGACGCTGTAGGCCAGGATGCGCGCATCGGCGTTGAGCCGCGCTGCCACGTCGCGCACCATGTCCTCGACGAATTTGGGGTTCTCATAGGCGCGTTCGGTCACGTGCTTCTCGTCCGGGCGCCTGAGCAAGCCATACAACTCGCACAAGGCTTGTTGTTCGACCAGCTCGATCAGCTCCTCGATCCATACCGGCTCGGCCAGCGCGACGCGGACGGTGGCGTGCGAGCGCTGGTTGTGCGCGCCGAACTGCGAGATCTCTTTGAGCCGGTCGGCCATCTTGCGCACCAGGCGCTCGAATTCGTCCGGTGACAGCGGCGCCTGCTGCTCCTGTAGCAGCGTGACGAAGCGCGACATGTGCGTGCCTTTCAGGTGGGCGGGCAGCTGCACCGCCATCGTGAACAGGCCGACACTCGGCTGCACGCCACCGCTGCGTTCGGCGAGCCGGATCGGGTGGCGCAGGTCTTTGATGCCGACCTTGTCGATGATCAGGTTGCGGGAGTCGGGCGAGCTCTGGATGTCGGGAATGGGGCTGGTGTGCATGAGGGATTCGAGGGGCGGTAGGGGGTTGTTGTTATTTTATAACATATCTATTTTGATCGGGTAAACCTGTTGAGAGTCGTGCGTGCATCAGAGCGTCTGCAGCGCCAACCAGCCCCCGACCGCGATGCCGATTAGTGAAGCGGATAGCGATGGCAGACACTGGCGCGCCAAGGCGACTCCGCCCAGGCTCAGGATCGCGCCGAACTTGAACGCGGTATTCGCCGCCACGGCCAAGGCCACTGCGGTCAGCATTGCCGTGACGGCGATGCGCTGGTCGCCGAACAGATTGAAAGCGGACAGGGAGATGGCGTTCAGATCGTTGATGCCGGAGATCAGTGCGACCGCATACAGGCCCTTGCTGCCGAGCTCGGTGTTGAGCCAGGCTGCGCAGAACATCACCAGGGCGAACACCACGCCGAAACCCAGCGCCAGCTTCAGCTCGGTCGGGTTGGACAGCTCCATAGCGGGTTGTTCGGCATTGGCGGGGCGGTGGCGTGACCAGTCGGGCAGAATGGGGATGAGGCCGATGGCCATGCCCGGCAGCAGCATCAGCGCCACCCACTTGGTGGCGGCGGGCAGCAGCACCAGGGCCAGCACCACCAGCCGCGCAAACTGCACCAGGTTGGCGAGCAGGATCACTTGCTTGGCCATTGACGTGCTGGTGGGCTTGTCGCGTGCGGCGCGGGCGTAGACGAAAGTGGTGGCGGTGCTGGAGACCAGGCCGCCGAGTATGCCCAGCAGCGTTGGACTGGCCCGTTCGCCCAAGAGGTGCATCAGCAGGTAGCCCGACAGGCTGACACCGGCGATCAGCACCACCATCAGCCACACCACGTGAGGGTTGAACGCCAGGTAGGGGCCGAAGCTGCGATTGGGCAGGATGGGCAGCACGATGAAAGACAGCGCGATGAACTGCAGCACCGACAACAGGTCGTGACGACTGAGTTTCTGCAGGATGCCGGTCAGCTCGGGCTTGAGGTAGAGCAAGGCGGTGGTGGCGACGCCGAGCGCGACCGCCAGCGAGGCATCGCCATGCCAGATCAGCAAGCCCAGCACATAGGTGATCAGCAGAGCGATCAGCGTGGTGGAGTGTGGCTCGGCGACGGGTAGGGAACTGTCGCCACGGTCGGCTGGGTGACTGTGAGGCAGGAAGCCGAAGGCCGCCATTACGATGAAACCGACGGCGACGAGGGCCGGCAATTTGTTCAGATCGGCCAGCAGGCCGGTCAGGCTGCCGAACAGGGCGGTCAACGCGAAGGTACGGATGCCGGCGAGTGGATGACGCTTGCGCTCGCGCTCGACGCCGATCAACAGGCCGATCGCCAGCGCCACCGCGAGGCGTGGCAGAAAGGCGAACGGCGTGCCCTGCAAGTTGAAGAACGTTGCCAGGTCCACGCCGTTCATAGCGGCCTCCGTAGAGCTGAATCCTATCGATTCAGCCTAGCACGGATCGCGGTTTCAATGCCTTGCGCATTCAGGCCGACATCGGCCAACAGCAGGGCCGGGTCGCCGTGTTCGCCGTAGGCATCCGGCAGGCCCAGTTGCAGCACCGGCACCTGCAGGCCCAGCTTCTGCAGGCATTCGAGCACTGCAGAACCGGCACCGCCCATCACCACGTTTTCTTCGACGGTCACCAAGAGTTCGTAATGACCGGCGAGCTGGGCGACCAGTTCTACGTCGAGCGGCTTGACCCAACGCATGTCGGCGACGGTGGCGTCGAACGCCTCGGCCGCAGTCAGCGCCGGCGCGACCATGCTGCCGAAAGCGAGGATCGCGATCTTCTTCTGCGCGCCTTCGCGGCGGATCACACCCTTGCCCAGCGGCAGCGCCTGCATCTGCTGCTCGATCGCTACGCCCGGGCCGGTGCCGCGCGGGTAGCGCACCGCGCTCGGGCCGTTGTGCTGGTAGGCGGTGTAGAGCAGCTGGCGGCATTCATTCTCGTCGGACGGGGCGGCGACGATCATGTTCGGGATGCAGCGCAGGTAGCTGATGTCGAAGGCGCCGGCGTGGGTCGGGCCGTCGGCGCCGACCAGGCCCGCGCGGTCGATGGCGAACAGCACCGGCAGGTTCTGGATCGCCACGTCGTGGATCAGTTGGTCGTAGGCGCGCTGCAGGAAGGTCGAATAGATCGCCACCACCGGCTTCATGCCGTCGCAGGCGAGGCCGGCGGCGAAGGTCACAGAATGCTGTTCGGCGATGCCGACGTCGAAATAGCGCTCAGGGTGTTCTTTCTCGAAGCGCACCAGGCCCGAGCCCTCGCGCATCGCCGGAGTGATGCCGACCAAGCGCGGGTCGAGCTTGGCCATGTCGCACAACCAGTCGCCGAACACCTGGGTATAGGCGGGCTTGCCGCCCGACTTGCCGCCGGCGGTACCGTTGGCCGGGTCGAACTTGGGTACGGCGTGGTAGCCCACCGGGTCGTTTTCGGCCAACTTGTAGCCTTGACCCTTCTTGGTGACCACGTGCAGGAACTGCGGGCCCTTCAGCGTGCGGATGTTCTTCAGCGTGGTGACCAGCGCGTCGAGGTCGTGGCCGTCGACCGGGCCGATGTAGTTGAAGCCGAACTCCTCGAACAGCGTGCCGCCGGTCAGCATGCCGCGCATGTGCTCTTCGACCTTGCCGGCGATGTCGCGCACCGGCGGCAGAATGCCCAGCGCCTTGCTGGTGCCGTCGCGCACCGCGTTGTAGAAGCGGCTGGACAGGATCTGCGACAGATAGTTGGTCAACGCGCCGACGTTCGGCGAGATCGACATTTCATTGTCGTTGAGCACCACCAGCAGGTCGACGTCCATCGCGCCGGCATTGTTCAGCGCCTCGAAGGCCTGGCCGGCGGTCAGCGCGCCGTCGCCGATGATCGCCACCGCCTTGCGGTCCAGCCCCTGTGCCTTGGCCGCACAGGCCATGCCGAGCGCGGCGCCGATGCTGGTCGACGAGTGACCGACGCCGAAGGTGTCGTATTCGGATTCTTCCCGTTTGGGAAAGCCGGCCAGGCCGCCCTTCTGGCGCATCGTGCCCATCCGCTCGCGGCGGCCGGTCAGGATCTTGTGCGGGTAGGTCTGGTGGCCGACGTCCCACACCAAGCGGTCGTCCGGGGTGTTGAACACATAGTGCAACGCGATGGTCAGCTCGATGCTGCCCAGGTTGGATGCGAAGTGGCCGCCGGTCTTACTGACCGACTCGACCAGGAAGTCGCGCAGTTCGTTCGCCAGTTGCGGCAACTGCTTGCGCTCCAGGGTGCGCAGGTCGGCCGGGCTGGCGATGGTGTCGAGTAGTGGATACATAAATCTTTCGGCCTCAGAACGAGCGGGCGACGATGTAGTCGGCTAGTGCCTTCAGGCGGTCAGCGGCCGGGCCGAACGGTTCGAGTGCGGCGAACGCTTCGTCGCGCAGCTCGCGGGCGAAACGTTTGGCTTCGGACAGCCCCATCAGGCTGACGTAGGTGGGCTTGTTGTTGGCCGCGTCCTTGCCGGCGGTCTTGCCGAGCGTGGCGGTGTCGGCCTCGCAGTCGAGCACGTCGTCGACCACCTGGAACGCCAAGCCGATACGCTTGGCGAACTGGTCGAGGCGTTCGGCCTCGTCGGCGCTCAGCGCGCGACCGGCCAGTGCACCCAGCCAGACCGCGGCGCGGATCAGCGCGCCGGTCTTCAGCAGGTGCATGTATTCGAGTTCGGGCAGCGATAGCTGCTTGCCGACGCTGGCAAGGTCGATCGCCTGGCCGCCTGCCATGCCGCCGTGGCCGGCCGCTTCGGCCAACTTCAGCACCATCTGCAACTGCGCGGGGGCGGCGACGCCGTCCATCGGCCGTGCCAGCTGCTCGAACGCCAGCGTCTGCAGCGCGTCGCCGACCAGCAAGGCGGTGGCTTCGTCGTAGGCGACGTGACAGGTGGGCTTGCCACGGCGCAGCACGTCGTCGTCCATGCACGGCATGTCGTCGTGCACCAGCGAGTAGACGTGGATCATCTCTACCGCACAGGCGGCGCGCTCGACGTTGGCCGAATCGGCGCCGGCCAGCTCGCCGGCGGCGAAGGCCAGCAGCGGGCGTACCCGCTTGCCGCCTTCGAGCGTCACGTAGCGCATCGCGTCGTGCAGCGATTCGGGGGCGATATGGCTGGCCGGCAGGGCGTTGGCCAGTGCGGTTTCCATGCGCTGCTGGATGCTGGTCATCCAGCCGATGAAGGCGGTATCAGACATTGGGCAGATCCAGCGGTTTGAGTTCGTCGTTTTCCAGCATTTTCAGCTGCTGTTCGGCGTCGGCGAGCTTGCCCTGGCAGAGCTTGATCAGCTCGATGCCCTGTTTGTAAGAGGCGAGCGCGCTTTCCAACGGCATGTCACCGCTTTCCATCGCCTGGATCAGCTCTTCGAGCTGGGCGAGGGCGGTTTCGAAACTGGCAGGGGCCTTCGGCGCTTTGGCCATGAGTCGTCCTTCATGTCTTGCAGGCATTCAGATGGCGGCCATTCTAGGCGTTTTGCCGGGCGCCTGCCAGCGAGCCAAAAGGCATGACAAGACCGGGCATCGTGCCCGGTCCGTCATGCCCTAGCTTCGATCACGCTTGCGCCGCGGCTTTTTTCGGCAACAGCATCGAAGCGATCACCGAACCGATCAGCACCGCGAACACCACGCTCAACGAGATCGCCACCGGAATGTGCACAAATTTCATGATAAGCATCTTTACGCCGATGAAGGTCAGAACGATGGCCAGACCGTACTTGAGCAGGTGGAAGCGCTCGGCCACGTCGGCCAGCAGGAAGTACATCGCGCGCAGGCCGAGAATGGCGAAAATGTTCGAGGTGAGCACGATGAACGGGTCGGTGGTCACCGCGAAGATCGCCGGGATGCTGTCCACCGCGAAGATCACGTCGGACAGCTCGATCATCACCAGCACCAGGAACATCGGCGTGGCGTAGCGCAGGCCGTTCTTCACCACGAAGAACTTCTCGCCGTGCAGCTCGTCGGTGACGCGCATGTGACCGCGCACGAAGCGCAGGATCGGATTGTCCGCGAGATCGGCCTGTTCGTCTTTTTCCGGCATCATCATCTTGATACCGGTGAAGACCAGGAAGGCGCCGAACACGTAGAGAATCCAGGCGAACTGCGAGACCAGGATCGCGCCGACGCCGACCATCAGCGCGCGCAGCACGATGGCGCCGAATACGCCGTACAGCAGCACGCGGCGCTGGTATTCGACCGGCACCTTGAAGAAGGCGAAAATCATCAGGAACACGAAGATATTGTCGACCGCCAGCGCCTTCTCGATCACATAACCGGTGAAGAATTCCAGCGCCTTGTCTTCGGCCACCGCCGGGCCGTAGGCCGGGTTGCCGGCCAGCGTCCAGTACAGCCAGCCGGCAAACGCCATCGACACGGCGATCCATACCAGCGACCAGCCCAGCACTTCCTTGGCGCTGACCTTGTGCGAACCTTTCTTGTTGAGCGCGACGATATCGATCGCCAGCATGACCAGCACGGCCACGAAGAACACGCCGTAGAACAGTGGGCTACCCACGGACGGCAAGGATTCCTGCATTATTGTCACTCTCCCTGTTTGATGATGACGGTATGGCGCCCCTGGGCGCCTGTTATTGTCGAGCCGGGTGACACGCGAACCTCATTATTACGTCATAGACGTGGTTCGGGTGCCGTGCCCGCGATTGCTCGCTTTGTGCTTTGGGCCGACTCGCCCACGTGGCGGCTGAATACGGCGGTTTTCAACGACGGCCCGACAGTGTTAGGGTGCGGGCCGCTTAACTAAGAACCGGCTCATGACCTGCTGCATCAACCGGTGCTAGCCGACGATTCCACCTCAATAGGGTTTAACGCGTGACGCAACAAACCATCCTGATCACCGGCTGCTCCAGCGGCATTGGCGAATGCGTGGCCCGGGGCCTAGCACAACGCGGCTGGCGGGTGTTCGCCACCTGCCGCAAACCGGCCGACGTGGAACGCCTGGCCGCCGCCGGCCTCGAGGCGCTGCAACTCGACGTCGACGACAGTGCCAGTATCGATGCGGCCTTGGCCGAAGTGCTGGCCCGCACCGGCGGCCGGCTCGACGCCTTGTTCAACAATGCCGGCTTCGGCCAACCCGGCGCCGCCGAGGATATACCACGCGCCGCGATGCGCGCCCAGTTCGAAACCAACCTGTTCGGCGCCTGGGAGCTGACCAACAAGGTGCTGCCGGTGATGCGCGCCCAGGGCCACGGGCGGATCATCTTCAACAGCTCCATCCTCGGCTTCGCCGCGATAAAGTGGCGCGGCGCCTACAACGCCAGCAAATACGCGATGGAAGGCCTGTGCGACACGCTGCGCCAGGAGCTGTTCGGCAGCGGCATCCATGTGTCGCTGATCGAGCCCGGCCCGATCCGCAGCCGCTTCCGCCCCAACGCGCTCGAAAAATTTCTCGCCAACGTCGATCTCGAACACAGCGTGCACCGCGAGCTCTACCAGAAGCAGCTCGCCCGGTTGAAGAAGGAGGGGGACGCCGCGCCGTTTACCCTCGGCCCGGAAGCCTGCCTCGCTGTCTGCATCAAGGCGCTGAAATCGACCCGCCCGAGGGCGCGCTATCGAGTCACCACGCCGACCAAGGTGTTCTGGTACCTGAAGCGCCTGCTGCCTAGCCTGGTGCTGGACGCCGTGCTGCGCCGCGCCGCCTGAGCCTTCGCCCAAACCCGCCCCGATATTGTGGCGGGTTTTTCTTAGCGCAGCCTTTCAGCGGCCCAAGGCAGGTCGCGCGGGATAGACGCTGCGCCGGTGTCCCAAGGTTGGCCGAACGGCGTCACGGACGGGAAGGCGGCCGGCCGCCGCCGTTGGCGCTGGCGCCGCGTACGGTGAACACCACGAGATCGATGCGCTTGTTCGTCTCGTCGCGCAGCTCCAGCTTGTGCCGACCGGGGAAGGGGAACCAGGCCAACGTGGCGCCGCGGCCGAGCAGTCGGCCGTCCATCCACCATTGCGCCTTAGCCACGCCGTGGGCGCGCAGCATCATGCGCTGGTTGGCAGGCGGGATGTCCGGGTCAAGCGCGAACAGGCTGCCATCGAGCGGCGCGACGATGCCGGCCGGCTGGTTGGCCTGGCGGTCGCGCTCCGGCACCACCACGCTGCGCTGGGTTCCGGCCAGGAACCACTCCTGGCGCGGCGCCTCGATATTGCCGGCGTAGCGCACCGCACTCTTCACCACGCCGGGCGGGGCGGCGGGCGGGGCGGACGGCTGCGATTCCTGCAGGTGGTCGAGCAGCTCCTGCCACACCGGTGCGGCTCCGTGCATGCCCGACACGTCCCACATCGGCGCGCCGCTGGCGTTGCCCACCCACACCGCCACCGTGTAGCGGCGCGAGAAACCTACCGCCCAGTTGTCGCGCATGTCCTTGCTGGTGCCGGTCTTCACCGCGCTCCAGTAGCGGGTGGACAGTGCGCTCTCCAGCCCGAAGGTGCGTGCCCGCGCGGTGCGGTCGGACAGGATGTCGGCGATGATGAAGCTGCTGGCCGCATCGAGCTTGCGCTGCGGCGGGCTCGGGCGTGCCGGCAGCGTCCAGTTCGGCGCGCCGTACAGGCCCTGGTTGGCCAGCGCGCGGTAGGCATTGGCCAGCTCCAGCAGGCGGATGTCGGCGGCGCCCAGCGCCAGGCTGTAGCCGTAGTAGTCGCCGTCCTCGACCAGGCTGCTCATGCCAAGCTCGACCAGCCGGTCGCGCAGCTTGCTCGGCGACACGATCTCGATGGTGCGCACCGCCGGCACGTTCAGTGACGACGCCAGCGCGGTGCGTACCGACACCAGACCCTTGAAGTCCTTGGCGTAGTTCTGCGGCGCGTACAGGCCCGAAGCGGTCTTGAGGTCGAGCGGGCTGTCGTCCAGCAGCGAGGCGGCGGTCAGCCAGCGGCCTTCCAGTGCCAGTTGATACAGGAAGGGTTTCAGCGTGGAGCCGGCCTGGCGCAGTGCGGTGACGCCATCCACCTCGCCGGCCGCCGACAGCGGGCCGCTGGAGCCGACCCAGGCCAGGATGTCGCCGCTCTTGTTGTCCAGCACCACCAGCGCACCGTCCTGCACATTGCGCTGGCTCAGGGCGGCAAGCTGGCGGCGCAGCACGCGCACGGCGAAGCGCTGCAGGTTGGCGTCGAGTGTGCTGGTGACGCGGCTGCCGGCAGCCAGCTTCTGATTGGCCAGCAGCTTGCGGGCGAAGTGCGGGGCGAGCTCGGGCGAGAATGGGTCGGGCGCGTTCTTGCGCGCCAGCGCCTGGCGGGTGCGGGTGGCCAGCGCCGCGCAGTCGGCCTGGCCTTTCTGCATGTCCTTCAGGATCTTGCAGGCGCGCTCGGCCACCCGGTCCGGCGCAGCATTGGGCGCGCGGATCAGCGCGACGGCGATCGCCGATTCCTGCTTGTCGAGGCCGCTGGGCAACTTGCCGAACAGCGTGGCCGACAGGGCCGACAGGCCAACCAGCTCTCCGCGAAAGCCCACCCGATTGAGATAGGCCTCGAGAATCTGCGCCTTGGTCCAGTTGGTTTCGAGCCAGGTGGCCGACCAGCTCTGGCCGACCTTCTGCCAGACGCTGCGGCCGTCGCGGCCAGCCTTGAGATCGGCGTCGAGCAGGCCGGTCAGCTGCATGGTCAGCGTCGAGGCGCCGCGGGTGCGGGTGTTCCACAGATTGCCCCAGGCCGCCGCCGCCACGCCGCTCCAGTCCACGCCGCTGTGCTCGTAGAAGCGCTTGTCCTCGGACAGCACCAGCGCCTGACGCAGCGCCGGCGAGGTATCGGCCAGCGTCACCCAGTCGAGCCGGCGTGCGCTCTTGTCGACGCGCACCCGCTGCAAGGGTTGGCCGAAGCGGTCGAGCACGATCACGTCGGACGGCCGCCACGCCGCCTTCACCTCGGCGAAGCTCGGCAGGGCGTGGCTGGCCGTCGGCAGGGCCGCGAGCAGCAGGGCCAGGCGGCAGCGGCGCCGCAAACGATCACTTGCCATCGATCACCTTGAACACCGGGTTGGGCAGTTGGCCGAACACGCCCGGGGCGTACAGCGCCTCGACCCGGGTCGGCGGTAGCTGGAAGCTGCCCGGGTTGTTCAGGCGCATGCGGTACTGCAGCTTCAGGTGGCCGCGCGGCACATAGCTGTAGTAGGCGCGGTAACCCGAGAAGCGCCGCTCGACATAGTCGGCCTCGTCGTTGTCGCGTGCTTGGCCCGCATTGGCGATGGCCGAGTCGCGGCCGAGGCCGCTGCCGAGCAGGCTGGCGCCGGCCGGGATCGGGTCGTCGACCACCACCCAGCTCATCTCGGCCTGGGCATCCACGTCCAGCGTCACCTCCACCACGTCGCCCGGCTGGTATTGGCCGGCGGTTTTCTGGCTGACCGGGGTAAGGGTCTTCTTCACTGTGTAGCCGGCCGAACGCGGCGCGTGCAGCTTCACCGCTGCTTCGGCCTGCACCGTGGCCCACGGCGCGCCGCTGCCCTGGTGGTTCAGCTGCAGCGTGCCGTTGCCGGAAGCCGGCCACGGCAGCAGCGGCAGCGCGGCGCTCTTGTCACCCTGCCAGGTGATGCTCTTGCGCTGCTCGCCGAGCGAGACGCTGGTGTTGCCGCTGACCGGCACGCTCTCGAACTGGCGCGAGAACTGCGCGACCGCCAGCGTGCCCCACAGGTTGGCGGTGGTGGTCTGCCAGTGGCCCTTGTCCTGGCGGCCCAACAGGCCGGTCAACAAGCGTGGCAGGTCGGCACGCCAGTCGGGCAGGGCGTGCGCCGCCAGCAACAGCCGCGCGGCGTTGACGTCGCCGTTGCCCATCAGCCACCAGGCGCCGTCGTCTCGCTCGGTGCTGAAGGACAAGCGGGTGCCCTGGTAGGTGAGCCGGCTGCGCAGCAGATTGCTCGCTTCGGCCAACCTGGCGGCGCGGTTGGGGATGGCCGGCACGCGGTTGAGCAGGCTGACCCAGTCGATCAGCATCGCGGTGCTCCATGATTGAGGTTGGAAATTCAGCACGTCCAGCATGCGCGGCGCGAAGCGGCCGTAGCGGGCCAGCGTTTCCATTGCAGCCAGGCGGCGCGCGTACAGGTCCTGGCGCGACAGCGGCAGTTCGCGCTTGATGCGGCCCTCGACGAAGGCGGTCAGGCCGTCGAGCAGGCGGGTGCGCGCCGGCTCCGGCAGCGTCTGGCCGGCTTCCTGCGCCACGGCCAGGAAGTAGCTGGTCAGCACGTCGCTGCCGCGATCGCCGGCGTCCTCGCCGAGCGGGAAGTAGGCGGCGAGGCCATTGCTGTCGAGATAGAGCGGCAGCTCGGCCATCAGCTTGTTCCAGCGCGCAGTGTCGTGCAGGCCCAGCGCCACCGAGGTGCGCTGCTCCAGGCACAAATACGGGTATGCCTCGAACCAACGGCGCACGCTCGGCAGATCGTCGCCGAGCTTGGCCTGCAGGCTGACGCGGATGCCGCCGCGGCCGGGCAGCGCATCGGCGGGCAGGCTGACCGGGATGCTCTGGCTCGGCTCCAGCCGTACCAGCGTGGCCTGCTGCACCGTCACCGGCACCGCCGGTTCCACCTGCTGCTTGATCGCCAGCTTGTCGGCGGCCTTGCCCTTCAGTTCGTGCACGGCGAAGGTCCAGGCCAGCTCCGCATGGCCAGTCGGCACGGTGATCGGCCATCGTGCCTCGCGCGCCTCGCCTGCCGGCAGCGTCAGCGTGATCGGGGCGAGCGCCGGCAGACCCGGTGCGGCGGCGCTGACGTTGACGGACATGCTGCGGTCGCTGCCGTTGCGCAGCATCACCGCGGCGGACAGCTGGTCGCCCTCGCGCACCAGCGGCGGCACGGCCGAGGTCAGCTGCAGGTCCTGGCTGACGGTGATGGTGGCGCTGCCGGTGCCGAAGGCCTGGCGGCCGTAGTCGGCCACCGCCACCAGGCGGAAGCGGGTGAGGGAGTCGTTGATCGGCACCGACACGGTGGCGGTGCCGCCGGCGCCGAGCACCACGCGTGGCTGCCAGGTCAGCAGGGTGTCGAGCAGCTCGCGGGTCGGCGCCTTGCCGCCCCCGCCACCGGGTGGCAGCGCCTTGCGGCCGTAGTGGCGCTTGCCGACCACCTCGAGCTGGGCGGTGGCGGTGTCCACCGCGTAGCTGTGACGCTCCTGCATCGCCTCGAGCAGCTCCCAGCTGCGGTTGGGCTGCAGCTCCAGCAGCGCCTCGTCCACCGCGGCGAAGGCCACCTCGGTGCCGGCTGGAGCCGGCTTGCCGTCGGGCAGGCGCACCTTGATCTGAACCTTGGCGGTCTCGCGGATGCCGTACTTGGCGCGCTCCGGGGCGACATCGACCTGCAGGCGGTTGGCCTTGTCGTCGACCTTCAGCTCGGCGATGCCGTACTTGAACGCTGGGCGCGACAGGTCGACCAGCGCGGTCGGCGCGACATAGTCGTTGCCCTCGTTCCAGTAGGCGTCCCACCAGTCGAGCGGGCTCTTCCAGCCCCAGGTGAAGAACGAATACCACGGTACCTCACGGAGCCGGCCGCGCACCGCCAGCACCGACACGTAGACGTTCGGCGTCCAGTTGGGCTCGATCTTCACCTCGACCACTGGGTGCTTGCCCTCGATCTCGACCACGCGGGTGTCGACAATGCCCTCGCGCTCGACAGCCACCCAGGCGGTGGCCTTGCGGAACGGCATGCGTACCTGCAGCCGCGCGGTCTCGCCCGGCGCGTAGCTGGTCTTCTCCGGCAGCACGTCGATGCGGTCGTTGTTGTCGACGTCGAACCACAGCTCGTCATGGCGGCTCACCCACACGCTTTGGGCCACTTGCACGGTGTTGCCCTTGTCGTCGCGCGCTTCGGCGATCAGCTCCATATTGCCTTCGTCCTTCAGCGCCACGTCGCACAACAGCAGGCCGCGTGCATCGGTCTTTCCTTCGCACAGCTGACCGCGGGCGGTGGTTTCCTCGTCATGCTCCCAGGCGTAGAAGCCGCCGACCAGGCGCTTGCGGGTGGACAGGTAGCGGTGCTCGACCATCTTCACCGTCACCGCCCTGTTGGCGAGCGGCTTGCCGGCGAGATCCAGCAGCACCGTCTTCAGGTTCAGCGTTCGGCCAACCGACACCCAGCTTTCCACGTCGATGCCGAGCAGCACGCCGGCCGGCAGCAGCGGGATGCGCCGCGACAGCGTCTGTACCTCGCCGTTCGGGTCGCGGTAGGCCACCTCGCTGACCAGGTCGTAGCGGCGGTCGAGCTTGGGCAGGTCCTTGATGGTGGTCTTGCCGTTGCCGTTGTCGTCCAGCTTCAGCGCGGCCTTGTCGAGCACCACTTTGCCGTCGAGCGCGTTGGGCTCATCGCTGTTCGGTTTCTCCGGCGGCGAGAAGCTGAAGCGCTCGTAGCCCTTGGGGCTCGCGTAGCTTTGCTCCAGCATGGCACTGACCTCGACCGGCCAGCCCTTGGCCGGACCGCCGTTGCCCCAGGCCAGCGACACGTTCAGCGGCAGCTCCTTCGGCGCGATGCCGGCACCGGGCGCGGCGCTGATGCGGCCGGTCATGGTCGGCAGGCGGAACTGTTCGACGCGGAAGCCGCCGCTTTGCAGCGAGTAGCCGTCGAGCTCGGGGCTAGCCGGCTGGTCGCTGTCGCCGTTGGCGCGCTTGCCCTTGCGTTCCAGGTAGACGCTGTATTCGCCGAGCTTGGCGGCGACCGGCAGCGCGAAGCTCGATTCGGCATAGCGCCCCTGGCGCCAGGTCAGCGGTAGCGTGTACTCGTCGTTGCTGCCCTCGTGCACCAGCCGCACCTGCTCGGGCAACTGGTTGGCCTTCAACAGCGCCAGGCCCTGGGCGTTCTGCACGCGCAGGAAGTGCTTCATCGACACCGTCTCGCCCGGGCGCAGCAGGGTGCGGTCCATCACCGAGTGGGCCAGGATGGACGGGCGGTCGCCGTAGCTGGTCGGGAAGGGGAAGCGCCAGGTCTCGATGCCGCGGTTCCAGCTGGAGCGCACGAACGACACGTCCTCGCGTCCGGCGGCGTCCTTGCTGCGGGCGGTGACGAAGAGGCCTGACAGCTCGTCGCCGTCGCAGCCGCCGTCGTCCAGCCGGCTGGCGATGCGCGCGGTGCCCTGCGCGTCGGTGCGGCCCTGCCACAGTGCCTTGCCGCGGCAGTCGTAGACATTGACCTCGGCATTCGGCACCGGGCGGCCGCGGTCCAGGCTGGTGACCCACACCGCGGCGTTTTCCGGCGAGCGCTTGAAGTGCACCGCCATATTGGTGACCAGCGCGGCGGTGCGCACATACATCGGCGTGTTGCCGCCCAATAGCGACTTGCCGAGCAGCTTCGACGACACCTCGACGATGTACAGGCCCGGCTGCGGCAGCGGGATGCCCACCACCTCGAATGGCCAGTGGCCCTTGGCATCGGGCTGGGTCGGCAGGCTCAGCGTCTTGGCACCCTTGTCACCATTGAGCAGCGACAGGCGGCGGCTCTCCACCGTCTTGCCTTTGCTGACCTCGATATTGCTCTCGTGATAGCGCGATACCTTGGCGAGCCACGCCTGCATCTGCTTGTCGTCGGTGACGCGCAGGCTCTGGCCACCCAGCTGGATTGCCTTGATCGGCAGCGCCGCCTCGACGCCGCGCAGCGTGATCGGCAGCGCTGCGTCCGGGCCGGCTTCGATGATGCCGAACGGTGCGGCGGCGAACTTGGCCAGCGGCGGGAAGTCGGCCAGCGGAATGGTCAGCGGAAACTTGCCGGCATTGGTCAGAGGGCGCCCGATCTCGTCCTTGAAGTCAGAAGGCAGGCTCAGGATGGCCGATTCGCGCGGCGGGAACGGCGCGGCGAAGCTGACGCTGTCCACCGGCTTGCCGCGGTTGTCACTCCCCTGCGGGGTGGGCTGGCGCTCGACGCCGGAGACCTTCAGCCGCACCGCAGCGGCCAGCTTGGCCGGCACCGGGCTGGAGAAACTCAGTACCAGCGGCTTGAACGGGGTGCAGGCGCCGCGGGCGCTCTGGCGGCTGCAGCTGAGTGTGGCGGTGAACGGTGGGCGCACCTTGTATTCGATCTTTTCCGGCGCGCTGCCGCGACGCGGGTTGACCAGGGTCAGTTTGCTGTCCGGCGGCAGGCGCTGGCCGCAGCGCACCGTCAGCACGTGGTCGGCTTCCTTGAGCAGGTCCAGATGCTTCAGCAGGGTCTGGCGCTCGGTGGCGGATAGCGGCGTGGTCGGAATGCGCTCGGGCAGGCTGGCCGACTGGCAATACAGGCCGGGCAGGGCGTTGAGCCGGGCGTTGACGCGCAGCACGAAGGCCTGGTCTTCCTCGATCTGTTCGTCGTCCTCCGGCCAGCTCTTCAGGATGGCCGGCGCGCCGGTGCTGAAGGCGTAGCTGGCTGCTGGCAGCGCCTCGCCCTGCAGGTTCTTCAAGCCCGGTTTGACGGTGAATCGGCAACTGGTGTTGGCCGAAGGCGGGTCTTTCAGGTCGAGCACCCAGGTCTTGTCGTCGACCCAGTGTCCCTTGCCCTGTAGCGCGCACGACCATTGCAGCGGCGGCGGGGCATCGGTATTGCCCAGGCGGATCATCGCGCTGTCGAAGCTGATGCGCACCTGGCTCGGCGCGCGCACCTCGCCTTGAGGGCTGAAGGCGATGGCCGCCATCGCGAGGTTGCCGCACAGGGCGAGTGCCGCCCCGGTCAGGAAAGGGTGGAGTGGCTTCATCCGCTTCGTCCTTTGCATCGTGCCGCGCCTTATGATTAATGCATCATAGTATCGCCCACCCGTGGCTCGAACGGCGAATGGCAATGCAAAAAGCATGATGCGGGCCAGTCTGCATCGGCCGTGTTTCGGCCAACCTGGCGCCATCCGGTGCAATACTGTGTTCATGATCACCGTCACCTTTCGCTTCTACGCCGAGCTCAACGACTTTCTCGCCCCGGACCAGCGCCAGCGCGAGATCGAGCGTCGCTGTGCGGTCGACGCCTCGGTGAAACACTCCATCGAGTCGCTCGGTGTGCCGCACACCGAGGTCGAGCTGATCCTGGTCGACGGCGAGTCGGTCGGCTTCGACCGGCTGCTGCAGGAGGGCGAGCGGGTGGCGGTCTATCCGGTGTTCGAGGCGCTCGACGTCACCGCGGTACTGCGGGTGCGCGAGGCGCCGCTGCGCCAGCCGCGCTTCATCGCCGATGCCCATCTGGGCGGCTTGGCGCACAAGCTGCGCATGGCCGGCTTCGATACCCTGTACGACAACGGCTATCCGGACGAGGACATCGAGGCGATCGCGGCGCGCGAGCACCGCATCGTGCTGACCCGCGACCGCGAGCTGCTGAAACGCCGCAGCATCAGCCACGGCTGTTACGTGCGGGCACTACGACCCGCGGCGCAGTTGCTTGAGCTGTTCGCCCGTCTCGATCTGGCCGGCAGCGCGCGGCCGTTCACTTTGTGCCTGGAATGCAATGCGCCGCTGCGCGCCATCGACAAGGGGCAGGTGGCCGGACGGGTGCCGCCGGGGGTGTGGGCGCAGCAGGTGCACTTCTTTACCTGCGATGTCTGCCGGCGGGTGTACTGGGAGGGGTCGCATTGGCAGCGTATGCGGGCGCAACTCGATGCACTGATCGCCGACGCGGCGACGGGTGAGGCCGGCTAAAGGTTGGCCGAACGGCCCGCATGAAAAGACCGCCACGCAAGGCGGCGGTCGGGATGGTCCGGTTGAGCGGGTTTACAGCTCAGGGCTTGCCGGCCAGATGATGGAAATATGCTTGCTACCCTTGGCGCCGACGCTGACTTGTTGCTGGCGGGTCACGCCGTCGAGCGTCGCTTTCACCTTGTAGTTGCCCGGGGGCAGTTTCACCAGCATGAATGGGCCGGTGCTGTTAGCTTCGAACACTTCCTTACCCTTGGCGTTGTGAATTGCAACGTCGACGTCGGCGACGAACTTGCCACCGTCTTTCGACGAGCGGGCCATTTCGATCGCCAGCGGATAGTGGCGCGCTTCGGCCTTCATCGCATCCGACTCATCGCTACCGATACCGCCGGTCAGGTATTCGATGGTTCCTGACTGCTGCACCGAAGGCAGGTCGGCGGCAAAGACTGGCGACGCCAGCATCAGGCTGGTGACGATGGTTGTGAGCAGAGTCCTACTGAGATGGGTTGGAGTCATTCGGTGTCCTCTCCTTCAATTTCAGATTGCTGGACAGTCCAGAGTGCTCGCCGGGAACCGCTTGCGGTTGGCCCGACCCGTATGGACTAGACCCCATGGCGCCGCGGCAAGTTCCCCTTCGTTGTTTTCATTTGGATATAACGACAACGTGTATCCCTTAGCTGACAGGGCCTCAACCGTTCGTCAGCCAAGGTCGTTTTGCAGTGGGGCAAGATGGATGCGCGGGGCACCGCTCGGCACCTCGCGACGGGCAGCCGGAAGGAATGGCGCCCTGGGGCAACGTTGTCGCGGGCGTTTGACATGGCTCGGTTTGGGTTGGGTTGGTGCCAACTGCTACAATGCCAGCCAATCTGTCATTCGTGGCCCGCGGAGTGATGCCGTCGGCCGAGCCCGCGGAGTGATGCCGTCGGCCGAGTGACACTACCCAATTCTGAAAAAACGCATTATCCAAGGCGCACAATGGAACTCGACAAAAGCTTCGAACCGGGCAACATCGAACGTCGCTGGTACGACCAGTGGGAACAGGCTGGCTACTTCCAGCCGCACATGGACGAGAGCAAACCGTCGTTCTCGATCCAGCTGCCGCCGCCGAACGTCACCGGCACGCTGCACATGGGCCACGCCTTCAACCAGACCATCATGGATGGTCTGACCCGCTACTACCGCATGAAGGGTAACAACACCCTGTGGGTGCCGGGTACTGACCACGCCGGCATCGCCACCCAGATCGTCGTCGAGCGCCAACTGGGCGAGCAGGGCGTGTCGCGCCACGACCTGGGCCGCGACGCCTTCATCCAGAAGGTGTGGGAATGGAAAGATGTGTCCGGTGGCACCATCACCAGCCAGATGCGCCGCGTCGGCTGCTCGGTGGATTGGAGCCGTGAATACTTCACCATGGACGACACCCGCGCCGGCATCGTCAGCGAAGTGTTCGTGCGCCTGTTCGACCAGGGCCTGATCTACCGCGGCAAGCGCCTGGTGAACTGGGACCCGAAACTGGGCACCGCCGTATCCGACCTCGAAGTGATCTCCGAGGAAGAAGACGGCAAGATGTGGCACATCAAGTACCCGGTGGTCGGTAGCGACGAGTTCGTCACCGTCGCCACCACCCGTCCGGAAACCCTGCTGGGCGACGTGGCCGTGGCCATCAACCCGACCGACGAGCGCTATCAGCACCTGCTGGGCAAGATGCTCGAGCTGCCGCTGACCGGCCGCCAGATCCCGGTGATCGCCGACGACTACGTCGACGCCGCCTTCGGCACCGGCTTCGTCAAGATCACCCCGGCGCACGACTTCAACGACTACCAGGTCGGTAAGCGCCACAACACCGCGCTGATCAACGTGATGAGCCTGCAGGCCACCATGCTGGACAAGGCGCAGGTGTTCGGCTTCGACGGTTCGGTACAGGGCAGCATCGACCTGCCGGCCGCCTACGCCGGCCTGACCACCGCCGAGGCGCGCAAGGCCATGCTGGCTGATCTGGAAGCCGCCGGCCTGATGCTGGAAGCCAAGCCACACAAGCTGATGGTGCCGCGTGGCGACCGTACCGGCTCGGTGATCGAGCCGCTGTTGACCGACCAGTGGTTCGTGGCGATGACCAAGGTGGCCGACGGCGACGCCACCGGCAAGAGCATCACCCAGAAAGCCATCGACGCGGTTGAATCGGGCGAAGTGCGCTTCATCCCGGAAAACTGGGTCAACACCTACAACCAGTGGATGAACAACATCCAGGACTGGTGTATCAGCCGCCAGCTGTGGTGGGGTCACCAGATCCCGGCCTGGTACGACGAAGACGGCAAGGTCTACGTGGCCCGCACCGAGGCGGAAGCCCAGGCCAAGGCGCCGGGCAAGACGCTGCGCCGCGACGATGACGTGCTCGATACCTGGTTCAGCTCCGCCCTGGTGCCGTTCAGCACCCTGGGTTGGCCGAACGACACCGCCGAGCTGCGTGCCTTCCTGCCGTCCAACGTGCTGGTGACCGGCTACGAGATCATCTTCTTCTGGGTTGCCCGGATGATCATGATGACCTCGCACTTCTGCGGCAAAGTGCCGTTCACGGACGTGTACATCCATGGCATGGTGCGCGACCACGAAGGCAAGAAGATGTCCAAGTCCGAGGGCAACGTGATCGACCCGGTGGACCTGATCGACGGCATCGACCTGGAAGCCCTGGTCGCCAAGCGCACCACCGGCCTGCGCCGCCCGGAAAAGGCCCCGCAGATTGCCAAGGCCACCGAAAAGCTGTTCCCGGAAGGCATCCCGGCCTACGGCACCGACGCGCTGCGCTTCACCATGGCCAGCTACGCCACGCTGGGCCGCTCGGTCAACTTCGACTTCAAGCGCGCCGAAGGCTACCGCAACTTCTGCAACAAGCTGTGGAACGCTACCCGTTTCGTGATGATGAACGTCGAGGGCAAGGACTGCGGCCAGGATGAATCGCTGCCGCTGGAGTTCAGCTTCGTCGACAAGTGGATGATCGGCCGCCTGCAGGAAGTGGAAGCCGCCGTCTCCGAAGCGCTCGATACCTATCGCTTCGACATCGCCGCCCAGGCGCTGTACGAATTCGTCTGGAACGAGTACTGCGACTGGTACGTGGAGCTGACCAAGGTCCAGCTGCAAAACGGCAACGAAGCGCAACAGCGCGCCACCCGCCGTACCCTGGTGCGCGTGCTGGAAGTCGCGCTGCGCCTGATCCACCCGATCATGCCGTTCATCACCGAAGAGCTGTGGCAGACCGTCGCTCCGCTCGCCAACGCCAAGAAGACCGATTCGATCATGCTGGCCGCCTGGCCGGTAGCCGTGCCGGAGAAGATCGATGCCGCCGCCAACGCGCGCATGGATGCCTTCAAGGAAATGGTCAACGCGGTGCGTAACCTGCGCGGCGAAATGGGCTTGGGCCCGGCGGTGAAGGCGCCGCTGTTCGTCGAAGGCGACGCCGCTAACGCCGACTTCCTGCCGTACCTGAAGCTGCTGGCCCGCCTGACGGACGCCACCATCGTCGCCAAGCTGCCGGAAGACGACGCCCCGGTGGCAATTGTCGGCGACGCCCGCCTGATGCTGAAGGTAGAAATCGACAAGGCCGCCGAAACCGCCCGCCTGAGCAAGGAAATCGGCAAGACAGAAGCGGATCTAGCCAAGCTGACCGCGAAGCTGGAGAAACCGGGTTACACCGACAAGGCACCGGCGCACCTGGTCGAACGAGACCGTGCGCAATTGGCTGAATTCAGCGACAAGCTGGAGAAGCTGAAGGGGCAACTCGCCAAACTTGCTTGATCGCTGCAATGAGTGAACGAAAGGCCGCCAGGAATGGCGGTTTTTTTTGTCAAATGTAAAGATAAATGACATATGATAAAAATATTTTTAGTTTTATGGCATAATATAAAGTTAAATTTTTGCGTGGCAACTAGGCAGTAATAGTTGCTGTTCTATTTGTAATTAGTTTCTTTGAAATTCAGGGGGTGTCCGTGTTTTCTTTTATGGGTACGGTTAGCCAAGATGATCTTAGCAAGCTCAAAGATGAGATGACTGTAAAAATCGAATTTCTTGAGAAAGAAATTCGATTGAAAGCGACTGACTCTGAAGAGGTGGCTAGAAAGGCGGCAGAAGATGCTACTGAGGCAAAAACTAGGGCACAGTTGATAGAAAGTGATCTTCAAGGCGCTTTGATAAATTTAAAAGAATATGCAGAAGGCTCTCGTGTAGAGTTAGATAAGATCACTTCGATGAGAGGCGATCTGGTACGTCGAGATGCGGAATTAAAGTCTAGCATAGAAAATACGTTGGCGTTATACGAGGAGTCTTTGCGTCAAAAGGACGCCGTTCAGAGTGCGGCGGATAGAATTACAAGCGATATTGAAATAATTCGTGGCATCCTGGACGAGAGCCAGGCGCTACCTGGAAGTGTTGATGTTGCCAAAGAAATGCTCGAGGAATCAAAGCGAGTTGGGGAGGATATTAAAACTCTTCTCGCACACTCAATGAAAAAGAAGGGAGAAATAGATGAGTTACATAAAGAAATATGTGGGTATGATGTTAAAAATGATCAAGGTGAGTCAGAACATATTGATGGCTTAAGGGATGATTTGACAGGGTCGTATAACGAAACAGCGAATAAAATCGGAGCCCTTGATCAGGAGATAGATAAGGCAACTAATGTAATTATTGAGAAGCATGAGAATATATTGTCTGTGCAGAAGAGTGAATTTAAAGAGCTAATAGATGGTTCAAGAGAGAAAGTGGAGTCCATAAAGGATCAGCTGGCAGCACTTTTGCCAGGGGCGATGGCTGCTGGGCTCAGTGCTGCTTATGAGGAAAAGAAACGAGAAGAGACGGAATTGCTAGCAAGGCATGAAGCCAGATTTGGGTATGCAATTTTTGTTTTGATGGGAATTTCCTTGATCCCATTTGGTGTTGATGCCTATCTGTTAGGGTGGAGATATCATGACCTCGTGCAAGTTATCAAGGATACACCGAGTCTAATTATTTCAATTTTCCCATTGTATTTTCCTGCACTTTGGCTTGCTTATTCCGCTAGTAAGAAAATCAATCTTTCTAAGAGGCTTATCGAGGAGTACACTCATAAAGCTGTACTTGGGAAGACATTCTCTGGGCTGTCTAATCAGATCGAGTCATTGGCGCACGAAGGGGTTGTGAGAGATGAACTGAGAACTCGCCTGCTATTCAACGTGCTCCAAGTGAGTGCAGAAAACCCAGGTAAGCTAATCACAGATTACAATAAATCTGATCATCCTCTTATGGAAGCTATTGAAAATAGCTCTCGACTTTCTGACTCTATAGAATCTCTTGAAAAGATTCCCGGGTTTTCAGCAATTGCTAAAAAGCTCGCCACTGCTACGGATGAATTACTAGAAAGGCAAGCGAAGAAGGTTGAACAGGGTTTAGCTGCTAAGGAGCATCTTGATGGAGATGGTAAGTTAATAAAAGAACATATAGAGGTATAAGTTCCATCTTGTCTCACGTAAGCCGGTAGGATGGGTGAAGGTGCTTCTGCCATAATCCAACGGATTTTTCTGTTGCGAAGGTTATGGGTCAGGCTAGGTTCGTCCATCCCGCAGAAATGGGTAAGCATGTCGGCAGCCTGGGGCTGTCTAGTGTTAGTTTTTCCTGCTCTCTAGTGCCATAAAGACGGTCTGTATATCTGCAGGGTTAATGTTGTTGCCAATACCCAGAACAGCCCCGCCAGTACTATTCCATACTTTTTCCCCTTTCTCCGGTATGCCAGCCTTCGAAATGACCCACCAGCCGCCCCAGTCGTAGTCGGTGGGTATTTTCAGGTTGCCCGTTGCATTGCCGTCTTTGCTCCAGTTGTCGCGAGCGAATATTTCGCCGTGACATGTGACGTCATTCTGACCGGCTGAGTTGGTGTTCAGAATCGTGCCGTCAAAGGCAGACCGCACAATGACGGCGTGCCCCATATCGTAGGGTCGACCCGATTCAAATATCCATTTCTCCGTAGGCCCCAATCTCGTACTGCTGGCCGTGGCGCAGCCATTGCTGGTCTTGCTCAGGAACTTCCCATTGTTCCAGTTGTACAGCGCATAAATGTGTTTGGCTGCTTCGATCTGTATCAGAAACCAGGTCTCTTCCATGGCTCGCATGCGACTCGCATGAAGTTCGCCATTGTCGGCATGTGCTTGAAGATAATAGCCTTCGTAACTCTGAATCTTGATCATGCCCAGATTGGAAACAACAGTGATGGGGGGGAGAGCACCTTGCAGGTCTTTAAACAAGTCCTGGCCAGTTTTGGGTGACGTGTTACTAATGCTATTGTCGTCCGCTGTGGCTGCCATCCCAAATGCAAGGGCGAGGATGGTCGCGACCATTGCTTTGTGAAACATGTGCATGGCAGCCTCCTGAACGAATTGGTAAGTCTACCGATATTAGGTATTGCAGACGTCCGCTCCCTGTGCAAGCGGGTATTTGTATCTATGCCACGATGGTGTGGCAATATTTTCAAGAGAATTTTGGAGATGGTTGGCCCTGCTGCAGTGTTCAGTTATCGCTGTTTAAATGCCGTTTAGCGCTAAGGCAGGTGAAGAGGCTGTAGGCAAGGGAATGGATCAATCATCATCAGTCATCCCCCGTTGGGGAGGGCCATTGCATTCGGTTTTATATTTAATTGAAATTACTTGAATCAAGGATCAATAGATTGGGATGCTTCGATTCTATTGATGTGAACTCAGATAATTTGATTGACCCTAGGTGATTTTGAATCACGCCGAAATGTCACGGTGATTGACTCTCAGGCAATGAAATGAACCATCGCCCAATAACGGCCACCGCCAGAGTCTGTCCCATGCATCGTGCTGCCAGGCTTGGGGTGGTCGTTTCGTTCGGCCAGCCTGGTCAGGAGATTGCTACCTTGGTCGTTGGCGTCATGCCGCTCTGGTGCTGGTGCTGCTGGCCGCTTGTACACGACCACCAACATGCTCGCCTGCGCGCCGGACTATGTGTACGAGTCCAGCCTGCCGGTGGATGGCTTTGTTACATGCGGCAAGAACTATCTGCTCGACAGGCAGGGGATCAAGCCCGAGCAGTTGCGGGTGACGCTGCTCGACAGCGGTATTCAGCAGCTGGAGGTACTCGGTTCGGGCGCCGATCCGGTGCTGATGAAGGTGGCCCCGAATGTGCGCGGCGCCAAGGTGGTAGGCTACGCCAAGAACAACAACGGGCGCATCCTGCTGTTCAAGCTCGGCGAGCGCTACGACAAGGTGTAGTCGGCCGAAACGGCGGCAGGAACGCAAACCGGGGGCTGTCCCGGTTTTTTGCGCCGGGACGAAATGGCTCAGGACGGCTTTTTCAGGCTGAGCGCGTACTTGCGGCAGTGCTCCAGATAGCCCTGTTCGTGACTCGCTACCAGTTGCACCACGCTCTTCCACAGCCACGATGGGGCATCCAGCGTCTTGCTGCGCTGCTGCTTCAGCTCGGACAACCAGGCTTTGCGGGTGGCCTCGTCCATCTGCCGGGCATGGGCGGTGCCGACCACCCAGGCCAGGTAGCGGGCGATCCGCATTGCCTGCTCGGGCTCGAGCTGGTCGATCTGCAGCGCCAGGTCCTGCGGCAGCAATTCGCGAATGAACACGCCGCGATCGAGAAAGCGCGCGGCCAGCATCCGCTCGCCGAGCGCGGGCGACAGGCGATAGCTGCCGGCCAGTACGCGCTGGGCGTTATCACGCGGCATCTTGGCATGGGCATGGCGCGGTGCGGCAGCGCGGGTGGCCTCCTTGATGTCGATCAGGCAGTAGTCGCGCTCCTCGCCGTTGTCGATGCCTAATAGCACCGCGTAGCGCAACAGGCCGAGCGAGCTGCAGCCCTTCACCCAGTAGGCGGCATCGAGCAGCTCGACATGGGCATCGTCGTTGCGAGAACTGATCCGGGTGGCGAGTTGGTGCAGGCCGCCGGTATGAAACAGCGTCTGCATCGCCTGCTGTTCCGCGCTACTGAGCGGCCAGAAGCGCTTGCCGAGCGGAATCTTGGGCTTGGGGCTGTCGATGCGCTCGCGGGCCAGCTGATTCCAGTTCCGTGATTTGGAGTCCTGCAGCAGGCTGTCGATCACCTCGGGGCGTTGCTTGTGTTGCATTGATGGCCCCTTGAATGCGAGCTCATAGCCCTGCACCATCTGTTCCAGCATCTGCGCGGTGATCACGCCGGGCAGGCTGCTGCCGCGCGCCGCGGTGGCCAGCGACAGCGCCAGGCGCACCAGGTCGTGGGCCGGATTGCCGATCACCGTCTGGTCGAGGTCGCGGATCTGCACCTCCACCTTGCCGTCGGCGTGGGCCAGCGGCCCCAGGTTGCCCAGGTGGCAATCGCCGCAGATCCATACCGCCGGCCCGTGCGGTAGCCGGTGGCCACGCTGGCTGTGCAGCCAGTCGTAGTACTGCACCGTGTTGCCGCGCACATAGGCGTGCGGTGAGCGCGCCATCTTCAGGTTGCGGCGAGCCAATAGCAAGGGGCGGCGCTCCTCGGGGGACGGCAGGCGCATCGCGGCTCCTTTCGCGCAGCGTAATACGCTTATGGTAGTGCGACGTTGGCCGAAGCCATGAAAAAACCGGGCGCGTGGCCCGGTTTTCTTTGCTGCAGCGAGTCGGGGATTACAGGCCCGGCATCGTGTAGCCTTCGATCTTGGCGGCCTTCACCAGCGCCGACAGGTATTCGTGCATCGCCTGGCGGGCGGCCAGCTCGTTCAGGTGCTGCTGCAGGCGCTCCTTGATCTCTTCGAAGCCGACCTTGCCGCCTTCGCTGCGGTCATTCACCTGGATGATGTGGTAGCCGAACTGGGTCTGAACCAGGTGCGGGGTGATCTCGCCCGCGTCGGTGCTGAATACCGCCTGTTCGAATTCCGGCACCATCTGGCCGCGACCGAATTGGCCGAGGCTGCCGCCTTGCTTGCCGGACGGGCAGGTGGAGTGTTCGCCTGCCAGAGCGGCGAAGCGGCTCGGGTCGGTTTGCACTTCGGCCAGCACGCCTTCGGCCTTGGCCTTGGCAAGGGCGCTGGACAGTTCGTCTTCGCCGGCCGGCAGCAGGATGTGGCTGGCCACGGCGCTGTCGCCCTGACTGAATTGTTCCGGGTAGGCGTCGTAGAAGGCTTGAGCCGCGGCTTCGTCTGCCGGGGTGAACTTCAGTTCCTGGTCGAGCAGGGTGCCGATGGCCTGGCCTTCGTTGGCGCTGGTGTCGATGCCGACTTCCTTAGCCTTTTGCAGCAGCAGCTCGTGCAGTACCAGTTGCTGGATGGCGGCGCCGCGCGCGTCCGGGATTTGTGCGTGGTTGGCTTGTTCGGCTTGGATTTTGGCTTCGGTGATTTCAACGCCGTTGACGGTAATGGCCATGAAGTGTCCTGTTCAGTTGAGGGGCGCGGCCACGACGGCACACGCTGATGGATGGGCAAATGGGGACGGTTTCGGCCAATACAATGCCGTGCCGGATAAATGGCACGTTGGGCAAGCTTGGCCGAAACGCGCCGGGAGGGATGCGGCCTTTTGCAGAGGGCTGGTTTCAAGCATCCGCCCCATGAGCTTGTCGTTGCGGCACTCGACATGCTGCGCCGCCGAAGAAGGCGATCGAATACGGCGTCGTGTTTGAGTACGGTTGAGGGGTGACCGCCAGCAGAAATGGTCCCACGGGCGGGTTGCCCGTGCTCAGCACGGCACAGTCGTCGCCATTCAACCCCTGCGTTGACCGTGGCGGGTGGCGGGCGATGATACCCGCTGCGACTTCTAGAATGAGGGAAATCTGTCCCGTCACGAGGATGTCGCCATGAACCTTCACCTGAGCCTGACCCCGCTGATCTCTCTGATTGCCGGCATCCTGATTCTGGTGATGCCGCGCCTGCTCAACTTCATCGTGGCGATCTATCTGATCATCGTCGGCATCGTGGGTCTGATGGGGCACGGTTGACGCGATCGGTCCTGCCCAAATGCAATGCGGCCGGCGCCCGAATCTGCCGGGCACCAGCCGCATTGCGGTGACGAAGTGTGCCTAGGAAGCGGCGCCGCAGTAGCTGGCGGTTGGCTGCTGTTGCAGCACCTGAACGGCGGTGCCCGGCACGACAATGAATTCGCTGGCGCCATAGCGGGCCGTCGCGGTGTTGCGCTTGGCCCAGTCGAAGGTGTAGCCCAGGCGGGTGAACGGGTAACCCGGGCCCTGCGGATTGTCGGTCACATACGAGGCGACCATCTGCCGGCCGACGAAGTTGACCACTTCGTCGGACTGGCCGCTACCCTCGCTGATACTGCAGCGCGGGTGGCTCGGGTCGGCATTGTCGAGGCCCACGCAAGGGCGGCGCAGGCTGGCGGCCGGCACCTGCATGGTGACGAAGGTGGTCTTTTGATACTTGGCCGGGGAATCCGGCGGCAGGCCCAAGAGCTGCTCCAGCCGTTCGCGCAGCGCGGTGGCGCCCAGCTGCCAGCTGCTGCAGGCCTGTTTCACCTCCGGCACCAGCGTCACCCACATCCAGTTCTTGCTCACGGTGAATTGACACTGCTGGGCACCGTCGCTGCAGGGCACGCGCGAGTCGGACATCCAGGCCAGCACCTTGACGTCGCCACCGGCCGGAATCGGCCACAGCGGAGCCACCTTCGCCGGGCTGGCCACCGCTGCGTCGGCAATGGCGGCCTGATAGGCGGCGGACGAGCTGCCGCTGGGCGGGGTGGCGCAGGCGCTGAGCAGCAAGCCGGCCAGCAGGCCCAGCGGTAGACCGAAGCGGCGGGAAGGACGGGCAAGCGGGGAATGGGCGGCGTAGCTCATGGGGTCTCCTCGGGGCGGTAAGGTGCGCGGCAGGGGCGCACGGTAAAGCCGTTTAATGCTAATTGCATTTATTGTTCTTGTTCTAGACCGACATTGCCCGCTTCGCACGGTCAGCATGAGGGGGAAGAGGCGCGAAAGCTCCCCTGATAGGGTAAGGGTTACAGCGCCGTCCCAGAGAATGAAATCGCGTATGTCATTGTTGCTATTGGCATATTATGGTGAGCAACTATCGAATATGGGACATCATCGTTAAGAATTTTTCCTTAATGGCATAAACGTAGTTGTATTGACTTGTCCTTATCTTGAGGTGCGGTATACAGTCGGCAGCTTCGTTGCAGTGCAGCAAGGCGAGCATGCACGGGATGCCGACGTCGCTCCCGTGAGCGCGCGGTTTACGGGGGAAGTCTTGCCTTGCCGCGGCTGCGGCGCTTCTTTTGGGTAATACCTCTCATTACCCGTCTGCCTTGTTCGGACACCTCAAGAAAAGGGAATTTATGCAGAACCGGGGCTGGGGCCTGAAGGCCAAGCTGTCGGCCGCTTTTGGCTTGGTCAGTGCGCTGATCGTGGCGGTCTATTCCATCTACGCCTACAACGCGATCGTCGGGGCGGAAATGCGCGGGGTGGATCAGCGCTTGATGACGGCGGCCTACGCGACCCAGCGGCTGGTCGGCCTCGGCTATCACGACCGCCTGCCGGACAGCAAGGCGGACGATACGCAGGACACGGCCCGGCTGACCGATTTCACCCGGGTGTCTGACTTGGCCTATGTCTACACCACCATCGAGCGCAATGGCCGGGTGCTGTACACCGCTTCGTCGGGCAGCCCGGACGAGGTGAAGGCCGGCAAGTTCGAGCACTGGTTCATGGCCGAATACAAGCAGGTGCCGCAGGGACTGGCAGCCGCCTTGCGCGACGGCAAGGTGCACTTCGAGGAGTACCGCGGCGAGTACGGCCTGTTCCGCTCGGTGTTCGTGCCGTTCACGGCGGAGGGTGGACTGCGTTATGTGGTCGGCGTCGACGTGTCGCTGGCCAAGGTGGAGGCGTTGCGCACCACCGTGCTGCTGCAGGTGCTCGGCGTCGGTCTGGCCTTGTTGCTGCTGTCGCTGTTGGTGGCGGCGCTGGTGGCGACGCAGACGGTGAAGCCGGTCAACGAGCTGAATGAGGCGCTGCAGCGTCTGGCCGGCGGCGACTGGAACCTGGTGCGCTCGATGCCGGTGCGCAGCCGCGACGAGGTTGGCCGAATCGCCGAGTCGTTCAATACCTTCATGGCGGCGCTGCGCGAGCGGCTGCTGGAAATCCAGCGCGAATCGACTGCGGTGGAAGAGGTGTCGCACCGGCTCGACCAGCTGGTCGGCGGCGTGGCGCAGCGCTCGCGCGCCCAGGCCGAAGACGTGCACGGCAGCGCCGCGGCGCTGGAACAATTGGCCACCAGCGTGTCGCACGTGTCCGACGTGGCCGACGATGCCAGCCGGCTGATGGATTCGTTCGAGGGCCAGACCCGGGCCACGGTCAGCTATATCGAGACCGCGGTCGACGGCCTGCACTCGGTGCAGCAGGAGGTGACGCGGCTGGCCACCCAGCTCGACCAGCTCGATGCGCGCGCCAACGAGATCAACAAGATCGTCGGCGTGATCAAGGACATCGCCGACCAGACCAATCTGCTGGCGCTGAACGCCGCGATCGAGGCGGCGCGCGCCGGTGAACAGGGCCGCGGCTTCGCGGTGGTAGCCGACGAGGTGCGCAAGCTGTCCGAGCGCACCGCCAGCGCCACGGTCGAGATCGGCAGCATGATCGACACGATCCAGCAGGATTCGTCCCAGGCCACCGCCGGTATGCGCGATGCGGTGGGTCGCGTCGATGCCAGCGTGCACCATGCCGGCGAGGCGCAAGCCACGCTGCGCGGCTTCACCGAGCAGATCGAGGGCGTAGTGCGCGGCATGGGCGAGATCTCGACCGCGGTGCGCGAGCAGGCCAACGCCTCGCAGCAGCTGGCCGGCAACGTCGAGTCGGTCAGCAGCGCCGCCGACAGCAACCGCCAGGCGGCGGAGAACTCGCTGGAAGGGGTGTCGAGCCTGCTCGGCCGCGCCAAGGCGCTGGGCGGGGTGGTGCGCCAGTTCACTCTGTAAGTGCCCCGGTGTTGTCGTGGAAAAGCCGCCTTCGGGCGGCCTTTTTGCGTCTGGCCACCGGCGAGAGCGCGGCCCAACTCCCGTTCGGCCAACCTTGGCGCTAGCGCTGCTGCCGGGCCACCAGCTCGCCCAGCCGGCGCATCGCCGCATCGATCGCCGGGCTGAATGGCAGGCCGCAGTTGAGCCGGATATAACCGTCGAAACGGTCGGAGTTGGAAAACATCTGCCCGGGCGAGATTCGGATGCCGTGTTGCAAGGCTGCTGAGAACAAGGTTTGCGACGATACGCCGTCGGGCAGTTGCACCCACAGGTTCAGCCCGCCGCACGGCTCGCTGAAGCGGGTGCCGGCCGGAAAATGGCGAGCGATGGCGTCGGCCATGCGCGCGCGCTGTTCACGCAGCCGGGGTTTGAAGCGTGCCAGGTGGCGTTCCAGCGCGCCGCTGGCGAAGAGGTCGGCCGCGGCGATCTGGCCGAGCAGCTCGTTGGGGCGCGACTGGCTGTACTTGAGCATTTCCACCCGAGCCTGCCACTTGCCGGCGGTGAGCCAGCCCAGCCGCAGCCCGGGTGCCACGATCTTGTGCAGCGAGGCGCACAGGATCACATTGCCGCTGCGATCCCAGGCCTTGGCGGCCTGCACCGGCTCGGGCACGTCGGCCAGTGCGCTGTAGCTGTCGTCCTCGATCAGCGCCAGATCTTCAGCCTCGCACCAGTTCACCAGCCGGCGCCGGTGCGCCTCGGGCATGATGGCGCCCTGCGGATTCTGCAGCGTGGGGTTGATCACCACCGCCTTCACCCCCTGCTGGTGCCGGGCCGCCAACTCCAGCGCCTCGAGCGAGATGCCGGTGTGCGGGCTGGTGGGGATCTCCAGCGCACGCAGGCCCAGTCCTTCCAGGATCTGCAGCAGGCCGTAGTAGGTGGGCGACTCGACCGCGACGATGTCGCCGGGCTGCGTCACCGCGCGCAGCGCCAGCGTCAGTGCCTCGGTGCAGCCATGGGTGACGACGATCTCGTCGGGCGACACGGTCACCCCGGCCGACAGAGCCAGCCGGGCGACGGCGGCGCGAAACGGCGCGTGGCCGGCCGGCGTCACCGGGTGGCCCAAGAGCAGCGGCTGCTGACGCAGTACCCGCGTCATCGCGCTGCGCAGGGCGTCGGTCGGGTAGAGTTCCGGCGCGCCGCAGGCACCGGCCAGGTTGACCTCGACACGAGCCTGGTGTGCCTGGGCCAGAAACGACGAGACCCGCTCGTGGATGCCGACGTACTGGGCCGGGTCGACCCGCAGGCTGGTCGGCTCGCTCACCGCCTGGTGCGACGCGGTGCGCGGTGTCGTCACGTAGTAGCCGAGTCGCGGCCGTGCCTCTAGCAGGCCATCGCGCTCCAGCTGGCGGCAGGTCTGCAGCGCGGTCGACAGGCTGACCCGGTGGCGCTGCATCAGCGCGCGCACCGAGGGCATCCGGTCGCCGGGCGACAGCGTGCCGTGCACGATGGCGTGGCGGTAGTGGTGGGCGAGTTGCTGATAGAGCGGCAGTGAGTCCATGCGCCATCTTCCTGGCCAAATGTTGGCCGAAACAGATACAGAAACCGGGGTTTTGTATCGTAACAGAGCGATTTTTGACGTGCTGTTGCGTAGTGCATCGTGCCGGGCTGTGCCTGCAGGAGCGTAGGCCGCGTCGCTAAGCTGACCGGAAGATCAGACACGGGAGACGGCGATGGTGCTTGCCGACCAGGAAATTGGGCTCGACGCGGGCCGGCAGCAGCAATGGCGAGCCGCGCGGGGCATGGTGCTGCATGTGCAGCAGGGGGAGATACGGGTGGTGGTGCTGCAGTGGCTGGAGACGACGCCGTTTCGGACGGAGCGGGTGCTGTTGGCGGGCAGCGTCTACCCCGTGGCCGGCGAGGCGTGGCTGAGCGTACTGGCCGAGCAGCCCAGCCGGGTGCTGCTACGCGCCGCTCCCGGTCGGCGCGCCACGCTGCTGGCCGGCTTGTGCCGACTCTGGCGCCTCGGCCGTGGCGCGGGCGGTGCGGTCAGCCCAGCCGTTCGACGATGAAATCCACGAAGCTGCGCAGCTTGGCGGTGGGGCGCAGGTCGCGGGTGCGCACGATGTGGATCTGCCGGGTGGGCAGCTCCCAGTCGGGCAGGAGTTGCACCAGTTGCCCCGAGGCGACGGCCTGCTCCAGCAGCACATCGGCTTGCACCACCACGCCGATGCCACTCAGCGCCGCCGTCAGCAGCGCCTGACCGTTATTGCTGACGAAGCTGCCCCGCACCGGCACCCGCTCCGTCTGCTCGCCCCGGGTGAACTGCCATTCGTGGTCGCGTCCCCATGGCATGAAGCCCAGGCAGTTGTGCTCGACCAGGTCGGCCGGCTGCTGCGGCGTGCCGTGGCGCTGCAGATAGGCCGGGCTCGCCACAGTGAGCATCCGCGCCGGCCGCAAGGGGCGGGCGATCAGGTTGGGGGCCTGCAGCGGCCCAGAGCGGATCGCCACATCGATGCCTTCCTCCAGCAGGTCGACCACGCGGTCGTTCAGATTGAGTTCGACGCGCACCTCGGGAAACTGCACCATGTATTGGCCGATCAGCGGCACCAGCCGATGCGCGCCGTAGGAGACCGGCGCCGTCACCCGCAGCGTGCCCTGCGGCAACGCCCGCAATGCTTCGGCTACCCGATCGGCGGCCTGCACGCTGCTGAGCACATCACGGCAGCGCTCGACGTAGACGGCACCGATCTCGGTCAGGCTGTGGCGGCGGGTGGTGCGTTCTAGCAGCCGCGTGCCCAGCTGTGCTTCCAGCGCGCGCACATGGTTGGCGACCATGGTGGTCGACAGCGCAAATTCGTCGGCGACGGCGGCGAAGCTGCCCTTTTCGACGACACGGACGAATACGGCCATGCTGGTCAGTCTGTCCATTCGAAAGTCTGGGTGTGGAGTGATCGAAGTAAAGGCCAGTTTATCAAGCATGGTGCCGCAGTGAGAATGACTCTGTCTTATCTGCACAGGAGTCACGACGATGAAACCGACACGTTCCTTACTCAAGGCCGCCATGGTCGCCGCATTGTTGTGGGGACACGGGGTGGCGCTTGCCGCCGAGCCGGCGACCACGCTGGCGCTGCCGGCCGACTGGTATCCGGAGAGCCTCGCCACCGGGCCCGATGGCTCGTTCTATGTCGGCAGCTGGCGGCAGGGGGCGGTGGCGCGGATCAGGCCGCGGGGTGGAGCACCGGAAATCCTGGTGAAGCCGGGCTCGAACGGCCTCGCCAACGGGCAGGGTGTGCTGGTCGACGCTGCGCGCCGGCTGTTGTGGATCTGTTCGGGCAACCTGGGTTACACCACGGTGCCGTCCACGCCCAGCGCGCTGAAAAGCTACGATCTGGACAGCGGCGAGCCGCGCGCCAGCTACCCGATGCCGGACAAGGGTTACTGCAACGACCTAGTGCAGGACCGTAACGGCACGCTGTACGTGACCGATTCGTTCCACCCGCGAGTGCTGCGCCTCATGCCCGGTGAGACGGCGCTTCGCATCTGGAAGGAAGACCCGGCGCTGTCGGCGGGCAACGACGGCTTCTTCCTGAACGGCATCGCGCTCGACGGCGATCGACAGCTCTATGTGAGCGCGGTCTCGGCGGTGCCCTGGCTGCAGCGTATCGCGATCGAACCGGACGGCAGTTCCGGCGCACTCACCCGCATCGACATGCCGCGCACGCTGAAGAACGCCGATGCGATCCGCTCTGCCGGGCCGGGCCGGCTGGTGATCTTCGAGAGCAATGCCTTCGGCAAGGACGGGCCGTACGGCGGCCAGGTCAGCGTGGCCACGATCAACGGGCGCAGCGCGACGCTGCAGACCATCGTGGCGGGGCTCAACGATCCATCGTCCGGGGTGATCGTCGGCGACCGGGTGTATTTCATCGAGTCGAAGTACTCGCTGCTGTTCAGCCACGCGCACGACGACGCCAAGGTGCCGCGCAACGTGCCGTTCGACATTCAATCGCGAACGCTGCCGAGGTAGTCACACCGCTCGGTGCAGATGCCGGGCGGCTTGGCCGAAGGAATGCGGCAATGCGATCGGGCCGCGTTGCCTTAGCGCCGCTGACAAAGCTCTCCCGGCATTGTTACGTGGCCTGCCGTACTGCTTGTACCGTCTGCGGCAGCGTGCCTAGCCGTCACCGCCATGCCGGGTTTTGTCAGCAGCTCTTATTCCAGCGACGCGTGCGGAGTCGGCATAAGCTGGAAGTATCTCCTTCTCTTGCCATCGGGGCACAGGCCCTGCCGGCACCATGCGATGAAACCGGGCCGATTGCTGCATCTCTGCGTTCAGGCACTCAGTTCGTGCGAGGGGCGCTGCCTGCGCCTCGCGGCCGCGTTGTGCCTGGGTTTTGCCATGGCCGCGACGGGGGCGGCCCAACCGCATGTTGTGGTGATCCCGCTGACCGGTGCGATCGGCCCGGCGCGCGCCGATTTCTTTACCCGCAGTCTCGCCCAGGCACAGCAGGACAAGGCCGAGCTGGTGGTGCTGCAGATGGACACGCCGGGCGGGCTCGACGTGTCGATGCGGCAGATCATCCAGGCGATCCTCGCCTCGCCGGTGCCGGTGGCCTCGTTCATCGCCCCGGGTGGTGCGCGCGCCGCCAGCGCCGGCACCTATATCCTCTATGCCAGCCATATCGCCGCCATGGCGCCCGGCACCAATCTGGGTGCGGCGACGCCGGTACAGATCGGCATGGGCGGCGAGCAGCCCTCGTCGCCGGTCAAGGCGCCCAACGACGACAAGTCCGCCAAGAGTGCCTCGGGAGGCGAGACCCAGACCACCACGATGGAGCGCAAGCAGGTCAACGATGCGGCCGCGTATATCCGCGGGCTGGCGCAGCTGCGTGGGCGCAATCAGCAGTGGGCCGAACACGCGGTGCGCGAGGCGGTGAGCCTGTCGGCGAACGAGGCGTTGGCGCAGCGGGTGATCGACCTGACCGCGCGCGATCTGCCCGATCTGCTGCATCAGCTCGACGGCCGCAAGGTGACCACCAACGCCGGTACGCGCGTGCTGCATACCGCCGGCGCGATGGTGGTGACGATAGAACCGAGCTGGCGCGACCGCTTCCTCGCGGCCGTCACCGACCCGAGCGTGGCGCTGATCCTGATGATGATCGGCATGTACGGGCTGTTCTTCGAGTTCTCCAGCCCCGGCTACGTGCTGCCGGGCCTGGCCGGCGCGATCTGCCTGCTGGTCGGCCTGTACGCCTTGCAGATGCTGCCGATCAATTACACCGGCCTCGCGCTGGTGCTCTTGGGGCTGGGCTGCCTGTTGGCCGAAGCCTTCCTGCCGACCTTCGGTACGCTGGGCGTCGGCGGCATTGTCGCGTTCTCGATCGGCGCGTTGATGCTGATCGACACCGATGTACCAGGGCTCGGCATCCCGCCCTCGCTGGTGGCGGCAATGGCGGCGGTGACCGGGCTATTCGTGTTTGCCGTGTCGGGCATGGTGCTCAGGTCGCGACGGCGGCCGGTGGTCAGCGGCAGCGAGCACTTGGCGCATCAGATCGGCGAGCTGCTCGACGATTTGCCCGGCGGGCAGGCGGAGGGTTGGGCACTGGTGCAGGGTGAGCGCTGGCGGGTACGCAGCGCCGCGCCGTTGCCGCGTGGCAGCCGGGTGCAGGTGCTTGGACGGGACGGGCTGGTGTTGACGGTGGCGCCGCTTAAGGAACCATAACAAGGAGCGCAGCGATGATGGAATTTACCCTGGGATTCGGCGGCCTGTTGGTCTTGCTGCTGTTTCTGCTGCTGGTGTCGGCGTTCCGCATCTTCCGCGAGTACGAACGCGGCGTGGTGTTCATGCTCGGGCGCTTCTGGAGGGTAAAGGGGCCGGGGCTGGTGATCATCATCCCGGTGGTGCAGCAGGTGGTGAGGGTCGACCTGCGTACCGTGGTGTTCGCGGTGCCGCCGCAGGACCTGATCACCCGCGATAATGTGTCGGTCACGGTCAGCGCGGTGGTGTACTTCCGCGTGATCGACCCGGAAAAAGCCATCATCCAGGTGGCGCAGTTTCTCGAGGCGACCAGCCAGCTGTCGCAGACGACCCTGCGCTCGGTGCTGGGCAAGCACGAGCTGGACGAGCTGTTGGCCGAACGCGAGCGCTTGAACCTCGACATCCAGAAGGTGCTCGATGCGCAGACCGACGCCTGGGGGCTGAAGGTGTCCAACGTCGAGATCAAGCAGGTCGACTTGCGCGAATCGATGGTCAGCGCGATCGCCAAGCAGGCCGAGGCCGAGCGCGAGCGGCGCGCCAAGATCATCCATGCCGAGGGCGAGATGCAGGCGGCCGAACGGCTGCTGCAGGCGGCACAGACGCTGGCGAAGGAGCCGCAGGCGATGCAGCTGCGCTATCTGCAGACGCTCACCAATATCGCCGGCGACAAGAGTAACACCATCGTATTTCCGCTGCCGGCCGACTGGCTGGCGGCCACGCTCAAACGGGACAGCGCCGGTACCCAGGAGCCGCCCCCGGCCTGAGCCCCCATAGCACTACCCCTGCGGGTATGATGTCGGAGTGGCCGCCTTTCCTGGCGGCCATTCTCGATCCATCCCGTAATGACGGCCTCCCGAGCCCGAGCATAACGGTGCCGACTGCCATGTACCACAAGGGGGTATGCTGCATGAGTGATTTTCCGAAAGACATCTACACTGAGCCCGATTTCGACGCCGACACGCTGAACCAGCTCGGCCCGCTGGCTAGGCTGGCCGGTATCTGGGAAGGCCGGCGTGGCCTGGATGTGAAGCCCAAGGAGGCCGGACCGAAGAAGCAGGCCTATGTGGAACGCATCGAACTGCAACCGATCGATGCGCAGACCAACGGCCCGCAGCTCTACTACGGGCTGCGCTACCACTTGCACATCACCAAGCCCGAACAGGTGAAGACCTATCACGACCAGGTCGGCTACTGGCTGTGGGAGCCGGCTACCGGCACGGTGATCCAGACGCTGACCATCCCGCGCGGCCAGACCGCGATGGCGGCCGGCAAGGCGGCGCCCGACGCCGACAGCTTCGAGCTGGTCGCCACCCATGGTTCCGACACCTTCGGCATCTGCTCGGCACCATTCCTCGAACACGCGTTCAAGACGCTGGAATACCGCATCCGTGTCAGCTTCAACGAGGACGGCAGTTGGAGCTATGACCAGGACACGGTGTTGCAGATCCAGGGACAGGATGAACCGTTCCACCACACCGACCGCAACACGCTTTTCAAGGTGGCCGAGGCCACGCCGAATCCGTTGGCCCGGCCAGCCGAGTAAACCGTGCAGCTTGTCACCCCAAGACTGGCCATGCGCCAACTGCACGCGCAGGACTGGCCGTTGTTCTTGCGGCTGCACCGCGAGCCCGGCGTGCTGGACCATGTCGCCGATCCAATGGATGAGGCGCAGATCCGGCAGCGCTTCGACGAGCGGCTACCGGCTTGGCACATACAGGCGCCTTACGGGCTCTGTCTGTTGATCAGCGAACGCGAAGACGGCCAGCCGGTCGGCGTCACCGGTTTTCTCGGCGCCTGGCAGCCGCACCGCCAGGCCGAAGTCGGCTACCTGCTGCTGCCGGAGCAACAGGGGCGTGGTTATGCCACTGAATCGCTGCGCGAGGTGGTGCGCTTCGCGCTGGTCGACTGCGGTTATCACAAGCTGACGGCCACCGTCACCGCCGGCAATGCCGGTTCGCGCAAGGTGCTGGAAAAGGTCGGATTCCGGCTGGAAGGCGTGCTGCGCGAACATTTCCTGCTGCGCGGCGAGTGGTGCGACGACTGGGTGTTCGGGCTGCTGCATTCGGAGTGGTGTCCGGCCACGGGCTGACGCGGCCCGGGCCATGACGACGACGGCGGCCGTGAGTGGGAGCCGTTGTTGTTGGCGAGTCAGCGCAAGTGCAAGCTGGCTGGTCGAGAAGCCAGCGACGTGCGCCGGGCGGCCCGACAGTTTAGCGCTGGCGTGTCGCTACGGCGTTGGGCAAAGCGGGATCGGAGGGGGGATGGCGCCTGCCTATTCAGCGTCAGGCGCGCGGGTCTGGGAGGGAGCCGGAAGGTTGGCCGAACGGCGCGGCCGTCAGCCGTGCCAGACGAGGGCTGTGTGCGAGATCGGCAGCCAGGCGCCGAGGGTCAATTGATCCAGCGCTGGCTGATTCTCTGGTCGTCGCCGCCGGCCTGCAGCAGGTGCAGCCACTGGTCGACATAGGCCTTGGTGTCGACGTCGCCCCGCGGCAGCAGCAGCGCGTTTTCGCTGTACTGCAGCGGCTTGTCCGGGTTTACCGCGCACAGGCCCGGGCGCAGCCGCTGCTGCACGCGCGCTTCGGCCGACTCGGTGACGAACACGTCGGCGCGGCCGGCCAGCAGCTCGTCGAAGATCGTCAGGTTTTCCGGATGCAGCGTCAGCGTGGCGTGGGTGAAGTGGGCGCGGGCGTAGCGCTCGTTGCTGCCGCCCGGGTTGGCGATTACCCGCACGCCGGGCTTATCGATGTCCGCCAGCGTCTGATAGCGCTTCACGTCGGCGCAACGCACCAGCGGCGCCTTGCCATTGACCATATAGGGCGCACTGAACCAGGCTTTGCGCTGGCGGTCGAGCGACACCGAAATGCCACCGGCGGCGATGTCGCATTTACCGGCGGTGAAGTCGTCCATCAGCTTCGGCCAACTGGTCGGCACGAACTGCACCCTGGCGCCGAGCGAGGCGGCCAGCGACTGCACCAGATCGACATCCAGGCCCTCGTAGACGCCGGGGGCCGTGGCGTAGCTGAACGGTTTGTAGTCACCGGGCATGCAGACACGCAGTACGCCGGTCTGGGCAATGGTGTCGATGGCGGCGGCCTGGGCGGCGAGGGAGGCACCGAGCAGCAGGGGCAACAGGGCGAGGCGCTTGAGCATGGGGTTCCTTGTCGGGGCGGAAAGGTCAGGGCCCCGGACGAGTCCGCCGTGCGCCTGTCCTTTCTCTTGGTCGTGATAGGTGACGCTGGTATAAAACCTGTCCAAGGCCGGCGGCGTCAAGCCGGCTGGCTGTTTCTTGCGATGGAGACCTCAACACGTGGAATGCCGGAAACCGGGCGTCTGTCGGCTGCTGTGGCTGAGCTGCCTATTGCTGGCCCAGACCGTCTGGGCCGAGCCCCTGGTGCAATGCCTGTCGGCCGACGCGCCCGGTCGACCGGTGTACGCGCAGTTGAGCCTCGACTTCGATACGCCGGGCCGGGACCAGATCCGTTACCAGCGCGGCGGCGGTAAGGCGATTGCGCTCCGTTATGTGAAGATCTTGGCCGAACAGGAGCTGGTGCCCGGCCGCCCCCACGAATTCACCTATTTGTGGCGCGAGGTTTCGGCCGGTGGGCAGGGTGAATACGAGGTCGTGATTCAGGGCGCGGTACTGGAGTCGGTCCGCTACCGTGATCGATGCAGTGGCCGGGAGCTGGCCTTCTCTGTGTCCTGGCCCGATCCGAACGGCCGTTGCTGGTAGGGCGTCGCTTCGTTGGCCCGTCGGATGCGCGAAATCTGCACTAGAGTCGCTGTAGGGTTTGGAGCGGAAGGAGAGTCATGGACGTCGAAGTCAGTGGCGAGGCGCGCGAGAAACGGCTGACCAATCTGGTGGCCCTGACCGTGGTGGTGTTTTCGGTGTTCATGGCGATCTGCAAGGTCAAGGACGACAACATCGTCCAGGCGATGCAGCTGGCTAAGGCCGATGCGGTCGATCTGTGGAACGAATACCAGGCCGTCCGTATCAAGCTGCATTTCGTCGAGAGCGAGCAGCATCAGCAACTGCTCCTGACCGAGGCGGGGCTGCTCAAGGGCGGGGCGGATGATCGGGCCGACAGCCGCCGGCTGGCCGCCGAGGCGGAACATTACCGCGGCGAGGGCAAGAAGTTGGCCGAACGGGCGCGCGGCAAGGAGGCCGAGTACGACCGGCTCAACTACCACGACGACCAGTTCGACCTGTGCGACGCTGCGCTGTCGGTATCGGTGGCCTGTGCGGCGGTGGCGGCGGTGGCGGCGCTGACCAGCAACTGGCTGCCGCTGATCTGCGCCTGGTTGCTCGGCAGCTTCGGCATACTGTCCGGGGTGGCGGCCTTTGCCGGCTGGGCCATCCACCCGGACTGGCTGGTGGCGCTGTTGTCCTGAGTGCTCAGCCCGGCAGCTTGGCGCCCAGCACGTCGATGCGCTCGATCGACGGCGGGCTCGACAGCAGATCGGGGGCATTCGCCATCAGGGCCGCGGCGATCGGGCCGCTCAGGTGTGCCTGGCGGCCGGCATCGTCGGCAAAGGCATCGAAAATGGCGAACTCGCTCGGCGAAAGTCGCAAGGCAAACCAGACCGGCGTGGCGCTTTCCTGTTCGGCCAACGTCAGGCCGGTGGCGAGAAAGCCGGCAAGCTTTTCCTCCTTGCCGGGTTTGGCTTGCAGGCGGACAAACAGTGCGCAGCGGACCATGGCGTGCTCCTTGGTGGATGGAGCCTCAAGCATAGGTCGGGCAAGGCGATGCCGCGGGGACAAACAAAGGGCCGTGATGCGAGCCGTGACGGGCGTTCAACGGCGGCGACTTAGCGGGTGACTAGGTGCCGAACAACGTCGGTTGGCCCAGCAGCGCAGCGGAATGCCTGCCGGGTGCCCCAGCCTGGACAGCCAGTAAGCCCGCCGGTACAGGCCGCGCCGTATCAGGCGAGAATAATGGGCCGAACTGTGGTGTAGGCGCAGCGCCGCCGCTGTGTGTTGCGGGGCGGAGGGCTGCGGATGGCGGGGGGCGAGCAGCGGCATGATGCCTCCTGGCAAAGCAAGGATCGATTGAGTCGTCAGCTGATGCTAGGGGGCGTGCCGTAAAAAAAGGGTAGAGAGGTGGCGCCGGGACATAAAAATGCCATTCAAAGATGAAGTCGGCCTGCCGATGTCGTTCGCAGTGGAGTTTGTATATGGTCAGGCCAACTGCGACGCCAATGGCAATGCTAGAATCGTTGCTTCATTCACCTGCCTGCGCCCGGAGCCTTCATGGCGGAATTGTTGACGCATTTCACCAGCAAATATTTGTTCATCGTGGCCGGCCTGCTGCCGATCATGAATCCGCCCAGCATGGTGCCGATCTTCTATTCGTTCACTCGTCAGAACAGCACTGCGGATCGTGCTTATCTCGCGCGGCGCATCGCGATCTACTGCTTCGTGCTGCTGCTCGCCAGCATGTATGTCGGCAGTTTCGTGCTGGAAATATTCGGCGTGTCACTGCCGGTGGTGCAGGTGGGCGGCGGTTTGCTGTTGACCTTCGCCGCCTGGCGGATGCTCAACGACAGCCCGGCCGAGAGCAACCCGCAGTCGGCCGAAGAGGCGGTCGAGACGGTGGCGGTGGGGCGCGACCTGTTGAAGCAGCGCGCGTTCTTTCCACTGACCTTCCCGTTGACGGTCGGGCCGGGCTCGATCTCGGTGGCGATCACCATCGGCGCCTCGCTCAGCAGCACCGAGAAAGGGCTGATGAAGCTCGCGGTGGCACCGGTGGCAAGCCTCGCCGCGGTAGCATCGCTCAGCTGCGTCGTCTATCTATGCTATCGCCACTCTGACAAGGTGCTGCGCTACCTGGGATCCACCGGTACGGTGGTGTTCCTGCGCCTGACCGCCTTCATCCTGCTGTGCATGGGCATCCAGATCATGTGGAACGGCGCAAGCGCGCTGGTCGGCGAACTGGTGCGCGACAACGCCGCCTTGCTCGGTAAGCTGCACTGACCCTTCTCGCGGCGATGCTCAGTGCGGCTGGGTGTCGCCAATCTCCTGCAGCGCCGACGACAGGCTCAGGTGTTCCAGCTTGTCGTCCGGCAGGTTGACCAACAGCTCGACGCGGTGCTTGATCTGGGTGAAGACCTTGCCGAACGCTGCGACCAGCGCAGCTTCGCTGTCGCCGTGCGGATCCTCGAACTCCCAATGAGCGGTCAGCGGGTGGCCCGGCCAGACCGGGCAGGACTCACCACGGGCGTTGCCGCAGACGGTGATGACGATATCCATCCGCGGCGCCGCCTCACCCTCGAATTCATCCCATGATTTGGAACGCAAGCTGCGCGTGTCGTAGCCGATCGAATCGAGCAGCGCAATCGCGTGCGGATTGACTCGGCCTGATGGCTGGCTGCCAGCGCTGTAAGCGTGAAAACGTCCCTGACCCAGTGTGTTCAGCCAGCCTTCGGCCATAACGCTGCGTGCTGAATTGGCGGTGCAGAGGAATAAGACGTTGAATACCTTTTCACTCATGAGTCGATCTCTATGAAACGGGCGACGGCGACATATCCGGCTCGCCGCCCGGTGAACAGGGCCTCGCCGCGACAGAGGCCGGGCAATCGACGACATGTTTTTTTATGTTCATAGAATTGTAGCCTGCGCTCAATACAATCCGATGAATCGCGAATTGGCGGGATGGGCGAACGTACCGACAGTGTCCCGTAACCCGTCAGGTCAGCCGAATCGTTGTCGCTCGTAAAATCAATGGAGAAACACATGAAGTCGTTCACCACCCGTGCCTTATTCCTGATGGCTCTGCTCTCGCCGGCGCTGCTGACCAGCCCGATCGTTCACGCTGCTGATGCCGCCGCTGTAGCCCAAGTCAGCGATGTTGAGCTGGCCGACAAGGTCAAGGCCGCGCTCGATAGCGATGCGGATCTGAAGAAGCTGAACCTGAAGGTGACCAGCAAGAAGGGCGAAGTGACGATCAACGGCACCATGACCGACGACCAGCAGATGTACGTCGCCGGCGTGACCGCCGAGAAGGTGGACGGCGTCAAGTTCGTCATCAATAACATGACGATGGCCAAGTAAGTCGGAGCTTGCCGGAGGCGACCGCTGGGCCGTCACTCGGTTGGCTATGGCAGGAGGGGCAGCTGCGTTTGCAGTTGCCCCTCGTGTTTTATGGTGTGCCGCTCAGCGCTCGAAGCCGAAACCCTGGGCGCGTAAGGCCGGAGCTACTTCCGGAAAGTACACCGACTGGTAGTACGCCGCCGTATTCTGGCTCCAAGGTTGGCCATCGGGGCGACCTATGCTCTGCCAATAGTCGAACAACTCGCGATCGTAAGCGGCGATTGCCTCGGCGATGCCCTCGGCTTGATAGCGTTCATCATGGCGGAAGGTCGACAGCGGCAGACGCGGCTTGCGCGGAGCCGTCGCCGCCGGGTAGCCCAGTGCCATACCGGCCAGCGGGAAGGTCAACGCTGGTAGGCCGAGCAGTTCGATCAGCGCGCGTGGGTCGTTGCGAATGCCGCCGATCGGCACCACCCCCAGCCCTTCCGCCTGCGCCGCAACCATCAGCCGTCCCAGCGTGATACCGGCATCCACCGCGCCCACCATTACGCCTTCGACGCTGTCGTGGATCACCTGTTGTTGACCCGCAGCTTCGATTCCCAAGGCCGTCTTGCTGAAGTCCATCACTACCGTGATGAACACCGGTGCCTGAGCGATCCAAGGCTGGCCACCGGCAATCTTGGCGATCTCGGCGCGGCGCGCCGGGTCCTGCACCACGACCAGCGAGACTTGCTGGCCATTGACCGAGGTCGGTCCGCGCCAACCTGCCTCGATGATGCGCTCGAGCACCTCGCTCGGAATCGGGTCACTGTGATAGGAGCGAGTGCTGGTGTGCTGCACTAGGACGTCGGTCAGAAGGGGGGCGGTGAGAGTGCTCATTGGTTCTAGCTTTCATAGTAACGGTGGTTGATATTTTTGCATGTAATGACTTTGGGATCTGCTTTCAAGGCCTTCCATGGAAAAAATCCGAGATATGCCCCATCGTTCTTTCTTCATGAAAAATTCAAGTCAAACCAGCGCACATCATCTATGTTAAGTGGATATTGTGCGGCGCAGCAGCGCCGATGGGCAGTCGACTACAGGAGACGATCGATGGCAGGGCAGCAGAAAAATGGGATGGGGCACGGTGGCAAGCGCAAGGTCGTGCTAGTGCTGCAGGGCGGTGGTGCGCTGGGCGCCTATCACATCGGCGCCTATCAGGCGCTGCACGAGGCCGGCTTCGAGCCGGATTGGATCGCGGGCATTTCGATCGGTGCGATCAACGCCGCCGTGATCGCCGGCAACAAGGCCGACGAGCGTCTGGCGGCTCTCGACAGTCTGTGGGATGCAATTTCCCGTCCGGACGAGACCGGCCGCGCGCTGTATGGTTCGTGGCTGCGCTGGTACAACCAGTACAACGTCGCCGAGGCGATGACGCTCGGTCAACCCAATTTCTGGTTTCCGCGCATTCCCAGCCCGCTGGTGCTGCCGTCCACACCGACTGACCAGGCGAGTTTCTACGACACCACGCCGATGCTGGAGACGCTGCGTACTCACGTCAATTTCGGGGATCTCGGCAAGGCCGGTTATGGACGGTTGTCGGTCGGGGCGACCCGGGTCGACACCGGCGAGCTGGAGTTCTTCGACTCGGACGAGAAGACCGTGTCGCTCGGCCCCGAGCATGTGCTCGCCAGCGGCTCGCTGCCGCCGGGCTTTGCTGCTACCCGCGTCGGTGAGTACTTCTACTGGGATGGCGGCTGCGTGTCCAACACGCCGCTCAATGCGATCCTCGACGACCAGGGCGACGACGACCTGTTGGTATTCATGATCGATCTATGGAATGCCGATGGTGCACTGCCGACCACGATGGACGAGGTCGCCTGGCGTCAGAAACAGATCCAGTACGCCAGCCGCAGCAGCCAGGTCGAGACCCTGTGCCAGGTACATAATCTGCGTCATAGCCTGGCCCAGCATGAGCTCGCCGCGTCGCCGTCCGATAAGAGCACCGAGGCGGTAGAGGGCAAGGTGGCAGCGGTGCCGCAGCGGCAGATCGACATCGTGCACATCATCTACCAGCCCTCTGCCGAGGAGAGTTCGTTCAGCGATGCCGAATTCTCCCGCTCATCGATCGCCCGCCGTCGCGAGGCCGGCGCGCACGATATGAAGATCGCGCTGGATCACGCGTCGTGGAACCGCCTGCAGTTGCGTGCCGGCCAATTGTCGACGCCGGTGGTGATTCATCGTCTGCAGCAAGGCCGGTTGACGAGCTTGACGCCGCGCTGAGCCGGCGGTAGGCATGATGCGACAAGGCGGCCGATCGGCCGCCTTTGTTTTTGATCCGGTCGGCTTCAATCGGCCTGGCCAGGGTTGGCCGAAGCGGCCAGGCAGCGTGCCACCTCGGCCTGCAGCTGCGGATAGAAGGCCAGAAACTCCGCATCGAGGATAGGGTAGGCGGCGATGAGATCGTCAATGCCGCCGGCGACTGCGTTGGGGCGGCTCAGGCGATGGCGCGAGAAGCCTCGCAGCGTCGCGGCGATGCCGTCGAGCTCGCGGTAGCCGAGCAGCCAGTCATCGGCCGTCATCCGAGGCAGGATGTCTTGCAGCCGGGGCGGCAGCAGCGCGTTGCGCTCAGCAAGCTCGGCGTAAACCTGCTGGGTGAACTCGGGCAACGGCCGGCCGGCCAGCGTATCCCAGTGCAGGGCGAGGAAATGATCGTAGAAGATATCGATCAGAATACCGGCGTAGCGGCGCCGTTCGGGGGCGATGTGCGTCTTGCTCAGACGGAACAGCGGGTGCGCGTCGGTATAGCGGTCGATCTGGCGGTGCAGCGTCATCCCGGCGACGATGCCCGGTGGCAGATGCCCCGCGTTGGCGGGCTTGACGAAGTCGCCCAATAGGTTGCCGACGCGCGCCTCGGCGTCGTCGGGAGCCAGATGCAGATGGGCAAGATAGTTCATAATCGATCCGGGTGCGCGAAGTCGGCTCAACCCGCCGCGGGCAGGCTCGTCAGCCGGGTGGCTGCCGGCTCGTAGCCTTGGGCTGCGGCCAACCCGTACCAGTGACGCGCCTTGGCCGCATCGTTCCACACTTCGGCATACACCCCCAGATTGTAGGCGGCGAGAAAACTGCCGCGCCCCTTCACCTCGGCATGCTGCTCGCCAAGCTCCAGGCAGCGCTGCCAGCACTGCTCGACCATGGTGATTTCGGCGGGGTCCTGTGGCGGTTGGCGGGTGAACAGATCGAGCAGGGTATCGGCCAGTACGAAGAAGAAATCGGCATTGTTCAGTTGTCGCGGTTGTTCTGCGCTAGCCAGTGCAACGGCCTCGTCGTAGGCCTCGCAGGCTTTCAAGGCCTGCAAGAAGCGCACGATCAGGTCCGACTCCCAGCTGTATCGGCCGGGGCGCAGCCGGTAGCTTTCTGCGTAGTAACGGCGCGCCTCGTCGTGGCGACGGATCGCCTGCCATTCGCGGCCCAAGAGATAAAGCAGGGCTGCGTCCTGCGGTGTGGCGGCGAGCTCGGCCTCCAGCAGCGGGATATTCCGTTCACTTTTGTCGGTGTCGAGATAGCCCGCGTGGCTGACCACCAGGCCGCTGTCACAGAAGGGCAGGTCGGCCGCCACTTGTTCGTGAATGCGTCCCTGATAACGGGCCCCGCGCGGCAACAAGCGACTGATACGACTGACGCTGGTGTGCACTTCGCCGCTATCCTGGCGGAAGGTGCTGTGCATCGCCACCTGACCCAGGCAAGGTGCCCGGTCGGCGATAAAGCGCCTGAGCCCCTCGCCACCCTCGACCAGCGTCTCGTCGGCATCCAGGACCAACACCCAGTCGTAGTCGCCTGCCGCGTCGAGCGCCGCATTGCGGGCGGCGGCAAAATCGTCGCACCAGGCAAAATGGCGCACCTCGGCCCCGGCTTGTTCGGCGATGGCGACCGTATCGTCGCTGGAGCCCGTGTCGAGCACCAGCATGTGGTCCACCCAGGGGCGGACGCTATCGAGGCAGCGGGCAAGATGGGCGGCTTCGTTCTTGACGATCATCGCGAGGGCGAGGCGGGGCAGGGACATGAGTAGGTCGATGAGGATGGGGACGAGGTATTCTGACACGCCCGGCCGTAGCCGTCTGTGCTGCAAAGCAGCCGACCATCGTGTCTGTGGAGCTGCTGGGCGGTAGGGTCGACTGGCAAAACTGTCCCAAACCGGGCGTATAGTAGATCGTTTCGCTTTACAGCCGAGGTGCCGTGTCATGTTTCCGCTTGAGATCTGGCTGACCTACACCGCGGCCTGCATCCTTCTGGTGCTGGCGCCCGGCCCGGACAACTTGCTCGCGATCGGCCGCGGCCTGAGCCAGGGGCGCCTGGCGGCCGGGGTGTCGGGGCTTGCCTCTGGTGCCGGTATCCTGTTTCATGTTGCAGCAGCTACCTTCGGGCTGACGCTGCTGATCCAGACCTCGGCACTGGCGTTCTGGCTGGTAAAGATAGTCGGCGCCCTTTACTTGGTATGGCTCGGCGTCCGGGTGCTGCGTTCGCGCAACCTGATCAGCTTTGCGCCAGTGGCGCGCCGACCGCTCTCGAACATCTTCTCCACCGGCTTCCTGTCGGCGGCGCTTAACCCCAAGCCTGGCCTGTTCGTACTCGCCTTCATTCCCCAGTTCGTCAGCCCGGCACGCGGTGCCGTGACCACGCAAATGCTGGTGTATGGCTGCTGGTTCGCGCTGTTGACCGCGATTGGCTTCGCCCTGATGGGAGTATTCGCGTCGCACTTGGCGCGCTGGCTGCGCGAACGGCCGCGGGTGGTGGCGGGCTTGAACATCGGCGCCGGGCTGACCTTCGTGGTATCGGGCTTGTCGGTGGCGGCGTTGCGACAGAAATAGGCGCTGTACCGACGGTGAGGTCGGCAGAAACAACTAATGCGGCGGGATACCGCGTCATCGCAAGCAGGCTGACACTATGAACAGGAACTCTTTATGGCGCCGCAGGGTAGAGATGCTGCTGGCGCTGACCGGCTGGTTTGCACTGTGTCTGCAGCTGTATCTCGGTGTGCGCATCGGGCTCGAACATGGTGTGCCATGGTCGGCCACGGTGATGAACTACTTCAGTTACTTCACCATCCTGACCAATCTGCTGCTGGCCATTGGCTTGACGGTGCCTTTATTGGCGCCGGCCTCGCGCTGGGGACGGTTCCTCCAGCAGCCGGCGCTGCGTTCGGCGACGCTGGTGTATATCACCATCGTCGCGGTGATCTATGCGTTGCTGCTGCGGCAGTTGTGGAATCCGACCGGTTTGCGACTGCTGGGTGACACGCTGCTGCACCGGGTGATCCCGGCAGCCTATCTGGTCTACTGGTTGTTGTTCGTGCCTCCTGCGCGGCTGCGCTGGTGGGTAGCGCTGCAGTGGCTGTCTTTCCCCGGGCTATATCTGGCGTATACGCTGCTGCGTGGTGCGCTGATCAATCGCTACCCTTACCCGTTCCTGAATGTGGGGAAACTGGGCTATTCGGGCGTGCTGTTCAATTCTATGATGTTGGCACTGGTCTTCGTGGCGATGGGCACGCTGATCATTGTCTACGACCGGCATCTTAAGACCCTGCCGGTCAGATCGCTGCGGCGCGACTCTTGAAGGCCAGGCTCAGGCGATGTGCAGTGTCGACCAGCGTTGCACCGCGGCCTGCAGTTGCGGCAGTCCTTCGAGGATGGCCGAAGGGCCGGGGGTCAGGATGTCGGCCGATTTGAGCTCGAGCACCAGGCCGTTGCGCACTGCCGGGATGGCGTCCCAGCCGGGTCGGGCCGCGAGCCGTTCCGGTCGGAACCGCTGGCCGCACCATGAGCCGATGATTACGTCGGGCGCACGGCGGATCACTTCGTCCGTATCGTCGATGATGCGCCCGCGAGCGTCGGGCTTGTGCGCGCGATCGGCAAAGATGTCGATGCCGCCGGCCAGTTCGATCAGCTCCGATACCCAGCCGATGCCGCAGATCATCGGCTCGTGCCACTCTTCGAAATAGACCCGCGGTCGCTTCGGCAGGCTGGCCGCGTGGGCGGCGGCGGCGGCGAGGCGGCCGGCCAGCTCGCTGATCAGCATCTCGGCGGCCGGTTGGCGGTCGACCAGCAGGCCCAGTGTGACGATCATGTCGAGGATGCCCTCCAGCGAGCGCTGGTTGAACACATGCACTTCCACCCCGGCGCGAATCGCGTCGGCGACCAGTTCGGCCTGCATATCGCTGAAGGCCAGGATCAGGTCGGGTTCCACCGCCAGGATGCGGTGTATCTGGCCGGTGGAGAAGCCGCAGATGGTCGGTTTTTCCTTGCGGGCGCGTCCCGGACGGGTGGCAAAGCCGGTGATGCCGGCGATATGTTTCTCTGCGCCCAGCAGGTACAGGGTTTCGACGGTTTCGGCGCTAAGGCAGGCAATTCGGCGATGGACGCTCACGAGAGGCTCTCCGGCAAAAATCTTGCGCGCATTGTAATGGGGCGGCCAAGGTTGGCCGAACAAGGGACGCACGGTGCGGGTAAAACGCGCGATAATCGCGCCCCCATACTTCATGAAAGACCATCACCATGGCCGACGACACCATTCGCCTGTCCAAACGCATGACCGAGCTGGGCTTGTGCTCGCGCCGAGAGGCGGACGAATTCATCGAACTGGGGCTGGTGAAGGTCGACGGTGTGGTGGTCAACGTGCTGGGCAGCCGGGTCCGCCCCGAGCAGACCATCGAGTTGACCCGCCAGGCGCTGGCGCAGCAGGCCGAGCGGGTCACCATTCTGCTCAACAAGCCGGTCGGCTATGTGTGCGGTCCGGCCGGTCCGGGCGAGCGGCCTGCCTGGCAGCTGGTCAAGCCGGAGACGCGTTCGCGCAGCGACCGCTCCGGTTATAGCTTCCTGAAGAAGCATACCCACAATCTGGCGCCGGCCGGTCAACTGGAAGTCGATTCGGCCGGCCTCATGGTGCTGACCCAGGATGGCCGCGTTGCCCGCAAGCTGATCGCCGATGCGGCCGACTTCGAACAGGAGTGGCTGGTGTGGGTGGATGGCGGGCTGAACGAGGCGGTGTTGGCCAAGCTGGCAGCCGGTGTCGAGATCAACGGTGTGCTGGTCAAGCCGGGCAAGGTCAGCCGTCAGAGCGATGCGCAGCTGCGTTTCGTGCTGCGCGACAACACCCCGCGCCTGTTGCGTCGGCTGTGCGAAGCGGCCGGTCTGCGCGTGGAGCAGGTCAAGCGCATTCGCATCGGCCGGATCGCGCTGGGCGATCTCGACGGCGGACAATGGCGCTACCTCGCGCCGTTCGAGCGGTTCTGACGCCCGCGCGTTTCTGCTCCGGCAATGCACATCTCGACGCCATCGTGTGCTGCACCGGCCATGTCCGACCTGAACTGTCGCTGCGACGGCAGGTCGCCGCCTGATATGCTGTCGTTTTTTCTGCCGAGACGCAGCATGCCACAACTCGCCTTCGTGCCGGCCCAGGCCGAACACGCCGCCCTCATCGCTGCCTTGCATGTCGCCAGCTGGCAGACCGCCTATCGAGGTCTGCTGCCGGACAGCTATCTCGACCAGTCTGCCACCGCCGAACGGCTGCAGCATTGGCAGGCGCGATTGGTCGACGGCGTGGACGGGCCGTTCGAAGTGCTGCTTGCCGTGCTCGACAACAAACCGGTCGGTTTCGTCTGCCTGCAACCCGAGGCGGAGCCGGAGTTCGGTACCTATCTCGACAATCTGCACGTGCTGCCGTCGGTCAAGGGCGTCGGTCTGGGCAAGCAATTGCTGTGCTGGGCGGCACAGCGGGCCAGCGAAGGTTGGCCGAACCGGCCCTTGTTCCTGTATGTGCTGGAAGACAATCACGAGGCGCGCGCCTTCTACCGGCGCATGGGCGGGATGGAGTCGGCGCCGTTCCCTGCCCCGATGCCGGGTGGGGTGACGCTGGCGACGCGCCGGGTGAGCTGGCGCGACATTCCGGCTCTCATCAGTCGACTGCGCCGCTAGGTCGATACGCAAACGGCGAGGCAGCAGCCTCGCCGTTTGTCACATCTGGGCTCAGCGCACCAGCAGTGCATGGAACTGGGCCAGCCAGTCGGGGTGGGCAGGCCAGGCTGGGGCGGTGACGAACAGGCCGTCGGTAATCGCCCGGGTCACTTCCAGGTCGATATAGTCGGCGCCGGCCTGGCGCACTTCCGGTGCACAGGCCGGATACGCCGAGATGCGCTTGCCGCGGATCACGTCGGCGGCGCTCAGAATCTGCGCACCGTGGCAAATCGCCGCAATCGGCTTGTTGTTGTGGGCGAAGTGGCGCACGGCGACCAGAATCTTCTCGTTCAGGCGCAGATACTCGGGGGCCCGGCCGCCGGGGATCACCAAGGCGTGATAGCTGGCCAGCTCGATGCTGTCGAAGCTCGCATTCAGGGTGAAGTTGTGGCCGCGCTTCTCGCTATAAGTCTGGTCGCCCTCGAAGTCGTGGATGGCGGTGCGTATCTGTTCGCCGGCCTTCTTGCCCGGGCAGACCGCATCGACGGTATGGCCCATCGCCTGCAGCGCCTGGAACGGCACCATCAGTTCGTAATCCTCGACGTAATCGCCGCACAGAATCAGGATGCGTTTGCTCACCTCGGTCTCCTTGGTTTCTCGCCGCAGGGCGGTGTCAGCTTCACTCTAGCCGCTGGCAGGCTGCCGCGCTGTGGCCGGCTTTGCTATGCTGGCGGTCATTCACGACAAAGAGATAACGACAATGACACTCGATCAATTCGAAGCCACGCTGTGCGACGCCGCCCCCCCGGCCGGCCTGTCCGAGCCGCTGACCAGCCTGTGGCTGGCCGCCAATGACCGCTGGGAAGAGGCCCATGAACTCGTGCGCCACGAGCTGGGCGGCTACGCCTGGGTGCATGCCTATCTGCACCGGGTCGAGGGGGTGATTTGGAACGCCGACTACTGGTATGGGCAGGCGGGTAAGCGTCGGCCGTCCTGTAGCCTGCAGGAAGAGTGGCGCACCATCGCCGCGGCGCTATTGGCGGCCTGAACGGGGCACAGCGAACGGAGCCGGATTCGACTAAGCTCGGGTCAAGCGGGTCTGCCGCCGGCCCAGCCATCACAAGGACTTTCCCACCATGACTGCTCACGCCATCTGCGTTCATCAACCAGGCGATGCCTCGGTGCTCAGCTACGAACCGATCCAGGTTGCGGCACCCGGCCCCGGTGAGGTGCTGCTGCGGCAGACCGCCATCGGCGTCAACTTCATCGATATCTATTTCCGCACCGGTCTCTACCCCGTCAATCTGCCATGCGTGCTCGGCCAGGAGGCGGCCGGAGTGGTCGAGTCTGTCGGCCCAGGAGTGACCGAGTTCCGACCTGGCGACCGTGTCGCCTACGCCGGGGTGATGGGGGCCTATGCCACTCATCGGCGCATTGCCGAGGCCCGGCTGGTGCCGGTGCCGGACGACGTCAGCGACGAGTTGGCGGCCGGCACCTTGCTGCGTGGCATGACCGCACAGTACCTGATCAAGCGCACCTTCCCGGTCGCCGCGGGTATGACGGTGCTGGTCCACGCCGCCGCCGGCGGGGTCGGTCAGATTGCCTGCCAGTGGGCGCGCTCACTCGGTGCCAAGGTGATCGGCACCGTCGGTTCGGCGGCCAAGGCAGAGCTGGCAGAGCACTGGTGCGACTATGTGATCAACTACAGCGAGGAAGACTTCGCTCGACGTGTGCGCGACATCACTGGCGGCATTGGCGTGCCGGTCGTCTATGACGGCGTTGGTGCGGCCACCTTCGAGGGGTCGCTCGACAGCCTGGCGCTGCGCGGCATGCTGGTCAGCTTCGGTAACGCCTCCGGCGCGGTGCCGCCGTTCGCCCCGGTGCTGCTGTCGCAGAAGGGCTCCTTGTTCCTGACCCGCCCGACGCTCGGCCACTACACCGCGACCCGCGAGGAATTGCTGGCTACCGCCGCCGACTATTTCGCGGTGCTGGCCAGCGGTGCGGTGAAGGCCGAAGTGGGTCAGCGTTATGCGCTGGCCGATGCCGCCCACGCTCATCGCGACCTTGCCGCCCGCAATACCACCGGCGGCATCGTGCTGTTGCCATAAGCCGACGTGGTGACCCGCCTGGCTCGGCTGTGTCCGAGACGGGCGGGACCGTGTCATCCAGGAGTCCGTCATGCAACCGTCCCTCTGTCCACCCCCCGCCGAAGCGCGTCAACTGCTCGACCTGCCCAATGTCGGCCCGCGTGGTGCCGATGATCTGCAGCGATTGGGCATTGCCGACCCGCAGCAATTGGCCGGGCGCGACCCTTACCAGCTTTATCAGGAATTGTGTCGGGTCACCGGCGAGCGCCAGGATCCGTGCGTGCTCGATGTGCTGATCTCGGTGGTGCGTTATATCGATGGCGCGGGAGCCAAGCCTTGGTGGATGTATACCTCCGAGCGCAAGGCCATGCTGAATGCTGGCGGGGTGTTCGGCCAACCTTCGGTCAAGAGTAGCTGATGAACTATCTGTATGCCGTCTTGCTGTGTGTGGCCTGCATTGAGCCGGTACAAGCCGCGGATGCTTTGCATGGGGCCGACCACCAGCGCTGCCTGAACCAGGCCGGCTCGACCCAGGCGATGGTCGAATGCAACGATCAGGAGTTCCGCCGTCAGGATGTGCGGCTCAATCGTGCCTATCGGGCTGCGATCGCCGCGCAGCCCGACAAGCGCAAGGCCGCACTGCAGCAGGTGCAGCGCCAGTGGTTGCGCTACCGCGACGCGAACTGCCATTTTCTGTCCGATCCGGACGGAGGCAGCCTTGCCCGAGTGACGGCGACGCAGTGCATGGTGACGATGACCGCGACACGGGCGACCGAACTCGAGCAGTTGCTCGGTCCGTAGGCGGGCACTCCATTGCCGCGCCGTCCGGCCGCATAGTGCGCCGGCCGCGCACTGGAGGGCTAAAACTGAAGTGCGCCCCGGCGCCGCCGTGGCGAGTCTTCAGGAGGACTGCGTCATGGTTCTGCTTTCCCGCGAAACACCCAGCCCGGCGCTGGTGCTGGGTTTTGCCGGGCTGGTGCCGTTCGTGATGCTGGCGTTGGTGGCGAACCTGGAGTCGGGCACGCCGCGTATCGAAGCGATCAATATCTTCTTTTCCTACGGCGCCTGTGTGCTCAGTTTTCTCGGCGGCCTGCATTGGGGGCTGGCATTGGCCGACCAGCTCGCGCCGCACGAGCGCTGGGTACGGATGAGCTATTCGGCGGTGCCTCCCCTGCTTGGCTGGTTGTCGCTGCTGGCTCCGTGGATGCAGGGCCTGGCCATTCTGGCGGTGGCTTTTCTGCTGCAATATCGCATGGACCGGCGCTTGGCCCAGCAAGCCGATCATCTCTACCCGGAATGGTTCCTGCCGCTCAGGCTGATGCTGACCGTGGTCGTCTTGCTGTGCATGTTGGCGATCGCTCGGGTCCTGTAATGCCGTTGATCTGTCCGCGGCCGCGGCAGTGGTGTGCGAGGCTCCTGAATAGCTTCACAAGTAGACAAACGGTGCCCGGAAACCCTTTCCTGGCACCGTTTTGGCCTGAGCGGGCGGAGTTTTTGCCAACTATGACAATTTCTAAGTGTTAGTACGTATATAACGCTCCCATTACTTGGGCTAGGATTAGTTTGCACCCCACAGCGGGGTGGTCCACGGAGGACGTGGGCCCTGATTTGTTGAGATTTCGTCGTTTTCCTGTTTGTCGCACTCCGGTGCGATCTCGACTGTTTGGCATCCTCTCGATCTAGTTCGCGGCTAGCCTCTCCAGCTAGCCGTCTTTTTTTGTCCGGGCCAAACGCGACGCTGCAGCGGGCCTTGCGCTAGAATGGCGGGGTGGATGAGACGGATCGATGCTGATCCGGCGCATCCGAATTCAAGAATCACTGAAGCCTGGGGCGGCCTCTGCCGCCCTTTGTCATTTTGGAGCCCCGCCTTATGGAACCCGTCCGTCTGTCTAAACGCCTTGCCGAGCTCGGCCTGTGTTCGCGCCGCGAAGCAGACTCGTATATCGAGAAGGGGTGGGTCACGATCGATGGCCAGGTGGCGGTGCTCGGCCAAAAGGTGCTGCCGGGACAGCGCATCGAGCTCGATAGCCGTGCCAAGCGCAGCCAGGCCGAGCGGGTCACCATCTTGCTCAACAAGCCGGTCGGCTATGTGTCGGGCCAGGCAGAGAAGGGCTATCAGCCGGCGGCGGTACTAGTCACGGCGCAAAACCAGTGGCGTGGCGATGACAGCCGCACGCGCTTCTCGCCGGAACATCTGAAGGGACTCGCGCCGGCCGGCCGACTCGACATCGATTCGGTAGGGCTGCTGGTGCTGACCCAGGATGGTCGCGTTGCCAAAACCATCATTGGCGAGAACTCCGAAGTGGAGAAGGAGTACCTGGTGCGGGTGAGCGGCAATCTGAGCGAAGCCGGACTCAAGCTGCTCAACCACGGCCTGGAGCTCGACGGCCAGGCGCTGTTGCCGGCCAAGGTGAGTTGGCAGAACGAGGACCAGTTGCGCTTCATTCTGCGCGAGGGCAAAAAGCGCCAGATTCGACGCATGTGCGAGATGGTCGGCCTGAAGGTGGTGGGACTCAAGCGTGTTCGCATCGGCAAGGTGATGTTGGGTGACTTGCCTCAGGGCAAGTGGCGCTACCTGAGACCGAACGAGAGCTTCTAAAGAGCCGCTAACAAAACCTTCCCAGCGTTGTTGCTCTGCCTTGCCGTACTGGCTGTACTGTCTCTGCGGCAGAGCGCCTAGCTGGGATCGCCACACGGAATTTTGTTAGCGACTCTAGCCCGTTTTTCATTCAGAGTGACGGCCCCATTGTGGGCCGTTATGCGTTTGAGCCGGCTGTCGGCGTCGGGAAAACCCCGCTAAGATTGAATCAGTCTGATGGCAATGCAGAGGGGAGCCGGGCCATGAAATCCTCCGTGAAATATCTCGGCGCCCTGCTGGCGACAGCCGTGGTGGCTGGCGGAAGCGCGGCGGCCTTTGCCCCTGTGACCGCTTACGCATGGTGGACCGAACTGTTGGTGCGCGCGTCAGGCTTTGCTCCGAAGACACTCGCCCTGCCTGACGGCCGCTTGAGCTACCGCCAAGCTGGCCGCGGCCCGGCTGTGATGCTGATCCACGGTTTCGGTGCCAACGGGACGATCAGCTGGCGCGCCCAGATGACCAAGCTGGTCAAAACCCATCGTGTGATCGTGCCTGATCTGCTCTGGTTCGGCGATAGCCAGTCGCAGCGCGCGCCATCGCTGTCGGCCCAGACCGATGCCTTGCAGGTGCTGATAGAGCACCTCGGTATTGCCGACGTGGCACTGGTCGGCGTGTCCTACGGCGGTTTCGTCGCGATGGAACTGGCCCACCGACTGTCGCAGCGGATCAGCTCGATGGTGATCATCAACTCGCCCGGCACGGTCTACCGTCAGTCGGATCTGGACAGCCTGCTGGTGCGGGCCGAGGTCAGTTCGGCGGAGGCCTTGTTCATTCCCGAGCAGCCGACCGATATTGCACGCTTACTGCGCATGACCTTGGCCGAACAGCCGCTCTTTCCGATTCCTACCTCGGTGCTCGAGGAAATGCGCAACCAGTACTATGTTGGCCGCGAGGAGGCGCTGCGGCGACTGATGCGCGACCTTATCGATGGGCGCGAGCATTATCAGGCGAGGATGCATGGCGTGACCTGGCCGCGTACCGAGCTGATCTGGAGTGACAGCGATCAGATCTTCCCCCTGCCGATCGGTAGGAGGTTGGCCGAAGCGATCGGTGCGCCAATGCGCGTCGTTCCTGGCGCAGGGCACAATCTGCCTGTGGAAAAACCGAAGGAGACCACCGCCTTGCTCTCCAGCATCCTGAAGCCGCAGACAAGCTGAGTGTAGGCAGGCCTACTGTGGATCAAACGCCCCGTGAGTACGGGGCGTTGCCAGCTCAGAAGCGGTAGGCGACATCGACCCCGGCCTCCTGGGTGGTGTTTTTCGGTTCCTTGCCGGTGATGGTGGCAGAGCCGTTGGAGACGGTGTCGGTGGAGCTGTCGCCGATGTTCCAGTAGCGGAAGAATGGTGTCAGCGCGACGATGGTGGTGTCGGTCAGCTTCTTCTCGAAGCCCATCGACAATTCCAGGCCATAGCCGTTGTGCTGGGTGTTGGTCAGGTCAGGGTAGGTGGGGTTGATGTCGCTCAGATGCGACTTTTGCGTGCCGCGTACCAGATACTGATAAGCAAACCGGGGGACCAGCGCCCAATTGTTGGGCAAGGGGCTGCGACTGCTGATACCCAGCAGCAGGTACTGGTAGGTCGAGTCGCGCCGGTAGCCGCCGGGCTGGAATTCGTCGAGATGGTCGGACAGCAAGCGCACGCCGAAACCGGCTTCCGGCGTCACCGTACTGCTTCCGGCCGGGAAATCATGCTTGTAGGTCAGCCGCCAATCGGAACTGACCCGGGTCAGCCCATCTTTGCTACCGGAGTCGCTGCTGTAGTCGGCATTGCCACGGCCGTAACGACCGGAGAACTCCAGGGCCTGGTCTGTCGTGAGGTCGAGCCGAGCCGAAGCAATCAGCGCGAACATCTGGCTATTCTCCTTCATGAAGGTGTAGCCGTTGACGGTTTCCCGATAATGTTCGACGTAGCCTTCGGCTCCGACGCTGACATTGGGCAGGGAGGAGTCGGCCAGGGCCGGGAATGCGGCAAGTCCAAGGTAGAGGGCCAGCGACGCGCGTTTATGCATAGAGGCGGAGTCCGGGGAGTAGGGTCTGATGTGGATGTCATTATGTCTAGGCCAAGGAACGTTCACTCGGCAAGGTCTATGCTACGTCTTGGCATGACCTTTCTGTCACCGGCTTGCGGCAATCGCTTCGCCAGTCGTGAGGAGTAACCCAATCGAGTCAGTATTCACGGCCATTGCCCAGCTCGAGAGGTTGAAACAGCCTTCACATGTGTACCTTCTTCCGCAGAGGCCGATCACCAGGCTGGGACGATGCGCTGTCGTGACAGGTTAGCGTAACGACAAGATAAGAGGCCTCAACCACGAAGTGTGATGAGGAGGCGGACGAATGTTCGACGACTTGCTGCATGTCGTTCACAGACAACGCCGGCATCGAATACCGGGCGCAGCTCCTCTCGTCGTTGCGACACTGATCGTCTCGACGCTGGCCTCCTGCGCGGTTGGTCCGGACTATCGCACACCTGTTTCCCCTGCCAGCGACCGCTTTACCCCCGAGCCGCAGCCCAGTGAGACGGCTTCGGCTCCGGGGGGGGCGGGCGCCTCCCAGCGTTTTGTCACCGGCCAGGACATACCTGGCGAGTGGTGGTTGCTGTTCCACTGTGAGCCGCTCAATGCGCTGATGCGCGACGCGCTTGCTAACAGTCCTAATCTCGCCGCCGCCCAGGCGGCGTTGCGACAGGCGCGCGAGAACGTCAATGTCGAGGTGGGCAAAGCGCTCTATCCGAGCATCGACGCGAGCCTGGGCGCAAGCCGTTCGAAGGTCTCGGGGGTGACGCTAGGCGCACCGGGCCTGAGCTCCGACTTCTCTCTCTACAATGCTTCCGTTAACGTCTCCTATGCCCTCGACCTGTTCGGCGGTGCTCGGCGCGAGCTCGAGGTACTGCGCGCCCAGGTCGACTATCAGCGCTTTCAGCTGCAGGCTGCTTACTTGGCGTTGACGGCCAACCTGGTGACCGCAAGCGTCAGGGAAGCGTCGCTGCGTGCCCAGATCGAGGCCACCGAGCAGATTGCCGCCTCTCAGCAGGCCCAGTTGGGCCTGGTGACGCGTCAGTTCGAACTGGGTGCGGTGAATCGCTCGGGGGTGCTGGCGCAGCGCACCCTGCTGGCGCAGACGAGGACCAATCTGCCGGCACTGCGCCAAGCGCTCGATCAGGTGCGCCACCAGCTTGCCGTGCTGGCTGGTAGGCCCCCCAGCGATGCTTTGCTACCGCAATTCAAACTGTCGGACTTCACGTTGCCTCAAACCTTGCCGGTGAGCCTGCCGTCCGTTCTGGTGCAGCAACGCCCCGATATCCTGGCGGCCGACGCGGTGCTGCATCAGGCCAGCGCCAATATTGGCGTGGCCACCGCCGCAATGTACCCGCAGTTGACGCTGAGCGGCAGCTACGGTGCCGAAGCGCTGACGCCCGCCGGCGTGTTCAAGTCGGGCAATACGATCTGGAGCATCGGTGCCGGCTTGCTGCAGCCGATTTTTCATGGTGGCCAACTGACGGCGCAGAAACGCGCGGCCGTAGCCGCCTACGATCAGGCAGCAGCCCAGTATCAGGAAGCGGTATTGCTGGCCTTCCAGAACGTGGCCGATTCGCTGCGCGCACTGGACGCCGACGCGCTCGCATTGGCCGCACAGTCCGATGCCTGGACGTCGGCACGCGATACGCTGGACCTCGTCCAGCATCAATACCGGCTCGGTGCACTGAGCTATCTCGCATTGATCGAGGCCCAGCGCCAGTTCCATTTGAGCACCGTCAGCCTCGTACAGGCGCAGGCGGCGCGCTACGCCGACACCGCCGCGTTGTTCCAGGCGCTTGGCGGGGGCTGGTGGAATGTCGCACCGCCGCCCGAGGCTAAGGCGGGAGTGGCCGGTGCCCCCGTGGAGAACCATCGATGAAAAAGCGCATGGTGATCATGCTGGCCTGTGTCGGCGTGTTGTTGGCGACCCTAGTCGGCTTCAATGCGTTCAAGGCGCAGATGATGCAGAAATTCATGGCGGGCAATACGGCGCCGCCGGCGACTGTCAGTACGATCACCGCTTCGTTCCAGGTCTGGCAGCCCCAGTTGGCGGCGGTCGGCAGCTTGCGTGCGGTGCGCGGGGTGGACGTCACTACCGAGATCGCCGGCCTGGTGCGTGAGGTGCGCTTCAAGTCCGGCGATAAAGCCCGGGCCGGCCAGGTGCTGGTGCAGCTCAATGCCGATTCGGACGTCGCGCAGTTGCACGCCCTGCAGGCGGCAGCCGAGCTGGCGCAGACCGTTTATAGCCGCGACAAGGCACAGTACGAGATCCGGGCCATTGCCAAGGCCCAGCTCGATGCCGATGCCGCAGACCTGAAGAGCAAGAACGCCCAGGTGGCGCAGCAGGCCGCCATCGTCGAGAAGAAGGCGATCCGAGCCCCCTTCGCCGGACGGCTGGGGATTACCACCGTGAACCCCGGCCAATACGTCAATCCGGGCGATGCAATTGTGACCCTGCAGGACATCAACCCGATCTATGCCGATTTCTATCTACCGCAGCAGCAGATCGGCCAACTTGCCGTCGGCCAGGCGGTCACGGTAGAGAGCAGTTCATTCAGCGGTCGCATCTTTACCGGCAAGGTTGCTTCGATCAACCCCAGGGTCGATACCGCGACGCGCAATGTGCAGGTGGAGGCGAGCGTCGACAACCATGAGGGTCGGCTGCTGCCTGGCATGTATGTGAACGTGAAGATCGATGCCGGCGCTCCCCAGCGACATCTGACGCTGCCGCAAACGGCCGTCACCTATAGCCCATACGGCGCGACGGTCTTTGTCGTCAGGCCGGGCGCGCGGCCTAATGCCCAGGGCAAGGCACTGTCCGAGGCTCAGCAAGTATTCGTCACCCCCGGCGCCACACGTGGCGACCAAGTGGCGATCGAGAAAGGCCTGACGGCGGGCGCGCAAGTCGTCACCAGCGGCCAGCTCAAGCTCAAGAATGGTACGCCGCTGCTGATCAACAACCAGGTGCTGCCGGCGAATTCGCCGAGCCCGGCCCCGCAAGAGCAATGAGGGGGCGGCGATGAACTTCACGGACATCTTTATAAGGCGGCCGGTGTTGGCCACCGTGGTCAGTCTGTTGATTCTCGTGCTGGGCCTGCGGTCGCTGACGAGCCTGTCGGTGCGGCAGTATCCACGCACCGAGAACGCAGTGGTGACGATCAGCACCGCTTACTACGGCGCGAATGCCGATACGGTGGCCGGCTTCATCACGCAGCCGCTGGAGGCGGCGATTGCGCAGGCGCAGGGGATCGACTACTTGTCGTCGACCAGCACCACTGGCGTGTCGACCATCACGGCGACGCTGCGCCTGAACTATGACTCGAACCGGGCGCTGACCGAAATCACCACGCAGATCAATTCGGTGCGCAACCAGTTGCCGCCGCAGGCGCAGCAGCCGGTCATCACCGTACAGGTCGGACAGACCACCGACACTATGTACATGGGCTTCTACAGCGATGTGCTGCCCGGCAATAGCGTGACCGACTATCTGTTGCGGGTGGTGAAGCCCAAGCTGGACTCAGTGGAGGGCGTGCAGACGGCCGAGATTCTGGGCGGCAGGCAGTTTGCGCTGCGCGCCTGGCTCGACCCGCAGCGCATGGCGGCCTACGGGGTGACGGCCGCCGACGTCTACACCGCGCTGGGCAACAACAACTATCTGGCGACGCTCGGCAATACCAAGGGGCAAATGGTTAGCGTCGACGTGACGGCCAGTACCGATCTGCACACGGTCGGCGAATTCAAACAGTTGGTGGTGAAGGCGAAGAACGGGGCGCTGGTGCGGCTCGAGGATGTCGCCAATGTGACGCTCGGTGCGGACAACTATGACTTCAGCGTGGCGTTCAGCGGCAAACGCTCGGTGTTCATCGGCATCAAGACGGCGCCGGATGCGAACGTGCTCGATGTCGCCAAACGGGTGCGTGATGTGTTTCCCGCCATTCAGGCGCAACTGCCCACCGGGCTGACGGGCAAGATCGTTTACGACACCACCGAGTTCGTGAATACCTCGATCAAGGAGGTGGTCAAGACGCTCGTCGAGGCGCTCTTGATCGTGATGGTGGTGATTTTCCTGTTTCTCGGCAGTCTGCGCGCGGTGATCATTCCGGTGATCGCCATGCCGCTGTCGCTGATCGGTACCTTCTTCGTCATGCTGGCGCTCGGCTACTCGATCAATCTGCTGACGCTGCTGGCGCTAGTGCTGGCGATCGGGTTGGTGGTCGACGATGCCATCATCGTGGTGGAGAACGTCGACCGGCACATGAAGCAGGAAGGCCGCCCCCCGCTCGACGCCGCCCTGATGGCTGCTCGGGAGCTGGGTGGGCCGATCATGGCGATGACCGTGGTGCTGGTGGCCGTTTATGTGCCGATCGGCTTTCAGGGCGGGCTGACGGGGGCGTTGTTTACCGAGTTCGCCTTTACCCTGGCCGGGGCGGTGGCGGTGTCGGGCATTGTCGCGCTGACGCTGTCCCCGATGATGTGTGCGCGCTTCTTTCGCTCCGAGCAGGAGTCCGGGCGCTTCGTGCGTTTCGTCGACCGTCAGTTCGAGCGGGTGCACCAAGGTTATCAACGGGTGTTGCACAGCCTGATGGACACCTGGGTGGTGTTGGTCGTGATGGGCGTGCTGTTGCTGGGGGCGGTGGTGTATCTGTTCATGACTTCGAAGTCCGAGCTGGCGCCGCCGGAGGATCAGGGCATCGTGCTGGCGCAGATGCAGGGACCGCCGAATGCGACGCTGCAGCAGATGCAAAACTATGCGGACCAGGTGTTCCAGAGTGCACGCGGCATTCCCGAGTACGCGCAGATGTTCCAGCTGACCGGGGTGCCGACTGTCAATCAGGGGATAGGCGGGGTGTTGCTCAAGCCTTGGGACCAGCGCGAGCGCGGGGCGTTGGAGTTGCAGCAGGAACTGCAGCAGAAGTGGAACCGGATCGCCGGCGCGCGCGTGGCGGCGTTCCAGTTTCCGCCTTTGCCCGGTGCCCGTGGCCTGCCGGTGCAGTTCGCCATCAGTACTACGGAGCCATTCCAGAATCTGAACGACGTGGCGCAGGCCGTGCTCGACAGGGCGCGCGCCAGCGGTATGTTTTTCTTCGTGGACAGCGACCTCAAGATCGACCAGCCGCAGAGCACCTTGGTCGTCGACCGCGACAAGGTGGCTTCGCTCGGGCTGAGCCAGTCGGACGTGGGCGCAGCGCTCAGTGCCGCGCTGGGCGGCAATTACGTCAATTATTTCTCGATTGCGGGGCGCTCCTACAAGGTGATACCGCAGGTGTTGCAAGTTGACCGGCTCAATCCGTCGCAGATTCTCGACTATTACCTGCGCACGCCGGATGGCAACGTGCTACCGGCTTCGACCGTGGCTCATTTCGAATCGAGCGTGGTGCCGGAGTCGATCAACCATTTCCAGCAGCTCAATTCGGCGATCATCTCTGGGGTGACGGTGCCGAGTGTCTCGCAGGGTGAGGTGCTGGATTATTTGCGCACCATCACCAAGGAGGTGGCACCGATCGGTTATTCGACCGACTACTCGGGCCTGTCGCGCCAGTTCGTACAGGAGTCCGGCGGCTTTGCGACCACTTTGCTGTTTGCCACGATCATCGTGCTGTTGGTGTTGGCCGCGCAGTTCGAGAGTTTTCGCGACCCGGTGGTGATCCTGGTGTCTGTGCCGATGGCGCTGTTCGGCGCGCTGCTGTTCATCAATATCGGGCTGGCCACGCTGAATATCTATACCCAGGTGGGCTTGGTGACCCTGATGGGGTTGATCAGCAAGCACGGCATTCTCATCGTGCAGTTTGCCAATGAATTGCAGCGTGCCGGTCTCGCCAAACGCGCGGCGCTGGAGCAGGCTGCAGCGGTTCGCCTGCGGCCTATCTTGATGACCACGGCCGCGATGGTGCTGGGGGTGGCGCCGCTGGTGGTTGCCTCGGGAGCCGGCGCCGCAGGGCGGCGCGCGATGGGGCTGGTCATTTTTACCGGCTTGTCGATCGGCACGCTGTTTACCTTGTTTGTGGTGCCGGCTATGTACATGTTCCTGGCCGCCGACCACCATCGAGAGGCGCGTGCCGCCGCGGGTCACGGCAGCGCCGCGCCGGAAAATCAGAACGATGCGTGAGCATAGATACCGGTCTTGCCGATCTGCTGTGGTGCTTCGGCACGTGTCGCCTGCTGCAGAGGAGCGTCGAGGCTTTGCCCGGCCTCTTGCCTGATTTCGTAGGGACGGTGATGTGGGTCAATCTTTTGCCTAAATCCTTGTTTCTGCAGGTGCTGCGGCGCGTCCATTTCTTCCCAGGCATGGTTCTGGCCCGTATCATGGCAGCATTGCGGCGTGATTTGCGCCAAACCGTCGGTATCTGCCATGCCTGTTTCTCTGCTTCGTCGCCTGGGCCTGATCCGCCCATCTATCAAGAACGCAGCCGAGGTTCGCGCGGCGATCGATCCCTTTATCCAGGCGATCGATCCCAAGCTCGGTCTGTTGTCCAACTATCGCAAGGTGTTGCTGGAGCCGCTGTCGCGCTTGCTCAGCTATGCCGACACCTTCACTACGCACATCCCCGAGCCGCTGGAGCTGTCCTTGCGCCATTTCACGATGGATTCCCGGCTGGGAATGTTCTTTTCCTCGCCAGCCAGCCTACTGGCCGCCATCGACAATAGTGCGTCGTTGTCCGAATTCTTCGCCCAGCCACGGCTGGGGGATGAGGCGTTTGCGCTGCTGGTGATGCAGCGCAGCGAGAAGTCGCGTTTCGGCATGGGCAATGACCACAATGGCTCGCTGTGTGCCGATGTACTGCAGACCGTGGTGAGTTTCGATGCCCACCGGCTGGTGCTGGCTGAGCCGACACAGGAGGCATTCGCCCTTGCGCTACGCAAGCGCGGGGTGAAGCTGCTGACCGAGGTGGTGGCGAGCAAGTTGGCCGAACAGGACCGGCGCCGTCAGCAGCTGGAAGCCGATCGACAGCGCCTGTCGTTGAAGGTGGATGCATTGCGCCGCACTGGCCAGTGCATCGTGATCGACGGTACGCAGAACGGTGATGAAAAAGACTGCGACCTGGCTACCCTGGAGGCGAAGCTTATCAAGGTGGAGGATGAGCTGGCTCCGCTCAAGGCAACGGTCGAGTTGCCGAGCCGGCTGGCCGAGGTGGCCGAATGGGTGGGGGAGCCGGAGCGGCTCTTGAGCGTCAATCGCGCCTCGCTGCATCTGGACCGAATGGGTATCGTGCAGGAGGAGGAAAGTGCCAGCGCGCAGAATCTGCTGTGTTTCGAGGAGGTGGAGGCCGGTCAGGCGACGCCGGAGCGACGGGTCGTGGTGCCGGTGCGGGTGACACGCGATGCGATCCGCGAGTTGGAAGCCAGCGTCGACTGCATCTAGCGTTGGAAGTGCAAACCTTCTCTGTTGAGGTCGGTGCGCTGGCTATTTGCAGGGGCGGGTGATTCGTCGCAGCGGAGAGTAACAACTGTTGTCGGGCTCGCTTGGCCTGGAGTCTGGCAGTTGGGCATAAAAAATGGCACCCGAGGGTGCCATTTTTACTTGCTTGAACGATCAGTCGAAGCGACGACCGCCGTCGCGACGATCACGGCTGCCGCCTTCGCGGTTGCCGTAGCCGCTGCCGCTCGGCTTGCGCCCAGCGTAGCCGCCGCCGTTACCCGCCGGCTTGCCGCCACCGGTGCCGCTGCCGCCAGTGCCGCGACCGTAGCCGCCCGGCTTGCTGTTGCGGCCGTAGCCACCGCCGCCGCCGTTGCGACGCGGAGCACCGCTGCTGCCGCCTTTTGGTACGCGACGGGTCGGCTCCATGCCTTCGATCACGCCTTCCGGCAGGGTACGCTTCAGATACTGCTCGATGCGGCGAACGCGATGGTGTTCGCGTACTTCGGCCAGGGTGATGGCAGTGCCGTCACGACCGGCGCGACCGGTACGGCCGATGCGGTGTACGTAGTCTTCGGCCTGCTTCGGCAGGTCGTAGTTGACCACGTGGGTGATGGTCGGTACGTCGATACCGCGGGCGGCCACGTCGGTGGCAACCAGTACCTTGATGCGACCGCGACGCAGGTCGTTCAGGGTACGGTTACGCCAGCTTTGCGGCATGTCGCCGTGCAGGCAGGCGGCCTGGTAGCCCTGGTCGGACAGCTTGTCGGCCAGTTCTTCCGAGCCCACTTTGGTAGCGGTGAAGATCACGCACTGGTCGAAGCCGGCTTCCTTCAGGATCACGTCCATCAGACGGTCCTTGTGGCGCGAGTCGTCGCAGTACATCAGGTGTTCGTCGATCTTGCCGCCGTCGTCGACGCGGGCAATCTCGATACGCTGCGGGTCGCGGGTCATGCGTTCAGCCATGCGGCCGACTACGCCGTCCAGCGTGGCCGAGAACAGCAGGGTCTGGCGGTCGGCCGGGGTGGCCTTGACGATTTCTTCGATGTCGTCAACGAAGCCCATGTCGAGCATGCGGTCGGCTTCGTCGAGGATCAGCACTTCGAGGCGCGAGAAGTCGATGCGGCCTTGGCGCATGTGGTCCATCAGACGGCCCGGGGTGGCGACGACGATGTCGACCGGACGCGACAGCGCACGGGTCTGGAAACCGAACGAAGCGCCGCCCACCAGGCAGGCAGTGCGCATCCAGCGCATGTTTTCGCCGTAGGTCTGGGCGTTCTTCTCAACCTGTTGAGCCAGCTCGCGGGTCGGGGTCAGCACCAGAACGCGCGGGCCTTTGCCCGGCTTTTCCGAGCGGTTGTTCAGCTTGTGCATCGACGGCAGCAGGAAGGCGGCAGTCTTGCCACTACCGGTCTGGGCCGATACCAGCAGGTCGCGGCCAGCCAGTGCCGCCGGAATCGCTTCGGCTTGAACGCCCGTCGGGCTTTCGTAACCTGCGGTTTCCAGAGCCTGGGTTAGGGCCGGGGCCAAGCCGATATCGGAGAATTTGATAGTCATGTAGTCAGTCCTGGGGTTGTACCCGGCGGACGCATGCTGGCGCTCCGATTGCGTAAGCAAAGCTACGCCACCGGAAAAGCAGGATCCGTGGTTGGGGCCGGGTAACGGGCCGCATCTTTGGCGGCCAACACTCATCGGCACCAACCTGAACTGAAAGAGCCGCGAAGAAGTGCCGGAAACAAAGCCGGCTAGAGACGGGGCGAAAAGCGAGGTCAGGGACGATGAAACAGTCGTGGAGGACGCTGTCCTCACAAGAGGCCGGACTATAACCAACAAAGTGACTGTTTGGCAAGTGTTTTTTGCATTGCAACACTAGAGGCCGGGCAGGCCGGCCTCGTTCCAGTGTCTTTGGATGAAACAAATCAACGATATAGCTCGATGATGCTCGACAGGTCGCGCTGCGCGTTGTCGCGTTCGGCGAATACCCGCATCAGCTGGTCGGCCAGCGCTGCCAGCGGCGTGCCGGCGCCGCATTCGCGTGCCACCTTCACCGCGGTGTCGAGGTCCTTGAGCAGGGTGGCGACCTTCCACTGCACCGGTTCGTGCTGGCCGGCAGCCATGCGAGGCACCAGCATCTGGAACGGTTTGGAATCGGCGAAGCCGCCGGCCAACGCCGGGGCGAGCAGGGCGGCATCGACGCCGTTTCGTTCGGCCAACGATACCGCTTCGGCGATCAGCATCGCATTGGCGGCGACGATCAGCTGGTTGCACACCTTGGAGACCTGGCCGGCACCGACCTCGCCCATGCGGGTCAGGCGCTGCGACAGCGGCAATACCAGCGGGGCGATGCGCTCGACATCCTCGGCGCGGCCGCCGGCCATGATCACCAGCGTGCCGGCCTCGGCGCCGGGCACGCCGCCGGACACCGGGGCGTCGATCCAGCGCGCGCCGCTGCCGGCTTCGAGGCGGGCGGCGAAGTCGCGGGTGGCGGACGGCTCGATGCTGGAGAAGTCGACCACCAGCTGACCCGCTCGGGCGCTGGCGGCGATGCCGTCGTCGGCGAACAACAGCGCTTCGACGGCGGCGGTGTCCGACACGCACAGCATCACTACGTCGACGCTAGCAACCAGCTCGGCGACGCTGGCCGCAGCCTTGGCGCCGGCTGCGGTGAGCGGCGCGCTCTTGTCGGGCGAGCGGTTCCAGACGGTGACGTCGAAGCCGACATTCAGCAGCCGCTTCGTCATCGGGGTACCCATCAGCCCCAGGCCGATAAAGCCGATTTTTTCCATGATTGTCCCTGTTCTTGTGTGTGGCGTGCCATGGCTAGCAGCCCGTTCGGCTTCAGTCGCGAGCAGTGCTGGCGCGAGTGAAGGGCCGGTATCGTCCCCGATTGAGGGAGGTACGGTCTGCCGGCGAACGGGTGCTGAGAATGGAAAACGCTTCCGAATTAGTCGGGGACGATGGTACTGCGTGGCCGGGCGCTTGTCATGTGCCGGTGCCACCGCGCAGGCTGCGCATCGCGGCGTCGAGGCCGGCCAGGGTGAGCGAGAACATCCGGTTGCCGATCTTCTCGCGGATGATCTCGGTGGAGTGGCTGTACTCCCAGCGCGCCTCGGGCTCGGGGTTGAGCCAGGCGACGTGGCGGAAGTGATCGGTCAGGCGCTTGAGCCACACTTCGCCGGCCTCGGCGTTGTTGTGCTCGACGCTGGCGCCGGGGTAGACGATCTCGTAGGGGCTCATGCTGGCGTCGCCGACGAAGATCAGCTTGTAGTCGCGGTCGAAGGTATGGATCAGGTCCCAGGTCGGGATGATATTGCTCTGGCGGCGCGCATTGTCCTTCCACACTCGCTCGTACACGCAGTTGTGGAAGTAGAAGTAGTCGAGGTGCTTGAACTCGGTCTTTACCGCCGAAAACAGCTCTTCGCACAGCCGCACGTGATCGTCCATCGAGCCGCCGACGTCGAACAGCACCAGCACCTTCACCGCGTTGTGCAGCTCCGGCTCCATCTTGATGTCGAGCAGGCCGCCGCGCGCGGCGGTGGCGTGGATGGTGCCGTCGAGGTCGAGTCGTTCGGCCGAGCCCTGGCGGGCGAATTCACGCAGTCGGCGCAACGCCAGCTTGATGCTGCGAGTGCCGAGCTCGACCGAGTCGTCGTAGTTGCGAAACTCGCGCTGGTCCCACACCTTGACCGCCTTGCGGTGGCGCGATTCCTGCTGGCCGATGCGGATGCCTGCCGGGTTGTAGCCGTAGGCACCGAACGGGCTGGTGCCGCCGGTGCCAATCCATTTGTTGCCGCCCTGGTGGCGTTCGTGCTGTTCCTTCAGCCGTTCGGCCAACCTCTTCATCAGTTCGTCGTAGCCAAGCGCTTCGAGCTGCGCCTTCTCTTCGTCGCTGAGGAATTTCTCGATCTGCTTCTTGAGCCAGTCGTCGGGGATCGCGGTGGTGAGGTCCTGCGGCAGCTCGCCGACGCCTTTGAAAAAGGCGCCGAAGGCCTGGTCGAAGCGGTCGAAGTGCTTCTCGTCCTTGATCAGCGCGGCGCGCGACAACACGTAGAAGTCGTCCAGGCTGCCGAACGCCAGACGTGCGGCTAGCGCCTCGAGCAGGGTGAGAAATTCCTTCAGCGACACCGGTAGGCCGGCGGCGCGCAGCGCGCAGAAAAAATCGAGCAGCATGATGAGGATGACAGGGGCAGGTTGGCGTGCTAGTCTTTTTAGAGTTCAGACTCTAAACAATTGTTTGGCCGACTCGGCCTCACGTCACGAGGATAGCATATGAACGCACCGCAACAGCCCGATGCGCAGAGTGCCTTGCAAGGCGCGTTCGAGCGGCTGCACGCGATCAGCCGACGCGCGCCGTTTCCGACGCTGGAGGAGCGCCAACGCCAGCTCGCCGCGTTGGAACAGCTGACGCTCGACCACCAGGACGAGTGGGCGGCGGCGGTCGATGCCGACTTCGGCCGGCGCAGCAAGGTGGAAACGCGGCTGATCGAGCTGTTTCCGACCATCGAGGGGGTGCGCCAGGCGCGCAGCGAACTGAAGCGCTGGATAACGCCGCAACGGCGCGGCGTGTCGTTGTGGTTCCAGCCGGCCACCGCCGAGGTGATGCCGCAGCCCCTGGGCGTGGTCGGCGTGGTGGTGCCGTGGAACTACCCGATCTTCCTGGCGCTGGGGCCGCTCACCGCCGCGCTGGCGGCTGGCAACCGGGTGATGGTGAAGATGTCGGAATACACCCCGGCCACCGGTGCGCTGTTCGCCAGGTTGGCCGAACGCTATTTCGGCGAGGACCTGGTCACCGTCATCAACGGCGAGGCGGAGATCGCCCAGGCATTCTCGGCGCTGCCGTTCGACCACCTGCTGTTCACCGGCTCGACCGCCGTCGGCCGGCAGGTGATGCGTGCCGCTTCGGCCAACCTGACGCCGGTGACGCTGGAGCTGGGCGGCAAGTCGCCGGTGCTGGTCGCGCCGGGCTTCGATCCGCAGCGCGCCGCCGAGCGCATCGTGGTCGGCAAGCTGCTGAACGCCGGGCAGACCTGCGTAGCGCCTGACTACCTGCTGGTGGCGGAGGATGACTGCGATACGCTGGTCGAGGCGATTCGTCGCCAGGCCGCCGCGCTGTACCCGCGCCTGGCCGACAACCCGGACTACAGCTACATCGTCAATGAGCGTCACATGGCGCGGCTGCGCGGCTGGTTGGTCGAAGCCGAGGCCGCCGGCGCCCGAGTGGTCACCATCAATCCGGCCGGTGAGGACCTGGAGTCGGGGCGGGTGTTCCCGCTGACCCTGGTGTTCAATGCGCCGGAAGACTGCACGCTGATGCAGGAGGAGATCTTCGGCCCTATCCTGCCGGTGGTCAGCTATCAGCATTTCGACGAGGCGCTCGGCTATGTCAATGCGCGGCCGCGGCCGTTGGCGTTGTATCTGTTCGATACCGACCTGCTGCGCACCCGCCATGTGCTGCAATCGACCGTGTCCGGCGGCGTCAGCATCAACGACACGGTGCTGCATGTCGGTCAGCACGAGTTGCCGTTCGGCGGCGTCGGCCCGTCCGGCATGGGGCATTACCACGGCCACGAGGGCTTCGTGACCTTCTCGAAGATGAAACCGGTGTTCCGCCAGCCGCGTCTGAACGGCATGTGGCTGGTGCGCCCGCCCTATGGCGCCAAGGTCGAGTGGCTGCTCAAACGCATGCTCGGCCGCGCCAGCAAGAGCCGCTCATAAGCCCGTGTGTGTCGCCCAGTAGCGCTTGTCTGCCTGTGGCAGCACGGCCAGCCAAGGCCGTACACTGAGTTTTGTCAGTACTCCAAGTAAACTTCCCGCTTTGGCGCTGCCTGGCGCCGCATCACAAGGGGTGTTGTCCCGATGTTGACCCGACGTCAATTGATCAAGACCGGCGCGGTGGGGGCGGTGGCGCTGGTCGCGGCCGCTTATCTCGCCGGGCCGGCCGAAGAGCGTGCCGTGTCGGCCGCGGCCCGGCTGGGCTTTCTCACCGATCACGATATCCCCATCGTCCGCGCGATTGCGCCTAGCCTGATCGGCCTGGCGCCGGGTGGCGTCAACCCGTCGCTCGATGAGCTGGTTGCCGGCGTGGACAAGGCGATTCTCGCGCTGTCGCTGGCGGTGCAGCAGGAGGTGCGCGAGCTGTTCGACCTGCTGCAGAACCGCTGGCTGCGGCGCTGGCTGGCCGGGGTGCGCTCTCCGTGGGCCGAGGTGCGCCCCGACGAAGCGGCGGCGTTTCTGGCGCGCTGGCAGAACGGTGGCTTCGTGCTGCTGCGCACCGGCTACCAGGCCTTGCACGGTCTGATCAATGCGGCGTGGTATGGCAATCCGAAAAGCTGGGCTGGCATCGGCTATCGGCAACCGGCCCGGGTGATGGAGGTGCTGCCATGAGCATCGTCGACCCGATTGCAGAGGGACTGGCGCGCGGCTGGAAAGTGACCGACGGCGCGACGCTGGGCGAGGATCTGAGCCTTTCGGCCGACGTGGTCATCGTCGGCAGCGGCGCCGGCGGCGGCATGGCGGCCGAGATGCTGGCCCGGGCCGGGCTGTCGGTGATCCTGGTCGAGGAGGGTGCGCTCAAGAGCTCGCGCGACTTCCGCCTCGACGAGGCGAAAGCCTACCCCGAGCTGTATCAGGAGGCTGCCAACCGCCAGACCGCCGACAAGGGCATCACCATCCTGCAGGGGCGCACCGTCGGCGGCTCGACCACCGTCAACTGGACCAGCTCGTTCCGCACCCCGCCGGAGACGCTGAGCTATTGGCGCGACTGGCTGGGCTTGAAGGAATTGAGCGACGCGGCGCTCTCGCCGTGGTTCGAGCTGGCCGAACGGCGCTTGAGCGTGTCGGACTGGCAGGTCGAGCCGAACCCCAACAACAGCCTGCTCGGCAAGGGCTGCGCGGCGCTGGGCATCAGCCACGGGCTGGTGCGGCGCAATGTGAAGGGCTGCTGGAATCTCGGCTACTGCGGCATGGGCTGTCCGACCAACGCCAAGCAGTCGATGCTGGTGACGACGATTCCGGCGGCGCTGGATGCCGGCGCGCGATTGCTGACCCGGGTGCGGGTGGAGCGGCTCTTGACCAGCGAGGACGGTTCGCGCATCGAGCTGGTCGGCGCGGTGGCGCTCGACGCCGCCGGTATTCGCCCGACCGGCCGAATGGTGACGCTGCGCGCCAAGGAAGTCGTGCTGTCGGCCGGTGCGATCGGCACGCCGGCCATCCTGCTGCGCAGCAAACTGAAGGACCCGTTGCGTCTGACCGGCACCCGTACCTTCCTGCACCCGGTCTGCCTGTCCGGGGCGCAGTTTGCCGAAGCGGTCGAGCCATTCAACGGCGCGCCGCAGACGGTGTATTCCGATCATTTCCTGCATACCCAGGCGATCGACGGCCCGATCGGCTACAAGCTGGAGGTGCCGCCGGTGCACCCCTTGCTCGGGGCGGTGACGATGTGCGGCTTCGGCCAAGGCCATGCCGAGCTGATGCAGAAGCTGCCGAATATGCAGGTGACGCTGGCGCTGCTGCGCGACGGTTTCAATCCGGGCAGCATGGGCGGCAAGGTGCTGCTGCGCGACGACGGCACGCCGGTACTCGACTATGCGATCAGCGACACGCTGTGGGAAGGTGTGCGGCGCGCCTGGCTGACCATGGCCGAGGTGCAGTTTGCCGCTGGTGCGCAAAGCGTGCTGACCGTGCACGAGCTGGCCCGCCCGACGAAGAGCTGGGCCGAGGCGAAGCGGCAGATCAACGAGCTGCCGCTCAAACCGGTGCTGGCGCGGATAGTCAGCGCTCATGTGATGGGCGGCGCGGCGATGGGGCCGGACGAGCAGAGCGGGGTGGTCAATGCCTTCGGCCAACATTGGCAGGTGAAAAACCTGACGGTGATCGACGGCTCGGTGTTCCCGACCAGTATCGGTGCCAATCCGCAGCTGTCGGTGTACGCGTTCTCGCTGCGCGCCGCCGATGCGCTGAAACGGCGCATGGCGGCGGGCTGAGGCCTGTCCGCATAGCGGCCCCGCCGGAGTTAAGAGCCTTTCACGATCTCGTGAACGGGCTCTTAAACCGGCGGGGCCGCTTCCATTTCACCGAGCAGATCGATGAAATGCGTCACCAGCGGCGAGGCATTGTTGGCGCGGGTCGCCAGCGAGGCGATGCTCACTGCGCCGGGGTCGCTCAGCGGCCGATAGCACACGCCCTCCACCTGAATGCAGGACAGCGGTCCGGGCAGGATGCTGACACCGAAACCGGCTGCGACCAGGCCGATCAGCGTGCTGCCCTCGCGCGCCTCCTGTACCACCCGCGGGCGAAAACCCAGGTCGTCGCACAGGTGCATCAGGTGGCGATACAGACCGGTGCCGGCTGCCGCCGGGTACATCACGAAAGGCTCGTCGCGCAGTTCGGCCAGGCTGACGTGGTCGCGCGCGGCCAGCGGGTGGTCGTGGCGCACCACCAGTACCAGCGGGTCGACCAGCAACTGGCGCAAGGCCACTTCGGGCGGCACCTCGACGTCGGGCAGGCGCACCATGCCGATATCGAGTTCGCCCGCGGCGATCGCGGCCAGCTGGCGTTCGGTACTCATTTCGCGCAGCGTCAGCGTCACCTCGGGGTAGCGCAGACGGTAGCGGTAGATCAGGTGGGGCAGGATGCTGCTGAACGGCAGCGACGAGGTGAAGCCGACGCTCAGCTCGCCGACTTCGCCTTGCGCCGCGCGGCGCGCGTCCTCGGCGGCGCTGGCCGCGTCGGCCAGAATGGCGCGGGCGCGCGGCAGAAAGCGCGCGCCGGCATGGGTCAGCTCGACGCGACGGCGGGTGCGCTCGAACAGCGTCGCGCCCAGCTCCGCCTCCAGTGCCTGGATCTGCTGGCTGAGCGGCGGCTGGCCGATGTGCAGCTTTTCGGCGGCGCGGGTGAAGTTGAGCTCCTCGGCCACCGCCACGAAATAGCGCAGGTGTCGTAGTTCCATTGATATCTAAAAGCGATCAATACAGCCAGAAATATATATTGGACTGTCGTTTCAGGCTATCCGTATCATGAGTCATCGCTGTAGTTTGTAGGCAATACCATGAATGCCCCGCTTGTGGCCGAACGCATCCGCGCCAGCACCCCTGAATTCCGTCGCACCAACATCGCCCTGTTTCTGGGCGGCTTCTCCACCTTCTGGCTGCTGTACTGGGTCCAACCGCTGCTACCGCTGTTCGCGCGCAGCTTCGGCCTGAGCCCGGCCGCGAGCAGCGTCGCGCTGTCGGCGTCGACCGCGGGCCTCGCGCTGGCCTTGCTGCCGGCGAGCTTCCTGTCCGACCGGTTCGGCCGCAAGCCGGTGATGTGCGTGGCGATGCTGCTGGCGGCGCTGCTGACGGTGTTGACCGCCGCTGCACCGAATTTCGCCAGCCTGCTGGTGGTGCGGGCGTTGTCCGGTGTCGTCTTGGCCGGCCTGCCGGCGGTGGCGATGGCCTACCTGGCCGAAGAGATCGATCCGGAGTCGCTGGGCGCGTCGATGGGGCTCTACATCGCCGGCACCGCGCTGGGCGGCATGAGCGGCCGGCTGGTGACCTCGCTGGTGGCCGACTGGGCCAGTTGGCGCGTGGCCGGTACCCTGGTCGGCTCGGTCGGCCTGGTCGCCGCCCTGGTGTTCTGGCGCAACCTGCCGGCTTCGCGCCATTTCGTATCGCGCGAGCTGCCGCTGTCTGCCAGTGGGCGCCGGGCGCTGTGGCAATCGGTGCGCGAGCAGCTCGGCGATGCAGGTCTACCGTGGTTATTCGCGGTGGGCTTCCTGCTGATGGGCTGCTTCGTCAGCCTGTACAACTACATCGGCTTCCGGCTGGAGGCCGCGCCGTTCGGCCTGCACGACAGCACCATCGGCGCGATCTTTGCCCTGTATCTGGTCGGCACCTTCGCATCGACCTGGTCGGGCAGGCTGGCCGACCGCATCGGCCGGCGCCACGTGCTGTGGGGGATGAAGGCGCTGATGCTGGCCGGCCTGTTGCTGACGCTGGCCAGCTGGCTGCCGCTGGTGATCGTCGGCATCGGCCTGTTCACCTTCGCCTTCTTCGGCGGCCACACGGTGGCGAGCAGCTGGGTGGGGCGGCGCGCCGGCAATGCCAAGGCACTGGCGGCCTCGCTGTATCTGAGCTGCTACTACCTGGGTTCCAGCCTGGTCGGTTCGTTGTCCGGCCTGTTCTGGGCGCACGATCAGTGGACCGGGGTATGTCTGGCGCTGGTGGTGATCGTGCTGGCTAGTCTAGCGGTGGCGCTGCGCTTGCGCCGTCTGCCGGTCAAGGCGTTCGAGACGGTTTGAGCGGGGTGCTTTTCGACTGAGCCGGATGACACGGCGCCGCCACAGCTGCGGTGCCGTTTTTCATGGTGGGCTCGGCAGACCATGCGCCGGGCTAGGCGCCGTTGTAAGATCTGCGATCCCGTTGCCGCTTGCCCAAGGATTTCTCGTCACCATGTCTTCCGCCGGGCCTCCCGCCGCAGAGCAAGAATCGGCCCCGCCAGCGGTTTCCCTGTAAAGAGGCCTTCTGGTACTGGCTCAAGCTTGGCTTCATCAGCTTCGGCGGGCCGGCCGGGCAGATCGCCATCATGCATGCCGACCTGGTCGAAAAGAAACGTTGGATCTCCGAGCAGCGCTTCCTGCATGCGCTGAATTTCTGCATGGTATTGCCCGACCCGGAGGTGCAGTAGCTGGCGACCTATATCGGCTGACTGATGCACCGTGGCCGGGGCAGGGTGATCGCCGGTTCTCTGTTCGTGCTGCCATCCTTGTTCATTCTGGTCGGGTTGTCCTGGGTCTATCTCGCCTTCGGCCAACTACCGGCGGTGGCAGGCGTGCTGTACGGCATCAAGCCGGCGGTGACCACGATCGTGGTATTTGCCGCCTACCGGATCGGCTCGCGGGCGCTGAAGAACGCGTTGCTATGGGCGATAGCGGCGGCGGCGTTTCTGGCGGCTTTCGCGCTGGATGTGCCGTTTCCGGCCATTCTCGGGGTGGCGGCGCTGTGCGGTTATCTGGGCGGGCGTCTCGCGCCGGCGAAATTCGGCGGCGGTGCGGTGCAGGAGGGCGCCGCCAAGCGCTTTGGGCCGGCGCTGATCGACGACGATACCCCGACGCCGGCGCATGCGCGCTTCAGTTGGGGGCGAATGGGGCGAATGGGGCGAGTGCTTGCCGGCGGGCTGGCGCTGTGGGCGCTGGCGATGGCCGTGCTGGTTAGGCTACGGCTGGCAAGGGGTGCTGCCCCAGATGGGCTGGTTCTTCACCAAGGCGGCGCTGCTGACCTTCGGTGGCGCATACGCGGTATTGCCCTATGTGTTTCAGGGAGCGGTCGAGCACTTTCATTGGCTGAGCACGCACCAGATGATCGATGGCCTGGCGCAGGGCGAAACCACGCCCGGCCCGCTGATCATGGTGGTGACCTATATCGGTTTCGTCGGCGGCTGGACCAAGGCGCTGTTCGGTGCGGACTCGCTGGCGCTGGCCAGCATTGCGGCGGCGGCGGTGGTGACTTTCTTCACCTTCCTGCCGTCCTTCGTATTCATCCTGCTCGGCGGACCGCTGCTGGAGACCACCCACGGCAAGCTCAAGTTCACTACGCCGCTTGCCGGTGTGACGGCCGCCGTGGTGGGCGTCATCCTCAACCTGGCCGTGTTCTTCGCCGCGCACGTACTGTGGCCCGCCGGTTTTCATGCCGGCTTCGACTGGCCGTCGTTGTTGATCGGTCTTAGCGCTGGCCTTGCGTTGTTCCGTTGCAAGGCAGGGGTGATTCCGGTCATCCTGGGTTGCGGCGCCGTCGGCCTGTTGCTGGCGCTTGCCAAGCTTCATCTGTCTTAAGGTGGGCAGATAGTCAAAGACCCCGGCACGCGCCGGGGTCTTTTTGCATCAAGGTTGGTCGAACCAGGCTCAGTCCGCGTAGCGGGCGGCCAGTTGTTCGAACACCGGCATGAAGTCGTCCTGCACATAGGGCTTGAGCAAGGACAGCACCTGGCGCACGCCGCGGCGGCTCGACTCCTCGGTGATCGGCGCGTCGGGCCAGGCCGTTTGCTCGAACGCGAACCAGAACTTCACCACCAGCCAGATATTGAGCGTGATCGGCTCGATGTCGGCCTCGTCCATCTTCAGGAACAGGCCCAGCTTGATGAACTCGCGGAAGTGGCCGGCCAGGATGTCTTTGAGCTCGCTGTGTACGAACTGGTGGTAGTCCGATTGCATCTGGGGGTTGCGGGCCAACAGGCCAGGCAGGTCGTAGAACATGAAGCGGAACTGCCACATCGCCAGGAAGGCGGTGTCGAGGTAGTTGACCAGGTCGTCCACTGTCATGCGGCGATCCAACGGCACGGTCAGGCGTTCATTGATGAAGTCGCGGTACTGCAGGAAGATCTGGTAGACGATCTCTTCTTTGTTGCGGAAGTGGTAGTACAGATTACCGGGGCTGATGCCCAGGTGCGCGGCGATGTGATTGGTGGTGATGCTGCGCTCGCCCTGCTCGTTGAACAGTTTCAGGCTTTCGAGAATGATGCGGTCGTAGGTCTTGATGCGCGTCTTGCTCATGGCGACGGATGGGGAGGGCGGTCACGTAAAAATCGAGCATATCACATGTTTGAAGCAATTGCTCTAATTCGCGTGACTGGGCTCTGCGTGGCGGGTCGCTTCGGCTTCAGGCTTGCCGTACGTCTGGAACATGAAGCGATGCAGGATCGCCTGTTCGACCCGGTGCCGCTCCTTGGCTGGGATCGCTACGCGCAAGATTAGCCGGTACTGCTTTTCGTCGACCGGCTGGATGGCGATGCGCGGCTCGACCGACGGGATGTCGATCAGGTAGCGCTCTTCGATGTGGTTCATGTGGCGGCGCGCATCGGCGAGGAAGGGGTCGCAGATGACGCGGGCGCTGTCGAGTAGCAGCGCCTCGGTGCTGGCCGGGTCGAGCGAATACGCCGCCGGCACGGTGATCACGTGCACCACGAAGTCGCCCATATAGTTTTCGCGGATCACCGCCTGGGTCAGCAGCAGGCTGTTGGGCATGCTGATTCCACGGCCGGTCAGCTGGTGCGCCGCGTGGTTTGGGCCGATCTCCATGATGGTGGTGGAAAACAGCGTGATGTCCACCACCCGGCCGCGGTACTGGCCCACCTCGATATGGTCGCCCAGCGTGTAGCTGTTGCTCATCGTGCGCAGGAAGGCGCCGCCGATGCACATGATCAGCTCCTTGGTCGCCACCACCATCGCGGCGGCGAACGCCACCATCGACAGTGCGAAGGTTTCCAGCTCGCGCGCCCAGATCGTCAACAGCCCGAACAGGCCGAGCAGGAAGCCGGCGTTGCGCAGGTTCACCGACCAGCGCCGCCGTGCCTCGATCGGAACGTGCTGGTTGGCCGACAGCGAACGCAGGATCACCACGCGAACCAGGATCAGGATCGCGATCAGCCCGAACGAGCGGAGCAGGTCGACGACGTAGCCGTGCTCGAGGTGGTTGAACCAGTCGACGATGGCCATCAGTCGTTAAGCTTCACCGCGTGCTCGCGGGTCTCGTGGAACACGATGTCCGGCCAGCGTTCCTGCGTCAGCTGCAGGTTGACGCGGTTCGGCGCCAGGTAGGCGAGGTTGCCGCCGGCGTCGATCGACAGATTGTGCAGATTGGCCCGCTCGAATTCCTCGAGCTTCTTGCGGTCGTTGCACGACACCCAGCGCGCCGACCAGATGCTGGCCGACTCGAAGATCGCATCGACGCCGTACTCGGCCGCCAGGCGCGAGGCGACCACTTCGAACTGCAGCACGCCGACTGCGCCGAGGATCAGGTCGCCGCCGCTGTGCGGCTTGAATACCTGTACCGCGCCTTCTTCGCCGAGCTGCTGCAGGCCTTTCTGCAGCTGCTTGATCTTCAGCGGGTTCTTGATACGTACCGAGCGGAACAGTTCCGGCGCGAAGAACGGAATGCCGGTGAACGCCAGCAGCTCGCCTTCGGAGAAGCTGTCGCCGATCTGGATATTGCCGTGGTTCGGGATGCCGATGATGTCGCCGGCGAACGCCTCCTCGACGATCTCGCGGTCGTGCGACATGAAGGTCACCACGCTCGACGCGGCGATGTCGCGGTTCAGGCGCAGGTGCTTCATCTTCATGCCGCGTTCGAACTTGCCCGAGCACACGCGCAGGAAGGCGATGCGGTCGCGGTGTTTCGGGTCCATGTTCGCCTGGATCTTGAACACGAAGCCGGAGAACGGCTCCTCGGTCGGCGCCACGTCGCGAGCGGTCGCGTCGCGCGGGGCCGGCATCGGCGCCCAGTCGATCAGTGCGTTCAGGATTTCACGCACGCCGAAGTTGTTGATCGCCGAGCCGAAGAACACCGGAGTCAGTTCGCCGGCCAGGAATTCTTCCAGGTTGAATTCGTTCGACGCGCCCTTGACTAGCTCAATCTCCATGCGCAGCTGTTCCATCTCGAGCGGGAACAGCTCGTCCAGGCGCGGATTGTCGATGCCCTGGATCACTTCCAGGTCGAGGCTGATCTTCTCGGTGCCGGCCTCGAACAGCAGCACCTCGTCGCGCAGCATGTGATACACGCCGCGGAAGGTCTTGCCCATGCCTATCGGCCAGGTCACCGGCGCACAGCGGATGTTCAGCACGCTTTCCACTTCGTCGAGCAGCTCAAGCGAGTCGCGCACTTCGCGGTCGTACTTGTTCATGAAGGTGACGATCGGCGTATTGCGCAGGCGGCAGACGTTGAGCAGCTTGATGGTCTGCGCTTCCACGCCCTTGGCCGCGTCGATCACCATCAGCGCGCTGTCGACCGCGGTCAGTACCCGGTAGGTGTCTTCCGAGAAGTCCTGGTGACCCGGGGTGTCGAGCAGGTTGACCGTGTGTTCGCGGTAGTCGAACTGCATTACCGACGACGCGACCGAAATGCCGCGCTGCTTCTCGATCTCCATCCAGTCGGAAGTGGCGAACTTGCCGGTTTTCTTGCCCTTGACGGTACCGGCCATCTGGATCGCACCGGAGAATAGCAACAGCTTTTCCGTGAGCGTGGTTTTACCGGCGTCAGGGTGGGAAATGATGGCGAAGGTGCGGCGGCGCGCCACTTCTTCGGAAATACGGGCAAGTTCGGCGGACATGGGGACTCGGGCTGCGTGAAACAAAACAGGCGATTTTACCTTAAGAAGCTGTCGCGATGGAGGATTTGCTCCGCGCCCCTCTCTGTTAAAATGATAATGATTATCAATAAATGGAAGGTCATGGCGCAATGAATAAATCAAGCGGGGCCTGTAGCAGCGGGCGGCAGGGTGCCGCCCGCCAAGCAGGAGCAATACGTTTTGCAGAACCACAAGAAGAAATGGCTGGCTGCGCTGTTGGCGGCCGGGCCGATGATGGCCCAGGGGGCCGAACCGTCAGTCGCGACAAGCAACGAAGAAGAACTGCCCACGGTGGAGGTGCGCGGAGTGCGCACACTGCAGCCGGGGCGGAGTGAGATCAACTCGACCGAAATCGAACGCCTGCAGGCGGACAACATCCAGCAGCTGCTCGATACCCTGCCGGGTGTCGATATGGCCGGTTCCAACCGGCCGGGCGGGCAGACGCTGAACATCTGGGGCTTCGGCGACGTCGAGGACGTCAAGGTGGTGCTGGACGGCGCGCCGAAGGGCTTCGAAAAATACCGGCAGGGTTCGATCTTCATCGAGCCGGAGCTGCTCAAGCGGGTGGTGGTCGACAAGGGACCGCACAATCTGCGCTATGGCAACGGTGGTTTCGGCGGTGTCGTCACCGTCGATACCAAGGACGCCAGCGATCTGCTGCGCCCGGGCGAGAGCATGGGGGCGTTGGTGAGGCTCGGTTATCACAGCAACGACAACCAGGCGCTCGGTGCGGTGTCGATGTTCGCCGGCGGCGCCGATCAGCCGGTCGACCTGCTTGCCTCGGTGACCCAGCGCGACTCGGGCAACCAGCACCGCGCCGACGGCGTTGCCTATCCGTTCTCGGCGACGCACAGCGAGAGCGGGCTGTTCAAGATGACCGGCAAGCTCGGCGAGCATCGCCTGACTCTGTCGGCGGTGGTCAACCGCAGCGACGGCTGGACGCCGTTCGACGCCAAGCGTGGCGACATTCCGGCACCGACCGAGGCGGACATCGCCAAGTACGGTCTGGACGAGGCGTGGCGGCGCAAGGTGGTGTATCGCGACCAGGACGACGAGACCTACTCGGCGACCTGGCGCTTCGCCCCGGCCGCCAACCCGCTGGTCAATGTCACCGCCCGTTATGCCGATTCCAGCAGCCGCCAGCACGACAAACGTCCGGATAGCGCCGGCAAGTATTTCACCGCCACCATGGGCAACGAGAGCTGGACGCGCTACCACGACCAGTTGGCCGAACTGAGCAACGAGGCGGCGTTCGACACCGGGCCGGTCGAGCACAAGCTGCTGGTGGGTTCCCAGTGGCATCGTCAGCAGCGCGATACCTGGATGAACAGTCGGCAGTACGAAACGCCGGTGAAGAAGTCGAGCGATTGCCGCAAGTCGCCGGGCAACGATTGCTACAACTACGGCCGGATGCAGCCCTACTACATGCCGTCGGGCACGCAGACCACGCTGAGCGGCTATCTGCAGGATGCGCTCAGCTTCGGCGCGCTGACGGTGACGCCCGGGGTGCGCTACGACAAGGTGACGTCGACTGGCGTACCCAATGCCGCCCGGCTCTATAACGACCCGCTGGCCGGTCACGACTACGGCGAAGTGGTCCGCAGCGGCTGGTCGTCGCAACTGGGGCTGCATTGGCAGGCGACGCAGGCGCTGGGGCTGTTCGCCGACTACGGCGAGACCTGGCGCGCGCCGCTGGTCGACGAGCTTTACGAGGTGCAAAGCTGGCGCACCTCGGCGCCGATGAGCAGCAATGCGCTGCTGGTCGAGCGCATCAAGGGTTGGCGCGGCGGGGCGATGTTGAATCTGCACGGCCTGCTCAGCGAGCGCGACACGCTGTCCGGCACACTGACGGTGTTCCGCAACCGGGTCAGCGACAACATCCACAAGCGTTTCGGCGTGATGGCTGAGCCGGGCACGACGCAGCCGAAGATGCAGAGCTTCTATCGCAACCTGCCGGGCTACACCACCGAGGGCGCCGAGCTCGAGACCTACTACGACGCGCCACGCGCGTTCGCCAGCCTGGCTTTGTCGTGGATGCGTGGCGACCATACGGGCTCGGTGCGCAACCCGTGGGGGCCGAATGTGTCGGTGATCGACATCGCGCCGCCCAAGGCGGTAGCGGTGCTGGGGGTGAAGTTTCCCGAGGCCGGCGTCGCGGTCGGCTGGCAGGGCAAGTTCGTGCGCCGTCAGGACCGGGTGCCGCAGGCGGTGGAGAAGGAGGCGGTCAACTACGCCTTCCCGGCGTCGAAGGGCTACGGCCTGCACACGCTGTTCGCCAGTTGGCAGGGACGGCAAGGTTGGCTGAAGAACACTTCGGCCAACCTGACCGTCGATAACCTGTTCAACCGTGAATACACCGCCTACCTGTCCGAGGGGCTCTATTCGCCGGGGCGCAACGTCAAGGTCAGCGTCACGCAGCGCTTCTGAATCTGAGCAGTTAAGGTGGCTCAAACGTCCGTTCGGCCGACTCGGCGGGGCGGACGGTTTCCGCTATCATGGGGTTTTGGCCGGTCGCCGCTGGGCGGCCGGCGTCTCTATACGAGGCCCCCATGTTCACCGGTATCGTCCAGGGCACGGCCGAAGTCGTCGCCATCGAAGAAAAGCAGCAATTCCGCGTTCACGTCCTGCGCCTGCCGGCCGAGCTCTTGCCCGGCATCGAGCTGGGTGCGTCCATCGCCCACAACGGTTGCTGTCTGACCGTGACCCGTGTCGACGGCGACCAGGTGTCGTTCGATCTGATGCAGGAGACGCTGCGCGTCACCAACCTGGGCCAGCTCAAAGTGGGCGACCGGGTCAATGTCGAGCGCGCCGCCAAGTTCGGCGACGAGATCGGCGGCCACGCCATGTCGGGCCACATCATCGCCCTGGCTGAAGTGCTGGAAGTGATCGACACCCCGAACAACCGCACCATCTGGTTCCGTCTGCCGGCCGAGTACGCCCGCTACGTGTTCACCAAGGGCTATATCGGCATCGACGGCTGCAGCCTGACCATCGGCGAGGTGAAGGACAACGCCTTCTGCGTGCACCTGATCCCGGAGACCCTGCAGCGTACCAATCTGGCGTGGCGCAAGGCCGGCGACGCGATCAATATCGAGATCGACCCGCAGACGCAAGCGATCGTCGACACCGTCGAACGCGTGATGGCGCAGCGGGGCCAGGCCTGATGTCGGTAGGCGGTAAACGCTTCATTGCCTCCTGGAGCGGCGGCAAGGATTCCTGTCTGGCGTTGCACCGCACCCTCAAGGCCGGCGGTCGGCCGTTGGCGTTGTTCAATATGTTCGATGAGGACGGCGCGCGTAGCCGCTCGCATGGGGTGCGTCCCGAGGTGATGCGCGCCCAGGCGGCGGCGATGCACCTGCCGCTCGTCACCGCCAATGCCAGCTGGCAAGGCTACGAGGAAGTGTTCGTCGAGTCGCTGCAGCGTTTCCGCGCCGACGGCGCCCAGTTAGCGGTATTCGGCGATATCGATCTCGACGCCCACCGCGAGTGGGAAGAAAAGGTCTGCGCGCGCGCCGGTCTCGAAGCCAGCCTGCCGCTGTGGCAGGAGCAGCGCATCGATCTGGTCAAGGAATTCGTCGCCGCTGGTTTCAAGGCGGTGATCGTGGTGGTCAACGAGCAGCTGATGCCGTCCGACGGCTATCTGGGCGCCACGCTCGATGCGGCGCTGATCGAAAAAATGATCGCCGACGGCATCGACCCCTGCGGCGAGGCGGGCGAATTCCATACGCTGGTGGTCGACGGCCCCCTGTTCAGCCAACCCTTGCCGCTGGTCGAACTGGCCCGGCATAGGCATGACGGTTACGCCATGCTTGAATTCGGACTGGTCACACCCACCTGACGCGTCAAGCATTCAAATAGTGCGGGCGCCCGTCATGGTCGCGTATCCGCTTAGCAAAGGCACAGAGAAATGAGCATTTCCCCGATTCAGGACATCATCGCCGACATCAAGGCCGGCAAAATGGTCGTGCTGGTGGACGCCGAAGACCGCGAGAACGAAGGCGACCTGGTGATGGCCGCCGAGCATGTCACCCCCGAAGCGATCAACTTCATGGCCAAGTACGGCCGCGGCCTGATCTGCCTGACCCTGTCGGCCGAGCGCTGTCGCCAGCTCGACCTGCCGCTGATGGTCAGCAATAACGGCACCGTCTACAGCACCAATTTCACCGTGTCGATCGAAGCGGCCGAGGGCGTGACCACCGGCATCTCCGCCGCCGACCGTGCCCGCACCGTGCTCGCCGCGGTGAAAAGGGACGCCAAGCCGGCCGACCTAGTTCAGCCTGGCCACATCTTCCCGCTCAAGGCGCAGCCGGGCGGTGTGCTGGTGCGCGCCGGCCATACCGAGGCGGGCTGCGACCTGTCGCAGCTGGCGGGCCTGGAGCCGGCCGGGGTGATCTGCGAGATCATGAACGACGACGGCACCATGGCGCGTCTGCCGGACCTGGTCGAATTCGCCCGCGAGCACGATCTGAAGATCGGCACCATCGCCGACCTGATCCACTATCGCAGCCAGACCGAATGCCTGATCGAGAAAGTCGGCTCGCGCCCGGTCGATACGCCGTGGGGCAGCTTCGAGCTGTTCGCCTTCCGCGACGCGCTGACCCGCGCGACGCACCTGGCGCTGGTCAAGGGCCAGCCCAAGCTGGACGAGGAAACGCTGGTGCGCGTGCACGAGCCGCTGTCGGTGATGGACCTGCTCGACCCGCTCGGCCGCTCGCACAGCTGGACCGTTCCGAATGCGCTGGAAGCGATCGAAGAGGCCGGCTGCGGCGTGGTGGTGCTGCTGCACGGCAGCGAGACCGGCGACGTGCTGCTCGAGCGTGCGCTGCCGGCCGCCGATGCGGCCAAGGCGCCGAAGTGGGACAGCAAGACCTTCGGCATCGGCGCGCAGATGCTCACTTCGCTCGGGGTCGGCAAGATGAAGCTGATGGCCAGCAAATCCAGCCTGCCTAGCCTGACCGGCTTCGGTCTGGAGGTGACCGGCTTCATCCAGCCGGAACACGTCCACGTCGAAATCGGTTAAAATCGCGCCCTTTCCGACATTTCGCTGCGAGAACACCATGCTTGACGCTATCAAACGCCTGGAACCCAACTTCGACGGTCAAGCGCTGCGCATCGGTATCGTGCAGGCGCGTTTTTCCGAGAACATCTGCCACGGTCTGCGTGACGCCTGCCTAGCCGAGCTGATCAAGCTGGGCGTGAAGGCCGACAATGTGACCCTGGTCACCGTGCCGGGCGCGCTGGAAGTGCCGCTGGTGTTGCAAACCATGGCCAAGAGCGGTCGCTTCGACGCGCTGGTGGCGCTGGGCGCGGTGATCCGCGGCGAGACCTATCACTTCGAGCTGGTGTCGAACGAATCCGGCGCGGGCGTGACCCGTGTCGGCCTCGATGCCGGCATCCCGATTGCGAACGCGATCCTGACCACCGAGAACGACGAGCAGGCCGAAGTGCGCATGCTGGAGAAGGGCGCCGACGCTGCCCGCGTTGCGGTGGAAATGGCCAATCTGCAATCCGCCTTGCGCGCGTAAGGTTGGCCGAAAGGCCGACCTTGCCTGCCCGATCTTTAGAAGGAAGTCTCATGAAAACCGCACGACGCCGTGCCCGCGAGTTTGCCGTTCAGGGCATCTACGAATGGCAGCTCAACTCCGACCGTCCGGCCTCGATCATCGAACGTCACCTGCGCGAGAACGACTACTTCGCCAAGGCCGACGAAGCGCTGTTCCGCGGCATCCTGTTCGGCGTGCTGAACGAGGCGGAGAGCCTGTCCAGCCGTCTGGCGCCGTACTACGAGCGTCCGGCCGACGAGGTCAGCCCGGTTGAGCGCGCCATCCTGCTGATGGCGGCGCACGAGCTGCTCAACAACGTCGAGACGCCGTACCCGGTGATCATCAACGAAGCGATCGAGATCGCCAAAACCTTCGGCGGCACCGACGGTCACAAGTTTGTGAACGGCGTGCTCGACAAGCTGGCGGCCGATGTGCGCGCCGACGAAGTGGCGGCCCAGCGCGCCAAGCGCCGCGACGCCTGACCACCCAACGTGGTCGTCCGCAACACCCGCCGCTGGCGGGTGTTTTGCTGTCTGAACCGGTAACAGCAATGAACGAATTCGATCTGATTCGCCGCTACTTCACCCGTGACGCTCACAATGCCGTGCTCGGCGTCGGCGACGACGCGGCCATCGTGCGGCCTTCGCCAGGCTGCGACCTGCATGTGTCGGTCGACATGCTGGTCGAGGGCCGGCACTTCTTTGCCGACGTCGACCCGTGCGCGCTCGGCCACAAGACCCTGGCGGTGAACCTGTCCGACATGGCCGCGATGGGCGCGGTGCCGCGCTGGGTGGTGCTGTCGGTGGCGCTGCCGACGATGGACGAGGCCTGGGTGGCCGCGTTCGCCGACGGCTTCTTCACCCTGGCCGAACAGCATGGCGTCGCGGTGATCGGCGGTGACACCACGCGTGGCCCACTGACCTTGTCGGTGACGGTGTTCGGCGAGACGCCGCACGGCCAGGCGCTGCGCCGCGACGCGGCCCGGGTCGGCGACGATATCTGGGTGAGCGGCGAGTTGGGCCTGGCCGCGCTGGCGGTGCGTCAGCGGCTGAAGGGCGATGTGGCGCCGCCGCCCGAGGTGCTGGTCGCCGCGCAGCATCGGCTCGACTGGCCGACGCCGCGCGTCGAGCTGGGACTGGCTTTGCTGCCGCTGGCACGCGCCTGCCTTGATGTGTCGGACGGCCTGGCCGGCGACCTGCAGCACATTCTCGAACGCTCCAATGTCGGCGCGACGCTGAACCTCGACGCACTGCCGACCGCGCCGTGGTTGGCCGAACGGCGCCAGGCGCTGGCCGAGTGCATCGCCGCCGGTGGTGACGACTACGAATTGCTGTTCACCGCCGAGCCGGCGCAGCGCGACGCAATCGCGGCGCTGGCCGGCTCGCTCGGCGTGCGGCTGAGCCGCATCGGCACGATCGATGCCGAGGCCGGCCTGCGCGTCACCGATGCGGCGGGACAGCCGCTGACTCTTGCCAGGATGGGGTATGACCACTTTGCTTAAGCCCGACTGGGCGTTCCTGCGCCGTCACCCCGCGCATTTCATCGCCTTCGGCTTCGGTTCGGGGCTGGCGCGCAAGGCGCCGGGCACCTGGGGCACGCTGGTGGCGCTGCCCTTGGCCGCGTTGTGGCTGTGGGCGGGTCTTTCGGCCAACCTGCTGCTCGTTGCCTGCCTGCCGCTGTTCCTGCTTGGCTGCTGGGCCTGCGAGGTGACCGGCCGGGCGCTGGGCGTACACGACTACGGCGGCATCGTCATCGACGAGGTTGTCGCGATGCTGGCGGTGCTGGCGCTGGCGCCGCCGACCTGGACCGGTTGGCTGGCTGCGTTCGTGCTGTTCCGGCTGTTCGACATCGCCAAGCCGTGGCCGATCCGCTGGGTCGACGCCAAGGTGCACGGCGGCTTCGGCGTGATGGTCGACGACGTGCTGGCTGCCGTGATGGCGGTGATCGTGCTGCGGCTGTTGCCGTTGTAAGCGGGTCTGGGTAGGTAAAAACGGCGCTTCGGCGCCGTTTTTTGTGCTTACAGCGAGCCGAGAAAAGCCAATAGTGCCGCGCGGTCCGCCGCATTCATCGTGCGGAAGCGCTCGCGGCTGGCGCGTGCCTCGCCGTCGTGCCACAGCACCGCTTCGGCCAGATTGCGTGCCCGGCCGTCGTGCAGGTAGCGGCTGTGGCCGTTCACCGTCGGAATCAGGCCGATGCCCCATAGCGGCGGCGTTTTCCACTGCCGGCCATTGGCCAGCCCGTCCGGTCGGTGGTCGGCCAGTCCTTCGCCCATATCGTGTAGCAACAGGTCGGTGTAGGGGCGAATCTCCTGCCCGCGCAGTTCGGGAAAGCCCGCCAGTTCGCCGGTGTGGTAGCGCGGCTGATGGCAGACCGCACAGCGTGCTGCCGTGAAGAGCTGGCTGCCGCGGCGCACCTGGGCGGTATCGGCGTCGCGCTGGCTGGGCACCGCCAGCAGGCGGCTGTAGACCAGCAGCGGCTCGAACTGCCCCTGGGTCAGCTCGGTCGGGTGTGGCCGGCAGGCGGTAAGGCCGGGCGGGCAGTCCTCGCGTGGCAAGGCGTCCGAAGTGACCCCCAGGTCGGCATTGAAGGCATTGAACAGCTGCTGCGGCAGGCTGGCGACATTGGCCTTCCAGCCGAAACGGCCGATGGCGGCGGTGCCGCGCTCGACATCGTCGACGCGGTTGACCTGGCCGGCGATGCCGTCGGCGTCGCCCCGCTGGCGATGGGCATTGGCGACGATGTCCTCGGCGCGGACCGCTTCGAGCAGCCCGAGGCCGATCATCTGCGGCGCGATACGCGGCGAGAGCTGGGTTTTCGGGTGCAGGGGGCCGTAGCCGAGCGCGGTCAGCCGGTAGCCGGGCTGCTGCAGTTGATAGAGCGTGCCATCGCCGTAGCGGCCGGGGATGACCCGGTAGTCGATCTCGATGCGCCCCTTCGACGCGACGCCGGCCACCGCCTCGGTGGTGAACTGGTTGCCATAGACCGGCTCGGGCTGTGTGCCGTGTGGGGCGGGAATCGACAGCCGCATCAAGAGCGCGAGCGGGGGCTCTTGGGCTTGACCGAAGGCTCCTGGAGGTGCGCCGCGCCCGTCGCTGGGATGGCAGGCGACGCAGGAACGGGCGTTGAAAAAGGGGCCGAGCCCGGGGCGTGGGTTGCTGGCGGCGGTACTGTCCGACCAGGTCTTGCGAAACAGCGACACGCCGGTCAGGAAGTTGGCGCGGTGCTTTTCGTCGAGGTTGCTTGCCGGCATCGAGAAGGCGTTGTCGTCGCGCCGTTCGACGCTGCCTTGGCCACCGAGCAGGACGCTCGGGGTGTCGGTACGGGCTCCGGTCAGCGTGAGCAGGGCCGTGGCGGCGAGGGCGAGGGCGAGGGGGATCGGGCGATAGCGAGGCATGGTGGGTCGGGCGGGCTGATATCGATGTGTATAACAAAATACAACGATGCCGATGTCAAGTCGCCAAGGTTGGCCGAACGGACAATACGGACATGAAAAAGCCCGGCGCGAGGCCGGGCTGGTTGGGAAACGGGTGACTCAGTTGACCTGATGGCCATCCAGATCCATTTCCTTGTACTGCACGAAGCGGGTCTTGTGCTTGAGGCGGTAGCCCCACCAGATCACCAGGAACAAGGGGATGCCGACGTAGGTGGCGATGACGCCGGCCCAGTCGATGGTGTCCTTGCTGAACGCCTGGTAGTCCTGGCCCAGTGCGATGACCATGCACAGCGCGAACGCGAAGATCGGCCCGAACGGGAACAGCTTGGCGCGGTACGGCAGGTCTTCGATCGAGCGCCCCTGGGCGTGCATGCCCTTGCGGAAGCGATAGTGGCTAATCGCAATGCCGAGCCAGGCGATGAAACCGGTCATGCCCGAGGTGTTGAGCAGCCACAGGTAGACGGTCTTGTCGCCGAACAGCGAGGTCAGGAAACACAGCGCGCCGACGGCGGTGGTGGCATATAGCGCATTGCGCGGCACGCCGTTGCTCGACAGCTTGGCGAACAACTTCGGCGCCATGCCCTCGGTCGCCATCACGTACAGCATCCGGGTCGACGCGTACATGCCCGAGTTGCCGGCCGACAGCACCGCGGTCAGGATCACCGCGTTCATCAGACCGGCGGCGAACACCAGCCCGGCATGTTTGAACACCAGGGTGAACGGGCTGACGCCGATGTCTTTCACGTCGGTCTTCAGCAGGCTCGGGTCGGTGTACGGAATCAGCGCGCCGATGATGAAGATCGCCAGCACGTAGAACAGCAGGATGCGCCAGAACACGCTGCGGATCGCGCGCGGAATATTGCGGCGCGGGTCTTCCGATTCGCCGGCGGCGACGCCGATCAGCTCGGTGCCCTGGAAGGAGAAACCGGCGATCATCGCCACGCCGATCATCGCCGGAATGCCGCCGGCGAACGGCGCATCGCCGATGGTGAAGTTGGAGAGCGTAGCCGGGGCGCCGCCGCGCAGGATGCCGACGATCATCAGAATGCCGGTGATGATGAAGATGATCACCGTGACTACCTTGATCAGCGCGAACCAGTATTCGGCTTCGCCGAAGCCCTTCACCGACACGTAGTTGAGCAGGAACATCAACCCGAGGAAGGTGGCGCTCCAGTAGATGCCGGGTATGTCGGGGAACCAGTAGTTCATCACCAGCTGCGCTGCGGCCAGCTCCACCGCGATCGTCACCGCCCAGTTGTACCAGTAGTTCCAGCCGAGCGCGAAGCCGAAGGCCGGGTCGACGAAGCGGGCGCCGTAGGTGGCGAACGAGCCGGACACCGGCATGTGGGCGGCCAGCTCGCCCAGACTGGTCATCAGGAAATAGACCATGATGCCGATCAACAGGTAGGCCGCGATCGCGCCGCCGGGGCCGGCGCTGGCGACCGAGGCGCCGGACGCGACGAACAGACCGGTGCCGATCGAGCCGCCGATGGCGATCATGGACAGATGGCGGGCCTTGAGACTGCGCTGTAGCGTGGGCTGAGACGGATCGGAAGCTGCAGACTGGTCGCGCGCGACGACCGCTTGCTCTTGCATAGCGTCCACCTTTTATAAGGAAAAGGCCGAGTTTACATGCTAATGTGAGCCAAAACGATCTTTGGCGCTTGCGGTAGGTCATGGCGACGCCGCTTTACCGGGATTGGGTTTGCCAAATGACTATTGATAGTCGGTTGGCATGATGGCCCCAATTTGGGCGTGGCCGGGGCGGTTCGGCCAACCTTTCGCCGAGGATTCGTGCTATTCTTGCGCCCCCTTGTCGTGACCCGTCACCTATCCCCATGCGAGACCCCTGCGACCACTACACATTCGATCTGATCGGTGGCGTCAAGAAGAAGCCAGGCCGCAAGCCGCTTGGCGAGCAGGCGATGACGGTGGCCGAACGCAAGCGGCGCAGCCGGGCGCTGCGTCGGGCGCGCCTGCAGGAGCTGTCGCTGACGGTGGAGCTGTCGCGCGAGGCGCAGAAGTCGCTCGAAAAGATGATCGAGTGGTGGGGAGTCAGCAAGAAAGAGGCGATCAACCGCGCGCTGGTTATCGCCTGCAAGTCGCAGACCGGGCGGACCGGCGAGCTGTTCTGATAACGCGCCGCCGTCGGCATAGTAAAAGCACAAAGGGCACCCTAGGGTGCCCTTTGTCGTTGCTGCCGGTAGGCTACTACAGCCCGATGCCGGACAGGAACAGGAAGGTGGCGAACAGCGCGGCGTGGGTGTAGCCCTCGATCGCATTGGTCTCGCCGTCGTTCAGGTTGATCGCCGCCACCAGCAGCGTCAGCAGCATCAGCGTGCTCTGAATCGGCGTCATGCCCATCTCGATCGGCTGACCGGTGTAAAGCGCGATGCCCTCGATCACCGGGATGGTCAGCACCACGGTGGCGAGCGAGGCGCCCAGCGCGATGTTCAGCACCGCCTGCATGCGGTTGTCGAGTGCCGCGCGCATCGCGGTGAGGATTTCCGGGCTGGCTGAGATCAGCGCCACCACGATGGCCGGGATGATGGTCGGCAGGCCGCTGCCTTCCAGGCCCTTGCCGAGGAAGGCGGCCAGCAGCTCGGACAGGATGCCGATCAACACGATGCTGACCAAGAGCAGGCCGGCATGCTTGCCGGTGCGGATGCCGGCGGTGTCGTGCTCGTCTTCGTCGTGGCGGCCGGGCTGGCTGTAGCTGAAGAAGTAGCTGTGGCGGCCGGTCTGCAGGCGTAGGAACAGGCCGTACAGCACCAGCATCGCCACGATATTGAAGACCGAGAATGCCTGCCATTTGTCGGCGGGGATGAACTCGGGCACGAACATCGACACGCCGACCGCCACCAGCAGCATCGACACATAGCTGTTGCCCGAGTCGAGGTTGTACGGCTGCTCGCCGAATTTCAGGCCGCCGATGATGGCGGCGATGCCGAGGATGCCGTTGATGTCGAGCATCAGCGCCGAGTACACCGTGTCGCGCGCCAGCGTCGGGCTGCCGCCGGCCAGCATCATGATCGCCAGGATCACGACTTCCACCGCCACCGCGGCCAGAGTCAGGATCATCGTGCCATAAGGCTCGCCGAGCTTTTCGGCCAACATCTCGGCATGGTGGGCCACGCGCAGCGCGACGCCGATGATTACCGCGAGCAGCCCCAGCGCAACGGCGGCGGCGATCAGGCGGCCGCCTTCCATCAGCGTGTGTTCGAGGGCAAAGCCGGCGGCGGCAACCAGCGCGGCGAATAACAGGTTCTTTTCTTGTTTCAGCAGGGACATGATGCGACGGGGTGGGTTATGTTGCCGGCATCATAGCGAATCCGGCTTGCCCCGTCGCGTCATGCTGTGCCGTTCGGTTTCGTCGTGGCGGCTGTCGTCCTCGCTGTGCAGGTAGCGGCGGGTGGTCTGGATGCTGGCGTGGCGCAGGTTCTGGCTGACCATCAATAGCGGCACGCCGGCATCGAGCTGATGGCTGGCGGCGGTGTGACGCAGCCAGTGAGTGCTGGCCGATTGCAGTATCAGCCGGGCTGCCGGGTCGGTGCAGCGCGCGGCGGCGCGTTGCAGCACCTCGCGCACGATCAGATAGATGGCCTTGTCCGACAGCGGCTCCAGGCGCTTTTCGGCGCCGCCGGTGAGGCGGGCGACCAGCGGCCCGTCGTCGTCCGGGCTGGGGCGTTCGCTCAGGCCCAGGTGGCGGCGGTAGGCCGCCAGCGCGGCGAGCAGTTCGTCGCCGACCGGCACGTCGGCCACGCTGCCGCCCTTGCCGTGTACCCGCCACCACCAGCGACCGCGCCGCTCGAAGCAGTCGCCCATCCGAGCCTGGGCGATTTCGCTGCGCCGGGCGCCGGTCAGATAGAGCAGGGTGAACAGCCAGTTGGCTCGTGCCGCCTGGTCGTGCTGGCGCGGAGTGTCGCGAGGCAGCTGCGCCAGCTCGTCCAGCACCCATTGCCAGCTGGCCTGGTCGAGAAAACGCTCCGCGCCCAGTTTGGCGTTCGCGGCGCCGCGGCGCTTCTTGATCAGGCGAAAGGGGTTGCCGCGCAGCACGCCGGCGTCGATCAGATAACCATAGAGCGCGCCGAGCACCGTCATCGCATGGCGGATGCTGCCGGCCGATAGTGGCCCGGTCAGCGGGCGCCAGTCGGGGTGGTGGCGCGGCCGGGCCGGGCCCAGCCAGTCAGCCGGCGGATTCAATAGAAAGCGTTCGTAGGCCAGTACGTCCTCGCGGCTGACCTGGACGAGGCTGCGTTGCTGGGGGCGCAGCCATAGCAGCAGTCGTTCGGCTTCCTTGCGGTAGCTGGCCTGGGTGCGCGGGCTGTCGGTGTATTCGGCCAACCAGGTCAGCACCTGAGCCTCGTCGCCCTGTGCGGCGATCAGCGGGCGCGGGTCGGCGTCGGGTAGCTGGCTCGGTACGAGTGCGGTGCGGCTAATGGGCAGGTCGGGGCGTCGGGGCGGCTGGCTCATGGGCTATCGGATCGGTCTTCAGGCCGATATGGTAGCGCGTCGCCGTGGCGGGAGTGTGGCGAATGCCGGATCCTGCGGGGAAAAGCCCGGGGTCGGCCGAACGGCGCCGGCCCCGGAAAAGCCCGTCGCCGGGGCGACGGGTCTGTGCGAACGCTAGGCTGTGCTCAGACGTTGACGGCGCGCTGCGGGGCGTGGCTGCGCTGGCGGGTTTCCCAGTCTTCGGCCAGGCCTACCGGAGCATCCGACGGCGCCAGCATCGGCTTGCCGCGCACCAGGTCGCTGGCGCGTTCGGCCAACATGATGGTCGGCGCGTTCAGGTTGCCGTTCGGCTCGGTCGGGAACACCGACGAATCGATCACGCGCAGGCCTTGAATACCGCGCACGCGCAGCTCCGAATCGACCACCGCCATGTCGTCCTCGCCCATGCGGCAGGAGCCGCACGGATGCATGGTGCTTTCCATATTGGCGCGCACGAAGGCATCGATCTCCTCGTCGGTCTGGACTTGCGGCCCCGGCGCCAGCTCGACGCCGCGGAAGCGGTCCATCGCCGCCTGACCGATGATCTCGCGGGTCAGGCGCACGCAGCGGCGGAAGCCCTCGCGGTCCTCCTCGCTTTGCAGGTAGTTGAACTGGATCTCCGGGTGGGCGTACGGGTCGGCCGAACGCGCCCGCACATAACCGCGGCTCTTGGGCTTGTTGGGGCCGGTCAGCACCATGAAGCCATGGCCCTTGAACGGCTTATCGCCGTCGTAGCGCATCGCGGCCGGCAGGAAGTGGAACTGGATGTCCGGCCAGCGCAGGCCCACTTCGGAGCGGATGAAGCCGCCGGCCTCGAAGTGGTTGCTCGCGCCCAGGCCATCCTTGAACAGCAACCAGCGCAAGCCGATCAGCGCTTTGCTGAACCAGCCCATCTTGCTGTTGAGCGACACCGGCTCCTTGCAGGCGAACTGGATGTAGATCTCCGAGTGGTCCTGCAGGTTCTCGCCCACGCCAGGCAGGTCGTGCTTCACCGGAATGCCCGCCTTGCGCAATACCTCGGCCGGGCCGATGCCGGAGCGCTGCAGCAGGTGCGGCGAACCGATCGGGCCGGACGACACCAGCACCTCGCGCTTGCAGTACACGGTATGGGTGACGCCGCCCTGGTCATAAGTCACGCCGATCGCGCGCTTGCCTTCCAGCAGGATCTGGCGCGTCATCGCCTGGGTGACGACGGTCAGGTTGGGTCGCTGCATGGCGGGGCGCAGATAGGCATTCGCCGTGGACCAGCGCACGCCGTTCTTGACGGTCATGTGCATCGCGCCGAAGCCTTCCTGCATATGGCCGTTGCAGTCCTCGGTCTTGATGTAGCCGGCCTGTGCTCCGGCCTCCACCCAGGCGCCGTACAACGGGTTCTGCATATTGTTGCCGTTGTTGGTGGCGAGCGGGCCGTTGCCGCCGCGGTAGTCGTCGCCGCCGAACTTGTAGCTCTCGGCGCGCTTGAAGTACGGCAGGCAGTTGCGGTAGCCCCAGCCCTTGGCGCCCAGCGATTCCCACTCGTCGAAGTCGTAGGCATGGCCGCGGATGTAGACCAGGCCGTTGATCGACGAAGAGCCCCCCAGCACCTTGCCGCGCGGGCAGTGCAGCTTGCGACCGTCGAGGTGCGGCTCGGCCGCGGTCTCGTAATGCCAGTTGTACTTCTTGGTATTCATCGGCATCGAGAACGCGCTCGGCATCTGGATGATGATGCTGCGGTCGCTGCCGCCGTATTCGAGCACCAGTACGCTGACGCTGGGGTCTTCGCTCAGGCGGCTGGCCAATACGCAGCCGGCCGAGCCCGCGCCGATGATGATGTAGTCGTATTGTTTGGTCGTCATGATTTCTTGCTCCACTCTTGCCTGTCTTGCCTGATACAGCCGCCTCAGGCGCGCTTCTTTTCGCCGGTGGTGTATTCCGGCATGTGCTTTTCGATGTGTCGGATCACGGCTTCTTCGCTTTTCAGGTCGAGCGAGCGGCAGAACAGGTAGTAGACCGCTCCCGAGACGATCAGGCCGACCAGCCAGGCCAGGTCCACGCTGCCCATCGCCTTGGCCAGCGTGCCGACGTAGACCGGGCGGTCGCCGTCGAAGATGCAGAAGAACGGGATCATCGCGATGAAGCCGATCGCATAGGAAAGCAGGCCGCGCGTCCCCCAGGAGCCGTAGATGTTGTTGTGGGGCAGGAAGAAGTGCGGCACGGCATAGCGGCCCTTGCGCACGAAGAAGTAGTCGGTCAGGTTCACCGCGGTCCACGGCACCAGGAAGTACAGCATCACCACCAGGTAGATGTTCAGCACCGACAGGCCCGAGCCGGACGAGTAGATGCCCATCGCCACACCCAGCTGCAGCAGCACCACGAAGATGATGGCGATGATGCGTGCCTTGGCGGTAGGCTCGACTTTCTTGAACGAGTCGACGCTGGTGATGGCGGTCAGCTTGGCGCTGTAGATGTTCATCGCAATCACCGGCAGGAAGGCAAGGATGGTGATGGCGACGACCACGGTGCCCAGTTGCGGGGCGAAGCTCGCGCCGACCTGGTTGAGTGCGACCAGTACGTCAGTGGCGTGCAGGTGTGCGCCCAGCCAGCCGCCCACGGCGATCATCCAGGCGCCGGACAGCGACGCGCCGAGGAACACGGCGGCGATCAGCTTGCCGCTCGGGGTGTTCTTCGGCAGGTAGCGCGAGTAGTCCGACACATAGGGTGCATAGGCGATGTTGTAGCTGGCGGCTGCGGCGAACTGGGCGATGAAGCCGGTCCAGTTGAATCCCAGCGGTGCGGCAGGGGTGGTGCCGGCGACGGCCGGAGCGTCATGGACCCAGCCCATCAACACGGCTACGGTCACCAGGCCGTATAGCGGCAGCGACAGATACAGCGACCATTTGAAGGTCTTGTGCATCCAGTCGTGGCCCAGGATCGCCAGGATGGTGGCTGGCACCGTCACTGCCAGCGCGACTTGCAGCGGGTTCCAGCTGAACAGGGTTTTCAGGCCCTGCATCATCAGTACCAGGTTGACGATGTTGAAGCCGGCGAACACGAACAAGGTAGCCAGCAGTACCAGCACCACGCCGCGATAGCCGAACTGCGCGCGCGACTGGATCATTTGCGGCAGGCCCAGATGCGGGCCCTGCGAACCGTGGAAGGCCATGAACAAGGTGCCGAACATGATGCCCAGGGTGCCGGCGATGGTGGTCCAGAGTGAGTCGAGGCCGACGCTCGGCCCGACAAAACCGATCGTCATGGTGAAGAAGGTGAAGTTGCCGACAAACCAGAACGGCCCTTGGCTTGCGAGTTTGTCGGTTCTTTCGTGCTCGGGGACAAAGTCGATCGAGCGCCCTTCGATGGCACCCTGGTCGCTATGGGATGCCTTCATTGCTTTTACGTCAGATTGCATGGGGAAACCTCACCGTCGTGTAGGTTGAAGCTATGCAAATTCGATGAGCCCGGTTGCTGCCGGCTCGCGGGTCCCGCTCCATCACCCGGTCGCAGCCTGTCGGTGGCCACTCGCTCGAGCGGCCACGTACTGGTCAGGCAACAACGGGGTGAGGGAAAGCGGTCAAGGCAGGGTGATCCACACCGCCTTGGTCTCCATCAGATAGTCGAGCTGCTCGGGGCCGAGGTCCTTGCCGAAGCCGGATTCCTTGAAGCCGCCAAATGGCATGGCCGGGTCGATGGTGCTGTGTGCGTTCACATAGACGGTACCGGCGTGCAGTTGCGGGATCAGGCTGTGTACCAAGCCCAGGTCGTTGGAGTAGATCGCGGCGGCCAGGCCGAACGGGGAGTCGTTCGCCAGCGTCACTGCCTCCTCGATAGTGTCGAACGGGGCGGTTACCAGTACCGGGCCGAAGATCTCTTCCTGGACGATGCGCATATCGTTGCGGCAATGGGCGAAGATGGTCGGCTCGACGAAGTAGCCTGGACCGTCCTGGGGGCGCCCGCCGTAGACCAGCTCGGCGCCTTCCTGTACGCCGGCGGCAATATACGAGCTGACGTTGTCCTTTTGTTTGGCGGACACCAGGGGGCTGATGAAGCAGTCTGGGTCGAGGCCGGGAGCGATTTTCAAGGTGCTGGTGTAGGCGACCAGCTCCTGCAGGAACTGCTCGTAAACGCTGCGGTGCACGTAGGCACGGGTGCCGGCATCGCACACCTGTCCCGAATTGAAGAACACGCCATTGGCCACCGCGCGTGCCGCGGCGGGAATGTCGGCATCTTCCAGTACCAACACTGGCGACTTGCCGCCCAATTCGAGCGTGACGCGCTTGACGCTGTCCACTGCAGTCTGACCGACGGTGCGGCCGACCGGGGTCGAGCCGGTGAAGGTCAGCTTGTCGATGCCAGGGTGGCGGGTCATGGCGGCGCCGATGACGCTGCCACGCCCGGTGACGATGTTGACTACGCCATCCGGAATGCCTGCTTCCTGCACCAGCTCGGCAAAGCGCAGCGTGGAGAGCGAAGTCAGTTCGGCCGGCTTGACCACGACGGTGCAGCCCACTGCCAGCGCGGCGGCGAGCTTCCATGCCATGGTCTGCAGCGGGAAATTCCACGGCACGATGGCAGCCACTACGCCGATCGGTTCCTTGCGGGTGTAGGCCAGGTAGTTGCCGGGCAGCGAAGGCTCGACGGTGCGCCCGTGCAGCTTGGATGCCCAGCCGGCAAAGTAGCGGATGGTGTCGATGGTGCCCTGAATGTCGATGTCGCGCGCCTGCGAAACCGACTTGCCCATGTCGATCGACTCAATCTCGGCCAGCTCGATGGCGTTGGCCTCGATCAGGTCGGCCAAGCGGTGCAGTAGGCGTTCGCGTTCGAGTGGCTTCAGCCGGCGCCATTCGCCACCGTCGAACTGGCGACGGGCAGCGGCTACGGCGAGGTCGAGGTCGCCGAGGCTGCCGACCGGCAGGTGGGTGACCAGGCCTCCGGTCGAGGGTTCGATCACGTCGACGACTTCGTCGTCGCCGCTATCCAGCCATTGCCCGCCGATGAACATCTTTTGCGGCTTGGTGAGGAAGCGTCGCGTCGCGTCCGACACGCCGAATCGATCCAGGTATTGCTGTACGACTGCATCCATGGGTGTTTCTCCTTTGTTGTGCTTGGCCCGCATCTTGGCGGCGGGTTTTATCGTTGGTCGAACGGCTCTGCGCTCGGGTGGTACTTGCCCGATGGCTGCCGTTGACGAGACTATGAAAGAGGTTTCCCGCAAGAAAAATGCTGATCATCAGATACACAAATCGGAAATTCCGATGTGGGCGGGAGGGGGAGAAAAACGTGATCCAATTACACGATGTCGATCTGAAGTTGTTGCGGGTGTTCGTGACGATAGTGAAGTGCGGCGGGTTCTCTGCGGCGCAGGCGGCGCTGAACGTCGGTCAGTCGACCATCAGCGAGCAGATGACCAGTCTCGAGACGCGGCTGGGGGTGAAACTGTGCGACCGGGGGCGCGGCGGGTTTCGGCTAACCGAGCAAGGGGTTGCCACCTACGAGGCGACCCAGCGGCTGCTGCTGGCGGTCGAGGCGTTTTGCGTCGATACCTCATTGCTCAAGCAGCACATCAGCGGCCGGCTCAATCTCGGCATCATCGACAACACCATCACCGACGGCGAGTCGCCGTTGTCTCGAGCGTTGCAGCGCTTCGTGGCGCGTGGCCACGATGTGCATCTGGATATCTACATCGGCACGCCGGCCGAGTTGGAGGAGCGGGTGCTCGACGGCCGGCTGCACATCGCCATCGGCCATTTTCCGCTGCGAGTGCCGGGCTTGTCGTATTCGCTGCTGTACCAGGAGCCGGACGGCCTGTTCTGTGGGCGGCTCAATCCGCTGTTCGATGAGGTGTTCTCGGATGCCGAGCTGTTCGCGCGGCTGGCGGCCAGTCGCATCGCCGCGCGCGGCTATCTGCAGCAGCGCGACCTGCAATTGCTCGGCGCCAGCAAGGCGGCGGCCACGGTGGAAAACGTCGAGGCGCAGGCGATGCTGATCCTGTCCGGCGCCTATGTCGGCTTCCTGCCGGTGCATTACGCCGCGCGCTGGGTCGAGTCGGGCGAGATGCGCCAGCTGGATCCGGGGCGCTTCAGCTTGCTCTGGCCGTTCAATGCCATTGCCCGGCGTGGCACGTCGACGGCGCCGATCCTGCGGGCGTTTCTCGAGGACCTGTCGGCTTGTGCGCAGGGTGTTGGCTGAGGGAGGCCGGTTTTCCGTCGATCTCAGGCTTCGACGACTGGGCTTAGTGGTAATGGTTTTGAGCGGAGACCGATGCGGTCTCCGCTTTTTTATGGGGCAAGGTCGGAAGTGGGGGCGCAGACGTTCAAACATTCTGGTGCGCTGAGGGGCCCGCCAAATGTTGGCGTCCCCAAGCAAGTCATCCTCCAGTCAGCCCGGTCTTGCCATGCAGGGGGCTCTTCTGACGGGCTAGTTACGCAGTGGCTTGACCATGCGATCCTCGCCGGCGTTAGCCATCAAGTCCAGTGACAGTGGCGCTTTGTCGCGGAGCAGCCAGCCGAATAGCAGCGTCGCCGTTACGGCACCGACCAATTGCGCGACGATAAAGCCAGGCGTATCAGTCGGCCGGATGCCGGCAAAGGTGTCGGTAGCGGCACGGGCCAGCGTAACAGCCGGGTTGGCAAATGAGGTCGAGGCGGTGAACCAGTAGGCCCCGACGATGTAGGAAGCCACCGCAAAAGGCACCGCCTCGGGGCGGCTGCGTGAGCAACCGAAGATCACCGCCAGCAGTCCGAAGGTGGCGATGAACTCACTCCACCATTGCGACGGGCCGGTACGGATGTGCTGCGAGGCAAAGAACAGCGGCTCGCCGAACATGCCGTGAGCCGCTGCCACGCCACAGAAGGCGCCCAGGATCTGCGCCAGCATGTACAGCACGGCATCCTTGCCGGACAGCTCGCGGCGGATCGCCGCGGCCAATGACACGGCCGGGTTGAAGTGAGCCCCCGAGATACCACCGAAGGTCAGGATTAGCGCAATCAGCCCACCGCCGGTGGCGATCGCGTTGGCCAGTAGCGCCAGGCCGACGTTGCCGCCCGACAGGCGCTCGGCCATGATGCCTGAGCCGACCACCGTGGCCAGCAGCAAGGCGGTCCCCAGCCACTCGGCCACTAAACGACGCGGTAGATCCATTTCTTACTGCTCCTCGAGGTTGCGCAGCTCATGCTGCAGAGCCAGCCGATCGATCTTGCCGAGCGGCTGGTTCAGGTAGGTCCAGATGGGTGCGCGTGCTGCGCAACCCTGGCCGGATCAATCTTTGGGATACAGCTGCTGCAAGGCTGCATATTGCTCGGGCTTGATATTGAGAACCGGGCGAATCGCCTTGGCTGTTGCTTCGGCCTCGTCCAAGGTGTGGCACAGCCACAGCTCCAGCAGGACACCTGCCGCGACGGTCCCGGTGCGGCCCTTGCCGCCCCCGCAGTGAAAGCCCACTTTCTTGCCTTCGCGATAAGCGGTGACCACCGCGTCAATCGCCGCCTTGAACAGTGGCGCCTGGCTCTGTGCCGGCTCGTCGCCCAGCGGAATCTTGGTCCAGGCCGCATCCGTGCCTGGTGCGGCACAGCCGGTCGATTCTTCGCGCAGGTCGACGATCAATTGAACGCCGTCTTGTTCCACCATCGCGGGCACATCGCTTGCACCGCCCATGTAGATGCGGCCCGCAATCAATTGGTGGTAAGTCTTTTCCTGGTTCATCCCGTCGTTTCCTCAAGCCAGCAGGGTGGCGATCTTGTCCATTTCGGCCTTCATGGCGGCCTTGTCGTGCTTCAGCGTCTCCAGCGGCAGTGCCAGGAACGCTTCGATACGGGCGCGCAGGATGCGGTAGGCAGTCATGAACGCCGCGTCGATTTCTGCATCGGTCCCGGTGGCGTGCGCCGGGTCCTCCACGCCCCAGTGGGTGCGCAGCACCGGGCCGAGGTAGGCCGGACAGGTTTCGCCGGCCGCACTGGCGCAGACGGTGATCACGATGTCCGGCGTGCTCGGCAGCTTGTCCCAGGACTTGCTGTGGTAGCCCTCGGTCGAAATCCCCTCGCGTGCCAGTAGCGCCAGCGAGCGCGGGTGAACCTGGCCGGTCGGTTGGCTGCCGGCGCTCATCGCGTGCCAGCCTGCCGGAGCCAGGTGATTGAAGGTGGCTTCACCCAGGATTGAGCGGCAGGAGTTACCAGTGCAGAGGAACAAGACGTTCATGAAGTCAATTTTCGGTGGTCGTTATAGAAATCGGGGTGGGTGAGGCCTCTGGGCAGCAGGCATTGGCTGGCAGGTCGATGCACTGCTCCGGGTGCCCGGCACAGCACTCTTCGGTCAAGTAGGTGATCAGCTCGAGCATCTGCGGCAGATTGGCGCGGTAGCGCTGGAAGCGCCCCTCCTGCTCCACGGACACCAGGCCGGCATGGATCATGCCTTTCAGGTGGAAGGACAGGTTATTGGGCGCCAACTCGAGCGTCGTGGCGATCTGACCGGCAACCATGCCTTCACGACCGCACTTGACCAGCAGGCGGTAGATATCGAGACGAACCCCGGAGGACAGGGACTCGAAGATCTTCGTAGCGGTTTGCTTTTCCATGTGTCAACATTACAAGAAATATTGAAGTGATGTCCACCTCAATATCAAAATGCTGACCATTCGAGGAGATGACTCCGTGTCTTCCAAACTAGCTGAGCTACCAAATATCGAGGCGGAACTGTTTATTCGCCCGACTTACGATCACTTTGCCCCGTTCGCTCCCTCGTCGCACCCGCCGCGCTTCCTGTTGCTGTACGGCTCGGTGCGTGAACGCTCATACAGCCGTCTGCTGACCGAAGAAGCGGCCCGTCTGCTGAAGGAGATGGGCGCCGAGGTGAAGCTGTTCGACCCGAGAGGCCTCCCGCTGCCGGATGAGGCGCCGGAGAGCCATCCGAAAGTACAGGAGCTGAGAGAGCTGACCCTGTGGGCCGAAGGGATGGTCTGGTGCTCACCGGAGCGCCATGGGGCCATGGCCGGCATCATGAAAGCGCAGATCGACTGGATTCCGCTGTCGGTCGGCGCGGTTCGGCCAACCCAGGGCAAAACCTTGGCGGTGATGGAGGTGTCCGGCGGCTCGCAGTCGTTCAATGCGGTCAACCAGCTGCGCATCCTCGGCCGCTGGATGCGCATGTTGACGATCCCGAACCAATCCTCGGTGCCGAAAGCCTTCCTCGAGTTCGACGAGGCAGGCCGAATGAAGCCGTCGGCCTACTACGACCGTGTGGTGGACGTGATGGAAGAGCTGATGAAGTTCACCTTGCTGACCCGCGACGTGGCGCCGTTTTTGACGGATCGGTACAGCGAGCGGAAAGAAAGCGCCGAAGAGCTCTCGAAGCGAGTGAATCAGCGGAGTCTCTAACGCGGTAAGGGGGGAGCTGTCGTTGAGGATGATGGACTAACGAGAAGGTAGTGTGCTCAACGTCGTCCCACCTGCCTCTACGAGTGCGATGATGCACCGGATCGGGTAGCGACAGGCAAATAGGTAGTCCTTGAGCTTTTGCCGGGCAGACTACCTCTCTTCGACGCCAATCGACCCTGTTGAGGGTCTGTAATTGCCGGGCAAACCATAACAGCTTGCGGGTCTTGATCGTTATGAGCGGTGGATTTGCGGCCGAGCACGCATTCGATCAGTCGATGCACCGCTGTCCTGTGGTTTGCCCCGCTGGGCATCAGAACGGATAAACCTGTTCGTCAGCCTTAAATTCACATGGCTTATCTGTGGTCGGGTCTGAATCGTGCAGCTCTGCCTTCGTGTCCGATATCTTCCTCCATGTGCCACCTAAGTTGCATGCAAAGTCCTGTCCCTGCTTCAGGCCTCCAAAAGCTGCTGGCAGCACCGGCTCCCCACAATGCGGGCAAAGATTGGCAGACGGGCCCTTTAGCTTGGCCTGGCTGAAGGACTTTTCACACCAACAGCATTTCATTGCGCCTTCGGTCATTTCTACTTCCCGTTAATTAGTCTTGCTACTTATAAAGAACCGTTTCCATTAAGGCTCTATTATACGTGATCAAGGCCTAACCCGCGGCTCGAGAAAGGTTGAGTGCGTTGGCACGTCCATGGCTTTGTGAGTCGCCTCCACTCATAGGCGCCCTTGAGCCACGGAACCGCCACTTAGGTAGATCAGCCGTGGGTCTTCGAGTATGCGGCGAGAATGCCCACTGCCCTCAGCTCAGCCCAGTTCTGGTGAGCTTCAGCGAAGCATCAAACTGACCGTTAGAGCCGGGCAGATCAACTGTTTAGTTCAATCGACAGGCGTTGAAACACGCGTAGCTTCTTTGGCTACGCATGTTTTCGTCAGTAACGGAACTGCCCAACCATCCCGTTGAGCCCTGCCGAAACACTTTCCAACGCATCCACTGCTTGGGCGATGCTGGGCACGGACTTATTGGTGCTGTCAGCCATGCTGGCGATCTGCTCGATCTGCCGTGATATTTCCTGACTCGCCGTGCTTTGCTCGCGAGTTGCCGCGGCAACGTCTCGCACCCGCCCCAGAGTGGCATCGGTTCCCTTGTGGATCTCTTCCAGCGATTGCGCCGCCTCTTCGGCCAACGTTACGCCGGCCGCCACCAGTGGAACGGCGATGCGAATAGCGCCCACGGCTGTGCGGGTATCAGTCTGGATGGTCTTTACCATATTCTCGATTTCCACCGTCGCACTGGCGGTACGCTCGGCGAGGCCGCGCACCTCGTCAGCCACCACGGCAAAGCCTCTCCCTTGTTCGCCGGCGCGGGCTGCCTCGATGGCGGCGTTTAGAGCGAGCAGGTTGGTCTGGGCCGCAATGTCCTTGATCACACCGGCCACGGAACCGATTTCATCGGTGCGGGCGACGAGCTGGTCGATCTGCAAAACCGTCGTGTCGATGGTTCCGGCGATATCCTGCATGGCGGCCGCAGCCTCTCCAGCCTTCGACTGCCCCTGCCTGGCGAGATCGACCGCACGGGCCGAGTCGTGCTCGGTCTCCAGGCTAATGGCCGAGATATGCTCGATGCTGACCGATAGTTGTTCGACGGCAGCCGCCACGGCTTTTGTCGCGTCGGACTGAGTGCTGGAGGCATGGGTAACGTTCAGGGCGGAGGCGCTGATCGCTTGCGAATGGGTCGCCACCCTGGCTGCGTTGGTGCCAATGGCGGTCATGATCGTTCTTATCGAGGCGAGCGATGTTCGCAACGCCTCCAGCATGCTGGTTTTGCCGCTTCCGGCCACTTTTACCTCCACCGCCAGGTTGCCGGCGGCGACTTCCTGCAGTAGCCCTGCCGCGTAAGCGGGCTCCCCGCCAAGTTGACGCATCAAGCTGCGCGAGATGAAAAAGGTCAATGTCGCCATGGCCAGCAGGCCGGCAACGGATACCAGCAGGAACGTGATCAGCTTCTCGCGAAAAATGCGGTCCACATCATCCAGATAGACCCCCGATGCGATGACCCATTGCCACGGCTCAAAACCGCGCAGGTACTGTAGCTTGGCTACCGGGGCGCTACTGCCGGGACGGGGAAACTCGGTGCTCTGAAAGGCCGCCCGCTCGGCCGAAGTCGCCGCACTGGTGACCATCAGCCTCACAAACGGCACGCCGTGCGTATCCTTCTGATGCGACTGGTCCTTCCCTTCGAACTCGGGGTGGATCGGGTGCATCACGCTGCGCACCTGGTAATCGAACAGATTGAAGTAGTCGTTGTTCCCGTAGCGTAGCCCTCGCAGATAGTCTTTTGCGGCGGCCTGCGCTTGGTCCCGGGTCATGCGCCCACTCGTTTCCTGCTGATGGAAGTATTCGAGGGCGTGATAGCCGGTAGTGACAATATTGCGGATCGAAGTCTGGTAGCTCTGATACAGGGACTGCTGGATCGATACGACGGCAACCGCGATCAGGCTGGTGTAGCCCAGTAAGGAAAGGGCAATGATCAGCGCCAAACGCCTGCGCACCGACAAACGGCTAAAAGCCATAGAGGCTCCTACTGAGCTGAAAGGGAAGGGCGATTCGAAATGGGGGGGCAAGTGTCGGTGGTGTCCGACCTTGCCACCAGCCCCCGGGCTTTCTGGCTTAGAACGCGGTTTTCATGCCGATACCGATGGCCTGGGGATTGTCGCCCTTGGCCAATGCGGCGGCGGAGGTCCCCATCCCGCTGCTGAACACGGGATTGTTCGGGAAATTGGCGTTCTGCTGGCTGTTGTTATGGATGCGGGTTCCATAGGCATACAGCTGGGTGCGTTTGGATAGGTCATAAGTCACGCCAGCCAGCCACTGCTTCGCCTTGAAGTCGTCCGGGCTGCCGGCGCCGTCGAGCTTGCCGAGCATCGCGTAACCGGCCTTCAGCGTCAGCGCGCCGATCAAGGGCTGCGACAAGGCGATCAGCCAGTCGTTCTGGCGGGTGTCTGAGCTGCCGTTGTTGCGGATCTTGACGCGCTCGAAGCCGGCGCCGATCAGCGTGCGGCTGGAGGCAAAGAGGTAACTGGCGGCCAGCTTGTAGCCGTCGACGTGCTGCTGAGCGTCGGCGCTAGAGGTGGCGTTGAGCTTGTCGCCTTCCCGGTCGTAGCCGATTCCCAATTGCAGGCCGCCGATGGTGTAGCTGGCGGCGAGATCGAGCCGGTCGTCGTTCTGGCGCGTGCCGTTGCTCGCGGTCGGGCGTATTTCGTCCAGCCCGTACGAGACCCCCAGCTGCACGCCGGACCATACCGGTGAGGTGTAGTGCACGCTATTGGCCAGCCGTGCATAGCGGCGGCTGTAGACGACGCCGTTGCCGCCGGTCTGGTCCGCCACCGTGTCGCCCAACACGTTCAGGCCGACATCGGTCAGGCGCTTGTAGGCGCTGTCGTAGTTGCCGAGCTGAAACGTGCCCCAGCGGCTATCTTGCAAACCGACAAACGTATTGCGCGTGGCCAGCACGGCGTTCTGGCCCTTGTCGTTGGTGCCGCCCTGCTCGAAGTTGCGCAGGCTGCTTTCCACCTGCCAGATCGCCTTCAGGCCATTGCCCAGGTCTTCATTTCCCTTGAAGCCGATGCGGGAATTGTTGTCGACCACCCGCGTGGTGCTCTTGTATTCGGCGCTACCGTTACCGGTCGCTTTGGCACTTTCGACCCCTCCACTGATAAAGCCATAGATCGTCGCATCGGCCTGTGCTGCGACAGGTAGCCCGATGGCGGCGACGGCCAATGCAAGCTTCAGTTTGTTGTTTTGGTACTGCATGCTCTCTCCTTTGTATTTTCATCGCCCTGTTTATTGGTTTGTGGCGATGGACGGCACTACAGCGTTGCGATTGCAACAGCGAAGAACGGGGAATTCGGGTGAAGCCAACCGCTCAAGCGGTTGGTGCTACAGGCGCGGCTTGTCGGTCGGGTCCATTGGCGCGCCTGGAACACCACGGCTGACCGCACTCAGCGCGAGCTCTTCGCGCAGCGCGGCACGTCGGCCGTTGCTGTCTTCGGCATGTGCCGGGTTGTCGAGCGCAGGCAGGATGTAGTCGCGGACCATGTGACGGAAGGTCTGCAGGTTGGCCGCATCGCGCAAACCACCGTCAACCGACATCAGGCTGGTCATCACGATCACCGTGTTGCGTTTGGGCAGTACGGAGATGAACTGGCCCTTGAAGCCCATGGTGCCGACCTCCGGCTCGCCGGCGACGATATTGTTGATCCACCAGTAGTAGCCAAAATCCGATGCCACCTTGGGCGACACCATCTGGCGTATCCAGCTCTTCGACACCAGCTGCTGCCCCTGCCACTGCCCATCGTTCAGCACCAGTTCGCCCAGCTTGGCCATGTCGATCGCTCTGAGGCGCAAGCCCCAGCCGGAAGACACCAGGCCGGTATCATCGGCACGGTCCCAGACGGCGTTCTTCATGCCGAGTGGGGCAAACAGTTTGCGTTGGGTGTACCGATCGATCGGCATGCCCGCGGACACGCTCAGCATGGCGGCCGCCAGGATAGGATTGATGTCGGTGTATTCGAACGATGAGCCCGGGGGCAGTTTGGGCCGAGCATCGGCGGCCAGTTTCAGCCGGTCGGGAGCGCCGTAGTAAATCGGATCGTCCTTGGGCTTGAAGTCGTATTGCAAGCCGGTCGACATCGACAACACGTGGCGCAGCTGGACAGTTTGCTTGTCGCCGAATGCCGCCTTCAGTGCCGGCCGCCAGCGCCCGATCACGCTGTCGGCCGTATCGTCGAGATGTGCCCGGCCCTCATCGATCAGCATGCCGGCGGCCAGCGCCGTCACGCCCTTGGTCACCGAGTAGAGTTCGTAATTGTGATCGCGCGTCAGGCCATCGCTGTAGCGCTCGAAGATCAGCTTGCCATTTTTGACCACGAGCAGGCTGTGCACATCGAGCTTCTGTTGGCGGATCCACTCGGACAGCCGTACCAGCTCGCGCGAATCGACTCCTACTTGTTCCGGCCACGCGGCCTGCAGGCCCGGCTCGTCTCCCATCGGAACGGCCTGCGCGGCAGCCGCCCCCGATACGATCAACGTGCCACATGCCGCCAACGGCAGCAGATGGCGTAGCAGGCCGCTGCAGCGGCTATTCATTCGCGACTTCTTGCACTGTTTTTCCAACACGCTCTCCTCGTTTCTAACTAGCGCTGGCGCGCAACGACCCCTGCCGATGAAAAGGCATGAGGGTGGGCCTGGGGTGGCGGGATGGGCGGCACCCGCCTCGACAGGGGCTTACAGTTCTGGGGTATCGTTGGGCGCGGTCGCCGTGCCGGGGATGCCCCGACTATGTCGGCTCAGTTTGAGCTCCGCGCGTAGCGCAGCGGTGCGCTTGGCACTCTGGATCGGTCGGCTGGCAGGATGCAGCGCCGGCAGGATGTAGCCGCGTACCATGCGGCGGTACAGATTGATGTAGGGCGAGTCTCTCAGGTCCATCGAGGTCGGCAGCAGGCTGGTCATCACCACTACGGCGTTTTCCTGCGGCAGCACGGTAATGAACTGCCCCTTGAAGCCCATCGCACCAAACTCCGGGCGATCTTCGACGATGTGGCGGATCCAGCAGTAATAGCCGTAATCGGAGGCGGCCGGGCTCGGCGTGGCCATCTGAGTAATCCAGCTCTGCGGCACGACCTGACGCCCCTGCCATTTGCCACCATCGAGCATCAGTTGGCCAAGCTTGGCCATGTCCATCGCTCGCAAGCGCAAGCCCCAGCCACCGGAGACCGCGCCGGTGCCATCCAGGCCGGTCCAACGGTAATGCGTCATCCCCAGGGGCTCGAACAGGCGTTCCTTAGCGAACGCATCCTCATGCTGGTGTGCCGCCGAGCTCACCATGGCCCCGACCAGCACCGGATTGACATCCGTGTAGTCGAACCGGGTTCCCGGCACGAGTTTGGGCTGGGTATTAACGGCCAATTGCAGGCGGTTCGGAGTGTCGTAGTAGAGGGGGTCCGTACCCTGGCGGGTCTGATAGTAGAGGCCGCTAGACATCGACAGCAGATTGTTCAGCCGCAGGCTGTCCTTGTCAGCGAGTGCTTGGGAAAATTCCGGATGCGCCAAGCTCAATGCTGGGGCAACTGCATCGTTTGGGCTGAGCTTGCCCTCGCCGACCAGAATGCCGGTTAACAGGGCGGTCACGGTCTTGGTGACCGAATACAGTTCGTAGTTGTGGTTGCGGGTCAGCTCGTCACCGTAGCGCTCGAAGATGACTTTGCCGTCCTTGACGACCAGCAGGCTACGCACGTCCAGCTTCTGCTCGCGTATCCACTGGGACAGTTGGATAAGCGGAGTTGAGTCGACTCCGAGTGCCTCCGGAGTAGTGCTTGGCAGGTCGACCGGGACTTTCTGCGTTTTCACGGCTCTAGCTCCGTTCGCGTTGTCACTCACGCTGTTTTGTGCATAACAAACCGGCGTGCTCACACAGAATGCGGGCACCAATATTCCCCCTACGATAGACGCCAACTTCATAACAAGGCTCCTGCATGTGTTGAATGACAACGACAAAACTGCTTCCTTGGTCTACCCCGCCTCGTAAAACTGAGACGCCCTTTGTACGCACCTCGCACAGTATATGATACTTAATAAATAATTACAAATTACGTAAATTATTGTTTTTTATACGTATTTTAATTTTGTTTGTGCGGATTTTGTTCTGGTAAGACAATGTGGGGAGATAACGTAATAGGAAGGTCGAAACATGGACGTAAAGGTGAAGTCCACCAGCCCTCGGCGGCGCTCTAGCTTGCGCGGAGCTGGCATGTATGCCGCCACCGCAGCGCGCTTGCGCGAAATGATCCTGGAGGGGGAGCTCGCTCCTGGTGAGCACATCGACGAAAAGGCGCTATGCGAACAGTTCGATATCTCCAAGACACCATTGCGTGAGGCACTGAAAACGTTGGTCACGGAGGGGCACGTGACACATCGCCAACACATGGGTTTTCGTGTCGCGCCAATAGACCAAGAGGAAATCGCGTCGATCTTTGAAGTGCTGCACGGGCTGGAGGAAACGGCAGGGCGCTTCGCCGCAGAGCGTATTACCGTCAATGAGCTGGCGAAGCTGGAAAGCCTGCATCGGCAGATGGAGGCTTTTCACCGCGATGGGAAGCGCTCCGCTTATTACCGCGTCAACCAGGAGGTTCACCAGTTGATCGTCGACGCGACCGGCAATCAGGTGCTGGCCAACCTGTACTCCTCTTTGATGAGCAAGATCCACAGGGCGCGCGGCATCGCCAACGCCGACGCCGACGTGTTTCGCTGGAAAGAGTCGCTAGAAGAACATGCGGCAATTATTGTTGCGCTGTCTGCCCGGGACGGCGAACGGCTCGCGCGGCTGCTGCGCGAGCACTCGGAACATACGGCAAAAGAAGTGCTAAAGGCTTTAAGCGCGGCAATCGGCGACAGCTAGATCGGTCGGCTAAGTTCATTAAACCGGGCCAGCGAAACGAGCAGCCTCTGTTGTAAGTTGCATGGTTGTGCCGCGAAGGCGGTCAAATCCTTGCCGTGACAGAAACAACGAATCTTTGGGGCGGCGATGCCGGCGCTCTGTTAGGCGACATCAAGGCCGCATCGCCGGCTCACGCATTTCAGTCTTGTTCGACGCGGTGTTCTTGAACGCCCAAGCCCTCGACGCCCAGTCTGACAATCTGCCCGGGCTTCAGGTAAACCGCACTCGGCTTATGGCCCATGCCGACGCCCGCGGGTGTGCCGGTGGCGATCACATCGCCCGGCTCCAGCGTCATGAAGCGGCTCAGATAGGCGATGAGCTCCGGCACCGGAAAGATCATTTCCGCCGTGTGTCCGTTCTGGTGGCGTACACCATCCACTTCCAGCCACAAGGCCAGCGCGTTCGGGTCGGCGATTTCGTCGCGGCTGACCAGCCATGGGCCGATCGGGCCAAAGCTGTCGGCGCCCTTCGCCAGCGCCCATTGGCCCCCGTCGAGGCCCTGCCAGCGCCGCTCGGTGATGTCGTTGACCACGCAATAACCCGCGATGTGGTCGAGCGCCTGCTCGATCGGAATGGCGCGCCCGGCCTTGCCGATCACCACGCCCAACTCCACCTCCCAGTCGGTGTGGGTCGACCCCGGTGGTAGAACGATAGGGTCGTGAGCGCCTGCGAGGCTGCTGGTCCATTTGCCGAACACGATCGGCTGCTTCGGTATCGCCAGCCCGGCTTCGGCTGCATGGTCGCGGTAGTTTAGGCCGATGCCGATGAACTTGCCGACGCCTTGCACGCAAGGCAGGTAACGCACCGGCCCCGTCACGACAGGGAGCGAGTCGATGGGGGCGGAGCCGATACAGGCAAACCAGTCATCGGAGTAAGGCACGCCTGAAAACGCCGACAGCAGCGCGCTCGCGTCGTGGAGCTGGCCTTGCTGGTCGAGTAGGGCGGTGAAGCATCGCCCGGCTTGGGCGATATGCACGACTTTCATAGGGTATCTTCCAAAAAAGCGGGCCACATAGTGGCCCTAAGCTTGGAGAAAAGAACCACGTCAATGAACTAGAGACCGTTACGCAGCGTCGTGCTCATCAGGCGTTCGAGCGGTTCGGGTAGGCCTTTGTTTGGCTTGACCGGCGGCTGGGTAAAGCTGCCCTTGACGGCTTTCTTCGGCTGCAGGCGGATCAGCCCTTCGAGCTGGGTGATCGCGCTCGACACGCCATCAACCACCGGCACCGGTAGTTGGTCACGGATCTCGCGTGCCAAGCCGGCCAGAGGGGCTCCGGCGATGATGATGACATCGGCTCCGTCCTCGTCGACCACCTGGTTGCACAGGTCCTTCAGGCGCTCGGCGTAGTCCTGCTGGACGCTACCGATGTCACGCAAGGGTTCTTCCAGCGAACGGATGCTGGTAAGCCGGGAGGCGAGATGGCTGCGCTCCACCGTCTCGCGGTACCACGCCTTGATGCGCGACGAGATCGCGATGATGGCGAAGCGCTGTCCGAGCGTCGCCGCGGTCATCAGCGCCGATTCGGTCAGCCCGACCACCGGCACGTCGAGCAACTCTTTGATGCCCTGTAGGCCGGGGTCGCCGAAGGCGGCCACCACGACGCCATCGTAGTTGCCGTGGTGCTCGGCCGCAACGCAGGCCGTGGCGTAGCCGCCGACCAGCGCCTCGAAGCGCGTTTCGATGTAGGCGACGCCGAAGGGCGCGGTCGCGACCTCGATCTCGGTGCCGGGCGAGGCGGTGCGGCGTGCTTCCGCTTCGATCAGCTTGGATACGCTGTCGGAAATATTAGGGTTGATTACCAGGATCTTCATTTCGGGCCTTTCACTCTTCAGAGGTCGAGCAATTGCGGCTTGCCGGCAGGCAGGAAGCGGCCGCGGCCGGCCTGGGGCTCTAGGTAGCGGCCGTTCTCGACCAGCAGTTCGCCGCGCGACAGGCAATGCTTCGGCCAACCTTGCACGGTGCGGTGCTCGTACGGCGTGTAGTCGACATTGTGGTGCAACGCCGCGTTGTGAATCGTCACCTGGCGCTGCGGGTCCCACAGCACGATGTCGGCGTCCGAGCCCACGGAAATCGTGCCTTTTCTCGGGTACAGGCCATACAGCTTGGCGGGATTGAGCGAGGTCAGTTCGACGAACTTGTTGAGCGACAGCTTGCCGCGCGCGACACCGTCGAACAGCAGCGGCAGTCGGGTCTCGATGCCCGGGATGCCGTTCGGGATGTGCTCGAACGAGACCTCCTCGCCGCCCGGCTTCTTGCCCTGCGGATCGTCGTAGGAAAACGGCGCGTGGTCGGACGAGAACACGCTGAACACACCGCGCTTCAGCGCCCCCCACACCGCCTTTTGGCTATCGCAGTCGCGCGGTGGCGGGCTGCACACGCACTTGGCGCCGTGATAGCCGTCCTCGCCGCCCAGGTCTTCGGCGGTCAGGTACAGGTATTGCGGGCAGGTTTCGGCGTAGATATTGAGGCCGCGTCGCTGTGCCCACTCGATCTGTTCGATCGCATCCTTGCCCGAGACATGCACGATCAGGATGGGTACGTCGACCAGTTCGGAGAAGGCGATCGCGCGGTGCGTCGCCTCGCGCTCGACGACTGCCGGGCGTGACACGGCGTGGTATTTGGGCGCGTGATGGCCTTCGTCGATCAGCTTGTCGGTCAGCCAGGCGATGCAGTCCGAGCTCTCGGCGTGAACCATCACCAGTGCCTGGTGGCGGCGGGCGACGTCCATCACCTCAAGGATCTCGCGGTCGTTGAGCTTCAGATCGTCGTAGGTCATATAGATCTTGAACGAGGTGTAGCCGGCCTCGATCAGCGCCGGCAATTCGCGCTCCAGGACCTCGGGTGTCGGGTCGGTGACGATCAGGTGGAAGGCGTAGTCAGTGACCGCGCGGCCGTCGGCGCGGCGATGGTAGTCGTCGACTGCCGCCTGCAGCGATTGCCCCTTCTCCTGCGCCGCGAACGGGATCACCGTCGTGGTGCCACCGCAGACGGCGGCGCGAGTGCCGGTGAAGAAGTCGTCTGCCATCTTCAGCCCGTCAGGCAAGGGTTGGTCGAGATGGCAGTGCGCGTCGACGCCGCCGGGCAGCGCCATGAGGCCGGTGGCATCGATCTCGTGGCTGCCTGGAGCCAGATTCAGGCCGAGTGCCACGACGGTGCCGTCTTTTACCCCGATGTCGCAGGTGTAGCGTTCGGAGGCGGTGACAACATCGGCATTGCGGATCACCAGGTCGTAGAGGGTAGTCATTGCCGTCTCGCTTATTCGACTTCGGAGAACAGGCGCCCCCAGCCCTTGAGCTGGGTAGTGTCATAGCCTGCGAGCTTCAGCGACTTCCACACCACGGTCGAAATCGTGTCATAGAGAGGAATGCCGAGTTCCTGTTCCATCTCGTCGGCCAGATGCGCCGCGTGCAGGTTGGTGCAGAAGGTGGTGATGGCTTCCGGATTCTGTTTGGCGACCTCGCGGATCTGCGCGCGCAGGGTGTCCTCGCTGACTTCGGAGAACTCGAAGTTCACCTTGAGGCCGAGGTGGTGTTCGGCCGAGCAGTCGATGCCGTTAGCGCGGTAGTTGGCGACAATCTTCTGTTGCACGTCTTCAAGGTAGGGACTGACCAGGCCGAACTGCTTCACGCCGGTTTTCTCCAGGATCTCGTTCAGCGCCAGCACCGAGGTGGTGGCCGGGATGCCGGTCGCTTCGGTGATCTGGCGGCACAGCTCCTGGTCCTTGTCGAAGCCCAGCCAGCCGGACGAGGTGCCGTTCCAGGCGATCACGTCGACCTTGGCATCGGCCAACAGCTTGGCGGCCTGGATGATATTACTGGTGTCGAACTGGCCAAGCGCCCGGTCGGACAGCGAAATCTCGGTCACGGTAAAGCGCGAGAAGTGGGCGCTGACACCCGGCAGTTGGGCAACCATCGCGCTCGTGATCGGTTCGAGGGCGGTGTTGGAGGATGGGGTCAGCATGCCGAGGAGGGTGCGTTTTTTCATGGGGCTATCTCGTTATTGGTGGCATTGGTGAAGGCCGCCTCCTTGGGGAGGCAGCGCTCGTGTTTAAACGGGAAGTTTCTTTTCGTAGTCGATGCCGTTGGCGCACAGCAGCAGGCCGATGCCGGCGGCCGCGAAGAACATCAGGGCGAGGAAGTAGGAGCCTGTGGTCTGCACGATCAGGCCGACGATAAGCGGCACGCTGATGCCACCGATATTGCCGCCCAGATTCATGATGCCGCCGAGCACGCCGACCTTGTTGCGGGTGCCGAGGATGGACGGCACGCACCAGAACAGACCGCACCAGCGCAGGAAAAACAGCGTCGACGAGAGCAGGACGACCACGGTCAGCGGGTCCTTGACGTAGGCGACCGAGAAGATCGAGGCGGTCGCGATGATCGCGGCGATGCTGAACAGTGTGCGCATCACGCGGTTGGCCGAAGCGCCGGCGTCTTTCCACTTGTCGGCGATCCATCCGCCGACCAGTTCACCGACGAAGCCCGAAAAGAAGATGAAGAAGGTCGCGCCGCCCATCTGCTTGATGTCGAAGCCGTGCACCTTGTGCAGGTAGTTCGGCATCCAGGTCAGCAGGCCGTAGAACACCGTGTTGAAGCACATCCAGCCCAGCGCCATGCACCACACCGAGCGGTACTTGATGAAGTCCATGGTGCGGCCGGACAGGTTGGCCGGCTCGTTGCTGTGCTCGGCGGCGTGGGCGTCTTCGACGTAGTTGGCCTCGGCTTCGTTGACCGACGGGTGTTCGCGCGGCGTGTTGCGGATGAAGCGGTAGGCGAAGATGCCCGCGATGATGGTCGCGACCCCGGCGATGACGAAGGCGAGGCGCCACGAGTTCAGCGCGGTGATCAGCCAGGTGATGATGATCGCGCCGAGCGCTGCGCCCAGCGGGGCGCCACCGTCGAGCAAGGTCGCGCCGCGGCCACGCTCGTTCTTGGTCATCCAGGTGGCGTTGAGCTTGCCGCCGGCCGGCATGATCGGCGCTTCGGTCAGGCCCAGGCCGAGACGGGTGAGCAGGAGCGTGGTGGCGCTGCCGCAGAACGCGGCCAGCATCTGCGACAGGCCCCAGAGCACGGTCGCGGCGGCGATGACGATGCGTGGTTTGTACTTGTCCGCCAGCATGCCGCCGGGGATCTGCATCATCGCGTAGGTCCAGAAGAAGGCACTGAGCAACAGCCCCTGCATGGCCGGCCCGAGGTTGAACTCCTTGGCGATCAGTGGCATCGCGACCGACAGCGAAGCGCGGTCGATATAGTTCAGCGCGATGAGGAACAGCATCATCAGGAAGATCTTCCATCTGATGCCCGTCTTTCCGGCGTAAAGCGCCGCGTCTGAGACTTGCTGCATGTGACTTCTCCTTTGTAAAGCTTGTGCGATTTCTTGTGAGTGGGTCGATGCCCGGTGCGCAGCTGCAGTATATTCCTTGTAATCAATAATTACAAATTACGTAATATGTTGAAAAATAAAGAAAAATTAAATTTTAAGAAATTAGTTTCTTGCTTGAAGCCTGTGGCAGAGTCTGTGAAATGGCCGGCGGCCAGCTGGAGTGGGGTGAAATGTCTGTCCCGAGAAGCGGTGATGGATGGTCTGCCTGCCTAAGTCTTGTGGAGGGCGCGGTAATGGGGGGAGTTGATCTGTTCGGGACTCGGTGGATGGTTTGTCGACACGATGAATGCCTGCCTGGTGACGGTAGGCGCTTTGGATCGTCCAATCACGCAGCAAGAGGGTGGTTGGGTCAGGCTTTTCGAGGGGGTTGAGGACGTTATTGCGGAACTCCGCCCCGTTTCTGGGTGCTGGAATCCGGCAGGCTTGCGGCGTGAGTAAGCCGCCTTCGGCCAGGTGCCGCGCAACGAATTGGAAGGCCTGCAACGCTGCCTTGACGTAACGAGGTTCGCTGACGACCTGGCTAGACAAGGGTGTCACGTGGCGTGGGCCGGCAGCGAGGCAGTCGGGGTGTCCCAGGGCTCTTGTCGATACGGCTCTGCCTCACCATTGAATGCCTATTTGGGCTAGCACTACGACAGGCGATGGGCTTTGTCGAGAGTCTGTTCGAGCTGGCTGGCTAGATTGGTCGGTGCCTGACTACGGCACGATGTGCCGGTATCAGAAAGTGTTGCCGGTGACGATCCGTGCCAGCCCGACCTCGTCGGGCCTACACCTGCTGGCCGGCATCATCGGCATCAGGATGCTTGGTGAGGGAGGGTGGAAGACCAAGAGGTATGGTGCCGACTGCCGTGGACAATGGTGCAAGGTGTATTTGGGTATCGACACTGAAACTCTTGAGGTTCGAGTCATTGAAGTTACAGCGGCGGAGTGGGCGTGCTCCGGTGGATTGGCCCAGATTTTGGCCGAGGGGCCGCTGCTCTCGGTGAGCGGAGACGGGGCTTATGACATCGGGGCCTGCCGTGAGGCTATTGCCAGCGCCAAGCTGCAGTGAGCCATCCTGAATCGATACGCCATCCGCCGCGCGCCAAAGATGGTGCACGTCCCATAAGTCCGTATGAGGAAAGGGAAAGTTCGTCTTTCGCTTTGGTTGTGCAGCGGTGCCGAGAAAAGAGGTGACAGTTTTATTTGAGTGAATTTTTTCGGGTAGAGATGCGGGCTTCAACTGCAATAACTTCCGATAAGTATAGTTATCGGAAAAATATATATGGAATATGTAAATAAATAATGTAATACGTAATATACGAATAATGATGTGAAGGTGGTTTGTGGTATGCTGCCGCTCGATAGGGAAATGGCCGATATGCCTGTCGTAGTCGGCGTTTCTGGCGGGGCAGCAATAACGGCGCGGTTGCGCTCGAATGGACGGCAATCAGATGACGATGGATATCTACACACGGATACGCCAAACGGCGTACGAACTGGTCGGGGAAGGAGTCTGGCCGACGGTGGTCGAGGTGCGTAACCGCCTGGGCACCGGCTCGAATACCACGATCAACAACACGCTGAAGGCGTGGCGGCAGGACTTCCTGTCGCGGATGGCGCTGTCATCGCGCCGCCCGGACTGGCCGAGCGGCCTTGCCGAGGCCTTCGAGGAAATTTGGCAGAAGGCCTGCGATGCGGCCGATGTGGAGCTGGCGACGGTGCGTAGCGAGGCGCAGGCCGAAGTGGCTGTGCTGCGTGAAGAAACGGAGGCGCTGCAGACTAGGTTGGCCGAAAACGATGCGACGCTGGTTTCGCTCGGCCGCGAGCTGGAGTTGAAAACCGGCCGTATCGCCGAGCTCGAACAGAGGTTGGCGGCCGAAGAGGCGCGTCGAGCCGCTCAGGATGACAATCTGGCGACGCTGGCGGCGAGCCTCGAGTCTTCTCGCAAGCAGCTAGGCGAGGTGCAGCGTGATGCGGATGCGCGGGTCGGTGAGGTCGAGGCGCGCGCAGAGGAGCGGGTGCAAGTGGAGAAGCAGACGGCGGACAAACGCGAGGCGCTGGCCTACGAGCGTCTCGAAGGCTTGCGAGTGCGGCTGTACGAGCAGATCGAGGACGAGCGCCAGGCGATGAAGCAGTCGCTGAAGAAGCTGGAGGACGAGCTGGCGCAGCAGCGCCGCGATGGCGCCAAGGTCGATACGGTATGGCGCGAGCGGCTGGTCGAGCGCGAGCGCGAAAATGGCAGGCTCGGCGCCAAGGTCGAGGCGCTGGATGGGCGCGTTCTCGAGTTGCAGTCGGCACTGGATGCGGCGCGTCAGGAAACCGGGCGCGCCGGCGATCGCTTGCTGCAGGCTAGCGAGCAACTGGGCGCCTTGCGTGCCGGCCAGCAGGGCTTGGCTGAAAAGCTGCGCGCGTCGGTGTTGTCGGTGCTATCGGCCCGGCTGGATCGACTCGGCCAGGGTGAGCCGGTCGAGCAGATGGGTTTGCTCGAAGGTGCCCTGGACGAGGCGCTGGCCACGCTCGTCAAAGAGGGGTGATCCGTTCGGCGGGGCGAAGAGCCCCATCGGTATGATCACGGCTTCGCCATTACCGATGGCGAAGCCGTGACGCTATGGCATTCCGGCGCAGGCCGGTTATGCCATAGCGTCAGTTCGCGACAGGGAACAGCTGGCTGAGGTGAGCGACCAGTGCTTCAAGGTGGCGTGCGTCGATCGCATCAAAGCTGTCGAGCTCGGTGGAGTCGATATCGAGCACCGCGACGACTCGCCCGGCTGCATCATGGACGGGAACGACGATTTCCGAGCGTGCCGCCGATGAGCAGGCGATGTGACCGGGAAACGCGTCGACGTCCGGCACAACCAGCGTACGGTTCTGCGCCCAGGCGCTGCCGCAGACGCCGCGGCCGTGTGGAATGCGGGTGCAGGCGATCGGCCCCTGGAACGGACCGAGCACCAGCTGCTCGCCCTTGACCAGGTAGAAGCCACTCCACAGCCAGTCGAAGGTCATGGCCAGTGCGGCCGTCAGGTTGGCGAGGGCGGCGATCAGGTCGGTTTCGCCGGCGATCAACGCCTCTGCTTGTGGCAGCAGCGCCTGGTAGCGTTCTTCTTTGTTGCTACCTTCAACGATCAACGATTCAGCCATCGGGGTCTTTCTGGTTCGACAAAGCGCACAGCCTAACAAGGCTGTTGGGCGAGTCAAGTCGTCTTGCAGGGATTGAGCTTTATCAGGTGTATGCCCTGGAGGGGAGCTATCGGCTGTGGTGAGATGGGGGTGTTAGCGCCGTCGCACATGGGCGTAGATTTCGACCTGCTGTACGTCCGGTGTTGACCTCAATGCTTGCGCCAGCTCGTCCAGTTGGTGCTGTGAGGCGGCGCAGCCTTCGATGCGGACGAAGCGCCGCTGGACGGTCAGCCAGAGGGTGCTGCCACGCAAGGTCGGTTTGTCTTGGAGTCGTGCTTGTGCCGCAGCGGCGATTTCCGGGTCGTAAGTATAGGAGTTGGCATAGCGGCATTGGTGAGCGAGATAGCAGCTGGTGCCACGCTCGATACGGTCATGCGCCTGGGCGCGCATCTGCTCCTCGGTTAACAGCGGGCCATCGGGAGCGGGGCAGTTGGGTAGATCGGACGACAACTGCACGATGGGCTCGTCGAACCAGTTGTGTCGCTCGGCTGCTTGACCCGGCCAGCAGGCGAGTCCGAACAGCGGTGTCAGTAGCAAGCAGCTGTGTCGTGGCATGGCGAATCCTCCGACTGTGTTTGCGTTATAGCGACTGTGTTGGCCGGATGTCGGTCGGAGCTTGTCCGTTTGAACCGAGGTTGCCGGGGCGCGGCTCCCGGTTTCTGTTTGCCTTTTCCTGCAGCCGCCAAGCGGTGCGCTTTCCAAAATAACGGCCCGCTTTTTGCGGGCCGTTATTGGTTTGCGCGGTATGGCGACGTTAGATGAGTCTCATCAGCCGGTAACCAATTCCTTCAGGGCGGACACCAGTGCGCCGCACTCGGCGTCGGTGCCGATGCTGATGCGCAGATATTGCTCGATCCGCGTCTGACGGAAGTGGCGCACGATGATGGCGCGCTCGCGCAAGGCGGCGGCCAGGGTTGCTGCGTCGTGCTTCGGATGGCGGGCAAACACGAAGTTGGCTGCGGACGGCAGCACCTCGAAACCCAGTTCGGTCAGCGCTGCGCTCAGTGTCTCGCGGCTGGCGATCACTGCCTGGCAGGTTTGCTGGAAATAGGCTTCGTCTTCGAACGAGACGACCGCACCGGTGATCGCGAGCCGATCGAGCGGGTAGGAGTTGAAGCTGTTCTTCACCCGGTCCAGGGCCTCGATCAGTGCCGGGTGGCCGATGGCGAAACCCACGCGCAGCCCGGCGAGCGAGCGCGACTTCGATAGAGTCTGCACAACCAGCAGGTTCGGATAGCGTTGTACCAGCGGGATGGCGCTCTCGCCGCCGAAATCGATATAAGCCTCGTCCACGACCACCACTTGGTCCGGGTGCTCGTCCAGCAGAGCCTCGATCACTGCCAGCGGCAACAGGCGGCCGGTCGGGGCATTCGGGTTGGGGAAGATGATCGCGCCGCAATCCTGGCGATAGTCCTCGCCGCGGATTTCCAGTGTGTCGCTCAACGGTACGGTACGGTAGTCGATGCCATAGAGCCCGCAGTACACCGGGTAGAAGCTGTAGGTGATGTCCGGGAACAGGAGTGGCGCATTGTGCTTCAGCAGCGCCTGGAAGGCGTGGGCGAGCACTTCGTCCGAGCCGTTGCCGACGAATACTTGGGCCGGGCTGACATCGTGGTAGGCGGCGATCGCGGCTTTCAGCTTGTCGGCATTCGGGTCGGGGTAGAGGCGCAAGGTGTCGGCGAGCTCGGCCTGCATCGCGGCGAGCACCTTGGGTGACGGGCCGTAGGGGTTTTCGTTGGTGTTGAGTTTGATCAGCTGGGTGAGCTTGGGTTGTTCGCCCGGGACATAGGGTGTCAGGGCATGGACGATGGGGCTCCAGAAGCGGCTCATGGCAGTTGGCAGGTATGTTGGCGAAAGCGCCATTCTACGGTGCGGCGGGGGCTGAGAACATTCCCTTGTGCCGTTGTCGTGGGAACCTGCGCTGGCCGGGCCGTCTGGGTGGGGATGACTTCAATTGATGGGGCAATGAACAAGCCCGGCGAAGGGCCGGGCTTGTGTCGATGCTGACAGGCAAGAACCTGCTTACATCATGTGCTGACCGCCGTTGATCGCGAAGTCGGCGCCGGTGATGAAGCCGGCGATGTCCGAAGCCAGGTAATTGACCAGGCCAGCGATCTCTTCCGGCTTGCCAAGGCGGCCGACCGGGATCTGAGCGATGATCTTGTTGCGGACGTCTTCCGGAACGGCCATCACCATGTCGGTGCCGATGTAGCCCGGCGAGATGGTGTTGACGGTGACGCCTTTCTTGGCCACTTCCTGTGCCAGGGCCATGGTGAAGCCGTGCATGCCGGCCTTGGCGGCGGAGTAGTTGGTTTGGCCGAATTGGCCTTTCTGGCCGTTGATCGACGAGATATTCACCACGCGACCGAAACCGCGCTCGAGCATGCTGTCGACCACCGGCTTGGTGACATTGAACACCGAGTTGAGGTTGGTGTTGATCACGGCGTCCCAGGCGGCCTTGTCGAGCTTCTTGAAGCTGGCGTCACGGGTGATGCCGGCGTTGTTGACCAATACGTCGATCGGGCCGACTTCCTGCTGGATCTGGGCGATGACGGCTTGGCAGGCATCGTAGTCGGTGACGTCCAGCTGGTAGGCGTGCACGTCGAGGTCGAGGCCCTTCATGTCGGCCAGCCACGCCTGATCCTTGCCGGGCTTGCTGTAGGTGGTAACAACGGTGTGGCCTGTTTCAGCCAACGCGCGGCAAATCGAAGTTCCGATTCCGCCCATTCCGCCGGTTACCAGAGCAATACGTTTGGTCATGCTGTGTCTCCTTGGTTTCTTGTGGTCAGCGTGGTTTAGCGTAGCGTTAGCCTGTTATGGTTTTTTTACAAGAATATGTCCGTGCTGTGTCTTTGTAAATATTCCAAGCGAATTTAGTTAAAATTAATTTAACTAATTGATTTGATTTGTAGAATTTTGACAGGAAGCAACCAGCGTAAGTGCTGGTTGCTTAAGGGAAATGGCTTGAAATCAGGAGGACAGCTCGTTGGTCAGCCGCTGTAAAAACTCGAGCCGCGATCGGCGGATCTCACCGCTCTCGGCGGCTGCCTTGATCGCGCAGCCGGGTTCCTGACGGTGGCTGCAGTTGTGGAAGCGGCACTGACCGATGTAGGGGCGCATATCCGGCAGGTAGTGCACCAAGTCGGTCGCCTTCAAATGTTTCAGGCCGAATTCCTGCAAACCGGGTGAATCGATCAGGTGGCTTGTTCCATCCAGGTGATAGAGCGCGGCATGAGTAGTGGTGTGCCGACCGGAATCGAGCGCCTCGGAAATGTCGCCGACCCGCGCGTTGGCGTCGGGCAGTAGTGCGTTGGTCAGTGTCGACTTGCCCATGCCGGACTGACCGACGAATACGCTGGTCTGGCCATCGAGCAGGGGGCGTAGCGGGGTGATGTCCTGCTTGGCCGACAGCAGGATCACCGTATAGCCGAGTGAGCGATAGGCTTCCAGGCGGTCGAGCCAGATGGCGGTTTCCGGTAGATCGGTCTTGTTGACCACGATTACCGGGTCGATGTCGGCTGCTTCGGCCGCGACCAGGCCGCGATTGAGCAGCTCCTCGCTCGGCGTCGGTACCGCGGCGGTGACGAACAGGATGCGGCTGACGTTGGCGGCGATCAGCTTGGTGCGCCATTCGTCTTGGCGGTACAGCAGGCTCTTGCGGTCGTGATAGTTTTCGATCACCGCCTGTTCGCGGTTTTGCACCAGGATGTCGACGAAGTCGCCGCAGGCATAGTCGACGCGCTTGCCGCGGGTGGTGCAGTCGTAGCTTTCGCCGTCCGCCTCGACGATGAAGCGACGGCCGTAACTCTTGACGATCTGGCCGTGCTGCTTCATGCGTTGGGGCGCTGGATCAGCGCTTCGGCCTTGGCGGCGCAGATGAAGTCGTTCAGCGTCAGGGCACCGGCATCGTGGCTGGAGAAGCGCACCACCGCGCGGTTGTAGTGCACCGACAGGTCGGGGTGGTGGTCCTCTTGATGGGCGATCCAGGCCAGTGCGTTCACGAACGCCATCACCTCGTGGTAATTGGCGAAGTTGAAGGTCTTTACCAGCTCGATGCCTTCGGTCTGCCAGTTGGGCAGGGTGGCGAGCAGTTGCGTGGCGGTGGCGTCGGCCAGCGGGGAGCGCATGTGTTCGGTGGAACAGCGCAGCGAAGTCAGATTCATGGTCGGGCTCCTTTCAGTTGGGCGATACGCAATGCGGCCGGCGGATGCGAATCGTAGAACGCGGAATGAAGCGGATCCGGCGTCAGTGTCGAGGCGTTGTCGCGGTATAGCTTGGTCAGCGCGTGGATTAGCTCGCCCGCGTCGGTTTCCTGGGCGGCGAACGCATCGGCCTGGTACTCATGGCGGCGCGACATCAGGCTGGACAGCGGCGTCAGCGGGAAGGTGAACGCCGGCATGGCCATGAAGAACAGCACCAGCGCCATCGCGGTCGACGGCGTGTCGACGCCCAGGCCCAGGTAGAACCACTGCGCATCGATCAGCAGGCCGAGCACGAATAGGAAGCCAAGCGACAGCGCGAAGGTCAGCACCATGCGTTGGGTGATGTGCTTGAGCTTGAAATGGCCGAGTTCGTGCGCCAGTACCGCTTCGATCTCGGCCGGGCTCAACTGCTTGAGCAGGGTATCGAAGAACACGATGCGCTTGGCGGCGCCGAAGCCGGTGAAGTAGGCGTTGCCGTGGCTGGAGCGCTTGGAGCCGTCCATCACGAACACGCCGCGCGAGGCGAAGCCGGTGCGGCTCAGCAGCGCTTCGATGCGCTCCTTGAGCGAGGCGTCGTCGAGCGGGCTGAACTTGTTGAACAGCGGCGCGATGACCGTCGGGTAGATCACCAACATCAACAGGCTGATACCGGTCCATGCCAGCCATACCCACAGCCACCAGGCGCTGCCCATCTTGGCCATCAGCCACAGCACCAAGGCCAGGATGGGCAAACCGAGTGCCGCCGACAGCACGAGGCCGCGCATCAGATCGGTGATGAACAGCCGCGGGGTGATCTTGTTAAAGCCGTAGCGCGCCTCGATGCCGAAGGTCGACACGATCGAGAACGGCAGCGACACCAGGCCGCTGACCAGGGTCACGCCGGCGACCAGAGCCAGACCGCGGCTGATGTCGCCGTCGAACAGCTTGGCAGAAAGCTGCCATAGCCATTCCAGGCCGCCACCCAATGTCAGTGCCACTATCAGCGCGGTATCGACGAGGGCGTTGATCATGCCAAGGCGAGTCTTGGTAATGGTGTAGTCGGCGGCTTTCTGGTGGTCGGACAGGGCAATTTCACCGACAAATTCGGCGGGCACCGCATGGCGGTGGGCGCGGACGTGGCGGATCTGGCGGGTCGCCAGCCACAGGCGCAGCGTCAGCGTGACGGCCAGGGCGAACAGGAACAACAGGGTCAGGGTAGTGGCCATAAGAGAGGGGATGGGGGGAACGTTTGCCGCCGCTGCCTCATTCGCGGAAAATAGCGGCATTTAGTAGAGAACGGCAAGTATGGCACAAGATCAAAACAACCTCATCTGGCTCGACATGGAAATGACCGGGCTGAATCCTGACAGCGATCGCATCATCGAAGTCGCGATGATCGTCACCGACAGCCAGCTCAACGTGGTGGCCGAGTCGCCGGTGCTGGTGGTTCACCAGTCGGACGCGGTGCTCGACGGGATGGACGATTGGAACAAGAACACCCACGGCAAGACCGGCCTGATCGACAAGGTCAAGGCGTCGACGCTCAACGAGGCCGACGCCGAGGCGCAGCTGTTGGCATTCATGGAGCAGTACGTGCCTTCGCGCACCACGCCGATGTGCGGCAACACCATCCACCAGGATCGCCGCTTCATGGCACGCTGGATGCCTAAGCTGGAGGCCTACTTCCATTATCGCAACCTCGACGTGTCCACGCTGAAGGAACTGGCCAAGCGCTGGAAGCCGGAAGTGGCCAAGGGAGTGGTGAAGAAGGGCAAGCACGAGGCGCTGGCCGATATCCTCGAGTCGATCGAGGAGATGAAGCACTACCGCGAACATTTCCTCAAGCTCTGAGCCAGCCCGGCTGCCGTCGTGCTCCGGCATGACGGCTAGGCCGCATCTCTTTATCATCGCCGACTTTTCCGGAAGCTTGTCACGCCCGATGGCCGCAAATCGCTACAACGATATCAATACCACCCCGGTGTGGGCGAAGCTGCATCAGCACCAGCGCGCCACCCGGCACCTGCATATGCGCGACCTGTTCGCGCAGGAGCCGGACCGCTTCGCGCGAATGAGCGTGCAGCTCGACGGCCTGCTGCTCGATTATTCGAAGAACCGGCTGACCGAGCGCACGCTGGAGCTATTGATCGAGTTGGCCGAAACGGCCGACCTGGGTGGCTGGATGCGGCGGATGCGTTGTGGTGAGCGCATCAATGTCAGCGAAGATCGTGCGGTGCTGCACACCGCGCTGCGTCTGCCGCGTTCGGCCAACCTGGGGGTCGACGGGGCTGATGTGGTGCCGCAGGTGCACGAGGTGCTCGAACGCGCCTATGCTTTTGCCGAAGACGTACGCAGTGGCCGCTGGCTCGGCCATACCGGCCGGCGCATCACCGATGTGGTGAACCTCGGCATCGGTGGCTCGGACCTTGGCCCGTTGATGGTGCACGAGGCGCTGGCGCCGTACTGGCACCCCGAGCTGCGACTGCACTTCGTCTCCAACGTCGACGGCGCGCATATCGCGCGCACGCTGCAGCAGCTCGATCCGGCGACCACGTTGTTCATCGTAGCGTCCAAGTCGTTTACCACACCGGAGACGCGGCTCAATGCCGAGGAGGCGCGCAGCTGGTTCCTGCAGCATGCCGGCGTAGCTGACATCGCCAAGCATTTTGTCGCGGTGTCGACCAACGGCCCGGCGGTGGCGGCGTTCGGCATCGATCCGGCCAATATGTTCCCGTTCTGGGACTGGGTGGGTGGGCGTTACTCGACCTGGTCGGCGATCGGCCTGCCTGTGATGCTGGCGATCGGCCCGGAGCGTTTCGCCGAATTTCTGGACGGCGGCCGCGCGATGGACGAGCACTTCTTTAGTGCGCCGTTTTCGGCCAACATGCCGGTGCTGATGGCGCTGATCGGGGTCTGGTACAACACCTTCTACGGTGCGCATACCCACGCGATCATGCCCTACGACCATGGTCTGCGCCGCCTGCCGGCGCATATCCAGCAGTTGGACATGGAGTCGAACGGCAAGCAGGTCGGCCGCTTCGGCGAAAAGCTCGACTTCGATACCGGCCCGGTGATCTGGGGTGAGGAGGGCGTGAACAGCCAGCATGCGTTCTTCCAGCTGCTGCATCAGGGTACCCGTCTGGTGCCGAGCGACTTCATCATTCCGATGAACAGTCACTACCCGGTCGATCACCAGCACGCGGTGCTGGTGGCCAACGGCTTTGCCCAGACCGAGGCGCTGATGCGCGGCAAGAACGAAGCCGAGGCGCTGGCCGAACTGGCCAGGCTGAATCTGAGCGGCGAGCAGGTCGACATGCTGCTGCCGCAGAAGCTGTTCCCGGGCAATCAGCCGTCCAACACTCTGGCCATCGACAAGTTGACCCCGCGCGCGCTCGGCAAGCTGCTGGCCCTGTATGAGCACAAGGTGTTCGTGCAGGGGGTGATCTGGGGAATCAACTCCTTCGATCAGTGGGGGGTCGAGTACGGCAAGCAGCTGGCGGCGAAGATTCTGCCGCAGCTGACCGATGACGAGCCGCTGAGCCACGATGCCTCGACCAACGGGCTGATTGCTTACTTCCGGAGTCATTATGAGCAGCTTGGCTGAACAATTGGGTGCAAAGCTGTTGGCGCGCGGCGAACGCGTCACCGCGGCAGAATCTTGCACCGGTGGCCTGATTGCCGGCGCAATCACCGAGGTGGCCGGCAGCTCCAACTGGTTCGACATGGGCTTCGTCAGCTACAGCAACGCTGCCAAGCAGCAGTTGCTCGGCGTGCGTGGTGCAACGTTGGCCGAACACGGCGCGGTCAGCGAGGCGACGGTGCGCGAGATGGCTGCCGGCGCGCTGCTGGCGGCCAAAGCCGACTGGGCGGTGGCGGTGTCGGGTATCGCCGGTCCAGGTGGTGGCAGCGCCGAGAAACCGGTCGGCCTGGTCTGGTTCGGACTGGCCGGCCCGGATGGCAAGCAGCTGGCGTTTTCGAAACGTTTCGACGGCGACCGCACTGCGGTGCGGCGTCAGACGGTCGAGACTGCGTTGATGGTGCTGCTCGAAGAGATCGATGCGACGCCGTTGACGGCTTGAATTGGGCGGGGGATGAATAAAACAGGGCGACCCAAGGTCGGCCTGTTTTATTGGGGCCGGCTCAGTCGACCGAGTCGTTGTCGTCAACCGGCAGGGCATCGTTGCCCGGCTTGCGGGCGCGCGGGTGAGCGGTGTCGTACACCTGCGCCAGATGCTGGAAGTCCAGGCTGGTATAGATCTGCGTGGTCGACAGATTGGCGTGGCCGAGCAGCTCTTGCACCGCACGTAGGTCGCTAGACGACTGTAGCAGGTGGCTGGCGAAGCTGTGGCGCAGCATGTGAGGTGACACATGGCGGTCGCTGCCGCTGATAATGGACCAGCGCGCCAGTCGCTTCTCGATCTGTCGTCCGCCCAGTCGGGTGCCCATGCGGTTGGTGAACAGCGCGGTCTCGCCCTGCGCGGCCTGCCGTTCGGCCAGCCAGTGCTGCAGTGCGGTCACTGCCTGCTGGCCGATCGGCACCAGCCGTTCCTTGTTGCCCTTGCCGCTGACGCGCACCAGGCGTTCGGGCAGGTCGACATCGCCGATATCGAGCCGGGTCAGCTCGGTCAGGCGCAGCCCCGACGAGTAGAGCAGTTCGAACATCGCCCGGTCGCGGGTGGTCAGCGGGGTTTCTTCGGCCAACTCGGCGTCGAGCAGCTGCTGTGCGGCATCGACCGGCAGCGCCTTGGGCAGGCGGTGGCCGCTCTTCGGAGGGCGCACCCCGGTGCAGGGGTTGGCCGAAGCCTGGTCGCGGTCGATCAGGCAGTCGTACAGGCCGCGCCAGGCGGACAGCATCCGCGACAGGCTGCGTCCGTCGAGGCCGCTGCCGTGCAGTCGTGCCAGTGCATGGCGGATGTCGCGATTGCCGAGCTGGGTCGGCGAACGTTCGCCGGCCAGTTCGGCCAGGCGCAGGATGTCGCGCCGGTACGCCGCGCGGGTGGCGTCGCTGCGTCCGAGCAGCGCCAGCGCGCTGTCGAACGTGGCGAGCGCCGCATTCCAATCCATCAGCGCCGGCCTCGCGCCATCTGCATCAGCCGCTCGAACAACTGGATATCCTGCTCGTTTTTCAGCAGCGCACCGGCCAGTGGCGGCAACTCGCCCTTGCCGCGGCCTTCGGTCAACGTGGCCGGGCTGATCGATTCGCGGGTCAGCAGCTTCAGCCAGTCGAGCAGCTCCGACGTGGTCGGGCGCTTCTTCAGGCCGGTCAGCTCGCGCAGGCCGAGGAACACCTCCAACGCCTCGCGCGCCAGTTCGCTTTCCAGCTGCGGGTAGTGCAGGTCGACGATGTCCTGCAGCGTGTCGCGGTCCGGGAAGCGGATGTAATGGAAGAAGCAACGGCGCAGGAAGGCGTCCGGCAGTTCTTTCTCGTTGTTCGAGGTGATCAGAATAATCGGCCGCACCCGGGCGCGCACGAACTCCTGGGTCTCGTGGACGAAAAACTCCATCTGGTCGAGTTCGCGCAGCAGGTCGTTGGGGAACTCGATGTCGGCCTTGTCGATCTCGTCGATCAACAGTACCGGCGCCACGTCCATCTCGAACGCCTGCCACAGCTTGCCCTTGATGATGTAGTTGCGGATGTCGTGTACGCGCGCATCGCCCAGTTGCGAGTCTCGCAAGCGCGACACTGCGTCGTATTCATACAGACCGTGCTGCGCCTTGGTGGTCGACTTGATCGGCCAGACGATCAGCTCGCGGCCCAGAGAGCGAGCGATCTCTTCGGCCAACATGGTCTTGCCGGTGCCCGGCTCGCCCTTGACGAGCAGCGGGCGCTCCAGCGTGATGGCGGCATTGACGGCCAGCATCAGATCGTCGCTGGCGACGTAGCGGTCGGTGCCGTGGAAGCGGTTGGTCATCGTGTCAGCCCATTGTTGTTGTGGTCATTCAGATAGCAAAAAGCCGCCCGGGCGCCAGGCGCGGACGGCTATTACCGCAGGCGTGGGCCTACGGTTTGACGAATTCGTTTTCCAGGTCGTCGAGCGAGATCGACCAGCGCTCCATCATATAACGCAGTACGGCCATTTCCTGGTCGCTGATGGTGTCGTCGGACTTGCACAGGTCGAGCACCAGCGCGCAGGCCACCACGCGCTTGTGCCGGTCGGTGATGTCTTCTAGCAAGATGTCGATGCGTTCGCGGCTGATCAGGTGAATGGTGCCGCTTTGCGGGTCGGCCTCGTCGGTGATGTCGTTACAGTAGTCGACCAGCACCTGCATGAATTTCTTGCGGCTGATGCCGAGAACGTCGTAGGCGTGCAGCAGGTCCAGGCTTTCGATCTCGCGCGGGTCCATATTGCCATCGGCGATCATGAACATGGCGAGCAAGCGGGCCAGGGCTTCCGGACTGTTGGTCGGGTAGTTCTTCATGTTGCCATTCCTTGGTGAGCGGGCGCCAGGCGCGCGACAAAGGCCGGTGGAGTGCGGCAGATCTGTCGAGCGGCGTAATCAAAAAACACCATTCCGGTCTTCAGGCGGGCGATTTCACGATCGTCGCCAGTCCGGGTTACATGGTAAATCAATTCGAAGCCGGAGCGGCCGATTTCGCCCAGGGCCAGCGCAAAGCGCAAGTGCTCGCCCTGGAATGCTTCAGCACGGAAAACCACCGCCGCATCGGCCATGATCAGACCACAGTCTTCGATGTTCAGCTCGGTGTAGCCGTAAGCCTGCAAGAAGCGCACCCGTGCCTCGTGAGCCAGGCGCAACAGGGCGTCGTTGCCCAGATGGCCGCCGTAGTTCAGGTCACCGATTCGCACCGATAGCTCGGTGTGGAACAGCCAGTGCTCGGGCAGTGGAATCGTGAGGCGCGCCATGTGAACTCCATTCGTGGATGTCATGCAGTCTAATCACAGTCTTAATGTGCATCAACTCCATGAGGCTGGGCATTTGATAGACTGAAATTGTCGAGTCCATGTCCATGCGAAGGAGAGGTCAAAGATGTACCAGCGAATTTTTGTTCCGGTAGACGATAGTGAAACCTCGAACCTGGCGCTCACCGAGGCGTGCAAGCTAGCCAAGGAGGTGGGGGCGTCGGTGAGGCTGGTGCATGTGGTGGACCTAGCCCAGTTTGGCTGGGGCGGAACCGAGTTTCTCGATGCGTCCGAGCTGCAAAAGTCGATCAAGCATGCCGGGGAGCAGGTGCTCGGGCAGGCCGAAGAGCAGGCTAAGGCTCAGGGCCTGATGCCGGAAACCAAGATACTGGAGAGCTGGGGGGACAAGATCGCCACGGTGCTGCTCGATGATGCCCGAGATTGGAAGGCGGACCTGGTGGTGATGGGGACGCACGGCTGGAGCGGGCTGATGCATCTGCTGATGGGTAGCGTGGCTGAAGGACTGCTCAAGAAGTCGACCGTGCCGGTCTTGCTGATCCGCAATCCTGAAGAGAGCTGATGCAGGAGTGATGGCTGTTTGAAGGTGGTGCGAGTGGTGGCCGGTGTATCCATGGCATGCCGGCCGTCATGATTTTTCCGGGCATTTTCTGCAAGAGGATGCAAAAAGGGCGTTGCTCGCCAAGCGAGCAACGCCCTGTCGGATGAGCCGAGGCTTACAGATTGCCCGCGGTCTCGCCCATGCTGCCTTCTTCTGTCTCGAGTTTGGCGCGTACGGCCTTGCGCAGACTCTTGTACAGATCCGGATGGGTCTCTTTCAGGTACTCGACGATTTCGAAATCTTCGCGGCGAACCTTGCTCAGGTCGATCTGCTCGACGTGTACCAGGCGCAGCAGTTCGCGTACGGGTTTGGGCATGTTACGGCCGCTTTCGTAGCGGGAGCCGCCCGACTGGGTCACACCGATGCGGCTCCAGAATTCCTGCTGGTTCAGGCCGAGTTTGCGTCGGATTTCGCGCGGGTTCGCGATCTTTTCAAAGAGTTTCATAATTTCCTCTCGATCTATTAAAGGCGTTAATTGATTTTATGCGTCGTATTGACGTTCTTAATATAGCAAGTAATCCATATGGGATTACCTAGAGTGCATGACTGCACTGAAAGTTCCCACTTTTTTACTCCGTCTGACTAGATATTAGATTGTTCTAATGAAGAAAGACAAGGGAATAATTCGCAGGGTGTCGCAAAATATCACAAATGGGTCAAAAAGTCACAAAACTAAAGCCGCCTTGATAAACATCAAGGCGGCTTTGCGTTCGAATTGGGGTGGCGAGCCCGACCCCCGGCACTTGCGCTGAACGGCTGTGGCTGCTTCCTTCCGGACCTGACCAGGTTGACCGTGTCGCAATGCGGGGAGACCCGCCATAGAGAGCCGGATACTAACGGATTAGCCCCGTCTTGCCAAGCGATATGGTGACGATAGCTTGTATTTTCTGTGTTTGGGGGCTGGGCTGGGTTTCTCGGCAGAGTGTAGACTGGGATTTTATCTCGCCAAGGGAGAGCCCGGTGCTGAACACGGAAATCCGCCAACTGCTCTGCCGGCTGGTGGCCTTCGATACCACCAGCCGCAACTCCAACCGTGAGCTGATCGGTTGGGTCGTCGATTATCTGGCTGCTTTGGGCATCCCGGTGCAGCTGAGTTTCAGCGAGGATGGGCAGAAGGCCAATCTGTTCGCCCGGGTCGGTCCGGCCGATGTGCCGGCGATCGTGTTATCGGGGCACACCGACGTGGTGCCGGTCGATGGGCAAGCCTGGAGTAGCGAACCGTTTCACGTGGTGGAGCGCGAGGGCCGGCTGTACGGGCGAGGCACGGCCGACATGAAGGGCTTCATCGCTTGTGCGCTGGCGCTGTTGCCCGAAGCGGTGGCGCGGGCAGCCCGTGGTGAATTGGCGGTGCCGCTTGGGCTGGCGTTGAGCTATGACGAAGAGGTCGGCTGCCTGGGGGTGCATACGCTGGTCGCCGACCTGCTGCGGCGCGGCGAAAAAATCGCCGGTTGCATCATCGGTGAGCCGACCTTAATGCTGCCGGTCATCGCCCACAAGGGCATTGCCCACTATAAGGTACGCGTGCGCGGGCGCGAGGCGCATTCCTCGCTGACGCCTCGCGGGGTGAACGCGATCGAGTATGCGGCGCGGCTGATCACCTTCGTGCGGGGGCTGGCCGACCGAGAGGCGAGCGTTGGCCGTCAGGTGGCGCTCTACGATGTGCCCTACACCACCTTGCAGACCGGGCTGGTGCACGGCGGCATTGCCGGCAATATCGTGCCGCGCGATTGCGAATTACTGGTCGAGTGCCGTTGGCTGCCGGGCGAGCGTCATGAGCGGTTCATTGAGGCGCTGCAGGACGAGGCGGCGCACCTGCTGGTGGAGATGCGTGCAGTCGCGCCCGAAGCTGAGATCACGATCGAGAGCATCGTGCACTGCCCTGATTTCGAGGCGGACGTAGCCAGCGAGGTACATCGCCATGTCGCGGCGCTGTGCGGCCATGTGCAGGGTAGTGGTGTGGCGTACTCGACCGAGGCGGGGGTGTTCCAGCAGGCGGGTATCCCGGCGGTGGTGTGCGGGCCCGGCGCGATTCGCGAGGCGCATCGTCCGGACGAATACGTCGACATCAGTCAGTTGCGGGATTGCGAGGACTGGATGCGGCGCTTGCTGGATCGCTTGAGCCGGTCGGCATGATCCCTGTGGCATGATGCGTAGGTGTTGATATTTATCATGCTTTTGGCAAATAAAACACGAACGTCATGAAGGTTGGCCGAAAGGCCGCGTAGCGAAGCGAGGGGGTTGTCTGCCCAGCCTCAAATAGGGTGTAAAAAGTGCTTGGCGCGGCGCCGGATTGGTCGCAGAATCCTGCCCCTTCTGACCCGCACCGGCGGGTCATGGGCAGTTTCGGTCGCTGATCGTGGTCGATTTTTCTGCGCGCTTAGGATACCCCCTGATGAGCTCACAAGACGTTTCACCCACCGTCGCCAAGCGCGATGGTTTTTCCTCCAGTTTCGGCGTTCTCGCGGCTACTCTCGGCTCTGCCGTTGGCCTTGGCAATATCTGGAAATTCCCCTATCTGACCGGTGCCAATGGCGGCGCCGGCTTCCTGTTGGTCTACGTGCTGGCGACCTTGCTGGTGGGGCTGCCGGTGATGATCGCGGAGATCATGCTGGGCCGAAAGGCCAAGACCGATACGGTCGGTACGTTCAAGCAGTTGGCGCCAGGCACGCCTTGGTGGCTGATCGGCGGTTTCGGCGTGCTGGCCGCGTTCCTGATCATGGCGTTCTATTCGGAGGTGGCGGCCTGGGTGCTGGCCTATGTGTTCAAGTCGCTAGCCGGCAGTGCCTTGTCCAGCGACCCTGCGCACACTTCGGCGGCGTTCAATCAGTTGATCCACGACCCGGTCCAGTCGCTGTTGTGGCAGTGGGCGGTGCTGGTGCTGATCGGCGGCATCCTGCTGATGGGGGTGTCCAAGGGCATCGAGGCGGTGACCAAGAAGCTGATGCCGCTACTGTTCGTCCTGCTGGTGATCGTCGGGCTGCGCAGTCTGTCGCTGCCCGGCGCCGCCGCAGGATTGCGCTTCCTGTTCGAGCCTGATTTTTCCAAGATCACCGCCGGCGTGGTGCTGACGGCGATGGGGTTGGCTTTCTTCAAGCTGTCGATCGGCATGGGCACCATGCTGACCTATGGCAGCTACTTCCGCGACGATCAGAATGTGCCGGCCACCGCACTGCGCGTGATGACGGCCGACCTGTTCGTGTCGATGCTGGCCGGCATTGCCATCTTCCCAGCGGTGTTTGCGTTCGGTTTCAAGCCCGAAGCCGGGCCGTCGCTGCTGTTCATCACCATCCCGGCGGTGTTCGCCAACATGCCGTTCGGCCATCTGTTCATGGTGGTGTTCTTCGTGCTGACCGCCATCGCGGCCACCGGTGCGATGCTGTCGATCCTGGAGGTGCCGGTGTCGGTGCTGAGCGAGCGTTTCGCCTGGAGTCGTACCAAGGCGACCGTGCTGACGCTGCTGGCCTTGATGGTGATCGGCGCTTCGGCCGCGCTGTCGAACAGCGCGCTTGCCGACTTCAAGCTGTTCGGCATGACGATGTTCGACCTGTTCGACTATGTCACCTCCAATGTGCTGATGCCGGTCGGTGGCATCATGCTGTGTCTGTTTACCGGCTGGGTCTGGGGGCCGAAGCGCTTCCGTGATGTGCTGTCGAACGGTGGTGAGCTGGCCAATAGCGGCATGCTGACGGTGTTGTTCCAGGTGACGCGCTGGGTGTCGCCGCTGCTGATTCTGGTGGTGATGCTGAAGGGGCTTGGGCTGTTCTAAATCGCTGCGGATTATATGATTAGAACCCAACAGGCACCGCATGCGCGGTGCCTGTTGTTTTATCGATGCCGGCGCATCAATTGCCGCGGTCATGGGCCGCGCGTGGTGGAATGCTCATGGTAGACTGGTCGAACACTATTTTCTTGGGTGGTGACCGGGCCCGGGGCCTAGTCAAGACCGCCTGTTCTACAAAGCAAATGGAGCTCCGCATGACTTCTTCGATCTTCGCCGCCGTGGAATTGGCGCCGCGCGACCCGATTCTTGGCCTGAACGAGGCGTACAACACCGACTCCCGTACTACCAAGGTGAACCTGGGCGTGGGCGTCTACTACGACGACAACGGCAAGATCCCGCTCTTGGCCGCCGTGAAGACCGCCGAGCGTACCCGTCTGGAAACCATGCCGCCGCGCGGCTACCAGCCGATCGAAGGCCCGGCGGCCTACGATCAGGCCGTGCAGAAGCTGCTGCTTGGCGCGGACAGCGAACTGCTGGCCGCTGGTCGCGTGGTGACTGCACAGGCTCTGGGCGGTACCGGCGCGCTGAAGATCGGTGCCGATTTCCTGAAGCGCCTGAACCCGGCTGCCAAGGTGTACATCAGCGATCCGAGCTGGGAGAACCACCGCGCGCTGTTTGAGTCGGCCGGTTTCGAAGTGGAAAACTACCCGTACTACGACGCCGAAACCCGCGGCGTGAACTTCGCCGGCATGAAGTCGTTCCTGCAAGGCCTTGCGGCCGGCTCGGTGATCGTGCTGCACGCTTGCTGCCACAACCCGACCGGTGCCGACCTGTCCGACGCACAGTGGGCCGAAGTGGTTGAAGTATGTCGCGAGAAGGGCCTGGTGCCGTTCCTCGACATGGCCTACCAGGGTTTTGCCGATGGCATCGAAGCCGATGCGGTAGCAGTGCGCCTGTTCGCGGCGTCCGGCCTGCAGTTCTTCGTGTCGAGCTCGTTCTCGAAGAGCTTCTCGCTGTACGGCGAGCGCGTTGGCGCGCTGTCGGTAGTGACTGCTTCCAAGGAAGAGTCGGCGCGCGTGCTGTCGCAACTGAAGCGCGTGATTCGTACCAACTACTCCAACCCGCCGATCCACGGCGCCGCGATCGTTGCTGCCGTGCTGTCCAGCCCTGAGCTGCGTCAGCTGTGGGAGGACGAGCTGGCCGGCATGCGTGATCGCATCCGCGCGATGCGCACCGGTCTCGTCGAGCAGCTGAAGGCCAAGGGCGTGGCGCAGGACTTCTCCTTCGTGGTGGCCCAGCGCGGTATGTTCTCCTACACCGGCCTGAGCGCAGCGCAGGTTGACGTGCTGAAGAACGAGTTCGGCATCTACGCCGTATCGACCGGCCGTATCTGCCTGGCTGCTCTGAACAGCGGCAACATCGGCTATGTAGCCGAGTCGATCGCCCAGGTGGTGAAGGGCTAAGCCCGCGCCCCACCAGGCATGAGAAAGCCCCGCTTCGGCGGGGCTTTTTGTTTTGGACGGCGAGTGCTTGTCTTGAACGCCCCTGAAGGTCCGGGACGTGAACGGTCGCCGTGCTCAGGCAACAATAGCCGGCTGACTGAGCCAGCCCGGATGGCTCGGGGCCTGGGGCAGGCGTTGCAGGATGGCGTGTTCGGCTGCGGCGCCGGTCAGCCCGGCGTAGTACAGGCTGACACCGATGGCGACCGAGTCGTGCTGGATCTCGTGGTACACCACCAGCGCCTTGCGCAGGTCATTGAACAGCAGATAGGGCGCCTGCGCATCCACATGGGCGGCCGAATCCTTCAGTCCATGACTGGCGAGCTGCTGAACGAGCGAGGCCAGGCTCTTGTGGTTACGGTCGTCCACGTCCGGGTAGGTCAGGCTGAGTACGACGCGCTCCTGGCCTGCCAGCAGTTGGGACAGCAGCAGCGGAATTTCTCCTTGGTCGATGCGTGCAACGTTCTTGGTGCCTTGTCCGGCCAGCAGGGTGGCCAGATTGTCGTTCAGTGCATTCATGGCTCAGGTTCTCCGCCCGATGATCGGGTTTTGCTTAGGTGGACTTTAATAGTAAGCCAGCTAAACAGTAACCTGAGTTACAAAATGTTAACAGATGTAACAGCCTAATCTTGGGCGGCTTGTCGATGTCGAGTGGGGCCGTCTACCGAAGCAGGAAGTCGCCCGCTAGAGGCTTTAGGAGGGCGCTTCACGCAGCGGCTCCGGATCGGCGGCAAGGAGGGCTTCGGCCAACCTTACGCCTCGTCGCCGTCCAGCCGCTGCACCACCAGCCGCAGTGCCCCGTTCTCGACGCGCAACTCGGCCAGGGCGAAGCGATCGGCCAGAGCTTGGCCGAATAGCGGTCTTTCCAACCAGCGGTTCAGCGCGTCGAGGCGGTCAAGGGCGACGATCAACTGCTCGTCTTTTAGACTCAGCCACGGCAGGTCTTTGAGGAGCTGTCTCAGCAGTTGCCGGCCGATCCGACTGTCGAGGCGGCCGAGCAGGGCGCTGTTCACGACACGGCGCAGGCGCGACGGCGAAGTCGATGTGCCCTGCAGTCGGTAGTCGAGGGAGAGAGTACGTGATGGCCAGTCGATACCGGTGGGGCGAAGAGAGAGTTGCAGGCGGGCGTGGATCGGTCGAATCACGGCGAGCTGCAGGTGCACATGTTCGTCGTCGATGGTCAGCGATTCGTAGCGGGCGAGCTCAGGGTCGAGGTGTCGTTGCAGCGAGGACTGCAGCAGCGATTGCGGCAGCGACAGCCCGTCGCGATGCGGAGTCGGCAGCTTGGCCGAAAGCCGTTGCCAGCCTTCGGCCAGGCTTTGTCGCCAGTGGCCGCTGTCCGCCATCAGGCGAACAGGGTGCGGCCGCCCTCGTAGCGGGCGGCGAAGTAGCTGTTGGACATCAGGTCGGTGCGGATCGGGCTGTTGGTGCGCGGCGCGTGCACGAATTTGCCTTCGCCGATATAGAGGCCCATATGCGAGAACGACCGTCCCAGGGTGTTGAAGAACACCAAGTCGCCGACGCGCAGCTGGCTGTCGGAGATCGGCCGCGCCAGCTCGGCGATGGCCGCGGCATTGTGCGGCAGCTTGATACCGACCGCGTTCTGGTAGATGTAGGCCACCATGCCGCTGCAATCGAGCCCGGCCTCCGGGTTGCTGCCGCCGAACTGGTAGTTCACATCGAGCAAGCCCATCGTGTACATCAGGATCTCGCTGCCGGCCCCGTCCGCCTGCAGGCTGGACAGCTCGATCGGCCGGCGCGGCGGGCGTGGCTTCACCGCGGCGGTCTTCTTGACCGGGGCGCTGGAGCAGGCGGCGAGCGCCAGGACGGCGAGGGCGGACAGGGCGTGGCGACGATTCATGCGTTCTTGGCCTCGAGTTCTTCCCAGCGGGACAGTTTATCCAGCAGCAGCAGTTCGATCTCTTCGATGCGGGCCTGCCAGTTGCGCGCATCCTGCGGAGCGTCGCGGTAGATGTTCGGGTCGAGCAGCTTTTGGTTCAGCTCGGCCTGTTCGGTTTCCAGCGCGGCGATGTCGTCCGGCAGTTTCTCCAGCTCGCGCTTCTCGTTGAACGATAGCTTGTTGCTGCGCGACTTCTCGCGCGCCGGTTTGGCCGCTTCGCTGCTCGGTGCGGCAACGTCCTTCTTCTTGTCCGCCGGACGCATCGCCGCCATGCGGGCGCGGGTGTCGATCCAGTCCTGGTAGCCGCCGGGGTACTCTTCCAGCTGGCCGTTGCCCTCGAAGGCAATCACCTGGGTGACAACGTTGTCGAGGAAGGCGCGGTCGTGGCTGACCAGGAACACCGTGCCACTGTACTGATCGATGACATCCTCGAGAAGTTCCAGCGTGTCGATGTCGAGGTCGTTGGTCGGCTCGTCGAGCACCAACACGTTGGCCGGACGGGTGAATAGTCGCGCCAGCAGCAGGCGGTTGCGCTCGCCGCCGGACAGTGAGCGCACCGGGCTGCGCGCGCGCTCCGGCGAGAACAGGAAATCCTCCAGGTAGCTCATTACGTGCTTCTTCTGGCCGCCGATCTCGACGAAGTCGTTGCCCTGGCTGATCACGTCGGCGACGCTCATTTCCTCGTTCAGCTGTTCGCGGAACTGGTCGAAGTAGGCGATTTCGAGCTTGGTGCCGCGCTTGACGCTGCCGCTGTCCGGCTCCAGTTCGCCGAGGATCATCTTCAGCAGCGTGGTCTTGCCGGCGCCGTTCGGGCCGATCAGGCCGATCTTGTCGCCGCGCAGGATGCGGCTGGTGAAGTCGCGGATCAGCGTCTTGTTGTCGAAGCCCTTGCTGACGTGTTCCAGCTCGGCCACCAGCTTGCCGGAACGCTCGCCCGCGTCGAGCTGGAAGTTGACCTGGCCGACCCGTTCGCGGCGTGCGGCGCGTTCGCGGCGGATCTGTTCGAGACGGCGCACCCGGCCTTCGTTACGGGTGCGGCGCGCCTCGATGCCCTTGCGGATCCAGACTTCCTCCTGGGCATGGTGCTTGTCGAACAGGCGTTGCTGTTCTTCCTCGATCGCCAGTTCTTCGGCCTTCTTGGTCTGGTAGGCGGAAAAACTGCCCGGGTAGCTGCGCAGGATGCCGCGGTCCAGCTCGATGATGCGGTTGGCGACATTGTCGAGGAAGCGCCGGTCGTGGGTGATCAGCAGCACGCTGCCGGCGAAGTTCTTCATCAGGCCTTCCAGCCATTCGATCGCGGCGACGTCCAGATGGTTGGTCGGCTCGTCGAGCAGCAGCACGTCGGGCTTGGCGGCCAGCGCGCGCGCCAGCGCGACGCGCTTCTTCCAGCCGCCGGACAGGTCACCGATGCGGGTGTCGGGGTCCAGGTTCAGGTGCGACAGCGTGGTCGAGATCAGGGCGTCAAACTGCCAGCCGTCGCGGGCCTCCAGCTCGTGCTGGATTGTCTGCATCGCTTCGAGCAGCTGCTCGTGGTCGGCAGCCGGATCGGCCAGCTGGGCGGTGGCCTTGTGGTAGTCGGACAGCAGCGCCTTGAGTTCGCCCAGGCCTTCGGCTACCGCGTCGAACACGGTGTGTTCAAGGTCGAACAGCGGTTCCTGCGGAACATAGGCTATGGTGATATCGCTACGCGCGGTGATGCGGCCGTCGTCGAGCCGGGAGGTGCCGGCAATCGCTTTGAGCAGCGAGGACTTGCCCGCGCCGTTGCGGCCGATCAGCCCGACCACCTCGCCCGGTTCGAGTGCAAAGTTGACCCGATCCAGAAGCGGCCAGTGGCCGAAGGCGAGGGAAGCGTTGTCGACGGTTATCAATGCCATGAGAGACTCTTAAAGCAGGCTGGAAATGACGCCGATTCTAGCATGCGCCACGCTGCGGCCTGGTATACAATGCCGGCCAAAGCCCGACCGGGGTCGGCCCCTCCGTCCCCGCGACCTGAAAGGAAGCGCCATGTACTTTGTTGATCGTTCCGTCGCCGTGATCAAGCCGAAAGCTCCGTTTCTCGATTGGCTGAACAAGGTGCCCGACAATGATATGGTCGACCTCAGTCTGGAGGCCCTGCGTGCCGACTGCACGGTGATCCTGCTGCCGGAGTTCACCGAGCCGGAAGAGGGCGTGGCGTATATCGACGATATTTACGAGCAGCTGTTCAAGATGGAACTGGCCAGCTGGTACGAGGACGACGCACTGTGGCCGTCCGACCTGTCGCTGAAGGCGTTCTGGGAATGGTTCGACGTGGAAATCCACTCGACCGTGATCGACAGCGTCGACGACGATCTGACCAATAGCCCGGCGCTGCAATAAGCGCGCATGGCGGCAACGCTGACGCCTTTTTCGGCCAATCTTGCCCGCTCGCGGCTCTGGTTGGCCTTGGTGTTGCTGGCGCACGGCTCATTGTCGGTTGTGTTGTTGGCCTATCTGCCGAGTGCTGCCTGGCTGCTCGTCACCATGCCTTTGACGTTATGGCTGAGCCTATCTCCGGATGGCTGGTTGCCGGAGCGCCGCCGAGTGACGCGTTTGGCCGTCGACCCGCGCGGCCGGCTGTCGGTGGGTTTCGATGGTGACGCAGGGCTGATCGGGCCGGCGAGCCTGGCCGAGCCGCTCGACGACTGTTTCATTTCGACCTGGCTGATCGTACTCAATCTGCGCATCGACGGACGCCGGCACAGCGTTGCCGTGTGGCCCGATACGGCGCCGGCCGAATTTCGCCGCGCCTTGCGCGTCTATCTCTTGTGGTTTCAGGCGGCCGACAAGCCGGCTGCCGTTGTGGATGTCTGACTACCGTGTTTGCTTCTGATTCCCTGGCCGACTGGCTGAGCTACCTCGAACAACTGCACGTCACCACCATCGACATGGGGCTCGCCCGCGTCGGCACGGTGCGCGATGCGATGCAGCTGACCCCCGATTTCCCGGTGATCGTCGTCGGCGGCACCAATGGCAAGGGCTCGGTCAGCGCGATGCTGTCGACGATGCTGGCGCGTGCCGGCTTCAAGGTCGGCACCTACACCTCGCCGCACCTGCTGCACTACAACGAGCGCATCGCGTTGAACATGCAGCCGGCCAGCGACGCGCAGATCGTCAAGAGCTTCGCCGCGATCGAGGCGGCGCGCGGCGAGACCTCGTTGAGCTACTTCGAGTTCGGCACACTGGCGGCGATGCACACCTTCATCGACCAGAAGGTCGATGTGGCGGTCATGGAGGTCGGCCTGGGCGGCCGACTGGATGCGGTCAATCTCTTCGACGCCGACGTGGCGGTGGTGGTTAGCGTGGATCTCGATCACCAGGAATACCTCGGCGACACCCGCGAGCAAGTCGGCTTCGAGAAGGCCGGCATCTTCCGCGCCGGCCGCCCGGCGATCTGCGCCGATCCGAATCCGCCGGCCAGCCTGGTCGAGCAGGCCGAGAAGATCGGCGCCAAGCTGCTGCGCTACGGGCCGGATTTCGGTTACACCAAGCTCGACAACCAGTGGTCGTTCCATATGGGCGAGGCGCGCCGCCATGCGTTGCCGATCCCCGCGTTGCGCGGCGGCTACCAGCTGGCCAATGCCTCGGCGGCGCTGGCGGTACTCGATTGCCTGCGCGAGCGTCTGCCGGTGGGCATCGGTGCGGTCAAGCAGGGTCTGGTCGAGGTGGAGTGGCCGGGGCGCTTCCAGGTGCTGCCGGGGCGCCCGGTGGTGGTGCTCGATGTCGGCCACAATCCGCACGCGGTGAAGGCGATGGTCGCGAGCCTGACGGTGCTGCCGTTTGCCGAGAACCGCATTGCGGTGTTCTCGATGCTGGCCGACAAGGACATCGACACGGTGATCGAGCTGGCCAAGGGTGCGTTCGACACCTGGTACGTCGGTGGGCTGGATATGCCGCGCGGTCAGAGCGGCGCGGCAATCGCCGCCAAGTTGGCCGAACACCAGGTAGCCAACGTCAAAGTCTTTGAAAACGTCACCGCCGCCTGGCAGGCTGCCTTATCGAGTGCCGGCGAGAATGATAGAATCGCGGTCTTCGGCTCCTTCCACACTGTGGCTGCCGTGCTTGAGGCACGTCAGCACAACGCTTGAGTGCACCCATGCCCCCAGGTCTTTCCTCCCATGATCAGCTGATCCAATTGCGCAAGCGCGCGCGGCGTCGCCTGGTCGGCGCGATAGCTCTGGTGTCGGTGGCCACCGTGGTATTGTGGAACGTGGTGGGTCACGTTCCCGACCAGAAGCTCAAGCCCCAATCGATCAACATCGTCGAACTGAATTCGTCGGCGCCGGCCGGTGAGCCGACCGGCAAGGCCGCGTCGCAGGCCGCCGCTGCGGTGGCTGCAGCCAGCGCGGCGCAGACCGATTTGCCGGCCGCGCTGTCGGAAGAGAGTACGCCGTCGCCGTCCCAGGTGGCGCCGAGCGTGGCCGCTGCCGTTGCCGCCGCCAAGTCCGAGCAGCCGATGCCGCCGCAGGCCAAGCCCGAAGAGAAGAAACCGGAGCCGGCCAAGTTGGCCGAAGCGCCAAAGCCGAAACCTAAGGTGGAAGACAAGCCGAAGGTCGCCGAAGATAAACCCAAACCGAAGAAAGTCGACCCCGCCGCGATTCTGGAAGGCCGGATGGGCGAGGAAGACGCGCCCAAGGCAAAGGCCGAGAAGAAGGTCGCCGAGTCGACCAAGTCGGGCAAGGTAATGATCCAGCTGGCAGCACTGTCCGATCCGGACAAGGTCGAAGCACTACGCAACAAGCTCGATACTGTCGGCGGCTTGTCGGCGCATTACAGTTTCAGCAAGGTGCAGACCAGCAAGGGCGAAGTAACCCGAGTGCGGGTCGGTCCGTTCGCCAGTGCCGACGAAGCACAGGCCGCCCTGGCCAAGCTGGCTCGCGCCGGTGTGTCCGGCATTGTTGTGAGTCACTGAGCCATGACCGTCTTCGACTATCTGTGTCTCGCCATCGTCGCCGGTTCGATCGTCATTGCGCTGGTGCGGGGTCTGGTGGCCGAGGTGCTGTCGCTGACCTCGTGGGTGATCGCATTCTGGTGCGCCAAGGAATTCGCGCCGGCCATTTCGAGCTTCCTGCCCGGCGAGCTGTCCGGTGAGAGCTTCCGGCTTGTGGCGGCCTTCGTGCTGTTGTTTTTCCTGACCTGGTTGGCCACCGCCTTGTTGCGGGTGGTCGTGACCGGTTTGATGGATACTGCGGGCCTCGGGAGCGTCAATCGCATCCTCGGCGCGGTGTTCGGGTTGGCGCGCGGCCTGGTGCTGGTGACGGCGCTGGTGCTGGTCGGCGGCTTCTCCGATCTGCCCAAGCAGCCGATGTGGCAGAACGCGCTGCTGTCGCGGCCGTTCGAGCAGGTGGCGCTGTCGCTCAGGCCCTGGTTGCCGGCGATGCTCGCCAACAACCTGCACTATTCATGAAGAATCCATTAAGCGGTTCGTCCAGAAGCACGGGCGAACCGCTTTGTTTTTTGTAACCAGGTAATGGGGTAAATAGAGATGTGCGGTATTTTGGGTGTGGTCAGCAATTCGCCGGTCAACCAACTACTCTATGATGGCTTGCAGCTCCTACAGCACCGGGGACAAGACGCCGCTGGCATTGTCACCGCCAACGGCGATAGCTTCCATATGCATAAGGGTAGTGGCATGGTGCGGGACGTATTCCGTACCCGCAATATGCGTTCGCTGGTAGGGAACGTCGGTATTGCGCACGTGCGCTATCCGACCGCCGGTTCGGCTTCGAATCTGGCGGAGGCGCAACCGTTCTATGTTAATTCGCCGTTTGGCATCGTGCTGGCGCACAACGGCAATCTCACCAACGCCGACGAGTTGAAGGATGACATGTTCCGTCACGATCGTCGGCACATCAACACCAACTCCGACTCGGAAGTGCTGCTCAATGTGTTTGCGCACGAGCTCGCCAGCCGGGTAAAGGGCTACGAGCTCAATGTCGATGCGGTATTCGGCGCGGTCGAGGCGGTACACCGTCGTGTTCGCGGCGCTTATGCCGTGGTGGCGCTGATCGCCGGCTACGGCCTGGTGGCGTTCCGTGACCCGAACGGCATTCGCCCGCTGGTGATCGGCACGACCGAGGTCGGCGGCAAGACCGAGTACATGTTCTCGTCCGAGTCGGTGGCGCTGGACTGTTCCGGCTTCTCGCTGTTGCGTGACGTTGCGCCGGGCGAGTGCGTATTCGTCTCGGTGGGCGGCGACTTCGAGTCGCGTCAGTGCGCCGCGCAGCCGCAGCTGGCACCGTGCCTGTTCGAGTTCGTCTACTTCGCCCGCCCGGATTCGGTGATCGACGGTGCCTCGGTGTACCAAGCGCGCCTGAACATGGGCGTGACCTTGGCCGAAAAAGTGCGCCGCGCGCTGCCGCAGATCGACATCGACGTAGTGATGCCGATCCCTGACACCAGCCGCGCCAGTGCCTTGCAGCTGGCTAATCACCTGGGGCTGCCGTACCGCGAAGGCTTCATCAAGAACCGCTACATCGGTCGGACCTTCATCATGCCGGGCCAGGGTGTGCGCAAGAAGTCGGTGCGCCAGAAGCTCAACCCGGTTGCCTGCGAGTTCAAGGGCCGCAACGTGCTGCTGGTCGACGACTCGATCGTGCGCGGCACCACCTCGAAAGAGATCGTGCAGATGGCGCGCGATGCCGGCGCCAACAAGGTGTACTTCGCCTCGGCCGCCCCGGCGGTGCGCTTCCCGAACGTGTACGGCATCGACATGCCGACCCGTGCCGAGCTGCTGGCGACCGGTCGCGACGAGCAGCAGATCGCGGCTGAAATCGGTGCCGATGCGGTGATCTACCAGGATCTGGACGCGTTGATCGAAGCGGTGCAGGGTGCCAATGGCGAGTTGAAGCGCTTCGACACCTCGTGCTTCAACGGCGAGTATCTGACCGGCGACATCGACGAGGCCTATCTGCAGGGCGTCGAGCAGCGCCGCGGCAAGCCCAGCGGCAAGGACGAGGGCGGCGACTCACAGATGATCGATCTCAATTTGAATGTTGCCGAACAGAATCTGATATGAGCACAATGAATGCGCCCTTCGGGGCGCATTTTTTTATGGCCGTGGCCTGCCCGAACGGTCGCTGCTAAAGCCGTTCGCCGACGCCAAGGTTGGCCGAACGGTTTTGGCAGCGTTCGTTCGCATGGCGGGCGGCGACCGGGACAACCAGAGGCATACATGAATAACGACAATCACGATGACGGCCAGGCGCTGCATCCGGAAACGCTGGCGATTCGCGCCGGTCGCGAGACCAGTCAGTTCGGCGAGCACAGCCAGAGCCTGTTCCTGACCTCCAGCTTCACCTATCCGAGTGCCGAGGATGCGGCCGAGCTGTTCCTGGGGCAGCAGGACGGCTACACCTACTCGCGCTTCACCAACCCGACCGTCAACGCCTTCCAGCAGCGCCTAGCCGCGCTTGAGGGCGGCGAGCGCTGCATCGCCACCGCCAGCGGCATGGCGGCGATCCAGGCGACCATGCTGACGCTGCTGAAGGCCGGCGATCACATCGTGGCCTCGCAGAGCCTGTTTGGTTCGACGATCAGCCTGTTTAACACGGTGCTGTCCAAGTTCGGTGTCGAAACCACCTATGTGGCACCGTCCGATCTGGCGGCGTGGAAAGCGGCGATTCGCCCGGAAACCCGTTTGCTGTTTGTCGAGACCCCGTCCAACCCGCTGACCGAGTTGGCCGATATCGCGGCGCTGGCCGACATCGCCCATGCGCATGGCGCGCTGTTGGTGGTCGACAATTGCTTCTGCTCGCCAGCCCTGCAGCAGCCGCTCAAGCTCGGTGCGGACTTGGTAGTGCACTCGGCGACCAAGGCGCTCGATGGCCACGGCCGCGTGCTCGGTGGCGCGGTGGTCGGCTCCAACGCGCTGGTCGAGCAGGTCTACCTGCATGTGCGTACCGCCGGCCCGACGCTGGCGCCGTTCAATGCCTGGGTGCTGCTGTCGGGCCTGGAGACGCTGTTCATCCGCATGGAGCGGCAGTGCCAGAGTGCGCTGAAGTTGGCCGAATGGCTGGAAAAGCACCCGAAGGTCGAGCGCGTCTATTTCCCGGGGCTGGCCAGCCATCCGCAGCACGAGCTGGCGCTACGTCAGCAGAAGGCCGGCGGCGCGGTGCTGTCCTTCGTGGTGAAAGGCGGGCGCGAGGCGGCCTGGAAAGTGGTCAACGGCGTCGAAGTGATCTCGAAGACCGCCAATCTGGGCGACGTGAAGAGCACCGTCACTCACCCGGCGTCGACCACTCATGCACGGGTGACCGCCGAGGCGCGCGAGCGCGCCGGCATCGTCGAGGGCCTGCTGCGGGTGTCGGTGGGCCTCGAATACGTCGATGATCTGATCCGCGACCTGGAAATTGGCCTTTCGCATTAACTTGAACGTGCGTTTCATTCGAACGGCAGTCTAGAATCAGGGCTGCCGTTTTTATTTATTCATTTCGTGTAGACAACCCCGCTGCCGTGATCTTGACATAGGTCAAATTAAAACGTAAGTTTCAAACACCTGTTCGATTTTGTTCGGCGGGTCAGAAACACCGGCAGCACTATCAGAGGTACAGGAGCAATGGAAGCGAACCGCCCCGATACAGTCACTCGCATTCTGGATGTGTCAGAGAGACTCTTCGTCGAGCATGGTTTCGAGGCTACCTCGCTTCGCATGATCACGCAGCAGGCCGAGGTCAACCTCGCCGCGGTCAACTATCACTTCGGTTCGAAGGATGCGTTGTTCGAGGCGGTGTTCACCCGCCGGCTGGGACCGTTGATCGAAGCCTGTCTGGCGGAGCTGGACGTGCTGGAAGGGAACAAGGAGGGGCCCACCGCTGAGGGGCTGGTGATGACCTTTATCCGACCCTGCCTGTCATTGTCCAAGGATCCGGCTCGCGGTGGCGCGCTGTTTGTGCGGCTGTTGTCGCGCACGCTGGTTGAAAACCACCGGCTGCTGCGTGAATCGCTGTCGCAGCAGTACAGCGAGTTTGCGCAGCGCTACAGCGTAGCCTTCCGCCAGGCCTTGCCGGAGCTGTCGCTGGAGACGCTGTCATGGCGCATGCATCTTGCCTTCGGCGTGATGTTCAATGCCTTCGCTGGCAACGACGTGCTGAAGATCTTCATGCGTAGCCAGATTGTCTCCGCGCGCGACCCGGAAATGATCGTCAAGCATCTGGTGCCGTTCGTTTTGGCCGGTCTGACCTCGCCCGTGCAGGAGTAGCAACAAAGGGTCAACACGAGGAACTATAACAATGCTATTTGCCATCCTACTCATCGTCCTGATCGGCGCGCTCGCCTACTGGCGTGCGCCGATCCTGGTCTGGACCATCGGCTTTGCCGCATGGCTGGCCGCGCTCGAATTTGGCGCAGGTGTTGCCGTCTCGCCCATCGTCTGGGGCGTGTTTGCCGTGATCGCCGCGGTGCTGAACCTGTCGCCGCTGCGCCGTGCCGTATTCACCGGCCCGGTGTTCGGCGTGTTCAAGAAGATCACTCCGGCGATGTCGCAGACCGAGCAGGAGGCAATCAACGCCGGTACCGTGTGGTGGGACCGCGATCTGTTCTCGGGCAAGCCGGACTGGCACAAGCTGCTGTCCTTCCCTGATCCGAAGCTGACGCCGGAGGAGCAGGCCTTCCTCGACGGTCCGACCGAGGAGCTGTGCAAGCTGGTCGACGACTGGAAGATCACCCACGAAGAGATGGACCTGCCCGAAGAAGTGTGGAATTTCATCAAGGGCAACGGCTTCCTCGGCATGATCATCAAGAAGAAGTACGGTGGCGTGGAGTTCTCCAACTACGCGCACGCCAAGGTGGTCACCAAGATCGCCACCCGCGGCGGTTCGGCGGCGGTGACGGTGATGGTGCCGAACTCGCTCGGCCCGGGTGAGTTGCTGCAGCACTATGGTACCGAAGCGCAGAAAGACTACTACCTGCCGCGTCTGGCCAAGGGTCTGGAGATTCCGTGCTTTGCGCTGACCAGCCCGTCTGCCGGCTCCGACGCCGGTGCGATCCCTGACTACGGCTACGTCTGCCGTGGCTCCTACACCGACCCGCGTAGCGGCGAGCGTCACGAGAACGTGCTGGGCGTGCGCATCAGCTGGGAAAAGCGCTGGATCACGCTGGCGCCGGTAGCGACCATTTTGGGCCTGGCGTTCAAGATGTATGACCCGGATCACCTCTTGGGCGACAAGGAAGACATCGGTATCACCTGCGCGCTGGTGCCGACCGAGCACGAAGGCGTGCAGATCGGTCGTCGCCACTTTCCGGGCGGTGCCGCGTTCATGAATGGTCCGACCTGGGGCAAGGAAGTGTTCATTCCGCTGGAGTGGATCATCGGCGGCAAGGAATACGCCGGGCAGGGCTGGCGCATGCTGGTCGAGTGCCTGTCAGTGGGTCGCTGCATTTCGCTGCCGGCGATGTCGGTGGCCTCGGGCAAGGTGGCGACGTACACGACCGGCGCTTATGCCCGTATCCGCGACCAGTTCGGCCTGCCGATCGGCAAGTTCGAGGGTGTCGACGAGGCGATGGCGCGCATCGGCGGTTACACCTACCAGATGGAAGCTGCGCAGGACCTGGCGCTGACCGGCCTCGATATCGGCGAGAAGCCGTCGGTGCTGTCGGCGGTGATCAAGTATCACAACACCGAGCGCATGCGTAAAACCCTGAACGACGCGATGGACATCCATGGCGGCCGCGCGGTGGTGCTCGGCCCGCGCAACTACCTGGCGCGTGCCTACCAGGCGATCCCGATCGCGATCACGGTGGAAGGCGCCAACATCCTGACCCGTTCGATGATCATCTACGGTCAGGGCGCGATCCGCTGCCATCCCTTCGTGCTGCGCGAGATGAAGGCGGCGATGGCCAACGATGCGAAGGAATTCGACGACGCGATCACCGGCCACATCGGATTCGTGATCAGCAATGTGTTCCGTTCGCTGTGGCTGGGCCTGAGCGGTGCCAAGTTCGCGGCAGCTCCGCGCGGTGGCGAGACTGCCCGCTACTACAAGCAGATCACCCGTTTCTCCAGCGCCTTCGCGCTGCTGTCGGACATGGCCATGTTCAGCCTCGGCGGTTCGCTGAAGTTCCGCGAGAAGCTGTCGGCCCGTCTTGGCGACATGCTGTCTAACCTGTACATCGCCACCGCCTGCCTGAAACGCTTCGAGCGTGACGGTGCGCCGAAGGAAGACCTGGCGGTGCTGCAGTGGGCTGTTGAAACTAGCCTGCACGACATCCAGATCGCCATGGACGGCTTCCTGGCCAACCTGCCCAACCGTACGCTGGCCGTGGTGCTGCGCAAGGTGATCTTCCCGTGGGGGCAAGCGCTGAAGGCGCCGAGCGACCGCATCGGTACCCAGGTGGCGCGCTCGCTGATGCAGCCAGGCGGTACCCGCGACCGGCTGACTCGCGGCATGTTCGTGTCGCAGGACGAGCAGGACCCGATCGGCGTGCTCAACCCGGCGCTGCATGCAGTGCTGGAAACCGAGCCGGTGGAGCAGAAGCTGCGCAAGCTCACCCGCGAGGGCAAGCTGTCGGCGCTGACCAATGCCGACAGGTTGGCCGAAGCGTTGGGTGGCGGTCAGATCAGCCAAACCGAATTCGACGCGGTGACCCGTGCGCGCAAGCTCAAGCGTGACGTGATCATGGTCGACGACTTCGACAAGGGCATGCGCCATCACGACGAGGCATTGTTGCAACGCCACGTGTTCTAAGCGTTGTGGCGGCAGCTCCCGGCCGGTCGGGAGCTACCTGAATAGAGCGCATGCATGCTGCGTGTGCTCTATTCAGGAGAGGGAAAACTACCGGCAGGCCGTATTGGCGGGGTGTGATGTTTTGCTGCGCTGCGACAACGGCTGGATGAGGTAGGTGGTTGTTTTGATGGCTTGTTAAGCTGCGGGCGTGCTTAACATTTTGCTAAGAATGGCGCCTTAATAAACAACTAAACGCTCGTTTAGAACAAGTGCTCTTAATCTAGTGGACATGCTCTAATTGTTTGGTACTATCGTTTTGAGGTCGATCTATGCAGTTCGGCTTTCTAACGAAGAGCAATGACACGGAGAAGAGGGAATAACTATGAAAATGAAGCATCTCAGCCTGGCAGTGATGTTGATGGGGGGCGCGGTAGCAGCGCTGTCGACCCAGGCTCTGGCTTCCGGCTATCAATTTGGCTCGCAGAGCGTTTCGGGCCAGGGCAATGCCCATGCGAACGGCGCCGAGGCCGACGATCCGACCACGATCTTTAACAACCCGGCCGGCATGTCGCGCCTGGACGGAACTCAGATTTCCGGCGGCCTGACCGTTGTGGTGCCGCACTCTAGCTTCAGCGACAACCGCTCGACCAATATACTGGGTCAGTCTACTGGTGGCGGTAACGGTGGTACCTACGCGCCGAGAGCGGTGGCGGCCCCGTCGCTGTACATGACCACGAAGGTCAACGACAAGGTCAACGTCGGCCTGGGTGTGTTCGTGCCCTATGCCGCCAAGCTCGACTATGGCTTCGATTGGGCGGGCCGTTACTCACTGAAGAGCATTGACGTGAAGACTATCAACTTCAACCCGTCGATCTCGTTCAAGTTTGACGAGCGCAACTCTGTTGGCTTCGGCATCTCGGCGCAATACATGGATGCGTCGCTGGACCAGGCGGCCGATGCCACGAGTGGCCTAGCTATCGCAGCCGCCAGCAATGGTGGCATCACTCTGCCGAACGGCATGAAATTGACGACGCCGGGCCAAATTTCCGCGTTCATGAAGAGCCAGGGGATCGGCGGCGACGGTCTGGGACACGTGGAAGGCAATGACTGGGGCTTCGGCTGGAACATTGGCTACATGTTCCAACTGGACGACAACACCCGCTTTGGCCTGGCTTACCGCTCCAGCATCAAGCAAAAGTTGACCGGTTCGTCGACTTGGACCTTCGATAATGTTGCTGGCAGTGTTCCTGCCAGCGCGCTTATCCCGGGGGCGCCGGGTATGATCCCGGCGAGCGTTGCCGCCAAGAGCCGGCACCCGAACGCACCGGATTCGATCGATGTGACCACGCCGGAAAGCGCTTCGGCCAACTTCTTCCACCAGATCGACCCGCGCTGGGCCGTGATGGGCGATGTGACCTGGGTGCGTAACTCGCGGCTCAACGAAATCCGCATCAAGCAAGACACCGTGGGTGGGGTGTCACAAGGCGATCTGGTGATTCCGACGAACTGGAAGGACTCCTACCGCGTGTCGGTTGGCGCCAACTACCGTTACAGCGATAGCTGGCTGTTCCGCACTGGCGTGGCCTGGGAACAGTCGCCGATCCGTTCGGATGAGACTCGCCATCCGGCACTGCCGGATAGCGACCGTATCTGGCTGTCGCTGGGTGCGAACTACAAGATCAACAAGAACAATTCTATCGATGTGGCGTACAGCTTCATTGACTTCAAGGACGCCAATACCAACTATCACGATACTTGCTCTCCAGTTGGTGTTTCGCCATCGACCGGTCAGGCTTGCACCGGCAACGGCGAAACGACGCGAGGCACTTACAAGACCTACCTGCAACTGGTGGGCATTCAGTACAACTACCGCTTCTAATTCCCTTGTCGGATAGAGGCGTGGTGTAGGGAGCGGGGCTTCGGCCCCGCCTGCAGTACGGAAAGACGGCTTTAGAGGGGGCTGTCTTAATACAAGTGTTCATTCGATAACACGAGGAAACCATGTCTCATACCAAGTTCATCGTGCGTAAGGTCGCCGTCCTCGGCGCCGGTGTGATGGGGGCGCAGATCGCCGCTCATCTCGTCAACGCCAAAGTCCCGACCATCCTGTTCGACCTGCCGGCCAAAGAGGGCGACAAGAATGGCATCGCCCTGAAGGCCATCGAAGGCTTGAAGAAACTGAAGCCGTCGCCGCTGGCGAGCAAGGATGTCGTTAAGTACATCACTCCGGCCAACTATGAAGATCACCTGCACCTGCTGAAGGAGTGTGATCTGGTGATCGAGGCGATTGCCGAGCGGATGGACTGGAAAACCGACCTGTACGCCAAGGTCGCCCCATTTATCGGCGAACAGTCGATCTTCGCTACCAATACCTCGGGCCTGTCGATCAATGGTCTGGCCGACAGCCTGCCCGAAGCACTGAAGCCGCGTTTCTGCGGCGTGCACTTCTTCAACCCGCCGCGCTACATGCACCTGGTCGAGATCATCCCGTGCAAGGGCTCCGAGGCGGGCATGCTCGATAATCTCGAGCGCTTCCTGGTCACGACGCTCGGCAAGGGCGTGGTGCGGGCCAAGGACACCCCGAACTTCGTCGCCAACCGCATCGGCGTGTTCTCGATGCTGGCGGCGATCGCTAACGCCGAAAAATTCGGTATTCGCTTTGACGTGGTCGACGACCTGACCGGCCCGCGTCTGGGTCGCCCGAAGTCGGCGACTTTCCGCACCGCCGACGTGGTGGGTCTCGACACCTTTGCCCACGTGGTCAAGACCATGCAGGACACCCTGCCGAACGATCCGTGGCACGGCCTGTTCAAGTCGCCGGAATGGCTGCAGAAGCTGATTGCGGCCGGTGCCTTGGGTGCCAAGACCCGCGTCGGCATCTACAAGAAGGACGGTAAGCAGATGTTCGTGCTCGACCCGAAGACCGGCACTTACGTCGGCTCGGGCGAGAAGGGCGACGATGCCGTCAAGGACATCCTGAAAATCGCCGATCCGGCGGAAAAATTCAAAAAACTGCGCGAAAGCAGCCACCCGCAGGCGCAGTTCCTGTGGGCGTGCTTCCGTGACGTGTTCCACTATATCGGCTTCCATCTGGCTGACATCGCCAACTCGGCGCGCGACGTTGATTTCGCGATTCGCTGGGGTTTCGGCTGGAGTGTCGGTCCGTTCGAGACCTGGCAGAGTGCCGGTTGGCAGCAAGTGGCCAAGTGGGTCGAGGAAGACGTCAAGGCTGGCAAGGCGCTGACGTCGGCCGAACTGCCGGCCTGGGTGCTGGAAGCGGACCGTACAGGCGTGCACTTTGCCGATGGTTCGTTTGACGCTGCTACCGGCAAGCGCATCGGCCGTTCGACGCTGGATGTGTACGCCCGCCAGCTGGCGCCGGCCAAGGTGCTGGGCGAAGCCGTTGCCCCGCTGGGCGAGACCGTGTTCGAGAACGACGGCGTGCGCGCCTTCACCACCGGCGACGAGATCCTGGTGGTGTCGTTCAAGTCCAAGGCCCACTCGATCGGCCCGGACGTGCTTGAAGGCGTGAATAAGGCGATCGACATCGCCGAAGAGCGCTTCAAGGGCCTGGTGATCTGGCAGACCGAAGAGCCGTTCTCGGTTGGCGCCGATCTGTCGTCGATGATGCCGGCGTTCATGATGGGCGACTGGGATTCGATCGAGAACATGATCCGCCGCTTCCAGTCCACCTCGATGCGTCTGCGCTACAGCCAGATCCCGACCGTGGCCGCGACCCAAGGCTATGTGTTCGGCGGCGGTTGCGAGTTCGCGATGCACGTCGACCGCGTGGTCGGCGCGCTGGAGTCGTATGTCGGCCTGGTAGAAGTGGGCGTCGGCCTGCTGCCGGGCGGCGGCGGTTGCAAGGAGTTCGCGCTGCGTGCGTCGCAGGAGCAGAAGGGCGACATCCTGGCCGCGCTGAAGGACTACTTCATGTCGATCGCTACCGCCAAGGTGGCGACCAGCGCAGTCGAAGCGCAGGAAATCGGCTACTTCCGCAAGACCGATGTGGTGGTGTTCAACGCCTACGAGCTGCTGTATGTCGCCAAACAGCAGGCACTGGCGATGGCCGAATCGGGCTACCGCCCGCCGCTGAAGGTCAAGAGCTTCCCGGTGGCCGGCCGCACCGGTGCCGCGTCGATCAAGGGCCAGCTGGTCAATATGCTGGAAGGCCACTTCATCAGCCAGCATGACTTCTACATCGCCGGCCTGATCGCCGATGTGATGACCGGCGGCGACGTGGAGCAAGGCACCGAGGTCAACGAGCAGTGGATTCTGGATCTGGAACGCAAGGCCTTCATGACCTTGCTGAAGAACAGCAAGACCCAGGATCGCATTGCCAACATGCTGACCACCGGCAAGCCGCTGCGCAACTGATCGATAGCGAATACAGATGACGGCAGACGCGCTGAGGGGCCGCCTGCCGTGATTGACGGAGAATAGAAATGACCAAGCAAGTACAGGAAGCTTACATCGTTGCGGCGACCCGCACGCCGGTCGGCAAGGCGCCGCGCGGCATGATGCGCAATGTGCGCCCGGACGACATGCTCGCCCATGTGATCACCGGCGCCCTGGCGCAGGTGCCAACCCTCGATCCGAAGCTGATCTCCGACTGCGTGGTGGGCTGCGCCTTCCCGGAAGCGGAGCAGGGCCTGAACATGGCGCGTATCGGCGTGCTGCTGGCCGGCCTGCCGAACACCATCGGCGGCGTGACCATCAACCGCTACTGCTCGAGTGGCATCAACGCGGTGCAGATGGCCGCTGACCGCATTCGTCTCGGCGAGGCCGATGTGATGATCGCCGCGGGTTCCGAGTCGATGTCGCTGGTGCCGATGATGGGCAACAAGGTGGCGTTGAACCCGGAAATCTTCGCCAAGGACGAGAACTACGGTATCGCCTACGGAATGGGCCTGACCGCCGAGAAGGTGGCTCAGCAGTGGAACGTTTCGCGCGAAGACCAGGATGCGTTCGCAGTGGAGTCGCACCGTCGTGCGCTGGCCGCGATCGAGAGTGGCGCATTCAAGTCTGAGATCACTCCGCTGGACGTGACCTATCGTATTCCGAACCTGGAGACCGGCGAAGTGAAGCTGGTCAACAAGACGCTGGACACCGACGAAGGCCCGCGCCGCGATACTACACTGGAAGGTCTCGCCAAGCTGAAGACGGTGTTCGACGCAAAGGGCTCGGTAACCGCCGGCAACAGCTCGCAGATGTCGGACGGCGCCGGTGCGGTGATCATCGTGTCGGAAAAGATCCTGAAGCAGTTCAACCTGGTGCCGCTGGCCCGCTACGTGACCTTCTCGGTCAAGGGCGTGCCGCCGGAAATCATGGGTATCGGTCCGAAGGAAGCGATTCCGGCCGCGCTGAAGTTGGCTGGCCTATCGCAGGGCGACCTGAAGTGGATCGAGCTGAACGAGGCATTTGCCGCGCAGGCTCTGGCCGTGATTCGCGATTTGGATCTGGACACCAGCCTGATCAACCCGCATGGTGGCGCGATCGCACTGGGCCACCCGCTGGGTGCTACTGGTGCGATCCGTACCGCGACGCTGATTCATGGCATGCGCAACCGTGCCCAGAAGGGCTACGGCATGGTGACGATGTGCATCGGCACCGGCATGGGTGCCGCGGGCATCCTGGAAGTGCTGTAAGCAGGCTAGGTTGGTCGAACCGATGCTTTGGCCAACCTAGTCGTTAAAAAGACGCCAACCTGTGGGTTGGCGTCTTTTTTTGCAAACTCCTGTGCTCAGGCAGTCGAGTCGGGCTGATCCGTCGTCTCGAAATCGCAATGCACGCAGTCGCCGAAGCGGCGCGTGGGCGCATGCAGGCGAATGTGATGGGTCTCGCCGTCGAACAGCATGATCAGCGATCGCCCTTCGGCGGCATGGCTCTCGGGTAGCAAGAGCCAGTTTTCGCCATTGAGGGCGTGGGCCGGGGTGAGGTGGAGGGCGCTCACCGTTTCGACCGTATGGTCGGGGCTGCACAGCGTTACGCCGAGCGGGATCTGGCCCAGCCGTTCGATGCCGACCCGGGTGCCGCCTTCGGGCAAGCGCTGCAGCCGTCGCACCACGCCCAGCACCGAGGGCTTGTCGTCCTGCAGTACCAGTACCACATAGCCGATGCGCAGCCGCTCCAGGGTGCGTCCGAGATAGAGCAGGCCCATGCCGGTAGCGCTGCTGTCTGTCAGCTTCCAGAGCCCGCGTTCAGGGTGGTTGTGATAACCGGTATCTTTCAGTTTGCTCTGCAGCGCGCTGGCGGCGAAACCGACGGTCACCGCCACGTCCTCGCTGCGTAGCTCGCGCTCGGCCTTGCGCAGCGACATGCCGCCATCGCGCGACCAGCGCACCCCGAGTTTTTCGGCCAACTGACGCCAGGCGTCGGCGGACAGTTTGAGGCCGGTGGCAGCCAGGGCCGGTGGGATGCCTTTCTCCAGTTCGACCGTCAGCTCGGCAAGCGCATTGTAGAGCGGCTGGGCCGACCAGTAGCGGAAGCCATTGTCGTTCATCTCTTGTCCGAGCAGTTTCGGTGCCTCGGGGGTGTCGAGATTGAGGGCGTAAACCGGCTCGTCGAGATCGGAACGGCGGCTGAAGCAGAGCGTGCCGACCAAGACCCCGAGTAGCTGGTCGATCGCCTGGATTTCGCCGGCGAGCAGGTTGTCCGGGTGGGCAAGCGTCAGCAGGCTTGCCTTGAGCAGTAACTGCTCGGCGCTGACCGCTTCGGTCTCGTCCTGATAGAGCCGCAACGGCAGGCGGGCGATGCCAGCTTCCTCCAGGAAGTCGTAGAAGCGATACGCCTGCTGCCAAGCCGTCGCATCGGTTTTCACATAGCGTTGCGCATTCCAGAAGATCTGCCGCAACTGGTGGTAGAGTCCATGCAGCACCGCTTGCTGGATCGGGTCGTCCAGGTTGGCCGAAGGGGCGGCCAGATAGAGACGTAGGCAGATCTGATAGGCATTGGCCAGTTCGTGCAGGTAGGCAAGGATGGTCGGCAGCTGCAGCTTGTTGCGTCCCTCGTCGGCCAGGTATTCCAGGCACAGCCGCTGATGCAGCGTATGAGAGCGGGCATCGACATAGAGCAAGGTGCGGATCCGCTCTTTCAGCGGGATCTGTGTGTCGGCGTTGATCCGGGCGATGGCTTTGGTGATTTCGGCCAGCGCGTCGAAATAGTCGGATTCCGGCAGCTCGCGCAGTAGCTGGGTCGCCGATTGCGCGGTGTTCGAGCGCGGCGTCGCATTGCTGAACAGGGCGCCGATGAGTGATCTGAAATCGAACATACCGTAGGGCTTGCCTTCCAATTGCTAATACAAGATGTGGCGAACGCGGCCTTGTCGGTAAAATGGGAGGGTTGCCGATAGTCTATGACAAAGACGTTCTGTGTGAGTAATTATTTGCGAAAACTATTCCTGAAGTTTTGCTTGCTGCTGCTGGGCGCCAGCCCGTCCCTGGCGGCCTGGGCCGACGATACGACAGCTATGCAAAGCCCGCGCATCGGCGTGGTGCTCGGCGGCGGTGGCGCGCGTGGTTTTGCGCATCTGGGGGTGCTTCAGGAGCTGGAGCGTCTGAAGATACCAATTTCCTGCATTGCCGGCACCAGCGCAGGGGCGCTGATCGGGGGTGCCTACGCCAGCGGCATGTCGCTCGACGAGCTGTCGGCCAAGCTAAAGGTGGCCGACTGGGATGGCATGCTGTCGGGCAAGCCGGCCCGGGCCGACGTACCCTACGACCGCAAGCGCGACGATTACAAGAACTACTTCGACCTGACTTTCGGCATGCGCGATGGACAGTTCCGTCTACCGCGCAGCGCAATCAACTCGCAAGAAATCGATCTCTACATCCGTAGCCTGGTGCAGGACCGCACCGTCGACTCCTTCGACAATCTACCTATTCCGTTCCGTGCCGTGGCGACCGACCTGGTCAGCGGCGATGCGGTGGTGTTCGATCGCGGCAGCCTGGCCGTCGCGATGCGCTCCAGCATGGCCGTGCCGGGCATCTTCGATCTGGTCGAGAACAATGGCCAACTGCTGGTCGACGGCATGCTGGCACGCAATGTGCCGGTGCAGGACGTTGCCACTTGTGCCGACCGTATCATCGTGGTCGATGTCGGCACGCCGATGCTCAAGGCCAATGAGATCAATTCGCTGCTCGATGTGATCTCGCAGACCACCAATATCGCGGTCAACCGTAATGTGAAGGAGCAGATGGCGCTGTTGCGCTCCAGCGATATCGTGATCCGCCCGGAACTGGGCGATGTCTCCGCTTCCGATTTCGGCGCCAACCAGTCGATCATCGCGCGCGGCAAGGCGTCGGTGAAGCCGTTCGAAAGTCGCCTACGCGCGCTGTCGGTGCCCGATGCCGACTACGCCCGCTGGCATGCCCGGCTGAAACAGGTGCCGGTGCCCGAGGTCGACAAGGTCGTCGTGGCCGCAGAGGGCGGGACGCGCTACGGCAACACCAAGGGCCTCGACAAGATCCTGAATGATGAGAATGGCCAGCCGCAGACCGTCGGACAGGTCCAGAGCAAGCTGGGGGATCTGTTTGCGACCGGCGATTACGATCAGTTGTCGTATCGGCTGGACAATCACGACGGCCGCAATGTGATGACGTTGATGCCTTTGGAGCGTTCCATCGGCCCGAACTACTTCCGCTTCGGCCTGACGTTGCAGGCGAGTCAGCCGGGCGATGCCAGCTTTGGTCTGCTCGGTTCGCACGAGTTGACCTGGCTGAATTCGGCGGGGGCCACCTGGCGCAACAATGTCGAGCTTGGCGAGTCGACGCTCTTCAAGTCCGAGTTGTACCAGCCGCTCTGGGCGGGCAGTCCGCTGTTTGTCGCCGGCTCCTACCAGTACTACTCGCAGGTGCTGCCTTTGTTCCAGCCGGGGCACCAGCATGTGGCGGACCTCGAGTACATTACCTCGCGTTTCGCCGGTGATGTTGGCCTAGCGCTGGGGCGCTATGGCGAGGCCCGGCTTGGCGTGTACCGTTCGCACGATTGGACCAGGACCAAGGTGGGTTCTGGCTTGGTCCCGTTCGCTGGCGACGTCATTTCTGTCGATAACAGCGCCTACGACGAGGCGGGGGTGCGGGCCAGCCTGGTGGTGGACCAGTTCGATAATCCGCGCTGGCCAAGGTCCGGCTATTATTTCAACGGCGAGGTCGATGCCTCTTATTACAGCGATCAGAGCCAGAGCCGCACCGTGCTATCGACGGCCGACTATGTGAAGACCTTCGGCGATGTCACGTTCCGGCTGACCGGCAAGTATCGCGGCAACCTCGCCGGTCCGCGCTTCCAGAGCCAGCCGCAGATGCTCGGTGGCTTCCTCAACCTGTCCGGCTATCAGCAGAACGAGTTGATCGGGGATCGGGTGGCACTGGCACGGCTGATGGGCTATTGGCGGGTGTCGACGCTGCCGTCGGCGGTCGGCAGCGGCGTGTACGCCGGTATGTCGCTGGAGGCAGGCAAGGTGTGGAATGAGCTGTGGACACAGCAGGACACCGGTTGGTTGCCGGGCGGTACGCTGTTCCTGGGCGCGGATACGCTGCTCGGGCCGTTCTTCCTGGGCGCGGGTTATGCCCAGGGGGGCAAGTTCACCGGCTATCTGTACCTCGGCGTCGACTACTAAGCCGCCGTTCGTCGTTACTTTGCCGTGTAACGGCCACCATGCAAAACGCCCCGGGAAACCGGGGCGTTGTCGTTTCGGCCAAGCTTTGGAATCAGGCGAACAGGCGTTGCAGCGCTTCGCCCGGTTCGGCTTCGCGCATGAACGCCTCGCCGACCAGGAAGGTGTGAACGTTGCTGGCGCGCATCAGGCGCACGTCGTCGACACTGGCGATGCCGCTCTCGGTGACCACGATGCGCTCGGCACCGATTTGCGGCAGCAGTTTCAGCGTGGTGGTCAGGCTGACTTCGAAGGTGCGCAGATTGCGGTTGTTGATGCCGATCAGCGGGGTGGACAGCGTCAGGGCGGTGTCCAGCTCCTCGGCGTTGTGCACTTCGACTAGTACCGCCATGCCCAGCTCGTGCGCCAGCGCTTCGAACTCGCGCATCGTGTCGCCCGACAGCGCCGCGGCGATCAGCAGGATGCAGTCGGCGCCCATCGCGCGCGCTTCGTAGATCTGGTACGGGTCGACCATGAAGTCCTTGCGCAAAACCGGCAGGTGGCAGGCGGCGCGGGCGGCTTGCAGATAGTCGGCCGAACCCTGGAAGTAATCGCGGTCGGTCAGGACCGACAGGCAGGCGGCGCCGTGGGCGGCGTAGCTCTTGGCGATCTCGGCCGGTTGAAAGTCTTCACGGATCACGCCCTTGCTCGGGCTGGCCTTCTTGATCTCGGCGATGACGCCGGCTTGGCCGAGTGCGTGTTTGGCGCGCAGGGCGGCGACGAAGTCGCGGCGGTCGAGACGGTCTTCGGCGGCAGCGCGCACTTCGGCGAGCGGGCGGTGGGCCAGGGCGGCGGCGACTTCCTGCTGCTTGGTCGCCAGGATGCGGTTGAGAATGTCAGACATGGCGTGGTGATTTCTCTCGATTGTTGTCGTGGGCCGGATCGGCCGCGTTATCGAAGAAGGCTAGCAGACGATGCGGCAACCAGTCGATACGGCCGGGAAAGCGGCCGGTGACGAAGCCGACGTGCCCGCCTTCTTCCGGTTGTTCGAGGGTGACGCAGTGGCTGGCTTCGCCGCGGGTCGGCAATGCCGACGGCGGCAGAAACGGGTCGTTGCGTGCATTCAGGATCAGCGTCGGTACGGCGATCGCCCTTAGTAGTGGCTTGCTGCTGGCGCGTTGCCAGTAGTCGTTGCCGTCGCGGTAGCCGTGCAGCGGCGCGGTGACGAGGTCGTCGAATTCGCGGAACGAACTGGCGCGGCGCAAGCGCTGTGCATCGAACAGGTCCGGATGGCGTTGCAGCTGGCTTAAGGCTTTGGGCTTTAGCGTGTTGAGGAACATCCGCGTATAGAGCAGCCGGCCGACGCCGCGGTCGAGCCGGGTGCTGGCGGCATGCAGGTCGAGCGGTGCCGAGATCACCGCGGCGGCACGGCATTGCGCTGCTGGCCCCGTCTCGCCCAGGTACTTGGCCAGCATATTGCCGCCCAGCGATACGCCGGTGGCGTACACATGGCTATGGCGTTCGGCCAACCTTTGCAGCACCCAGGCTACCTCGGCCGAATCGCCGGCGTGGTAGGCGCGGCGCAGCGTGTTTTCCACCCCGCCGCAGCCGCGAAAGTGCGACACCACGCCGTGCCAGCCGCGCTCACGCACCGCGATCATCAGCGCCTTGGCGTAATGGCTGGCGCTGCTGCCTTCCAGTCCGTGAAACAGCACCACCAGCGGCGCGCCGGCCTGGCCATCGACGAAGTCGAGCGCGATCTCGCCGCCGTCCGGCGTCGGCCACAGCTCGCGGCGGTAGGCCGGAGCGGGCAGTTTCAGCGAGATAGCTGGCCAGATGGTCTGGGCGTTGCCGCCTTTCAGCCAGCGTGGGGCGCGGTACGGGTTCATGCTTGTGGTTTGATTGCCGATTTCGGGCGGAACGCCTTGACGATCGCCTCGTCGGTTTCGATGTACGGGCCGCCGATCAGGTCGATGCAGTACGGCACCGCGGCGAAGATCCCGGAGGCCAGCACCTTGCCGTCGGCGTCCTTCAGGCCTTCCAGTGTTTCCTTGATCGCCTTGGGCTGACCGGGCAGGTTCAGGATCAGCGCCTGCTTGCGGATCACGCCGACCTGACGCGACAGGATCGCGGTCGGCACGAAACGCAGGCCGATCTGGCGCATCTGCTCGCCAAAGCCCGGCATCTCGCGGTCGGCGACCGCCAGCGTCGCCTCGGGGGTGACGTCGCGCGGTGCCGGCCCGGTGCCGCCGGTGGTCAGCACCAGCTGGCAGCCTTCGACGTCGACCAGCTGTTTCAGCGTTTCCTCGATCACCGGCTGTTCATCCGGGATCAGCCGAGTGATGGTGACGAAGGGGCTGGTCAGCGCGGCGGTGAACCAGTCCTGCAGCGCGGGGATGCCCTGGTCCTGGTAGACGCCGCTGCTGGCGCGGTCGGAAATCGACACCAGGCCGATCTTCAGCGCGTTCATTCCTCGTCCTCGCGATAAGCTTCTTCATTGCGCGGCTTGCCCGGTTCCGGGATCAGGCGCTTGATCTCCTGGAACAGTACGCGGAAGTTCTTCGGCGCCTTGTTCTCGTGCAGTTCCTTGCGGGCATTGCGGATCAGCGTGCGCAGTTGCTGCACGTCGGCATCCGGGTGCTCGCCCAGGAATTGCTGCAGTGTCTCGTCTTCGGCCAACAGTCGTTCGCGCCAGCGTTCCACGCGGTGCAGCCAGGCGTTGTGTTCGTTCGACTCGCCCTTGAGGATCGCCAGAAACTGGCGGATCGGCTCGGGGTCGACACCGCGCATGATCTTGCCGATGTATTGTTCCTGACGCTTGAGCGCACCGTGGGCGCTGATGCGCTTGTAGTCGAGCAGGGCGGCCAGCAGATCCTCTGGCAGCTTCATTTTCTTCAGCGTGTCGCTGGACAGTGCCGTCAGTTCGGCCCCGAGTGCCTGCAGGTCGCTCATGTCCTTCTTGCGTTGGGTCTTGCTGACCCATTCATCACCTGGGCTATTCTGATAGGAGTCGGTCATCGTTCGCTGCCTTATATACCAAGACTGGTATGATACCGAAAAAGGCCCGAGCCGTCGGGCCGCTTATTGCGCAAGGAAGCCATGACAGCCAACGTTTTCAGCTATTCCCGCGAGTCCCTGGAGGGGATCGCCGCGCAGGTGCTCGACCTGGCGGTGCAGCAGGGGGCGACCTCCTGCGAGGTCGACGTGTCCGAAGGGCGCGGCCAGACCGTGACGGTCCGCCTGGGCGAAGTGGAAACCATCGAATACAACCAGGACAAGGGTGTCGGCGTCACTGTCTACATCGGCCAGCAGAAGGGTCATGCGAGCACCGCCGACTTTTCTGCCAGCGCACTGGCCGACACCGTGGCTGCGGCGGTCAATATCGCCCGTTTCACCGCGGCGGACGACTGCTCCGGCCTGGCCGATCGCGGTCTGCTCGCCACCGAATTCCCGGCGCTCAATCTGTTCTATCCCTGGGATGTCGATGTCGAGCGTTCGATCGAGCTGGCACGACAGTGCGAGGCCGCGGCCCGTGCCGTCGACAGTCGTATCCGCAACTCGGAAGGCGCGACCGTTTCCAGTCAGGACAGCCAGTTTATCTACGCCAATAGCCATGGTTTCATGGCTGGTTTCCCGAGCTCGCGGCACAGCCTGTCAGCAGCGGTGATCGCCGAGGCGGACGGCGCGATGCAGCGTGACTACTGGTATAGCATGGCACGCCACCCGGACGATCTGGATCCGGTCGAAAAGGTCGGCCGCATTGCCGGCGAGCGGACCGTGCGCCGCTTGGGCGGGCGCCGCGTCAAGACCGGCCGCTACCCGGTGCTGTTCGAGTCACCGGTAGCCGCTTCGTTGATCGGCCACTTCGTGTCCGCCGCCAGCGGCGGCAGCCTGTACCGCAAGTCGAGCTTCCTGCTCGACTCGCTGGGCAAGCCGGTATTTTCGACCAACGTCACGCTCGACGAAGACCCGTTCATGCTGCGCGGTTTCGGCAGCAGCGCATTCGACAACGAAGGGGTGGCGACCTGCGCGCGCCGCGTGGTGGATGGCGGCGTGCTGGGGGGCTACTTCCTCAGCAGCTACTCGGCACGCAAGCTCGGCATGAGCACCACCGGCAACGCTGGCGGGGCACACAACCTGATCCTGCACAGCACCGGCGAGAGCTTCGACGAGCTGGTGCGCCAGATGGGTACCGGCCTGATCGTCACCGAGCTGATGGGGCAGGGCATCAACCTGGTGACCGGTGACTATTCGCGCGGTGCCGCCGGTTTCTGGGTGGAAAACGGTCAGATCGCCTACCCGGTCGAAGAGATCACCATCGCCGGCAATCTGCGCGAGATGTTCACCTCGATCAGTGCTGTCGCCAACGATGCGGTGATGCGCGGCTCGAAGAAGGTCGGCTCGATCCTGATCGACGGCATGATGGTGGCCGGCGACGCATGAGCGCGCCACCCTACTGGCAGCAGGCCTGTGCCGAGTTGGCCGGTAGGGACCCGGTGATGGCAAGCCTGATCGCGCGCTTCGACGGCACGGTGTTGAAGTCGCGCGGCGAGCCGTTCGAGACGCTGCTGCGTGCCATCGTCGGCCAGCAGATCTCGATGCGTGCCGCTGAAACGATCTGGGGGCGGCTGATAGCGCTGCTCGGCGGGCATGCACCGGCGGCGGTGCTGGCCGCCGACAAAACGGCGCTACGCAAGGTAGGGTTGTCGGCGCGCAAGGCAGAGTATGTGTGCGATCTGGCCGCTCACTTTCAGGATGGCCGGCTCTCGGCCGAGCGCTTGGCTGCGGCCAGCGACGACGAGGTGCTGGCCGCGCTGACCGCGGTACGCGGTATCGGGCGTTGGACCGCCGAGATGTATCTGATCTTCAATCTCGGTCGCGCCGATATCTGGCCGATTGACGATATCGGGGTTCAGCGCGCGCTGGCCGAGCTGTATTTCAATGGGGTTCGGCCGAGCTTGGCCGAATGCCGCCTCATCGGCGAGCGTTGGCGACCCTGGCGCAGCGTGGTCAGCTGGTTCCTGTGGTGTCACCTCGATCCGGTCGATACGATTTATTGACGATCGGGTGAACTTGTCGCCGTCTTCACAACTCTATCGCGGCAAGCCGACCGGTCGGCTTAGAGGTTGCTAGCGCAATCCACGCAAGGCTGGGGCATTGCACATAAATGGTGTTTTGCTAGCGACAGATAGTGTCAGGATTACAAGAAGCAGTATCACAAGGGGGTGTTATGTTGTTACCGCGTCCGCGGACGGGATTTTTCCTGATTGCGCTCGGCTGTGCCGCAGCGATGGCGTTTGCGCTGTATGCGCAGTACCAGATGGGGCTGGAGCCGTGTCCGATGTGCATCATGCAGCGCGTTGCGGTCATTGCGACCGGCCTGATCGCGCTGATTGCGGCATTGATCAATCCGAAGGGCTGGGGGGTGAAACTGTCGGCGCTGCTGGTGACGCTGACGGCGCTGACTGGTGGTGGTGTCGCGGCGCGCCAGGTGTGGTTGCAGCACCTGCCGGCCGATCAAGTGCCGGCCTGCGGCCCGGGGCTCGACTATATGCTCGAAACCATGCCGATGGCCGATGTGCTGGGCAAGGTATTCCACGGCAGCGGCGAATGCGCGCGGGTGGACTGGACTTTCCTCGGCCAGTCGATGCCATTCTGGAGCGGGGTGTTCTTCCTTGGCGTGATCGTATTTGCTTGGGGGCTGGCCATGAGTCAGCGCCGTCGCTGATCGGTTTAGATCCGATCCGTAGAGAAGTGCCCTTCGGGGCGCTTTCTTTTTGTCTGCGGTCTGGAGTGGCCGAGGCGCTGACGCTTGCTGGGCCTGGACGTTGGCCGAAGCACAGTCGGTCATCGGTTGAAGTGGCCGCGATTTCGCTATGTTTGCAAGTCGGCGATTGCTGATCTGATGGGGTGTGGCTTCGAATCAGCCGGCGGTGGGGCCTGGCCGAGCGCCGCGATAGTTCGTCTCGGTCGACAGGTCTGGACTTTGCGCTTGGGCTGGTGATGGGGCGGGAGAGGGCTGAAATGCAAAAAGCGCCCGTAAAGGCGCTTTTTGGTGTTGGCGGAGTGGACGGGACTCGAACCCGCGACCCCCGGCGTGACAGGCCGGTATTCTAACCAACTGAACTACCACTCCAAGCAACTGGTGGGCGGTACTGGACTCGAACCAGCGACCCCTGCCGTGTGAAGGCAGTGCTCTACCAACTGAGACTAACCGCCCGATGCTCTGGTACTACTTTGTAACTGTTGGCGGAGTGGACGGGACTCGAACCCGCGACCCCCGGCGTGACAGGCCGGTATTCTAACCAACTGAACTACCACTCCACACAAAACTTGGTGGGCGTTG
>JAPDNP010000001.1:0-1128940 GCA_025989215.1 Neisseriaceae bacterium JH1-16 | reverse complement strand
CCCCGGCGTGACAGGCCGGTATTCTAACCAACTGAACTACCACTCCACACAAAACTTGGTGGGCGTTGACGGAGTCGAACCGCCGACATTCTGCTTGTAAGGCAGACGCTCTACCAACTGAGCTAAACGCCCCGAAACTGCTGGGTTTCTCGCTGTTTTCGTGTTGCGTTCAGCGAGGTGGCGGATTAAAACATAACGACGAATGGTGCGCAAGCGGTTTGCCAAAAAAAATAAACAATCGGCCGTTTTGGCCCCAGTGTCATGCTGGCTAATCTTGTCGGACAGGCGTGACGCCCCCGGCTGCGCTCATGTATGATTGACCGGTTTTCTCACGCGGATGTGTAACCCATGAAGCCGACTTTTCTCGATTTTGAGCAGCCAATTGCCGAGCTCGAGAACAAAATAGAAGAGCTGCGATTCGTTCAGGATGATTCGGTACTCGATATCTCCGAAGAGATCGCCCGTTTGCAGAAGAAAAGCCAGGAATTGACCAAGGCGGTGTATAGCAAGCTGACACCGTCGCAGATATCACAAGTGTCGCGCCACCCGCAGCGGCCTTATACGCTCGATTACATCGCCAATCTGTTCACCGACTTCGAAGAGCTGCATGGCGACCGTTCGTTTGCCGACGATGCTGCCATCGTCGGTGGCCTGGCACGTTTCAACGGCCAGAGCGTGATGGTGATCGGTCATCAGAAGGCGCGCGATACCAAGGAAAAGATTCGCCGCAACTTCGGCATGCCACGCCCAGAGGGCTACCGCAAGGCGCTGCGTCTGATGAAGCTGGCCGAAAAGTTCGGCGTGCCGGTGATCACCTTCATCGACACCCCGGGCGCCTACCCGGGTATCGGTGCCGAGGAGCGTGGCCAGTCCGAGGCGATCGGCCGCAACCTCTACGAGATGACCCGCCTGCGCGTGCCGGTGATCTGCACGGTGATCGGCGAGGGCGGTTCCGGCGGTGCGCTGGCGATTGCCGTCGGCGACGTGCTGAACATGCTGCAGTACTCGACCTATTCGGTGATCTCGCCGGAAGGCTGCGCCTCCATCCTCTGGAAGACCGCCGAGCGCGCGTCCGAGGCGGCCGAAGCGCTGGGCATTACCGCCGGCCGCTTGAAGACGCTGGGTCTGGTCGACCGGGTGGTCAACGAGCCGCTGGGTGGTGCGCATCGCGATCATGGCCAGATGATGATCGCGCTCAAGCGCGTGTTGCAGGACGAGCTGAAGGAATTGGCCACCAAGCCCATCGACGAGCTGCTCAAAAACCGCATGGAGCGACTGATGAGCTACGGTCGCTTCAAGGAAGAAAGCGCCTAAATCGCCTGCGCGCGGCGGCCGGTGTGGCCCCGTGACTATCTGAACGCCCCGATGAACGAGCTGTGTCTCGCTGATCGGGGCGTTTTTGCGTCTGGTGCTTTCGGCGGGGTGCTGGCGTTGCAGCCGGCTGCGGTGCGGCAGTCTAGGCTTAAGGTCAGGACCCATCGAGAGGATTCGCCATGAACAACGCCCATGTGATCGCGGCCGCCCACATCGTTGCCGCGCAGCTTGCTCAGCAAGCCCAGGCGCCAGAGGAGATTGCGCGGCGCGTCGTCGAGTTGGCCGGGTTGATCGGCGAAGCATGCGCGAAGGAAGACGGCAGACATGGCGAGGAGACCCAGACGATGGCGGAAGAGATCTACCGCAGTCTCGATGCCTAGCTAGTTTCGCCAGTCGCCTGACATGTTGCCGCTGCCGGTGAAGGGGCGTCCCGCAGCGATTTGATGCCTTACTCAAGGCAGTCCGAGCTATTGCCCGTATATCCACGCTCCTCTTCGTAGTAGTCGATTTCAGCCAAGTCGTTGTTTCCTTTGTTGCCATTTGTCGCGAGTGTGATTCTCCGACAAAAATTTTTTGCGGCCTTACTGGTATTACCAGTTAGACCGGTGTACATTGAAGTCAATCTCGGTCGTCAAGTTGTTCGACAAAGTGCATGTCGGCGTTGGCGGTGAAGTCGGGAGCAGGACGGGGACACGTTCGCACCGGTCAGTATCGAATCCGAGAGCAAAACAGCAACATTCCAATCTACATCCGGAGAAGAGAAACCATGCTGCAACTCACCAAGAAATCGCTGTTCATCCAGGTGATGATCGGCCTCGTGCTCGGCATCGCCGTCGGCTTGCTGTTGCCCGAGCAGGCCGCCAGTCTCAAGCCGCTCGGCGACGGCTTCATCAAACTGATCAAGATGCTGATTGCCCCGATCGTGTTCTGCGTAGTGGTCAGCGGCATCACCGGTGCGGGCGATCTGAAAAAGGTTGGCCGCGTCGGCGTGAAGGCGGTCGTTTACTTTGAAATCGTCACCACGCTGGCACTGATGCTGGGGCTGTTCCTGGCCTTCCACAGCAATATGGGGGTCGGCATGAACGTCGATCCGAAAGCGCTCGACGCCAGCGCCATGGCCGCGTACACCGACAGCGCCCATAAGCTGCAGCACGCAGGTGGCGTGTCATTCGTGATGAACCTGATTCCGAGCACGGTGTTCGGCGCCTTCGCCAGCGGCGACATCCTGCAGGTGCTGCTCTTCTCGATCCTGTTCGGCTGCGCGCTGAGCCTGATGCGCGAATCGGCCGGCGGGGTGATCCGGCTGATCCACGAGGCCGGCCATGTGTTCTTCAAGCTGATCGGTCTGATCGTGCGCTTGGCGCCGATCGGGGTGTTCGGCTCGATCGCCTTCACCACCGCCAAGTACGGTATCTCGTCCTTGCAGCACCTGGGCGGCCTGGTACTGATGTTCTACCTGACCTGCGCGGTGTTCGTGCTGGGCGTGCTCGGCACCATCATGAAGCTGGCCGGCCTCAATATCGTGCAGTTCCTGCGTTATCTGCGCGAGGAGCTGTCGATCGTGGCCGGGACCGCCTCGTCCGACGCGGTGCTGCCGCAGGTAATGCGCAAGCTCGAACACCTGGGCATCAAGGATTCCACCGTCGGCCTGGTGATCCCGACCGGCTACTCGTTCAACCTGGACGGTTTCTCGATCTATCTGACGCTGGCGGCGGTGTTCATCGCCCACGCCACCAATACCCCGCTGACGATGGCTAATCTGCTGACCATCCTGGCGGTGTCGCTGGTCACCTCGAAGGGGGCGCACGGTATCCCCGGCTCGGCGATCGTAATTCTGGCGGCGACCCTGTCGGCAATCCCGGCGATTCCGGTGATCGGCCTGGTGCTGGTGCTGTCGGTGGACTGGTTCATGGGCATTGCCCGTGCGTTGACCAATTTGATCGGCAACTGCGTCGCCACCGTCGTAGTGGCACGCTGGGAGAAAGACATCGATCTGGCGCGCGCCCGCAAGGTGCTGGGGCGTCAGCAGGGCTACGAGTTTGTTCCGGAAGTGCGCAGCGGCGCTGCGACACCGGCGGCACACTAGCCCTATACCGAGCATTCCTCCTTTTCGGCCCGGCGCTGCGTCGGGCCGCTTTTTCGTCGGTGGGTCCGAAGTGCAATGACGGGGCGCCGACAATGGCCATCAGGATGAGACGCCATGGAGATGGAGCAATTGACGCTGGAGCAACTCTACGCCGAGTTGGCTCGTCGCGAGGCCGAGCCGCCCGCAGTGCGCTACCGCTGGGAGTGTGGGCGCTGCGGCAACGAGCACTTGGCCGGTAGCAGGATGAACACGGTGTACCTGTGGGGCGAAGTGCTGTACTGCGGCATCTGCGTGCCTCCCGCGACCGGGCGCCGTTGGGTGAGCGGCTGGATCAGGTTGGCCGAACCGATGCGCCGCCGCGTGGCCTACTGCGACTGAGCCGGTAGTGCTTCACGATGGGCTACGGCATGCGAGGCGGGCATGGCAGATAGGCAATATTTGCTAACACTTGCCAACAGACGTTAACAGGCAGTCGCCCTATGCTGGGAGTGTCAAGAAACCGAATAAAGGCGAACCATCATGAAAACCCGCTATCTGCTTCCTGCCCTTTTCGTCATCGGCCTGAGTGGCCTTGCCAACGCCGGTGGTTCGACCCTGATCGGTGGTGCGTTGGGCGGTGCCGCCGGGGCAGCGATCGGTGAGTCGGTTGGCGGACGCGATGGCGCCATCCTCGGTGGTGCGCTTGGCGGCGGGGTCGGTGCTGCGATCGGCCACGATTATGGCCGCGAGCGCGAGGTTCGTTACGAGCGCCGTTATTACAACGATGGCTACTACCGCGGTTACGGTCATCGTCATTATGAGCACCGTTGGCATGAACGCCGCTGGAACGATTAAGGGATTGTCTGTCAGCGCCCCGGTTTCCAAATAATGCGCCGCTGTCCGAATAATGTTGGGCAGCGGTTTTTGCGTCTGTAACCGGCAGTGAGTCGGGCACCCGGTTCAGGTCATGGGTTGGGGCCGGGTGTCTGCTCGGCTCTGATGGTCTTGGTCGTTGGTGTAATATGGGGCCGTGATCGAGCGGTAAATACTTGATTTACCGGGGAGCAGTTTGGATGGGAAATGGCAGATATCGAGCATTTGAGGCAGAAGGCGCCTGAGTTGTTGCAACGCCTCACCAAGGAGTGGCCGGAATCTTTGTCCGGCCATTTTGCATTGGAACTGGCGCTCAGCGGCGGGCTGGACTCGGTGGTGCTACTCGACCTGTTGCAGCAGGCCCGAACCAGTCATGGTTTTGCGCTGAGCGCCGTGCATGTGAACCACGGTCTGTCGCCCAACGCGGATGCCTGGGCGGCGCATTGTCGGGCATTGTGTGCGGAGCTGGGTGTGCCGCTGCGCATCGAGCGGGTGAGCGTCAAACCGGAGGGAGACGGCATCGAGGCGGCGGCGCGACGCGAGCGCTACCGGGTGTTCGCGGGCTCTTCGGCCAACGTGGTGGTGCTGGCCCAGCATCAGGATGACCAGGCGGAGACGGTGTTGCTGCAGCTGCTGCGCGGCGGCGGCCCCGCGGCGCTGGCGGCGATGCCGGCGTGGCGCGCGCTGACGCCGGCGCTGTCCTTGTGGCGGCCTCTGCTGGCGGTGCGTCGCGACGAGCTGGCCGCTTATGCGGCGGCGCGCGGCTTGCGCTGGGTCGAGGACGAGAGCAATGCCGACCCGCGCTATCGCCGCAACTGGTTACGGCATAGCTGGCTGCCTGCGTTGGCCGAACAACTGCCGGACTACCGGGCGCAGCTGCTGCGCAGTGCCAGCCAGATGGCCGATGCCGCCGCCTTGCTCGATGAGTTGGCCGAACAGGATCTGGCGCTGTGCGTGCGGGACGGGCGACTGCAGTTGGCCGAATGGACGCGGCTGTCCGCGCCGCGTCAGCGTCAGTCGCTGTGGCGTTGGGCGGCGGCATGCGGACTGGGCAGTGCGCCGCCGGAGTCGGTCGAGGCCTTTCGCGGTCAGTTGCTGGTGGCGCGTGCGGATGCCGTGCCGCAATGGTCCTTGCCGCTGGGGAGGGTGCATCGTTATCGGGGCGAGCTGTGGCCGGAGGTCGGTGCGGCCTCGCCTCAGCGTCAGCCTCTATCTCCGACGGCATTGGCGGTGCCGCAACTGCTGGCCGATTGGCAGGGGGGGCTGCGGTTCGAGCCGCGACAGGGAGGGCTTGGTCGCGCCGTGATAGAGCAGGGGCTGTGGCTGCAGCCGCGTCAGGGTGGAGAAAAGCTGGCGATGAAAGTTGGCCGAAAGCCGGTGAAGACCTTGCTGCAGGAGGCCGGGGTGCCGCCGTTTCTGCGCGGGCGCTGGCCCTTGCTGGTCGATGCGAGCGGCGAATGCGTGGCTCTGCCCGGTGTGGCGGTAGCGTGTACGGCGCAGGCGAACGACGGCTGGTGGCCAAGCTGGACGCCTGTGCTCGGGCCGGGGGCTATGGTCGAGTAGACCGCGTGTTCGGCCAACCCCGGCATCGACTCCTTGTTGTGACAAGCCCCGCATCAGCGGGGCTTGTGTGCTTCTGCGTCGAGACCGGGTTTAGCGGTAGCGAGCGCGCAGCTCGTCGACGGTGTGATTGATCAGCCAGTGGGCGATCGACAGCGACGGCGGGATCAGCGGCAGCGCGTCAATATCGTACCAGTTGGCGTCCTCGATTTCGCCGGCCTGCGGCACGATGTCGCCATCGGCATATTCGGCGGTGAAGGCCAGCATCAGTGAGTGCGGGAACGGCCAGGATTGCGAACCGATATAGCGCGGCGTCTGCAGGTGCAGGCCGACCTCTTCGAGCGTTTCGCGGTGCACGCAGTCTTCTAATGTCTCGCCCGGTTCGACGAAACCGGCCAGTGCGCTGTATACGCCGGGGGCGAAGTGCGGTGCGCGTGCCAGCAGAATTTCGCGGCCACGGGTGACGGTGACCATCATCGCCGGCGACAGCCGTGGATAGTAGACCTCGCCGCAGCTCGGGCAGCTACTGCCCTGGTCGTGGGCATGCTGGCGCAGCGGTGCGGCGCAGGCGCCGCAGAAGCGGTGTGTGTGTGCAAAACGGTTGAGTTGCGCGGCTCGCACCAGTGCTTGGGCCTGGTCGCGCGGCAGGCCGAGCAGGGCCGGGCGCAAGGGGCTAGGCGTGGCGCCTGCCGGTGTGTCGCCGACCAGGTTGGCCGAAAACAGATTGCGGCCACCCAATTCGCCAAGAAAGCGCCTCCCGGTCAAAGACCAGTGCGTGGCCTCGTCGGCGGGCAGACGATTGTCGATCAACAGCACGTGCTGGCGGTCGAATATGCACCACAGGGTGGGCAGGGTCGGATCGGGCAGAGCGGGCAGATTGAGCAGCATGTCGGTGGGTAGTCGGTGAAAGTCGCCAGTGTAGCAGGGCCTCTGCGCTTGTGGCGTGACCGGCGTCTTACGGTGCGTTCAGTCGCGGCCGATCTCGCCGTACATCCAGCGTTCGCTCTGCCGGCGCACCACTTCGGGTAGCGAGCCGCTGCTCTCGTGGATGCCACGCAGCCACTGGCTGTCGATATTGCGCTTGAGCACCCGCTCGCGCAACTGGGCGTGCTCACGCTCGGCGCCGAGGGCCTGGGCGTGCGGTAGCAGCGCATTCAGCGTCTCCAGCATGTCTTCGAGCAGGCTGGTCTGCCGCGCTTCGAGGGCGTCGACCAGCACCGCGTCGTAGCCGAAGCGGCAGGCCTGGAAGCGGTTGTAGCTGTAAGTCAGATAGTGCTCCTGGCGGATGTCGTTCCAACCTTCTTCGAAGCAGCGCCGCGCCAGCATCTGTGCATAGGCGGCCAACAATACCGGGGTGTCGACCGATAGCGGCGTATCGCAGATGCGGATTTCCACCGTGCCATATTCCGGCTTGGGGCGGATGTCCCAGTAGAAGTCCTTCATGCTCTCGACGATGCCGAGGTGGGCCATCTTGGCGAAGTAGTCGTTGAATTCGTCCCAGCTGTGCACCAGCGGCATCGAACCGGACAGCGGGAAGGCATTGACGCTGGTCAGTCGAGAGGTCTGGAACAGCGTGTCGACGCCCTGGTGGAACGGTGACGACGCCGACAGCGCGATGAAGTGCGGGATGTAGCGCGACAGATAGTGAGTAAGGCGTACTGCCGCATCGCCGTTGGGGCAGCCTATGTGGATGTGTTGGCCGTAGACGGTGAATTGCTTGGCGAGATAACCGTACAGCTCCGACACCAGACGGTAGCGCTCCTTGGGGTAGATGCGCTGGTCGCGCCAGTGTTGGAAGGGGTGCGAGCCGCCTCCGGCCAGACCAAGGTTGAGCTTTTCGGCCGCATTGACCAGCAAGGTGCGAATCGCCGTCAGCTCGTCGAGCATTTCGCTGGTCTTGCTGTGCACCGCGGTGCCGATCTCGATCATGCCCTGAGTGATCTCCGGCTTGATGTCGTAGCCGTGCTGGCGGCGGTTGATCAGTTCCAGCAGATCGTCCGAGCCGCGCGTCAGGTTGTAGTCGCGCCGGTTCAGAATCATCAGTTCCAGCTCGACGCCGAGGGTCAGTGGCTGACTGGTGGTGAATTCCAGCATGGTCTCGTTCCTTTCGGTGGGGCCGCTCATTCGTGGGTCTCGCCGGCGTGCTTCAGCGCGAAGCGGCTGACCAGCGGGCCGATCAGCTCGAGGATGCACAGCACTGCGAGTGTGGCCGGCATCAGCATCGAGCTCTGGCTTGCCAGCAGCGTGCTGGGTACCAGCAGCATCAGCGTCTGGGTGCCGCTGCCCATCGGCGTCAGCGCCAAGCCGAGCAGGGCGCCGCGTTTAACCGTCAGCCCATTGCTGCGTGCGGCCAACGCCCAGGGGGCCATCGCCAGCGCCATGCGCAGCAGTACGAAGGCCACCGCCAGCGGCCAGAGTCGCATCAACTCGGACGGAACCAGTTGTGCGCCGGTGGCGACAAAGAAGGCGACGAAGAAAAAGCTGCTGCGGGCGAGTAGGGTAGGGTCGGTCAGCGTGTCGCCGCTACGCAGATTGCGCGTGGCCAAGCCAAACACTAGCAGCGCCATCGCCGGCATCATCGCCAGCTGTTCGGCCAGGCCCACGACCAGCGCGATCATCGCGAACAGTAGCACCCACTGCGCCTCGCGCTGGCGGCCGCTCAGCCAGGCATTCAGTCGGATCGCGATCAGCCCGGCGATCAGGCCGAGGGCGGCCGAGCCGAGCACCAGCCACGACGGCCGCAGGAACACCGATTCGACCCCTGAGGCGCTGACGAAGTGCGAGTAGGACAGCGCCAGCCCGAACGCCACCAGCGAGAACAGGCCGTTCAAGCCGGCGGTGGCGAGTAGTCGCTCGGTGACCTGCCCCTCGGCATGGCTCTCTCGGGTGATTTCCAGCAGGATCGGCGCGGAGCTCGACATCCCGACCGCCGCCAGTAGCGCGGCCGGCGCATAGTGCAGCTGGAAGGCGATCAATAGGCCGAACAGCCCGGCGAACAGCAGGGCGGAGGTAATGAGCGAGGTAAGGAGCAGGGTGCGTTCGCGATTAAGCCAGGACAGGTCGACGCGCCGGCCCAGTTCGAACAGCGCCAATCCCAGTGCCAGGTCGCTGAACAGCGAGGCTTCGCTCAATAGGTCATGCTGAATCAGGCCAAGGCCGGAGGGGCCGATGATCAGACCGGTAAGGATGTAACCGGTCACGCTGGGCAAGTGGGCAATGCGCTTGGCCATCTGGCCGCCAAGCACGCCTAGTGCCAGAATCAGGCCAAAGGCGGTCAGTGGGTTGAGCGCCAAGGTCTGCAAGGAAAACAGAGTCATGAGCGTCTCCTTAGTGTCGATAGGTGCGAGGCCCCCGCTCATGAGAGGGCCGCTTCAACAGGCTGCTGCAGGGCAGGATCGCCTCCGCTGGGCGGGTGGGGCGATGCCCCGTGCTGGCAGCCGCGAATCGGGCGATAAACAGGGTAGAGCCAGTCGACGACAGCAGTATAGGACGGCGTTTCCGTGCGACTCTGTATTAGCAATCTCTGAAAGGCAGTGTGGTGATTTTTGACTGGTTTGGCAAGGCAAAGCGTCGCGAGCAGGCGCGGGAGCAAGTGCAGTTGCTGCGCGATATCGGCCTGGAGATGCCGCTGTTACAGGGCTTGAGCGAGGAGGAATGGCAGCGGCTGACCGAGTTGGCCATGGGTTTCTTGCATGACAAGAGCCTGACGCCGATCGATGGGGAGCTGACCGAACTGGATGCCGCACTGGTGGCGTTGCAGGCGGCGTTGCCGGTGCTTAACCTGGGTGAGGCGGCGCTGGCCGGTTGGCAGGAGGTGATTCTCTACCCGGACGCCTTCGTCACCCGCGACCTGTGGTTTGACTACGCCGGGCTGGCTCATGAAGGCGAGCAGGTACTGATCGGTCAGGCGCGCCAGGATGGGCCGGTGGTGCTGTCGCTGCCGGCGGTGGCCGATTCGCCCGAGCTCGACGGCTGGAACGTGGTGATCCACGAGATTGCCCACAAGCTCGACATGCTCAACGGCGCCCCCAACGGCTATCCGCCCTTGCACAAGGGCATGAGCCGCGAAGAGTGGGCCGGCGACTGGGGTGCCGCCTACGAAGCGTTTTGTCGGGATATCGACGATTCGCCGGATGGCGAGAGCCTGCGCTGGCCGTGGCTCGATCCGTATGCTGGCGAGCACCCGGCCGAATTCTTTGCGGTGTTGAGCGAGGCCTTCTTCGAAACACCGCACTGGCTGCAGCGCGACCTGCCGGTGCTGTACCGGCATCTGGCCGCGTTCTATCGTCAGGATCCGGCGGGGCGCTTGCCGGCGCCGGACGAGCGTCTGTTCTGGCCCGATATGGGCGAGGGCGCAGGCTAGATGGCTTACTTGGAGTCCAGTCCCAGCTTGGTCCAGCCCTCGTGGCCCAGTGCATTCAGAGTGTCGATATTCTTCTCGAAGATGGATTCCGCTTCGGGGAATGCCTCTACCGCGCGGTCGATGCTGCTCTCGCGCAGCAAGTGAAGCGTCGGGAACGGAGCACGGTTGGTGTGGTTCTCGATGTCGTCCGGCGCCGTGCCCTCGAACTGGAATTGCGGGTGGAAGCTCGCCACCTGCAGTTCGCCTTCCAGCTTCAGTTCAGCGACCACCGAGTCCGCCACCTCGAGGAAGTCGTTGAAGTCGAGGAAGTCGGTCATCACGTAGGGGTGGATCAGTAGCGTGGTATCGAGCTTCTCCGGGTTGGCTTCGGCCAACCTTTCTAGCTCGGCAACCAGGTCGTCGATCAGCGCGTCGATGTGCTTGGCTTCGCTGACAACGAAACGCACCTGGTCCTTGACGTACACCGCCTTGGCGAACGGGCAGAGGTTCAGGCCGATCACTGCCTTTTCGACCCATGCTCGGGTGCTGGCAATGACGTCATCGTGATTGAGCGTGCTCATGGCGTGTCCCTTACGGAGGCGTGTAAACGAAAAAACCCGGCACGAGGCCGGGTTTTTGCCAGGGCTGTAAGATTACAGCGGCTGGATGTTCGACGCTTGCTTGCCCTTCGGGCCAGTGGTCACGTCGAAGGATACTTTTTGGTTCTCAGCCAGGGATTTGAAGCCGCTGGAGTTGATTTGCGAGAAGTGTGCGAACAGATCTTCGCCGCCTTCGTCCGGGGTGATGAAGCCGAAGCCCTTAGCGTCGTTGAACCATTTTACGGTACCGGTAGCCATGATGGTTTCCCTTATGTCTGGAAGTTAAAAGTTACGAACTTGCATGAAATTCAAGGGAAATGGCGACTTGAGGTACTGACTGACGCCACTACAGACAAAACACATCTCACAACTTGAAAATTCTGCAGCCGATATCCTGCCCGTTGTTCCAACGTGAGGCAAGCTTTTTTTGACCTGACTGGTGCTGGCCGACACTGCGCAGGCCTGGCCAGCGTATCCGGCTTGGGGTTTTGGCTCGGCAAAGGCATGAACGCATGCTTCTGTCTAGGCATGCGACGAAGATAGTCCGCTTGGCGAAGCTGGTACAGTTTTCCTCGGTTATTCAACAAGATGTCAGATGCTTGGATGCAGGTGGCGTGACGACAGGACTGGTGAAGGATGTTTTGCCAAGCTCAAGTCGGGCTTTTTGTGTGGTAAACCTATGCGGGACTGAATGATGCATAAAAATTGCAAAATACTGGGGGTGCCGTGATGAGTTACGCTGGATCTAGGCGCATATATTTGTTCGTGTAATGTATAACGCGTCCAACGAAAAAGCCCCCGATCTTGGGGGCTTTTTTTATGCTGCCTGCAGAGTGCGGGCGTCTATCAATTTCCTAATGTTTTCCTCGACTTGTGGCCCCTTTGCGGCCACGTAAAGACGCACCAGCATGGCCTTTTCAGGGTCGGATTTGGCGCGCTCAAATTGCGCTGACAGCCAGACAAGAGACACATCAATTTCCAGCTCAGAAGCCACTTTCATGGCGGTTTCAAGGCCAAGAAAATTTCGTTTGTTGCGAAAACCGGAAATTGTAGTCCGGTCGACGCCTAAAAGCTTAGAAACACCATAGTCAGATTGAATATTTGTCTTTGTTTTTAAAGCTGAAATCCATTCGAGTGACGTTAGCATAATCAAAACTCCCACGTTTCCCGCCCCGTTTATAGCCATGTAGGGGCATAGGGGCAATGATTGGCAACATCACACAGTCTGAGGGATGGCCTCTATTCTCAGCTCGCGGCCCCACTCAGTACCCACGGTTCCCAGCCTCTCAGACACTGAACGGGCCGCCCAGAATTAACCGCTACCGACTGTAACCGTTACGGACGGGGTGTGACCGAGCTGCGCAGCCTAAATTCAGTTAAGACATGTGAATTTCTTAACAGTTTGGCAAAACATATCGGCATATTCCGTCAGGAGTGCCGCCCATGAGCCATGACGCCCTGAAGCCGATCAACGAACTGATCGCCCAGGCATTCGGCCAACCGAAGCCCGCCATCACTGGCGGTATGCCACCCCTGCACGACCTCGAATCGGTCGACCGCATCCGTCAACGTGTGCTCACACCGGAGCAGTTGGACGCGCTGGCCTTCGTTCAGGATGGATTGGTGGCGCTCAACCAAATGGCCGAGCGCATCAACGGCCTGTTGGTGTCGAGCGGCATCGACGCCAAACCCCTAAATCGAATCGAACCCGGCCGCCTCTGGCATGACATCGAGGGCCTGTTGTTCGAACACAACAGCGCCGCCGCCCGCCTACGTAACGCGGACCAGCCGGTTCACGTTGACACCATCACACGCCGCGCTGCCTGATGCTGTCCTCCCGCGAACTGGTACGCCAGTCGAACTGCGACTGGTTGGCCGACCGGCTCGCCAGCCTGCCGCACCACATGGCGCGCGCGGTGGCGGCCGAACATCGCCGCCGGCTCAAGGGCCGCGACGCCGACAGCGTGTCGCATACCGTACTGCGCCCGGTGAACCTGTGGCTGCTCGACTTGCTCAAGCGCATGCCCGAGCGGGCGTTGTCGTTGGCGTCCTCCGACGAGGATATCCGCGAGCAGGCGGCCAAGTGGGCGGCTGAAGCCGAGAAGCTGCGCGAGCAGGGCGCCGAGCCGTTCGAGCGCGACGCCTTTTGTGTCAGCAAGGGCTGCGCCAAGCCGAAGGGAAAGCGCGAGGCGGCCAAGTGGGCGCGCGCCGCTGACCCGACATGGTGGCGCCGCCAACTGCGCAGCAGCCACGCCCGCGCCGTTGAGTCGGTCAGCATTGAAACCGGGCTGGTGCACAAGTTCGCCGGCCTGTACGCCAGCCGCGACGCGATGACCCGCCGCACCCAGCAGCGCGCCCGCAACCGGGCGTTGCTGGAATCGGTGTCGGCCATCAATGAGCTGGGCCAGCAATACACCCTCGACCAGTTGGCGGCCGTCTCGGTCAGCAATCCGGCCATCCGTCGCGCCGAGCTGATGACGCGCATTGCCGGTTTCGAACTGATCGCGGTTGGACTCGGTCATGCCGGAGAGTTCTACACCCTGACTACCCCGTCACAGTTTCACGCCCGCCACCACAACGGTCGGCCGAACAAACGCTACGACCCCAAGAACACCCCGCTGGCGGCGCAGAAGTACCTGTGCCGCGTCTGGGCCAACATCCGCGCCGACCTACACCGCCGGGGCATCAAGCTGTACGGCTTCCGCGTGGTCGAGCCGCACCACGACGGCACGCCGCACTGGCACATGCTGATGTTCCTGCCACCGCAACACGTCGACACGGTGCGCGAGGTGATGCGCAAGCACGCGCTGAAAGTGGACGGCAACGAACCGGGCGCCACTCAGCGCCGTTTCACCGTGAAGGCGATCGACTGGAGCCGGGGCAGCGCTGCCGGCTACATCGCCAAGTACATCGCGAAGAACATTGACGGCGTGGGCGCGACTGGCGCCAGCATCGGCGAGGACTTCGAGGGGGTACACGGCACCAGCGCCGCCGAAGGCGCGGCCCGGGTCGATGCCTGGGCGTCCACTTGGGGCATTCGCCAGTTCCAGCAGATCGGCGGCGCGCCGGTCACGATTTGGCGCGAGCTGCGCCGTGTCGACGTGCCGGGCGGTGGTGACGTGCTGGAGCAGGCCGCCACGGCGGCCGATGACGGCAACTGGTCGGAATTCGTGCGCCTGATGGGCGGCCCGCTGGTCAGCCGCTGCGACTTGCCGCTATCGCTCGCCAAGGAGGCGGCAGAACAGCCGAACCGCTACGGCGAAACCGGCGCCCCGGTCGTGCATGGCGTGGTGGTAGTTGAATCCGGCGAGTACCTCAACACCCGCATTCATGAGTGGGTTGTTCAGCGTAGCGGCGCAGCCGCGCAGCCTTGGAGTGCTGTCAATAACTGTACGGAACCCACGTTCGACGTGGCCATTAACCGCGGCGCCCCCCTCACCGAATTCGAGCAGCAGGACGAAGCCATCGTCTGCGACCTGCTGCTGACTCAGATTGAACAGGCCGGCGGCATTGACGCCTACCTGTCCCCCTACAGAAGCGCCGCGCAACGAGAGCGCGACGGCGCGCTGTGCGTAGTGAAAGGCCGGCGAATGCTGGCGCACTGGAAACACGCCGGCTTGGCCGGCATCGGGAGACACAGCGATGGAGAAAATGCAGCAGGCGTGCGCCGACTTGGCCGCCGCCAACATGATGAACGCCAAGGATCGAGCGCTCGCGTTCGCTCAGGCGACGGTGGAGACGGTTGGGGCGCTGGCGGCGGAACTGGCCGCCACGACCAAGGAATTGCAGACCTTGCGGCAGCAATGCGAGGGGCGCAGTCATGGGTAAGAAAGCTGCCATCGGCTACGTGAGCTGCCCGACCTGCGGCAACGATCACATGGAAGTGCGCCCGGACAAGAACGACAACCCTTACTGCTACTGCCCGGAGTGCAGCCAACAGGTGATGACGCACGGCGGCGCGCGAGCGGCGCGGCTGCTGGCGCGCATGCGTCCGCTGGCGGCCGAAGCCGACGACGTGGCCGCTACCGCCGGTAAAGGTAAGGCGGTCGAGGTCAAAAAGCAGGGCTTTTGGGAAAATCTGACGGGGGTAGCAGCATGAGCGAGCAGATCGAGCAGCAAAACGACCTCCACAGCCCGGTGCTCGACGCCCTGGTGGCCGATCACGAACCCGTCGCAGCCGAAGCGGAAGGTGCGGCGCCGGCCGCCGAACTGTCCAACGCCGACAGCGTGGCGATGGGCCTGGAGCTGGCCGTCACCTTCGGTAAAGGCTACTTCCCATCACTCGCCAGCACTGCGCCGCCGGAGAAGTGCCGTCAGGTTGGCGACGCGCTCGGCGCGGTGCTCGACAAGTACGGCGTACAGACGGCCGGTTGGCTGGCGACTTACGGCGCCGAGCTGCAAGCGTTGATGGTGGCCGGCGGCTTCGGGGTGGCGGTGTACGCCGGCATCAAGGCCGACATCGCCGCCCGCGAGAAAGAGGAGGCCAAGCCGGTGCCAACCGTGGCGCCATCGCCGGCCGGCGATCCGGGCTTGGCCGAAACCGGCGGGATCAATCACCAGTTGCAAGCGGTGGCGGCCCATGGCTGACGGCTCCAACAACGTCTGCCACATCGAAGCCGTGATGGGATCGTCCGGCGGCGGCAAATCCCACTACGTCAAAGGCAAGATCAAGAAGGCCAAGCCCAAGCGGCTAGTCGTGTGGGACGCCCGCGAGGAGTACGGCGACTTGGCCACGCCGGTCTACTCGCTCAAGGCGGTGCTGGAGAAGCTGCGCAGCGGCAAGCCGGTGCGTATTGCTTACCGGCCGCCCGGCGTGGTCGAGGAGAAGAAGCTGCGCGAGCTGTTCGCCGCGCTGTGCCGCATCGTGTTCGCCGCCGGCCACCTGACCTTCGTCGCCGAGGAGCTGTCTGACGTCACCTCGCCCAGCTACGCGCCGGGCGCCTGGCGAAAGATCAGCACCCAAGGGCGCCACAAGGGCATGACGGTCTACGGCCTCAGTCAGCGCCCGGCCAGCATCGACAAGCATTTCCTGGGCAACGCCACCAGTGTGCGCACCCACCGGCTCAACTACCACAACGACCGGGTGGCACTGTCGCGCTTCCTCGACGTGCCATTGGCCGATGTCAGCGCCCTTGCTGGCTATCACTGGTTACAGCGCGACATGAACACCCGCGAGCTCACGCACGGCTGATTTGTCGCTGCAATGCCACACCGTCTGTACCTGCAGACGGTTTTTTTTGGGGTCGGGCAGGGCCAGTTTTCTTACGGTAACGGTAACCGGAAAACGCGCCCCTTCCATTTCGGATAAGTTGGAATCTCTGCCGGCCATGTGGCGCGGCGGACTCTCTCATTTTCACTTCTGTAAGGGATACATCATGCCGAGCGTCAAACAAATCACCGCCATTGCCCTGCCGGTCGCCATCATCATGGCCATCGTGTACCGCGTTGGCCCGGTACGCAAAATCGTAGTCGGCCAGTAAGGGGCGCCCGATGAAATACCTGCAACAGGGCAACCCGTTCTCGAACGTCACCGCCAACGGCGTGGCGACCGTCAGCCTGCAAACTGGGCCGACTTACAAGCGCATCATCCTCGCGCTGGGCGGCACCGACTTCAAGAAATCCCACATCGCCGACATCAAGGTCAAGGTGAACGGCCGCACCATTTTCAACGGCAGCGGCTCCGACATCGACAAGCTGAACAAGTACCGAGCGATCTACGACGACGCCGGCTTTCTGACCTTGGATTTCTCCGAGATCAAGGCCAAGACCATCAACGGCGAAATGCTCGGCGCGCTGGATACCTCCCGTATCAGCAACCTCACGCTGGAAGTGAAGATTGCCGGCGCCACCGCACCGACGCTGGACGCCTGGGCCGAGCTCGACGACCCGCAAGCCAACTCCGACTTGGGCCAGGGCGTCGAATACGTCGCCGGCAAGCTGATCCAGTACCCGGTGAACTCGGCCACCTCCGGCCTGTTCGTGATCGACAACCTGCCGAAGGGCAGCATCGGCACGCTGATCAAGCGCATTCACATCGTCGGCGCCGGCGGGAACAACAACATCAACAAGGCAACGGTGAAGGTCAACGGCTTGATCATGTACGAGTCGACCGACGCGCTGTCCCGCTTCCGCCAGCAGGAATACAGCCGCAAGCCGCAGGTCGACGTGCACACCATCGATTTCGTGCTCGACGGCAATCAGTCGAACATGCTCGACACCCGTGGCAACAGCGTGCGCAGCCTGCAACTGATGCTCGACCTGAAAGCGGCCGGTCAGATGTATGTCTACGTCGAAGCCCTGGACGCGATCGGCAACCTGTAAGGGGTGTCGGTGAGCGAATGGGACAACGTTAACGGCATCATCGGCCCGGACGCCGGCAGCCTCGGCGGCGGCATTTGGGCCAGAAAGGCAAATATGGATCCGGTCACTGATATGGAAATGACCGACGGCGGCGGTAGTGGCGGCTGGGACTGGGGCGGCCTCGGCTCGTGGCTGGGCGACAACGCCAGCTACTTGCTGCGTGCCAAGGTCGACGCCGAGTACAAGCAGCCGTTCCAGTTGGCGCAGCGCCAGATGGATGTCGACAGCATGAAAGGCGACGTCGACGGCGGCAGCATCAATAGCGGCATTCATGGCGGCCTGTCGCCGATGTGGATGCTGGGCGGGGCCGGTGCGCTGGTGCTGCTCGTGCTGCTGCTAAAGGACTGACGATGGTTCCATTGATGGCGGCCCAAATGGGTTCGCAGGCGATTGGCGCGATCGGCTCGGCGATGAAGCCGGGCAACGCCGAGTCGAGCGCCAAACAGACGTCCGACGTCAGCGGCCGGGGCGAGGTCGGTTTCGACAGCTCCGGCTGGAACGTCAATTTCGGCAATGGCGCGGTACAGGGGACGGGCAGCAGCAAGCCGGCCAGCCTGCTGCTGTATGCCGCGCTGGCCGTGGGGGCATTGATCGTATGGAAAAAACTCAAATCGAAGTGAGGGCGGCCGGCGTGACGCCGGCTGTCCTGGCGCTGATCGGCCCGGCCTTCGCTCATGACGACACCTTGGGCGGTGATGTGGGGGCGGCGCTGGCCGGCTGCGACCTGTACACGGTGCACCAGGGCGAGCACGCGGTATGCGCGTTCGCGCTGCGCAGCGAACAGGCGCCGGCCGGCCGCGAAGTGGTCGTGGTGGGGGCGGGCGGCAAGGCGGCCGGTTTCAGTCTGACCGAAATCGTGCTGCCGCATATCGAGGAAACCAGCGGCGCCGAGTTCGTGCGGATTCACACCGCCCGGCCGGGCATGGTCAAGCGGCTGCGGGCACAGGGTTATGAGGCGGTCGAAGTGGTGATGCGAAAGCGGGTGAACCATGGGCGGTAAGTCGAGCAGCAGAAGCGACAACAGCACAACCACGAACAACACCTACCAGACCAGCAATGCCGACAATCGGATGACCATCGGCAACGGTGGTCTAGGGGTTTCGGGGACGGGCAACAGCACCACGATGAACATCCTCGACGGTGGCGCGGTGGCTGGAGCGATCGATCTCGCCAAGAGCGGGCGCCAGTTGGCGAGCCAGGACTTCGGCGAGGTGCTGAATGCTGGCAAGTACCTGATCGATCAAGCGTACAAAAACGCCAGCGACAGCCGCGACGCGGCCCGCGAAACCATCAAGGACGTCGGCCAGGTCTACCAGCAGAGCCGTGAAACCGAGCTGTCGAAAGACACGCAGTCGGCCAAGCAGTTGATGACGGTCGGCGGGATGATTCTGGTCGGCGTGATCGCGGCCAAGTCGCTCAAATAAGGGGGTAGGGTGCAAACCACACGACAAATCCTCAATGCCGGCCAGACCATGCCGCTCAACTGGCCGGGCAAGTTTTTCCAGGTGTTCGAGAGCTACGCGCCGATAGATGTGCGCTTCTTCCACGCCGGCCGGGTCGTCTACACCGCCGAGCAGATGGAGTCCGGCTTCTATGTGCAGCCGGATGGCGGTTTCGACCGGGTCGAGATCGTCAGCGCCACCCAACAGGCGGTGAAGGTCGGCATTTCGGACGGCACCGGCGGCAGTAACCGCCTGAGCGGTGATGTCGCCGCCACCATCAAGGGCGCCTCGGCGGTGCTCAACAAGCCGATTCTCAGCGTCGGCACCGTCGAAACCCCGCTGGTAGCGGCGCGTGCCGACCGGGTGGCGTTCCGGGTGTTGAACAGCGGCACCACCAACATCGCCATCGGCGGGCCGGGGCTGACCTATCCCGGCGCGGTGCTGGTGCTGGCGGCCGGTGACATCTGGCAAGAGGAAACCGCACCGGGCGCCGCCTGGGTGGCGCTGGGCGACGCAGCCGGTGGCGTGCTCAAGGTGCAGGAGCTGCTGCTGTGAGAAACAGTCAGCTTTTCAAACGCAAGAACGGTGTCGCCGGACTGGTGAACACGGAAGGGAGCATCTTTATGGCAGGCGAGGTTTGCCACTACGCCGGGGCGAGCGTCCCGGTCGGCTGGCTGAAAGCCAACGGCGCGGCGGTCAGCCGCTCCACCTATGCGGCACTGTTCGCCGCGCTCGGCACACAGTTCGGCGCAGGCGACGGGGTGAACACCTTCAATCTGCCCGACCTGCGCGGCGAGTTTCTGCGTGCGCTGGATGACGGCCGTAGCGTCGATGCCGGCCGGGCACTGGGCAGCGCCCAAGGCGACGCCATTCGCAACATCACCGGCAACGTGGGGTATCTGGACGGCGGCGCCTCGGGGGCGTTTGCCGGCGGCGCGCAAACCGGCATCTTGGCCGGGGGGAGTACGTTGCGTTACGCCACGTCGTTCGATGCCTCGCGCGTCGTACCGACCGCCAACGAGAACCGCCCGCGCAACGTCGCGCTGCTGGCACTGATCAAGTACTGAGGGGGCAGGGATGAGCAAGACCGTTTACCACTACGCGCCGGGCGACGGCGCCTACCTCGGCCAGAGTCAGGCTGATGAAAGCCCGCTCGAACCGGGCGTCGTCTTCGTGCCGGCTTACGCCACGCTCGATCCGGTGCCGGCGTTCGATCCGGTCACACAACAGGCGCTCTACGCGCCGGCCTACTGGCCGACCGGGATTGCCAAAGAGCAGGGCGGACAATGGCGCGTCGAAGCACTCAATAACGAACAAGGGGGTAACTGATGGGTAACGCATTCGTAGTGAATCCGGGTAGCGCGCAAAAGGATGGTGCTGCTACCGGAAACCCGGTGCTCGGCACTGCCGAACGGATTCCGACCGACAAGGGCTACAACGCGATGATTGCGGAGACGGCTCAGAAGTACGGTGTGCCGGTCGGCATCGCGCTGCGCCAGGCCGACCAGGAATCGGGGCACTTCGACCCGAACGTGATTACCGGCAAGAAAAAATCGGGGGCGGGTGCCACCGGCATGTTCCAGTTCATGCCGATCACCATCAGCGACATGAAACAGCGCTTCGGCCTCAAGAACTTCAACGCCAACGACCCGGCACAGGCGACCGACGGCGCGATGCGCTATCTGGCCTACCTGTACAAGCGCTTCAAGGATTGGAAGACCGCCGTTTGGGCCTACAACTTGGGCGAAGGCACCGTCGACAAGTATCTGAAGGGCAAGATCAAGACCTTGCCAGAAGAGACGCGCCAATACGGGCTGATCCTGGTCGACGGCCTGACCAACGATCAAGCCAAGGCGACTGGCCGAAACGTGCTGTAAGCTAAGCGTTTTGCATGAAAGGGGCCGTATGGCAAGCAAACTCGAAAACCTCATCGTAATCGGCGGCCTGTGCTTCGTTGGCGTACTGGTGGCGCAGACCTATGTCCGGCACGGCACCGAACCGATGTTCGATCCGGGAAAGCTGGGTGATCTGTTCCAGCCTGTGCGGCAGTTCTTCGGAACGGAGATGGGCGGCAACGACGCCGATGCTCGGCAGAAACGCCAGATTCAACGATTTGCCGAGCAAGCCGGGGCATCGTGGGATGACGTGGGAAACGCCATGCAGGAAGATTTGAAGGCGGGTTTCTTCACGAATGCGGACGGTGAAAGCGGTAGCGGCGCTTCGGGCCACTTCGCCAATGCGGGCGGTCCGCAAGGTGCGGTGTACACGATGATCGACGGTGAACCGTACTGGAACACGGGGAACGGCCGATGAGCGCGGCAGGGGTGTTGCGTGCGGTGCCGCCAACGGTGTGGCTAATCGCCGCAGGGGGCTTGGCCGCATGGTGGATTGCCCGCAAGGCGGTCAACGTCGGCGGCGAGGTGATCGACCACGTTAGCGAGGCGGTGAGCAATGCGGTCAAAGACGTGCCGCACACTGCGCATAACGTTGTCAGCACCATGCCACCGGGCACGCTGCCGATTCCGGGTGTGCAGCCGGGCGTGTGGCTGTGGGATCACGCCGGGCAGGCGATCAACGCGGTGAACGGCGCGCGAGACACGGTAGTAGGGTGGTTTACCTCACCCGATAACGCGCTGCGCAACAAGCTGGCCGGCCATACGCTGGAAGGCAATGTCTGGTACGGCTACGACCGCACCAAGGCGGCCAAGGACGCCAAGGCGGCGGCGAATAGCCAGATTGCCAAGGATGTACAGAAATACGGCGGGGGCTATGGTGGCCTCACGCATTAACCCAGGGAGTGACAATGCAACGAATCTTGAAACGACTGGCTGAACCGTCGAGCGCGGCGGGCATCGGCACCATCATTGGCAACGTGGCGGCGCTGGCCAGCGGCACGCCAGCCAGCATTGCGCTGCCGGCGTTACTGGCCGGTGTGGTGGCGGTGCTGCTGCCGGAACGTGGTGCTGCGCTGTGAGTGCCGCTGACATTGCGGTGATTTTCGCCAGCTATCTGCCGGTGTTGGTCTATGTGGTGAAGATTGAGAGCCGACTGGCGCGGATCGAAACCCGGATGGAAGCGGCATGACGACGAAAAGCTTTGTGCTGCAAGTAGCGGCGGCCGTGGTGGCGGGCTTGGTATTGAACCGGGTACTCAACCAGCAGCGGCAGCTACGCAACCCTTACGGTTACGGCTGGTAGCGCGACAACAATCCCGGACACTGGCGGCCCCATCGTCCGGGTCAAGCGCAAAAGCAAAAACCCCGCGTGGCTGCGCGGGGCTTATGAAAATCGCTCACGACTTTGGAGGTCTATATGAGCAACATTCACGCTGAGAAGCGTAGGCCTGACCGGCTTAATTGTCAATTTTGGGGAACCAAAGTGAGCGCTATTGTAGATAAAAGCAACACAATCGCCATTGCGAACCGACTCGTATTCGGTGTCGTTAGTGGGCTGTTTATCTGGCGGCTACCGGATCTCCTGGTAGCGCTGCACTGATCAAGCTTGCCAGGGACAGACGGCCTCTGTGATCTGGCGACTCAAGCGCAAGAAAGCCCCGCAACCGCGGGGCTTTTTCTCGTCAGCGTCGCACCAGCCGCTGCCGTAGCAGCCACCAGTCCTTCACCTCGCGAGCCGCAATGCCGTCCTGCCAATGCGCATCCGGCGGCACCAACCGATCTTCAACCACCCGGAACCCGGCGAACGCACCACAGGCCCGTGGCAGTGTGCCACGACGCAGCCGTAGCAACTCCATCACTGCAAACGGTACTTCGCTGTCGCCGCGGCGCCACCGGTTGGCCGTGGTGCGGTCGACGCCGGCCAGGTCGGCCAATTGCTGGTCGCTCAGCCCGAAACGCAGTCGATAAAACTCGGAGGCGTTGGTGCGGTAACTGGCGTTGCGTGCGGCGCGGGTAAGTTTTGTGGCACGGGAGCAACGGTTTTGAGTGGAATTAGACATGTCTGTACAAAATGTTACAAAAATGGCGAAATTTGAAAAATACGGCCATTTTCGAATGAAATAACAAAAATGCCCCGATCTACATATTTGTTCGTGTAATGTATATTATGTCAAATATTCAGCGCGTGTTTCGGCGGTTAAGGGCCTCTTCCGTGCTCCTTGAGTAAGGAGACAGAACTTTACCGGTCGAGACAAGAAAAATGGACACAATGATGCAAGTTCCTCAGATCGACAGATTGCTTGTTGTTTTGCGTCTCTGCCGCCCCTAAAGACTTCGTCACAGAAGTTTTCGGATCGCTATTGTATTTCAAAATGATGAGCCGCTTCAGCTGCGCAGCACGCAAGTTAACCAAAGTCCAATGCTCTGGCTTCCGGGTGGTCGGGGAACCAGTTCGAGAGTCCCGCATGCACAGCATCAACCGACAGTCACGGCCGGTAGCCGATATTCCACTTCCCAATCCACTTACGCCTTCATCTTGGCCGCAGACCGCCGCCGACTTGGAGCGACTACTAAATGGCCGACTTCGGCCAGAACAGAGAAAGCGATTTACTCGCCCCCTGCGCCAACGAGGTGGCAGAGTTCATCGGATTGTGTTGCTAAGGCATGCCACCTCCGCGTTTGCCTACCTGCTTCCAGGTGGCCCTGCCACGGTCATAGACAATGGCCTGAAAAAAAAGACTTACCCACCAATTTCAACGCCACTCCCCCTTCCCGTTAACCGGCTTGATCCCTCATGGCTCGTAGGACGGGGCCAACACCCGGAAGTCGCGCACCGTCAAACTCAACATGCACTCGTTTTCGGCGCGGGGGCTTTGGGTAGCCCAGTGGTCGAGCACTTGGCCAAAGCCGGCGTCGGTTACATCACCCTTATTGACGATGATGATCTCGCTCCTGCCAACATAGGCCGGCACCTTCTGGGTGCGGAGGCCGTCGGCCAGCGCAAGGCTGAAGCAGTCGCCCGACGTGTCAACCTTGGACATCCATCGAGCGTCGTGACGCCCAAGGTGATGAAAGTGGATAGATGGCTCAACCAAAACACCCTCAAGGGAATCGATCTGGTTCTGGACCTAACCGGTGAGCCAGACGTGCGCTGGCTTATTGATCAGGCCCGCCAGCGACACCCCTGCCCACTCTTGATCGGTTGGATGGAGCCGTTCGTAGCTGCAGCTCATGTTTGCTGCCTTCCAGCGACAACTCCCTGGTTACAAGGCACTGACGACAGGATGGGCCAGCTCGAGGCTATCGATTGGCCACAGGATGTAATCCGACAGGAACCCGGTTGTAGTAGTCGTTTCCAGAGTTATACCGCTGCCGCTGCCACCCATGCTGTTGCCTTGGTGACGGAGAGCGCTTTAAAGCTGATTGATAGGCACGACCCTGCGGCGAAAATCATTAGTTGGGTACGCGGACAGCGCTATTTGGACAACCACAGGGCAGGTTTGGCATTAAGGGCATGGGCGACTCCGGCTGCACCTCACGATGGACTGATCATGGAACGGCCATTCCCTTGAACAACCGAACATTCTTCTACCCGGACTTCAAGCGTTATGTCTTGTTCACCTCGCAAGCGCTTGAACATATGTACAGCCATGTTCAACGATTGCCCAGGCAAACGGAAGCCGGCGGAGAGGTTTATGCCATCGACCCTGACGCGCAAGGCCTCATCATCACTGTTGCCACAGGCCCCAACGAAGGAGACTTTCGTAGGCGACATGCTTATAACCCAGACACCGAAGCCCTACTACGTGACAGACAAAGGCAATACTTATTAGGCCGGCACGCCGTTGGCCTGTGGCATACCCACCCGGAATCCCATCCTATTCCATCCAGCCAGGACCGTCGAACAACGGAACAATACTTGGCCGCCTATCAGGACGATCGAGAACGTTATCTGATGGTAATTCTTGGTAACCGTGGTTCTATTCCCGATATGGTAGTCTGGGTCGCCGACCATCAGGTGTCATTTTCTTGGACAGAACTGATTGAGAGCTCTGCAACTTCTACGGTTGCAGCTCCCATGTAAATGATCCTACGGACTTGAATAGCAAATCGTTTTTAATTTGATTCAACTTAGGGCGACGCGGAAAAAATAGTCAGTCATTCATTCTCTTTAATAAAATGGCAACTAGTGTTTCCATGAGATCAAAAGCGTAGCGGATAGCGAAGCTATTTCGCTTCACTCAACAGGAATTTGGAATTACTTTTTACGGGAGCAAGCACATGTATTGTAGAGGTGAAGAAACTAGGGTTCGTATCTGCAGTCAATACGACATAAAACCGATTGCTCACGTGAAGCTCTTGGCTGGCCAAGAGAAAAAAAGCTGCGCCTGTGACAAATTAACCGACTCGTATTACTGTTTTTCGTACAAATCAAACAGCGGTCCTGAAGCGGGAACTTTCTTTTGCGGTACTCATGCAGCAAAGCATTTTTTATCAATTATCAAGCAAGACGAACTCCCCCTCTTCAATCCACTTCATGCTAGTGGAAACGGGGGCTCAGCAACAGTAAGTCCAAAAAAAACGGCGACAGTAAATACAGGGTGGGACCCTGTTGCAGAGCAGTTGCACAACGCAATCAATATCCTTGTGGTCTCTTGGTCAACCATTCCAGGTGAGGCACTTTGCAGTATCAAAGAAAAACTGGAGCGCTACAAAAGCAGCCCACCATTTCTTAGCCAGATAAAAGCGGTCAATACGATCGTCTCCATGGACCAAGGCGGCCGAACTATTCAGGACATGCTTGCCGATCTATCCAAAAGCAATAGTTTAAAAAGCTACAGCTTCTCTTTGCTTAATAAAGAGTTGCTCGCAAATAACATAACTTCTTGGTTTGGCTAGACTCGACTTGGCCGCATGGTCATCAATTGAAAAGGAGAGCTGAATGGGTCTATCCGACTTTCTTTTCTGGAAGAAAATAATCAGATAAACTCTCCATGCAGTCAAAAACACCACCAACAAATACGTATCTAGGAACTGGGACTGTCTATCGCCTGGATACCGCTCGCTGGTACTGGTGGTCATGGCTCTGCTCTATACCCTGTCCGCCCCCCAGTGGGCGGGCTGTCGGATCGACTAAGAACCGCTAACAAAACCTAGCAACGCGGTCCCGGCTAGGCGCGCTGCCGCAGACAGTACAAGTAGTATGGCAAGGCAGCGCAACAACGCCGGGAGGGTTTTGTTAGCGGCTCTAAGCCGCTTTGACCTGCTCGGCTTCAGTAATCTGGTGAGCGGGGTAGCAATACTGTTGGCCATCGTGATTGCCGGCTGGTTGTGGCAGCACCACGGATCAATGGCGACCTTCGCAGTCGGCGCGGCGTTAGCTAGCCTCACACTGCCACAACTACTTCTTACCAAGCAGCGGATCGCCAGCCATCCCTAGGCGCCTACCATCACCGTCACAAGCCTCTTCTATGCCGACATCGATCATGAAGATACACTAAATATCTTTTTTGCATCACTTTGCGATCCTAGGTGATGTGGCGGACAACGAAAGCGGAGCTTCGGTGAGTCAAAATATTCAGGCGCAGCAGGTTTTTCCTTTCTGGAAAGCAATCGAGGCATTAACGCCGCAGAAGATCGACAAAGACAACCCCAACGACAAGCAGCGTCCCGCATACAACGTAGACCATATTGGCACTTTGCCCTGGAGCGATCCTAGGCATTGCCGCAAGCACCTGCCTCCGGGCAAGGTGTGGCGTTACACCGTTCAGTTCGGAGTGTATGGATTCGCCCCATTTGCCAGCCTGTTGGAAGACAAAATCGGCCGCCATGAAGAGGTTTTCGATGACAGGATCATCGGCAAGAGTCGTCTTTTCGACATTCGAGTTAACGAACTTGGCATTCCGCTGTATGAGTCGTTCGCGCTCTCCCTTCCCGTATGGGCTGCGGGGCAGATTCTGCGACACGACGAAGGCGTCCTCTCGCTTGAACAAAGCATTCCGGCCGACTTAGCCGGCTTGTCCGCACCCAGTGATTTTATTCCCAATATCGATAGCGGATTTTCCGATTTCGACGACTTGGCTCGGCATCTGATGCAATGGGTCTCGGATGAGGCCGCACGCTTGCAACGGGAGAAGACAGCAGCCGACCTGGCCTGGCTTGATCAGCTGGCCCAGCTCGTTTGTGAAAAGACCCACTTTCCCCTGTCGGCGTTGGACCCAAGGCACGCCTGCGTTGTGAAATGCTTTCAAGTGAACGCGCCGCAAGCCGACAAGAAAACTGAGTCAGACAGCCAGAAGAAGGCCCCTGAGGTCACGGATGATCTGATCAACAGCTTCTTCATCAAGGAATTGCGGCAGCTGGGTGCGGCATGGCAGCGTAAGGATATCGGCCAGGGGTTTGTCGAATACATGACAGCGACCGCCACATCCGGACAACAGCGCACCGACATCCGCTCCGAGCAAGGCCTGAAGACTGCCTTCCGATGCCTGCTACCGAAACAAGCGCCTGCTGGGTGCTGGCCCTTGCAATACCCGTTGGCGTTCAGCCAGCAGCTGGCGGTCAACGAAATCTGGCGGCGCTGCGTCACCCAGCCCGGTATCTTTGCCGTGAACGGCCCACCGGGCACCGGGAAAACCACGTTGCTGCGCGATGTCGTCGCGTCGGTGGTCACCCAGCGGGCGCAACTGCTCGCCGCCAAGGGCCAAGGCGCCTTGACCTCCATAACGACTTTTAAGCTCGGTGACACGCGCATTTCTTACCATCCGCTGCATCAGAGCATAAAAGGCTTCGCTATCGTCGTTGCCTCGGCCAATAACGGGGCGGTAGAGAACATTTCGCTGGAGCTGCCAGAGACTAAGGCGGTGCCAAAGCCTGTGCTCGACCGGAGCGATTACTTCTCCGAACTGGCGGCGGAGTTGATTGGCAAACCTGCCTGGGGTCTGTTGGCTGCTCGACTAGGCAGTAAGACCAACCGGGAGGCATTCATGAATGTTTTCTGGTGGCGCAATCCCAAGGAAAACCAAGATGGCGCCCCACCGCCACCGCACTTCACCCCAAGGCGGGGCGAAGGCCTCAAATACCACCTCGAGCTGATCAAGAAACGCAAGCGCGCTCCGGCAATGTCGTGGACCGATGCGATCCAACGCTTCCACACCGCGCAGCAAGCGGAGGCGTCGATCCGGGCAGAGTTGGTTCATGCATCCGGCCTGAGCGAGCAGATGACAACCCTGAAGCAGCGTTTAGCGAAGACCGAGGTAACATGGCGCGCTATCGCAGCACAGCTAGTCCAAGCGCGCGGCGATCGGGAACAATGGGCCGGAGAAGTCGCGAAGTCAGAAGATCTCTGTGGCGAGCTGCGCCAACGGTTCGATTCCGTCGCGCACACGCTAAAACAACATCAACCCAACAAGCCAGGACTGCTGGCATGGATAGCCACTTTCGGCCGTTCTCATCGCCAATGGTGGGATAGGCATCATTTGCTCACACAAGAGCTGGATGCCGCGCGACACGAGCTAAGTGCTCCGTTGCGGAACGTGCAACAAATGAAGTCGAAACTAACCGAGCTGCAACGCCACGTCTTGGAGCTGGAGCGCAGTTTACAGCCGGTGGACGGTGAACTCGCAAAACTGAACAAGCAGTTGAGCGCGGTGCGGAGCCAGCTTGACCAAGCCCAAGCCAGTTTGGGCGACTTTTGGCCGACCCCAAGCGCTTCTGACGATATCCGGGAAAAGTCCGCGCCGTGGGCAAGGGATGATTGGCGCAAAGCACGCGAGGCCGTGTTCCTAGCCGCGCTGGATATCCATCGCGCCTTTATCGAAAACCATCCAGACGAGATCCTGGCCAACATCAATCTGGTCAGCGATTGGCTACAAGGTAAAAATTTGCCGGAGGAAGCTGCCGCAACAGCGCTGGATTCGCTCTGCTTGGTCGTGCCGGTGATTTCGACCACCTTCGCGTCCATCCCGCGGATGTTCAAACGGCTAGGCCGGGAAGCCATTGGCTGGCTGCTCATCGATGAGGCTGGGCAGGCGTTGCCGCAACAGGCGGCAGGCGCTATCTGGCGTGCCGCCCGCACTGTCGTCGTCGGCGATCCGAAACAGCTGGAACCAGTAAGCGGCATCCCGCCGACGGTGGAAGGCGCCCTGGCTCGTCACTATGGAGTGGCGTCGCATTGGTGGCCCAGCGAAGCGTCAACCCAAGTGCTGGCGGACCAAACCATGAGTCTGGGCACCCATCTTCCCCATCCTGACAAAGGCAAAGTCTGGGTGGGCTGTCCGCTACGCGTGCATCGCCGCTGCGATGACCCGATGTTCACCATCAGTAATCAGATCGCCTACGATGGCCTGATGGTTCACGGCAAAACGAAAGCCAGCATGCCTTTGCCCAGAAGTACCTGGATAGACGTGGTCGGTAAAACTAGCGAGGGCAACTGGATTCCGGAGGAAGGCGAAGCCGTCGAGGCCCTGCTGATAGAACTGCGTGACCGATATGGCGTCCAGCCCGCCAACGTCTTCCTGATTTCCCCTTTCCGCGATTGTGCCAATCGGTTGAGGCAGCTGGCCGGGGAGTTGGGGTTCGACACCGAGAAAACCGGTACGGTGCATACCACGCAGGGGAAGGAGGCCGATGTGGTGGTGCTGGTGCTGGGCGGCAATCCGCAAAAACCGGGGGCCAAGGGCTGGGCTGCACGCCGCCCCAACCTGCTGAACGTCGCGGTTAGTCGGGCAAAACAACGGCTGTATGTCGTTGGAGATCAGCGCTCCTGGCAAGAACAGCGTTATTTCTCTGTCCTGTCAGAAGGCTTGCCGGATGGTAAAACCTTTTGGTCGGACCTTGATCTGGCGATCGAAGTTCGCAACTGAGATGACAATGAAATAAAAAAGGATCTACAGAAATGCGCTTCATCGCCGGCCCGCTCAACAAGCAACTTCTACAAAACCTGCTGGGCGAGGTTATCGAAACCTGCACGCGTGTTCGTGCAGCAGTCGCCTACGCGCACCGCGACAATATGAAGTTATTCGACGCCTGTGCGCAACACCTGAAACCTCTAGAGTTTTATGGTCGCTATGACCACTCGGTTGCCGTCGATCCAGCAGTTTTGAAGTGGTTTCTGGACAAGGCCAGCCTCAACTACGACTGCAAGCTGGTGCCAGACATTCTGCACGCAAAGATTATCTGGTGGGTGGATGCTGGAGCTTACATCGGTTCCGCCAACCTGTCTGATCGGGCTTGGATCTCGAACATTGAGGCAGGCACCTTCCTATCGCACGACGAACTTGTCGAGTTGGACATGGAACGAGAGCTGCTCCGCTTCTTCGAGGAGGTAGATGACCGCTCACACCCGTTGACCAAGGAGATCTACCAAGAACAGCTGCGGTTGACAGACCGGCGATCAGAACTGTCGAAACACGAATACGGTCTTGAACAGCAGTTCGATAAGGATCGCTTGTTACCGAAGAACCAGGGATTGGTTTTCGTCGACACGAAACGGTCGTCTGAAAAGCGCTTTCAAAAATTCGAGCAGGACTGGAACGAAACGCTACAGGTGATGCGATCCATCGCCATCAGAGTTTCAGACCCGGAGGTCAAACCAGGTTGGATCGACGCATCGGTAGCCCCTGGTGTTCAGGCAGACCAGTTCCTGCATGCGTATTACTACAAGAAAGTGAAAGACGGAAACCGCCACCCCTACGAAGAGTTTTTCTCCAGAAATTCGAAAAATCCCGAGTTAGCTCTGCGCGAGGCTTTGGAGTGGTGGCATGACGCCGATTTCGACCACTCGTTCGAGGACCGCACGATCTACGAGTGGTCACCGCGGCTACGTGAGCTACTAGCACGCGACCGTATTCTGAGGCTGAGTGAGGAGGAGTTTGTCGATGCCATTTCTCGCGTGCATGCGATCCGAGATCATGCCGTCAAGCAGGAGAACGAGCATCTCGGTCTTCCTGGCAGCCCCCAAGCAGGTGACGACAAGGTTCAGAAGTTCGGCGAGTGGCTCTGGCGGCAGAAGTCTCGCGAGGGAAAAACGGTGCTCGACCTATTGAATTATGTCGTGTGGGGTAACGGGAGCGTTGCGTCTCGACTCTGGAACGCGATCCGAAGTGACCAGTTGGCAATCCCTCACATCGGATTGAGTAGCCTCGGGGAGATTGTTGGATGGGCTCGCCCGGACGAGTTCCCGCCACGGAACATGCGAACCAGCAAAGGGCTACGGGCGCTTGGTCACAACGTCAGGATTGGAGTCTGATGTCAGGCTAGTCATCGCAAGGCTCTGGGGCGGCCGTAATGGGCTTCTCGTGCTTGCACAAGGACCATGCATTGCCGAGATCTTGTAATCCATTATCAGCAAATCCACGTGGCCGCCCCTCCTGTAGCCGGTCTTTCAGCAGCAAGACAGCCAATGACTGAAAAGTGTCGAAAGCATGCGTACTCGAGGATGGGACGTAGACGACCCCAATCTGGGAATGAAGGATGTCCGGTTATTCAAGGTCCGTTTCTCGGCCAAAGCCGTCAGTTACCGCTGCCATCGAGAACGTCCGTTCACATGCACCAAGCGGACGAAGGTCTCAATCCGTTTAGAAAACCGGGGCGATTCAATTCTGGAACATCCAGGAGATGCAGAGCGTGAGCCACCCCAGCCCGGGAGCAGACCGACATAACCCAATGCCGTAGGAGTTGTCGAGGCGCAGCGCCAGGTCCCTGCCGGATCCCGGCGGAACATGTAGGTGGCGAACCGGGTAGCCTGCTAGGTCTGCCCAGCTTCCCGTTCCGCCCGAAACACTGTGCGAGCCAGTACCAGTGCGGTGTCTCCACCAGCCACCACCGGTATGTCTGCCTGGCTGACATGTAGGTGATGGCTGAAGTAATTGGCGATGGCGGGGAAGGCGGCGCGGATCTGCTCGCCACCTTGGGCGAGCATGCCGGACTGGACCACCTGCACGGCATCGTCGACGTAAAACGCCATCAATTCGTCAAAGTCTTCCCGGTTGATTGCGCAGTCGGCGGTTGCGATAACCTCCTTCAATTCCTGCTGTGGCACGAGCTTGCTCCTGGTTTGCTTTGTGATAACCATGCCGAGGGAAACAAAAAAACCCGCCTACAGGGGCGAGTTGCTTGGACTGTGCCGTGACGCGTGCCAACCCACCATTCTGGAAATGGTGGTAATAATCGCAATAATGCATTGCTCATGGTGTGTCATGGGTGGCGTGTCCAGTGCCTACTTAAATCCAGCTGTGTCACTGGCTGCAGTGTTGCGACGCGAGCTGTCCGGCTACGAGGCGGGACTCTACATGCTGACGCAGGTCCTTGGTGCTTTCTGCGGTATAACGGCGGCTCACGACATGTTTGGGGAGCCGCTGTTCTTTGTCTCACGTCACATCCGGACCGGATCGTTGCAGTGGTGGAGCGAGTTCATCGCTACCGTCGGCCTACTGGTCGTAATCTTTGGCTGCTCACGTAGCCGGCGAGGCCGTGCCCTATGCGGTGGCGTCCTACATTGTCGGCGTCTACTGGTTCACCGCTTCGACCTCGTTCGCTAACCCCGCGGTCACGCTGGCACGCACGGCTACCGATACCTTCGTCGGCATCCGGCCGGCCGACAGCCAAGCTTCATCTTCGCGCAGCTAGTAGGCGCCGTTGTCGCGACGGTACTATTCGGCTGGCTGCTACACGGCAAGGCGCCATTGGCGCTGGAACTGATGGCCAATGCTGGTGAGGATCGGGAAGCTAGACCGTTGCAAGACTGACCGGCTCATACGGGCATGTGAGTTGGTCATGCCGTTAGTCACATAATATTGACACTCTTCCTTCCTGAAATGCACGGCGATTCAACTTCGACGGTCAACTATGAATGCTCAAAACACCGACCTGCCAACTCTAGATGATGGTTCTCAACGAGAAAGCATTTGGGGGATATTTCTGGTCTTCCTTCGCCTTGGCCTGACCTCTTTTGGTGGACCAATTGCCCACTTGGGCTACTTTCGAGATGAGTTTGTGGTGCGAAGGCGTTGGCTACCAGAGCACAGCTATGCCGATCTGGTCGCACTGTGCCAATTTCTGCCGGGGCCGGCCAGCAGCCAGGTCGGTATGGCATTGGGGCTGCTGCGTTATGGCTATCGTGGAGCATTGGCTGCTTGGGCCGGATTTACCTTGCCGTCTGCGCTTTTACTCATCCTCTTTGCCCTAGGCATCTCCGGACATGGGCTGGTCATTTCACCGGGGGCGCTACATGGTCTCAAGGTAGTCGCGGTCGCGGTGGTTGCTCAAGCCGTGTGGGGCATGGCCCGCAACTTGTGCACTGACATAAAGCGGGTTTCGATCATGGCAATTGCCGCCTGCCTGGTTCTGTCGGCATCGTCGGCATGGGCACAAGTGGGGGTCATTGCCAGCGCAGCGGTGGTCGGCGTGCTCTTATTCAAGCCGACACAGGCGAAGGAACACGATCCTCTCCCGATTAAAGTCAGTCAGCGCGCTGGCGGTGTCTGGCTCGCCCTCTTCTTCGCGTTGCTGGCGGGGCTGCCAATGTTGACAGCACTCAGTCAAAGCCAAGCTATCACTGATGTGGATGCGTTCTTCCGCTCTGGGGCCTTGGTGTTTGGTGGCGGACATGTTGTGTTACCGCTGCTTCAGGCAGCGGTCGTGCCTCCCGGCTGGGTCAGCAACGATGCATTTCTAGCAGGATATGGCGCCACGCAGGCCGTACCTGGCCCCTTGTTCACATTTGCGGCATTCCTGGGGGCGTCGATGAAGGTGGGGCCATCAGGCTGGCTAGGTGGCCTGCTGTGTCTCGTGGCTATTTTTAGCCCGTCATTCCTGCTCGTCACAGGGGCTTTGCCATTCTGGGAGAGACTGCGCCGCAACGTGAGAACCCAAGCCGCACTGGCGGGTGTGAATGCAGCCGTGGTCGGCCTGCTGTTGGCCGCGCTTTATCATCCGGTTTGGACCAGCGCCATTCATCAACCGGGTGACTTCGGCTTGGCGCTCGTTGCCCTGGTCGCGCTGATGTTTTGGCGTCTGCCTCCATGGCTGGTGGTAATCAGCTGTGGTGCCATTGGGTGGCTCTTGAGTATTGCACTATGAGTTCCGACAAAGATCTCTATGGGAGTCTGATCTGCCTTCAGATATTTCACCATGTAGCGGAAGGGCCAATCTTTGGTCTGGAGTTCATTGAGAATCTGCGCCGCCACGGCTACGAAATGAGCCGGGGGATGCCCTACTCGATGCTGCATGGACAGGCGAAGAAAGGCTATTTGGCCTCGCGCCAAGAGTGTTCAGGTCGACAGGCGCGTCACGTCTACGACATCACTGAACCTGGCCGGGTTGCCCCGGCTGAAGCAAAAACGAAAGTCAAAGAATTGTTGGGGAGCTGATCGAAGGGAGATAATCGAATCAGTCCGACGCCCATAGTCCTAGGATCCGTTACGAGTAGCGCAGCGGCTCATCGCTGAACCGGCGTTTCAGATGAAGCGAGCACCATCTGGATTGCAGTGGCCAACTTATGGTTCCGGTCACACCTAGAACCGTAGACACTCCCGCACCTCACGTCGAGACCTGTTCAAAGGTCTCCCTACCCTTAGTCGGTCAATTTCTCCACCCTCACGGCAGTCACTTTGTATTCTGGCGAGTGCACCATCCGATCCCGCACTGAAGAGGTCAACTGATTCACAAATAGATCTGGCCGGTGGAAAGTGGAAAACAACTGGCCGGCCCGCATCGTCTCCGTCACATGTATCGGCAGCAGAACTTCTCCGTAGCGACTGCGCACTCGCACGGTCTCCCCATCAGTCAGTCCATAACGCTTAGCGTCCAGCGGGGCCATATCAAGCGTATCCGTTGGTCGTAACACTGCATTCGGCGTACGGTAAGTCATTGTGCCGGCATTGAAGTGGTGGAGTGTACGGCCGGTGGTCAGTAGCAACGGATAATCGTCATCCAACTGCTCTGTTGTCGGAATAAATGGGATGCGTGCCAAGGCTGTTGTCTTAGCATGGGCAAAGCGGTCACGATGCAGAACCGGGGTCCCAGGGTGGGTTTCATCAGGACAGGGCCAATTCAGGCTCTCTCCCTCCAAGCGCGCATACGACAAGCCCGCGCCGGCGGGCCACAGTATGCGGACTTCGTTCCAGATAGACTCCGGGTCACTGAAGGTGAAGCCCTCCGGCTGGCCGAGACGCCCGGCCAGGGCCTGGATGATCCACCAGTCCGGGCGCGCCTCGCCTAGCGGGGGCAAGGCGGCGCGGATGCGCTGCACCCGACGGTCCGAGTTCATGAAGGTGCCGTCCTTCTCGAAACAGGAGGCAGCGGGCAGGAACACCGTGCCATAGGCCTCTGCAGTCTTATTGAGCACCAAGTCCTGAACGATCACCAGTTCGAGCCCGGACAGCGCCCGGGCGGTGTCCGCCGCGTTCGCCAGGGTCAGATAGATGTCGTAACCGAACGCCCAGATTGCCTTTAGCTTGCCGGCCTTGGCTGCGTCCATCATCTGCAGCAGGTCGAGGCCATGACTGGCCGGCAGACGAGTCCCCCAGGCGGCCTCGAAGCGCGCCCCGGCCTCCTGGAAGCTTTGCGAGCCGGTCAGCGTCGCCGGGTCGCAGCCCATCTGCGCCGCGCCCTGCACATTGTTCTGGCCGCGCAGCGGGTTGATGCCGGCGCCCGCCCGCCCCAGATTGCCGGTCAGCAGCGCCAGATTGATCAGCGTCATCACCCCTTCGCTGCCCTGCAGGTGCTCGGTGACGCCGAGACCGTGGAAACACATCGACGGGCGGCCTTCGGCATAACAGCGCGCGGCGGCGCGGATGTCGCCAGCCGCCACCCCGCAGGCCTCGGCGACCCGTTCCGGTGCGTAGTCTGCGATGAAGGTAGCATAATCGGCCAGGCCGGTGACCCGCTCGGCAAGGAAAACCCGGTCGAGGAGCCCCTCCTCGATCAGTGTGGCCGCCATCGCGTTGAACAGCGGGATGTTGTGGCCGGGTCGCACCGCCAGATGTATGTCGGCCAGCGCCGCCAACTCGGTGCGGCGTGGATCGACCACGACTAGCCGGGCGCCCTGCAGCACCCGCTGCTTGATCCGGGCACCGACGATAGGGTGGTTCTCGGTCGGGTTCGCCCCGCACAACAGGAAGGCGTTGGCGATCTCGATGTCGTCGAAACAATTGGTCGCGGCACCGGTGCCGAGCATGGTCTTCAGCGCCTTGGCGCTCGGGGTATGGCAGACCCGGGCGCAGCAATCGACGTTGTTGGTGCCGACTACCACGCGGGCGAACTTCTGCAACAGGTAGTTCTCCTCGTTGCTGGCACGCGCCGAACCGAGCAGGCCGATGGCGTCCGGGCCATAGTGGTCGATCAGCCCCTGCAGGCGCTCGGCGGTGAAGTCGAGTGCCTCGTCCCAGCCGACCGGCTGCCAGCGTCCCTCGCGGCGCAGCATCGGGGTGGTGACGCGGTCGGCGGCATGGTTGAAGTCGAAGGCGTAGCGGCCCTTCACGCACAGGTGGCCGCGGTTGACCGGGCTGTTCGCCGGCCGTACCGCCACGATCCGCCCCGCGGCGCTGCCTACCTCCATCTGGCAGCCGACCCCGCAGTAGCCGCAAGTGGTACGGGTCCAGGCGGTGGGGGCGACGGTAGTGCGCTTATCGTACAGCGCACCGCTCGGACAGGTATCGACGCAGGCACCGCAGCTGACGCAACCGCCGCTCAACAGCGCGTCACCCTTGCCCGGTGCGATGCGGGTGCCCTCGCCGCGCCCCCAGGCCTCCCAGACAAACTGCCCCTGCACCTCTTCGCAGATGCGCACGCAGCGGTAACAGTGGATGCAACGCTCCATCGCCACGCCCAGATAGGGATGGCTGTCGTCATGGAACGGATCGACGACGGGCTCGCCACCCGCACTCGCTCCATATTCGTTCAACAATCGGTGGAACGGCCGCTGTGGTTCGGCCAACACCGCGTAGGGCGGATAGTGCCGGGCGATCAGCTGCAGGTTGGTACGACGCAGCGCCGACAGTGCCGGGGAAGCGCTGCGTACCTGCATGCCGTCCTGCACCGTCACCGCGCAGCTGGCCACCGGGCGCGGCTCGCCCGCGACCTCGACGACGCACAGCCGACAAGCGCCATACGGCTTCAGTCGCGCATCATGGCAGAGTGTCGGCACGGCCGCCCCGGCAGCCTGCAGCGCGTCCAGCAGCAGCGTGCCCGCGGCACAATCGTGCAACTTGCCGTTGATGGTCAGTTGAACCATGACTGCAGCTCCCCGGGGTAATGACGCTCGAGCGCCTGGGCGAATTCAGCCAAGCCACGCCCGTGACCGCACAGGCTGGTGGCGGCCAGCGCATCGAGCAGGGCGTGGTAATCCCCCCTGTCCATGCGCTGCCCAGCGGCAATCGCCTGCAGCCGTTCGGCCAGAACAGGTGTACCCAGGTGGCACGGGGTGCACTTGCCGCAGGACTCCCTGGCACCAAAGCGGAACACCTCGGCGGCCAGCTCGGCCAGCGGGGTATCGTCCGCGAAGGCGATCACGCCACCGTGACCGACTGCACAGCCGATCGCCTGCATCTCCTCGTAGTCAAGCCGCGTAGATAGCAAGGCCGGCGGCACCAGCCCTGCCAGCGGACCGCCCACCATCAACCCCTTGAGGGTGCCCTGCCGCAGGCCACCGCCCAACTCCTCCACCACGTCGGCCAGCGTCAGGCCGAACTCAACCTCATACAGCCCGGGGCGGCGGAACAGTGAGTTGAGCGATAGCAGCTTGGTGCCGCGGCTCTGCGCAAAGCCAAGCGCCGCGTACGCCTCGGCGCCGTGGCGCACGATCCACGGCACAGTGCACAGTGTCTCGACGTTGTGCACCAGCGTAGGTTGGCCGAACAGACCCTGCTCGGTGATCTGCGGCGGGCGCAGCCGTACCTCCGGACGGCGCCCTTCCAGCGCGTTGAGCAGCGCCGTCTCCTCGCCGCACAGATAGCTGCCCTCGCCCGCCACCAGTTCCAGGTCGAACGCTGCCCCCAGCCAGCCGGCGGTCCTGGCTTGGTCTAGTGCATCGGCGAATACCTGTGCCGCGCGCGGGTATTCCTTGCGCAGGTACAGATAGCCCCTGCTCGCGCCGACCGCCTGAGCGGCGATCAGCACCGCCTCGATCAGGCAGAACGGGTCGTCCTCGAGCAGGAAACGGTCAGAAAACGTCCCCGGATCACCTTCGTCAGCATTCACCACCAGATACTTGAGCGGCGCGGCCTGCGTCGCCACGGCCCGCCACTTGCGCCCGGCCGGAAATCCCGCGCCTCCGCGCCCGCGCAAGCCGGAGGTCTCGACAAGTCGCACCAGCTCGTCCGGCGCCATGCGCTGCGCCATGGCGAGTGCCGCCCCGCCGTCACCGGCCAGATAGGCTGTCAGCTCACGCACGCCGCCGGCCAGTACATTGTCGAGCAACACGCACTGCCGACTGTGGCAGCCGATTGTCGGGCGCGCATCGTGCTCCGTGTCGCTGGGGCCGGCGTAGCATTGGCCGAGGCAATAAATGGGTGGTGCCTGTCCGCTCGCCCGACGCCAGCGAGCCGGCTCGCAGGCCCGGGCTGCGAAGCAGGCCAGCCCACCGCAGGCGAGGCCACTCAGCGGTACCCCGGCGAGGTGATAGAAGGTATGGGCGGCGGCATGGCGCTGGATAGACTTCACAGAAAGGGCTCCTTACGCAAAGGAGATGAGACATCGCACCGCACTTGCGGACCGCACCTGCCTCACTATAGCTAGCACCGCCAACGGAAACGCTCGGTGATCGGCGCCTTGCCCGACCGTGCCGGAGCCGCATTTGACATCGTGACTCCGTGGCAGGCGAAGCACCATCCAGCTTTGCCGGGAATGGGAAAAACACCGACCCCGTCAGCGCGTCTGCAGTGCCAGACTGACCCGGACCACGCCGGCTGAGTCCGTATCCCGCCGCGCTCGAAAGCCGGCCTCTTTGGCCAGCGCCAGCATCTGCGTATTCTCGGCCAGCACCTCCCCGACCAGCTCCGCGGTACCACGCTGGTAGCAATAACGAATGATTTTCCGGAGCAGGATGGTGCCCAGCCCGTGCCCCTGCAGGCCGGAGCGCACCGCGATTGCGAACTCGGCGCGCTGATTGTCGGGATCGGCCATTGCCTGCACCGTGCCCAGTAGGCATTCGCGGCCCTGCTCGTCGACCCCCATGGCGACGAAGGCCATTTCCCGGTCGTAATCGATCTGAGTCAGCCGGGCAAGCTGAGAGTGAGGCAGCTGCCGCAGCGTGTCGAAAAAACGAAAATGCATGTCCTGCGCGGTCAAAGCTTTCAAAAAATCGCTATAACGTGGCTCATCCTCGGGCCGGATCGGTCGCAGCAGCACGCTGACACCGTTCCAGGTCAAGGACTCCTCCAGCTCCTTGGGATAGGGCCGGATCACCAGCCGCTCCGGAGCCGCGACCTCGATGGGAGCAACCACGATCCGGGCATCCAGCGCCAGCACGCCGTGCTCATCCGCCAGCAGGGGGTTGATGTCGATCTCGCGTATCTCGGGTTGTTCGCACAGCAACTGGGACAGCTGTACCAGGGTCTGCTCGACCGCGTCATGGGGCACCGCCGGCCGGTTGCGGTAGCCCCGCAGCAAGCGAGCCACCCGGGTACGGGATACCAGATCGCGGGCCAGCGTCGCGTTGAGCGGCGGAAGGCCAATAGCATGGTCGCCTATTGCCTCGACGGCAGTGCCGCCGTGGCCGAACAGGATCACCGGGCCGAACACCGCATCAGTGGCCACGCCGACGATCAGTTCAATGGCATCGGAAGTCGGCGCCATGCGCTGGACGGTAAAGCCGCTCAGCTGGGCCTGCGGCCGTTGCGTGCACACTTGACGTTCCATCGCCTGTGCGCCTTGGCGCACCTGCTCGGCCGTTGCCAGATTGAGCGCCACGCCCCCTACGTCGGATTTGTGCGTGATGTCGGGCGAGAGGGTTTTCAGTGCAACCGGAAAGCCCAGCTCGGTCGCGATCCGGACGGCCTCGTCGACGGTCGGTGCGATCCGCGTATCCACCACCGGGATGCCATAGGCCGCGAGCACTGCCTTCGACTCCGGCTCGCTCAGCACCGTGCGGCCGGCGGCCAGCGTAGCCTGGATCACCGCCCGCGCTGCGGCCGGGTCCTTGCCGCCCGGCTCGGCCATGGACGGCGGTGTCTCCATCAGCAGATCCTGGTTGCGGCGGTACTCCACCGCCTGCAGAAAACCGCGTACCGCCTGTTCCGGCGTGTCATAGGTGGGCATCCCTGCATCGTGGAACAGCCGGCGCGCTTCGGCGACGCTCTCGCCACCCAGCCAGCTGGTGAACACATTAACGGGAAACTCACGCACCAGCGGCAGCACGGCGGTGGCGATGTCGGCGGTGGGCACGATCGCGGTCGGCGCATGGATGAAGAGTACCGCCCCTGTGGCAGGATCGTCCCGCAGTGCCTGCAGGGCCGCCACATAGCGCTCCCCAGGCGCGTCGCCGATGATGTCCACCGGGTTGTCGACCGAAGCGGTCGACGGCAGCACGGCGCGCAACCGATCCGCCGTCGTCTCGGACAGCGAGGCGAGCCGTCCGCCGCCCAGCACCAGCGCATCGGTGGCCAGCACGCCAGCACCGCCGCCGTTAGTCATGATGGTTAGCGCATCGCCCAGCATCGGCCGGGACCGCGCTAACGTCTCCACGGCGTTGAACAGCTCGTCGGTGGAATAGACGCGCAGCAGGCCGGCCCGTCGGATCGCCGCGTCGTAGACATCGTCCGCCCCGGCCAGCGCCCCGCTATGAGAGGCCGCCGCTCTGGCCCCTTCTGGCGCACGGCCTGCCTTGACCACCACCACCGGTTTGTTGCGCGCCGCCGCGCGGGCCGCGGACATGAATTTGCGTGCAGCGCGGATCGACTCGACGTACAGCAGGATAGCGCTGGTGCCGCCATCACTGGCCAGATAGTCGAGCATGTCGCCGAAATCCACGTCCGCACCGTCCCCCAGTGACACGAAATGGGAAAAACCGATGCCCTCGGCGCTGGCCCAGTCGAGCACCGCGGCGGTCAGAGCCCCCGACTGGGAAACGAAGGCGAGTCTGCCGGGCAAGGCACCAATCTGAGCGAAGCTGGCGTTCAGGCCGATGCTCGGTACCAGCACCCCGACGCAATTGGGACCAACGATGCGCAGCAGGTGCGGCTTGGCAGCCTCCAGCATCGCGGCTGTAATACTGCGCCCGTCACCGTCTCGGGCCTGTGTCAGCCCCGCCGTCAGCACGATCGCCGCCTTGGTGCCGTGCTCGCCCAGTTCGGCGATCAGGGTTGGGATCGTCGCCGGCGGCGTGCAGATGACCGCCAACTCGGGCGTGACAGGTAGTGCCTTCACGCTGGCATAGACCTGGATGCCTGCCAGCGTCCGGTATTTGGGATTGACCGCCAGAACGGCGCCACCGAAACCGCCGTGTAGCAGGTTTTTCAGCACGGTGGCGCCGACGCTGTGTTCCCGAGCCGAGGCGCCGATGACCACCACCGAGCGAGGGCGTAACAGGTGATCGAGATTGCGGATGGTCATGCTTATTCCTTCTGCTTGCGACTGCCGGACAGAGCCCGTCCCTGGTGACCCCCTTCGGCCAACCACTGCCCCTACCGCCTACCGCTCAAGCACGTAGCGGCCCGGCGCCGGCCCCAATGGGGCATAGCCTTGCTCCGGTGATCCGAGCGCAGGTGGTGAGGTAGGCCCGCCGGAGCGCTGCTCCAGCCATGCGGCCCATGCCGGCCACCAGGAGCCCGCCGTCGCGGCGGCGGTGTGTGCCCAGTTATCCGGGTCGCTGTATTTCTCGCCGGCCGCGCGACGAGCGATGCGGAAATGCCGACCGTGGTGGCCGGGCTCGTTGACGATGCCCGCGTTATGTCCGCCGCTTGTCAGGACGAAGGTCACCTCCGTCTCGCTGATGAGATGAATCTTGTAGACCGAGCGCCATGGCGCGACATGGTCGCCTTCGGTGGACACCACGAAGATCGGCGCCCGAATATCGCTCAGCACGATGGAGTGGCCATCGACCTTGTAGCGCCCCTCGAACAGATCGTTATCCAGAAACAGGCGCCGCAGATACTCGCTGTGCATCCGGTACGGCATCCGTGTGGCATCCGCATTCCAGGCCATCAGGTCGATCAACGGCTCGCGCCGCCCCATCAGGTATTCGTGCACCACGCGCGACCAGATAAGGTCATTGGAACGCAGCAACTGGAAGACCCCCGCCATCTGCCGGGTATCGAGATACCCCTGATCCCACATGATGTCTTCGAGGTAATTGAGCTGACTGTCGTCGATGAACAGCGTCAACTCGCCCGCCTCGGTGAAATCGGTCTGGGCGGCCAGCAGCGTGAGCGAGTTGATCGAAGCATCACCCCGGCCGGCGAGATAGGCGGCGGCAATCGCCAGTAGGGTCCCGCCCAGACAATAGCCAACCATGTTCACCGGCTGCTCTGGCACGATGGCCCGCACCGCCCCCAATGCGTCGAGCACACCGAGGCGCAGGTAGTCATCCATGCCGAGGTCGCGATCCGCGGCCTGCGGGTTGTGCCAGGAGATCATGAATACGGTGTGGCCGCGCTCCACCAGGTACTTCACCAATGAATTGGCGGGCGACAGGTCGAGGACGTAGTACTTCATGATCCAGGCCGGCACGATGAGTATGGGCTCGGCATTCACCTGCTCGGTGTGCGGCGCGTACTGGATCAATTCGATCAACCGGTTGCAATAGACGACCTGCCCCGGCGTCACGGCGACTTGCAGCCCCGGCTGGAAATCCTCGGCACCGACCGGCGGCTTGCCGCCGATGGTACGCTCCCAATCCACCAGAAAGTTGCTGGCGCCTTGCAGCAGGTTCAGCCCGCCGCTACGCACGGTTGCCTCGAACACCTCCGGATTGGTCGCGATGAAATTGACGGGCGAAACCGTATCGAGCAGCTGCCGTGCCACGAAGGAGACGACCTGCTCGTGGTGTGCAGAAACGCCGCCGATACCCGTCGTCGCGTTATGCCACCATTGCTGTTGCAGCAGAAAACCCTGATAAATCAGCTTGAACGGCCAGCGTTGCCATGCCTCACCGCAAAAACGCTGGTCTTGCGGCAGTGGCTCGATACATAGCGGACAACTCGGGACCGCCGCCCCCTCCAGCGCATAGGTGGCGAAACGGATGGCCTTGCGGACGGTTTTTTCCTGCAGTCGTCGCCATTTCCCCGGCGAAACAGCAAAGTGAAATGCCCAGTCGGCATAAGCAAGCCCCAGCGCAGCCGGAGAGATACCCCAGGATAACTGCCCCATCGCAGCATGCAGCAGCCGGTCGGTACTACTAGGTGGATCGATACTCTCCCGAATATCGGCCCCTCGCGGCAGTGTTCCGCCTCTGTTCCACTCATCATGCGGGTCGGTTGCCGGCGGGCAGGACAGCAAACAACTCCGCCAATAATTGCACCACGCAGTGAATGACTCATGCCAGTTCGGCAACGAGCCGAACGGCAGGGTCGGAGTCGAATTGGCTTTGTGACGTGGAGAGTCTGGAGCCCGCAACGCCGGGTCGCGTGAAGGGAAAGTTGCGAGCGGAAGGATGGAGACGGGTACGCGCTGCATGAGGGACTCCTCGTGGCCTGAGTGCCGGCTCGGATGCGGACCGCTCTCCGTGACGCCGATGCATCACGCACCAATCCGCAGGATCACCAAGCGCCCTTCCTGACACGGCCTCAGGCTTGACCGTATCGCCACAGTGATCAGCGTAGCCTCCCAAAGCTACGTCGCTCAGCATCCAGCGAAATTGATCCAGATCAGATCAAGGTCAGCCTGACTGTTGAGCACGCCATCTCGGTCGTTCCTGGGCTGCAGCCCCCTAATACATAGCAGATTCGCGTCGGTATATCGCGGTGTGCCAGTCGCATTTCCCTCACAAGCGAAGCACTGCCTGGATAGCGGCGCAGGCTCATTCGACGATCGGCACCGCCTGGGATAGGACCGTTGCCCTCGGCCTGTGCAATAACTGTGCTTCCGGGCCGAGCCGCCAATGACCGCCATCGAGCGGGGCCGCAGCTGATCAAAAAATCCGGATGCTCATGATCGCCACTGCGCCTCTAGTAGGAGTTACATAACCCCGCCTCACGGCCATCACGCCCCATGCCATGGCAGGACAGACCGTCTCAGGTTGGCCGAACCGAATCCCTCGACCATGCTGACAATAAACCTATCCGCACCGATCCGCTGACTGCCCCAGGCAGATCGCCCCCTCAACAAGGCGACCCCATGCCCTTTTCCTCTCCTCTCGACACCACCGCATTTCAGCTGGCGGCCGCGCTCGGCATCGGTCTTTTGATCGGAGCCGAACGCGAGCGCCGTAAAGGCCATGGCGCCAAGCGGGCCCCCGCCGGAGTGCGCACTTTCAGTATCGTAGCCCTGCTCGGCGCGGTGGCCGCCAAGCTCGGCGGCGACTGGCTACTCCCCGCACTAATACTCGGTCTGAGCGCGATGCTGGCTATCGCCTACTGGCGCAGCCGCCAGGCTGACCCCGGCCTGACCACCGAATGCGCTCTGGTCCTGACTCTACTGCTAGGTGCCTTGTGCATACGCACGCCGATCCTCGCCTCTGCCATCGCGGTCATCGTCGCCATATTACTCGCCTCCCGCACCTATCTACACAGTCTGGTCACGATCAGCCTCAGTGAGCAGGAACTGAACGATACGCTGGTGATGGCCGCCGCCGCCCTGGTCATCCTGCCCTTGATGCCCGACCGCTATCTAGGTCCCTTCAATGCGTTCAACCCGCGTATCGTCTGGAAGTTCGTGGTGCTGATCATGACCATTGGCACGATCGGCCACTATGCGCTGCGGGTGGCCGGGCCGCGTATCGGTCTGCCGCTGGCGGGCCTGATTTCCGGCTTCGTTTCCAGCGCGGCCACCATCAGTACTATGGGTGTTCGCGCCAAGCAGCACCCTGTGCTGCTCCATGCCGCAGTGACCGGCGCCCTGTTCTCGACCATTGCCACCATGGTGCAGATGGCCTTGCTGCTGGGCGCCATCAGCCGTCCAGTACTCGTGGCGATGGCTCTTCCCCTGGGTCTGGGTTGCGCAATGGCGATTGCCTGCGGCCTGTTCTTCGCCTACAGCGCTCACAAGCAACCCCTGCCCGAGCGGCTCGAACCGGATCGATCGTTCCACCTCAAAACATCGCTGGGGTTGACCGTGATCATCGTCGCAATTCTGTTCGTCTCGGCGGCGCTGAACGATTGGCTGGGACGCAACGGCGTGCTCGTCGCCACCACAATCGGCGGCTTGGCGGACGCTCACTCAAGCTCAGCCTCGGTCGCCTCGCTGGTCGAGGCGGGAAAATTGGATGCCAGGGCGGCGGCGGTGCCGATCATGCTCAGCCTGACGAGCAACAGTCTGACCAAGGTCATCCTCGCCTATACCAATGGCAGCCGGGCCTTTGCCTCCCTGGTAATTCCAGGGTTGTGTCTGGTCATCGGCGCGGCCTGGCTAGGCTGGGCGCTGAGCTGAGGTCCGCAGATGAACCGAGCCGGTCGAGATGTCGGCAGACAAAGCCGATGTCCCAGATCATGGTGAAAACCATGCGTCCACCCTACATCCAAGCACTTGATATACATCAACTTCCCATCCCGGAGTTGCTTCATAGTTAGAGCACGCCACCAGTACTGCCAACTACCATGTAAGGGCGACTCGCTGACGGCGTAACACGCTGAGCGATAATGATCCACGCATGGGCGGGGTAAAGCGATGGACTTGCAACTGCAGTTTCTCGGTGGCACCGGCACGGTGACCGGTTCCAAATACCTGCTGAAAGTCGCCGGCAAGCGGCTTTTGATCGATTGCGGCTTGTTCCAGGGCTGGAAGCTGATGCGACTGCGCAACTGGGCGCCCCTGCCCATCGAGCCTGCCGGCATCGATGCAGTTATCCTGACCCATGCTCACCTCGACCACTCGGGCTACCTGCCCCTGTTGGTCCGGGAAGGCTTCAAGGGGCCGGTCTACTGTACTTCTGGCACCCGCGACCTGTGCGGCATCCTGCTGCCGGACAGCGGCCACCTGCTCGAAGAGGAGGCGGGCTATGCCAACCACCGCCACTCCTCCAAGCACGACCCGGCCCTGCCGCTCTATACCGAGGCCGATGCCGTCCACTGCCTGCCCCAACTACATGCTTGTGCCTTCGGCAGTGAGATCGAGCTGGCCCCTGGCCTGACGCTGCGTTTCCATCCCGCCGGCCATATCGTCGGAGCGGCCATGGTCGAGATCGGTATTGGCGGGCGACGCATCCTGTTCTCCGGAGACCTAGGCCGACCGGCCGATCTGGTGATGAAACCGCCGGCTCACATCACCCAGGCTGACTGGCTGTTGGTCGAGTCCACCTATGGCAACCGGCAGCACGAAGCGGAAGACCCCCACGCCCGTCTGGGGCAGATCATCCGCCGCACCGTCGCCCATGCAGGCGTGGTGCTGATCCCTACTTTCGCGGTCGGTCGAGCACAAAGTCTGTTGTATCTGATCCATCAGTTGCAGAGTTCAGGTGAGATCCCGCCGGTCCCGGTCTATCTGAATAGCCCGATGGCCGTGGATGCCACCGAAATCTTCGTGCGCCACCTGGGCGAGCACCGACTCAGCCCGGCGCAATGCGAAGCAATGTGCCGCACCGCCAAGATCATCCACTCCGCGGAAGAATCAATCTGGCTCAATGAGCAGCGCGGACCGATGATCATCCTGGCCGCCAGCGGCATGGCCACCGGCGGGCGGATCTTGCACCACCTGAAGACCTTTGCCCCCGACCCGCGCAACGCCATCGTGTTCACGGGTTTCCAAGCCGGAGGCACCCGCGGTGCCGCCATTGTTGGCGGCACCGACAGCGTGCGGATCTTCGGCGAAGACGTGCCGATCCGTGCCAGCGTGGAAAGCTTGCAGAACTTCTCCGCTCACGCCGATGCTGGCGAGATACTGAGCTGGCTGCAAGGCTTTCGCAGCGCGCCGCAGCAGACTTTCGTCATCCATGGCGAGCCCGACGCGTCCGATGCCCTCAGAAGGCGCATCGCCACGGAACTGCACTGGAGCGTCTGCGTGCCCGACTACCTGCAGCGCGTCGAACTTGCACCATGAGCCTGGCGCCCCCCACTTGCCTACGCTTCAGACCACTGGGCATCGACACTTCGGCGGAGTACGTGGTCTATATGCATGCTGGCTGCCACATCTGCCGTGCCGAGGGGTTCGCCGCTCAGGCCCGGCTGGCAGTCTCGGCCAACCAGCGCACACTGATCGCCACGCTCAACATCGTGCGCGGCGATTTGATCGGCATCGACGAGGCATCGCTGAGCATCTCTGCGCAGCGGGCACTGGGCATCCGTGCCGGCACTATTCTGCATTTCTCCCATATGCCGGTACTGGCCTCGGCCAGCCATGTCCGCGCCAAAGTCTTCGGGCAGACACTCGACCGGGCCGCGCTACAGGCAATCGTGGACGACGCGGTCAGCGGCCGTTTGTCCGACCTTCATCTGGCCGCCTTCGTCACCGCTTGCGCTGGCGAGCGCCTCGATCTCGATGAGACCACCTCGCTCACCGAGGCGATGGTAGCGGTCGGCGAGCGGCTGAGTTGGGACCGTCACCCGGTAGTCGACAAGCATTGCGTAGGGGGGCTGCCAGGCAACCGCACCACCCCGATCGTCGTCGCTATCGTCACCGCTTGTGGTCTGCTGATGCCCAAGACCTCGTCGCGCGCCATTACCTCGCCGGCCGGCACCGCCGACACGATGGAGGTGCTCGCTCCGGTCGATCTCGACATTACGGCCATCCGCCGCGTCGTCAACCAGACTGGAGGCTGCATCGTCTGGGGCGGTGGCATGCAACTGAGCCCTGCCGACGATGTGCTGATTCGCATCGAGCGCCCACTGGACCTCGACAGCGACGGCCAGCTTGTCGCCTCCATCCTGTCCAAGAAGCTTGCCGCCGGCTCCGAACGGGTTCTGATCGATCTTCCGGTCGGGCCGACCGCCAAGGTACGCGATGCAATCACGGCGCAGCGATTGAGCAGCCGGCTCATCACGGTCGGGGCGCGGCTCGGTTTGCAGGTACAGGTCAGACTCACCGACGGTCGCCAACCGGTCGGACGTGGCATCGGGCCGGGACTGGAAGCGCGCGACTTGCTACAGGTGCTGCGCTGCGACGCGCAAGCTCCCCAGGACTTGGCCGAACGAGCCCTCGATCTGGCTGGCCAGGTGTTGGAACTGGGCGATGCAGCGACTCCAGGCACTGGCCTCTCTCTGGCGCGACACACCCTGACAAGCGGGCGCGCCTGGCAACAGTTTCAGGCCATCTGTGATGCCCAAGGCGGGCTGCGCGCAGTGCCGCAGGCCCCCCTGCGCCACCTAGTCTTAGCCTCTCAGGCGGGAAAGGTCTCGACGATCGACAACCGCGTACTCGCCCGCATCGCCAAGCTGGCCGGTGCCCCACAGTCGAAGGCAGCCGGCGTCGATCTGCTGGTCAAGTTGGCCGAACCAGTCGAGCAGCAGCAGCCGCTCTATGCCATCCATGCCGAGGCTCCCGGCGAGTTGCAGTACGCACTGTGTTACGCCCTAGCCCACCCGAACGTGATTCAACTGGAGAACTGACATGACCAATCTGAGCGCCCAAACCATACTGCTGCCTTTTCCCGGCAATACCGTGGCAGGTGTCGCGCTGGGCAACCAGTTGGGCGTGTCACCTCAGCGCCTCGAACTGCATGCCTTTCCAGACGGTGAAACCCTGGTCAGGCTGCCAAACGAGTTGACCGGTCGTAATGTGCTGCTGCTGTGCTCGCTGGATCATCTGGACAGCAAGCTGCTGCCGCTACTATTTGCCGCCGACGCAGCACGTGAACAGGGGGCACGCCAGGTCGGTCTGGTGGCCCCCTACCTGGGCTATATGCGCCAGGACAGCCGCTTTCATAGCGGCGAGGCCGTCAGCGCGCATACGGTAGCGGCTGTATTGGACCGTCATGTCGATTTTCTGGTTACCGTCGATCCACATCTGCACCGTATCCACTCACTGTCTGAGCTCTACCGTATCCCGACCCGCACTGTGTCGGCGATGCCCGCCATCGTCGACTGGCTACGCCACGAAGTGCGTCAACCGCTACTGATCGGGCCGGACCGGGAAAGTGCGCAGTGGGTCGCCGCCGCTGCGGCCGAACTGGACGCGCCCTATCTGGTACTGGACAAGATCCGTCATGGTGACAACGCCGTCGAGATCGTCATGCCGGAACTGGCCGGCTGGATCGGCCACACCCCAGTGTTGCTGGACGACATTCTGTCCACTGCGCAGACCATGATCACCGCAGTTCGGCAGCTCAAGCAGCACGGCCTACCCGACCCGGTCTGCGTTGCCGTGCACCCTATCCTGGTTGGCGATGCCCTGTCCGGCCTGCTCGCAGCGGGTGCCGCCAGGGTGGTCAGCTGCAACACCATCGCTCAACCGAGTAATGCCATCGATGTCATGCCCTTGATGGCGGCAGCGGTAAAAACGCTGTGCCACTAGGAAGACGGCCATGTCCACTCCAAACAATCGAGACTCCAGCCGACCTTTCCTTGTAAGCACAGGGAAAGACGGTGGGCTACCAATAATGGCCGATGAGCAGACGCCCCCCGAGCAAGACGACAATTCCCCGGCTGAGAGCAGCATCGCGCTGACGCGTTATGAACGGCAGCTACCGATCCGGCAGATTTCCTATTACCTGTGCAGCGAGATCCGCGAACCACAGGCCTACACCGAACTTTTCTACACCCTAAGCACGGCCAACAGTACCGATCAGGTGTACCTGCACCTCAACTGTCCGGGCGGCGACTTCGATACCGGCCTGCAAATCATCAACAATATGCAGGCCTCCGAGGCCCGGGTCATCACCGTGCTCGAAGCCCGTGCCTATTCGATGGCAGCGTTCCTATTTCTGGCCGGCGATGAGCTAGTCGTTCACGACAACTGCCAGCTGATGTTCCATATCTATTCGGGCAGCCTGGTTGGCAAAGGCAACGAGCAACAAGCTCAGGTGATCGCCCTGAGCAACTGGTTCGAGAAGGTCATGACGCGGATCTGCACTCCTTTCCTGAGCTCGGCCGAAATCGCCAAGGTACTGAAGGGCACCGACATCTGGATGGACTCGGACGAGATTCGCCGTCGACTCGCTCGGCTCAACCAGATCAGGAACAAACCCGCGCATTCCACGAAGCAAACCGTGGTCGATGGCGGCAAACGCGAGCCTTCCAACTCGGGAGAATGAGACATGTACCAACGGATTCTTGTGCCAATAGATGGTAGCGATACCGCCCAACGGGGTCTGGAAGAGGCCATTGCCCTGGCGAGTCGCCTCGGAGCCAGCCTACGTCTGTTTCATGTGGTCGATCCGATGGCGGTGTATATCGGCATGTCCAGCCTAGCCAGCCTGCCCGTAGGCGTGCTCGAACTGCGCGAGGACGGCGAACGGCTGCTGAAAGGGGGCCTGGCTTTAGCGGTTCAGGCTGGGGTCAAAGCCGACACCCATCTGGAAGAGTGCCCAGCACCCAACGTCGGGAAACTGATTATCGATACGGCGCAACACTGGCCCGCTGATCTGATCGTCATGGGCACGCATGGGCGCAAGGGGGTACGTCACGTGGTGCTCGGGAGCGATGCGGAAGACGTGGTGCGGCGTAGTCCGGTCCCCGTACTGCTGGTGCGTGCGACGGCCTAATCGTGCCTTGATGCGCCGGGGAAGGTGCCGTTCAGTCCATTGTCATTGTCAGCACTGCCGCGCCCTGGAGACGGCCCGAGCGCAAATCGGCCAGCGCGTGATTGGCCTTCTCGAGAGGGTAAGGCGTTACATGGACCTGCAGCGGTACCTGCTCGGCCAAGCGCAGGAAATCGAGCCCATCGTCGCGGGTCAGGTTCGCCACGGAGCGGATCTGCCGCTCGCCCCACAGCAGACGATAGGGAAAGGCCGGGATGTCGCTCATGTGAATGCCGGCGCACACCACCACACCGCCGGCGACCAGATGAGTCAATGCCTCGGGCACCAAGCTGCCGATCGGCGCAAACAACAGCGCAGCATCCAGTTTCTCGGGCGGCGCCATCGTACTATCCCCTGCCCAACAAGCACCGGTGGCGAGAGCGAAGGCCTGCGCAGCCACATCGCCAGGCCGGGTAAAGGCAAACACCTCGCGCCCCTGATAGCACGCCAGTTGCGTCACCAGATGCGCCGCGGCCCCGAAGCCGTAAATGCCAAGGCGGTTGGCCTCTTGTGCAAAGCGCAATGCCCGGTAGCCGATCAGACCGGCGCACAAAAGCGGTGCCGCATCGAGATCGCTGTAGCGCTCCGGCAGTCGAAAGCAATACTGCGCATCCACCACGACATATTCTGCGTAGCCTCCCTGCAGCGTATAACCATGAAAACGTGCCGCCTCGCAGAGGTTTTCATGCCCCATGCGGCAGGGCCGGCACACACCGCAGGTATGCCCCAGCCACGGCACACCGACACGCTCGCCTAGCTTGAAGCCTGTGACACCGTCTCCCACAGCGGCAATACGCCCGACGATCTCATGGCCTGGCACCAGCGGCGACAGGGCGCCAGGCAATTCGCCGTCGATAACGTGCAGATCGGTGCGACACACCCCACACACCTGAACTCGTATCAGCACTTGCCCGATCATCGGACTGGGCACCGCCCATGACTCCAGCCTCAGGGCCTGCCCGGGTGCGTGGCAACACATTGCGCGCATGGTGATCTTCCTCAGTCATGGCGGCGCGGCGACGTTGAGCCAAACGACAGGCGATAATCCCGGCCTAGTCGACGTTGCATCACCGCCGCCGCATCGGCAGGCACTCAATGGGCCATCAGTACAGGCACCGTCATCGACTCCAGAATCGTTCTGGTCGCACCGCCCAGCGCCAACTCGATCAGACGCGAGTGTCCATAGGCCCCCATTACCAGCAAGTCGGCATCAACATTCATCACCGTCGACAGCAACTGGCTGCCGACATCCGAAACGCCTTCGATATTGCCCAACAAATCAACCAAAACATTATGGCGTGCCAGATAGAGGGCAATATCCCCGCCGGGCAACTCGCCCTGCTTGCTGAACATTTGATGGGAATTGAAGGTCTGTAGCATCGTCTTCTTGGCACGCTTCAACAGCGGCAATGCATCGGTCAGCGCACGAGCAGCTTCCCGGCCCGCATCCCAGCCCACCAGAGCCCGCTGGCCGACATCGGCGAAGCTACCTGCATAAGGAACGACTAGGACCGGCCGACCCGCGCCGAGAATCACCCGCGGGACGATATCCTTGGGCAAATTATCGATACTCAACTCCGGGTTATGCTGCCCAAGAATTACCAGATCGTGATAGCGGGCGTTCAGACACAACACTTCAATCGAGCGACCAATGATTTGTTGCCGCCACTCAAACTGGTCGATGCCAAAGGCCTGGACCACCTTGTCGAAGGTCTCTTTGGCTATACCAGCACACTTCTCCGCGTACTCCCGTTCAGCGACAGTAACATCGTAGAATGGCACCTCTGCCATATTTACTTCAAAGGAAGGAACCCACGACATAAACAGCCCGGTTAAATGGGCATCAAAGCGTTGGGCCAGCAACGCGGCAATTTCCACTCGATTTGCACATCCCGGGCTACTGTCTACATGGACCAAGATACTTTGGTAACTCATCATCTGCCTCCAAATCATATTGAAACGGCCGACATGCACATGGCCGCCCCCGAGTACGATTTACTGGACCACGATCTTTTTGCTCTGGCTGATATCCCTTTTCGGTAACATCAATTCCAAAACGCCATCGCTGTAACTGGCCTTGACCTTACCCTCATCAATATTCTTATCCAACGATAAGCGACGAAAAACCTCTCCATAGCGACGTTCGGTATGCACCACCTCTTCGCCGTTCTTGCCCTTTTTCTCGTCTTTGAACTCCGCCGCAATAGTTACGGTATTACCCTCCACCGTGACCTTGATGTCTTCTTTCTTGACCCCAGGCATATCGGCAACAATACGATAGCCTATGTCATTCTCAGAAATATCTATGGTGATACTATTGGGTGAAGCCATACTACTCAACCACCAGCTACCTGGCAGTCGCCAGGGGTCTTGTGAGAGCATTCCACCAAACATCTTCCCTATATTTTCATAAATCTTAAATGGGTCATAATCGATCGCTGGGATTTTTCCTTGAACTTCAGTTTGATTCCCCATGGTTTCTCTCCAATAATTTATCTATCCAAAACAATCAAAATTCCTATTGGCTGCAATACGACAAATCCAAACATCTAGCACAATGCCTATCATTTATAGAACAGCAGCCAGGCTATTCAATGATGAGGCCTTCTCATTTTGACGTGCGTCAACTAATGCAGCACGCCACCGCTTTCTTAAAATCCACATACTCAGAATTGATATTTATCACAGAAACAAAAACACTCAGACATACCCGGCATGACGGTCAATGCTGATAAAACCAGTCTGGTGGATGTGAGTGACTATGTGCCGCAAGCAAAGACATTGGGATTCTGCTGTCCCTTGGCCCAGCGACATAAAACGGCACACTGCCCCGCTGGCATACTTGGCCGAAGGCTCAAGCATCCGCACAGGACATGGTAGGAAATGCCATTGCCGGCGATACCGATGGCCATTCCCGCCATGGGCAATCCTCCACTGGCAGACGAATCAGCCGGTACTTGAGCCAAAGCAACAGAAACGACCTGCATAAGCACTACAGTGGACTAGGAGGAAAGCGTTGCGATCTATCGCATGGGACTCTCCACCGGGATCGCTGTCGAGCGACTTGAGTTCCGGCACGCCACGGGCCCTACCATCGAGCGACTCGGCTCGCTCAGTCAGAGACACGTCATCTCGCAGCGAGGGCTCGGCGCATCGCTGCGACGAACCGTTTTCCATCCATAACCTTGCGTAAGGAGAATGTGATGAAGGCCCTCGTTTACCACGGCCCCGGCCAGAAGGCGCTTGAAGAGCGCCCGAAACCCTTGATCCAGGCATCCAGCGATGCCATCGTGAAAATGGTGAAGACCACCATCTGCGGCACCGATCTGCACATCCTCAAGGGGGACGTCGCCACCTGTGCACCGGGCCGCATCCTCGGACATGAAGGCGACGGGGTCATCGAGTCGGTGGGAGCAGGCGTGACCGCCTTTCATTCCGGCGATCGTGTGCTGATCTCCTGTATCTCTTCCTGCGGCAAATGCGATTACTGTCGGCGCGGCATGTACTCGCATTGCACGGCCGGGGGCTGGATACTCGGCAATGCGATCGACGGCACGCAGGCCGAATAAGTGCGCATTCCCCATGCCGAAACCAGCCTCTACCCGATGCCCGCCGAGGCCGATGAAGAGGCACTGGTGATGCTGAGCGACATCCTGCCGACCGGCTTCGAATGCGGCGTGCTCAATGGACAGGTAGCGCCGGGTTCGACGGTAGCGATCGTCGGTGCAGGGCCGATCGGCTTGGCGGCGTTGCTGACCGCCCAATTCTATTCGCCAGCCCAGATCATCATGGTCGACCTGGACGACAATCGCCTGGAGGTGGCCTGGTAGTTCAGCGCCACCCGGTCAATCAACAGCGCAAGCGAAAACGCGACCGAGACGGTGATGGCCCTCACCGCAGGCCGTGGCGTCGACACGGCGATCGAGGCCGTCGGCGTACCGGCAACCTTCCTACTCTGCGAGGAACTGATTGGTGCTGGCGGCACCATCGCCAATGTCGGCTTGCACGGTCAAAAAGTGGGCCTGCATCTGGAACGGCTCTGGTCGCAAAACATCACCATCACCACCCGCCTGGTCGACACGGTCACCACCCCCATGCTGCTGAAGACCGTACAGTCGAAGAAAATCGACCCGACCCGGCTGATTACCCACCGCTTCCGGCTCGAACAGATCCTCGACGCCTATGACACTTTCGGCCGAGCCGCCGAAACCCAGGCATTGAAGGTCATCATCTCCGTCTAACGCGGTGTGCCGCCCCAGGCAAGCAAACTGCCTTGGGGCGCTTAAACCTACCCAGCCCTGACCGTACCAGCGATGCAGTTCAAACCACCGCATTATGATGAAATTAGGTCGCATCGTTTCCAACAAGCAGTACCCACCTTCGCCAACCTTGCGCCGGCCACAAGCAAAGGCAAGAGCATCGCATCGATAGCTGCCGTCAGCAGCGTCGCTGATGGTGTCACCCTGTAGGCCGGCCGGATCACCCCACCGCCCATTGCACCGCGGGACGGCAATGACCCCACTCTGACATGCTTAGTCACAATATCGACACGATGGCGAGGCTTGACGCGCGCAAAGATGGGTTTTAGGAGTACACCATGTCCTCACGCACCACGTATCTGAGCAGGCTGATCGGGCTCTACCTGCTGCTGTTCTCACTGTCGATGTTCGCGCACAAGCAGGCCACGGTAGAGGTCATGACTGCACTCGTGAACAACCCGCCCTTGCTGTTCATGACTGGTATCATCCTCTGCCCCATAGGGCTGGCCATGATCCTCGGCCACAATGTCTGGACAGGTGGCGCGCGACCAGTGATCGTCACGCTGATTGGCTGGGCGACCCTGCTCAAGGGTCTGCTCTGTCTCTTTGTCCCACCTGCTATGGCCCCCATACTCTTGCTCGGCGGCATGCACTATGCATCGCTGTATTACCTATATGCCTGCATGGCGCTGATACTCGGGCTCTATCTGAGCATCGGAACCGACCGCCGGCACGACACGCGCTAGCGCTCTTCGCACACTGGCAGGAGCAGCTCACCTAGGCTTTTTCATCCAGTTTCCTTCTCTGCCTGGCCCCGGCGAACAAGACTTGATCGAGCACAACTGATGACGGCCTGCGATCCCTATACTTCAAAGACATGAACACGGTTCGTTCGCGCAGGAGACCGCCCATGAAAGCCGCCGACGTCATGACACGATGCGTCATTACCGTTCAAGAAGACAGCAGCGTCGAACAAGCTGCTCAGCTGATGCTGCATCACCATATCAGTGGCGTCCCGGTGCAGCAGGCCGACGGTATGGTGATCGGCATGCTGACCGAGCGCGACCTGCTGCGCCGAGGCGAAACCGGAACCGTGCGCCAACGCCCGCGCTGGCTCGACTTCATTCTCGGCCCCGGTCGGCTGGCGGAAGAGTATGTACACACCCACAGCCGCAAGGTCGTCGAAGTAATGACCCATAAGGTGTACTCGGTCGCACCGGATGCCTCACTGGAAAGTGTGGTCGAGCTAATGGAACAGCATCAGATCAAACGGGTGCCAGTGCTGCAGGACGACCGATTGGTCGGCATCATCAGCCGCGCCAACTTGCTGCAGACCCTGGCGACACCGGCCTCACCCGCGTCGAATCGCATCACCGACGAACAGATCCGCCAGCGTCTACTCAAGGAATTGGAAAGCTCGGATTGGGCACCGTGCGCGCTGCTGAAGATCCAGGTGCGGGATGGGGTCGTCGACCTGTGTGGCACGATCACCGATGAACGACAGCGGGCTGCATTGCGCGTCGCTGCAGAGTGTATCTGCGGTGTGCGGGCAGTGCACGACCACTTGGTGTGGCTCGATGCACTGACCGGCGCGGTCATCGACATCCCTAAAGACGATACCGCTCCACCGACCGACGAGCCGGGTGCGCAGCAACCCGCACCGCGATGAACCGGCGAGCGGCCTGTTCGGCGTGCCAACGCGCTATATCACCTGCCACGCCATCCAATACCTGCCCAACGGCCGCTTCGCCGCCTCCTATATAAACTGGTCGAACCCAAGAGCCTTGCCGACATCGGCACGATGGCACGATCAAACGCCCTCAGCAGCGTGATCGCCATGTTGATTGCTCTTAACCCATGGTGTAGAGGGGGAGTTCTAAGTGGAGGGCTACTGATGGCGTCAGCCTTCGGATTTTCACCCTACTCCGCTACGAACTATTCAATCAAGGTCGGATACAGCCTAGCGGCAATGATGACGAACGCAACAAACACTACCGCTAGCACCGAGAAATTCGTCATTACACTGTGTGCCGCTTGCCCGCCTTGAATCATCAATGTCCGCAGCGCATCGACTAGGTAAGTCAGCGGATTCACGCTTGCCACTGCGCGCAGCCAGCTTGGCATCAGCGACAGCGGATAGATGGCATTACTGGCGAAAAACAGCGGCATAGTCAGGACCTGACCAATGCCCATAAAGCGCTCGCGTGTCTTTACGATGCAGGCGATGATCAAGGAAAAGGTCGCAAAGGTCGCCGAGCCAAGCACGACACAGGCAAGCACGCCCAGCACGGCGATCGGATCGGAACGAATCGGAATATGTATTGCATAAACGATCAGGTAGATAATCGCTGCCTGCACCAGACCGCGGAATCCTGCCGAAATTGCTTTATCAAAAACCAGTGCTCCTCTGGGACTGGGGCTCACCAGCAGTTTGTGGATCACCCCCAGATCGCGCTCCCAGATCACGGCAATGCCATAGTAGATCGCAGCGAACAGCACACTCTGCGCGAGGATGCCCGGAGTCATGAAAGCCAGATAGCTGACATGGCCGATCGGAATGCCACGCACCTGGCTGAACACTTGGCCGAACACGACCAACCACAAAGCCGGTTGCACCGCTCGTGAGAACAGTTCCATTGGATCGCGAAACAGCTTCTTGAGCTCCATTTGCGCAATAGCCAGGCTCTTGACGAAAAACTCCAACAGCACACTCATCCCAGTCGCTTCGCTGTCAGGCGAGTCTGCCTGGCTGCACGAAAGCCCCCCTCCTCATCGATCTGGCTGCCGCTGAAATGGGCAAACACATCGGTCATGCAAGATCCGCCTTGGACGGCACCGAATCCAGGTTCTCGCCCGGGGCGGCGGCGAAGACGCGGCTGGCCGCCTGTGGCAATCCGGCGCAGCTGAAAGCCACCGTCGCCGAGGGAGCTTGCTTTTACCGCGACAAGCAAGCGGGCAAGGGTCGCCGCCTACAGTTGAGGCCGTTCGATCAAACTGGAGGAACCCCGGGGCACACAAGCGCTCTGCCTGAGCAGAGCGCTTGTGTATGGGGAAACGATCAGGACAGGCTGCGGCGCGTCCGGATGGGCAGGATGCGCAGGAAAATGCTTTTGGACTTGTTGCGGCAGTGGGCAAGGGCACCCAGCACATGCAGCCCCAGTACCCCGGCAAACGCCAGCGCGAACGTGGCGTGCAGGTTGCCAAGCAAGTGGGCGAGCGGTCGGTTCTTTTCGATGACGGCCGGGATGGCGAATAGCCCGAAAACGTTGACATCGTGGCCTGCCGCATTGGTCTTCAGCCAACCCAGAACGGGGATGGCGATCATGCCCAGATACAGCAGCCCGTGTACCGTTTTTTCGGCGATGTGGCTCAGCGACCCTTTAGCATTCAGTGACGGCGGCAGCGACTTTCGCCGCGCCAGCAGGTTGACGAGTCGGACAGTCGCCAAGGCTAGGATCAGGGCGCCAATCGACTTGTGCAGGGCCATCAGCTCCATACTGTCGTCAAGCATCCAACCGATGGCCAGGTTGCCGACGATCGCGATGGCAACGAGCCAGTGAATCAGGCTCACCGACAAGGGGTACTGTTTCGCGGGGTTCATAGTGTCGTCCTTTGTCTGGCGGTGCGGTGTCAACCCAGCAGGTCGTGATAGTGCTTCTTGGTCTTGTTGATGCTCTTCAACGAGTCCTTGGCGCCTTGCAGGTTGTTGGCCTGGATATTCTGCTCGACCACGGCCAGTTCCTTCTCCAGTTGCGCCATGCCCTCGTTGTAAGTGGCCTGGTCGCTGCGGTACGACTGTTTACTGGCTTGCTGAGCGTCGCTCTTCAGCCGTGCGAAGTGCTGGCTGAACTCCGGCATGCTGTTACTATTCAGCGCGTTTTGCATCTCTTGCTTCATGTTTTTCATCAGGCTCTTGACTGGACCGGCCTGCGCCATCGGTGCAGCACTGAGTAGGGCCAGCATGACAGTGGCGACGAAGGTGTTGATCTTGCTGGTACGGCCTTGGGCGAGCGAACTCATCGGGGTCTCCTGAGGGGTTGATCCAGACTCAGGATAGAAGGCCAGTCTTAATGCAGGCTTAAAGGCTGAGACATCAGAAAAGGCGTGAATCGCCCGGCTTCTCTAGACACTTTTGACCCTCACACCATGTGTCGATCGAAGGCTATGAGATAGCCTCCAAGTCGCAGTCCATCGGACAAAGCAGTCACTCCGCTCTTGAACGAACGGTGATTGCTTCCAGATGCGAAACAGCCTCCGAAGCATCTAGCAAGTTAGGAATGATTCACTCCTCGTGCGACGGTGCGCTACCTAGTCTGAAGATAGGCAGCCAAAGCATGAATATCGGCCTCGCTGAGCGTCTTGACGATGCCTTGCATCGCCATAGCCGAAGGCCGCTGGCTGGTCTGAAACACATGCAGTTGCTTGATGACGTAGGCAGCATGCTGTCCCGCCAGCCGAGGAGCATTCTCGTTGCCCTCTGCCTTGCTGCCGTGGCAGACCGCACAGGCCGGTGTGCTGGTGGCTGGTGAGCCATTCAGATAGAGCAGCCGACCTGCGCTCACCTCGGCGCTGTCGACCGCCGCGGGGTTGGGCAACGGCCTTTGTGCAGAGAAATAGGCGGCGACACCCTTGATCGCCGCATCGTCCAGAGTGCCGGCGACGCCCCACATATAGTCGTGTGCGGCTTGGTCGCTGCGATTTCTGGCCCGGAATGCCTGCAATTGCTGCACCAAATAGGTAGTTTGTTGGCCGGCCAAGCGCGGGAACAACGGAGAAATACTGTTGCCATCGACACCGTGGCAATTCGCACACCATTGCAGTGCCAGATCTTCGGGGCTGTTGGCCGCATGAGCCTGCGTGACCGACAGGCCCAAGGCAAGCGCCATCCATGACCGAACGATACGCATGACGACTCCTTCCCATTCAGAAAGCGACCCAGGTGTAGAGGTAGGTCGTATTGTTGTCCCGGGCATTTCGGCCATTACCGTCAAAGTTGGTGGTCGCACCCAGATACTTGAAGAAGCCGGTGTACTGCAGCGCCAGACGCCAATAGGGCCGGATCATGTAGTTGAGCTCGGTGATATAGCCACTGGTATTCGGGCTGTTGGTCACCGGGTAGGCCACGCTGTCGTCCGAACCGCGCTGAGAGAAATAGCTGAGTGTCAGGCCGTAGGTGCGCTCGTACCAGTACGAGCCTTTTAGATGAAAAGAGTCGAGTGTACTGCTCGGATTCTGGCGGTCGACGCCGATATGCGACACGTCCCAATCGGTCAGCTCATGGATCAGTGATACCTGAGCCGTGGCCGAATGCGGCTCCGACAAGTACTGATACTGCATGTCTAAACCGAAGTCGTGGTAGCTGTCGGTGGGCGAATTGCCGTCGGTGGGGTCGATATTGACCCTGGCCGCCATGCCGAACGTGCCGACCGACAAAGACTGCGCCCCCCATTCATGGTTGTAGGCGAAGCGCCAGTAGGGATTGGCCCCTTTGAGCCGGGTGCCGATATCCACCCCTTCGCTGAAGACAGAGAATGCGCCGTCGGCATTGCGATAACCGCCCAACTCGAAATACCAATGCTTGTTCAGGAAGGCGTAGGCACTCAGCCCGGCCACCTGCTGTGCCAGCCCGCCCTCGATCAGCGTGGCCGGTGCAGCAATCCCCCAGATCCCGGCGAGACGCGAGGTCTGAAACGGAAAGCCGAAGGCAGGCGTCGAGTTCCACACGTCCTGCACAGTCGGGTTGTTGTTGAGGGTCAGGCCGTAGATCAGGTCCAGATCGGCCTTGGCGATATGGTCGACCAGCCGGATATCGTTGTTGTCGACAGAGGTGTGGCCGACGAACTGGGTGCTCCCGTCGGGCTGGGGCTTGTCAAAGAGGTTGTTGTACGTCCACTGTGAAAACACCCCGACATGATCCGATAGCTTACCGGCCACGAACAGGCTACCGCCCTCCAGTACCGGGTCGCCGTTGCGCGGGAAGGCCGCGCCGTTACCCTGAGTGTTGTTGACCTGGGTGGCGGACCCTACCGCCATCGCTGCGATGGGAAACAGCTTGGTCGTTCCCAGGGTATAACCGGACAACTTGAACAGTCGGCCGTAAGGCGTCAGTTCTGGAAAGCTGACATGGCAGGCAATACAGGCCTCGCCGGTCTGGCGAGCATAGCTGGGCAAGGCCTGCGCCACATCTGGGAAGAGAAATCCGCACGCGCCAAACACCCCCACAATCCATCGAACGATGCAACTACGCATAGCACGCCCCCAGGTCAGATGAATCGAGTACACATCAGTGTTATAGAGGAAACATGCCATGCGCCTGTAGAGATATTGATGCAGACAATTTGATCCAAATTAAACAAGACGTGGGTAATTAAGGCTATTCCATTCAGGGGAGTAACCGAATGGGTAGAGCACATCGCCCTGGTTCTTGGGGCAATCCACCCTGAAGTCTCGTCTGCCCAAAGTGCTTGAAGAGCTATGGACGATGCCAGCCGCGATCCGCGGCGTACCGTGAAAAGGAAGAACAGCGTGGGGCGGCCTATCAGACCGCACAGCAACAATACTACCGATGGCAATACCTGTTTCGGGAAGAAGTGGAGCGCCTCAAGCAACTTCAAACCAATGCTAATGCTAGGGAAGCGGTCAACAAGATTCGCAGCCACATCACAGCAGTCGAAGCACGCTCCAAACATGATGGCCGCTTGCCCGAGTTGACGGCCTGGATTGAGTGGGCCCGGGCTAAAGCCGACGGACTCGACCCCAGCCTACCGGTGTCTGACCCGATCCAGGGCAACACGAGGGCATCACAGCCATGGAAGGAAGACCTCTAAGAGCCTGTTCACGATCTTTTGAGTAGCAGGACGAGGAAAGCCAAGTGGATGAACTGCAAGCTGGTATTGAGCTGGCGCTCGCAGTTCTTCCACAGGCGCCGGCATTTCTCCAGCCAGGCAAACAAACGTTCCACTACCCAACGTTGCGGCATCACCGCGAAGCGGTGCAGTTCACTGCGCTTGGCTATTTATGCCTTCGCACCCAGCAGGGTTTCCACGCCTTGGGCAAACAAACGGCTTACCCACATAACCGCCGTCAGCCAGGATGCTCGGCCCCCTCCCAAGCCGGTCGAACAGCGCCCCAGCGCCAGCAGCGCGCCCTTGCGATCCGTCATGCCGACCGTGGTCACCGCGATCGCATGAGGCAAGCCCTGCGTATCGACGGCAAGATGGCGCTTGATGCCTGACTCCTTACTCCTTCTTGCCGGCGTCATAGCTCTTTGCGCCAGCGCTATCCGTGTTTTTCACGCTCTTGTCGACGATCAAAAAGCGTGTCGAGCAGTTGCGCCCCTGTCTGATGCGGGCCACGCCAACCTGATTTTTGAGGGCCTGCTCCAAGACGCTTCCCCTTCCGGTCAGGCTCGCTCCACCGGCTGAAGTAGGCATGCGCAGTGCGCCACTTGGGGAGGTCGCTCGGCGACATGCGCCATTGGCAGCCACTCTTGAGCAAATAAAGATCGTGAACAGGCTCTAAGAGGGGACCTTTTCATGTCATTGCGGCGTCGCAAGCTGGTTGAACTAAATAGTTGTCAGAGAACTTGGCGATTCAGTTCGCGAAATGCGACTACTTAGCTGTTCAGCACGCTGCTTGATGTGCTTTTTTGACCAACGTTTAGTTCATGCTGAATCGACCTGATCAGCACAGCGCAATTAGATCTGACGCTGTGGTACTGCTCCTCACCAAGCATCGGATCACAGGTCATCGCTAGCTCAGCCAGTTGGCAACGCCACCATGCCGCGAACAGGTACCGCGGCGGTGCTGACTGAAACTGTACGAGCCATCACGACATTTGGCAGTAGCGCCTTTCGGCGCTTTTCCACTCCGGGTATGGGCTGGGCTGTGCACTGTCCGGCCGTCCTTGTTGGCATAGGTTCCGTGTTCAACCAGATCGGCTTCATCGCTCTGGGTGTAGGCATCGTGCTTGAGAGGTACTTTGGCAAAAACTGGTTGCAGGGCCAAGGTGGCGAGCAAGACGGCGGTGATAGGTTTCATAGGAAGGCACAAGGTAGCCATTGATGATCGCCCGGAATATGCCATTACTATAAACAAACCTCTACTAGACCAGATGCCCTTCACTCCACACTGCTGCGGGGAAACCGACACTGATGGCTGAAGGCAGACGATCAGTTACCCGAAACACTTCCTAACAACCTTCATCGCATGTCATATGGAATGGATGGAGCTTCGTGCATATACTCAATGTGATCGCTCATCCTGTCCGGGGAAAGAAGATGGTGACGTTACTGGTTTCCCTATTCGGCTTGGCATTGGTGCTGCCCGTGGTCGCTGATCCGGTCGTGAGACGACAACTGCTAACCCGCTGTTTCTTTACGAGACATGACGATGACGCGCAGTTGTCGTAGCCGCTGAGATAAATGGATTACCCCAGGCGGAAGAAGCGAATGGATGCTTCAAGATGCTGCGCACTGTCCGCCAGGTTCTGCGAAGTCTCCGCGACCGAATTGACGGCGGCGGTGTTCTCTTCCGACATCTGAGCAATCGCCTCGACATTCTGAGCCAAGCTCACGGATGCCGCTTTCTGCTCCTCAAGGGCATTGGCAATTTCGCTGATCAGTTGAGAAACTTGTACAGAGGCGGTCTGAACTGCCTGGATGGAGGTACGGGTATCTTCCGATATCGACACCACCTCATTGACGACCGTGGTGTTGTGCTGCATGCCCGTGGCCGCCTGAGCGGTGCCGTCCTGAATGAATCGGATCATGCCATCGATTTCCTGAACCGAACCGGTGGTCTTCTCTGCAAGCTTGCGGACTTCATCGGCCACGACAGCAAACCCTCGTCCCTGCTCGCCCGCTCTGGCCGCCTCGATGGCGGCATTCAACGCCAACAAATTAGTCTGATCGGCGATGTCTTTGATTACCGTTGCCAGACTGCCAATTTGCAACACGGACAGGGACAACTGCCCAATTTCGCCCGCCGACTTGTCGATCGACTCAGCTACCGTCTTGGCCTGATGGGTTGCCGAGTTCACATGGCTGACACTCGTCGTCGCCAGATTGCCGGCCTCCGACACCTTGGTGTTGACCTCTTGGGCGGAGACCGACACGCGGTCAATGCTCACTGACAGTTGTTCGACTGCTGCAGACGACGAAGTGGTGGCATTGGCTTGCGCCTCCGTCGCGATCGCGACTTGTTTCGCGGCCGTCGACAAGTGGGCGGCCGAGTCGGTGACGACGTTGGTGGTGGCGATGACCTCTCCGATGACTTGAGACAGTTTGCCCGCCATTTGGTCCAGTGCCGCCAACAGCCGGCCAGGCTCATCCCGCGCATCGGTCTTAAGGTGAACCGCCAAGTTACCCTGCGCAAGTTGATTAGCGGCATCAACAGCTTGGCTCAGCGGAACGGTAATGCTCTTCGCGATGAGGCGTCCCAGCACCAGCGCCAGGAGCAGGCCAATGACACTACTGATGAGCAAGGCGGTACGGGCTGCGCTAGATGTGGCATGGGCTTCTTGTCCTGATTGTTGCGCCAACTCAGTCTGGCGCATCGACAAACGCTTGACCAGCTCCTGGTAGTTCTCGGCAACCTTGGCCGTTTCAATCAACGCCACTTGGGCCTCGCTGGTCTTCCCGGCTTCGCTGAGGTCAATGATCTTGTCTTGGACTGCAATGTAGGCCTTGCGGTGTTCGAGGACTTGGTCAAAAAGAGCAACCGCTTGAGGGTCTACCAGTGTCGGCTTCAGCTTGCCCCAGCTATCGCTGATCACGGACCGAGCCGTCAGAATAGTCTGCTTCGCACGGTCTCTACCCTCTGAGGTCGAAGCGAGCACAAGATCCCGCAAGGCAACACGAATATCCCCGATGGCGGCCTGACCTTGTTGAAGCCGTTGAATCTGAGGAAGACGGTTGTCGATGACGATGTCCACCTTGCTCTGCATAGCGGACATGCCGGAGATGCTGGCACCCACGATGATCAGCATCAGCACCATCAACCCACCCAACAGAATGCTAAGACGTGTACCGACGTTGAGATTGCTTAGCATCAAAACACCACTCCGAGAGTCACTAAGATGCAAGACTAAGGCCAATTTGATGTCCAATTCAAATGTATTTGTTATTGGCTTTGATCAATGTCAAAAACATTTTAATTTCTGAGTTGAGTCGGCCCTGTCACCATAGAGTTCAACCAGTGTGAGGATCCATTCGAGGTCGCAGGTCACCTTGAGTATCCACCTGTTATCCAACTTGCGCCTCAGGCCACAGGTACCTTAGCGACATAAAAAACCGAGCGATGCTCGGCTCTTTCTCGAGAGGAGGTATGTCTTGCAACAGCCTTTCTTTGCTTGCCCCGAGGACGGAAGTAGCCTCCTCCCCAGCCATGATTATCATCGTCTCCGTTGTCCCATTCGCGATCGCGTGGGTAGTAGCGGGGGGGAGGCTCTACATACTCGAAGGCGACGGGACAAGCTCTACCCAAGTGGCTGCTTCTCGGCGAGGCTGTGTGGAAACGCAGTGAACCGAACGTTAATGGCGGCAGTAGCAGTCTGAAAGGGCCTTCTTGCCCGTCAAAACAGCCTGGTTTGTGCAGAAACTACTATCGGTACCCTGCAAGAGAGCGTCGCAACCATCTTGGCTGCATCAACTCACCGCGTTTCCACACGACCTCCGGCCACAGCAGTCATCCTGTCCATGAACGAACAATGGCTGCTTCAGTAACAGAAGCGGCCATTGCTATACCAACCAAACCGGGGAAGGCTAAAACCACCGAATATGACATAAGGAAAAATCAAGAGCGTGCCCCCATTGAAATGGTGCGGCTAGGGGTACGATGTGGGGTTTACCTTCTTGAGGCTACCGCACCCCGGTAAGGTTGAACTTAGGAGCGAGAGGACCTGGCCCCGAATGCTGGCTTACTCCGGCGTATACACTGAAGGCAAGCCTTGACGATTCACCGCCGCAGAGACTGCTGCTCTCAAATTGATACGTAGGAGTTGTTGCCATGGCGAATGATATCGACGCGGATGTATGCAGAGAGCTTGCTCAAGCTATCCTCAATTTTTTGAACAGTCGAGCTGAACTGAACAGTTGGGAGCAAAACTGTATTTCACTGGCACTGTGGGGACTTCAATTGAACGGCGGCTCTGTAGATGGCATTGGCCTATATTTAACAAGAATGCAGTTGGCGTATGCCTGTGAGGAGCATGCAAAGGACCATGCTGCCGCCGAAGGAAAAATCCCTAAAGACGTGCTTCTAAAGCAAGCACGAGAATTTTTATAGTCGATAAAAGGAAAGCCCTACACGAGGTGCATCGCTGCACAGCAGAACTGCTTCGACAACGCGCCGATAGAGAGCTTCTGGGGAACGCTGAAGAATGAACTCGTGCACCATCGCCACTACGCCACGCGGGTGGAGGCGTCGATCAGGGAGTACATCGAAATCTTCTATAACCACCAACGCTGGCACTCACGGCTTGGCTACTTGACCCTGGCTGAATTTACCCGGAAGTACTGGGATTTAGCCAAGGCCGCTTGAAGCGGGACTGTCCGCTCTTGCCAGGGCACCTCAGGCGCGGATGGCCGGGGTGGTGCGGGCTTGTTTATGGAGTCTGAAGATCATGATTGGGGCGCTCGATGAATAGCCAGAAGCATAGCCAACCCTTCCCGAGCGGTGCCCAGTTTCCAGTTGCGATGACTTAGATGACCGTCTGGGATGTGACATCTACCTCAGTCGAAGCGAGACAAGTCAAGACCTAAGTGATCGGTTTTGTGATTGATGCATTTAAAAACCGCCCATGGGGCCGTGTGGCCTCCTCCCTTAGCACAGAAACTCCTGCCTATCCCCTACACTGAATGAGCCGTCGCTCGACAGTGGTGACCTCTTCAGAGGATCCCGGTTAGGAAGGTGAAGACTTCCGCCATCCCCCGCTTCGGCTGTTGCTGGTTAGCTGGAGGATCATCATGTCGCACCACCCGCACGCCGAATTGGCGATGGTTCACCCGCATGCGGCCGGGATTGATATCGGCGCGCAGTTCCATGTCGTCGCCGTCAGCCCTGAGCAGGATGCCGAGCCGGTTCGCTCCTTTCGTAGCTTCACGCAGGATCTCCACGAGCTAGCCCGCTGGCTCAAGCGCGTTGGCATCACCACGGTGGCGATGGAGTCGACGGGCGTGTACTGGATTCCCGCCTACGAAATACTGGAAGCGCAGGGGTTCGAAGTGTTTCTGGTCAATGCGCGAGAGGCCAAGAACGTCCCGGGTCGCAAGACCGATGTGAACGATGCCCAATGGCTGCAAAAGCTGCATCAGTTTGGCCTGCTGCGTGCCAGCTTTCAGCCTCGCCAGGAACTGGCGGCGCTCCGCACCTACCTGCGCCAACGTGAGCGACTGCTGGACTACGCGGCCGCTCACATCCAGCACATGCAGAAGGCGCTGATGCAGATGAACCTGCAACTGCAGCACGTCGTAGCGGAAATTACTGGCGCGACCGGGATGAAAATCATCCGCGCCATCCTCGCCGGCGAGCGTCAACCCGAAGTGCTGGCCAGCTTCCGTGATATCCGCTGCAAGGCGTCGCAGGAAACCATTCGCCAAGCCCTGATTGGCCATTACCGACCTGAGCATCTCTTTGCCTTGCAGCAGGCCGTGACCCTGTATGACTGCTATCAGGAGCAGGTCGCGCTGTGCGATCAGCACATCGAACGGACACTGCATGGACTGGCAACTTGCACGTCACCCGTACCCAAGCCGCGTCATCGTGAAACAAAGCAGCATAATGGTTTCTCGTTTGATGCCCGTGCCGCCCTCTATGCCATGCTTGGGCTCGATCTGACCCAGATACATGGGATGGGACCTTATCTGGTACTGAAGCTGGTGGCGGAATGCGGCAACGACATGACGCGCTGGCCGAGTGCCAAGCATTTCACTTCCTGGCTGTGTCTAGCGCCGGGTAACAAGATCTCGGGCGGCAAAGTCCTGTCGAGTAAAACACGTCGTTCCTCGAGCCGGGCAGCGGCTGCGCTACGGTTAGCGGCCACCACCATCGGCAAAACCGAGACGGCATTAGGGGCGTTCTATCGCCGACTCTCGGCCCGTGTCGGGAAGGCCAAGGCGGTGACAGCCACCGCCCGCAAGATGGCGGTACTGTTCTATAACGCGTTGCGTTACGGCATGGATTATGTCGATCCTGGTGCCCTGTATTATGAAGAGCGCTATCGGGAACGGGTACTCAGGCAACTGACACGACGTGCCGCGGCCCTGGGGTATGAGCTTCAAATCGCGTCGGAACCGATGGGAGTTTCTTAGGAAGCCTAGTGCGTGATAGGCCGAACGGCGTGTAGGATCAATCGTCCCTGCGTCGGAAAATGACCCAAGCAGCCACACAGGTCAGCAGCAGCGCCAGCACAACTAAGAGCCAGAAGCCCTCTCTACTGGTACGCAGCGGAATGCCGCCCACGTTCATACCCCACAGCCCGGCGATTAGGTTGATGGGCAGGGCGACGACGGTGGCGGCAGTCAGGATAAAAACACTGCGGTTGGTGTGTTCGCTGACTCTGTCGGCGATTTCTTCTTCGAGCAACTTGATTCGTTCTTGCAGATCGACCATATCGCGCAGCGCCAGGGAAAATTCTTCGGCCGACTGGCGCAAGTCCTGAATGTCTTCCTCACGGGCCCAGGTGGGCGGCTGACTGATCAACCGAAACAGAGCGGCCGGCTCGGGGGCGAGCAAGCGGCGTAGGCGTAACAAGTCGCGGCGGATTCCACCGAGGCTGGCGCGTTTGGGTAGTTTGTCGGAGAGCAGGCTGTCTTCCGCTGTATTCGCGGCAAGGGCGGCGTTGTGCACGATGCCAAACAGTACATCGGCTTGTTCCTGCAACAAATTGACCAGCAATGCCAGCGGGCTGTGAAAACGCTTGCCGGTCTCGACGGCCTGCCGCACTTGATTGACCGAACGCAGCGAAAGGCTGCGCACGCTCAGCAGATAGTGTTCCCCAACATTCAGCCACAGTGTGGCGACTTCGAGCGGTTTTTTGCGTTCGAAATCGTAATCGACGTCGTTGACGATGGCGATAAGGCTGTGATCCACATGCTCGATATGGGTAGATCGTGAGCCTCCCTTGAGGGCTTCGCTGAATTCCTCAGGCAGTTCTAGGTAGTCCAGTGGCCAGCCTTCCAGCACGGTGCAAATATCATGAAAATGCAGCCAGATAAATTCCCCATCCTCCTTGTCCGGGAGATGCAGCCAGGCGGTCGCCGTTTGCTCGTCGACCTTCTTTCCCTGTCCGTCTGAGGCGAACAGATAGCCATGGGCGAGCGCATAAGGGTCCGCTGCCTGCACGGCCTTGAGTTTGGCAACCATACCCGATTCCCTCCAAGCAAGAATATCCAAGCGGCGAGTGTCGGCAGGCTCAGGCCGACGGGACATGAAGGGCGCCTGCCTGCTCGGCCTCCGGAGTCTGTCCGGCCGCATGGCGCCGCACCAGCCAGGTGCCAATCGTCTAGTCCTTCTCCCGTGATGGTCGAAGCGCGCAGAATGTCAAGTGTAACGGCCCGGTCAGTACCGTCTTTCCGGGCAGAATGAACTGTTTTGATGGAGAATTTGCCGCGTAGGCTGTGGCTAGCTGGCGGGGGGGGGCGTCCAGCTTGAGGTTCCACGGCAGCAGATCGGCCGCCTGGTTCACCGGGTAATCCGCAATGACCCCCAGCACATGGCGTAGGTACGCCTCCGGGTCGAGACCGTTCAGCTTGGCACTGCCAATCAGGCTGTAGATCGCGGCGGCTCACTTTCCGCCGCATCCGAGCCCAGAAACTGGAAGTTCTTCCGGCCCTGCGTCACCCCACGCAAGGCGCGCTCGGCAGCCTTGTTTCGATCTCGATCCGCGCATCTTCCGCGTACCGTACCAATGCTTCCCAGCGATTCAGCGCGCATTGAATCGCTGCCGTCGCCTCAGACTTGCGCGAGAGCTTGCCCAGTTGATCGTTCAGCCAGCGATGGATTTCCAGCAGTCGGGGGCGGCTGCGTGCCAGCGTTTTGGTCGAGGCTTGAAATCGCACCTTGTGCTAGCAATAATCTCAGGGCTGAGCTTTCTCCGCATAAGGTGAAGGTATGGAGCAAAAAAGACAGTTCACCATTTGGTATTTCATCATTATTTTTTGGGCGATAGTGATCGTCCAAAATTTTATTGCCCAGGACCGCGTGATTAGCTTGCCCTATAGTGAGTTCAAGACTTTATTGAAGATGGGTAAAGTCAAAGAAATTGTCATCGAGGAGCAACTTATCTCCGGCACTTTGGATGGCAATGGCGTAAATGGTTTGGTCACAAAGGAAACGGCGGACCATATCAAGCAACTAGGAGCAGGTGAGCATCCCTTTTCTACCATACGCGTGAGTGACCCTGCGCTGATGCAGGACTTGGAGATCGCTAAAGTTCGTTACTCCGGGCAGATGGACAACAAGTGGTTCTCGACAATTCTCTCCTGGGTTCTGCCTGGGGTCATCTTTATTGTTATCTGGTTGTTCGCCATGAACCGCATTGGCACTACAGGCGGCCTCATGTCCATAGGGAAAAATAAGGCCAAGGTCTACATGGCAAAGGAGACTGGCATCACCTTCGATGATGTGGCTGGCATTGATGAGGCGAAGGATGAACTCATGCAAGTGGTGGAGTTTCTGAAGGCACCTGAACGCTATCGCAGGCTGGGTGGCAAGATTCCAAAGGGGGTACTCATTGTTGGAGCTCCCGGGACCGGCAAAACGCTACTTGCCAAAGCGGTTGCAGGGGAAGCGGGAGTGCCATTCTTTTCCATCAGCGGATCCGAGTTCGTGGAAATGTTCGTCGGGGTTGGCGCCGCGAGAGTGCGCGACTTGTTCGAACAGGCCGAGCAAAAGGCCCCGTGCATCATTTTCATCGACGAGCTCGATGCACTCGGTAAAGCGCGCGGCATGGGCATAAGTGGGAACGATGAACGTGAGCAGACGCTCAATCAACTGCTGGTGCAGATGGATGGTTTCGACACCAATAAGGGCGTCATTATAATGGCGGCCACCAATCGGCCTGAAATTCTTGATCCGGCTTTGTTGCGCCCCGGGCGGTTCGACCGTCACGTGGCCATCGACCGTCCCGATCTGATGGGGCGGGAGAAGATCCTCCAGGTCCACTGCAAACATGTCACGCTCGCTCCGAGCCTCGAACTCACCGCCATCGCGGCACGTACTCCTGGCTTTGCTGGCGCCGATCTTGCAAATCTGGTTAATGAGGCGGCATTGCACGCAGCCAGGGTGGGAAAAGACGCCGTCGACATGACAGATTTCGACGAGGCTATTGACCGAGTAGTGGGCGGACTAGAAAAGAAAAACCGAATCATGAATCCTAAGGAAAAGGAGACTGTGGCTTACCACGAAGCTGGACATGCGCTGGTTGCCGAAATGCGACCAAACGCCGACCGGGTCGGAAAGATCACCATCATTCCGCGTGGTATTGCGGCACTCGGTTATACCCAGCAGATCCCGACAGAAGATAGGTATCTGCTCAAGAAGAGCGAACTGCTGGATCGTATCGACGTACTACTGGGGGGGCGTGTTGCAGAGGAACTAGTATTTGGTGATGTCTCAACGGGAGCACAGAATGATTTGCAGCGAGCAACCGACATGGCCCGTCACATGATCACTCGTTACGGGATGAGTGAAACACTTGGATTAGCCACATTCGAAGAACCCCGCACCTCTGCATTTCTCGACGTTCCGGTGTCACAGCCCCCCTCCCCCTATAGTGAACGTACGGCTCAGGTGATCGACGATGAAATTAGCAAATTATTGGCCAAGGCTCATGAACGTGTCGAACTAACGCTTAAAACGAATAAAGCGATCTTGGATGCATTGGCTAAATTGCTATTAGAAAAGGAAGTGGTTGACCGAGGAACTTTAGAGGGGTTGCTGTCCACCCACGATTTACAACCTGTAGAGCATTACAAATAGCGTTCTGCTTACCAAGGAACTGTTTCGCAAGTCTCTCCAAGCCTGTGCAGGGGATGGAAGGTAAACTAGTTGGATGACTCCACCCAAGGCCTACTACCACATAGCTGACAGACCCGAGAGCCATTTTGACTGGTGGAGATGGAAGAAATGGGCGCCCCCTACTGACCACGCTTGTTCCGCACCGATGAGGGATGCACTCTTTATTTCATCCTACCGTGGCCATCATTTTCGTTGTCTTTCACCAGTTGAGGCATGCTTGATTTACTGATGCGACGCATGTCCTTGAGCCGGCGGTGTACATGTTTTCTGGCTAGGAGACGAAGATAGTCTTTAATAACAGCCTCAGCACTGAGGCTTTGAAAAATTTCATCATAGATCCGACTAACAATCTCTTCAGAAATTCCGGTCTTTTGCGCAATATCCAGTATATCCTGATGGTAAGCATCATCTGTCATGGCAGTTGGCCCAAGGGTGGATTGTGGCGACTAAATCATGAGGATTTATTGACAAAAAATGGTCAAAAAACAATCATGCAGTCTTTCATCCTGAACAAAACTGCGCAATGCTAGACCTGAGTAACGCCACCGATGGTCATTAAAAGCAATGACTTCATCGGCGGCGAGTCTATTCTTACAACATTATTGATGATAGCTCATTGAATGGTGATCTTTTTACTCTCGTCTACGTTAGCTTTGGGAAGTGTCAGCTCAAGCACACCATTGTCGTATTTTGCGACAACCTTGGTATCGTTGATACCCTTATCCAAGGTGAAGCTACGATAAGTTCTATCATAGCGACGTTCGCTATGAATGATAGTAGCCCCTTTCTTTTCTTCTTTCAGACTATCAGTTTCGACATTAATCGATATGCGGTTTCCATCGACGCTGACTGAAATCGCATCTTTTTTCACTCCCGGAATATCAGCGCGAACGACATAGGCGACATCTGTCTCTGAGATGTCAATGGGAATGCTTTGCTGGGCAAGGCTGGTCATCCAGGCTGCAGGAGTCATCCAGCTAGCTTGGCCGAATAGGTCACCAAACATTCTATGCATTTTTCGGTGAAACCGAACGGATCATATTAAGTAAGATCATTGGGCCGATCAGGTTTTCAAGGTTTCCCATCTTTATTCCTTTCGGTGTGGTTGATGAAACACAATTAGTTTTGATCTATACAAAACATAGTTTCAGCCATTACCTCTAACTATACACTTGAAACATTCCTTGCCACCAATATGCCGATTGAGTGGCGTCGACCTTTACCTTCCAAGGTAGCGTTGGAACTCCACTATAGCCAAAATGTAACTAGCTGATTATGAAGGCGCTTCAGTTTTGACCTATATCAAGCATTAATAATTAATCGAAACTCTATTGATCTCTGGCGCAAATTTAATTATGCATATTTCATTCCAAAGTTTTATCTTTTTGTTTTTAAGTATTTTATAGGGATATGAGGAACTAGGTTAATGGCAGCGCTATGCTCAATTAATTGACAAAACAAAATTTGGATGTAACGCCAATAAAAGGCTATTCGTTCTAGACCCTGTAGCCCCTTTTTCCAAGAAGCATTGGAATGGAATCCAAAGATACTGGTCCCGCCGATATTCGTTACCAGACTGCGCTAGAAACAATGAGTCATTTGCGTGAGCAGCGCTATTACGCGGCCTATGAGTTAGCGGGGCTGTTGCATGATGCCGTTGCTCACGGACCTAGCAATTCGGTTTGCGAGATGGATACCGAACAAGCGGTAATCATTGCAAGTGAGTTGCAAAAATTGAACAAAGCACTGGCGTGCAGCAATTCTCCAGCTTGCCACGCGTGAAGTTGCGGTCATGGGCATTTGCCTCCTTGAACTTGTTGCCATCAATGGCGACGACAGCTTGCGTGAACAGATTCAACTCCCGACACAGTACGACAAACTGCCGGCGCACATTGCGGATGCCCGGACCGTTATCACGCCGAAGTCAGCAATCGTTTTGAAGTCGGGCGAGGGCCACCGGAGCAGCCACATCAGCTCGATGTTTCACTGTGTTTCTCGTTCGAGGCGGCGGCTTGATTGGATGCGCGGTTGAGGTAGCCGTAGATGTACAGCTTGAGCAGAACGGCTGGGTGGTAAGCCGGACGACCGGTAGGGTGAGGATCAACCCCAGTGAAACCAAGTTCTCGCAAATCGAGCTGATCAACAAAGGCATCAAACAGCGCAGGCAGAAGTACGATCTGTGCTCTGTTATCCCCTTGAACAAACCGTGTCATTGATCAGTCCTCGGCTGGGCATCCGGGAAATCATACCCTTGGGGACATTTTCACACAGCCTCGCCGAGTAGCAGTCATATAAAGAACCTTTCGATTCCCATTTCGGCCTGACTCGACTCCAATAGAGCATACTTTCTTTGTTAATCAATTAGTTTTAACGAGTATGTATTGATTTTTATGTAAATTTTTTGCGATGGCCCGGGGCTTTGTTGCAGAAATCGGCTTGGAGTCGGGTATCGGCGCCAGAAGGTCTTGCTGTTGTTGGGATACGGCCTGGCTGCGATCACCAAACCGATTCTCCCGCTGGCGCATTCCGCCGAGACCGTGTTCTTCGCACGCTTCCTCGCCAGCATCGACAAGGGCATCCTCGGAGCCCCCACGAGATGCACTAGTAGCGGGAGTTGCATGCTGGCGCTGCACCTGACTGACCACGATGCCGGAGATTAAGTGGTCACAAGGCCGGGACAGACCAGTTCGCCTCATAGCAACGCTCGAGGAACAGCTCAGTCGGAGCCAGCTTTAGGATCATGTCGACTACGCGACCAAGAAGGTTGATGGGGTCTAGGCCAAGTACTGGATCGGCATGTTCTTGCTGCCGGGCAGCCGGAATGCCGGACGGTGCCTCCGCGGGGATAAGTATAAAAGCCTCGTGGCCTATCACCTGATAGTCGAACTTGTCCGAGTCGAGCAGGATGGGGGTATAGGGACGGTGATAACAGAACATCAGGTCGCAGCTGCCTTCGGACAGTGCAATGACCGCATCCTGCACGTTCTGGGTCACCACGTGCGCATTGAAGTGCCAGTGGCTCAGCTGAAACTGCTTCATCCACTTGGGCAGGAAGGTCATTGACAACGTATGGCCGGCATGCGCCTGATGGCTCTGCCCGGCATCCGCGTTTCTTGGCGGAAAACCGATGGACGTGCCTGAGGCGTTTACGGCAGTGGTCCATCAGCTTCAGAATGAACCAGCTAAGAAAGCCCCCACCCAGGCCATACAGATCACAAGCAATAGCCATGGAATGATCCTGCCCACTTTCGATATTCGCGCCCGACTTCAATTAGCAAGCCAATCTCAAAAATAAAGGCCAGCTGGTATGCAATTGCGTCTGTCGCGGGCATGTAACACTCCAGAGTTGTCACCATCGCACTCATCTTCTCAAAACAGGAAGTTCGAACTTCCTCTATCAGAAGTATTGAGTCGTCCGCGTTAAGCTAGCCGCCAATGTATTAACTATATATAGGGTGCGTCGCAAGATACGGGCAGCACCTCCAACGACATGTCGAAAATCTAAAGGATTGCTTAATCGAAAATATGTCGCTGATAAATTTAATAAAACTTTCTATTTTCATGAAAAATTCTAACTGATTTTAATTTTGGCATATTTTTCAAGCAATCCTCAATTAATTTAAATGCGGTTGATAAACATCAAAACATTTAGTGGCAACCATGGGCCGCAAATGAAAAATCCATGCTATAAAAAAATGGCACATGATTGGATGTGTATGGCATTTCTAAATTGAAGCCATTGTATCACAATGGCAATGCAAAGGCGAACGAGACTATTTTGGAGGGGGTGACATGCCTGAAAAAACACCCGTTACCAGTGACAACAAAACTGCCCAATATGACCCATTCGGCTTCTATGACAACATGCGAAAATTGCTTAATGGTTTTTTGCAAGAGTCTTGGCTGCCGTCAAGAACCTGGCCAATCAACTTTGGCTCTCAGGCGATGGCGCTTGATGTGACAGAAAATCAAGGAAGCTATAAAGTTGTTGTTAATATACCAGGCGTAAAAAAGGAAGACATAGCCATTGATATAGAAGGCAAAACAATATCCATCTCAGCAGAAATAAAAGAAGAGAGGGGTAGCAATGGTGGTGATTCCGTTATCCATAGCGAACGACACTATGGGAAACTCTTCCGTCGATTTGATTTTGACAACAGTATCGACAGCACTAAGGCATCAGCAAAATATAGCGATGATGTGCTAGAGCTGATATTGCCGAAGAAAAATGAAAACCAAAGTAAAAAAATAACAGTGCAGTGATCGCAAACATTAGACACTCGACCAAACTTGAAACATAAGGTGGTAATTTTCTTCATAAACTGGCCACCCATTGATACGGATGCATTGAGTGGTTTCACATGCCAATTTCTGAATTGAGGTATAACATGAGCTATCGAAATATTTTGGTGCATGTAGACAGCAGCCCAGGATGCGTCAGTCGGATTCAGCTTGCCTGTTTCCTCGCTCAACAATTCAATGCCCATTTGACGGGGATATTCACTGCGGGGTTACCAAACTTCAAAGTTAACATGGCAGAGATCGTCACTGACATCATGGCCGAAACTCAAGCCTATGCGGAGAGATGTGCCAAGATGGCTCATGAGACTTTCAAACAGGTCGTTCAAGAAATGGGGGCTGACAAGAGTGAATGGTGCCAACATATTGGTAGACCCATAGAGTCGCTGTGTTTGAATGCTCGTTATCACGATCTAGTAGTCATGGGACAACACAACCCAGAACAAAGCATTGATAACCTGCCCAAGGATTTTGTGGAATTGACCGTCCTAAGTGCAGGCCGTCCGATTTTAATCGTTCCTTATGCCGGAAGCTTCGTCCAGTGCGGACGGAAAGTGCTAGTTGCCTGGAATGCCAGTCAAGAAGCGACGCGTGCCCTCACGGACGCACTCCCGTTACTGAAGATGGCTAGTAAAACATGGATTCAGACCATGAATTCGCGCCGATTATTTAATGATCAGGTCGACCTGCCTGATGCCGATATCTCATTATTCTTGGCTCGTCACAGCGTGGCTGTTGAGCTGTTAAAAGACATGAACAATATTGCTGATGAAGGAAATCAACTACTTTCAATCGTGGCGGGTTTGGATGCTGATTTACTCGTAATGGGGGCTTACGGTCATTCACGAATTTTTGAAATTTTTCTCGGTGGAGCGACTAGAGCAGTTTTAGAGTCCATGACGGTTCCAGTCTTGATGTCTCACTAAATATTGTGGCTCCGTCAACAAAACCCGAAGATTCACTCCCACTCTCTTAAGCCCTTAGCAGCGCCGACAGTGGGGGCTCGAGGTCACGACAAAGGCTGAGACAAAGCGCGCGATGTCCTGTAATGCTCCGGGTCAAATATTGGTCTTGCAGGAGTACCCCGTACCCACCCCAGCGCCTGGTCAACCCCTGGTCAAAGTCCAGGCTTGCTGGGTGTGCCGAACCGACTTGCATGTCATCGATGGCGAATTGCCCAATCCGCTGCTCTCCATCATCCCTGGCCATGAGATCGTTGGCAATATTGCCGCCTTGGGGGATGGCATCGCCGATTTTCGGATAGGCGAGCGTGTGGGAATCGCGTGGCTGGGCCACACCTGCGGCACCTGTCGGCCATGCCGCATGGGACGGGAGAATCTATGCGAAGCAGCTCGCTTTCACGGCTATACCCTGCAAAGTGGCGACGCCGAGTATGTCGTGATGGACGCCCGCTTCTGTTTTTTTACTGCCCTCGCGCTACTGCGATGTTGAGGCCGCACCGCTGCTGTGTGCCGGCTTGATCGGCTACCGGGCGCTGAACTTTGCCCAGGAGGCTCAGCGATTGTGTATCTATGGTTTCGGCGCGGCCGCCCATATCGTGACCCAGTTGGCTTGCTATCAAGGTCGTGAAGTTTATGCCTTTACCTATCCGGGGGATGTTGCAACCCAGCAATTTTCCCTGGACACGGGGGCATACTGGGCAGGAAACAGCTCCAAGGCACCGCCAGTTGCGCTGGATGCTGCCCTGCTCTTTGCGCCGGTTGAAGACTAAATCCCGGAGGCGCTGTCGCATCTCGTCCCAGGTAGGGTAATTGTCTGCGCAGGCATACACATGAGCGACATCCCCGCGTTTCCCTACCGACTGTTGTGGGGAGAGCGCCAGGTGCGTCCGGTCGTCAATCTGACTCGCGCCGACGGAGTAGAATTTTTGCAATTGGCTGAGCGGATCCCCCTGCGTGTACAGATCACGCCTTACCCACTGGAACGTGCCAACTTCGCCCTAGCCGATCTGCGCGCCGGCCGTTTGCAAGGTGCGGCGGTGCTGACTCTCCCTTGAACACTCCCTCCATTCTTCGATCGGCGTGCCCGTTTCTACTAACGAGCTGCACTCAGTTGGCCCTTACCAGCATCACAGGTACCGGACTATGCCGAACAACGTACCCTGCATCGCTTCCCAATACTTAATGGTGTACCCCTTTACGACCATGAGTGCCCATGACGAGCGGGGCACACGCCTTTGCATGCACCTCGACGATCACCTAAGCGACCTTCAGTGCCCGCTCTGGCTGTCGCCGAAAACCGTGTAACGCTACGCCGGCTCGTGCTAGCGTCCGATCGTGCTGCGTACCTACTCTATGCTGCTTTTCCAACGTACCCTCAACCGACACTACTCACAGTGTCCGTGGTCACCCTGCTGATGGACATTGCCTTCCATATGGCCGGGCGGATCGCGCTCACACACGACATCTGGCTAGCGGGTGTGCTGCGGTGTTCGTGTCGCTGGCGGTCGGCATTGTTGCCGCTCTGCTGCGCCGCGAGGCCGGGGTGGACGTACTGGCGCTGCTGTCAATCGGCTTTGCGCTGACGCTGGGCGAGTTCCTCACCGCCGCCGTGATCGCCTTGATGCTGGCGAGCGGACGTGCACGGAGGGCTACGCCGAGGCCCAGGCCCGGCGCGAAATGACCGCACTGCGGCCAGGCCCCACAGTTGGCCAATCGTTCCTAAGGACGGGCAGTGGCGACAGGTCGGCCTCGATCTGGTTCGCCCTGGCAACCGGCTGCTGGTGCGCAGCGGCGAGCTTGTTCCGGGCCGCCTGCAACTTCCGCATTTGCAGTGAGGCCAGCGAGAATCGAAAAGCAGCCGCGTGTCAGGCCCGATCGTGTTGGATTTCGGGCCTGAACTTACGCTTACCTGACTATATCGACTGAGATCTCCACCGCCGGAGTCGTTCAACCGTTGCAAGTAACTTCACCGTAACACCTTGCGTCTCAGGTGCCGCCTGTTCGTTGCTCATCGTGCTCTCTTCACTGTACCTACAGGACCTAACTGGCAGTACCCCTAAAGGTGCTTCTCATCGCGTAGGGCTGCTTGCAGTTCAAAGCACCAAAGAACCATGTATGACACGCCATCGCGACATGGCATGTCGCCTGTATAGGTAGTTAGGCATCATCCGCGCATCGCCTCCGCAGCGGCGACGTGCGTATTGGAGCATTCGAAAAAGTGAATGAAAGTCAGTGACGCCTAACTGCTTGATCAGATTCAAACCCTGACTGCTCGCATTGAATGAAGTCGATGCGGGTTCTCTCGAGTTCGATTGCAATACATAACAACCGGAACTTGGGGCCGTCAGCAGACGCTCCCGGGTGTCCGCTTCTGACCGAAGTCGACCCCTGATGTTTACCCGGCCAAGCCTCCTCTGCTCTTCGCGATCAGGCAATCTTGGCAATAATGTCATGCAGTACTTCACCGGCACGGACTACCCGATCGGCCGCATTGGACATATGGCGATAGACTTCGCGGCGCTTGAGGATTTCGAGCACGAAGCCAACCGCCGAACCCACTGCCAACACTTCACTGCGGGTCAGTTCCTGCATCAGCACCTCCAGCGAATCCGCAGCCTTGCGCTGCTCAGGTGTCAGGGTGGTCACGTAGTGGTGCGCGTCAAACAGCTCTGAGAGCGCCATGCGGTAGGTATGTTCGGCGACGCGTTCCATCTTGCGTGCCGCTTCCGCATCGGCTTCTGCCAGCAGGGGTTTCTTTGCCAACTGGGCGTAACCACTCTGCAATGACAACACCCCCTCATGCAGCAGCTCGGCCATGGCGCGCGTGTGATCGTCGGGGCTCAGGTTCAGGCCACGCATTTCGCGCACGGTGGTTCTGGCGTAGTTGATGATCTCGTCAATGGTGGCAATGGCGCGATAGATGTCTTCGCGATCGAACGGCGTGATGAAGGTCTGGTGCAGGAGGTTCATGTTCTCTACCCGGAGCACATCACCCGCACGCTCCAGCTCGATCACCCGGTCGGCGTGCGGGTTTTCGCCTGTACGCATGTAGGCCAGCAGCTCCGCCATGCCCTCGGCCACCAGATCGCACTGCTGGTTGAGTAGCGCATAGAAGTCGGGCGTGGGGGGCGAAAGGCGCTGCCACCAGTTGCGCCATAACGGGACATGTGGCTCATTCATGGATGACGCGCTCCAGCCCTCAGTGCAGGTAGGTGAAGGTAATCAGCAGCCAGGTCAGTGCCGCCCCCAGTAGCGCGGCTCCCGGCAGAGTGACCACCCAGGTCAATGCGATTTCCCTCGCTTTCATCCAGTGTACGGCACGGGGGCGTTCAGAGGCTCCCAAGCCCATGATCGAAGAGCTCACCACGTGCGTGGTCGAAACCGGCCCGCCCACCAGCGAGGCGCCAAAGATCACAGCGGACGACGCCAGTTGAGCGTCCAGTCCATGAAGCGGGCGCAGCTTGTAAATGCCGTATCCTACGGTGCGCACGATGCGCCAACCGCCCAGCAGGGTGCCCAGGGTAATGCTGGTTGCACTGGCCAGAATGACCCACAGCGGCACGGTGAAGGCCGGCAGGAGACCGCCCAAAACCAGTACTAGGGTAATGATTCCCATGCCTTTCTGGGCATCGTTGGCGCCGTGAGAGAACGCCAGCGCCGCGGCCGTCCACCACTGACCATGTCGCAGCTTCCGATTGACCGAGGGATGCGCTGCCCGCAGCAGGTATTTCATCAGCCGATGCAGCACAAACCCGATCGCAAAACCTGCCAGGGGTGATAGCAACAGGGACAGCAACACCTTGGTCACGCCGGTGAGCGTCCCTTCTGCCAACTGCGCTCCCCCCCACACCACGTTGTCCGGCCCGGTACTGACCAGCACGGCGCCAACCAGCCCACCCACCAAGGCATGGGATGAGGATGAAGGCATGGCAAGCCACCAGGTCAATAGATTCCAGGCGATAGCGGCGACAGTGCCGCACAACACCAGCGCAATGCTGAATTGATCAGGCACAGACGCTAGACTCACAAAACTACCAATGGTATCGGCAACAGCCGTACCGGCCAGCAGTGGACCGAGAAAGGTAAACACGCCCACCAGCAGCAAGGCCTGCACGGGTGTCATGGCCCGAGAGGCGACTAGTGTGGCGATCATGTTGGAGGAGTCGTGAAAGCCGTTGGTGAAATCGAACACCAGTACCATGGCCATCGTCAAAATGAGCAATACCCAAGTGTTCTGCATGCCTGTTTCCCATAGCCGTAGCGGCAAAACATGCGACATCCCCGACGGGAGGGCCATCTACCAGTACGAGGCGTTACCTGCAGGCTGTCTACCGGCGGATCAGGGTGAGCACTGTAGCCCGGGTATCGGGCAGCAGATTTCGGCTTGCAAAAACCTCCCTGAACCGACAAAAGAAAACGCTCCTTCTGACGCCCACTGCTTTTCAGGATAGCTGAGCGGCGACCTGACTCATGAGCAATGGCCTCCACAAAACCTGAATGGCCCCTGATTTCGCAGGCATCTTCAAGCGGCTGCTTCTGGCCGTTTTCTGCCAGTCACGACTGGCAGCGTTGGATCGAAAGTGGGCGTTACCCAAGTCAGAAAGCCGCCCTTCGGCTACGGGGCAAGGGAAATGGCCGGAATGTGGCCCTGAACGGACGCTCAAGGCAGATGGAGTGGAAGACCGCTTCGGCCGAGGAGCGGCCACTTGGAGTGACTGTAATCCTGTAATGTCACCGGCAAGAAAGTGGTGGATGGTCAGGGCCGCATGATTGTCACCTATTTGCCAATCAACTCCGCCGCCAGTTCGAGGCAGTGGCACTGCTATGACCAGTACTAGCGGGATTTCAAACGGTTCATGCAGGTGAGTTTGCGACACATGTAGTGAGCTGACGTGGCTGAGTCACGAGCGCACGCCAGGTACTAACCAACTAGACTGGTTACTATCTTGGCCAAATGGAGCCGCTATGTGCACCAATTACGTCCCGCCTAGCGGCGCAGTGATCGCTAGCATGTTCCGGGCTGGGTTGCCAGAGGATGGCTGGGCTCCCGAGGCGTACCAGGATTACCTAGTTCCCATCATCCGACGTGGCCCCGATGGAGGGCGGCAAGTCGTACTCGCGAGCTTCGGCATGACGCCCAGACACCACATCCCTCACGATGTCCGGCCCTACTCCACGCATTCGACTGCCCTGCCCAGGGCAGAGTCCTAGCACTAGTTTGGTGCTGCAAGGCAGTCCGTGAGCAAGTCTGTCAAACATTTGTCCATCACGCCGGTGCCAAGTCAGCGAACCAGTTAGGCGGCAGTGACTCCGCTGCCGATCAGGAGGTCGTATCGATAATGAATACGCCTTCCGGGGCACCTGCCAGGTCAAGTTTCACAACGTGATCAACCTTACGGTTCCGTACGTGCCGGCTCCGGATATGGCAAAATGAAAATTCATTCGTCATTGCCAAAAGGTGCTGCCATGATTGAGTCTCATAAACACCAGGTTGCCGACTTACTCCGATCCACTCTTAAGCTGGGAAGCACGATTCACTACAGTCAGCTCTACGATCTGTTCGACGACCTTTCAGCAGAGGAATTTGGTGGTGCAAACTTGCGCATGGCAGCAATTCATCAAACGCTCGAGGCTGCCGCGCTCGACTTAGCCGAAACGTCAGATGCTATCGTAACGTGCGTACTCAGGACAAAGACAGGGTTGCCGGGTCTCGGTTTCTTTGACGTCTTCCACATCCATCGGCATGCAGAATACAAGGCCATCGCAGGTAACACCATCGTGCAAGAGCTGACCGACGCCCAGAAGTTCGAGATGCTGGAACTGGAGCGGCAGCGAGCATACGACTACGCAAAAAAACATCTCAAATGACCTGGAGGCACCCTCGCCTCTCTCAGACCATGCGGGTGGTGTCCAGTCGTTACGCTATGTTCACGAACTTTTCCATCCTCGTTCATAGTCTCCCAGGAAGTCCTGATCAAACGCCTCCAACTGCTCATGGAGACCAACGTGGATGTAGTAGCGCTGCGTCGTTGCATGCGACTTGTGGCGTAGCCGCTCAGCCGTCAAGTGCACCGGCACCCCGGCAGCTGCCGCGTGCGAAGCAATCGAATGCCGCAACCAATGCGTTGACGCATGGCGCAACGCCTCCCCCCAGGCCGGCTTAACCAGTTCGGCCGCCGGCACTGCGCGCCGAAACAACCATTTCAATGAGGCGTAAACTTGCAGATCCCGAACGGGCGACACGCCATCCAGCGCGGCCACCAACGGGATCCGCCCCTCACCGCGCTGCGGGTAATCAGACAGCCCGCGAAACCGCCGATAGCGCACCAAGGCCTGCCGCGCCTCGTGATCGAGCGGCACATCTTCCACCCCGCCCCCCTTACCCCGCACTCGCCACAACCAAAGTCCCTGCGCAAAATGGATATGCCCCATTTGCGCACCGGCCAACTCACTCCGTCGCGCCGCGGTCCGATACAACCATCCCAGCAGGAAGTGCAGCCGCTCCACTCGCGCCCGTGCCCGCGGCGTCGCCACCGGCAAACCACCTAGATAACCTCGCAGCCAATTCATCAAGGCCGGCTCCAGCCAGCGCGCGACCGCCACCTCCCCCTCGTCCGAAAAGCCCTCGGCAATCGCCTCGCGCCCGCGCTGATGCTTACCCAGCAATCGAAACGGGTTCGCCGCCAGGTAAGCCGCATCGATCAAGTAATCAAACAACGCCTGGAGGATGATTTTCGCCTGGCGGCGACTCGACTCGCGCAGCGGTCCATTCACCAGCCGCCACGCCACCGGCCAATCGGGGTGACGCTCCGGTACCGCCAGCCAATCAAAAAAACTCCGCAAGTCCTCCACGCGCAAGCTCGATACCGCCTTGCGCCGAAAACTGACCGACCACATCAGTAAGCGATACGCTTCGCGCCGATAGGCACGATGCGTATGCGGATTCTCGATCGTTGCCAGCCAGCATTCGATCGCCTCCAAGTCGTTGCTCGCATCAATCTGACATACCACCCCGACCTGCCTGAGTCGGTTACTCCCGTCTGCACCCGTCAACCCAGTCGGCCGCACCAGCAGTGCCACCTCCCCGCTGAAGCCGCTCTCCCGCACCCCTGCCATTTAGCTACCCCATGATTTTGACCCGGCCGATTATAGTGCATCGATTATGTAAATAATCATTGCTGTTTTTGGTGTTTATGTAATTGTACGATGTAATTCATTAAATTTTTACTAAAAACCTGCAATAAGGAGTAGCCATCGCAAGAGCTGACGCCCTCTCTCCGGCAGCGACAAACAGCCCATTAACCCCCGTTCGCCCCCTCCACGAAGCGCGGGTTTCAGGTTCCCGAAGCGTTGACTGGGCGCTGGCCACAAAGCCTGAGCGGACTTGCCTCCTTGACGCTGGCCGCCATCTTTGCTGTCAGTCCTTTCCTTCGCGCAACCCAGTGGGAGGCGAAGCCCCCGACCCCGACGGCTACTACTCTGCCAAAGAAGAAGCTCGTTGCCTTGATCGGGAGCATCCGACCTCGGCCAGAAGACGTCATTCCAAATGTAAATTGACTGGTGTATTCTTTGTTGTGGATGACAATTTCATGTCATTTTTTTAATGGCAGTGACGTTTTTAATTTTTATGCACTTCTGGTGCCCTTTTAGGTAGATAGCCACCCCCATGCCTTCTAAATATTTGAGCACTTCAATAAAGAATTTCCAATTCTTTCCAAAGTCATCCATCTATGATGACGACGCCCGGCTCCGTATTAGTGAGTTCAACCGTCACATAGCTACCCTGTATTTTATTGTCCGAACAAAGAAGGCTCGATTCCTTCCGAAGACATTTAAAGTTGGAGAGGACTATTTATTCCGTGGCGATATTGAAGTCGATGGTCGCACACTTCCTATTCAATTCAATTGCGTGGACATGCTATTTCAGTCCCCCGAGATCCAGAAACACTTCACTACACAAAACGAGTTCATTGAATATAGTATGGGGGCGTGGAAAGACCCATCCCATCCTCATCTCACTAGCAGTCAAAAATATGCAGCGATGGCTTGTGTCGATGTGGATCAATCCACAGGAAATAAAATACTAGTTAAATGCCCCGTTAAGTGCAGCATTACCAAAGAACATAACGGCGAGATGTCTCTTTCACCCTATCAGCTTATTAATCTAGCAAATGCAGACTATCCTGCTCCGCTAGAAATTCTTTACATAGGGAAGAGCAACGATGACACTTGGCATCGAATCTACAATCATAACAAATGGGGGTTGATTGAAGAACACAGAGATGAGACAGAAGAGCTACTTGTGTATTTCCTTGAGATCGACAAGTCGACCATTCACAATCAGAACTTCAACGATTTGCAAATGATTTTGCGCGATGAATCTGAGCTGTCCATCGAAGATGCAACAGTTGCGACGGAAGCAGCCTTAATCAACTACTTTATCAAGGAAAAAAAGTTCAACGACCACCATGTCGGCTCTGATATTACCAAGTCCGATACGATCGTCAACAAGGTTAAATCCCGCGGGTACACAGACCTAGTAGTGGAGTGTAAGTTGGAAGGATCGTTCGGCATTATCGGCACGCCATCTTCGGGCTTCAGTCGGAAGCATGTTGTTCACCACAAGCTATGAATTGCGCGATTCGATTAAGCTGATAATTCAAAAGGGACGCTACGCCAAAAGCTGGCGTAGCGTCCCTCAATTAAAACATTAGACAAATATCATTCACGCCTTATGAATATAAGAGTTCGCATCGAGCTAGAAAGCAATCGGATACTACCCAACTGGGCAGTTACGCACTATCTTCAGCAAACGGAGATCAACTATTTAAGGCTTGTGACGACCCAAGAGATATGTGCTTATGCACAGCGAAGACATGACCTTAGTCGTTTGGTTGTAGCTACCGAGTCGGCAGAGATATTTCCACGTGAGCGCATTTCCATTTCATCATTCAAGGGACATATTGAACTTGCCGAGAAAGCTGAATCCGCCGACCGGTTCTGGAAAATCATAGCGCGGCACTCTCGCCCAATGGTTTTCGTCAAAGATTATGATCGTAATGCTTATACCCCCCTTTACGATTTTCTTGAGTCAGAAGCCCTTGTAATTCGTCGCCTCGAAATCAATTCCCCATTCAGTGCCTCGCTTGAAGGTATGGCCTCCGCGCTGCCCGATCTAATTTATGCGAAAGAACGGGAGCAAAGAGCGAGAGACGAGTGGCGCAATCAACAAATTGGGCAGGCGGCGAGAAACATCAGAGACATCGCTTCCGCTAGTGAGACCATCAATAGCCCCAATACACCTCTTGGTCTTCAAGCGTATGCAAACCACATGCTTGAGCAACTTCTTGAAAATCAGCAAAGGCTGAATGAATCAGCGGGAATTACTGTTAATCGAATTGACCAAGTTGTTTAACCTCTCATGCCACCGGGCCTGCGAAAAAGGTCGTGCTGGGCTGGTGGAGTTAAATGCTCATATCTGCACGGGACACCAGTCAGCTGGCCGAACAACAAGCCGAGCTGATCGAGCGATTGATGGTCGAGCGCGACTTCTACCGGGCGCAGTGCTCCCTGGCTTGATATATCCTATCCCCCTGGATAGGATATATGGTTATGAGCTTACATACATCTCACCCCGACATCGTCAAACGGCTCAAGCGAGCTGAAGGCCATCTCAAAAGTATCGTCACCATGCTGGAAGGCGGTCGCGCTTGCCTGGAAATTGCTCAGCAGCTCCAGGCTGTGGAAAAAGCCATCGCCAGCGCCAAAAAAATCCTAGTGCACGACCATATTGACCACTGCCTCGAACATGCGGTGAAGGATGGCGAAGGCAGGGCTGACGACGCCATTCGCGAGTTCAAAGAAATCACCAAATACCTGTAGGGATCGTTCGTCCGCTTGGGCTACACCGAAACAGGATGTCCTGTAACTGGGGCCATATGGGCGGGTTTCGCCCGGGTTGGGCCCCTACTCTGCATTAAATGGATTCGAGCAATGAACTGGAAAGAAGGACTACGCCAGACTGGCGTCCCGGCGGCATTAGGGGCGGCTCTACTCTTCGGCGCGGGAACACCTCTAGCCAAGCTGTTGTTGCACAGTGTGAGTCCTTGGATGTTGGCAGGCCTGCTCTATCTTGGCTCAGGAGTCGGTCTAACGCTGTACCGTCGCCTGGCCCGAGCCGAATCAGTCAATTTGCCTCGCCAAGAGCTGCCGTGGTTCGCAGGCGCGATTGCGGCGGGCGGCATCGTCGGACCGGTGCTGTTGATGTTGGGGCTAACCGGGATGCCGGCCTCCGGCGCTTCTCTGCTGCTCAATGCCGAAGGGGTGTTCACGGCGCTCTTGGCGTGGTTCGCCTTTAAGGAAAATTTTGACCGCCGCATCGCACTGGGTATGGTTGCGATTATTGTGGGGGCGGCGATCTTGAGCTGGCCCGGTGAAGCCCATTTCGCGGGGCTGTGGCCGGCGCTGGCGGTCATTGGAGCGTGCTTTGCATGGGGTATCGACAACAACCTGACGCGCAAGGTGTCGTTGACGGACGCGACCTGGATTGCATCAGTCAAGGGGTTGATAGCAGGTTCGGTCAATCTAGTGCTGGCAATAGTGTTGGGCGGCTCGTTGCCGCTGCTGCCAAACCTAGTTGGGGCGATGATGGTGGGGTTCTTCGCCTATGGTGTGAGCTTGGCGCTGTTCGTGGTCAGCCTGCGTCACCTCGGAACAGCTCGCACGGGGGCATATTTCTCGGTTGCACCGTTCTTCGGCGCGTTGTTGGCCATCGGGTTGGGCGAGCCAGTCACGGTACCGCTACTGATCGCCGGGGGGCTGATGGCTCTCGGGATTTGGCTGCACCTGACTGAGCGCCACGAGCATGAACACACCCATGAAGCGATGGAGCATGAGCACGAACATGTTCATGACGAGCACCACCAGCATTCGCATGCCTATCCGGTTCTCCCTGGAGCCAAGCATCGCCATCGACACCAACATGAAGTTCTGACGCACCGTCACCCGCATTTCCCGGACTCGCATCACCGGCACAAGCATTGACCGGCGAACAGTCAAGCGAGTGCCGGCAATGGCTCTTCGAGGGTGACAGAAGTGTAAAGACGGGTATTGCCAGCCAGCCTTCTGGCTGCAGCATCACAGGGCGCCTATTGGCGCCCTACTCCTTAACCGCTTGGGGCTGCATTTACCCCCGGTAATGGCGCGAACTTTCTGTGCTTGCCCCTGCTGTTGAGGCCCTGGAGGGAGCGTCGCAACTTGGAGGCAAGGTTGGCCGAACAGGCTTAGCTATAGGCAATGCCGTTCTTGCCAGACTGCTTTGCCTGGTACATCGCCATATCGGCCTTGGATAGCACCGAATCGGGCGTTTCGCCCGAGGCTGGGTTGAAGACGGCGATCCCGATGCTGGTAGACATCCGGACGGTCTGCTGCGCGATCTGGGTCGGGCGGGAAATGGCATCGATCACTTTCTGGGCCACTGCTTGCGCATCGGCGAACGGGTCTGTCAGCCCTTCCAGGATGATGGTGAATTCGTCGCCCCCCAGCCGTGCGATGCTGTCGATCTTGCGCACCGATTCCTGCAGGCGCTCGGCGAACAGCCGCAGGATGTGGTCGCCGGCTTCATGCCCGAACGAGTCGTTGATCTGCTTGAAGCCATCCATGTCCATATACAGCACGGCGCCGCGCTGATTGTTGCGTTGGGCGCGGTGGATCGCTTGTTGAAGGCGGTCCATGAAGTAACGGCGGTTTGGCAGCTCGGTCAAGGCGTCGTAGAAGGCCTGGCGATACAGTCTGGCCTCCAGGGCTTTTCGTTCGGAAATGTCTCGGAACGCGAAGACGGCCCCCGTGCTGCTGCCATCGCGGATGATGGGGCTTGCACAGACCTCTACCGGCAGCGCGCTGCCGTCCTGGCGCCAAAACGTTTCCTCGCCGCGGTAGATCTGATTGGTGTGCAGCACCGCCAGCATTTCGCAAGCTTCCAAGGGGAGCGGAGTACCGTCCGCCCTCATGTAGTGGAACAGCGCATGCGCTTTGCTGCCGCGTAGCTGCTGCTCGCTCCAGCCCAGCAGGCGGTGGGCCTCGGGATTGGAAAAAATGATGTTGCCGTGCCTGTCGATGACGTACACGCCCTCGCCCAGCGCCGAGGTGATTTCGCGGACCCGGGCCTCGCTTTCCTGCAGTTCGGCCGTGCGCTCGTCGACCTGCGATTCCACGCGTGCGGTGTGCCCGGTGCCCAGCATCAATAGTGCGCCGAGCAAGCCGGTGCCCAGGGTTCCGGCTGCCAGCACCACCCAGCTCTGCCAGCCGGTGTGCTGGGCCAGGTAGGCGGGGCTGGGTGCGGTTTCCAGGCGGTAGTGGCGGCCGCCCAGTTCCAATTGTTGTTGGAGCAATACGGGTGACTTGGTCGCGGGGAAGCTGTCGTAGACCGTCTGACGGGCATTGATGTCGATCAACCGGACAAACAGCTGGGGCGTGTTGGCTGGCAGCAATGTCGCCATGAAGCCACTCACCTTGATGACGCTGAGTACCAGCCCGTGGTCTCCGCTGCGGGTCGTCACGCTAAGCAGTAACAGAAAGCCACTTTGCGCCCCCGGCCCCTGAATCAGCTGGAGTGGCGCCGAGGCGACGATTGTGCCCTTGCGCAGTGTCTCGATAATGGCGCTGCGGCGTGTGGCCGTTGAGGCCAGGTCGAAACCTGCCGCCGCCTGGTTGCCGGTGAAGGGCTCCAGGTAACTGATCGGGTAGAAATAGCGTCGATCGCTGGCGCGCTGCAGCCCACCCTGCTCGTTTCGTTCGCGAATCTGATAGCCCGGGATGCGCGTGCTCTGCCTGGCCTCAAAGGCTGGGCGATCCGCGGCATCGATGCGTGGGGCCCATTCGACTGCCTGTATCATCGGAAAACGCAGCAGGGCCTTCTGGGTGAAGTGGCGGAAGGTCTCGGGTGAGATGCTGTTCTCGTTGGCGAAAAGCCGCTCGATCTGCTCCAGCAAGGCTTCCTGCTCATCCAGGCGGGACTGGATATTGTCCGCCAGCCGTTGAGACTGGAGGCGGAACTCGACCAGAGAGTCGGTCTGTTCCCATTTGCTGATGTTGATGTACAGCACGACCAGCAGCGAGAAGGCCAAGGCCATCGGTACTGCTAGCGTGGCCGCCCGCTTGCGCCACAGTGCTCGGGGCTCTCCGGCGGCGACCAGCGTCAGCGGCAAGATCACGAGCACGCCGAGGGTGTCGCCTATCCACCAGATGCCCCAGTGCACGCCAAAATTGGCTGGCGAAATGATCCCGAGGGCGGTCAGGCTGGAAACGGAGAGTGTGGCGCTGACCAGGCAGATTAGCGGCGAGAGGAGTTGGAAGCTGAGGACGTCATGGATATTGTCGAACGCTGCCGGATAGGCAATGACCTTACGCAGACACCATCCCCCCACTGCCGCCTGCACGGTGGAGGATGTGGCGATCAGGATGGCGGCGGCCATGCCGATGGCGCCAAAATGGTGGCCTTCGGCGTAGGCAACCCAGAGGTTGAGCAGCAAAGAACCGAGGAACAAGCCTGGAAAGGCTCGCTTTCCAATGATGAAGGCGGCGCCGACGGCCACGCCCGCAGGGGGGAAGATGGCGGAGGCGTAGCCGGGGGAGATCGCCAGTAGCAGGCACAGTTTTCCCGTGCCGGCGTAGGCGGCAATCAGTATCAGGGTCGTCAGCCACAGCGGCTGAGCCGTGCGGGCGTCGGACGAGTTCTTCGTCTGAGGTGGGATACGGTCAGTAACCCGTTCTCCTAATGACTGCATCTGGTTTAACCGTGATTCAACGCGAATGGAATTCCCATCGGGTGGGCAATGTGCGGCTGCATAAGATGTTTGTCAAAAACGAGTGTTTGTTTGGTCTCGCTGCGGCCGCGATGTGTCTGGTAAGCGTATCACAAGGGGTGGCGAGGCATGATGTAGAGATATTTCAGCTTGGAGAGGCTGGCGGTGTCATGGGGCGGCCAGGCTATGAGCAGGTTGGCACCAAGGCGCTACTTGTGAATGAATGCCATCCAGGTGATGTGTATGTGGAAACTACCTAGGTAGTTATGCGATGGTGCGTGTTTTTTAGATTGTTTAGCATTGTGTCGCTCATTTGTTCGAATGGGCGCAACCACGGCAGCGTGGGTTTCTGCTTTTCGTAGCATGACGTTTGGCCCCACTATGCGGTGGGGCCTTTTTTGTTCAGTGGGCGAGCCGCTGTTGCACCGCCCTACTCTGGTTGGCGTGACGATCAGCGTACCTTGTCGAGGATGCCGCCCATCTCGGCGGCGGAGAAAGCGGTGAGGGTCTGTGTGCGGACATTGCCGGCCATGCCGAGCGTCAGGCCGGCCGCGGTGATGGTGGCGGCATCGGGGGCATCGACAGTGATGACCAAGTCGTAGCGGCCCAGGGTCCAGTAGATGTCCTTCACCGTCACGCCGAACTGTTTCGACATTTCGCGAAAGACCTCGGCGCGTTTGGTGGTGTCCTTGACGGTGCGTAGGCCTTGTTCGGTAAAGCTGACCAGCAGAATGTAGGTTGCCATGGTAACCCTCCTGGGGAAACGGGTGACTGGGTGGCTGTGAGCCGCTAACAAACCAGAATCGCTACGCTGGATTGTGTTAGCGGCGCTAAGTGTCGCGTTCGGGCAGGCGAAGGGGATGGTGTATGCGGTTTAGAGGCTGAAAGCCCGCCGTGTGGCGCCAAGTAAGCATAGTGGAGATGGTAGGACGCCTTGCGCCAAGGCGTCGAGCGGTCGGCATGGCGTACCGGGTGGGCCCTGCTCTAGCCGGATGTGGCTTGGTGCCCAGACCGACAGGTTGCAGGGTACGTGCGGTCGGTCATCGCGCGGTGCGCGCTAGCCTATCATTGGTAGATGATGACTCTGGACGAAGTCGGCGCGGCCTGCGGTGCGGATTTGCGCCGGCTCCAGGATGGCTATCTGACCCTTCTGGACGCAATCAGGATATGTGAGCGTTGGCACCGTATCGAGGTGCCAAGGTCCGAGCTATTTCCGCCGGATCCTGCGGTGCTGGCCATTGTGCGGGCGCGTTGCGCGCTGCTGGTCGGCCTCTACGATGTGCTGGTGCGTTTCAACCGGGCCGGCATCCCCGCCTCCACCAGCCTGATCGATATTCCCCTGCTGCGCGATACCCTCAACGAAGCGACGCTGGCGGCCAATGCCGGCAAGTTTGTCAGCCTGCGGTGAGGCCACTTCCTGACCCGCTCGGCGATGGTGCGTTGCTGCGGGCTTGCGTCATGCCGCTGCGGTTAGCAAAAGCCTGCGCAATTGCCGCTGCGGCTTTCCTGTTGCAAGGCCTGCAGTGTGGAGATGGCTTGCTTGGCTTTGTTGGCGGGCACGAACACATGGTCGTGGTAGAACGCGGCGACCATATTGGCGCTGATGTCGTGTTCGGCCAACCGTTGCGCGACGGCGGCGGTCAGGCCGACGGCCTCCAGACTGGAGTGCACGGTCAGGGTGATGCAGCGAAACACCGCTTCGAACGGGATGGCGTGCGCTTCGGCGACTGTTTTGTCCAGAATCAGCGTCAGCCCTTCCTGCTCCTGAAAGGTGCACAGCGGCTTGAGCGCCAGCTGTTCGGCCAAGGTGGTATCGGCGAGGCTGCAAAACACATAGTGCTCGTCACGCAGCGACGGGGTTAGCGTGGCGAGCAGCGCGCCGAGGTGGGTGATGCCTGACATGTGGGGCCTTTCGTTCTGGATCTCGGTGCAGCGTAGTGGACGAGACGGTTATTAGTCCAATGTCTATTTTTTCGTATTGATCAGCCGCACTGATAGTTTGTCACGGGCAGGCACGCAAAAGGCTCCGCATTCGCGGAGCCTGATCGTAGCGGTCGGGATAAGTTACTGCGGCTTCATCACATTGATCATCCATTGCACGCCAAAGCGATCGGTCAGCATGCCAAAGCCGTCGGCCCAGAAGGTCGGGCCGTAGGGCATGGTGACGCTGCCGCCAGCGGCCAGCGCGTCGAACAGGCGCTTGCCTTCTTCCGCGTTCGGCGGGTCGAGCGACAGACTGTAGCCTTGGTGCGCTCCGGTGTTGTTACACATACCGTCCGACGCCATCAGCGGGCTGTCGCCGATGCGGAAGCTGGTGTGCATGATCTTGTCTTGCCATTCCGCCGGGGTCTTGTCGGCCTCGGGGGATTCTTTGAAACGCATGACGAACAGGGTATCGGCGCCGAGTGTCTGGTGATAGAACTCGAGCGCCTCCTCACAGCGACCGTAGAAATTCAGATAGGGCTGAACCTGCATGGTAGGGCTCCTGCGCGAAGGTTGGCCGAACGGGATCGGGTGCATCCGGGTGGGACGCTCTACGTGATAGCGTGTTTTGGCGGCAGAGGCCAGTACGAATGCCGGAACGGTCAGCGGTTGTTGGGGATGCCGGCGTCGGCCTGGTAGCGCTCCAGGCAGCGGCGGCACTCTGTGGCGGGGTGGGCTCAGCGCTGTCCTCGAGATAATGGACCGAGCGATTGGCACGATGATGGGCGCGCAGGCATTGAAAAAGGCGGCCGTAGCCGCCTGTTACTGCTCTCTTAACCAACGTCCTGCTTCAGCTCTCCAGTGCATCGGCCTGGTCTTCGCCATCCGCGCCGTCCGGACTCTCTTCGTCGCTGCCCAGCAGGTGGGTGGGCAACTGCTTGTTGGCCTTGATGCCGAGCTTGCGCAGCTTCTCGGCGCGGCTGGCCAGGTTGCCACTGCCGGCCGTCAGCTGCTTCATCGCCGTGCCATAGCTGTCCTGGGTGGTGGCAATCTGCTTGCCGAGCTTCTCCAGCGTATCGACGAAGCCGACGAATTTGTCGTACATCGCGCCGCTCTGGCGGGCGATCTCGATGGCGTTCTGATTCTGGTACTCGTAGCGCCAGATGCTGGCGACGGTGCGCAAGGTGGCGAGCAAAGTGCTGGGGCCGACGATCATGATGCGCCGCTCGAACGCCTCGTTGAACAGGCTCATGTCCTGCTGCACCGCCAGCAGGTAGGCCGGCTCGACCGGCACGAACATGAACACGAAGTCGAGCGTGTTGAGCTTGTACAGGTCCTGGTAGCGCTTTTCGGCCAAGGTGCGGATGTGCTGGCGCAGCGCAGCGGTATGCGCCTTCAGCTCGGCCTCGCGTTCGTTCTCGTCGACGGCGGCGGTGTAGCGCACATAGGCGTTCAGCGACACCTTGGAGTCGACCACCAGCTGCTTGCCCTCCGGCAGATGAATCACTACGTCGGGCTGGTAGCGCTTGTAGCCGCCCTCCTCGGTTTCCACCACGTCGGACACCTGCACCTCGTACTCGCGGCCGCGGGTCAGACCGGACGTCTCCAGCACGCTCTCCAGCACCATCTCGCCCCAGTTGCCCTGGGCCTTGTTGTTGGCGCCGGTCAGAGCATTGGTCAGCGCGATTGCATCCTGGCCCAGCTGAGTGTTGAGCTTCTGCAGATTGCGCAGCTCGTTTTCCAGCGTCAGCCGCTCTTTCGAGTCCTTGTCGTAGGTGTCCTGCACCAGCTTGCCGAACTGCTGGATGCGCTCGTTGAGCGGGTTGAGCAGGCCGCCGAGGTTTTCCTTGTTCTGCTCGGTGAAGCGCTTGGACTTTTCCTCGAAGATCTCGTTGGCCAGCGCCTTGAACTGGTTGGCCAGCACGTCGCGCGCCTCGATCAGCAGTGCCATCTTCTCGGTGGCGAGTTCTTGCTCCTTCTGTAGCGTGGTCGCCAGTTGTTGCTCGCGCGCGGTCAGCCGGGTGATTTCCTCGCCCAGACGTGCGCCGTCCTGGCGGACGCCGGCCAGTTCCGCCTCGAGCTGGCCGATGCGCTTGCCCTGCTCGACCCGCGCCGCCAGCTCGGCGCCGGCCTTGCGCAGTTCCTCACCCAGCCGGGTCAGCGCGCCGTCGCGCTCGACCACCGCCTGCTCCAGCGGCGACACTCGGTCGGCGCGCGCCTGGCTGGCGGCGAGCAGCTGCTGGGTCTGCGCCAGCTCGTACTGGGCGAGGCGCAGACGCTCGTCGCTGATCTGACGTTGCTCGCGCTGTTCGGCCAACGTGGCTTCGGCGCCGGCCAGCCGCGTTTGCAGGATGGCGGCTTCGGCCAAGCCTTCGCCCCGGCCTTGTTCGTAGGCGAGAGCGCCCCTGCCGCGCAGCAGCAGCCAGACGAGTGCGGCGCCGAGCAGCAGGCCGATGAGGCCGGTGATGATGGCTGCGATCATGGATGTCCCTCTTGGTGCCACCAGCGAGACCGTGGCGGTCTGGCTGGCGGTTAACTCTGTCGGTGGCCGGAGATTTGCCCCGTGCTCTGGTGTGCTTTCCGCATTCGGCCAACGTTGGCCGAATGCGCTAGAACCTGCTTATGATCTTGCGAGCGAAGGGTCAATGACGCGAAACAGCGGAGTGTACATAGGGTACATGAGCATGTTGAGCGGCATTTCAACGCAGTTTCCCCCGAGTGCAGCGATCGTGAGCAGGTTCTTAATCGGCGGCGCACCAATGGTCGATGTACAGCTGCAATTCCTTGTTGCCGCGCCATTCGTTGGCGACCACCTGATAGACCGCCTCGATGCTGTCGGGCAGCCAGTCGCTGTGGTTGAACAGCATGGCGTCGAATTCGGCGCCCTCCTTCGCCAGGCGCAGCTTCAGATGCTTGTCGCCTACCAGGCGCTGGCTGATCACGATGAAGTGGTCGGTGAAGGTCGGCCCGGGGAAGCCCTGGCCCCACACCTGGGCGGCCAGCGCCTCGGCGGTGGACAGCGTCAGCTCGCGCTGGCTCAGGCTGCCGTCGGTTTCGAAGGTGCGGGTCAGCCGACTGGCGTCGATCAGCTCGCGCGCCACCTGTTCGAAGGCGGCGGCGAAGGCGGCGAAGTCGGCTTCGGCGATGGACAGACCCGCCGCCATCGCGTGGCCGCCGAACTTGGCGATCAGGCCGGGATGGCGCTTGTAGACCAGGTCGAGCGCGTCACGCAGGTGAAAGCCGGGGATCGAACGGCCGGAGCCCTTGATCTCGCCCTCGTCGCCCGGCGCGAACACGATGGCCGGACGGTGGAAGCGCTCCTTCAGTCGCGAGGCGACGATGCCGACCACGCCCTGGTGCCAGTCGTCGCGGTACAGCGTCAGGCTGTAGCGGTCGGCCGGGTCGATGGTGGACAGCACCGCCAGCGCCTCTTCCTGCATGCCCGACTCGATGCTGCGTCGCTCGCGGTTGAGGCGGTCGAGTTCCTGCGCCAACCCGGTCGCCACCTCTTCGCTGTCGGACAGCAGGCAGGCGATGCCGAGGCTCATGTCGTCGAGCCGGCCGGCGGCGTTCAGGCGCGGGCCGAGGGTGAAGCCCAGATCGAAGGTGGTGGCCTTGTGCGCGGCGCGCCCGGCGACGCGGAACAAGGCGGCGATACCCGGTCGCATGCGGCCGGCGCGCATGCGGCGCAGGCCCTGCTCGACCAGGATGCGGTTGTTCTGGTCGAGGCGCACCACGTCGGCGACGGTGCCGAGCGAAACCAGGTCGAGCAGCTCGCCCAGATTCGGTTCAGGGTTGGCCGAATCGCGCCCGGCGGTGTACACGCCGCGTTTGCGCAGCTCGGCGCGCAGCGCCATCAGCACGTAGAACATCACGCCGACGCCGGCCAGGTTCTTCGACGGAAACTCGCAGCCGGGCTGGTTGGGGTTAACGATCAGTGCCTCGGGCAAGGTGTCGCCCGGCAGGTGGTGATCGGTGACCAGCACCTCGATGCCACGCGCCTTGGCCGCAGCCACCCCGGCGACGCTGGCGATGCCGTTGTCGACGGTGACGATGATGTCGGGCGACTTGGTCGATGCCAGCTCGACGATCTCCGGCGTCAGGCCGTAACCGTACTCGAAGCGGTTGGGCACGATGAAGTCGACCACCGCGCCGAGCGCGGACAGCCCCTTCATCGCCACCGAACAGGCGGTGGCGCCGTCGGCGTCGTAGTCGGCGACGATCAACAGGCGCTGGCGCGCGGCGATTGCATCGGCCAGGCGTACCGCCATCGCCTCGGCGTTCTTCAGTTGGCCGAACGGAATCAGCATCGCCAGGCTGCAGTCGAGCTCGTCGGTGGATTCGATGCCACGAGCGGCGCACAGCCGGGCCAGCAAGGGGTCGATACCGTCTGATAGCAGGCGCTGGCGCGCGGCGTCAGGAATGGGGCGTACAACGATCTGGGACATAGTTCAAACGAGTGAGGCGAGCGTGCGTGGACGTCGCCAGAATTTCCAGAGATCGGCCGGGCGCACGGTCAGCGTAAAGCCGGCCTCGCCGTGGCAGGCCAGCGTCAGCTCATCGAGGCGGCGGGCTTTCAGTGCGGCCAACAGCGGCGCAAACCAGCGTTCTTCCTGCTGGCCAAGCGCCTCGCGCCAGCCCCAGGCGTCGCGATATTGCGCGGCGGCCAGCAGACTGTCGTCGCGTAGCAGCACCGAGCGGGCCTGCCCGGCAGCCGCCGCAAGACCGTCGAAGGCATAGGGTGTGGCATCGTGGGCGGTACCGGCGAGCGTGGCGTAATGCTGCCACAGCGCATCGTCGGTCAGGATCAGTTCGGCGGCGCCGGTCGGCGCGGCGGCTTCGCCGTTACCCCACAACCAGACGCTGTTCACCGCCGGCTCGCCGCGCGCTTCGCGCTCGTCGTTGACCGGGTGGGTGTAGAGCAGCATCTGCAGCTCGTTGAGGAAGCGACTCCAGATCAGCCCGTCCTGGCCCTTGGGCAGGTGGATGTTGACGTCTTCGCCGACCACATCGGCCAGCGCGGTGAACTCGGCCCGCGGCGCCTCGCTTGCCTCGACATACCAGCGCCCCGGCTGCGGCGCGTGAAAACGCAGGCCGTCCTCAGCGAAGTGCTTGTTGAGCGCCTCGATCAGCCGGTCGGCCTCGTGCTGTGCCAAGGTCAGGATGCCGACGTCGGCGAGCAAGGCGCGGTCGCGGTCGATGCGCACGTGCACCGGGTCGGCCACCAGCCAGTGGCCCTGCCCGGCAGGCAGGCCGTCGGCCTGGGCCAGGCTGCGTGCCGGGGCGAGGTCGCCAAGCGAAAACGCCTGGGCCGTCAGCGCGCTGAGCGAGCGTGGCGTCGGGGTGATCTGGCCGCGGCCGAGCAGCGTGTCCAGGGCCGGCAATTCCAGCCCCTTGACGATCTCGGCGGTGCCGTCGCTGTCGAGCCAGACCAGGCCCGGCAGATGCAGGGTTAGTTTCATTGCCGGCCCTCCACGGGGGAGAAATCAGCGCGCGGAACGGCTCGGCGGGTGGGGCGGCGTGGCGCCGACAGGGAGTAGACGGTGTTTGTCATGCGCGGCGAATGGTCGGTTGCTATCGGGCGGTAGGTGTCGATGATAACAGGATAGAATGATGATTTTATTGAAGAAAGTGTTTTTTCGGCCGAGCGAAGCTTGCTACTATGGCCAGCTTGCGCGGGCGGTGTGGAACTTCTTTCCGCTCCTCGCCCTCCATGTGAACAAGCTTTTCGGCAGTCCCGGCAAGACCGGCGTCTGAGTGTGTGAACCGCGACCCGTCTCATGAACCGCTAACGAAAATCCCCACCGGTGTAGCCGTGCCGATTTTTGTTAGCCGCTTCGCAGGCGATGGCGCCATTGTCTCATTTTCGTTGATGAATTATCGCAAACTGCTTCATTTCCCGCAAAACTGCGCCAGCTTCCTGGCGAACCATCATTTCCGCTGGATCAGCCTGGTGGCCGGCCTGCCCTTGTTCGGCATGGTGACAGCCTACGCCATCACCGCCGACGAGGCGGAAACGGCCGCGGTCAAGGTGAGGCAGCAGCAGGTGACCGAGGCGCTGGCACTGCCGACCTTCTCCGCCGTGAACAGCGATACCCGCTACTGGCGCGAAGAGCCGATCCGCCGCGGCGACACCGTCGCGGCATTGCTGAACCGGCTCGGCATCAACGATGGCGACGCCAACGGCTTCCTGTCGGGCAACCCGGTGTCGCGCGATCTCCTCAAGCTCAAGACCGGCCAGACCGTCTCGGTGAAGACCGACGACGACGGCAAGCTGTACGCCCTGCAGTTTCTGAACGACGACGACAACGGCGAGAAGATGCTTGTGGCGGTCGAGAGGAACGCCAAGGGCCAGTGGCAGGCCAGTGCCGATCCGGTCGAGACCCAGATGGTGCCGACGGTACGCTCGGTGACGGTGAAAAGCAGTGCCAGTGGCGCGTTGGCACAGGCCGGGGTGCCGGCCGAGGTGCGTGCGCAGCTGAATGACATCTTCGCCGACAAGCTCGACCTGGCGCAGCTGAAGGCCGGCGACAAGATGCGGCTGGTGTTCGAAACCTATCTGTATCAGGGCTCGCCGATCACCACCGGCAATGTGCTGGCCGCCGAGATCGATAGTCAGGGCAAGCATTACGCGGCGTTCTACTTCACGCAGGGCGACGATTCGGGCACCTATTACGACGAGGAAGGCCGGCCGTTCAAGCAGGGTTTCGCCCGTCAGCCGGTGACCAATGCCCGGGTCAGCTCGCCGTTCGGCCTGCGCTACCACCCCATTCTGCACGCACTGCGACTGCATTCCGGCATCGACTTCGCCGCAGTGGTCGGCACGCCCATCGTTGCACCGGCCGATGGCGTGGTGGCCAGCGCCCAGCGCGAGAACGGCTACGGCAATGTTGTGACTTTGCGCCACAACGCTAAAATGACCACGCTTTATGCGCATATGAGCCGCTTTGCCCAGGGGCTGAAGGCGGGCCAGCCGGTGAAGGCCGGTGAAGTGATCGGCTATGTTGGCACCACCGGCCGCTCCACCGGCCCGCACCTGCATTTCGAGGTGCGCGTCAACGGCCAGGCGGTCGATCCGGCCACCTCGGCGTTGCCGACCCGCACGCTGACTCCGTCAGAGCACCTGGCGTTCCGCCAGCAGAGCGTCAAACTCGCGCAGGATCTCAAACTGCTGCGCGCGATTCCGACCACCGTCGCGCAGCTCGACTAGCGCCGCCCTCGTCGGCGGCGCCCGCTACAAGGACACTGCCGCGTGGATAGCCACCTGCCGCAGCATAGCGCTGCTCTTTCCCGACCGGGTTCGTCTGCCGACGGCCCGGTCGATCGCTATATCGGCCTGATGTCCGGCACCAGCCTGGATGGCATCGACGCGGTGTTGGTCGAGTTCGACGCCGCCGGTCGGCCGCGGCTGCTCGGCGAAGCCACCCTTTCCTATCCCCCCGATGTGCGCCAGGCAGTACTGGCGCTGCAGCCGGTCGACGGCAATGAGCTCGACCGCGCCGCCCGGCTGGGCAACCGGTTGGCCGACCTGTACGCCGACACGGTGGTGCAGCTGCTGGCTGCGACCGGCGCGGCCGCCGCCAGCGTGCGGGCCATCGGCTGCCACGGTCAGACCATTCGCCACGCGCCGGAGGCGGGTTACACCTTGCAGATCGGCAACCTCGCCAGGTTGGCCGAACGCGCCGGCATCGACGTGATCGGCGATTTCCGCAGCCGCGACGTCGCCGCCGGCGGCCAGGGCGCGCCGCTAGTGCCGGCGTTTCATCTGGGAGTGTTCGGCAGCAATGACGAGGGGCGCGTGGTCATCAATATCGGCGGCATCGCCAACCTGTCGGTGCTGGAGCAGGACGGTACGGTAGTCGGCTTCGATTGCGGCACCGGCAATATGCTGCTCGACGCCTGGATCCATCGCCATCTTGGCCGCACCTACGATGCCGACGGCGCCTGGGCAGCCAGCGGTGCGGTGGTGCCGGAACTCTTGGCCGCAATGTTGGCCGAACCGTTCTTCGCCGCCCTGCCGCCGAAGAGCACCGGCCGCGATCTGTTCGATCTGGCCTGGCTCGATGCCCAGTTGGCGCAGCTTAGGCCAAGCCTGGGCGAGCTGGCGCCCGCCGACGTACAGGCGACCCTGCTGGCGCTGACGGTGGAAGGCATCGCCGCGGCGGTTGAGCAGCATGCGCCGAATGCGGTCGCGCTATATGTGTGCGGCGGTGGCGCGCGTAACGGTTTCCTGATGCAATCGCTGGGCCGACGGATGCCGACGCATCGCCTTGCCAGCACCGATGCGCTGGGCCTGGGTGCCCAGCAGGTAGAGGCCGCAGCGTTCGCCTGGCTGGCCCGCCAGTTCGTCGAACGGCGTCCCGGCAACCTGCCGGCGGTGACCGGAGCGGCCGGTTTACGGGTCTTGGGGGCTTTATACCCCGTTTAGACATTATTAATGGCGCCGTCACGCTATAATTGGCGGCCTTTAAGTGCAATATTGCAGGACTATGCGACTGTTCAAACGCAAGGCCGTCGTCAAGAATTCTTCGACGCCGCTTCCTCCCCGTCTTGTCACCCTGCTGCGTGAAGCCTGGTGGCTGCTGATGGCGGTGGCCGCGGTGTATCTCGTCATCGCCCTGTTCAGCTACTCGGCGCAGGACCCCTCGTGGTCGCACAGCTCGGCCGACCCAACCATCCGCAACATCGGCGGCGCCTTCGGCGCCTGGCTGTCCGACATGCTGCTGTACGTGTTCGGCTATTCGGCCTGGTGGCTGGTCACCTTTTGCCTGGCGGCGATCGCCTGGGGCTACCGCCAGCTGAGCCTGGAGAATCGCGGCTTCAAACCGTCGCCGATCGCCATGGCCGCCAGCGCCGGCTTCCTGATGCTGATCCTCAGCAGCGCCAGCCTCGAGGCGTTGTTCCTGCACGGCAAGGCCTTGTCGTTGCCCTTGGCTCCGGGCGGCATGTTCGGCCGCTTCATCGGCGGCGGGCTGGGCCATGCCTTCGGCACCACCGGCGCGACCTTGTTGTTGTCGGTATTCTTCGCCATCGGCTTTTCGCTGTTCACCGGCTGGTCCTGGTTGGACATCATGGAAAAGACCGGCACCTGGCTGGAGGAGTCGGCGCAGCGCGTCTGGCAATTGCTGAACGACGGCTGGCAGCATCGCCCGAAAAAGGCCGACAAGCCCGCGCCGGCAGCCAAGGCCGAGCCTGCGGCAAAACCGGTGGTCGTGCCCGAGCAGGAGCCGGTGTTGAATGAAGAGGCCGGGTCGGATGATGACGAAGACGACATCCCATTCGATGTCGCCCCCGCTCCACGTCGCGAGCCAGTGTTGGCCGAAGCCGCGCCGGCTGCCGCCCCGCTCGCGTCGCCCAAACCGGCCAAGCCGGTGCAAAGCTCGTTGTTCGCCGACCCGAGTGACAACGCCCTGCCGGGGCTGGCGTTGCTGGAGGCGGCGCAGGAGCAGCAGCTGCCGGTAACGCCGGAAACAGTCGAGGCCACTTCGCGACTGATCGAGAAGAAGCTGGCCGATTTCGGCGTCGAGGTGAAGGTGGTGGCGGCCTACCCCGGCCCGGTGATCACTCGCTACGAAATCGAACCGGCGGTCGGCGTGAAGGGCGCGCAGATCGTCAACCTGATGAAGGACCTGGCGCGTGCGCTCAGCCTGGTGTCGATCCGCGTGGTCGAAACCATCCCAGGCAAGACCTATATGGGCCTGGAGCTGCCCAACCCGAAGCGCCAGATCGTGCGTCTGTCCGAGATCGTCGGCGCCGACGTCTACCAGCATGCCGATTCGAAACTGACCATGGCGATGGGCAAGGACATTGCCGGCACGCCTATCGTCGCCAACCTGGCCAAGATGCCGCACGTGCTGGTGGCCGGTACCACCGGTTCCGGTAAATCGGTGGCGATCAACGCGATGATCCTGTCGCTGCTGTACAAGGCGACGCCGCAGGAAGTGCGGCTGATCATGGTCGACCCGAAGATGCTGGAACTGTCGATCTACGAGGGCATCCCGCACCTCTTGGCGCCGGTAGTCACCGACATGAAGCATGCGGCCAACGCGCTCAACTGGTGCGTCGGCGAGATGGAAAAGCGCTACAAGCTGATGTCCAAGGTCGGCGTGCGCAACCTGGCCGGCTTCAACCAGAAGATCAAGGACGCCGAACGGGCCGGCCAGAAGATCGCCAACCCGTTCAGCCTGACCCCGGAAACTCCCGAGCCGCTCGAAACGCTGCCCTTGATCGTGGTGGTGATCGACGAGCTGGCCGACCTGATGATGGTGGCTGGCAAGAAGATCGAAGAGCTGATCGCGCGCTTGGCGCAAAAGGCGCGCGCCGCCGGCATCCACCTGATCCTGGCGACGCAGCGCCCGTCGGTGGACGTGATCACCGGTCTGATCAAGGCCAATATCCCGACCCGGATCGCCTTCCAGGTGTCGAGCAAGATCGACTCGCGCACCATCCTCGACCAGATGGGCGCCGAGGCGCTGCTCGGCCAGGGCGACATGCTCTACCTGCCGCCGGGCACTGGCTACCCGCTGCGCGTGCACGGTGCCTTCGTCGCCGACGACGAAGTGCATCACGTCGTCGAGTACCTGAAGACCACCGGTGAACCTGACTACATCGAAGGCATCCTGTCCGGCGGTGCCGAAGACGGTGGCGGCGAATTCGGCGTGACCGGCGGCGGTGAAGGCGGCGGCGAGGCCGACGCGCTGTACGACGAGGCCGTTGCCATCGTGGTCAAGACCCGCAAGGCGTCGATCTCGTCGGTGCAGCGCCATCTGCGCATCGGCTACAACCGCGCGGCGCGACTGATCGAGCAGATGGAAGCCGCCGGCCTGGTGTCGCCGATGGAGACCAACGGCAACCGCACCGTCCTGGTGCCGGTGCGCGAAGAGTAAATCCCGTCAGGCGGGCCTTTCGGCCAACCTGAGAGTCCAAATCAGCCGCCGCCCTGCTCCGGGAGGCGGCTTTATTATGTCGAAGAAACCATGCCTGCCTACCTGCCCGAACCGGCCTTCCGCCACGATGCCCCGGCCGGCCGCACCGCCATCCTGCTGATCAACCTCGGCACCCCCGAAGCGCCGACCGCCAAGGCGCTGCGCCCCTATCTGAAGGAATTCCTGTCCGACCCGCGCGTGGTGGAAATCCCGCGCGCGATCTGGTGGCTGATCCTGAACGGCATCATCCTGAATACCCGCCCCAAGCAGTCGGCGCACAAGTACGCGACGATCTGGACCCCGGAGGGCTCGCCGCTGATGGTGCATACCCGGCGCCAGACCGCGCTGCTGCGTGAAACATTGGCCGAACGGGGCTTTGGCGAGGTGCGGGTCGAATTCGCGATGCGCTACGGCGATCCGTCGGTGGCGTCGGTGATCGAGCAGCTGCGCGCAGACGGCGTCGAACGCATCGTGGCGCTGCCGCTCTACCCGCAGTACGCCGCCTCGTCGAGCGGCACCGCGCTCGACCAGGTGTTCCGCGTGTTGGAGACCCGTCGCAATATGCCGGAGCTGCGCACGGTGCGGCATTTCCACGACCACCCCGGCTATATCGCCGCCCTGGCCGACTCGGTGCGCACCTTCTGGCAGGCCAACGGCCGGCCCGACAAGCTGGTGATGAGCTTCCACGGCGTGCCGCGGTTCAGCCTCGACAAGGGCGACCCCTATCACTGTGAATGCCTGAAGACCGGTCGCCTGTTGGCCGAAGCGCTGCAGCTGGCGCCGCACGAGTACACTATCGCCTTCCAGAGCCGTTTCGGCCGCGCCGAGTGGCTCAAGCCATATACCAGCGAAGTGCTGACCGAGCTGGGGCGCGTCGGCACAGCTCGCGTCGATGTGATGTGTCCGGGCTTCGTGGCCGACTGTCTGGAGACGCTGGAAGAGATCGCCATGGAGGTCAAAGCCATCTTCCAGACGGCCGGTGGCGGTGATTACCGTTTTATCCCCTGCCTAAACGAGTCGGAGTCATGGATTTCTGCGCTGGCGGACATCGCCGAGGTGCAATTGGGCGGCTGGGAAAATGCGTCGAATACTCAACAGTTTGCAAAAATTCGGCTGGAAAGAGCCAAATCGGCCGGTGCAGACAAGTAACACTTGATTTTCTACGTTCCCCCTTCAATGTCATATCGCGTTGACAAGGCCGAAAACCGCTTCTAATAATCGGCCTAAGCCCGTTGCGTGGCTGAGGGTGCCAGGCAGGGCTGTTCGAATGTCTACATTGGAATCATCAGGGGAACACCAAATGAATAAGATTGCCCGTCTGAGTCTCATGGCCGCTGCTGTAATGTCTCTCGCTGCCTGCGGCAAACAAGAACAAAAAACCGAAGCCGCCGCCTCGGCCGGTGCTAGCACCGAGGCCGCCGCCAGTGGCGAAACGATCGTCAAAATCGGCCAGGTATCCCCGATGACCGGTCCGATTGCCCACCTGGGCAAGGACAACGAGTACGGTGCCACGCTCGCCATCGACGACCTGAACAAACAGGGCGTGACCATCGATGGCAAGAAGATCAAGTTCCAGCTGGTGTCGGAAGACGACCAGGGCGATCCGAAAATCGGCACCCAGGTCGCGCAGCGTCTGGTCGATGCTGGCGTGGTCGGCGTAGTCGGCCACCTCAATTCGGGCACCACCATCCCGGCGTCGAAGATCTACTCCGACAATGGCCTGCCGCAAATCTCGCCGTCGGCGACCAACCCGGATTACACCAAGCAGGGTTTCAAGACCACCTTCCGCGTGATCGCCAACGACGTGCAACAAGGCGCGTCGCTGGGTGATTTCGCCGTTAACAACCTGAAGGCGAAGAACATCGCGATCGTCGATGACCGCACCGCCTATGGCCAGGGTCTGGCCGACCAGTTCGAGAAAGCGGTGAAGGCCAAGGGCGCGACCGTGTCCAAGCGCGAATACACTACCAACTCGTCCACTGACTTCAGCGCGATCCTGACCTCGATCAAGTCCGCCAACCCGGACCTGGTGTTCTACGGCGGCATGGACGCGCAAGCCGGCCCGATGGCCAAGCAGATGAAGAAGCTTGGCATCAAGGCCAAGCTGATCGGCGGTGACGGCATGCAGTCGCCGGAGTTCATCAAACTGGCTGGCGATGCTGCCGAAGGCCAATACGCGTCGATCTGTGGCATGCCGCGTGAGAAGATGCCGGGCTTTGCCGACTTCGATAAGAAGTTCAAGGCCAAGTTTGGCACCGACGTGCAGATCTATGCACCGTACGAGTACGACGCGGTGAATGTGTTGGTCGATTCGATGCGCCGCGCCAACTCGACCGATCCTAAGAAATACCTGGCCGAAGTCGGCAAGACTGACATGACCGGCGTAACCGGCAAGATCCAGTTCGACGACAAGGGCGACATCAAGAACGGTGCAGTGACCGTTTACGAGGTCAAGGATGGCAAGTGGGTTGAAAAAGCCACCTCCGGCGGCGCGAAATAAAAACACCTAAATCGGTATGACAAAACGGCACCTTCGGGTGCCGTTTTTGTTTGGCCCGCCTTAAGTCTTGACGATTATTTGCAAAGAAGATAAAACGTTGGATATGTCAACGATGGCGACTGTATCCAGTTGCCACGTACAAAGGCGCAGCCGCAACCCGGCCCAGCCCATACAACCGAAAATGTCACAAACATCGTCTGGTGAGATGACCCTGATTTCTTTTTCTCGAAGGGTTTCTTCATGCAGTACGCTCGTCTCTCGCTTATCGCTGCCGCGGTTCTGTCGCTGGCCGCATGCAACAAGTCTCATGATAATGCCGCGGCCAACGATGCCAGCGGCGCAGCCTCCTCTTCCGGCGACGTTGTCGTCAAGATCGGTGCAGCCAACCCGCTGACCGGTCCGTTTGCCCACTGGGGTCGCGACAGCGACAACGGCGTGAAGCTGGCGGTTCAGGAAGCCAACGCCGAGGGCGTTACGCTCGACGGCAAGAAGGTGAAGTTCGAGGTCGTCTCCGAAGACGACCAGGCCGATCCGAAAATGGCGACCCAGGTTGCCCAGCGTTTCGTCGACGACAAGGTTGCCGGCGTGATCGGCCACCTCACCTCGGGCGCCGCGATCCCGGCCTCGCGCATCTATTCGGACAACAATATTCCGATGATCGCCGCCTCGGTGACCAGCCCGGCCTTCACCCAACAAGGCTACAAGAACACCTTCCGTATCATCGCCAACGACCAGCAACAGGGGCAGGCGCTGGCCAAATTCGCCGTGGCCGATCTGAAGGCCAAGAGTATTGCGGTTATCGACGACCGCACCACCTATGGCCAGGGTCTGGCCGACGATTTCGCCAAGGCGGTGGAAGCGGCCGGCGGCAAGGTCGTCAAACGCGAGTACACCACCAACAGCTCCACCGACTTCATGGCGATTCTCACCTCGATCAAGGGTGCGAAACCGGATCTGATCTTCTACGGCGGCATGGACGCCCAAGCCGGTCCGATGGTCAAGCAGATGCGCAAGATCGGCCTGAATATGCCGTTCATGGGGGCCGATGGGGTGAACACGGCCGAGTTCCCGAAACTGGCCGGTAAGGATGCCGAAGGCACTTACGCCTCGACTGCCGGTGCGGCCAAGGAAAAAATGCCGGGCTTCGCCTCGTTCAACGACAAGTTCAAGGCCGAGTTCAAGACCGAGATCCAGGCCTACGCGCCGTACACTTACGATGCCACCCGCGTGATGATCGCTGCGATGAAGCGCGCCGGTTCGGCCGACCCGGCTAAGTACCTGCCTGAGCTGACCAAGACCGACTTCGACGGCGTGACCGGCAAGATCCAGTTCGATGCCAAGGGCGACATTAAGAACGGCACCGTGACGCTGTACCAGCTGAACACCGGCAACTGGAAGGTCGTCGGCGACGCCGCCGCCGCCAAGGCCGCCTCTGCCGCGTCCTGATTGAGGCTGTAGCAGCCGGCACTGCCGGCTGAACGGGACACTGCCCGGTCGCGCACGATGCGCCGCCGGGCAGTGTCTTTTGCGCGGTACGATCGGCGCTTGCCGTGTAAGGGGGATGGAAATGAACAGATTGACGAGAAGCATTGTCGTGCTCGGTATTGCGCTGGCTGCGCAACAAGTGCTGGCCGCCGAACCGCTGGAGGCACTGGTTGACGCTGTAGCACAACGGCTGGCGGTCGCGGACCAGGTGGCGCTCGCGAAATGGGATGGCGGAAAGGCGGTCGAAGACCGTCCGCGCGAGCAGCAGGTCATCGCCGGTGCCGTGGCGCAGTCGGTCGCCACCGGTTTGGAGGGCGATCGGGTGGCGCGCTTCTTTGCCGATCAGATCGAGGCGAACAAGCTGGTGCAATATGCCTTGTTGGCCGACTGGCGTCGTGCCGGAGCTGCACCGGCTATGCCGAGAGCGAGCCTGGTCAGCGAGATTCGACCGCGGCTCGATCGCCTGCAGGGGCTGCTGCTGCAATTGCTGGCAGCAAGTTCAGTGCAGCGGCGTCAGCAGGACTGCAGTGTTCGCCTGGCCAAGCTGGCTGGCAACTATGCTCAGCGCCATGGTAACGATGCGGTGCATGCGATTGCGCTCGATCGCGCGCTGGCCAGCGTTTGCGAGCAATGAGGACGCCGCCTTCTTGCCGCGCTGCCTGACTGATTCCGATAAAATTTGAGCAGCGCTAAGCGCCGCTCAAATAATTGCTCCGGTCAGTTTGTTGGCAGGATAAATATAATTTCATATAGCAGTCGGACCATCGCCTGCCGGTGCATCATGGAACCATGGTGAATTTCGCAGGAATGGCATCGGGGGTGTCCTGTTCCGGCATGTAATACTTGCTTCTGCTGCCCATCTTGTAAACCGCCTTGCACCAGTGCGAGTCCGGATAGACCTGCCATCTGATATCTACGCAGTATTTCCCATCGTCCGAGATATGCCACGTACCGGTCCCATAGTAGCCAATGTTCTCGGATGTATCGTGAAGTTGTCCAACGACCTTTCCATCCGCAAAGTTTGTCCACTCCTCGTTGAAGTTCACTGTTCCTGTATAAAGCGTCTCGCCGGGCATCTGATCTAGTAGCGCCTCTTTTGACAGTGGCCGGGCACCTTGGCTAACCAAGGTGCCCACAGTAAGCGGATCTGCGTAGGACAATGAGGCAAAGATCGCTAGACCTGCTATCAATAGCTGTTGCGCACCCTTGGTGGTGAGAGGAAAGGTGATGGCTGAATGCTTATTAATGATGGACATGATGGGGCTCCTATCCGCGAGCAATTCTCGGGCATGACTATTCAGGCTGGCTTGGGAAAACCATTCCGAGCCAGTTTGCTAGGTGCTGCAGTGTGGTCAGTTTCGGGTAATTGGCGCTTTGGTTGGTGAAAGGAAAGTTCACCGGCTAGGGCAATTGCCGATGCCGCAAGGCGCCATTTCGCCTATGGAAACGATTGCATTGGAATTCTCCTTAAGTCTGCTCTTCCTCCCCCGCTAAGAGCATGGGGTATGCAGACTAAACTGATCGGAGTGCGGGTTTATTCCACTTCGTCTTCACTTTTACGGGTAAAAGCGGGGACGCCCGTTGCCTATTAGCAGTGGGCAGTGCTGAACATTCCGCCTTGAGCGTGGCGTTTAATGAGGTGGGGCTTGAGGAAAAGTGGGTTGCGATTATTTAAAAATAACCACTCGATCTTAAAATGAATGTGAATATATAAAATCCAGCACAGTATTTCTATGGAGAGAGAATAGGCCTTAGCATCGAACATTCCTAAATAACATAACAATCGGGATGTTCTTGTATGACTCAGTTTAATGCGGTCCCCACAAGGTACCGGAAGCGCACTGCGGCCGGCCTTGCGGTGGCGACGAGCCTGGCGCTGACTGCCTGCGGGACGGACCAGAGCAGTAGTGCGGCGGCCCCGGTTGCCGATCAGGCGGTACAGGCGCAGAAAGCGCCCAATATTCTCTACATCATGGCGGATGACCTGGGCTACTCCGATATCCACGCCTTCGGTGGCGAGATCGAGACGCCCAATCTGGATGCGCTGGTCGCCAATGGCCGCATCCTGACCAATCATCACACTGGTACAGTCAGTGCGATCACCCGTTCGATGCTGATTTCCGGGACCGACCACCACCTGGTCGGCGAAGGCACGATGGGCGCTCCTCAGGACGAACGCAAAGGGCTGCCGGGCTATGAGGGCTACCTGAACGACCGTGCCTTGTCGGTAGCGCAGCTGCTGAAGGATGGCGGCTATCACACCTATATCGCCGGTAAGTGGCACCTGGGTTCCAGTATCGTCGGCGGTGCCGCCTCAGTCGGCCAAACGCCTGACCAGTGGGGTTTCGAGCGCAGCTTCACTCTGCTGGGCGGCGCCGCGGCCAACCACTTCGGCCACGAAGCGAAAGGGTCGAAGAACTACACCGAAGACGGCAAGTACGTGCAGCCGGGTCAACCGGGGCAGCCGGGTGGACCAAATGGCAAGCCGGCGCAGTTCTACTCGACCGACTTCTATACCGACAAGCTGATCTCCTACATCGACTCCAACCGCAAGGACGGCAAGCCGTTCTTCGCCTATGCGGCCTACACTTCGCCGCACTGGCCGCTGCAGGTGCCGGAGCCTTGGCTCAGCAAGTACAAAGGCAAGTACGACCAAGGCTATGACGCGATCCGTCAAGCCCGCATCGCCCGTATGCAGGCGCAGGGCGTGATTCCGGCTAACCTGACACCGAACCCCGGCCTGCCCGAGTCGCTGACCCCATCGCCGGCCACCGCCAACAACGGCACGCCTGCCGCCAAGTACATCAATGCCAACAACAGTCCGGCCAACGGCTATGTCGACTATGGCAAGGGTTCGGTGATCAAGAACTGGAGCAGCCTGTCGGTCGCCGAGAAGAAGTCCCAGGCCCGTTACATGGAAATCTACGCCGGCATGGTGTCCAATCTCGACTGGAACATCGGCCGTCTGATCCAGTACCTGAAGGACACTGGCCAGTACGACAACACCTACATCATGTTCCAGTCGGACAACGGTGCAGAGGGGTGGGCGATGGACTCCGGTGCCGATCCGACCGCGACCGATACCGCCAACGCGCAGCCGGGCGTCTACGAGAAGCTTGGCACCGACAATGGCCAGGTCACCAACTTCCGTCTGCCGTTCGGTATCGCCTACGGTACCCGCTGGGCCGAAGTGGGTGCTGCCCCACTGGGTCTCTTCAAATCGACGATGGGTGAAGGCGGCGTGTCAGTGCCGGCTGTGGTGAAGCTGCCGGGTCAGACTAAGCCGTTGCCGCCGCTGACTCAGTTCACCCACGTGACCGACAACACTGCCACCTTCCTGGCTTTGGCAGGCCTGACTCCGCCGTCGCAACCGGCCCCACCGCTGATCGATCCGCAGACCGGTCTCGACAAGAATCGCGGCAAGGTGGTCTACAACAACCGCTACGTCTATCCGGTGACCGGCAAGTCCTTGCTGGATGCGCTGAAGGCTTCCGCGCCGGGCCCGGTGCGCAATACGCCGTTCGGCGAGGAAAGCTACGGCCAGGCGATGATCCTGAGTGCCGACGGCCGCTGGAAGGCGCGCTGGGTAACCCCGCCGCTCGGTCCGCTCGACGGCCACTGGGAGTTGTTCGATCTGCAGAACGACCGCGGCGAGACCAACGACCTGTCCGCGCAGTATCCGAATTTGGTGACCGTGCTGCGCCAGCAATGGGCCGACTATATGAAGCATGTCGGCGGTGTGGAGCCATTGCAGCCGAGCTAAGCCACCCCTGACGGCCTGGCCGAATGGCCGGGCTGCTATGGCCCGTCGGGCGTGTGATGCCCGGCGGGTTCTGTTTACGATCCGACAGATTCCACTATGCCGTTTTTCCGAATACTCGCGCTGGCCGGATTGGCCGGCGCGCTGCTGGCTGCCCAGGCTCAGGCCGCCAAACCGATCCGCATCGGTGTTACCGACGGGCCGCAGGCTGAAACTCTCGCCGAGGTGAAACCGATCGCCGCTGCTCGTGGTGTGCCGATCGAACTGGTTCGTTATCCGAATGGCAAAGAGATCAACCGCGACCTCGCTGCAGGGCGCCTCGATGCGGCAAGTTTCCAGAATGGCGTCGCCTTTGCGCATGAGGTGAAGCGCCACCGCTACCCGCTGGTCGACGCGGCGCTGACCGTGACGCTGCCGATGGGCATTTATTCCCGGAAGATTGCTTCGTTGCGTCAACTGAAGGACGGCGATGCGCTGGCGGTGCCGAACGATCATGCCGGTGTCGCACGCGCGCTGATCCTGTTGCAGAACTATGGCCTGCTCACCTTGGCCGATAGCACTAGTCTGAATGGCAAATCGCACAATATCGAGTCGAACCTACGCAGCGGGCTGCACGGCATCGAATCCAATCCGCACCGCTATCGGCTGGTGCCCTTGCCCGCCGCGCAACTGGCTGCCAGCCGCGGTCGCTATGCGGCGGCGCTGATCGACTATGTAGATGCTGCTCGGGCCGGCTTGTCTCCGGCGCGCGATGGCGTCGGAATGGAAGATGCGCGCACGCCGTACGCCGGCGTGCTGGCGGTGCGTCGCGCCGACTTGCAGCAATCCTGGCTGAAGGCCCTGATCTCCAGCTATCGCAGCGAGCCGGTCGCCCGTTTCATCCTGACCCGCTACCAGGACTCGGTACGCCGACCATGGTAGTTGCCAGCTACGCCTTTCGTTGCAATGCCTGCGGTAAGTGCTGCAACACGCCACCGCAGTTGACGGTGCCGGAGCTGTTCCGTTTCGAGTCCCGCTTCATCGGTGCCTTGGCCTTGCGGCGCTTGCGTCGCCCGGCCATCGGCACGCCGCTCGCCGATGGTTCGCGGCTGACGGCGGATGACGTAGCGGCAAGGGCAAGGTTGGCCGAACGCTTGCTGTTTTCATCGGCAGGGGCGGATGAGGTGGCGATCGGCGTGCAAGGGCTCGATTATCCCTCGCGCGGGCACTGCCCGGTGTTGAGCGAGGATCGGTTGTGCACGCTGCATGGTGTGGGCAAGCCTGCCACCTGCGGCACCGTGCCGCTGGACGCGTTGCAACCGGACCGCTTGCAACGCGCGGTGCTGGCCGATCGCGTGAAGGATGCCGGTTTCCTCGAGGCCGACTGCCTGGTGGCGGACGAGCGCCCCGCCTATGTCCCCTTGGTGCGCGGAGCCGAGCTGGTCGACGACGGCTATCGCGCAGCGCTGTGGTGCCAGCGCGTGGTGTTGGAGGCCGACCGGCACTACTGGGGCAACGACGTCTACCGCCTGCTGTACGAAGAGCTGTTTGCGTCGCCCGAACGGCTGGCCCGCCTGCCGCTCGACGGCGTGCTGACGATCGCGCCGGTGCCCTTGCTGCTGGTGCTGGCCGGCGTGTCCGGGCGCTGCCAGCAGCGCTGCCTCGGCTTCGTCGACGCACAGCTGAGGCTGATCGAGCAGGAGCTCACCGCCGCCCTCGCCCGCAAACGCGTCGAGGATAAGCCGGTGACCCAGCAATTGCGGGGCTTTGCGCACGCCTACGCCGCGCTGCGTGACACGCTGTGCCATCCGCCTGCCCGGTATAACGCCGACCCGACCCGGGCGGCGGCCATCGAACACTGGCTCGGTCTTGCGCCCTGCCCGGCTTCGGCCAACTAGAAAGATAGCCATGCATTACAGCGACACCATCCTGAGCGAGGCAAAGCGCCTTCACATCAGCCCCGAGGCACTGCAGACTTATCTCGACGCCGGGGCTGGCAAGCCCTCGCCCGGCGTCAGCCGCTACCTGCACACCACGATCAAGCCGGCCGGCTCGGCCTGCAATCTCGATTGCAACTACTGCTACTACCTGAGCAAGGAGGACCTGCTCAATCAGAACAACCGGCGCATCGACGAGACGCTGTTGGAAACCTTCATCAAGGACTACATCAACAGCCAGGATGTCGAGGAAATCGCGTTTACCTGGCATGGCGGCGAGCCGACGCTGCTCGGGGTCGGCTTCTTTCGCAAGGTGGTGGCGCTGCAGGCGCGCCATACGCCGGCCGGCCGGCGCGTGTCCAACGATCTGCAGACCAACGGCACGCTGCTCGACGACGAATGGGGTGCCTTCCTAGCCGAGCATCGCTTCCTGGTGGGCTTGAGCATCGACGGCCCGCGCGAGCTGCACGACGCCTATCGGCCAACCAAGAAGGGCAAGCCGAGCTTCGATGCGGTATTTGCGGCGACGCAGCTGCTGAAGAGGCACGGCGTGCCATTCAGCACGCTGACCACGGTCAACCGCAAGAATGCCAAGCGGCCGCTGGAGGTGTACCGCTTCCTGCGCGACGAGGTGGGGTCGACCTATATGCAGTTCATCCCCTGCGTCGAACCCAAGCAGTTCGAGCGCACCGCGCCCGGTTACCTGGAGCCGGGCCAGTTGGTCGACGCGCTGAGTCCGCGCACCAAGCCGGGACACCCCTTGTCGGTGGTGACCGACTGGAGTGTCGAGTCGGAGGACTGGGGTGGCTTTCTGTCGATGGTGTTCGACGAATGGGTGGCGCACGACCTGCAGCGGGTCAAGGTCAATCTGTTCGAGACGACGATCGCCCAGATGAAGGGGCAGCCGGCGATGATTTGCACCAGCAGCCCGTTCTGCGGCAAGAACGTCGCGCTGGAGCACGACGGCCGGGTATATGCCTGCGACCATTTCGTCTATCCGGAATACGAGATCGGCAAGGTGGGCGAGAAGTCGCTTGGCGAGATGGTGTTTTCGATCAAGCAGCTGGAGTTCGGCCTGAACAAGTTCAACACCCTGCCGGGCGAGTGCCGCAAGTGCCCGTATCTGAAGCTGTGCTACGGCGAATGCCCGCGCACCCGCATCCTCAAGACCCGTCCGGGCGAAGGCAATTTGAGCTATCTGTGCCGTGGCTGGAAGAAGTTCTTCAGCCACGCGGTGCCGACGATGAAGCGACTGTGTTGATGCCTGGTCGACAGGCAATAAAAAAGGCACCTTGCGGTGCCTTTTTTCATCCAGCCAGAACGCTTAGGCGTTCTTGCTCTTGCGGCGGTCGTGCTCTTGCAGGAAGCGCTTGCGCATGCGGATGTTTTGCGGGGTGATCTCGACGATTTCGTCGTCGTCGATGAATTCGACGGCCGATTCCAGGGTCATCTTGATCGGGGTGGTCAGACGAACCGCTTCGTCGGTGCCCGAAGCGCGCACGTTGGTCAGCTTCTTGCCCTTGAGCGGGTTCACCACCAGGTCGTTGTCACGGCTGTGGATGCCGATGATCATGCCTTCGTACAGCTTGTCGCCCGGGGACACGAACATGCGGCCACGGTCTTCCAGGTTCCACAGCGCGTAAGCAACGGCTTCGCCGTTCTCTTGCGAGATCAGCACGCCGTTGTGACGGCCCGGCATGTCCGGCTTGACCGGAGCGTAGTCGTCGAACACGTGGCTCATCAGGCCGGTGCCGCGGGTCATGGTCAGGAAGTCGCCCTGGAAACCGATCAGGCCGCGAGCCGGGATGTGGTACTCGAGGCGGGTACGGCCTTGGCCGTCCGATTCCATATTGGTCAGCTCGCCGCGACGACGACCCAGTTCTTCCATGACGGCGCCCTGGGTAGCGTCTTCCAGGTCGACGGTCAGGTTCTCGTACGGCTCGCACTTCACGCCGTCGACGTCTTTGTACACCACGCGCGGCTTACCAACGGCCATTTCGAAGCCTTCGCGACGCATGTTCTCCAGCAGAATGGTCAGGTGCAGTTCGCCACGACCCGATACGCGGAAGATGTCCGCGTCTTCGGTGTCTTCAACGCGCAGTGCCACGTTGGTCAGCAGCTCTTTCTGCAGACGGTCGCGGATCTGGCGGCTGGTCACGAACTTGCCTTCGGTGCCGGCCAGCGGCGAGGTGTTCACCATGAAGTCCATGGTCAGGGTCGGCTCGTCCACGCCCAGGACCGGCAGGCCAACCGGTGCGTCGCGATCACAGATGGTCACGCCGATACCGATGTCTTCCAGACCGGAGATCACCACAATGTCGCCGGCTTCGGCTTCGGCCACTTCAACGCGTTCCAAGCCCTTGAAGCCCAGTACCTGGTTGATACGACCTTGAGCGGTTTGCTCTTCGTGGTTCATTACAACCACGACCTGACCCGGCTTGATGCGGCCGTTCAGGATGCGGCCCAGGCCCAGGCGACCGGTGTAGGTCGAGTAGTCCAGTGCCGAGATTTGCAGTTGCAGCGGGGCGTCAACGTCGCCGGCCGGAACCGGTACGTGCTTGAGCACGGTTTCGAACAGCGGACGCATGTTGTCCGACTCTTCTTCCAGTTCGTGCTTGGCGTAGCCGGACAGGCCCGATGCATAGATGATCGGGAAGTCGAGCTGTTCGTCGGTCGCGCCGAGCTTGTCGAACAGGTCGAAGGTCTGGTCTACCACCCAGTCCGGACGCGCGCCCGGACGGTCGATCTTGTTGATCACCACGATCGGACGCAGGCCCAGGGCCAACGCTTTCTTGGTCACGAAACGGGTTTGCGGCATCGGGCCTTCGACCGCGTCTACCAGCAGTACCACGCCGTCCACCATGCCCATCACGCGCTCTACTTCACCGCCGAAGTCGGCGTGGCCCGGGGTGTCGACGATGTTGATGTGCACGCCTTCGTAATCGATGGCGGTGTTCTTGGCGAGAATGGTAATGCCGCGTTCTTTTTCGAGGTCGTTGCTGTCCATCACGCGTTCAGCGACTTGCTGGTTCTCGCGGAAGGTGCCGGATTGGCGCAGCAGTTGGTCAACCAGCGTGGTCTTGCCGTGGTCGACGTGAGCAATAATGGCGATGTTGCGAATTTGACGGGTCATGGTCCTGGCCGGATGAGGCGGAAAAATAATCGCGCGATTCTAGCACAAGCACCCCCTTGCTCCCAAATTCCATTGCAGTCGCAAGACAGTCCACAAGACAAACGGTATGCGCTACACTGCGCCGCAAAACGATCAGGAGATACTTATGTACGATTGGACCGCGCTGTGGGACGAGCACGCCGCCGAACAGGGCCCGCTCGCTGGTGTACACGACGTCAACAGCCTGGCCGAGCGCCTGGCTGCCAAGCTGATCGAGCCGGCCGATGCCGACGTGCCGTTGGCTGTGTACGAGACCGCGGCCAGCTATATCCTGGTCGGCGTCGAAGGCGGACAGGTGCAGCAGCTGGCGCTTGCCAAGCGCGATCTGTTCGATCTGACGCTGCGCTTCGTCACCGAGGACGAGGGTCAGGAACTGGCGCTGCCGTATCTCGAAATCATTGCCGACAACCTGGCCACTGGGGAGAGTGAAGCGTGGCGCGCCACGGTGACGCTCGACGAGCAAGGCCGCCCCTGGGCCGCCCGCCGCATGTTGGCCGAACAGCTGATGCCGGCGTTCGAATTCGACACGCTGTCGTTCACCGATGCCGGCAGCTTCCGCGAGGCGCTGCGCAGCCTGTGGATCGACACCGTGCCGCAACTGGTGCCGCATATCGTCGGCTGGTTCGGCGGCGAGCGGGAACAAGAGGACGGCGTCGCGCCGATACATGACGACGCGCGCACCCGCGAGATGCTGGAGCGCTACGCCGAGATCGTCCGCCACGAGCAGGCGGCGCTGGGTCGGCGCTTCGGCGATGCCGAGCTGCGCCTGATCGCCGAGGTGCTGCACAGCATTCGCTTCGATAGCGCCGCTTCGTGTCGCGGCCTGTGGCTGGCGGTGGAGGCACACCTGATCGACGAGGAGCTCGATCGCAAGTGGAAGATCGACGGCGATGCCTTGCTGGAGAAGCTTAAGGGTTTGAGCTATGCGCAGGAGGTGGCGCTGATCGAGGGCTTGACCGCCTCTGCGGGCCACGAAGGCGACGCAGAATAAAAAGTGGGGGCGACACCCCTGCCGCCCCCGATCATCCCATCCGTTCACTCGAAAGAAGCAGTGAAGCGAACTCGACTGTAGTCGCGCTGCATGACGAAGGTATTACGCCGGCAGCGTCAGCACGATCTTGCCGAGGTTGGCATTGCTCTCCATGTAACGATGCGCGGCGGCGACGTCGGCCAGCGCGAAGCGGCTATCGAGCGTGAGCTGCAGCCGGCCGGTGCGGAAGTCGTCGAGCCGTTCGGCCAACCTTTGCGTCAGCCGCGCCCTCACTTCCAGCGGCTGGCTGCGCAGGGTCGAGCCCTGCACGCGCAGTCGCTTCACCAGTAACTGTCCCAGATTGAGTTGCGCGTTGGCGCCGCCCATCACCCCGATCACCACCAGGCGACCGTCGCGGCGCAAGGCGGTGACGTTCTCGTCGATATGGCTGGCGCCGACCGGGTCGAGCACCAGGTCGACCCCGCCCTGCTCCTTCACCCATTGGCCGAAGTCCGGCTGCTCCTTGTAATTGAACGCGGTATCGGCGCCGAGCTTGCGGCAGAACGCGAGCTTGTCGGCGCTGCCGGCGCTGGCGAACACCTTGGCGTCCAGCAGTTTGGCAAGCTGGATCGCCGCCGCGCCGACGCCGCTTGCGCCGGCGTGCACCAGAAAGCCTTCGCCGGCCTGCAGATGGCCGACCTCGGTCAGGTTGAGCAAGGCGGTCAGCCAGGCTTCGGGCAGGCTGGCCGCTTCGGCCCAATCGAGCCAGTCGGGCTTGGCGATCGCCAGCGCATCGTCGAGCAGCGCGTATTCGGCATAGGCGCCGCCGCCGACCAGGCCGAACACCGCATCGCCCGGTTTGAAGCGGCAGTTCTCACCGGCCTCGGCGACCACGCCGGCGATCTCCAGGCCCAGGATCGGCGACGCGCCGGGCGGCGGCGGGTAGCGGCCCTCGCGCTGCACGATGTCGGCGCGATTGACCCCCGCCGCGTTGACCTTGAGCAGAAGCTGCCCGCTGGCCGGTGCGGGACGGTCGACATCGCCGAGATAGAGGGTGTCGGCGCCGCCAGCTTGGGTTTGCAATACTGCGTGCATAAGGGTCCTTTCCTTGAGCCGGATTGGTGAGGGATTCGTTACAATAGCCTAACCATGAGCGAAAACTGTTTCCACTGCGGCTTGCCGGTACCGGCGGGCAGCGACTTCCCTATCCGATACAAGGCCAAGGTCGAGCCGGCGTGCTGCGCCGGCTGCCAGGCAGTGGCACAGACCATCGTCGACGCCGGCCTGACCGATTATTACTCGCACCGTACCGCCGGCTCGCAAAAGGTCGAACTGCTGCCGGACGAGCTGTTGGAACAGATTCGCCTGTTCGATTCCGACGAATTGCAGAAGAGCTTCGTCCATGTCGACGAGAACGATGTGCGCGAAGCGGCGCTGATGCTCGAGGGCATTACCTGCGCCGCCTGCGTGTGGCTGAACGAGCGCCATTTGCAGCGCCTGCCCGGCGTGCTGTCGGTCGACATCAATTACAGCACCCACCGCGCGCGGGTGCGCTGGGACAATCGCCAGGTGAAACTGTCGCAGATTCTCGAAGCGGTGGGCGCGATCGGCTACCGCGCCCACCCCTACGACGCCGCCCGCCAGGAAGCGCTGGCCAACAAGGAGCGCAAGCGTGCGCTCAGCCGGCTGTGGGTGGCGGGCCTGTCGATGATGCAGGTGATGATGTACGCGGTGCCGACCTATATGGCCAAAGACGGCGACATCGATCACAACAGCCTGTGGCTGCTGCACTGGGCCAATCTGCTGCTGACCCTGCCGGTAATGCTGTATTCGGCGGTGCCGTTCTACCGCGCCACCTGGCGCGATCTGAAGGCGCGCCGGGTTGGCATGGACACGCCGGTGACCATCGCGATCATCACCGCCTTCATCGCCAGCCTGTGGGCGCTGGTCCACAAGGTCGAGCACGGCATCTACTTCGATTCGGTGTCGATGTTCGTGTTCCTGCTGCTGGGCGGGCGCTACCTGGAGAGCATCGCGCGGCGCAAGACTGGCGAGGCAACCGAGAGCCTGATCAAACTGGTGCCGGCTTTCGCGCACCGGGTGCAAGGTTGGCCGAACGGTCGTGAGGTGCACGAGGCGCCGGTCAGCCAGCTCTCGGTCGGTGACGTGCTGCTGGTGAAGCCGGGCGAGACGCTGCCGGCCGACGGGGTGGTGCTGGACGGCGACAGCGCCGTCGACGAAGCGCTGCTCACCGGCGAGAGCCGGCCACTGGCCAAGGGCGCCGGCGACAATGTGATCGCCGGCAGCGTCAATACCGCCAGCCCGCTCTATATAAAGGTATCCCATACCGGCCAGGACACGCGCCTGGCCGGCATCGTGCGGCTGCTCGACAAGGCCTTGGCCGAAAAGCCGCGCCTGGCGGTGCTGGCCGACCGCTTCGCCGGCTGGTTCGTGCTGATCCTGCTGCTGGTCGCCGCCGCCACTTATCTGGGCTGGCATTTCTACGCGCCGGACCGTGCCTTGTGGATCACCGTGGCGGTGCTGGTGGTGTCCTGCCCGTGCGCGCTATCGCTGGCGACGCCGGCGGCGTTGACCGCAGCGACCGGCCACCTGGCCGGCATCGGCGTGCTGACCACGCGCGGCCACGCGCTGGAGACCCTGGCGCGCGTCAGCGATGCGGTGTTCGACAAGACCGGCACCCTCACCCACGGCCGGCTGGCCCTGGCTGCCACCCGCGATTTGGCCCGTCATGACCCCCTGCCCGCCCTGGCCTTGGCCTGCGGGCTGGAAGCGAACTCGGAGCACGCGATCGCCCGCGCCTTTATCTTGCCCGAGGGCATGGCCGCGCTGCCGTTTGCCGCGGTGAAGAACCGACCCGGTCAGGGCGTCGAAGGCTTGCTGGATGGAGTGCGCTGGCGGCTCGGCCGCTTCAGTTTCGTCGCCGAGCTTGCCGGCACGGTGCCGGAGCAGTTGAAGGGCTGGCAGCAGGAAACCACCCTGGTCGGCCTGGGCAGCGAGCACGGCTGGCGTGCGGCATTTTCGCTGTCGGACAGCGCCCGCCCGGATGCGCAGCTGCTGGTCGACACCCTGGCCGAACAAGGCGTGCAGGTGCACCTGTTGAGTGGCGATAGCGACGGTGCGGTGCGTTTTCTTGCCGATCAGCTCGGTGTCGGCAGCTGGCGCGCCCGCGCCACGCCCGAGGCCAAGCTGGCCTACGTCGCCGCGCTGCAGAACGAGGGCCGCCGGGTGCTGATGGTCGGCGACGGTATCAACGATGCACCGGTGCTGGCTCGTGCCGATGTGTCGGTGGCGATGGGTGGCGGCACCGACGTGGCGCGCGCCAGCGGCGACATGGTGCTGGTGAACGACCAGTTGCCGAGGCTGTCCGACGCGGTGGCGCTGTCGCGCAAGACGCTCCAGGTCATTCGCCAGAACCTGTGGTGGGCGGCCGGTTACAATCTGGTGGCGCTGCCCTTGGCGATCGGCGGCCACGTCACGCCGTGGATCGCCAGCCTCGGCATGGCGGCCAGCTCGCTGATCGTCGTCACCAATGCCCTACGCCTGATTCGAAAGACCCGCTGATGGAAAGCCTGTACCTGTTGATCCCGATGAGCATCGTGCTGGTGTTTTTCTTCGGTGTACTGTTCTGGTGGTCGACCCGCAGCGGTCAGTTCGACGACATGGAGGGCCCGGCCCATCGCATCCTGATGGACGATGACCGCGCCGGCAATGAAATGCCGTCGGAAGACAAACCCAAGGCATGACCTTGCCATGATCGCCCGCCTCGACGGCGGTTTTATGTAGAAAATGCGACGCTATTGGCCTTAAGTGCGTTTCTCCGGTGCCTACTTCCGGTAGAATGCGCGCCTTTTTGCGCCAAGCAGTTGATAAAACATAAAATCGTTCCACGTCGAGGATCTTTGTGAATACCCTACAGGCCGTTTTCGGCATTCTTTTCCTGCTGGGCGTTGCCTATGCCTTCTCCAGCAACCGCAAGGCGGTGAACTGGCGCACCGTTTTCATGGGCCTGGCGCTGCAGAGCCTGCTGTTTCTGGTGATCAACTACGTGCCCGCCGCCAAGTCCGGGTTCTCGGCCTTCGGCAATGGCTTCGTCAAAGTGCTGAATTTCTCGGCCGAAGGTGCCCGTTTCCTGTTCGGCGACCTGGCCAACGCTGGCGGCAAGTTCGGCTTCGTGTTTGCCTTCATCGTGCTGCCGGTGATGATCTTCTTCTCGTCGCTGACCGCGCTGTTCTACCACTTCGGCATCCTGCAACGGGTGGTCGCCGGCATGGCCTGGGTGATGAAGCGCACCATGGGGCTGTCCGGCCCGGAAAGCCTGACCGTGGCCGGCAATATCTTCCTCGGCCAGACCGAGACGCCGCTGCTGATCCGCCCCTACATCAAGAACATGACCCGCTCGGAACTGGGCTGCGTGATGGTCGCGGGCATGGCCTCGCTCGCCGGCGGGGTGCTGGCGGCCTATGTGTCCTTCCTCGGCGGCTCCGATCCGCACGAGCAGGCCAAGTTCGCCACCTATCTGCTGACCGCCGCCTTCATGAACGCGCCGGCCGCCGCCGCGTTCGCCAAGATCCTGTTCCCGCGTGAGGACGCTGTGCTCGAGTCGAGCCAGGGCCTGGGCTACGACCACAGCATGGAGAGCGGCAGCGCGATCAACGGCTGGTGACCGGCGCTCTGGACGGCATGAAGATGGCCGCCGCCGTGGCCACCATTCTGATGGCGATCGTGTCGCTGATCGCGCTGGCCAATTACGCGGTGAAGGACGGCATCGGCGCCGCGCTGGGGGTGAACGACTGGGTCCGCACTTCGACCTCGGGCGTGTTCGACGGCCTGACGTTGCAGTACATCTTCGGCCAACTGTTCCGCCCCTTCGCCTTCATCATGGGGGTGAGCTGGGGTGAAACGCTGCAGGTGGGCAGCCTGCTGGGCCAGAAGATCGTGCTGAACGAGTTCATCGCCTATTTGGACCTGGCCAAGATGAAGGCGGCCGGCGTGCTGTCGCCGCAGGCGATCATGGTGTCGACCTTCGCGCTGGCGAGCTTCTCCAACTTCGGCTCGGTGGGCATTTGCGTCGCCGGCATCGGCGCCTTGGCACCGGCCAAGCAGAAAATCCTGGCCGAAATCGACCTGCGCGCGCTGCTCGGCGCGGTGTTGGCGGGCTTCATGACCGCCACCGTCGCCAGCCTGTGGCAGTCGGTGTTCTGAACCTTGTCGCCATCGTCATGAACGATGGCTGACAATCTCGGCGGGAATCGGCTAGCATGCCGCTTCCCGCCTTTTTATTGGATGCCTGCCGGTGAAAGCCGATTTTTCCTTCTTTACCACGCGGCGCTTCTTCCCGCTGTTCGGCACCCAGTTTCTCGGGGCGCTCAACGACAACCTGCTGAAGACCGCCATCGTGGTGCTGATCAGTTTCCACGGGCTCGGCGCCACCGGCATGCCCCCGGAGCAACTGGTCAACCTGGCTGCCGGCCTATTCATCCTGCCCTATTTCCTGTTCTCGGCCACCGCCGGCAAGGTGTCGGAAAAGTTCGACAAGGCGCAGGTGGCGCGGGTGATCAAGCTGGTCGAGATCGGCATCATGCTGATCGCCGGCACCGGCTTCTTCCTGAAATCCGCCCCGCTGTTGCTGTCCGCGCTGTTCCTGATGGGCGTGCACTCCACCTTTTTCGGCCCGCTGAAGTATTCGGTGTTGCCGCAGTACCTGAACCGGCACGAGCTGGTCGGCGGCAATGGCCTGATCGAGATGGGTACCTTCCTCGCCATCCTGATCGGCCAGATCATCGGCAGCCTGATCACCGGCGGCGGCCCGTGGGCGATGGCCGGCGCCACGTTGTTGGTGGCGCTGCTGGGTTACCTGAGTAGCCGCGCCATGCCCAAGGCTCCGGCCCCGGCGCCACAGATCAAGCTTTCGGCCAACGTGGCGAAGGATTCGGTAACGCTGGTGCGCGAAGCCTGGGCGATGCGCGACGTACGTGCCGCCATCCTCGGCATTTCCTGGTTCTGGCTGATGGGCTCGGTGTACACCACCCAGCTGCCGACCTTCACCCGTTTGCACCTGGGCGGCGATGCCAGCGTCTACACGCTGATGCTGGCGCTGTTCTCGATCGGCATCGGTCTGGGCTCGGTGGTGTGCGCCAAGCTGTCACGTGGCGAGCTGCAACTGGGCCTGGTGTTGGTGGGTAGCGCCGGCATGACGGTGTTCGGCCTGGACCTGGCGCTGTCGTCGATGGAGCATTACCACGGCAAGCTGTTCACTCTGGCCGAATACATGCTGCAGCCGGGCCACTGGCGCGTGATCGTGTCGATAACGATGCTGGGCTTCTTCGGCGGCTTCTTCACCGTGCCGCTCTACACCTGGCTGCAGACCGCCAGCCCGGAGGAATTCCGCTCGCAGGCAGTGGCAGCCAACAACATCATCAACGGTTTCTATATGGTGGGCGCGGCCATCGCCAGCGCGGTGGCGCTGATGCTGTACGACAGTATTGCGGTACTGTTCCTCGGTGTGGCGGTGCTGAACGTGCTGGCGACGCTGCACCTCTTGAAGGCGGGTCCGGCGATCTGGCAGCGGCGTTTCGCCTGGCTGCAGCGCGCCTAAGTTCTCCTCAGCACAAACAAAAGCGTTCGGCCAACCTTGGAGACTCCAGGTTGGCCGAACGCTTTTCTACTGGGACTATCAGTCGGCCAGCTTCGCCGCCGCGTCGCGCAGCGCGGTGCGCAGCCCCTCTTCCACCACTGGGTGGTAGAACGGCATCGCTAGCATCGCGGCTACGGTCAGCTGCGACTGGTAGCTCCACGCCAGCAGGTGGGCGATGTGCTCGGCACGCGGGCCGACCATCTCGGCGCCGACGAAGCGGCCGGTAGCCTTGTCGGCATACACGTGCAGCAGGCCCTTGTTCTTCAGCATCACCCGGCTGCGACCCTGATCCTCGAAGCTGACCTCGCCCACCACGATCTGATCGGCGTCGAGGTCGGCGAAGCGCTGGCCGACCATCATGATCTGTGGGTCGGAGAACACCACCGCGATCGGCGCGCGACGGTTGAGCGGACGCACGTTCGGGTACAGCGCGGCGTTCTCGCCGGCGGCCTTGCCCTCGTCGGCGGCCTCGTGCAGCAGCGGCAGCACGTTGTTGGCGTCGCCGGCGATGAAGATCGGCGAGTGGCCGCACTGCAGCGTGTCCGGGTCGAACAGCGGCACGCCGCGGGCGTCGCGTTCCAGCGAGGTGTTTTCCAGCCCCAGGTTCTGCACGTTCGGGCTGCGGCCGGTGGCGGCCAGCACGTAATCGAACGACTCGGTCACTTCCTCGCCGGCCAGATTGACGAAGCGCAGTACCGCCTGGTCGCCCTCGCGGCGCATTTCCTTCACCTCGGCATCCGGCGCCAGGTAGAAGTCCTGCTGGAACGCGGTGCGGGCAGCATCGCGAACCGCCGGGTCGGACAAGGGGCCGACGCCGCCGCGCACGCCGAACACCTTCACCCGCACGCCCAGTCGCGACAGTGCCTGGCCGAGTTCCAGGCCGATTACGCCGGGGCCAAACACCGCCACGCTTTCCGGCAGCGTCTCCCAGCTGAACACGTCGTCGTTGACGATCAGGCGGTCTCCCAAGGCTTTGAACGGGCCGGGGATCACCGGGCTGGAGCCGGTGGCGATCACCACTCGGCTGGCGTGTACCTGGGTGTCGCCGACTTCCAATAAGGTGTTGTCGACAAAACGGGCGTAGCCGACCAGCTTGTCTTCATCCGGGATGCCATCCACGCCGCGCACCACGAAACCGACGAAGCGGTCGCGCTCGCTACGCACTCGGTCCATCACTTCACGGCCGTCGATGCGGATCTCGCCGTCGACATGCACGCCGAACGGTGCGGTGTGGCGCAGCTCGTGCGCGGCGTCGGCCGCGGCGATCAGCAGCTTGGATGGCATGCAGCCGACCCGGGCGCAGGTGGTGCCATAGGCGCCGCCCTCGATCACGATGGCGGTTTTGCCGGCGGCCTTGGCGGCACGGTAGGCAGCGAGGCCGGCGGTACCGGCGCCGATCACGGCGATATCGACATGGAGCTGCTTCATGGGGTGTCCTTTCTGTGCGGTTCACACGGAGACGGCACGGCTCTGGCTGAAAGTCGTCTCGTTTCGATGCGGGGAAAAAGCGGACCGGTTGCCCGGCCCGGGAATCGGACGGCCCGCAGGGGCTGTCCAGCCGGCGACGTCAGGGCAGATTGTCGCCGGAACACGGGTGAATCGTTAGAACCGGCTCACGATCTGCTGCACTCGGGTGATCCTGCGTTGAAATGCCGCTCAAAATACTCATGTACCGCATGTACACTCCGTTTTTTCGCGCCATTTTGCCTTGGCTGACCCTTCGTTCGCGAGATCGTGAGTCGGTTCTTAGGCCTTGAAGTAGGCTTCCAGCTCGTCGGCCGAACCGATCAGTTCGCCGTTGATGAACACCTGCGGAGCGGTCATCTTGCCGGACACGCCGCCGAGCACCTTGCCGCGGATCTTGTTGTCGAGTGGAACGTCGACGAAGCTCAGCCCCTTGTCTTCCAGCAGTGCCTTGGCACGGGCGCAGTGCGGGCAGCCAACCTTGCTGAACACGACGATCTGGTCCGGCTTCTTGGCATCCTTGTTGATGTAGTCGAGCATGGTGTCGGCGTCGGACACCTTGAACGGGTCGCCCGGCTCTTGCGGCTCGATGAACATTTTCTCGATCACGCCGTCTTTCACCAGCATCGAGTAGCGCCAGCTGCGGCGGCCGAAACCCAGGTCCAGCTTGTCGACCAGCATGCCCATGCCTTCGGTGAAATCACCGTTGCCGTCCGGGATCATCACCAGGTTGGCGGCCTCCTGGTCCTGGGCCCATTCGTTCATCACGAAGGTGTCATTGACCGAGACGCACAGGATGTTGTCCACGCCGTTGGCGGCGAAGGCCGGCGCCAGCTCGTTGTAGCGCGGCAGGTGGGTGGACGAGCAAGTTGGGGTGAATGCGCCCGGCAGTGAGAACACTACTACGGTCTTGCCCTTGAACAGTTCGTCGGTGCTGACATCTTTCCAGTCGTTGCCGACACGGGTGTGGAAGATGACGTTCGGTACGCGTTGGCCTTCACGATTCTGCAGCATGGTTTGCTCCTTCTCGGTAGTGAGTGGGGATGATGTTGTTAGTCAATCGATGTGGCAATTTTGATAGCAAACGACAAACAGCTCCAATTGATTGTTCAAACAAACTTGATTGGGTTCAGCTATTGCCTGTTGCGCTCGATAGCCGATTGCTCGTTATTTCCGCGTCATTCCGAACGAAGTTTTCCTGCGACGTATCCGCATGGGGGCTCGGGGTTTTTGTATAATTTGACGCAGCCACGGCATTTGACCGTTTGCGCTCCCCATGGCGGGGCAATTCATGCCGCCAGATTGGCCCGCGCCCCGCCGGTCGCTATAGGCGACCTACCCATCCGGCCCGTGAACGCGGGCCGGCCAGATGCTGTCTTACGTGCATGTGTGCACGTGATGACCTACCAATACGGATGACTTTGATGCCGACGCCCTTTCGAGAGCAGTTTCTTCCCGCGCTGGTGGCCCTGTCCCTGGCCGCACCGGCCTTCGCCGCAGTCGACGGCCAGGTCGTCGCCGCTCGCGACGCCTGGCGCCGCAACGACCTGGTGACACTCAACAGCATCGCCGCCACGATTCCGCAAGGCGAGACGCTGTCTGCCTACCCCGCCTACTGGGCCGCGCTGAAGGCGGTCGACAACGACGACGACGTACAGCCGCAGGCCTTTCTGAACAGCCAGCCCGATAGCGTGATGACCGAACGGGTGCGCAACGAATGGCTGAAGAAGCTCGGCAAACGCGAGGACTGGGCGACCTTCAGCCGCGAGTGGACCCGCTTGGCTCCGGAAGGCAGCGACGAGGAAACCCGCTGCTACAACGACCTGTATTCGCTGCGTCAGGGCAAGTCCACCGCCAACTACGATGTGTTTCTCGCCAGTCGCACCATTCCGGACGGTTGCACCAGCCTGATCGCCGCCGCCGCCAACCAGGGCGTGCTGAGCCAGGACTGGGTGCTGCGTCGGGTGCGCCTGCTGCTGGCCGGCAACTACATCACCGCCGCCCGCCAGCTGGCGACGCTGACGCTGCTGCCGGTCGACCTGACCCAGCTGTCGCGCTCCAATGCCGACCTGTCGAGCAGCGGCGGCCAGGAAGCGGCCCTGTTCGACATCACCAGCCGCGCGCGCGGCGGCAATATCGACGGCGCCGCCGGGCAATTGCTGGGCGTGCAGAGCATGCTGAGCAAGGATAGGGTCGCCTTCGCTTGGGGGCAGCTGGCGCTGTTCTCCGCGAAGAAGCTGCAGATGGCCCAGGCGCTGCAATGGTTCGCGCAGGCCGATCCGAAGCAGCTGACCGACGAGCAGTGGGAATGGTGGGGTCGTGCGGCGCTGCGCACCCAGCAGTGGCAGACGCTCGACCGTGTGATCGCGCAGATGCCCGACCGACTGGCCAGCAGCAACACCTGGCAGTACTGGAAGGCCCGCTCGCTGAAGGCGCAGGGGCGCGACAACGAGGCGCGTCCGCTGTTCGCCAAGGTGAGCAACTCCGGCCGGAATTTCTACGCCCTGCTCTCGCTCGACGAGCTGGGTACCACGATGTCGGCCGACAGCCGTAGCGACAAAGCCTCCGCCAATGAAATAGCCGCGGTGTCCGCCGAGCCGGCCATCCAGCGCTCGCTGGCGCTGTTCGCTCTGTCCGAAAACTATCGCAAGCCGGAGATGCGCGAGGACGCGCGCCGCGAGTGGCGCTGGGCGATGCGCGGCAAGAACGATCAGCAGTTGCTGGCGTCCGCCGAGCTGGCCAAGCGCCAGAGCTTCCTCGACATGGCGATCTACAGCGCAGACCGCACCGAGAACGTGCACGACTTCTCGCTGCGCTACCTGACCCCGTACCGCGACATCACCCACCGCTACGCCACCCAGATCGGCGTGGACGAAGCCTGGGTATACGGGCTGATCCGTCAGGAAAGCCGTTTCGTCTCGGTGGCGCGCTCCGGCGTCGGAGCGTCGGGGCTGATGCAGCTGATGCCGGCCACCGCCAAGTGGGTCGCCGGCAAGATGGGGCTGGGCAGCTATGCGGTGAACGACATCGACACCAATATCCAGATGGGCACCTGGTACCTGAACCATGTGCTCGACCAGCTCGGCCAGGAAGTGCTCGCCACCGCCGCCTACAACGCCGGCCCGGGCCGTGCCAAGGCCTGGCAGGACATGGTGCCGCTCGAAGGGGCGGTGTACGCCGAGACCATCCCGTTCAACGAGACTCGCGACTATGTACAGAAGGTGATGACCAATGCGGCCTACTACGCCAGCGGCTTTGGCGAAGGCCCGCAGTCGCTGAAGCGCCGTATGGGCGTGATTCCGGCCAAGTGATCGATCCGAACGAGGGCTTCTCATGAAACAGCAACGCATCGCCGTGATCGGCGGCAGCGGCTTCATCGGCACCTATATTGCCGAGCACCTGGCGCGCGAAGACGTCGAGCTGACGCTGGCTACCCGCTGGCGCGAGCCGGGCAAGGCCAATCTGGCGCTGTTGCCCAAGACCGAACTGACCCCGGTCGACACTACCAACCAGGCCGCGCTGACCGCGCTCTTGGCAGGTCACGACGCGGTGGTCAGCATGGTCGGCATCCTGCACGGCAGCCGGCGCGCCTTCGAGAGTGCCCATGTCGAGCTGGTCGACCGTATCGTCACCGCCTGCAGGGCCAACGGCATCCGCCGCCTGGTGCACATCAGCGCCTTGGGCGCCGACCCGGAAGGCCCGTCGCACTATCAGCAGAGCAAGGGCCATGGCGAGCAGGTGATCATGGCGAGCGGCCTCGACTGGACCATCCTGCGCCCGTCGGTGGTGTTCGGCCGCGGCGACAGCTTCCTGACGATGTTTGCCAAGCTGGCCCGGCAATTGCCGGTGCTACCGCTCGCCGGTGCCAAGACCCGCTTCCAGCCGGTATGGGTCGACGATGTCGCCCGGGCTGTGGTCGCCTGCCTGGAGCGTGACGCCACCATCGAGCAATGCCTGGAGCTGGCCGGCCCCAAGGTGTATACCCTGGCCGAACTGGTCGACTATGTCGCCCACCTCACCGGGCATCCGCGTCGCATCGTCGGCTTGCCCTATCCGCTTGCCTACCTGCAGGCGGCATTGATGGAGCTGGCACCGGGCAAGCCGCTGATGAGTCGCGACAATGTCCGCTCGCTGACTGTCGACAATGTGGCGAGCCGGCCGTTTCCGAGCGAACTGCTCGGTTTTACGCCGACCGCGCTCGAAGCGGTGGTACCCGGCTACCTGGCCGGCGACGAGTTCAATGCCACGATGAGTCGCTACCGTCACAAGGTGGGTCTCCGATGAAGGCATACGTCGTTGGCGGCGCGGTACGCGATCGCCTGCTCGGTCTGCCGGTGCGCGACCATGACTGGGTAGTGGTCGGCGCCACGCCGCAGCAGATGCTGGCGGCCGGCTACCTGCCGGTGGGCAAGGATTTTCCGGTGTTCCTGCATCCGAAAACCCAGGAGGAATACGCGCTGGCGCGCACCGAGCGCAAGACCGCGCCTGGCTACCATGGCTTCAGCTTCCACGCTGCACCGGAGGTAACGCTGGAGGAGGACCTGGCGCGGCGCGACCTGACCATCAATGCGATGGCCGAAGACGAGCACGGCCACGTGATCGACCCCTACGATGGTCAGGCGGACCTCAAGGCCCGCGTGCTGCGCCACGTCAGCCCGGCCTTTGCCGAAGACCCGGTGCGCATCCTGCGCCTGGCGCGTTTCGCCGCGCGCTTCGGCTTCGATACCGCGCCGGAGACGCAGGCGCTGATGCGCGACATGGTCGAGGCCGGCGAAGTCGATGCGCTGGTCGCCGAACGGGTCTGGCAGGAACTGGCCAAGGGCTTGATGGAAGACTCCCCGTCACGGATGTTCCGCGTGCTGCGCGACTGCGGCGCGCTGGCGCGACTGATCCCCGAGCTCGACGCGCTGGCTGGTGTGCCGCAACGCGCCGACTTCCACCCGGAAATCGACACCTTCGAGCATGTGATGCTGGTGCTCGATACCGCCGCCAAACTCGACGCGCCGCTGCCGGTGCGTTTCGCCGCGCTATGCCACGACTTCGGCAAGGCGCTGACCCCCGCCGACATCCTGCCGCGTCATCACGGTCATGACATGCGCGGCGAAAAGCCGGTGCTGGCCTTCTGCGACCGGCTGCGCGTGCCGACCGACTGCCGCGACTTGGCGCGGCTGGCCACGCTGCACCACATCCTGATTCACCAGACCGCGCAGTTGCGCCCGGTGACGGTGCTGAAGCTGTTCAAGGAAACCGACGCGCTGCGCCGGCCGGAACGCTTCGGCCAACTGCTGCAGGCCTGTCTCGCCGACGTGCGTGGCCGGCTGCATCGCGAGAACGCCGCCTACCCGCAGGTCGACTGGCTCTCGGCAATGCTCGATGCGGCCCGTGCGGTCGACGCCGGGGCGATCGCGCTGGCGCAAAGCGACAAGCGCCAGATCCCGGTCGCGGTGGATGCCGCCCGCGTCGAAGCGATCGCCGCCTGCAAGGCCGGTCTCGACCTAACTGCCGATAGCCACTGAATGACTGCTCTCTACCAACTGTCGTCGACGCTGATGCGCGGCGGCACCAGCAAGGGGCTGTTCTTCGCCAGCCATAACCTGCCCGACGACCCCGCCCTGCTCGAGCGCCTGTTCATCCGTGCGCTCGGCAGCCCCGACCCCTACGGCAAGCAGATCGACGGCCTGGGCACCGGCATCTCCACCACCAGCAAGGTGGTGATCATCGGCCCGTCGGCGCGGCCCGATTGCGATATCGACTACCTGTTCGGCCACGTCGCCATCGGCGAGGCCCGCGTCGATTGGTCGGGCAGCTGCGGCAACCTGACCGCCGCGGTGCCGCTATTCGCGCTGATGGAGCGCCTGCTGCCGGTGAAGAACGGCCTGGCCGAGGTGCGGATCTGGCAGGCCAATATCGGCAAGAAGATCGTCGCGACGCTGGAGGTGCGCGACGGCGAGCCGGTGTGGATTGGTGACACCCGCATCGACGGCGTCGCTTTCCCCGGCGCGCCGGTGACGCTGCGCTTCATCGACCCGGCCGGTGGCGCCTCGGGCAAGCTGTTCCCTAGTGGCCAGGTGTGCGACACGCTGACGTTGCCCGACGGCAGCACCGTTGCCGCCACGCTGATCGACGCCGGCAACCCCACCGTGTTCGTGCGCGCCGCCGAGCTGGGGCTCACCGGCTTCGAGACCGCCGAGCAGCTGTCGGCCGAACAATTGGCGACGCTCGAGGCACTGCGCGCTGCTGGTGCGGTGGCCATGGGTCTGGTCGACTCGATCGAGGCCGCCGCAGCCCGCCCGGCTACGCCGAAGATCAGCTTCGTCGGCACGGCGCGCGACGAGGGCTGCGCACTCAACGGCCGCATCCTGTCGATGGGTCGGCTGCATCACGCCTACACAGGTACCGGCGCGATCGCGCTGGCTGCCGCGGCGGCGATCAAGGGCACCATCGTTGCCGACGCCATCGGCCAGCCGTGGCGCGGCAAGCCGCTGACCTTCAGCCACGCCAGCGGCCGGCAGACGCTGGAAGCGCTGGTATCTCGTCAGGGGCGCGGCTGGCGTATCGATGAGGTGGTGATGACCCGCACCGCGCGGCCGTTGATGCGCGGCGAGGTGTTCGTACCGCTCGATTGAAGCTGCTAACGAGCCCTTCCCGGCGTTGTTGCGCTGCCTTGTCGTACTACTGTCTGCGGCAGCGCGCCTAGCCGGGACCGCTACGCTGGGGTTTGTGAGCGGCTTTGGCTTAAGGCAGAAACGGATTCGGCCAACCGTCAAGGTTGGCCGAATCGTTCATCCAGGCTTCATCGCCCGGCAAGCGTACCGGTTCAGGCTGCCAGCATTTGCAGCCGCTCACCCATCCGCGTCGCGTCGGTTTCGGCCTTGATCAGCGCGAAGGTCTGTTCCGCCTCCGGGTAGGCGCGCTTCATCAAGCCCAGCCACTGCTTCAGCCGTGCCACCGGGTACTTGTTGTCCGGCGCCTTGGCGTAGCACTGCTGGTAGAAATCGACGATCCACGGCATCAGCTCTTGCCAGCTCATCGGCACCACCGGCTCGCCCAGATTGGCGGCGCGGATCTGCCGACCGAGGTCGGGCATTGCCACCAGACCGCGGCCGATCATCACCGTGTCGCAGCCGCTCACTTCGCGGATGTCGCGATAATCTTCCAGCGTCCAGACCTCGCCGTTGGCGGTCAGCGGCAGGCTTACCGCCTCGCGGATGCGTGCCAGCCAGTCCCAGTGCGCCGGCGGGCGGTAGCCTTCGACCTTGGTGCGGGCGTGCACGGCCAGCTCGGCGGCGCCGGCCGACTCGATGGCGCGGGCGCAGTCGAGCGCCGGCGACTTGTCGCTGTAGCCGAGCCGCATCTTGGCGGTGACCGGAATGTCGCGCGGCACTGCGGCGCGCACCGCTGCGACGATGGTGTGGATTAGCTCCGGCTCGTCGAGCAGCACCGCGCCGCCACGGTGGCGGTTGACGGTCGGCGCCGGGCAGCCGAAGTTCAGATCGATCGCCGGCGCGCCCAGTTCGGCCGCGCGCGCGGCATTGTCGGCCATGCAAACCGGATCGGAACCCAAGAGCTGCACGCGCACCGCCGTGCCCGCACGGGTTTGCGCTTCATGCATGAGTTCGGGCACCATGCGCCGGAACATCTTGACCGGCAGCAGGGTGCTGGTGACGCGGATGAACTCGGATACGCACAGATCGACCCCGCCTAGGCGGGTGAGGATGTCACGCATCACGTCGTCAACCAGCCCTTCCATCGGGGCAAGCACTACCTTCATAAACTGTTCGCTACGACGACACAAAGGGTAGGCATTGTACCGAAGCCGGAGCCGCCGCGTTGTGCGGCTCGATGCAAGGTGGAGTCGATAATTTCAAGAGTCGCCCTGCAGCCTGCTCGCCACGCCAGCGCATACCGCGCCGCGCAGCGGACAAGGCTGTAAACCAGGCCCGGCGAGAGGCATGGGCGATCGATAGCTAGGGGGCTGTAATGACTGATCGTCAACCATTCATTTTCGATACCGATCCGGGCCAGGACGACGCGGTGGCGATCCTGTTCGCGCTGGGCGCGCGCGAACAGATCGACCTGCTGGCGCTGACCACGGTGGCCGGTAACGTGCCGGTGTCGTACACCACCCGCAACGCGCGGGTGATCTGCGACTGGGCCGGGCGCCAGGACGTGCCGGTTTACGCCGGCAGTGACCGCCCGCTGCTGCGCCCGCTGGTCACCGCCGAAGAGGTGCACGGCAAGACCGGCCTCGACGGCGTGGAAATCCACGACCCGGTTACGCCGCAGCAGGACGGCCACGCGGTCGATTTCATCATCGATACGCTGCGCGCCGCTGCGCCTGCCAGCGTGACGCTGTGTCCGGTCGGCCCGCTGACCAATATCGCGCTGGCACTGGCCAAGGCGCCGGACATCGTCGCGGGCATCAAGGAAATCGTGCTGATGGGCGGCACCTATTTCGAGGCCGGCAACATCACCCCGGCCGCCGAGTTCAACATCTACGTCGACCCGCATGCCGCCGAAATCGTGCTGGGCGCGGGCGTGCCGATCACCATGCTGCCGCTCGACGTTACCCACAAGGCCTGCATCACCGGCTCGCGCATCGACAAGCTACGCAGCCTGCCCAACCGCGCGGGCAAGCTGGTTGCCGATATCCTGACCAGCTACGCGCGCTTCGATACGCAGAAATTCGGCTTGGAAGGCGGCCCGTTGCACGACCCGTGCGTGGTGGCCTATCTGATCAAGCCCGAATTGTTCAAGGGACGCCAAGTGAATGTGCAGGTCGAGACCGCCAGCGCACTGACGCTCGGCGCCACCGTGGTCGACTGGTGGGGTACCACTGGCCTGCCGGCCAATGTGAACTGGATCACCGAGATCGACGCCGAGGGTTTCTATGCTCAGCTGACCGATTCACTGGCCACCCTGCCCTGAGCGTTAGCCACTATTCGGGCGGCGCTGACGCCGCCCCAGGAGCTGTTTCATGACTGCAAATCTGCCTGCCGGCATCTATCGCCACTACAAGGGCCCGCTCTACGAAGTGATGGGTGTTGCCCGCCACAGCGAAACCGAAGAACCGTTGGTGGTGTACCGCGCGCTCTACGGCGACTATGGCCTGTGGACTCGGCCGCTGGCGATGTTCACCGAGAGCGTCACCATCGATGGCGCACCGACCCCGCGCTTCGCCCTGGTCAAGGCGTTCTGATTCGGCAATGAACATCTATCGCACCGACCGCTTCGTACTGCCGCTGCCGGATGGCCACCGCTTTCCGGCGGAGAAGTACGCGCTGTTGGCCGAACGGGTGACCGAGTTCGCCGCCGGCGAGCTGGTCGAGCCCGATGCCGCGACCGAGGCGGAACTGGCGCTGGCTCATACGCCCGATTATGTGGCGCGGGTATTGGGCGGCACCTTGTCTGCGGCCGAGCAGCGCGAGATCGGCCTGCCCTGGTCTGCCCAGTTGGCCGAACGTTCACGCCGTTCGGTCGGCGGCACCATCGCCGCCGCCCGGAGCGCTTTGCACGATGGCTTGTCGGTTCACCTGGCCGGCGGCACGCATCACGCCTACGCTGACAAGGGTAGTGGCTTTTGCGTCTTCAACGATGTCGCGGTGGCGGCCCGGCTGATGTTGGCCGAAGGCCGGGTGCGGCGGGTGCTGGTCATCGACCTCGACGTGCACCAGGGCAATGGTACCGCGGCGATCTTTGCCGGCGACGAGCGGGTGTTTACCTTCTCGATGCACGGCGAAAAGAATTTCCCGTTTCGCAAGGTAGCGAGCAGCCGCGACGTGGAACTGCCCGACGACTGCGACGATGCGGCGTACCTGGCCGCGCTCGACGCCGAGTTGCCGGCCCTGTTCGCGGCGCAGCGCCCCGACCTGGTGTTTTACCTGGCCGGTGCCGACGCCTATCGTGGCGATCGGCTCGGCCGCTTGGCGTTGAGCATGGAGGGCCTATGGGCGCGCGACGCACGGGTACTCGACGCCTGCGAGCGGGCGCATGCCGCGCTGGCGGTGACGATGGCCGGCGGCTATGCCCGACCGATCGCCGACACGGTGACGATTCATGCCGGAACGGTGCGCGAAGTCTGGCGCCGCGCTTCGGCCAACCCTGTTGTAACCGATTCGTTCTGAAAGGAGGTTCGTCATGACTGCCACTGCTACTTTCGCCGGCGGTTGTTTCTGGTGCATCGAAACGGTGTTCGCCCGGCTGCGCGGGGTTGAGAGCGCCGTATCCGGCTACACCGGCGGCACGCTGGCCGACCCGAACTACCACGAAGTGTGCAGCGGTCGCACCGGGCACGCCGAGGCGGTCGAAATCCGTTTCGATCCGGCCGTGATCACTTACCGTCAGCTGCTCGAGGTGTTCTTCACCATTCACGACCCCACCACGCTCAATCGCCAGGGTAACGACGTCGGCACCCAGTACCGCTCGGCGATCTACTATCACGACGAGTCGCAGTTGGCCGAAGCGCGCGCCTACATCAACGCGCTGGAAGCCGAGCATGGCATCCGCATCGTCACCGAGCTGGCACCGGCTACCACCTTCTACTCAGCCGAGGCCGGGCATCAGGATTATTACAACGCTAATCCGGGCCAGCCCTACTGCCAGATCGTGATTGCGCCCAAGGTGAACAAGCTGATGACGCACTTCGCCGAGCTGACGCGCTGACACCACGCCGTACCGAGCGTGAGGACAGGCCTGACACTTTGTGATCCGCATGACATAATCGCCGTGCGGTAACCCTTTTCGTCCCATAACAACAGGCTGTGCCAGCTCCTTCCCTCGACATGCTTTTCGGTCAAACTCTACAGCTGGCTGCTCTTCGCCAATGGTCGCTGCTGCAGTGCACGCCGCGCAGCGGCCGCCTGCTTAGCCTCATGCTCGGTATGCTGGTCGGCGTTTCGGTCTGCACCTCGCTGAGCTATATCTCGCTCGAACGCCAGCGGCTGTCCTTCAATCGGGCGGCCGAGACCATCCGCGACCAGGTGGAAACCCGACTGAAAGTGGCCGATACGCTGACCAGTGCGCTGGCCGAAGTCGCAGCCCTGCCCGACGGCGCGGCACGCTGGCCGCGTTTCGCGGTCGGCATGGCCGGCGTCTACCCCTTCGTTACCTGGCTGGGCGTACAGCATCGCAACGCCCTGCCGCTGGAAAGCAGCAGCCATCCGGCGATAGGCTCGGAACGGGCGCTGCTGACGCCGCTGCCTTCGCTAGATCTGTTCAACGACCCGGTACTGTCCTCGGCAATCAAGCGCAGCCTGCGCAGCCGTCGCGCCGAGCCGACCGCACCGTTCACGCTCAACAGCGGCCAGCAGGTACTAGCCTTTGTCCAGGCAGTGGGCAATGGCCCGTACCACGAGGTCCGCCAGGTGGCGCTGGCCTTGATCGATGTGCGGGCCTTGTTGCCGGCCGAATCGAATGCGCCCAATGCACCGGTGGTGCAATTGCTGCTGGCCGGCCAGCCGGACCCGTCCCCGGCGGTGCCGTGGTACCGGCATCTGCATGTTTTCTCGACCGAGGCATCGACCCGGGTGTCGATCTCGATGTCGAACTATCCGTATGACCTGGTCTATCGGCAGCGCCTCGGCTGGAACAGTTTCCCCGGCATCATCGTGATACTCAGTGCGCTGCTCGGCGGTGGGGTCTGCTACCTGAGCTGGGTGCTGTACGCCTTGCGTTCTCGCCATCAGCAGCAACGCCAGGTTGCCGCCGCCCATTTACGCCGCGAGCGCGACCAGGCGGCGTCCATTCTCGAGTCGATCAACGACGGCGTGATCACCGTCGATACGCATTGGCGGATTCGCTACCTCAACCCGATGGCCGAACGGCTGATCGGTGTGCGTCACTCGCGGGCGGTTGGCCGCCCGGTGCTCGAATGCCTGGAACTGCATTACGACTTTGCCCGCCAGGTACCGATCAATCCCTTTCACGCCTGTCTGACCCGCCAGACCCCCTACCCCTTGGCCGAAAACTGTTTCCTGGTCCAGCCGGATGGCCAGCAGTTGATGATCGAGGGAGTGGTATCACCGCTGTTCGACCAGCACGGCAAACAGGTCGGTGCGGTGATGGCGTTCCGTGATACCGCACCGCTGCGTCGGCGTATCACCGAGGCGTTGGCGCAAAAGGAGCAGCGCCTGAAACAGCGCGAAGCCGAACTCGCTCGGGTGGCGCGTATCAACACCATGGGTGAAATGGCCTCGGGCATCGCCCACGAGCTGACTCAACCCCTATCGGCAGTCGTCAGTTATTGCCACGCCTGTCAGACCCTGGTCGACGAGGAAGAAGTCGACCAGGCGCTATTGAAGCGGGCACTGTCCGGCGCGATGACGCAGGCCGAACGGGCCGGCAGCATCCTGCACCGCTTGCGCGAATTCATGAGCGAGAAACGGCTGGAGCCGACGCCGGTGGACTTGAATCAGGCGGTGCAGAACGTGCTGTCGTTGGCCGAGTTCGAACTGAGTGCCCAGCAGGTGCATGTGTCGACCCGACTGACCAAGCCGCTGCCGCTCACCTATGCCGATCCGATCCAGGTCGAGCAGGTACTGCTCAATCTGGTGAAGAACGCACTCGACGCTCTCAACGGCGTGCACCCGTGGGGGCGGTTGGAGCTGATCAGCAGCTTCGATGCCAACGCTGTGCACATCGACGTGGTCGACAACGGCAGCGGCATCAGCGCCGACATCATGCCGCGCTTGTTCGACCCCTTCTTCAGCACCAAGACCCAGGGCATGGGTCTGGGCCTGACCATCTGCCAGACCATCGTCGAATCGTTCGGCGGCAAGCTGAGTGCCAGCTCGCCGATCAACGGCGGTGCGGCTTTCCGGATGGCACTGCCCATCTTCAACACCTCCGGCCAGATCGTCGGCAAATAAGAACGAGAGACCCGATGAGTACCACCACGCCAACCATCTTCATCGTTGACGACGACCCGGCGGTCCGCGACTCGCTGGCGCTATTGCTGAGCGCCCAGGGGTTGCGCACCGTCACCTATCCGAATGCGCACGCCTTTCTCGACGAATTCCAGTCTGGCGAGATCGGTTGCCTGGTGCTGGACATCCGTATGCCACAGCTATCGGGCCTGGGCCTGCAGGAGCTACTCAATGAACGGCCGGTGCCGATCCCGACCGTGTTCATCACCGGCCACGGCGACGTTGAGCAGTGCAGCCGGGCGTTTCGCAATGGCGCGATTGATTTTCTGACCAAACCGGTCGACCCGGTGCGGCTGATCGACTGCCTGCGCCGCGGGGTGAGGATGTCGATTCAGCAGCACGCCAAGGAAGCGGAAACCCAGGAGGTGCTGCTGCGCCTGGCCAAGATCAGCAACCGCGAACGCGAGGTGCTCGATCTGGTGGTCGACGGGCTGACCAGCAAGGAAATTGCCCGTGCACTCGACCTGTCTGCGCGGACGGTCGAGGTGCATCGCTCCAACCTGTTCATCAAGCTGGGCGTCGACTCGCTGGCCGACCTGATTCGCTTTTACTTGCGTGCGATCGAGACCGGCGCACGCCAGCGTGTTGAGTGATGTTTGGAGCCAGACGGCTGGCACGACTACAATGAGCGCCATGGATTGCCTATTCAAAAAAATCGGGCTCGTCGCCCGGCACAGCAAACCCGCCATCGTCGATTCGCTGCGTGAGCTTGCCGATCATCTGGAAAGCCGAGGAGTGGTCGCACTGATCGATCGCGACAGCGCCACCCAGGAGGAGGCCGGGCGTCATACACTGATCGATCGGGCCGATTTGGGCAAGGTCGCCGACCTGGTGATCGTGCTCGGTGGCGACGGGACCATGCTGTCGATCGCCCGCCTGCTCGCGCCCTACCGGGTGCCGCTGGTCGGCGTCAATCAGGGGCGGCTCGGCTTCATGACCGACATCCCGCTGCACGAGATGCTGACCGCGATCGATGCGATTCTGGTCGGCGAGTTCGTGCCGGAAGAGCGCATCCTGCTTTCCGCATCGGTGATGCGCGAGGATGCCGAGGTGGCCAGTGCGCTGGCACTCAACGACGTGGTGTTCAGCCGCGGCGGCATGGGCTCGATGATCGAATTCGAGATCTTCATCGATAACCAGTTCGTCTACACCCAGCGCTCGGACGGCCTGATCGTATCCACCCCGACCGGTTCTACCGCCTACGCGCTTGCCTCCGGCGGGCCTATCCTACACCCGACCCTGCCGGCGATCACGCTGGTGCCGATCTGCCCGCAGTCGATGAGCAATCGCCCGATCGCGGTCAACGACACCTGCGTGGTCGAGTTCATGCTGACTCGCGGCCTCGATACCCGTGTGCATTTCGACGGCCAGTCGCATTGCGACCTGATGGAGATGGACCGGGTCATCATCCGCCGTCATCGCAACCCCCTGCGGCTGTTGCATCCGCTCGGCTACAACCACTACGACATGCTGCGCCAGAAGCTCCACTGGGGCGAGCGCCTATTCTGAATCGGCCAACGATACCTTTATGCTGCTTTCGCTGACTGTTAACGACTTCGTCATCGTCGACGCGCTCACGCTCGAATTCAGTTCGGGCTTCACTGTTCTCACCGGCGAGACCGGTGCCGGCAAGTCGATCATTCTCGACGCGCTGTCCCTGCTCCTGGGGGACCGCGCCGACGGCTCGCTGGTGCGCGAAGGCGCCGAGCGCGCCGAGCTGGCCGCGCATTTCGACATCGGCCGCCTACCCGATCTTGGGGCCTGGCTGGCCGATAACGAGCTGTCCGGCGACGACGGTGAGCTCTTGATCCGCCGTCTGATCGACCGGAGCGGCCGCTCGCGCAACTTCGTCAACGGCCAGGCGGCCACCCTCGCCCAGCTCAAGTCGATCGGCGAGTATCTGGTCGATATCCACGGTCAGCATGCCCATCAGTCGCTGATGCGCACCGACTCGCAACGCAACCTGCTCGACGCCTATGCCGGCTGCCAAGCGCTGGCGCATGACGTGCGCGAGGCCTACCAGACCTGGCAGAACGCCCGCCGCTCCCGTAGCGATGCCGAAAAGATGGCGCGCGAGTCGGAGACCGAGCGCGAACGGCTGACCTGGCAGATCAACGAGCTGGCCGAGCTCAACCTGGAACCGGACGAGTGGAACACGCTCAACCAGACCCATTCGCGCCTCGCCAATGCAGTCGAACTGGTGCAGTCGGCCGAACAGACCGTCGACGTGCTGTCCGAGATGGACGGCAACTGTCTGTCTCTGCTGACCCAGGTGCAATCGCGCCTTGCCCGTTTGTCCGGTCTCGATTCGAGGTTGGCCGAAACGCTGGCGCTGCTCGATTCGGTCGATGCCGAGCTGCGCGAGGTGGTGTACAGCCTGCGTGACTATGTCGGCGATATCGACGACGACCCGCAGACGCTGGCCAATGTAGAGACTCGTATCGATGCGCTGATGAGCATGGCGCGCAAGTACCGGGTGCAGCCGCCCGAATTGATCGAAAAACTGGCCGACTGGCAGCAGCAGCTGGCGCAGCTCGAAGCCTCCAGCGACCTGGAGGCGCTGGCGGTGGCGGAAACGGCCAGCCTCGCCCGCTATCGTTCGCTGGGCGAATCCCTGTCCGGCAAACGCCGTCAGGCAGCGGCCGAGCTGTCCAAGCGCATCAGCGGCGAGATGCAGCACCTGGCAATGGGTGGCGCCCGCTTCGCAATCGAGCTGGCCGCGCTGAGCGAACCGAGTGCGCACGGCTTGGAGTCAGTCGAGTACCTGGTGGCGGCCAATGCCGGCACCAGCCTGCGTCCACTCGCCAAGGTCGCCTCCGGGGGGGAGCTGTCACGAATCAGCCTGGCGATGCAGGTGGTGATCAGCCAGGTGGCCAGTGTGCCTACGCTGATTTTCGACGAAGTAGACGTCGGTATCGGTGGTCGCGTTGCCGAAGTGGTCGGCAAGCTGTTGAAGGATCTGGGCGCGCGCTATCAGGTGCTGTCGATCACTCACCTGCCGCAAGTGGCCTCGTGTGGCGATGCGCATTGGCAGGTCAGCAAGAGCGAGCACAAGGGGCGCGTTACCAGCCGCATTACCCCATTGTCCACCGAAGAGCGGGTGCTGGAGGTGGCGCGCATGCTAGGTGGCCTGGAGATCACCGATACCACTCGGCAGCACGCGGCGGAGATGCTGGCGGCGAACGCCTGAGTATGAACTGGGCTAGCCAGCCGCGAAATTTATCGGTATATTCCCCGCTCCATTTGCAAGCGAATGGCACCCGGAAGCGTGGCAGAGTGGTTTAATGCACCGGTCTTGAAAACCGACGAGGGTTTACCCCCTCCGTGAGTTCGAATCTCACCGCTTCCGCCAGACATTAACCGCCCTATGACGTGTTGATCAGCATAAAGCTGAATAACGCGTCATAGGGCGGTTTGCTTTTTGCCTCGCCACAAGCATGGTCTGCGCACCGATAACCCCACCGGGCGCGAACGGCGCCAGTCACATTTCTATCCGTTTAAAGCACCTCGATAAACAGTATTGTCGTGAGGTCGCTACTCCATTCCTCGTCAGGATAACGATCAGCCTCGCAGTAGCCGCGGCTTCGTAGAAGGCGCGCTGGGCTCGTTGAAGGTGTGTCGGTCTTCACGGGCTCCTGTCTGCGCTATGGCGCTCTCCGCCAGGTTCAACAGATGCGACCGATGCCACGGCGAGCTTGCCAGGCGGGCACGTGCAAAGCGTGAATGAGGTTGTCTTGCCAATGAATAAGACCGACGACTATCGCGCCCTGCTCGGCTACTCAGAAATCGTGCCAGTACTGATCTATCTCGACCTGTCAGAACACCTTATGTACCGCCTGCTTGGTCGCCTGATAGCCCTTGCGCGCCGTGCTCGAAACACCATGAGCCACCGTCTTGGCCGCATGGGCGGTGCCGTGCGCCGCCTCGCGTGCCACCTCTCCGGTTTTCCTGGCGGCATGCACGGTTGTTTCCTTGACGGAATGCGCCGCCTCGGCCACATCCGCCTTGGCTAGTGGGCTGAGTATTGCGGCGAGTGACATCGCCAATAAGAGCTTTAAGAGCTTGTGGTTTTTCACGATGTTTCCCTGATTTTTAATCCACCCTACTCGCTTGCGGCGCCGCTGACGATGCGTTGGGGTTGGTTGATATTATTTGATCGAAATTAGCAACAAAGAAGTGCGGTTTTTGCGGTTTTTTGCGCTGGGTTAAGCAACTAACATGGTGTCATCAATCACGAACTCGCCAAGAGGCCACAGATGATCCGCTCCCGCCTGTCCCGTACCCTGCTCGCCACCACCCTAGGCCTTGGCCTGAGCGCCAGCGTTCTTGCGGCCAGCCCGCTCAAACTCGAAGTCTACAACCCCGGCAACAAGGGCATCTTCGCCGTGTCGTCGGAGCTGGTCTACGGTCGGAAGGACGCGGTGCTGATCGATGCCCAGTTCGCCCGCCAGGATGCAGAACAACTGGTGAGGATGGTGAAGGACAGCGGCAAGACACTGACTACCGTCTACATCAGCCACAGCGACCCGGACTACTACTTCGGACTCAATGTAATCCATGCCGCCTTCCCGAGTGCCAGGATCGTTGCGACCCCGCAGACCGTGGCGGAGATCAAGGCCACCATGGACGGCAAGCTGAAGTATTGGGGGCCGATCCTCAAGGACAATGCGCCCAAGGCGCTGGTGCTACCCGAGCCGCTCAAGGGCGATACGCTGACGTTGGAGGGCCAGAAGCTGCAAGTGATCGGTCTGGATGGCCCTGCACCGGATCGCAGTACGGTGTGGATCCCGTCGCTGAAGGCCGTGGTCGGCGGCGTGGCAGTGGTGGGCAACGAGCATGTCTGGGTGGCCGACACGCAGACGCCGGCCTCGCGCCGCGACTGGCAGAGCATGCTCGACCGTATCGAGGCGCTGAAGCCGAGCGTGGTGATCCCGGGCCACTATAGCCAAGGTGCGCCGCTGACCATCGATTCGGTGCGTTTCACCCGCGACTATCTGAATGCCTTCGAAGCCGAGGCGGCCAAAGCCCGGGACTCGGCCGCACTGGTCGAGGCGATGAAGCAGCGTTACCCGAATCTGCCGGGCGTCGACAGCCTGGGCTTGAGTGCCAAGGTGATCAAGGGCGAGATGAAGTGGCCGCAATAACGGTGTGTTGATCGTTCGGCCAACCTTTGGTTTTGATAGAGCCCCCTGCCTAGCAGGGGCTTTTTTGCGTTCGCGTCGATGGAGGCCAGATTTGCTGCCGATCGAGAGGCTCGTTCGGAAATCCGAACGGTATTTCGGCGACTTGTACGGCAATCCGAACGACGAGGTTTTTCACGGAAAAAATTATCCATTAAATCAGTGTGTTGAATTGATTTCTTCTGTGTCGCCTGCTGGCACGCTCCTTGCAAATAGGAGGATGGCCCCGCGGCAAAAGCCACCGACGAGGAGCGACAAAACTACAGGCTTTGCACAGGAGAGATTGATGAGTCGCCAGACCTATCGCATCGAACACGACCTGCTCGGCGACAAGCCGGTGCCGGCAGACGCCTGCCACGGCGTGCAGTCCTTGCTCGCAGCAGAAAATTTCCCGATTACCGGATCGCCGATGGCGATCTCTTCCGACTCGCTCAATGCGCAGGCCGCGATCAAACAGGCTGCCGCGTTGATGCGCGCCATCGCGTGGACCTGCGAGGGACGACGCGACCTGACGTTGGCCGAAGAGCCGACCGGGCTGCTGCGCCCCGAGGTGCTGACCCAGCCGCGGCTGTTTCCGCTGAGTCGGTCCTAACCCCCTCCGAATACATAACACCACACAACAGCTGTATCTAGAGAGAGAACTCAATGAAAACCAACCGCATCACTCTGTGGGTCGTGATTGCCCTGGTGCTGGGCATCGCCGTCGGCTATGCCTGTCACGTCTCGGTGCCTGACCCGAAAGCCGCCAAGGACCTGGCGGGTTACTTCTCGATCCTGACCGACGTGTTCCTGCGCATGATCAAGATGATCATCGGCCCACTGGTGTTCTCGACGCTGGTGTACGGCATCGCCAAGAGCGATTCCAAGGCGGTCGGTCGTGTCGGCTTGAAGGCGATGGGCTGGTTCATGGCCGCGTCGCTGGTGTCGCTGTTCTTGGGCCTGCTGTTCGTCAATGTGCTCAAGCCGGGCGTGGGCTACAACCTGCCGCTGCCGGCGGTGAGTGCCGCGAGCGGTCTGAAGACCAGTGCACTGAACCTGAAAGACTTCATTGCCCACCTGTTCCCGAAGAGCTTCTTCGAGGCGATGAGCAATAACGAAGTGCTGCAGATCGTGGTGTTCTCGCTGTTCCTGGGCGTGGCGCTGGCCTCGTTCAAGGAGCGTCCGCTGCGCATCATCGTCGAAGGCATCGGCGAGCTGTCGCACGCGATGCTGAAGATCACCCGCTACGTGATGATGTTCGCCCCGCTGGGCGTATTCGGCGCGGTTGCCTCGACCATCACCGCCGAAGGCCTGGGCGTGCTGACGGTGTACGCCAAGTTCATGGGCAGCTTCGTGCTGGCCATCGGCACCCTGTGGGTCTTCCTGGTCGCCGGCGGCTACTTCTTCCTGGGCCGCCGCGTGTTCAGTCTGCTGCGCCTGATGCGCGTGCCGCTGATGCTGGGCTTTGCCACTGCCAGCAGTGAGGCCGCCTATCCGAAGGTGCTGGAACAGCTGGAACGTTTCGGCGTGAAGGACAAGGTTTCCGGTTTCGTGCTGCCGCTGGGTTACTCGTTCAACCTGGACGGTTCGATCATGTACACCTCGTTCGCCGCACTGTTCATCGCCCAGGTCTACAACGTGCCGATGACGCTCGGCCAACAGATCACCATGCTGCTGATCCTGCTGGTGACCAGCAAGGGTATCGCCGGCGTGCCGCGCGCCTCGCTGGTGGTGGTGGCCGCAGTACTGCCGATGTTCAACCTGCCGGAGGCCGGCATCCTGCTGATCCTCGGCATCGACCACTTCCTCGACATGTTCCGTACCGCTACCAACGTGATCGGCAATGCGATCGCGACCAGCGTGGTGGCGAAGTCCGAAGGTGAGCTCGGCCCGGAGCTGGGTGCCGAGCAGGACATGGCCACCGTCGAGTTGGCCACGGCACGCGAGGCCTGAGTCCGTACTAGTTTTACCGGATGACGACGGCGGACGCCGAGAAACCGCCCGCTGTCGGAAAAGCCCTGAGAAACCGGCCCGTGAGGGCTACAACAGCAACAACGCCGTAACAAAACGGCGCATAACTACACTTACAAACGGAGTCTAGAGACCATGAAATTCGAACCGAAGAAACTGCTCGCCGCCAGTGCCCTGTTTGCCGGTCTGCTCAGCGCCCCGGCCTTCGCCCTGCCGCACGTGGTGATCCTGGCTACCGGCGGCACCATCGCAGGTACCGGCGCCACCACCACCACCACCATCGGCTACACCGCCGCCAAGCTGGGCGTCGACAAGATGATCGAGTCGGTGCCGGAGCTGAAACAGGTGGCCGATGTGCGTGGCGAGCAAGTCGCCCAGATCGCCAGCGAAAGCATGACCAACGAGGTGTGGCTGAAGCTCGCCAAGCGCGTTAACCAGCTGCTGGCCCAGAAGGATGTGGACGGCGTGGTGATCACCCACGGCACCGACACCATCGAAGAGACCGCCTATTTTCTGAACTTGGTGGTGAAGAGCAAGAAGCCGGTGGTAGTGGTCGGTTCGATGCGTCCGTCCACCGCGATCAGCGCCGACGGCCCGATCAATCTGTATAACGCCGTGACCTTGGCAGCCAGCAAAGATGCCGTTGGCAAAGGGGTGCTGGTGTCGCTGAACGACCAGATCAACGCCGCGCGCGAAGTGACCAAGACCAACACCTCGACCGCCGATACCTTCAAGACCCCGGACCTGGGCTTCCTCGGTTATATGCAGGACAACAAGCCGCACTTCTACCGCATGTCGACCCGCAAGAACACTGCCGATACCGAGTTCGACGTGTCCAAGCTCGACAAGCTGCCGCGCGTCGACATCGTCTACGGCTACGCCAATATGGACCGCGTCGCCATGGATGCTGACATCGCCGCTGGCGCCAAGGGCATCGTGCAGGCCGGCGTGGGTGACGGCAGTATCGCCGCACAAATGATGCCGGCGTTCCGTGATGCCCGTAAGCAAGGGATCGTGATGGTGCGCAGCTCGCGCGTCGGCAGCGGCATCGTGGCCCGCAACGGCGAAGCCAACGACGACAAGGAAGACCTGGTGGTCAGCGATACCCTCAGCGCGCAGAAAGCCCGCATCCTCTTGATGCTGGCGCTGACCAAGACGCAGGACACCAAGGACATCCAACGGATGTTCTACACCTACTGAGCAACACGGCAAGCTCCCTCTTGGCCGGTTCTTGCTGCGCCGGTCACCTTCCTCCCACCGTCCTTGCGGGCGGTGGGCTTTTTACCGCCTGAAAGCCCCCAGCAAAGCGTATCCGCGGCATGGGTATGTTTTGCTTGCGGCTTTACGCCATCGTTTCGGCCAAGCTGCCGGGGCGATATGATTTAATGTGCTCTTTCCCGATGCCGGCGAGCCGGCCAATACGACTTTCACGATCATGACCCGTTCGCGCCGGCGCCGGCTGCGCATCTTTCTGACTGTAATGCTGTCCTTGCTGCTGGTAGTCGGCGCAGGCGTGGGGGCGTTCCGGGTCAGTATGTCCGATGCGCTCGATAGCCTGCAGCGGCGCGCCGGCCAGCGCCTGGATCTGTACGCGACCAGTCTGGATAGCGAGATTGCGCGTTATGCCCAGTTGCCTGGCATCCTCGGCCTGGCCCAGCCGGTCGACGCGCTGATCCACGACCCGAATAATGTCCAGCGTCAGAAGGAAGCCAACCGCTACCTGGAGAGGTTGGCCGAACGCACCGGAGCCAGCACCATCTATATCCAGGACTGGCTCGGCCAGGTCGTCGCCACCAGCAACTGGCGCCGGCCGGACAGCTACCTGGGCGAGAACGATGCCTACCGTCCCTATTTCCAGGATGCCGCATCGGGCGGTGTCGGGCGTTTCTTCGGCGTGGGCACTTCGCGCAGCGAGCCGGGCTATTACCTGTCGGACGGTTTGTACGACGGTCAGCGACTGCTCGGCGTGGCGGTGGTAAAGATCAGCCTGTCGCGGCTGGAGCGGGCCTGGGCCGAAAGCAAGTCGCTGGTGCTGGTCACCGACCAGAACGGCGTGGTGATTCTGTCGGCCGAACCGCGTTGGAAGTTCTCCGCGCTGCAGCCGCTCGATGCCGCGGTAAGGGCCGAATTCGACCGCACCCGTCAGTACAACCGCTTGCCGTTGCCGGTGCTGGGCCTCAAGACGCTGCGCACCCTGGGAAGTGATGCCCGGGTCGTCCAGCTGCCCAAGGGTGCGGTGCGGCTGCCGCTCGACGACCCCTACCCGCGCCATTTTCTCGCCAAGAGCCGCACCCTGCCGCGTTCGGACTGGCAGCTGATCGAATTGCTCAGCCTCGATGCCGTCTACGAACTGGCCTACAGTCGCGCGGCACTGGCCAGTGTATTGACTACGCTGGCGATCGTCGCGCTGCTGTGGTGGCGCGAACGGCGTCGCCACCTGAACGACAAGCTCTCCGCTCGCGAGGCGCTGCAGCGCGCCTATACCGAACTGGAGCGCAAGGTCGAGGAGCGCACCGCAGACCTCTCTTCGGCCAACTATCGGCTGCAAGCCGAGGTGGCCGAGCGCACCCGCGCCGAGCAGCACCTGCGCCAGACCCAGGATGAATTGGTGCAGGCCGGCAAGCTCGCGGTGATCGGTCAGTTGTCGACCGGCGTCGCGCACGAGCTGAATCAGCCGCTGGCTGCGGTGCGCACCTTGTCCGGCAACGCGATCCGTTTCCTGCAGCGCGGCGATCTCGCCACCGCCAGTACCAATCTGACCACCATTAACGAGTTGGTCGAGAAGATGGGCAGCATTACCGCGGCATTGCGCTCGTTCGCGCGCAAGTCCACCAGCAGCGTCGGGGTTACCCGCCTGCAGCGGGCGATCGATAATGCGCTGTTCCTGGTCGATCGGCGCCTGAAGCAGAGTCGCGTCGCGATCGTCCGCCCCGATGCGCCGGAAACGCTGGCGGTACGCTGCGATCCGACCCGGCTGGAACAGGTGCTGGTCAACCTGCTGACCAATGCGTTGGACGAACTGGCTGGCCGCCCTGCTCCGCGTATCGAGATTAGCTGCCGGCTCGAAGGCGAGCAGGTGCTGATCAGTGTGCACGACAACGGTCCGGGCCTAGCCGATGCGGTGCGTGCCCAGCTGTTCGAACCGTTTTTTACCACCAAGCCGGCCGGTGTCGGGCTGGGCCTCGGACTGACCTTGTCTGCGGGCATCGTCGCCGAGGCCGGCGGCACGCTGGTGGCCGACAATCATCCGGAAGGTGGCGCGCTGTTCACGCTGACCTTGCCGGTCGTACCCGAGGATACTCATCATGACTGACCAACTGACCGTGCTGATCGTCGAGGACGACCCGAATGTGCGGCTCGGTTGCGAACAGGCGCTGACGCTCGAAGGCATCGCCACACTGGGGGTCGCCACTGCAGAAGAAGCGCGCGAATACCTGAAGCCCGGCTTTGCCGGCGTGGTGGTCAGCGACATCCATCTGCCCGGGGTCGACGGTCTGACGCTGATGAAGGAGTTGAAGGCGCAGGACGCCACCCTGCCGGTCATTCTGATCACCGGCCACGGCGACGTCAGCCTGGCGGTGCAGTCGATGAAGGACGGCGCCTACGATTTTCTGGAAAAGCCGTTCTCGCCCGAGCGGCTGTTCGAGCTGGCGAGCCGTGCGCTGGAGCAGCGCCGGCTGAGCCTGGAGGTGGCCAGCCTGCGTCGACAGCTTGAAGATCGCAGCAGCCTGGAAGCGATGCTGATCGGCCGTTCGGCGGCGGTCGAGCGTTTGCGCGCGCTGATCGCGGACCTGGCCGACACGTCGGCCAACGTGCTGATCCACGGCGAGACCGGCACCGGCAAGGAGCTGGTGGCGCGCTGCCTGCACGAGATCAGCAACCGCCAGCGCCACCACTTCGTCGCGCTCAACTGCGGCGGCATGGCCGAAAACCTGTTCGAAAGCGAGATCTTCGGCCACGAGGCGCACGCCTTCACCGGCGCGAGCAAGCGCCGCATCGGCAAGATCGAGCACGCCAACGGCGGCACGCTGTTCCTCGACGAGATCGAAAGCATGCCGCTGCCGCTACAGATCAAGCTGCTGCGCGTGCTGCAGGAGCGCGTGCTGGAGCGGCTCGGTTCCAACACGCTGATCCCGGTCGACTGCCGGGTGATCGCCGCCACCAAGTCCGACCTTAAGGCGCTCAGTGCGCAGGGCAGCTTCCGCAACGACCTGTATTACCGGTTGAACGTGGTGACGCTGGAGCTGCCGCCGCTGCGCGAGCGGCGCGAGGACATCCCGCTTCTGTTCGAACACTTCCTGCTGCAGGCGGCCGCCCGCTTCGACCGGCCGGTGCCGCAGCTGGAACCGCACGAGCAGTCGGCACTGCTGTCACACGACTGGCCGGGCAATGTGCGCGAGCTGCGCAATGTCGCCGAGCGCTTCGCGCTGGGTATCCGCGCGCCGCTGGCCAACGACGGCTCGGTCAGCGGGCCGCTACCGTTGGCCGAAGCGGTCGACGCGTTCGAACGCGCGTTGATCGCCGAAGAGCTGCGTCGCCAGAACGGCAATCTCAGCCGCGCTAGCGAGGCGCTGCGTATCGCCAAGACCACCCTGCACGACAAGGTGAAGAAGTACGGGCTGTAAGGCAAGACGGCCTGTTCCTCTCCTGCTCCGGGCCGCTATTGCTGCCCGAGGCGCCGCGGCTTGTCGGCCAGTGGAGGCATTGACGGCCTCTCAGCGGCCGCAGCCAGATCCTCCCTGGCGCCCTTCGGCTCTTGTCAGCGGATTGCCCAAATCGGTGGTCGCTCCTTTGTTGATTCGGCGTACTTTCGAGCGCCCTAGGGTGCGACAAAACACCGCAGGGCGTGGTCGGCCGTCATCCGAAGCGCTACCATTCGCGTTTAAATCAAGAATCATTCCCGTTACTGGAAACCCCGCGATGCAACCGTTCCGCAAATTGATCGTAAGCACGGCCTTGCTGCTGGCCAGCGCCGCTCCGCTCGCCCTCGCCCACGCCCACCCGAAGCAGCTCAGCCCGCAGGCCGACGTTAGCGTCGCCGCGCCGAAGGAAGTCCGCATCGGTTTTAGCGAAGGCCTGGAGCCGGCACTGAGCTCGATCAAGCTCTTCGACGCCAAAGACAAGCTGGTAGCCGACAAGTCGGCGGTGGATGGCGCCAACCACAAGGTGATGGCCCTGCCGCTGCCGGCCTTGACCGCCGGCCAGTATCGGGTCGAGTGGGTCGCGGTGGCCGAGGATGGCCACCGCACCAACGGCCACTACCGCTTCACGGTCAAGTAATTGGACGGCATGACGCTGGCGGTGTCCGCCGCCAGCACCTGGCTGCTCGATCTGCTGGTGGCGCTGTTGATCGGTTTCACCCTGCTGCGCTCGGCGGCTGTCACTGCCCAGTCGCGGTGCCGGCCCTGGCTGGTGCTGCTTGGTGTCGATTATCTGTGCTACCTGCTCGGCCGGGTTGCCGCGATGAGCGGCCAGCCACTCGCCGAGTCATGGTCGGCGGTCGGTGTCGTGGTCACCCAGACCCACTTCGGCCTGATGTGGAGCATTGGTGCGGCTGCCTGGCTGGCACTGCTGGTCGGTAGCGGCCACGGCCCATTGCGTCGGCTGTGGCCGCTGGCCTTGCTGGTTTTCGTCTATAACCACGCGGCCACCGGTCATGTGGCCGATGCCGGTTTCGTCAGCGTCGCGGCGCTGGTGCATACCGTCCACCTGCTGGCCACCGGCGCCTGGGCCGGTAGCGTGTTCGCCTTCCTGATGCAGCACCGCGGCGGTAGCGGCCAGTACAGTCACGAGGAGGCGCGCCAGCTGTCCGACGTCGCCGCTTGGGCGATGGTGCTGGTGCTGGCTAGCGGTGTGCTGAACGCCTGGCGGATGCTGCACGGTGCGCAGGCGCCCTGGGGTGTGGCCTACGGCGAGCTGCTGATCGCCAAGGCCGCCTTGGTGGTCGTTGCGTTGACGCTGGGGGCGGTCAACCGGCTGGTGGTCTTGCCCGACTTGCTGATGACGGGCAAGGCTGGCGCGCGTTCGCGCTTTCTGGCCTTGCTCTATCCGGAGGCGGTAGTGTTCGTGCTGCTGTTTGGCCTTGCCGCGCTGCTGTCGGCAACCAGTCCACCCGGCTGAGATCGGTGCCGTTATCCGCGACGGCGGTTGGGGCCGCTGACAAAACGCTCTTGACGCTATTGCACGGCCACTGCAGTTGGTGGCCGTGCATCAAGTCAGGGTTGCTGCAGCGGGTTTTATTGGTGGCCCTTACATTTCTTAACGTTTCCTAACAACTGTGAAGCTTGACCCCGCCTAAGCTTGGCTCATCCGCTCCCTCAACAAGGATGAGAATAATGAAAAAACTCGTGATCTCGCTGGCATTGGCTGGCGTCGCCCTGTTTGCCGGCGCCGCCAATGCCGGCCCGCCCAGGTACGTGCCGCCGCCGCACCATCATCACTACCACAAGCCGCCGCCGAAGTACTGGCACCACCGCCCGGCCCACCGGCCGCCGCACTATCGCCCGCATCACCGTCCGCCGCACCATTACCATCGCCCACCGTATCGCCCTTATCCGCGCTGATGGGGGCCCCGCTGGGTAAGCGTGATCAGGGCCACTGCACCGTTGCATCGACACACAGTGGTCCGGCCCGGCGTGCTCTGACAGAATGAAGGCCCCACACGCCGGACCACTGCCATGCCGACTCCTCCTACTCTCGTCCTGTTCGATCTCGACGACGTACTGTGTCACTACGATCGTTCCGCCCGGGTCGCTAGCATGGCGGGGGCGACCGGGCGTGATCCGGAAGCGGTGCGCCAGGCGATCTGGGCGTCGGGCCTGGAGGCCCGCGCCGATGCGGGCGAGTTGAACGAGCAGGAATATCTGGCGGAGATGGGCGAGCGGCTAGGTTGCCGCGTCACGCGGGACATCTGGCTGGCGGCGCGCCAGGCGGCGATGGCGCCGCATCACGAGGTGCTGGCGTTAGCGAGCAGCTTGGCCGAGCGGTGGCGCGTGGCGGTGCTGACCAATAACAGCCGATTGGTCGCCGAGCATATTCGCCAGCTGTGTCCGGCGGTGGCCGAGGTGTTCGGCGCCGAGGTCCATGCGTCGGCCGAGTTCGGTGCCGCCAAGCCAGCCCCCGAGGTGTTTCTGCGCTGTCTGGACCGGCTGGATGTTGCGCCTGGCGAGGTACTGTTCGTCGACGACCTTTCGGCCAACGTGGCAGGGGCGATCGAGGCGGGTTTGCATGGTCACCACTTCGAGTCGGCCGAAGCGCTGGAACTGACCCTGCAGCAGCATCGACTGCTGTGAAGGTGCATTCGTCGCGCACCTTGTTGATTATGAAAAACTGGGAATCTTAATGAAACAGGCAGTCTTCTTTTCGCTGTTGATGCTGGGTCTGCCGGCGTTGGCTCATGCCTTGCCCTCGCCGGCCTACGCTAATCGCGTGAACGGCAGCACCAATCTGGTGACTGAACATGCGGAGCCGCCATCACCGGTGCGCACGGCGCAGCCGGTCGAGCACCAACCGCACCCAACGCATCATCATCGCAAACCGGTGCGCCGCCGGCACCATTGAACCGGGGCCGGATCGAGCGGCATCACGCCTTGCTTTCGTCCTCCGGCTCCTTCAGGGCCTCGGCCGGCACTTCAACCTTCAGATCAGGGGCAATCTCGATAAGCAGCTGTTCCAATAACTTGCTGCGCGAGGCGATGTGGTGGTCGAAGCGCCAGTCTTGCAGCAGGTCGATCGCCAGGTCGAAATAACGCTGGTCGATTTCGTACAGGGCCGCCAGGTCGAAGGGGCGGTTCAGCTCCAGCGCCGCCGCCAGGTCCTTCAACACCTGCAATTGCTCGGGGCTCTCGCCCTCCTGGATTAGCTTGCGGATTTTCTTCGCGGCGTTCATCGCGTTCCCTTTATCAGTCAGTCAAATTCGATGCGGCGCCCCGGTGGGCGCCGTGTTTGTCGGACTCATTGCGGCTTCGGTCGCTTCAACTGAGCGAACAGCAGCGCCAGTACGCCGGCCACCAGTCCCCAGAATGCCGAGCCGACACCGAACAGACTCATGCCGGACGCGGTCACCAGAAAGGTGATCAGCGCCGGTTCGCGGTCCTGTTCGTCGCGCAATGCGGTGGCGAGGCCATTTCCCACCGTGCCCAGTAGAGCCAGACCAGCGATCGCCAGGATCAGTTCCTTCGGAAACGCAGCGAACAGCGCGCTTACCGTTGCACCGAACAGACCTATCAATAGATAGAACACGCCAGCCGATACCGCGGCCACGTAGCGACGGTCGGCATCCTCGTGCGCCTCGCGACCCATGCAGATGGCCGCGGTGATCGCCGCGAGATTGAGTGCATAGGCCCCGAATGGCGCCAGCAGCAAGGTGGCGATGCCGGTCCAGCCAATCACCGGCGAAATCGGCGCCTGATAGCCGGAGGCGCGCAGCACGGCCACCCCTGGCACGTTCTGCGAGGCCATGGTCACGATGAACAGCGGCAGCGCCACGCCGATCAGTGCGCTGGTGGTGAAGCGCGGCATGGTGAAGACCGGTTCGGCCAACTCGAAGTGCAGTCCCTGCAGGTGTAACTGCCCGTTCAACAGCGCGATGCTGCAGCCCACCAGCAAGGCGGCGATGATCGCATAGCGTGGCACCAGGCGGCGCGCCAGCAGGTAGGCGACAAACATCGCCAGCACCAGGGTGAACTGGGTCTGCATCGCCACGAACACATTCAGGCCGAAGTGCAGCAGCACCCCGGCCAGCATGCCGGAGGCCAGCGACACTGGGATGCGTTTGATCGCGCGTTCGAACCAGCCGGTGAAGCCGACCAGGGTGATCAGCAGTGCCGACACCAGAAAGGCACCGATCGCCTGCTCCATCGGTACGCCGGCGGCGCTGGTGATCAGCATCGCCGCGCCCGGCGTCGACCAGGCGGTGACCACCGGGACGCGGTAACGCAGCGACAGACCGATGCAGGTGAGCCCCATGCCGAGGCCAAGTGCCCACATCCAGGAGGCGATCTGCGCCTGGCTGGCGCCTAGCGCGTTGGCGGCCTGGAAAACGATGACGGCGGAGCTGGTGAAGCCGACCAGCACGGTAACGAAGCCGGCGATGATCGCCGAGGCGGACAGGTCTTTGAGTAAACGCATGGCAGGACGATGAGTGGTGGAGCCGCCCGGTATGGGGCGGGTTGTCGATTGTCGACATCGACCATACCATCGGCGTGATCAGGATGCCAGCATAGGCTCGGCTCATGCCTTGGGCTCGATCTAGGCCGGTGCGCAATGCGGGAGAGCTCATCGTGTCGGAGAGGGGGCTAGCCCTGCTCGATGAATGGAGTGTATCGGTCCGCCCCGCGTCTATGCGGGTGTCGGAAAAACAAAACCCCGCCGAAGCGGGGCCATGAAAGAGAGGAAATTAGGATTACGCCTGATCAGTGTAGGCCAATTTTGTGTCAATACGATGACCTCGGCGATCCCAGTCTCTTCCCTCTAGTCGCGGAAGTTGGCCGGCCGTCCCATCACCTGAGCGCCGATCGCTTCCTTGATGTCCTCGGATAGGAACATCGCGGCGTTCCAGGTCGCCACATAGTCAAGACTATCCGCGACGCTATGATCGCGGCTGTAGTTGAGTATCTGCTTGCTGCCGCGCACAGCCAGCGGCGACTGCGCGGCGATCTGGCGGGCGGTGGATAGCGCGGCGTCGCGGCAGGCGCCGATATCGTCCAGAACCCGGTTGACCAGGCCGACGCGCAGCGCCTCGTCGGCGTTGATATCGCGCGCGGTGTAGGCGAGTTCGCGAGCGATGCCCTGCCCGACCACGCCCGGCAAGCGCTGCAGCGAGCCGACGTCGGCGACCATGCCCATCGCCACCTCGCGCACGCTGAACAGCGCATCGCGGCTCGCGTAGCGGAAGTCGGCCGCCAGCGCCACGTCGAGCCCGCCGCCGACGCAGGCGCCGTGGATCGCGGCGATCACCGGCTTGTGGCATTTCTCCAGACTGTTAACGGTGGCTTGCAGCTCCAGGATCGTTTCGCGCAGCTGCTCGCGCTTGCGCGCCTCGCAGTGCTTGTCGAGCTGCCCTTCCAGGCCGGTCAACATCGAGATGTCAATGCCGGAACAGAAGTGCTTGCCCGCGCCGGACAGCACCACCGCACGTACCTCGGCGCTGCGGTCGCACCACTCGAGCGCGCGTTTCAGTTCGTCCCACAGCGCCGCGTCGAGCGCATTGGCCTTGCCTGGGCGGTTCAGGGTGATTTCGGCCACATGATCGGCAACATTCAGTGTCAGTGCAGTGAATTCCATGTCAGTTTCCCCTCGTGGCGGCGTTTAAGAACGCTTCTTCGGAATCCAGGCCCACACCATCTCGCAGCGGATCGGCTCCTGGCCACTGTCGTCGGTGACGCTGACCGCCACGGTCACGTCGCCCTTCTCCACTTGGTGGAACGAGGCGATCTGTTCAGGCGTCAGCGTGGCAGTCGCGCGCATATTGCCCTGTGCCCGTTTCAGGTAGTCCACCTTCATCGACTTGAGCAGCATCAGCTTGTCGTCCGGTACGTTGAGGCCGACTACGAAGCCGGTGGCGGTTTCGGCCAACAGCGCCATCGCGGCGGCGTGCACGCCCTTGATGTGGTTCTGCACCTTGCGCTGATTGCGGATCGACACCACCAGGCGCTCCGGAGCGACGTTCTCGAAGCGTACGCTGGCGGTGGACAGGAACGGCACGATGCGGCCGAACATCTTGGACAGTACGAAGCTGCGCAGCCCCTCCGGCAGATTATTCGCCTTGTCGGCGATGCGGCTCATGCGATTTTTTTGTGTTGTCATGGTCTTCCTCGTGGTGTGGTTCGGCATCGGCAAAGCCGAGCAGGCAGCGCACCTGCTGCTTGATCGCCGGCAATGCAGTCCTATCGAGCCGTGCCAGCTGCAGGGCCCCCTGCAGCGCGGCAAAAACCAGCTCGCCCATCGCCTCGGGCGAGCCGGGATACTGCATCACCCCCCGCTCCCGTCCCTCGCGCAGAATCGCGACCGCCCAGGTGCGCATCTCGGCCACGAAGGCCTGCGCCGCCTGCTGCATCTCGTCGGGCAGGGTCGGGAAATCGCTGGACAGCACCCCGCTCGGGCAGATCTGCCCATCCTGGTCGTGGTAGGCGTCGGTCAGGCCGAAGTACTGTTCGAGCTGTTCGCGGGGGTCGAGGCCGGCCTGCGCCTCGGCGAAGCGGCCGAAACGACGCCGATAACGCTCGATCAACGCGACGCCGAGGTCGGTCTTGCGGGGGTAGTGATAATGGATGGCGGCGTTCTTTACGCCCAGTTCGCGGCTGATATGCTGATAGCTGAAACTATTGAAGCCGCGGCCCAGCCACAGGGCCTCGGCCAAGTCGAGGATTTTCTTGCGCGTGTCCTGCCGCGCGGCGTGCGGGTCGTTCATCCGGCCCACTCTACTTACCGGTTAGTAAGGTGTCAATGCGGTCGGCATCGCCGTTGTGCGGGCGCGCATTTGCGCTATGATGGGGCATTTTTCGGCCAACCCCGACAGACATTTCCATGAAACTAAAGTTCAGCAAAATGCACGGCCTCGGCAACGACTTCGTCGTGGTCGATGGCGTGCGTCAGTCGATCGAGCTGACCCCAAAGCAAATCAAGGCCTTGGGTGACCGGCGCTTCGGCATCGGTTTCGACCAGCTGCTGCTGGTCAGTGCGCCGGAACAGCCTGAAAACGATTTCCGCTATCGCATCTTCAACAACGATGGCGGCGAGGTCGAGCAGTGCGGCAACGGAGCACGCTGTTTCGTGCGCTTCGTCACCGAGCAGCGTCTGACCAACAAGCAGTCGATCCGCGTCGAGACCGCCAAGGGCGTGATCGTGCCCAAGCTCGACAAGGCGGGGACCATCACCGTCGACATGGGCGTGCCACGCTTTGCGCCTGCACAGATTCCATTCGTGGCCGATAAAGAAGCGATCAGCTACCCGCTGGAAGCGGCCGGGCGTACCGTCGAGATCAGCGTGGTATCGATGGGCAACCCGCACGCGGTACAGGTGGTCGACAGCGTCGACACCGCCCCGGTCGAGGAAGTCGGCCCGGCGATCGAGCTGCACCCGCGCTTCCCGGAGCGGGTCAACGCCGGCTTCATGCAGATTGTCGCGCGTGATGAGATCCGGCTACGGGTATACGAACGCGGTGCCGGCGAGACGCTGGCCTGCGGCACCGGTGCCTGCGCTGCGGTGGTGGCGGGTATCCGTCGGGGGCTGCTCGACGCGGCGGTGACGGTGCATGCGCTTGGCGGCGACCTGACCATCGAGTGGGCCGGCGAAGGTGAGCCGGTACTGATGACCGGGCCGGCGGTGACAGTGTTTACCGGCGAAATCGATTTGTAAGCGATGCGCGATCAGGGTGAGGCAATGCAGGCAGAGGACATTCTCGATTTTCTTTCGGACAACCCGGAGTTTCTCGACCGACATGCGCGCCAGTTCGGCTTGAGTCCGGCACACGAACGGGTGATTCCGCTGGCCGAGCGCCAACTGAGCGAAAGCAAGGGGCGTTACCGGCAGTTGGAGCAAAACCTGCACTTGCTGCTTGGCCGCGCCGAAGACAATGATCTGATTCAGCAGCGCCAGCATCGTCTGGCTCTGGCCCTGATCGAGGCGCACGACTTCGACTTGCTGCTTGCACGCCTGCCGATCCTGTTCGACGGTCTGTTCGGTCTGGAGCGGGTAGCATTGCGCTGGTGGGGCGATGGCGTTGTCAGCTCCCCGGTTTCAGCGGCGTTGCGCCATTATGCCGAACAGCTGGTCGGTCCGCGCTGCGGCCATTACGTCAACGATGAACTGATGAGCTGGTTGCCTGCCGAGCCGGCCCTGCAGTCGTTCGCTCAAGTGCCGTTGCGCCGCGGCGAGGGTGATACGCTGGGCCTGCTGCTTCTGGCTAGTGACGATCCGGACCGTTTTGGCGCCGACCGACGAACCCGTTACCTTGCAGAGATGGGCGAACTCATCACCGCTGCCCTGCTGCGCTGCCGCGTGGCGGGCTGACCATGTCGATTGCCACTGTGATTCTGCTCTCTGTTATTGCTCTCTTCCTGCTGCATGGCTTGTGGCGTGTACTGGTCAGCGGCAGCGGCATCGCTGCCGCCGGTCTGTTTGCCAGCTACTGGTTGATCGCCATTCCGGTCAAGCTGTTGCTGCCCGATCTGCCGCTGACGCCGATCTGGCTGCCTTTCATCTATCCCTATGCGCTGATGGCTATGACCGCCCTGCTCTGGCTGCTGTGCTACGGAAGACTGAGTCGGCGCGGCATCAGCTTTCCCGAGGTGTCGCCGCTGCTGTCGGCGTATTTCCTTGCGCAGCTGACCGTGCTGGTCGGGTTCATCGCGCTGGCCTGGCTGTTTTCCTGGCGTATCCTGCTCGCCTACAGCACCCTACCGCCGCTGTTGTGCGGAATGAGTTACTTGGCCTACCGCTGCTTCGCCTTCCGCTTGCAGCCGCAGGCGCAGGCCAGTTTCAGCTGGCGTTGGCTGGGTAGTGGTGCCTTGCTGGCCCCCCTGCTGGTGCTGCTCAGTGGCGATTGGCTGGTGCCGATATTGTTGGATCATCTGTAAGGTTGGCCGAAGCGCCACCCGCAAAAAAGCCAGCGTATGCTGGCTTTTTTTATTGCTTGTTCGATGACTTGCCCGTGTGTCTACTTCAGCACCCGGCCATCGGTATCGAGTACCTGCACCGTGGTTGGGATGCCGCGTCCGACACTCTGCGATACGGTGCAGAAATCCTCGAAGCTGCCGAGGATGCGGTCGAGATACTCGATGCTCTCGGCCGGCTGACCGAGTCGCAGCGTCGCCTCGATGGCCTGCACGCGCAGCCGGCCGTGCTCGTTGCGGCCAAGGATGGCGCGTGCCTCGCCACGCAGCGGCGAGGCATTCTGGTGATATTTGCCCAGGGCGAAATGCAGGCTGTCGACCAGACAGTTGGCAACTGCGGCCAGTAGCAGTTGCTGAGGTGCCGGCCCGGCGTTCTGTCCCAGCGGTGGCGGCTCGTCGCCGATCAGTGCCGGCACCTCGTCGCCGAAGTCGAGACGAATGCGGTAATTGTCCTGCTGGATCAGGGTCAGCTCGACTACGGATACGCTCATATCGTCTCTCCTTATTGGATTTGGGAGCCTACAGGGTTCGGCCGAGGGCTTCGGCCAACGGGGCGAGCTCGCGCATCAAAGTGGCGAGCTCGTCCGGATTCAGCGCCTGGTCCGCGTCGCACCAGGCTTCGCAGGGGTTTGGGTGCATTTCCACCAGCAGGCCGTCGGCACCGGCAGCGATCGCCGCCTTGGCCAGAGCCGGCACCAGCCAAGCCTTGCCGCCGGCGTGGCTGGGGTCGACGATCACCGGCAGGTGGGTTTCGCGCTTCAGCACCGGGATGGCGGTGACGTCGAGCATATTGCGGTAGGCGGTTTCGAAGCCGCGCACACCGCGCTCGCAGAAGATAATGTTGTGGTTGCCGCCGGCGGCGATGTACTCGGCAGCCATCAGCCACTCGTTCACCGTCGCCGACAGGCCGCGCTTCAGGATCACCGGTTTGTTGATTCGGCCAACCTCTTTGAGCAGATCGAAGTTCTGCATATTGCGCGTGCCGATCTGGATCACGTCGACGTCGTATTCGAGGAAGGTGTCCAGCAGACGCACGTCCATCAGCTCGGTGACGATAGGCAGGCCCTCGGCACGCGATGCCTGCTGCAGGTAGTCCAGCCCCTCGACGCCGAGTCCCTGGAAGCTGTACGGGCTGCTGCGCGGCTTGAACGCGCCGCCGCGCAGCAGTCGGCAGCCGGCTTCACGCACCGCGCGTGCGCTAGCCAGCATCTGCTCTGGTGTTTCCACCGAGCAAGGGCCGGCGATTACCTGGATGGCCTTGCCGCCGATCGGTACGCCGCGCACCGTGACAACGGTATTGCCCGGATGCACCTCGCGCGACACGATGCGGTATTCCTTGACCACCCGCAGTGCCCGCTCCACGCCGGGCATCGGTTCGAACATGTCGGCAGTCAGGGTGCGTTCGTCGCCGACCGCGCCGATGATGGTGCGCTCGGTGCCGCGCGAAACGTGTTCGGCAAGGCCCGCCGAGCGGATTTTTTCGACCACGGCAGCGATGTCGGCATCGCTGGCTCCGCGGGCCATCACAATAATCATGCGGCTTTCCTGGTGTTAGAGCGTGTCGTCAATCGGCTCGGTAAAGCCGGCTGACGACACGCGCCGTAAAAGGCGAACAAGCCGGTCGCATGGGATAGCAGCCGGCTCGATGGGTCAGGTTGTCGGTCGACGAAACGGCTCAGCCGAGTGCTGCTTCGAGTACCTCGATGAAACGGGCGTTCTCTTCCGGCAGGCCGATGCTGACGCGCAGGCTGTTCGGCATGTTGTAGCTCGCCAGCGGGCGCACGATCACGCCGTTCTTCAGGAAGTGTAGGTTCAGTGCCTTCGCGTCGCCGACGTGGAAGGTCACGAAGTTGCCGTAGGACGGAATGTACGGCAGGCCGAGGCGTTCCAGCGCGCCGGTGATCTGCTTCATGCCTTCGCTGTTGATGCGTACCGATTCGGCGAGGAACTGGTCGTCGGCCAGCGCGCCGCAGGCGGCGGCTTGAGCCAGGCTGTTGACGTTGAACGGCTGGCGTACCCGGTTCATCAGTTCGGCTACATCCGGGTGGGCGGCGGCGAAGCCGACACGCAGGCCGGCCAAGCCGTAAGCCTTCGAGAAGGTGCGCGAAACCAGCAGGTTCGGGAAGCGCTTCAGCCAGCCCAGACTGTCCGACGCCAGTTCGCACGGCAGGAATTCGGTATAGGCCTCGTCGAGTACCACCAGCACCTGCTCCGGCACCGCCTCAAGGAATTCCAGCAGTGCGCCCGGCTTGATCAGCGTGCCGGTCGGATTGTTCGGGTTGGCAAGGAACACGATGCGGGTATCCGGACGGATCGCCGCCAGCATCGCATCGAGGTCGTGACCGTAGTCGCGTGCCTTCACTTCAATCGGAGTCGCCCCAACCGCCTGGATGGCCAGCGGGTAGACGGCGAACGCATATTGCGAGAACACTGCGCTGCAGCCCGGTGCCAGGAAGGTGCGCGCGGCCAGTTCCAGAATGTCGTTCGAGCCGTTACCCAGCACCAGTTGGTCCAGAGACAGCCCGAACTTGGAGCCGATGGCCGACTTGAGGTCGAAGGCGTTGCCGTCCGGGTAGCGGGCCAGTTCATCGACGGCAGCCTCCAGCGCGGCACGCGCCTTCGGCGGCAGGCCGAGTGGGTTCTCGTTGGAGGCGAGCTTGACGATGCTCTCTTCGGCCAAGCCGAATTCACGGGCCAGTTCGGCGACCGGCTTACCCGGGATGTACGGGGCGATGGCGCGGATATAGTCGGGAGCTGTGCGGCTCAGGGACATGTTTTCCTCTATTTCTCTTATCGGTTCGGGCCTTGGCGGTATCTAGCCACAGCGGCCAGTGGGCTTGTGAGCGTCCGGCTCAGGTCGCGGAACGTTCCAGCCACTTGCTGGCGTGGATCGGACGGTAATTGTCCAGCGCGGCGAGCAGTGAGGCCGCGTCATCGCCGGCGACCAGCAGCGAGCGGTTCTTCTCGTGCATGAAGCCGGCCGCTGCGGTGCTGTCGAGCATAGTCAGCAACGGCTGATAGAAACCGGTGGTGTTAAGCACGCCAACCGGCTTCTCGTGCATGCCCAGCTGTGCCCACGATAGAATCTCGAACATCTCTTCATAGGTGCCCAGGCCGCCCGGCAGACAGGCGAAGGCGTCGGACAGCTGCTCCATCTTGGCCTTGCGCTCGTGCATGCTGCCGACCACGATTAACTCGGTCAGCCCCGGGTGGGCCAGTTCCTTGTCCTTCAGGAAGGTCGGGATTACGCCGATCACCTTCCCGCCCGCTTCCAGCGCGGCGTCGGCCACCGCGCCCATCAGGCCGACTTTGCCTCCGCCATATACCAGGGTGCGACCGGTTTCGGCCAACAATCGGCCAAATGCCCGGGCGCCGGCTTCATACTCGGGTGCGGCACCGTAGTTGGAGCCGCAAAATACACAAACTGCTTTCAATTCACGCATTGCTGGGTTCTTTCGGACAGTTTGGACCGGTCGTGACGGCTGGGCCGAGAGGCCGGTCCGAGTGCCGCTCGTGGCGGCCTTACAGAACGGCAACCGGATAGGAGCCAAGCACTTTCAGGTAGGCGGTCTTGTCGGCCAGGCCTTGCAGCGCCGCCGCGATGTTCGCGTCGGTGCGGTGCCCTTCCATGTCGATGAAGAACACATAATCGCCCAGGCCGACGCGCGACGGGCGTGATTCGAACTTGGTCATCGACACGCCGTTATCGGCCACCGGCGCGAGCAGCGAGTGCACCGCGCCCGGACGGTTCGGCGCCGAGACCACGATCGAGGTCTTGTCGTTGCCGCTCGGGGTGACGTCTTGGTGGCCGAGCACCAGGAAACGGGTGGTGTTGTTCGGCTCGTCTTCGATGCTTTCGGCCAACTTGGTCAGGCCGAATCGTTCGGCTGCCGACTGGCCGGCGATTGCCGCCGCGGCCGGGTCGAGGCTGGCCAGGCGCGCCGCTTCGGCATTGCTCGCCACCGAGATGCGCTCGACGTCGGCCGGCAGGTTCTTGTTCAGCCATTCGTGGCACTGCGACAGCGACTGCGCGTGCGAATAGACGCGGCGGATGCCGTCGGTGGTGGCGACCGAGCGCAGCAAGTGGTGATGGATGCGCAGCACCACCTCGCCGCAGATCTTCAGCGGACTGGCGATCATTAGGTCGAGGGTGCGGCCAACCGCGCCCTCGGTGGAGTTCTCCACCGGCGCGACCACATAGTCGAGGGTGCGCGATTCGACCAGGCGGAACGCCTCGTCGATCGACGAGCAGGCGACGCCGTGGGCGGCATGGCCGAAATGCTTGGTCGCGGCGAGTTGGCTGAAGGTGCCTTCCGGGCCCAGATAGGCGATGGACAGCGGTTTCTCCAGCGCCAGGCACTCGGACATGATCTCGCGGAACAGTCGCGCCACCGATTCGCCGGCGAGCGGCCCCGGGTTGAGCGACTTGATGCGGGCGAGCACCTGCGCCTCGCGCTCCGGGCGGTAGACGACGCCGCCGCCTTTGATCTCGCCGATCTGGCGGGCGTGTTCGGCACGTTCGTTGAGCAGTTTCAGGATGGTCGCGTCGATATGGTCGATCGCGTCGCGGTGTTGCTTCAGGAGTTGTTCTGACACGTTAACAGTCTTTCAAAATCACAAGCTGGCCTTTTCCGATCGCATAAGTTTCGGCGAGATAGCCCGGCGTCGCAAGCACCTCGGTTACGAAAGGCCGACACTCGTCGGGATGCGACTGGGCGTTGTCCATCACCAGGAGTGCGCCCGGGGAGAGAATGCGTTGAAGATGTGGCCAATAAGCGGGGTAAAGGGTGCGCTCTGCATCAAGAAATACCAAATCGGCGCTATAAAGCGGCGCATCGGTCAGCCAGGCAAGCGCGTCGGTGCAGATCAGTTCTACCTGTTTGCTCAAGTCGAAACGGGCCAGATTGGCCGCGGCTTGCCGCTGCTTCTCGGCGAGGATGTCGAGCGTCTGCACTAGCCCTTGGTTGGCGCGAGCCGCCAGTGCCAGCCACAACGTCGAATAGCCGTTCGAGGTACCGATCTCGACGATGCGTCGTGCCTGGCTGCTGCGCGCCAACTGGTAGAGGAGGTGGCCGGTATCGGGAGTGATGTTGAGTCGCCGTTCGCGGCGCTCTTGAGTGGCGGCATCGTGCTGCTCGCCCTCCAGCCAGAGTGAGTGTAGGTCTGCCAGCAGCTTAGGGCTCAGCATGGTGTTCTCCTAGAAGCACATCGCCGTCAGATTGGAGACGGTGAGTTTGAATGCGGGGTCGAGGTAGGCCGCGACGATGCCGATCAGCAGCACGGCCAGCAGAGCGAGGCCGAGCAGGCGCTTCATGCCGGTGCCCGTGCGGTCGCTACCGTCTCGCGAATCGGCAGGTTGACCAAGGCGGCCAGTACGCCCAGCAAGATGGTAAGCGCCCATACCAGGTCGTAATTGCCGGTGCGATCGTAGATCAGGCCGCCCAGCCAAACGCCGAGGAAGCTGCCGATTTGGTGTGAAAAGAACACCGCGCCGGAGAGCAGTCCAAGATGGGTCGGGCCGAACTGGTTGATCAGCACCCCGTTGGTCAGCGGTACGGTGGACAGCCACAGAAAGCCGATTGCTGCGGCGAACAGACCCACCGATAGCGAGGATAGCGGCAGCAGCAGGAACAGCGCGATCACCACGCTGCGAGTGATGTAGATGCCTGAGAGCAGGCGCGGCTTGGCGAAGCGGTTGCCTAACTCGCCCGCGGTATAGGTGCCGAAGATGTTGAACAGGCCGATCAGGGCCAGTGCCAGGCTGGCGGTGCCGCCGGAGAAGCCGTGGTCACGCAGATAGGCTGGCAGATGCACGCCGATGAATACCACCTGAAAACCGCAGACGAAGTAACCCGCCATCAACAGGCGAAAGTCGCGTTGTCGCCAGGCCTCGCTGAAGGCGCGACGCATTTCGCCCAACCAGTTCTGGTGGTGGGCATGAGTGCGGGCGGCATCCAGTTTGGCCAACGGTCGGGCCGCCGGGACGATCAGCAGCGCACATACCGCCAGGATCAAGAGGGCCGGCAGCCAGCCCAGCCCGTCGATCAGGCCGCGTTCCAGCGGTACCATCGCAAACTGGCCGAAGGAACCCGCCGCGGCGGTCAGTCCCATGGCGCGGGAGCGGTAGGCCGGCGGCGCCACGCGGCCGATCACACCGAAGATGACGCTATAGGTGGTGCCGGACAGTGCCAGCCCGATCAGCACACCGGCGGATAGGGCAAACAGACCCGGTGTCGCCGACACCGTCATCAGCGCTAATCCCGCCGCGTAGAGCAACGCGCCGACGCCGAGTACTCTGCCCGGCCCGAAGCGGTCGGACAGTGCTCCGGCGAACGGCTGGGCAGCGCCCCACAGCAGATTCTGCAGCCCCAGCGCCAGCGCGAATGCCTCGCGGTTCCAGCCGAATGCGCCGGTCATCGGCGGCATGAAGAAACCAAAACCGTGGCGGATGCCCATACTGAGCGAGACGATCAGGCCGCCGGCCAGCAGCAGGTGTTTGAGGGTGGAGTCCATGGCTGAAGGCGGTGTTGAGGGTGATGCCATTAGCCTAATGGCATCGCCTGGTCCAGGCAATCCCGAATGCAAAAACCCCGCCAGAGGCGGGGTTCACAGGGGTAAAAGCGCTAGCTCAGCTGTGCTGGCGGGCGAATTCCTGCATGAAGTGCACCAGTGCCTTCACGCCCTCGATCGGCATCGCGTTGTAGATCGACGCGCGCATGCCGCCCAGTGCGCGGTGACCTTTCAGCTGCACCAGGCCGTTCTTCTTGGCTTCGGACAGGAAGGTTTCGTCGAGCGACTCGTCTTTCAGGCGGAACACCACGTTCATCTTCGAGCGGAACGCCGTGTCGACCGGGCTCGTGTAGAAGCCGTCGCTGGAATCGATGGCGTGATACAGCAGGCCGGCCTTCTCGTCGTTGCGGGCCGCCATCGCGTTGACGCCGCCGTGCTCCTTCAGCCACTTGAACACCAGGCCCGCGATGTAGATCGGGTAGGTGCCCGGAGTGTTGTACATCGAGTCGGCGTCGGCGTGCACCTGATAGTTCAGCATCGTCGGCGTGTCCGCCTGGGCGTGACCGAGCAGGTCTTCGCGCACGATGACCACGGTCAGGCCGGACGGGCCGATGTTCTTCTGGGCACCGGCGTAGATCAGTCCGAACTGGGACACGTCGATTTCGCGCGACAGGAAGTCGCTCGACATGTCACACACCAAGGGCACTCCGGGCAGGCTGCTCGGAATGGACGGGAACTGCAGGCCGCCGATGGTTTCGTTCGAGGTGTAGTGCAGGTAGGCGGCATTCGGGTCGCGTTGCCAGGTGTCTTCGGCCGGCACGTACAGGTATTGGCGATCCTCGCTGCTGGCGACGACGTGCACTTCGCTGTAGCGGCGTGCTTCCTTGATCGCCAGTTTCGACCAGTGTCCGGTGTCGACGATGTCGACGCTCTTCTTGTCGCCCAGCAGGTTGAGCGGCAGCATCGCAAACTGCAGACTGGCGCCGCCCTGCAGGAACAGCACCTTGTAGTTATCCGGAATGTGCAGCAGCGAACGCAGATCCTGCTCGGCTTCGTGCACGATCTGCATGAACTCCTTGCCGCGATGGCTCATTTCCATCACCGACATGCCGGAGCCGTGCCAGTCGAGCAGCTCGCTCTGGGCCTCGGCCAGCACGGCGTGCGGCAATACGGCGGGACCTGCGGAAAAGTTGTAAACCTTGGCCATGACCATCCCTTTGTCTCTTTGTTCTTGCAGAATCCTTGGTCGGGCTGGGCGCTCTTCGGGACGCCGCCACCCGTCCGGCGGCACTTAGGCCGACGGACTGCTCAGCAGGAAGTGGGCCCGTGCCACTGCAACGGGTTTGGCGCGGTCTTCCTGCCAGGCTTCAATCAGTACGTGTGCAACGCGCTTGCCCTGCTTGGTGATCTCGCAGCGGGCGAACAGGGTCTTCGCCTTGCCCGAACGCAGGTAGTCTAGCGAAAAATCGACGATCTTCGGCGCATCCTGCGACTCGCGGTTCCACATCAGGTGGATCAGCGCGGCGTTTTCCAGAAAGCCGCCGATCAGGCCGCCGTGCAACGCAGGCAACACGGTGTTACCGACATTGCGTTCGTGGAACGGCAGCCAGAACACCAGGTCGCCCTGCTCGTCCTCGCCGAACTCCACGCCCATCAGCCGGGCGTAGGGGATCGCCTCGATCAGCTCGCTATAGCGCTTCTCATCGCGAAGGCGGCAGAAACGCTCCATGAATTCGCTCATTGCCCGCCCTCCTGCGGAATCATCGGCAAGGGGCTCGACTCGCGCATGAACGTTGCCACGCCGTGCGCGATCGGGTCGTCCGGGCTGTCATGGAAGCACACCGCCCGGGTGAACGCGACCTGACCCGCCAGCCGGTAGCATTCGGCCCGGCAGAAGATCGTGCGGCCCGGTGAGGCGGCCTTCAAATAGTCGATGCGCAGATCGAGCGTGGCAATGGTTTCGAACTGGGGTAGGCAGGCCGTCACCGAGACCGCACTGGTAGTGTCCACCAGCGAGGTGATTACCCCGCCGTGGATCACCCCGGTGCTCGGATTGCCGACCAGGTCATCGCGCCAGTCGACCTTCAGCGTCGGCAGGCGTCCTTCGCTGCCGACGTACTCGAAGCCCAGCGTCACGCAATGCGGCAAGCCGACAAACACGTCACGCAATGCCTCGAATACCGCCGGGTTTGCCGGTGACTGGCTCAGACTCATGCTTGCTCGTCCACCGGAGCGTCGCCGCCCTCGCCTTCCACGTCGCTCAGCTCTTCGTCGGCTTCGGTCTCGGCTACCTTCTCCAGACCGATCAGCTTCTCGCCTTCGTCGAGGTTGATCATGCGTACACCCTGAGCGGCACGGCCGGTTTCACGCACTTCCGACACCTTGGTGCGGATTAGCACGCCGCCGGTGGTGATCAGCATCACGTCGTCGGTTTCCTCGACCAGCGTTGCCGCCACCAGGCAGCCGTTACGCTCGCCGGTGTCGATGGCAATCACGCCCTGGGTGCCGCGGCTGGTCAGGCGGTAGTCGCCCACCGGCGTACGCTTGCCGTAACCATTTTCGGTGACGGTCAGCACCTGCTGATCTGCGGATTCAGCCACCAGCAGCGAAATGAGCTTCTGCCCTTCGCCCAGCTTCATGCCGCGCACACCGGCCGCAGTACGGCCCATCGGGCGCACCGCGCCTTCACTGAAGCGCACCGACTTGCCCGCATTGGAGAACAGCATGACCTGGTCGCCTTCTGCGGCTTGGGTCTCGTCTTCAATCTGTACGTCTTCAACCACCTGATCTTCATCGGTGGCTTCATCGTCCAGCACGACGCCGCCCTTGCCGCGGGTCAGCGCCACGCCAACGAGGTAATTGCCCTCGTCCAGATTGATGGCGATGATGCCGGCGGTGCGCGGGCGCGAGAACGCGGTCAGCGGGGTCTTCTTCACCGTGCCGTCCGCCGTGGCCATGAAGACGGACTGGTCGTCGGTGAATTCCTTCACCGGCAGCACGGCGTTGATCTTCTCGCCATCCTGCAGCGGCAGCACGTTGACGATCGGTTTGCCACGGCTGGTACGACCGCCCTGCGGCAGATCGTAGACCTTGATCCAGTAGCAACGACCGCGCGACGAGAAGCACAGCAGGTAGTTGTGCGTGTTGGCGACAAACAGCGTTTCGACGAAGTCGTCGTCCTTGGTGGCGGCAGCGAGTTTGCCACGACCGCCGCGACGCTGCGACTGGTAGTCGCCGACCGGCTGCGCCTTGATGTAGCCGCCGTGCGACATGGTGACAACCATGTCCTGCGGGGTGATCAGGTCTTCAATATTGATGTCGCCGCCGAACGGCTCGATCTCCGAGCGGCGCGCATCGCCGAATTGCGCCTTGATGGCGTTCAGCTCGTCGGCAATGATCTGGTTGACGCGCTCCGGCCGATCGAGGATGTCGATCAGGTTGAGGATCACGTCCATGATCTCGCGGTATTCGCCGACGATCTTGTCCTGCTCCAGACCGGTCAGGCGTTGCAGGCGCAAATCCAGAATCGCCTGGGCCTGCGTGTCGGACAGGCGGTAGCCGTTGGCTTTCAGGCCGAACGCTTCGGCCAGGCCGTCAGGGCGGGCCTTGGTCGGGTCGACACGCGACAGCATTTCTTCGACCAGCGCCGAACGCCATTCGCGGTCCATCAGGCTGACCTTGGCCTCGGCCGGGTTGGCCGAAGCCTTGATCAAGGCGATGATCTCGTCGACGTTAGACAGCGCCACGGCCAGGCCTTCGAGCACATGGCCGCGTTCGCGCGCCTTGCGCAGTTCGAACATGGTACGACGCGTCACCACTTCGCGGCGGTGGCGCAGGAACTCGTCCAGGATCTGCTTGATGTTCAGCAGGCGCGGTTGGCCGTCGACCAGCGCGACCATATTGATACCGAAGCTGTCCTGCAGCTGGGTCAGCTTGTACAGGTGGTTGAGCACCACTTCCGGCATTTCGCCGCGCTTGAGCTCGATCACCACGCGCATGCCGGACTTGTCCGACTCGTCGCGCAGGTCGGAGATGCCTTCGATCTGCTTGTCGCGCACCAGCTCGCCGATGCGTTCCAGCAGGCGCGACTTGTTCACCTGGTATGGGATCTCGTCGACGATGATCGCTTCGCGGTCACCCTTGCCGATCGGCTCGGTGTGGGTGCGGGCGCGCATGATCACGCGGCCACGGCCGGTGCGGTAGCCCTCTTTTACTCCGGCAGTGCCGTAGATGATGCCGGCGGTCGGGAAGTCCGGCGCCGGGATGATGTCGATCAGCTCGTCGATGGTCAGCTCGCTGTTGGCCAGCAGAGCCAGGCAGGCGTCGATGACTTCGTTGAGGTTGTGCGGCGGGATGTTGGTGGCCATGCCCACGGCGATGCCGGAGCTGCCGTTGATCAGCAGGTTCGGGATCTTGGCCGGCATGATCAGCGGCTCGTGTTCCGAACCGTCGTAGTTCGGGCCGAAGTCGACGGTTTCCTTGTCGATGTCGGCGAGCAGCTCGTGGGCGATACGGGCCATGCGGATTTCGGTGTAACGCATCGCGGCGGCATTGTCGCCGTCGATCGAACCGAAGTTGCCCTGGCCGTCGACCAGCGGGTAACGCAACGAGAAGTCCTGCGCCAGACGCACGATGGTGTCGTACACCGCGGTGTCGCCGTGCGGGTGGTACTTACCGATCACGTCGCCAACGATACGGGCCGATTTCTTGTAGGCGCGGTTCCAGTCGTTGGACAGTTCGTGCATGGCGAACAGTACTCGACGGTGGACCGGTTTGAGGCCATCGCGCACATCCGGAAGCGCTCGTCCGACGATTACGCTCATCGCGTAATCGAGGTAGGAGCGGCGCATTTCCTCTTCCAGACTAATCGGAATCGTTTCTTTGGCGAAAAACTGATCTGTCATGAGTTGTCTTGGCTGCTTTCAATGGCAAATGCCATGGATTCTATCACGACAGCCCCCCTGGCGCAGGGCGATGAGCGTGGTTTGCGCATGCCCCGCAGCGCTCGCCGTTTGCATAAAATAAACCGGGCCGGCGTAAGCGGGCCCGGCAGGGCAAGTTGGCCGAAAGCGGCCTGTGTCGCTTAGCCTGCGTTGGGCTGTTTGCCGGTGCCGAAGTACTTCCGGTAGATACGGTCATAGCTGCCGTCGGCCTTGATCGCCTCAAGACCCTTATCGATCTTATCGAGCAGTGCCTGGTTACCCTTCTTCACGGCAAAGCCGTAGAACTCGGGGTGGAAGTTCTGAGGGTCGTTGACGGTAGCAAAGCTGGCGGCATGGCCCTTCATATAGTTCTGCACCACGCCGTTATCGCCGACCACGGCATCGACGCTACCGCTCTCCAAGGCTTTCAGCGCCTGCGGCATGCTGTCGAATCGCTTGATCCTCGGGTTGGTCTTGCCGAGGTGCTGTTGCACCGCCTCGTCGCCGGTGGTGCCGGTCTGTACTGCCACCCGCAGATCCTTCAGGTCCGGCAAGGCTTTGATGTCGGCACGTTGTTTGCCGACGATGATCAACTGGCTCGCTTCGAAGTATGGCTCGGAGAAGTCCATGTCCTCTTTGCGCTCGTCGGTGATGGTGACCGACGATGCGATGATGTCCCGATCGCCTTCCTGCAGCGTGGCAAAAATCCCCTCCCACGGGGTATTGAGGTAGCGGACCTTGAAACCGCCCTTGGCGGCCACCGCATTGAGGATGTCGACGGTGAAGCCGACCACCTCGTTCTTGCCGTTCTGGTACTCGAACGGCGGATAGGCGGCATCGGTGCCGACCAGGTATGCCTTTCCGCCGGTATTGGCTAACGGCGCGCTGGCGCCAGCCGCGTCGGGGCCTTCTTGCTTCTTCCCGCAGCCAGTGACGGTTACTGCGATGAGTAGTAGTCCGCTCAGCAAGACGCGTCTGGATGGGTTCAACATGGTGCTTGCTCCATCACTCAGGGGTGATCGTCGGGGCTTCTATTGTCGCGGGAAGGTATCGCGGGAGGGGCCCTGCAGGTAATATATTCAGCGCATCAGACACTTACCATGGACATGGTATCCATTATTTTTTTGTCCTATTCCAAGTTGGTTGCTTAATTTATGCATTTCAAACTATTAACGGCGCTGGCGCTCGGCTTTGCCTTGGTGCTGCCGGCGCACGCCGATCCGGAAGATGCCCCGCTGCCAGGCGACTTTCAGCCGGCCCGACCGGTCAAGCAGCGCTCGGCCGCTCCGGTGACGATCGCGCCAAAATCTGTGCAGAGCCAGGTCCCGAGCCAGGCTGTGACACCCAAGCGCCATCATGCAGCGACGAAATCGTCGAGCCGTTCGGCCAAGCACGCCAAAGCCACACGACACCATGGCAAGGCAGCATCCAAGTCGCGCCATGCCACCAAGGCCAGCCACCATGCTGCCAAGGCAGGCAAAACCAAGCACCAGGCCAAGCAGGTCATTGCGAAGAAGTCGCACCTCAAGGCCGGCGCCAAGCCAAAAGCGCATTCTGCCAAGCACGCCAAGGCGGCCAAGCATAAGGCCAAGCCCCACAACCGCAAGCCGGTCAAGCACGCCAAGAAGCACAAGACGAACTGAACCCGCTAATACGGTTTTACACCACGGCGCCGCTCAGCCCACATGGCTGGCTTGGCGCCGTTTTTCATGGCTGTCGGTCGCGGGGGCCTTGCCCGGCATAGCCAAATGGCATGCAATCCGGTACAAAGAATCTTGAGTGCTGGCCCATTCGGGAAACGTCATGGTGACGTGACGAGTGCAGTCAGCCCGGACAAATCGAAATAATGGACAAGCGGATCTACCTATTAGCCTTCGTCAACTTCGTTGTAGGCTGTGTCGAGGTCGTTCCGGCCGGCATTCTTGATCTCATTGCCGGCGACCTTCATGTCTCGATCAGTGCTGCCGGGCAGATGCTCGGCATCTTTTCCCTGGTATTCGCCATCTCTGCCCCGGTGTTGCAGGTTGTCACCGCGCGCGTCGAGCGCAAGAAAGTACTCCTGTGTGCGTTGGCGGTTTTCTCCCTCTCTTGTCTATGGTCGGCCCTGGCTCCCGACTATCTGTCTAGTCTGGTCGCACGCGGGGTGCAGGCGGCGAGCGGTGGCCTGATGTCGGCGATCGCCTTTGCCTTGGCGGCGCAGTTGGCCGAACCGGCGTATCGCGGTCGGGCCATCGCGATCTGTGCAATGGGGGTCAGCAGCGCCGTCGTGGTCGGGATTCCGCTCGGCATCATGGTGGCGACGGGCTTCGGTTGGCGCGCCAACTATCTGCTGGAGCTGGGGCTGACGGTACTCTGTGCGTTCGGGGTGATCGCCTGGTTACCCCATCAGCCCGGGCGAGGGGCGGTGCCGCTACGTCAGCAATTGCGCACCTTGCGTGACACCAAAGTGTTGAGTGCTCATGGGGTTACCATGCTGCTGATGTGGGGGCATTTCACGATGTACGCCTTTCTGGCGCCGTTCCTGGCGCGCAGCGCCGGCATAGGTCTGCACGAGGCAAGCGTGATCTTCCTGCTGTTTGGTGCCGCCGGGATGACGGGGGGCTGGCTGGGCGGCTATAGCAGCGACCGCTGGGGCGGCGGTCGCAGTGCCATGGTGGCCGGTTCCTTGTTGGCTGCCTCGCTGTTCCTGTTGCCGCTATCGATCGGATCGCTGTGGCAACTGGTGCCGGTCATCCTGTTGTGGGGCATGACCTCGTGGGGCGGGACGCCGTCGGTGCAGCACTACATCACCGTTAGCTCACCGGAGACGGCTGGCATTCAGTTGGGCCTGAACCTGACCGCGATACACCTGGGGCTGGCCCTGGGCGCCGCCGTCGGTGGCCTGGCGGTGGAGCACCTGCCCATTGGCTACAACGCCTGGATCGGTGCTGCGGTGGTGGCGCTGGCCGTGTTGATGATCCGTTATTCGATCCGGCAGCCGGCCAAGAACCGGCTCGCCACCGCCTAACTGAATCATGCGCAGACTACCTCCCCTTACTGCACTGAAAGCCTTCGAAGCCGCCGCTCGTCATGGCCATTTCGGCCGGGCCGCCGAGGAACTGTGCGTCACGCACAGCGCGATCAGCCATCAGGTACGCAGCCTGGAAGAGTCGCTCAGTGTCGAGTTGTTCGAAAAGCGCGGTCGCCTCAGTCAGCTGACCCCTGCCGGTACGCGCTTGCTCGGCGCAGTGCAGCAAGCGCTCGACATCGTCGCAGATGCTTGCCTCGATGCGGTGCAGCCGGGCATGAGCGGGGTGCTGGCGGTGTCGGCCCCTCCCGAGTTGGCTCACCGGCTGCTGACCCGCATGATCTGCGAGTTTGCCGAGCGTTACCCCGAGGTGACCGTGCAACTGTTGCTGCACGACAGCGATGCGCGCGAGGTCAATTCGGCGGCCGATATCACCCTGCTCTATCAGCTCGACACCACCGACTGGTCGCGTTACCGGGTCGCACCGTTCCGGGCGATCGAGTTCTTCCCAGTCTGTCATCCGGGGTTGCTACAGGGCGAGCATGCGCTACGCCAGCCGCGTGATCTGCTGCAGCACTGCCTGCTGCACGACGATCTGGATGGCAAGACCTGGGCCAGCTGGCTCGGCGCCTATGCGCCGCATCAGCCTAAGCCGGCGCGCAATCTGCACTTCGCTCACTCAGGGCTGACCATCGAGGCCGCGCTGCATCAAGGCGGCGTGGCGCTCGGCGATGTGTTGATTGCCGGCGAGGAGCTGCGTCGCGGCCAACTGGTGCGGCCGTTCCGCGGTGCGGTGCCCTCGCCCGGCAATTACTGCCTGGTGGCCGAGCACCGCAAGGCCGATGATCCTCGCCTGGCCGCCTTCCTCAGCTTCGCCGCCTTGCAGCCGCTATTGTGTGAAATGAATTCACCGATCGCAGAAATTTGATCGTTAGTCAGCCAGAAAATCTCACCCTAGCATCCAGTCATGCCGGCCCGACTCCCGGGCCGCCCTACCCGACTGGAGCACCCGATGGCCGCAACACTGACTACCCTTCCCCGTCACGACGGTTTTCGCCTGCCCGGCGAATTCGAAACCAAGGCCGGCTGCTGGCTGGGCTGGCCGGAGCGTACCGATGTTTGGCGCAACGGCGCTAAACCGGCACAGCAGGTGTGGGTCGACATTGTCAGTGCGATTGCCCAGAGCGAGCCGGTCACCGTCTGTGCGTCAGCCAGCCAGTACCAGAACGCCCGTGCCCGCCTGCCCGTCCATGTGCGGGTGCTGGAAATGACGCTCAACGACAGCTGGTTTCGCGATACCGGGCCGGCCTGGCTGATCAACGACACCAGCGGCGAAGTGCGTGGCGTGCAGTTTCGCTTCAACGCCTACGGTGGCTTCGATGGCGGCATCTATTTCCCGTGGGACAAAGATGAGCAGATCGCGCAGAAAATCCTCGAGGCCGAGCGCGCCGCACGTTACCGCTGCCCATTGATTGCCGAAATGGGCGGCATCCAGAGCGACGGTCAGGGCACGCTGCTGACCACCGAGCAATGCCTGCTCAACCGCAACCGCAACGGCCATCTCGGCAAGGAGCAGGTCACCGAGCTCCTGTGCGACTACCTCGGTGCCGAGCAGGTGATCTGGCTGCCGCGCGGCTGCAAGTTCGATGAGACCGACGGGCACATTGACGATCTGGCCTGCTTCGTGCGCCCCGGCGTGGTGGTGATGCAATGGAGCGATGACCCATCCGACCCGCAGTACGAGATCTATCAGGAGGCCTACGCCATCCTGTCGAATGCCCGCGACGCGCGCGGCCGGCCACTTGCCGTGCACAAGCTGCCTGCTCCGGCGCCGCTGGTCTGGCGCGAAGACGAGGCGGCCGGTCTGGACCATGGTGACGCCGCCTTGTCACGGGTCGCGGGTACGCAGATCTGCGCCTCGTACATCAACTACTACGTCGGCAACAGCGTGGTGGTGGTGCCGGAATTCGGCGACGTCAACGATGACGCGGCACAGCGCATCCTCGCCGAGCTGTTCCCACAACATCGGGTGATCGGCATCCCGAATACCCGCGAGATTTTGCTCGGCGGCGGCAATATCGCCTGCATCACCTCGCCGCAGTACGCCGTCTCGCGCCGTTGAACCGAATTCGGCCAACCTGAACCGCGTCACGTTGGCCGAACCAGTCTGAACCGTCCGCCAAGGAGCTGCAGATGAATATCCGTTTCCTAGTTGTCGCACTGGGTCTAGCCGGCTGGTGTCACCAGGCGCTTGCCACGAGTGGCGTGCTCAGCGTCTACAACTGGTCCGACTATATCGGCGATCAGACCGTCGCGCAGTTCGAGAAAGAGACCGGCATCAAGGTCAAATACGATGTCTACGACAGCAACGACACGCTGCAGGCCAAGATGCTTACCGGCAAGGCCGGCTACGACGTGGTGGTGCCTTCGTCCAACTTCATGGCGCGTCAGATCGACGCGGGTATTTACCAGCCGCTCGACAAGAGCAAGCTGCCGAACCTTGCCAATCTCAATCCGACCCTAATGAAGATGGTGGCCGGGGCCGACCCGGGCAATAAGTACGGTGTGCCATGGGCGTGGGTGATCAACGGGCTGGGAGTCAACGTCACCAAGGTGAAGGTCGCTCTCGGTAATGACGTACCGCTCGATAGCTGGGATCTGGTGTTCGACACCAAGAACCTCGCGAAACTCAAGGGGTGTGGTGTGTCACTGCTGGACGAGCCGTCCGATGTGCTGCCTATCGTGCTGCATTACTTGCACAAGGACCCGAACAGCAAGAACCCGGCGGACTACCAGGCGGCATTCGAGCTGCTGAAGAAGATCCGTCCCTATGTCACCCAGTTCAACTCGTCCGGTTATATCAATGACCTGGCCAACGGCGACGTCTGCCTGGCGATTGGTTACTCCGGTGACGTCAACATCGCTCGCCACCGCGCCGCCGAGGCGCACAAGAGCTACAAGATCAACTTCGTGATCCCGAAGAGCGGCGCACCGATCGGCTTCGACATGATGGTGATCCCGAAGGATGCGCCCAATCCGGAAGCGGCACTGCGCTGGATCAACTTTATCGAGAGCCCGCAGGTGAATGCCGAGATCACCAACAAGGTGTTCTATCCAACTGCGAATGTGCCGGCCAAGCAATACGTCAAAGCGGAGCTCGCGAGTGATTCGACCATCTACCCATCCGAGGCGGTGATGAAGACGCTATTTCTGCTGCAACCTCTGCCGTTCGATATCAAGCGGCTGGAGAACCGGCTGTGGACCCAGATGAAGACGGGTCGTTGAGCCGGGCGTATCACTTTCTGAACTATGCTTGTGTCCACTCGGCGGCGCTCCACGACCTGTCGCTCAGCGGCGGTGACGGTGCGGCCTGGGCAAGCCGGTCGAATTGCCAGGGTTTTGTCGGCTGGTGGGGGATGGCCGCATCTGAATGCGGTCGGTAGAGAGTCAGTATCTGGTGTGCTGCCGACCGTATCCCCACGCTAAAGGCAAGTTTTTGCCGTAAGTTGCCCCGCTTATTATTTCGCGCCCGTTGGCACGACTCTGGCAAAAGCCCCCCGCTTGTGGGTAAAACTGTTTGCAACACGGCCAGGCTCAACCCGGCCGCGCCTCTTTCTCTTGTCTGCTCCTTGACGCCGGTTTGCTCGGCTCGTCATCTATCCTCCTAAAACGACCGATCGTCGTGGCGCTTGTCTGCTTGCGTGGCCGCAATGCCTTGTTCCGCTTGACTTCCGTAGTCCCGTCTAACGACACAACTGAAACGATCGTTTTATTTTTCTGGATTTTTGATAGCCATGATTCATATTTCTGAAAGAAGAACAAAGAGTCGTAATGGTCGGGGACAACATGCTTCCATATCAAAATAAAGCGGCACGGGATGATCGTGCGGCTTACTTCATCGTATCGGCATGCCAGGCGGCGCTCATTGTCACCTTCTGGTTTGAACGTTGTTTTCCCTGTCTGGCTGTCCTGTCTCGCCAAGTCACTGTTCGGCGAGAGGCCGTGCGGCCCATACCTTTTGCGATTCGAATCACCATCGATGCCGCGCTTGCCGGCGCTTGGTACCTGGCTTGCCGCAGCCCTGGCTGACGGTCGAGCCGTTCTCCCGGGTTGCAATGGAGCTCGGGGTTCACGACATGCACGAGGTAGATCGATATGAACACTTTGCACACTTCCCGAGGGAGCCTCGGAGCCCTGTCGGCACTATGTACCGCACTGCTGCTTGTTGGCTGTTCGTCGACCGGTGGCGGTAGCGCCGGGAGAAATGCCAGCAACACCAGCAGCGCAGCCCCGGCAGCCAACACGACTGGCGCAGCAGGCGGTGTGGTCGCCGCTACCGGGCAGACCGTCTCTGATGCGGGAAGCCAGATAGCCAACGGGCCGACGGTGATCCCCGGCACTGCCGCAGCGCAGAAGGATCTGGGCAATACCGTTTCCGGCCTCGGCGCCACGGTTAAAACCCTGGGCAATGGTGTGACCGATGGTCTTGGTCAGATCGGCAACAGCCAGAATCCAATCGGCACCACGGCCGGCAGTGTCGGTGCCGCCGTGGTGAATGTCGGCGGTACGGTCAACAGCGCAGGCCAGATGGTGACGGACCTGAGCGCTTCAGGCAGCCCGTTACAGCCACTTGCGCCGGTAACTGCCCCGCTCGGAGCTGAGGTCAGCAATATCGGCAAGTCGGTAGAGGCCGGGGGCACGCTGGCGACACTCAGCCTGACCAGCGGGCCGGCGGCGGCGGCGACGCAGTCGCTCAGTAGCGCGGTCACTCCGCTGGTCGGTACGGTGGTGCAGACCACGCAGAGCATCGGCCAGGCACCTACCCTGGGGCAACCCGTTGCGTCAGCCCTAGGGATGGTGGGCGGTGCCTTGTCGAGTGCGGGCAATCAGGCCGGTGGCGCAACCGGCAATGTGCTTGGCCAGGATGTCGGCAACGTTATCAGTGCGACCGGAACGCTGGTGAGCAGCACCGGTGGCTTGGTCAACAACGGCAAGGGCGGCAGCGGCCCAGCCAACCCCTTGAGCGTGCTGTCTACCGGTACGGCCGGCGGGCCGCTTGCACCGGTGACCAGTTTGCTAGGTAATTTGCCGACTGGAACCGGCAGTGGCAGCAGCCCTCTGTCGGTGCTGAAGACCAGTAGTCAGGGGGGCGAGAGCAACCCGCTAGCTCCGGTCACCAATCTGCTGGGCAGCCTCCCCGCCGGAGCTGGAGGTGGCCTGCCAGTATTGGGCAAGTGATCGATATTGCACCGAAGCCCGTGATGGCAGCCTGTTAGCCATCACAGGCTCCGGGTAATAAGCAGTACACCCCACCGGGGCACACAACAATGACGAGAAGCACAGCGCTTCATGGAGGAGAGACCGATGGGAAAACCAATAACAACAAGACAAGGCACTAATCAGGGTAAGGGGAAATTCGGGAAGGTTTTGCAGGCGGGTAGTTTGCTGTTTGGTGCCAGCCTGCTGGCTGGGCACGCTTATGGCTCGGGTTTTCAGGTGACCGAGAACAGTGCCGCCGGTATCGGCCTGTCGCATGCCGACGGGGCCGCCGCGAATGACCCGAGCACGATTGCCGGCAACCCAGCCGGGATGTCATCGCTGCTCAATACCCAGATATCCGGCACCTTGGTCGGCATCTACGCGACCGCCAAATTCACCGACACCGGCTCCACCAACATCACCGGCGGCCAGGCCACCGGTGGTAACGGAGGCAACCCCGGCGGCTTCGTGCCCTTGGCGGCAGGCTTCGCTACCCATCAGCTGAATGACCGGGTCACTGTCGGTATCGGCATGTATGCTCCTTACGGCCTGCCGACACATTACGACGACGACTGGGTCGGTCGCTATCAGGCGATCAAAACCGATCTGAAAACGATCAACCTTAATCCCGCCATTTCGGTCAAGCTGACCGACTCCCTGTCTATCGGTGGCGGACCGATCGTCAACTATGCGACCGCAAACTTTAGTAGTGCGATCGGGTTGGGGATCGATTCCTCATCGTTGGCCAGTTCGCTGCTGCCGTGCAATCTGGGCTTCCAGTCCATCTGCACCATCGTCAACAATGTACTGGCACCGGTCGGCAGCTTATTGCCGAGTACCGATGGCAAGGTCACGGTGAAGATGAATAGCATCGGCTACGGCTATAACCTGGGGGCATTGCTCAAGATCGGAGATACAGCGCGCCTGGGGGTGGCCTATCACTCCGACATCAAGCAGAACCTCAAGGGAACTGCGCGTGTTCAGTATGGTGCGCTGGGTCTTGATACCACCAGGCCGGTGTCGGCCGAACTGGATCTCCCCGAAGTGGCATCGCTCAGCTATTACCAGGACGTGACTCGCGATTTCAGTCTGATGGCCGACGTGTCGTGGACGCGTTGGAGTCGTTTCAATGAGCTGCGCATCAAATTCGACGATCCGAACCTGAACGATGTAGTGGTGCCACAGAACTGGCGCAACACCACACGGGTGGCGCTGGGGGGCGAATATCGTTACGGCGATACCCAGACCTTCAGGATTGGCGCAGCGCTCGATCCCTCCCCTGTTACCGACGCAACGCGTAATCCGCGCATCCCCGATGCCGACCGCATCTGGGCGTCGATCGGCTATGGCTATGCCTATAGCAAGAATACCCAGTTCGACATCGGTCTCGCTCACTTGTTCGTCAAGGATAGTTCCATTTCAGATAACCGCTCTGCGATCACCGGTGGCACGCTAAACGGCACCTATACCAACAGCAGCGCCACCATTCTCGGGGTGTCGGTACGTCAAACGCTGTGAGTTTTCCGCTTTCCTTCGTGCAATGGGGCGCCCGGTCGGAGCGCCCCATTTTGTCTAGCCTGCTTGTTCTAAGCGGCGGGACATTCAGGTCTGTGCTTACTTAACCAGCTTCAAAGCGCCCTTCATCATGGTGGCGTGGCCCGGGAACGAGCAGAAATACGTATAGCTTTCGCCAGCTTTCAGTTTACTGACCGGGAAGGTGATCGAAGTACTTTCTCCTCCTCCGACGACTTTGGTATGGGCGACCACCCGGCTGTCGCCGGCCTTGATATAGTCGGCAGCAAGTCCGGCCTTGCTGCCGTCGGCTATCACACCGGCCTCATCAGCTGTTTTGCTCAGCACCCAGTTGTGACCCATGATGTTCTTGGCCATCTTGCCGGTGTGCTTGAGCTTTACGGTGAACTGTTTGCAGCTCTGGCTGATGTCGATGTTTTTCAGATTAAATTGCATCGCGTCGGTGCCTTCGATCTCTACCGAACATTGCGCCGCGAATACTGGGGCGGAAGCGGTTACGAACAAGGCAATGGTGATCCGCTTTTTGTAGTGCATCGAGTTGTCTCCGAGGTCTAATTCAGCACGGGCGGTGGTCCGGGCTGCCGATGGGCCTGTTGGTCTTGTACGGTCACCGCTCAAGTGGCGGTGCGGCGCTCTATCGTTGGCGCAATGTAATGATATTCATTACCGTTTCTTGTGTCATCTGTCACTGTGAGCTTGGCTTCAGGTTGTTCTCTCCGACCTGACTTAAAGAAGAGCTATGCAGCAGGTACCGCCAGTGATGGAGATTCAGTTTTTTTGACGAAGATCACCAAATTTTTCCGATGTAGTAACGTGAGTAATTATTTATAATACTTTCCCATCACGCCCTGCCCCTCATGACTGACTTCAGTCTCAGAGGTGGCTGGACGGCGGTTTACCGTGATCGGTTGACGCCCCCCAAGGCTTTACATGACGTTGCCGGTTGCCAGCGGACACCTAAACAGGTGTCCGTTTTTTTTTGTGCGAATGAAATGCTTCAGCTCTTCGACCCTGAGGCTAGATCCGCTTCGACGACTGGATCTATGGCGGATGGGTAGCATGGCAATGGCCAAATAAGAGGTCGAATGTTGAACATTTGCTTGTTCTAGCTGTCTTCAGGTGTGGGGTAGAACTACTTTTCACCACCCGCGTGGCTGTCTTCGGGGAGTATTCAGTCCGTCTGAATGTGCATACAAATTTTTCCAATGTAATAACACGCGGTACTACTTATACTGCAAACAGATTCGCGATAAGCATTAAGAATTTCATAAGATTTCCCCCAAAAATGGTGATGTGTTGGTTCTTTTGGAAAGATTGTTGTTGTCGAAGTGGGTTGGCAACCTAGTCCACTTCAACGGAAATGATGATGTTGACTTACCGGCCATTGCCGAGCCAGGGGGAAACGCGCATCAACGCCATAAAGAAGCACTGACTACTGTTGAGGAGTTTCATGATGAGTAAGCACGTTCTTCTTGCCCTTCTTGTCGCCGTCAGCTCGACGGCTGCCTTTGCCGAAAAGGGCGACGCTAATGGCATCATTCAGCATGAGCAACGCGAAGCGATGAAGGCTGCACAAATGGCCAAGGCCAGCCAGGGCCAGCCGCAGGGGCAAAGCTCGGCACAGCCAAGTCAGGCACCGCAGCAATAAGGCTGTTGTTGTCACCACCGGACCGGTAATCCGAATCGACCGTGAGGTCGGTCGGGGCGTCGGTCCGTCTCGCTCCGAGTCGCCCTTTACTCGGAAACCTATTGGATGCTTGCCCGCGCGGCATGCAGGGGATGACGGTCAGGAATGAGACAGGAGCTGACCATGCTAGAGCTGACAGAAGCAAGGCCGGATGGACATCGTGAGATCATGGTTCATGCTCGGCTCAATGGTGTACCCGTGCACTTTCACATTGTCGACGAGGCCATCGATGACTTTCTTCGCGTCGATCAAGCTGGCGTCGAGGGTTCGGCTTCGGCATTGAAGAAGCATTGGGATCAGTTCGCGTCTCGTATCGAAGGGTTCGTGGTCAGACATGGGGCACATGACTTCCTGTTGACCTCCGCAATGCTCAACCCCTGAGGTCGACCGAGCCGCGGCCGCTTAACGGGTGTCTTACCGAAACCGTATCTAGTGTCTGTAGGCAGAGGGCGGTCAGGGTATTCCCGTAAACGGCCCCGGTATCGATATTGACTACGTTGCCGAGCGTTTCTGGTACGTCATGCGGAGTATGCCCAACTATCAGGGCCCGCAGGTCGGGAAGACCGCTCGCGTCTTGATGTAGGCTGCGCGAGCGGCTCCACTGCGCAGCTTGCTGAATCCGGTTGTCTATCTCTTTGCCCGTCAATGCAGCAATGAACTGCGCCCAGGTCGGTAGGGGGCAGTCGGCGTGTACGATTCCCACAGCCCCCTCTTTCGTTGTCACTTCAATTGCCAGTGGTAGTTTTTTGAATACGCTTCGGTATGCAGCTTGGGCTGACCGTTGTGAGTTAATGAACCACGCACCGCCTATGTCCTCGTAGAATGCTTCTTCTGCCGGGTCATTGAGATTGGTGTCGAGTGCGGTCTGTTCATGGTTGCCGCGTACGCTATAGAACCACGGCAGCGCCAGCCAATTCATCACGGCTGCAGAGTCCGGTCCACGGTCCACCAGGTCGCCCACTGAAAACAGTCGATCTGTTCTCGTCTGAAAATCGATTGCCCGTAGTAACCGTTCCAATAGGCCGAAGCAGCCATGCAGATCCCCGACCACCCAGTCGCGGCCGTGCCTGTTCAGCTCGAAGCGTCGGAATTCGCTCATGAGCAGCCCCTGCTTGGTTTTCCACTTTGGCAGTCTAATCATAGGCTTGAGTAGCCAGTGACTCGACGCGTAGGGACGTTTAGGGTCGCACGGCTCCTCGTGCCGAGTTAGTCAAGCGGGTGTGGGGGGCAGTTTGACACCAGGCTAGTCGGGGAAAGAAATGGCCAGAAAGCCAATAACCATGCGGCTATCCACTGTCCTGGGTCGTCGAGAAAGAAATGCAGGAAAGCGATGAAAAACGGCGCAACCTTGAGCAGGTTTGCGCCGTTTTTGTCACAGGAATGCGATCTGACTGGGAGAGGTTGAATGTCTCCTTTGCCAAAGTGATCGTCGTTAGCTGCTTCCTGGTCGGTCTTGCATGGCTTTTGGGCTACAGCCGAGGCAGCTGGCTCGAATGCTCCATCCAGCAGTCGTTTCAGGTCTAGTTTGACCTTTTGGTGCTCGAGCATGGGTTACGCGAAAAGCAAAGCCCAGAAGCATAGCTTTCGTCATTTTGAACCCAATCAGGCAGACAGGACCTTTAGGAGGCGCTGGATATCTTCGTTGCTCGCGTGCTTGTTGACGACGTAGTCGTAGAGCACTGCCAATACTGCGCCTCGCCGTTCAGGCTTCAAGCGCAAGCCCTTTTCCTGCAACCATTCCTCAAGGGTTGTCTCGACCAGCTGGAGCATCTCAAGATTGACTTGGGAGGAGCCCGCGACGATGGGGCCGGTCACATTGCCCCCTTGCCCTTGTCCAGTAGCGCTATCCACTTGCGCCGTTGTTGCCGCGGACTCCTGGGTCTGCTCTGACGGCAGATAACGCGCGGGAATCTCATAGACACGGCGAGTGCCGCCAAGGCCGGTACGTTCCTCGCAGTGCCAGCCCTCACGCTCCGCTCTAGAAGCAATTGCGACCTTTGTCGTAGGGAGGCCGGGTAGCTTCAGCTCTGCAATTTCGCTCGATGACAGCAGCTTCTTCACTTTCCACTTACCCCTTTGCTAAGCGAAAAGATTGCTTGTCGCTTGCCTTGCACTTTTCGCTTCACTAAAACATCAATTAAATCATTCGGTTAGATTGGCGAGTGTAAATTTACCTCCACCAGTAAAGCGGAAAGTTAACTTTCCACTTTGACTTTCCAGTTCTTTGCGCTTTATGATGCATTCACCTAATCAACGCAAAGGGTTACGGAATGAACACACCGAGCGCCGCAAAAAAAGCCGCCCACGATTGGCACCGGGCGGACATCGTGGCGGCCCTGCACAAGAAAGGTTGGTCGCTTCGCAGACTGTCTCTAGAGGTTGGGTTGAGTGCGGGGGCACTGAACAACGCACTGGACCGTCCGTGGCCGAAGGCAGAACGCATCATTGCTGCCGCCATCGGTGAAGCACCCGAAACCATCTGGCCGAGTCGCTACGAGAAACGCCATTTTAAGCCGGTTTTACCTCCTCTTGCCTCTGCATTAACAGGTGCTGCGTTTACAGCAGCGATTGCATGACTGGAATCGTAAGTGCGGGGCCTGTAAAGCGCCACGTTTACGTTTCCCTGGTGTGAGGAAAAGGCAATGCGAAAACGAAACTGGAAATCTGTCCGCCCTTCCAGCCTGTCCGAGGCTTTCGAACTGTGCATCGAGTTCGCGGCCGAGCAGCGTCGCACGATAAAAGTCCTCGCCGACCTGATGGGGGTTGAGGTGAAGACGCTGTACCGCTGGCTAGCAGAGGTCTCCATGCCACTTAACCGGGTGCGCCAGTTCGAAGCGTTCTGCGGTGCTGCTTTTGTCAGCGAGTACCTTTGCCTGGCTCACGGCAACAAAGTGGTGATCGATATCCCGGCTGGCAAGAAAGCCGGAGTCGCGGAACTGGCCGAGGTGCAGGGCAACTTTGCTGAGGCCATGGCTTTGCTGGTGCGTTTCTACGAGAAGAGCGGCGCCCTGGAAGAAACCGTCTCGGCGATTTCCCGAACCTTGGCCCAGCTCGCCTACCAACGTGAGAACGTGCTGAAAACCAGCGAGCCGGAACTGAGTCTGTTTGGGGACGTGCTATGAGTCCAGCCGAAATCAAAACCCACTACAGCGCGGCAGAGCTGGCAGCGATGAAGTTACCTGGACTGCCGACTACTAAGGTTGCGTTTCGCGACAAGGCAGACCGCGAGCAATGGGCTTTTGTTGAGAAAAAAGGCATCGGCGGCACCCGACGCGAATATGCCCTACCCGCCGGCGTCATGGCCGCAATCAAGAACAAGGCCGCCAAAGCCATCGCTTCGTCGATGAATACTCCTTCGCTTCCGGCGCGCCGAGAAGAGCAGCTGCCTTTGATCGAAACCGAGGCCCTGTCACTGAAGACCGATGCCCGCCGCGGTGTACTGCAGACGTTAGAGCTGCTGATGCAGCGCTCCGGCTATCCCATGAAAAAAGCCGCCTCGACGCTGATCGATATGGCACGTCTCGGGCTACAAGAACCAGATGATGAACGACGTGGTCACTGGCTTCATGGCCCGGCTCGGCATCGAGATGGTGAGCAGCCTGCCGTACAACTCCCAGGCGCGCGGCGTGATCGAGAAGCTGCACCAGACCATCTGGGTAAACGCGGCCAAGAGCCTGCCTGGCTACATCGGCCATGACATGGATCGAGAGGCCAAGCTGGCGACGTTCAAGTTGTCACGCAAAGCCATCGCCAAGCCTGGCGTGGTGACCTCCATGCCGCTGATGGCCTGGGAGCGCTTCGTGGCCTTCTGCGAAGAGAAGGTCGCCGAGTACAACGACCGGCCCCATCGCAGCCTCCCCAAAACCACCGACCCCCTAACAGGCCGTCGCCGGCACATGACCCCGAACGAGAGGTGGGCGCTGCACATCGCCCAAGGGTTCGAGGCGCATCGCGTCACCGATGACGAAGCCCGCCCGCTGTTCCGTCCGCAGATGTTGCGCACGGTGCGCCGTTGCGAAATCGAAATGCTGGGCAACCGGTACTTCGCTCGCGCGCTGGAGGAGTTTCACGGCAAGCAGCTACGGGTCGGCTATGACATCCACGATCCCCGCACCGTCTGGGTCTACGACAACGAGGGCCGCTTCCTCTGCACGGCGGGTCTGGACGCTAACAAGCGCGACTACATGCCGAAGTCGGTCATCGACCGTGCCCGCGAGAAGCGCGCGGCCGGCCGAGAAAAACGCCTGGAAGCGAAGCTCACTGAGGTGCGCGAGGAACGGCGCGGCGCTCCGGCGCTGGAGCACGTCGAGACCGTGACCATCCCCGGCTTCTTGACCATCAACCGCGAGCAACTGGCTCAGCGGGCTCGGGAGCTGGAAGTGGTCGAGGTGGTGCCGGTGGCGAATGAGCCGGTAGCGGTGCAAGAGGCTGCGCCGGCATCGGGCGCGGACGTCCCTGCCTGGGCGGTACCGACAACGTCGGAGGCACGCTGGGCGGAATGGCAACGGCTGAACGGGATGAACGAAGGGGAAATCGACAACGAGAAGGCAAGGAAATGGCGGCTCACCTACCAAGCGACCGCCGAATTCCGAACATACCAGCGCAAGAGCGCTTAACGACACATTGCCGCTGCAACGGCACTGCATCAACCACAAAGGGAACATAAATCATGGCGCAACACCAGCGATGGTCAATCGCGTGGCCAGCATCGCCAACCTCGACCTGGTCGCCGTGGCCGCTGAAAAACTGCTGTCGCGAGTCGATGGGCTGCCCGGAATCGGTGTCATGTACGGCGAGGCGGGCCGGGGCAAGACCATCGCGTGCTCGGCCCTGGCTAACCAGACGCGCGGCTACTACGTGCAGATGCGCAGCGCCTGGAACCGCAAGGCGCTGCTGGAAAAGATCCTGTTCGAAATGGGCATCAAGCCGCACGGCACGATCCCTCACCTGCTCGACCAAGTGTGCGAGCAACTCGCCGCCAGTCGCCGGCCGCTGATCGTCGACGAGTTCGACTTCTGCTTGCGAACCGACAATCTGATCGAGCTGGTACGCGACATCTACGAAGGCAGCCAAGGCACGTTGCTACTGGTCGGCGAGGAAACCATCCCGCAGAAGCTCAAACGCTGGGAGCGTTTTCATAGCCGGGTGATGGCCTGGATGCCTGCACTGCCGGTGAGCCTGGAGGACGCCCGTAAACTCGCGCCGATTTACTGCCCGGAAGTCACCATCGAGGACGATCTGCTCGCCCACGTGGTCACGCTGGCTCACGGTTCGGTGCGCCGGGTGTCAGTCAACCTGACCCGTATCCACATGGCAGCTACCGCCTGCAGGCGCTCAAGCCCGGCGAGGTGGCGCTCTACACCGACGAAGGCGCCAAGATCGTGCTGAAGCGCGGCCGGGTGATCGAGACCGAGTGCGACGTGTACCGGGTGAACTGCAAGAGTTGGGAGGTGAACGCTACCGACAAAGCCGACTTCAACACCCCGATGCTGACTGCCAGCCAGCAGGTGACCGCCCAGGGGCTCATCAGCGGCAACGGCGGGTTGGCGATCCAGGGCGGCGACGGGGCCAAGGTGACCGGCAAGCTCACCACCAGCGAGGATGTGGTGGCGGGGGGTAAGAGTCTGATGAGTCATATCCACTCGGGAGACTCAGGCGGGAAGACCAGCATTCCATTGTGATAGCATCGCAGTAAAAGACAATTGCAAATGGTTACCACAAATATGGATCTCTTTACTTTTCTAACCAAGTTAGTTGATTCATTAGCTTGGCCGGTTCTTGTCGGGTTCGTGCTCTGGCAATTTTTTTCAATGAGAAATTCAAAGATGGGCTGTTAGACGCCCTTACAAGAATGACTAAGGTCCAAGTCACCAAGGACGGGGTTTCGGTTGAAATGATGGTTCAGGCGGTCGCTCAAATTGCGGAGTCCGAACCACCTAAAGTCAAGTTACAAGAAGAGATCCAAAGAATAGAAGATTCAAAACTTCATCCACTCTTGCGAGTGATGAGTATCAGCCCAAGAGCGGCAGTCTTCAGTGCTTGGTCAGAAGTTGAGTCTGTTGCATGGCAGTTAGTTGAATCGAGGTCGAGGCTGCCAGCAGCCGCGTCCAGCACTTCCAACATCCGGTGATGGGTTAGCTGATGCCCTTCGCCGTTCCACCTTTCGACACGATCCGCGACACCCTGCTGCGCGACCTGAAGAACCAGCGGCCCGACGCCGACACCGGCCCGGACAGCGACTTCTTCGTTCGGGCCACCTCGGTGGCCAGCGTCGTCGAGGGGCTGTACCAGCACCAGGCGTGGATCGTCCGGCAGATCTTCCCCGACACCGCCGACCGCGACTTCCTGGAGCTGCATGCGCGGGTGCGCGGCCTGAGCCGCAAGCAGCCGACCACCGCCCAGGGGACACTGCTCGTCAGCGGCACGCCGGGCGCAGCCGTGCCCTCGGGGCTGACCGCCAAGCTGGGCGGCTCCAGCTACGCAACCAGTTCGGCCGCCACTCTCGATGCCGCCGGCAGCGCCATCGTCAACGCGGTGGCCACCGTGACCGGCACCACCAGCAACGCGCCGGCCGGCTCGCTGCTGGAGCTGAGCGCCGCGCCGTCCGGCGTGGCCAGCCAGGCCACGCTGGTGACGATGACCGGCGGCGTCGACGAGGAGTCCGACGCCGAGCTGCTGGCCCGGTTGCTGGAGCTGATCCGTCGCCCGCCAGCCGGCGGCAATAAGTATGACTACCGGCGCTGGGCGATGGAGGTCACCGGGGTGACCGCCGCCTATGTCTACCCGTTACGGCGTGGCCTCGGCACCGTCGACGTGGTTATCACCTCGGCCGGCGAGCTGCCTTCGGCCGCCACCTTGGCGGCCGTGCAGGCCCATATCGACGATCTGCGCCCGGTGACGGCCAAAAGCTTCCTGGTACTGGCGCCGACACCCAAGGTAGTCGACGTCGCCGTCGCGGTGCAGCTGCCTGGTGTCACCCTCGACGCTGCCAAGGCTCAGATCGGCACCGCGCTGGCCGGCTACTTCGGCCAACTGGCCCCCGGCGAGACGGCGATCAAGAGCCGCATCGAGGCACTAATTTCCGACCTGGCCGGTGTGGTCGACCGTGCGGTGACGCAGCCGACCACCAACATGGTGCCGGTGACCGACGACACCAAGGTGGAATGGGTGCGCCTCGGCATCGTCAACGTGGTGCCGATGCCATGAGCCACCGCGAGTTGTTGGCCTTGCTGCTGCCGCCGGTGAGCTACGCCCCGAATGGCGCTGCGCTGCAGGCGGAACTGAGCGCCGAGGGCCGGACGCTGGACGACACGCTCGCCAATGCCGACCGCGCCAAGGGTGGCCTCACCCCATTCAATGCCGAGCAGATGTTGCCCGACTGGGAGCGCGTCTGCGGCATCACGCCGTCACCCGGTGCGGGCTACCAGCAACGGCTGCAGGCGGTGCTCGCCAAGTTGGCCGAAACCGGCGGCCTATCCATCCCGTATTTCACGCGCCTGGCCGCCGGCCTGGGTTACCAGATATCCATCCAGGAGCCGCAACCGTTCCGGGCCGGCGAGAGCATGGCCTCGGACACCGTCTGGGTGGCGGAAATCATCTGGGTCTGGCTGGCAGTCGTGCATGGCAGCGCCTCGCTGGCCTACCAATTCAAAGCCGGCCAGGCCGTCGCCGGGGACCGGTTGTCGAGCTTGGGCGACCCAGTCCTCGAAAGCGTTTTCCGCGACCTGAAACCCGCGCACACCTTCGTCTACTTCGACTACCAGGAACACTAACCATGCAGGCTATTAACTCATCGGACGGGTTGTTCCACGACGGCAACCCGGCCACCAGCCAGCCGGGCACGATTGTGACCGCTGCCTGGCTCAACGCCATCCAGGGCGAGCTGCTCTCGGTGCTGGTCGGCGCCGGGATCGCGCCGGATGCGGCCAAACAGGACCAGGTCAAAGCCGCGATTACCAAGTTGATCCAGAACGGAGTCACCCTGGCACCCGGCGTATTCAACCGGGTCACGGTGAACGACCGGGGCCAGGTCACGGCTGGCGATCAAAATATCGTGTTCGACCCCGCACAGGGTTTCCCGGTGCAGGTGTTCCGTAAGAACGCCTTAATCAATGGCAACTTCGACATCTGGCAGCGCGGTCCCGGCCCGTTCACGTCTTACGCCTACACGGCCGACCGCTGGTATCAAAGCAGCAACGGCTCAACCATCTCGACGACGCGCCAGTCGTTCGCGCTCGGTCAACCTGATGTGCCAAGCGAGCCGACCCACTTTCTGCGCACAGCCGTTACGTCCGTAGCCGGCACCAACAACTATGCAACCGTGGTGCAGAAAATTGAAAGCGTGCGCACCTTCGCTGGTAAGAAAGTCACGCTGACATTCAGAGCCAAGGCCGATGGCAACAAGAATGTGGCGGTGTCGTTTTCGCAGACCTTTGGCACGGGGGGGGCGCACCATCGGCGGCGGTCATTACTTTCGGCAAATTGATTGCGCTGACCAGCCAGTGGCAAAAGTTCGTGATCACGGTCGACCTACCAAGCATCGCGGGCAAGATCATCGGCACGAATGGCGACGACTATCTGGCCGTGCAGTTCTACCTCGACGCAGGGGTCACCATCGCCACGGCGCTGCCAGGCATGGGGCAGCAAAACATCGTCTTCGACCTCGCAAGGGTGCAATGCGCTGAGGGTGCTGCAGACACGCCGTGCGAGCCGCGTCATATACAAACCGAATTGGCGCTGTGCCAGCGCTATTTCTGCAAAACCTTCCCGCTGAATGTGGCGCCGGCACAAAACACGGGCTTCATTGGTGTCGTGTCCGGCCGGCAGGTCACGGCAGGCAGTGCTGGAGCGACAAACAGCCTGACCTGGACCTATCCAGTGCGAATGCGTGCAGCGCCAGCCATCGTGACCTACAACCCGCAGGCAGCAAATGGGCAAGTACGAAACCTTGATCAGAACGTGGATTGCAGCGGCACCGGGATCGCCATGACCAACGACTGGATGACGTTGTTTAACTACCTAGGCAGTGCATCGTCGGTCGCCTCCAGCGCGAATGGCGTTCACGCAACGGCGGATGCCGAACTATGAAAGGAACAATGATGTCCGGCTTCAAATTGACCGGTAACCCGGACCAGATCATTCGTCTCGACGACGGGGCGATCATCCCACGCGGCCATCGCTGGTGGCCGAGCGACGAAGAACTGGCCAATGCCGAACCGGCTGTCTCGCTGCAGGAGGCCAAAGACGCCGCCAAGGAACGCATTAGCGACGAGCGTGACCGGCTGGAGGCAGCCGGCTTCCCCTACCAGGGCAAGGTCTTCGACAGCGACCCGCGAAGCGTGCAGCGCATCACTTCGGCCGCCTTGGCCGCGCAGTCGGCCAAGGCCACCAACACCCCGTTCGAGATTGATTGGGCCGCCGCGGACAACAGCATCGTGCCCTTAGACGCAGATGGCGTGTTTGGCCTGCCGGTGGCGCTGGCCACCTACGCCGCCGGCCTGCACGCGACGGCGCGCGCACTGAGAGAGGAGATTGGCCGGGCGGAGACGGTCGAGGCAGTGGAGGCCGTGGCCTGGCCGAAAGAACAGCCGTAAGGCTATGAAAAAAGCGACCGGTTTGATGAGAAACACCGAGCCAGTCGCTTGTGCATGCTTATGAGCCAAGCCTGATGAGGCTAAGCCCCCTCAAGGGTGGCACTTGGTTTAAACGGCCACAGGGATGTCGAGCACTTTCTGAAGTTGCACAACATAGTTCGCAATCTGGGTGGCGTCGGTAAGCGTCTTGGGGGTTGTCGCTCCCGGATCGCGAATGATGCCGAGAACCCCTTCTGCGTTCTCATTCGTGTACCCGTACGCAAGGTCAATGACAGCGAAGACAATACCTTGCCCTTGAGGGTTGAGCCCTCGCACACCCAGCTTCTTGGAGGAGCTTTCCTTGCGAGCAAGGACTTCAGCTTCGTCGGAAAGGTTGAAGCCTTCAAAAGAATGCGGCATGTACCACCACCCATGTTTTTGTTGGAAAGAGGATGGAAACGCGGAAGCGTAGTCGCAGCCGCTGCGTAGTTTCCGCTTCCAATCATATCCACCAAATTGCAAGAATGCACGAATGACAAATGCCATAAGCATACTCATTTTTGATCGACTAGCCGACTGGCCAGAACGCGGGTTCACCCCATGGGGGCTAACTGTCAATTCTCAGTGCCAAAACCTGCGCAAAACATCTAAGTATGGCTCCTGGCCCCAGTGCCAATTCCCGTGCAAAACAGTGCCAATATGCGCGCCGCGTTACAGCGGGCGCTTAAGGTCTGGAGCATTTCCAGGAAAGGACTAGGGTGTTAAGTAGCGAGGAACTTCGCGAATGATATTAGGCGTAACTGTCTAAAACGCGAAATACAGACGGGCCTTGCATTGCTGCAAGGCCCGTCTGTATTTGGTGCCGGTGAAAGGAGTCGAACCCTCGACCTTCTGATTACAAGTTAGAAGTTCTACCATCCCGAAACCAGCTACAGACAATGGCTCAGGATGGTGGGCTATCTAATAAAAGTGTCATTGGCATGGTTTTCGCCCCCTTGCTGCATAAGGCATTCAGACTAATCTAAAACTCAATTTTAGATGGCTATAACCGCACATGAGGGAGAGTCCATTACCCATTTGACTGCACCAGAACAGGGCGCTTATCAGCGCCCTGTTCTGTTTGAGGGGGCTTATGGACTAGGTTGCAGGAGACACAACCCTTTGTTAGAGAGCGCCATGATGGCGCCGTTATCCGAGATGGCCACTGCAGCGATCAGTCTAGTGCCGGCTGGAGCACTTGGAATGCGACTATTCAGGTCGATCAAACCATCAGAAGCGGTCCACACGTAGGCGCGCCATTCACCACTGGTGGTTTGCGCCGAGCCAACCACTTGCCCGCTGCTATTGATCGCCGCCGCGGAGGAGGCTTTGCCACCCAGTGTCCCGAGGTCGACTCGTCCACCAGTCGATGTCCAGGAGAATGCATGCCCAGGCCACAGGCCACTGGCGAGTTGGGCGTTACCGGCCACTTGTCCATTGGCGTTGAGGCCGCTCGCCTGCGAAGCCTTGCCGCCCGGGCCACCGAGAAGCTCCGCCATCAGCACAGCACCGCGCTGGAAGTCTGCGTGTTCATCATCACCAACCGGTTCCGCGCGCAAGATCTGCAGTACCAGCAGTGGGTCAGTGTGCCACTGATACAGCCTAGCAACGACACCATCCTGATCACCCGCGCGGCACTGCATGGCCTCAGGAGCATCTATCTGCCAGGCCTCAACTACAAGAAGGCTGGCGTGATACTCAGGGAGATCGGATAGTGCTATTCAAGACGACTTGTTCGGCAAGCCCCCTGACCCACGTCGCCAGGCGCTGATGCGCACCCTGGACGCCATCAATCACAACTACGGGCGGAACATGCTCCACTTGGGCGCGGAGGGGCTGGGGAGCAATTGGCAGATGCGCCAGGAAAGCCGCTCCCCACGCTACACGCCCCATCTCGACGAACTACTCAAGGTGCATTGACACGGTCGTACTACATCTTCACCGCCGAGCTCGGCCGATCGTTCGTCCGTCCGTCCGTGTCTACATCGTCACCGTAGACGGCATAGGCGAGTTGGCTGCGTGACCGGTGGCTGAACAGGTTAATTCATCCATTAATTTGTGGCATAATTGAAATGAATATTATCTGATTTAAGGTATGGTATTGTGATAAATAATAACGGCTATAGAAGTGACATTAATGGACTGAGGGCAATTGCGGTTGCTGCGGTTGTTTTATATCATTTCGATATTTTAGGTTTTAATGGGGGCTTTGTCGGGGTTGATGTTTTCTTTGTAATATCAGGCTTCTTGATGACAAAAATTGTGCTGGAGGGTATTGAAAATAATAGTTTCTCAATACTGCTATTCTATTGGGCTCGAGCAAAGAGAATTGCCCCAGCACTTATAGCATTATGCAGTATCTTACTCTTACTGGGATGGCTAGCTCTGCCCGCTGATGAATACAGTGAACTTGGTAGCCAAGTCAGATACAGCTTGCTGTTTTTATCTAATGTAAAATTCATTAACGAGGCCGGTTATTTCGATGTTGCCACGATAGATAAGTGGCTTCTTCATACGTGGTCTCTTTCTGTTGAATGGCAATTTTATTTGATCTTTCCATTGTTTGCAGTCGTAACGCGAAAGCTTTCCACAGATAGAAGAGCTTTTATTGCTGCAATGGTCATTGGCGGGGTTGTAGCTTTTTGTGCTTCTATTGTTTTTGCCAGTTCAAAGCCTGTCGTGAATTTTTATTCACTGCAAACCCGAGCATGGGAAATGATTGCGGGGGGATTGGTTTTTGTTTTTCATTCAGTGTTGAGCTCAAGGTCTGCTGTAAGTAAATTCACTCAGCCATTAGGCCTGCTCTTGATTTTTGCTTCTATTTTTTCTTTTGACAAGTCTTTTGTTTGGCCAGGGACTTACACGTTAATTCCAGTAGCCGGCGCAGTCATGGTTATAGCCGCGAATGCAGAAAAGTCTTTTATTCTTGACAATAAACCCATGCAATGGGTCGGTCGTAACTCTTATTCCATATATCTATGGCATTGGCCGATTGTGGTGTCGATTGTTTACATGCAGCAGCAATCTAATTATTTTTGGGTTGTCACTGGTTTATTTATGACCTTGATTTTTGGGTGGGGTTCCCGAAAGTTATTTGAGGATCGCTGCCGAATTATTCTGTCTGGACAAAATCCTTTAATCGGATTTTTGATTTTATTCGTTGCCGCATTCTCTGCATTTAATGGAGCAAGTTCTATATTTAACTCTGGGTACCCAGATAGAATCCCTAGTGTTGTTACAGCTACAGTGAAAGAGCTATACAATAGGAATCCAAGGCAGAGTGAGTGCTTGATTAGCCATGGAGTTGAGGGCCGCTCCTGCAGCTATGGCGGTAGTGAACTTTCAGCAATTGTACTTGGGGATAGTCATGCGGACGCCGTAGTAAATGCTGTTGCCGAATCTTTACCCAATGAAAATCAAGGCGTCCAAGAGTGGGCCTACGCAAGCTGTCCGACGATTGAGGGAGCGAATACTGTTAGTAGCGACAGAAACTGCAAAGAATTTAATGAATGGGCGCTCAATAAACTGGAGTCGATTAAATCCGGGATTCCTGTTGTAGTTGTTAATAGATCGTCATCCTACGCATTGGGCGATGAGGGTGGCTGGAATTTCCCCAAAAACACACCTTATGTTTATTTTTCGAAAAGATACTCCGCGGCAGAGCCTGAGTTCCTTAATGATTATAGTAGGCATTTTATTGGCACGGTTTGCAAAATTGCGGCAAGACACCCGGTCTACCTAGTTCGCCCTTTCCCTGAAATGCCAGTGCACGTGCCGCGAATAATGTCACGTGCGTTGATGTTTGGTGTTGAGTACGATGTTTCAATATCTCTAAGCGACTATCATGAGCGTCATTCGTTCGTTTGGAAGATTCAGGATGAGGCGCAGAATAAATGTGGCGCAAAAATACTGAATCCGCTGCCATATCTTTGTGATAATAATCGTTGCTATGGTTCTAAGGAAGGGCGACCGCTTTACTATGATGCAAGTCATCTTTCTGAGCATGGTAACCGTTTGCTTGTCCCGATGTTCCGGAATGTTTTTGAGGATAATGGTTAAAATAATTTAATTGGTTCTTGCTGATTTCTATCGATGGGCAGAGAAATCTTGCCACGATTGGCAGAGGCGGCTAGACCTCTGTTCATCGAGATAAATGGCATAGCCAATTGGAATTATGAAAATGTAATGAGTAACGTTATAGCATAATTAAGCAACCACTCGTTCAGCGAAATGGTCGAGTATCTGGATACCCTGACCGCGTCGGTTGCTCATCACGCTGCACGAGCCACCGAGAAACTCCGCCATTAGCACAGCACAGCACCGCGCTGGAAGTCTGCGTGTTCATCACAACCAACCGGTTCCGCGCGCAGGATCTGAAGTACCAGAAGTGGGTCAGTGTGCCGCTGATACAGCCTAGCAACATTTGTTCGGCAAGCCCCTGACCCACGCCGGCAGGCGCTGATGCTCCCCCCTGGACGCGATCAACCACAACTACGGTCGGAACATGCTCTACTTGGGCGCGGAGGGGCTGGGGAGCAATTGGCAGATGCGCCAGGAAGCCGCTCCCCGCGCTACACGACCAGTCTCGACGAACTCCTCAAGGTGCATTGATACGGCCGTACAGCTACATCACCGCCGAGTTCGGCCGATCGTTCGTCCGTGTCTACATCGTCACCGTTGACGCCATAGGAGAGTTGGCAGCGCGGCACGACCGCATGCCCCGGCTCATCTCTCCATACCATTAAATTGTCGATCATAACCATTAACTTGCTTGTTTAATTTCTACTAGAGGCGATTTGAAAAAAGCATTAGAAATCATGAGCAATTTTTCTTTAATGAAATTCGACACTGCTTGCTCAATGATTTTTTTCGACCAGTGAGCAAAGAAGATCGTAACGCCCAGCATTAAAAATACCATCGAAATTCCAGAGGAATAATCATTCAACCCATAACCAATCAAAAGCGCAGGGACTACATTCTGCGCTAATGGGTGTAACAAATAAATTGAAAATGAAATTGCCCCGAGATATTGCAGTATTTTAGGAACTCTGATTGAATAGTGTTTCTCTCTATGTACTAGAGAGAAAACCAAAAGCGCAAGCGATGGTGCCCACCCGGCAAGACCATGGCCGTATCGGAACCCGGAAAAATATTGCCACGCAACAAAGAGCGACGACAACAAAACTAAGTTTAGGCTAAGCTCATTGTTCATCTTTGGAAATACACGGAGCAAAAATGCTATAGACATACCCAAGACGAAGTCCCAAATTATGGGATTTGTCATCATGTTAAGATAAGCTATAGAAAAATGATAGTGGTTGTAAGCGTTAAAACTAAGTTCTCGCTTCCATAGTGGTATGGCTATCAAAAGAGTAAACATTACAGCGAAGAAACAGACGTATCGAAATCGGCCAAAAGCAAGACAGGCGCCAAACAACAAATAAAATAGCATTTCGTAGTTTAGAGTCCACCCAACCTGCAAAGAAGCATACCCATAGAATGGGGCTACATCCAAATTCAAAGGAATATAAAGAAGTGACTTTAGCATATTGCCAGCCACAACAGGGTCAGAAAAAACTTGCGACCAAGTATTCTGAAGAAAAACCGCCCCAATAGTAGCCACTATGTATAGCGGCGCCACACGAGAAATGCGATTAATCAGGAAATTGACAGCTGCAGCGACACCCTCATCAGTATCTGATTGGCGTGATGCTACTAACACCATGATTAATCCGCTAATAATGAAAAACAAATCAACGCCAGCGGCGCCACTGGAAAACAGGGCATCACCCAATGGGTAGAACGGTAAGTTCAACGACTTCCTGGCGTGAAAAAGAACTACCAAAAGAGCAGCAACACCTCTCATGGCTTGTATGGAATTAATTTTTTGCATCGTTAAATTACATAGCTGATGTTGCAACAAACATGCATTTTGCCATAAAACTATGCAAATGACGCACTAATAAGCAAATTGAGTTGCCGTCTGCTACGATATAGTCTTGAGCGGCGTTCAGCTTCCGGATGGCGCTGTCGCCGTCGCTGGTGATACCGACCAGAGACTCTGCAAGCGCTGGGTCAAGTTCGGCTGTAGCCGCTCCATCATCCACGCTGGCGGCGCCGGCAGCCGCGGGCTTACCTGAACCTGGGCAACGGGCCGGGACGCGCACCCGGAGAGAGCCAGCAGCAAGCTGGCGGCGCAGATATCGTTTTGTGCTTGGGCATTCGCCAGTTCCTTGTGCTGTATATCGATCGCCGCCACCGCGGCGGCCAGCTTCCCTTCCTTCACGCGTGCAGCCTGCTCTGCCGCCTGGGCCGAAATAGCCTGCCCAGCGCGCTCACGATCCCACTTCTGCTGTACCCGGCCAGCGCCCAGGTGGTAGCCGGTGCCTCCAGCCACCGCCAGCAGCAGCACGACCCAGATGACGCGGCCGTAGTGTTTGAACGTATCCAGCATCACTTCACCTCCAATATCTGCCGCGCCTTGAGCCACAGCGCACGGCGATCGTCGCGGCCGTTCTGGCCACCGTTAATCCGCTGCGTGATCGTATCGAACGCATCCTTGTCGGTCAGCCCGCTCAGGTAGTTGTTGTGCCAGAACCAGCCGGCACTGCGGCAAGCCGCCAGCGGCTGTTCCAACAGCCAGGGCTGATTGAGCAGATCCAGCTGCAGGGCCGTGCCGCACAGCAGGTAGTTGCGGTGGCCGGTGATCTGGATCAGCCCACGGCCGCAGTACAGCTGGCCGTCGCCGTCCGCCTCGGGCGTGTTGCCCAAGGCAGTCGCAAGCTTGCCGGTGTCGTACTTGGCCAGGTAGGCATTGCCGCCACGCTCACGGGTCCAAAGCAGCCGGTTAGATTCGTGGCCGATCTGCGCCAGGAACGCGGCGACACGACGACCGTTGTCGGCAATGCCGAACTCGGCCATCGCAGCGTTGAGTGGCTCAACAAAAAGCCCGGCGCGGGGCCGGGCTTCGGGCATGATGGCGACCAATTGGTCAGCGGTTATCTGCATTGGATACCTCCGGGGTAGCGCAGGCGGGGCCTGCATCGTTGTCGCCGGTAACGCGGCTGTAGATCAGCCGCTTCAGCCAGGGCGTGTCTTTGATAACAACTCGTGCAGCATCGAGCAGCGGCACCACCAGGTAGGCGCTGACGGTGCCAGCCACCCCTACCCCGCCTGGACCGATGTCCCACAATTCAGAGGCCAGTAGACCGCCGAAATACGCGGCTAAGAAGCTGGCCAGCGTCAGCGCCACTCGCTCGGGACGGCTACGGCCGCTCAGACGCAGGTACAGCATCAGCGAGCCGGCAAACGCGACGATCACCGCCGAGCCATGGACGTGGACAGTTGCGGCCGTTGCCTTGCTGGTGCCGGCCAGCACCTGCGCCGACAGCCCGGACAGAACGGCAGCCAGTCCAATCGCTGCCAACGATCGGAAAGCCAACAGCGCCAACAGGCCTGCCACCAGAGTGATGAAGAACAGCGCCAGCCGGCGCCCTGTGGAACGAATCATGTTTTCCCCTTGGAAACGACGAAGCCCCGCAAAAGCGGGGCATTTGGTTATTGAACGGGCGGCGAGTAGATAGCCAGGATGGCGCAGATCACCCAGACCCAAGGAGGAATCCTGGCGATGAACCGTAGTGCGCGTTGGTAGATTTTCTGCTCATGGAGGCCGTTCACGTTGTGGGTCGAACCTCGTATAGCCACAATGAACAAAAAATTTAGCCTCTCACCAAAAAATGTTAACTACCCCATGCAACCTGCGCACAAACTGAGGCGGAAACTAATCAGGCCACGCTCGGCGGCCTGTCAGGTTGGCGTGACAGCTGGCGCTGTTGGCCAGTTGATCTGCAGCGGGTAGCTGGCTTGCTTGGCCACCTTGCTCAGGTCGTAGCGGTAGCGCTGCCAGCGCAGCAACTCGGCCTTATCGTCATCGTCGGCCCAGCCGTTGGTGACGGCGTCCTGTAGCGGCGTGATCGCTACCTCGGCACGCTACAGTTCAGCCGACAGCGTGGTGGTGGCCGCGGTCAGCGCTGCCTGGCGCTGGTAGTCAGCCAACGCGGCAGGGTCGGCTACCCACTCGCCATCGATCAGGCGATGCGCTGGCGATGGTGGCGGCTCATCGGCGACACCTTCTGGCCATGGGCCGAGCTGCTCCACGGTGTGGCGCGAGCCATCGCCGAGCCAGTAGTCCTGGCCACGAAGGTCGCCCTCGAGGGGTCAGGTCATTCCGACCATCACCGCGACCTGATGCTCGGCCATGGCCGGCGGCTCGATGTCGGTGACGTTGTCGCGCTGGAAATATTCGCCGGGCGATAGTGGGTCAGGCTGCAGCGCAACCAGCCCAATGCATTCACGAGTCAGGGGGTCGAAGCCCCAGGCAAATCCGTTCATAACTGTATTCCTCAGTACCAGATGCAGGGCAAATAGGCGACGTTGCGGGGGCGAGTTTCGATTCCGCCGGTCGCGACCGTTTCCACGTTGGCGGAACCGACTGACCCGCCACCGATGACGTACACGCCCCCCGTCCCCCCTGTCACGCCAGGAACGATATGACTATGGTTCCTGAAGTCATCGGCCTCTGCACTACCAAGCGCACGCCCCGCATTCACATTACGCCCCAGACCCGCGCCGCGCTTGAACTCGCCCTGCCCTTCCGGCAGCTTGAAAGTGGTCACACCATCACCAGCCCCCCAGGGGCAGATACGGATAATGGTGCCGGCGCCGACCGCATTGACGCTTAACGTGATCACGCCGCTGGCAATGCTGGCAATGGTGCTGCCGGCGGGGATGCCGGCGCCCTCGACTTGAATGCCCGCACCGCTCCCTAGCGCAGTCAGTACGGCGGCCGGCACGCCGGTAACCGACTTGCTGCCACTGGTGATGACGCAGTTAAAAACAGGGCAAATCGCGTTGAACAAGTTGGCATAGCTGGTACGCGAGACCAACGATCCATCCTCGATCAGCGCGCCGGGTGGGGGCATCAGGCCCGCGTGATGGAACGACGAGCCCGGGGCGCCGCGCGGGGCGGCCTTGGCGATCGCCTGCGCCACCCGCAAGGCGGTAACCTGATAGACGTTGTCGGTGCCAGCCTCGGCCTCGGCCTGGGTGGCCAGGCGCCGATCTGTGGCTCCCCAACCAAGCAGCTTGATCGCCTGTGCCAGCTGGTTCAGCTTGCCGACATCGGGCGTGACGCCAGCAGCGGTCAGCACTGCCAGCAACTCGGCGTCAATGGCGTTGGTCTCTTGCACCACCTGCAGGCCGGACACTTGGCCGACCGTCGGCAGGCCGTTAAATAAAGCCATTCAGCTCTCCAAATGAGGAACGCCCCGCAATTGCGGGGCGTGTAGGTTGTGGCTCAGTAGCCCTGAGCGATCCAGTTGATGTGTCGCGCCACGTAGTCGGCGCCGTTGCGCACCCGCACCGTGAACCCTTGCAGCGTGCTGCCGGTCAGCTCGACCCCGTCGCCGGCTTGCGCGGCCAGGATGGTGATCAGCACATTGGGGCTCGGCTCGCCGTGGAACGGTTCTTGTCCCGGTAGCTGATGAACCCCTTGAACGCAGCGGGGAACGCCCTGCTCTTCACCCGGAACGCCGAATTCACCTCGGCGCGTAGCGCCTGCTCGATCAGCGGCTTCGCCTCGAACAGCTTTCGCCGCATCCCTCGCGCGCTTTCTTGCATGCCTGGCAAGCGCAGGTTCAGCTTCCCAACCACTGATGCCTTGGCCATACACACCTCGCAGAGATCACCTCCTTTCCAAATGGGAAAGCAGGCAGCAGACATGGCCAGCCATACGGCCGGCCGCCGGGCGGGTGGCCCGGACAATCGACACCGCCCAGCACTTTGGCCGAACGGCAGAAAGCAAAAGCCCCGCAGCAATGGGGGGGCTCAAGTACTATGCTAATGGCAATGCCATCGCTGATTTGAACTGTGATTATGGATAACAGAGAGCCAACATTTGCACTGCTGGTGGTATACGCGGTCTTTATTTACTTTTGGTGGCTGAAGACATACAGGAATAACCAGCAGGTTCGAGCTGATCATACCCAGCTTCGTCGCCCTTTGTGGCGCGGCATCCTGTTAATACCGCTCGTTGTCTCAATCCCTATTGGTCTTTTGTTTGGAAGACTTTCACGTGGCTTTATCCCAGTAACGCCAATCCATGAACTGAGGATCGCGCTTACGTTTGGCTTCGAAACAGCGATCTACGCCTGCTACCCGATCATGCTTCTTGCCATATTTCCAGTTGTCTCGCTCTGGAACAAATGGCGACCAATCAGGCTGATTCCACTTTGCGCATGGGCCGCTTTCTCCGGACCATTTGCGATGCAAATGATTGGGCTTGCGACGTCGCGGGAGTCCAGTCTACCTAGCATTGGATTAGTTTTCCCAACGGGGGTATTTTTCGGCATTGTGATCGTACTGCTGCTTAGCCTGTACTGCGGTATTCCATATCGAGCGACCCAACAAAAAACCCCGAGTGTTTAGCTCGGGGTTTTGCGTGCACGCCAAGAATGAGCGTGATAAGTGAAGTTTCTATATTCCAGATTTATATAGCCTTCAGGTACTGCGCAAAGTAATATCCGCCAATCCAGATTGCTCCGGATACTGCAATGGTAATAACCATTTTCTTCCAGCCGGTTTTGATTGCGGTTTTAGCCTGCCATTTAAGGCCGGGCTTGCCGGAAAGTCTGGATTTTTTATCTAGTCCTTCACTTATTGATAGAAGGGTTTTAATTTTTAAGACTTCACCAGTCGTAGGTATTGCAAATAGTAGTGTAGCCAGGCATAAGTAAACTATCACAAAGACTCTAATTGAATCTTGTTTTTCAGGTATCAGATAGTTGACGGTCATAGCAAAAAATCCCATAAGCACTACCAAAGCTATGCCAAGTATAATTAGAACAAACTCAGCCAACCCGGTTTGTGATTTTATTTTTCCGCTTTGATCTTTGTCGATGTATGCACTTACGCGTTTAAGATTTTTGGGAGTAACTACACCAAGCTCAAATATCTCGGCGAAGATGGATATCTTTTCTGGTGTGGCTCGAATTTTTGTCAGCGAGTAAAAAAGCTCATGCTCTTTTAATCTTTCGACAAATCGTGCTAATTTTTTATTTTCCTTGAATGCGGAAGAATGCTTTTCCATAAATTCAAGATTGCTCATGCCCCTTTCTTTAGTGTGAAGGCCGTATACTCCATATGCCTTCTCCAAAGTCATTATTAGGGCCCAAATTAAAATCAATGCCGTACTTAATGTAAGTACCCATCCATCGGACTTGCTGACAAGTGCAATCAAACCTTCCACATACCCTCCATTTGTCAATCATGACATTTGACTGAGCAAGATCAGTCACCTATTGGAAAGCAAAAAACCCCGAGGGGTTAGCTCGGGGTTTCGTGTAGGCGCAACTTGGGCGGGTCTACGGGCTGAATATTGGTGGACAGGTTTATCTATGTCAAGCGCACAACAGCAACTTTTTCCCCTCCCATTCGTAGTACAGCGGCTCGATCGACCCTTTGCCGGCCACCCGCCAACCATCCAACAGCGGCTCCACCGTCGCACGGTACTTCGCAGCCACCGTCTCGTGATTCACCCCCAAGTGCTCCGCCGCCACACGGAACGACCGGTCCAACTTCAACCACAATCGCACCATCGTCACCAGCCACTCGGCCTCTAACTCCACACCCTTTTCGGCCAACCCATGCCGAGCAAACGACACCAGGTCAGCGAAGTACAACGGTAACCGGCGATAGTCGTCATGGAACACCCACGCCATCACCGCCAGATGCTGTTCGGCCGGCAACAATGTCACCGCCCGCAACGTCCGGTCGGCCATGCACTTCAAGTCGTCCGGCTCTACGCCCGACGAACCCGATGCCGCACTGAACCGCTGCACCTTCAACTCGCTGGCAGACAACACTTCCAGCGCCATACGCACAAAACCAAACACTGCTTCGTCTTGCATACCACTCTCCTTACTTGCCCCGAGGAGTTCCCCACCGGCACGGTCATAGCCGCGCCTTATGTTCGAAACCATCACAACGCAGCGGCCATCCCGCGTAGTCGGTAATCATCCCAATCGCACACCAACACCGTTCGATCTTTACGGCCAGGCAGTGCCTGGGCGTGGGCGACTTCACTCTCGGGTCAGAGGAGCCCACACTGTTGCTGACCGACGACGATGGACTGATCCTGGCCACGGGGAACGACCTCTCCACTCTTCTCGATCTGGCTGACCAACAGGAAACAGGAAGCTAACCGGCTCTACCCCCTGTTGAGCCTGACCACCTTTGAGCCGGCCAGTACGATCGATGTGACATACACCTACGATAATGCCGGGCAGGTAACTCAGATGCGCCAGGTGGACAAGAACCTGTACGGCAAGCCTGGCGAGGAAAAGCTGTTCAACTATCAGTAAACTATTATCAGTACACTACAAGGTAGCACCCAGCCCGATCATTAGCCCCGTCTGATGGCGGTTATTTTTGTATATCGGACCGTGAAAAACTCCATTTTTCACAAATACTGGCAAGACGGTAGGGTTTTTATTAGCAATCGGAATTATTGAAAAATTATCAAATCACGGTCCTACGAATTGCAAGCTTTCATCTATATTTCGATGAATGCATGAACAACATATTAGGAGGACTGCGATGAAGTATCTTCCTTTTTAAACAAGCACAGCATTAACGTTTTCGCCCTCCTGATAGCTATATATCTCGTTTTTGGATACTTATCTGCCACAGCCTATGGCCAACAACTCAATGAGCTCGCCTATGAAGCTCACATGCCTCAGACAAACACTCCACCTCAGGTACTTAGTCAAAAGGAGTTGAGGAAGCGAGAAGTTTGGCAGAATATGATGTCGAAAAAGGCGGTATCTGAAAAGGGCTGTTTTAGCGCCACTTACCCGAACTCTGAATGGGTTAAAAAGGATTGTCTTCCTCCACCGAAAGATCCCAACGCACCTACTTTGACTGTGCACCCTAACGTCGGGTACCAGAGCAGTAACATTTTGGCTGAGGTGAAAAGCCCCTCAACTGAGCCGAAGATCTCGATTGCAAAAGGATATTTCGACAGCGTCACCCCACCAACGCTCACTGAAATGGGACCTTATAAAGGCACTCAGAACCTGGCTGATGCTTTCACTATCCAGCTAAATAGCCAGTTCTTTCCCTCCCCGCCTGCGTGTAATAACGTTGCAGGATGCCTGGGGTGGGAGCAATTTATTTACTCAAAGAACCAATGCTCTGCAGGTCCCTGTATTTTCATAGAATACTGGCTGATCGGCTATGGCCCGTCGTGTCCAACGGATATAAAATGGATTCATTCGGGAAACAATTGCTTCATCGATAGCTCCCCCCAAAATGCTACAGCTTTGTCGGCTGCGCAACTTCAGGGGGTATTGCTTACTGGCGATGCCATCAATGATATGGTAATGCTTACGACCGCTGGCAAAATGGATAAGGCAAACGGACTGGGTGATTTGGTCAGTCTCTCAAATAATTGGAATACAGCCGAGTTCGGCATCTTCGGCGACTGCTGTAAGAATCAAGCCAGTTTTAGCGCCGGCACGAAGATGACCATGCGAACGCAAATAATCAATGGCAACACGAATTCTCCGATTTGCGGGGTAGGTAGTTTTACAGCAGAAACAAATAATCTTGGATTTGATTCAACTACCCCTGCACTGGCTGGACCAGGACCTGCGGTAATATACACAACTAGCAGTGCAGCTAGCGGAGCATTACCGAACTGTGCAATCGCGCAGACTATCGGCGATACTCATCTGACGACCTTTGGTGGCTTGCTCTATGACTTCCAGGCATCGGGGGATTTCATTCTTGCCATGACTGATTCTGATTTTGTTGTTCAGACACGTCAGGTCCCGAGAAGGCCGACGAGGCCTGATGTAGCGGTCAACAAGGCGGTCGCGATAGGGACGGGAAAAAGTCGAGTAGCCATCTGCCTTGCACCGTCGTCTGCTGAGCCGACGCGCGTGAATATCGATGGAGTGCCAGTAATCTTACGTGAAGGGAAGCCGTATCAACTACCAGGAGGTGGAGATGTCGTCCTTAAAGGCGATACGTATATTGTGCGCGGACCGCATGGAGATAGCGTGCGTGCTGTGGAAAATGGCGATTATATCGACGTCTCTGTTGGGCTCGGGCACTGGCCAAGTAAAGTGCGCGGTTTGCTCGCCAATAGCAGCGATGGCATCGACTCAATTGAGGCGCGGGACGGAACAGAGTTGACTGCCCCATTTTCTTATGAAGAATTATACGGACATTTTACCAAAAGTTGGCGCGTTCTTTCGAATGAGTCGATGTTATCTCCTTGCGGAAGCGATTTCGAGCGCAGTGTGCCAAAGAAACTATTCTTTGCAAAAGACCTCGATCCTTCGCTGTCCAAGATGACACGAAATATTTGCAAACAAGCCGGTATCGAAAATAAGGCGCTTCTGGATGCCTGCACTCTTGATGTTGCAGTACTTAAAGACAGCGATGCCGCCAATGTATATAAAACCATGCCCAACCCTCTAGTCGTTGGGGATGAAAAATAGACCATTTTCAGTCAGAAGTTGATAAAAATACTCAGAGCCAGAGAGCTGAAGTTTAATCAACCACTTTGAACGCAAGCGCATGTTAGTCACACCTAACATTAATCGCGAGATCTTTATGTTTGCTGTTACAAAACATCATAACGTCTATTAAGAGGAAAAGTCGGACTCTTTCCGTAAACCCCGCCAAGTGCGGGGTTTTCTTTTGCCCACGCCATTCATTAACACCACAAGAACGGAACATGAATATTTCATCAACACACTACGAACAGCCCATGAACGACCAACATAAGCATCCGGCCGGGCTGCTCCAGGCACTGGTGCCGCGGCCCACCCGTGAATGAGTTGGCTCTTTTCGCAAGTGCTGGTGATGGAATACTCGGTGGCCACCTGCTGGGATGGCTTCGGAGGGTGGCCAGTTGAACCCCGAGTGGGTCGAGTGGCTGATGGAGTGGCCCATCGGATGGGCCGCATTAAAACCATTGGAAACGGTCAGGTTTCGAGAGTGTCAGGCGCAGCATTCGCCCTGCTATCACAACCACCAACCTGATGGCGACAAGCAGAACGCATGCCCCCTTGGCAACAGACCTACTCATCGTCATCACCTGCTACGCACGCGGCTCCATCTGGGCCGCGTTGCTGTTTCTGGCTACGGCCTGACCCTGATTCGGTGCACTCCAATGACTCTACTGATTGGCCTGACCGGCCCGGCCGGCAGTGGCAAAGACACCCTTGCCTACAACATCTGCCACATCGCCCCACACTTGTTCGAGAAAATCGCCTTCGCCGACCCGCTGCGCAGCGAGGTGGCTGCGGCGTTCGGCCTGGACGATTGGTCGATACTGACCGATCGCACGCTGAAAGAACTGCCGACCGGCCGCCTGGCGCTGGAGCGCTGCAGCGAGCTGGACTTTGTCGAGGCGATTGTCAGCGAAACGTCGAGCCGCCTTCTGATCGATGCACTGAGCCGCCCTCGCTCGCCACGCGAGATCCTGCAACTGTGGGGCACCGAGTACCGCCGCCAGACGGTGGCCACCGACTACTGGACACGCCAGATGGCCCGCCGCCTCGACACCATTCTGTCGCAGGGCCGCGGCGTGGTGATCAGTGACGTCCGCACCGCCGACGAGGCTGAGCTGACCCGCGAGCTGGGCGGCCAGGTACTGCATATCCATCGTGCCGAGGTGGAGCCGGTCCGCGGTCACGTCACCGAACGCGCCGTGCCGGTCGACCACGATCAGGATCACCACCTGCACAACGACGACTCGCTGGATGACTGGCGGCGTGTAGCCGAGGGCGTAGTGCAGGCGCAATTGAGCAGGAATGGCGCCGTGTACTGCGTAGCAGCTTGACGTCACGAAACATCAGACGACGGAGATTCAGCATGGAAGATGCCATCCTGACCCAAGAGGAGCTTAAGTCCATCAGCGGCTATAAAACCTCGGCCCGAATCGCGGTGTGGCTGAAGGCTAACCGTATCCCCTTCCTGACCAATGGGCGCGGACGCCCCCTGGTGTCGCGGCTGGTGGTGCGAGCTGCCCTGGGGGAAAACCTAGTCACCTCGGCGCCGACACCGCTGCGCTCGATCAACCTGGACCAACTCAACAAAGTCACTCGGAGGTGAAATGGCACGGCCTCGCACGAAGGACCGCGACCTGCCGCCGCGGATGTATCGGAAGTACGGCGCTTACTATTACGTGACCCATCAGAACAAGTGGATTCGCCTGTCGGACAACTTGGAGGAAGCTAAACGGCGCTGGGTCGAGCGGGAGGCGCCCTGCCGGCTACCCGCCCAGGGCATGGCGGCCGTGTTCAATCGCTATGCAGTAGAGGTGTTACCGACCAAGTCGATCAAGACGCGGCGCGACCAGGGCGGGCAGCTGAAGTTGCTGGAGGCAGCGTTCGGCGATTTCCGCCCCGATGAAGTGAAGCCGGTGCACGTGGCCCAGTATCTGGACGCGCGCGCCAAGCAGAGGGCGGCGGTGTCCGGCAACCGGGAGAAAGCATTGCTATCGCACGTGTTCACCATGGCAATGCGCTGGGGCATCGTCGACGTTAATCCTTGCCGTGGGGTGACGCGCAATCGGGAACGGCCGCGCGATCGCTATGTGGAGGACGAGGAGCTGGAGCAGTTCCTGGCATTTGCACGGAATCTCCTCCACGGCATGTTAACGCTCCGCAAAGGAAAGCCACCTGCCATTACCAGAGGAAAGGAATACACCCAGCCGCTGGAATCGGGGGTTGTGGTCTCGGCCGCGCTGGAAATCGCCTACCTGGCCGCGCAGCGTCGTCAGGACGTACTGCAGCTGACCCTGGACCACATCACACCGGAGGGGCTGGTAGTGCACCAACTGAAGGGGCGGAACCGGAAGCCGGTCAAGGTGCTAGTGCAGTGGGCGCCGAAACTGGCAGAGGCGATCGGCCGGGCCAGAAAACTATGGCGCCCTAAGGGAAGCCGCCATCTGTTCGTGAGTCGTAAGACGGGTAAGCCCTATACCGATTCCGGGTTCAATACGCTGGTGCAAAGAGTGATGCGCGCCTGGGAGGCAGGAGGTCATGCCCGCTTCCATTTCCATGACATGCGCGCCAAGGGGGCTACCGACCTGCTGGATCAAGGGGTTAACGCCATCGATACGACCGGCCATGCGGACCCTACTATCGTCCATGCTGTATATGACCGACGCGCAATCCGTAAGGGGGTCGGCGTGAAGTAGCCATGCCGCTACATAGGAGGTTTGGCTCGATGGAAACTGCGAATATTAGATGGACCCATCTAATATTCCATCTAAAACCGCCAATGCAAAACGGGCCTTGCATTGCTGCAAGGCCCGTCTGTATTTGGTGCCGGTGAAAGGAGTCGAACCCTCGACCTTCTGATTACAAGTCAGCTGCTCTACCAACTGAGCTACACCGGCGGAAGGCGCATTATCCATAAATGAGCCGGGTTCGACAAGTCTTGTCGACACGGTAGTTCTGGCCGGTCCGGCAGTCAACGCAGCTGAAATTTGTTAAGACTTTGAAAAGTCGAAGCGAAGGCGATGGTGTGATGCGAAAATCAGCGGCCTTCGTCACCGCGCCGGAATAGCGGGCGCAGGATGTTCAGTGCCTGATGGACCTGTTCCAGCTCTTCTTCGCTACAGATGTTCAGTGTTTCGCTGATCTTGACTAACGTAGCGTCATGAGCATGTCTTACGATGGTCGTGCCTTGTTCGCTCAGTTCCAGCGAGATGCGCCTCCGATCGTCCGGTGGCACGGTGACCTTGATCAAGCCTTGTCTGACGATGCGATCGACCATGGTCGACGTTGTGGCGGTAGTGACGCCTAGGTGCTTGGCGATATCGCCGAGCGAGCAGCCTGGATGGCGGCGCAGGTATAGCAAGCAGCGAAGTTGTGGCACGGTAACCTTGGCGTCTGCGTTCTGGCGCATATGGCTACGAATAGCATGCATCAGTTCGGGGATGGTTTCGAGCAACTGTTGCGCACAAAGGTCGGGTCTGGTCACAGGTTTCGCTTCTTCACAAAGGTTAACAACGATATAGTTAGAATGGCTAAATAACTAACCTAATATAGCAAACGCCCAGCATTCAATGCAGTGAAACCGTATTAGCGAGCTTACCATCAATGACTCACCCTAATCCTTCCGAACCGTCGTCTTCCCTGCCCCCAAGTAAATCTGACAGCGGCAGCGGCCGAAAAAAGCTGATCGTAGTGCTAGTGATCGCGGCCGTAGCCGGGCTTGGCTGGCATTTCCTGCATAAGAACCCATCGGCGGGGGCCGACGCTCAGATGAGTGGTCGTGGCAGCGGCATGGGCAAATCGGGTGCGCCACTACCGGTGTCTGTCAAGCCAGCTGTCAGAACCGACATCACGGTGTATCTGAGCGCGCTTGGCACGGTGACCGCCAACTATACGGCGACGGTACGCTCGCTGGTGAACGGTCAACTGCAGAATGTGTATTTCCGCGAAGGTCAGCAAGTGAAGGCCGGTGATCTGTTGGCACAAGTGGACCCGCGGCCGTTCCAGGTGCTGCTGACCCAGGCCGAGGGCCAATTGGCTAAGGATCAAGCGTTATTGAAGAACGCTCAGATCGACCTGCAGCGCTACAAGGGCTTGCTGGCGCAGAACTCGATCGCTGAACAACAGGTGGCCACGCAGGAGGCGCTGGTGCGTCAGTATGTAGGGGCGGTCAAGAGCGACCAGGGGCAGGTGGATAGCGCCAAGCTGCAGCTGACTTATAGCCGCATCACCGCACCGATCAGCGGTCGTGCAGGTCTGCGTCAGGTCGACCCGGGCAACAATGTCTCTACTGGTGACACCAACGGCATCGTGGTGATCACTCAGGAGCAACCGATGAACGTGGTGTATCCGGTGCCGGAGGCCAGCCTGGGGGCGATCATCAAGGCGCGTCGCTCGACCGGCCAGCTGCCGGTTGAGGCGTGGGATCGCGAGAATACGGTGAAACTGGCTGATGGCAAGCTATTGACCACTGACAACCTGATCGACACCACTACGGGTACCTTGAAGCTGAAGGCTCAGTTCTCCAATGATGAGAAATCGCTGTTCCCCAACCAGTTTGTCAATATCAAGATGAAGCTGGAGACCCAACAAGGGGTAACCGCGATTCCGACTGCTGCATTGCAGCGCGGCAAGCAAGGCACCTTTGTCTATTTGGTGAAGCCGGACCAGACGGTGACACTGCGACAGGTTACGACGGGGCCGACCGAGGAGAACAAGGTGGTCGTGACCGATGGTTTGCAGCCGGGCGATCTGGTGGTGGTCGATGGGGTCGACCAGTTGCGAGAGGGCAGCAAAATCGTGCAGATCAAGCCGGGCGCCGGCGGTGGCAAGCACAAGGGGCAACATGGTAAAGGGGATGCCAGCGGTCATGCCGCTAGCAGTCCGGCTGCTGAGATGACCAAGGGCGGCAAGGGCAAGGCATGAACCCATCCCGTATATTCATCCTGAGGCCGGTGGCGACCACGCTGTTAATGGTGGCGCTGCTGCTGGCCGGTCTGGTCGGCTATCGGTCCTTGTCGATCTCGGCGCTGCCGGAGGTCGACTACCCGACCATCCAGGTGGTGACCCTATATCCGGGGGCGAGCCCGGACGTGACCACGTCGTCGATCACCGCCCCGCTCGAGCGGCAGTTCGGTCAGATGCCAGGCTTGAAACAGATGGCGTCCAAGAGTTCCGGCGGCGCCTCGGTGATCACGCTGCAGTTCAATCTGGATCTGGGCCTCGATGTCGCCGAGCAGGAAGTACAGGCTGCGATCAATGCCGCATCCAACCTGCTGCCTAGCGACCTGCCCAACCCGCCGATCTATAGCAAGGTCAACCCGGCCGACCCGCCGGTACTGACTTTGGCGGTGACATCCAAAACACTGCCGATGACCCAGGTGCAGGACCTGGTCGATACGCGTTTGGCGCAGAAGATTTCGCAGGTATCGGGTGTGGGTCTGGTCAGTCTGTCCGGCGGGCAGCGCCCTGCGGTGCGGGTGAATTTTAACCCGCAGGCGCTAGCGGCCTACGGCCTGGACAGTGAAACGGTTCGCACCGCGATCGGGACTGCCAACGTCAATACGCCGAAGGGCAGCTTTGACGGCCCTGCCCGTTCGTCGACGCTTTCGGCCAACGATCAGCTGCAGTCGCCAGACGACTATCGCAAGATGATCGTTGCCTACAAGAATGGCGCAGCGGTGCGTCTGGGTGACATCGCCACCGTGGTCGAGGATGCGGAGAACAACCGCCTGGCCGCCTGGGCGGACAAGGAGCCGGCGATCATCGTCAACGTGCAGCGTCAGCCTGGCGCCAACGTGATTCAGACAGTCGACCATATTCGTTCGCTGCTGCCGGGTTTGCAGGAGGCGCTGCCTGGCTCGATCGAGGTCAAGGTGCTGACCGATCGGACCTCCACCATCCGCGCCTCGGTCGCCGATGTGCAGTTCGAAATGGTGCTGGCCGTGGCACTGGTGGTGATGGTGATCTTCCTGTTCCTGCGCAATGTGTCGGCGACGATCATCCCCAGCGTCGCGGTACCGTTGTCGCTGGTGGGCACCTTCGGTGTGATGTATCTGGCCGGTTTCTCGATCAACAACCTGACCCTGATGGCGCTGACCATCGCCACCGGTTTCGTGGTCGATGACGCGATCGTGGTGATCGAGAATATCTCACGCTACATCGAACAGGGCGACCCGCCCTTGCAGGCGGCGCTGAAGGGCGCCGGCGAGATCGGCTTTACCATTATCTCGCTGACCATTTCGCTGGTGGCGGTGCTGATTCCCTTGCTATTCATGGGCGACGTGGTCGGGCGCCTATTCCGCGAGTTCGCCATTACGCTGGCGGTGTCGATCCTGATATCCGGGGTGATCTCGCTGACGCTGACGCCGATGATGTGCGCCAAGCTGCTGCACCACACCCCGCATGATCAGCAAAGCCGCTTCAGCCAGGCGAGCGAGGACTTCTTCAATAACGTGATCGCCCGTTACGGCAAGCTGCTGAGCTGGGTGCTCGATCACCAGAAGATGACGCTGCTGGTGGCGTTGAGCACTCTGGTGTTGACCGTCGGCATGGTCTATTTCATCCCGAAGGGCTTCTTCCCTCAGCAGGACAACGGTGTGCTGCAGGGGATTACCGAGGCGTCGCAGTCGATCTCGTTCTCGGCAATGGCCGACCGGCAACAGAAGTTGGCTGCCGAGATCTTGAAAGACCCGGACGTTGAGAGCCTGTCGTCGTTCATCGGGGTGGACGGGGTCACTACCACGCTCAACAGCGGCCGCATGCAGATTAATTTGAAGCCGCTGGAAGAACGTAGCGACCGCGCGCCGGCGATCATCTCGCGCCTGCAGCAGCTCGCCGCCAATGTGCCGGGTATTTCGATCTATCTGCAACCGGTACAAGACCTGACCATCGAAGACAGCATCAGCCGTACCCAGTACCAGTTCACCTTGCAGGCGGGCAGCCTTGACGAACTGAGTACCTGGGTGCCGAAGCTGGCGCGGCAGCTGCAGAAAGTGCCGGTACTGGCCGATGTAGCCAGCGATCTGCAGGATCGTGGCCTGGTCAGTTATATCGATATCGACCGCGATACCGCGAGCCGGCTCGGCATTACTATGGCTTCCATCGATCAGGCGCTGTACGACGCGTTCGGCCAACGTCTGGTGTCGACCATCTACACCCAGTCCAACCAGTACCGGGTGGTGCTCGGTGTCGATCCGCAACACGCGACTGGCCCGCACGCGCTCGATGGCATCTATCTGACTTCGGCGAGTGGCACTGTGACGCCGCTGAATACCTTTGCCAAGGTCGAGGAGCGCAACGGTGCATTGGCGATCAACCACCTGGCGCAGTTTCCGTCGGTGACGGTGTCGTTCAACTTGGCGCCGGGTGCCTCGCTGGGCGACGCGGTGCAGGCGATCCGCGATACGGAAAGCCAGATCGGCATGCCAGCCGACATCATTACCAACTTCCAGGGGGCGGCGCTGGCCTTCGAAGCCGCGCTGGGCAACGAGATCTGGCTGATCCTCGCGGCGGTGGTGGCGATGTATATCGTGCTGGGGGTGCTGTACGAGAGCTATATCCATCCGATCACTATTCTCTCCACACTGCCGACTGCCGGCGTCGGTGCGCTGCTGGCGCTGATGCTGGCCGGCCAGGACCTGTCGGTGATCGCCATCATCGGTATTATCCTGCTGATTGGTATCGTGAAGAAGAACGCGATCATGATGATCGACTTTGCGCTGGCGGCCGAGCGTGAGCGCGGTCTGCCGCCGCGCGAGGCGATCTACGAGGCCTGCCTGCTGCGCTTCCGACCGATTCTGATGACCACGATGGCGGCGCTGCTGGGCGCCCTGCCGCTGATGCTCAGCTATGGGGTCGGCGCCGAGTTGCGCCGTCCGTTGGGGATTTCGATGGTTGGCGGTCTGATCGTCAGCCAGGTGTTGACGCTGTTCACCACGCCGGTGATCTACCTGATGTTCGACCGACTGGCGCAGCGGTTCCAGAGCCCTGCCCTCAAGGCTGAGGACGGTGCCGCATGAGCGGGATTTCTTCGGTCTTCATCAAGCGACCGGTTGCCACCTGGCTGTTGACGCTGGCGATCGTGCTGGCCGGCGCGGTCAGCTTCCGCTTCCTGCCGGTATCGCCGCTGCCACAGGTCGACTATCCGACCATCTCGGTGTCGGCCTCGCTGCCGGGGGCCAGCCCGGAAACGATGGCGTCGACGGTGGCGACGCCGCTGGAGCGAGCGCTGGGCCGTATCGCCGGCATCAGTGAGATGACCTCACGCAGTTCGCTCGGATCGACCCGGATCACGCTGCAGTTCGCGCTCGATCGTGATATCAATGGCGCGGCGCGTGACGTACAGGCGGCGATCAACGCCGCGCGCAACCTGCTGCCGACTGGCATGCCGAGCAACCCGAGCTACCGTAAGGTCAACCCGGCCGATGCACCGATCATGATCGTGGCGCTGACGTCGGATACGATGCCGCAGCCCAAGCTGTACGACGTGGCATCGACCATGCTGGCGCAGCGCATCTTGCAGATCGATGGCGTCGGCGACGTGTCGGTGGGTGGCAGCTCGCTGCCGGCGGTGCGGGTCGAGTTGAATCCGGATGCCTTGTCGCACCAGGGCGTGGCGCTCGATCAGGTCGGCAGCGCGCTGGCGGCGGCTAACCAACGTCGGCCGAAAGGTGCTATCGAGTCGGGTGACATGCGCTGGCAGATCGAGACCAACGACGAGGCCAAGACCGCTGCCGACTACCTGCCCTTGATCATCAACTACAAGAATGGCGCGGCGGTGCGTTTGAGTGACGTCGCGTCGGTCAGCGACTCGGTACAGGACGTACGCAACGCCGGCTTTGCCGGCGGCAGGCAGTCGGTGCTTTTGGTGATCACCCGTGCGCCGGGGGCCAACATCATCGAGACGGTCGACCGGGTCAGGGCGATGCTGCCGCAGTTGCAGACGATAATCCCGGCCTCGATCAACATGAGTGTTATCAGTGATCGCTCGCCGACGATCCGTGCGTCGCTTAATGAGGTGGAGCGCTCGCTAATGATTGCGGTCGGCCTGGTGATTCTGGTTGTCTACCTGTTCCTGAAGAACGGTCGTGCCACGCTGGTGCCGGCGGTGGCGGTGCCGGTGTCTCTGGTCGGGGCATTCGCCGCGATGTATCTGTGTGGCTTCAGCCTGAACAACCTGTCGCTGATGGCGCTGACCATTGCCACCGGCTTCGTGGTCGACGATGCGATCGTGGTGCTGGAAAACATCTCCCGTCACGTCGAGGAAGGCATGTCGCCGATGCGCGCGGCGATGCAGGGCGCGCGCGAGGTGGGGTTCACCGTCTTGTCGATGAGCCTGTCGCTGATCGCAGTGTTCATCCCCTTCCTATTCATGGGGGATATCGTCGGCCGGCTGTTCCGTGAATTTGCGGTAACGCTGTCGGTGTCGATCATCATCTCGCTGGTGATCTCGCTGACCACCACGCCGATGATGTGTGCGCGGCTGCTCAAGCGCGGTATGGAACACGAGGAAGGCAACTGGCTGGTGCGCAGTTTCGGCCGACTGCTCGAACGGGTGCAGCAGGGCTACGCGCGCACGCTCACTTGGGCGCTGGAGCACGCCCGGCTGATGATCGCACTACTGGGCATCGCGGTAGTGCTGAATGTCTATCTCTACGTGGTGATCCCGAAGGGCTTCTTTCCCGAGCAGGACACCGGCCGGATCTCCGGCTTCATCCAGGCCGACCAGAGCATCTCTTTCCAGGCGATGCGTCAGAAACTGATCGATTTCATGACGATCGTGCGAGCGGACCCGGCGGTGGACACCGTGGCGGGCTTCACCGGTGGCCAGAGCACCAACAGTGGCCAGATGTTCGTGTCGCTGAAGCCGCTTAGCGAGCGTAGCGAAAGCGCGCAGCAGGTGATCGCGCGGCTGCGCAAGAAGCTTGCCCACGAACCCGGTGCACGACTGGTGCTCAACCCGGTGCAGGACATCCGCATCGGCGGCCGGCAGAGCAACGCTGCCTACCAGTACACGCTGCAGTCGGACGACTTGAAGGCCTTGCGCACCTGGGAGCCGAAAATTCTGGCGGCGCTGAGCAATGAGCCGACCCTGGCCGACGTCAATACCGACCAGCAGGACAAGGGCTCGGAGACCGCGCTGATCTACGACCGCGATACCATCGCCCGGCTGGGATTGACCGTCAGCCAGGTCAACAAGGTGCTTAATGCGGCCTTCGGGCAGAGCCAGGTGTCGACCATCTACCAGCCGCTCAACCAGTACAAGGTGGTGGTGGAGGTGGCCCCGCAGTACACGCAGAGCCCGGAAACCTTGAAGAAGCTGTTCCTGATCGCGCCGGATGGCAAACCGATCCCGCTGTCTGCGTTCGCGCGCTGGGCGCCGGCGAACACTGCGCTGGCCGTGAACCACCAGGGCCAGTTTGCCGCGGCGACCATCTCGTTCAACCTGTTGCCGGGCCTGTCGCTGTCGGATGCGTCGGCCACGATCAACCGGGTGATGGTGGAACTGGGGGTGCCGTCGAGCATTCATGGCAGCTTCGCCGGCGCCGCCAAGGCCTTCCAGGAGAACCTGAGCAATCAGTTGATCCTGATCGTGGCTGCCTTGATCGCGGTCTATCTGGTGCTGGGGGTGCTGTACGAGAGCTATGTGCATCCGCTGACTATCCTGTCGACGCTGCCGTCGGCGGGTCTGGGGGCGCTGTTGGCGCTGATGCTGTTCGGAAGCGAGTTCAGCCTGATCGCGCTGATCGGCATTCTGCTGCTGATCGGTATCGTGAAGAAGAACGCGATCATGATGATCGACTTTGCCCTCGAGGCCGAGCGGCGCGATGGCCTGTCGCCGCGTGACGCGATCTTCCGCGCCTGCCAACTGCGTTTCCGCCCGATCATGATGACCACCATGGCAGCCATGCTGGGTGCTGTGCCGCTGGCCATCGGCAGCGGCGACGGCGCCGAGTTGCGCCGGCCGCTGGGTATCACCATCGTCGGCGGCCTGTTGATGAGCCAGTTGCTTACGCTCTACACCACACCGGTTGTATACCTGTATCTGGACCGGTTCCGTTTGTGGGCCTTGCGGCTGTGGCGCCGCAACCACCCTGGCTACGATCTGCCGACGGCGCTGGAAAACAAGGATTGAGAATGTCTAGATTAACTCGTTGGGTGATGCTGCCCCTGGTCGCCGCGGTGTTGTCCGCCTGCGCGGTCGGCCCCGACTATTCCCGGCCGAAGATCGACGTGCCGGCCAGCTTCAAAGAGGCGCAGGGCTGGAAAGCGGCCGAGCCGCAAGACCACCAGCCCAAGGGCAAGTGGTGGGAGGTGTTCAACGATCCGCAGCTCAATGCACTCGAAGAGCAGCTGGTGATCTCCAACCAGAACATTGCCTTGGCCGAAGCGCAGTATCGGCAAGCTCGTGCACTGCTGCAGGGCGCCCAGGCAGGCTTCTACCCGGATGTCACCGGCAGTGTGAGCAAGACGCGCAGCAGTGCCGCTAGTACCAGCACTGGCAGCAACAGCCGCTCGGTCAGCACCAATTACAATATGAGTCTGGATGCCAGCTGGGAGCTCGATCTATGGGGCAAGATCCGTCGCTCGGTAGAGAGCAATAAGGCGAGTCTCGCGGCCAGCGCGGCCGATCTCGAGGCGGCGCGGCTGAGTGCACAATCGCAACTGGCAATCAGCTATTTCCAGCTCTACGTTGCCGACGCCGAGAAGACCTCGCTCGATAATAGCGTGAAGGCCTATCAGCAGTTTCTGACCTTGACCAAGAATCAGCTGGCAGCCGGTGTGGCCTCGCCGGCCGACGTGGCACAGGCCGAAGTACAGTTGAAAACGACCCAGGTGCTGGCTTCGGCCAAGGCCGTTCAGCGCGCGCAACTCGAGCATGCGATCGCGGTGCTGCTGGGCAAGGCACCGGCCGACTTCAGTCTGGCCAAGGTGGACAAGGTGCCCGTGTTGCCTGATATCCCGGCTGGTGTGCCGTCACAGCTGCTGGAACGCCGGCCGGACATCGCCGGTGCCGAGCGTCGCGTGGCGGCTGCCAATGCCCAGATCGGTGTCGCCAAGGCGGCCTATTACCCCGACCTGACCATCTCCGCGGCCGGCGGTTATGCCAGTTCCAGTTTTGCGAACTGGCTGTCTCTGCCGAATCGCTTCTGGTCGCTGGGGCCGCAATTGGCAATGACCTTGTTCGACGGCGGCCTGCTCAAGTCGAAGACCGACCAGGCCATCGCGCAATACGACCAGAGCGTCGCCACCTATCGGCAAACCGTGTTAAGCGGCTTCCAGGAGGTCGAGGACAACCTGGTGGCGTTGCGCCAACTCGAGGACCAGGCACGCCTGCAGGGCGAGGCGGTGAAGGCCGCGCACATCTCGCAAACCATTACCGAGAACCAGTACAAGGCCGGTACGGTCAGCTATCTGAGTGTGGTGACGGTGCAAGCGACCGCGTTGTCGACAGAGCGGGCCGATTTCGACATCCTCAATCAGAGGCTTACCGCCGCTGTGACGTTGATCTCGGCCCTCGGCGGTGGCTGGCAAGCGCCGGCCGAGAACGGCTGATTCGGCTTTCGGCCAAGCTCAGGCCGCCACGGGAGACCGTGGCGGCCTTTTTGTTGGTGGCGTTGCCGTACGGTAGATGCTCAGCGGAGCTGGCCTGGCGGTGCCAGCAGCGTGTCGAGCAGCGCTTGGCCGAATGGCCAGTCTCCCAGGCCGCTTTGTGCATTGAGGTGCCCGGCGGCGCCGGCACTGACCCAGTGGCTGCCCCACCGTTCGGCGCACTGCCGGCTGTAGGTGGTGCTGCCGTAGGGGTCATCGTGGCTTCCAATCATAATGCTGGCAAATGGCAAAGCGTGTGGGGGCGTCGGCGCGAAGCTGCCCGCCTCGGCCGGGAACGCCGGGGAGTCCGGATCGGGCACGGCCACCAGTAAGGCGCCACGCAAGCTCGATTGGCGAAGGTTCGCCCAGTGCGCCACGGCGAGGCAGCCCAGACTGTGCGCGACCACGACCGTATCAGGTCCGAGTCGCGTGATGGAGTGGTCAAGCGCGGTGAGCCAGTCGCCGAGTACGGGCCGCTCCCAGTCGGGCACTTCGAGCCGCTGCCAAACGGGGTGTCGGTGTTGCCACAGACTTTGCCAGTGTTGTGGGCCGGAATTGCCGATGCCGGGCACGATCAGGACAGGAGTGTTCACGACTAAGCGTCTCCGTTAAAGGGGTTCACTATTGTGCGATGCGGCTGACATGGCAAGAATGGTGTTGTCGATGAATTGATGGTCGATGGCGATAAAAACCATGATTTTCCTGGGGTGGCGCAAATGAACTCAAAGGAGCACCTGCTCGACCGGCTCGATTGGCGAATCATCGAGCTGTTGCAGGAAGATGCCCGTTGTAGCAACACCGGGATCGGCAAGCAGATTGGCCTGTCACAGCCGGCGGTCACGGCGCGTATCCGCCGGTTGGAAGAGCTGGGTGTGGTCGAGGGATATACCGCTCGCATCAATGCCAAGGCGATCGGCCGCGAGATCGGGGCTTTCATCCGGCTCAGAACCACCCATGCAGAGATCGCCCGTTGCCTGGCAGCGTTTGCATCGCTCCCCGAGGTTGTCGAAGCACACCGGATCACTGGTGAAGACTGCTTCCTGATCCGAGTGGTGGCCACGCGGATGACCCAGCTGGAGTCGGTGATCGATACCTTGGCGCAGTACGGGCCGGTGTCGACGTCCATCGTGCTGGCGAGTTATCCGGCAAAGCCCTTGCGGGCCGAGTCAGCGGCGCCTGTGTGAGGCGGTTCTCTATACTTGACTGATGCCGGCTGTCGCACTGTCTGCATGCGATTGCGGTAAGCACGTCTCACCAAAGTTGGATCGCTAATGTCGCTGACTCATCTACTCGCTCAGTACGGTTACCTGGCCCTGTTCATCGGCTGCGTGCTGGAGGGTGAAACCATCCTGATCCTGGCCGGTTTTGCCGCGCACCAAGGCTATTTGTCGCTGCCAGCGGTACTTGTGACTGCCGCCAGTGGCGGCATGCTGGGGGATCTGCTGTTCTTCACGCTAGGCCATCGCTATGGCGCGGCGGTGATCGAGCGTTTTCCGAGCTGGCAGGACCGCGCGCAGCAGGTTCGCCTGCTGCTGCTGCGTTATCACGCTGGTGTGATCATCGGGATTCGCTTCATGTATGGCTTGCGTATCGTCGGGCCGGTCGTGATCGGGGCGAGCGAGGTGCCGCCCTGGCGCTTTGTGCTGTTCAATCTGATCGGTGCGGTGCTGTGGGCATCGCTGATCGGTGGCGCCGGCTACCTGTTCGGCCATGCTTTGCAGTGGTTGCTTACCGATCTGAAGCACAGCGAGGAAGCTGTGCTGCTGTTCGTTATTGTGGCAGCCGTACTGTTGACTCTGGCTCGGCGGTGGCGGAGCCATCGTCACTGAGCTGAGGGGCCGTATCGGTGGGCGCTGGTGCCGTCAGCAGTGGCGAGAGCTGCGGGGCCAGCGACTTGAGCAGCTGCACCGACATAGCACTGGTGAAGTTGTAGCGCGCCGCATATGGCTCGTGCACATAGCCGGTCAGGACGCCGAAGAAGCGGTCGCCGATGGTGAATACGAAGGCCGCTGTCCGGTTTACCTTGCGCGACTCGATCAGCCGGCCGCCGCGCGCATACACGCCAAAGCGCTGATCGCCGGTGCCGGTCTTGCCGTAGACCTCCAGCCGCTTGCCGTTGCTCAGCGGGAAGCCGTCGGCGAGCCGTCGCCCCGTGCCGCCCACCACCACATCGCGCAAGGAGCGGCGCACCACCTGCACGATTTCGTCTGGCAGCAGCCGTTCCGGGGCTGCCGGTGCATAGCTAAAGTGTGTCTCATACGGCGTGTTCGCGGCGAAGTCCAGTGAAGTCAGGCTGGGGTTGGACAGCTTCCAGCCGCCGCTGCCAATAATCCCCATCAGTTCGGCCAACGCGACCGGCCGGTCGCCGGAGGCGCCGACGGCGGCGGCATATGACGGAGTCAGCGACTCGAACGGGTAGCCGAGCGCTCGCCACTGCCGTCCGATTTCGACGAAGGCTTCCCGCTCGATCATGCCGCGGATGCGATGGTCCTGCGCAAAGCGGCGCCGGGTCTTGAACAGCCAGGCGTAGACTTCCTGCCGCGTGTCGCGACTGTCATCCAGCGCCTGGTGCAGCGTCGCGTCCGGGTGGCGCCGCAGGTAGTCGACCAGCCACAGCTCCAGCGGGTGGATGCTGGCAATGTAGCCACGGTCGGCCAGCGAGAATTTGTCCGGTCCGTATTTCTGGTACAGGGCGTCCAGATCGTCGGGGGCCAGCGCGCTGTCGGGCAGTGCCTGCTTCATCTCTTGCGCAAAGCGTTGCGGCGAGGCATCGGGGTCGATGCTGCGCAAGGCGGTGGCGACCTTGGCCGGCACGTCGCGCACGCTGTCCAGTAGCAGCGCCCTCGCCTCGTCCGGGGTCTTGCCGTGGTATTTGGCGTAGAAACGGCTAAGAAAAACGCTGCCCTCGCGGTCGGCAAAGCGCTTCAAATAGTCGGCGCGTTTGGCCGGGTCGGCGAGCAACTGGCTGGTCGAGCCGGTGACCTGCAGCATGGTGTAGTGGACGATGTCGCGCATCAGCCTCACGAATACCAGGTTCACCGAATGCTGGAACGCCTCGCGTACCGTCAGGATACGGTGGTCGAACGAGGGCTCGAAGTTGCTGAAGGTCTGGGCGCCACCGCCGGTGTAGAAGGTTTCACCCGGGCTGGCCGAATAGCGGCGGTCGAGGGCTGCCTCGAGCATCGGCTGCAGTCCGTGGTCCTGCGTCTGCGACAGGTAATCCAGCGCCCAGCGGCTCAGCTTGTCTTGTGGGTCGATCGTCGCCGTGCGCAGTTGCGCCGCATCGAGCTCGGCGTAGCGTTGATGTAGCGCGCTGACGATCTGCAGATAGCTGATCAGTGTGCGCAGCTTGGCCGTCGAACCAAGATTGAGCCTGGCTCCCAGATTGACGTCGAACGGCTGGTTGACGCTGTCGGTCTGTACGCGCAGCAGGTTGGCACTTCCACGGCGTTCGAACAGAGTGAAGCTGAAGGCGATGTGCGAGGGGTCGTCGCCCGGGTTCAGCATCTCGAAACCGTATAAGCCGGCGGCTTGGGCGCCGTCGGCGGTGGTGACGCTGGCCAGCTTCTGGCTGACCGTCTCCTGTACGGCTTTGTCCAGGGTGGACGTCGCGACCAAGTCTAGTCGGTCGAGGTCGTAGAGTCGCGGCACGGCCAGTGCGGCGGATAGGTGGGCGCGGATCGCGGTGGCGGCCTTGCGCATGACGAAGCCCGGTTCCGTCTGTGGCATGGGGCGCTCGCTCAGCTGCAGCTGAACGGCCAGTGCGGCGTCGCGTAGCGCCGGAGGGATGATGGCGGCCGCGCCGAGCAGGCGCAGATAACTGTCGGTCAGCCGGGTCAACTCACTTCGCCCCTCGCGCAGGTAATAGGACGGCGCCCTTTGTGCAATCATCAGCGACAGCGCTTCCTTGAACACCGTGGCCTGTGCGCTGAGATCCTGCTCGCCCATGATTGGAGCCGTAAGCAACTGGTTGGTCTCGTCGAAGTCGCGGCCGTACCAGGCCCACAAACCATCGCCAATGCCATCGACCTCGCCGTAGCCCGCTTTCGCCGACAGCGGCACCGTGTTCAGATACTGCACGACAATTTGGCGGCGGATAGGCAGGGTGTCCGGTCCGTCCTGATAGGCGCGCAGCGAGGCCGAGGCGATCTGCCGCAGCTTTTCGAGCGGGTTGCCAGTACGACCATCCGGCGAGTGGCGGAATTTTTCCATCTGCGTGGCTAGGGTGCTGCCGCCGGGGGCTTCATGTCGTTTGTCCAGTAGGTGGAGCAGCTGGTCGTAGGCTGCCAGCCCGAAGCGGTTCCAGTCGATGGCCGGGTTGCGATGGGGGTACTGTGTGGTCAGCAGGTCGCGGTCTTCGATGAACAGCAGGCTGTTTACCAGTAGTGGCGGTACATCATCGAAGTGGGCGTAGACCCGTGTCGGGAAGTGCTGCGCGTAGAGTGTTGCGCCGGCGGTATCGAGTATGGTGAGGCCGGTCTGGTCTTTTTCGTTGTAAGGCAGATAGAGGCCCAGCCCTTCGAGTGACAGCATCGCGGTACTGTCCCGCACTTGTGCGGTAACGGTGAAGCCGCGCGCGGCGAGCCGGTCGGAAAACTCCGGCAGGCTGCTGTATCCCAAGCGCTCATCGTAGGGGCCCGACAAGGGGAAGCGGATCGCGCTGCTGGGCCCGGAGGCAACGGCGAAGCGCATCTGCTGAGCCAGCGGCGGCAGATAGCGCGCCTGCAGCCGTGATGTCTGCATTTCGTCCTGGGCGAACAGGAATACCGCGAGGATTAACAGCCCAAAGACCCCGACGAACAGTCCCCACTTGATCCAGCTGCGTAATGACATGGTCGCATGACCGCAAAGTCAAAAGGCCCAGCCCCGGCTTGCTGCCGCTAGCCGCTTGTTCGGTCGTTTCTTCGCCTGCCTGATTAGGTCCACGGCAAGGAGGTCGGCCGAACAACGCGGCGCTTGATGCTTGTTAGCGGCACTGACGTACATCAAGCCCCTGAGTTCAGGATTTACTGAGCCAACGCCAAATGCAAGGACGACATCAGACATATAGCCCGAATGCTGTGGATTTCGTGGGCGGAGCGCAGAACCTCAGTGCAGCAGTTCGTACGGCCCGCCCTGCTCCACGGCGCGCAGATAAGCCGGCCGCGCGTGGATTTGCTCCAGGAAAGCGGCCAGTTTCGGGTGGTGTTCGAGCCCGCTTCTGGCATTGGCGGCTTCGAGCGGGAAGCTCAGTTGGATGTCGGCAGCGCTGAAGTTGTCGCCGACGAACCACCCCTGTTCACCGATTTCGCCCTCCAGATAGTCGAGATGCTGACGGATCTGCGGGTTGAGGTAGCTGCGCTTTACGCCGTTGGCAAGGACGCTGGCCAGCGGACGCAACAGCCAGGGCACCGGAGGGTGTGATAGCCGGTCGAACACCAGGCGCATTACCAGGAGCGGCATCAGCGAGCCTTCGGCGTAATGCAGCCAATAGTTGTAACGCAGCCCGTCCGGCGTATCGCGTGCCGGGGCGAGACGGCCCTGGCCGTAGCGCTCGATCAGGTAGTCGATGATGGCGCCCGATTCGGCCAAGATCAGATCGCCGTCCTGGATGACCGGCGACTTGCCGAGAGGATGCACCTTGCGCAGCGCTGCCGGTGCCAGCATGGTGGCGGGGTCGCGTTCATAACGCTGGATCTGGTACGGCAATTCCAGCTCTTCGAGCAGCCATAGCACGCGCTGTGAGCGGGAGTTGTTAAGGTGGTGGACGGTGATCATGGGGCGGGCTCCGCGGAACGGACGGCTCGGTCAGGTCAGCCGGATTCCGACATGGTAGCTCAGTCGCGGCAGATTATTGCAAAGGCATGCCGCTTGTCGAAGGCAAAAGGCCGGGGCAGCCAGGGCTGCGCCGGCCTTTGCTCGCGGGGGGGGGGGGGCGATCTACTGCTTCAGCATCAGGTACTCGACCAGCACGTTCTTCAGCACGAAGCCGAGTACGCCAAAGCCCAATACCAGGAACAGGATGAACATGCCGAACTTGCCGGCATTGGATTTTTTGCCCAGATCCCAGATGATAAAGCCGATGAAAATGATCAGACCGGTCAGCAACACGACCAGCGAGACATTGGTGAATTGCTCTTCAGACACTGCCGTCTTTCCTTCCTGCTTACGTTCTCGGGGCGCTGTCTTGCCTGCCCCGATTCATTATTGTTGGTTTGTCGGGCCGGCGCGCAACACCAGTGCCACCCCGATTGCAGCTAGTACGATACCGCCGAGCGTGAGGTGACTCAACTGTTCATCGAACAGCAGCCAAGCTTGCAGTGCGGTCAGGCCCGGCACCAGATAGAAGTAGCTGACCACCCGGCTCACCTCGCCGTCGCGGATCATCCGCATCAAGAGCAGGATCGCCGCCACCGACAGTACCAGCACGCTCCAGCCCATCGCCATGATCAGCTCGCCGCTCCAGTGCACCGGCTCGCCGTGCTCGAACAACAACGCCACCGCGCCGGTCAGTACCAGTGCCGCCAGATACTGGTGGAAGGTGCCGGTCAACGGGTGCACGCTGTGGCCGTGACGCTTCTGGTACAGCGTGCCGGCGGTAATGCCGGCCAGCGCGACCAGCGCCCAGATGACGCCGCCGCCACCGGCGAACGAGATGCCCTTGCTACCGATCACCACCAGCGTGGTGCCGGCGAGCCCCACCGCCAGCCCCAGCCATTGGCGCGAGCTCAGACGTTGGCCGAACAGCAGATGCGAGGTCAGCGCGGTCAATACCGGCTGCAGGCCAACCAACAAGGCGGTCAGCCCGGCCGGTACCGCCAGCTTGATCGCGGCGAACACGCCGCCCAGGTAGGTGCCGTGTACCAGGAGGCCGCTGACCCATTGGTGACGGGCCACGCGCCAGCTCGGCCATGGGGCGCGAAACACGGCAATCAGCGCGACGAAGCACAGCAGCGTGAACGCCATCCGGTAGGCGAGAAAGGTGAACGGCGCGATATAGGGCAAGCCGAGTTTGGCGCCGATGAAGCCGGTGCTCCACAGCAGAACGAAAGCCCATGGAATCCATTGGCTCGGGGTAAGGCGCATGGTGGTCCTTTCGGCCAACCTTGTGGGTCGGCGTAACGAAAAAAGCCGCCCGAAGGCGGCTTGATCGGCTCGACGCGCTTAGCGCTTGAGCTTGGCGTTGGCGGCGATGCGCATCCGCAGCGCATTCAGGCGGATGAAGCCGGCCGCGTCGGCGTGGTTGTAGGCGCCGCCGTCTTCGTCGAAGGTGGCGATGTGCGGATCGAACAGCGAGTCGGTCTTCGATTCGCGGCCCACCACGATCACATTGCCCTTATACAGCTTCACGCGTACCCAGCCGTTCACGGTGGCCTGGGTGGCGTCGATCAGCTGCTGCATCATCACGCGCTCCGGAGCCCACCAGTAGCCGGTGTAGACCAGGCTGGCGTACTTCGGCATCAGTTCGTCCTTCAGGTGCGCCACTTCACGGTCGAGGGTAATCGACTCGATGGCGCGGTGCGCCTTGAGCATGATGGTGCCGCCCGGGGTTTCGTAGCAGCCGCGCGACTTCATGCCGACGTAGCGGTTCTCGACGATGTCGAGGCGGCCGATGCCGTGCTTGCCGCCCAACTGGTTCAGGCGGGTCAGCACTTCGGCCGGGGTCATGCGCACGCCGTTGATGGCGACGATGTCACCCTTCTCGTAGTCGAGCTCCAGGTATTCGGCTTCGTCCGGCGCGTTTTCCGGCGAGCTGGTCCACAGCCACATATCTTCTTCCGGCTCGGCTGCCGGGTTTTCCAGCACGGTGCCTTCGTAGGAGATGTGCAGCAGGTTGGCGTCCATCGAGTACGGGCTGCCGCCGCCCTTTTTCTTGCTGATGTCGATGCCGTGTTTTTCGGCGTAGGCCAGCAGCTTCTCGCGCGACAGCAGGTCCCACTCGCGCCACGGGGCGATTACCTTCACGTCCGGCTTCAGGGCGTAGTAGCCCAGTTCGAAGCGCACCTGGTCGTTGCCCTTGCCGGTCGCGCCGTGAGATACGGCGTCGGCGCCGACCTGGTTGGCGATCTCGATCTGGCGCTTGGCGATCAGCGGACGGGCGATCGAAGTGCCCAGCAGGTATTCGCCTTCGTACACGGCGTTGGCGCGGAACATCGGGAACACGAAGTCGCGAACGAACTCTTCGCGCAGGTCGTCGATGAAGATGTTTTCCGGCTTGATGCCGAGAGCCACGGCCTTCTTGCGTGCCGGCTCGACTTCTTCGCCCTGGCCGATGTCGGCGGTGAAGGTAACGACTTCACAGTGATAGGTGTCTTGCAGCCACTTCAGGATCACCGAAGTATCGAGGCCGCCGGAGTACGCGAGTACGACTTTATTGATGTCAGACATGATGCTTCTTTCTACGAAATTCGTTGGTGTTGGCTTCAGGCGGTGGTTTTGCCGGCCAGAAGGAACTCAATCAGCGCCTTTTGCGCGTGCATGCGGTTTTCGGCCTCGTCCCAGACCACGCTTTGCGGGCCGTCGATCACTTCGGCGGCGACTTCTTCGCCGCGGTGTGCCGGTAGGCAGTGCATGAACAGTGCGTCCGGGTTGGCGTGGGCCATCAGCGCGGGTGTGACCTGGAAGTCGGCAAAGGCGGCGATGCGCGCTTGCGCCTCGGCTTCGAAGCCCATGCTAGTGAACACGTCGGTGGTGACGATATCGGCGCCGCTTGCGGCCGCGACCGGGTCGTTGCTCGGCTGGTAATGGGCGCCGTAATCCTCGCCGTCGAGCACGGTCAACTCATAGCCCTTCGGCGTCGCCACGCGCAGCGTGAAGCCGAGCACCTTGGCCGCCTGCAGCCAGGTACGTGCCACGTTGTTGCCGTCGCCGATCCACGCCACCACCTTGCCCTTGATCGAACCGTGGCGCTCGGTATAGGTGAAGATGTCGGCCAGGATCTGGCACGGGTGATATTCGTTGGTCAGCCCGTTGATCACCGGCGTACGCGAGTACTCGGCCAGCTTTGTCACCAGCGATTGCTCGAAGGTGCGGATCATGATGATGTCGCTCATCCGCGAGAGCACCCGTGCGGTGTCCTCGATCGGCTCGCCGCGGCCCATCTGCGAACTCTTGGTGTCCAGGAACATCGCATGGCCGCCCAATTGCGCCATGCCCGCTTCGAAGGACACCCGGGTCCGGGTGGAATTCTTCTCGAACACCATCGACATCACCTTGCCGACAAACGGCTGGTACAGCTCGCCGGAGTACCATCGTCGCTTCAGGACCGCCGCACGCTCGAAGAGATGGTGGTACTCCTCGCGGGTCAAGTCACTGAATTGAAGGTAATGCCGAGGTTGAGTCATGGTTGTTTGGTCCAGAAAAAAGAAAGCCGCTGCGCGATGATGACAGTGTCGTCAGGCGCAACGGCACACTACTACACGCTAATCTCAAGTCAGTACAAGTGTCGCCGATGGGCGCAGTCCGGGCGCCCATACTTACAAAAATGCGACGGGATTATATTTATCGGAAAACCCCCGTCCTGACAAGCGATCAATCGTTTGACCGACGTTTTGGCAGGGCGGCGAGCTCGTCGTTCCGCAGAACCCGCAAGTGGTATTCGGCGTCTTTTTCGATCAAGCCATGGATGTCGACGCCTTTTTGTGCCTTTAGCAGCCGGCATAAGTAGGTGATGATTGCGTCATCGATGATTTGCCCAGGCACCAACACCGGGATGCCCGGCGGATACGGCACGATCTGATCGCAGGCCACCCGGCCGATCAGGGCCGGATTCGGCCGCCCCTCCTCGTCCAGCAGTGGTATGCGCTCCCCTCCCTCGTAGAACGCGTCGCGCGGTAGGCAGGCCAGTTGGGTGAAGCGCGGCAGCTCCGGCAGGCGGCCTACTTGACGCGGCGGGCGTTGTTGCTTAGCGAGACGCAGCATCGCGTCGTGCAGGCGCGAGACCTTGCTGCGGGTGGTGCCGAGCGTCAGCAGCAGGGTGATGGTGCTGAAGGTGGATTTCTCCACCTGGATGTTGAAGTGTTCGAACAGCTCGCGCTGCAGCTCGTCAGCCGAATAGCCCGAGGCGGAAATGTCGACGGTCAGTTTGGTCGGGTCGAGCAGGATGCCGTCCTGCCTGACCTCTTCGGGCAGAAGGTCGATGAGGTCCAATACCCGGAATGCACCAGTGGCGTTGATCTTGACGCGCAGCTCTTCGGCCAACCTCAGGGTACGGTCGAGCAGCCGGTAGCCCTCCATTACCGCCTGCTTGCGAGCCACGTCCAGGCTGGCGATCAGCCCGTACTGCGGGCTGGTCGAGGTGTGCATATTGAAGTTTTCGCGGAACAGGTGGGCATCGAAGGCCGGGTCGTTGACGTGCACCATGCTGGCCTGCGAGAACGCCGACAGGATCTTGTGCGTGCTCTGCGTGACGTAGTCGGCGCCCGATTCCAGCGCGGTTGGCCGAAAAGCCGGGTGAAAACGGGCGAAGCCGTACCAAGCCTCGTCGACCACCACCTTGATGCCGTGCCGATGGGCTTGTTCGATGATCGGCGCTAGGTCGTAGCGCAGCCCGTCGTAGGTGCACGAGGTCAGTATCAGCACCTTGGCCTCCGGGTGGCGCTCGATCGCGTCGAACAGCGTCGCCTTGGCCACCGGTCCGAACAGGCCGTAGCGAGGGTTCAGCGACGAGTCGAGATAGACCGGCCGTGCACCGGACAGAATTACCCCGTGGTGCACCGATTTGTGGCAGTTGCGGTCGAGCAGCAAGGTGTCGCCCGGTGTCAGCAGCGTCTGGCAGATCACCTTGTTGGCGGTGGAGGTGCCGTTGGTGGCGAAGAAGGTCTGGCGCGCGCCGAAGGCCTTGGCCGCCAGCGCCTGTGCCGCGCTGATCACCCCTATCGGGTGCAGCAGCGAGTCGAGCATCGGCACAGACACCGACAGATCCGCGCGCAGCATGTTCTCACCGACGAAATCGTAGAAATCGCCGACCCAGGGGCTGCCCTTCAGCGAGTCGCCGCCGGCGTGTCCCGGCGTGTGCCAAGAGTCCTTGGCCATATTCACATAATGCTTGAGGGCGTCGTAGAACGGCGTTGCCGACTTGTCGGCCAACTCGGCCGCGACGATGCGAAACCAGTCGTGGCCATCTAACTCGTCGCGGTAGAAATAGCCGTCGACCGCGTGGCTGGCCAGCGCCTGAATCACCGCTTTCTCGTCGGCATCCACTAGCATCACGTAGAGCGATAGCTCGGGGCGAAAGGCGTTGATGCGATTGGCCAGCTCCACCGCCGCCTGAGCCCCCTGCCCTTCGGCCAAGCGGTTGTCGATCAGCACGGCCTGGATTTCGCCGTCGCGAGCGAGCGTGGTCATCGCCGCCTCACCGGGGGGCGCACCGGCAAAGCACAGACCCAGCGGGTTCGGGAGATGCATCGCCGCTTCGTCCAGTGCGGCCAGTACTTCGGTCTGCCAGAGGGTGTCGTCACTCACCAGCAGTACGCGGCTGATCGGTGCCATGGCGGTCTCCTCTTGGGGTCTTGATGGGGCGTTGATTGAGCACCCTGCTCTTCCATGCTAGTCATCACATCCCCCATTCGTCATGGCTCCCCTGCAAAAACCGTGCCGCCATGGGCGCAGCAGCGCTGCTGCTTCGGGTACAATACGGGGATGCTTACCGCCGCCGAAAAAGACGCCATCCGCGACCATTACCGCGCCATCGCCGACAACCTGCCGGGTTTTCGCCCGCGTGCCGCCCAGCGCCGCATGTTGGCCGAAATCGCCAATGCCTTCTCCCGCAGCCAGGACGCCGCCGAGGGCGAAGACGCGCCCGAACGCCAGGGCGAGAGCATCGTGGTGGTCGAGGGGCCGACCGGTGTCGGCAAGAGTCTGGCCTATCTGTTGGCCGGCGGGCTGATGGCGCGGGCGCGTAACAAGAAGCTGGTGGTGACCAGCGCCACCATCGCGCTGCAGGAACAGCTGGTGAACCGCGACCTGCCCTTCGTGGTGGAAAACAGCGGCCTGCCACTGACCTTCGCGCTGGCCAAGGGCCGCGGCCGCTACCTGTGTCCGTACCGCCTCTATCAGCTCACCTCGGAAAATTCCCAGGGCGATCTGCTCGGCTTCGACCCGACGATGGCGGTGTGGGATCGCAAGCCGGAGGCGGAGGAGATCGAGCAGCTGCGCGAGCTGTCCGACAGCTTCTATCACCGCAAGTGGAACGGCGACCGCGACAGTTGGCCGAAAGTCATCGATGACGGGCTGTGGAGCCGCGTTACCAACGACCGCCATGGCTGCCTGAAAGCCGCCTGTCCGAACCGGGCCGAGTGCCCGTTCTACCTGGCGCGCGAGACGCTGGAAACGGTCGACGTGGTGGTCGCCAACCACGACCTGCTGCTCGCCGATACCTCGATGGGCGGCGGCGTGATCCTGCCGGCACCGGATCAGGCCTTCTACTGCATCGACGAGGCGCACCACCTGGCCAAGAAGGCGATCAACCAGTTCTCGGCCGAGCATTCGCTGAGCCAGGCAATGTTCTGGCTCGACAAGGTCGGCGCGCTGGTCAGCAAGGTCGATGGCCTGACCGGCAAGGCCGAAGCGGCCGCCGATGCCGCCGAGGCGGCCGGTGCGCTGATGGAGAGCCTGACCGAGTGGCTGTGGCTGCTCGAGGGCGAAGAGGCGCTGGCCGCCTCCAGCGACAATCTGGAGCCGACCTGGTTGATCGAGGACGGCAAGCTGCCGGAGCGGCTAAAGGTGCCGGCGTCCAACCTGGCGCTGTCGGCGAGGATGTTGGTCAAACACCTCAACACCCTGTCCGATGCGCTGGCTGAAACCCGCCGCGACAAGTCGTCCGATGCACCACTGACCGACCGCATCGCCAGCGATCTGGGCATGATGCTCGGTCGCGCCGAACAGGTGATGGCGGTGTGGGATCTGTTCGAGAAGGAAGCGGACGAGAATGCTCCGCCGATCGCCAAGTGGATCACCCGCAAGAGCAGCGGCAAGGGCGATTACGAATTCTGCGCCTCGCCGGTCAGCGCCGCGGCCAGCCTCGCCGCCACCTTGTGGCGTCGCGCCGCCGGTGCGCTACTGACCTCGGCGACCTTGCGCTCGCTCGGCGAGTTCGATCTGCTGTTATCGCAGACCGGCCTGAAGTGGCTGCCGGAAACCACCTGCGTCGCGCTCGACTCGCCGTTCAGCTTCCAGGAGCAGGGGGAACTCTACCTGCCGCCGCTGATGGTCAGCCCGAAAGACCCGGCCGGCCACACCCGCGAAATCGTCGAGTGGCTGCCGAAGCTGATCGACGTGAAGGAAGCGGTCGGCACCCTGGTGCTGTTCTCCTCGCGTAAGCAGATGAACGACGTTGCCGCGGCTCTGCCGATGAGTCTGCGCGACCGTCTGCTGATTCAGGGTGAGATCCCCAAGTCCAAGTTGCTGGAAACCCACTATCAAAGGTTGGCCGAACGGCAATCCAGCGTGATCTTTGGTCTCGACTCGTTCTCGGAAGGTCTCGACCTGCCCGGCGAAGCGTGCGTGCACGTGATCATCGCCAAGCTGCCGTTCGCGATGCCGGACGATCCTGTCGGCCGTACCCTGTCGCGCTGGATCGAGAAACGTGGCGGTAACCCGTTCATCGAGATCACCGTGCCCGAGGCGTCGATCAAGCTGGTGCAGGCGGTCGGCCGGCTGATCCGTACCGAGCAGGACTACGGTCGAGTCACCATTCTCGATAACCGGATTACCCGGCAAAGCTACGGCAAGAAGCTGCTCGCCTCGCTGCCCCCGTTCAAGCGCATCTAGATTTGGAGTAGAATCTGGCTATCCCCGCGGCGACAAGTCTAACAATCGAACACAATCCTCGCCGCGGTCCGGAGACACTCCTCAAAACAACAACTGTGTCCAGTCACCATGATCTGTAACCCGTACGAAATCGTTATTCAAGGCGTCACCTCCGAGGGACGCACCTTCCGCCCCAGCGACTGGGCCGAGCGTTTGGCAGGTATTCTTGCCTCCTTCGGCGACGACCAGAAGCTGGCCTATCATGCTCACGTCCGGCCGATGATGCTCGAGAATGTCCGCTGCGTTGCGGTCGACAAGAAACTCGAGAAAGTCTATCCGGCGATGTTCCGTTTCCTGATGGATTTCGCCAGCGATAATGATCTGCGTGTGGTCGACTGCCGCACCTTGATCGATGAAGTTTATCCCAACAAATTTCTGGCGTGACAGTCATGCAATGAAACAAAGATCTAGCTATATCAGGTAAAATATAGCGAAATCTTTGTTTCACTCTCCTGCTCTCCTGCTCTCCTGCTCTCCTGCTCTCCTGCTCTCCTGCTCTCCTGCTCTCCTGCTCTCCTGCTCTCCTGCTCTCCTGCTCTCCTGCTCTCCTGCTCTCCTGCTCTCCTGCTCTCCTGTCTCATCGCTCCTCTTTGCATTCCAACCGCATATCTCCAGCGCTCCTTCAGCTCGTGATCTCATGGGTTCGCCCGTGGCTTAGGTTTCGCTATGCGGTTCGCGCTCTGTCGAGCAAATCGAACCGTGCCGGTTGTGGTGCATCTGCAACTATTCAAATAGCCGATCGATCTTATTAATCTAGTTATATGAAAAAAATGTTCCGTTATATAATGTTATATATTTCGCTTTTTGTTTCAATAATGCAACAGAAATACCAAATACTTCATTTTGTCATGATTTTGTTACTTGTGTGTCACATTTTGCCTCTAACATCCCGTCTGAATTTTGGCGCTTGTCGCTTTCTTACACAAAGACGGAGTCTCTTAGAAAATGCAGAAGAAGATTATCGCCGGCCTGATCGCCTCGGCCCTGACTACCCCGCTGCTCGCCCATGCTGACGTTACTCTGTACGGCACCATCAATATGGCCGTTGAGTCGACCCAGGTAAGTGGTGCTCCTGCTTCTAACCTGACCAACAACGTGACCAAAGGCCGCGTGGTTAGCAAGTCGATTCTTGGCTTCAAGGGCAACGAAGACCTCGGCAATGGCCTGAAGGCAATCTGGCAGGTAGAGCAGGAGATTCGCGGCGCCGAACAAGGCGGTACCGACGACAAGGGCCAGGGCGCCGTGTTTGCCACCCGCAACACCTTCGTCGGCCTATCCAGCGCCGATTACGGCACCTTCCTGATGGGTAACTACGACTCCGCCTACAAGCGCCTGACCAACCGAACCCTGATCGTACTGCCGGATACCAGTGCCGATACCCAAGACTCCACCTCCATCTTCAGCCGCGGCGAAGCCCGTCTGAAGAACAGCGTGCACTACACCTCCCCGGTGTGGAACGGTCTCCAGGGTGGTGTGTCGTATGGCTTTGACGAGACCCGTCCCGTGGGGACGGCCGACAACTTCCGTCAGAACCGCGACCGCTGGTCGCTGGGCCTGAACTACCAACTCGCCGGCCTGAACGTGGGTGCCGGCTGGGACCGTCAGGGTACCCAACTGAACAGTGCAGGTACTGCTGAGAGCATCGACAATACCCAGTTCTACAAGCTTGCCGCCAGCTACAAGTTCGACTTCGGCACCATGATCGGCGCCGGTTACGAACTGCGTCGTGACAAGAACGTCGATGGTTCGACCAGCCGTCAAGCCGACTGGCTGTTCGCCGCCAGCCAGGATATCGGTGCGGTTTCGCTGAAAGCTGCCTATGCTCGTCTTGGTCAGCAATCCAAGTCGACTGGGACTGTGCTCGGCACCGAAGCCAAGCAATGGGTGGCCGGCGTGACCTATGACCTGTCCAAGCGCACCCAGGCCTACGTCTACGGCACCAAGATCACCAACGGCAGCGCCCAGAACGTGAACTTCAACGCTGGCACCTCTGCGGTCATCGACAACGGTAACGCCGCTAGCCCTGCCCTGACGAAAGGCGAAGACATCCGCGCCATCGGTGTTGGCCTGAAGACCTCGTTCTAAGTCTTAGGCAGCATCCTTTCAGTCAGTCATATTTGATCGGGCACCCCCATGGGGTGCCCGTTTTTTATACGTATTTGTTATCATTGGGTATTGGAACCCAAGACAGACAAGAAGCAATGGCCATCACTCTCCATACCCAGGAAGACATCGAAAAAATGCGCGTGGCCGGCCGGCTCGCCAGCGAGCTGCTCGACTACATCACGCCATTCGTCAAAGCGGGTGTCACCACCGAAGAACTCGACCGCCTCTGCAACGAGTACACCGTCAACGTGCAGCAGGCCATCCCTGCCCCGCTCAACTATGCGCCGGATGGTGGCACACCGTACCCGAAGTCGATCTGCACCTCGGTCAACCACGTAATCTGCCACGGCATTCCGGATGGCAAGGCGTTGAAGAACGGCGATATCGTCAATATCGACGTCACCGTGATCAAGGACGGTTATCACGGCGATACGAGCCGGATGTTCCTAGTCGGTGATGTCTCCCCGTTTGCACGCCGCCTGTGCAAGATCACCTACGAGACCATGTGGAAAGGCATCGAGCAGATCCGCCCCGGTGCGCATCTCGGCGATATCGGCGCAGCCTGCCAGCAGCACGCCGAAGCCAACGGCTACAGCGTGGTGCAGGAATTCTGCGGTCATGGCATCGGCAAGAAGTTCCACGACGAGCCGCAAGTGCTGCACTACGGTCGTCGCGGTACCGGCGTCGAGCTGAAGCCTGGCATGATTTTCACCGTCGAGCCGATGATCAATCAGGGCAAGCGCCACCTGCGCATGCTCGCCGACGGTTGGACCGTGGTGACCAAGGATCGCAGCCTGTCGGCACAGTGGGAGCACACGGTCCTGGTGACCGAAACCGGCTACGAGATACTGACGCAGTCGGCTGGAACACCGGCCAAGCCCTAAGCACGCCAACCGTGCTTTTAGAGGAAAACCCGCTTAGAGCGGGTTTTTTTGTTGCTGGATCAGGGCTGGACTCGGTCAATGAGGATCGATAAGTAAGACCCCATAGACTGGCCGTGCCATTCCTTATGGTCTTGATGCGGTTCAGTCGCGTAGTTCGCGGCCGGTCAACTTCAGGAACACATCTTCCAGGTTGGCCGGGCGGCGCACATAGCGCAGCCCTGTTTCGGCCAACTGGGCGACCAGCGGGTCGAGTGCGGCGCCATAGAAGAACACCGTTTCACCACTCTCCTCGCGGCGGGTGCCGGGGGGCAGTAGCGGCATCCAGCCGAGTGCCCCATCGCCGTATACCTCGAGTACATCCGGCTCGATATGCTGATCGATCAACTCGCGCGGGCTGCCTTCGACGATCAGCCGGCCGTTGTCGATGATCGCCAGCCGCCCGGCCAGCCGCTCCGCTTCGTCCATGAAGTGGGTGGTCAGCACCAGGGTCTTGCCTTGCTGGGTCAGTCGGCGCAGTCGCTCCCAGATCAGGTGGCGGGCTTGTGGATCGAGCCCGGTGGTCGGCTCGTCGAGGAAGATGATGTCCGGGTCGTTGACCAATGCTCGAGCCAGTGTCAGGCGGCGTTTCATCCCGCCGGACAGCTCACCCACCTTGGCGTCGGCACGGCCGGCGAGCCCGGCGAATTCGAGTAGATACGGTACCTGGGCGTAGAGCCTCGCATCCGGCAGGCCGAAGTAGCGACCCCATACCACCAGGTTCTCGGCCACGGTGAAGTCCGGGTCGAGATTATCGAACTGCGGCACTACGCCGACGCGCACTCTGGCCTCGCGGGCGCGTTTGGGGATCGGCTCGCCGCATAGTCGAATCGCCCCGGCGTCGGGCTCGATCAGGCCCAGCGCCAGTTTCATCGTGGTGGTCTTGCCGGCGCCGTTCGGCCCCAGCAGACCGAAGCATTCGCCGGGTCTGACGTGAAAGCTTACATCGTTGACCACGGCTCGTCCGTTGTAGCGTTTCAGCAAACCGGTGATCTTCAGCATGGCTGCTCCCCGATTGAGGTCGGCATATGCCGTTGGCGATATTTCCGAAACCTGCTTGAGTCGGATATCATGGCGTCTTGGCCGTGGTGCTTGAGCATCACGGCCTGCTTTTTTTAGCGCCCGCGCTTGAATGTTGAATGAGGAGTGTAGTGATGTCGACCCTGCCGCCGATTACCGTTTCCAGTCTTGATTATGACCGCCTGACCGACCTGATCGAATCGGTGTCGGCGCGCGAGGTGCCGGGGGTGCTTGCGCTGGAGCGAGAGTTGGAACGGGCGGAGGTGGTCGAGCCTTCGGCCATGCCGGCCGATGTGGTGTCGATGAACAGTCGGGTGCTGGTGCGCGATACGGTCAGTGGTGAGGAACGCGAACTGACGCTGGTCTATCCACGAGATGCCGACTTCGATCGGGGATGTCTGTCGGTGCTGGCGCCGGTGGGTAGCGCCCTGCTCGGCCTGGCCATCGGCCAGAGCATCGTGTGGCCGTTGCCGGATGGCAAGGAGACCCGTTTGACGGTGCTGGCGATCCGCTACCAGCCCGAGGCGGCGGGTGATCTGCATCGCTGACAAGCATCGGCATCGCCCCACTGCATTCGGCCAACCTTAGGGTTGGCCGAATCGTTTTGCAGCAGTCTTACAGGCAGCGCTGGATCATCTGTGCCAGCGGCACCAGCTTGCCGTGGAAGAAGTGGCTGGTGCCGGGGAATACCATCACCGGCAGCCCCTGCGGTCGTGCCCAGTCGAGCACTGCCGACAGCGGGATCACCTCGTCTTCTTCGCCGTGGATCACCAGCGTGTCGGCCGGTACGGCTGGCGTGGGGATCGTATATTTGCCGACGGCCACGCCCATCAGCAGCAGCTTGTCGGCGTCGATACGCGCGCGAGTGCGGGCAGCGACGAAGCCGCCGAACGAGAAGCCGGCCAATACCAGCGACGCATCGGCGCCGTGTTCGCGGCGAGCGTGGTCGACCACGGCGATCACGTCGTCGACTTCGCCGTTGCCGTAGTCGTGCGTACCTTCACTCTCACCAACGCCGCGCAGGTTCGGGCAGTAGCAGTGATAGCCTAGCTGTGACAGTGCCTTGGCGGTGGTCTGCACCACCTTGTTGGTATTGGTGCCGCCCTGGGTTGGGTTCGGGTGGCAGATCACGGCAATCCCGCGCGCCTCGCCCTGCGGCGGCACGACGATGGTTTCCAGTGCGCCAACCGGGCCGGCGATAATGACTTTTTCCGGTGGTTTCAACATCAGACTTTCAGCCTTTCCACTTCGCGGCCGTTGACCAGGTGCTCGTCGATGATCTCATCGATGTCGTCCTTGTCGACGAAGGTGTACCAGGTACCTTGCGGGTAAACCACCAGTACCGGGCCGTCGTCGCAGCGTCCCAGGCAGCCTGCCTTGCTGACGCGGGTCTTGCCCGGGCCGTTTAGGCCCAGTGCCTTGACCCGGTCTTTCAAGTGGCCGAGCATCTCGGCCGAGCCGAAGTCGGCGCAGCAACCCTCGCCTGGGGCGCGCTGGTTGCAGCAGACAAACACGTGATTTTCAAAAAAGCTCATTGTCGATTCCGCAGTGTCTCGATGAAGTCGTTCGGCCAACCTTACTCGTTGTCGGCCCAGCCCGAATGGGCGGCATTGCCGAACTTGGCGTACTGGCCGATAAAGGTCAGGTTGACCCGGCCGGTCGGGCCGTTACGGTGTTTACCGATGATGGCCTCGGCCAGGCCCTTGTTGTCGGGCGAGTCGCGGTTATAGTACTCGTCACGATACATAAAGATGATCAGGTCGGCGTCCTGCTCGATCGCGCCCGATTCACGCAAGTCGGACATCATCGGCCGCTTGTCCGGGCGTTGTTCCACGCTCCGCGACAGCTGCGACAGCGCAATCACCGGTACCTGCAATTCCTTCGCCAGGCCCTTCAAACCGCGCGAGATTTCGCCCAGTTCCGATGCCCGGTTGTCGCTGCGGCCGGAGCCGCTCATCAGCTGCATATAGTCGATCACGATCAGGCCGAGCTTGCCGCCGAACTGGCGCGCCAGGCGGCGCGCGCGGGCACGCAGCTCCAGCGCGGTCAGCGCCGGGGTCTCGTCGATGTACATCGGCGCCTCGGACAGCTTGCCGATCGCGGTGGTCAGCTTGCTCCAGTCCTCGTCCTGCAGGCGGCCGGTGCGCAGCACGTGCTGGTCGAGTCGCCCTACCGAACCGAGCATACGCATCACCAACTGGGTGCCGCCCATCTCCATCGAGAACACCGCCACTGGTAGCCCTGCTTCGACCGCCACGTGCTCGGCAATGTTCATCGAGAACGCGGTTTTACCCATCGACGGGCGGCCGGCGACGATGATCAGGTCGCCCGGCTGCATGCCCGAGGTCTTGGCGTCGAGATCGGTAAAGCCGGTCGGCACGCCGGTGACTTCGTCCGGGTTGTCGCGGCTGTAGAGCATGTCGATGCGGTCGACTACCTCTTTCAGCAGCGCGGGCATCTCTAGGAAGCCCTGCTTGGACTTGGCGGTACTCTCGGCGATCTGGAACACCTTGTTCTCGGCTTCGTCGAGCAGTTGGGCGGCATCACGGCCCTGCGGGTTGTAGGCCGACTCGCTGATCTCGGTGCCCACCTGCGCCAATTGGCGCATTACCGAACGCTCGCGCACGATTTCGGCGTAGCGACGGATATTGGCCGCCGACGGCGTGTTCTGCGCCAGTGTGGCGAGGTAGGACAGGCCACCGATATTGCCGAGCTCGCCGCTCTGGTCGAGGTGCTCCGAAACCGTCACCACGTCGGCCGGGCGGGCCTGTTCGACCAGGCGGGCGATGCTGCGGTAGATCAGCCGGTGATCGTGACGATAGAAGTCGCCTTCGGTGATCACGTCGGCGATTTTGTCCCAGGCCTGGTTGTCCAACATCAGGCCGCCGAGTACCGATTGCTCGGCCTCGATGGAATGCGGCGGAGTGCGCAGCGCCGTCATGGCGCTGTCGCTAGGTAGATCGAAATCGTTCATTCAGGGCTGCTGGTTGGCGCCGCCGGGGCGGTGCGATTCGAAGAGACGGTGATTTTATCACCTAAGCGCGTTCCGTTATCGGGTAGTGCATGCTTCTGGGTGTGCCAGATGGCGTAGCCGGGCCGCTGTTGTCGCTGGCTTGGCGGTCTGCTTGCAAGGGGGCTGGCCGGTAGCTTATCCGTGCTCAGCAATGCTGGCCGGCGACATGACCGGACGACCAGGCCCACTGGAAGTTGTAGCCGCCCAGCCATCCGGTTACATCGACCACTTCGCCGATGAAGAACAAGCCCGGTATCGTCTTGGCCATCATCGTCTTCGAGTCGAGCTGCTTGGTGTCGATGCCGCCGCGGGTGACTTCGGCCTTCTTGTAGCCCTGGGTGCCGTTGGGTAGCAGCGTCCAGCGCGCCACCGTTTCGGCCAGTTGGCGCCGCCGTTTGGCCGGCAGTTCTCGCACCCGAATGTCCAGGCCCTGCGCGGCCAGCCACACCTCGGCGAAACGCTTCGGCCAACCCAGTTCGGCCAGTGCATTGCTCAGCTTCTGCTCGCTGCCCTCGCGTTCGGCCAACTCGGCATCCAGATCGACGCCGGGCAGTAGGTTCAGCATCAGCGTCTCGCCGGCCCGCCAGTACGACGACGCTTGCAGGATCGCCGGGCCTGATACGCCCTTGTGGGTGAACAGGGCATTCTCGCGGAACGTTACTTTGCCGGCGCGCGCCTCCACGTCGAGCGCGATGCCGGCCAGCGGCGCGAAGCGCTCGGCATCGTCGACGTGGAAGGTCAGCGGTACCAGCGCCGGAGCAAGCTCGGTGACGGTCAGGCCGAACTGTTCGGCCAAGCGGTAGCCGAACGGCGTCGCGCCGATCTGCGGGATGGACAGTCCGCCGGTGGCCACGATCAGCGATTCGCTGCTGAACTCGCCGAGCGAGGTCTTCAGCTCGAAGCGGTCGCTGCGGCCGACTTCGTGCACCATCACTCCCATCGCCCGCTCGACATTGCCGGTGCGGCATTCGGCATCGAGCAAGTCGATGATCTGCTGGCTGGACTCGTCGCAGAACAGCTGATCCAGGGTTTTCTCGTGGTAGGCGATGCCGTAGCGTTCGACCAGTGCAATGAAGTCGTGCTGGCTATACTGGGCCAGGGCAGAGCGTACATAGCGCGGGTTGGCCGAAAGGTAACATTCCGGGCGTACATTCAGATTGGTGAAATTGCAGCGCCCACCGCCCGAAATGCGGATTTTCTCGGCCAGTTTGGTCGCATGGTCGAGCAGCAGCACTCGTCGACCGCGCTGGCCGGCGGTGGCTGCCGCCATCAAGCCGGCCGCGCCTGCGCCCAGGACGATGACATCGAAATATCGAGACATATCGAGATAAACCCTAGTTATTTAGTCAACTATTGGCGAGAGTCTGCAAATTCCAGTAATATTTCTCCCGCCGGTCGAATCATGCAGATCAATTCAACAACAAGGAGCCTTAGATGGAACACAAACTCCCGGAACTGCCTTACGCGCTTGACGCCCTCGCCCCGTACATCTCCAAGGAAACCCTGGAGTACCACTACGGTAAGCATCACCAGACCTACGTCACCAACCTGAACAACCTGATCAAAGGCACCGAGTTCGAAAACGCCACCCTGGAAGAGATCGTCAAGAAATCCTCCGGCGGCGTATTCAACAATGCGGCCCAGGTCTGGAACCACACCTTCTACTGGTTCGGTCTGACCCCGAACGCTGCGGCTGCCGACCGTGCTCCGGCCGGTGCCCTGGCTGACGCGATCAACGCCAAGTGGGGTTCGTTCGACGAGTTCAAGAAAGCCTTCAACGCCGTTGCCGCCGGTACCTTCGGTTCGGGCTGGGCATGGCTGGTGAAGAACGCCGACGGTTCGCTGGACCTGGTGTCGACCTCCAACGCGGCTACCCCGCTGACCACCGACAAGACCCCGCTCTTGACCTGTGACGTTTGGGAGCACGCCTACTACATCGACTACCGCAACAGCCGCCCGAACTACCTCGAGTCGTTCTGGAAGCTGGCTAACTGGGACTTCGTTGCGAAGAACTTCGCAGCCTAATACCCGGTAGCACGATAAAAAACGCGAAGCCTTCGGGCTTCGCGTTTTGTTTTGGGCGTGACGGGCGGGCTTGCCAAAGCTGCCTGCCCTGCCCGGTCTTGCTTACTGTTGTCCCTGATCGGCTGCCTGTTTCGGCTGGATGACCTTGTAGGTCTCGCGCAGCGTTTGCAGGTAGGCGGCCAGTTGTGCGTTAGCCGTCACTTCGCCCATCACGTTGCGCAGTTGTGCACGGTCGGCATCGCTCGGGGCCGGGGCGGCGGTTACTGCGGTCACGCGATAGATCACATAGTCGCCATTGTCGTGCTTCACCCCGGCGTAAGCCGGCAGCTTTGCCGTAGACAGCGAGAACACGCTGCGGGCGTCCGAAGCCGGCAGGCCAGCCAGGTTGTTGCGGGAAACCTGGTGAGCCGAACTCCAGCTCAGCGCCGGAGTGCCACCCTTTTGCAGCTCGGCCAGTGCGGCCTGTCCACGCTTCTCGACCAGCTTAGCGCCTTCGCGCGCGATCAGCTCGCTGCGCAGTTGCGGCTTCACTTCGTCCAGGGTTAGCTGGCGCTCCGGCTGGTGCTCTGCGACGCGTAGCACGACCAGCGTATTGTTGCCGACGTCGATCGGCTCGCTGTTGTGCTTCTTCTTCAGTACGTCGTTGCTGAATGCGGCATCCAATACCTTCGGGTTGGCCAGTCGCGGGTCGCTGCTCGGCTTGCCGCGGCTCAGCCAGTCGCTGTTTTCCGGCTTCAGTTTCAGCTTATCGACCAAGGCCTGTAGCGAATCACCGTTCTGGTAGGCCAATTCGGTCAGCTGATCGCTCTCCTGACGGAATTGAGCGCCGGCCTTGGTTTGCTTCAGGCGGTTGATGACTGCTTCCTTGGCTGTGCTGAAGTCCGGGGTCTTCACCTCGTCCAGTTTCAGGATGTGGTAGCCGAACTGGGTCTCAACCACTTCGCTGATCTGGCCCGGTTTCATTTGGAAGGCCACGTCATCGAACTGCTTGACCATCGTGCCTCGCCCGAAGAAGCCCAGGTCGCCGCCGTTGGCTGCCGAACCGGGATCTTGCGAGCGCGCCTTGGCGATCTCGGCGAACTTCGCCGGGTTCGCGCGTACTTCCTTCAGGATGGCTTCGGCCTGGGCCTTGACCTGAGCCTTTTGTGCCGCGGTGGCATTCTGTGGCACGGTCAACAGGATGTGCGACACGCGACGCTCTTCCTTGGCGAAGTCGGCACTGTGCTCGTTGAAGTACTGCTGTGCCTCGGCATCGCTGACATTGACCGCATCGGCGAGCGCCGCCTGCGACAGTACGACGTACTGCAGCTTGACCGCTTCGGGTGCGCGGAAGCGTTTGGCATTGGCGTCGTAGTAGGTCTTCAGGGCGGCATCGTCGAGCTTGAGATCGGCGGCTACGCTTTGCGGCTGGAGCACGGCCGCCTGCACGGCGCGTTGTTCGCCCAGTAGCTTGATCAGTGCGTCGACCTGCGTGCGCGGCACGAACTGGCCGGCCACGAAGGTCGAGATCTGTCCCTGCAGCAATACTTCACGGGCGATCTGGGCTTCGAAGGTTTCCGGACTCATGTTGCGAGCCTGCAGGAAGTCCTTGTAGCGCGCGGCGCTGAACTGACCGTTGTCCTGCAGCGCCGGAATGGCTGCAATGGCGTTACGGATCTGTTCAGTCGAGGCGACCAAACCGGCGTGCTTGGCATCGGCCAGCAGCAGATCTTGGCGAATCAGATTTTCCAGCGCGGACTGGCGGGCGGCGGCGTCAGCCGGTTGGCCATCCAGGGCGCGATCAAGATCCTTCTTGTAGATCTTGGTGCCGTCCACCTTGACGAGATAAGGGTCATCGACGACAGAAGTGTAGCTGCTCACGCCAAAGCCAACGAAGGTCAGCGCGACGGCGCCGAGGATGACTTTGATGGCGATGCTGTTGTTTTGTACGAAATCGAACATGGCAATCCGAGTAGCTGAGCGTACCGAGGCAGGTGAAAAAAAAGGTGAACGCAAGTTCGTTCACCTTTTTTGCTTAACTGGCGGAGCGGACGGGACTCGAACCCGCGACCCCCGGCGTGACAGGCCGGTATTCTAACCAACTGAACTACCGCTCCAGATTTGGAAGGTGAAACCGGACTCGATCCAGTGGCCTCTGCATATATGGCAGTGCTCTACCGGTCGAGACAAATATCACCCAAATGCCCTTTTAGCTAAGGGCGGGGCAAATTATAGCGCGTCTTTCAGTGCTTTGCCAGCACGGAATTTCGGAGAACGGGCCGCCGGAATGGTGATGGTTTGGCCGGTCTTGGGGTTGCGACCGCTACGCTCGGCACGCTCGCCGACATAGAAGGTGCCGAAGCCTACCAGCGTTACCGAGTCGCCTTTTTGCAGTGCGTCGGTTACGGCAGCTACGACGCCGTCCAGTGCTTTGGTGGCCGATGCCTTGGAGATATCGGCGTGTGCGGCGATAGCGTCGATCAATTCAGACTTGTTCACGTAAGTCCCCTTTCGTCGTTCTTCGTTGTACGTGGTTCGGATAAAAACCGCTTGCTTTATAGCAAGGCCAAAATCCTTGTGTCAAGCGGCTTCCAGGGCCATTCTGCCACTTCGCAGCGCCGACTGGAAGCCCTCTTTCTGCAAGGAAAAATGCCAGCTCAATGAGTCAGTTTGGCGGCGGTTGCGGTGCTCTCTTCCGGCGTGATGGCCGGCAGATCGGTCACATCCACTTCGTCGAGCGGCTCGGGCTGTCGCTCAAGTGCCAGTGCCAATACTTCGTCGATCCACTTAACCGGGTGAATTTCCAGCTTTTGCTTGATGTTGGCAGGAATTTCGACCAGGTCCTTGGCGTTACCCTTAGGAATCAGTACGTGCTTGATACCGCCGCGGTGTGCTGCCAGCAACTTTTCCTTCAGGCCGCCAATCGGCAGTACCTCGCCGCGCAGGGTGATCTCGCCGGTCATCGCTACGTCGGCGCGAACCGGAATGCCGGTCAGCACCGAAACAATCGCCGTCGTCATCGCGATGCCTGCGCTCGGTCCGTCTTTTGGCGTGGCGCCTTCCGGTACGTGGATGTGCATGTCGCGCTTCTCGTGGAAGTCTGGCTTAATGCCCAACGCCTCGGAACGGCTGCGCACCACCGACAGAGCAGCCTGGATCGACTCCTGCATCACCTCGCCCAGCTGACCGGTACGGATGATCGCTCCCTTGCCCGGTAGTGACACTGCTTCGATGGTCAGCAATTCGCCGCCGACTTCGGTCCAGGCAAGCCCGGTTACCTGGCCGACACGGTTCTCCGCTTCGGCCACGCCGTAGTCGAAGCGCTGTACGCCCAGATACTTGTCGAGGTTTTTGGCCGAGACGATGGTTCTGGTGACCTTCCCCTTTTTCAGCGATTGGGCGGTCACTACCTTGCGGCAGATCTTGGCGATCTCGCGATCGAGACTACGCACGCCGGCTTCGCGGGTGTAGTAGCGTACGATGTCGCGCAGTGCCGATTCCTGGATCGCAATCTCTTCCTCGCTCAGGCCGTTGGCCTTCACCTGCTTCGGTACCAAGTACTTCAGCGCGATGTTGACCTTCTCGTCTTCGGTGTAACCCGACAGGTGGATGATCTCCATCCGGTCGAGCAGCGCCGGCGGGATGTTCAGCGAGTTGGCGGTAGCAACGAACATCACGTCGGATAGGTCGAATTCGACCTCGGCGTAATGATCGACGAAGGCGTGGTTCTGTTCCGGGTCGAGCACTTCAAGCAGGGCCGACGACGGGTCGCCGCGGAAGTCGGCACCCATCTTGTCGACTTCGTCGAGCAGGAAGAGCGGGTTCTTCACGCCGATCTTGGTCATGTTCTGCAGCACCTTGCCCGGCATCGAGCCGATATAGGTGCGGCGGTGACCACGGATCTCCGACTCGTCCCGCACACCGCCTAGCGCCATGCGCACGAATTTGCGGTTGGTGGCGCGGGCGATCGATTGGCCGAGCGAGGTCTTGCCGACCCCCGGTGGGCCGACCAGGCACAGGATCGGGGCCTTCAGCTTGTCGACGCGCTGCTGCACCGCGAGATACTCGAGGATCCGCTCCTTGACCTTTTCCAGGCCGAAGTGGTCCGCCTCGAGCACTTCCTCTGCATTGGCCACGTCCTTGTTGATCTTGGTCTTCTTCTTCCACGGAAGATCGAGCAAGGTGTCGATGTAGTTGCGCACCACGGTGGCTTCGGCCGACATCGGCGACATCATGCGCAGCTTCTTGAGCTCGGCCAGGGCCTTCTCCTTGCCCTCCTTGCTCATGCCGGCCGCGTTGATGCGCTTCTCCAGCTCGTCGAGCTCGCTGGCTTCGTCGCCTTCGCCGAGCTCTTTTTGGATCGCCTTGACCTGCTCGTTCAGGTAGTACTCGCGCTGACTCTTCTCCATCTGCCGCTTCACGCGACCGCGGATGCGCTTTTCCACCTGCAGGATGTCGATCTCGCCTTCCAGTTGTGCCAGGAGGTGTTCGAGGCGTTTCTTCGCTTCAAACATCTCCAGCACTTCCTGCTTCTGCTCGAGCTTGAGCGGCAGGTGGGCGACGATGGTGTCGGCCAGGCGGCCACCCTTCTCGATGCCCGACAGCGAGGACAGGATCTCCGGCGGGATCTTCTTGTTCAGTTTGACGTACTGCTCGAACTGGGCGAGCAGCGCGCGGCGCATCGCCTCGGTCTCGGTGCCCTCGTCGTCTTCTAGCGGCACGAACGATAGGTCGGCTACGAAGCAGCCGTCTTCCTCGCGCACTTCTTTCACCAGTGCACGCTGACGGCCCTCGACCAGCACCTTGACGGTGCCGTCCGGCAGCTTGAGCATCTGCAGCACCGAGGCGACGGTGCCGACGCTGTACAAGTCATCGGCGCTCGGCTCGTCTTGCGAAGCCGAGCGTTGGGCTACCAGCAGGATCTGCTTGCCCTCGTCCATCGCGGTTTCGAGCGCGCGGATCGACTTGGCGCGCCCGACGAACAGCGGGATCACCATGAATGGGAAGACAACCACGTCGCGCAATGGCAGCAATGGGAGGGTTGTCGGATCTTTCAGTTCGGTGGGTTGCGGCATATCACCTAACCTTTATTTTCGTCATTGTGTAAGGCTTGATTTTGGGGGGAGCCAGTAAAAATCAAGCTCTCCCATACTAATTCAGATCGTCGGGGCCGCAAATAAAAAACCGCCCCGTAGTTGGGGCGGTTTCTGAGGTGGTGCCAGGCCTTAGGCCGACTGGGCTACATCGCCCTTGTCGCGGTAGATCAGGAGCGGCTTGTCGCCCTTCTCGATCACCTTCTCGTCGACCACAACCTTGACCACGTCGGAGAGCGCGGGCAGCTCGTACATGGTGTCGAGCAGCGAGCGTTCGATGATCGAGCGCAGGCCGCGAGCGCCGGTCTTGCGCGCCAGCGCCAGCTTGGCGATCACGCGCAGTGCCGACGGGCGCATTTCCAGCTCGACGCCTTCCATCGAGAACAGGCGCTGATATTGCTTCACCAGTGCGTTCTTCGGCTGGGTCAGGATGGTGACCAGGGCTTCCTCGTCCAGTTCTTCCAGGGTGGTGACCACCGGCAGGCGGCCGATCAGCTCGGGGATCAGACCGAACTTGATCAGGTCTTCCGGCTCCACTTCCTTGAACAGCGTGGACAGGTTTTTGTTCTCGTCCTTCGAGGCGACTTGAGCGCCAAAGCCGATGCCGCCCTTTTCGGAGCGCTGGCGGATGATCTTGCCCAGGCCGTCGAAGGCGCCGCCGCAGACGAACAGGATATTGGTCGTGTCGACCTGAATGAACTCCTGGTTCGGGTGCTTGCGACCACCTTGCGGCGGCACCGAGGCGACCGTGCCTTCGATCAGCTTCAACAGTGCCTGCTGCACGCCCTCGCCCGATACATCGCGCGTGATCGACGGGTTGTCCGACTTGCGCGAAATCTTGTCGATCTCGTCGATGTAGACGATACCGCGCTGAGCCTTCTCGACGTCGTAGTCGCACTTGGCGAGCAGCTTCTGGATGATCTGCTCGACGTCCTCGCCCACGTAACCGGCTTCGGTCAGAGTGGTAGCGTCGGCCATCACGAACGGTACGTCCAGCAGGCGGGCCAGCGTCTGTGCGAGCAGCGTCTTGCCCGAGCCGGTCGGTCCGATCAGGAGGATGTTGCTCTTGGAGAGCTCGACCTCGTCCTTGTCGGATGCCGGGGTGTACAGCCGCTTGTAGTGGTTGTACACCGCTACCGCCAGCGATTTCTTGGCGTGTTCCTGGCCGATCACGTACTGGTCGAGCGTGGTACGGATTTCCTGCGGAACCGGCAACGGTTGCGCGTCGGCGCTTTCCGTCACTTCGCCCAGCTTGGCCTGGCTCAGCTCCTCGCGCACGATGTCGTTGCACAGCTCGACGCACTCGTTGCAGATGAATACCTGCGGGCCTGCGATCAGGCGCTGTACTTCGTGCTGGCTCTTGCCGCAGAACGAGCAAAACAGCAGTTTGTCGTTACCGGATTTGTCTGACATGCGTTGGTTTCCGTGCCTGGGGCTTAGCCCTGTACGTCGGCGCGACTGGTCAGCACCTTGTCGATCAGGCCATAGGCCTGAGCTTCGGCTGCCGACATGAAATTGTCGCGGTCGGTATCGCGTTCGAGATCCTGAACGGTGCGGCCGCTGTGCTGCGCCATCAGCGCATTCAGGTGGGCCTTGATCTTCAGGAGCTCGCGCGCATGAATTTCGATATCCGAAGCCTGACCGCCCAGACCGCCTAGCAGCGGCTGGTGGATCATGACTCGGCTGTTCGGCAGCGCATAGCGCTTGCCCTTCGCCCCTGCCGATAGCAGGAACGCCCCCATGCTGGCTGCTTGGCCGAGGCACAGTGTCGATACGTCCGGCTTGATGAAGTTCATCGTGTCGTAGATCGACATGCCGGCGGTGACCGAACCGCCCGGGGAGTTAATGTAAAAATAGATGTCCTTGTCCGGATTTTCCGACTCAAGGAACAGCAGCTGGGCTGCCACCAGGTTGGCCGATTCGTCGGTGACCGGCCCTACCAGGAACACGATGCGTTCCTTCAGTAGCCGCGAGTAAATGTCGTAGGCGCGTTCGCCCCGACCACTCTGTTCTACCACCATGGGTACGAGACCCAGTGCTTGCGGATCCATCATTGACTTCATCGGCCACTCCGGTTGATTGCAATTAGGCTTGGTTGCCCATCAGTTCGTCAAAAGCGACGGCTTTCTCAACAACTTTGGTCTTGGACAGCACAAATTCAACCACATTGTCTTCCAGAACCATCGAAGTCGGGCCTTCCAGGCGGTCCGGGCTGGCGTAGTACCACTGGATCACGTCTTCCGGCTGCTCGTAGCTGTCGGCGAACTCTTCGATCATCGCCTTCACTTGTTCCGGTTTGGCTTCCAGCTTGTTGGCTTCAACCACTTCGGCCAGGATCAGGCCCAGGGCGACGCGGCGTTCGGCTTGCTTTTCGAACAGATCGGCCGGCAGCGGCATGTCCTTGGCGTTGATGCCACGCTGTGCCAGGTCCTGACGAGCCTGTTCCATCAGGCGACCGATTTCGAGCTGAACCAGTGCTTTCGGCAGTTCGATTTCGGTGTTGTCCAGCAGCGCCTGCATCACGTTTTCTTTGGTGCGGGCAGCCAGGCGACGCTTCACTTCACGCTCGACGTTTTTCTGGATCTCGGCGCGCATCTTTTCCACGTCACCGTCGACGATGCCGAGCGACTTGGCGAATTCGGCGTCGACTTCCGGCAGCGTAGCTTCTGCGACGTTCTTCACGGTGATTTCGAACACGGCGGTCTTACCAGCCACGTCCTTGCCGTGATAGTCGGCCGGGAAGTTCACTTCGATGTTCTTGGTTTCGCCTTCCTTCAGGCCGGTCACGCCGGTTTCGAAGTCAGCCAGCATTTGGCCTTGGCCCAGCACGAACGGGAAGTTTTCCGAGGAACCGCCCTCGAAGGCAACGCCGTCGATGGAGCCCTTGAAGTCGATGATTACGCGGTCGCCGGTAGCTGCAGCGCGTTCAACGCGGTTGAAGCGGGTGCGTTGCTTGCGCAGGATATCGATGGTTTTTTCGATCTCGGCTTCGGTTACGTCGGCGGCCGGCTTTTCCACTTCTTTATCGGCCAGTTCGCCGACTTTCACTTCCGGGTAGATCTCGAAGGTTGCCGAGAACTGGAAGTTTTCCTTGTCGGCTTGAGCTGCAGCCGGTTCGAAGCGCGGGTAGCCGGCGACACGCAGCTTCTGCTCGGTCACGGCGCGGTAGAAACCCTGCTGAACGGCTTCGCCGAGCACTTCTTCGCGCACTTCTGCGCCGTAGTTGGCTTCAACGATTTTCAGCGGAGCCTTGCCCGGGCGGAAGCCCTGGATCTTGGCGTTGCGTGCCACGCGCTTCAGGCGCTCGGTCACTTTGGCATCGATATCGGCCATCGGCAGGGCGATATCCATGCGACGTTCGAGATTGCTCAACGTTTCCAGTTGTACTTGCATGCTAAATCCTTAGAACTTGTGCGAGTTGAGTAACCCAGTAAAGAGTGGCACGACCCACGGTCGTACCGCCAAAGCATCACGCCGACCCGAGAGTCTCGCTGCGCGGCACCTAGAGGCGAAGCCCTGACATTCTGTTTCGGGTAGGGTCAAGCCCCTGTTTCCATAAAAGAAACCTGTTTTCCGCGCCTGTTGGGCGATGGCGGACGGGCATTTTCCCCTAGCCAGTGTGTGCATTCGAGCAGCACCACTAGCAACCCAGGGCAGAATTATAAAGGATCAAAGTATACAAGGAACGTTCCCCGATGGCTAACCCCAACGCCATCACCCACTACCGTGCCGATCCATGGTGGGCAAGGCTTGGCACGATGGCGGAGTGGCTAGTGCGTTGCAGGTACGATCGTTTCAGTTCGGTAGGCAGTCCGGATCGATCAGCGCGTAGATCTGCCCGATACTGTCTGCTGAGCCCAGCAGTGCCAGCGCGGTGGCGGCGACGTCGGCTCGCCGCACGAAGCCGTGTACCTCCCGATGCGGACTCAGTTGGCCATGGCCGAGTGCGGGGCCGTTGCGCAAGCCGGCGGGGCGCACGATGGTGTAGTCGAGCGCTGGTCATCAGCCAGGCTTCGGCCAAGGTCTTTTCGCACACGCTGCCGCCGAAAGCCGCGCGGTCACGTGGCGATAGTGTCGGCCAGCTGTCGCCGCAGCCGAGTGAGGTAATCAGGAGCAGTCGGTGCAGGCCGCAGGCTTCCATGGCGTCGACCACATTGCGGTTGCCCTGGTAGTCGACTGGCTGGCCCGCTCCGGCGCTGCCGAGCGTGGATAGTACCGCAGCGTCGCCGCCCGCCAGTCGGCAGGCGGCTTCTACGGCTGTGAGGTCGAGGGCATCACCGGGCTGCACTTCTGCGCCAAGTGCGGCGAGCTCGGCCTGAGCTTCCTCGCTGCGCAGCAGTACCACCACCCGCCGCCCTTCGGCCAACGCTTGCTCTGCTGCGTGGCGACCGACACCGCGACTGGCGCCGAAAATCAGCAGCGTTTTCATGCGTAGGTTTCCGCTTCGTTATACAACGAGGCGGCCAGCTCGCGGAATTGAGCCAGTTGCGCTGCATCGAGGCTGCGATCTTCGCGTATGCAGCGCACGAACACCTTATACATGGCAGCACCCTCCGGGTTGAGAAACACGACGCTGGCGGTCGGCATGCCCATGAATGGCCGCTCGACGAAGACGATGTGCGCGCAGTGGTCGGCGCGGATGTGGCCACTGAGCCGACCATTGTTGCGCAGATTGAAGAAGCCGCGGGCGCTGCGGCCTACCGGCACGGGGCCGTGAAACTCGATGATGGCGTCGGCGCTGTGCACCAGCAGAGTGACATCGCCCCATAGGCTGATGGCGGCCATTACCGTGCTGAAGTGCTGGCCTGCGACTTGGGTGCAATTGCCCGGGGGCAAGGCGTCGAGCACGTCGCCGAGGCTGACGCCATAGTCGCGGGCCACTCCCTCTAGCACGATGCTGGGATTGTCGGCAAGAAAATCGGTCAGTGTTACGTGTTGATCTGTCATGAGGCGGTATTCCTTGCTTAAGGGTCAGGCGGCCCTGGCCTGCAGGCCGGGTAATGTAGTGATCACCTGATTCAGGGCACTGTGGAGGTTGTTGGCCCAGAAGCGGCCGGTCGGCGTCAGGTGGAGTGCCGATCCGGCCTGTTGCAGCAGGTCGCTGTGCTGCCATTGCGATAGCAGTGGTGCGAGGGTGTCGCCGAGTGTGGCGGCTTCGTCGAGCGGTAAGGTCGCCAGATCCAGCCGGCCACATTCGATGGCGCCGATCACCGCCTCGCGCAGTACTTGCCACTCATCGGCGAAGGCCATCATGGCCAGCGGCTTGTCGCCGCGATCGATCGCGGCCTCGTATTCGGCCAGGGCGGGCTGCGCGACATAACTGAGACCAGCGATGTGGCCGCCGGCTCCTGATCCGTACGCCAGGCAATCGGCACCCTGCTTGATCAATAGGTTGTAGAGATTGCGCTCACGGGTGGTGCGGGCCCAATGGCTGTTCGACAGCTGCGCCCAACCTGCCCTCGCCAGCCGGGCATGGCCGTGCAGATAGTGCTGCAGCCGTTGCTCGGGAGTAGCGATGCTGCGCCGTCTCAGTTGGACCGCTTTGGCGAGCGGTGCGCTGGGCAACAACGCCAGCGAATAGAGGTCGACCCCGTCGAGGGGCAAGGCGCAGACGGTGTCGAGGTAGGCCTGCCAAACCCGCTCGTCCTGTCCAGGTAGACCGAAGATCAGGTCGCAGACCACCGCGGCCTGGTCGCGTGCGGCCAAGCTCTCCAGGAAGGCGATCGCGGTGCGCCGGTCGGATTTGCGCCCCAGTTGCTGGCGCACGCTGGTATCGAAGCTTTGCACTTCGATCGAAAAGCGGTTCGCACCGGCGGCCAGGCAGGCATCGATGCGGGCGTCGTCAAAGTGCTGAATTCGCCCTTCTACGGTGATCTCGGCGTCGGGTGCCAGTGGCAGATGACGGCGCAGTGCCTGAATCAGCCGGTAAAGGTCATCCTGCGCGAGGGCGGAGGGTGTCCCTCCTCCTAGGTAGACCGCGTGGATCGGCTCGCTGCGGGTCAGTGGTTGATCGGCGCCGGCGCTGATCTCGGCGATCAGCCGGTTGATATACGGTCGCGACGCTTGTTCGTGCCAGCGGTTGGCGTAGAAGCCGCAGGACAGGCAATGGTTGGCGCAGAACGGGATATGTACATAGGCGAGCCCCTTTCGGCCAACCCTTGATTGGCCGCTCAGCGCCTGCCAGCGCCCGATGAAGTCGGATTGCGGCAAGGGGGTGCGGTGAGCCCAGGGCATGGCGTTGGTCCGGCGCGGGAAGGCCAGCTTGCCGGTCGCGGCGTAGTGGGGTGAAAAATCGTAGTCCATGAATGTCCAGTGGCTGTCATCGCTAATCGCTTTACTTTAAATAAAAATAAGTCCCATTACGTTTTTGACGCCGCCTGGATTGATCTGAGTCAACGCTCTGTCGTGGCGGTTCGCTGCGTACCTGCCATATGCCGATCCATCCCCTCCCCTGTTCATGCGATGCGTGGCCGTGTCTTCTGTAATGCTGTTCGAGTAAATGCTCTGATTCTAATGGTATGCATTTGTGGTATTGGTGCACATCTTGCTCAACAGTTTGTGGCATTTAGTGAGTTTTTCAGTCGACTTCTTGCATTTATGTTTCGGCGAGTCGGGTTTTGTTTTGTGTAAATATTTTTAATGACGTTGGCAATAAAAATCCCGAACACGAAAAGCCAATCGTCATATATATATGACTATGCCATATGCCTAATGAATTCATGGTGGTGGTTGCTTGCGTCATTCGACCGCTGGGACACGCAATGAACAAGCGGAGGATGCACGGCAAGCTTTGACCCTGGCGGCAAGCACACAAGGCCTGCTGCAGGGTGGATCCGAGGCGAGGGCCTCGTGGCTAACACGAATAAGAGGGAGAACTACCGATGACTGCACGCTTTACCGTACGTCCGCTGGCGCTGATTGGCGCTGTTTTTCTGTTGCCAGCTCTGGCATCGGCCGCCACCTTGGTCGACGTGGCCAAACTGCCGCAGGTGCGTGCATTGGGTGCCAGCAGCGGCGCCGGCGAGCTGAAGGATGCGCTGGGGGTTGGCGCTAATGACCTCAAGCCGCTGCGTAGCATCACGTTGCCCAATGGCAAGACTGTCACTCGTTTCCAGCAGTACTACCAAGGGGTGCCTGTTTGGGGTGAGGCCATTACCGAGGAGAAGGCTCCTGCCGGCATTGCAGCCAGCGCACCGGTACGTAACGGCCGCTTTGTCTCCAACATCAGCTCGGACTTGGCTTCGGCCAAGCCGACGTTGAGCCGTCAGCAAGTGCTGGCCCAGGCAAAGGGTCTGAAGGCGCCGGGGTACGCCACCGAGAACGACAAGGCCGATCTGGTGGTGAAGCTCGGTAAGAACAACGTGGCACAGCTGGTCTATTTGGTGTCGTTCTTCGTGCCGGGCAAGAATCCGAGTCGTCCGCACCTGGTCATCGATGCCAATACCGGCGTGGTGCTCGAGCAATGGGAAGGTCTGACCCACGCCGATGCGCAGGGGCCGGGCGGCAACCAGAAGACCGGTCAATACGAATACGGCACCAACTATGGCCCGCTGCAGGTAACCAGCGACTGCCGTATGGACAGCGGCGACGTGGCAACCGTCAACCTGAACAACAGCGAAGACGACACCTCGACCACGCCGTTCCAGTTCGCGTGCTCGCGCAATACCTACAAGCAGATCAATGGCGCCTACTCCCCGTTGAACGACGCACACTACTTCGGCAATGTGGTGTTCAGCATGTACAAGGACTGGTTCGGCCTGCGCCCGATCTCGCAGAAGCTGTACATGAAGGTGCACTTCAGCAATGGCTATGAGAACGCCTATTGGAACGGCCAGGGCATGGTGTTCGGCGATGGCGCCAGCACCTTCTACCCGCTGGTGGCGCTGGATGTATCGAGCCACGAAGTCAGCCACGGCTTTACCGAGCAGAACTCCGGCCTGGTCTACAAGGGCATGTCCGGCGGCATGAACGAGGCGTTCTCGGACATGGCTGGCGAAGCGGCCGAGTACTACATGAAGGGCAAGAACGACTGGAAAGTCGGTCAGGAAATCTTCAAGTCCACCGGCGCGCTGCGTTACATGGACACCCCGACCAAGGACGGGCGCTCGATCGATAATGCGTCGAAGTACAAGGACAGCCTGGACGTGCACTACAGCAGCGGCGTGTACAACAAGGCGTTCTATCTGCTGGCGACTAAGCCGGGCTGGAATACCCGCAAAGCCTTCGAGGTGTTCGTCGACGCCAACCGCTTGTATTGGACGCCGAACAGCACCTTCAACCAGGGGGCATGCGGCGTGACCAAGGCGGCACAAAGCCGCGGCTACGCAGCTGCCGACGTGACGGCTTCCTTCAAGTCGGTCGGCGTGGCTTGCACCAGCTCGTGATCCCCTCTTGAAACGGCCGGCCCTTGGGCTGGCCGTTTTTCATGTCGCGCAATCGGCCGTTCGGCCAACCCTGCACTCTATGCCTTGGAGATAGCTATGTCTCGATTAAAGCCCCTGTTTGTGTTGATCGCTGGTTTTGCCGTCAGTGGTACGGTGCATGCCCGCTCCACCGTCTGGATCACGCTGGGCGACGATGCCTACCTGTTGCTACGCCAGATCAGCCCGCAAACCAAAAGCAATGAGAGCCGCCAACTCAATACCGGCATCGTGGCTCGCAGTCTGACCGGCCAGAGTGTCCCTGTGACGGAGAAGGTCCACGTCGTCGAAGTGGACGAAAGTTTGCTGCCCAAGTTGTCCGACGCGATACACGACAAGCGTCGCCACTGCGGCGGCTTCATCGTGCATGGCAGCCAGACCGAAGCGCGCGTAGCGCTGGCACCAGCGCCCAAGCTGGCCGGGACCGTGGCGCCCAACTATCAGATCAATGACCAGGTGGTGGTCAACAAGCTGCTGCCGCAGCTGCAGGACAGCAATATTCTCGGCACCATACAGACGCTGTCCGGCTATCAGAACCGCTTCTATGCCACCAGTCACGGCCAGGCGGCGTCGGACTGGATCGCCAGCAACTGGAAGCAGTTGGCCGGCGGGCGAAGCGATGTGACCATCGAACAGGTGGCGCACAGCGGTTATCCGCAAAAATCGGTGGTGCTCACCATCAAGGGCAAGGACAACGCCGCCGAAGAGCTGGTGCTGGGCGCCCATCTCGACTCGACCATAGGCAGCGGCACCGGTGAGAACAGTCGTGCACCGGGTGCCGACGACGATGCCTCGGGTGTCGCCAGCCTGACCGAAGTGATCCGCGTGCTGATGGCGAATAACTATCAGCCACGCCGCACCATCAAGTTCATGGCCTATGCAGCGGAGGAAGTCGGGCTGCGCGGCTCCAACGACATCGCCACCCGCCACAAGCAGCAGAAAACCAATGTGGTCGGCGTGTTGCAGCTCGATATGACCAACTATCAGGGCAACGCCGAAGACATCTTCATCTACACCGACTACACCAATGCGGCGCAGAATGCCTTTCTCGCCGACTTGATCAAGACCTACCAGCCGGCACTGAAGGTGGGCTACGACCAGTGCGGCTATGCCTGCTCGGATCACGCCTCGTGGAACAAGCAGGGTTATGTGGCTTCCTTGCCGTTCGAGTCGAGCTTCAGTAACTACAACCCCTATATCCACACGAGCAAGGACACGCTGGCCAATATGGGTAACCAGGCGCAACATGCGCTGAAATTCACCAAGCTGGCGCTGTCCTATGCGGTGGAGTTGGGAAGCGACGGACCGGCGTTGAAAGCGCGCTAGTTGATGGTCGGGGCTTCGCTTCGGCGGGCGGCTTGATAATGTTGTCCGAGGGTGCTTGTGCCGCCCACTACTTTTATAGGGCGGCACAAGCACGTTCTTGGCTTGCCTAAGGCTCCGGCTTTCTGTATGCTCCGGTTTCGCTGATTCAGCCGGTTAAAAGGCTGTCTTCAGTAGTCACCCTAGCGAGCGTGGCGGAATTGGTAGACGCACTGGATTTAGGTTCCAGCGCCTTACGGTGTGGGAGTTCGAGTCTCCCCGCTCGCACCAGCAACATCTTCAAGATTTCTTCGTTGTGGCGGGAAGCATAAAGTGGCCAAACGGCCAGCTTATACTTTCTCGGTGCCGTAATTTTCTTCAGCTTCTTCGAACAAACCCATCCCGCAATACCCCCATTGCTGCTGAAGCCCTTACCCAGCCAGCCATTGCCCCTTCGATGCGCCTGAATATCCAGACCTCTCTTGTGGCCAGCTTATGGTTCCCAACTGTGGGTCGTGGCCAGCTTATGCTTCTCTCTACGGTCACCGATATACGAAGCAAGAAAGCGTACAGGGCCGCATGTACCAACTGGCGCTCTCAGGTTTTCTGGCGGCCAATGGAAACAACCTCCAAGGCAGATGAACTGCAGAGGAATGGATGACGCGTTAAGCGGTGAAGAAAGGCAGTGTTCAGCCCAGCGAAGTCATGTCAACAGGCGGGTTACGTCGGAGACCATATCGCCTGCCCTACGACAAGTTTTTGGGAAGGAACTGTCAGGATCGCCGCGACTCAAGTCCGAGTCTGACCACCCCGTTAAAGATAATGGTCCACTTACGGCCTGGAGCCACCCTTCGCAGTGTCCCTCCCGACCGGCCGGTCATCGGCCGAAGCGGCCATTTGCCCCTTCAATGACGAATGGCCGCTCTCACATCGGAAAGCAGTCATCGAGGTATCTAAGCTAGAGGCGACTCAGCTCAACCAAACTGCCCGAATAGCAACAGGATGACCTGTCGATTGATGACTACTTCAGAACAGGTTTACCGGTGCTATCGGTTATAGCTTTCCAGCTGGTCCGAATAGCTATTTTGGTTGCTGTAGGCATCAAAAAGGAAATAGCCATCCATGTTTGACGTACTAAACCTCCTGTACCTGGGGGCCACGATGTTCGCCAGCATCGTTCTGTACTCGGATGCTGACTATCCGACTCACACTACCATGGCCGAAATCAACTCGGTCACCGAGGTCAGCATGCACCGAGAGTGGTGGCGTGAAGATGGTAACGGCAGGTGCCGTTACACCGGCCTGATGGTGCCATACGTGCGAGACTGGGACGAAGTGGTCAAGACTCGCAACACAGAAACCGTCATTCCGGCAGAACCGGACAGAGTCGCCGGCCAAGCCTTTATCTTCAACAAGAAGGTCTGCAACGGTAAACCGGATGAAGCTATCCTGCGGGTGAATGCGGATGTTCGTACGCGGCCGGTTGTTTTCGAAAAATCGCAGATATACGCACAGGACCTGATCGAGCTGAAGGTGGAAGACCGCCCGAGGTGGTTCAAGCAGGTCCTGCAGCGCATCCAAACTGTCGCAGCACAAGATGAAAAAGCTAAAGCGTTTGTTGAATCCACCGCGCCGACGTTGGCCGAGATGGCAGTAAAAGACGCGCAAAGGAAAGCGGCCCCCGCTGCAGCTAGCGAACCGGCTCACTCGGCTGCGGCCAGCTAAGGTTGTTGCTCTACCGCTGAAGCCCCCTTGCAGTCCTCCTCTATTGGAGTGGTTGTTAGGGGGCTTTCTTTGTCTCGGGGGGTGGAAGCCTGTCATAGCGCAGGCGCTTGGACGGGGAGACATGATCAAGTTCGACAACACCACCAAGTTGCCAAAGGGGGCACGCCTTTATGGTTGTGGCGGGTTGGATGATGCCAGCCGGGGCGTGTCATGTGCTTGCCCTACTGGTTGCTGGGATTGCGGCCGGCCAATGCTCATGCTCACCGCCGTTCGGTTGTGGCTGGGTGAGCATCGCGACCGGGGGAAGTATCGTTCATCCCATGCATGGACACCTCGGGAGCCCTGCTATGTGGCAACAGCATCAGTCCATCAGCCTGTCATTGAGGCATCCCCGCCACCGCTGTCCAGCAAAACGTATTTTGCATATAATGCCATAAGGTTATAAATGGAACAAATACTATGTCGATACAAAAAATAATTCGTTTGGCATTTTTATTTCTAATGCTAGCCGCAACCAGTTTATGCAATGCTTTTGCTGGTGATTCAGCCAAGAATTTTGTGTTTCTCGGCCAGGAGTTGGGAGTATCGACATACGAACAGACTGCAAAAGACCTCGGAACAAAGGCAACGGTCACAGATGCAGGTATCGATGCCGTCACAAAGGGGAAGGTACTGAAGGTATCGGGAAAATTGGTAAAAAAAACCTCGATGGTGGCGAACTTTGTTTATGACACTGAAAACAAGCTAGTTGGAATAATAATCACAGCACCAGCCAAATCAGCCAAAGCTCTCTTTGGTGAGATAATGAAGGGATTTACTCAAGTCCAAGGGAAACAAAATTCCTATCAAGCGGACAATGGAATTGCCGAAATCAAGAAGGCTCCACAGAACTCTCACATTGCTACGATTCAATTCACCGCCACCAAACATGCCATAGATATTGGTGAGTTATCGCCCTCCCATTCCGCTCTATGGTGGAGCACCGTCGCCGTTGGCACCATGATGCTTTGGTTTATCCTTGTCTGCTTACAGGAGCGTATTGCGAGAAATGCTGGTGGCGGCTGGACTAGCCACAAATTAAAGTATTTGGCTGACTGCATTGACTTGCCGGGCCACAAAACGGTATCGCGCCTTTCCCTGTGGTGGAATCGACTGACCCCGCTTATTGACGCTGCCGCTGCGGCCACAGTGTGGTATCTCGTGCTTCAATTATTCGGCACTGGTGCCGCGAAAATTTTACCTATTGCCCCAGCATTCTTTCTTGTAGGGTCACTCCTCCCAATTGTTGTGGACTTGGTAAAACTGAGAAACCTCGAAAACTCAGCAGCAGCTCTAGGCGCTGTTATTGGCCTTCTAATCGGTGTCATTAGTGCACTACTCGACCATAAAACCTTAGTAGGGGTGGCAATCTATGGCGGGGGTGGTGCAGCAATTGGGCTGATAGCTGGATTGCTAACCGTAGTCGCCGGTAGTCTCGCCATGTGGGTGATGCATGTGGCTATTATGGTAGGACGTCCAATTGCATGGCCAATCAAGAAAACCATCACGGCGGTACTCAACATGAATATTCGTCGGCGCTTTGGGTGGTGTGAAAATGGCCGTCCCGTCCTGGTCTTCGGTATTGATGGCGTGAGTCATGTAGATGGCGCTAATCGCTCTATTTTCGTAGCGGAACCTCACCTTCGGCGCAATGGGCACTCAGAGGACCTCGGCATCCCAAAATTTACATATCAGCAATTGAGCGACAGAAGCTACGTTGATACAGCACTGGTAAACGCAGCATTGAAAGTGGCGGCCATGGGGCAAGTAGACGAACGGTACAAGCAACCAGAGTTCCAGTGGTTCACGCTTTCCACCCCCTCTGGTGCCACCTGGACTGGTGAAGAGATGATGCCACAGGTACTGAATCCCACTACTGGCCTACCGATGGTTGGGAATACCGCTGGTGGCATGGATGTCGATGGCAATTTGTGGGCGCACGACACCAATCCGGCAACCGGGTTACAAACAACTGGCGGTGCCGGGACCGACGATATTGCTGGCAATACTTACGGTTACGACCACAATATCAACAATCCGATGTAGCGAGCCGGCCTCATGCCATAAGCCCCCCCACGACTCCGACAGTCCGTGTTGTGGGGGCTTAAGGATGCAACATCAGTCGTTCACCATGCGAAACCTTCTGCTCGTAGTATACGAATGGTTGCTTGCCGCCATATCCACGACGAATCGCACCTTCTCCCTGCTTCCACGTCTGTGCCCCCCCCCCCCCATGAAACCTGGCTCGTTCGCCAGCCGTTGCAAGCGTCTGTTCGTGAGCGGTGTCTGGACCGCGATTGGGTCACTCTGATCGATCACTCGTGCTAAGTCATGAATGGCCCGGCGGGATGGTTCCAGGCTCGATGGCCAACTTGCAGATTCCGGTGAATCTGGCCAGCTGTGCCAGTGGTATCTGTCCAGTTTCGCCCTCTAAAGGTGGTCCTGACCAGAGGGCCATCAAGCTGCTGCCCCGGCGATAATTACGCGATCGCCGGGGCAGCTCTCTGGTGCTCAGATCAAATGTCAGTATTGAGTGCGCTGCGCCATCCAGCGTCTGTACTGACGGGTACGGCAGGCATTCGCTAACTGCTGCAGTAATAGCGCTCGCAGCGGCGATACGCTCGGATCTGGGGTTCTTCCCTGGCTGAGCTTGCGCAGCTGGAACTTCACGGTGGCCATGTTGGCGAGAGAAGCCAAAGGCTTGTTCCTCCAGGTGATCGGCGACAACTCCGGGGCATTGTCTTTGCCGTGACGCCAATCGCGCGGCAGATTCGGGTCGATAGCTAGGGCCGTACCGATACCGACCATGTCCACTCCGCTCTTGACCACCTGTTCGGCAATCGGCCGACGGCGGATGCCACCGGTGACCATCACGGGCATCTTTGCTGCGGTCCGGATGTCGCGAGCGAACTCCGCGAAGTAGGCCTCCCGGGCAAGCGTGCGGCCATCTCGCGCCTCCCCCTGCATCGCTGGGGCTTCATAGCTACCGCCCGACAGTTCCACCAGATCGACGTTCAGCTCGTTGAGCAGCTTCACTACCTGCCGGGCATCGTCGGCGCTGAAGCCACCGCGTTGGAAGTCGGCGGAGTTGAGCTTGACGGCAACGGCAAATCGGGGCGAAACCACGGCGCGCACGGCTTTGACAATCTCCAGCAACAGGCGGGCCCGGTTTTCAAGCGAGCCGCCCCACGCATCCGTCCGTTGGTTGGTGAGTGGCGAAAGAAACTGGCTCAGCAGGTAGCCATGGGCCGCGTGGATCTCGACGCCGGTAAACCCGGCCTGTTCCCCCAGGCTGGCGGTATGGGCAAAGCGCTGGATCACTTCGTCGATGACCTCCTGAGTCATCGCCTGGGGCGTGTTGAAATGCTTGGACATCTTGCCAAGCGCCAGTGGTACCGCGGAAGGTGCCCAGGTGAGTTGCCCAAGATTGGCCTGCATCTGGCGGCCGGGGTGATTGATTTGTAGCCAGAATTGCGCCCCCTTGGACCGGCCGATTCGGGCCCAGCGCTTGAACTTGTCCAAGTGCTTGTCGTCCTCAAGGACCACGCCCCCGGGGCCAGTCATCGCACGGCTGTCGACCATCACGTTGCCGGTGATCAGCAAGCCGGCGCCGCCTGCCGCCCAGGCCTGGTAGAGACGCATCAGTTGCTCAGACGGAGCGTGGTCTGCGTCCGCCATGTTTTCTTCCATGGCGGCTTTGGCGATGCGGTTCGGAATCGTAGAACCGTTGGGGAGGGCTAACTTGTCGAACACGTTCATAAGGGTCACCTCGTTTGATCGTGGCTCGACTGTAAGTTTGAAGTTAACTTCAATGTCAATACCCATTCTGAGGTTCGAAAGTCGTGTCCTACTTCTTCTTCGCGCTTGGTAACTGGTCGGAGGGGAATGTGACCAGAGGCCGGCCTCCAGCCAAATCGCCGGTGATACGCCGACTGGCACCATTATCCTCAACGGACAGGTTGCGCCGTGTCAGCCGCTCAGATCGGCCCTAGTCTGCGCCGAACATGATTCCCTTCATAAACGGAGTTGGCTGTGTGGCCCGGAGGGAGCGAGGCAGGGAGGGTTTGCTTGTCGAACTGCTCCTTGGCACTGCATTTCTCGACCAAGGCTCGACGGTAAAATTACGGGTGGCCCTAAGGTCAACACCGTTAGGTCTGTTACATCTTTGACGGGTCAAGACCACCACTTTTTGTCATTTCGCCGATCATCATGGTGACCATCTTAAAGCCTTGACCTTAAACCTAACTTTAATCGTAACGTTCAGTTCAGCTCTGTTCAGAAGCCTTTGAGGTCATTGCCTACGTCAATTGCGCTGCCCAGTCAGTCAATGACGCGGGGAACGCACAAACGATCCAAGCAAATGAAGTAGGAGGAATCTGGCATGTTCAAGAATGGGTATTTTCGGCACTGGCTAATGGTCATTATTGCCACTCTGATGACTTTGGGCTATGCGAGTGCATCTGAGACTGGCCAAAAGCAGGACGGACCGCTACAGGGCGTAAGAATCTTGGTCGTAATGACCAACCATTCCACATACCCCTCTCGATCGGATAAGACTGGGCTTTGGCTCACGGAGCTAACCCACTTCTACGATATTGCCCAGGCCGCAGGGCTGCAAATGGACTTTGTAAGCCCAGAGGGTGGTGAGGTTCCTCTTGATGAGCGGAGCCTGGGGTCTTTCTACTTGGATGACTCGGCTCGGGCACATCTCGCCGATCCGGCATTCATGGCTCGGTTGAAAGCAACTTCACCCACCAACGCAATCGACCCTTCCAACTACAAGGCGATATATTTCACTGGGGGCCACGGGACAATGTGGGACTTTCCCAACAGCAAAGCTTTGAAAAACATCAGCGAGCAAATATATCGCCAGGGTGGCATAGTCTCAGCGGTTTGCCATGGTGTCGCCGGGCTGCTTACCTTACAGGATGAAAGTGGCAAGGCTCTGATCGAAGGAAGGTTCGTTACTGGGTTCTCCAAGATGGAGGAGTCCCTCTCTGGCATAAAACCCCAGGTTCCTTTCATGCTGCAAGACGAGCTTGTTGGCCGTGGAGCGCATTACAAGAAGGCGTTTTTCCCCTTCACCTCTTATATCGTGACGGATGATCGAATCATAACTGGACAGAACCCACAGTCGAGCAAGGAGATCGCTGAAGCGGTAATAGATCGTTTGAAAGCAATGAAATGATTACTCGTGTATGCGAGTAGAACGCCGGATGCAGTAGAAAGAAAGCGCGTCGTCCATTAGGACGGCGCGCTGAATTGTCCGCTTGGCGCGGCTGTCGGGTATCAGAGTTTCGACCGCTGGGCCACCCGGCGCCGGTATTGGTGGGCACGGAATGCCTCAGCAACCTGTTGCAGAATCAGCGCTCGCAGTGGCGACTTTCGGATCGGGAGCCTTGCCCAGACTGAGTTTGCGCAGCTGGAACTTGACGGCGGCCATGTTGGCCAGAGAAGTCAGGGGCTTATTCTTCCAGGTGATCGGTAACAGTTCCGGGGCATTGTCTTTGCCGAGTCGCCAATCGCGCGGCAGATTCGGGGCAATGGCCAAGGCCGTACCGATACCGACCATGTCCACTCCGCTCTTGGCCACCTGTTCGGCAACCGGCCGGCGGCGGATGCCCCCGGTGACCATCACCGGCATCTTCGCCACGGCCCGGATGTCGCGGGCGAACTCCACGAAATAGGCCTCCCGGGCGAGCGTGCGGCCGTCACGAGCCTCCCCCTGCATCGCCGGGGCTTCATAGCTCCCGCCCGACAGTTCCAACAGATCGACGTTCAGCTCGTTGATAAGAGGACGTAAAGACTTATCGGTATGCACGGAATGCTTACCTGAGCCAATCGGGATGAAAGCCGTGGGTCACCCCGGAGTTTGAATTCATCTCGCTTTGCGGAGCTGGAAGAGTGGGCAGGCGGGTGCCAAGAGGCGAACCCCTTGGCACCCATGGCTGTTAGCCTCGTACGAATGTGAGCAGATCGGCGTTGATCGTTTCGGCGTTAGAGGTAGGCATTCCATGCGGGAAACCCGAATAGGTCTTCAAGGTGCCGTTCCTGAGTAGCTTCGCCGACAGGAGGCCAGAGTCTGCATAAGGGACGATCTGATCGTCGTCGCCATGCATCACCAGAACGGGAATCGTGGCGCTCTTCAGGTCTTCGGTGAAGTCGGTCTGCGAGAAGGCGACGATGCCGTCATAGTGGGCCTTGGCGCTTCCCATCATTCCCTGCCGCCACCAGTTCCAGATGACGCCTTGTGACGGCTTCGCACCGGGGCGGTTATAGCCGTAGAAGGGTCCTGCCGGAATATCGTAATAAAACTGCGCACGGTTCGCCGCGAGCTGTGTCTGGAGGTCGTCGAAAACCTCCTTGGGGAGGCCGCCCGGATTGCTCTCGGTCTTCACCATTAGAGGCGGAACTGCGCTGATGAGTACCGCCTTGGAGACGCGGTCCTCCCCATGGCGGGCGACGTAGTGGATGACCTCGCCGCCACCCGTGGAATGGCCGACATGGACAGCCCCCTGCACGCCGAGGTGGTTCACGACGGCGGCCACATCATCAGCATAATGGTCCATGTCATGGCCGTCCCAAACCTGACTGGACCGGCCGTGGCCGCGACGATCGTGAGCGACTACCCGAAATCCTTGAGCCAGAAAAAAGAGCATCTGGGCATCCCAGTCGTCAGCGCTGAGCGGCCAACCGTGATGGAAAAAGATCACCTGTGCGTCACGTGGACCCCAGTCTTTGTAAAAGATCTCAACGCCATCCTTCGTTGTAACGTATCCCATGTTCGCTTCTCCTGTGTAATGCGTAAGCCTTCAATCAGTGATGTGGCCCTAATTGTTACTACTTGGAGGTGAGTCCTGCTCCTTTTGCGATGGGTGACTGATGGGAGGGGGCTGGAGATCTGCCTGGCCAACTTGCAGGTGATACGCCGGCCGGCGCCATCATTCGCACAGGCCTGATAGCGACGTTTTCAGTCCTTCAGATCGAACCTGGTCTGGACCGGGCATATTCCCCCATAAACGGCGCAAACGATGCGGTTCGGAATAGTCGAACCGTTGGGGAGCGTTAGCCCGTCTAACCAGTTCATCGGGTGGCCCCCGCCGAGCCGTGGTTTCACTCTAGTATTGAAGTTAACTTCAATGTCAATACCTTTTGTCAGCTCCGAACGGGGCTTGGGGCGCTGGCGAAACTCGGTGGTCTGACGGCCTCCCACATCCGCGTCTATGAGGCGGTCGGACTTATCACTCTCCGATGTCCGCTTTACCAAGGCGGCCAAGATGAGTGCGCGGTCACGTGGAGGGAAACCTGAATTATTCGTACCTGGATGCTTGACCTTAAAGTTGGGTTTAACTTTAGAGTACTGATGGGCGGCTGTTAATCGGTATGCCTTAGGGGGTTGCGTGCTGGGTCAATTATCGAGAAGGGTCAACGAGTATGGATAGGCTGTTTACGCAGGTCGAATTCGGACCGCACAAGGTCGACGTGCCTCAAGGTGGGTACTACGACCGTTTCCGGATGAACCCGAACCTCGATGAGGTGGCCCGGGACCCCGCGGCGGGGAATATAGATTTTTTTCGCAGGATACCGAAGCGCCTGGTTGAATCGAGAGTCGGACCGACGTGGGCGCCCAACTTCTACTATCGCTCCAACAATATTCAGCTGCTATTTCTCGCTCCTCTTGCCCGGTTGCGGGCGATATTGCCGGAGCCTCTAGAGCCTCTGCGGGCGTTTCCGGGCTACGGACTGGTGGCGTTGACATTTTTCTCGTATGCCGTTTGCGATAATGACCCTTATGACGAAGCCTCCATTGCGGTGGTGATCCGTCGGCCTGGCGCGCGAGGATCCCATGCACTGGAGTTGCTCAATTCAATGCGGCGTCGAAGCTTCTTCGCGCATGTGTTGGCTTTGCCTGTCACCACGGAAATCGCGCGGGTGCGTGGGGTGCATGGCTATCAGTTGCCCAAGTGGCTCGCTGAGATCAACGTGAACATCGGCGCCGACGTGAAGGCCACCATAGCCGCACCAGGAGGGATGCCGGATTTGACCTTGAGTGCGCCGCTTCCGGCCTTGCGAAATGCCGTGCCTCAGTCCCATATGGGAACAACGACCATGGTCAACCTGGTCGACGGGGAATGGCACCAAGCCACAGTTCAGACCAACACGCTATCGTTTGCTCAACGGCTTTTCCCACGGGACGTGAGCCTGCTGCGCAGCGGCGGCCCGCTGAGCCAGTTGCTTGACGGGTTGGGTGCGTCGACCATTATTCGCCTGGACGTGGTCAAGGACGCGCAGGTGGTTCTGAATCTGCCAACGCCGTTGAAGACCTTCGATCGCGCTGGAAAGTGAGCCGGAAGGCGTGAACTCCTGCTCCGCGATAATCAGCCACGCAAGGAAAATTCCATGATCGCCCCAGGCTATGACCTCGCCTTGTCTGGCGCCACCAGCTTTGTTAGCCAGATCCTGGCACGGTACCTGGTCGAACATTTCTCGGGTCAGGCCGAAACCTTGCGCTAAGCCATTGCGGGCCGAGCCGAAGCTCGAGGACGTCAGGCGCTCCCTGGGCGCGGCGGGGCAATCACCGCCCATCATCGTAGAGGACGCCGCCAGCGACCCTAGTTGCGAGCCCTGTGCGCCCAGACCCTGGTGGTGGTGTCTACCGACTGTATGGCGAACCACTGATCAAGGCTTGTTCAGAAAGTGGCACGAACTACTGCACCCTCACGGCGAGACCCAGTGGATCATCAAAGAACGGTCGAAAAATATAAGTCCATGGCTCGGCAATTTCACGGTGATCGTCATCATCTACTGACCTGGGCAGACGGGGCGAGTAAGACGGGATCGAAATGACGCAACAATCCAGGACTGTTCTGATTACCGGCTCCAGCTCCGGTCTGGGAGCTGGTATGGCCCGGGAGTTTGCCTCACGCGGCTACAACCTTGCCCTTTGTGCACGACGCACCGAACGCCTGCAGGAGCTAAAAGCGGAGCTATGCGAAGCATTCGGCGTGCGCATTGAAGTCAGGGCCCTCGATGTCAATGAGCACGGGCAGGTCTTCACCATCTTCAACGAGTTTGCGCAGATGTTTGGCCGGCTTGATCGGATCGTTGTCAATGCCGGCATTGGCGAAGGACGGCGCATCGGTACTGGCCATTTCGCCACCAACCTGAGAACCGCCGAGACTAACTTCATAGCAGCCCTTGCACAATGTGAAGCTGCAGTGGAGATATTCCGCAGACAGAACAGCGGTCATCTGGTGGTTATGTCATCCATGAGCGCAAAACGTGGCCTGCCAAGGCACCTGACCACCTATGCAGCAAGCAAAGCAGCAGTGGCCCACCTTGCTGAAGGCATCCGCGCCGAGCTACTGAATACACCGATAAAGGTCAGCACACTGTTCCCCGGCTATATACGCACCGAGCTCAACGCAGGCGCAAAAAAATTGCCTTTCGAGATTCAGGAGAGCCTCGGCTGTCGGTACCTGGTAAAGACCATCGAGCGCGAACCGGCGGAGGCCTGTGTTCCTGGGTGGCCGTGGGCATTGGTGGGCCTACTGATGAAAACCCTACCGTTACGCTGGGTAGCACGCTTTAACTAAAGTACATAGGAGACTCCCAGAGGGACTCTGGTGTTAAGGTCAAGTTCAGTCTGATCGAGGAGCATCGGAAACATGAAGATCGGAGAATTGGCGGAGCGCACGGGCCTTGCCCCTTCGCGCATCCGCTTCTACGAAGGCATCGGCCTGTTGAAGGTCGAGCGTCAGCCAAACGGCTACCGGACCTACCCACCTCAAGCGGCGCTGGTGCTTAACTTGATCGCGACTGCGCAGAAGGCTGGTTTTAGCCTCGACGAGATTCGCATGCTACTACCCCCCGATCTGACGCAATGGCAGCACGGCTCGTTGCTCGAAACGCTCCGCCGCAAGGTGCAGGACATCGAGGAACTGGAGGCACGGCTCGCGCAGAGCAAGGCGCACCTCATTGCGATTGTGGCGGAAATCGAGGCGAAGCCGGAAGCAATGGACTGCGCCGCCAACGCAAAGCGAGTGCTGTCGCGGATACAGCTAGGGGAGCTGGAAAGCCCAGCGCTGGTGAGCGGCGACGTCAAGGCACTTCACAAAGTAAGCCAGCGCTAGTGCCAGGGCCGGCCAGGTAGCAGTCGATCCAATGTTCAAGGCCGGTCGCGCAGGTCTCCGGCCTGCGGTCACAGGAGTGATACCACTCGCTCGGCCGTCGACTTGGCCGATTGCGGATTCTGCCCGGTCACCAGCCGGCCATCGGTGACAACCTTCGTTGTGAATGGCAGCAAGGCTTTCTGGTAGAGCGCCCCGCGCCGCTTCATCTCCTCCTCGGCGTTGTAGGGCACCTTTCCGGCCACCCCGGCCAGCACTTCCTCGAGCCAGGAATAGCCGGTGATTCGCTTCCCGGCGACAAGTAGAGTGCCGTCCGAGAGCTTGGTGTTCAGCAGGCCACAATAGCCGTGACAGACGGACGAGACGATCCCGCCGCGCTCGTAGATGTCACGTGTGATCCGCTGTAGCCCCGCATCGTCCGGAAAGTCCCACATGACGGCATGCCCGCCGGTGAAATAGATCGCATCGAAGTCCGCCGGATCGATCTGATCGGGCCTAGCGGTCGTCGATAGAAGCGTCTGGCGGCCTTTGTTCGTTAACCACTCCTTCACGGAGGCATCTGCAAGCGGCCATTTGAGAGAGCGTGGTTCCAGAGGAGAGACGCCTCCCTTAGGGCTTACAAGACGCTGTTCATACCCTTTCTCGGCAAAGACGTGATAGGCATGGGTCAGCTCGGACAACCACAGGCCGGTTGGTTCGGACTGGTCGGCATAGTTGGCGACATTGCTGACGACGTGAAGTATGCGTTTAGTCATGTTGAAACATCCCTTTCATCGCCCCTGAGTGGCTGTACGCGAACGTGCCGCAATCTCTCTGCTGTCTGAAAACGTGCCCATTGCCACGAAACGTCCGACAGACCAAACCATGACTTTAAAGTGCAGTTAAAGGTCAAGCCCTTTTTTAGTTTCGACTGATTGGCTGCGACTCGCCCAGTACCAGCCCATCGAACAGGGTTGCTAGGGCATCTTCGATGGCGTGATCGCCGACCTTCTCCGGCACCAGTCGGCCGTCAATCGCGAGCATCGTCAGGCCATGAAGATGTGCCCAGCAAGCGGTTGCCTGACCAAGCGCAGAGCGTCGGCGAATCGTGCCCTCGCGTTGGCCACGCTCAAGGACATCGATCACCAACAGGAAGGGAGCCTGCGTCCGTGGGTCGAGATGGATGTCCGAGGGCTCTCCGGCATCTGCGTTGAACATTAGGCGATACAGATCCGGATTTCTCGTACCGAAGGCCAGATGTGCATAAGCCAACGCCTGCAGGTGTATGGGCGCACCCAAAGTGGGGTCGAGAGCAGCAAGCAATTCATCACGGAGGCGGTCGAATCCAATCAGAGCCAGCTCGTGGAGTAACGACGCCTTGTCTGGGAAGTGCCTATAGGGCGCAGAGTGGCTGACGCTCGCTCGTCGGGCGATCTCTCGTAGTGTGAATTGCCAGCCTTTCTGTTCCTGAAGCATGTCGAGGGCCGTGTCGATAACCACACGCCTCAGATCGCCGTGGTGATACGGCTTCTGCTCGGCGCACTCAGCTGACGTCATAGCTATTTTCCCGATGTTGACAGTGGTTACATTGTGCTTCTATGATCAGCGCAGATCAAGTTGTCAGTGTCTACATTGCCATAACCTCATGAGGTGCAAGATGACCATTCCAGTAGAGCCCATTCACAGTATCGATGCGATGGCATTGCTGATGCATCAGCGGAGTGCCTTCCTCAGGGAGGGACCACCGAGTCTGGCTCAGCGCAAAGAGCGGCTCGCCCGGCTGCGCGCGGCAGTTCTTGCTTACCGCAGTGAAGTGAAAGAGGCGATCAGTGCCGATTTCGGGAATCGCTCGCACCATGAGACGGACATCATGGAGCTGCTCGGCGTGATCCAGTCGATCGACTACCTCTCCCGGAACCTGCGCCGATTCATGAAGCCCGAGCGCCGACATGTCGGGATCTTCTACCGCACCGGCCGCGCCCATGTGGAGTACCAGCCCGTGGGCGTGGTAGGGGTGATGGCACCGTGGAACTACCCCTTCTCACTGACCTTCATCCCCCTGGCGACCGCGCTCGCCGCCGGCAATCGCGTGATGCTGAAGCCCTCGGAATTGACCCCGCGTACCAGCGAGGTGATCCGGCGGATAACCAACGGCTAAATCAACGGCGTATTGACTCTCTGATCACAGCAAAGGGGCCGAGACGCTTCCCTGCAGATGTTCTGGCCACTGTGGCATGGTGCGAAAATGTAAAACATCTATTTGGAGTATTCACTGCACATCAAGTGGAGGTCCTGCTGGCCAAGAAAGAGGGACGGCTCGCTGTGGATGTCTCTAAGAAGTGGAGCAAATATGAGACTGGTTGTCATACCCCTAGCAAACAAGTAATTGCTGAAGTGGAAGCTATACACTCAGGAACTGCCCGCTTCATTAATCACCCTTTGTGGCGCATTCTGAGAATGCAACCCATTGGTCAAGGCGTAGTTCATAACTGGTTGCGTGAGCTCTCGCCGGCAGTTCAACAAATTATTTTTGACCGTAGGTTAAACAGAGTTGTGATCGGCAAGAGGATACTTCGGCAGCTGGAGCGTCAGGGCTCTCTGGATAGTCTGGCTTGCTTAACGGCACTACTTCGAGAAGCACTTTGGCTGGGTGATCAAGGCCTAGCATGGCTGATTGCAGAGTCGCTGTTTCGTATGCTCCTGATGATGCTGTGTCGCTGTGATCTCATAACCATCTCTGAAGGATTATGGTCCTTATATCGAGATGAGATATTCAATAAAGTCTGCTACAAGGGGTTGAGCTATAAACTTGAGGATTTTGATATCTTCGATTACTCCCACAAACTCGTCGGGCTCATGCTTGCATTTGAGGATATAGGGGTATTTCACGGCATAGGGGAAAAAGAAGAGGCTTGTGAAATGCAAGATCTCATGAATGGAACGTATGGGTTCGTTCCAACTTTCTTGTTTTATCACCCTGTTGGACCAATTGAACCGAGGTGCCAAAAAAATGAAAAAGACCACATAAAATGGGAGCATAGCGAGCGGTTGAGGCAGTGGGCACAACAGGAGCTGAACCAGGGACGACTAAAAACCTTACCTCCAGAAGGTATTTTCGATTGAGAACAATTGAGAACTAGTTCGTTGGCCATCAGCAGCTAGGTGGCCAGCATCATCAATGAAGAAATAGCACCAGAGCGATGGTCACCAGCATCAAGGTAGCAAGCGAGGTCAGGCTATGTGGCCAGTCCGCTCCGGCTTCATGGCCAGTCGGGTACAGCGCCTGCACAACTTATGCTTCCTCCACAGTCAAGCTGCTCCCTGGACGGCCCTAAAGCCATGAGTCCATCGGCAAGAATGCCTACGTAAAGCCCGGACAGCCCAAAGTAAGAAAGAAGAAGTACCTCCTCGCCCATAATGCCATAAGCATGTACTTGAAAATTCATACCCAAAAAGATAGTCACAACGTGAGATGACATAGGATTGGTCATACGCACTTTTAATGACAAAATGCTCAAGTGGCATGGGCCATTAAGCAAGACGTCATTAAGAGCGGCCTTTATCTGAAGAATGATCAAGATCAATGGAGTCACTGCATGAAGAATGTTTTCACTATCAAGGCCGTGTTGGCCGCAACCTGTAGCGCTTTGCTGCTGAGCGCATGCGGTGGGGGTGGTGGCACTGTCAGTGCGTCAAACGGTAGCGGCAGTGGTACCGCCTCGGGAACGCAGATCACCGGCAAAGCCATTGACGGCTATCTGTCTGGTGCCAAGGTTTGCCTGGACATCAACGACAATGGTGTCTGCGACCCTTCCGAGCCAAGCACGACCACGGCAGACGATGGCAGCTACTCGTTGCCAGTTAATGGCAGCATCATTGGCAAGAAGCTGTTGGTGGTAGTGACCCCCACTACCAAGGACAAATCGCGACCGGGGTATGTTTTCCCGGCCGAGTTCACGCTGAGTCACATCGTTGCAGGCACGACCGAGCAACATGTCACGCCGCTGACGACCATGGTGGCCGCGCAGATGGAGGCCGGGATGAGCCGAAGCGAGGCTGAGCGCGCCGTCGGCGCGCTGCTCGGTGGCAATATTGACCTGAAGGCCGATTACATCGCTGGCAAGGATAGCAATACCGCGGCGTTTGCCAGCAAGGTCGTCGACAAAGTGGTCGTATTTGCCAAGAGCGGCAGAACGGATCCTGCGACCGTACGTGCCGTGCTAAACGCGATCATGGGCAAAGGAAACATCGACCTGGTCGGCCAAGCCGATGTGGACGACCAAGCCAAGCGCCCGGTGTTTAGCAGCAATGTGGATGCCTTGGCAGCGCTGACGGGAGAGCTGTTCGTTTACGATGGCACCGAGACTTCAAGCACGTCGACGGTACCAGTCCGCGAGCATTGGTATCTTACTAGTGCAGGCCTCAGAAAGCCGCAACAGAAATACGTTAGCCAACAGTGGACTGACGCCATCCCTGGCGAGTTTGATCAGAACTACGGCGAGTATCGGCTTAAGCCGGATGGCAGCTGGACTGGTTTCATTAGCCATCAGGACATGGAAAAACCCTTCCCGGTCCAACGTGGCGATAGCAGCAATACATTGGTCGGGACCGATCCGAATTCGGATATCGTGTTTACGCTTGAGTACCGCGTGGCACAGATTGCGGGGAAATCGCTCTCCGATGCTTTCGTCGGCTGGGTAGATGATGCCTCTCGCAGCCAGTTGGCCGGGGTGTTCCCGGCAGGTAGTGAAGCCTATGTTGCCAGCGTGACCCGAAACGTGGATGACGTCACGCTGGCATCGTTCTCGTCTTGTACTCCTAACGCCCCTCTCGTGACCGAAGGAACCATCCAGCACTGCAATTACATCGGCAACCCAACGACCAACTACACCTCCGTTGACCAAGTGTTTGGCCTAGATGTCCCGATGGGCGGCGCGAGCCGTATGCGCCTCGCCGCTGATGGCACGGCAGAGGTGCTCGACTGGAGCGGTAAAGTGCTCGTTGGCTCGAGTAAAGTCAGCTGGAAGCGCTATGACCGGAACCCGAATGTCCTAGTGATCAATATCTCGCTGGCTGATGCGATTACCGGAAACCTATCCGACACAGATCTGCTCCGTAGCAGCGGCAAGATCGTCATTGCACTGCATAACGGTCACTTGAAACGTGGTGCATTGATTCCCGCCTCGGTTCAAGACACTCTCGTGCAGTTCAAGCAATCAATCTTCGATCAACTGTTTGCTGAGCTGAATAAGCTGCTGACCATCGTTTGATCTAACTTCGCATACAGAAGCAATAACGCCACCGTTAACGGTGGCGTTATTGCTTCTGTATGCCCTAAGACAAATGTAAATAGAGCCGTTGCATAAGCCTTGTTGAACTGTCCGAGCAGAGTGGGAGACCCAGGGTCTGGGCTGGTCGACAGACTATGGCAATACCGCAACTCGATAGCGACTTTCACGATCGGCGCTGTACTGGCAGATCTGACCCTACTGTTCCTACTTCTCACCAGAAAGCAGATCGCCAGCTATCGCTAGTTCAGCCAATCGGCGACACCGCCATGCCGCGAACAGGTACCGCGGCGGTGCTGCGAACCATCACGGCATTTGGCGGTGGCACCCTGTGGGGCCTTGCCACTTCGGGTGTGGGCCGGACTGTGCACCGTCCGGCCATCCTTGTTGGTATAGGTGCCGTGTTCAACCAGATCAGTTTCATCGCTCTGGGCGTAGGCATCGTGCTTGGGAGGTGCTTTGGCAAAAACAGGTTGCAGCGCCAAGGTGGCGAGCAAGACGGCGGTGATGAGTTTCATAGGAAGGCACAAGGTAGCCATTGATGATCGCTCTGAATATGTATTTGGCATTATCAGGCCTTAACTAGACCAGATGCCCTTCACTCCACACTGCGGCGGGGCAACCGACATGGAGCTGCAGGTTTCTTCCGAGATCGACACCACCTCATTGACGACTGTCGTGTTGTGCTGCATGCCCGTGGCAGCCTGGGCGGTGCCGCCCTGGATGGATTGGATCATGCCATCGATTTCCTGCACCGAACCGGTGGTCTTCTCCGCGAGCTTGCGGACCTCATCGGCCACAACAGCCACAACAGCCACAACAGCCACAACAGCCACAACAGCCACAACAGCAAACCCTCGCCCCTGCTCGCCCGCTCTAGCCGCCTCGATGGCAGCGTTCAACGCCAGCAGATTAGTCTGATCGGCAATGTCTTTGATTACCGTTGCCAGGCTGCCGATCTGCAGTACCGACTGGGAGAACTGCCCAATTTCACCCACCGACTGGTCGATCGACTCAGCCACTGTCTTGGCCTGGAGGGCTGCCGAGTCGACATGGCTGACACTTGTCGTCGCCAGATTGCCAGCTTCCGACACTTTGACGTTGGCTTCTTGGGCGGAGACCGACACGCGGTCAATGCTCACTGATAGCTGTTCGACAGCAGCAGACGATGAGGTGGTGGCATTGGCTTGCGCTTCCGTCGCGATCGCGACTTGTTTTGCGGCCGTCGCCAAGGCCCAGCAGGCCGGCGTGTCCCGCATCGGCTTCGTTACCGAGGCGCCGGGGCACTAAGCGCCGCCAACGCCTAGCGCGGCTGCCCTGCCTTGCCGCACGATCTGTGCCGCCTGCGGCAAGGCACGTCGCCAAGACTGCTGCGCCGAGATGCGTACCGTCGGTCAAGAGCGACTATTGAGCAACGGTTCTACGCTAATAGAGAGAGATTTCGCCTCAGAAAGACCGGACTTCGGTATGCCTCGCCAAGCGTCCAATCGAAGCGAGCGCTCGAGTCGACATCTTCTAAGTATTTCGGAAGGAGTCCTCCATGCAAGACGGTTCTCATGATGCGGGGGTTACTCTGGCCTCGGTGCATCCTGATCGGGAAATTGCAACGAGTCAGCGCTTGCCCTATTTCGTGGGCATTTCTGCTACCACCACGGGCGCTAAAGGCTTATCAATGTATCTCGTCATCGTTCCGCCAGGCGGGCACGCAGAACCCCATGTGCACTGCGGCTATGAGACAGGGATCTACGTACTGGAGGGGCGTGTCGAGACCCGATATGGGCCCGGCTTGCGCCAGTCGGTCATAACCGAAGCGGGTGACTTCCTCTTTATTCCGCCCGGTGTGCCGCACCAGCCATTCAACTTGAGCGTGACGAAACCCGCTAGGGCGATCGTCGCGCGCAATCAGCCCGATGAACATGAGCAGGTCTTACCGTACGATCCGACTGACGAAGGGTAAGAGTGAGGACGGTGGTGACGCGGCTCTACCGTTCAACTAGAAGGGAGTCGTTCTCGATTTCCTACTGTGTGGGCAACTATGCTTCCGATTGCATTGGTTGTTACGCCCTGCTGCAAAAGCAGGGTTGCCGTTTCGGCCATTGCGCACCCATCTTCATCGCCTTTGCCCCCTTCTGCCGTACTTCTTCCATCGCTCTCCCTTGAGTGGATTCAAGGTGTTGCGGTTCGGTATGGGAAATAACCGTCGCTAGTGAATGCGCCTGGAACCTATGGTTGCAGTGCCGGCAGCGGATCTCGGTTTTGTATGTATCTCGACGGTACCCGCTTTACTCGTGCGGGTCCTGTCTCCTGGCGCGAGTTCTCGGGAGGCTGCACGACGGCAGGGCTGATGCCTGCCCTGGTTCGCGATGACTCGTCTTGACGTTGCCGGGCATTGTGACGGTCTGTGACCGTCCGTGGCCAAATTGTGAGCAGCGATTGAAGCCTTCGGATTCGCCCCTATTTTTGTAAGCAGCAGCGCAATCAGCGGCGAGTAAGTTCCCGATGCTTTCGGCCAACGTCATGCCAGAGCTTCTTCGCCGCTGGTTGTCCAGCTTCTCCTTTGTATGAGCATTTCCCTTTTCCCCCGCCTTTTGGCGGGGATTTTTATTTGCAGCGCTTCGCAACAAGGTTTTGGTTGGTGCTGTCTGGTTATTTCCTTCGTCGCTTATTCAGTGCTGGCGCGCTGTTCTTTGCAGCGCGGTTGGTGATAGTTCTTGGAGACCTGCTCAGCGGCGCGCGGTTGAATCCCGTGTCGGCCTCATCCTGTGATTGGATTGTATTTCTCTCGACCCTGACTCGAGATGGCTGGCTATTTGTGCCGACCGGCTTGCTCGGGTCCCCTTTGTTACAGAATGTACACACGTCATCGGCAAGATTTTGCTAGCCTGCCGAAGAGAAACTCTCGAATATATGGCTTGTCCTAGCCATGCTGTGAGTCATATTCCCGTTCAGAGGAGACCTATTACTTATGCAACCGAACTATCAGACGACGTCTTACCAGACGACGACACTCGGCGCCGCCCGCAACAAGGTGCTGCGCAATACCTATGCGCTGCTTTCCCTGTCGCTGGTGCCGACCGTGATCGGTGCCGTGATCGGCACCAATATGAGCTTCGCCTTTATGGCGGGCAGCCCGATGATGTCGACGCTGTTGCTGCTGGCGGTGATCTACGGTCTGTTCTTCGCGATCGAGAAGAACAAGGACAGCGGCCTGGGCGTGGTGCTGCTGCTTGGCCTGACACTGTTCATGGGGGTGCTGCTCGGCCCGCTGCTGCAGGTGGCGCTGCGGTTGGCCAACGGTCCGCAACTGGTGGTGATGGCCGGCGGCCTGACCGCGGTGGTGTTCTTTGTGATGGCGGGTATTGCCACCACCACCAAGCGCGATCTGTCCGGCCTGACCAAGTTCCTGACCGTGGGTGGCGTGGTGCTGATGGTGGCGGTGATCGCCAATATCTTCCTGCGTCTGCCGGCACTGCAGTTGACGCTGTGCGCGGCGTTCTCGATCTTCAGCTCGCTGATGATTCTGTGGCAGGTGAAGAACATCGTCGATGGTGGTGAGAACAACTACGTGTCGGCGACGCTGACGCTGTACATCAGCATCTACAACCTGTTCACCAGCCTGCTTCAATTGCTGATGGCCTTTACCGGCAACAACCGCAACTAAGCTGTGCTCTGTAGCAACCCAGAGGCGCCGGATTATTCCGGCGCCTTTTTTGTGGCGGGCTGCAATGTTGGCCGAACGATAGCCTGGCGAGTACGGCCATGAAAAAAGGGAGCGCAATGCGCTCCCTTTTCTTTCGGCCAACCTTGCCATCAGGCCTTGGCCGGTACCGCGGCCAGCACGGCTTTCAACAGCTGCCAGGCCTTGCCAACCGATTCGACGTTGACGCGCTCGCCCGGTGCGTGCGCGCCGCGGATGTCCGGGCCGAACGACACCATGTCGAGGTGCGGATACTTGCTGCCGAGGATGCCGCACTCGAGACCGGCATGGATCACCTGTGTCTTGGCTTCAGTCTTGAATTCCTGGCGGTAAACGTCCTGGAACAGCGCCAGCAGTTTCGACGATGGGTTCGGTGCCCAGCCCGGGTAGCCGCCCTCGCGTTCGACGTCGGCGCCGATCAAGTTCCACAGGCTCTCGATTTCGTCGGCCTGTGCCACGAAACCGCTGTCGAGCAGCGAGCGCACCATGAAGTTGGCGAATAGCTTACCCTCGCCCAGCGACACCACGCCGAGGTTGTTCGAGGTTTCGACCACGCCCGGTACGCGCTGGCTCATTCGCTTCACCCCATGCGGAGCGGCGTGCAGCGCGTCGAGGATGGCGATCTGGTATTCGTCGGCCATGACCTTGTCGGCGGTGGCTTCGCTGACGGTCAGCGTCACGCCGTCGTCGACGTCGGCCAGCTCGAAGCGCATCAGCGTCTGGAAGGCATCGATGGCGGCATCGAGCTTGGCGACATCGGCCTCGGTGACGGTTAGCACGGCGAATGCTTCACGCGCCAGCGCATTGCGGGCGGTGCCGCCCTTGATCGAGGCGATGTGCAGCTCGATCTGACGCGACAATTCCTGGATCAGGCGAACCAGGATCTTGATGGCGTTGCCGCGACCCAGGTGGATGTCGGCGCCGGAGTGGCCGCCGGTAAGGCCCTTCACCGCGATGCGGCGGGCGACGAAACCGGCGGGGACATCCACTTCCGGGTAGTCGCGGCGTACGTTCACGTCGATGCCGCCGGCGCAACCGAGGTAGAACTCGCCCCACTCTTCGGTATCGATATTGATCAGCAGCTCGCCGTCGAGGATGCCGGTGTCGAGGCCGAGCGCGCCGCCCATGCCGGCTTCTTCGTCTAGGGTGAACAGCGCTTCTATCGGGCCGTGGGCCAGGTCGTCGCTATCGAGCACGGCGAGCGCGAACGCCACGCCGATGCCGTTGTCGGCGCCCAGCGTGGTGCCCTCGGCGATCAGCCAGCCGTCTTTCAGCACCGGGCGGATCGGGTCGTTGAAGAAATCGTGCTCGGTGTCCGAGTTGGCCTGGCACACCATGTCGAGGTGACCCTGCAGGATCACGCCAGGACGGTTCTCGAAGCCCGATGTGGCTGGCTTGCGGATGATCAGGTTGCCGACCGAATCGGCGTGGGTGGCGAGACCCTTCAGCTCGGCCCACCCTTTCAGATAGTCGCGCAGCTGTTCTTCGTGCTTGGACGGGCGCGGGATTTCGCACAGGGTCTGGAAGTGCTTCCAGATCAGGTCGGGCTGCAGATCGGCAAATACGCTCACGGAAGGGTCCTTATTCTCTCGCTCGGCGCCGGATCGCGGCGTCCGATTTTTATGGTGTTGTGGGGTAACCCTGCACTTTATCACGGCGCCCGGTGCCGATCCATGAGCCGCCGACGTGTGTCGGCGTTGACGGCGTCCGCCCGGCTCTGCACAATGTTTTCGATGACTCGGGGTGCCGCGCTTGCGCGACTGAGAGAGACCCGTAAGTACCTGATCTGGATCATGCCAGCGTAGGGAAGTCTCGATGGCCATCCTGCCTGGCCATCGCTTCCCGCGCAATCTGCCGCGAGGACGCGATGACCTACCCTTCCCTGTCCGGTATTGACGCCGGGCGCGAACTGAGCCGCGTGCGCGCCGCCGCGCCGCTGGTGCACTGCCTGACTAATTCGGTTGTGACCAATTTCACCGCCAATGTGCTGCTGGCCTTCGGCGCCGCGCCGGCGATGGTGGTGGCGCGCGAGGAAGTTGCCGACTTCGCCGCGATTGCGGGCGCCCTGTCGGTGAATGTCGGCACGCTGAACGCTGAGCAGGCCGAGGCGATCCGCCTGGCTGTCGCGTCGGCCATCCTGGCCGGCACGCCGTGGGTGCTCGACCCGGTCGCGGCCGGCGCGCTGGCCTTTCGCACCGATTTCTGTCGCGAGCTGCTCGATGCCCGCCCTGCCGCGATTCGCGGCAATGCGTCGGAAATCCGCGCGCTGGCGGGGCTCGCCAGCGCCGGCCGCGGCGTCGACAGCCAGGACAGCAGCGAGGCCGCGATCGACGCGGCCCGAACGTTGGCCGAACGCTGCGGCGCCGTGGTGGCGGTGACCGGTGAGGTGGACTACGTTACCGACGGCCAGCGTGTGTTGGCCATCACCGCCGGCGATCCGCTGTTGACCCGCGTCACCGGCACCGGCTGCTCGCTATCGGCCTTGGTGGCTGCCTTCCTTGCCGGCGCCGACGACCGCTTGACGGCCGTGGCCAGCGCTTGCGCGACGATGGCAGTGGCCGGTCAGCTGGCCGCCCGTGAGGCACCGACACCGGGTCGTTTCGCCGTCGCGCTGCTCGACCAGTTATCCCTACTCGATTCCCGCGCCCTGGAGGGCGCCCTGCAATGAAACCTGATTTCGATCTGAGCCTCTATCTGGTGCTCGACCCCGATATGTGCGGCGGCCACGCCGCGGCGCTGCGCACCGCCGATCTGGCGACCCGCAATGGCGTCACCGTGGTGCAGCTGCGCGCGCCAGAGTGGAAGAAGCGCGCCTGGCTGGCGCTGGCCATCGAGCTGAAGGCGCTGCTCGCGCCGCGCGGTGTGCCGTTGATCATCAACGACCATGTCGATATTGCGCTGGCGGCCGACGCCGACGGCGTGCATGTCGGCCAGAAGGATCTGCCGCCCGAGGTGGTGCGTCAGTTAATCGGCCCGGACAAGCTGCTGGGCCTGTCGGCGTCGAGCCTGGCCGATCTGCGTGGCGCCGACACGGCGGTGGTCGACTACGTGGGCGTCGGCCCTGTGTTCCCGACCGGCACCAAGAAGGATGCCAACCCGGTGCTCGGCGTGGCCAAGTTGGCCGAACTGATGGCCGAGAAATCGTTGCCGGTAGTGGCGATCGGCGGTATCGGCATCGCCCAGGCGGCCGAAGTGATTGCCGCCGGCGTCGACGGCGTGGCGGTAGTGTCGGCGATCTGCGCCGCCGCCGATGCGGCAGCGGCCAGCGTGCAGCTGACTGCCGCGATCGCCGGCGCACGCGAGGTGGCGGCATGATTCCACATGCACTGACCATCGCCGGTTCGGACTCCGGCGGTGGCGCCGGCATCCAGGCCGACCTGAAGACCTTCTCGGCGCTGGGCGCCTACGGCATGTCGGTGATCACCGCGCTGACCGCGCAGAACACTCGTGGCGTGCAGGCGGTTCATACCCCGCCGCCCGAGTTCGTGCGTGCGCAGTGCGATGCGGTGTTCGAGGACATCCGTGTCGACGCGGTGAAGCTCGGCATGCTCGCCAACGCCGACATCATCCGCGCGGTGGCTGCCGCCTTGGCCGAATGGACGCCGCCGTTCGTGGTGCTCGACCCGGTGATGATCGCCAAGGGCGGCCACCCGCTGTTGCAGCAGGATGCGACCGTGGCGATGCGCGACGAACTGCTGCCGCGTGCCAGCCTGATCACCCCTAACCTGCCCGAGGCGGCGGCGCTGCTCGGCGTGGCCGAAGCGCAGGACGAGGACGCGATGGTGCGTCAAGGCGAGCAGCTGCTGGCGCTGGGCGTCGGCGCGGTGCTGATGAAGGGCGGCCATCTGGGCGGCGAGACCAGCCCGGACTGGCTGATCACCCGCGATGGCGTGCAGCAGTTCGACGCGCCACGCATCGCCACCCGCAACACTCATGGCACCGGCTGCACGCTGTCGGCGGCGCTGGCGGCGCTGCGTCCTCAGCAGTCGGATCTGCCAGCCACCGTGGCAGCTGCCAAAACGTGGCTGAACGCCGCATTGGCGCAGGCCGACCGCCTTGAGGTTGGTCACGGTATCGGCCCGGTGCATCACTTCCACGCTTGGTGGTAAGGGCTGGGTTGTCCGAACGGTTCGGCCAACCTTGGGGATGAAAAAAAGCACGCTCGTCAGCGTGCCTTTTTTCTCGGACTGAGCGCTGCTTAGACCGGTTCTTCTTCCTGCTCCTCATGCTGCTGTTGTAGCTGCCACATCTCGGCATAGCGGCCGCCGCGCTCGATCAATTCGCGGTGGGTGCCGGTTTCAACTACCCGGCCACCCTCCATCACCGCGATCTGGTCGGCATCGACGATGGTCGACAGCCGGTGTGCGATGACCAAGGTGGTGCGGTCGGCCGAGATCTCGGCCAGCTCCTGCTGAATTGCCCGCTCGGTGCGCGAGTCGAGCGCGCTGGTGGCCTCGTCGAAGATCAAGATCGGCGGGTTCTTCAGCAAGGTGCGCGCGATGGCGACGCGCTGCTTCTCGCCGCCGGACAGTTTCAGGCCGCGTTCGCCGACCATGGTGTTGTAGCCATCGGGCAGCGTGACGACGAAGTCGTGGATGTGCGCCGAGCGGGCGGCTTCGAGCACTTCGTCGTGGCTGGCGTCGGGCCGACCGTAGGCGATGTTGTAGTAGATCGTGTCGTTGAACAGCACCGTGTCCTGCGGGACGATGCCGATGTGGGCTCGCAGGCTGTCCTGCCTCAGGTCACGAATGTCGATGCCGTTGATGCGGATCGCACCGGCGTTGACGTCGTAGAAACGGAACAACAGCCGCGACAGCGTCGACTTGCCCGCGCCGCTGGCACCGACCACCGCCAGAGTCTTGCCGGCCGGGATGTCCAGCGTGACCTGGTCGAGGATCTGGCGCTTGCTCTCGTAGCCGAAGTCGACCGCATCGAAGCGCACCGTCGCATGCTCGGTGGCAAGCGGCTGGGCATCGGCGCTGTCGGCCACTTCGGCGCCGGCGTCGAGCAGCTTGAACATCCGCTCCATATCGGCCAGCGAGTGCTTCATCTCGCGGTAGACGAAGCCGAGGAAGTTGAGCGGTGCGTACAGCTGGGTCAGGTAGGCCGACACCAGCACCACGTCGCCGACCGTCATCGTGCCCTTCACTACCCCGTCGGCCGACAGCCACAGCAAGGCGGTGACGCCGCAGACGATGATGAAGCCTTGACCTGCGTTGAGCAGGTTCAGCGAGACCTGGTTCTTGATCGCCGAGTATTCCCACGACGCCAGGTTGCGGTCGTAGCGCTCGGTCTCGTAGCGCTCGTTGCCGAAGTATTTCACCGTCTCGTAGTTGATCAGCGCGTCGATCGCCTTGGCGTTGGCCTTGGAGTCGAGGTCGTTCATGCTGCGCCGGTACACCATGCGCCATTCGGTCACCAGCAGCGTGAACAGGATGTAGACGGCGATGGTGCCTAGCGTGACGGCGGCGAACCAGCCGCTATAACGGGTCAGCAGAATGCCGGTGACCATGGCGATTTCGACCAGGGTCGGCAGGATGTTGAACACCAGGAAGTTGAGCAGGAAGCCGATGCCCTTGGTGCCGCGCTCGATGTCGCGGCTCATGCCGCCGGTCTGGCGGTCCAGGTGGAAGCGCAGCGACAGCGAGAACAGGTGCTGGAACACCGAGTTGGCGATGCGCCGGATCGCGCCCTGCGTCACCCGGGCGAACAAGGCGTCGCGCAGTTCGCCGAATACGCTGGACGCCAGTCGGGCCAGGCCGTAGCCGGCCAACGCCGCTATCGGCAGCACCAGCAGGCCGGTCTTGATCGACAGCGCATCGACCGTCTGTTTCAGATAGAGCGGCACGCTGACGTTGGCGACCTTGGCGATCACCAGGCAGGACAGTGCGAAGATCACCCGCCACTTGAAGCTCCAGATGTAGGGCAGCAGGGTCCGCAGGGTTTGCAGGTCGTTACGATTCGTCGGCGCGGGGCCGCTGTGTGTCAAACGCATGAGGTGTATGTCTTGTTAACGCCCCTGGCTTGACCGAAGATGAACCGAGGTTCCGGTTCGGCCAACCTCTTCAAGGGGCGGAGGTGAGTATGTGGATGGTATTGCTCGAAGCGTTGCTGGCTTTGGTGCTGGCTTTATTCATCGTGTGGTGGACCTGGCCACGGCGCAAATAACGGGTCGGTTTTTGCTGGCCCGGTCCTCTCCGTTTCTAGTGCAGCACGCGCGGTGCGGTCAGAACGAATTCGGGGATGTCGGCGTCGAAACGGGTGCCGTCTTCGGCCAACATCTGGTAACTGCCGTGCATCGTACCCCAGGGGGTGGTGAGGGTCACACCGCTGGTGTACTCGTAGCTTTCACCTGGCGCCAGGTCCGGGTGCTCGCCGACCACGCCCATGCCGCGCACTTCCTGCTTCTGGCGGTTGGCATCGGTGATGATCCAGTGGCGGCTGACCAATTTCGCGCGCACCGTGCCGGTGTTGGTCATGCGGATGCGGTAGCCGAAGACATAGCGATCGCCGGTGAGATCCGATTTCTCGGGCAGGTAGAACACCTCGGTTTCCACTTTCAGGCTGTACTGCTTTTCCATTTGTCGGTTCCATTCTTATTTGGGGAGCGTGGTCGTGCTGCGCCCCTGATATTGACCATCTTAGCCGCAAGCGGCGCGATCAGGAATGTGCATCGCCGCAACAGCCCGGCCCGGCCGGCTTTGCGTTAAAATTACCGCTTCGTTGCAAACTGCCACCGCGAGCCTTCCATGCCGAACTTCCGCATTGCCCCCAGCCTGTTGTCCGCCGATTTCGCCTGCCTGGGCGAAGAAGTGCGCAACGTCGTTGCCGCCGGTGCCGACATCATCCACTTCGACGTGATGGACAACCACTACGTGCCGAACCTGACGATGGGGCCGATGTTGTGCGAGGCAATCCGCCCGCACACCACCGCACCGATCGACGTGCACCTGATGGTCAAACCGGTGGACGCACTGGCCGCCAGCTTCGCCAAGGCCGGCGCCGACATCATCACCTTCCACCCGGATGCCAGCGACCACATCGACCGCACGCTGGCGTTGATCAAGGAAGCCGGCTGTAAGGCGGGTCTGGTGTTCAACCCGGCAACCCCGCTGCACTACCTCGACCATGTGATGGACAAGATCGATATGGTGCTGATCATGTCGGTGAACCCGGGCTTCGGTGGCCAGAAGTTCATCCCGGAAGCGCTCAACAAGATCCGCCTGGTGCGCGACCGCATCGACGAGTACACCGCACGTCACGGCGGCGAGATCTGGCTGGAAGTCGACGGCGGCGTGAAGGTCGACAATATCGCCGAGATCGCCGCCGCCGGTGCCGACACCTTCGTGGCCGGTTCGGCCATCTTCAACACGCCGGACTACGCCGCTACCATCGCGGCGATGCGTACTGAACTGGCGAAGGCTGGCTGATGAACCACGCAACCATCGTCACCGGTGCCTCGCGCGGCCTTGGCCTGGCGTTGACCAGCGCGCTGCTCGCCGCCGGCCAGCAGGTGGTGGCTGCCGCGCGCAGCCTGCCCCCCGAGTTGGCCGAACTGCAAGCCCGTCACCCGGGCCAGCTTCACTGGCAGGCGGTCGACCTGGCCGATGCGGCAGCCGCCGCGGCGCTGCTGCCGGCGGCGCTGACGCAGTTGGGCGCCGGGCCGTTCGCCTCGCTGACGCTGATCAACAACGCCGGGGTGGTGACGCCGATCGGCCTGGTGGGCCAGTGGGAAGATCCGAAGGCGGTGGCGCAGGCGGTGGCGATCAATGTGACTGCCCCGCTGCTGCTGACCAATGCCTTTATTGCCCTGACCTCAGGGTTGGCCGAACGACGCAGCGTGATCGGCCTCTCGTCGGGGGCGGCGATCAAGGCCTATCCGGGCTGGGGCGTGTACGGCGCGACCAAGGCGGCGCTCGACCACTTCAGTCGCCATGCGGCGCTGGAGCAGTCCGAGCGCGCCGACGGCGTACGGGTGGTGGCGCTCTACCCCGGCGTGGTCGACACCGGCATGCAGTCGACGATACGTGGCAGCTCCGCCGAGGCCTTCCCCAACCGCGAACGCTTCGAGGCGCTGAAGACCGACGGCGCGCTCAGCAGCCCGGCCGACACCGCCGCGCGCATTCTCGGCTATCTCGACAGTCCGGCATTCGGCAGCGTGCCGGTGCTCGACATCCGCGAGCTGTGAAACCGGTCGCCGCGCCGCCGTTGCCGATGCGCGATGGCGTCAACCCGAGCCATGTCTGGGTGCAGCCCGGCGAAGGGCCGGCGCTGCTGCCCTTTCTCGCCGCCCGTTTCCCCGACGTTTCGGCCGAGGTCTGGCTCGACCGCATTGCCCGTGGCGAACTGGTCGACCAGGCGGGCCGGGCGCTGGCGCCGGGCAGCACGGTGGCGCGCGGCGACTGCCTGTTTTACTACCGTGAGCTGGCGTACGAGACGCCGGTGCCGTTTGCCGAGACCGTGCTGTTTCGCGACGAGCACCTGCTGATCGCCGACAAGCCGCATTTCCTGCCGGTGATTCCGACCGGCCGCCATCTGCAGGAAACCCTGCTGATACGGCTGAAGCGCCGGCTCGATCTGGGCGAACTGGTGCCGATCCACCGCATCGACCGCGATACCGCAGGTCTCGTGGTGTTTTCGCTCAACCCCGCCAGCCGCGGCGCCTACCAGTCGCTGTTCCAGCAGCGTGCCATCGTCAAGACCTACGAGGCGATCGCGCCGGCGCTGCCGGAGCGTGCTTTCCCCTTCGTACACCGTAGCCGCATGGTGGCAGGCACGCCGTTCTTTCGCATGCAGGAAGTACCCGGCGAGCCGAACAGCGAAACCGGCATTGACGTGATCGAGCAGCGCGATGGCCTGTGCCATTACCGACTGCAACCGGTCTCCGGCCGCAAACACCAGTTGCGCGTACATCTGGCCGCGCTGGGCGCGCCGATCGTCGGCGACGTGTTCTACCCCGAGGTGCGGGATGTGGCTGCCGATGATTTCACGCAGCCACTCAAGCTGCTGGCCCGTGCAATTGCCTTTACCGACCCTTTGAACGGCCAGCCGCGCCAGTTCGTCAGCCAGCGCCAGCTGTAAATCACAAAAGATTTTCCCTCTGCTGCATCCGTTTCCCTTCGGCCAACGTAATAGCTAGTGCAGACAAGGTACTGCATAGCTCACCCACCCCAAGGAGAAACGTCATGCGCACCACTTCCCGCCTGTTGATCGTTGCTTCTCTCATTGCTTCGCCGCTGGTGTTGGCCGAATCCACCGTGATGGTCGGCGGCCAGGCCATGTACCCGACCAAGGACATCGTCGACAACGCCGTCAATTCGGCCGACCACACCACCCTGGTCGCCGCCGTGAAGGCGGCCGGTTTGGTCGACACGCTGAAAGGCCCCGGTCCGTTCACCGTATTCGCCCCGGTCAACTCGGCCTTTGCCGCCCTGCCGGCCGGCACGGTCGATACGCTGCTGAAGCCTGAGAACAAGGGCACCCTGACCAAGGTGCTCACCTATCACGTGGTGGCGGGTCGCTACGATATGCGGACGCTGGAAGCCGCGATCAAGAAAGGCGGCGGTACCGCCGAGCTGAAGACTGTGGCCGGCGGCAAGCTGTGGTTCATGCAGAACGGCCCGCACAATATCGTGGTGAAGGATGAAAAAGGCGGCGTGGCCAATATCACCACCTACGACGTCTATCAGAAAAACGGTGTGATCGACGTGATCGACAAGGTCTTGCTGCCGATGTAAGGCGGGGCGAGGCGGCCATGGTGGCGGCCGCCTCGTTGTTTTTTGGTTTTTAACTGCCACAATCGAAATACCGGAGGCATGAAGACCTGAGGCCTAAGTGGACCGACACCAAACAGAACCGAACGAAGTGTTGATCGAGCTGCTCGCCCGAACCGCGCTGGGGGAGCGCAAGGCGTTTGCCAAGCTTTACAAGCTGGCAGCACCACGCCTGTTAGGCATCCTGCTGCGCTATGTGCGACAGCGTTCGTTGGCCGAAGAGCTGCTACAGGATTGCTTCATCGAAATCTGGAACCACGCCCCCGACTATCTGCCGGCGCGTGGGGCACCGATGGCGTGGATGGGCCGGATTGCGCGCAATCGGGCGATCGATGCGCTGCGGCAGTCGCCCGTTGAACTGTCGTCCGATGCGCTGGAGCTGCCGGAGCAAGCCGCTGCGGCCAGCGAAGAGCCGGTGAATCTGCTGGCGAGTCGGGACCAGACCAAAACCTTGGCCGACTGCCTGCGCCATCTGCCCGCCGCGCAGCGCCAGAGCGTCGTGCTCTCCTACTTTTATGGCCAGTCGCATAATCAGATCGCCGCTGTGCTGGGCAGCCCGCTGGGCTCGGTGAAGAGCTGGATCACGCGAGCCATCGTCCATTTGAGGGAGTGCGTCGGCGTATGAACTACCTGATCCCCGAACGCTATCAGCCCCTCGCCGCCCGATACGTCAGCGGCGTGCTACGCGGTGCGGCGCGCTCCCGGTTCGAGAAGCTCGCCAGCGTCCACGCGACGCTTCAACACGAGATCGATGTCTGCGAGGAGCTGCTCGCACCACTCGATGCGGCCACCGTGCCGATAAAGCCGCGCCGCCGGAATTGGCGCTGGATCGAGATACGGCTGGGGTTTCGGCCCAAGCATCGCTCGCATCCAGTCTTTTGGTTTCTCAGCGGTACCGTCGCAGCCTTTCTGATGAGCGGCGCCATCGTAACCTTCTCTCCGCAGCTGCTGCCGCAGCCCGAACTGCCGACCCCGGTCGCGGTGCTGAACGACAGCAACGGCGCCGTCGGCATGGTGGTCAGTCGCGACGCCGCAAGACGTACGCTGGCGGTGACGCTGCTGCAGCCGGTCGACCTGCCCGCGGGCAAGGTGCTGGAGCTATGGGCGCTGCGTCGCGACGGCACGCCGCGCTCGCTCGGCCTGCTGCAGGGCAAAGCGCCGAGGGTGTCGGTCACCCGGCCGCTGTCCGATGCGGTGCAGCTGGCGGTGTCGATCGAGCCCGAGGGCGGTTCGCCCGAGGACAAGCCGACCGGACCGGTGGTGTATACTGGCTCGCTGATTCTTAGCTGAATGCATTGACATCGCCATGACGCTTTCTCATATCCGCGCCGTTGCCTTCGACCTGGATGGCACGCTGGCCGACACTATTCCCGATCTGGCTGCTGCCGCCAACGCGATGCGCCTGCATTTCGACCTGGCGCCGCTGTTGGCCGAACGCATCCAGTCGCACGTGGGCGACGGCATCGCCAGCCTGGTGCACCGCGCGCTGACCGACGAGCGCGACGGCCAGGCGCCGATCGAAACCTGGCAGGCGGGTTACGCCTTCTTCGTGAAGTACTACTACGAGCACCTGTGCGACTACAGTCACCTCTACCTCGGTGTCGAGGCAGGGCTGGATCTGCTGCGCGCGCGCCAGCTGCCGCTGGTGGTGATCACCAACAAGAGCGAGCGTTTCGCAGTGCCGCTGTTGCAGCAGCTGGGCCTGGCCGACCGTTTCAGCCTGATCCTGGGGGGCGACAGCCTGCCGGAGAAGAAACCGTCGGCGCTGCCGTTGCTGCATGCCTGCGAAGTGCTCAGCATCAAGCCGAACGAATTGGCGATGGTCGGCGATTCGGCCAACGACGTACTGGCCGCCCGCGCCGCCGGCAGCGTAGCGATCGCAGTCAACTACGGCTACGGTGATGTGGCCCAGCTCAACGCTGACGCGGTGATCGGCAACCTTGCCGAGCTGTACGATTTGATGAAGAATAACTAGCGTTTCCGCTCCACCTCTTTCTGAAGACGAGTCATGAAGTTTCTGCCCAACCTGGCCCGCTGGCGATGGCGTCGCTGATAGCACGCCGCCCTACGCCTTAAAACAAACACGACCTATTGGGAGAAACGCATGACTCACGACGAGTTCCAGACGCTCGCCGCCGCCGGCTACAACCGTATTCCGGTCACCCTCGAACTGTTCGCCGACCTCGACACCCCGCTGTCGGTCTACCTGAAACTGGCCAACGCGCCCTATTCCTACCTGCTCGAATCAGTGGTGGGCGGCGAGCGTTTCGGTCGCTATTCCTTCATCGGCCTGCCTGCGACCACCCGTCTGCGCGTCAATGAGCATCGCGTGCAGGTCGAGTACGGCGACAAGGTGATCGAGCAGCATGAAGGCGACCCGCTCGCCTTCATCGAGGCGTTCCAGGCACGTTTCCGCACCCCGCCAGTTGAGAGCCTGCCGCGCTTCACCGGCGGCCTGGTCGGCTACTTCGGCTACGACACGGTGCGCTACATCGAGAAGCGCTTGGCCGAGACCCGCAAGCCGGACCCGGTCGGCACGCCCGATATCCTGTTGATGCTGTCCGAAGAGCTGGCGGTGGTCGACAACCTGTCGGGCAAACTGTATCTGGTGGTGTACGCCGATCCGGCGGTGCCGAACGCCCTGGCCAAGGCCGAGGCGCGCCTCGCCGCGCTGCGCACCAAGCTGCGTGAACCGGCGCCGCTCCCGCTGTCGTTGCCGACGGCAGTGACCCAGCCTCAGTCCGAATACGGCGAGGAGGCGTTCAAGCAAGCGGTGGTCGATGCCAAGCGCTACATCACCGAAGGCGACATCATGCAGGTGGTGTTGGCGCAGCGCATGGCGATGCCGTTCTCCGAGTCGCCGCTGGCGCTGTACCGCGCGCTGCGCTGCCTCAACCCGTCGCCGTATATGTTCTTCTACCATTTCGACGATTTTCATGTGGTCGGCGCCTCGCCGGAAATCCTGGTGCGCCGCGAGGGCGACACAATGACGGTGCGCCCGATCGCCGGCACCCGCCCGCGCGGCAAGACCCGCGAAGAGGATCTGGCCTTGGCCGAAGACCTGCTGGCCGACCCGAAGGAAATCGCCGAGCACGTGATGCTGATGGACCTGGGCCGCAACGACGTCGGCCGCGTCGCCGAGACCGGCAGCGTGCGCCTGACCGAGCAGATGGTGATCGAGCGTTACTCACACGTGATGCACATCGTCTCCAGCGTCGAGGGCACGGTGGCACCCAAAGTGTCGAACATCGAGGTGCTGAAGGCGGCCTTCCCTGCCGGCACCCTGTCCGGCGCGCCGAAGGTGCGTGCGATGGAGATCATCGACGAGTACGAACCGACCAAGCGTGGCGTATACGGCGGCGCGGTCGGTTATCTGGGCTTCTCCGGCGACATGGACCTGGCGATCGCGATCCGCACCGCGGTGATCAAGAACCAGACGCTGTACGTGCAATCGGGCGCCGGCATCGTCGCCGACTCGGTGCCCGAGTCGGAATGGCTGGAAACGCAGAACAAGGCGCGCGCGGTGGTGCGTGCGGCCGAACTGGTGCAGCGCGGTCTGGATGGTTGAGTCCGCCTGCTGGTAACAATAAAAAAACGCGCCCCATCGGGCGCGTTTTTGTTTGTCCAAAGCTTATACCAGAGGGCTGCCGGTCAGCGCATTGCGCAGTGCCAGTGCGCCCATCACCGCGAAGATCACCGCGGCGACGATATGCACCGCCTTGGTCGGCAAGCGGTCGGCGAAGCGGTGGCCGAGATAAATCACCGGTACGTTGGCCAGCATCATGCCCAGCGTGGTGCCGCCCACCACGCTATAGAAGTCGTGGAAGCGCGCGGCCAGTGCGATGGTGACGACCTGGGTCTTGTCACCCATTTCGGCCAGGAAGAACGCGAACACGGTGGTGCCGAATACCCCCATCGGACGCTTGGGCATGGCGATTTCGCCTTCGTCGAGCTTGTCGGGTACCAGAATCCAGCCCGCCATTAGCACGAAGGACGCGACGATGGTCCAGTTGAGGATCGCGGGACTGAGTACATTGGATAGCCAGGTGCCGAGGCCGCCGGCACAGGCGTGATTGACCAGGGTCGCGACCAGAATGCCCAGGGCGATCGGAATCGGTTTGCGGTAACGGGCGGCGAGGATGAGCGACAAGAGCTGCGTCTTGTCGCCGATTTCGGCCAGGGCGACAACGCCGGTGGAAACGAGAAAGGATTGCATGGGTGGTAAAGCTCCGGCCGGCAACATAAACCATGACCGCACAGCATCCCCGGCCATGCAGAGGCTATGCGGTCAAAGGTCTTGCCAAATCCAGGATCACTGACGCCATGCCGAAGCAAGTATGTTGACGTCAATCCCTCTCGCGATGGAGGGAGGCTACTCCCCAATGACGGACGGGATTCTACCGATTCGTTTCGCGCTAGGGAAGCACAAAATGTATTAGCTCTGCCGCCACAAAGCACAACGCGCCCATTGAGGGCGCGTTGTCATCGCGGGGAGATAGTTTAGTCGTCCAGTAAACAGAAGCCGTTGCGTCCGGCGCGCTTGGCCCGGTACATCGACTCGTCGGCGTGGTCGAGCGCCTTGCGGGCACTGAAGTCAGGCGGCTCGATCAGGCCCATGCCGATGCTGGTCGAAATCGCCACTTCGCCCACCGATTTCACCTCGACCGGCTGGCGGTTGATCGTATCTCGGATGCGTTCGGCCAAGCGGTTCATGCCGCTGACACTGGCATCGTTGACCAGCACGACGAACTCGTCGCCGCCGAAGCGCGTCAACATATCGTCGCTGCGCAATTGCTGGCGCAAGCGGTTGGCCACTTCGGCTAACACCGCGTCGCCGGCCAGGTGGCCGTACTGGTCGTTGATGTGCTTGAAGAAGTCGACGTCGATCATCATCACGCCCAGCGCGTTTTTGTCGTGCCGTGCGCGCAGCGTCTCCCGGTCGAGCAAGGCTTCCATACCGGCCCGGTTCCAGGCGCCGGTCAAGGGGTCGAGCAGCGCGCGCCGCTGCGCTTCGCCGAGCATCTCGACCAGTTCGTGCTGGCCTGCGGTCAGCCGGTCGATGCGCAGCTCGCTTTCGACGATGTCGGCCAGGTCGCGCAGCAGATCGCGGTCTTCCTTGTCGAACTGGCGCGACACCTTGTCGATCACGCACAGCGTGCCCAGCGGTAGCCCCGAGAGCGTGCGTACCGGTGCGCCGGCGTAGAAGCGGACATGGGGTTCGCCAACGACCAGCGGGTTGTCGGCGAAGCGTGGGTCAGCCAGGGCATCCTCGATGACAAAGACCTCGTCGCTGAGGATGGCGTGTCCGCAAAAGGAAACGTCGCGCGGGGTCTGGCCGGCGGCCAGACCGTGGCGCGACTTGAACCACTGGCAGTCGGCCGCAACCACGCTGACCAGGGCGATCGGCGTGGAAAACGCCCGGGCCGCGATACGGGTGATGCGATCGAAGCGCGACTCGGCCGGCGAATTGAGCAGGTGCAATCTCTCCAGCTCGGCGAGCCTGAGCGCCTCGTTATCCGGGAAGGCGGGTTTTTGCATCGTTCTGTTCGAGTGAGTTCAGGGACGAATACGTCAATGACATGACGCTCACCCCTTAATTGTAACCACTCGTCGGCCGAATGCGAGTTATCGCCTTTTTGCCGTGATTAGCGCGTGCCGTCGAGCGTGGTCAGCGCGCCGTAGTGCTCGGGGCGCCGGTCACGGAACACGCCCCAGCTGCGCCGTTTCTGTGCCAGCGCGTCGAGATCGAAGCTGGCGAGCAGGATCTGGCGCTCGTCACGGCTGGCCTCGGCCAACAATTCGCCATCCGGGCCGGCGATGAAGGAGCTGCCATAGAAGGTGATCTGGCTGTCCTCGCCGCGCTCGGTGCCGATGCGGTTGCTGGCGATCACCGGCATGATGTTGGCGGCGGCGTGGCCGCGCTGGGTGTTCTGCCAATGGCGGCGCGAGTCAATGCCGGCATCGTGCGGCTCGGAGCCGATCGCGGTCGGATACAAGAGCAGCTCGGCCCCCATTAGCGCCATGCTGCGCGCGCACTCGGGGAACCACTGATCCCAGCAGATGCCGACGCCGATTCGGCCGACTTGTGTATCCCACACCTTGAAGCCGAGATCGCCCGGCGAGAAGTAGAACTTCTCGGTGTAGCCCGGGCCGTCCGGGATGTGCATCTTGCGGTAGTGGCCGAGCAGGCTGCCGTCGGCGTCGATGATGGCGATGCTGTTGAACTGGGTCTGCCCAGCGCGCTCGAAGAAGCTGACCGGCAGCACGATGTTCAGCTCGCGCGCCAAGGTCTGGAAGCGCGGCAGCCACGGATGGCCTTCGAGCGGCTTGGCCAGCTCGTTGTGACGGGCGATCTGGTCGATGCAGAAGTACGGCGTCTCGAACAGCTCCTGCAGCAGCACCAGATTGGCGCCCTGCCCGGCGGCTTCGCGTACCAGTGCTTCGGCGTTGGCGAGGTTGGCTTCAATGTCCCAGCTGCACGCCATCTGGGTGGCGGCAACGGTGATGTTACGCATGGTGGTGTCTCCTAGTGGTTCTTGGGGCGGCTCACAACAACGCCGCAGGGTCGCTGTGAGCTGCGCTCCTTATTCGGCCAACGTTGGCCAGTATTGGGCGTGGCTGCGGCGCAGCTCATCGAGCGCGGCGCGTTCTTGCGGTGCGATGGTGCGGGCCGGGAAATGGTGCGGGTCGACGAAGTCGCTGACCTGACCACTCAAGCCTTCGATCACACCCAGCGTGGCGATCGGCAGGTACGGCAGGCTGTAGCCGCCCTCCTGTAGCGCCACCAGCCGGCCCTCGCAGACCTGTTCGGCCAACGTTTTCAGTCGTGCCGCCAGCGCGGTGTAGCCGTCGCGGGTCAGCCGCATCCGCCCCAGCGGATCGTAGGCGTTGGCGTCCTGCCCCGCCGAGATCAGGATCAACTGCGGGCGATATTGGCGCAGCGCCGGCAACACGATTTCGTCGAAGGCGGCGAGGTAGCCCTGGTTGCCGGTGCCGGCCGGCAGCGGCAGGTTGAGGGTGTAGCCGAGCCCGGCGCCCTCGCCCGCCTCGTCGGCCGAGCCGCCTTCCAGCGGGTAGTTGTCCTCTTCGTGCAGCGACACGAACAGCACCGACGGGTCGCTGTAGAGCAGCGACTGGGTGCCATTGCCGTGGTGCACGTCCCAATCGATGATCGCGACCCGCTCCAGACCGTGCATGGCCTGGGCATGTCGTGCCGCCACTGCGGCATTGTTGTAGTAGCAATAGCCCATCGCGAAGTCGCGGCCGGAGTGATGGCCGGACGGCCGGATCAAGGCGTAGACGTTGTCGACCTGCCCCTGCAGCACTGCATCGACTGCCGCGCAGGCGGCGCCAGCGGCGAGCCTGGCGGTGCGTTCGGTCGCGTGGTTGCCGCGGGCGTCGTCGCCGAGCTGGATCGTGTCATCGCCGGCGGCGGCACAGCGAGTGGTGAGGCTTGCCAGATAGTCGGCCGAATGCACGCGCAGCAGTTGCTCGTCGCTCGCGGCGACGAAGTCGAGCGGCGCCAGGCGTGCGGTGACATTCAGCGCATCCAGCAGGCGCTTGGTGTGTACCAGGCGCAGCGGGCTGTCGAACTCCTCGCCGCAGTCGGCGTGGGCTTGTTCCCCTTGATAGACCTGGCGACCGGCGTTGTGGTCGAGAAAGCGCTCGTCGTAGATGAAACCGGTGGTTGTCATGTCGTCCTCTTTATTTGCCGGTCTTGAAACGGGTCCACAGGCGGGTTTGCAGGCGCAGCGTGGCCGGGTCGAACGGGCGCTGCACCCACAGCGTCTCCATGCGCTTGGCGTCCGGGTAGATCATCGGGTCGCCGGTCAGCGCTACATTCATCAGTTTCTTGGCGCTGGCGTTCGGGCTCGGGTACATCACCGCGTTGCTGATCTTGGCGACCACGTCCGGGCGCAGGATGTAGTTGATGAATTTCAGGGCGCTGTCGACGTTCTTGGCGTCTTTCGGGATAGCCATATTGTCGAACCACAGCGGCGCGCCGACCGATGGCAGGCTGTAGCCGATCTGCTGGCCGTTCTTGGCGGTTTGCGCCCGCACCCTGGCGACCAGCACCGCGCCGGAATAACCAGTGGTGACGCACACCTCACCGGTGGCCAGATCGTTCATCACCGGGGTGGAGATGAAGTAACGGATGTAGGGCCGCACCTTCATCATCATCGCGTAGGCGTCCTGATAGTCCTTGGGATTGGTCGAGTTGGGGTCGCGACCGAGGTAGCGCAGCGCCATCGGGAACATCGCGCTCGCCGAGTCGTTGAGCGCGATGCCACAGGACTTGAGTTTGGCCGCGTAGGCCGGGTTGAAGATCAGCTCGTAGCTATTGACCGGCACCGGGGCGCCTAGCGCCTTCTGCACCTTGCCGGTGTTGTAGCCGATCGCGGTGGTGCCCCACATATAGGGGACGCTGAACTGGTTGCCCGGGTCGGACTGCTGCGCCTTCTGCATCATCACCTGATCGAGGTTCTTGTAGTTGGACAGCTTGCTCTTGTCGAGCTTGAGGTACACCCCGTTCTGGATCTGCCGCGCCAGGAAGTCGTTGGACGGGAACACCAGGTCGTAGCCGGTGTTGCCGGTCAACAGCTTCGCCTGCAGCACCTCGTTGCTGTCGTAGGTGTCGAGGCGCACCTTGATGCCAGTTTCTTTTTCGAAATTGGCAATGGTGTCGGGTGCGAAGTACTCGGCCCAGTTATAGATATTGAGCTCGGCAGCGCCGGCCGAACCGGCCATGCCCAGCGTCAGCAAGGCGAGCCAGAGTGGCTTTCGTCCTGTCTTCATCGGTTTCTCCTTTGTGACTCGATCTTGTGCTCGGCCGCTCTGTGGCTGCCGTGCTTACGATTCTAGGCAGTGGGAGAAAAAAGATAAGACAATGGATCGGAACTACTTTTTTTCCAAAAAGGAAAAGCTGGTCATGGACATGCTCGCCGCTCTCGATGCTTTCATTGCTGTGGCCGACACCGGCAGCCTCTCGCGTGCCGCGACCCGGCTGGGCAAGACGCCGTCGGCGATCACCAAGGCGATCCACGGCCTGGAGGCTTCGCTCGGGGTGCGGGTGCTGGAGCGCACCACCCGCCATGTCGCGCTGACCGAGGCCGGTCGCATTTATCTGGAAACCGCCGGCGAGGTGCAGCAAAGGTTGGCCGAAGCGCGTCAGCGCATCGCCGAGCTGGACGGCCGCCCGCGCGGCCTGCTGCGCCTGACTGCGCCGCTGTCCTACGGCCGGGCGGTGCTGGCCGAATTCGGACCACGCTTTTTGCAGCGCTATCCCGAGGTGGAGCTGAACGTGACACTGTGCGACCGCTTCGTCGACATGGTGGCAGAGGGCTTCGACCTAGCGCTGCGGCTGGGCCGGCACGACCTGCCCAACCAGATCGTCAAGGTGGTCGGCAACAACCGGGTACTGATCTGCGCCAGCCCCGCCTATCTTTCCAGCCATCCCGCGATCACCATGCCGGAACAGTTGGCCGAACACGCCTGCCTGCTCTATCGCCATCCGATGCTCAACCCCGGCTGGCTGCTACGCCGCGACGGCCGCACCTGGCAGGTCGCACCGAGCGGGCCGATGGTGTCGGACAACTACGACCTGTTGCTCGACGCGGCACTGGCCGGGATGGGGGTCTTTCCCTGCCCGCAATGGAGCGTGATCCGCCACATCAGCGAGGGGCGGCTAGTGCCCTTATTGACCGACTACGAGTTCGAGGGCGAGAGCTTCGGGCGCGAGAATGTGTACGCGGCCTACCCGAGCACGCGGCGGGATTCGCCGAAGGTGCGGTTGTTTGTGTTGGAGCTGACCGAGTGGATGGCGGAGCATTTTTGTTATCGGCCGGAGGCGGATTGAGGCGGCCCTTTGTGGAACCGTATGTTTTTAGGATTGTTGTACTAATGGCTGTGGTGGTGCCAGTTTCGTATTGTGGCTTGTTGGTTACTGAGCCATGAATAATCTAGCGGCACCTAGTTCGTCGAATTTAGAAACACCGTTCGGTCGAATTCGTCGATGCACGTAGCGCCTTGGAGAATAAGGAAATGGATAAGCATCCACTTGGGGATTTCCTCGATTTTGTCGCTAACAAGCACGGGGAAGAAAACTGGGTTACGGTTTACAAAAGAATCTCGCAACTTGATAGAAGCGAGGACGGAAGTTTGTATTGCGCGCTAGTCACCAACGACAAGACCGAGCGTGCGATGGGCGAGGCGAGTTGGGATCTTAGGTTAGGCAGCGGCGGCCCTGGCTTTGTATCTACCTTTGATGGCGGCGTCGAGAAAAACACATACCTTCCACAGTCGCACGATGGTTTTCGGCACCTTGTGCTTTACCGGGATTTCCATGGCCGCAAAGACAGCTACCTCGAAGTGCTGGAAGAATTCCGCTTGATTCACAACCTCTATCTCGACGCAAAAACAGGGATTTACTTTGGCTTTGACGAGTCGGGGGACGAGGTCGAGGTCATAAGACTATCGCGAGATGAAGTCAAAATAAGAAGGAGTTATCTCCGTGCGTTCATGGCTGCGACGCAGATGAACCTTCTTCTGTATTTCGAGCTTACACGACACTTCCAAGCACCTCACACAACCACCGATACAATACAGTTAGACAATGTGCGAGCCTCTGTATATTCCGGCGATTCCTACGCAAAGGGCTACACATCTTTTGTGAGGGCGCTCGGCAAGAAGCTGATCCGATGTGAACCTGTAGAACGTTGTGGCATTTGGCCGTTCGAGCGCAGAACGAAACACACGGATTTCATAATCGGTGGTGATGTTGACGCGCCCGAGCTATTCACTTGCGATCCGGACAAACTGGCAAACTACTTTGGTGCCAATCCTGATGCGCCGCACTATCTGACGCCGGTGTTCTTCAAAAAGGAGGTAATGAAAAAGTATTACGGGTCGTCCGATTACGAGATCAGAGACGGTCATCTGTCACGGCGCGGGGCATGGGGTCTACGTTTTGACAACAATTCATCGGGCCATGTTTCGGTATTTCTCGGTGATTTGGGTCGGGATCTTCCTGAAAAAGAGCAGACGTACTGGCGGAGCTTTAATCTGGTTCCCGATGGTCGAACAATAAGCCGAACGAATTACGAACGGAGCTTTCTGGGGAACTTCTTCGACCCACAGAACCCGGAGCATACGTTTAAGCATAAGTTCAGTCAACTGCAAACCGAGTGGGCGGATGAATTCGGGTGGCCTTTATTCCTTCCACTAACTGAGCGGGACGAGCACTTCTTTTCCTCGATCCGGTCAATGCTAACAAACGAGCAATCGGAGTTCGACTCACTCATACTTTCGATTGCAAAAGTGACGATTGACTCAGTGAACGTCAAGGCGCTGCGCGACTATCTGCAAGACCGAAATGCCGAGTCGAAATCAATCGTTCTGCTTGAAGGGTTGTTTTCGAAGTTAAATGTCCCGTACGCCGACGACATGGCAGCTTTCCTTCGAGGAGTGCAGTCGGTCCGTTCAACAGGCGTTGCACACCGCAAAGGCACTGAGTACGAAAAGGTAATAGTCAAACTCAACATTGATGATGAAAACTATCAAGCCGAATTCGACCAGATTCTGGCGAAATTTGTCGTTCTGTTTGACGCATTGCTCCAGTATCTGCAGTCCGAGGGTGGCTCGGTAAACGTATTACCAGATACGCACCTTCAGGCATCCCAATGAGTAGTGGGGGCGTCAGCGGGCCTAAACATGTTTCTGGCCAGAACCAGCTCTTGAGAACGCAAATAGACAGATGCCACCGGCACAACTGGCCAGATTCGCTGGAGCCCGCATCGAATCTCTCGTTTTTTGAAACCTCCCGAAGCCACAATTGCTGCAATTGTCCTGCCCATCCCCTTTGCGCTGCCGAGCGATCGTCAAGCGGCCAGGTTTTAAGCCGCCGCTTGTTCGAGTGCCGCGACGTTAGCGCGGCGCGAGTTCGGCGGTGCCTGGCCGCTTGGCAGGCGCGAGGGAAGCCGAAGGCCAGTGCATTGGGGTCGCCTTCTTTTGCCTACTTTTCTTGGCGAAGCAAGAAAAGTAGGTCGCTAGTCGGGCGAGACCGACAAAGCAACAATCAGAGCCCGGGCTCCCTAAACCCATGCAGAAAAAAAACCGGACAGCCAATCTGTCCGGTTTTTTTATTAGGCAAGAGCGAAAGCTCAATGCACGCTCGCCGGATACCGCTCCGCCACCCACGCCTCAAATTTCTCGCACATCGCCGCATCCGACTCGCCGTTGTCGGCAATCAGCTCCGCGCCATGCACCAGCCGAATGCGCGCATCCAGCCCATCCGGGTAGCCGCTCGGCTCGCCCCGTGTCGCTGACGCCGCGATCTGCGCCTGAGCGGCAGTCCACGCCTCGTCCACCGTCTGGTTGCACACGTCGGCGAGATAGCGCGCGTTGAACGGCTCGCCGGTCAGGCTGAGCAGCGTGGCGTTGTGGCTGATGCTGTTGCCCGGCGCCCAGTAGTGTTCGGCCAGCTTCGGGCCGATCGCCGGGTTGTCGGTGAGGTAGCCGTACTCGCGCTCGAAATAGGCGCGGGTCTGGTACACCGCCATGTTCGCCAGCAGATAGCCGTGGTAGGCGGCGGCCGACTCCTGGTTGAGCAGGTGCGGAATCGCCAAGAGCGGGCGCGGGCTGGCGGTGATACCGAGGATGCGCTGTTCAGTAGTGCGGGCGAGCGCCAGTACCGCCTCGGGGGTCAGTTCCTCGTCGCTCAACTGGTACAGCGCCCACTCGAAATAGCCGACCACCAGGATCATCCGCTCCATGAAGGCGCGGAACGGCTGGCCGACTTCGATCTGCGCGCGGATCAGCTCGTCCGGCACCGTCTCGCCGGTGGCGTTCTTCGCATAGCGCTTCATCCAGTCGGCGTCGCCGAGCAGGCTGTCGCAGAACATCGACTGGGTCTCGGCATAGGCCATCGAGGTCGGTGCGAATTCCTGCGAGAAGCACGGCGAGTTCTGGGTGACGTTGGCGAAATGCGCGGCGTGGCCGCCTTCGTGGAACAGTGTGTTGATCGCGCGGTCGCCGCTGCCGATCTGGTCGGGCTTGGCGTCGGAGGTGAAGTTGATCTGCGCGGCCACCCAGCTGCCGTCGGCGTCGACGAAGCTGGGGATCGGGCCGTGGCAGAAACCGTTCTGGTATTTGCCCTTGCGCTCAAGCAGGTCGAGCTGCATCAGCGCGCCGCGGTAGCCGATGCCCAGGCGCCGGAAGCTGCGCATCCAACGCTCCACCGCCTTGGCGAACGGCAGATAGGGGTCGAGCTGGCGGGTGACGTCGCCGGCCATGTGGAAGCGCAGATTCCACGGCGCCAGGGCGTCCTCGCCTTTGCGTTCGGCCAACGTGGCCAGCGCGCGCAGGTTGGCGTTGCGAGTGCGCGCCTCGAAATCGTCGAGGATGCTGAACAGCGCCTCCGGGCTCATTCGCTCGTTCTTGTTGACCTTGTAGTCGAAGTAGTTGCGGTAGCCGAGCGTGCGCGCCAGGCGGTTGCGCTGGCGCAGCAGGTCGAGGAAGCCGTTGTCGAGTACCCAGTGCTCCTGCGACAGTAGCGCGTCGTGCGAGCTCTTGCGCGCGGCTTCGTCCGGGTTGGTGGCCATATTGGTCAGCAGCATGCCGAGCGTGGCTTCCTCGCGCACGCCCTGCTCGTTCAGGTGCGTCAGCGCGTGCTGACGGTTCTGGGCGAACAGTGCCGATTCCATGTCGATCAGCTCGCGCATCTGCTCACGGGCCGCTTCGCTGTCGAGGATGTTGCATTCGAACAGCGCCTGCCAACCGGTCAGCCCCTTCTGTAGTGCCGCCTTGTCGCCGCTGTCGGGTGTGGCGGCCAGTTCGGCCAGGGCGGTGCGCACCGCCGCCAGCCGTTCGGGGCTGGAGATGAATTCCTTGTACGCCTGTTCGGCGCGGGCGAAGCCGGCGTGGTCGTCCGAGATGCCCATATAGGTATCCCAGAACAGGTCTTCCTTGGTCTTGTGGACCGTCAGGTAGTCGCGATTGAGCTGCTCGAACAGCTCACGGGGGCTGGACATCGTGTGTTTCTCCTCTGTGCGGCCGGTGAGTCGCCGGGTCGGCGCGTCCGGTCTCGTGTTGGATATTGTATTGGCATGGATGGCAAAACAAAAAGGCAGCGAACACATCGCTGCCTTTTTTGTAGCCTGCGCGTTGCGATCAGGCGCCGGCTATGCGCCGCAGCGCCCGCTCGGTGCGTTCCTTCTCGTCCTTGAACTGCGCCATGGTGGTGGCGACGAAGTCGATATGTGCCTCGGCGGCGCGGCGCGCGGCCTCCGGGTCGCGGGCGATGATGGCGCGGCACACCGCCATATGCTGCTCGAGCAGCTCGCCCGCCACTGGACCGCTGGCGAACAGGCTGGTGATGTTGTCCTCGATATGACGATGCAGCATGTGCAGCAGGCTGCTGATCAGGTGGGCGAACAGCACGTTGTGTGAGGCCTCGGCCACCGCCTGGTGGAACTCCACGTCGATCGCCGCCCGGGTGCTCATGTCACCCTGCTCGTAGGACTGCTCGAGCTGTTCGATCAGCCCCTGCAGCCGTTGCAGGTCGGCGTCGGTGGCGCGGCGTGCCGCCACGCTGGCGACGGTGCCCTCCATTGCGCGGCGGAACTCCAGTACGTCGTCCTTCAGGCCCTCGTCCTGGTTGATCAGCCGCTCCCACGGGTCGGAAAACGCCGTCTCCAGCTGGTCGGTCACATAGGTGCCGCCGCCCTGTCGGCTGGTCAACAGGCCGCGCGCGGTCAGCTTCTGGATCGCCTCGCGCAGCGACGGACGCGACACGCCGAACTGTTCGGCCAACGTTCGTTCGGCCGGCAGCCTCGATCCCGGCTTGAGCACGCCTTCCAGGATCTGCGCTTCCAGTTGTTCCACGATCGCGTCCGCCAGTCGCGGCACGTTCACCCTTTGATACGCCATGGTTGTGTTCTCTCTGATTCCCGCCCTAGTCCACAGGCGGCGCCCATCATCCTCCTGCCCGGGCGATGAAACAAGCCGGCCGCCGGACCAGGTGTGGCGCAATCGCTCGCCTGCTGCGTTTTGCGGGCGACACGGCGCCTGGTCGCGCCAATGCTACATTTCGATAAATTGGTAAGACCAATAATAGCGAAGAATGTGCTAGCTCAACACCTGTTCGATCAAAGTGAAGGTTGACGTTTAGCGAGCATTCACTCTACAGTGTTTTTAATAAAGCAAATTGGTCATACCAATTATCCAAAGGAGAGAAAGTGCAGCCAAACTCCGCCGCCACCCCGGCGGCCGGCCGTGTTCGGCCGACCGACGTCTACTTCTTCGGCACCTGCCTGCTCGACCTGTTCCTGCCCGAGGCGGGCATGGACGCGATCACCCTGCTGGAAAACCTGGGCCTGCGCGTGCACTTCCCCCAGGCGCAAAGCTGCTGTGGCCAGCCTGCCTATACCAGCGGCCACCCCAACGAGGCCCGCGCGGTGGCGCGTGCGCAGCTCGGCCTATTCCCCAACGACTGGCCCATCGTGGTGCCGTCCGGCTCCTGTGGCGGGATGATGAAGCACCACTGGCCGCGCCTGTTCGCGGGCGAGCCGGAACAGGCATTGGCCGAAGCGCTGGCGGCGCGGGTGGTGGAACTGTCGGACTTCCTGCTCAACGTGCTGGACTTTCACCCGCAGGATCGCGGCCTGCCCACCCGGGTGGCGGTGCATACCTCCTGTGGCGCGCGGCGCGAGATGAACGTGCATGTCACCAGCTGGGCGCTGGTCGACCGGCTCGGCAATGTCGAGCGCGTGGTGCACGACCACGAATCGGAATGCTGCGGCTTCGGCGGCACCTTCTCGGTGAAGCACGCGGACATCGCCGGCGCGATGGTGACCGACAAGGCCGCGTCGCTGCAGCACAGCGGCGCGCTGGAATTCGTCACCGCCGACGCCGGCTGCCTGCTCAACATCAACGGCAAGCTCGCCAAGGACGGCGAGCGGGTGTTCGCCGGCAAGCATCTGGCCACCTTCCTGCTGGAACGCACCGGAGGCAAGGCATGAGCGCGCGCGACAACATCCTGGCCAAGCTGCGCAACGCGCCGCGCTCGGCCCCGGTCGAGCCCGATGTCGCCGCGCATTTCGAGCGCTTCGGCCCGCGCTGGAACGAGGTCGAGGCGCTGCGCCACTGGGCGACGATGATGCGCTCGGTGAAGACCGACATCGTCTGGTGTACCGAATCCGACTGGCCGCAAAGGTTGGCCGAACAGGTCAAGGCGCGGCCGATCCGCAGCCTGCTGCTGGCGCGGCAGACGCCGCACGGCGCCCTCGCCCACACCGCGCTGGAACACAACCCGCTGCTGCAGCTCAAAACCTTCGACCGCATGGTAGACGACTGGAAGGACGAGCTGTTCAACGATACCGATGCAGCCTTCACCGTGGTGCGCTGCGGCATTGCCGCCACCGGCACGCTGGTGCTGTGGCCCGACGCCGACGAGCCGCGCACGATGAGCCTGGTGCCGCCGACGCACTTCGCGCTGTTCGACACCCGCACGCTACATGCCGATTTCCACACCGCGATGACGAGCGAAGCTTGGCCGAACGGCATGCCGACCAATGCGCTGCTGGTCTCCGGCCCGTCCAAGACCGCCGACATCCAGCTGACACTAGCCTACGGCGCGCACGGCCCACGAGACCTGGTGGTGCTGGCGGTGCTGCCGCCGCATCTGTCGGCGGACCAACTGAAGGACGCGGCATGAGCGAGCAGCAAACGATCACTCTCTACCCGTCGCGCCAGTTCAAGGACAACGCGCGCGCGGCGCTCAAGGACGGCGAGCTGCGCCAGAGCCTGCGCACCGCGATGGACTACCTGATGGCCAAGCGACTGTCGGCGTTTTCGGACGGCGACGAGCTGGAAACTTTGCGCACCTTGGGCGAAACGATCCGCCAGCGCTGCCTCGCCAAGTTGCCGGAGCTGCTGGAAAAATTGGAGGCGCAGTTGACCGCCAACGGCGTGCAGGTGCACTGGGCCGAGACCACCGAACAGGCCAACGAAATCATCCACGGCCTGATCGCGCGGCGTGGCGGTACGCTGGCGGTGAAGGGCAAGTCGATGGTCAGCGAGGAAACCGAGCTCAACCACTACCTGGAAGCGCGCGGCGTCACCGCGGTGGAAAGCGATATGGGCGAGTACATCGTGCAGCTGGCCGGCGAGAAGCCCACCCACATCATCATGCCAGCCATCCACAAGACCAAGGCGCACATCGCGCAGCTGTTTCACGACAAGCTGCCGGACACGCCATACACCGAGGACGTCGACAGCCTGATCCGCATCGGTCGCAACGCGCTGCGGGATCTTTATTTGAAGGCCGACGTCGGCCTGTCCGGCGTCAACTTCGCGGTGGCCGAGACCGGTACATTGTGCCTGGTGGAGAACGAGGGCAACGGCCGCATGTGCACCACCGTGCCCGACATGCACATCGCCATCACCGGCATCGAGAAGGTGGTCGAGAAGCTGACCGACGTGGTGCCGCTGTACAGCCTGTTGACCCGTTCGGCGATCGGCCAGCCGATCACCACCTACTTCAACATGATCAGCAGCCCGCGCAAGCCGGGCGAGAAGGACGGCCCGCGCGAGGTGCACCTGGTGCTGCTCGACAATGGCCGCTCGCAGGCCTATGCCGACGAGCAACTGCGCAAGACGCTGCAGTGCATCCGCTGCGGCGCCTGCATGAACCACTGCCCGGTCTACACCCGCATCGGCGGCCACGCCTATGGCACCACCTACCCCGGCCCGATCGGCGAGATCATCTCGCCGCACATGCTGGGCCTGGAAAACACCAAGGACCTGCCGACCGCGTCCAGCCTGTGCGGCGCCTGCGGCGAGGTGTGCCCGGTGAAGATCCCGATCCCCGAGATGCTGATGCGGCTGCGCGAGGAAGAACAGCGCCCGGCAGGCGAAGTGGTCGCCCACCCGCTGCGCGGACAGGGTGCTGCCCACACCGGCAAGGAGGCGCTGGCCTGGCGCACCTGGCGTGGCCTGTTCGGCCAACCCGGCGCCTACAAGCTGTTCGGCTGGGCGGCTACCCGGCTGCGCGGCCTGACCCCGCCGGGGCAACTGGGTTGGACGCAGAACCACGTGCCGCTGAAGCCCGCCGCCAAGACCCTGCACCAGCTGGTGCGCGAACGCGACGCCGCGCGTCGCTGACAAGGACGAGTTCCGCCATGACCGAGACCGCTACCCTGCCCGCCACTGAGCGCCAGCGGCGTGCCGAACTGGTGCAGCAGCTGCGCGCCGCCTTCGTCGGCTGCCAGTTCCTGTTCGAGACCGAGGACACCGTCGCCTACGAGTGCGACGGCCTCGCCGCCTACCGGCAGCTACCGCTGGGCGTGGCGCTGCCGGAAACCGAGGCCCAGGTGCAGCACATTCTGCGCGTGTGTACCGAGCTAAAGGTGCCGGTGGTGCCACGTGGCGCCGGCACCTGCCTGTCCGGCGGCGCGCTGCCGATCGAGGACGGCATCGTGCTGTCGCTGGCCAAGTTCAAGCACATCGTCGAGCTGAACCCGCTGGGCCGCACCGCCACCGTGCAGCCGGGCGTGCGCAACCTGGCGATCTCCGAGGCTGCCGCGCCGTATGGGCTCTACTACGCGCCGGACCCGTCATCGCAGATCGCCTGCACCATCGGCGGCAACGTGGCGGAAAACTCCGGCGGCGTGCACTGCCTGAAATACGGCCTGACGGTGAACAACATCCTGAAGGTGCGCGCGGTAACGATGGACGGCGAAATCGTCGAGTTCGGCTCGCTGGCGCCCGACGCGCCGGGGCTGGACTTGCTCGGCGTGTTCATCGGCTCGGAAGGCATGTTCGCGGTGGTGACCGAGGTGGTGGTGAAGCTGGTGCCGAAGCCGCAGTGCGCCCAGGTGATCATGGCGAGCTTCGACGACGTGGTGCGCGGTGGCGAGGCGGTGGCGGCGATCATCGCCGCCGGCATCATCCCGGCGGGCCTGGAGATGATGGACGGCCCGGCCACCCGCGCGGTGGAGGAATTCGTCCACGCCGGCTACGACCTGTCGGCGGCGGCCATCCTGCTGTGCGAAGCCGATGGCACGCTGGAGGAAGTGGCCGAGGAGATCGCCCGCACCATCGCAGTGCTGGAGGCCAGTGGCGCGACGCGCATCCAGGTGTCGCAGAGCGAGGCCGAGCGGCTGATGTTCTGGTCAGGCCGCAAGAACGCCTTCCCGGCCGCCGGCCGGTTGTCGCCCGACTACTACTGCATGGACGGCACGATCCCGCGCCGCCACATCGGCACCCTGCTCGGCCGCATCGCCGAGATGGAGCGGCAGTACGCGCTGCGCTGCATCAACGTGTTCCATGCCGGCGACGGCAATATGCACCCGCTGATCCTGTTCAACGGCAACGACGCCGACGAGTGGCACCGCGCCGAGTTGTTCGGCGCCGACATCCTGGAAACCTGTGTGGAGCTGGGCGGCACCATCACCGGCGAGCACGGCGTCGGCGTGGAGAAGATCAACTCGATGTGCGTGCAGTTTTCGCCCGAGGAGCGCGACGCCTTCTTCGCGGTGAAGCACGCGTTCGACCCGTTCGGCCTGCTCAATAACGACAAGGCCATTCCGACCCGGGCGCGTTGCGCCGAGTACGGCAAGCTGCACGTGCACCACGGCCAGCTGCCCCACCCCGACCTGCCCCGCTTCTGAGGCCGCCATGATAGACATGCTCGATTCCTTCCGCGCCACCGTCGAACGGGCGACGCGCGACCAGACCCCGCTGCAGATCGTCGGTAGCGGCAGCAAGCACTGGTACGGCGAGGCACCGCAAGGCGAATTGCTGGATACCCGCGGCCACGCCGGCATCGTCGCCTACGACCCGGCCGAGCTGGTGATTACCGCGCGCTGCGGCACGCCACTGGCCGACATCGAGGCAACGTTGGCCGAACAAGGCCAGATGCTCGCCTTCGAGCCGCCGCACTTCGGCCCGGCCGCGACGTTGGGTGGCTGCGTGGCAGCCGGCCTGTCCGGCCCGCGCCGACAAGCTGCCGGCGCGCTGCGCGATTTCATCCTCGGCGTGCAGCTGCTGGACGGCCAGGGCCGGGTGCTGAACTTCGGCGGCCAGGTGATGAAGAACGTCGCCGGCTACGACGTGGCGCGGCTGTTGCCCGGCTCGCTCGGCACGCTGGGGCTGATCCTCGAGGTGTCGCTGAAGGTATTGCCCAAGCCGTTCGCCGAGGCGACGTTGCGTTTTGAATTATCCGAGGCCGAGGCGCTGACGCGGCTCAACCAGTGGGGCGGCCAGCCCTTGCCGATCAGCGCCAGCACCTGGCAGGACGGCGTGCTGTACCTGCGCCTGAGCGGCGCCGAGGCGGCGGTGGCCGGTGCCTGCGGCAAGCTCGGCGGCGAACGCATCGCCGATGCCGACTGCGCGGTGCTCTGGCAGGGCCTGCGCGAACAGACCGCGCCGTTCTTCGCTGGCCGTGCCGAATCGGCCCCGCTGTGGCGGCTCGCCTTGCCCAGCACCGCCCAACCGGTCGCCCTACCCGGCGCGCAGCTGATCGAATGGGGCGGCGGCCAACGCTGGTGGCGCAGCGACGCGCCGGCCGAGCAGATACGCGCACTGGCCGAACGGCTTGGCGGTCACGCCACGCTGTGGCGCGGCGGCGATCGCTCGGTCGGCGTGTTCGCCCCGCTGGCGGCGCCGCTGATGCAGATCCAGCGCCGCCTCAAGGCCACCTTCGACCCGGCCGGCGTGTTCAACCCTGGCCGGCTCTACCCCGCGCTGTAATCCGGAGTCCCCATGCAGACCAATCTGGCCGATTTCATCAAGGGCACCCCCGAGGGCAGCGAGGCCGAGCGCATCCTCGGCAAGTGCGTGCACTGCGGTTTCTGTACCGCCACCTGCCCGACCTATCAGTTGCTCGGCGACGAGCTGGACGGCCCGCGCGGCCGCATCTACCTGATCAAGCAGGTGGTCGAGGGCGCCACGCCGACCGCCAAGACGCTGTCACACCTGGACCGCTGCTTAACTTGCCGCAACTGCGAGTCGACCTGCCCGTCCGGGGTCGAGTACGGCAAGTTGCTCGACGTGGGCCGCCACGTGGTCGAGGCGCAGGTCGGCCGAAGCTTCAAGGAACGGATGCAGCGCCGCCTGCTGGCGAAGCTGATGACCAGCCCGACACTGTTCGGCACCGCCTACCGCTTCGGCCAACATCTGCGCCCGCTGCTGACAGAATCGTTGCAGGCCAAGGTGCTGCCGGCCAAAGCGGCCGGCGTGCGGCCCAAGCGCCAGCATGCGCGCAAGGTGCTGATGCTGGAGGGCTGCGTGCAGCCGGCGATGCAGCCGAACATCAACAACGCCACGCTGCGGGTGCTGGACGCGCTGGGCATAGAGGCGGTCTCGCCTGCCGCCGCCGGCTGCTGCGGCGCGGTGCGCTACCACCTGAACGAGCAGGACGCGGCATTGGATGACATGCGCCGCAATATCGACGCCTGGTGGCCGCACCTGGACCAGGGCGCCGAGGCGATCGTCATCAATGCATCGGGCTGCGGCGTGACGGTGAAGGAATACGGCTACTACCTGAGGGGCGACCCGGCCTATGCCGCCAAGGCGGCCCGGGTCAGCGAGCTGGCCTGCGACATTGTCGAGCTGCTTGCGCCGATGGCCGAGACGTTGGCCGAACGGGTGCGCCGTCATCCGCTCGAACGTGTCGCCTACCACCCGCCCTGTACCCTGCAGCACGGCCAGCGCGTGCGCGGCCGGGTGGAGACGCTGTTGCAGGCGCTGGGCCTGATGGTGATGCTGCCGGCCGACAGCCACCTGTGCTGCGGCTCGGCCGGCACCTACTCGGTGTTGCAGCCGGCGCTGTCCTACCGGCTGCGCGACAACAAGCTGGCCGCGCTGGCGCAAACCCAGCCGCAGGCGATCGTGTCGGCCAACATCGGCTGCATCGGCCACCTGCAAAGCGGCACGGCCACGCCGGTGATGCACTGGATCGAGCTGGTGGACCGGATGTTGGCCGAATCTGCCAGCGGGAGCGGCTGACAAATCCTTCCGACGTTGTTGCGTGGCCTCGCCGTACTACACGTACTGTTTCGGTCACGCGACGAGTAAAACGCTGCACTGGATTTGTCAGTCACTCCAGATCACGAAGCACGAAACGAATAACGAGCGGGACCACCCGCCGACTTTAGCCACACAAAGGAGAGAACACATGTCAGCACGCTACAAACCCAGCGGCTAAGCCCCGCCGCCCTGCAGCACCCCATCACACACACAATGAAAACATCACGCCGTGCCAACACGGCCGTGAGGAGGAACTGTTGACCATGCAAACCTGGACCCAAATCTACACGCCGCTTGGCAGCCTCGGCCTGTCCGCGCTGGTGGCGGCCATTCCGATCATTTTCTTTTTCGTTGCGTTGGCGGTGCTGCGGCTGAAGGGCCACATCGCCGGCACCATCACCGTGCTGATCTCGCTGATCATCGCCATCTTCGTCTACGGCATGCCGGCCGACATGGCGCTGGCGGCGGCCGGCTTCGGCTTTGCCTACGGCCTGTGGCCGATCTCCTGGATCATCGTCACGGCGGTGTTTCTGTACAAGCTCACCGTCAAGACCGGCCAGTTCGACATCATCCGCGCCTCGGTGCTGTCGATCACCGAGGACCAGCGCCTGCAGATGCTGTTGGTCGGCTTCTCGTTCGGCGCCTTCCTGGAGGGGGCGGCCGGCTTCGGCGCGCCGGTGGCGATCACCGCGGCGCTGTTGGTCGGGCTAGGCTTCAACCCGCTCTACGCGGCTGGTCTGTGCCTGATCGCCAACACCGCGCCGGTGGCGTTCGGCGCGATGGGCATCCCGATCATCGTGGCGGGCCAGGTCACTGGTATCGACGCCTTCCACATCGGCGCGGTGGCCGGTCACCAGTTGCCCATCCTGTCGGTGATCGTGCCGTTCTGGCTGGTAATGATGATGGATGGCGTCAAAGGCGTGCGCGAGACCTGGCCGGCAGTGCTGGTGGCGGGTGGCTCGTTCGCGGTCACGCAATTCTTCACCTCCAACTACGTCGGCCCGGAGCTGCCGGACATCACCTCGGCGCTGGTCAGCCTGGTGTGCCTGACTGCCTTCCTGAAGGTGTGGCAGCCGAAGAAGGTGTTCAGCTTCGCTCCGGTCAGCGTCGGCGGCGGCGCGGCGGCATTGAGCTTCGGCGGCGGTGGCAGCTCGCGCCAAGCGCCTAAGCCGTCCGGTTACACGGCGGGCCAGATCGCCAAGGCCTGGTCGCCGTTCATCATCCTGACCGTGATGGTCACCATCTGGAGCTTGAAGCCGTTCAAGGCGCTGTTCGGCAAGGGCGGCGCGCTGGAGTCGTGGGTGCTGAAGTTCCACGTGCCGCACCTGGACAACCTGGTGATCAAGGTGGCGCCGATCGTCGAGCACGCCAAACCTTACGATGCGGTATTCAAGCTGGACCTGTTCTCCGCCACCGGCACAGCGATCTTCTTCGCCGCGCTGATTTCGATGCTGGTGCTGAAGATGAGACCGCGCGATGGCGTGGCGACCTTTGTCGAGACCCTGGCCGAACTGAAGAAGCCAATCCTGTCGATCGGCATGGTGCTGGCCTTCGCCTTTGTCGCCAATTACTCGGGTCTGTCGTCGACCTTGGCGCTGCTGTTGGCCGGCACCGGGGCGGCCTTCCCGTTCTTCTCGCCCTTCCTCGGCTGGCTGGGCGTGTTCCTGACCGGCTCGGACACCTCGTCGAACGCCTTGTTCAGTTCGCTGCAGGCGACCACCGCGCACCAGATCGGCGTGCACGACACGCTGCTGGTCGCGGCTAACACTACCGGCGGCGTCACCGGCAAGATGATCTCGCCGCAGTCGATCGCGGTGGCATGCGCGGCGGTGGGCCTGGTCGGCAAGGAGTCGGACCTGTTCCGCTTTACGCTGAAGCACAGCCTGATCTTCTGCGCCTTCGTCGGGGTGCTGACCTATGTGATGGCGTATTACTTCCCAAGCGTGGTGCCGCAGTAAGGCTTACTCACAAAACCCTTGGCGTTGTGGCGCGGCCTGGCTGTTCTAGCTGCACTGTCTTCGGCCGCGTGCCTCCCCAGGACCGCTGTGCTGGGTTTTGTGAGCGACCCTAGTCTTGTTCCAGAACGGACCGCTGCTGCGGTCCGTTTTCGCGTCTGGCTGCATTACAGAACGTCCCGGTCTATCGTTATGCAGGTGGAGTGGTTGGTCGGCTCGGCTAATTCCACTACGCTATAAGGCTGGCCGACGTGCTACCCGCTGCGTTCGGCCAACCCTCACACCTAATAAGAACCCGCTGGAGAACCCATGCGTCCGACATCGCTCGCCGCCCTCACCTTGCTGGCCCTGCCGCTCCTGGCCAATGCCAAATCGCTGACCGTCTGCACCGACGCCAACCCGGAAGGCTTCGACGTGGTGCAGTACAACTCGCTGGTCACCACCAATGCTTCGGCCGACGTGCTGATGAACCGCCTGGTCGAGTTCGACACCGCCAAGAGCCGCGTGGTGCCGGGCCTGGCCGAACGCTGGGAGGTCAGCCCGGACGGCCTGACCTATACCTTCACGCTGCGCAGCAATGTGGCGTTCCACACCACCGACTACTTCAAACCGACCCGTCCGCTCAATGCCGACGACGTGTTGTTCAGCATCGACCGGATGATCGACGCCAACCACCCCTGGTACAAGACCGCTGCCAGCTACCCGCATGCTCAGTCGATGCAGTGGCCGAAGCTGATCAAGGCGGTCAGCAAGGTCGACAACAACACCGTCAAAATCGAGCTCAACCAGCCGGATGCCACCTTCCTGTCGTCGCTGACGATGGGCTTCGCGTCGATCTACTCGGCCGAATACGCCGACAAGCTGCTCGCCGCCGGCAAGACCGCCGAGCTCAACAGCAAGCCGATCGGCACCGGGCCGTTCGTGTTCAAGAGCTTCCAGAAGGATGCGGTGGTGCGCTATTCGGTCAACCAGCAGTACTTCGGTGCCAAACCGAAGGTCGACGGGCTGGTGTATGCAATCACCCCGGATTCGACCGTGCGCGCACAGAAGCTCAAGTCGGGCGAATGCCAGATCGCGCTGGGGCCGAAACCGCAGGACGTGCAGCAGGCACGTGGCGATGCTCGTATCAAGGTGGTACAGACCCCGGCCTTCATGACCGCCTTCGTCGCGCCGAACAGTCAGCACAAGCCGTTCGACAAGGCCGAGGTGCGCCAGGCGCTTAACTACGCCTTCGACAAGGCCAACTATCTGAAGGTGGTGTTCGAAGGCACCGCCACCGCCGCCAACCGGCCGTACCCACCCAATACCTGGAGCTACGACAAGGCGCTGGCCGACTACACCTACAACCCGGCCAAGGCCAAGGCACTGCTGGCCAAGGCCGGCTACCCGAACGGTTTCGAGACCACTATTTGGGTGCGCCCGAGTGGCAGTGTGCTCAACCCCAACCCGAAGGCCGGCGCCGAGCTGTTGCAGTCCGACCTCGCCAAGGTCGGCATCAAGGCGCAGGTGAAGGTGATTGAATGGGGCGAGCTGATCAAGCGCGGCAAGGCCGGCGAGCATGACCTGCTGTTCATGGGCTGGTCCGGCGACAATGGCGACCCGGATAATTTCCTGACGCCGCAGTTCTCCTGCGCCGCGGTGCAGTCCGGCACTAACTTTGCCCGCTACTGCGATGCCAAGCTCGACAAGTTGATTGCCGACGGCAAACGCACTGCCAAGTTGGCCGAACGCAGCAAGCTGTATCATCAGGCGCAAAAAATCATCAACGACCAGGCGCTGTGGTTGCCGCTGGCCTACCCGACCGCCTTCGCGCTGACCCGTAGCAACGTCAGCGGCTATCGCGTCAGCCCGTTTGGGCGGCAGGACTTCGCCTCGGTAACGCTCAACTGACCGAGCATTACGAATAAATAAAGGCAGCCGGCGGATGCCGGCTGTCTTTATTTAAAGTGCAATCAAGGATGCCAATGCAATATCCCCTTGTCCGTCCTACTTTAAAAATCTATCCTATTGACATCAAGCTCTGTTCAGCCAGCCGCTATGACGCGATAGCGCCAGCACCCAGAATCAGTGACACGGTAAACCATTGACTGCACCCTATATCGACGTCCCACCGATTCGTCCAGCCGGATGTTTCGCCAGCGCACACCGCTTATTCCTGGACGAGGTAGCTTGAAGGCATGATCAGCCCGCGAAGCAGCATCAACCGTCGTCTTATCGGCATGGTCTGGCCTTTTGTGCTGGGCGTGGCCCTGTTGGCCATACTTGGCATTGGCAGCCTGAACGCCCTCTCGGCAGTACGCGCCTATGTCGGAGGTGAAAGCCTGTGGTCTAAGGGACAGAAGGACGCGATCTACTATCTGAACAAATATGCCGAGACGCATGACGAAGCGGACTACCAGCAGTACCGGCTGGCCCGCGAAGTACCGCTGGGCGACCGACTCGCCCGTATCGCACTCGAACAGCCCACTCCCGATCTCGGTCGCGCCTATCAAGGCTTTCTGCAAGGCCATAATCACCCCGGCGACATTGCCGGCATGATCTGGCTGTATCACAACTTTCGCTCAGTCAGTTACATCAACCTGGCCGTCGAGGCTTGGCGCGAAGGCGATCGCTACATGTTGCAGCTAGCCGAGGTGGCCGAGGCGCTGCATGACGGCATTGCCAGTCATAGCCTGAACGCCGAGCAGCTCAGAAGCCTGCGCCTGCGTATCCAGACCATCAACGAGGAAGTCACCCCGGTGGCACAGCGCTTTACCGATTCGCTCGGCGAAGCCTCGCGCAAGGCCCGTGACCTGCTGTTGTGGATCAACCTGGCCGCGGCAGGGGTGCTGATCGTGCTGGTGGTCTGGCGTACCCGCAATCTGATTCGACAAAGCGCGGCTTTCGAGCGCGCGTTGCAGTTGAGCGAGGAGCGTTTCCAGTTGGCGGTTAGCGGTAGCAACGACGGCATCTGGGACTGGGATATCACCACCGGGGCGATGTATTACTCGCCGCGCTACATGGAGTTGCTCGGTTTCGAGCCCGGCGAACTGGGCAGTGATGCCAGCCTGCTCGCCGACTATCTGCATCCCGACGACTACGGGCCGACCATCTCCGCCTTCAACGCGCATTTCAGCGGCCACCCCGGTTACGACGTCGAATACCGGATGCGCACCAAGACCGGCAGCTATCGCTGGTTCCGCGCTCGCGGTCAGGCGCAGCGCGATGCAACGGGCAAGCCGCTGCGGATGAGCGGCTCGTTTACCGATATCACCGACCGCAAGTTGGCCGAAGCGGCGCTGAGAGCCGAGAAGGAACGTGCCCAGATCACCCTGGCATCGATCGGCGATGCGGTGATCACTACCGATGCGGGCGGCCGGGTCGAATACCTCAATCCGGCAGCCGAGTCGCTGATCGGCGTCGCAACCGGCAATGCCTACGGCCGTCCGCTAGGTGATTTGTTCCGTCTGATCGACGAGAGTACCCGGCAGCATGAGATGCACCCGCTGGCGCGAGTGCTAGGTGCGGAGAACGGCGAAAAGGCGATCAGCAATTTGTTGCTGGTGCGCCCGGACGACAGCGAGGTGGCCGTCGACATGATAGGCGCACCGATTCGCGACAGTGTCGACGGCATCACCGGCGTGGTGCTGGTCTTCCACGATATGACACGCGAGCGCCAATACATCGCCAGCCTGTCCTGGCAGGCTACCCACGATGCGCTGACCGGGCTCGTCAACCGGCGCGAGTTTGAACACCGGCTGATGCAATTGATCGACAGCCCGAGCCAGCCCTGCGGCGAACACACGCTGATGTATCTGGATCTCGATCAATTCAAGGTGGTGAACGACACCTGTGGCCATGCCGCCGGAGACGAATTGCTGCGTCAGGTCTGCATGCTGCTGCTGCTGCACCTGCGCAAGAACGACACGCTGGCCAGATTGGGCGGCGACGAGTTCGGCGTATTGCTGGAAAACTGCACGACTGAGGCGGCTATCAACATCGCCGAGACGCTGCGCAACACCGTCAGCGACCTGCACTTTGCCTGGGGTGGCCGACCCTTTTCAGTCAGTGTCAGTATCGGCGTGGTGCACGTCCTGGCACGCCCGACCTCGCTGGAAGAAGTGCTGCGCGCCGCCGATGTCGCCTGCTACATGGCCAAGGAGAAGGGGCGCAATCGGGTGCAGGTTTACCAGATGGACGACTCGGAATTGTCGCTACGCTACGGCGAAATGGAATGGGTGAACCGCATTCAGCATGCACTGGAGGAGAACCGCTTCTGCCTGTATGCACAGGACATCATGTCGCTCAATCACGATGTACCCGAGTGCGCCCACTTCGAGCTGTTGATCCGCTTGCATGACGAACGGGGCGAGTTGGTGCCCCCGATCGCCTTCATCCCGGCCGCCGAGCGTTACAACCTGATGCCGCTGATCGACCGCTGGGTGGTCAAGACGGCGTTTACCGCTCTGGTAGATCTACTGGGTGACGAGGGGCAATATCCTATTGCCACCTGTGCGATCAATCTCTCTGGAGCATCAATCGGCGACGAGCAGTTCCTCAGCTTCCTCTATCAGCAGTTCAAGCTCAACAGCATCCCGCCGAGCCTGATCTGCTTCGAAATCACCGAAACAAGCGCCATCGCCAACCTGTCGAGCGCATCGCGCTTCATGAGCGAGTTGCGGGCGTTAGGCTGTCGCTTCTCGCTCGATGACTTCGGCGCCGGCATGTCGTCATTCGCGTATCTGAAGCACCTGCCGGTGGATTACCTGAAGATCGACGGCAGTTTCGTCAAAGACATGCTGGACGATCCGATCGATCGCGCCATGGTTGAGGCAATTCATCAGATTGGCCACGTGATGGGCAAGAGCACGATCGCCGAGTTCGTCGAGAACGAGCAGGTGATCGAGGCGCTGACCGAGATCGGCGTCGACTATGCGCAAGGCTATGCGATCGGTCGACCCCAGCCCTTTTCCCGTGACTTCCTGCTTAGGCGCCGCCCGGCGGCGGACCCCGTGGTTGCGCATCAGACGCCCAAAGACAAGAACGCCATTATCCAAACGGAGACTCGCCCATGAACAAGCAGTTTGTACGTGAAGGTGCACTGATGGACATCACCAGCTACCCGGCGTGGACTCGGGAGTTGGTCGAGGCCTGCAGCCTCAGCAAGCAGCGTGTCGTCGAACATGAGCTTTTCAAGAGGATGCGCGACGCTACGCTCGATGCAGCGACGGCCCGTCTGTTCCTGATCGGTGTTTGGCCGGTGATCGAGCAGTTTCCGCAATACATGGCCATCAATCTGCTGAAGATCAGGTATGGCGTCCATGTCGGCCAAGAGATGGCGCGCCGCTACCTGATCCGCAATATCCGGGTCGAGCAGAACCATGCCGACCACTGGGTTGCGTGGGCCGAGGCCAGCGGCGTGTCTTTGAACGAGCTGATCGAGGGTAATGTGCCGATTGCTAGCGTGTCGCTCAGCCACTGGTGCTGGCATACCTGCGAGCGTGAATCACTGGCGGTGGCGATGGCCGCGACCAACTATGCTATCGAGGGCGCGACCGGCGAATGGGCCAGCTTGGTCTGCTCGCGTGACGATTACGAGAACAGCTTCCCTGTCGAGTCGCGCAAAAAGGCGATGAAGTGGTTGCGTCTGCATGCGCATTACGACGATGAGCATCCGTGGGAGGCGCTGGAAATCATCGTGACCTTGCTCGGTCTCGATCCGGCCCCGGCCGAGGTCGAGCAGTTGCGTCGAGTCATCTGCGCCAGCTACGACTATATGCGAATGACGCTGGATCAGAGCCTGTTGGCCGGCGCCCCTACCCGCTCCGGTCGCCCCGTCCTTCAGGCCGCCTGACTTATCGCTTTTCCCGTGCAGCCCCAGCCTTGGCTGGGGTTGTCTGTTTCCGTCCCTTGTTCCGCCGTCTTCTTCTCGTGCCACGGTGCGATGACAAAGAGTTTGCCCTACCGTTGTATTTTGTTTTATATTTCGATCGTTATATCGGTAAAAATATATCGATGGCGATGGCACGGTGATGTCTTTGCTGCGCGGTCGCCCTGGAGAACAACCATGATGAATGTACGTTGCTGTCTCATAGCCCTGACGCTGGCGGCGCTGTTGCCCAGTGCGCAGGCCATGCCCAACCCGGCCGATGGGCCGCGCTTTACCTCTGCGACGCTGACATTGTCCGGCGACAACACGCCGCGCCAGCCGATCACGCTCGACGTGGCGGCGCTCAAGGCCCTGCCCTCGATCACCATTCGCGATGTGACGATCACCGGCCATGCCGGCATGGTGATGCGCAAAATCGATTCGGTAACCGGTGTGAAGCTGACCACCCTGCTGGAAAAGAGTCGCGCGTTACCCACCGAGCCGGAAAACGGCAAGAAGCTCGCCGTGCTGGCAACGGCGGGTGACGACTATCGCGCAGTGTTTTCCTGGCAGGAGCTGTTCAACAGCAAAAATGGTGACGGCGTCATCGTCGCCTACGAAATCGACGGCAGGCCGATCGGCATCGATGAAGGCCCGATCGCGCTGTTCTCGCTCAGCGACATTCGCACCGGGCCGCGCCACGTGCGCTGGCTAAAACGCATAGAGCTCAAACAACTGGCCCCCTGAGCCGGCTACCGCTTCCTTCCTCCCCTGTATTGCGCCACGGACTCCGTGGTGCTTTTTTTGCGTCTATTTTTACAACTTTTTTATACGGCGCCGACTTCTTTTAACCCGTTTTTTGCGGGGTTTTCCCTACGCTCACGGTGTATTTCAACCACTTTGGAAAACACTATGTCGGACTTGATCTGGCTGGGACTGGGACTGGCATTTACGCTGTCCTGCATGGCTTTGGCCCATGCCTACGACGTGCTCTCGCACAGGAGGGACGTATGACCGCCTGGTATATCTTTGGTGCCCTATTGTCACTGGGGCTTGCGGCCTATCTGGTCGTTGCATTGATCAAAGCGGAGGATCTGGAATGACTAGCGCCTCGATTCTGCTGTTGATCGTCTTCCTGACGGTATTGGGGTTGACCGTACGACCGATGGGCGCCTGGATGGCACCGTTGGCCGAAGGCCGCTTGGGCAGCGGCGCCTTCGCCCGTTTCGACAATCGCCTGCTGCGCTTGCTGGGTGTCGATGGCGACGCCGGCATGGGCTGGAAGCAGTACACCCTCGCGCTGATCGTGTTCAACGCGCTGGGTGCGCTGCTGCTCTATGGCATGCAGCGCCTGCAAGGCGGCCTGCCGTTCAACCCGCAGCACCTCGGCGCGGTGTCGGCCGATTCGTCGTTCAATACCGCCGTCAGCTTCGTGGCCAACACCAACTGGCAGGGCTACAGCGGCGAGAGCACGATGAGCTACCTGACCCAGATGATGGGTCTGGCGGTGCAGAACTTCCTGTCCGCTGCCACCGGTATCGCCGTCGCCTTCGCACTGATCCGCGGCTTCGCCCGTCGTGAAACTGCCGACGTCGGTAACTTCTGGGCCGACGTGACCCGCATCACCCTCTACCTGCTGTTGCCGATGTCCTTCGTGATGGCGTTGGTGCTGGTCAGCCAGGGGGGGCTGCAGAACCTGTCGGGCTATGTCAGCTACACCGGTTTCGCTGGTCACGCCCAGAGCCTGGCGATGGGCCCGGTTGCCTCGCAAGAAGCGATCAAGATGATCGGCACCAACGGTGGCGGCTTCTTCAATGCCAACTCGGCGCACCCGTTTGAAAACCCGACCGCGCTGACCAACTTCCTGCAGATGTTGGCGATCTTCATCATCCCGGCCGGCCTGTGTCATGTATTCGGCCGACTGGTGAAAGACACCCGCCAAGGCTGGGCGATCCTCGCTGTCATGACGTTAATCTTCGTGGTTTGCGCCATCGGCGTGGGGGTGTTCGAGCAGCAAGGCAACCCGCTGTTCGGCAAGCTCGGCATCGATCAGCTCGCAAGCAGCCTGCAAGCCGGCGGCAATATGGAAGGTAAGGAAGTGCGCTTCGGCATCTCTGCTTCCAGCCTGTTCGCTGCGGTTACCACCGCTGCGTCCTGCGGTGCGGTCAATGCTATGCACGACTCGTTCACTGCACTGGGCGGCATGATTCCGATGTGGCTGATGCAGTTGGGCGAAGTGATCTTCGGCGGCGTCGGCTCGGGCCTGTACGGCATGCTGGTGCTGGCTGTGCTAGCGGTGTTCGTGGCCGGTCTGATGGTGGGCCGTACCCCGGAATACCTCGGCAAGAAGATCGAGCCGTACGAGATGAAGATGGTTGCACTGGCAATCCTGGTGACCCCGACGCTGGTTCTGCTGGGCACCTCGGTGGCGGTGCTAATGAGTGCCGGCCAGGCCGGTGTCGCCAATCCAGGCCCGCACGGCTTCTCGGAAATCCTCTACGCCTTCTCCTCGGCCGCCAACAACAACGGCAGCGCGTTCGCCGGCCTTTCGGCCAACACCCCGTTCTATAACGGCATGCTCGCCACTGCGATGTGGTTCGGCCGTTTCGCGATGATCGTGCCGGTGATGGCACTGGCCGGTGGCCTGGCCAAGAAGAAAATTCTGCCGACTAGCAGTGGCACCATGCCGACCCACGATGCGCTGTTCGTCGTGCTGGTGATCGGCACCGTGCTGTTGGTTGGCGCACTGACCTACATCCCTGCACTGGCACTGGGCCCGATCGTCGAGCACCTGGGCCTGTGGGCCGGTCACTAATCGAGGCCATTGAGCAAGGAAACCAATATGTCTCGTACCACTTTACCTCTGTTCGACCCGGCGCTGACCCGCCCGGCACTGGTCGACTCGTTCCGCAAGCTGACCCCACGGGCGCAGGTCAAGAACCCGGTGATGTTCGTCGTCTACGCCGTCAGCCTGGTTGCGACCGCCCTGTGGATCCAGGCGCTGGTCGGCCACGGCGAGGCCCCGGCCTGGCTGATCGGCACCATTGCGCTGTGGCTGTGGTTCACCGTGTTGTTCGCCAACTTCGCCGAAGCGTTGGCCGAAGGTCGCAGCAAGGCGCAGGCGGAAAGTCTGAAGGGCCTGAAAAAGACCTCATATGCTAAGAAGCTGTCCGAACCCCGTTATGGTGCCCCCTTCAAGATGGTTGGCGCCGACGAGCTGCGCAAGGGCGACGTCGTGGTGGTGCAGGCCAACGAAGTGATCCCCTGCGACGGCGAAGTGATCGAGGGCATCGCCTCGGTCGACGAGTCGGCCATTACCGGTGAATCCGCGCCGGTGATTCGCGAGTCGGGCGGTGACTTCTCTTCGGTGACCGGCGGTACCCGCGTGCTATCCGACTGGATCGTGGTGCGCGCCACCGTCAACCCGGGCGAGACCTTCATCGACCGGATGATCGCGATGGTCGAAGGCGCCAAGCGCCGCAAGACGCCGAACGAGATCGCGCTGACCATCCTGCTGGTGGGCCTGACGCTGGTCTTCCTGCTGGCAACGGTGACGCTCTTGCCGTTCTCGCTGTACTCGGTGCAGGTCAGCCACAGCGGCAGCCCGATCGGCATGACCGTGTTGATCGCCCTGCTGGTCTGCCTGATTCCGACCACCATCGGCGGCCTGCTGTCGGCGATCGGTGTGGCCGGCATGAGCCGCCTGATGGGCGCCAACGTGATTGCCACCTCGGGTCGTGCGGTCGAAGCGGCCGGTGACATCGACGTGCTGCTGCTCGATAAGACCGGCACCATCACCCACGGCAACCGCCATGCGTCGAGCTTCCTGTCGGCGCCGGGTGTGACCGAGGCGGCACTGGCCGATGCGGCGCGCCTGTCTTCGCTGGCCGACGAGACGCCGGAGGGCAAGAGCATCGTGGTGCTGGCGCATCGTCTGCTGACGCTCGAAGGCAAGGACTCCGTGCCGGCCGATGCGACGTTCGTGCCGTTTACCGCCCAGTCGCGCATGAGTGGCGTCAACGTCGGCGAGCGTCACATTCGCAAGGGTGCGGCCGATGCGATCCGTCGCTACGTCGAGGCTGCCGGCGGAGAAATGCCGGCCAGTGTCAACGCCCAGGTCGATCAGGTTGCCACCCGCGGCAGTACCCCGCTGGTGGTGGCTGAGGGCAGCAAAGTGCTGGGCGTGGTCGAACTGAAGGACGTGGTGAAGGCTGGTATCCGCGAGAAGTTCGCGCAGCTGCGCCAGATGGGTATCAAGACGGTGATGATCACCGGCGACAACCGCCTGACCGCCGCTGCGATCGCGGCCGAAGCCGGAGTCGACGACTTCCTCGCCGAGGCGACACCGGAAACCAAGCTCGCGCTGATCCGCCAATACCAGGCCGAAGGCCGTCTGGTGGCGATGACCGGCGACGGCACCAACGACGCCCCTGCGCTGGCGCAGGCCGACGTGGCGGTGGCGATGAACAGCGGCACCCAGGCTGCCAAGGAAGCGGCCAATATGGTCGACCTCGATTCGAGCCCGACCAAGCTGATCCAGGTGGTGGAAATCGGTAAGCAGATGCTGATGACCCGCGGTGCGCTGACCACCTTCAGTCTGGCCAACGACGTGGCCAAATACTTCGCGATCATTCCGGCCGCGTTCGCCGCCACCTACCCGCAGCTGGAGGCCTTGAACGTGATGGGGCTGACCAGCCCGGCTTCGGCGCTGCTGTCGGCGGTGATCTTCAACGCACTGATCATCGTCGCGCTGATCCCGCTGGCACTGAAAGGGGTGAAGTACCGTGCACTCGGCGCCGGTGCCCTGCTGCGTCGCAACCTGCTGGTTTATGGCCTGGGCGGCATCCTGTTGCCGTTCGTCGGTATCAAGCTGATCGACATGATTCTCACCGGCATGGGCCTGGTGTAACGAGAACAAGGAGTTGTTGCGATGAATACACTGACTCAAACCGCAGCTACCACCCCGGCCCGTTCGGCCATCCTGCGCCCGGCGCTCACCGTGCTGGTGACGCTGACGCTGGTGACCGGCCTGGCCTACCCGCTGGCTACCACCGTGGTCGCTCAACTGACTATGCCGAACCAGGCCAACGGTTCGCTGATCGTCGACGAGAACGGCAAGGTAATCGGCTCGGCGCTGATCGGCCAAGCTTTCGACAAGCCGGGTGAATTCTGGGGTCGTCTGTCCGCCACCGGTGACAAACCCTACAATGGCGTCAACTCAGGCGGCAGCAACCTGGGGCCGAGCAACCCTGCGCTGATCAAGGCTGTGTCTGCGCGCATCGATGCGCTGAAAAAGGCCGATCCGGGCAATACCCGGCCGGTACCGGTCGATCTGGTCACCGCCTCGGGCAGTGGCCTCGACCCGGACATCAGCCTGGCGGCGGCCTACTACCAGGTGCCGCGTGTGGCCCGCGTGCGCAAGATCAGCGAAGCACAGGTGCAGGCCTTGGTCGATCGCACCGCCAGCCGACCGTTGTTTGGCTACTTTGGCGAGGCTAAAGTCAATGTACTGGCATTGAACCGCGCCCTGGCCAGCCTGCACTAAGTTGTTATCGTCAGAGTGAGAAAGGTTGGCCGAAGCCGTCCGGGTTCGGCCAACCTTGTCCCGTTTGGGCGCGTCTCCTGAGCCGGTTCTGGTCGGTTCAGGAGACGTTGGCCTCCACCCTTCCCTTTATGCCTCCCGCCATGTCCGCAGAAGACCTCCGCCCCGACCCCGATGCCCTGCTCGCCGCCAGCCAACCCAAGCGCGGCCATCTGAAGCTGTTCTTCGGCGCCGCCCCTGGGGTCGGCAAGACCTACGCCATGCTCGCCGAGGCTCGAGAGCAGCGCGCCAACGGTCTGGCGGTGCTGGTCGGCTGGGTCGACACCCACGGCCGCGCAGAGACCGAGGCACTATTGATCGGTCTCGATCGGCTGCCGCCGCGTCGGCAGGACTATCGCGGCAAGACGCTGGCCGAATTCGACATTGACGCCACGCTGGCCCGCCACCCGGCGCTGGTGCTGGTCGACGAGCTGGCGCACAGCAATGTGCCGGGCAGCCGCCATCCGAAGCGCTGGCAGGACGTCGAGGAGTTGCTGGCCGCTGGCATCAACGTCTACAGCACGATGAACGTCCAGCACCTCGAAAGCCTCAACGAGGTGATCAGTCGCGTCACCGGAGTGCGCGTCGGCGAGACGGTGCCGGATGCGGTGTTCGATCGGGCCGACGAGGTACGGTTGGTCGACTTGCCGCCGGATGACCTGCTCAGCCGGCTGAAGGCCGGCAAGGTCTACCTGCCCGAAGTGGCCGGTCGAGCTGCGGAGAACTTCTTTCGCAAGGGCAACCTGATCGCCTTGCGCGAGCTGGCGCTGCGCCGCACCGCCGACCGTGTCGACGACCAGATGCGCGCGCACCGCCAGATGCAGACGCGCACGCCGGTGTGGCCGACCCGTTTCGGCTTCCTGCTGCTGGTCGATGCCCACGGCGGCGAGGGCGCAGTGCGCAGCACCGGGCGACTCGCCGACACCCTGGGTGCCCAGTGGCATGCGGTGTGGTTCGACCGTGGCAACGTGCCGCAGGTCGAGCGCGAAAAAGCCTTGGCGGCATTGGCGCTCGCCGAGCAGCAAGGCGCCAGCACCCTGGTGATCGGCGAGCACAACCGTGCCGCGGCGCTGGCCGACTACGCGCGCCGCTACAATCTGTCGATCGTGGTGCTGCCTCGGGCGAGGCGCCCGTGGTGGCCGGGCGCCGACGACCTGCTGAGTGAGCTCGGTCAACGCGCCCCAGAGCTCGACTGCCTGGTGTTGGCCGAAACGTTGAGTCCACCGCTCGCTCAGCCGCAGAAAAAGCGCGAGGCCTTTGATCTGCGCCCGCGCCGCTACCTGTTGGCGGCCGGTGCCTGCGTGGCGATGACGCTGGCCCTGTCGCCGCTGGCCGGCGTGTTGGAACCGACCAACCTGATCATGCTGTACCTGCTGGCGGTGCTCGGGGTCGCGCTCAAGCTCGGGCGCGGACCGGCGGCACTGGCCGCCGTGCTGTCGGTGGCGAGCTTCGACTTCTTCTTCGTGCAACCGCGTTTCTCGTTTGCAGTCAGCGATGTGCAGTACGTCGTGACCTTCTTCGTGATGCTGGTGGTCGGCCTGGTGGCCGGCCAGCTGGTCGCGCGTCAGCGCCAGGAAGCCGCGAAGGCACGCGAACGCGAGGCGCGGACCCGTTATCTGTACGAGATGGCGCGCGAGCTGTCCGCGGCGCTGTTGACCGATCAGGTCACCGATACCGCGGCGCGTTTCCTGAAGGCCAGCCTCAATGCCCATATCGCGTTGTGGCTGCCCGACGAGCAGGAGAAGCAGCTGGTACCGCACAGCGACCAGGCGGCCGGCTCGCGCGGCGATGCGGCGATCGCCAAGTGGTGCTTCGACCACCAGCAGGTCGCGGGCTTCGGTTCGAACACCCTGCCCCTGGCGCCGGCGCTGTACCTGCCCTTGAAGGCGCCGATGCGTACCCGCGGGGTGCTGGCGGTGATGCTGGACGACACGGTCCCGCTGCGCGACCCGGACAACCGCCGGCTGTGCGAAGCGGTGGCCGCGCTGATCGCGCAGACACTGGAGCGGCTGCACTACATCGAAGTGGCGCAGCACACCCTATTGTCGATGGAGTCCGAACGCTTGCGCCATTCGCTGCTGGCCGCGTTGTCGCATGATCTGCGTACGCCACTGACGGCACTGTCCGGCACTGCCGAATTGCTGGCGCGCCAGCTTGGTCACCAGTCGGACGAAGCCGCGCTGGCCTGGAACATCGTCGAGCAGAGTCAGCGCACCACCCGGCTCGTCACCAATTTGCTGGAAATGGCCCGCCTGCAGGCCGGTGGCGTAGTGCTGAAGGAAGACTGGCTGTCGGCCGAAGAGCTGGTCGGCAGCGCGTTGACCTCGCTGGAGAGTTTATTGTCCGGCCGCAAGGTCACGCTCGACATTCCGACCGATTACCCCCTGCTGTTCGGCGACGCGGTGTTGCTGGAACGGGTGCTGGTCAACCTGCTGGAAAACGCGGCCAAGTACAGTCCCGCGGGCAGCGAGATCGGCATCGAAACCACCGTGAATCATGGCGCGCTCGAACTGGCCGTCTGGGATCACGGCCCCGGTCTGCCGCCGGGGGATCCGGAGCAGTTGTTCGCCCCGTTCAGCCGCGGCGAGCGCGAGTCGGCAATCGCCGGTGTCGGTCTGGGTCTGGCGATATGCCGTACCATTGCCGAGGTGCATCGCGGTAAACTCACCGCCTCCAACGGCGTGGACGGGGGGGCGCGTTTCACGCTCAGCCTGCCGCTCAAGCCGCAACCCGAACTCGACCCGCTCGCCGAGGAACCCCTGTCATGACCGCCGCCAGCTTGCTTGTCATCGAAGACGAAGCCGCCATCCGCCGATTCATCAAGAGCGCGCTGGAAAGCGAGGGCTATAAGGTCTGGGAGGCCGACACGGTCGCACGCGGCCTGATCGAAGCCGGTACGCGCCAGCCCGACGCGCTGGTGCTGGACCTGGGGCTGCCCGATGGCGATGGGCTGACGCTGCTGCAGGACCTGCGCAGCTGGAGCCAGCTGCCGGTGATCGTGCTGTCGGCCCGTATAGACGAGAGCGACAAGGTAGCGGCGCTTGACGCCGGCGCCGACGACTATCTGACCAAGCCGTTCGGCGTGGCCGAGCTGCTGGCGCGGGTGCGCGCGCTGTTGCGGCGACGTCCCGGTTCCGACAAACCGGAAGAGTCGCGGGTGACGCTCGGCGAGGTGACGGTCGACCTGTCGTTACGCCAGGTCAGCCGCGGCGACGAGCCTATCCACCTGACGCAGATCGAGTACCGGCTGTTGGCTTTGCTGATCGCCCACCGCGGCAAGGTGCTGACGCACCGGCAGATCCTGAAGGAGGTGTGGGGGCCGCATCATGTGGAGCACAACCACTATCTGCGCATCTATATGGCGCATCTGCGCCAAAAGCTCGAGGCCGATCCGGCCCGGCCGCGCTTCCTGACCACCGAAACGGGCATCGGCTACCGCCTGAGCAACGAGGTCGCCAATCCGGCCGAAGCCGATTGATTCAGCGACTGCGCGAGAACGCCGGGGCGTTCTTGCCTGCCGATTTCACCTGCAGCATCGCCCGGTCTGCGCTATCGATCAGGCTGGCCGCATCTTCACCGTGATGCGGGTACAGGCTGACGCCGACGCTGGCCGAAACGGACAGCGAGATGCCGTCCTTGTAATGGATAGGCTGACGGATGCAGTCGAGGATGCTCGCAATGAATGGCAGCATGTCGAACTCGTCCGGGGTGTTTTCCACCAGTATCACGAACTCGTCGCCGCCTAGCCGCGCGATGGTGTCGCCGCTGCGCAGCCTTCCCTTCAGGCGCTGCGCGACGGTGATCAGCACCTGATCGCCGGCGAGGTGGCCGTGGGTGTCGTTGACCGCCTTGAAGTCGTCCAGATCGATGAACACCAGCGCTATTGTCTTGCATTGCCGGCGCGACAGGTTGATCGCGTGCTCCAGCCGCGATTGCAGCAGCAGCCGGTTGGGGATGCCGGTCAGCGAGTCGTGGTGGGCCAATTGATAGAGCTGCGCCTCGTTCTGCTTGAGCAAGCTGATGTCTGAGAACACGCCGACGTAGTGGGCCCACTCCCCGGTCTGCCCGCGCGTGCCGCTGATCGACAACCAGGCGGGAAAGACCCGTCGGCTGCGCTGGCTGAACCAGACGTCTCCCTGCCAGGTGCCCCACTCGCTCAACTGCTCGGACAAAGTCTGGAAAAAGTTATCCGGCTGGCGTTCGCTCAGCAATTCGAGCAGCGACATGCTGCGGCAGTCGCTCTCGCAATAGCCGGTCATCTGGGCGAAGGCTGGGTTGATATTGAGCAGGTTCAACTGTCGGTCGGCGATAAACACCCCTTCGCACATATGCTCGTAGACCTTGGCGGCCAGCCTCAGCCTCTCCTCGGTGCGGATGCGCTCGCTGATGTCCTCCACCATGGAGATAAAGTAGGCCGGCCTGCCGTCCGGGTGGTGCACCAGCGAAACGGTCAACTCTACCCAGACTGGGCTCCCATCGCGGCGGATATAGCGCTTGTTCAGCGTGTAGCGCCGAATCGTGCCGTTGAGCATCAGTTCTACATGTGCCTGGTCCGCGAGTAGGTCGTCCGGGTGGGTGATCTCGCGATAAGTCATATGCAGCAGATCGTCATCACCGTAGCCGGTAATCTCGCAGAAGGTACGATTGACCCGCAGAAAAGTGCCATCCGGCAGCACGTGGCAGATGCCTAGGGGGGCATCCTCGAAGGTGGCCTGGAAACGTTCGCGTTCCTGAACCAAGGATTGGGCAAGTGCTCCAGTGCGTAGCGAGGTGCGGTTGAACGTCGACAAGTCCGCCCGAAACCGAAACGGTGTTCGCACCTCCATCAAATACGTCGGCCCCTTGTCCGGACAGGATGCGAGCGCGCTGCAGTACAAACGGCCAAGAGGCGGGATATCGAGGGTACCGACGGCAGGCGTTGCGTCCTTACCGTCCGGGGCGTGTGGCCAGCGCGCGCCTAGCCAGTCGGGTACGCTGGTCAGGGGGCGTTCTGCCCCCACTTCCAGGATGCGACGCAAGGCGGGATTCGCATCGAGCAGGCGCCAGTTCTCATCTACCAGACCCAGCGGGCGGTTAGCCAGCCGAAGTATGGTGTTCTCCAGTTGATCTGACATGTGTGACCCTTCTGTGCAGGTCATGCTTAGGGTTTTTTATTGCTTTCGGTGTAGCACGTGCCATGCAGCAATCACAGTTGCTTATCACAATGACCAATGATCCATGTCAAATTGGAATTATGTAGCTGACGGAGTTGCATTTGCCGGACGCGGTCTTGCTACTACGCGGTGGTGTTATTGGTTTTATGCCATTTTTTGGAGATGCAATTCGGGTTTTTTGATGCCGTTTGTCAACTGCCTAGTGGAAATACCAGTTGATGTTTGATTGCCGGTGTTATTGGCGCATCGGCAATACCAATTTTGGATTTCGGACGAGCGGTAGGCTATCGGGTAATATGTAACAAGAATAACTGGATGGTTTGTTGAAGGGGTGTGATGAAACTGTTTGCGGTCTATCTCGGTGGGCGGGCACCGAAAAGCCATATCGAGCTGCACGACGTCGTTTTTGCGATCGGCGAGTCTATCGAGGACACCTACGAGCAGCTGCTCGAACAATGGTTCGGTAGTCCGGAGGGCCTGCATATCGACTCCTGGCTCGAACTCGATATCGTCGATGGCTACCGTGTCGGCTTGTCGGCCGTCCCGGTAACCTCAGAGCACGCTGCCTTGTTTTTCGTGAATCTGGGTGGATATCTGGAGGGGCGCTTCACCGAGGTGCACGACTCGGTGTTTCTGGTTGCGGCCGATCGTGCGCAAGCCAGGTCGCGAGCGAAGGAATTGTTGTTGCACCGGCATTTGCAGGTCCATGTCGACGATTCCCTGCAGGTCGATGACTGTATTCGCATCAGCCGGACACAGGACATGTACGTCACGCTGACGCCTACGACCGATCTCAGCATGCAGCGGCCGTGCAATGACTATCATCGCTTGCCGGCGGAGGTGATCGCGGCATTCAAGGAGCGCCTCGCCGTGGCCTGAAGAAGGTGGCTTCGTCCTGTTCGGTTCAGTGTCGTGTCAGTGCTGCGAGATCCGACAGCATTACGTCACCGCTGATGTCAACCTGAAATCGTTCGGACAGGGTCTTGACGAAGTCGGCAAGCATATTGGCATTGGCCGCACCGTCGCCACTGTGCATCAGGAAACCGGTGGGGTTGGCTTCAACCGCTTTGGCTGTAATGCTAAGCGCCAGTGCATCTGCAAGGTTCTTTTTCACGGTGTTCCCTCTCGCGGCGATTGCCTTATTTTCAGCATACAAAAAAAGCGATGGGTCGCCAGTGGGGACTTTCCGTTTTCCTTGAGTCGTTCATTGCGACTCGGACGCTGCGCTACATCGTTTGGTTGCCGTAACGATTTTGTCGCCTTGCACTCTGCAAACTATTTGTCATGATGATATTTCGTTACCAACTTGACAGGATGGCGAAATGAGCAGTTACGTTGTGCGACAGGAGCATGATCGGGCCGGTGACTTCGTTGGTTGGTCGGTGTTCGATTCGGCGGGTATTCGTAAGGCAGGCCCCTTCCCCTTGTTTGCGATCGCCGATGAAGAGGCCTATCGTTTCTCGCTGCATGATCATAAGCCGGGGCTCCGATCGCACTCCGACCATCATCTCGACCTCTAGCCCGACGATGCTTGAACTGTTTTGCCAGTGTGCGAGAATAAATGTCCCTCACCAATAATTGGACGGCACCATGGCAAAACTGAAGCGGGTCAACCCGGTCGCCAAATTTGCCCAGCAACTGCAGCGTTGCACGGCATTCCGAGACAGGAAAAGGCAGGCTAAACAGGGTTACAGTAAGCACAAAAGGCGGGAAGTATTTTTACTTCCCGCTTTCTTTTTGTCCGTGCCGTTCACGGTTGATTGCCTTATTCAAAAAAAATGCCGCTGACACCGTTTGTCGGGCCTGACATCCGGCTGGTCGGCCGAGTAGCCCGACTGTGCCGTACTCGCCACATTCTTTCTTGACTTCATTCGGCGCATTGGCCTGAATGAAAAGGATTACGACTGTTGTTAAAAGCACTTTCATATCTGAGCCGATGCCTTGTCGGCCGACAGGAAGGAGGACTTCAATGACGACTATCCAGCGAATTGCCCACCGCGTCCCGCGCCTGCGTCTTCACAACGACGCGTGGGCGGGGGACCTGCTCGCTTGTGCCATCGGTCTGATGATTGCGCTGGTGGTATTGCTTTATTGATGCCAAGGCGCCTGATGCAGAGGATGAGGCCACGATCCTCATTTAACTGACGTCGTCAATAAAAAACCCGCCTTAGCGGGTCATGGGAGGGTCAGTGGTAAAGCGGTGGTGGGCTGGTGATGCCGCGATATTGCAGGTGATGGCTTGCTAGTAGATCGGGGGGGAGTTCGCATTCGTGTTGCCGGCAAATCATGGCGCCCACAGCGACTAGCCGCCACAATTCCTCATGGGTCAGCCGTGGCGCCGCTTCGGCCAGGCTTTCGGCCAACAGCGCTGCCGCATGCATGCCAGTCAGATGGGCGGGCACGCTACCTTCCCCTCGTACCATCATTTCGAAGATATCCAGAGCGTTCATCGGTCGCGCTCGCTTCGGTAGTGGATGGGTTACAAGTATAGGCGGTGACCTATTGGAGGCGCCGCGATGTGACGAATGGTTGGCCCTGTCATGCTCGCTCATTGCCGTGTTTCCTGAGAGTTCAATCCCTCCTGCAAGCCGTTCTCATCGGGTATGATGGTCGTCATCCGTCCATTGAGCAGCGGACTTGCTCGCACTGATGGCACGGCCTGAGTGGCCGGCGCGCAGGCGATTGCTCGGCCCCTGCTCCGCACAAGACAATCACTTTGGGATGTTTGAATCATGTTGCTGATGATCGACAACTACGACTCCTTTACTTACAACCTCGTCCAATATTTCGGCGAGCTGGGCCAGGATGTTCAGGTATATCGCAATGACGAGATCACCCTCGAGCGCATTGCCGAGCTAGCCCCGCAGTATCTGGTGGTGTCCCCCGGTCCTTGCTCGCCGAACGAGGCGGGCGTCTCGGTCGCCGCCATTCACCGTTTCGCCGGTGAGATCCCCATTCTGGGGGTCTGCCTTGGCCATCAGAGCATCGGCCAGGCCTACGGTGGCAAGATCGTGCATGCCCAGACCCTGATGCACGGCAAGACCTCGCCGGTGGCGCACAAGGATGTCGGCGTGTTCCGTGGCCTGCCCAACCCGGTCACCTGCACCCGCTACCACAGCCTGGTCATCCAGCCGGAGAGCCTGCCGGATTGTCTCGAGGTTACGGCCTGGACCGACGACGGAGAGATCATGGGCGTGCGGCACAAGACGCTGGCGGTTGAGGGTGTGCAGTTTCATCCGGAGTCGATCTTGACCGAGCACGGTCACGCCATGCTCGACAACTTCCTGAAAGAACACGCCTGATCCGCGGTTGAGAGACTCCCGCTGGCCAAGAACAATATTGGAGACGCCACAAGCATGATTACCCCTCAGGCCGCGCTGAACCGGCTGATTGACCAGAACGAACTGTTTTACGACGAGATGCTCGACCTGATGCGCCAGATCATGCGCGGCGAAGTGTCGCCGGTGCTGACTTCGGCGATCCTGGTCGGCCTGCGCGTCAAGGTGGAGAGCGTGCTGGAAATCGCTGCCGCCGCCACCGTGATGCGCGAATTTGCTACCCCGGTGCCGGTCGCCGATCGCTCCCACCTGATCGACATCGTCGGCACCGGTGGCGATAAGGCCCGCACCTTCAATATTTCGACCACGGCGATGTTCGTTGCCGGCGCCGCCGGTGCGCGGGTCGCCAAGCACGGCAATCGTGCGGTGTCGTCCAGCAGCGGCAGCGCCGACGTGATTGAGTCGCTCGGCATCAGCCTGTCGCTGTCGGCCGAACAAGTCGGCCAGAGCATCGATACGGTCGGTCTGGGCTTCATGTTCGCGCCCAACCATCACAGCGCGATGCGCCATGTGGCACCGGTGCGCAAGGAACTGGGTGTGCGCACCATCTTCAATATCCTCGGCCCGCTCACCAACCCGGCCCAGGCCGAGAACCAGCTGATGGGCGTGTTCCACCCCGACCTGGTCGGTATCCAGGCTCGAGTGCTGAAGGAACTGGGCAGTCGCCATGTGATGGTGGTGCACGGCCGCGATGGTCTCGACGAGATCACCATCGCCGACAAGTCGCTGGTCGCCGAGCTGAAGAACGGCCGCGTCGAAGAGTACGAACTCGATCCGCGCGAATTCGGCTTTACCCTGACCGAAGACCTGAAGGCGATCCGTGTCGACACGGCGGAAGAGTCGCGCCGCATGGTGCTGTCGGTGCTGGCCGGCTCGCACGGCCCGCATCGCGATATCGTGCTGCTCAACGCCGGTGCGGCGATCTATACCGCAGGTGTCGCCGCGACGTTGGCCGAAGGTATCGAGCGAGCCCGCGAAGCGGTCGACAGCGGTCGTGCCCGCCAGAAGCTTGACGAACTGGTACAATTCACCCAGTCCCTAGCCGCCTGACATCCGGAACAAACACGGTTCGGCCAACTTAAGTTGGCCGTTTTTGCAGGCGGCGACGCTGTCTCACTTCACTACAAAAGCGCTCAGCAATGCACACTCCCTCCAAAGACATCTTCAAGGCGTATGACATTCGCGGCGTGGTCGGCAAGACCCTGACCACCGAGGCGGCCGAACTGATCGGCCGCGCCATCGGCAGCGAAGCGCAGGTACGCAACGTCAAGGCGATCGTGGTCGGTCGCGATGGCCGCCTGTCCGGCCCCGAGTTGGCCGAAGCGCTGTCGGACGGCATCCGCGCCGCCGGCATCGACGTGATCGACGTCGGCCGGGTTGCCACGCCAATGCTGTACTTTGCCGCCTACAAGCTGGAAACGCTGTCGGGCGTCATGGTCACCGGCAGCCACAACCCGCCGGACTACAACGGCTTCAAGATGATGCTGGCGGGCGACACGCTGGCCGGCGACGCGATCCAGGCGCTGCGTCAGCGCATCAAGGACAAGGACTTCAGCGAAGGCGAAGGCCGTTACGAGACGCACGACATCGCCGAAGCCTATCTGGAGCGCATCACTTCCGACATCAAGCTGTCGCGTCAGATGAACATCGTGGTCGACTGCGGCAACGGTGTACCGGGCGCCTTCGCGCCGGTGCTGTACCGCCGCCTCGGCTGCCGCGTGCGCGAGCTGTTCTGCGACGTGGACGGTACCTTCCCGAATCACCATCCGGATCCGGCCAAGCCGGAAAACCTGCAGGACGTGATCGAGGCGCTGGCCAAGACCGATTCGGAAATCGGCCTGGCATTCGACGGCGACGGCGACCGCCTCGGCGTGGTCACCAAGGACGGCACCATCATCTGGCCGGATCGCCAGCTGATGCTGTTCGCGGCCGACGTGCTCGAACGTCATCCGGGTGCCAAGGTGATCTACGACGTGAAATCCACTCGCCTGCTGGCGCCGTGGATTCGCGAGCACGGCGGCGAACCGGTGATGTGCCGTACCGGTCACAGCTTCATCAAGGCCGCGATCAAGGAAACCGGCGCGCTGGTGGCCGGCGAGATGAGCGGCCACGTGTTTTTCAAGGAACGCTGGTACGGTTTCGACGACGGCCTGTACGCCGGCGCGCGCCTATTGGAAGTGCTGTCGCAGGTCGATGACCCGAGTGCGCTCCTGAACGCGTTGCCGAATGCGGTGTCGACGCCGGAACTGAACCTGAAGATGCAGAAGGAAGGCGACAACCATGCGCTGATCGCCAAGCTGCAGGAAACCGCCCGCTTCGACGGTGCCGACGAGGTGATCACCATCGACGGCCTGCGCGTCGAGTACCCGGACGGCTTCGGCCTGGCGCGCGCATCGAACACCACGCCGGTGATCGTGCTGCGCTTCGAGGCCGACAACAAGGACGCGCTCGAACGCATCAAGGGCGACTTCCGCAAGGTGCTGGCGACCGCCACCGACGCCAAACTGCCGTTCTGATACACACCAAGGTTGGCCGAACGCCAACCTTGAACCACACTGGGGACATGGCCCGCGCCGTGTCCCCGTTGCATTGAAAGGAAGCCTATGTACGCTCAAGCCGTCAGCACGCTAACCACCGTGCGCGACCTGTTGCGCTTTGCCGTGTCGCGTTTCAACGAAGCCGGCCTCACCTTCGGGCATGGTACCGACAACGCCTACGACGAAGCGGCGTACCTGATTCTGGCGACGCTGAAGCTGCCGATCGACCAACTCGAGCCCTACCTCGACGCGCGCCTGCTGGAGATCGAGATCAAGGATGTGATTGACGTGATCGAGCGTCGCGCGGTGGAGCGTGTGCCGGCCGCCTATCTGACCCACGAAGCCTGGCAGGGCGAGTTCAGCTTCTACGTCGACGAGCGCGTGCTGGTGCCGCGCTCGTTCATCTACGAGTTGCTCGGCGAGCCACTGGCACCGTGGATCGAGCATGGCGAGCTGGTGCATCGCGCGCTCGATCTGTGCACCGGCTCGGGTTGCCTGGCGATCCAGTTGGCACACCACTACCCTGACGCCGAGGTCGACGCGGTCGATATTTCGCTCGACGCGCTGGAAGTGGCCGGTATCAACGTGCAGGGCTACGGGCTGGAGGATCGCGTCAATCTGATCCACACCGATCTGTTCGAAGGCCTGGAAGAGGCCTACGACCTGATCATCTCCAATCCGCCTTACGTCGATGCCGAATCGGTCGACGACTTGCCGGAAGAGTACCTGCACGAGCCTGAGCTGGCCTTGGGTTCGGGCATTGACGGCCTCGACGCCACCCGGGTGATTCTGGAAAAGGCGGCCGACCACCTGAACCCGAAGGGCGTGCTGCTGGTCGAGATCGGCCACAACCGCGAAGTGCTGGAGGCGGCGTTCCCCACCCTGCCCTTCGTCTGGCTGGAAACCAGCGGCGGCGATGGCTTCGTGTTCTTGCTGACCCGTGAGGACCTGCTGGCCGCGCGCGGCGAGTAAGTTCGCTCTGCCCCATGCAAAACGCCGGCCTCGACGCCGGCGTTTTTATTGGCTGGTCGACCCGTTCGGCCAACCTTGCGTTACTGGAAACCGAAGTTGCGCAGCAGCAAGAACCCGGTCAGCAGCATCACGCAGCCGATCACCAGGTCGAGCACCCGCCAGCTCGTCGGCTTCTCGAACAGCGGTGCCAGCTTGCCGGCGCAGAAACCGATCGCCACGAACCAGGTTATCGATGCGGTGACGCTGCCGAGGATGAAGCTCAGTTGCGAGCCCGGCCCGTAGGCGGACGACAAGCTGCCGATCAGTACCACGGTGTCGAGCCACACATAAGGGTTGAGCAGGGTCACCGCCAGAATAGTGCGGATCACCGCCTTGCGATCGCGCTCGACGCTGTCGCCCAGTGCCAGCCCGGATGGCGTGAGTGCCGCACGAAAGGCCTTGTAGCCCAGCCAGAACATGAAGGCGGCGCCGAGCCAGGTCACGGTTTTGACGAACAGCGGCAAGCCGCCGATCAGGCTGCCCATGCCGAACACGCCGGCGCTCATCAGCAGCACGTCGCAGACGATGCAGATCAGCACGATCGGCATCACATGGCTGCGGCCGAGTCCCTGTTTGATCACGAAGGCATTCTGCGGGCCGATGCCGATGATCTGGCCGGCCGACAGCATCAGGGCGGACAGGTAGACGCTGGGATTGAAAAACATGGGAAAGCTGCGGTTGCAAGCCGCTGATGGATGGTTGTTCAGGTCGCCAGACTACGGGCCGGCGGCTGGTTAATCAAACTGATTGTTTTACTGTTACATTAGCTAGATTAATAACCGTACGGGAGTCGCCATGCTCGACCCACGTCATCTGCAAGCCCTGTCCGCCGTGGTCGAAACCGGTGGTTTCGACAAGGCGGCCAGCCAGCTGTTCATTACCCAGTCGGCGGTGTCGCAGCGCATCCGCCAGCTGGAAGAGCGCATCGGTCAGTTGGTGCTGACCCGCACCACGCCGGCGCAGCCGACCGCCGTCGGGCGGCGGTTGCTGCAGCACTTTCGTCAGCTGTCGCTGATGGAGGCGGACCTAATGGACGCGTTGCAGCCGGACAGCGACGCCAGCCAGTACACCACCTTTGCCATCGGCGTGAACAACGACAGCTTGGCCAGCTGGTTTCTGCCGGCGGTTGCGCCACTGTTGGCCGAACGGCGGGTACTGCTCGATGTGCTGCTCGACGATCAAGACTACACCCACGAACTGATGCGTCAGGGCCATGTGATCGGCTGCGTCAGTACCCGTGCCCAGCCGATTCAGGGCGGCGACTGCCTGCCGCTGGGGCTGATGCGCTATCGCTGTCTCGCCACCCCGGCCTTCGCTGCAAGGCACTTCCCCGACGGGCTCAGCCATGAGGCGCTGGCAATGGCGCCAGTGATTGAGTTCAGCCACAAGGACGACCTGCATGGCGAGTATCTGGCCGACAAGCTGGGTTATCACGGCAGCTATCCGCGTTTTCTGTTGCCCAACCCGACCAGTTTCATCGATGGTACCAAGCTTGGCTTCGCCTATAGCCTGCTACCCGAGCTGATGCTGGGCGATGAGTTGGACAACGGTGAATTGGTCGACCTGACGCCAGGGCACTTCATCGACCTGTCGCTCTACTGGCACCACTGGCGCGTCGGTTCGACGCTGGTCGCGGCGCTGAGCGAGGCATTGCTGAACCACAGTCGACAGGTGTTGCTGCCTTTTCCGCAGCCGAATTGACCTTTAGGTTTCGCACCACACTTTCGCTTTTGCTGAAGCTTTGTTTTCAAAGTAAAGCGCATGAGTATGCGTTGTGCCGGCATTGCACTGCACATGGCGCAGGACAGTTTCGGCACCGCCTGCAATGTCACTGGCGACGGGGCGCTGTCGGTGCTGGTCGACCGAATGACGCGTCGCAAAGGTGAGCCGGCACTCGCCAGTCAACAGGCTTGAGCGAAGGTTGGCCGAACGGCGATTCGGCCAAGCTGGTGGCGAGTAGGCATAAAAAAACGGAAGCCCTCGGGCTTCCGTTTTCGTTGCAGCTACTGTCGTACTCTTAGCCGACCCACTTGCGAGCGCTGGCGAACATGCGGTACCAACCGCCCATATCCTGCCAGTCGTCCGGATGCCAGCTGTTCTGCATCGCGCGGAACACCCGCTCCGGGTGCGGCATCATGATGGTGAAGCGGCCATCCGGCGTGGTGACACCGGTGATGCCTTGCGGCGAACCGTTCGGATTGAGCGGGTAGGTCTCGGTAGCGCGACCGTTGCCGTCGATATAGGACAGCGCCGTGGTCACCTTGTCGATTGCACCCGGAGCGAACACCGCACGACCTTCGCCGTGGCTGACGACTACCGGCAGCTCGCTGCCCACCATGTCGCTCAGGAAGATCGACGGCGATTCGGTCACGCGCACCATGTTGAAGCGCGCCTCGAACTGCTCGGACTGGTTGCGGTGGAAGCGCGGCCAGTATTCGGCACCCGGAATGATCTCGGCCAGGTTGGACATCATCTGGCAGCCGTTGCACACGCCCAGCGCGAAGGTGTCGCTGCGCTTGAAGAAGCCTTCGAACTGGTCGCGGGCACGGGCGTTGAACAGAATGCTCTTCGCCCAGCCCTCGCCGGCACCCAGCACGTCGCCGTAGCTGAAGCCGCCGCAGGCCGCCAAGCCGGCGAACTCTTCCAGCGAACGACGACCGCTGATGATGTCGCTCATGTGCACGTCGACAGCCTCGAAGCCGGCGCGGGTGAACGCCGCAGCCATCTCGATCTGACCGTTCACGCCCTGCTCGCGCAGCACCGCCACGCGCGGACGCTTGCCGGTGGCGATGAACGGCGCGGCCGGGTCGGCGTTGACGTCGAAGCTCAGCTTGGCGGACAGGCCCGGCGCTTTCGGATCGGACAGCAGAGCGAACTCGCTGTCGGCGCAGGCCGGGTTGTCGCGCAGGCGCTGGATCTGGTAGCTGGTCTCGCTCCAGGCGCGCTGCAGATCGGTGCGGGTCTCGTTGAACAGCTCCTGGCCGCGGTGTTTCACCACCATGCGGTCGTCGCCGTTGACACGGCCGAGCACGAACAGCTCGCGGCCGATGCCGGCGTTCATGAAGCGGGCGATCACCTCGGCAGTGTGCGCCTTCTTCACTTGCAGGACGGCGCCCAATTCCTCGTTGAACAGCACGCGCATGATGCGACCATGCGTCGCCTGCTCGGCGCTCGGCTGTACGAAGTCGTCGTTGATGCGCTGAGCATTCTGGCGCTCGATCACCAACTCCTGCAGGTCGATACTGATGCCGACGTGGCCGGCGAACATCATTTCGGCCAACGTTGCGAACAGGCCGCCTTCGGAGCGGTCGTGGTAGGCCAGCAGCATGTCATCGCGCAGCAACGACTGCACGGTGTTGAAGAAGGTCACCAGCTGCTGCGGGCTTTCCACGTCGGTGGCGCGGCCGTGCGGGTAGTTCCACACTTGGCCGAACGCCGAGCCGCCCAAGCGGCAGCGACCGTAGCCCAGATCGATCAGGATCAGGTCGGTGTCCTTGTCGGATTTCAGCTCCGGGGTCACCGATTTGCGCACGTCTTCCACCGGCGCAAAGGCCGTTACCACCAGCGACAGCGGCGAGGTCACGGCTTTCTGCTCGTCGTTGTCCTGCCAGACCGTCTTCATCGACAGCGAGTCCTTGCCCACCGGGATGCTGACGCCGATTTCCTGCGACAACAGCGAGACGGCTTCCACGGTCTGGAACAGCTTGGCATCTTCGCCCGGGTGACCGGCAGCGGCCATCCAGTTGGCCGATAGCTTGACGTGGCCGAGGTGGCCGACGAAGGCCGAGGCGACGTTGGTCAGCGCCTCGCCCACCGCCATGCGGCCCGACGCGGCGGCCGAGTACAGGGCGGTCGGGGCTTTCTCGCCCATCGCCATCGCTTCACCACGGACACTATCGAAGCCCATCGTGGTGATGGCAGCATCGGCCACCGGCACCTGCCACGGGCCGACCATTTGGTCGCGATAGGTCAGGCCGCCGACGGTACGGTCGCCGATGGTGATCAGGAACTGCTTGCTGGCGACGACCGGCAGGCGCAGCACGCGGTAGGCGGTGTCGCGCAGATCGAAGCGCGAAGCGTCGAACACGCGGAATTCCGGTTCCTGCGACTTCACGTCGCGCACCATGCGCGGCGGCTTGCCGAGTAGCACGTCGAGCGACATGTCCACCGGATTCGCGCCGAACACGTCGTCGCGCACCTGCAGGTGGCCATCGTCGGTGGCGGTACCGATCACGGCAAACGGGCAGCACTCGCGCTCGCACAGCGCAGTGAAGCGTTCCAGCGCGTCCGGCAGGATCGCCAGCACATAGCGTTCCTGGGCTTCGTTGCACCAGATCTGCATCGGGCTCATGCCGTGTTCTTCAAGCGGCACCTTGCGCAGCTCGAAGATCGCGCCACGGCCGGAGTCGTTCACCAGCTCCGGCAGTGCGTTCGACAGGCCGCCCGCGCCGACGTCGTGAATCGACACGATCGGGTTCTTGTCACCCAGCTGCCAGCAGCGGTCGATCACTTCCTGTGCCCGGCGTTCGATTTCCGGGTTGCCGCGCTGCACCGAATCGAAGTCCAGGTTTTCGCTGTTGGAGCCGGTGTCCATGCTGGACGCGGCGCCGCCACCCAGACCGATCAACAGGCCCGGACCACCCAGCTGGATCAGCAGCGCACCTTCCGGAATCACGTGCTTTTCGATCTGCTGCTGCTGGATGTTACCCACGCCGCCAGCCAGCATGATCGGCTTGTGATAGCCGCGCATCTCGCCGTCGACTTCCTGTTCGAAAGTACGGAAGTAGCCGTTCAGGTTCGGGCGGCCGAATTCATTGTTGAATGCGGCGCCGCCGATCGGGCCTTCGATCATGATCTGCAGTGGCGAGGCGATGCGGCCCGGGCGACCGTACTCCTGCTGGTCAGCGCGGTATTGCTCCCACGGCTGGGTGAAGCCCGGGATGTTCAGGTTCGATACCGAGAAGCCGGTCAGGCCGGCCTTCGGGCGCGCGCCGCGACCGGTGGCGCCTTCGTCGCGGATCTCACCGCCGGCACCGGTGGCCGCGCCGGCGAACGGAGCGATCGCGGTCGGGTGGTTGTGCGTCTCGACCTTCATCACGATGTGGGTCGATTCGCGATTAAAGCCGTAGCTCTGCGATTCCGAATCCGGGTAGAAGCGGTCGATGAAGCCGCCCTCGATCACCGAGGCATTGTCCTTATAGGCAACCAGGGTGCCTTCCGGGTGGGCCTTGTGCGTGTCGCGGATCATGCCGAACAGCGTCTTGTCCTTCGCTTCGCCATCGATGATGAACTGCGCGTTGAAGATTTTGTGGCGGCAGTGCTCGGAGTTGGCCTGAGCGAACATCATCAGTTCGACGTCGCTCGGGTTGCGGCCCATGCGGGTGAAGCTGTCGACCAGATAGTCGATCTCGTCGTCGGACAGCGCCAAACCCAGCGACTGGTTGGCCGACTCGAGCGCGGCGCGACCGCCGCCGAGCACGTCGACGCTGTCGTGCGGCAGCGGTGCGATATGGCTGAACAAGCGGGATGCATCATCGAAGCTGTCGAGCACGGTCTCGGTCATGCGATCATGCAAAAGGCTCGCCAGTGTTGCGCGAGCCTCGGACGTCAAGGGCTGAGCGGACTTTACCCAGAACGCGGTGCCGCGCTCGATCCGACGGATCTTGTTCAGGCCGCAGCGATGGGCGATATCGCTGGCTTTCGACGCCCACGGCGAGACGGTGCCGAGGCGTGGTACTACCAGGTAGAGTTCGGCATCGCCGCTGGGTGCAACCTGGCTGGCTGGCGCTTCACCCCCGGACGTCAACAGACGTGTCAGGGCATCGACGGCCGCAGCATCGAGTTCGTCGCTGCTTTCGGCGAAGTGCCAATATTCGGTGTGTAGGGAAAGCTCGGGCAAACCGGCGGCCTTGGCCAATTCGAGCAGTTTGTCGAGACGGAACTGGGACAGGGCACGACCGCCCCTCAGTTTGAGTACCTGGGACATGCGTCACTCGCGACAGGTGTGTGGCAGGGAAGCTGTATATGATAACCCAAAACACCCCGTCCTGACTAAGCCTCGCCTACCTGGCGTGTAGCCGGCTAAAATCATGTCGATATTCTAAATCATCTGTCCCAGGAGACTTTTTACATGAAGAAAGTGGAAGCCGTCATAAAGCCGTTCAAGCTCGACGAAGTGCGTGAGGCATTGTCTGACATTGGCATCAACGGGCTGACGGTCACCGAGGTCAAGGGCTTCGGTCGCCAGAAGGGCCACACCGAGCTGTATCGCGGTGCAGAGTATGTGGTGGACTTTCTGCCCAAGGTGAAAATCGAGGTGATCCTGCCGGACGATCTGGTCGATCGTGCGATCGATACCATCGTTGCCACGGCGCGTACCGGCAAAATCGGCGATGGCAAGATCTTCGTCACGGCGGTAGAGCAAGTAGTGCGCATCCGTACCGGTGAAACCAACGAACAGGCGATCTGATTTTCTGCGCCGGCCGCTCTGGCCGGCGATCTTCCTGCCAACCTCAACCTGCCCTCTTTTCATTTTCCAGTACAGCGGGAATGTCTATAACATAACGTAGTAGTCTTTTGACATTTAACCGTCCATCATTGTTGGCGAACCAGTTGTCATTACCTTGCCAAATAAATACTAAATAAAACTTAGCATTTGCTGTTGCCGGATATTACAAGGGGCGCTCCAATCAATGTCCAGTCATCTACGCTACGGACTTGCTGTCGGATTCTTTTTCACGCTCGGCACCTACACGCAGGCTGCTCAGGCCGACCTTCCCCTCTGGAAGCAAAGTGCTTACAGCAATGCCATTCAGGCCGCACGCGGTGGTAGCCCTCAGGCTGCGCTCGATATGCTGGAGGCTGAGCAGCAGAAAGCGCCACTGACTGGCCCGCTGCTCGACGATTACTTGACCTTGCTGGGTTGGGCGGGCCGGCAGGACGAGGCCTTGCAAAAGGCGCACGCGGTCGATCCAGCAACGCTCTCTCCGGATGCCTTGACGCAATTGGGGCGCATCGCACGCGATAGGCACGATTACCCTTACGCCGTCACGCTCTACCGTCAGGCACTTGCCAAATTGTCCACTGCCGATCGTAGCGCGGGTTTGGCAATGGCGTTGTCCGATAGCGGAGACAGCGCCGCGGCGCTGGCCGTGCTCGATGCGGCCAAGTCAGCACCCAAGGAAGAACTCGTCCTAGTGCGCGCCCGCGCTTACACGCTTACCCACTCGCCTGACCTGACCGGTGGCCTGGCCTATCTGCAATCCAGCCGTGAGCGCTACCCCAACGACCCTGACCTGGAGCGTAGCTACACCGAACTGCTGCTGCGTCTCGGTGCTCCGCAAAGCGCCAGCCTATCGCTGAAGCAGGGCCGACTTCTCGATCAAGACCTGAGCAATCAGGTCGAGCTAGATCGCATCGCCTATGCGAGCCGCTGGGGGGATGCCGAAGAGCGCTCCGAGCAAGGTGAGGCACGCTACAAAACTATCGACAAGGCATTGGTCGACAGCAAGGCGGTCGGTAGCCAGCTGCCGGTCGATGCCACACGACAACAAATGACAGCGCTGGCCGATAGGCTGGTGCTGCTGCAACAGCGCAACCGCTCGCGCGAGGCGATCCAGCTCTACGAGGCGCAGCCCAGCGGCACTCTGCCCCCGTACGCCGAGGCGGCCGTTGCGGATGCCTATCTCAACAGCGAGCAACCCGGACGAGCCATCGAGCTCTACCAGCATGCGCTGGCCAGCACCCCGACCAAGGAAGCCCCGATAGACTGGCGGCTCGGCTTGGTCAACGCCTACGTGGACGCCGGCCAGGCCGACAACGCCGAGAAGGCGATGGAACAGCTCAAGGCCGACACACCCAGGATCCGCTACGACGTGCCGAGCAAGCAGAACCGCTACAACCCGGACTACGGCCAGGCTATGCAGGCCGATGCGATGCTGCAGGCGTACTACAACCGTACCGTCTTGGCGCAGCAGAAACTCGACAGCATGCTCGACGAGGCCCCCCATAACGCCGGATTGCGTAGCAATCACGGGGCGCTGGCCCTGCTGCGCGGCCAGCCACGCGAGGCGGTCGGCATCTACACCCGAGTTCTGGTCGACGAGCCCGACTATACCGACGCCAAGATCGGCCTCGCCGGCGCCCAGATCGACAGCCACGATTTCGCTGCCGCCGAGAAATCGGTCGCCGCGGCCAACGCGGCCGCGCCGGAGCGCAAGAGCACACAAAAGCTCAACCAGGAATGGCACTGGCAGAACCGTCCCGAACTGGTGGTCGACTGGGGCAAGGACCTGAGCGGCACGCGCGGCACGGACCAGTCCAAGGAATGGAGCGTCGAAACCCGCCTCTATAGCGCGCCGATCGACTACAACTGGCGCATCTTCGCGCGCGCCTACGACAGTCGTGCCAGCTTCGACGACGCCCCGGACGCCCGTCGCGACACCGCCGGCGCCGGCGTCGAATACCGCTCGGCCCGGCTGAGCGCAGAGGCTGCGCTGACCACCGCTACCGACGGCAGCGGCCGCGTCGGCGGTTTCGTTGCCGGTGCATGGACGCCGGACGACCATCTGAGCGTGGGCCTGCGCCATGAGGAAGACACCGACGCGATTCCGATCAAGGGGCGGCTCACCGACGTACACGGCCGCAATACCGCGGCTGAGCTGGCTTACCGTGTCGACGACACCCGCCAGTTCAACGCCACCGCCAACACGATAGCCATGAGCGACGGCAACCGCCGGAATGCGCTCAGTGCCAGCTGGACCGAACGCTGGTATGCCGGGCCGACCTACCGGCTCGACACCATTCTGTCGGCCGAAGCCAGCCAGAACCGCGACATTCCGTCTGTCCAGTACTTCAACCCGCAAAGCGACAACCAGGTCGGCCTGACGGCCTTGCAGGACTGGCTGCTCTGGCGCAACGGCGACACCACCCTGAATCACCGCCTCGGCCTCTACCTGGGTAGCTACTACCAGCAGGGCTTCGGCAGCGGCACCTCCTGGCTGGCCTACTATGAGCAGGAATGGGCCTGGGCGTCGCGCGCCTCGCTACGTTACGGCTTTGCCCGCAACAGCCATCCCTACGATGGCGGCAACGACGCGGGTAACCGCGTCTACATGAATCTCGACTGGCGCCTCTGATCATGACACGTCACCTGCTCAACACGCTGATCGGCCTGCTGCTTCTGATCACGGCCACGCTCGCTCAACCCGCACTCGCGGCCGATGACTCAAGGCTGATTGTCCTGTGCTACCACGAGGTGGAGCAGAACGCCCAGCCCGATGATCCGTACAGCATTGATGTGGAGGGCCTAGTCAGGCAGCTGGAGTGGATGCGCGGGCGCGGTTATCGGTTTGTCAGCGTCGACGATGTGTTGGCCGATCGGGCCGGCACGCGCCCGTTGCCGCAGAAAGCGGTGCTGCTGACTTTCGACGACGGCTACGAGAGCGCCTACACGCACGTGTTCCCGATCCTGAAGCTGTTCAAGGCGCCGGCGGTGATCGCGCTGGTCGGCAGCTGGCTCGATGTGCCGCCGGGCGTCCAGGTGAACTATGGCGGCAAGAAGGTGCCGCGCGCTAACTTCCTGAGCTGGCCGCAGATCCGTGAGATGCAGGCCAGCGGCCTGGTGGAGATCGCCAACCATAGCTACGACCTGCATTACGGTCAGATCGCCAACCCGCAGGGCAACGAAGAGCCGGCCGCCAGTACCCAGCACTACGACTCGAAGACCGGGAAGTATGAAAGCCGCGACCAGATGCTGGCTCGTGTGCGTGCCGATTTGGTCCGCAATTCGGAACTGATCCGGCGCGAAACCAGCAAGGTGCCGCGGGTGATGGTATGGCCGTACGGCAGCTACACCCAGGAGTTGACCGACATTGCCAGCTCGCTGGGCATGCCGATCACGCTGACGCTCGACGACGGCACCAATCTGCACAGTACGCCGTTGACCACTATGCGCCGGTTACTGATCGATGCCAGCATGACGCTGAAGGACCTGGCCTATGAGTTCAAGTCGCAGGAAGCGGCGCCGGACGGGCAGCCGCTACGCCCGAGCCGGGCGATGAGGGTTAGCATCGACAGCATCTACGACCCCGATCCCACCGTGTTCAACAACAACCTCGGCCGGGTGCTCGATAGGGTGCTGGCGATGGGCGCGAGCGTCGTTTACCTGCAGGCCTACTCCGACCCCACCAACAGCGGCACGGCCCAAGCACTGTATTTTCCCAACCGGCACATGCCGATGCGTGCCGACCTGTTCAACCGTGTCGCCTGGCAGTTGCAGACCCGCACCGAGGTCGAGGTCTACGCTTGGTTGCCGCTGCTGGCCTTCAAGCTGCCGGGCAACGATCAGCTCGTCTCTGGGGCCAGCAGCCGCTTGTCGCCGTACTCCCCGGCGGCGCGCGCGGTGATCCAGGACATTTACGAGGATCTCAGTCGTTCATCGCGCTTTACCGGCCTGCTAATGCAGGATGACGGCCAGCTGAACGACCAGGAGGATGCCGGCCCGGATGCCTTGCGTGCCTATCGAGAACGGGGGCTGCCGGGCTCTCTCGAGCAGATCCGTCAAAATCCGAAGACCCTCGCCCGTTGGAGCGAGGGCAAGACGGAGCAGCTCAATGACTTCAGCCTGGAGCTGGCGAAGCTGGTACGCCGCTATCAGTCCACGCTGCATGTTGCGAGAACGCTGAGTCCTAACGTCGTCCTGCACCCCGAGTCGCAACTCTGGTTGGGCCAGTCATTCGACAAGTCGTTGAGCAACTATGATTACACTGTGATGACGACGGTGCCGCGCAGCGCCGGTGGTGAAGACGGCATGCTGGCCTTGTTTCAGGCTGTGGCGAGCCGGCCGGGTGCGTTGGAGAAAACCGTGTTCGAATTGCCAAGCCTGGACGGGCGCGGCAACACATCGGTCCCGACCGAGGCGCTGGCCCGACATGTCGTAGACCTGCACACCTGGGGAGCGCGGCACATCGCCTACAATCCCGATGATCCCTTCCAGGACAACCCGAGTTTGGCGCGCTTTAAGCGCGTGTTCTCGATGAAAAGCGAACCGGAGCGTTGATGGCCATGCACACCATCATTGGCAGCCTGGACGGTCAGTTGCTCAAGTTGTCTTGGGCTCTGCTGCTGGCGTACGCCTTCTACTACCCTCTTTTCATGGCCTATCTGTGGATGGTCGGTGCGCTGCATTACTATTTTCACTACGAGCGCAAGGACCCGCCGGTCGAACAGCCGCCCGAGCTCGATTACCCACCGGTGAGCGTGGTCGTGCCATGTTACAACGAGGAAGAGAACCTCTACGAAACGATCCACTTCGCGCTGGCGCTCGACTATCCCGAGTTTGAAGTGGTTGCGGTGAACGACGGCAGCAAGGATCACACCGGCGCCATCCTCGATGAGTTGGCGGGCATCCATGGGAGGCTGCGCGTGGTGCACCTGGCCAGCAACCAGGGCAAGGCGGTGGCGCTGAGCACCGGCTGCCTGCTGGCGCGCCATGAGCATCTGCTCTGTATCGACGGCGATGCCCTGCTCGATCCGCATTCGGCCAAGTGGCTGATGCGCCATTTCGTCGGCAGTCCTCGGGTCGGCGCGATTACCGGCAACCCCCGGGTACGCAACCGTACCACGCTGCTCGGACGGCTGCAGGTCGGTGAGTTCACCTCGATCATCGGCCTGATCAAGCGGGCGCAGCGCACGTATGGCCGCTTGTTCACCGTGTCGGGGGTGATCGCCGCGTTCCGCAAGACGGCGCTGCACCAGGTCGGCTACTGGAGCGACGATATGCTGACCGAGGACATCGACATCAGCTGGAAGATGCAGCTCAAGCACTGGGATGTCCGTTTCGAGCCCAGGGCTTTGGTATGGATCCTGATGCCGGAGACGCTAAAGGGGCTGTGGAAGCAGCGGCTGCGTTGGGCCAAAGGGGGCTCGCAGGTGCTGTTGCGCAACATCGGTATTGTGTTGCACTGGAAGAGCCGGCGTATGTGGCCGGTGTACGCCGAGTATTTCCTCAGCGTGGCCTGGGCCTACCTGATGGCGGCATTGATTGTAGTATGGCTGATCGGCCTGTTCGTGCCCTGGGATCTGTGGCCGCGCATCGCCTCGCCCCTCTTGCCCGGTTGGCACGGCATTGTTCTGGGTACCACCTGCCTGATCCAGTTCAGTCTCAGCAAATGGCTGGATGGGCATTACGACCGCGGGCTGGGGCGTAATTATTTCTGGATGATCTGGTACCCCTTGGTGTACTGGCTGATCAATATCGGCACGACCACGGTCGCCCTGCCGCAGGCGATCGCGCATCGTCGCGGCAAGCGGGCTCGCTGGGTCAGCCCGGATCGGGGAATCAGGGCATGAACGCTATTCAAGACGATCTGATTATTCACGCCGAGCACAATCTGACCTGGGCGCAGCGGCTCATCTCGATGTCTCTGACCTCGTTGCTCTGGTTGTTTTGGATGTATTTGTGGATGCCGCTGATCAGCCTGATCGGCTGGCTGTTCGGCGTTGAGTTCTTCTACGATGAAATGGTGCTGCGCGAGGGCTGGTACGGCCTGCTGGAGCTGTTACTGATTTACGCGTTGGTCGTGGCGGTGATCAGCGGCATGCTGCTGCTCTGGGCGTGCGTCAATTACTACCGGTTTCGCGGACGTGAACGGCGCAAGGCGATACCGAGCCTGCCCTTGGCCGAACAGGCCGGCGACTTCTCTGTGTCTACAAGTGCGGTTGCGACCGGGCAAGCCAGTCGTATAGTTGTGGTGCATCATGACCAGTATGGAATGATTACGGCAATTGAGCCGTGCAAGGTGCCGGTGTAAAACCGGGCTTGGCATGTTTGGCAGTGAGCCTGGCCAGACGGCAGGCGTAAAAAAACCCGGCGCCAAAGCGTCGGGTTTTTTTATGGGCGGCAGAGGCTTACTTCCAGAACTTCCACCACGCCATTTCTTCAACCTGCCATGGGGTTTTCAGGTAGGCGCTTTGCGGGTAGTTCATTGCCAGCACGCGACGAGTGTCATCGCGCAGCGTGGGCATGCCCAGCTTGTCGTAGGCCGTGACCATGATGGCCAGCGCCTCTTCCGGGTACTTGGTATTGGCGTACTCCTTCACTACGCCCTGTGCCCGGTTGGCGGCGGCAAGGTAGGCTTCCCGCTTCATGTAGTAGCGCGCTACATGCATTTCGTAGCCGCCCAGTGCATCGACCAGGCGGTCCATCTTGGTGCGGGCATCGGCCGAATACGGGCTGTCCGGGAAGCGGGATGTCAGCTCGCGGAAGCTCAGGAACGCTTCACGGGTCGACTTGGGGTCGCGCTCGCTCATGTCCTGTCCTGCCCATTTCGCCAGTAGGCCGGAGTCGTCGTTGTAGTACACCAGGCCCTTCAGGTAGTACATGTAGTCAAGGTTCGGGTGGGCCGGGTGCAGCTTGATGAAACGGTCGGCAGCAGCAATGGCCTGCTCCGGTTCGCCGGCCTTGTATTGGGTGTAAGCCAGGTCCATTTGGGACTGCTGAGCGTAGCGTCCATAGGGGAAGCGTGCTTCCAGCGTTTCATAGAGCTTGACGGCACGGGTATAATTACCACTGTTCAACTCATCTTTTGCTTCGGTGTACAGCTTTTCTACTGTCCACCCGCGCGTTTCGTCGTACGGCTCCGTGGACGCACATCCGGCTAGGGCCGCCGTCACCAACATAGCTACTACGATTTTTTTCATGACCGATCCTTACGCAGATTCCGACGATTATAACGATCTCTCGGAAAATGAGACATCTACACCGCGAGAACTCCTTGTTCCATCCGAACTGGGAGGCGAGCGCCTCGACGCGGCACTGGCCAAACTGTTGCCCGACTATTCCCGCAGCCGCCTGACTGCCTGGATCAAAGACGGGCAGGTGCTAGTCGACGGCAAGGTCGTCTTGCCCAAGACCAAGCTGCTGGGCGGCGAGCGGCTGCTCGTCACCGAAACGCTGTCCGACGAGGTGCAGGCCTACCTGCCGGAGCCACTCGATCTCGACATCGTCTACGAAGACGAGACGATCATCGTGATCAACAAGCCAGCCGGCATGGTGGTTCATCCGGCCGCCGGCAACTGGACCGGCACCCTGCTCAACGGCCTGCTGCATCGTTACCCGGAATTGTTCCAGGTGCCGCGTGCCGGCATCGTGCACCGCCTCGACAAGGACACCAGTGGTCTGATGGTGGTGGCGCGCACCTTGCAGGCGCAGGCCGAGCTGGTGCGCCAGTTGCAGGCGCGCACCGTCAAGCGCATCTACCGTGCGGTGGCCGATGGCAACGTGCCTTACGACGGCACCATCGACGCCAATATCGGCCGCGACCCGCACAACCGCCTGAAAATGGCGGTGGTGAAGTTCGGAGGCAAGTCGGCGGTAACCCATATGCGTGTGCTGGAGCGCTATACCAGCCACTCCTATATCGAGTGCCGTCTGGAAACCGGTCGCACCCACCAGATCCGTGTGCACATGAAGGAAGCCCGTCACCCGCTGGCCGGCGACCCGGTGTACGGCAACCCGCGTCATCCGATGAGCGAGCCGGTGACCGAGCTGGTGAAAGCACTGAAGCGTCAGGCGCTGCATGCGTTCTCGCTGTCGCTGATTCACCCGGCGACCGGCAAGGAGATGAGCTGGAAGTGCAAGCTGCCGGACGATATCCGTCACCTGCTGTCGGTGCTGCGCGACGAGACCGGCATGGCTAGCGGCCACACCACCACCCGACCGAGCTGGGCGGAAGACGACAGCGACGAGGACTGGGACGACGACGATTACGAGGTCGAGGTGCACTATGTCCGCGAGTAAGCCAGGCGACGGCATCAAGCGCATGGACGAGGCGCTGGGCATCGCGTCAAGTAACCCGGGCGACTGGCTGACCGCCAACTGGCCGGCTCCGGCCAATGTGCGCACGCTGATCACCACCCGCGCCGGCGGAGTCAGCAAGCCGCCGTTCGACAGCCTGAACCTGGGGCGCCACGTCGGCGACGATGACTCGGCCGTCACCGCCAACCGCGCCAGGTTGGCCGAACGGCTACCGGCCGAGCCGGCCTGGCTGAGCCAGACTCACAGCACCGTAGTGGTCGACGCGGCCAACGTCGGCAAGCCGGCTCCGGAGGCGGACGCCAGCTTCACCAGCCAGGCGGGCATCGTCTGCGCGATCATGACCGCCGACTGCCTGCCGGTGCTGCTGACCGACCGCGCCGGTAGCGTAGTGGCCGCAGCGCATGCTGGCTGGCGCGGCTTGTGCAATGGCGTGCTTGAAAATACCGTCGAGTCGATGGGTGTGGCGCCGATCGAGCTGATGGCTTGGCTTGGCCCGGCTATTGGCCCGGATGCCTTCGAGGTGGGTGCCGAGGTACGTGAAGCCTTCATGGCGCACGATGTCCGTGCCGAGGCGGCGTTCGAGCCGATCGGTGATGGCAAGTACCTGGCCGACATCTACGCCCTCGCCCGCCAGCGCTTGAATGCGCTGGGCGTTAGCCAAGTCTACGGTGGCGAGCACTGCACCGTGCTGGAGCGCGAACTCTTTTTCTCCTATCGCCGCGACCGTACCACCGGCCGCATGGCCAGCTGCATCTGGCTGGCAGACGACTGAGCGGTCGCCTGTTCGAGCGAAAAAGCCCCGCTATTGCGGGGCTTTTCATTGGTAGCGGCCTGGTCTACATCGGTTCGGCCAACCTTGCCGTCTTTCGATACCTCTATTTTCCATGCGGGCGTCGTAAGCGCGCCACAGTACGTCGGCCACAATATCTTGTGGCAAATCCGCACTTGTATCGAATCCCTGTCATATCAGGCTCGTAGGCTGTTTCGCGAAAGCTGTCCCAAATAGCGCAACTTTTTCTTTGCCCCGCAAAGCCAATAACGGCGCGGTTTTCGCGATATTGGCTAGGTGTCAAGACTTGTGGGTGCTGCCGCAGAACACTAGAATTTGCGTCCTTGCTGGATTAAAACAGTACATATTGTGGTTACACACAATCCACGCACAAGTTTTTCACAGACTTGTCCACAGCCCCTGCCGGGGCGGGCAAATCTCCCCGAATCGCCGGGTGTACGAACAGCGCCGTTCCAACCGAACTTGCAATAACAGAGGCCAACCACCATGCAATTGACCACCTTTGAAGGGCACACCGCCGCCGAGCTGGGCCGTTCCGCTGCCCCGCAGGACGACTACAGTCCGTACAAAACTATCCGCCGCAACGGCGCGGTCGTGCCGTTCGAGCCGGTCAAGATCTCCATCGCGATGACCAAGGCCTTCCTGGCCGTGGTCGGCGCGCAGGGGGCGACCTCGGCCAGCATCCGCGACAAGGTCGCCAGCCTGACCGAGAGCGTGGTGTCGGCGCTGATGCGTCGCAAGCCGGAAGGCGGCGCGATTCACATCGAAGAAATCCAGGACCAAGTGGAACTGGCGCTGATGCGTTTCGGCGAACACGACGTGGCGCGTGCCTATGTGCTGTATCGCGAACAGCGCTCGCAAGAGCGTGCCGCTCGCGGCGAAGCGCTGCACCAGATCACCATCAACGTGATCCGCAAGAACGGTAAGAAGCAGGCACTGGACATCGCTCGTCTGCGCGCCACCATCGAGTCCGCCTGCAAGGGCCTGGCCGAGACCGACGCCGATACGATCCTCAGCGAAACGCTGAAGAACATCTACGACGGCGTGCCGGAAGAGGAAGTGAACAAGTCCGCGATCCTGGCGGCCCGTTCGCTGATCGAGAAAGACCCTGCCTACAACTACGTCACCGCTCGCCTGCTGCTGAACAACGTTCGCCTGGAAATCCTCGGCGAAGCGGTCAGCCAGGAAGAGATGGTCGAACACTACGCCAGCTACTTCCCGACCTTCATCAAGAAGGGTATCGAGGCCGAACTGCTGGACGAGAAACTGGCCGAATACGACCTGAAGAAGCTGGGTGCGGCGCTGAAGGCCGAGCGCGACGAGCAGTTCGGCTACCTGGGCCTGCAGACCCTATTCGACCGCTACTTCCTGCACGTGGACGGCACCCGCATCGAGATGCCGCAGGCGTTCTACATGCGCGTCGCCATGGGCCTGGCGCTGAACGAAGTGAATCGCGAAGAGCGAGCTATCGAGTTCTACAACGTGCTGTCGACCTTCGACTTCATGTCGTCGACCCCGACCCTGTTCAACTCGGGCACCCGTCGCAGCCAGCTGTCGTCGTGCTACCTGACCACCATCGCCGATGACCTCGATGGCATCTACGAAGGCATCAAGGAAAACGCCCTGCTCTCCAAGTTTGCCGGTGGCCTGGGCAACGACTGGACCCCGGTGCGCGCGATGGGCTCGCACATCAAGGGCACCAACGGCAAATCGCAAGGCGTCGTGCCGTTCCTGAAAGTGGTCAACGACACCGCCGTCGCTGTGAACCAGGGTGGCAAGCGCAAGGGCGCGGTCTGCGCCTACCTGGAAACCTGGCACGCCGACATCGAGGAATTCCTCGAGCTGCGCAAGAACACCGGTGACGACCGTCGTCGTACCCACGACATGAACACCGCCAACTGGATTCCGGACCTGTTCATGAAGCGTGTGATGGACGGCGCCGACTGGACCCTGTTCAGCCCGTCCGAGTGCCCGGACCTGCACGATCTGTTCGGCCAGGCCTTCGAGAAGCGCTACAACGAGTACGAAGCCAAAGCCGCCCGCGGCGAGCTGAAAGTGGCCAAGAAGATCCCGGCGCTGTCGCTGTGGCGCAAGATCCTGACCATGCTGTTCGAAACCGGTCACCCGTGGGTCACTTTCAAAGACCCGTGCAACATCCGCAGCCCGCAGCAGCACATGGGCGTGGTTCACAGCTCCAACCTGTGCACCGAGATCACCCTGAACACCAACGACGATGAAATCGCCGTGTGCAACCTGGGCTCGGTCAACCTGGTGAACCATCTGAAGGATGGCAAGCTCGACAGCGACAAGCTCAAGCGCACCATCAACACCGCGATGCGCATGCTCGACAACGTGATCGACATCAACTTCTACCCGGTGAAGAAGGCGCGCAACTCCAACCTGAAGCACCGTCCGGTCGGCATGGGCATCATGGGCTTCCAGGACTGCCTGCACAGCCTGCGCATCGCCTACGGTTCGGACGCCGCCGTCGAGTTCGCCGACGAGTCGATGGAAATCGTTGCCTACCACGCCTATGGCGCGTCGAGCGAACTGGCGCAGGAACGCGGCCGCTACCCGTCGTACAAGGGCTCGCTGTGGGACCGTGGCATTCTGCCGCACGACAGCATCAACCTGCTTGCGGCCGAGCGCGGCGGCTACCTGGAAGTGGATCGCACCGAGCGTCTGGACTGGAACAGCCTGCGCGACCGCATCAAGACCCACGGCATGCGCAACTCGAACTGCCTGGCCATCGCCCCGACCGCGACCATCGCCAACATCATCGGCGTGTCCGCGAGCATCGAGCCGACCTACCAGAACCTGTTCGTGAAATCGAACCTGTCGGGCGAATTCACCGTCACCAACGAATACCTGGTGCGTGACCTGAAGGCGCTGGGCCTGTGGGATGAAGTGATGGTCGCCGACCTGAAATACTTCGACGGCAGCCTGGGCCGCATCGACCGAGTGCCGCAGCAGCTGAAAGACCTGTACGCCACCGCCTTCGAAGTGGAAGCGAAATGGCTGGTCGACGCCGCCTCGCGCCGTCAGAAATGGCTGGACCAGGCGCAGTCGCTCAACCTGTACATGGCGGGCGCCTCGGGCAAGAAACTGGACGAGCTGTACAAGCACGCCTGGGTTCGCGGCCTGAAGACTACCTACTATTTGCGCACCCTGGCAGCCACCTCGGCCGAGAAGTCGACCGGCCGTGGCGGCGAGCTGAACTCGGTGCCGGTATCCGGCGGCGTGACGGCTTACCAGTCGGCCCCGGCCGCTGCTCCGGCCCCGGTAGAGGAAAACCTGCCGGCGACCGACGCGAAGTTCTGCTCGATCGACAACCCGGATTGCGAAGCTTGCCAGTAAGGCAAGCGTAGCAAGCCGAGGTTGATGCGACGCAACAACCCGGATGCCCTTCGCCGCTTCGGCGGTGAAGGGTAAACGCCGAAAGGCGTGCGAAGCTTGCCAATAAAGCAGACATAGCAAGCCGAGGTTGATGCGAAGCTAAAACCCGGATGTCCTTCCCGTTTCGGCGGTGAAGGGCAAGCGCCGAAAGGCTTGTGTAGCAACAACTAGAAACAAAACGACTGCCTGACCACCGCCCGCAAGGTGTATAGCAGTAGTGCAAGCCCCTGAGCCGTCGCATTCAACAGAAAGTGAGGCATGGAATGGTTTCGTACTATGTCAGCACTCAGCCGCAGCCCAATGGTGAACATGCCGTCCACCGCTCCGGCTGCGAGCAGTTGCCCGATGAACCCTACCGGGTTTTTCTGGGCGCGTTTACCGACTGTCACGAGGCGGTGCTGTCCGCCAAGCGGCATTTTCCGTATGCGAACGGTTGTACGCGTTGCTTGCAGGAGTGTCATACCGGCTAGTCGTTTTGCTGTAACACCCGCCAGGTTGGCCAAAAGCCGTTCGGCCAACCACCATCCTCAAGCCGATCATCCGGTCGGTTTCGGGATGGTTCGATGCCCGGCGTATCACGCCGGCCCGACCAGCCCCAGGTAAGGAATCGCCATGCGTCGCATCCTGATGTTGATCGCCGTCATGTTGCTGGCCGGCTGTACCACCATGGTCAAGCAGCTCAACGGTAGCCTCACCCCGCCGCCCGGGCAGGCCTATGCCATCGTGTCGCTGACCGGCCGGGCCTTTATCCCGGACACCGCCACGATGCAGGCCAGCTGGAGCGGCCTCGATAACGGGTCGAGTGGCATCGTGTACTCGTCCTTCGTCACCGACACCGTGTTCGGCGAACAAGGCATGGCGCCGGTCGAGGGTCGTCTGGCACTGCTGAGACTTGCGCCGGGGCGCTACCAGATCGGCGACGTATGGGCACGCTGGTCCGACGACACCGGCTTCATGTCCTATCAATGGGTGCGTCACTTCCGCATCGATGCGCCGTTCGAGGTGAAGGCCGGCGAAACCGTTTATCTGGGCAATATCTGGGTCGATATGTCGAACCTGCCCGAACTGCAGTTGCGCAATGAACAGAAACGCGACTTCGGACATATACACCGTGTCTGGCATGTGCCCGACACCTCGTCGGTGAGAACCGAGTTGCTGGTCAACAGCCACCCCGAACTCGCCGGCCCCAAATACTGAAACACACTAGAAACAAGAAAAGGATTTCCATGCTCAACTTCGAAGACCCGATCGTCGCCGGCGGCGCCACTGCAGCTCACGCCAACTCGATGACCGAGCACGGCACCGCGCGCGTCAATGTCAGCGACAAGCGCATCATCAACGGCCAGACCGACGTGAACCAACTGGTGCCGTTCAAGTACAAGTGGGCATGGGAAAAATACCTGGCGCAGTGCGCCAACCACTGGATGCCGCAAGAAGTGAACATGCAGCGCGACATCGAGCAGTGGAAAACCGGCCAGCTGTCCGAAGACGAAATGCGTCTGGTGAAGCGCAATCTGGGCTTCTTCGTTACCGCCGACTCCCTTGCCGCCAACAACATCGTGCTGGGCACCTACCGCCAGATCACCGCACCGGAATGCCGCCAGTTCCTGCTGCGCCAGGCGTTCGACGAAGCGATCCACACCCACGCCTACCAGTACATCGTCGAATCGCTGGGCCTGGACGAAGGTGAAGTGTTCAACGCCTACCACGAAATCAAGTCGATCCGCGACAAGGACGAGTTCCTGATCCCGTTCATCGACACCCTGACCGACCCGGAATTCAAGACCGGCACGCTGGAAAACGACCAGAAGCTGCTCAAATCGCTGATCGTGTTCGCCTGCATCATGGAAGGCCTGTTCTTCTACGTCGGCTTCGTGCAGATCCTGGCGCTGGGCCGCCAGAACAAGATGACCGGCGCCGCCGAGCAGTACCAGTACATCCTGCGCGACGAGTCGATGCACTGCAATTTCGGTATCGACCTGATCAACACCGTGAAACTGGAAAACCCGCAACTGTGGACCGACAGCTTTAAGGACGAAATCACCGCCCTGTTCCAGCAAGCCATCGAGCTGGAATACGCCTACGCCGAAGACACCATGCCGCGCGGCGTGCTGGGCCTGAACGCCAGCATGTTCAAGGAATACCTGCGCTTCATCGCCAACCGCCGCATGCAGCAGATCGGTCTGGATCAGCTGTTCCCGGGCGTGACCAACCCGTTCCCGTGGATGTCGGAGATGATCGACCTGAAGAAAGAGAAGAACTTCTTCGAGACCCGCGTGACCGAGTACCAGACTGGTGGGGCGCTGAGTTGGGATTGATTTGTGTCAGAAATCGGAAAGGTTGAAATTTTATAGTCAAAGTTTGCGATTTCAGATAGTCAAAGCATGAAACCTTGCTTTGTTCGAAGAAAAGGCCCTGTCATTACAGGGCCTTTTCCATGGTGTGATTGGAAGTAACCGCTTGCTGGAACATTCGTATATGCCCGCTTCTCGCCCATCGCTGTCGTTCGCAGTTGATGACTTAAGATACCGGTCATTAATCGAAGCCTGCCATTCACCTTCATTTAGTGGCGAGTGAGCGGCTTAGCGAGCTTTCACAGATTTTAACGCTCTGGTTTACAACGCTGCCACGTTCGATTTTTATTGGTTGCGACTCAATTTATGATTGGGAAATCCTGATGGAAAATTTGCATGGCCAGCGACCAGGCAACCTGCAGGGGAGAGTTGATTTAAGACCTCTGATAGATTTTACTGAATTTCATCACGCTGTAGAAAGCTATCACTCCCCTATCAGACCTTGGCATCATGCACTATATGATGCCCGAGCGCATCGCATAGCTTGGTTTGCATATAGCGCGTTTGTAGGTATTTCGGCAGTTCACAGCTATGAGATTAGTAATGGAAATAAAAACCTAACCACACAAGCCAAGCGTTTTTGGCTTATTTTGGCAGTCGTTACAATGTTGGGGCTATTAGCCGTTGCGCCAGTGTGGTTACTGAAAGGAGCGGCCAGGGTGGCAGGTATTTATGATGACACTCCCGCATGGTTTGCAATAGATAAAGAATTATTATTGCCACATCACACCTCTCTTCTCTCATGGAAAACAAAAAGAGAATGTAGCCAATCTGATAAATTCTCTTACCTATACGGAACGGTTGCATATCAATTTGGCGGAAGTATAACTGTGATTTGCCCGGTTGGGATTACACCTGGCATCGGTACAGAGAACAGATGCCTAACCTTTCAGGATCAAAAAATAACTAGGGCTATTCCATGCGAAGAAAACTCTCATAGCCACTAGCATTGACCTGAACGTCATGATTTAGACGTCTCAATTGTGAGGCTGCGACGCGCAATTTAACATTGCAAGAACATTATTACTAGCATTACTTCAGCGCATATATGGTAACAATACAGGTTCTCAGGATGAAAGAAAAAGGAAAATTCGAGCAAGTCATCTTGGCAATTTCCCAAAAGGATGTGACAGAGGCTATATTCAAAAATCTTTCTGCTTTTTTTGCTTGTGCAGCACTCTTGAGGTACTGCACGAATGCAGCAATGGCTCATGATATACCATTTGCCATTTCTTCATTCTTTGTTCTCGTAGTGCTTATTAGTATAAATTTTATATACTCCATCAATCACATTATCATTCCAATTGAAAAAGCGTTGCCACAAAAAAAGGAAAAACCAATACCAGATGAAGTTAGCCGAATTCGTGAAATAATTGTACTTATGCTAACCAAGGCTTCTGGAGTCGTGTATCTTATGTTTTCATGTGGGTTTTCATGGTTTGTTTTTAGGCTTGTTGACTATGTGGCAAAAACAAAATAACTTGAACAAAGCATAACATTACCTGACACATCCACCGGACATGCGAAAAATCACGCAGGCCGGTGGATTCAGAAGTCACTTCCCATTACTACTCCCTGCATAGCAGCTATCGCTAGCAGCTCACTTGGCCAGCCCTGTCGGTCGCTGACTCCAACCCACACTTCAAGCTTTGAATGTACTGATGTAAAATACCAAGCTTTGTATACGCACAAGGCCATCCATAATTCGCATGGCAAAGCTTAAGTTCTTGATATAAAAGAATCTTGCCTTTTATTACTTGGGTGTTGCGACAATTTGACATAATTTTCCATAGCGAATAAATTCAAAAGGCATGCACGAGCATGCCTTTTTTTATGGGGGTCATTATGCAATTTAGTACTGATATGCGTCGTTTAGCTCAGTCATGGGAACGGGGGGACTTTCCCAAGCACCTGGAGTGGATTGAAATAAACGGTGTTCGAGGATGGACAGGGCAGCGTATTGACTTCAAGTTTCCGATTGTAGCCATTGTTGGAGAGAATGGAGCAGGAAAAAGTACAATTATTCAGGCTTCAGCGGTAATATATAACAACCCAAATGGTGAAAGATTTTTTGCGTCCGATTTTTTTCCGGACACTCCTTGGGACTCAATTAGAAATGTGACAATCAGGGCTTTAATTAAAGAAGGGCAAAGCACTATCGAAAGTAGTGTTAGAAAGCCGAGTACTAGGTGGCGAGGGAATGAGGAGCGAAGGAATCGCCCAACACAATATTTAGATCTCAAAAGAATCCAGCCAATTTACTCCAGAACGGGGTATGGTCGATTGGCAAAGCCCAGCCACCAAGAGAGTGGCTCCATTGATTTCGATGAGAATCAGATCGAGCGCTACGCAAGAATAGTTGGTCGGCAGTATACGAGTGCAAAGCAAGCTACGACAGATTTCGACCCAAGTCGCTCTGTGCCTGTTGTTGAGATTGATGGGCAACATTATTCTGGATTTCACCAAGGTGCAGGTGAGATAACAATTGCGGAGTTGCTTACACTAGATATTTTGCCATACTCATTGATTTTAATAGACGAAATTGAGACGTCGCTACATCCGAGAGCGCAGCGTCGCCTCATGAGAGACCTCGCAAAAATTTCAAAAGAGAAAAAGTTCAATTTATTATCACTACTCATTCTCCATATGTTCTTGAAGAGTTGCCACCTCAAGCTCGAATATATGTTGCAAAGAATAATGATGGTAAAATAGCAGTTACAGGTGTTAGCCCGGAATTTGCGCTTTCAAAAATGGACGAAGAGAGCCATCCGGAGGTTGACGTGTTTCTTGAGGATCCTAGGGCTAAAATCTTACTGGAGGAAATCCTTGTTGCGCATAAGATGGAAATATTGCCAAGAATTAAACTGGCAACATTTGGAGCTGCTTCTGTAGGTAAAGCTCTTGGGCAAATGGTTGCTCAGGAAAGATTCCCTCGGCCAACGGTCATTTTTCTAGATGGTGATCAAGAAGAAGCCGTAGGTTGCCATCTTTTGCCAGGGCAAGATGCTCCAGAAATTGTTGTTTTCGGAGGATTAAAGGATTTGCGCTGGGTGGATGTCGCGAGAGTAGTAAATAGATCGCATAGTGACTTAGTTGATTATGCGGAAGATGCGATGACACAACCAGACCATCATCGGTGGCCTGGTATAGTTGCAGACCGACTGATTGTCGGTGGTGATGAGCTGTGGCGAGCGATGTGCCGTGTTTGGGTAGCTAACAATATTAGCCAAGACACAGCGAACAGAATAGTTGAGAGCATAGACTCCTTGCTTGACTAGTCACCAAATTTTCGGGGCCCAGAGGACGGGGGAGGCACCTCAGTTGCATTCGATGTTTACACAACGCAAAAAGCCCCATCTATGATGGGGCTTTTTCATGGGCATAATGCCTATTACGCTTTTGGCGGAGTGCCTTCAGCGTTTGCCACAACTACATCGATCTGAATCAAAGCACCTTTAGGTAAGACCGATACACCAACGGTTCTTCGTGCAGGAACACCACCAGGGAAGAAGGTTGTGTAAGCTTCGTCGACAGCAGCAATATCTTCGATATTTTTCAGGAAGATATTCACTTTAACCACGTCGTCCAGGGTGTGGTCGATGCTCTCTACGATGGACTTGATGTTTTTCAGGCACTGTGCAGCCTGCTCTTTCACACCGCCAGCCACGATTTCGCCGGTTTTAGCTTCCACTGGCAACTGAGCCGACAGGTGGTTGTAGTGAGAGAACGCCACGGTTTGGGTGGACAGCCGATCTTTCGGCGCGTTTTCCGTATTGTGTGCGTAGATGATGAGGCCGTGGCGGTCTTCAACCGCTTGCGGCGGGGTGCCGTCGCCGTGCGATACAACAGTTTCGATCTGAACCAAAGCATCCAACGGCAAACCGGCTGCGGCAACGACGGTGCGTGCCGGAACGTAGGCAACGGCGCGGGCAATAGCCGAATCCGGGAAGAAGGTCGAATAGACTTCGTTGACGGCGTCGATATCCGAGAAGTTTTTAAGGAAGATGTTGATTTTGACGATGTCGTCAAAGGGAACATCAATGCTTTCCAGGATGGCCTTGATGTTTTTCAGGCACTGCCCGGCCTGCTCTTTCACTCCACCTGCTACCAGCGTGCCCGACTTCGGATCGATAGGCAGTTGGGCCGAAATGTTGTTGTAGTGAGAGAAAGCGACGGTTTGAGTCGACAGTGGGCTAATGGGTGCTTTTTCCGAGTTTTTGGCAATCTTTACCAGATCGCCAGCCTGCGGCGCATTTGGGATGGTGCCTTCGCCGTTGGAAACCAGTGCTTCGACTTGTACCAGCGCATTCAGCGGCAAAGCAGCAACTGCAACGGTCGTCAGTGCAGGCGCATAGCTCGGGAAGAATGTTGCATAAACTTCGTTTACGGCATCAATATCCGATGCGTTCTTAACGAAAATGGAGATTCTGACAACATCGTCCAGGACATGGTCGATGCTTTCTACGATAGCCTTGATATTTTTGAAGCACTGATCGGCCTGCTCTTTTACTCCGCCTGCTACCAGTTTTCCAGACGCTGGATCGATAGGCAATTGTGCCGAAAGGTTATTGTAATGAGAGAACGCGACAGTCTGCGAATAGGGGCCAATGCCGGTGGGAGCATTTTTCGTATTTCTTGCTAACACTGCATTATAGTTACTCATGACAACATCAACCTTTTCTGAAATTGAGAGAATTGTGTGGCAGGCATGTGTTCTACTGCGCTGTCGCTAATCGCCACGGCTCTATCCGTAGCGAAGAACCCTGAGTCTGCGCGGATGCAGGCTGGTAACGGTTGATGCAAGTCAACCTAATCATTAACTAGGTGGAAGTGACGTATTGAATCACCCCGGTGCTCTAGTCCCTCTTGAGTTGTTGGAAATATTGATTCTCAAACTCCATTGGCGATGATCCGTTTGCGGAACGGTGCCAATGCCTTGGCGTTTTAGCCATAGCCTGATGTCATTCTTTATGTCATAAAAGATGGTTCTGTGGGCCTCTCTCCGGTGGCGGTGCGTTTTCCGCCTGATATGCTCCGGTTTCAGCCCTGGAAGAAGCGTTCAGCCACCTCGGTGACGGGGGATATTGGTGTCCCGCTTCCCCCGAAACGTTTGCCCGATGAATACTCTCCCCCGCCTAGCCGGCTTGTTGTTGCCGGCGTTGCTATGTGTCGCCTGCAAGCAACCTCCGCTACAAGGCAGCTTCCACTGCCCCGATCAGGTGAAGTTCAAGTACAACCGCCAGAGCCAGACGGTGGAGCTGGTGCGTGGTGGGACGACCTATCAGGGCTTCATGGACGAGAAGCGGCAGATGACCTGGCCGAAGAACGAGAACGACCGCAGCCTGCCTGACACCTATGCGCTGTCGCGCAAGAACCCGAAGCAGTTGACCCTGTATGGTGGCTTTGCCGGCACCGGGCTGACCTGCCAGAGCGATAACTGATTGTCACGGCTGCTCTGAATAACAGCTGTTACCAGCCGTAAGGCGGAAGGCACGTCTTGCGTTCCCGTCGAGGCTCGAGTTGAAGAGTGAGTCTGGTTCCCTTCACAGCAACTGACACGGCGTTCCTGACTGCCACCCAACACCCCCACGAGAACATCGCCAGCACTTCTGCATCAGCAGGTCATCCCTCAACCCGGGCTCTCGCTCGCCTCTCATCCATGCTTGCCCACCCTTCGCCAGCCCGCCCCTGCGACTAACAGTTGGACGGTGAACCGGCATGCTCATGCCATGTTCGGAAGGGCACACGAGCAGCTCACAAGCGAACAAAATTGTCGCAATCTTTATGTTGCGCCGCACAACATGTCGCTACAATTAGGACAGTGGTTTAGAAGCTAGCTAACTTATTGGACTGAAAAAATGAAATACATTATCTCCAGCCTGTTGTCCCTTCTTCATAGCAATAATGTTCGTGTTCAGCCCGGATTTCGCGTGAACTATGCGCCATTTGGCCATGTCGAGAAATTTGATGGCACCGTGGTGGCATGCGATAAGTCCCGCGGCGTACTCGTCGCCTGGCCGCGCGGCGGCGCCGATTGGCTGCCGAATAGCCAACTGGCAGTCATTGAGTAAATTTTCGCTTATCAACAAACGGTCCGATCAATGTGGGCCGTTTTGTATGTGGGTGGCGGAACGCTTGCCTGTCGACTGACCAATTCTCGGTGGCTTGTAGCGGCGATGCGCTAGAGACAGTGTCTGCTCAGCGAACACTTACACTATCTGGATACAAGCGCCATCAAGTGGAAGGCTCAACGCGCTCTCAGGCATGGAATGCCCCGCCCCTGCCCGCTCGACTTAGCCTCTCCAAAGCGCTGTCGCATAAGTCCTGCCCGGCCACCGCAGGAGGTGGCAGGTGCCCCGGGTCTGAGCAGTGCAACAACGCCACACTAAGAAAGCCCCATCAAAGATGGGGCTTTCTTATGGGGATTAGGTTGCTATCGGCCTGTGGTGACTTGGCTGGACTTATGCGACAACGCCCAATCCACATATTCTATTTTTCATTTCCCTCCTAACCGCTTGCCGAATGAAATTGCATAGGCGGGAGAGCGGAAAAGCAATACCGGATCGTTCGTTGGCTCAATCCCATCAGCCATAACGAGAGGGTCGAAATTGATCTTTTCACATTCTGCGCCTGTCTGTGGTGTGGCGGAGGTAATGGTCAGTGTGCCGATTTTGACCTCCTTACGGTTGGAGGGCCATAACACGGTCGGATTGTCTTCGGGGTCGCCGGGGATGCCAATGGCCAGGATCATGTCCCAGCGTACTGGGCCCTGTTTGACTCGATCGATCAGCCTTTGCTCAAGGAAGTTTGGTGGTGAGGACTTGAGCTCATCATCGGATAAGCGCTTGTCGCCGTCTTGCGGAACGAACCGCCAACGGACCAGCGTGGTCTTGTTGGCACGATTCACGAACTTGAACGTGTGTATGCCGTAGTAGCTGCTGTTGGCCCAGCTGACGGGAGGATTGTGTTTGTCCAGGTATTCCGCTTGCGGCAAGCTGTCCGGGTGGCTTGCCTTGAATGCCTTGATTTTTTCTGGATCAGGTTTGCCGGTCGCTGGGTCTGGTTTCTTTGAGACAATGTCGTCAAAGAATGTTTGTGGCGTCGACGCGCCGAACATCGGCGTGTTCAGCATGGTCATGTGCTGCAGCTTGCCGCCAGGTAGCCGGAATTCCAGGGCCATACCGCGCGCAATCTTTGTCGTGTCGGGCACCTTGGGGTTGCCGCCGGCCAAGGAGAAACGGGCGACGACCGGCACGGACTTGCCGGAAAACAGCGCCGAACGGGTGTAGTCGCGTGCAACGGGAGTCCCAATAAATTCACCTTTTGCACAGCTCCCCTTGATGTGATTGCGGCGTTCTGCCGCATGTGCGCCGAAAGTGCCCTCCAAAGCGGATACAACCTGATCTGCCGTCACTTCTGCTGTCGCGGCCAAGGAATGTGGCGTGGCGAGGGCAAGTGCTATAGCCAGTGGCCATGTCGGCAGATGTTCTTTTTCGGTGTACATATCCTTTCCTTCCGCTTCTGGAGAGTGGGGACGAGCTGTTATATCAAACTCGTACGATAGGGGCCGATTGAGGGTTGCCTTTCGCCCCCGTCGATAGACATAACCGGCACAAGAAGGCCTCGGCATTGTTACGCTTCTTGATGATGGCTCATCAACACTCAGATGACTCCCTTGGTAAGCTCAAATTGAATCGCTCCAACCCCCAGTAGACGCTGCTGAACAGTTACTTTGGGTTGAAACTGATCCTGAGGGAAAAGGCAGCTTTCGCCCCATGGCAGCCGGTTGGTTGTTCTTGACCAGAGGCGTGTGGGATGCGTCGATATTGCCGGAACTGCTCAAGCAGTTGTCGCCCAATGAAACGCCTCTCAGCGTTAGCCCTGAGTCGCTTCACTCAACTGGGCCGCCCCGACGGTACGCATGCCATAAACCCGCCCGGGGCAAGGGGGATGACGTCCGTTATCTGATTTGTGCAGCAACGCCGTTTCCGGTCGAAAGTCCGTTGACACAAAATTCGGCACACCCTCCTCCTTGTAAGCATGCCAACAGTACCTAGCATTAATCGATGCATAGTGATGCCTTTCTCATTACAGGAGTGCCCGATGCGCTATCTCTGGAGAGTCTTGCTCGCCGCCCTGGTACTGAGCCTGACCGGCTGCGGCTACAACGCCCTGCAGGCACAAGACGAGCAGATCAAGGCCAGTTGGTCCGAGGTATTAAACCAGTATCAGCGTCGCGCCGACCTGGTTCCCAATCTGGTCAGCACAGTCAAAGGCTATGCCAGCCACGAAAAAGAAGTGCTGGAGCAAGTGACCGCTGCGCGGGCCCGGGTTGGCGGCATCCAGGCCACGCCAGAGCTGATCAACGATGCTGAAGCATTCGCCAAGTTCCAGGCGGCTCAGGCCCAGCTGTCCGGCGCCCTGTCCAGGCTGCTGGTGGTTTCGGAAAACTATCCGCAGCTGAAGGCCGATGCCAGCTTCCGCGATTTGCAGGCTCAACTGGAAGGCACTGAAAACCGCATCACGGTGGCGCGCAACCGCTATATCAAGTCCGTGCAGGACTACAACGTCACCGTGCGCAGCTTCCCGACCAATCTGACAGCCATGAGCTTTGGCTTCAAGGTGAAGCCCAATTTCACCGTGGAAAATGAGAAGGCCATCTCGACCCCGCCGCGGGTGGACTTCGGGACCGCGCCCTCCCCAAGCAAGGGGAGTCCGGAAGGGGCCTACTAATGACTGCCATCGGGGCCGCTCGAATCCTGTTCGCCTCGGCCGCCCTGGTTTGGAGCCTGGTCGCCGGTGCGCAACAGATAGCGGTCCCGCCCCTGAAGGCCCACGTCACCGATGAGACCAGCACCCTGACTCAGCAGCAGCTGGCCGCGCTGGAGCAAAAACTGCAAAGCTTCGAGGCGGCCAAGGGCAGCCAGCTGGCCGTGCTGATTCTCCCCAGCACTGGCGAGGAGTCCATCGAACAGTACTCGCTGCGCGTCGTCGAACAATGGAAGCTTGGCCGAAAGAAGGTAAATGACGGCGCGCTGCTGATTGTCGCCAAGGATGACCATGCTCTGCGCATCGAAGTCGGCTACGGCTTGGAAGGTGCGCTGAATGACGCCACCTGCAAGCGCATCATCAGCGAAGTCATCGTGCCGCGCCTCCAGCAGAGCGACTTCTACGGCGGCATCGATGCCGGGATCGACCGCATGATCAGTGTCGTAAACGGTGAGCCCCTGCCGGCCCCGGTCCGCCCGAATACCCGCAGCACCGGCGGATTCGGTCATGCGCTGCCGGTCATCTTTCTCTTGTTGTTCGTGGTGGGGGGCGTGCTACGAGCCCTGCTCGGTCGATTGCCGGCGGCCATCGCCATGGGCGGTGGGGCGGCCTTGCTCGTTTGGCTGCTGGTCGGAGCGCTCTCGGCGGCGATCGGCATGGGGCTGGTCGCATTTGTCTTCACCCTGTTCGGCGGCGGCATCGGTCGGCTCGGCGGCTGGCAAAGCGGTGGCGGCTTTGGCGGGGACGGCGGACCGGGAGGCGGAGGATTCAGCGGTGGTGGCGGCGACTTTGGGGGCGGCGGCGCCTCGGGGAGGTGGTAGTGAATCGTCTTGCGCGTATCGCCCGGCATCTCGCCATGACCCACTGGCAAGTGCGTCACGCTTTTCCACTCCGCACCCTGAACGCCATCGAGACGGAGATCAAGGCGAGCGAGCTCGCCCACGTCGGACAGATTCGCTTTGCCGTAGAGGGAGCGCTGCACAGCGCGGCGCTGTGGCGCGGGCAGTCGAGCAGAGAACGCGCCCTCGAGGTGTTCTCCCTGCTGCGGGTGTGGGACACCGAGCAGAACAACGGCGTGCTCATCTACGTGTTGCTGGCGGACCGGGGCGTCGAGATCATCGCAGACCGCGGGATACACGCCAGGGTCGGCGAACCTGAGTGGCGGAACATCTGCCGGGCCATGGAGGCGGCCTTCAAGGCGGGGCGCTTCGAGGACGGCGCCGTGGCAGGAATACGCGCGACGACCCACTGCCTGACGACACACTTCCCGGCGGCCGGCAAGCGTTCGAATGAGTTGCCCGACCGCCCGGTGTTGCTGTAGCGCGCACGGTCGATGCTCTACCCCGGCCTAAACAAAAAGCCGCCCGGAGTCCGGGCGGCTTTCGGCCAACGTTGGAGCCAGAGAGCGGGAAACTCAGCCGCGGCCGGAAGAGCCGCCGGCAATGGCCGCCCCGTCCGGCATCGCGTCCTTCTTGCGCGGCTCCGGGATCGGCTCGATGGGGCCGAGCAGGAACACGAAGGCAAACACCCCGACCAGCAACACTGCGCCCGCTACCAGGAAGGCATTGGTGAACGAGTGGGTCGCACCGACGATATAGCCGGTCACGATGGGGGCCACCGCCCCCATCAGATTGTTGGCGAAATTCATGATGCCGCCGACCGTACCGGTGCCACCATGGGGCGCGATCAGCGACGGCAGCGACCAGCCCACCGGGGCCGCCGCGGCAAGCCCGCTCAAGGCGACGGTAATCCACAGAATCGCGATGTAGGGGTCGGTGGTCGTGGTGGCCCCGAACACGGCCAGGCCGCAGCACATGCCGGCGAGCAGCACCCCCTTGCGCACCCGCGTCTCGTTGTAGCCCTTGCCTATCAGGTGATCGATCAGCCAGCCGCCGACCAAGATATCGGCCAGGGTGGCAAAGACCCACGGCACCGCCGCGAACGAGGCCGACTTGAGGATGCTCATGTGCATCGTCTGCACCAGATAGCCGGGCAGCCAGGTCAGGAACAAGTAGAACACGTAGCCGTAGGCGGCAAAACCGATCGACAGGCCCCAGATCTTGCGCTGCTTGAGCAGGTAGCCCAGCAGGTGCAGCGAGCCGCCCTGGCTGACCCCTTCCGATGTGGCGCCGCCCTGCACGATGTAGTCATGCTCGGCCCGGCTCAGCTTCGGGTCCGCACTCGGGTCGCGATAGATGACATAGAAGGCGACGAAATAGGCCAGGCTCAGCAGCGCGGAGATGCCGAACCCCCAGCGCCAGCCCAGGTGCACGACGGCCAGCGCGACCATCGGCACCCCGATGACATTCGAGAACTTGGCGGCGGCATCGAAGATCGCGGTCGCCATCGCCCGTTCGCGGCGCGGGAACCAGTAGCCGGTCGCCTTAGAGCTGACCGGGAAGCCCGGCGCCTCTGCGACCCCCAGCAAGGCCCTGGCCAGGAACACGCCGCCGAAACCGCCGGCACAGGCGGTCAGTGTCGCCGCGATTCCCCACAGGAAGGCCCCCCAGCGCCCCACCCGGGTGACGCCGAAACGGTCGAGCACCATGCCGGTGGGAATCTGCAGCACCGCATAGGTCCAGAAAAAGGCGCTGAATAACAGGCCAAGATCGCCGGCGCTCAGATGGAATTCGTGTTGCAACTGCGGGGCCGCGACCGACAGGCTGATGCGATCGAAGTAATTGACCAGGACGCCGATGCCGAGCAGGCCGCCGATGCGCCAACGTCGTGTCGGAACTAGGGTTGTGTGGGCTGTAGTCATTTTATTTTCTCCTCTGTATGGGTTCTCTACGCGGCATGCACGTCAGAGTCACGACCCAAGCGCTCCGCCACTCTGTCCCGAATGGTCTCAAGCGATTGCTGGATGTCACATACGACAGCCAGTTCATCGGTCTGCAGGGCCTCCAGGTCGCCAAACTGGCTCTCGATCAGGCTCTGCGGCATGAAGTGGGCACTGCGCTCCGCCATGCGCTCGGCGATCAGCTGCGGTGTGCCACTCAGGTGCACGAACAACAACCCCGGGTCGCCCTCGCGCAGCTTGTCGCGATAGCGACGCTTGAGCGCGGAGCAAGCCAGCACCATGCATTCGCCGTGCGACCGGCCATCGGCCAGGCGCTCAGCGAGCCTGGTCAGCCAGCCGGCCCGGTCGTCATCGGTCAACGGAATGCCCGCCGCCATCCGAGCAATGTTCTCGGGCGGGTGGAAGCTGTCTCCTTCGATAAAAGTGGCGCCAAGCGCTTCTGACAGGGCTTGGCCAAGGCTGCTCTTGCCACAGCCGGCGACCCCCATGACCACGATGTTTGGCTTATTCATGTTAGCGCTAACATTTTTAGGTTGAGAAAAAACGCCGCACACTGCAGCGGCGTTCAATTTTGGATGTTAGCGCTAACTAAAAAAGACAACAAGAGATAGCTTGCCGATTCTCCGAAGGGCGGCCGACGTGTGGTAAAAAACAGGGAGGCAGAACGGGGGTACGGTCATCTGGTCATCGCCACGGCCCGCCCGCGAGGCCGTGCATCAAGCAAACCCCGCCCTTCTCTTTCACGAGCTGCCCCGCGCCACCACCGCGAAGCCCAAGTCTTGCCGTGGGGCCGAAATCACCAGGCCGGCGATACGCTCAAGCAGCAACCGGGCCGCCTCGGCCCCGATCCGATTGCGAGGCGTCGCTACAGTAGTCAGCGCCGGAGTCGTCCAGGCTGCGGGTTGAAGATCGTTGAAACCGGCGATCGCCACCCTATCCGGCACGGCCAAGCCGAGCCGATGGCACTGCGCGATCGCGCCGATCGCCAGATCGTCATTGCAACAGAACACCGCATCGCAGTCCGGATGCTCGCGCAGCAACCGTTCCAGCGCTTCCGCGCCCATCTGCATCGAAGACGGAGACGGATCGAGGAATTCGAGCTTCGCATCGTACAGCTGCGCCGCGTGCAGCGTGGCACGGTAGCCCTCGAGTCGCTTGAGAACACGCTCGTCCAGCTGCGCCCCCATAAAGGCGATGCGCCGGTAACCACGCGCCAGCAGATGCGCGGTGATCGCCGCCCCGGCCTCTTCCTGGGAAAAGCCCACGCACAGACGACCATCGTCAGTCAGATCCATCATATAGACGGCCGGAATGCCAAGCTTTTCGAGGATGGCGCCGAACTCCGGCGGCTGGGACAGGCCGGTCACAAGAATGCCGTCCGGCTGGTGCTCGAGATAGGCTCGCAGCAGCTGCAGCTCCTCGCTCGCGCTGTAATGGGTGTTGCCGATCAGCATTTGATAACCGGCCACACGCAGCACCTCTTCGACCCCGACCAGCGTGTCGATGAACACGGTATTGGTCAGCGACGGTACCAGCACCAATATCGTCCGCGACCGAGCCGAAGCGAGCGAACGGGCCGAACGGTTGGGCACATAGCCCAAACGATCGACGGTCTCCAAGATCTTGTTTCGCAGCGCTTCCGAGACGCGCTCCGGGGAGTTCAGCGCGCGAGAAACCGTGATCGCACTGACACCGGCGGCAAGGCCGATCTCATGCAGGGTAACGCCGCTTCCCGAGCGAAGGCGCGGTTTTCTTGGCATGGTTAAACCGAATCGAAAATATAGATGGGGGCAATAAGCAACGCAGGCCACAGAGTCTATCAAAGCAGACGGCTTTTGAACCTATGCCAGAGCGTCTGCCTTACCTCCGTTACGGCAAGCTGTAGCTTGGTACAGCTGTTCCCTGCTTCAGTGCCGTTAGCCGTCGACAGGCCACGCTGACCGTCAACATTCCTGTCCGTCGACGGACGAGCCCCTTCTTACATCTGCTGGTCGACAGGATTGGTCTGACAATCTGTCCCTGGTGCTAATGCCACGTTCGGCCCGTTACCGGGCCTTGTTCGGGGTATTGGAGAGATCAGGCCATTTGGCTTGGCTCGGAGTACACCACTTCGCCGCGGAAGCAGGTTTCGACCACCCGTGCCTGGGTCAGCTCCTCGACCGGATGGCAGAACGGGTTGCGGTCGAGAACGGCGAAGCTCGCATCCTTGCCCGCTTCAAGCGAACCGGTACAGTCATCAAAACGCAGCGCATAGGCCGAGTTGACCGTATGGGCTTCCAGCATGGTGAGTAGGTCGAGTCGTTCGTGCGGGTTCCATGGTGCACCGTCGGGCTGATCAACCGGGACATGGGTGACACCGGTCTGCATGATCGGCAATGGGTTCATGGTACTGACTGACCAGTCCGAACCGCCAGCCAGCATGGCGCCGGCGTTGCGCAGACTGCGGAACGGGTAGTTTCGCGCGGTACGCTCCGGCCCGAACAGATCGCAAAAAAGCTGCTGTTGTTCAGGACTGGCAGCGGTCCACAGCGCCTGTATGCTGGCAATCGCGCCCAACTGATGAAAACGCCCGTAATCGGCCGGGTCGATCAGCTGCAAGTGGGCCAATTGCGCACGTCGGTCACGCATACCATTGTGGTGCTGCACATGTTCCAGTGCATCGAGCGCCATCCGTACCGCATGGTCCGCGAGCGTGTGAAAGTGAAGATCGAAGCCGGCCGTATCGGCCAAAAGCGCGATCTCGTTAAGCGCTTCCTGGCTCCACAACGCAAGACCGCACTCGTCGCTGCCGACATACGGCGCCAAGAGCGCGGCGGTCTTCGATTCAGGCACGCCGTCGATGAAGATCTTCACCGTGTGAAGCCGCAGATTGTCGCAGTGGTATTTCTGGCGCCAAGCAGTGAAGCGTTCAATCTGCTCTCGTGCATCACCGCCCGGCTGAGCCACCAGGCCTGCACTCATATAGACCTTCAGCTCGCCGTTACGCTGCGCGTCGGCGTAGGCCTTGATCATTGGCTCGTCCAACCAGGCGTCGAACCAGCCGGTGACCCCGAAGCCGTTTGCCATCGCATGGGCCTTGGCTAGCGCCTTGGGATAGCCCGCCGGACTCAGCTGAGGTATCAGTGGGCAAATGCGATATAGGGCCTCTTCGTGGACCACTCCGGTTGGTACACCGGTCGCATCGTGTTCGTAGATGCCTCCCTTCGGGTCTGGCGTAGCGGCACTGATGCCGGCGAGCTCCAGCCCCTTGCTGTTAAGGCAACCGCTGTGTACGTCATAGCCGATCACCAACAGCGGCCGATCCAGTACAACCTGGTCGAGCAGTGCACGAGTCGGATAAGCACCGAATGCGGCCAGATTGGCGCCGCCGAGATACACCCATGTCTCGTGTGGCGTCGCGTTGGCGCAGTCGCGGATACGCTCCAAGATGACCGCCGGTTCGTTCAGCCCTGATAAGTCGAAATCGCCAAGAATCTGCTGCCCTTGCATCGGATGCACATGGCCGTCGATAAAGCCTGGCACCATCAGCGCTCCCGCCAGGTTGACCACCCGGGTGTCAGGGCCAGCCAATACACGGATTTCGTCGTCCAGGCCAACGGCCAGGATTTTCTCGCCCTGCACTGCCAGGGCTTGGGCAAAGCTACGGTGGGTATTACCAGTGTAGAGAGTACCGTTCAGGTACACGGTATCGGCGTATTGCATCAATACTTCTCCAGAATGGAGGCTGAATCGAGCTGCTTCTCAGCACGGTTCAGCCCAACGGCCTGCCAAGTCGAGCATGCTTGTGAAAGAGGTTTGCAGACAGGTCATGACACGTGCGCCGTCATGCCAGCTCTAACCCTGCACCTGCAAAAGGCCAGCATTTCATGGAAATACTGGCCTCATATGTCATTATTTATATGGCATTAATCAGTGGCGCAGAATACATATTCAGATGGCCTTTCAATTCGACAGCTCACTACGCCAGTCGTAAAAGACCCATCGGCTGCCCCTAATCAATGACCAGTTTTAAACTGTTCCCACAGGCGACTTTGAAGCCGCTGGATATCAGGTGGCACCAGTTTCATCACCACCATCTTCTTCAGCTCCGAATCAGTTGGGAAAACGACTGGATCATTGGCAATGGTGGCAGGCAGGTATTGCTGCGCCGCGCGGTTGGCAGTCGGGTAATACACCTCGCTCGTAATCGCAGCGCTCACTTTCGGTTCAAGGGTGTAGTTGATCCACTTCAATGCAGCCTGCGGATGAGGTGCATCTTTGGGAATGACCATTACATCGAACCACATGAAGCCGCCCTCCTTCACGTTAACGTACTTAATCTCATACGGACGCTTGGCTTCCTGTGCGCGGCGACGTGCGATACCGACGTCCCCCGACCATCCCACTGCCACACAGACATCATTATTCGCCAGGTCGTTAATATAACCCGATGAGTTGAACTGCCTAATGTATGGACGCACTTTCTTCAGTGCTTCAAGTGCCGCCTTATAGTCCGCTGGATTGGTACTGTTCGGATCCTTGTGCATGTACTGCAGCACAGCAGGGAACATGCTGCCGGGGCTATCGAGGAATGACACGCCGCAATTCTTCAGTTTTGCCAGGTTGGCAGGATCGAAAACGAGTGCCCAGCTATTGGTCGGTGCGTTGCCACCAAAAGCCTTCTTCACAGCCTGCACGTTGTAACCGATACCCGTGGCGGCATAAGCCCATGGCACACCATACTGACCACCTGGATCGGCGCTCTCGAGCATCTTCATCAGTGCCGGGTCAAGGTTGACCAGATTCGGTAGTTTGGATTTATCGAGTTTCTGATAAAGACCGATCTGGATTTGTTTGGCTAGAGATCCCGAACTGGGTACAACTATGTCATAGCCAGAACGGCCAACCAGCAGCTTGGCCTGTAGGATATCGTCACTGTCGTAGGTGTCATAATTGACATGGACGCTGTGCAGTTTCTCAAAATTCGCAACGGTATCCTTCGCAATGAAGTCCCCCCAGTTAAAAACATTGAGCTTCGAGTCAGACGTAACTGCAGGTGTCGCCGCAAATGCCGACAACCCCATAACAGCCATTCCCACTCCAGCAACGATTTTTTTCAAGAAAAAATTTCCCATGACTTCCTCTTGTAAACTTGTTTTCAAGTTAATCGCCAATTTTGGCATTGGTTGTATATCTCAACCTTGAACAACATTAATTCTGTCAGTAGAGAGGTCCCTGACCGCTCAAACCATATGTAGCGCCTCTATCGCGCTACTCAACTGATCCCACGCGCGCGCTGAGTGGCAGCGGTTTTCGGCAAAGCTTGTGAGGTTGCCTTTCCTTCATCGATGTCAGCCATACTCAGGTGTGAAGTCTCCTTCAGGAAATGCGAGCAGACAGCTACCAAGGCTAAAGCCACTGCGCCATAAAGAGAGACGCCCAGCGGATTGTGGTTTGTGGCCATTAAGATGGCTGTCGCCGCGCTTGATGCAGTCCCGCCTCCTAGTGCGGCCCCGACCTGATAGCTGGCAGAGATCCCGGAGTAGCGCATTTCCCGAGGAAACTGCTCACCCAGGAACGCAGGGATCGGCCCTTGTGTTGCCCCCATCAGTAAGCCAACTACTGCATAGGCAAACAGCGACATTGGAAGACTCTTCATGTCTACCAGGGGGAAGAATGCGAACAACCCGAGTGCCATGATCACCGCGCCGAAGATCATCACGCGGCGGCGTCCAAGTTTGTCGGACAGATGGGCGAAAAATGGAGCAGACATCACGATGGTGATGGAAAGCATCAAATCGAACATCAGCGCTTGTGTGCTGCCGTAACCGATCTGCGTTGCGTAGGATAGGAAGAAGGTGCTGCCGATATAGGCAATGGTGATGTAGCCAAAAGCAATGCCGGTACATAACAGCATTTCCTTCGGGCGACGGCGCAGGGCCTCCAGCAGCGGAATGGGGCTGGTCTCCTTGGTGGGCTTGCCCTCCTTTGACGAATTCCGAAGCCGTGCAAATAGTCCTACGAGAACTAGGAGCCCGCCGAGCCAGAACGGTATCCTCCACGCAAACCCGGCTAAATCATCACCAGCCACAGTGCTTACCGCGGCAAAAATGCCGGAGCCAAGAATGCCGCCGACACCGATCCCCATGCTGGTGAAACTACCCCAGAGGCCCCGATGCCCTGCAGGTGCGACCTCGATGCCAAATAGGGCAGCACCACCCCACTCTCCCCCTGCGGCCAGGCCTTGGATCAGCCTCAGGAGAACCAGAAGAATGGGGGCCGCGATACCGATGGCCGAGTAACTCGGCAGGCAGCCGATCAGCAATGTGCTTAGCCCCATTAGCAGCAGCGTGGTCACCAGCACCTTCTGTCGGCCGAATTTGTCGCCGAAATGGCCAAACACCACGCCGCCCACCGGCCTTGCAAAGAAGCCGGCGCCAAATGCGCCAAACGCAATGAGTGTTGCCGTCAGCCGGTCCATCTCCGGAAAGAAGACCTGAGGGAACACTAGGGCGGCAGCTGTTCCATAAATAACAAAGTCGTAAAACTCGAGTGCCGTTCCCATTCCCGATACGCAGAAGGTCTTGAATGCGGATCTGGGCGGGACGTTATTAGTCTTGTCTCCAGCCATGATGCTTCTCCTCTTTCGACTGATATGTCGTCACCGATCGACCAACAGGCGGTGTGCTGCGCATTGGCCATGGCGGTGAATATTCTTGTATGTGAGACTGATCGGCACACCGGGTCGCCACGCGACTAGCTGCGACCGGGGGCGATGTTCGTTAGAACCGTTCGAAACCCTCATCGGCCAGGACTTTCGGATTTCCCGCCACGTACTCCAGTGCACAGTTCTCCGTATCGATGCCTAAGGTCAGCAGCGTTTCCCAGCGCTCGGTATCCGGCATGCTCATGTCCGCGTGGAAACAAATTGGCGCCTGGTCGCCGGCGGCACCGCACATGGCGCCTGCTCTCGCCCGCACATCGCTGACGGCCATGCCCGAGCAAACCGCATGTAGATGCTCGAGACGGGCATAGGTAGTCGTCTTATCTGGCGTACGCTCGCCTTGGCTCAAAACTGGGTCCAGGAAATGGTTGGTGTGCAAGATCCAGTCTTTCTCCAGCGGCAGGACCACTGCAGTACGGGAAGGACTGAGTTCAATGCTTGCGGCACGTGGGCCTTCTTCTTCCAAACGCGAGAACACGGTCAGTACTGTGGACGCACTAACCTTGGCCGAACGGGCCAACTCAATCGCTTCCTGCACAGTGGTGGCTTCCTCCAGCAGGCGTCGGGCAATAGCGTGCACTGGAACCCCGGCATCGTCGTTATCGCTGTCATGGTGGAGAATATTGAAATGGAGTCCCAACCCGGCGCTGTTGACACCGATCTTCCCCAGCATGCCGAACTCGGTGAACAGTTTTACCGTCAAGCCGCGGCGCGTTAGCAACTGCAGCAACAAGCCATCGGGCACCAGGCTGTCATGCCAATCCCATGTTTGAATGGTTCTCGGCGCTGTCGAGCCACTAGGCGCATACACCGCGGTCGAGCATTCCCCCTCAGTCGAGGCTGGCATTACCGCGAGAATCTCTGTACGGGCATTGAGGCTCGCGAGTTGCCAGATGGGCAGCTGCGCTCCCGCCGCGATCGACATCACCTCGCACGCAAGATCGGGACACCAGGCCTCAAGGGCTCCCAAACTGGAGTCACCGATTGATCGGACCTGTTGAGCGCTGATGCCGACGCGTGGGAAGAAGTCGAGATAGAGCGACACGGTGCGTCTAATCTCGTCGGCCCATCGTTCTCCAATCTGCCGTCCCCGTCGTAGCGGGTCCTGGATGTCCGTTGCAAAGGTATGAACTTTCACTACAAGGTCTCCTTGTTGCTGTGATGTGCGTTGCTCCACGAGGCCCTGAACCTCATGAGGGGCATTCAGTTCGCTATTCGGAACATGTCTCAGGCAGTCTGCATAGTTTCTATTGAGGAAAAAACACATGCAGCGGCCTGTCTCATCGGAAGCAATAGCCTTATGTCGTCGCCTTAAGCTATTGTTGCCATTCGCTCATATTAACCAAGCATTCCTGGGTTAATCATGCTCAGTTCCGACACAACTTTTGTGCCTGTCAGGAATAGATGAATGGACAAAATGACCGCGCTCAACATGTTCGTTGCGTCGGCAGAACACGGCAGCTTCAGCCTCGCGGCGGACCATCTGGGCAAGACACCGTCAGCTATTACCAAGGCCGTCGCGCAACTTGAATCGGAGTTAGGCGCCCGGCTGTTTGAACGGACGACACGGCGCATGGCCTTGACCGAAGCCGGACACATCTACCTCGAAGGCGCCCGCCAAGCACTCATGCAACTGCAACTTGCCGGAGAAGAAGTCGAGCAGTTGCAACACGAGCTGCGCGGCAGCCTGCGCATTACGGCTCCCCCGTCGTTCGGGCCCGCATTTCTGCGGCAAGTCTGCTGCCGCTTCATGCGCAAACACCCTCAGGTGCGTCTGGAAGTCGACTTAAACGATGACAACGACGATCTGGTCGATGGGGGGTATGACCTTGCTCTGCGAGATGGGCCGACTGACCTGCCAGGCTTGATTGCTCAGCCGCTGCTGGAGAACCGTGTGGTGTTGTGCGTGAGTCCGACTTATCTGGCGCGCAAGGGCATGGAGGTGTCCCTGGAAAACTACGCACAGCATGATTGGCTGATCCTTCGCCATCCTCTTGTCAGTCGTAGTTTCTGGTGGGTGTCTTGCGGTGGGCAGAGCATTCGGCTCAGGCAGCCTGTGCCGCGACTATCGAGCGACAATTACGACTTCCTGCTTGGCTGCCTGCTGGATGGACAAGGGCTTCAATTCATCCCGACGTGGAGTGCGGCTCCGTACTTGGAACGGGGTGAGTTGGTGGAGGTAATGGTTGACCACTGGCGCTTACAAAGCGCCTTTGGTCCGTGGGTTCACGTTCTCTACCTGCCCCATCGTCGCAGCACTCGTAAGGTACGTGTATTCATTGATGAGTTGAAGGAATACCTTCTGGAGCGTGGACTCGGTACGAGTCAAGACGGCACGCCAGCCGCGAGGTGAGGATAAGCGTTACCGGCTCGCTGCATCTGGCCAAAAGGAGTCAGACGAGGCTCAATGGCGACTGCCCGCTTCCAAGCAAGACGCGGCCAGGTAGTCTGGTGGCCGCAGTCACTTCGCCGGCTCCACAATCGCTGAACGGAGGTGAACAGAAGATAGAGGGCGGCGATTCAGTCATGCGTATCCGGCCCCCGATGCGGGAGCACGTGATTGCAGTTTCAGACAAGACTCGCAGACTCTCGTCGCACTAGCCTACGGGCTATGAAGCAGGAGTTGGATTCCCGTATGTATGGATTGAGTGCGCTGTTTGTTGCCATCTGGTCGACTGGCTTCGTGGTTGGCCGCGCCATCGTGCCGGTGGCGAGTCCCAGCCTGTTTCTGACGGTGCGCTTTATGTTGGCTGCCGTGCTGTTCACCCTGCTTGCGCTTACTGCTGGTGTGCGCTGGCCAAGCTGGCGCGAGCTACCACGCCACCTGCTGGTCGGCGTACTGCTCAACGGGGTGTATCTTGCCGGTGGCTATTGGGCGGTGGCGCAAGGGTTATCGCCGGCGGTGATGGCGCTGCTCGGCGCGCTACAGCCCCTGTTTACCGCGCTGCTGGCCATGGTGATCCTCGGCGAACGGCCCGGCCGTCTATTCTGGTACGGCCTGCTGGCGGGCATGGCCGGGGTGATGCTGGTGTTGTTGCCGGCACTGACATCGGCACAGGGAACGTTCTCGCCATGGGTGGCCGTGGTCGGCATGTTGGCGATTTTCTCGCTGACCGTTGGCACCGTGCTGCAGAAGACCTCAATTGCACGCGCCGACATCCGAGCCAGCTCGGCACTGCAAAATATCGGTGCGGCCGTGTTCACAGGCCTGCTGGCTCTTGTGTTGCAGGAGTCGCGCTGGCTGCCCGGCCCTTTGCTATATGGCTCGCTGGCCTGGGCCACTCTGGTGTTGTCCGGCGCCGGCACCGGGCTGTTGCTGTGGTTGGTGCGGCGTGGACAGGTGGCCCGAGTGGCCACGCTGATGTACCTGGCACCGCCGTTGGCTGCATTGGAGGCCTTCCTGCTATTTGATTCCCGGCTTAGTGCCGTTCAGCTGGTGGGCTTTGCTGTCGCGGTGCTCGGGGTGTGGCTATGTCATTGGAGGAAAAAGTCGAATCATGTCGAAAGTCGAGCCAATGCAGCGGGGGGATGATCCTCTCGTAGAGCGGCGCGTCTACCAGACGGCTCCTGATTGGCACGTGCACAGCTACTGTCAGGTGCTGTTCGGCCTGTGTGGCCAAGCGGAACTCGAGATGAATGGGCATCTTTATCGCACCCGTGCACTGAGCGGGGTGATCGTACCGGCCGGATACCGGCATGACTTTGTCGGTGACGCGGACAACTGTCAGCTGGTGGTCGATCTACCTGTCGGCTCGGTGGCCGTTCCTCACGTGCTGCTCGATAAGCCGCGTGAATTTGCCATACCCCCACAGATCGACAAGGCCCTCCGGCTCGCTGTGGCGAGTGGGACAAAGCGGCGGCGCCAATACGACTGGCTGCTGGCAGTCGAAGTGATCGGCCAGGCGGTACAGGCGCTGGATGGCGTTACCGGTGATGCTGCCACCTTCCCTGTCCGCCGGATCGAGTCCTTTTTACGCAGCCGCATGGACCGTCCGGTCAGCACTGCTACGTTGGCCGAACAATTCGGCTGGAAGCCTCGCCGTTTTCACGATCTATTTTGCGAAGCATTCGGTGACACACCGCAGCATTACCAGGCTCGCCTACGCCTGGACCGTGCTTTACAACTACTGTCCGACCAGGCGCTACCGCTTGCGGAGATCGCCGCCAGGCTCGGCTACTCGGACCAACAGGCGTTTACGCGCCGATTCAGCGCGCGCTTCGGCTTGCCTCCCGGTAAGTGGCGCAATGGTCATTAAGCCGTGGACGTGGGGGCGATTCACAGAACCGAATCGCTCCACCAGGTCTTTACAAGCGACTCTCCCGCAGACGACCGTTCTTTGCCACCACGGCACCTCGACTGATCACCGTTCGCTCTAGAGGGCGAGCAACAATTGCTTCGCATAGTGTCTCTGTGGGCAACAATAGAAAATTTGCTGGTTGCCCCGGTTCTAATCCATAGTCCTCTCGCCCAAGCGCCAGTGCACCATTGCTGGTTGCGGCATCGAAAGCGGCACGTAGCGCATCGTCTTTTCTCATGTCGAAGCGAAAGGCAAGAAGCATGGCGCGCTCAAGCATGTCACCGTTACCCATTGGGGTCCAGGCATCTCGAATACCATCCGAGCCAAGACAGACATTGACTCCTGCCGCATGTAGCTCAGCGAATGGCGGAATAGCGATGTCAGCAGGTGCCGAAGTCATTAGCGAGATTTGATTAGCCTTTAGCCGGTCAGCCAGCGAGGATATGTCTTCCCAGTCTTTCATGCCTAGGCAGTAGGCATGGCTAATCATTACTCGTCCCTGACGGTGATAGCGCTCGGTGAAATCAACAATGCGATCGATCTGCCAGATTCCGAGCTCTCCGAGGTCGTGCAAGTGAATATCGACGCCTCTGTCAAATTTATCGGCCATTTGAAATATGGTCGTAAGATGAGCAATGGGGTCGTCGTCTATGCCGCAGGGGTCTAATCCGCCAACAATTTCAACTCCAAGCTTTAAGGCTTCCTCCATTATTTCCACTGTGCCAGCGTGCCGAACAAGTCCAGCCTGAGGAAAGGCTACGAATTCAATATCAACCATGTCTGAGTAACGCTTACGCAGCTCTAGCATGGCTTCTACGTGTTTTAATCCTAGCTCGGGATCTATATCTACATGGCAGCGAATCAGGAGAGATCCACGTGCTATACATTGCTCTAGTAAAGCGGCCGCACGATCAACGATTGGTGATTTGAGTTCACGTAGAATTTGACGCTCGTTCAAGATCAGCTCTTTAAGCGTTGGTCCTGCGCTATGAGACTGCCAAGGAATCCCCCAGAAGGTTTTATCTAAGTGAATATGACTTTCCACTAATGATGGAGTAAGCAGCTGGCCTTGACCGTCGATGTCATTGCCCGCTATCGGATTTGCACTTGCCGGTCGACGCTCAGCAATATGCCCCTCTACGATCCGTATGTCCTCAAAACTACCACCATAGGGACGAATATTACGTAACCAGTATGGCTTGCTCATTTTTACCCCATAATCGCGTGCGCTTGCTGGGTGCTTACTTTTTGGCGATCTGATTATTTAACCGATTTCCACAGTAACCTACACGTCCAGAAAGAGGCATTGCAGTAGGCTTGCGACAATTACTTACCAAAATACACAAATTAAAACACCTTCACAGCTAATGCCCCTAGGGTGCCTCACACCCTCGTCCTCAAGCCAGCAATGCTCAGCGGAACTATTGCAAAGGGTTGAAGCCAGGAATTAGCAACGTTCTCAATGTGGCGGCAGCGTGAGTTCACTAAAGAGCGTTCGCACGCCGGCTCCCACCTACAACTCAAGCTTGAGCCTGTGTAATCTAAAAATCCGAGTTACTGGCTGGTTTTAACCCGCTGGAAGTTACGCGTAATGGTTCGCTGCGTGCTTGCCTCATAGGATCTGGTTATGCTTAATGAGTTGAGTCGATCGCCAAACGGGTTTAGGTCAGGGGAGTCGCGTAGCTCTTTGCTCAAAAGCGACTTTGAGTCCCGGTTGGTGTTCATCAAATTAACGCCATTGCTGACCCTGGCGGCAATATCGGGACGCAACAAGAAATTGATCAGTTGGTAGGCGTTTTTCGTGTGTGGTGCATCTTTTGGGATCGCTAATGTGTCAAACCACAGGACGGTATGCTCTGGCAACCAGTAGCGTAACTTCACTCCGTTTCCGGCGGCACTAGCACTGCGCACGGCGGAGGCAATATCTCCTGACCAGCCGTACGATACGCAGTAGTCTCCACTTGCTAGGCCGTTGATGTAATCGCTTGACGTGAATTTAGTCACGTAGGGCCGAGTCTTGATGAGCAGTTGGGTCGCAGCCTCCAGATCCGACGTTGAGGTGGATAACGGACTCTTGTTCAGATAGACCAACGCGATGCTGAGAGTGTCGAGGCCCGAATCAAGCAATGTCACCCCGCACTTGGCAACTTTGCTTGCATAGCTGGGATTGAACACGAGTTCGAGTAGATTCTTGGGTAGTGGCGTATTGCCGAGTGCGGCTTTGACTTTTGTATCGTTGATGCCCAGGCCATTGGTGCCCGTCATATAAGGCAGTGTGTAGTGCTGTCCTGGATCGACTTTCGCGATCTTCTCCAACATGGTCGGGTCAAGGTGGTGCAGGTTGGGTAACTGAGCGTGATCGAGTGGCAGATAGGCTCCGGCCGCGATCTGTTTACCAACATAGGCCACCGACGGCATCACCAAGTCGTAGCCACTATGACCGGCCAGCAGCTTGGCCTGCAGCGTGTCATTGGAATCTAGTGCGGCCACGCGCACCTGAATGCCGGTTTCCTTAGTGAATTGCGCGGCCACTTCGGGTGGGACATAGCCATCCCAGGCATAGACGTTTACAACCTGAGGCTCAGCGGCGTGCACCCAGGCTCCCGCCAACGCGAGTGCCAATGCGGCAATGTGTTTCTTTGTCTGCATCCCATTTCTCCCATGTTCTAGTCCCCCGATTTAGGGGGTATTCAGATGCTAGGGGGTCTAGTGGCATGGCGTCTGTCCTCGCTTTTAGGACAGACGTGACAAAGCTCCACCAGCTAGTTCGATGCGTCACCGAGAGCAACACACCAGGCAAACAGTTCGGCCTTGCTCTCCACGCCGATTTTCGCCAGCGCCCTGTTGAAATAGGTACGCACACTGCACTGCCGAATAGCGAGCGCTTCGGCTATTTGTGCGACCAATTGCCCCTGAAGGACGGCCTGGCACACCCACCGCTCGCGTGGAGACAAGGTCACTGCCTGGCTATTCAAGCGTTGCTCGAAATGCTGCAACAGAGCGCCGCCGGCAGCAGGAAGCGACGCCCCGGCCAATCGAGCATGCTGGTACAGCAACGGCAGCAGGAAGTCACCCAATTGGCGCAGTTGGCTGAGTTCGGCCATGGTGTAGGGGGTAGAGTCTCGTCGCCGAAAGATCGAGAACGCATACACATAGTCACGTTCGCAGCCGAGTAGTGTGCACTCCTCGCCCAGTTGGCCACACCCGAAGTAATAGCCATATTCTGTTGGTGCAATCTCTTCGTTACGCAAGAACACCAGTTGTGGATCGGTTAGCCTCTCGATGTAAGGCAAGACTGCATCACGCTTCCATGCGCCTTTTAGGTACAGATCGACCGCTAAACGCGTTATATCCGGATCGCTTTCGCCAAAGAAAAACAACACATCAACGCTATCGACCGGACACGATGGCGCGTTGCGGCGATAGCGAATGGCAACGGTTTGGTAGCAATGCGGTTCGACCGCATTGCGCAGCCATGCCCACAGCCGAGCGGGGAACATGGAGGTACCAAGACAGGCGATCAGATCGCCTGCATTAGACAGTGAAATGGTGGAGGGACTCATCGACGCTACCATCCGAATTGGCGCGATTACGTCAAATTGCGGCTTGATACCGGGCCGCCCGCCAGAGGCTTGCAGACTCTTCAGTCAGGTGGCGCAAGCCGCTGCGATCCAGCATGCGTTCCGACTCTTCCTGCACCGCTGCAAGCACGGAATGCTCGTCTACCGTTTGTACAACGTAGTCTTCCATCAGGATCTTGCCGTCGACAATGGTGGTACAAACATCCCCACCGTTGGCGAAACAGGTAACGCGGTAGACCGGCATGTTCATCGGCATCAGGTGCGGCTTAAAAAGGTCAACCAGGATGATGTCGGCTTTCTTGCCGGCTTCTAGCGAGCCGATCTCATGATCCATCGACAATGCCTTGGCGGCGTCGATAGTGACCATTTCCAGAACCTTGCCGTGCGGCAGGATGTCCGGGTCGCGGAAATGGCGGCGGTGGTAGTGCATACACTGGAACATGTGGCGGAACATGTCATACCCGCGATCGGGCGCGGCCCCATCCGAACCAATTGCTACCGTCACCCCGGACTCGATTAGTTCCGGCACGGGGCAGCGACCTAGGATCGACATGATGGCACTTGGGTTGTGAACGATCTTGGTCTGTGTTTCGCGGCACAGGGCGATGTCTTCCTCTGTCAGATCAATGCTGTGAGACATGAAGGAGGTCGGGCCGAGCAGGCCCAACTCGCGGTGAGCCAGCGCCAGCGTGCCGCCGCGATGGCCGTCCTGGGTGAAGGTCAAGCCATAGCGACGGGCGAGGTCCATGTAGTCCCGAGCTTGCTGTCTGAACAGCGATGCATGCTCCAGATGGCTTTGCTCATACTGGGGCGAATACACCGGGAGCGCGATGGCAATATGTACCCGGCCATCACCCTGCCCCTCGCAGGTTCGGGCGACTTCTTCGCAGACCTCGAACATGAGTTCATAACCGACATCGCGCCGCCGCGGCGGTTCGGCCGACCAGTCGAGATAGGTGAGCGGCGCCGGTGGTCGTGATGGGCCGATTGCCACTACCGAGCGGGTACCGGCTTCGACGATCGCTCTGGCGTGCCGTTGAGCATAGACAGGGTCGTCAACTCGCATGATCGAGTCCCCCCCTCCCAGTAGTGAGACGCCTGTGGTGGTACCGCACTTCAACCGTTCCAACGCCGACAGCCTGGCGTCTACCTCCCAGAACTCCGGACCGGAGGCCGAGGTGTAGATAGTCTGGCAGGCGTTCATCCAAGCATCGCCATCCCCTCCGCCGAGCGTCTTCAGCATGGCATGGCCGGCATGGGCGTGACTGTCGATCAGGCCTGGGAGCACCGCCTTGTTGCGGGCGTTGATGATTTTGTCTGCGATATAGTGCGCACGCAGTTCTTCAGTGCTCCCCACCGCAATGATGCGATCGCCACGGATGGCCACCGCGCCATCCTCGATCACGCGCCGTGTCTCATCCACGGTGATGACTACGCCGTGCTCAATGAGCAGGTCTGCGTGAACCGTAGTCGCATTCAGGTCGTTACGAATGGTCATGTAAGGTACCCATGCTTGAAAGTGATACTTCGGATTGCCATGTGGGCAAGGAACGACTGACTTACAAACGGCTCTGTAGCAGGCAACCATCTCGTGCGATCACAACGCCACGGCTGATTACTGTTCTTGCGGCAGGGCGAGCAACAACGGCTTCGCTAAGAGTCTCGGAAGGCAGTAGCAGGAAGCTGGCCGGGTGCCCCACTTCGAGTCCATAGTCGTGCCGACCGAGTGCCTTTGCGCCGTGGTGGCTGGCTGCTTCAAAAGCAGCACAAATTCCTTCGTCCTTTCTCATGCCACAGCGCAAGGCTAGCAACATGGCGCGTTCAAGCATGTCGCCATTACCCATTGGTGACCACGCATCACGAATGCCGTCAGAGCCTAGGCAGATGTTGGCGCCTATTCCGACTAGTTCGGCAAAGGGTGGGATGGCGATATCAGCAGGGGCCGTGGTCATTAGCGAAATCCGGTTAGCCACCAGTCGTTCGGCAAGTGGGTGTATCTCACTCCAGTTCTTCATGCCAAGACAGAAGGCATGGCTGATCATGACCCTGCCCTGGCGCTGATAACGCTCGGTGAACGCGATGATGCGATCGATCTGCCATAACCCCAACTCACCGGCGTCATGTAGATGAATGTCGACGCTACGATCAAACTTGTCAGCCAACTCGAACACCTTAGTGAGATGGACAATGGGGTCATTGTCGATGCCGCAGGGGTCCAGCCCACCCACCACTTCAACGCCAAGTCTCAAGGCTTCATTCATCAACTCCTCTGTGCCTGGGTGGCTGACAAGACCAGCTTGGGGAAACGCCACGAACTCCATATCAACCAAATCGGCATAGCGTTCGCGCAACGCCAACATGGCTTCAATATGCTTCAGACCCAGCGCTGGGTCGGCGTCCACATGGCAACGAAATATGAGGGAGCCGCGAGCGATACACTGCTCAAGCAGTGCGCCCGCGCGTTCCGAGATGGGCGTTTCGAGTTCGCGGAGTATTTGGCGTTCATTCGAAATACGGTCTTTCAGCGTCGGTCCGGCGCTATGCGGCCGCCATGGTAAGCCCCAGAGGGTCTTGTCCAGATGAGTGTGACTCTCCACTAGGGCCGGAACCAGCAGCTGTCCTTGGCCATCAATGTCACTGCCCGTAACAGGCTCTGCCCTGGCAGATAAACGCTCGGCAATCCGGCCCTCAGTAATCCGGATATCTTCAAAATCTCCGCCATAAGGACGGACATTGCGTAACCAAAACGACGTGGTCATTTGAACCTCATGATTGTGTAAGTGAGCCCCTCGGCAGCCTGATGGCGGACGGGAAAGCTGCTTTCTTCAAGCCATCGCATAGCAGAGCACATGATTCGATCGCATAATGGCCGAATATTTCTGAAATAGAGTCTGCGGCCGGTGACCATGGTGATACTCATGAGCAGGCCCGCACGTCGCCGCAGGGATTTGCCTGGGCATTTCGCCTCCCGATGGAACGATCGAGGAAACCCGCTGCTCGCAAGGAACGGCTTGGGCCGTTCACTAGGTCGGGGCGGCGAATCTGATCCGCCCCTCGCCGCCGCAACCCTTGCCTCGGATATTTTCAGAGCCGTCCAGTCAAACTGACCCCATCCTTGTGAGGTGGGGTCAATGTCAAAGACTCGTTGGATCGCTTAGTTGTAGATATCGAAGGAGAAGTACTTCTTGGAGATGCGCTGGTAGGTGCCATCCTTAAGCATCTCGGCGAGCGCCTTGTTGATCTGCTGGCGCAGATCATTGTCTTCCTTACGCAAGCCAATCGCGGCACCGACCCCCAGCGTTTTCGGATCGTGTAGTGCAGAACCGGCGAAGGCATAGTCATGACCGCTAGCGGTCTTCAAGAACCCCAATTCCGCTTGAACTGATGATTGCAGTGCGGCATCCAGCCGGCCGGCTACCAAGTCTTGGTACACCAGGTCCTGATTCTGGTACGTCGTTATGATTACGCCTTTAGGTTCCCAGTAGGTCTTGGCGTAGGTCTCCTGCGTCGAGCCCTGCTCCATACCCACACGCTTACCCTTGAGGGACTCGACGGTCGGCAGGACGGCAGAGCCTTTTTTCGCTACCAAGCGGGGAGGAACATTGTTGATCTTGTCGGAGAAGGCTATCTGCTCTTGACGTTTATCGGTCACGCTCATGGAGGAAAGAATGCCGTCGAATTTCCTGGCTTTCAGAGCCGGGATGATGCCGTCGAAGGAGTTCTCAACCCAGACACATTTGGCCTTCAACTTTTCACAGATAGCGTTGCCTATATCGATATCGAAGCCCACCAATTTACCGTCAGGTGCCTTTGACTCGAATGGGGCGTAGGTGGGGTCAACACCAAAGCGCATGACACTCATATCCTTGGCATACCCGCCGCTAGCCGCCAAGGAAAGAACCACTGCAATCGCAAGCTTCTTCATAGAATCTCCGCAGACATACTAAGTGCTACTGGGGTTGAAAGTGGTCAACCAGTTGTATGTTTTATTTAAAGTTGGTTGACCGGGCACCACACCCTGCGGTAAGCCGACGCCATCATTGTGTCGACGCAAGGTGCATATTCAATTCACAAAAAGCATGCAAACAGTATCCTCAAAAGCGCGGCGAAGGAGTCAGCGGTCGCCATCCGCGGGAGCGGTCGAACCATTCAGGGGCACTTGGGATGGCGTCCGTCCATACGAGGCAAAAGCGTTGCAAACTCGAGCCGGCGGTAGATCAACAAAGCCCATCTCAGGCGCGTTTTTTTGTTCCGAGTCGATAGCCCACGTCGTCCGTCGTTCTGAGTACGCGGAAAGCTGGGAGGGCTTGAGCTGATCACTAAGTCGCTGATCGGGCCTTGGCTGGCTCCGATAACATTGACGCCGGTGGCGATCGACGGTCCGCTCCGGTCCCCTCTGCAGAAGTACTGGCGGTAGGCGTCAATGTTGGCGGCGATGGGTCTCAACGTCTCCTGCAACTGCGCCTCGTGCCTCGTCATCGGACTCTCCTCAGGGACTCTGGGAATCAAACCGCATCCACTGTCTTTCCAAAAGATTAAGGGCAGGCGTTACTATTCTGAAATGAAATGTTCAAATAGACATAAGTGGAAAACGCAATGGCTTCGAGGCTAATTGACCCCGCGTTGCTTAAGAGTTTCGTCGCAGTAGTGGAGAGCGGCAGCTTTACGCGCGCAGGCGAGCGCGTGCACTTGAGCCAGTCGACCGTCAGTCAACAGTTGAAGCGGCTAGAGGAGCAGTTTGGTTGCGAGCTCGTCGATCGAAACGGTCGCTATGTCGTCGCGACAGAGGAAGGCGAGCGTCTGCTCGGCTATGCACGGCGGCTACTCGGGCTGATGGAAGAGGCGGTCGAAGAACTGCGCGAGGGACATGAACAGGGTGAGGTGCGTATCGGGGTGCCAGAAGACTTTGCGTCGGACCCGTTGACCTCGGCACTCGCCGCCTTTGTGTGTGCATACCCGACGATAAGGCTCGAGGTCACCAGCGGACTTAGCAACACACTATGGCAACAGTTTTGCGCAGGCGACTATGACTTGGTACTGGTCAAACAGCGCCCTGGTTATGCCTTGGGCCGCGCAGTCTGGCCCGAGCCGCTCGCTTGGTTCGACAGCCGCGTCTCACCGACGCGCGAGCGCGACCCGCTGCCTTTGGTAGTGTTTCCTGCCGGTGGCCTGTATCGCGATGAGATGATCCATTCACTCGATAGCGCCGGACGGCGATGGCGTATCAGCTACTGTAGCGCGAGTCTTGCGAGTATCCGATCTGCCGTCGCCGCCGGCCTCGGCGTCAGCGCTCTACCTGCCCGACTTGCTCTGCCCGGCCACCTACGATTGGGCTTGCCAGAGGGCTTTGCCGAACTAGCGGCACTGGAACTCGCGCTGCACATGCGCGCCAATGTGCCACGTCGCGTGCTTGACCTGGCCGAAAGGCTGGAAAGGCTATGTGCCGATGTGACCAGGCCCGCCGAGGACTCACACTGAGTCCTGTCTAGAGGGCCGAAAGCAAAAGCAGTACTAACTGTACTGACCGGACTGGTCTGTTCCGGGCTCGGTGGACACTAACTTAAGGTGGATGGACTGCCCCGACAACGGTAGACACTTCCGACTTATGATTTGAGCATAGGAGGAAGTCTATGAGCGCCCAGCGTTTTCACCCGAATTCAAAGACGAAGCCGTCAAGCAAGTCACTGAGCGCGGCTATTCCGTCGCCGAAGTGGCTGCCCGGCTCGGCGTCTCCAGCCATAGCCTGTACAAGTGGGTAAAAGCAGTTACCCCAGACAATACCGAGAAGCAAGCCACCGAGCTGATTGAAGCCCAAAGCGAAATCCTGCGGCTGCGCGCCCAACTCCGTCGCACCGAGGAAGAGCGCGACATCCTAAAAAAAGCCGCGCGGTACTTTGCCAGGGAGTCCGAGTGAAGTACCGCTTCATGAACGACCACCGACATATTCACCCCATCGCTACGCTGTGTCGGATTCTGCAGGTCGCTCGGGCCGGCTTCTACAAATGGCTGCATCAGCCGGATTCTGAGCGGGCGCGCGAGGATACCCGTCTGCTGTCGCTGATTCGCGATTCCTACGCCGGCAGTGGCGGCGTCTATGGCTCGCGTCGGGTCTGGGGGGACCTGCGCGAAGCCGGTGAGCGTTGTGGCAAGCATCGCGTGGCGCGGCTGATGCGCCAGCACAAGATCAAGGCGTTGCGCGGCTATGCGGCATCAGTCCCGAGGCCTTTGAGCGGGCCTCGGCGTGAGGGTCGGGAGTGTCTACGGTTCTAGGGACAGACCAGTTCATATGCTGAAGGATAAGACGTTCTTTGAATCCCGCTGTAGGGGGGCATGCTCGGATGATAGAGGGTTGATTATTCCCCTCTGTGATAAATATATTTTCGGCGTGCTAAGTTTTCTGGTTGCGCCCAGTTTGATGAAATAGGTTATTTTTGAGCGGAGTTTATAGAAGAGTAGCAAGTTAGAAATAGCCAGGATGGCTTCCGGGCTTCTTCTTTTGTAGATGGCTATCACTGACTTCCTTGAAAGCTACATCTCCGAGTGTTCACTTCATGGCTCTTCCTACGGTGGTGCTTTACAGTAGTGAACTTCGGCGACAGTCGAGCTGTGCTATATTGGCCGCCCGTCTTCCTTCGCGATAATGGTTTGCGCCATGCCTTATCTTCCCCGCCTCGCTTGCCTGCTGTTGCCCGCCCTGCTCTGTGCCGCTTGCAAGCAACCTCCGCTACAAGGCAGCTTCCACTGCCCCGATCAGGTGACGTTCAAGTACAGCCGCCAGAGTCAGACGGTGGAGCTGGTGCGCGGTGGGACGGCTTACCATGGCTTCATGGACGAGAAGCGGCAGATGACCTGGCCGAAGAACGAGAACGACCGCAGCCTGCCGGACACCTATGCACTGTCGCGCAAGGACCCGAAGCAGCTGAGTCTGTATGGTGGCTTTGCCGGCAAGGGGCTGGCCTGCCAGAGCGATGGCTGAGTCGTAAGCCGATAGACCATGCCCGGCACTATTGCTGACGGGACATCCCTGCGGGACCTCCCGCCTACTCGTCGATGCGGGGAGCGTGGACTCTTATGAAGAACTCGATGTTCTTCCGCGTATTGATTGGGCTGGCTGGTCTGGGGCTGGCTTATGCTGTCTACGGGTTTGCGCTGTTCCTAGTGGCGCTCGGCCATATGAACCCTCGGTTGCCGCGTTATTACGTCGAGTTATCCCTGGGTTTGCAGTTTTTGCCACTGATGCTGAGCGCCATCAGCTGGTTTGCTTGCTTGGTCACGCTGAAGCGGAAATGGCTTTGGACCGCTGCAGCGAGCCTGTTGTGGGTTGCAGTAAGTTTGCCCTTGCTGCAGGCGGCATTACCCTACTTGCCGCCTGCAGCAAGTCGCTATGGCTCCCCTGAGCAGGTCGAGGCAAACCGCCCGTGACGGCCTGCACACTGTCTTTTCCCCGATAAAGAAAAGGCCAGCACTACCTTTAGGGGTGCTGGCCTTAACGGTTTCCCGTTGGGAGCCGCTATCAGTGTCCTGTTTTCATCTGCTCCCATAGGCGGCTTTGCAGCCGCTGAATGTTTGGCGGCACCGCCTTCATGACGACCATTTTCTTCAGCTCGGCGTCTGGCGGGAAAACAGTCGCATCATTCGCGACTGCGGTCGGCAGGAACTGGCGAGCCGCGCGGTTGGCGGTCGGGTAGTACACCTCGCTGGTAATCGCGGCGCTGACCTTGGGCTCTAGGATGTAGTTCATCCACTTCAATGCGGCTTCAGGATGCGGGGCATCTTTCGGGATCGCCATGACGTCGAACCACATGAAGCCGCCCTCCTTCACGTTGACGTACTTGATGTCGTACGGGCGCTTGGCCTCCTGCGCGCGGCGCCGAGCGATGCCGACGTCGCCCGACCAGCCCACTGCCACGCAGACATCGTTGTTGGCCAGATCGTTGATGTAGCCCGACGAGTTGAAGCGGGTGACGTAAGGGCGCACCTTTTTCAGCACTTCGAGAGCGGCCTGGTAGTCGGCCGGGTTCGTGCTGTTCGGGTCTTTGTGGATGTACTGCAGTACGGCGGGGAACATGCTGCTTGGGCTATCGAGGAAGGACACGCCGCACTGCTTCAGTTTCGCCAGGTTGGCCGGATCGAAGACGAGCGCCCAGCTGTCGACCGGGACGTTGGCGCCGAGCGTTTTTTTCACTGCCTGAACGTTGTAGCCGATGCCGGTGGCCGCATAGGCCCAGGGCACGCCGTACAGGCCGCCTGGGTCGGCGTTGTCGAGCATCTTCATCAGCACCGGATCGAGATTGGCGAGGTTGGGTAGCTTGGATTTATCCAGTTTCTGGTACACGCCGGCCTGGATCTGCTTGGCCATGTAGCTGGAGCTTGGCACGACGATGTCGTAGCCGGACCGTCCCACCAGCAGTTTGGCCTGCAGGATGTCGTCGCTGTCGTAGTTGTCGTATTCGACATGGATGCCATGCCGCTTCTCGAAATTCGAAACGGTGTCCTTGGCGATAAAGTCGGACCAGTTATAGACGTTGAGCTTCGCGTCGGACTTGGCCGCAGGCGTGGCGGCCTGCGCCGACAGCCCGATCAGGGCGAGCCCCACTCCGACAACTAGCTGTTTCAAATGTACTGCTCCCATTACATCCCCCTTGGATTTCATCCTTGTTTTCACTATCAAACCCGGCCTGCGTTATTCGGCCAACGTTGGGCCGGCCCCCGGTTTCGATGGGGCTTAAGTGCTGAACTCCATCGACTACAGCTGTTTTGAACGACTTGCCGGCGTCGGGGCTCCGTTACAGCGTCCAGGCCACCCGCATCCCCTCGTAGATCGCTTCCTCCGCCGTGCGCGGCGCCAGGCAGTCACCGATGGCGTGGACTTCGGCGTCGAGGCCGGCCAGTTCGGCCAACAGGCCGTCTTGCGGCTCCTGGCCCTGACACAGCACCAGGGTGTCGATGCCGTCGAACAGCATGGCCTCCTCGCTGGCGGTGTGTTGCATGAACACGGTGTCGTCGTCGTGACCGTACAGCCGCGCATAGGGGATGACCTCTACGCCGAGCCGGTGCAGCTGGGCGACCAGGTCGTCGCGCACATACATCTGCAGTAGCTGGCCGGGATTGGTGCCGTTGACCGCTAGCTTGACGCGGCAGCCGGCGCTGGCGAGCCGTATGGCGATGCCGGGGCCGACCCAGTCGCAGCGCCAGTCGGCGATCAGCACCGAGCGGCCGGTGGCCGTGTCGTCGCGCAGGATCTGCCAGGCGTCGAGCACCTGCATGCTGCCGCCCGCCTCCATCTCCGGGCGGCGTGGTCGGGCGCCGGTGGCGACGATGACGGCGTCGGGCGCCAGTTGCTCGACCAGTGCGCGGTCGACCGGGCTGTTGAGGCTGACCTCGACGCCGTAGCGCTGCAGCTCGCTTTGCAGATTGGTGATCAGCCCGCCGAACTCGGCGCGACCGGGCAATAGCTGGGCAAGCGCGGCCTGGCCGCCCAGGCGCGGGCCGGCCTCGTAAAGCCGCACCGAGTGGCCGCGCTGTGCGGCGATGGAGGCGGCCTTCATGCCGGCCGGCCCGCCGCCGATCACCAGTACCTGGCGGCGTTGCGCGGCCGGGGTGAGCGTGCCGTACTGCAGTTCGCGGCCGGATTGCGGGTGCTGAATGCAGGAAATGGGCAGGCCGCGGTGGAAGCGGCCGATGCAGGCCTGGTTGCAGGCGATGCAGGCACGGATGTCGTCGTGGCGGCCGGCGGCGGCCTTGCCGGGCAGCTCGGGGTCGCAGATCAGCGCGCGGGTCATGCCGCACACGTCGGCCTGGCCGCTGGTGATGATCTGTTCGGCTTCGTGCGGCTGGTTGATGCGTCCGGCCACCATCACCGGGATGGAAAGTTGGGCCTTGAAGCGGGCCGCCACCGGGGCCAGGTAGGCGTTGGGCACCGACATCGGCGGGGCAATGTGCACCGCGCCGCCGATGCTGGCGGAGTTGCCGGCGATCACGCTGACGTAGTCGAGCCGGTCTTGCAGTGCCTGCACGGTGGCGAGCGCCTCGTCCTCGGCCAAGCCTTCGGCGTCCTGCTCGCCGGCCGAGATGCGCAGGCCGATGACGAAGTCGGGCCCGGTCTTGGCACGGATGGCGTCGAGCACTTCGGCAAGAAAGCGTCGTCGCGCCGCGTCGCTGCCGCCGTAGTCGTCCTGGCGCTGGTTGACGCGCGGGTTGAGAAACTGCGACGGCAGGTAGCCGTGGCTGGCGACCACTTCGACGCCGTCGATGCCGGCCACTTGCATGCGCCGTGCGGCGGCAGCGTAGCCGGCGACGATGTCGGCGATCTGGGCGATGGTCAGCGCGCGCGGCATGACGTGGAAACGCTCGTTGGGCGACACCGAGGCCGAGTATGCGACCGCCAGCAGGCCGTCGGCGGTTTCCATGATTTCGCGGCCCGGGTGGAATAGCTGGGCGAACACCTTGCAGCCCTCGGCGTGCAGAGTGTCGGCCAGCGCGCGGTAGCCGGGGATGCAGTCGTCGTCGGTGGCCATCAGCGCGTGGGAGGTGTAGCGCGCCGATTCGTGCACGCCGGACACCTGCAGCACCACCAGCCCCACCCCGCCCTGCGCCCGTGCCCGGTGGTAGGCGATCAGCGCATCGTTCACTCGGCTTTCGGTGGGCAGCACGGTGTCGTGGCCGGTCGACATGATACGGTTTTTGATCTGGACAGTGCCGATGGTGAGCGGGGAAAACAGCTGGGGAAACTGGGCACTCATGGAACTCTCCGGCTAGATGGTGAAGTGGCGTCGTAAGGTTGGCCGAACAGATGCGGGTTGCCGCGTTCGGCCAACGTTGTGTCCCTTTCAAAAATTTAGCTAAATTAAAAAAAATTACAAATTATTTTGATTTGATTCAAGACGGGGAAGCGGCCACACTCTCTGCAGTGACTCGGCCCTATGCTGATGCACTGTTCTTGCCATTGCGCCGTGATTGCGAGGCCCAACTGATGACCATGAGACATAAAGCCCTTTCCCCGCACGAGCCGGATCAGCTCGGGGCCGACGAGCCGCCGGCCTTCGAGGATGATCCGGCGATCCAGCTGGGCGAACGCATCCGCCTGCTGCGCAAGCGCCAGGGGCTGACGCTGGCCAACCTGGCCGACAAGAGCGGCCTGTCGATCGGCCATATCAGCCTGATCGAGCGCGATCTGGCCCGGCCGTCGATCAATGCGCTGGTGAATCTGGCCAAGAGCCTGAATGTGACGGTGCAGTGGTTCTTTAGCGGGCCGGACGCGCACGAGGCTGAGGAGTTGGGCTATGTGGTGCGGCAGAAGAACCGGCTGCGCATCGACTACGACGGCGGCTTCATCGACGAGCTGCTCACCCCCAAGAGCAACCGCCAGCTGGAGATGCTCCACTGCCGCATCCCCCCCGGCGCGTCGAGCGAGGAGCGCTATAGCCACCAGGGCGAGGAAGCCGGGCTGGTACTGGCCGGCTCGCTGGAGCTGTGGGTGGGCGACAAGCAGTTCCACCTGGAACAGGGCGACAGCTTCGCCTACTCCAGCGAGGAGCCGCACCGCTACCGCAACCCGGGCAGCGTGGAGACGGTGGTGGTGTGGGTGATCACCCCGCCGACCTACTAAGGGACCGCCAACAGCACACCTGTGGCGTCGTTACGCGGCCAGGCCGTACGACGGGTAATGTCTGCGACCACAAGCCTGGCCAGGTCCACCTCGCTTCGCGCTCCAAATTATTTTTCTCCTATTAAAAATATTTTTGATTTATTTAAATAGCCTCCTAAGCTGGTTGAGAGACAGACGGCGGCCGGCCGATGCCATCGCGACGATGGCGGGCCGGCAAGAACCGGCTCTGTCCGCATACCAATATGGGGAGAGCGAGACGATGGCACCGATTCGACGATACGTGCTGATGGCCTGTGCACTGGCCGGCGCTGCGCAGGGGGCAATGGCGCGCGACCTGGTGGTGGTGTCCTATGGCGGGCCTAGCAAGGTGGCGCAGACCAAGGCGTATTACGACCCCTTCCACCGCGAGACCGGGGTGAACGTGGTGGGCGCCGAATGGAATGGCGAAGTCGGCAAGGTGAAGGCGATGGTGGATACCCGCAGCGTGTCGTGGGACGCGGTGGAGGTGGAGGCATCGCTGCAGGGGCGCGGCTGCGACGAGGGGATGTTCGAGAAGCTCGATTACAGCCAGATCGGCAACAAAGCCGACTTCATCCCCGGCGCGGTGCAGCCCTGCGCCATCGGCACCTTCGTGTCGTCGACCGTGCTGGCCTATAACGCCGACAAGCTGAAAACCGCGCCGAAGAGCTGGCAGGACTTCTGGGACGTGAAGCGTTTCCCGGGCAAGCGCGCGATGCGCAAGGGCGCCGAATATACGCTGGAGATCGCGCTGATGGCCGACGGCGTGCCGCCCGCCGACGTGTACAAGACGCTGTCGACCGAGGCCGGTGTGGCGCGCGCGTTCCGCAAGCTCGACCAGATCAAGCCTTATATCCAGTGGTGGGAGTCCGGCTCGCAGCCGGCGCAATACCTGCTGGCCGGCGACGTGGTGATGAGCACCTCGTACAACGGCCGCATCACCAACGCCCGCCGCGAGGGCAAGAACCTGCAGATGGTGTGGGACCAGAGCCTGTACGAGCTGGATTACTGGGCCATCCCCAAGGGTTCGCCGCGCAAGGCCGATGCGATGAAGTTCATCGCGCTGGCCAGCCGCCCGGAACAGCAGAAGCTGTACTCGGAGCAGATGCCCTACGGCCCGACCAACCGCAAGGCGCTGGCGCTGCTGCCGGCGTCGGTGCAGGCCGAGCTGCCGACCGCGCCGCAGAACCTGCGCAAGGCACTGCCGCTGGACGTGAATTTCTGGATCGACCATGTGGAGAGCCTGGAGCAGCGCTTCAACGCCTGGGTGGCCAAGTCGGCCAGCTGAGCGGCTCACGCGAACAGAACCCGCCGATGTCAGAGCCGGCGGGTTTTTTGCGTGTTAAGAGGGGGTTAACAAGCCTGCGAACGTACGGGCGAACTGTATTCATTGGGCAGGCCAGCCTGTCGAGCGCTATTCCATAGCCGGAGCAACCGGGCGCGGCAGGTCGTGAGCAGGCTTTCAGAAGCACAGCGCCAGGCTGGCCGGACCGGCATGGTTGGCCGGAAAGGCTCGGGTATCGACGGCGACGACCGGCAGCCCCTCCTCCTGCAGGCGTGCCAGCGTTCCCGGACAACCGGCCGGGGTGAGCAGCGTTTCGTTGAGCCACAGCGTGCCGCCGGCGTCGGCTTCGTCCTGGTCCACCACCAGCAGGCTGAAGTCACGAAACGCGGGATGGCCGGCCTCGCTTTCGGCCAACATCAGCCGGTTGCGCCCCAGGTAGCTGACCGTATTGCGCAGCGGCCGTCTGGAGGCGGTGTCGACCGCCCTCACCCGGTAGCCATAGCCCTCGACGATGCGGGCGAATTCGCGGATGCCCTGCTCGTCGGTCTGGTCGCTCACCCCGACTAGAAAGGTCTTGCCCACTCGTAGTACATCGCCGGCGTCGAGCCGAGCGCCGGGGCTCAGCTGTAGCGTTGGCCGAAAGCGCGCCAGCAGTGGCGCCATGCTGTCGATCTCGTCGTGACGGGATGAACGGCCCGGCGGGGTGAGGATGGCGAGCTCCGGCACCACCACCGCGCTGTCTGCTACCCGGTGGGCCCGCCGGGCTCCGGTTTGCGCGGGCAAGGTGGCGACGAACAGCCCCAGCCCCAGCAACGTGTCGACGAAGCGGTGAAACTGCTGGCGACACAATTCGGCGTTGACGTCGCCCAGGGGCGAGCCAGGTGCCGGTCCGGTCGGAAGTCGAGTTACGGCATGGGTGAAGTGCATAGGGACAGGCTCCGCAGTGAAGACGAGCTGGTGCCGAAGGCAAGTCAGTGGTGGTGTTGCGTGCGCCGCCGCGACCATGGAGCGGGATCGCGGCAGCGCCTCGGACAGGGCTAGTGACCGCGCAGCGTACTGCCGTCCCTGTCCTGGATTTCGATCAGGGTCGGCTGTGCGCGGGCGGCGGCCAGCCGCACCCGCTCGGCGATCGAGCAGCCGCGTTCGTAGCGCTCGGCATGCCAGCCGTAGGCGCGGGCCAGCGCGACAAAGTCAGGCGTGTGCAGATCTACCCCCAATGGCGGCACCCCGGCATCGAGCATGGCGGCCTTGATCTCGCCGTAGCCGCCGTTATTGAGCAGCAGCACGATCAGCCGGGCGCCGGTTTCCACCGCCGTGCCCAGTTCGGCCAGAGTGAACTGGAAGCCGCCGTCGCCAGCCAGGCACACCACCGGATTGTCCGTCGCCAGCGCGGCGCCCACCGCCGCAGGCAGGCCGTAGCCCAGCGAGCCGAAGCCCACCGAGGCATTGAACCAGGTGCGCGGTGCATTGGCGACGAAGCCGAGGTTGCCGGCATACACCTGGCGGGTGGAATCGCCGACGAAGCACGCTTCGGGTAAGGCGTCCCGCACCGCGTGAAGAAAGGCCAGGTCGTCGTGCGTCAGCGGATTGAGATCGTCGCCGCCGGCCATCCACGTTGCCAGCGCGCGCTCGGCGCCGCGCCGTGACGGGGATGGCTCGCCCAGTTGTGTCAGTAGCGCGCGCACGGTTTCTCGGGCATCGCCCAGCAGGGCCAGGTCGGCGGTGCGGTTGCGGAACAGCTGTTCGGGGTCGATGTCGATGCGGATCAGCTTGCCCGGCAGCGCGAAGCCGCCGTCGCAGTAGGCGTCGTAATCGGTCTGGCCGATTTCGGTGCCGATCGCCAGCACGACGTCGCTATTGGCTACCAGCCGTCGTACCGCCTGGCAGGACGGGCTGAACGACAGACCGAGCGGATGGCCGGCCGGCAGCAGGCCGCGCGCGTTGATCGTCATCACCGCTGGGGCATCGAGTCGTTCGGCCAACGTTACCAGTTGGTCCGCCGCCGCGACGGCGCCGCCACCGAGCAGCAGCAGCGGGCGTTCGGCCGACTTCAGCCATGCGGCCGCCTCGGCGATGGCCGTGCTCGCCGCTGCACCGGGAGTGATGCGTGGTAGGCGGGCCGGGATGGCGGGCAGTTGGTCGGCCGCAGCCGACATCAGGTCGAGTGGGATTTCGATGTGCACCGGGCGTGGCCGGGCGCCGTCGAACACCGCGAAGGCACGCGCCAGCACTTGCGGCAATTCGCTGGCCCGGGTGATGGTGTGGCTGAAGGCGCTGACTTCGCGGGCGAAGCCGTGCTGGTCGGGCAGCTCGTGCAAATGGCCATTGCCCGAGCCGAGCTTGCCCAGCGCATTGACGCCGGAGATCACCAGCATTGGGATGGAGTCGGCATAGGCCTGCCCCATCGCGGTGGCGATATTGGTCAGCCCCGGCCCGGTGATGACGAAGCAGACGCCGGGCTTGCCGCTAACCCGCGCGTAGCCGTCGGCCATGAAGCCCAGGCTCTGCTCGTGGCGGGCGGTGACGTGGCGGATGCGGCTTTCGGCCAGGCCGCGGTACAGCTCGACCGTGTGCACCCCGGGGATGCCGAACACCGTGTCGACGCCGTAGGCGGCCAAGAGTTCGGTCAGATACATGCCCACTGTTTTCATCTATGCGACTCCGTGGCGGAAGGTCGGGTCGGGCCGCCCGGTGGCGACCCGTCGTTGTCAGAAAGGTGCTTAGAGCCTATTCACGATCTCGCTAACGAAGGGATCGTCCGGGCGAAATGACACGAAAAGCGGACTGGACAACGAGTCCATGAGCATTTTGAGCGCCATTTCAACGCAGGATCACCCAAGGCCTTGAAGGTCGACCGCAGCAGATCGTGAACGGGTTCTTAGGCCGGGACGGGTTCGAGGCTGCCAACGTAGGCAGCGATGCGACGGCAGGCCTCGACGAGCCGCTCTTCGTCGACGACGAAGCCCAGGCGCAGGAAACCGCTGGCGGTTTCGCCGAAGGCGGTGGCGTCCAGCACCGAGACACGGGCTTGTTCGAACAGGCCCCAAGCGAACTCGTTGGCGCTCAGCCCGGTGCCGCGGATGTCGATCATCATGAACATGCCGGCCTCGGGCAGCAGGCAGCGGATGCCGGGCACCTCCTGCAACAGGCGATAGGTGATGTCGCGGCGGCGGCGGTAGGTGTCACGCATTGCGGCGACGATGCTAGCCCGCTCGGCCACTGCCACCAGCGCGGCCTCCTGGATGAAGCCAGGCAGGCCGTACAGCATGCACAGCGCCAACCGGCCCAGATGGGCGATCAGCGTTTCGGGACCGACCACCCAGCCCATGCGCCAGCCGGGCATGGCGTGCGATTTGGACAGGCTGCCGATGGTGACGGTGCGCTCGGCCATGCCGGGCAGCGCGGCGATGCTGATGTGCGGGCGCTCGAAGGTCAGGCCGGAGTAGACCTCGTCGGACACCACCCACAAGTCGTGCTGGCGGGCGATCTCGGCGATGGCCTCCAGCTCGTCGCGCGTCATCACCACCCCGGTCGGGTTGCCCGGCGTGGCGAGGAAGATGGCACGGGTGCGCGGGGTGACGGCGGCGGCGATGTCGGCCGGGTCGAGGTGAAAACCGCGTTCGGCATCCACCGGCACCGGCACCAGGGTCGCACCGCTGGTGCGGATGCTGGCCTCGTAGGTCAGGTACATCGGCTCGGGCACCAGCACTTCGTCGCCGGCCTCGCACAGGCACAGCGCCACCGCGAACAGGCCGTTCTGCGCGCCGCCGACCACGATCACATTGTCTTCGCCGACCGGCTGGCCACTGTCCTCGCTGTGCATGCGTGCCAGCGCCCGGCGCAGCTCGACGCGGCCGGGTACATCGCTGTAGTGCGTGTCCCCTGCCCTGAGGGCTTCGACGGCGCGTTCGGTGATGCTGGATGGCGTGGCGAAATCGGGGTCGCCGACGCTGAGCACGATGACGTCCTCGCCGCGCTCTACGGCATCGAGCGCCGCGTAGTGAATGTTCCAGGCGTCGGTGCGCTTGCCACCGATACGGCCCACCAGGCTGGAGTAACGCGGGTCTTTGTTCACAGGGCACCTCTGACGGGAATGCGCAGTTCCAAGCGACGGAACACATGTTCGATTAACAGGGCTAGCACCAGATAGGTCACCGCGATCAGCAGCAGCGGCTCATAGGTGCGGAAGGTTTGCGCCCTGACCAGGTTGGCCGCACCCAACACGTCCATGACGGCGACGGTAGATGCGAGCGCGGTCGACTTGAGCAGCCCCACCGATTCACCGGCCAGCGACGGCAGCAGAATCTGGATCGCCCGCGGCAGCCAGATGCGGCGAATCATCAAGAAGCGCGACATGCCCAGCGCCCGGGCGGCTTCCAGCTCGCCCTTGGGCACGCCGCGCAGGCCGCCCTTGATCACCTCGCCGACATAGCCGCCGACGCTCAGCGTCAATGCCACCACGACGTACCAGAAGCCTTCACGCAGGTACGGCCACAGGAAGCTGTCGCGCACCGCCGGGAAGCCGACGAACAGGCTGCCGACGCCGTAATACAGCACATAGATCTGTACCAAGAGCGGGGTGCCGCGGATCAGGTTGGTGAACGACAGGCTGAGCCAGGCAATCAGCGGCTGCTTCGACAGTCGGCCGAAGCCCACCAGCAAGGCGAGCAGAAAGCCGAAAAAGCCGGAGAACAGCAAGAGCTCGATCGTGGTGAGCAGGCCGGTCAGCAGGATGTGGCCGTAAGTGGCGGTCCATTCGAAGTGCATATTGGTCTCCTGGCTCAGTTGGCCGGCATCCAGCGGCTGAAGCTGCGTTCGAAGCGGCCGAATACGGCGTTCGACACCAGCGTCACCGTGAGATAAATGGCTGCCACCGACAGGTAGAACAGCAGGTATTCGCGGGTGGAGCCGGCGGCCTGCTTGGTGGTGAACAGCAGCTCGTTGTAGCCGACCACGCTGATCAGCGCGCTGTCCTTGATCAACACCAGCCACAGGTTGGACAGGCCGGCCAGCGCATAGGGCATCATTTCCGGAAGGATGATGCGGCGGACGATGAAACCGCGTCGGGCGCCGAAGGCCTTGGCCGCCTCGATGTGGCCGGCCGGGATGGCCTGCACCGCACCGCGGATGATCTCGGCCGCGTAGGCACCCTGCACGATGCCGAGCACCACCACCGCCGCCATGAAGCCGTTCACCTCCACCGGGCCATGGCCGAACAGCGCGGCGATGGCGTTGATCAGGTCGCTGCCGGCGTAATACAGCAACAGGATCAGCAGCAGTTCCGGCACCGCGCGGCACACGGTGGTGTAGCCGTTGGCCAGTGCCTTGAGACTGCCGTTACAGGTCATTTTGACCATGGCCACCGTCAGACCAATGACGAGACCAATGGCAAATGCCCCCAGCGAAATCTGCAGGGTCACCATCGCGCCCTGCATCAGCGCGACGCCCCAGTCCCCGATGACGGTATTCACCGCCTGTTGAATCCAATCCATCGCAGTCTCCAGCTGAACCGTCTTATATCGAGCCGCCAACGAGGCCTTCCTGCGTTGTTGCGCTGCCTTGTTGCACGGCTTGTTCTGTCTGCGGCGGCAGCATGCCCAATCGGGACCGCTGCGCTAGGCTTTGTTAGCGGCTCTGGTGCTGGTCACCCCATCCCTCAAGAACAGGGTGACGCAGCCAGGCGGCGCTTACTTGGCCGAGATGTCGATCTTGAAATACTTCTTCTGGAGGGTGTTGAAGGTGCCCGAGGTCTGGATGTTGCGGATCGCGTCGTCGAATTCCTTCTTCAGCGCGACGTCGCTCTTGCGCAGGCCAGCGCCGATACCCGGCCCGAAGATCGGGTCTTTGGGCGCGAAGCCTTTCGATTCCAGGCCAGAGCCATCCTTGCTCTTGAGGAAGTCGACAGCGGCGACCGCGTCCTCGAGCATGATGTCGACGCGGCCGGCCGCGACGTCGGCGTTCAATTCGTCCTGGGTGTTGTAGTACTTGATGCTGGAAGTCTTCTCGTAATACTTCTTCACGTAGTCGGCATTGGTGGTGGACGCCTGCACGCCGATGATCTTGCCGCTCAGCCCGCTAGGCGAGGTATTCACCTTCACCCCCTTGGGTCCGATGAACTGGGACGGTGTGTAGTAGTAAGGCACGCTGAAGGCGATGACCTTCTCCCGCTCCGGGGTGATCGACATCGAGTTGAAGATCACGTCGATCTTCTTGCTGTTCAGCGCCGGAATGATGCCGTCCCAGGACATTTCGGTGATCTGGCACTGCGCCTTGATTTCCTTGCAGATGGAATTGATCAGGTCGATTTCGAAGCCCGACCACTGCCCCGAGCTTTGCTTGATCGAGAACGGCGGATAGGGCTCGGCGGCAACGCCGATCTTCAGTGTCGTGGCCGATGCGTTGGCGGCCAGCAGGGTGGCGGCGGCTGCACAGGAAAAAACCAGCTTCTTGATCGTGGCTTTCATGTCTCTGTCTCCTGGGTGGTAAGGATGGGATCGACTACGACTTACGAACGCGAGTGCTGGGCATTCACAAACTGCCTGCAGCGCTCGCTGTTTGGGGAAACAAAGATCTGTTCGGGAGAGCCGGCCTCCTCGATGCGCCCCTTGTGCAGGAACATCACCTGGCTGGACACATCGCGGGCGAAGGCCATCTCGTGTGTCACCAGCACCATGGTGCAGCCGTCCTGGGCGAGGTCACGGATCACCTTGAGCACTTCGCCGACCAGCTCGGGGTCGAGCGCCGAGGTGGGCTCGTCGAACAGCATCACCGACGGGCGGGTTGCCAGCGCGCGGGCGATGGCGACACGTTGTTGCTGGCCGCCGGACAGGAAGCTCGGGTAACAGTGGTGTTTGTTGGCGAGCCCGACTTTCTCGAGCAGGGCCTCGGCGTGCTCGATGGCTTCGGCACGGCTCTGGCGCAGCACGCGCACCGGCACCTCGATGAGGTTTTCCAGCACGGTCATGTGCGGCCACAGGTTGAAGTTCTGGAACACCATGCCGAGCCGGGTGCGAATACGGTCGACCTGGCGGGCATCGGCCGGGACGGACACGCCCTTGTGATTGGTCTTGAGCGCGATTTCCTCGCCCGAGATCCGTACGCTGCCCCGGTTGGGCACCTCCAGCATGTTGAGGCAACGCAGCAGCGTGCTCTTGCCCGAGCCGCTGGCGCCGATCAGGGAGATCACATCCCCGACATGGGCCGAGAACGACACCCCATCTAGCACGGTTTGTTGGCCGAACTGCTTGTGTAGATCCACGACATCGATAATCGGGCCTGGATCGCTTGCAACGTCTGGCTGGTGAAGCGGCACGCTGTTCCCCTTCTGCTTGTTGGTCCGCCCTGTTCGTCGGGCGCTGTCTGGCCCCGGTGTCATCGGCTTGCCTGGACTTCATCGCGGCTGACAAAACCCTGGCGGTGTTGTCGGGCTGCCTGCACTGTTGTGGCAGCGCGTCTGGCCCAGACCGCTATGCGGGGTTTTGCCAGTAGCTCTAAGCAGTCTTTGTGCCAGCTTGTGAATATTTTTAATTCATTGAATTTAATGGTTATTTTGCAAATGGACGGCTCGGTAACTTTCGAGTAATAATCCTAAAAACAATAAGAGCGCCAGTTTTCCGGCAGGCAGCAAGCCTCGGCAGCGATAAGGCTGATTGCGCGGTGTGATGCCCGAGCCTGGCGTTACTCTCAAAAAATTCAGCGCCATGGGTTTTAGCGATGAGCAGCTGAAGTATCGGGAAGGCTACAAAGGAAAATGGACGAACAACTGGCATCCGCCATTGGCATTTTTTCGGAGTTTCTGGATTCGATTCCGCAGCCGGTGGCCATCATCGATGGCGGCGGCAATTACGTGTATTACAACGAGGAGAGCGCCAGGCTCGACGATTACAAGGTGGAAAAGGCATTGGGCAATGCCCTGCTGGACGTGTATCCGCAGATGGATAAGCACAGCAGCACCCTGTTGCAGTCGGTCTACAAGGGAAAGCGCTACCACAATAAATACCAGCTGTATTTCAATGCGGCAGGCAAGCCGGTGCACCAGGTGCACACCACCCTGCCCCTGAACGACAAACTCGGTCGCATCATCGGTGCCATCGAAATTTCCCGCGATCTGTCGGTAATCAGCAATCTGCACGACCAGTTCGTCGACCTGCAGCAGCGGCTAGATGGCGAGCACAGCTACAACGATGTCGGCATCATCACCTGCGACCCTGACATGCAGAAGTTGATCCACCAGGCCCATCGCCTGGCGAGAACCGATGTTCAGGTGCTGATCTACGGCGAAACCGGTACCGGCAAGGAGCTGTTCGCGCGTCTGCTGCACAACCAGAGCGAACGCGCCAATAAACCGTTTCTGGTCCTCAACTGCGCCGCCCTGCCCGAGCCCCTGTTCGAGAGCGCACTGTTCGGCACGGTGAAGGGGGCTTTCACCGGTGCGGAAGACCGGCGCGGCATCCTGGAAACCGCCAACGGCGGCACGCTGTTTCTCGACGAGCTCAATTCGATGCCGATGGCGATCCAGGGCAAGCTGCTGCGCGCGCTGCAGGAAAAGACCTTCAGCCGCGTGGGGTCGAGCGCCGAGTGCCGGGTCGACGTGCGCATCATCTCGGCCACCAACGAGTCGCCGCAGGCCATGCTGGACGGCAAGAAGATTCGCCCCGACCTGCTCTACCGACTCAATGTCGGCTACCTGTTCATCCCGCCACTGCGCGATCGGACCAACGACATTCCGCTGTTGGCCCAGGCCTTGCTGAAGAAAAACGGCAAGATCACCGGCAACCGGGTCAAGCGCATCAGCAGCGCGGTGATGGAGCGGCTGCAGCGCCACCACTGGCCGGGCAATGTGCGCATGCTGGAGAACATCATCCTGCGCAGCCTGATCCTGTGCGAGAACGGCGACGAGCTGAACTTCATCCTGCTGGAGGACGACGAGCCGCCGGTGCCCGCGCGTCACCCGGAGGCGTTGCCGCAGCGTGGGACTGAGCCCGAGCAGCCAGCGCCCTCCTCGCCGCCCGCTACGTTGGCCGAAGACAGCGGGCTGTCACTCGACGAACAGGTGGCGGCGTTCGAACGCTCGCTGCTGATCCAGTACCTGAACCGTCACCCGAACCTGTCCGAGGCGGCGCGCCGCTGTGGCCTGCCGCGGGCGACGCTGCAGTACAAGATGAAGAAGTACGGCATTCGACTGGCCCACTCGGTGGTCGACGCCTGAACAGGCCGGGCCTGTGTGGCCCGGCTGGCAAACGATTCGCAAAGCACAATGGCGCACAACCGGCGCATGGGATTTTCCTGTCCCTGCGCCTGCTGTGCGCCATGTCATTTCACGGCAAGGGTCACTCTGCTAGAGCGCTCCTAGAGGCCCAGCGTCAGCGTGCGGCTCTTGGCCCGCGATACGCAGATCATGATGGTCTTGTGCGCCGCCCGATCAGCCTCGTCCAGATACTGGTCGCGGTGCAGCGCCTCGCCGGCGAGCAGCGCGGTTTCGCAGGTGCCGCAATAGCCCTCGCGACACAGGCAGTCGACGGCGATGTCGGTCTGCCGTTCGATCGCGGCGAGGATGGACTCGTCGGCGCCGACTTCGATGCTGGTGCCGCTGCGTGCCAGGTTTACGGTGAAGGCCGCGCCGTCGTCCAAGGGCTGGGCGCTGAAGCGCTCCACGTGCAGTCGCTCCGGTGCGATTCGGCCAACGGCAGCAGCCGTCACCGCATCGATCAGACTGCCTGGCCCACACACATACAGGTGATCGTCCGGTGCCAGCCCCGCCACGATGGCGGCGAGATCCGGGCGGGAGCCAGTGGCGGTGTCGTACAGTTCGGCCAGTCCGTCGCGACGGCGGGGTTCGAGCATCGCACCGAAAGCCGCGCTGTCGGCGCCGCGAAACGCGTAGTGCAAGGTATAGCGGCCGCCCTGCTGCTCCAGCGCCTGCAGGTGCGCGATAAACGGGGTGATACCGATGCCGCCGGCGATGAACACATGGCGACCTGTCGTGTCGGCGAGGCGGAACAGATTGGCAGGCGGGCTCACCGCCAGCCGGTCGCCGACCTCCACCGCCTCGTGCAGATGGCGCGAGCCGCCGCGCGAGCAGGCGTCATACTTCACCGCGATCCTGAACACCCCTTCCGCCGCGTCGTTGACCAGCGAATAGGCATTCGCGCATTGCCGTTCGGCCAACGTCAGCTGCACCACGATGTGGCTGCCGGAGTCGAACGGCGGCAGCGCGCCATTCAACGATTTGAGCGTGAACTGCTTGATATCGGTGGCCAGCGTGTCGATGGCGATCACTTCTGTGGCGATCTGTTGCTGCATACTCATGGCGGGCCTTTCAACAGAAACGGCCGTCGGGCAAAACGCCGCGACGGCCGGTGCGGTCAGCGTTGGTAGCTCTGCGCGACCAAGCGGTGGAAATAGGCGATGCCGTGTTCGCTGATGCCGCTGCGCCCGGCATCGACCATGATGCGGCCCTGGCCGCGATAGCCGCGCGATTGCAGGCCGCGCTGCACGCTCTCCACCAGGCGCAGGTCCTCGGGGCGGAACACCTGGGTCGCCCAGTCGATGAACTGCTGCTGCGCCTCGGACACCTCGCTGCTGGCCAGCAGTACCTCGTAATACTGCACGGTGACGCCGGCCGACATCGGGTATTCGTAGATCACCGTCATCGTGCCGTCGCCGGGCACCACGTTGAACATCACGCAGGGCCAGGCCCAGTAGCCGTTGAAGGCCTGGTTCTGCACGTCGCCATCGAAGGCATAGCCCTTGCTCGACGACTTGGACTCGCCGCGCTGCAGCGTCCAGTTGCCGTGGAAGGTGTGGGTGTAGGTGTCGGTGCTGACCGAGGCGGAAAAGCCTGGGTGGGCCGGTGCGCAGTGGTAGCACTCCATGTAGTTGTCGACGATCACCTTCCAGTTGGCCGGGGTCTCGGTGATGGTGCGCGAGGCCACTTTCAGCTCGGCGACGTTCGGGCACACCGACTTCAGGTGTTCTTCCAGCCCGCCCAGCTGCTGCTCGATCGGCGCGGCGTGCGGATCCATGTTGATGAACACGAAGCCGCAGTACTCGGCGATCTGCAGCGGCACCAGGCCATAGTCGGCCTTGTCGAAGTGCGCGACGTTGTCGCAGTTGCGTGCCATGGCCAGCTCGCCGTCGAGCTTGAAGGTCCAGGCGTGGTAGGGACAGGTGATGACGTTCTTGGCGTTGCCGCTGCCCTGCAGCAGTTCGTGGCCGCGATGCGGGCAGACGTTGTAGAAGGCGCGCAGCACGCCGTCGCGGCCGCGTACCGCCAGCAGGTTCTCGCCGACGATCTTGCGCGTCACATAGGCGTTGGATTCGGCCAACTCGCTGGCGTGGCACAGGCACAGCCAGGCCTTGGCGAAGATCTGTTCCTTCTCGTAGGCGAACACCTCGTCCGCCGTGTAGTAGCGCGCCGGCAAGGTATAGGCGTGCTCATGATCGGCGCAGAAGTCGGCAGGCAGGTCGAGGTCGAAGGGCTTGTACATGTCGGGCTCCGGATAGGGGGGGATGCGACCGCCCTCTTCGGGCAGTCGCCGAGCAATCAGACGACCTGCATGATCGTCGACTTGATTTCCTGGTACTTGTCGAGGGCGTGCAGCGAGTTGTCCCGTCCGTTGCCCGACTGCTTGTAGCCGCCGAAGGGGAAGTTCATGTCGGCCAGCGCGTCGTAGCAGTTCACCCACACCGTGCCGGCGCGCAGCCGCGGCGCGATGGCGTGGATGCGCTTCAGGCTGCCGGACCACAGCGCCGCCGCCAGGCCGTAGTCGCTGGCATTGGCGATGGCGACCGCTTCGTCGATGTCGTCGAACGGGATGATGGCCAGCACCGGGCCGAAGATTTCCTCCTGGGCGACGCGCTCTTGGCCGTCCTTGCACTCGAACACCGTCGGTTGCAGATAGCTGCCGCCGGCCACCGGTTCGGCGCGCTTCCCTCCGGCAACCAGCTGCGCCTCGCCTTCGCCGTGGGCGACGTACTGCTGCACCAGGTCCAGGTGGCGCTGGTCCACCAGCGGTCCCAGTCGGGTGGCCGGGTCGAGCGGATGGCCTGGCACGAATTCGCGGGCCGCCTGCAGCAGCGAGGCCTTGAAGCGCGGCAGGATGCCGCGCTGGACCAAGAGGCGCGAGCCGGCGCTGCATACCTGGCCGGCGTTGTAGAAGATCGCGGCGGCGGCGGCCTGGGCGGCGGCGTCCAGGTCCTCGACGTCGTCGAGGATGATATTCGCCGACTTGCCGCCCAGCTCGTTCCACACCCGCTTCAGGTTGGAGTCGGCCGAAGCGCGCAGGATGCGTCGCCCGGTCGCGCCCGAGCCGGTGAAGGCGATGCAGTCGATGTCCGGGTGGTGGCTGAGCAGGTCGCCGACCCGGCCGTCGCCGGGCAGTACGCTCAGCACGCCGTCGGGCAAGCCGGCCAGCCGTGCGAGGCCGGCGATGCGCAGCGCGGTCAACGGCGAGCGCTCCGAGGGTTTCAGCAGCACGCTGTTGCCGGCGGCCAGCGCCGGGGCGAGCTTCCACATCGCCATCATCAGCGGGAAGTTCCACGGCACAATGGCACCGACCACGCCTACCGGCTCGCGCGTTACCGTGCTGTGGAAGCTGCCGTCGCCGGGGATCACCTCACCGGTCACCTTGTCGATCGCCTCGGCGAACCATTCCAGGCAGTAGATGGCGCCGGCCACGTCGACCGCTTGCGATTCGGCGATCGGCTTGCCGACGTCCAGGGTCTCGAGCAGCGCCAGCTCCTCGCTGTGGCCGCTCAGCAACTCAGCCCAGCGCAGCAGCACCGCCTTGCGCTGGCGCGGCGACTGGCGCGACCAGGCGCCGGATTCGAAGCTCTGTCGTGCAGCAGCCACGGCACGGTCCACGTCGGCGGCGTCGCACTGGCTGACGCGAGCCAGTAGTCTCCCGTCGATCGGGCTGTGGCAGTCAAAGGTCTGGCCGGACTGTGCGCCGGTGTATTCGCCGGCGATGAAGGCGCGGTGCTCGATGTCGAGTTGCTGCGCCTTGTCCTGCCACTGTTCAAAGGTGTAATCCATCTCGCTCCACCGCTAGTCGTATCGGTTGATGGGGCGCGGCAGGCAATGGGCCATGCTCGCGGTCTTTCTCTTAGCAGGGAGCGTGCCACCTTGGATGTATGCGCCAAGTGGCTGAAATATTGGGATTTAACCGGTGTGGCTGCGCGACGAAATCAGGCGCTTGCGCAACAAGCTGTCGAAGCGCCAGTTTTTCGGCATGGAGAATGCCGAGCGAATGAAAACGCCCAGGTCCCGCATTGCGGGACCTGGGCAGGATGGCGAGTGCCGTCGGTCTACTGGCGCTCGTACACCATGCCGTTGCCGTCGTCGGCCACCAGGGTGCCGTTCTTGATCCGCAGCTGCAGGGTCTTGAGCGGTTGCGGACGCAGATAGGCGATGTCGTCGACCGCGAAGGCGGTCAGGCGGGCGGCGGCGCGGGCTGCCGGAATTGCAAACCACTGCAGCGGCGCCTTGCTGCCCTCGCGACGAAGACCGGCTCGGGCCCAGGTCTCGCTGTCCGGCATCTCGACGCTGGCATCGCCATTGCGGTCGGTGATGGCGGAGAGGGTCTTGCCGGTCTTGGATTCGAAAGTGACCTCGACCCCGGCCATCGGCCCGGTGTTCGGCAGGCCGACGATGGCGAGCCAGGTGCCCGTTTCGGCCGGTCTGCGGATGCGTAGCTCCTCGTCACGGAACAGGCGGAAGTCCGGCTCCTTATCAGAAGCGGTGGTCTGCAGCACCACCTTGTCGCCCTGGCGTTGCCACTTGCCTTTGATGTACGAGTCGACGGCGCCGTAGCTCATGCTCCCCTCGAAACTGCCATCTGTCTTGAGCAGCAGCTCGGAGCCGACTTCACGCACGTTCTGCAGGTAGTAGTGGCCGGCCAAGTCATCGCTCTTGCCAGCTGGCGCCGCAAGGGTTGGGCTGAGCCAGCAGGCCAGCTCGAGCGCGGCGATCGACAGACAGTGTTTCATGGGAGCTCTCCGCAAAAGGAACGGAGCATAAATGCCGCGTTATGCATATGGCAGATTTTGCCGGATCGGAGAGCGTAAGGTTCGGCCAACGTTGGCCGAATCGGATGGGCATGGCAGGCGTGATGCCGAAGCGAACGCCTGCTGCTTAAGATTTGCTAACAAAACCTCGCTGGCGATATGGCCCGGCAATCCATAGTCTTCGTAGTGACTGCTGCCGCACTTTCGACGTTTTGGTTAGGCCGGGGGTGGCGGGCAGCATCCCGTCTACGCTTCAGGGCTGTGCCCCCATAAGTGACGCCCTCCTGGCAAGAGGCATCCGATCAGGAAGGCCGGAGTTTCCGGCCGGCGCGGCCGTTCAATATATTGGAGAGCAGTTATGCGCCGCTTACTGATTGTGCTACCGCTTTTGCTGGCCCCGATGGCGCCAAGTCAGGCGCAGGTCAGCATCGATATCGGCATCCCGGGCCTCAGTATCGGCATCAATGTGCCGGTGTTCCCGGATCTTGTCCCCGTGCCGGGGTACCCTGTCTATTACTACCCTGGCGCAGAGACGAACTACTTCTTCTACGATGGGCTTTACTGGGTGTTCCAGGACGACAACTGGTATCAGAGCAGCTGGTATAACGGACCCTGGCAGATAGTCGAACCGGAATACGTGCCGCTCTATGTGCTGCGCGTGCCGGTGCGTTACTACCGCCATCCCCCGTTCTATTTCCGTGGTTGGCGCTACGACGAGCCGCCGCGCTGGGGTGACCATTGGGGTCCGGATTGGGAGGAGCACCGACGTGGCTGGGACCATTGGAACCACCGTGCAGTCCCTGCTGTCGCGCCCTTGCCGCTCTACCAGCGCCAATATGAGGGCAACAACTACCCTCGTTCGTTTGACCGGCAGCACTCGATTGGATCGCAGCACTATCACTACCAGCCGCGGGAGGAACTGACGCGGCAAAGCATGCAAGGACCAGGTCGTTCGGCCAACCCTCCTGAGCATCGGCCGGGGCCAGAACAGCAACGCCCGCCGAATGGCCAGCATGAACCGTCGAGGCCGCCTTATCCTCAACAGGGCTACCCGGGACAACCCAATGAGACTTACCGCCCGGCCCCCACACCTGAGCCGCAGCGTCCGCCGCAGCCGCAACATGCGCCGCAGAACCAGCCGTGGCAGCAGCAAGGCAACCCCGGTCGACAGTATGGCGAACCGCATCAACCTGGGCTGGGCCCGTCACAGAACCAGCCGTGGCAGCGGCAGGACAACCCGGGGCGGCCGCAAGGCGAGTCCCATCAGCCTGCGCCGAATCAGCCACCGAATCAGCCGTGGCGACAGCAAGGGAACCCTGGCCAACCACATGGCGAGCCCAACCAACCGGCACCGAATCAGCAGTGGCAGCAGCAGGGCAACCCAGGCCGTCAACATGGCGAACCCCATCAAGCGGCACCGGGCCAGCCGCAGAACCAGCCATGGCAACAGCAAGGCAACCCCGGCCGACTGCAAGGTGAACCTCATCAACAAGCACCCGGTCAGCAACGGCCGCCGAATTACCAACAGAATCAGCAGGGCAAACCGGACAATGAGCGCGGTGAACCGCATCAGCAAGGATCGGATCACCAGCGTCCCTATCAGGAATGAGCACACCAGTCGCGGCGTTCAAGCACTGACTACGTTGACTGGCTCGATTGGCAAGGACACGTTTGAAGTCAGCCCTTCTTGCTCATACCGAGACGGAGGCCATAAAGGAGAGCACCATGAAATGGACTCGAGCAATCACGCTACTGCTGATGACTGCGTCTGTCGGTGGCTGTATCTGGTTGCCGCCTGGCGATCATGGAGGCAGGGGCTATGACCGCGGTGATGGTTATGAGCATGGCGGCGGGTACGGCCACGGCGATCACCACATGGACCGTCGCGATCAGCGACCACCCGACGATCAAGGCCGCCAGGATTGGGACCATCGAGGCGACTGACCGCAGCGCTAAGTCCGAGTTATGCGAAAACGCTACGCGGCGCCGCTACAATGACCTCTAGGCAATCACCTGCTAGAGGAAAAGGATGTCCGATCCATTAGCCACGCCCGTCCCGGAAACACAGCCGGGCGCTGAGGAGCAAGCGGCCGCGATGACTGCCGCAGCAAGGGCCGTCGTAGAACAGGCCGACCATGCGATGCGTAACTGGAGCGATCCGTCGCCAGAGCCCGTCCGCCTCGGCTCGCCACGGCATCTGCGCATGTTCTGCAATATGCTGCTGCAGACCCATAACCCCTATAAGCCGGCCGTCATCGAATGGCCCAAGCTGTCGCCTGAGGCGCTGCAACGCGTCACCTCGCTGCCGATCTGGGATATCGCGGTGCAAACCGAAGGCCATGCCTCTATCCGGGTGCAGACCTTCGCCGCCACGGTGCAGGAGCCGCTGCTGCGCAGCGCACTGGAAATGGACGGTGCCGAAGAGGCCCGCCACAAGGTGGTGCTGTCCAAGTTGGTGCAGGCCTACGATATTCCTCTGGCCCCCGAGCCTGTGTACCCGCCGCCGGCCGACCCGGAATGGGGCTGGCTGGTCACCGGTTACAGTGAGTGCATCGACAGCTTCTTCGCCTTCGGTCTGTTCGCCGCGGCCAAGCGTTCGGGGTTTTTCCCGGCCGAATTGGTGGAGACCTTCGAACCGGTGATCCAGGAGGAAGGCCGCCATATCCTGTTCTTCGTCAATTGGGCCGCTTGGTACCGCCGTAACCTACCGTGGTGGCGGAAACCTCTGTTCGCGATCAAGGTGGCGCGGGCGTGGGCCTTTCTGATCTGGGAGCGTATCGGCATCGCGCGCGGTATAGACGCCGACGGCATGGCGCAGGATGCCAATTTCACCATGAACGGTTCGGCGGCGCTGGGTGAAGCCCTGTCGGCCCGTTCGATGATCGAGCTTTGCCTGGCCGAAAACGAGCGACGCATGGCGGGCTACGATCAGCGCCTGCTGCGACCCGAGACCGTGCCCCGGTTGGCTCGCTTGATTCGGCGCCTGCTGCGCTAGGTTAGCGGAGGTCCCATTCGGTGCCCCACCCCGCTCTCTCTCCCCTGCTTTTTGCCCTGTCGCTGCTCACGCTGCTGATTTGGTGTGTACTCTTGTTCGGCCGCGGCGGATTCTGGCGTGTACGCAAACCTGCTCCCTCCCCTTTGCCCACGCAGTGGCCGGCGATAGTGGCCATTATTCCGGCGCGGGACGAGGCTGCGGTGATCGGCCGTGCCGTCTCCAGCATCCTCGGGCAGGACTACGCGGGACCACTCAGGCTGATCGTAGTGGATGACCACAGCAGCGACGGTACCGCTGAGGTAGCCCGTGCGGCTGCCAGTGCCCTCGGCAAGGCCGATGCTCTCATGGTGGTGGCCGCCCGCGAACTGCCACCGGGCTGGAGCGGCAAGGTCTGGGCCCAGTCAGAGGGGCTCGCCGCGGCCGACCGGCTTGCCCCCGATGCCGGCTGGCTGTGGCTCACCGACGCCGATATCCACCACGGCGCCGGCGTGCTCGCCGCGCTGAGCGCACGTGCCCTGCACGAACGCCGCGACCTGGTATCACTGATGGTGCGCCTGCGTTGCATGTCGCTGTGGGAGCGGCTGATCGTGCCGGCCTTCGTGTTCTTCTTTGCCAAACTCTACCCCTTTGCCCGCGTCAACGACCCGCGCTGCCGTGTGGCCGCTGCCGCCGGCGGGTGCATGCTGGTGCGTCGTACCGCACTGGCACGCATCGGTGGCTTTGCCGCGATTAGAGCGGCGTTGATCGACGACTGCAGCTTGGCCGCAAGGATCAAGCCGGGGGCGTCGATCAGGCTGGACTTGGCCGAAGACAGCCATTCGCTGCGGCCCTACGATGATTGGCGCAGCTTGTGGGACATGATCGCGCGCAGTGCCTATACCCAACTGCACCATTCTCTGTTGCTGCTGGCCGGTGCCGTGGTTGGCATGTTGCTGACCTATCTGGCGCCAGTGGTGTTGGCGCTGGTGGGCTTGGCTTCCGATATTGGGCTTGGGGCAGTCTGGCCTGCGTGGCTGGCCTGGGCGGCGATGATCACGGCCTATCTGCCCATGCTGCACGAGTACCGTCAGCCCTCCGGGCTGGCCTTGCTGCTACCCCTGACTGCACTGTTCTATATCGGGGCCACGTTGGCTTCGGCGTGGCGGTATTACCGGCATCGAGGCGGCCAATGGAAAGGGCGGATGCAGGCGGAACATTGAAGGTCCGCCCAGAAGACGGCTCTGGTGAGACAGCCAGAGTCCACTCTTCATTCAGTGCAAGTACCCCGTCTCGCGGAACCACGCCAAGGCATCCCGCAGGCCCTCCTGATAGCTGCGCGGCCGATAGCCCAATACACGCCGCGCCTTGTCGGAGCTGAAGAACATCCGGTAGCGCGACATATCCAGCCCATCCACCGTGATGAACGGTTCGCGCCCGCTTAGTCGCGCCACGGCTTCGGCCAAGTGGGCCAGTGGATAGAGCGGCCAGCGCGGCAGTTGCAGTGTCGGCGCCCGTCGACCGGTCAGGGCGGCAATATCCTGCAGCATCTGCTGAAGGCTGACGTCCTGGCCGCCCAGGATGTAACGCTCGCCGATGCTGCCATGGTCAAGTGCCAGGAAATGGCCCTCGGCCACGTCGTCCACATGCACCAGGTTGAGGCCGGTGTCGACGTAGGCCGGCATCTTGCCGGCGGCGGCCTCCAGAATGATGCGACCGGTAGGGGTTGGCCGAACGTCACGCGGACCGATCGGCGTGGAGGGGTTGACGATCACAGCGGGCAAACCGCTTTCGGCCACCATTCGTTCCACCAGCCGCTCCGCCAGAACCTTGCTGCGCTTGTAGGCGCCGATCGCCTCGGCCGCGTCCATGGGAGCGTCTTCGCTCACCGGTGCCGTCGCACCCGCCACGCGCAAGGTGGCCACGCTGCTGGTATAGACGATGCGCTCCACGCCGCACAGCCGCGCCGCTTGCATCACGGCCTCGGTGCCCGTAGTGTTGGTGTGCACTATTTCCTCGGGATTCGCCGCCCACAGCCGATAGTCGGCCGCCACATGGAACAGATAGCGCACGCCCGACAAGGCGCTCTCCATCGCCGCGCCGTCGCACATATCGCCTACTACCGTGTGTACGGGCAGCCCTTCCAGGTTGCGGTGCGGGCGATTGGGGCGAACCAGCGCGCGCACGCGCAAGCCCCGGGCAAGCGCCTGCCGGACTATCGCCGAGCCGAGAAACCCGGCAGCCCCTGTCACCAGAATATCGTCATCTGCCGTCATCGATTTTTGCCGTACTTGATTGAAAATGTGCTGCCAACTAGCTTGAAGGCAGAAAAGGTCCTGTCACGGATATATAGTAATTACTACGTCGTAAAAAAAAGTGATGCTTGAATACGTAACATAATCGGCCGGACATTCGAGAAGTGAGGAGTCTCTGTATGCAGGTGATTCTTGCCCAGCCACGCGGTTTTTGCGCCGGGGTTGTTCGCGCAATCGAAATCGTTGACCGCGCTCTCGTCAAGCATGGCGCCCCGGTGTTCGTGCGCCACGAGATCGTACATAACAAGCATGTGGTGGAGGGACTGCGGCGCAAAGGGGCGCAATTTGTTGAAAGCCTGGACGATGTTCCCGCCGGAGCGGTGACCATCTTCAGCGCACATGGGGTAGCCAAGGCGGTGGAGGTAGAAGCGCAGGAGCGCCAGTTGCATGCCATCGACGCCACCTGTCCACTGGTGATCAAGATACATAACCAGGGTCGTCAATACGCGGCTAGCGGTCGCACCGTGATCCTGATCGGCCATGCCGGCCACCCCGAAGTGGAAGGCACCATGGGTCAGATCCCCGGCCGGGTGATCCTGGTGGAGAACGAAGCGGACGTCGCCCGGCTCGACCTGCCGGACGATGCCCCGGTGGCCTATGTCACCCAGACCACGCTGAGCGTGGACGACACCCGCAACATCATTGCCGCGTTGCGACAACGATTTTCCAACCTGGTGGGCCCGGACACGCGGGACATCTGCTACGCCACGCAGAACCGGCAAAGCGCGGTGCGCGAGCTCTCCAAGCGCGTTGATGTCATCCTGGTGATCGGCGCCACTAATAGTTCCAACTCCAACCGGCTGCGCGAAATCGGCACCGAGAGCGGTGTGCCCAGCTATCTCATTGCCGATGGCAGCGAACTCGACCCCGCCTGGGTGCGAGACGCTCAGGTGGTCGGCATTACCGCGGGCGCCTCGGCACCGGAAACCATGGTGGAGGATGTACTGGCGGCGCTACGTCGGTTGGGGCCGGTGGATGTTTCGACGATGGAAGGCAAGGAAGAGCACGCCGAATTCCGTCTGCCCGCCGAACTCGCCGACCCGTTACCGATCTCGGACTGAACTCTTTCGCAAGGAAGCACGTTTTGGCCATTCCTTTCCTGCAAGTTGCACGCGTGGGTGCCTACGTAGTCCGCCAGCATCTGGCCGGCCGCAAGCGCTACCCCCTAGCCCTGATGCTGGAGCCACTGTTCCGCTGCAATCTGGCCTGCTCCGGCTGCGGTAAGATCGATTACCCCACCCCCATCCTGGACCAACGACTGTCGGTGCAGGAGTGCCTGGACTCGGTCGACGAATGCGGCGCACCGGTGGTGTCCATCGCCGGTGGCGAACCCTTGCTGCACAAGGACATGCCGGCCATCGTGGAAGGCATCATCGCCCGCCGCCGCTTCGTCTACCTGTGCACCAATGCGCTACTGTTGGAGAAGAAGCTGGACCAGTACAAACCCAGCCCCTACTTCGTTTGGTCGGTTCACCTGGATGGCGACCGCGACATGCACGACCGTTCGGTGTGCCAGCCGGGCGTGTACGACCGCGCGGTGCACGCGATCCGCGCAGCCAAGGCACGCGGCTTTCGCGTCAATATCAACTGCACCCTGTTCAATGACGCCCAGCCCGAGCAGGTGGCGCGTTTCTTCGACTCGTTGAAAGAGCTCGGGGTCGACGGCATCACCGTCTCACCGGGTTATGCCTACGAGCGCGCACCCGACCAGCAGCATTTCCTCAATCGCGGCAAGACGCGGCAACTGTTTCGCGACATCCTGGCGCGCGGTCGCAACGGTAAGAACTGGGCGTTTAGCCAGTCGTCGCTGTTTCTGGATTTTCTGGCGGGTAACCAGACCTACCACTGCACCCCCTGGGGCAACCCGGCTCGCACGGTGTTTGGCTGGCAACGGCCCTGCTACCTGCTGGGCGAAGGCTATGTCGGCAGTTTCCGAGAACTGATGGAAGACACCGACTGGGATGCCTACGGCACCGGCAACTACGAGAAGTGCGCCAACTGCATGGTACATAGCGGCTACGAGGCGACGGCGGTCGCCGACACCATGGCACATCCGCTCAAGGCACTAGGGGTCAGCCTGCGCGGCGTGCGCACGCAAGGCCCAATGGCACCGGACATTCCGCTCGACAGGCAGCGTCCGGCCGAATATGTGTTCTCGCGTCATGTCGAAATCAAACTGGCGGAGATCGGCAAGGCACGACCTGCCGGGCGCGAGGGCAAGCAGGCCACGGCCGAGGGGCATTGAGCGATGGTGCCGCCTGACTGGACGACTCTGCTGGGCTGCGCGCTGGTCGGTACGTCGGCATCCTACGCGGTGCTGGCGGCCATACTGGGTCGGCGGCTGCGTGGGCGCTATGCCGCGCCAGTCGCCGCCCAACGGCCGGTTAGTGTGCTCAAGCCCTTGTGCGGCAGCGAACCTAGACTCTACGAAAATCTGGCGACGCTGTGTGGACAGGACCACCCCCACTACCAGATCGTGTTCGGCGTGCGCGACGTGGATGACCCTGCGCTGGCGGTGGTCAAGCGGTTGCAGACCGACTTCCCCGCTTGCGATATCACGCTGACGATCGCCCCAGAAGTGCATGGCAGCAACCTCAAAGTTAGCAACCTGATCAATATGCTGCCGCAGGCTCGTCACGACTGGCTGGTGGTGGCCGATAGCGACATCGCCGTCGCGCCGGACTATCTGTCGCGCGTGACAGCGCCACTGGCCGAGCCCGGTACCGGCGTGGTGACTTGTCTCTACCGCGGCCGTGCGCTGGACGGGATTTGGGCGCGGCTGGGCGCGCAGTTCATCGATGACTGGTTTGTGCCTTCGGTGCGCATCGCGCATGCGGGTGGCTCGCGCCGTTTCGCTTTCGGCGCCACCATCGCACTGCGACGCGACACGCTAACGACCATCGGCGGTTTCACTGCGCTATCAGGGCGGTTGGCAGACGACTACTGGCTGGGCGAGCTGACGCGCCGGCAAGGATTAGCCACAGTGCTATCGGATGTGATGGTCAGCACCGATGTGACCGAGGCCAGCCTGGGCGCATTATGGGCGCACGAGGTGCGCTGGCTGCGTACTATCCGCTCGCTCAACCCGGCTGGTTTCACCTTTACCTTCGTTACCTTCACTTGGCCCATGCTGCTACTGGGCTTGGCGCTCGCCTCCCTGCCGGTGCCGTTGTCTGTGGCGCTGGTCGGCCTGTTGGCACGTAGTCTGCTCTCAGGCAGTGTCAGTGCGGCTCTGCGGGCTCCGCTACGCGACTCCCTACTGTTGGCCGAATGGGCCGCGGCACTGTTTGGCTCGCGCGTGACTTGGCGCGGGCAGGTTCTTTCGGTTACGGACTTGGCACAGGGCGATGCCCCACTGGTTCAGGATGCGGGCTCAGTACCTGGCAGCGCATCCTCGCCGGTCGCTCAAGACATTGCCAATGTCCCTCCTTCCTCGCACTCAGCCAAGGGCATGACGGCCCAGAGGACACTATGAAGAAAACCTTGTTTCTCCAGGTCCCCTCCTTCGACGGTTTCGATGGCGGAGCCGGTTCTCGCTACCAGGCAAAGCGCGAGATCAAGTCGTTCTGGTATCCCACCTGGCTGGCCCAGCCAGCTGCGTTGGTGCCGGGCAGCCGTGTATTGGATGCGCCCGCCGATGGGCTGGACGTGCAGCAGACCCTGGAGATCGCCGCAGATTATGAGCTGATCGTCATCCATACCAGCACACCATCCTTTCCCACGGACGCCAAGTTCGCGGAGGAACTGAAGGCACTCAAACCGGAGGTGATGATCGGCATGGTCGGCGCCAAACCGGCGGTGGATCCGGGAGGCACGCTGGGCGCCAGCCCCGCCATCGATTTCGTCTGCCGCGAGGAGTTCGACTACACCTGCATGGAGGTCGCGCAGGGGCGGCCTCTCAAGGATGTGCTCGGCCTGAGCTACAAACGGCCCGACGGCTCGCTCTGGCATAACGAGCCGCGCCCGATGATCGAGAACATGGACGAGCTGCCCTTCGTGGCGCCGATCTACCAGCGCGACCTGAAGATCGACAACTATTTCATCGGCTACCTGAAACACCCCTACGTTTCGATCTACACGGGGCGAGGCTGCCGTTCGCACTGCACCTTCTGCCTGTGGCCGCAGACAGTGGGTGGGCACCGCTATCGCACCCGCTCGGCCGAGAACGTCATCGCCGAGGTCAAGTGGATCAAGGAAAACATGCCCGAGGTGAAGGAGATCATGTTCGACGACGACACCTTCACCGACTTCAAACCACGAGCAGAAGAGATCGCGCGGGGCTTGGGAGAGCTGGGTGTAACCTGGTCGTGCAATGCCAAGGCCAACGTGCCCTACAGCACCCTCAAGATCATGAGGGAGAACGGCCTGCGCCTGCTGTTGGTGGGGTACGAGTCAGGCGACGACCAGATACTGCACAACATCAAGAAGGGCCTGCGAACCGACATTGCGCGGCGGTTCACCGAAGACTGCCGCAAGCTTGGCATCACGATCCACGGCACCTTCATCCTCGGTCTGCCCGGCGAGACGCGCGATACCATCGAGAAAACCATCGAGTACGCCAAGGAAATCAATCCGCACACCATCCAAGTCTCGCTGGCCGCGCCCTATCCCGGCACCACGCTCTACCGGCAGGCGGTGGACAACGGCTGGCTGGAGGAGAACAAGGTCATCAACCTGGTCAATGACAGCGGCGTGCAACTGGCGGCAATCAGCTACCCACACCTGAGCAAGGAAGAGATTTACCACGGTGTGGAGGTGTTCTATAAGCGCTTCTACTTCCGCCCCAGCAAGATCTGGGAAATCGTTCGCGAGATGCTGGGCAGCTGGGACATGACGAAGCGGCGCCTGCGCGAGGGGGTGGAGTTTTTCCGTTTCCTGCGCTCGCACGAGGCATGACTCTGGCGCACCCGTCTCAAGCGCCGCTGCAGAACGGCCTGATCATCACCGCCGACGACTTCGGCCTGCACCCGTCCGTCAACGAGGCGGTGGAGCGGGCCTATCGTGAGGGCGTGCTCAATGCTGCGAGCCTGATGGTGGGCGCACCGGCCGCCGCCGACGCGGTTGCGCGGGCGCACCGGTTACCCGGCTTGCGCGTCGGATTGCACATCGTGCTCGCCGACGGCCCAGCCGTACTCCCGCACTCCGAGATACCTGATCTGGTCGATGCCCAGGGGCGCTTCGGTTCGGCCATGGTGCGGGACGGCTGTCGTTTCTTCTTCCTGCCCCATGTACGGCGGCAGCTAGCCGCCGAGATCCGCGCACAATTCGAGGCCTTCGCAGCAACCGGCTTGCCACTCGACCATGTCAATGCACACAAGCATTTTCACCTGCACCCGACGGTGCTATCGCTGATCCTGCGCATCGGGCGAGAATTCGACTTACGTGCCATACGGCTGCCGCTGGAAATGGGGACACCACTGTTTCTGCGGCCCTGGTTGGCATTGCTGCGTCGACGCCTGCGCACCGCCGGCATCGCCCACAACGACTACGTGGTTGGCATTGCTGATAGCGGCAGAATGGACGAGGCGGCACTGCTCGCCGCGCTGACCCGGCTGCCTGCCGGTGTGGTCGAGATCTACCTGCATCCAGGGGTGGAGTCCGGCTCGCGCGTGGCGCCCTCCATGAGTGGTTACCGTCACGCCGATGAACTTGCGGCGCTGCTCTCGCCACGCGTGCGTGCGGCTCTGGACAAGGTGGCTCCCCGACGCGGCGGCTTTGCCGATGTGCTAATACCGACATGAGCCGATGATGAAGCACATTGTCTACTTGACTGGCCTCATCGGTCTGCTTGCTCTCACCGCCCTGGTGGTACATCAGGGGGTTGGCGACGTGGCACATGTCATGGCACAGGGTGGCTGGCTTTTGCTTCTGTTGGTGCCGCTACATGCCCTGCCGCTGATGTTGGATGCACAGGGCTGGCGCACGCTGCTGGCCCCGGTTGACCCCGCGGGGCGTGCGAGCCTGGGCTTTCTGTGGTGGGTAGCCACGGTGCGCGAGGCAGTCAATCGGCTGTTGCCGACCGTCAGCGTAGGCGGTGAACTGGTCGGCATCAGGTTGGCACGGTTGCGCGTGCCGGATGCCGGCGCGGTCGCCGCCAGCATCGTGGTCGAGGTCATGGTCACGCTGTTTGCCCAGTATCTGTTTTCGGCGCTGGGGGTGCTGATGCTACTGGCTGCCCTTCAGGATGGCGGGCACGGTTGGGTGGTGTTGGCAGGCCTGCTGCTGTCGTTGCCGGTGCCAGTGTTGTTCGCATTGTCATTACGCTACAGCGCACTCTTCGAGCGGCTGGAAGGCGCGGCAAAGCGCTTGTTCGGTGCGGATCACCGGATCGCCGCGATGGTCGACGGAGCCCGGCTCGACGCAAGAATCCGCGAGCTCAATCAGCGCCACGGCACGCTGCTGAAGGCGCTGGGCTGGCAGTTCGCCGGGCTCGTCGCAGGTACGCTCGAAGTCTGGTTTGCATTGATGCTGCTTGGCCACCCAGTCCCCTTCTGGCAGGCACTGGCGATCGAGGCATTGACCCAGGCGGTGCGTCATATCGCCTTCTTCGTGCCGGCCGGGCTTGGAGTGCAGGAAGCGGTGGTATTGCTGCTGGGGCAGATGCTCGGCGTCAGTCCTCAGGTGTCACTGTCGCTGGCGCTGGTCAAGCGCGCACGGGAGGTGCTGTTCGGCGTGCCTGCGCTACTGTCATGGCAGTGGCTGGAATTGCGCCATTGGCGGCATGGCAACAAACAGCGGCATGCCGACCGCAACCCGACGGAGCACACTTCTTGAGCGCCCTGTGGCGGATCAGGACGGCACAACCGGGGCCGCACGGAAGCCGTCAGGGCGCCGCCGCGCAGTCAGGAACCGGTCGCCTGTTTGGCGTTGTGCCGACTCAGATACTTGAGCAGACCGTCCACACCGCCCCGTGCAAGGATGTCGGCGAACTGTTGACGATAGACCTCGATCAGCCAAGCCCCCATCATGTTAATGTCGTAGATCTTCCAGCCAGTGGGGGTGCGTTGCAGGCGATAGTCGATCTGGGTTTCATCGCCATTGTTCAGCACCCGTGTTTCAACCACCACGTCGGCCGCGTTAGATCCCGCCTGTGCCGGTTTGTAGCGGAACTTGATGTTCTGCTCGCGCAGTTGCGTGAGCGACAACACATAGCTGCGCACCAGCAGGGTCTGGAATTGCTCGAACAATTGCTGGCGCTGTTCCGGCGTCGCGTCGCGCCAGGCGTTACCGACTGCCAGCCGTGTGGTGCGCTGGAAGTCGGTGTAAGGCAGGAACTGGCGCTGCACGACCGTGGTGATTTTGGTGATGTCGCCATTACGCGTATCGGGATTAGCCTGGATAGTGCCGACCACCCCCTCCACCGCAGCCTGTACCAGAGCTTCGGGCGAGGCGCGTTCGGGTGACTGGGCCTGTGCGGCGGGCACCGCCATCGCGACGGCAAAAGGAAGCAGTAAAACGAGACTGTGTGTATTCATGCGATTGGGGGCGAGATGGTGGACGATAGGAACACGGGTCGCCACGTGGTGCGCGAGGCGAACGGCCAAGCCAGTATAGTCCAGCGCAATGCGGCAGCCAGTGGCGACGCTATGCTCGTCGCAATGCAATCGTTCTCCGAGCCAGCTAGTCCCTCCCCATGCTGACATCCCTGCTCACCCGCCTAGTCCGCTTCTCCACCCGCCGCGCTTGGGCTGTGATTCTGGCAGCGTTGTTGCTGACCTCGCTCAGTGGCATCTACGTGGTGAAGCACTTTGCCATCAATACCAATATCGACCGCCTGCTCGATGTGGATGCGCCATGGGCGCAGCGCGATGCCGCCATCGGCAAGGCTTTTCCACAACGAGGGCAATTGATTCTGGCCGTGGTCCAGGCCCCGGCCCCCGAACTGGCGGACGCCGCCGCCAATGCGTTGGCCGAAGCGCTGCGTCAGCAGCCGCAGCACTTTCAGGCGGTGAGCCAGCCCGGTGGCGGAGACTTCTTCGCCCGCGCCGGCCTGCTCTTTCTGCCCGCCAAGACGGTTGACGGCATGAGCACGCAACTGGTGCAAGCGCGGCCATTGATCAATGCGCTGTCGCACGACCCTTCTCTGCGCGGTTTGGCCGATACGCTGTCCACCACTCTGGCTCTGCCGCTGCAAATCGGTCAGGTGAAGCTGGGCGATATGGCCGGCCTGCTCGATCGTAGCGCCACCGTTTTGGAGCAGGTGCAGGCAGGCAAACCCTCAGCGCTGTCCTGGATGACACTGGCGGCGCCCCAAGCTGGTAGCGAGGTGTCAGCGAAAACAGGGCAATCGGTACTTGGCCGAACGGGCAACGGTGCTATGGCCAACAGCTACGTGACGGTCAGTCCGGTGTTGGATTTTAGCGATCTGCAGGCCGGTGCTGGAGCCTCGGCGGCCATTCGTGCTGCGGCGCTGCAACTGCACCTACAGGAGCGCTTCGGCGCGACAGTGCGACTAACGGGACCGCAACCACTGGCTGATGAGGAATTCGCCTCGGTCAAACACGGTGCACTGCTCAATGGCGTGCTGACGGTTTTGGTCGTGGCGCTGATTCTGTGGCTGGCACTACGCTCCCCACGGTTGATAGGGGCGGTGTTGCTCAACCTGTTCGCCGGCTTGGTGATTACCGCCGCGCTCGGGCTGGCGATGGTGGGGGCACTCAATATGATTTCGGTGGCCTTTGCCGTGCTGTTCGTCGGGCTGGGGGGGGACTTCGGCATCCAGTTTGGCGTCCGTTACCGTGCAGAACGCCACCGGCACGACGACTTGCCGATGGCGCTTGTGATTACCGCGCAAAAAGTGGGTATGCCGCTTGCGCTAGCCGCCTCCGCCACTGCCGTCGCCTTTTTCAGCTTTCTACCTACCGATTACCGCGGCGTCGCCGAGTTGGGGCAGATTGCCGGGGGCGGCATGATTGTGGCCTTTGCCACCACGGTCACCTTGCTGCCGGCACTGATCCGTGTACTACACCCTGCCAGCGAGGCCAAATCGCCCAGCTTCCCGTGGTTGGCGCCGGCAGACCGGTTCTTCGATCGACATCGCAAGCCCGTGCTGTTGTTTACCTGCGCGGTCATTCTGGCGGGTACGCCTTTGCTGGCACATTTGCGCTTTGATTTCGATCCGCTGAATCTGAAGGATCCGCAATCGGAATCCATGGCCACGCTGCTCTCGCTCAAGGATGCGCCACAGGCTGGCACCGACGATGTCGGCGTGCTGGCGCCGTCGTTGGCCTCCGCACAACTCGTGGCGAAGCGGCTTGCAGTGCTGCCCGAGGTGGCGCGCGTGGTCACGCTGCAAAGCTTTATCCCCGATCAGCAGCCGGCCAAATTGGAGCGAATTGCCGCCGCAGCGGCCAGCCTGATGCCGGTGCTGACCCAGCCCGCTGCAAGCCCTGCCAACGATGCGCTACGCGTGGCGGCGCTCAGACGATTGGCCAATCAGCTCGAACTCGCCGCCGAGGACCACCCCGGACCGGGCGCAGCGCCCAGCGAGCGATTGGCCAAGACATTGCGACAGCTTGCCGGCGCCGATGCCGCCGTGCGCGATCGAGCCGAACGGGCCATTGCGTTGCCACTGCGATTAACGCTGGCGCGGTTACGGCAAGCTTTGCAGGCTCAGCCAGTCAGCCAGCAAAGCTTGCCCCCCGACCTGGTGCGCGACTGGCTAACCCCAGATGGCCGAGCCCTGGTCAGCATTAGCCCCAAGCTGCCGCGTGCCGACAGCCCGGCTCGCCCCGAGGCGTTGAATCACTTCATCGATACGGTGCTGAGAGCCGAGCCGGCGGCTGCGGGCGGCCCGATCTCCGTACGCGGCTCGGCCGACACCATCATGTCCGCCTTTGCTCAGGCGGGAGCATGGGCGGTGTTGTCGATCACGCTGCTGCTATGGATCACGCTGCGACGCTTCGGCGATGTGCTGCGCACGCTGGTGCCGCTACTGGTTTCGACCGTGGTGACGCTGGAGCTCTGTGTGGTGTTTGGCGTTGCGCTGAATTTTGCCAATGTGATTGCGTTGCCGCTGCTGCTGGGCGTTGGTGTGGCCTTCAAAATCTACTATGTGATTGCCTGGCGCAACGGAGAGACGCACCTGCTGCAGTCCAGCCTTACCCATGCCGTGCTGTACAGTGCAGCAACCACCGCTGCCGCTTTTGGCAGCCTGTGGTTGTCACAACATCCGGGCACCGCCAGCATGGGCAAACTGCTGGCGCTTGCGCTGGCGTGCACCTTGGTCGGAGCAGTATTCTTCCAGCCGATCCTGATGGGCAAGCCTCGCCGGCGGCCGGAGCAGTCATCGGCCCACGGAAACGATTCCCACCATGTAAAGCAGGCCAGCTCGGCTAGCTGCGAACACGGGGATCGGCTAGAGCCATCCTCCATCTCCACGCCTCCCATTGACTGATTGCCGATGATCCTTGTGCTTGTTCGTGACCATTCAACATCATGCCGAGCCGGCATCCGTGCACTACGCAGCGGTTTCTCGCTCTTGCTGCTGTCCGTATTTTTGAATGGTTGCGCCACCGGGCCAAACGCCAACCCCAACGATCCGCTTGAACCACTCAACCGTGCCATCTTCAATGTGAACGACAAGGTCGACGAATACGTGGCCATTCCGGTGGCCAAAGGCTACCGGGCCGTCACGCCGCAACCACTGCAAACAGCCTTTACCAATTTTTTTGGCAACCTGGCTGACGTGGGCAATACCGTCAATAATCTGCTGCAGGGCAAGGGCGTGGCGGCGATGGAGAGCCTGATGCGGGTGGCGGTCAACACGGTGTTCGGTCTCGGCGGGCTACTCGACATTGCGACACCCGCCGGGCTGCATAAGCACTCGCAGGATTTCGGCCTGACGCTTGGCCGCTGGGGTCTCCCTTCCGGCCCCTATGTGGTACTGCCTATCTTTGGCCCAAGCTCGTTTCGCGATGGCATGGGCCTATACGTCAATTTTCAGCTGGATCCACTCACCTATACGAGGCCGGAAGTCCGCAATTCGCTCTACGGCCTGGAGTTTGTCAGTGCCCGCACCAATATGCTCGGGGCGACCGATCTGCTGTCGCAGGCGGCTCTCGATAAGTACAGTTTTGTGCGCGACGCCTACCAGCAACAGCGTCGCTATCTGATCCAGGAAGGCAGAGGCACGACCAAGTTACCGGTGTATGAAGACTATGAGGACCCTGGTGAGGGCCAGGCCAAGCAAGAGTCAACACAGGATGGCGCCACAGTCGACAAGCCGCCTGCTCATGATGGCGCAGATGGCATTGAGGCAACACAGCAAGAGAAAACGCAAGAAAGGATAGGCCAGGAAAGGCTGCCTGCACGAGAAGATGCGAGTGGTGCTGCGGCAGAGCCGAGCTTGACGGGAGCGGCGCCGGAAAGAGGTGTCCCGAGTAAGCCGCCCGTACCCGGAGAGGTTAAAGACCCGGCCATGGCGCCGGTCAAGTAAGCGGCAGCCTTCTTCGCGTTGCAGCAAAGCCTTGCGCTACTCCCCCTTAACCAGGATCGTTGCGCTAGCGTCTAGTGACGCTGAAGGAGTGGGTACAAGAGGGGCAAACTCAGGCAGGCATCACTCTTCGTTTGGCTTCCGGTTTCGCAAAATACTCGCCCATGGCGTCGCGCGCTGTGCGCAAGGCGGCACGGGCGATGCCGGCATCACGCGCCAATTGCAGCAGATCGATCAGCTGGCGAGGTTGTTCGGCCAACGTTCGCAGCAAGGCGACGAAATCGGTGCGGCCATCGCTGCCCATCGCCGCCAGCGCTGCCGGCGGGACCGTGCGCATGGCAGGGTCGATCACTACCCGGCAGGCCGCGAATGGGACCCCTGCGGCTTGAGCCTGCCGTGCCGCGATATGCGATTCCATATCGACCGCCAGGGCCCCACTGGTGCGATGCAAAGCCTGCTTGTCTGCGACGCTGACTACGGCAGCGTCCACGCCAGCCAGAATCCCGTCCACGGCCCAAGGCAGCGCAGCACGCAAGGCGGCTGACCAAGCCGGGTCGGTGTCGAAGCCATCTGTACCGTTATCTATAAGCCTTGGTACCACCACAGAGCCAGGGACCAGAGCCAAATCCAGTCCACCAGCCACGCCAAAGCTGATTACACCTTCGCATGGCGTACGCAGGCGCTCGGCCAGGGCGTGCTCCAGCGCACCGCCACGCAGCCCATACAAAACCTCGACTCCACTACCCGCGGCAATGCGGGCCTCGAAGGCCATGCCGGTTACTACCACTATGCCAGCCGCTCTCACAGGCCCCACTCGGTCGTGCGCGCAGCAGCATCCTGTCGGAGATTGCGGTAACGCGCCAGCGCCCACAGCGGAAAATAGTGAGCATAACCGTGATAACGCAGATAGAACACGCGCGGAAAGCCCACCGCGGTGAAGTGTTCTTCCGGCCAGGTGCCGTCGGACTGCAGGGTGCGGATCAGGTAGTCGACCCCCCGCTCCACCGCATCATGATCGAATGCGCTGGCAGCCATCAGCCCCAGCAGCGCCCATGCGGTCTGCGAGGCGGTACTGGGTGCGGACCGATGGCCGTGATAGTCCAGCCGATAACTGCCGCCATCCTCTCCCCAGCCGCCGTCTTCGTTCTGGATGCCGATCAGCCAGTCTGCAGCGCGCCGTACTTCGGGGGCATTGGCGGCGACCCCTGCGGCATTGAGGCCGGACAGAGCGCTCCAGGTGCCATAGATGTAATTGGTGCCCCAGCGCCCAAACCAACTTCCGTCGGCTTCCTGTTCGGCCAATAGGTAGCGCAGCGCCGCCTGGGTCGCCGCTGCCTCGCTCCCCTCCAGCTGTGCCAGCATCGACAGGCAGCGCGCCGAAACGTCCGCCGTGGGGGGGTCCAGCAGGGCGCCGTGATCGGCAAAGGGAATATTGTTCAGGTAGAAATGGATATTCTCCGGCTCGAATGCCCCCCAGCCGCCGTTGTCGCTCTGCATGCCGGCGACCCACTCAGCCGCACGAGCGATACCCTCGCTGTCCGGCTGTGGCCCGCCGCTCTGCTGCCCTTCACCATTTGTGGCATACGCTGCGCGGTGAAGTGCCATTGCCACCACAGCGGTATCGTCCACATCGGGGTAATGCGCATTGGCATACTGGAAGGCCCAGCCACCCGGGCGCAGCTTGGGCCTTCGCACCGACCAGTCACCGCAGACGTCCAGCACCTGCAGTGGGCGCAGCCAAGCCAGTCCGCGCTCCACTGCGGCTGATGCGTGTGGGCCGCCTGCCTCCAGCAAGGCGTGACAGGCCAACGCGGTATCCCAGACCGGAGACAGGCAGGGCTGACAATAGGCTTCTTGCTCGCGCATCACCAGCAGGCGGTCGATGGCTGCGCGCGCTCGGGCCACGGCAGGGTCAGTGCGCGGCACGCCCAGCGCCTCGAACATCATCACCGCATTGGCCATGGCAGGGAAAATGGCGCCGAGACCGTCGTCGCCATTGAGCCGTTCGCGTACGAAACGCTCGGCTCGGGCGATGGCATGCCGACGTAGTGGGCGTGGAAATAAGGGCTCGCATGCGCGTAGCGCAGCGTCTAAACCGCGGAACACGCCGAACCATAGCCATCGCTGGTGAGGCGCCTTGCGTGGCAGGCGTACGGCGTGGCGCGATCGGCCGAACAGTTCGTCGATGCCGACTCCACGCGGGTTGCGCGCCTGTGGTCGCAGGCTGTTCAACACCAATAGGGGGACGATGACGGTGCGCGACCAATAGGACACTTTGGACAGATGAAAGGGAAACCAGAGCGGTAGCAGCGTGATTTCCACCGGCATCATCGGCACCGCCCGCCAGGGCACTACGCCGAACAGTGCGAGCAGCGTTCGTGTGAACACATTGCTCTCTTCCGCCCCCCCTTGCGCCAGGATTGCCGCGCGGGCGCGCTGCATATGCTCTGCTTCCGGTGAGTCGCCGATCATCTTCAGTGCGAAGTAGGCCTTGACGCTGGCGCTGACATCGGCCGGACCTTGATGGAACAGTGGCCAGCTTCCGTCGGCATTCTGGATGCGCCGCAGATAATTAGCGATCCGCGCTTCCACCTGCAGGTCGGGCATCTCGCCCAGGTAATGCACCAACAGCACGTACTCGGAGGGGATGGTCGCGTCGGCTTCCAGTTCGAATAGCCAATGGCCGTCTTCGCGCTGACGCGAGAGCAAAGCCTCTTCAGCCAGCGCGAGTGCCGTATCGGCATCAAGCGTGGCGGACTGTGCATGCGTTGGCCGCAATGGAGAGATGGTCGTTTGGCTCATCGGTCGAAGCGCTCTCGCCAATAGCGCGGATCGCCCGGCATCATGCCGGCCGCGCCGCTATTCCGGAAAACCTGCCAAGGCTGCCTATCGCGTAGTGCAGCACGATCCACAGCAACTGACTGCGCGAAACCCGCACCCGGGCGCGGGGGGCATCCCAGCCACGGGCAGCCAAACGGGTCAATAGGCAGTGATAGACGATAGACATGATGCGAGGCGAGCGCACCAGCTTGGGCGGGCAGTCCGCCATGAGCGCGTCGGCTTCAGCGTAGTGCACCTGGGCCTGCCGTTGAAGGGCAAGGCAGGCTTGGCCAAGATTCGGGTGCACCACAATCCGCTGCGGTGTGTCAGGTGCGATGCCTGCGGCACGCAAGGCTTCGAGCGGCAGATAGACCCGGCCGAGATCGGCATCTTCGTCGATGTCCCGCAGGATGTTGGTCAACTGCAGGGCACGGCCGAGGTGATGCGCCAGCGCCAGACCCACTGCTTCATTCAGCCCGAACACCCGTACAGCCAATCGTCCTACGGCGCTGGCGACACGGTCGCAGTACAGGTCGAGGGTGGCTTCGTCGGGGGCACGGATGTCGTCGACGACATCCATGGTCATACCATCGATGATGGCGATGAAATCTTCCTGCGCTAGGCCGAATCGGACGATTTGCGTCGCTAGGCAAGCCAAGGCAGGCGGCGCTGTGCCGGCATAGCAGGAGGCAATGTCGCTACGCCATTGGCGCAGGCCAGCCAGCCGGTCGGCACGCGAGCCCTCGCCATCGGCAATGTCGTCGACAGCGCGACAAAAGGCGTAGATCTCGGACATTGCCAAGCGCTGTGGCGGAGAAAGAACCCGCAACGCAATATGAAAGGAGCTGCTCGACGATGCGGTTTGCCCGGTTGGCGGGGCGCTTTGTGATGCGATCTTGGTACCGGTCACGTAATACCTCGTCACACATTGATTCACCCTGCAGGCACCGTATTGCTCACTTGCTCGGCCTTGCCTGCGCGGGTTGGCCATGTCAATGGGGTTAAATGATTATAGCAAGGCGGATACGAGCTGCATCGGGTACTGCGATGCCTCAATCGTCGGCAGTCGCCATCACCGGGAGTGAACAAGGTTTCAAATAGTTCTACAACGTTGAAAAGGGATCTGCATCTAGCGTCCCTGCCCGTTCCGCACCGTAAGCAAACCACGCTGCTGCCCCATGGGAAATATTGAACCTTGTCGGGAGCCCCCATGGCGCACTTTTATCGGTTTTTCGCGATTTTCCTGAGTCTGCTATTGCTGATGCTGGTCGCTCGACACGGCATTTTTCTTCTCGTTGAACATCATGCATTCACAACCATGCCACCAGGAAAACTGGTGCCTGAGGCGTTTGGGGTGCCATCGCGGCAGATCATCCTCAACAGCGATGGTCGGCTCCTTCGGGGCTCCTTTGTGCAGGCTCCAGACCGCCGTGCCGCCGCCGTGCTGATCTTTCATGGCGATGCGGAGAGCATCTCGGATTGGGCCGGCATTCAGGCGAGCCTCTACGAACGCGGCGTGGCCTCGCTAGTGTTTGACTACAGCGGCTATGGGGCTAGTACGGGTAGACCGACGGTACGGCATCTTCACCAGGATGGGCTCATCGCCCATCAACAATTCATGGCGCTCACACGACAGGCTAACCATCACTACCTACTGGGGTTTTCGCTGGGCTGTGCGGTGCTGCTGGATGTGTTGCCCGACCTTCACCCTGCCCCTGACGGCATTGTCATCGCATCCGGGTTTGCTTCGGCGCGTGAGGCTGTCGTTGCGGTCGGAGTGGTACCCAATTGGCTCGCTCGTTTGCTGCCTGACGTCTGGGACAACGAGGCGCGAATGGGGCTCGTCAGGGTCCCGGCGCTGATTGTCCATAGCCGCGCCGACGAAGAGCTGGATTGGCGGCAGGCCGTGCGCTTAAGTGAGGCGACGACGAGCCCCCACCGTCTGGTGATGCTGGATGGCCTGGCTCATGATGCCGCGATCACCCCCAAAGAGCAGGACCGCTTCTGGGCACCGATCTTTGCTTTTCTCCGCTCTGGCGATCTTGGCAACATTGGGATGACCGGAACGTTGCCGGACAATCGCCAGCAGTGAGCCGCCGGGCGACCGCGCCCGATTGGAGTGCTGGCCGAGCCACGCCTGAATCACGGCACTGGAGACCGGCACTGCATGGTTTCTGGCCCGGCTTGATCCGAACTAGACTGCATCCATCACCCCCCAATTTCAGCACTACCAGTGCTGGCGGCTTCGCCTCCTCGCCATTGCGCGACAAGCATTCTGCTGGCGTTTACCCACCTACCATCGGGTCGACTCATCATGGGCAAAACGGGTTTGATGGCAAGAAAATCCGTGGCCGACATTGTCGGCAGCGTGGAAGGTGAGCAGCGCCAGCTGTCGAAGACACTGGGGGCGTTCAGTATCACCGCGATGGGCATCGGCGCGATCATCGGTGCGGGAATCTTCGTGCTGACCGGCACCGCGGCGGCGCAATATGCCGGACCGAGCATCGTGCTGTCGTTCATTCTCGGCGGCGTGGCCTGCGCCTTTGTCGGGCTCTGCTATTCGGAGCTGGCGGCCATGCTGCCGGTGTGCGGCAGTACCTACACCTATACCTATGCCACGTTGGGCGAGTTGTTTGCGTGGGTCATCGGCTGGGATCTGATTCTCGAATATGCGATGGGCGCGGCGACCGTGGCGGTCGGCTGGTCCGGCTATGTCGTGAGCCTGCTGAAAAATGCAGACGTCGACCTGCCCGCCGAATTGACGGCGGCACCGGGGGTGACGGTCAAACTGGCCGACGGCACGATAGTGGCCGGCGTGATCAACGTGCCGGCGGTGGTCATCATCGCCATTCTGACCACCCTGCTGGTGCTCGGCACCAGGGAGTCGGCCCGTCTCAACAACATCATGGTTGCGATCAAGTTGTCCGTGGTGTTGGCCTTTATCGCGATCGGGGCGTTCTTCATCCATTCGGCCAACTGGCACCCGTTCATTCCGAAGAATACCGGCGAATTCGGCAGTTTCGGCACGAGCGGGATTCTGCGCGGCTCGGCCGTGGTGTTCTTTGCCTTTATCGGTTTCGATGCGGTGTCCACCGCCGCGCAGGAGGCAAGAAACCCGAAGCGTGACATGCCGATTGGCATCCTTGGGTCGCTGGTCGTCTGTACCCTGCTCTATATCGCGGTGGCCGGGGTGCTGACCGGGTTGGTGCCCTATGCCGAGCTGAATGTCCCGGACCCGATCGCCAAGGGCGTCGATGCGATCGGCGTCAACTGGTTCTCGATTCTGATCAAGGTCGGCGCGCTGGCCGGGCTAACCACTGTAATTCTGGTGCTGCTGTACGGGCAGAGCCGTATTTTCTTCACCATGTCGAAAGACGGCCTGCTGCCGCGCCTGTTCGCCCGCGTCCACCCCCATCTGCACACCCCACATCTGAGCCAGATCATGATCGGCACCATCGTCGCAGTCGTGGCGGCGCTCACTCCAATCAATGTGCTGGGCGAGATGGTCAGCATAGGAACACTGTTCGCCTTTGTACTGGTGTGCGGTGCGGTGATCTATCTGCGTCGCAGCGACCCCCATGCGCCCAGGCCGTTTCGCGCACCGGGCGTGCCGCTGGTTCCGGTGCTCGGCATTTTCTTTTGTCTGTTGCTGATGACGGGGCTGCCGCTGGTGACGTGGGTACGGCTGGTGGTGTGGCTGGCCATCGGACTGGTTATCTACTTCATCTACGGCCGGAACAATTCGGTGCTGCAGCACCCCGAGCGGCGTGGTCATTGAGTGGCGCGTAGAAGGCGTCGTCTCGTGATCGACGGCATTGCGTCATTCGGCCAACGTTGGCCGAACGGCACCAAGCTTGGAATCACTAGCAAAATCCAGCGTAGCGATTCTGACCGGGCGCGTTACCGCGGTCAGTACTACGGTAACGCAGCACGACAATGCCAGAAAGGCTTTGCTGGCGGCCCTTAACCATGGATGCTCAGCGTCGACACCCCCGCCCCACTGCCCTTGCCCACCCGCAGTTGCACCGCGATGCGCTCCTTCAGCCCTTCCACATGGCTGATCACCCCGATGGTCTTGCCGCTGGCGTTCAGGCTGTCGAGTGCATCGAGCGCGATCTCCAGCGTCTCCCCATCCAGCGTGCCGAAGCCCTCGTCGAGGAACAGCGAGTCGATCGAGGCCTTGTGGCTGACCAGGTCGGATAGCGCCAGGGCCAGCGCCAGGCTGACCAGAAAACTCTCGCCGCCGGACAGGGTACGGGTGTCGCGGCAGGTGTCGGCCTGCCAGGTGTCGACGATTTCCAGCTCCAGCTCGCCCGTCGACCTTCGCTGCAGCAGGTAGCGGCCGTGCAGCCGGTCGAGGTGGCGGTTGGCCAGGTGCACCAGATGATCGAGCGTCAGGCCCTGAGCGAACTTGCGATATTTGTCGCCCTTGGCCGAACCGATCAGGCCGTTGAGGTGCTGCCAGATATCGGCCTCGTCCGCCTGCCGGTCGATCTGTTGGAACAGCGCCTGCTGGCTGTGACGGCGTTCGTCGTCGCTCTTGAGCAGCGCGCGTTGTGCGCCCAGCTGCTGGGCCAGCTCCTGCCGCTGGGTATCGAGCTCGACGACTTGTTGTTCCAGTTCGGCCAACGTTGATTCGGTGAGCGCCTGCTGCTGCAACTGGGCATGTTTGGCGATAGCCGCCAGCAGCAGTGCTTGGGCCTGTTGCTGGCTCTGCTGCAATTGCGCCTGCCTCTGCGCTAATCGCTGACGCTCCTCGGCTGGCAGTAGCGCGGCGGTGAAGGCAGCCTGGTCGGCAAAGGGGCTGGTTGTCAGGGCGGCCTGCCAGTCGCTAACAGTCTGCTCGCGCTGCTGTTGTTGGCTACTCAAGTCCTGCTCCAACTGGGCGACCCGCCCCTGTTGTTGGGCCGCTTGTCGGCCGGCTTCGTCGAGCCGTGCGCTGCATTCGACCAGCGCGGCCTTGGCGTCGGAGCTGAGCTGCAGCGGCGCGAGATCAGCTTCGGCCAGATCCTGCCAGCGTGTCATCCAGTCGGCCGACTGGACGACAGCATGGTCACGGATGGCTTGTTGACGGGTGAGCGTTTCGGCCAACGCGTGCAGGCGAGTTTGCTGCTGCTGCCAGCGCTGCCAGTCGCCCCGGCGTAGCGCCAGCCAGGCGTCCGGCTGTTCAGGCACATCGAAGCCAGCGGCGGTGATGTCATCGGCCAGTTGCTGTTGCAGTTCGGCGAGGCTTTGCTGCTGGGCGAGCAAATGGGCATCGAGGCTTTGACGATGGCGCTGCGCGTCGTCTTGGGCCTGTTGCAGCAACGCGATTTGCTGAGCCGCGCTATTGACCGCTTCGGCCAACAGCTGGCGTTGCTGCTGGGCTTGGGCCAAGGCCCGCTCGCTCTGCTCGGCTGCTTGCAGCGTCTGCTCCTGCTGGGCCAGTGCCTGCTCGGTACGTTGACGCTGGGCTTGCAGCGACTCGGGTTGCTGCCAGGACTGAGCATTGAGCCCAAGGCTGTCGGCCTGCTCCTGCCAGGCCTGTTGCAATCGGGCCAGCTCGGCTTGGCTGTGCTGGTGCTGTTCGGCCAACTGGTCGAAGCGGGCCTGCTGTTCGGCCAACCTTTCCCTGGTCTGTTGGCCCTGCTCGAGTAATGCTTCTAGCGCGGCCTGTTTTTCATTCAGCGCGGTGCGGGTGATGGAGACATCGAGCGCCTGGTAAGTGGCGACGGCCGGATGATCGAGCGAGCCGCACAGCGGGCAGGCCTCACCGGGCTGCAGCTGCGCGCGGTGCTGCTCCAGGCTCTGGATGCGTTGTTCCTGATCCAGCAGCCTCTGCTTGTCGCCCACCTGCTCCTTTAGCTGCTTGTAACCTTCGCGCAGCCGCTGGCGGGTCTGCTCCAGCGCCGCGATGGCGGCTTGGTCTTCGGACAACTGGACCTGCTGGCGGGCTTGCAGTGCGGTCTGTTCGCGCAATTGAACAGCTAGGGCGTCGAGCTGCTGGTGCTGTTGCCGTTGCTGATGCAGCATCTGCCACTGGCCGCGCAACGCCGCCATGTCCTGCCCGGCCAGCAGCGTGTCGAGCGTCGCCTGGGCGGTGTGTTCGGCCTGCTGAGCATCGGCAAGTTGACGATGCAGTGCGCCGACATCGGCCTGCTGGCGCACCAGCTGGCCTGCCCGTTCGGCCAACTCTCGGTCTGCCTGGTCGGCGTTGACGCGCTGCTGGGTCAACTCATGCACGACGCGCGCCTGCTGCTCGAACCGGCTGGTCCAGGCGCCGAGTTTTTCGCCCAGCACGGCGTGTTGCGCGGTGTGGGCAAGCGCCTCGTGCAGCTGTTGGCGCTCGTTCTCGAGTTCCTGCAGGCCTTGTAGCGCCTCATCGGCCAGCTGCGCCGACAGGCCGCGCGCCTGCCAGTGGCCCAACACCCGCTGGCGCTGGGATTCGGCCAAGGTGTGACGCACCGCCTGCAACTGGGTATCGGTCGCCAGGCAGAGCGTCTCGGCTTGCTGGCTGCGCTCGTAGACCGGCTTGATCGCCTCGGCCGGCTCGCTGTCGGCCAGGCGCTGCAGCTCGGCGCTCGCGTCGTGGATTGCCGCACCGGCCCGGTCGCTGTGCTGGCGAGCTTGGGTTTGCTCCTGCTCGGCCTGGGACAGGTCCAGCCGCCATTGACGCTGCAGGCGCACGCCATCGAGCCGGGTCTGGATGTGCTGCTCGCTGACGGTCAGCGCGGCGAGCGTTTGCTGCATCTGCTCGCGTTGCGCTTCGCTCAGCAGCTCGACGCCATCGGCTCGGGCCTTGAGCCGGTCCAGGGTCTGTTTCGCGTCGCGTGCCTGCTCGAACACCCGCTGCGAGATCTGGCCGTAGATGTCGGTGCCGGTCAGCTCTTCCAGCAGCTCGGCGCGTTCGTTGGCACTGGCGTTGAGGAAGGCGGCGAAACCTCCCTGCGCAAGCAGCATCGACTTGGTGAAGCGGGCGAAATCGAGGCCGGTGATTGCCTCGACGCGATGGAGCTTGTCGTTGATCTGGCTGGTGAGGATGGTGCCGTCGCCTTCGGCCAACTCCACCTTGGGCGCCTGCAGCGCGCCGTCGACCCTATCGCGGGCGCGGCGCTGGCTCCAGAACGCCCGGTACACCCGTCCCTTTACCTCGAATTCCACCTCGGCCAGGCAGTCGGCGGTGTGGCGGCTCATGATCTCGTTGGTGGTGGCCGAGATGGTCTTGAGCCGCGGCGTTTCGTGGTAGAGCGCCAGGCAGATCGCGTCGAGCAGCGTCGACTTGCCCGCGCCGGTGGGGCCGGTGATGGCGAACAGGCCGTTGTCCTTGAACGGAGGCTGGGTGAAGTCGACCTTCCACTCGCCCTTGAGCGAGTTCAGGTTCTTCAGGCGCAGGGTGAGTATCTTCATACTGCGCCCTCAGTCAGACTGGCGACGATGTCGCGGTAGCGGGTGGTGAGCTGCTGCCGGAGCTCGTCGGTCAGCTCTTCCTGCTCCAGCCGTTTGGCGAACACATCGTGGGGGCTTAGCTCATCCAGCGTTTCGCGGGTACCACCTTGCAGGTTGGCCGAAGCGCTGCCGCGTTCGCGCCGCAGACGCAGCACTTCGACCGGCAGCCCCTCGGTGATCGCCTCGACGCGGCTTTGCAGGTCGGTCAGGTAATCGTCGCCCTTCACCATCACCTCCAGCCACACCGGCTGCTCGGTCGTGCCCTGCACGGCTAGCACCGGGATGGTTTCGGCCAACTCGGCTAGGGTGCCCCGCGCGGCCGCCAGTGGTTGAAAGCGCGGCACGGCCAGCGGGGTGACCGATTGCAGGCCCTGCCCGTTCAACTCGACCAGCAGCACGGACTTGTCCTGCGCCGCTTCGTCGAAGCTCAGCGGAATCGGCGAACCGGAATAGCGGATGTGCTCCAGTCCGCCGACCTGCTGCGGGCGATGAATGTGGCCGAGCGCAATATAGTCGGCCGGCGGAAAGGCGCTGGTCGGGAATGCCTCCAGAGCGCCGACGTAGATTTCGCGCACCGACTCGCTGGCGCTGGCGCCGACGGTGGTCAGGTGGCCGGTGGCGACGATGGGTAGCACGAGCCCCAGTGCGTCGCGCTTGTCGCAGGCCAATTGGTACACCGTCTGGTAGTGGCGATGGATCGCTTCCTGCAGCGATAACTGCTTTTCCTCGGCGCTCTGCCCGGCCTGGCTCTGCAGCAGGTCGCGCGGGCGGATATACGGGATCGCGCACAACAGCGCACCGGGTGCGCCGTCGCGGTTGGACAGTAGCAGTACCTGGTCGGCCGGGTCGTCGGCGACGGCGGAGATCACCCGGGTGCTCAGATAGGCGAGCAGCGGCCGGCTCTCGTTCAGCGTGGCCACCGAGTCGTGGTTGCCGCCCAGCAGCACCAGCTGCGCGCCGGTGTCGTGCAGTTCGACCACCAGCCTGTTATACAGCTCGCGTGCGTAGCTCGGCGGTGCACCGGTATCGAACAGGTCGCCGGCGACGATCACCGCGTCGATGCCGTGCTGGCGCACCTGATCTATCAGCCAGTCGATGAAGGCCTGGTGCTCGGCTTGACGGGTCTTGCCCATGAAGTGCTGGCCGAGGTGCCAGTCGGAGGTGTGCAGGAGGCGCATGCGGACTCGGTGGTGGAGATGAAAACGGCGCGGCCCGATTCAGGGAGCCGCGCCGCGATGTTGACAGGTTTTGGCCGTTCAGTGCGCAAACAGGCTCAAGCCCACCGCCAGCGCGACCCCCGCGCCCAGCAGGTCGACCAGCAGGACCTGCGCCACGTTGAGTCGTCCTTGCAGCAGTGCGCCCAAGGCCCACAGCCCGGCGGCCACAGGAACGACCAGCAGCAGCGTTTGGCCATAGGACAAGTCGTCGGCAAACCACAGATAGCCGCCGGTGGCCGCCATCAGCAGCAGGAACTGTGCGCCGGCGAACCAGCGCTTGGCGCTGGTCAACGGCGGGTCGTACAGCTGAGCGGCGGCTTCCAGGTCGTAGGGGGCGGTGCTAGCCAAAGCCTGCAGGTCATCAGGCAGCCAGCCCGGTGGCTTGAACCACAGGCGCAGCTTGTCGGACCAGCAGCGGGTCTGGCGGGCCAGCTTGGCGATGTCGCTATAGCCGATCGCCACCGCCCACAGCGGGTTCCAGTTGCGCAGTTGGGTGCGGGTGCCGTAGACACAGGGTTCGCGCTCCTCGGCGAAGGTGCCGAACAATCGGTCCCAGATCACCAGCATGCCGCCGTAGTTCTTGTCGAGGTACTGGTCGTTCACCGCGTGGTGGACGCGATGGTTGGAAGGTGAGGAAAACACCCGGTCGAACCAGCCGAGCTTGCCGATGTGCTCGGTGTGGATCCAGAACTGGTAGAGCAGCACCACCAGCCCGGCCAGCGCGAACTGCTCGGGCGCCACACCCAGCACCGCCATCGGCAGGTAAAACGGCCAGCCGAGCAAGGCCACCGTGCTTTCCTGGCGCAAGGCGGTAGCGAAGTTGAAGTGCTGGCTCTGGTGGTGCACCGCGTGGGCGGCCCACATCACCGCGCTCTCGTGGCCCATGCGGTGCAGCCAGTAGTCGCAAAAATCAAATAGCACGATGGCGATCAGCCAGCCGTACCAGGCATGCCACACCGGGGCGTGCGCAAACACCGCTACGCGGCGGTAGACCAGGGTGTAGAGGCCGATTTGGAACAACTGGGTGATGCCGGCCACCAGCTGACTGAGCAGGCCTTGGCTTAGGCTGCTCAGCGAGTCGCTGAGCCGGTAGGTGTTGCGCCTGGTGGTCAGGCCATAGGCGAATTCGATTGCCATCAGCACGGTGAACACCGGCAAGGCGTAGACGATGATCTTATCCATATGCGTAACTTGGCAGCGGCGTAGCTTCTGGTAACCGTGGCCCTTTTGTGGCTCAAGCCGGAATGATACACAGCTTGCCATGCCGCTGCGACAGGCGGTTAGTTGGCGATTCCCAGTGCTACTGGCGCTGACATTACCCTGAGGGGCGTTCGGAAGAAACCAGCGCGCGCTGCATGTCGAAGAGCCATCGGCATACCGCTGAATGCGAAAACCCGCCAAATATGGCGGGTTTCAGGTTGGCCGAATCGCCCCCTTCTACTGGAACGCCACCTCGGCGAAGCTGCGCAGCTTGCGGCTGTGCAGGCGCTGGATGCCCTGCTCGCGCAGCAGTTCCACCGCGCGGATGCCGATGCGCAAGTGCTGGTCGACCCGTTCGCGATAGAAGTGGTTGGCCATGCCCGGCAGCTTGATCTCGCCGTGCAGCGGCTTGTCGCTGACGCACAGCAAGGTGCCGTAGGGCACGCGGAAGCGGAAGCCGTTGGCGGCGATGGTGGCGCTCTCCATGTCCAGCGCCACCGCACGGCTCTGGCTGAAGCGGCGCTGTGGACGGTTGTCGGGCAGCAGTTCCCAGTTGCGGTTGTCGGTGCTCGCCACCGTGCCGGTACGCATGATGTGCTTCAGTTCCGGCCCGCTGGTCTGGGTGACGTCGGACACGGCGGTTTCCAGCGCTACCTGGATTTCGGCCAGCGCCGGGATCGGCACCCACAGCGGCAGGTCCTCGTCCAGCACGTGGTCTTCGCGCACATAACCATGCGCCAGCACATAGTCGCCCAACTGTTGCGAATTGCGCAGGCCCGCGCAGTGGCCGAGCATGATCCAGGCGTGCGGGCGCAGCACCGCGATATGGTCGGTAATGGTCTTGGCATTGGCCGGGCCGACGCCGATGTTGACCATGGTGATGCCGCTATGGTCGGCGCGGATCAGATGGTAGCCCGGCATCTGCGGCAGGCGCGCCGGCGCGACGCCCAATTCGTCGCCCGCTTCGGCCGGCAGACCGGTTCGTCGGGTGATCACATTGCCCGGCTCGACGAAGGCGATGTACTCGCTGCCGGGGTTCTGCATCTCCGCCTGCCCCAGGCGCACGAATTCGTCGATGTAGAACTGGTAGTTGGTGAACAGCACATAGTTCTGGAAGTGCTCCGGCGCGGTGCCGGTGTAGTGGCGCAGCCGGTGCAGCGAGTAGTCGACTCGCGGCGCAGTAAACAGCGCCAGCGGTTGCGGTTCACCCGGCTGCGGTTCGTAGGTGCCGTTAGCGATGCCGTCGTCCATCGCCGACAGGTCCGGCAGGTCGAACACGTCGCGCATCAGCTGGCGGCGATCGGCGCTGAGGCTGCCCTCGACATGATCATGCTCGGCGAAGGAGAAATGCAGTGGGATCGGCTGGGTGCTGGTGCCGATCTCGAGCTCGCCCTGGTGGCTGGCCAGCAGCAGTTCGAACTGTTCCAGATAGTAGTCGCCGTACAGGTCGGGGCGGGTCAGCGTGGTTTCGAAGCGGCCGGGGCCGGCGACGAAGCCGAAGCTCAGGCTGGGCTTGTCGTCGGCGTTGAAGCGCGCCACGGTATCGGTCTGGATCCGCACATAGGGATAGCAGGCGCGCACGTGGCCGGGCGGCGTGCTGCCGGCGACGAAGTCGCGCATCGCCGCGCGCAGGTGGGCGACTCCGCTATCGTAGATTTTCTGAGCTTGGGCGAGTGCCGCGGCCGGGTCGGTGAAGTGCGCGGGAGCGATATATTCCGGCAGGTAGGGCATGGCTCGGTTCTTCATCGTGCAGCATCCATCAATGGTGGTATGGCGGTGACGTTGCCCGCCGGAGGCACCGAACTTTCCTATGGGGAAGCCGGCGACACAGGCAAGGCCCTGTCCTGGAGTGCCGGTTTACTTTATCGCGAAGCAAGAGCCGCTAACAGAACGAGGCTTGGTCTAGTTCCTGCGTAGCAAAAACCTTCCGGTGTCGGTGTGCCGACTTGCCGGGAGTGCTGCGCCGGGTTTTGTTAGCCGCCCTAAGGGCAGTGACGCGAAAAATGGCACGGCACGAGAGAATACATGGGCATTTTTCGCGTCATTTCAATGGCGCCCCGCCGAGTGAGGCGTGGGCACCATCCCCTTTCAGCTTAAACCGCCTCTGTCCGACGGTTGAGCCAGGCCAGCGCCTCGCCCTGCACGCGCGGCGCCAGGCGGCGGCGCACCTCGGCGTGGTAATCGTTGAGCCAGGCACGTTCGTCCTCGCGCAGCAACGCCAAGTCCACGCAGCGGGTGTCGATCGGGCACAAGGTCAGCGTTTCGAACTTCAGGAATTCGCCGAACTCGGAGCTGGCGGCCGGCACGTTGAGCAGCAGGTTCTCGATGCGCACGCCCCACTTGCCCGGACGGTACAGACCCGGCTCGTTCGAGGTCACCATGCCGGCCAGCATCGCGGTGTGTTCGTCCGGGCTGCGCAGGATGGCGATGCTCTGCGGGCCCTCGTGCACGTTCAGGAAGTAACCCACGCCGTGGCCGGTGCCGTGGCCGTAGTCGACGCCCGCCTCCCAGATCGGCGCGCGCGCCAGTGCGTCCAGCATCGGGCTGCGCGTGCCGGACGGGTACTGCGCCTGGGTCAGCTGGATCATGCCCTTCAGCACCAGGGTGAAGTCGCGCTTCTGCTCGGCGCTGGGCTCGCCCACCGGTACGACACGGGTGATGTCGGTGGTGCCGCACAGGTACTGGCCGCCGGAGTCGATCAACAGCAGGCCCTGCCCTTCGATCACCGCGTGGCTTTCCGGTGTGGCGTGGTAGTGCGGCATCGCGCCGTTGGCGTTGAAGCCGGCGATGGTGGCGAAGCTCGGGCATTTGAAACCCGGCTGGCGCGCTCGCGCGGCGGTGATCTGCTCGTCGATGTCGAGCTCGGTGATGCGCTGGCCGTCGGCCTGCGCCTGCTCTAGCCAGCTGAAGAATTCGCACAGCGCCGCGCCGTCCTGTTCCATCGCTACGCGGATGTGCGCAGCTTCGGCGGCGTTTTTCTGCGACTTGGCGAGCGTCGACGGGTTGATCGCCTCGATACTCTCGACCTGGCCCGGCACCGCTTCGATCAGACCCAGGGTCACGCGGCGCGGGTCGAGCAGCAGGCGGCCACCCGCCGGCAACGCGATCAGCGCATCCGCGGCTGCAGCATAGTCGGCGACCTGTACGCCGTCCGCCGCCAGCCGTTCGGCCAAGGCGGCATCGACCGAGCCCGGTGCGACGAACAGCGTCGCACTCGCATCGCCCACCAACGCATGGGCGAGGAACACCGGATTGTAGTTGACGTCGCTGCCGCGCAGATTGAACAACCAGGCGATGTCGTCGAGCGTCGACAGCACATGCCAGTCGGCGCTGACCTTGCGCATCGCGGCGCGCACCAGCGCCAGCTTGTCGGCACGGCTTACCGAGGCGTACGGCGCCAAGTGTTCGTAGATAGCCGCGCCCGGCAGACCGGCACGATCCGCCCAGATGTCGTCGAGCAGGTCGAGGTCGGTGCGCAGCGTCACGCCGGAGGCCGCGAGCGCATCGCGCAGTGCGCGGCTCGATTCCAGCGCCAGCACCGCGCCGTCTACTGCCAGCGTTGAGCCGGCCGGCAGGCTCTCGGCCAACCAGTCGAGGTGGGCCACGCTGCCCGCCGAATTGGTCTTCATCATGGCGATGCCGCTACCGGCCAGCTCCACGGCCGCCTGTTCCCAGTAACGGCTATCCACCCACAGCCCGGCGAAATCGGCGGTGACGATCAGGTTGCCGACCGAGCCGGTGAAGCCGCTCAACCAGCGCCGCCCTTGCCAGCGCGCCGGCAGGTATTCGGACAAATGCGGGTCGGCCGAAGGAATGAAACAGGCGGTAACGCCGTGGGCCTGCATCGCTAGTCGCAGGCGGGAAAGGCGTTCGGGGATGCTGCTGAGGATAGTCGTCGTCATGGTGGGTCCGAGTAGACGTGCTGCTTTTATAGATACCCTCCCGATACCGCTGCGCGGTCCGGCTGCCGTGTTGTCGGCAGGGCCGGTGACCGTGCGAAGCGCCGGGATCGCTCGCGGGGTCGCGCGCGACGTTCAGGGTGCACTTGTGGTGAGTACAGTTTGCCTGTCCGCAGCCCATTCGATCAACAACTCGGCGCGCAGGGTGATTCTGCATATGACCGGTGCATCCCGATCATTGATGGTCCTGGCCATGGCCTTGTTGGCCAGCCTGGTGGCCTTTGGCAATATCATCGACTACAGCACCAACTTTGCCTTCGTGCACCATGTGTTCCTGATGGACACCACCTTCCCCGGCAACGGCATCATGTATCGCTCGATCAGCGATGTGTGGGTCCATCACGCCGGCTACATTGGCATCATCTCGATGAAAACCGCCACCGCCGTGCTGTGCTGTGCTGGTTGGGCGGTATTCGCTTGCTCAAGGCGCGTTCTGCCGGCAATGCCAAGTTTCATGCGGCCAAGAAGTGGTCGGTCGTCGGCCTGACACTGGGTTTCCTGACTTGGCAGGTGGCGTTCATGTCGGCGGGCGGCATGTGGATGTCCAAGCAGTGGAACGGCGTGCCGGACGCGTTCCGCTTCTTCACCACGCTGCTGATCGTGCTGATCTACGTGACGCTGCCGAACGACGATAAGCTCGACAGCTGACGGCATTGGCGGTACCCTTTCCCAAGGGTGCTGCAGGGTGCCCGCTCTCGCGAAAGCCACCGCACCTGCCCTAGCCTGCCATTCTGGTCGACTACATGAACGCCCCCTTAGCCGCAGCGAGAACGGCGACAGGAAAGGAACGTTATGTGGTCTACGACCCTCCCCCTTGCTTCTACCGGCTCCAACAGCGAGTTCTTGCGCCACTACGCACGACGCATGCTGCGCAATGCGCGCGGCGAGCAGCCGAGCCGTGCACTACCGGCGTTGCGCCGCATCCTCGCAGCGCGGGTGACCCCGCAGCAGAAGCTGACTGAGCTCTATGCGCAGCGCGAGTCGCTACGCCTCAAACACGTGCTGCACACGTTGGCGGTCGAACTCGGCTTCGCCAACTGGGAAAGCTGCAAACCGCAGATCGACCGTTGCCCAGCCGAGATGCTCGATCGCTATCGCCTCGATGTTGGCGCATACGGCGACTTCGAGAGTAACTGGTTTCCCGACGAGTCGGCGGCGCGCCAATGGCAGCAGCAATATGGCGGTTATGTAATGCGTTATGGCGACCAAGCGGTAGCGATTCTGGATAAGGTGCGGTAAACCGATATGCCGGGCAGGCGACCTACTGCCCTGCCCGGCATATCCTGCCCATGCAGAAAATTCACCGTGCCTGCTTGACGCCGCCGGCCAGGCCCGATAGTATACGCCTCCTGTTTTGGAGGGGTTCCCGAGCGGTCAAAGGGATCAGACTGTAAATCTGCTGGCTCTGCCTTCGAAGGTTCGAATCCTTCTCCCTCCACCAAGATTATTGCCGACAGCCCGGACCTTGCGTTCGGGCTGTTTGCTTTTGTCCTAGCCATCGATGCGGACCGGTTACAATGCCGTCCCAAAGTCTCTATCCCATTTCGCAGGAAGCTTTATGGCCAGCAAACCGAAAAAAGCCGCTACCGCCAAGCCCAACCAGGCCGCCAAAGCGGCGGAGCTGAAGCGCTTCGCGCTGGCCGAGGCCGCCTGCCAGGCGGTGATGCAACTGTTTGCGGTGATGGAGAAAAACGGCGAGTTGGCCGAGCATGAAAAGGCGCGCCAGTACGGGCAGATGGCCAGCATCCATTACCGCAAGATCCGCAACGGCAAGGTGCTGAGCCCGGGTGATTTCAATGCGGCGGTGGAATTGTGCACCGCCGGACGGCGTGCGCTGCAGGCGCTGGATGCCGAGTTGACGTTCGCAAACTGGCCGCAGGCCGAGGCGCTGCTGGATGCAGAGCGCCAGACGGCCGCGGTGCTGGCGGCCTATCAGGCGCTGCGCTCCGCAAAGCCTTAAGGCCGTCGACGTCGTCAGTGCCCGCCTGAGGCTTGTTGGCGCTTCATCGCGCTGTACCGGCCGCTTCCTTGGGTGTATATCCGTTCGCCTTCCAGCACCTGCCCCGGCGGGTAGTCCTCCTGCCCCTTCACCTGAGCGTAGACCGGGTCGAAGTCGATATTGGCCAGCTCCAGCAACTCGTCCAGGTGATTCAGCACGAAGTAGCTTTCCTGAAAATCGTCGATGCGGTAGCGGGTACGCATGACGCGGGCGAGATCGAAACCGATGCGATTGGGCGAGGTGTCGTCGAGTGCGAAGATCGACTCGGTATAGGACGACACGATCCCCGCCCCATAGATGCGCAGCCCGTCGCGCTGCTGGACCAGGCCGAATTCCACCGTGTACCAATACACGCGTGCCAGCTGTTCGAGCATGCCCAGTTTTTGCGCCCGCAGGCCACCGACGCCGTAGGCCTGGATGTAGTCGGCAATTACCGGGTTCATCAACATCGGCACATGGCCGAACACGTCGTGGAATACATCCGGCTCTTCCAGGTAGTCGAGTTGTTCCGGCCGGCGGATGAAATGCCCGGCCGGAAAGCGCCGGTTGGCCAAGTGCTCGAAGAACACCTCGTCGGGAACCAGGCCCGGCACCGCCACCACCTGCCAGCCGGTATGCTGCATCAGCACCTCGCTGAGCCGGCGAAAGTCGGGAATCTGGTCCGCGCCGATCGGTAGCGCGTGCATGCCGGCCACGAACTCGTCGCAAGCACGCCCCGGCAACAGCTTGGCCTGTCGCTCGAACAGCGTCTTCCACACCGCGTGCTCCTCGACCGTGTAGCTCTCCCACCCCTGATCTATCGTCCAGTCCGCCCGCTCGGGCCGGCCGCCCTCGCCCGCCGCCGCGCCATGCTTGGTCGTTTGCATCGTCAGCTCCATGAGTCTTTCCCCTTATGGCCCGTCATGCGAAGCGCGCATAGGCGGCATCCGCATAGCCGGCCAGATCGATGTCGCGCTGGGTCAGCCCGTTGGCGTCGTGGGTGGTCAGAGTGATGTTCACCCTGTTGTAGACATTGCTCCATTCCGGGTGGTGGTTGCGCTGCTCGGCCACGATGGCCAGTTGGGTCATGAAGGCAAAGGCCTCGGGAAAGCCCTGAAACAGGAACTCGCGGCTGATCGCGCCGCGCTGATCGTCATAGTGCCAATTGGGCAGGCTGGCCAGGGCCGCCGCCAGCTGCTGGGGTTGCAGTTTTTCCATCGCGTATTGCTCCTGGGTGCCGCCTCAGGACAGCCAGCGTCCCGAGGCGGCGATAGGTTGGCCGAAAGGGTCTATTTGCTGCCGACGCCGCTAGGCAGCGGTGCGACCATGTTTTTCAGCTTGAGCTGATAACAAATACCCAGCACGACGAGCCAGACAGGAATGAGCGCGACCGAGATGCGCAACCCCGGGGTGAGATACATCACCACCAGGATGCCGGCGAGGAAAGCCAGGCACAGGTAGTTGGTGAGCGGGTAGCCCAGGCTCTGGAAGCGGGTGGTTTCGCCCGCCCGTTGCTTCTCGCGACGGAACTTCAGATGGATGATGCTGATCATCGCCCAGTTGATCATCAGTGCCGAGACCACCAGCCCCATCAGTAGCTCGAAGGCCTTGCCAGGCATCAGGTAGTTGATCACTACACAGGAGCCGGTGGCCACCGCCGACATGCCCAGAGCGGCCAGCGGCACGCCGCGGCTGTTGACCTTCAGCAGCGCCTGCGGCGCATTGCCCTGCTTGGCCAGGCCGTACAGCATGCGGCTATTGCAGTACACGCCGCTGTTGTACACCGACAGCGCGGCGGTCAGCACCACGACGTTGAGGATGGTGGCGACGATATTGCTGTCCAGCGCATGGAAGATCAGCACGAAGGGGCTGCCGCCTGTCACGACCTTTTCCCACGGGTACAGCGACAGCAGCACGCCCAGCGCGCCCACATAGAACAGCAGGATGCGGTAGATCACCTGGTTGGTCGCGCGCGGAATGGTCTTCTCCGGATTGGCGGCCTCCGCGGCGGTGATGCCGACCAGTTCCAGCCCGCCGAACGAGAAGATGATACCGGCCATCGCCATCGCGAGGCCACCGACCCCGTGCGGGAAGAAACCGCCGTGCTGCCACAGATTGGCGACGCTGGCGGCCGGGCCGGCATTGCCACTGGCCAGCAGATAGGCGCCGAACAGGATCATGCCGATGATGGCTACTACCTTGACGATGGAGAACCAGAACTCCATCTCGCCAAACCATTTGACGCTGGTGAGGTTAACCGCGTTGATGATCAGGAAGAACGCGGCGGCGGATACCCAGGTCGGCACGCCAGGCCACCAGTACTGGATGTAGATGCCAACGGCCGTGAGTTCGGCCATGCCCACCAGTACATACAGTACCCAGTAGTTCCAGCCGGACATGAAGCCGGCAAACGGTCCCCAGTAGCGGTTGGCGAAGTGGCTGAACGAGCCGGCCACCGGCTCGTCCACCACCATTTCGCCCAGCTGGCGCATGATCAGAAAAGCGATGAATCCGGCCAACGCGTAGCCGAGCAACACAGACGGCCCGGCCGTTTTGATGGTTTGCGCAACGCCCAGAAACAAGCCAGTGCCGATGGCACCGCCCAAGGCGATCAATTGAATATGGCGATTTTTCAGGTCGCGTTTCAGCTCTTGATTCGGCTGATTGGGAATCATGGTTTCTCCTCTGCTTGATGTATTGTCTTTACACACTACAACTGAGCACCCTCTTTTATGTTGCCGAGGTGTTTTACTGGCGCAGGCTGGTGAGCCGTGACCGATTTTTGTTGGCGAAACGAATGCGGGTATTGCGCTGGGTTATTGAGGAACGATGCACTCCTTTATCGAGACGAATTAAGTAGCGACTGGCTCAGCAAACCGGATAGAGGTAACGGTCGGGCAATGCACCCGGGTACATCGCCGCGCCTAAGGCGCAGCGACAAACCGGATGCATCGTGTTTCGGGTCAGGGCTGGGCGGGTAGTACCCGGCCGGCCACTTCGCCGAAGCCGACTCGGGCTGCACCGGGCTTCTCGCACGCCCCGCGCAGGATCACCGTGTCGCCGTCCTCGAGAAAGCGGCGCGTCTCGCCGTTGGGCAGTGTCAGCGACTGCTTGCCGCCGACGGTCAGCTCCAAGAGCGATCCGGCCTCTTCCGGCGTCGGGCCGGATTCGGTGCCGCTGCCAAGCAGATCGCCCGGCATCAGGCCGCAGCCGTTGACGGTGTGATGCGTCACCATCTGCGACACGGTCCAGTACGAATGCCGGAAGCTGCTGTGCGACAGGCGGGTGCTCGCTTCGCCGGCTTCGCGCATCTTCGCAGTTTGCAGCCAGGCTTCGATCTGGATGTCGAAGGCGCCCTCGCGGCGCAGCGTGGCCGACTCCAGGTAAGGCAGCGGCTGCGGGTCCTCCGCCGGGCGGGTCCATTCGGTGCGGTACGGCGCCAGCGCTTCCAGCGTCACGATCCACGGCGAAATGGTGGTGGCGAAGTTCTTCGCCAGGAACGGGCCGAGCGGCTGGTATTCCCAGGCCTGCAGGTCGCGCGCCGACCAGTCGTTGAGTAGGCACAGGCCGAACACGTGGCTTTCGGCATCGTCGATGGCGATGCGGCTGCCGAGTGCATTACCGGCACCGATGAAGATGCCCAGCTCCAGCTCGTAGTCGAGACGCTGGCTCGGGCCGAAATTCGGCCGTTCGGCGCCCGGCGGCATGGTCTGACCGAGCGGGCGTGCAAAAGCCTGGCCGGACACGCCGATCGACGAGGCGCGGCCGTGGTAGCCGATCGGCACCCACTTGTAGTTCGGCAGCAAGGGATTGTCCGGGCGGAACAGCTTGCCGACGCTGGTGGCATGGTGGATCGAGGTATAGAAGTCGGTGTAGTCGCCGATCCGCGCCGGCACTGCGAACTCGGCGGCGGCCTGCGACACCAGGCACGCATGCACCACATCGGCCAACGGCGAGCCGGTGCGCAGCGCACGCGACAAGGCCAGGCGCAGTGCCGACCAGGCCGGCTGGCCGAGCGCCATCAGCTCGTTCAGCGTCGGTCCGGTGCCGGCGGCCAGTACGGCGGCCGCCTCGCCTCCGATCACACCGGTCGCCGCCAGCGCGGCCAGATCGACGATTTCGTCGCCGATTGCCACACCACCGCGGAACGCCTCGTTGCTGCCGGCGCGGCGAAACACGCCGAACGGCAGGTTCTGGATGGTGAAGTCCTGGCCGGCAAGGTTGGCCGAAGCCACCCAGCTCGTCAGCGCCGGATCGTGCGTTTCGTTGAGGCGGCTCATTGCTCGAACTCCCGCTTGTGCAGGAAGTCGGCGTATTTCGGCGCGCGCTTGGTCTGTGACCATTCTTCCAGCATGTCCCACTTCACCGCGTCGAGGCGCTTGAGCATTTCCGCCTCGTCCGGGTCCGGGCAGGCGAGCTCGAGACGGTGGCCGTTCGGGTCGAAGAAGTAGATCGAGTGGAAGGCGCCGTGGTCGGTCACGCCGAGCACGTCGACGCCATTGGCCTCCAGGTGCGCCTTGTATTCGAGCAGCTCGGCACGGTCCTTCACCTTGAACGCGATGTGCTGCACCCAGGCCGGCGTGTTCGGGTCGCGCCCCATCTCCGGCTGGGTCGGCAGTTCGAAGAACGCCAGCACGTTGCCGTTACCGGCGTCGAGGAAGATGTGCATGTACGGGTCCGGCGCCTTGGTCGACGGCACGCGGTCCTCGGCGATCGCCAGCACGAAGTCCATGTTCAGCATCTGCTGGTACCACAGCACCGTCTCTTTGGCGTCGCGGCAGCGGTACGCCACGTGGTGGATGCGGTCGATCTTCATCTCAGGCCTCCACTTGCAGGGTGCCGCGCGCGATCTGGTCGCGTTCCAGCGACTCGAACAGTGCCTTGAAGTTGCCCTCGCCGAAGCCCTCGTCGCCCTTGCGCTGGATGAATTCGAAGAACACCGGGCCGAGCAGGGTCTTGGAGAAGATCTGCAGCAGCAGGCGCGGCTTGCCGCCTTCGGTGGTGCCGTCGAGCAGGATGCCGCGGGCCTTCAGTTGCTCGACCGGCTGGCCGTGCCCCGGCAGGCGCGCTTCCAGGCCCTGGTAGTAGTAGTCGTTCGGCGCGGTCATCAGCGGTACGCCGGCCATCTGCAGCTTGTCGATCACTTCGATCAGGTCGTCGGTCAGGAAGGCGATGTGCTGGATGCCCTCGCCGCTAAACGCCATCAGGAATTCTTCGATCTGGCCGCTGCCCTTCTTCGATTCCTCGTTGAGCGGGATGCGGATCTTGCCGTCCGGCGCGGTCATCGCACGCGAGGTCAGGCCGGTGTATTCGCCCTGGATGTCGAAGTAGCGAATCTCGCGGAAATTGAACAGCTTCTCGTAGAAGCCGGCCCAGTAGCTCATGCGCCCGCGATAGACGTTGTGGGTCAGGTGGTCGACCAGTTTCAGACCGTGTCCGACCGGGTGGCGGTCGACACCGTCGATGAATTCGAAGTCGATGTCGTAGATCGACTTGCCGTCTTCGAAACGGTCGATCAGATACAGCGGCGCGCCGCCGATGCCCTTGATTGCCGGCAGGCGCAGCTCCATTGGGCCGGTGGCGATTTCCACCGGTTGCGCGCCCAGTTCGAGAGCACGGGCATAGGCCTTGTGCGAATCGCGCACGCGGAACGCCATGCCACAGGCGCTCGGGCCGTGTTCGGCGGCGAAGTAGGCGGCCGGGCTGTGCGGCTCGCGGTTGACGATGAAGTTGATCTCGCCCTGGCGGTACAGCAGCACATCCTTGGAGCGGTGGCGCGCCACCAGGGAGAAGCCCATTTGTTCGAACAACGGCTCCAGCACGTTCGGGGTCGGCGACGCGAACTCGACAAACTCGAAGCCCATCAGGCCCATCGGATTTTCAAACAGGTCGGTCATGGCAGTTTCCTTAGACGAGTTGCTGCAGCGCGATTTCAAACGCGGTGCTGGCGATGCGGGTGCGTTGGCTGGAGGCGCTGTGGCAGCGTTCGAGGGCCTGGGCGATGGTATTGGAGGCGTCGCTGAAGATGGCGGCATCGGAGATTTCGATATCGCTTTGCATCAGGAAGGCAAACGCGCGCGCCATACCGCAGTTGGCGATGAAGTCCGGTATCACCGCCACCCGGTCGTCGGCGTGCTGATAGATCGGGCCGTAGAAGATTTCGCTGTCGGCGAACGGCACGTTTGCGCCGCTGGCGATCACCTCCAGGCCGGCGGCCACCAGCTGGTCGAGCTGCTCGCGAGTGATTAGGCGCGAAGCGGCGCACGGCAGGAACACCTCGGCGCCGACGTTCCAGATCTGCTGGTTGATCTCGGCGAACGACAGCATGCCGCCGATCGATTCGGTCGCGAGCTGGTTGCCACGCTTGTTCAGGTACAGATCGCGCACCGCGTCGAAGCTGAAGCCTTCTGGATTGAGCAGGCCGCCGTCACGGTCGATGATGCCGACGATCTTCGCGCCGGCGCGGGCCAGATAGTAGGCGGCGGCCGAACCGACATTACCCCAACCCTGTACGATCACGCGCTTGCCGGCGAGCTCGCCGCCGTAGATGCGATAGTAGTGGGCGACCGATTCGGCCACGCCCCAACCGGTGATCAGGTCTGCGACCACGTATTTGCGCTCGGGTGCCGGAGTGTAGGCGGCATCCTCGACCACCTTGGACACGCCCACGCGCAGTTGACCGACCTTCTGGATGCGCTGGCTCTCGCTCGGCTGGAAGTGGCCGTTCACCACGCCCTCTTGCGGGTGCCACAGGCCGAAGCTTTCGGTGATCGGGATCACCTCGTGAATCTCGTCCACGTTCAGGTCGCCACCGGTGCCGTAGTAGGCCTTGAGCATCGGCATCACCGCCTGGTACCAGCGGCGCAGCACCCCGTCCTTGCGCGGGTCGGCCGGGTCGAAGTCGATGCCTGACTTGGCGCCGCCGATCTGCGGGCCGGATACGGTGAACTTCACTTCCATGGTCTTGGCCAGCGACTCGACCTCACGGCGGTCCAGGCCCTTGCGCATACGGGTGCCGCCGCCGGCCGCGCCGCCACGCAGCGAGTTGATGACGACCCAGCCCTTGGCCGGAGTCTCGCTGTCGTGCCACTCGAAGACGATCTCCGGGGCCTTGGTTTCGAATCGATGCAGCAGTTCTTTCATCGTGTAATCTCAATCCAGAAACGGGGTGAAAAGGAAATAAAGTTGCACAAACTCTATTCCGCACGATCGATCGGCGGCGTCGAATACCGGCCGATACTCCTCTGTTTATCCATTGTATTTTGCTGACTGCGACGATCAGTCTATGCTTGACTCCGCAAAATAGGATTGCATAATGGCGGCGGCAAACCGTTTGATTCACAATAAAATTTCACAGCATGCCTACAAGGAGAAATCGGATTGCACGTTATTGATTTGGATCAGATCGACCGCAGAATTCTGAGTTATCTGCAGGAGCATGGCCGCGCTTCCAACCTGGACCTGGCCGACGCGGTGCGGCTGTCGCCGGCCCAGACGCTGCGCCGCCACCGGCGCCTGGAGGAGATCGGCCTCATCAAACGTTACGAAACCCGGTTGAGTGCGGAAGGACTGGGGTTCGACGTGGTGGCATTCATCCAGGTCACCATGGAGCGCGGGCACATCCGCGACCTGTCGAAGTTCAAGGCGCTGGTGGCGGAGCTGGCGCAGATTCAGGAATGCTTCTCGGTGACCGGCGAATTCGACTATGTGCTGAAGGTGGTGGCGCGCGACCTGAAGTCGCTGTCGGACTTCCTGCTCGACACGTTGATGCGTACCCCCGGCGTCAGTGCCGTGAAGTCCACCGTGTGCCTGGACGAGATCAAGTGCACCAGCGCGATGCCGCTCAAGCCTTGAGCCCTTGCTTTCCGCGACACACAGCATTCGGCCAACCTTCGAGGTTGGCCGAACGTGCGATGGAGCCAAGCCGGGTCAGAAATAGTCGTATCCCTTGATCGGCGCGTTGTCCCCATGGGGTTGTTCCGGGTCCTGGGGATCGAGTTTGTGGTCCCAGAACAGATACCAGCCCTTGTGCTGATCCGTGACGACTTCCGGATGCTCGTCCAGATAGTGGTTGATGAACTGCGTGAACTCCGACACATAGCCGCCGTGGCCGGGGCGGTAAGCCCTCTGTGCTTGTCGCATCTCGCTTTCCTCCTTCCCCCTCAGGGGTCCCCCGTAAAGATAGCCGCTATGTATGAGTGCTTCCTGCCTATTGACGGCCCGAGCGCCGCTATCCGCTCGGCGGCTACCGGGGTCGGCACGGGAGCACGGGCTATCCTTGAAGATGAGGCGGTCCATCGCTGTGCATACTCGCTACGATGGTGCCTCGCGGGGTAAGTCGGTCGGCAGGACCGACGGGCTGCCCCTGGAAAAGGAGGCCTATCATGGCGATTGCAACCACCCTGTCCGATTGCCTGCATCGTTCGGGCATCGACTACGATGTGGCGTGGCACCCGACCAGTCAGTACAGCATGGAAACCGCCGAGCTAGCCCGCATCCCGGGCGACCGCCTGGCCAAGACCGTGCTGCTGGAAGACGAAGGAGGCTATGTCGCCGCCGTATTGCCGGCGACCCGCCACGTGCTGTTGGCCGCGCTCAGCCGCGAGACCGGCCGCACTCTGCGCCTGGCTTGCGAGGAAGAGCTGGGCGATCTGTTCAAGGACTGTGAGCTGGGTGCGATTCCGCCCCCGCTGGCGGCGATGTACCGCGGCATGACGACCTATGTCGACGAGTCGTTGCTGGGACAGACGGACGTGTATTTCGAGGCTGGCGATCACAAGGAGCTGATCCACCTGAGCACCGAATCCTTCCTGAAACTGATGGCTGGGGCGGAACGCAGCCAGTTCAGCCGGCATATGTGACATACCCCTCGGAGCGGGGCAGCAATACCGCCGCATGGCCTAGCGCCTGCGGCGGTTTCTTCATTGCCGGACGATTGCCGGATGGCTTCGTCGCTCTGCTGTCGGGTACGGTTTAGCCACCCTGCCCGATCTAATGGCCGATCTGCTGCAACGTCTGCTGGTAACGGTCGCGATGTGGGCCACCCAGCTCGACCGCATGCTCGGCCGCGGCGCGCGCCTCGCCGTGGCGGCCCTGGTCGGCCAGCACCTGGGCCAGGTTGTTCCAGGCATCCCCGGCCTCCGGGTGGGCAGCGATGGCCTGACGGTAGGCCTGTTCCGCCTGAGGCAGATTTTTCAGCGCATAGGCGCTGTTGCCCAGCCCGATATAGCCGACCAGGCTGTTCGGCCAACGTATCAACGCGCTGCGGTAGGCTCGTTGCGCCGCCTGCGGCGACACGCGCTCCAGCGCGGCGACGGCGGACAGGTAGTCGCCCTCGTCCGCCGTCACCGGCAACCGCTCCGGCGGCAACACCACGATGGCCCAGCGCTCACCGTCCGCCCAGCTGCGTTCGAAACGGGCCAGCGACAGCTCGAGTCGTTCGATATCGCCCGAGCGCAAAATCAGACGGGCATTCGGCAGGTCGTAGCCGACCAGTACCGCGTAATGCCACTGCGGCGCGCTCTTGAGCCGCAAGTTCTGTAGTACCAGCACCGGCTCGCCAGCCGCGACTTCGCGCAGTGCCGCTTCAAGTGACGGCTTTAGCGGATAAGCCACCATTCAATGGCGTCGGGTCGCCCCCAACAGTTCCGCCTGCAGCGTGCCCTGACGCTCCGGCAGATAAAGCTGCGGGGTCAGCTCGGTTGGCGTGGTTACCACCCCGGCATGCACCAGCACGGTGGCGAGCGCCGCCGGGCCGCATTGATAGGCGTCTTGCGGGAAGAACGGTACTTCGGTGAGCTCCACCCGTGCAGGCAGGTCGCTGGGGCGCCGTGTTAGCAAGGCGGCGGTCTGCGGCGTCGAGGCGCAGCCGACCAGCAATAACAGCAGGCTGAACAGGGGCGCTAGGAACGCTCGGCGCATAGGGGCTCCGAATCGGACGTTATTAGCGACAAGGATTAGCGACGAGGCCCCTGGGACCCCGCGCATCGCAGCCAGGCTGGCCTAGATGATTACGGCCACCAGGATGACCACCAGCAGAATGATGATGATGTCGGTGTTACTCAGGTAGCCGCCGGCGGGCAGCGCATCGATACGCTGCGCCAGCAGTTCGACCTCGCTGTCGGACAGCGCATCTACGCGATCCTTGGCAACAGTGGCCTGAACGCCCATGGCCTGCAGCTTATCCTTGACGGTTGCCCGGTCGAGGAAAGTGCGGATCTTGTCGCGATCCACCTGGATTTTTTGAGACGAGGCGGCGTCCTGGGTGGAGACGATTTCGGCAGAAGCCTGGATGGGTTGCAGCGCCAGGCAGGCGGCCAGCGCAACGACGCCGGTCCCGTGTATCAAGGAGTTTTTCATGTCGATCCCCGTAACGGTGGTTATCGAACGAAACGAACAACCTAGCCCTTCTCCTTGGACTATATAAACGCCGGACGCCGCTCGCCGGAAAAAACCCGTTTGGGATGAGCCAATCCGCCCCGGCTAGCCTGACATCGAGCACGACTCACCCCAGCCATGGCCGCCATCGCACTTTTTCCGTTTTTTTCTGTCAAATCATGTGGATATGTGGCCCGACATGTCGGCCGTTCGTGAAAAGGAGCTAGCCATGGATCTACACATGCAATCGCACCAATGGGCGCACCGGGTGCCTGACTGGCGCGCGGGCGCAATGGCCGGCGTCGCCGGCGGCGTGGTGTTCCTGGTACTGGACCTGCTGGCCTCGGCGATGACGGGAGCCGGTTTTTGGGCTCCGACCCATATGATTGCGGCGATCGTGATGGGGCAAGGGGCGCTGGCTTCGCCCGCCTCGTTCAGCCTCGGCATCGTGGTGACGGCGCTGGTCGTCCACTTTGTGCTCGCCATCGCCATGGGCCTGATCCTCAGCCTGATCATGGCGCAGTTTCGCTTTGATTCGAGTTGGGGCATGGCGTCGGCTGTAGGGGCGGTGTTCGGTCTGGCGGTTTATCTGTTCAACTTCTACGGGATGACCTCGTTCTTCGGCTGGTTTGCCGAGGCGCGCGGCTGGGTAACGCTGATTGCTCACCTGGTGTTCGGTATCGTGATGGCCGACGCTTACCTGAAGATGGAGGCCAAAGACGAAGACCGCAGCGGCTCTGCCTTGGGTTGAGTCTCGCCCATGAAAAGGCCCGGAAGTTTTCCGGGCTTTTTCATGCCTGCACGCCGTCAGCTCTCACGCTGCGGCACCGAGCGGTCAAGCTCTCGGCGATAGACTTCCTTCTCGCAGGCCCGCAAGCCAAGCACCGACAGGCTCAGCACCAGCGCATTGAGCAGGTGCCACAAGAAATGGGTGCCGAGCGTGAAGTCGGTGCAGATCACCCGGTCGATGCTGCGAAAGAAGATCGACAGCGCAAACACGCCGCCGGCGGCGAGAAGCGTTGCCGCACCGGCGCGACGTGCCAACCAGTGATACACGCCGATGCCGACCAGCACCAGGAAGGCCGGCGCATACACTAGCGAGCCGTTGACCATGCCCGGGTAGCGGCCGACTTGTGCCGCCAGCGCAAGAAACAACACCAGCCCTAGCCCCACCGGCAAGCGGCCGCCGCCCAGCACGCCGCGGCCATAGAACCACAGGAAGACCAGCTGGAACAGTAGAATGGGCAGTTCGTCGAGCAACTCCGCCCATGTGGTGGCGACGGCGTGGAACACGAAACTGCCGGTGCCGATCACGGCAATCAGCACGGCCAGCAGGCGCCCGCGCCCCTGCCAGGCTCCGGCCTGCGCCGCTCGCCGCCAGACCAGCCAGGCGGCGACGAAGAACGCCAGATTGCTCAGGGTGTTCACCGGCTCGCCAAGCAGGCCCGGTGCCAGTCGTTCGCAATAAAGATGGATATAGGCCACTGCGGCTCCCAGGGTCGATGCGGGCTCAGGCCCGTTCGGCCAACCCTAACCGTCGATCATTACGGCAGCATGGCGGATGCCCCGCCGGATGCCCTGCCCGTTGCCGGGCGTCCTGCTGATCATGGTAGGCTAAGGCCATGACCGACGCTCTCTACGCCTTTCTCGACCAGCACACGCTGGCCTACCAGCGCTTCGACCACCCGCCGGTGTACACCTGCGAGGAAGCCCGCGCGCTGTGCCCAGACATGCCCGGTGCCGAGACCAAGAACCTGTTCCTCTGCGACGGCAAGGGCAACCGCCACTTGCTGGTGGCCGTGCCGGCCGACGCCTCGGTAGACATCAAGACCCTGTCGCAGCTGCTGGACGCCAAGGGCCTGCGCTTCGCCTCGCCTGAGCGGCTGCAGCGCTACCTCGGACTGGAGCCCGGCTCGGTGACGCTGCTGGCCGCCATCAACGATCGCGACAGTGCGGTCGAGGTGGTGATCGATGCCGCGCTCTGGCAGGCCGACGCCATCCTGTGCCACCCGCTGGTCAACACCGCCACCCTGGCCGTGCCGCGCGCCGAGCTGGCGCGCTTTCTCGAACTGACCGGCCACCCGCCCAAGGTATTGGCGGTTCCTACCCGCCCTGTTTTGCCTGCCTGACGTCATTAATGCCATTGGCAATGCTTGATGCGGTCATCTGAGTTGCATGGCATCATTGCGCCTCAAGCATTCAGATGGCACCTTTCATGTCGACTTCTCCAAACGCCGGTGACAAAACCGGCAAACGTCTGGCCATCGCGCTGTTGGTCGCCGCCCTTGTCGCCGGTGGCGGCTATGTCGGCTGGCAACTGGCGCAACGCCAGGCCGGCAGCGAAAGCAGCGTCAACACCGCCAATGAGACCAATCTGGCCGAAGCAACCGTGTCGGACTACCTGCGCAGCCTGAAGCTACATGTACTCCCAGGTGGCAAGGTCGAGGGCAACCGCGAAGTTTCCATCAGTGACGACAAGACCGTGGCGGGCGTGAGCGGCCAATGGCTCGCACCAGTGGTTTTTACCACCAGGGGCGAGACACCGATCACCTACGCCGTCAGCGCTGTCAATTTCGACTTGAAACCCAATGCCGAAATCGAGCAGGGCAACCCGGATTTCGTCGAGTGGGACAACGCGCTGTTGCTACTGATGAAAAAACAGGGGGACCGCTTTGTGGTGGTGTCGGCCGAACCGGTCGGCGCTAATGGCTTGGCCTCCGGCAAAGTCTCGTTGCTACAGACCGGGGCGCAAAGCTGGGGTTGGAGTACCGAAGGCGGCTGGTCGAAACAGGGTTACAGCATCGATCGCGTCAGCTTCTATGGCATCCTGCGCGAAAAGATCGCCTCGATCGCCGAGCTGCAGACCAATGCGTCCGATGAAGGGGTTGCCGACTGCACCGATCCGGACAGCGCATCAGAAACCTCGTGTAGCCGCCCGACCCAGCTGACCGCAGACTGGAAATTCATCAAGGAAGGCGATGCCTACCCGCTGGAGGTACGCTGGTCCGGCACAGTGGAAGGCGAAAAGATCAACGACACGCGCCGCATCGTGCCCAATGCCAGTGGCCGCTACGTATTCCCGAAGGAATACAACGAGATCCAGTTCTGAGCTTGCTGTAACCCTCCAGCCAAACGGCCATCCAATGCGATGGCCGTTTGGTTTTCACGCGCCCTTGGGCTGCGCTCCCCTCGCCTGTAACAGCGCGATCACCTCCTCGTCCTCCACCTGCGGAAAGTGCTGGTAGAACTGCCCCACCGCCTGGAAGCCGCTCGGGGCGTCCAGACACACCACCGCGTCGGCATGACGCATCACCTTGCGCAACGTGTCGGGCGGCGCCACCGGCACTGCACAGATCAGTTTGCCCGGCTGCTGGGCACGCAGCGAGTCCAGCGCGGCAATCATCGTGGCACCGGTAGCCAGGCCATCGTCGACCACGATCACTGTACGGCCGGTCACCGCGATCGGCGGCCGGTCGGTGTAGCGCTGGCGACGCTCGCGCAGCACGGCCAACTGGGATCGGGCCAAATCATCGAGATATGATTTATCGAGTTCCAACTGCCCGGCGAAGTCATTGAGCGTGATGTGGCCTGCTTCGTCGATGGCGCCGAGTGCAAGCTCCGGCTGAAACGGCGCGCCGAGCTTGCGTACCAGCACCACGTCCAGCTCTCCGCCGAGCTCATCGGCGATCAACCCAGCCATCGGCACCGCGCCGCGCGGAATACCCAGCACCAGCGGGTGCCCAGTGCGATAGGGGGCAAGACGTTCGGCCAACAGCCGGGCGGCATGGTTGCGATCGGTAAACAGCATGAGACCAGGCTCCTACATGCGGGCAACCTGCCCGCGCTTACAGCGTAGCCCGATCGGAGCCCGAACAGAAAGGTAGCGTCTCGGTGCAAGAAAGCCCCGAGTTTCCCGTTAACGCCAATTGCATTTAATGTCAGATTGGAAAATCCATCAGCATTGGCGACGCGTGTTGTGTCTGTAGCCCATCGTGGCGGCGGCGCCCCGCATTGGTGGGACTGGCAGTGAGCTTCTGATCGATGGCTAATGACACAGCCGACAAAAAACCCGTGTGCGATACACGGGTTTTTCATTCGGCCAACTGCGATGAAGTGGGCGCGCTACGCCGGTCACTGCGCGGCGATATGCTCGGCGAAGCGGCGCACGAAGTCGCCCAGTTGCTGACGTATCGCCGCGTCGCTCAGCTTGCCCTGCTCGTCGAACACGGTATGGGCGCGCGACACCATCAACCGGCCGCCGAACCAGGGCTCGGTGCCCAGAGTGCGCAGCACGCCGAGCCAGGCTTCCTGCGCCAGGATGGTGCCGAAGCCGCCGGGCGAAGCCCCCAGCAACGCCACCGGACGCTGGCCGAACAGCGCCGGAATGTCGGCCGGCGGGCGCGACAGCCAGTCGATGCTGTTCTTGAATACGCCGGGGATCGAGTTGTTGTATTCCGGTGTGCAGATCAGCAGTCCATCGGCCTGGGCGAGCTTGGCCTTCAACGCTACGACTGCGTCCGGGATGCCCGAAGCGGCCTCCAGGTCGCCGTCGTAGAGCGGGATGCCGTGCAGGGTGGCCACCTCCAGCTCGACGCCGGGCGGCGCCAGCTCGGCCGCTGCGCGCAGCAAGGCGGTGTTGAACGAACCTTTGCGCAGACTGCCCGAGATACCGATGATGCGTGTCATGCGAACCTCCTCGAAACAATGTCGCTACCGGGGATGGGCGCAAGCGCCCTTGTTGTCGTGCCCCGCCGGCCGGGCCGGCGCAGGCAATAGTGACACTATAGCCGCCGGCGGAAACCGGCCTTGACCTTGCGCGGCGCTACCGACACTTCACTCGCCGAGCTACGGGACCGATATGGACAGCCCTCGCGTACTCACTGATCACGAACCACTGGGCTTGCTTGGCGGCACTCAGACCGAGGCAACGCGACCATGCCAGCGCCGATACTGGCCCGGGGTGGCGCCAAGCGCGCTGCGAAAACGGTTGGCGAAATGGCTGGCGCTGGCAAAACCGCTGGCGGCGGCGATGTCGACCAGAGGCAGCTTGCTGGTCTGCAGCAGGCTCTGGGCGCGAACAAGTCGGCGCTGCATGATCCAGCTGTGCGGAGCCTGACCGAACGAGGTGCGGAACATCCGTGCGAAATGGTATTCGGACAGCGCCAGCTCGGCGGCGAGCTCGCCAACGGTCAGTTCCTCGTCCAGCCGTGCCTCGATCAATTCACTGACCCGCCGACGTTGCCACGGCGCCAACCCACCCTTTACTACCACACTGTGGCGCCGCGCCGTGTTGGTCAGCATCAGGTGCGCCAGCACCTCGTGACTGAGCGCATTGCCGGTCAGACGTCCGTCCGGGCTATCCCAGTCTAGCGTCGTCAGCCGGCGGCACTGCGCGGCCAGCAACGGGTCGTCCATATAGGTGCGGTCGAGCAGATGCAGTTCGCGCGGCTCGCGGTCGAGCAGCGTCACCGCCAGCGCGTCGAACTGCTCGGTGGGGAAATACAGGTGCAAAAAGCGGATCGGCCCATTCACCCGCCAATCGGACTCGTGCTCGGCCGGCAGCACGCATAGCTTGCCCGGCGCGCCGTGTTGGCATTGCGGACGGTCGCGCCGCACGATTTCGAAGCCACCCTCGAGGTACAAAGACAGCGTGTGGTGCTCTGGGCGGTTGTAATAGGTGTCTTCCAGCTGGGTGCGTCGCCACAGCGCGGCGCTCAGGCCGTCGCCAAGCGAGGCGCGGCGTTCCAGTTCGGCGCGCGACTGGGTCAGGGTGTCGTAAACGGGTAAGGCGGCGGTGGTCATAAACAATTCCTCACTGTCTTGCAGTTTACGACGCCTGGATAGTCGCTGACTCGCGGCGCGGCAAAAAAGCGCAGGAATATGCAATCGCTTGTCGTGCCTGTCGCCGACACTGGGGGTGTTGCTCCACTGGGAAGCTTGTCATGAACGCCCTGCTCTACCTGTCGACCGCGCTGATCTGGGGCACCACCTGGATTGCACTGAAATGGCAATTGGGAGACACCCCGATCCCCTTGTCTATCGCCTACCGTTTTTTGCTGGCGGCTGCGGTGCTGTTCGCCATCCTGGCGGTCAAGAAGCAACTGCAGCGCCCGCGCGGCGAGGCCGCCTGGCTGGTCGGCGCCCAGGGGCTGGCGCTGTTCTGCCTGAATTTCCTGTGCTTCTACCACGCTAGCCACTACCTGCCGAGTGGCCTGGTAGCGGTGGTATTCTCCACCGCCACGCTGTGGAACGCGCTCAATGCCCGCCTGTTTCTGAAGCGACGCATCTCGCCGCAGGTGATGGCGGGCGGCGCGCTCGGACTCGTCGGCATCATCACCTTGTTCTGGCCGCAACTGGCCGGCCACAGCGCAGACCGCGGCACGCTGATCGGTTTGGGCCTGTCGCTATTGGGGACGCTATGCTTCTCGACCGGCAACCTTCTGTCGGCCCGCTTGCAGGCGCTGGGCTTGCAGCCGCTCCAAACCAACGCCTGGGCGATGCTGTGTGGCGCGCTGATCCTGGTGGCGGGCAGCCTGATCGCCGGCCTGCCATTCACCATCGACACCTCGACCCGCTATCTGGGCGCGCTGGCCTATCTGGCCATCCCCGGCTCGGTGATCGGCTTCACCGCCTATCTGATGCTGGTCGGCCGGCTCGGCCCGGAGCGCGCCGCCTATTGCACCGTGCTGTTCCCGGTAGTGGCGCTGAATGTGTCGGTGCTGTTCGAAGGCTACCACTGGACGCCGCTGGCGCTAGCGGGCCTGGTGCTGGTATTGGCCGGCAACGTGTTGGTATTCCGCCAGCCCAAGCGCCACGCCGTCGTACCCCACGCCAAGCCCGCCTGAACGATTAGGACCCGGGCGGTTTCCCAACCGCCTAGGATGAGCTTTGCCCGGCCGATAGCCGGGCTTTTTTTCGGCCAACGTTGGCCGAAAGCGCGACGGGTGCCGGGGGCATCGAGTCAACTACCGCGCTGCACGTCGTGGTCGCAGCCTCGTGAGCACGCAGCGGCAATGCTCATGCTCAATGGTGGTGTTCCAACAAGGAGCTCGGCAGCGTCGGCGTCTCCAGACCTCCGTCATGCAGCCATAGCCGGGTGCGCTCGGCCGCGAGCTCGATCAGCCTGCCGCATTGGCTGTAGTCGTAGGGCGAGGTATTGAGCGGGCACAGTGGTGGGATTACGTGGATCGCCGCCTGCGGCGAGTAGGCGCGAATGTCATTGACCAACTGGCGGGCGATCAGCAGGGTCAACGCGTGCATCGCCTGGGCAATCACATTGCGAGGCGGGTGTTGCAGCGCGCAGGCGAAGCCGGCCGGCAGTACGATGATGCGCTGGGCCCCCAGCCGTACGGCTACCGAGACCGGGGTATTGTTGGCAACGCCACCGTCGATCAATTGGTGGCCGTTCAGCTCAACCGGGGGAAAGACGCCGGGTATCGCCGCGCTGGCGAGCACTGCCTCAACGACCGGCCCGCGGTTGAGCACCACTTCGTCGCCGCTCAACAGGTCGGTGGCGACCACGGACAGCGGCAGCTGGGCATCCTCCAGTTGGGTAAAAGGCAGGTTGCGCCTAAGCAGATTGCACAGTCCGATCGATTCGACCAAGTGCTGGCGGCGACTCAGTATCATGCGGAACAGCCCCAGCATCGTCAGCGGCATGATGTCGCGGCGGCGAATCTGCCCCCATATTTCGGCGAGCGTCGCGACCCCGGCGGCGTCGGGCCGGCCGGCGAAATAGGCCGCGTTGATCGCGCCGGCCGATGCGCCAACCACCAAGTCCGCCCGCTCGCCATGCGCGAGCAGCTCGCGCAGCATACCGACCTCCACGGCCCCGAGGCTGCCGCCGCCGGCGAATACGAAGGCGGTCTTGTCGCTGTTGGCTGACATGGTGGGTTCCCCTGTTCGGCCAACGTCGAAGCGAGGGTCGCTTGAACAGGAATGGGCCGCATCATTTAGTCGTATTCGACAGCATGCTCTTACGGAAGCTTGGCCGGACAAGCCCGGCGGAATCGCTTACCGACGGTTGGCGGCACCGGCACCACGCAAAACGGGCCGCCCGCAGGCAGCCCGTTTGCTCGATACATCGTACCGGATCAGAGACCCAGCATCGCTTCGGTGACGATGAAGTCGTTGCCGTGCTTGTTGATCAGCTTTTCGAAGATCGGGGCGAAACGCTTCCATTGTTCTTCGACGAGCAGCACGGCGTGACCATCGTTCTGCAAGGCGATACCGAGAAAGTGGCCGACCGCCTCCGGCTCCACCTGGAAAAAGGCCGGGTAGCCGTCCAGCCGGCAGTTGACCAGCACCAGAGCATTGCGGTCGAGCCGCGCGCCGAGAAAAGACATCATCGTTGTGGCCCGGTTGGTGAATGGCGGCGATTGTAACCCGACGGGCGAGAATCTCGCAGCAGGATACCGCTGCGCTGCCATCGCGCTGGATTCGCCACCGGGATTGGTCACAGGCTCAAGCGGAGCATCGGCAACAATGTTCAGCGGGCGGCCTGAGTCATGAGCTCAGGATTCACCCGCCAGGTATCTGCCGCCGGCAGCGGCAAGCCGCGCGCCTCAACGCGCGCGACCGCTTCGGCCGAGATCGGTACGCCCCAGTGACGGAAGTGCGCGGTCAGGTCGTGGCCGGTGATGTCGGACAACAGCTCATACAGCGTATCGACCTGACGTTGCGGGCTCGCGCAGATCGATGCCTGCTGGTCGGCCGACAGCTCGCGGTAGCGGCGGTTAAGCTGGCGAAAGATGTCCCAGCCCAGCTCCGGAAACGCGTAGCGTAGCTGGGCGAGGAACACCAGTTTGTCGAGTTGGTCGGTGTCGCGGTCGAAATCGATGCCGTCGTGCAGCTTGGCGATCGCCTTGCTGTAGCTCTTCGTGTCGATCAGCGCGGGTTGGTGTCGGATCACCTCGGCGACGTAGAGCGGATAGAGATTCACCGTCGACTCGATGCCGTAGCGCTCGGCCCACAGGCAGGTCTGCTGGTAGTTGTGACCGCTCTCGTGGATCACGCCCCAGTTCGAGCCGGCGTCGACGCTGGCGAGCTTCCAGTCGAGCACCGTCATGATCGGGAAGTCGGCGTGGCCGTAACCGTGGCTGATCTGCAGGTCCTCGACCAGCCATTGCTTGCCCTGCAGCCGAGGGTGCAAGGGTGAAGAACCATTGAAGCCGGCCAGATCCATCACCGCCTGCTGCGCGGTGTCGTAGGCCTGCATCACGCTTTGCGGGTTGGCCAGCGCGCGTACCTGGCTCGACGGCACCACCAGCAGCGCCCACTGTCCCTCCAGCACCGCCCATGGCGCCGGCGCGTCGCGGGACACGGCCCAGTCGGCATCGCTGTGGGTGCCGAGCTTGAAGTGCGGCGCCTCCACCGCGCCGGCTATCGTCACCGGCAGCGTAACGTCGGCCGAAACGGCCGATTCGAGGATGACCAGCCCACCGTACTGGCTGCGGACTCGATTGATGCCGGGGTGCAAGGGCACCGACAGGCTGACGCGCGCATAGCGCAGAATGGTCTCACCGGGCTTGCTGCGCTCGATCACGTCGGTGTGCGGGCCGATGCGCAGCGACACGCCGTCGGTGCGGGCGTCGTCGAGCAGGCTGACGGTGATCGTCTCGCCGGCCGGTGCGTAGAGGCCGGTGGCGAGCCAGTTGCGCGGTTTCTGGCTCCAGCCGATGTGGAAGGCGCGGGTGAAGTGGCGATTGAACGGCACGACGACCGTGAGCCGCGGCGCGTCGACGGGCACCGCGCCGGGAAAATGACGCACGTCGCGCGGAGCCGGCAAGGGCTTGTCCGGTGGGGTGAGCTGGTTCACCACGTGGCGGGCGCGCTCCAGCTCGATCGCTGCGCTGTCGGTCGCGGCGATCGGATAGCTGACCTGTTCCGCCCTGCCCGCCTCGACAGCGAGTTCGCTGAGCCGTTCCCAGCGCTGCGCGATCGTCGATCGTTTGGTCGACACCTCCAGCGCATTGTCCGGGCTCAGCGACAGTGCCCAGTCGCCGTTCAGCAGCGCATTTTCCGCCCAGGCCCAGTGCTGCGCAGCGCCTCCGTCGCAAGAGGCGAGCGCTAGCCCGCCCCGTTCGGCCAACTTGCCGCTCAGGCACAGTGCCAGCGAATCGGCCGGATGCAGCGCGGCAGCATCGACGATCCAGCGCTGATGCGGGTCGCCGCCGTCGCACGGTGCGGCGCTCACCCCATCGCTGGTGCGAGCCGCGCACCAGCCGCGCGATGCCGAGATCAGCATGTCGCCGTTGATGGCCTGGGCCCAGGCTGGACAGGTCAAGACGGCGACCAGGGAGAGAAAGAATCGCTGCTTCATGATTTCACGATAGCGGGCGTTGTTGCCGGACAAAACAAAGGCGACCCGTGGGTCGCCTGGTTTGCGTTGCACTATGCGCTTAGCCGAAGTGGCAGACGTAGTGCAGGGTGTCGGTCACTTCGATCTGGAAGCTGCTGTCGCCCGGCACGCTGAACGATTCGCCGCCCTTGTAGGTCTTGGCTTCGCTCTCGCCCTTCAGGGTGATGCGGCACTCGCCGGCTACCAGCTCCATGATTTCCGGGGCGCCGGTATTGAAAACGAGCGTGGACGGCAGGATCACGCCCACCGATTTCTTGGTGCCGTCGGCCAGGGTCAGGCTGTGGCTGACACACTTGCCGTCGAAGTAGACGTTGGCTTTTTTGGTGACGCTGACGTTATCGATTTGTTCCATTGCTGATCTCCTTGTTGGTGTTTTGATATGACGGGAAGTGTAACCCGAAATCCCGCCATCGCGGTGCGCACCAGGGAACCAAGCGCGAGACGGCCCGTCAGAATGTGCTAACGTGGTGAAACATGCGGCGGCGCATCATGCTGCTGTATTGACCTCGTTGGACGCCAAACAGTGTTGTTCCACCCCACAAAGGGAGAGCCGTTGTTCATGGATATCCGCACCATACGCGAGCAGGCGTTCGCCATGCCGTTCACCAACCCGGCCTTTCCGGTCGGCCCCTACCGCTTCATCGACCGCGAATTCTTCATCGTCACCTATCGCACCGACCCGGACAAACTCCGCGCCCTGGTGCCGGAACCGCTCGAAATCCGCGAGCCGCTGGTGCACTACGAATTCATTCGCATGCCAGACTCCACCGGCTTCGGTGATTACACCGAAAGCGGCCAGGTCATTCCGGTGACCTTTCGCGGCGTGGCCGGCAACTACACCCATGCCATGTATCTGAACGACCACCCGCCGATTGCCGGCGGCCGCGAACTGTGGGGCTTTCCGAAGAAACTCGCCAGCCCCAGCCTGAAGGTGCATATCGACACCCTGGTCGGCGAGCTCGACTACGGCCCGGTACGTGTCGCCACTGCCACGATGGGCTACAAGCACAAGCCGCTCGACGCTATGGCGACCGGCTACGGCCTGGCCAACACCCCGAATTTTCTGTTGAAGATCATCCCGCATGTGGATGGCACACCGCGCATCTGCGAGCTGGTGCGCTACCACCTGAAGGATGTGACGGTCAAAGGAGCGTGGACCGGCCCGGCGGCGCTGTCGCTGTTTCCGCACGCGCTGGCGCCGGTGGCCGATCTGCCGGTGCTGGAAGTAATCGAGGCGCGCCACATCGTGGCCGACCTGACGCTGGGCCTCGGCGAAGTGGTTTTCGATTATCTGGGTTGAACTGAAAGGAGCACGACCATGCAACTGAACGGAAAAGTCGCACTGATCACCGGCGCCGCCAGCGGCATCGGCAAGGACATCGCCCTGGTCTACGCCCATGCCGGCGCGGCGGTGGCGATTGCCGACATCAATCTGGAGGCGGCCCAAAAAACCGCCGACGAAATCGTTGCCAACGGCGGCAAGGCCATCGGCGTAGCGATGGATGTCACCAGCGAGGAGCAGGTCAACGCCGGCACCAAGGCAGTGGTCGACGCCTTCGGCCAACTCGACATCCTGGTATCCAACGCCGGCATCCAGATCGTCAACCCGATCGTCGACTACAGCTTCGCCGACTGGAAGAAGATGCAGGCCATCCATGTCGACGGCGCCTTCCTCACCACCAAGGCCGCGCTGCAATACATGTACAAGGACAATCACGGCGGCACGGTGATCTACATGGGCTCGGTGCACTCGCACGAGGCCTCGCCACTCAAGTCGGCCTATGTCGCCGCCAAACACGCCCTGCTCGGCCTTGCCCGGGTACTGGCCAAGGAAGGCGCAGCGCACAATGTACGCTCGCACGTGATCTGTCCGGGCTTCGTGCGCACCCCGCTGGTCGACAAGCAGATTCCCGAGCAGGCCAAGGAGCTGGGCATCAGCGAGGAGGAAGTGGTCAAGAACGTGATGCTGGGCCGCACCGTGGACGGCGTGTTCACCACCGTCGACGACGTGGCGCAGACCGCGCTGTTCCTGGCGGCCTTCCCGAGCGCGGCGCTGACCGGCCAATCGTTCATCGTCAGCCACGGCTGGTACATGCAATAAGGAGACGGCATGGCGACACGTAAAGAAAACCCCGCCTGCCACGACGGCTCCGGCCTGCATCCGAGCCCGCGACTACCGGCCGGTCACAGCTACCAGGTGGTCGCGCTGGTCTTGCAGGGTGGCGGCGCGCTCGGCTCCTACCAGGCGGGGGTGTATGAAGGCTTGGCCGAAGTAGACCTGCATCCGAACTGGGTGGCCGGTATCTCGATCGGCGCTCTCAATGCGGCGATCATCGCCGGCAATCCACCCGAGAAACGCGTCGAGCGTTTGCAGCAGTTCTGGCAGACCATCTGCCAGCCACCCTTCCTGCCCGCTAGCCCGGTGGCGGCGCTGAAAGGCTTCGATGGTTGGCCGAACGGCCTGATCCGCTGGTTCAACGGCTGGGAGGCGTGGCGCGCGCTGACCGAGGGGCAGAAAGGCTTCTTCTTGCCTCGCCATCCGCTGCCGCCGGCCGAGAGCACCCCAGCCAATACCAGCTACTACGATACCGGGCCGTTGAAGAGCACGCTCGAGACACTGGTCGATTTCGACCGGCTCAACGATACGCGCGAGATGCGCGTCACGGTCGGCGCGGTCAATGTGAAAAGCGGCAACTTCGTCGCGTTCGACAACACCAAGGAGCGGCTGCGGGCCGAGCACTTCATGGCGTCCGGCGCACTGCCACCGGGTTTTCCGGCGGTGGAGATCGACGGCGAGTACTACTGGGACGGCGGCGTGGTATCGAACACGCCGCTCTATCAGGTGCTGGTCAGCGAGCCGCGCAAGGATTCGCTGATCTTCCAGGTGGACCTGTGGAGCGCCAAAGGGGCGCTGCCGACCGACCTGAGTACGGTGGCGCTGCGGCAGAAGGACATCCAGTACTCGAGCCGCACTCGCCTGGTCACCAACTATATGGAGCAGACCCAACAATATCGCCGGATGCTGCGCGAGCTGATGGAGCTGGTGCCGGAAGAGGAGCGCCATCACAACCCCTGGTACCGGCGCGCCGCCGCGGTGGCGTGCGACCGGCGCTTCAACGTGATCCACCTGATCTACCAGGACAAGGAGTGCGAGGGCCACTACAAGGACTACCAGTTCGGTGCACTGGCTATGCGCGAGCACTGGCAGAGCGGCTTGTCCGACATCGAGCTCAGCCTGCAGCATCCCGACTGGCTCGACATGCCGTCGGCCGACAAGCCCTTCGTGACCCACGACGTTCACCGGCGCTAAGTCGACCGCCCCCTGCCCCCAGGCCCCTGCATGCAGGGGCTTTTTTGCGGCTATACCTCGCGACCCTGTGCGCAGCCTAGCCGGGCCCAAAGCCAATTTCCCCTTTTCATTTACCTTCCACCACGGCGATGCAGCCCAAAAGCCCCTAAGCCAAGGGGCTTTGCTCTTGATTAACGACTGAGAATTAGTGCGCCGTCAGAATCGACCGAGCGGCTCGCGATCACGCTTCGGTCGATGCCGATCAGCGTGGAGAACAAGTCGCGAGTAAACACTCGGTTGCCAAAGTACCAAGAATGGCTTTTCATGCCGAGAAAGACCGCTTGATCGGCCGCCTCGATGACCGGATTGCTGACCAACTGCTGGTAATAAGTTGAACAGTCGACGTTGACCGCCTTGGGCGGCGCATCGCCTGGCAGGCCGATTCGGCCAATCCTCGGCGCGACTCCCAGACGCTTTACATTGGATAGGTCTAGCGCCTCGTCATGATGGTTGTTGTGTTGGTCAATCGGGCACAGTGACGGTAGACCGACTCGACCGATATATCGGCGGCGGCGAACAGTATCGGCTGACGCTCCAGGCACTTTTGCTCAGCGCGGTGCCGGTCCGCCAGATAGGCCAGCGCCTTGTCGTCGCAAGGCCAGTCGAACGATATCACCACGCCGAGAAAGCCCAGCGCGCGCAAGTCTTGGTTCAGCCGGCGGTGACGCTGTATCACTTCGCTCTCGCTCAGGTTGTAGCCGTGTACGATGAACAGGATGTCGCCGCGTTCCTCGTCCTGTGCGTTCCGCCAAAGCGACTGGTTGCGGACCGCCTTGTACCAGCCGCCGGCGGCAACGGCGTCGCCGGGCACCGGGTCTTCTCCGCCCGGCACCATCAGAAAGCGGGTCGGTCCGATGTCGGCGATGAATCGGCCAGCGCGCACCGCTCGCACCGACATTACGTAATCGTACTGATCGAGATTGTTTGTGTTCTGACCAGTCATTTTTTGCCCCCATGTTTAGTCTTGGGTATAGCAAGCGTGGCAGGTCGTGCCAGAGTTTGGAGGGTTACAATGTATCTAGACGGTTCAGACAACCGCCCAGCTGCGGCATAATGTGCGCCTTGCGCCGCGCTGCCCGATCAAGGCCCCTTGTTGGCTGAACCATTGCAATTGGAATGCCCATGAAACAACAGGACAACAAACACATTCGCTATCTGGCCGAGCACCTGTTGCATACCGGTATCGGCGGCCTGGGTGAGCGCGAGCGGCAGGCGCTGATGCGCATCTCCAAGCGTTTGCAGGCTACCCGTACCGATACGTCGCTGCCTGAAACCGGCGTAACCCTCGGCGAGCGCATGGCCGATCGTGTAGCCGAGTTCGGCGGTTCGTGGACCTTCATTTCGATCTTTGCCGTCTTTCTGATTGGCTGGGCGGTGATCAATACCGCGCTGCTCGGCGGTCATGCCTTCGACCCCTACCCATATATCTTCCTCAACCTGATGCTGTCGATGCTGGCGGCAATCCAGGCACCGATCATCATGATGTCGCAGAACCGTCAGGCGGCGCGCGACCGCATGACCATGATCCGTGACTTCGAGGTCAATCTGAAGTCCGAGTCGGCCATTGACGAGCTGCACAAGCGTATCGATCACCTGACCTGGCAGGTATTGTCCGACCTGGACCATATCAAGCGAGCCAGCCGCACTCTGGTCGAGGCACAACAGGGCGGTGGCGAGCCGTCGGCCGAGCGGAGCTGAGCGTCATCCCGCCTTCGGCAATGTCTCTGACCCATTAGCTTCAGCCATGGCTCGTCCTGGTTGAAATCGGCCGATGTTCCCCCTGCGGCATCATTAGCTGGGATCGGGCCGAGCGAGATGGGCATCCATGCGGCCAAGCCGGGTCTGCCCTGTGATGGCCTACACTGGTAAGAGGCCGTTGTTGCATTGCGGCCGAGGAGTGACGCCATGAAGACACTGCGGAAACAAGGCGGCTGGTACAACGGGCTGATAATGTTTGCGATCGTCTTGGCGATTGTGGTGTTCGCGGCGCAGCCGTGGATACTCCTCGCCCTGCTCGCGACACTCGGCGTGGTGTACGCACTGCAAATGATCTCGCAAGGCGTCGAACACTGGCGGCATCGTCACGATCCGCCAGGCCACGCCCACTGACCCTTCCATTCCATCGGCGGCCGCTTGGCCGCCTTGCCATTTCCAGCGACGCCTCATCTTGGCAGAACCGTGCCACACCACTTACCGCTTGTCAGTCCAGTCGATTTGCGCACTGCAAAAAAGCACTTGGAGCCATCCGGGGGCGAATGCATGTCTTGTCGGGTTTAGCCTCGGCCAAGCGCATTCTGTGCACTGCAACAGTCGATGACAGGTGGCAAATTTTTAATTTGTGATTTTGGAAACATCATCCACGATGGTATCTCCCACGGCAGAAAACGGAGATCCAGCAATGAATTACCGTATTGAACGTGAGTTAGACCCGAAGGGCAGTTTTGTCGGCTGGGCGGTGGTCGAAGCCGCTGGTGCGGTACGTGCCGGCCCCTTCCCTCTGCACGCCATGGCCGAAGACGAGGCATACCGTCTGACCCTGCGTGACGATGTATCGCAGATGCACGAATACGACGACTACCTGCCGGATTGAGCGGGTGCGGCGAAACCGATTCTTCTTTCCGATTCTACAACCACGCCCCTCCAGGCTTCCCTGCAATACAAAACCGGGCCGGTGTCTCGCGACACACGGCCCGGTTGACGTTTTCGGTCAACGCTTCAGCGCTTAGAAGTCCATTCCTCCCTGCACGAAGAAGGTCCGCGGCATGCCAACATACATGCCCGAGTTGTTGTCGGGCGAGCGGGTGAAGTATTCGTGGTTGAACACGTTCTTCACGCCGGCTGCCAGGCGCAGGTTCTGCATGTTCTTGCCGAACTGGTACTCGCCGCGCAAGTTGAACAAGCCATAGCGCGGCCTGAGCCATCATTCAATGCCGCCGCTGTCGGTGCCGGCGAGTTCTGGTTCGACTGGAAGAACGCGTCGGCATTGAACAGCCACTGGCCGCGTTCGTAACGCGTGCCGATGGTGCCGACACGGCGCGAGTAGAACGGCAGGTCGGTGCCGGCAGCTCCCCCTTCACCGACTGAGCCTTGGTGAAGGTGACGTAGGTCGATAGCCCTTTCAGCGCCGGGCTCAACGTATCCAGGTCGTAACTGAACACCCTGATGGCGCGTGGCATCGAGATTGGTCCAACCATCGGCCTTGACGAACCGCAGTCCCTGGTCGAAGTCGATATTGAACACCGTGCGCTCCACTGGCCATTGTTGAATCGCGTGCCGGCCTCGTAAGTGTGCGCCGTCTCGGCCCCCAGGTTCGGGTTGGTCGTATTGCCCTTGCCACCCTGCCCCAATTGGAAGTACTGGATGCTACCGAAGGAGGTGTTGTAGTTGGCGAACAGCTGGAACTGCACAATGCAAAAACGCTTTCGGCCAACCTGTTGAGATTGGCCGAAAGCGTTTTACTATCGATGTCGCGAGGATCAGTCGTCCAGGAAGCGCGCCTTGATGCTCTTGCCCTTCAGTTTGCCGGCATTCAAGCGCGCCAGCGCCTTGCTTGCGATGCCGCGCTCCACCGCTACATAGGTCGAGAAGTCGAATACCGCGATCTTGCCGACCTGCGCACCAGGTATCCCCGCCTCGCCGGTCAGCGCACCGAGTACATCACCCGGGCGGATCTTTTCCTTGCGGCCACCGAGGATCTGCAGCGTCACCATCGGGGCGGTCAGCGGTTCATTGCTGCCGGTCAACTCACGGGCATTGCCCCACTCCACCGGGCGACGCTGATACTGCTCGATCGCCTCGACGCGGAACATCTCGGCCGGCGTCACCAGACTCAGCGCGATACCCTGCTCGTCGCCGCGGCCGGTACGGCCGATGCGATGCACGTGCACTTCCGGGTCGCGAGTCAGGTCGACGTTGATCACCGCCTCCAGCGACTGGATATCCAGGCCGCGGGCCGCCACGTCGGTCGCAACCAGCACTGAACAACTGCGGTTGGCAAACTGCACCAGCACCTGATCGCGCTCGCGTTGCTCCAGCTCGCCGAACAGCGCCAGCGCGGTGAAACCCTGGGCACGCAACACCTCGACCAGATCGCGGCACTGCTGCTTGGTGTTGCAGAAGGCAATGCTCGACACCGGCCGGTAGTGCTTCAGCAGCTTGGCCACGGTGGCAAGGCGCTGTTCCGGGGCGATCTCGAAGAATTGCTGGCGAATCTTCTCCTCGTCGTGCTGCGACTCGACCACGACCTCTTCCGGCTTGCGCAGGAAACGTGCGCTTTGCTGACGGATCGTGTCCGGATAGGTGGCCGAGAACAACAGCGTCTGACGCTCGGTCGGGCAGGACTTCACTACCTTGGCGATGTCGTCGTAGAAGCCCATGTCGACCATGCGGTCGGCCTCGTCGAGCACCAGCGTCTGCAGGCCGGCCAAGTCCAGGCTGCCGCGCTCCAGGTGGTCGAGAATCCGGCCCGGCGTGCCGACCACGATGTGCGCACCGTGCTCCAGCGAGGCCATTTGCGGGCGCATCGTCGCCCCACCGCACAGGGTCAGCACCTTGATATTGTCGAAGGCGCGCGCCAGCCGGCGGATCTCCTTGGTGACTTGGTCCGCCAGTTCGCGGGTCGGGCACAGCACCAGCGCCTGCACGGCAAACCAGCGCGGGTTGATCCGGCTCAACAGGCCGATGCCGAAGGCCGCGGTCTTGCCGCTGCCGGTCTTGGCCTGCGCAATCAGATCACGCCCGGCCAGCACCGTCGGCAGGCTTTGCGCCTGGATCGGTGTCATCGTTTGATAGCCGAGGCTATCAAGGTTGGCGAGCATCGCCGGGGAAAGCGCTAGCGAGGAAAAAAGTTCTGTCGTCACAATGAGTTAGCGTGATGCAAAAAGGCGTCCAGTCTACCACAGCAAGGCCCGGTTGGCCGAATCGGCCGGGAGCGTATCAATAGCGTGGCCCCAGCCACCAGCATGACCCCACCACGACCGCCAGCGTCAGCAGCTTCTCGGCGACCGAGCCTGTGCGCACCGTCAGCGGAAAGCGCACCGCAAAGCGGATGGGCCAGAACAGTGGCACCCCCATCGGGGTGAGCGCATCGGCGAGCAGGTGGGACAAGTAGCCGGCCAATAGCGGCGCCAGCATGTTCGACGCCACTCTGTGGCCGGACAGGTGCAAGAGCAGCCAGGCTAAGCCCAGTACCGCCAATAGCGAATGCGTCAGGCCGCGGTGGCCAAACACCTTGGCGATCAAGGTGGATAAGGGGCGAACCCGGCTACCCAGCGCGCTCTTCGGGTGATCGATGTCGGGCAAGAGGGCGCCGGCCATTGCCAGCGGCACCGACAGCCAGAGCGGGCTGACATGAAAATGAGCCACGACAGCGCCGGCGACCGCGCCGAACACTAGGTGGGAAGCAACCATCATAGTGAGAACAAACGCTCGATAAAGCAAAAGGGCGCCAATCATAGCCGATTCGCAGGGGCTTGCGAGTGCGGCGCGGCTCGTTTTCTCTCCCTCCAGCGCAGTTAACGCCAACAGCATCTACACTGTCGATATTGCTGCTCATGGAGCCCGTCATGCCGTCTCAACCGCCCTCCCCGCTCGACCCGCAACGCCGGCAGTTTCTCGGCGTGATGATCGCCTCCGGCTTCGCGTTGGCCGTACAGCCGGTCAGCGCCGCGACGATCCATACCGACAGCGAGGGCCTACTAACCGGCAGCGTGGCGATTCCCTCCGGGGGCGCCAGCCTTCCCGCCTATTTCGCCCGGCCCAACCGTGCAGGATCGCTGCCCATCGTGCTGGTGGTGCAGGAGGTGTTTGGCGTGCACGAGCACATCCAGGACCTGTGCCGCCGCCTCGCCAAGGTCGGTTATCTCGCGGTGGCGCCCGAGCTTTACTTCCGCCAGGGCGACCCGCGCCAATACCCGGAGATCAGCCAGCTGCTCAGCCAGGTGGTCAACAAGGTGCCGGACGAGCAGGTATTGGCCGATCTGGATGCCACCCTCGCCTGGGCCGGCGCCAGTGGGGGGGATGTCAAACGTGCGGCACTCACCGGTTTTTGCTGGGGCGGTCGTATCTCCTGGCTGTACGCGGTGCACAACCCTAGCCTACGTGCCGCCGCAGCCTGGTATGGCCGGCTGGTCGGCGACCGCACGCCGCTAACGCCTCAACAGCCGATCGATCTTGTCGCCTCGCTGAAAGTGCCGGTGCTGGGACTGTACGGCGGCAAGGACTCGAGCATCCCGGTCGACACGGTCGAACAGATGCAGGGCCTGCTGAAGGCAGCCGGCAGCCAGTCGACCTTGATCGTCTATCCGGAGGCGGGTCACGGTTTCAATGCGGACTACCGCCCGAGCTACAACCAGGCGGCCGCGAATGACGGCTGGTCGAAGATGCTGACCTGGTTCGCCATGCATGGCGCACGCTGATCCGGCGATAGCAGACCCAAAGGTTGGCCGAACCGGCTGATATAAGAAAAGCGGCCAATTGGCCGCTTTTTCAATTCACCATCCCGGCCCATCCAGATCATCGGGTCAGATCAGCTGACCCGGTACACCTGCCCGGTCTGCGCCCCCTCGACGCTCTTGCTGTACGCCAGCGCAGCGCGGGCTGCCGGCACCGGCACGAAGCCGCGAAAGTACGGCCCGTAAGACGGCATCGACTCGGCGATCACGCCGGGACTGACGCTGTTGATGCGCAGGCCGCGCGGCAGTTCGATCGCCGCGGCGCGCACGAAGGCGTCGATCGCACCGTTGACCATCGACGCCGAGCTGCCATAGCGGATCGGGTCGTCGCTCAATACTCCGCTGGTCAGCGTGATCGAGCCTCCGTCGTCCAGGTACTCTCTGCCCGCCAGCACCAGATTGACCTGGCCCATCAGCTTGTCGGCAAGGCCCAATTGGTAGAGCTCCGGCGTCATTTCTTCTAACGCGCCGAAGTGCACCGAGCCGGTGGTCGCCACCAGCGCATCGAAGCGCCCTACCCTGGCAAACAGCGCCTGCAGGCTGGCGATATCGGTGATGTCTGCCTGTAGGTCGCCGCGGCTGCGGCCGACTGAGACGATCTCATGGCGCTGGCCTAGCTCGGCTTTCACGGCCAAGCCAATAGTGCCGGTGGCGCCGACGATGACAATCTTCATTGCACACTCCTTCCGCTGACGTGACTTAAAGGGCTTGTTCTGTCGGTCTAGCGGAAAGATCTGGATTGCGCCATGGCGCCTTGCCATGATCGATGCCCATGAAAAAAGCGGCTGAACGCCGCTTTTTTCCGAGCGATCCGTTGGGATCAGCCGTGGATATGCTTGGTGATGTTGGCGATGCGTGCGCCAAACAGCTTGGCTGTTTCCAAGTCGCCCGGCAGCGGACCCTCGTCGGGGCTCGAGTCGGACGGCGACTGCGCCAGCAGGCCGGAGAAGCCCGCCAGCCAGTTCGGGTCGTTGCGGGTTGCCGCCTTGGTGTTGGACGGCATCATGCCGGTGCCGACCCAAATCATGCTGTGCTGCATCGCCAGGGTATTGAGGTAGTGCAGCGTCGAGAGCTTATCGCCGTTGATGCTGGCCGAGTTGGTAAAGCCGGCGGCGACCTTGTCCTTCCACTTCTGCGCAAACCACGGCTTGGAGCTGGCATCGGCGAATTTCTTGAACTGCCACGACACCATGCCCATGTAGGTGGGCGAACCGAACACGATGGCGTCGGCCGCATCGAGCGCTTCCCATGCGCTGTCAGGCAGATTGCCGTCGGCATCGATCGGGTACAGTGTCGCGGTCACGCCGGCGATGGCAGCAGCACCGGCTTGCACGGCTTCGGCCTGTTTGACGGTGTGGCCATAGCCACTGTGATAAACGATGGCGATATGAGTCATGACGTTTCCTTGAGGTTAAGTCACCGTGGACATCCCGGCCGGATAGAGCCGAACGTCCGAAGCATGGTTCTAACGCATTTTCCAGCGCCAGGTCTAGCGCAATAGCATGGTCGCCCACCTACAATGAGGCACAGAAGCTACTTGTCGCATGTTCCACCAGGGAGCTGCCATGAAAGCCTGGATTCCCCTCGTCTTGCCCCTCATCGCGCTGCCAGCAGCCGCTGCACCCAGCCAATGGCAAAACGCCGGCCGTACCAGCAACGGCGAACTGGTCGAGGTCGATTCGGCCAACGTTCGCAGCGACGGCGACGTCATCGGCGCCCGATTGCGTGTGACCTATCGGCCCCCGGTCACGGTCGAGAAGCTCGGCACGGTCTCCAGCATGCACATCACCGCCCTTTTCCGCTGCCGCACGATGGAAACGTCGGCGCGCCTGTTAGTGATGTACCACGATGAAGCGCGTAACGATGTGGCCATGCGCGAGGAGCTCCCCCCGGACGGCTTCGGGCAGGAACCAGACGGCAGCGTCGGCGACGTGGCCTTGCACTTCCTGTGTCGTGGCTATGCCACTCCTTAGCTTGGCCGAAGCCGTTAGGCCTAAATCTGCGCAGCCTGACAGAAACGCTCGACTCGCTGCGGCTCACTGACGAAACCGTTGTCACTGCCTTGCAGGGCACGAATGCGTCGATTGCGCTGCCGCTCCCAGTCGTCCACCGGGTGCTGGCGGGACCAGGCACACATCAGCTGGGCATCTTGCCGACTCATCCGCAGCGCATACGTCTCATGCATGTACAGATAGATGCGCGCGATCCGGCCGCGAATAGCCTCGGGCGGCTGTACCCTCTTCATCTTGCTATCGACGATCATCTGGCACTGGCCGTACTGCGGATGCGGGTTGCCGCGCTGCCAGGCACTGAACGAGTAGTTGCTGCGGTCGCCGTTCACTTCGCCGATTGCCGGTACCAGGTTCACCAAGTCGCCTTCGGCACTGGCAAACACCGGGTCCGTGTCGGCGCAATGCTTGCGCCCGCCATTCTTCCAGCACTGACGCTGATGGCCCAGCACCCAGGCAGGTACGATATGCTCCCACTCGAGTCGGCTAGCGCGCTCGGCATTCTTGCGCGACTTGAAGCCGCAAGAATGCTGGTCGATGGTCTTGTCGTGATAATCGCAGCCGCAATAGAAAGTCACTTCCATGCCGCTGTAGAGCCGGGGCAGCACCTTCTTGGCGCCGGCAAAGTCACGGTGCCCCATCGCTTTGGAGCCCCGGACCAGGCTAACGTCACTAGGCTCCTTGCCGCTTGACGCTTCCCCCATGTCGCCGGACAACTGCCCGGTCGCTTCGCGGATCAATTGCTCGGCATGTTCGGCCAATGCCTTGCCGCCGTGTTTCAGTGCCTGATTGGCCAACTGCTGCGCGTCATGATCGCTGCACGCGCTCATCATTGCGGCCAACGCACCCAGCGCTAGCCAGCGGAACATCTTCTGCTTCATTGCCTGCTACCACCGATCGCTGTCGGCTTCTGTCAGTTAAGGGCGGTCGATTCTACACGCTGGACAGTGAGATACCCGGCTCATATTCAAAAATTACGAACAAATAAAAACCCGCCATAAGGCGGGTCGGGATCAAGCCTGACCGAAAGGCAGGCTGTGTAGTTCAATCAAAAACGCTTAACCAACTGCTGATCTATCGGTTACGGCACAAGCCATATCTGCAGAGCGGGAAAAGTGAAGAGGCGCTACCCGACGACATTTAGCCACCTGTCATCGACATGATCCGCACGATCTTGCCGGGACGTTCACGGAACTCATGCCTCTCGGGCTTGAGCTCGATCGCCTCACGAATCGCGGCCTCCAGCTCGGCATCGCTACAGCCTGCGCGCAGCAAGGGGCGCAACTCGAAGCGCTCCTCCTGACCGAGGCACATATACAGCGTGCCATCCACCGACAGGCGAACGCGATTACAGGTGGCACAGAAGTGCTGAGAAATCGGCGTGATCAGACCCAGCGTAAAGCGTCCATCCGGCGTTGACCAATAACGTGCCGGGCCGCCCCCCAGGTCTGCCGCCTGCGGCAACAAGCCAAATTGCTGCTGCAGCCGCGCCAGTACCGGCTGCAGGTCGAGGAAGTGTGCCGCCCGGCCGGTGTCACCCACCGGCATTGCTTCAATCAGCCGCAACACGAAGCCATGCTCGATGCAGAACGCCACCATGGCCTCGATGTCACCGTCGTTGACACCCTTCATCGCCACCATATTGATCTTGATCGGCGCAAAGCCCGCCGCCTTGGCGGCCATCAGGCCTTCCATCACCCGTGGCAGGCTGTCACTGCCGGTCAGTTCGCTGACGCAATCACGGCGCAACGAGTCCAGGCTGATATTAAGGCGACGCACCCCCGCGTCGTGCAGGGCTTCGGCATGTTTGTGCAGCTGCGTGGCGTTGGTGCTGAGCGAAAGGTCGTCCAGACCCGGCAGCGCCGACAGACGGGCTGCCAGTTGAGGCAGATTGCGACGCAACAGCGGTTCACCACCCGTCAGGCGCACGCGTCGCGTACCCAGCCGGGTAAACGCACCGATCACCCGTGCGATCTCGTCGAAGGTCAGCCAGTTTTCCGGTTCTTCGAAGCCCTTGAATCCTTTGGGCATACAGTAGCTACAGCGCAGATCACAGCGGTCGGTTACCGACAGCCGTATGTACTCGATCGTGCGCCCAAAGCGGTCCATCAGCATCGTCTGCTCCATCTCGCTCTAATTTATCTCCCAATTAAGATTGTAACGACTTAATCAAGCTACGACAGCAATTGTTGAGTGATTTGGTGGGAGATGAGTCGAGAGCAATCAAAGGCGCCCTTTTCTGCCAAGTTAGTTGTTTGCAGGGGCGAAAAAAGAGCCCTCCTGGGGAAGGAGGGCATCAAGAGTATCGGGGAATTACAGCCAGCCGCCAGAAGGAGAATGGCAGACTGTAGTGCGCGTCGCGGACGCCAAGCACAACGTCATTGTGACGAGACTGACAGATGGCGCCTATTCGTACAAATACGTAGGCATACCCGCTACCCTTCGGGCAGGTTTTCCAGCTGCCGGACTCGCTCGAACAGACACACCGTGGCGGCCATCGCGACATTCAAGGACTCGGCCTGCCCTGGCATCGGGATCTTCACGCGGGCGGGAGCTAGCGCCTGCAGCGAGTCAGACACCCCGCTGCCTTCATTGCCGAACACGAACGCCACCGGCCCGGTCAAGTCCTGACGATATAGCGACACTGCGCCATCCAGCGCGGTAACAAGCTTGCGCCCGCCAAAGCCCTGCAATACTTCGGCTAGATCGGCCGCTTCATGCAGATTCAACACGAAGTGCGCTCCCATTCCGGCTCGCAGCACTTTGGGCGAATACACATCGACGCACCCCTTGGACAGGAATACCTCATTCACGCCGGACGCAGCGGCGCTGCGCAGGATAGTGCCGAGATTGCCCGGGTCCTGGATGTCTTCCAGTAACAGCCGCGAAACCACGTCGGCCGGAGTGTCCGGCACCGGACGTCGGGCCAGAGCCAGTAGCTCGGGAGCACTCGATAGCATCGTGACCTTGGCGAATACACCGGCTGCGATATACGACACCGCAACTCGGTCATTGAGCGAGCCAAGAAGTGCGGTGATTTCCGGATGCGCCGCCGCTTCTTCGTTGATGTAGAGCGTAGTCAGCTCACCGCCGGCTTCGAGGCAGGCGGTGGCCAGGTGGATGCCCTCCAGCACCATCAGCCCCGACTTTCTACGGTCGCGGGCATTCTGGAGCAGGCGGGAGAGTTCTTTCAGGTCGTGATTCTGGGCGGAGGTAATCGTCTTGATCTGCATCTATCAGCGGGGTCGGGTTGCCTGGGCGACCAACTCCTTGAAGCGCAGGTAGTCGTTCTCGCCGATCGGCCGCCCCGAGCGGGCGTTATCCACATAAAACACGCCGGCCAGTGTCGGGCCGGCAAACAGCGCCATCGCTGCAAACTCGTGCGCACCCGCCAATTCGACGAAACCTTCCGGTTCGCGTTTGGCCAACATGGCGGCCACTGGGAGCTGGACATGGATGCTCTGCGGTTTGCCGCACAACTTGCCGAAGAAGGTCTGCGGGTGCAGCGGCTCCAGCCGTTTTTCCAACGGATGCCCCTCCAGCAAGCCCAGGCGGTAGCGCAGCTTGAGCGAATGGCTGGGCTGATCGTACCGCAAAAACAGTACGCGCTCGAATTTAAGATCGTTGGCCAGGTGACGGATCGACTCGCGCAGCACCGCATCGAGCAGCTCGGGCGGCAATCGGTCTTCGACTGGAGCCAGGCTGCTCGGAGCCAATGGCGGAGAGGCCAGCAAGCTGCATGCGGCGTTGGTGTACCCCGGCGCCCTGGCATTGCGGGCGACTGCCAATGTTGCCTGTACCACCGACTGATAGATCTGGGCATGACTCGCATTGATTTCGGCGGCCACCGTGGCGAGTCGGCTATTCCAGTCCGGTTGCCACCACCCCTGCTCCAGCGTATTGGCCGTTTCCAGCGCCAACTGCAGCAGATTGCGGCGCGGGTCGCTGCTACTCCCGTCAAGCAGGGTCAGCAATGCGGCAGGCAGCGGCAGGGTCTCGACGAACTGCTGGACCAGCTGGCTGTAAGGCATCTCGAATGCTGCTTCGACCTGGGCGAGCAAGGGCTCATCCAGTCGCGCCGCCTGCGGCTGAGTCAGCAGGTACAGGCAGGCCGGCAGGTTATAAACCAGCGCTGCCAGAAAGACGTCCTCCACCCGCACCGCATCGGCCAACGACAACCATTCCTTGGCCAGATGAGCGCCAATTCGGGAGCGCCCCATCCAGTCGGTCAGGACGTCAATGCGTGCCACGCTCAGCGTCGACGACGGCTGTAGAGCGGGCAAGTCGCGGAAGCGCCCTAGGACGCTGTCGAGCCCTGCCATTAACAATACTGACTCGACCGACAGGGCCGCATCGTCGCGATTGAGCGCTCGAGAACCGGACACCGCCCGGAGCAGATCGAACAACATCAGCGGGTCAGACAGGCAAAGATTGGCCAGGTCGCCGAAATAGATCAGGTCGAGATGCTGCTTGCTCAGTTCGTCCAGCGCCCGGCGCGAGGCCGGCAGAATCGGCCAGCGTTGCGATGCCAGGGTGTGCAGCCAGTCAGTGGCGTTCATAGTCATGATTCCAGATCAGCAGGGCCTGCTGCAGCGGTCCGCCCAGTGGCACGCTCACAGTCGGCGCAACACCCGGGACAATGAATGTATTGCTCAATAGCAGGCTTCCCGGACGCCCCTGCCGTTGAAACTGCTGCCATACCCGCGCCATCGGCGCCGGCGACAGAAAGGTGTACACCGCATCGTAGTCGTGCCAGTTAAGCGACCAGAGGCTGGCATAGACGATGCAAACATTTTTGGGTCGCCCGGCCCGCCACCAGCGCAGACGCGCCCAGCCCCATGCCAATAGCGCGTTCTCACAAGCCACGATCGACAGGTCCGGTCGCAGCGTAGCCAAGGCCAGGGCGAAGCGTGCATCGGCGCAGCCAGCTTCAAGCAGACTGCCCCCCGGTGGCAGGCGCTCGGCGACGGCGTCCACCGCTGCCTGCGAAGAGCGGTAGAACGGTACCGACTCGGTGGCCGCGTTGCGGGCCAGGCCGATCAGCAGCAAAGCGGCTACCAGATAGACCCAGCTCGGCACCCCGAGCTGCAACAAGCCCAACAGCGCCGGGCAGAAACCAGCGTACAGCGCCAGCCGCCAGCCGCGCTCACGAACAAGCCAGGCGATCAGCGTTGCAGCAATACCCTGCAAACCGGCCCAAGCCAGCGGCGCGACCGCTGGCGCGATCCAGAACCAGGCAAGCAGCGCGGCAGCTAGGTGGATCAGGACGGGTTTGAACCAGCGCCGCCCCACTTACTTGGTAGTCGGCTTGGCTGCCGCGGCGATCGCTGCATTGGTCACCGCCGCTGGCGCACCACTGCTTACCCCGGCAGTCGAGCTCACCGGCACGCCGGCGGCAAGAATCTTCTGCTCGGTTTCCTGATTCAGCACCATGATGGTGATGCGGCGGTTCTCGGGGCTGAACACATTCTGCGTATTGAGCGGGTTGGCCGCTGCCAGACCCACCACGCGCAGCACCTGATCGGCCGGTACGCCACCCGTCAGCAATTCACGTCGCGCCGCATTGGCCCGGTCGGCCGACAGCTCCCAGTTGCTGTAGCCACCCGACCCGCCAGCGTACGGTATGGCGTCGGTATGACCGGAGATACTCAGGTGGTTGCTGACCTTCTGCAGGTCCTTGGCCAGAATCGCGAGAATCTCTTTGGTCTGCGGCAGCAGGTGGTAGCTGCCGCTGTCGAACATCGGCCGGTTCTTCTCGTCGACGATCTGGATGCGCAGCCCTTCCGGCGTCATCTCAAGCTTTACCTGGTCCTTGTAATCCTTCAGCAGCGGATTGCTTTCGATCTTGTGCTGCAGATTCTGCTCGAGCTGCTGCAGGCGTACTTTCTCGCGCTCCTGCTCCTCATAAGGCGAGCGTCGCACCTGCCCGGCCTGGCGGCTCAGGTCGGTACCGCCGCCCTTGATCACGCTGTTCGACTGACCGGCATTGCTACCGCCCATCAGTGCCACCTTGATCGGCATCTTAAAGTAGTCGGCGATCCCCTTCAGGGTGCCCTGGGAGACAGAGCCCAGCAGCCACATCAAGAGGAAGAACGCCATCATCGCGGTCACGAAGTCGGCATAGGCCAGCTTCCAGGCGCCACCATGGTGTGCGTGGCCGCCCTTCTTGATGCGTTTGACGATAATGGGGCGCTGCGATTCGTCAGCCATGACTGCACACTTCTCTGGTTAGCGGTTTTTCGACTGTTTAACGTGGTCTTCGAGTTCGGCAAAGCCCGGACGATCCGCCGAAGACAGTGCCTTACGACCGAACTCTACCGCCACCTGTGGCGCATAGCCGTTGATGCTAGCAAGCAGGGTCACCTTGATCGTCTGCAGAATGCGGGTCTGGTCGGCGTGACGGTGCGACAGAATTGCGCCGATCGGACCGATAAAACCGTAACCCATCAAAATACCCAGGAAGGTACCGACCAGTGCTCGGGCGATCAGGATGCCCAGCTCTTCCGGCGGCAGGCCAACCGACTCCATGGTGTGGACCACCCCCATCACCGCCGCCACGATACCGAAAGCTGGCATCGCATCGGCCAGGTTACGCACCGCGTTCACCGGCACTTCGCCTTCGTGGTGATGGGTGTCGATTTCGACATCCATTAGGTTTTCGATCTCGAAGGCATTCAAGTTGCCGCCCACCATCAGGCGCAGATAGTCGGTCATGAACTCGACGATATGATGATCGGCCAGAATGGTTGGGTACTTGCTGAAGATCGGGCTGCTCTCGGGGGCATCGACGTCCATCTCGATCGACATCAGGCCCTCTTTGCGTACCTTGGTCAGCAGTTCGAACAACAGGGCGAACAACTCCATGTACACCGCCTTGTTGTACTTCGGGCCCTTGAATGCCGAAGGCAAGGCGGCGATGACCGACTTGAGCGCCGGGCCGCCATTGGTGGCCAGAAAGGCCCCGAACGCTGCCCCGAAGATCATCAGGAATTCGAGCGGCTGCAGCAGAGCGCCCAGGTGGCCGCCACCGGCTACATAGCTACCGAATACTGCCGCGAGGATGATGACGTAACCGATTCCTACAAACATGTACCGCCCCGATCGTTGAGTGAAGTCGCCGGCATGCTCTGACAACTCATACCGATAACGTGCATATCGGCATGGATGTAAAGATCATGAATAAAAAACGGGCCTGAATTTATCAGGCCCGTTAGTGCAGCTGCAAGCAAGTCCTTGGCGATTACACCAAGCCCTTGTCTTTCAATGTTTGTTCGAACTCGCGTAGACAATCGGCGGCCACGCTCAGCATCTGATCGACTTCCGCTTTGCTGATCACCAGCGGCGGCGCCGCAACGATATGATCCCCGCAGGCGCGCATGATCAGATTGTGCTTGAAGAAGATGTCGCGGCACAGCGTACCGATTTCGCCCCAGTTCGGGAACAGTTCTCGGGTGGCCTTGTTCTTTACCAGCGTAAATGCCTGAATCAGGCCGATACCGCGCACATCGTCGACATGTTCGAACTGACCAAACACCTCTCGCCAGCGTTTCTGCATATACGGGCCGACGTCCTCCTTCACCGAGGCGACGATGCCTTCGTCGCGCAACGCGGCCACATTGGCGCGTGCAACGGCGGCAGCTACTGGGTGGCCCGAGTAGGTGAAGCCGTGGTTGAAGTCGCCACCGGCAATCAGCCCTTCTGCAATGCGCGGGCCGACGAATACCGCGCCGATAGGCAGATAGCCCGACGACAGGCCCTTGGCCGTGGTGAAGATATCCGGCGTGAAGCCGAACTGCTGGTGACCGAACCACTCGCCGGTGCGACCAAAACCGCAGATCACCTCGTCGGCGACCAGCAGCACGTCGTACTTGCGGCAGATGCGTTCGACTTCCGGCCAGTAGGTGGACGGCGGAATGATCACGCCGCCGGCGCCCTGGATCGGCTCGCCGACGAAGGCTGCGACCTTGTCCGCGCCGATCTCGAGGATCTTGTCTTCCACCCAGCGCGCCGCCTGCACGCCGAACTCTTCCGGCGTCATGTCTTTGCCGTGCTTGTACCACCACGGCTGCTCGACGTGGGCGATGCCCGGAATCGGCAGGTCGCCCTGCTCGTGCATGTAGCTCATGCCGCCGAGGCTGGCGCCGCCGATGGTCGAGCCGTGATAGCCGTTCCAGCGGCCGATCAGCGTCTTCTTCTGCGGCTGGCCTTGCACATCCCAGTAGCGGCGCACCATGCGGATCATGGTGTCGACCGATTCGGAGCCGGAGTTGGTATAGAACACATGCTCAAAGCCGGCCGGAGCTACTTCGGCCAACAGGGTCGACAACTCCACCACCGCGGGGTGAGTCGTCTTGAAGAAGGTGTTGTAGTAAGCCAGCTCTTCAATCTGCTGCTTGGCGACTTCGGCCAGGTCCTTACGGCCATAGCCGATGTTGACACACCACAGGCCGGCCATGCCGTCGATAATTTTGTTACCTTCGGAGTCCCACAGGTAAATCCCATCGGCGTGGGTGATGACGCGGGCGCCCTGTTCATTCAGCGACTTGGTGTCGGTGAACGGGTGCAGGTGGTGAGCGGCGTCCAGTTCGCGCCATTGAGCGGTGGTCCGTTGGATCATGATGTTTCCTCTTTATGTTGTGCCCGGCCAAGCCGGGCCGCTGGCCGGACCAAGTCCGGCCAGCGCTCTCCCCTGTTGATACAGTCTTATCGAGTAATGCCCTGCTTTATCTGACTCGGACTTGCCGACTCAAACGTGCAGCAGCAGGAACTTGCGTTCCCACGGGCTGATCACGCGGAAGTACTCGGCGTTTTCTTTCTCTTTCACGCCAAGGTACATCTCGACAAAGCGCGAGCCCATCACTTCGGCCAACTCCGGGCAGGTACGCAGCTTGTCCAGCGCCTCTTCGGCGGTCGACGGGAACTGGTACGGCAGCTCGTAGGCGTTGGTCTGCATCGGTTCGGAGCAACCGATCTGATTGGCCATGCCCAGGTAGCCGCAGGCCAGCGTAGCGGCCATGGCGATATACGGATTAACGTCTACGCCCGGTACGCGGTTTTCCACGCGACGGCCGGCCGGCGACGAGTGCGGCACGCGCAGGCCGACAGTACGGTTGTCGTAGCCCCACTCGATATTGGTCGGTGCCGCGGTATAGCGGGTCAGGCGACGGTAGGAGTTCACATAAGGCGCGAAGAACGGCATCGCGCTCGGCAGATATTTCTGCAGGCCGCCGATGTAATGGAAGAAATGTTCGGACGGTGTTCCGTCTTCATTGCTGAAGATGTTCTGGCCGGTCTTGCGGTCGATCACGCTCTGGTGCATGTGCATCGCGCTGCCCGGCTCGCCTTCCATCGGCTTGGCCATGAAGGTGGCGTACATATTGTGGCGGAACGCCGCCTCGCGCACGGTACGCTTGAACAGGAACACCTGGTCAGCCAGATCCATCGGATTGCCGTGCAGGAAGTTGATCTCCATCTGCGCAGTGCCGATCTCGTGAATCAGCGTGTCCACTTCCAGGTTCTGCGCGTGACAGTAGTCGTAGATGTCCTCGAACAGCGGGTCGAACTCGTTGACTGCGTCGATCGCGTAGGAGCGGCGGCCGAATTCTGCGCGGCCGGTACGGCCGATCGGCGGTGCCAGCGGAATGTCCGGATCCGGGTTAGGAGACAGCAGGTAGAATTCCATTTCCGGCGCGATAACCGGCTCCCAGCCGCGGTCCTCGTACAGCTTCAGCACGCGGCGCAGCACATTGCGCGGCGCGGTTTCCACCGCCGTGCCGTCGGCGCGGAAGCAATCGAAAATCAGCTGGGCGGTCGGGTCGACCGCCCACGGCACGAAGCGCAGCGAGTTCGGGTCGGGCTGCAGCACCATGTCCGGGTCGGTCAGGTCGAGCATGCTGTCGTCCGGATAGTCACCGGTCACCGTCTGGATCAGTACCGCTTCCGGAAGACGCATTTCCGGTTCGGACACGAACTTGTCCTTTGGGATGATCTTGCCGCGAGCCACCCCAGTCATGTCGGGCAGAATGCACTCCACTTCGGTAATGCGATGCTCACGCAGCCATTCAAAGATTTCGTTGTTCATACCAAGTTTTCCTCTATTTCCGGCCGGTAATCGTCCGGCTCTGACGTGTGCTTCGCTGCAAGCCCGACTTAACGGTTGCGGCGGGCACGGCGCGCACGGCAAGCGTCACCGAACGCGCTGAAAATTGCTTGCGATACCGGGTTGCTCTGATACTTCCATTCCGGGTGCCACTGCACGGCAAACGCAAAGTTCTTGGCGTCGCGCACCCGATAGGCCTCGATCAGGCCGTCGTCAGCAATCGCCTCGGCCTCGAGTGCATCGGCCAGGCGTTTGATGCCCTGCTGATGCAGCGAATTGACCATGACCTCCTTTTGCCCCAGCCAGTGTTGCATCAGACCTCCTTCGGCCAACCTGACCGGGTGGGCCGGCGCGTACATTAGCTCGACGTCGTCGACTTCCGGTTCGCGGTGGTCGCGCTTGCCTTCCATTTCCTGCACGTGCTGGAACAGTTCGCCGCCGAAGGCGACGTTCATTTCCTGGAAGCCGCGGCAGATACCCAGCAGCGGCACACCGGCCTCCACCAGGCGTGCAATCAGCGGCAAGGTGGTCGCGTCGCGCGCTGGGTCGTGCAGCGTGCCCGGCCGGCTGGCCGGGCCCTGGTAGTGGTGCGGTTCGACGTTGGAGAGCGAACCCGGCAACAGGATGCCGTCGACGATATCTAGGATGTCATCCAGCGGTGATTCGTCACCCAGCGCCGGAATCAGCAGTGCTACTCCGCCGGCGCCGCCGACTGCCGCCTTGATGTACTTCTCGCCGACCGCGTGGAACGGCAGTTTGCCAACCGGTTTGATGTCACAGGGAATGCCGATGATGGGGCGCTGCATGATGTCTCTCGTTTACGGGTTAGGACGAAGCCTTGATCGCTTCGATCGGGTCAACAAAGTGATAACCGAGCGCCTGGGCGACTGCCGGATAAGTAACCTTGCCGCGGCAGATGTTCAGGCCATTGCGCAGATGGGCATTGTCGAGCAGTGCCTTCTGCCAGCCCTTGTCCGCCAGCTCCAGCGCATAGGGCAAGGTGGCGTTGGCCAGGGCCAGCGTCGAGGTGCGCGCCACACCACCGGGCATGTTCGCCACGCAATAGTGGACGATGCCGTCGACGACATAGGTTGGATTCTGGTGGGTGGTCGGCCGGCTGGTCTCGAAGCAGCCGCCCTGATCGATCGCAACGTCGACCAGCACCGCGCCGGGCTTCATCGTCTTGAGCATCGCGCGGGTGACCAGCTTCGGCGCCGCGGCGCCGGGGACCAGCACGGCACCGATCACCAGATCGGCTACGCGCAGGGTGTCGTCGATATTGGCGGCGCTCGACACCTGGGTCTTGATCCGCCCGTCGAACAACAGATCGATCTCCCTGAGTCGCGGCAGCGACTTGTCGAGTATCGTGACGTCGGCCCCCAGGCCCAGCGCCATCCGCGCCGCATTGATGCCGACCACACCGCCGCCGATTACCACCACTCGCGCCGGCAGTACGCCTGGCACGCCGCCGAGCAGCACGCCGCGGCCGCCCTGCGCCTTTTCCAGTGCGTGGGCGCCAGCCTGGATCGCCATGCGACCGGCCACTTCGGACATCGGTGCCAGCAGCGGCAACCCGCCGCGTTCGTCGGTGACGGTCTCGTAGCCGATCGCGATAGCGTCCGACTCGATCAGTAATTTGGTTTGCTCCGGATCGGGAGCGAGATGCAAATAGGTGAAGAGCAGCTGGCCGGGACGCAGCATATGGCATTCGACCGGCTGCGGCTCTTTGACCTTAATGATCATCTCAGAGCGTTCGAACAGGTCCTCGGCGCTCGATGCGATCGAAGCGCCGGCTTGCAGGTATTGCTCGTCGGCAAAACCGATTGCCAACCCTGCCTGGGTTTGCACCAGCACCTTGTGCCCGTGCGTTACCAGTTCACGCACACCGGACGGCGTCAAACCGACCCGGTATTCGTGATTTTTGATCTCCTTCGGTACGCCGATTAACATAACGGTCTCCTCTGGTGTGTGTAGGACATCGAGCGGGTGACGTTTAAAAAATTTCACATTCCGCTTGTGACCTTCATCTGATTTTGACTATAAAATGCCCGTGAAGCAAAGAAATTTTCATTTTGCAGCGCAGCACGCAAGGCAAAGAGTGGTCAAAATCCTCATCACTTGTGGTTTAATATTCTTAACATTAGGATGGGATAGCAACAATGGATGTCGGCGCACGACTCAGGATGGTTAGAGACCGCTTCGGCTTGTCTCAGCGCGAGCTGGCCAAGCGGGCGGGCGTGACCAATGGCACCATCTCACTCATCGAACAAAACCGGGTGAGCCCATCGATCAGCTCATTGAAGAAGGTGCTGGAAGGCCTGCCGATGACGCTGTCGGAGTTCTTTACTTTCGATGCCGAGCCACAACAGCAGCGCGCCTTTTATGCTGCGAGCGAGTTGCCCAACCTCGGCAACGAACAGATTCAGCTGCTACTGGTCGGCACCGCGCACGAACGCCGCGACATCGCCATCCTGCGCGAACGCTATGAGCCGGGTGCCGATACCGGCCCGGACATGCTGTTGCACGAAGGCCAGGAAGGCGGCGTGGTGATCGCAGGCGAGATCGAGGTCACCGTCAACAACGAAACCCGCGTGCTGGGCCCCGGCGACTCGTACTACTTCGACAGTAAACTGCCGCATCGTTTCCGCAACATCGGCGACAGCATCTGCGAGATCGTCAGCGCCAGCTCGCCACCCACATTCTAAGCACGGCCATCCCACGCAGCTTGGCCGAACACTACCAAAGGAGAAACCCATGGCACGCAGTCATGCCGAGTGGAAACAGCTTGCCGGCCAACTCACCATCGAAGGCCGCGCCTTCATCGACGGCGAGTACGTTACGGCCGGGGATGGACGCACCTTCGACTGCATCAACCCCGCCAACGGCGAAGCGCTGGCCAAGATCACCCTGTGCGGCGAGGCCGAAGTGGAACGCGCGGTAAAGGCCGCCCGGCGTGCCTTCGAGTCCGGCGAATGGGCTAACCTCGCCCCACTGGCTCGCGGCCGTATCCTCAAGCGCTTTGCCGCCTTGATCCGCGAGCATGGCGACGAACTGGCCCTGCTCGAGACACTGGACGTCGGCAAGCCGATTGGCGACACCACCAGCGTCGACGTGCCGGGTGCGGCCTATTGTGTGGAGTGGTTCGCCGAGGCGATCGACAAGATCGGCGGCGAAGTGGCGCCGGTCGACCCGAAGCTGGTCGGCCTGGTGACCCGCGAGGCAATCGGCGTGGTTGCCGCCGTGGTACCGTGGAACTTCCCTATTCTGATGGCCAGCTGGAAATTCGGCCCTGCGCTGGCTGCGGGCAATGCGCTGATCCTGAAGCCGTCGGAAAAATCGCCGCTGACGGCGATCCGCCTGGCGGCCCTGGCCAAGCAGGCCGGCATTCCGGACGGCATCTTCCAGGTGCTGCCGGGGGCGGGTGAAGTCGGCAAGCTGCTGGCGCTGCACAACGACATCGACTGCGTGGCCTTCACCGGCTCCACTGGCGTGGGCAAGTTGATTGCCGGCTATGCCGCGCAGTCGAACCTGAAGCGAGTATGGCTGGAGCTGGGCGGCAAGTCGCCGAACATCATCCTACCGGACTGCGCCGACCTGACGAAGGCCGCGCGTACCGCGGCCGGAGCGATCTTCTACAACATGGGCGAGATGTGCACCGCAGGCTCGCGCGTGCTGGTGCATAAGGACATCAAGGACCGCTTCATCGAAGAATTCAAGAAGGCGGCACAGGGCTACCAGCCGGCCGACCCGCTCGACCCGGCCACCGGCATGGGCGCCATCGTCGACCAGATCCAGTACGACAAGGTGCTGTCCTATATCGACAAGGGCCAGACCGAGGGCGGAAAACTGCTATGCGGCGGGGTGGCTACCCAGGTCGCTGGCAAAGGCTTGTTCATCGAGCCGACCGCGTTCGAAGTGCCCGCAAACGCCACGATCGCCCGCGAGGAAATCTTCGGCCCGATACTGTCGGTGATTACCTTCAGCGACGTGGAAGAAGCGATCCGCATCGCCAACGACACCGAGTACGGCCTGGCTGCCGCCGTGTGGACCAGCAATGTCACCACCGCCCACCAAGTGGCCCGTCGCCTGCGCGCCGGCACCGTCTGGGTGAACTGCTACGATGAGGGCGGCGACATGAACTTCCCGTTCGGCGGTTTCAAGCAGTCGGGCAACGGTCGCGACAAGTCGCTGCATGCACTGGAAAAATATACCGAGCTGAAGAGCACGCTGATCAAGCTGTAATCGACGGCCAACACGAGGCAGGACGGGGCGCTACGGCGCCCCTTTTTCTATTGGGCAGGCCATCAGACGCCGCTCGGGATGAAAAACGGACCCTTTTGGGCCCGTTTGCTTGCGACTTGTGCGTATCAGTCGCGGAAGTTGTTGTACTGCAGCGGGAAGTCGGTGACTTCCTGGCGCATCAGCGCGATGCAGTCCTGCAGCAGGTCGCGCTTGGCTCCGGACACGCGCACCGCATCACCCTGGATGCTCGCCTGCACTTTCAGCTTGGAGTCCTTGATCAGCTTGACCAGACGCTTCGCCGTCTCGGTCTCGATGCCGACACGCACGGTAATCGCCTGCTTCACCTTGTTGCCGCTGACTTTCTCGAGCTTGCCGTACTCCAGGCAACGGATGTCGATGCTGCGCTTGGAAAGCTTGCCCAGCAGGATTTCCTTGACCTGGTCGAGCTGGAACTCGGCATCGGCGAACAGGGTCAGCACTTTTTCAGCGACTTCGATGCGGGCGTCCGAACCTTTGAAATCGTAGCGGGTGGACACTTCCTTGTTGGCCTGGTCAACCGCATTGCGCACTTCAACCTGATTCACCTCGGACACGATGTCGAAACTCGGCATTTTCTCTGCTTTCCTCTTGCTTGATTCGTTTCAGACCCCACCGGAGGGATGGGGCGGATAGCCCCATTCTATAAAGCTTCTCGGCAGGCGGCAATGCGGCGCTATTCATCGGGAGCACTGCGATACCGGTCTTGGGACATCCCACCCCTGTTCTATACACCCCGGGGCAAAGGGGTAGCATTGGCGCGACATAAAGACATCGAACCAAACCGCCATTCCTGCCGTCTATTGCAAATAAATACAAAAAGAAGAAATAATTTCCTCTTATGAATACAGATGAATATCGCTCTACGCCAGCCCGGCTGATCCTTCTAGCACTGACCTCCCTTGCCCTGCTGCCGGCCGCGGCCTTGGCGGATGACGATCCGTTCTGGACCTATTCACTGCGCCCTGGCGATACCTTATGGCGCTTTGCCGGCGTGCACCTCGTGTCCCCGGCTTATGTGCCTCGCTTGAGCGCGCTCAACAATATCCGCAACCCTAATCGTATTGTCACGGCCACCACGATCCGGGTGCCCTACGCCTGGGTGCGTCAGCAGCCCGCCAGCGCCCAAGTCCGCAGCATCAATGGCCAGGCTTCGATCAAGCTATCCGGGCAGCCTGCCCGCCCACTGCGAACGAACGAACAAATCCCAGACTCTGCCGAACTAATGACCCTGGCCGAATCGCGTGTCGTCCTGCACTTTATCGACGGCAGCGAGCTAACCATGGGCAGCAATAGTCAGCTGAACATCGACCAACAGCACTACTACCCCAGCACCGGGGCCAGCAGCACGCGACTGCGCCTTCGACGCGGCACTGCGTCCAACACCATCAGCAAGCCCGAGTTGATGCGCAATCGCTACGAAATCGACACGCCGTCGGCCACCACCTCGGTGCGCGGCACACAGTTCCGTGTCGGTGTCGCCAACGATGACACAACCACCACCGCCGTCCTGTCCGGCAAAGTGGCCGTTGGCGTCGACCATGTCAGCGCAGAGTTAAGCCCCGGCCAGGGAGCGGTAGTCGGCAAGGGACAGCATCTCCCCGCTAAGGCCGAGGCCTTGCTGCCGCCTCCGGCACTGGCCGGTTTGCCGGCTCGCATCGAGTTCTCCCCAGCCTATTTCAGCTGGCCACCCGTCGTCGGTGCGCGCGGTTATCATGTCGAGCTCTACCGAGCCGACAGCGAGGTGCTGGTCGATGAGGCGGACACTGACAGCCCGGTCTATGTCCCAAATGGGCCATTGCCTGACGGCAGCTATCGACTCAAGGTGCGCAGCCGCGCCGCCAGCTCACTCGAAGGTGCCGATGCCGAACACAGCGTTGCGCTCAATGCCCATCCTGCGACACCACTGCGAGTCGGCGCGACGCTCGACACTTTCCGTGGCCGAACGCTAACACTGACCGTTGGCGACAATGGCCATGAGTCCACACGGCGGGTGCAGCTATCTACGTCGACCAACTTCGATGCCGCCAATACCCTCGAGTACAGCTTGACGGGAAGCGACTCGAACCAGGTTACCGTGCCCCATCACGGGCGTTGGTTCTGGCGTGTGGCCCGCCTCGATGCGAACGGCCGCGTGGGGCCATACAGCAGCGCCCAGGCCGTCGAGGCACTCGGCTGGTTCGACCGTCCCGCCGGTCAGAGTCCGCGCCAAATCATCGCGGCGACCGTTGCCATCCCCGGGGCGCGCTACCGCTTGGAACTAGCGGATTCGGCCAGCTTCACGCGAGTGTTGTTCCGGCAGGACAGTGACAGTCCGCGCTGGCGCCCCGCTTCACTGCCGAGTGGGCGCTACTGGGCAAGGGTGAGTATCTTGGGAGACAATAACTACCACTCCGACTCCCCACCCGAGAGCCTTTTCTGGAACTGATTTCCTCCCACAATCCGCGGCGACGCCTCACCCGCCTGTTACCGCTTTGTCTTGCACTGTTGTTGTGGTGGCCACTACTGATGAGCGGCACCGCGCAGCGGCTGGACAACATTCTTTACGACCTGCTGATCGACCTCCATCCGCAGCCGGTCGACGCCCGTGTCGCAGTCATCGCGATCGACAGCCCGAGCCTCGCCACCATAGGCCGCTGGCCGTGGCCACGCACCCTGCATGCCGAGCTGTTCAAACACCTGGGCAAGGCCCGTGCGGTCGGCCTGGACCTGATCTTTGCCGAGCCCTCGCTCGACGACCACGAGGCCGATGCGGCTCTGGCCGCCGCCATCCGAACCAACGGCCGCGTGGTACTGCCTGTCATCGCAGAATCGGTCAACGGCAAACTGGTCGAGACACTACCGCTGCCTGGACTCGTCGATGCCGCGGCCCTGCTCGGGCACACCGACCTGGAGCAGGACCGCGACGGCTCGGTGCGTCGCTTCTACCGCTATGCCGGGCTCGGCGCTCCGCGCTGGCCAAGTTTTGCCGGCGCGCTCAGCGGCGATGCCCGTCCGCCCTCCCCGTTGGCCGATCGCACCGCGTCCGGACTTTGGGTGCGCAGCGAGCAGACCCTGATCCCCTTCCCCCGCCATTTCAGCGCGATCCCCACCTATTCCTATCAAGATGTGCTGAGCGGCCGATTTGATCGGGAGCTGGAGGACAAGGTGGTATTGGTGGGGGTGACCGCGGCCGGCATGGGCAGTGAATACCGCGTCGCCGGTAGCCTGCAGCGCCAGCCCGGGGTGATGATCGACGCAGCTGCAGTATCGGCGATGCTGCAGCGCGACGCGATCCGCCTGGTCGGCCCGTCCGGCATGCTGGTGCTGGGCAGCCTGCTGTTGATTGCGATCGACAGTCTGATTCACCGCCAGCAGCTGTCCGGCAACCACCGCCTGCGCGGTTATGCGCTGGCGGCACTGGCGCTGCCGCTGGTGAGCGGTGCCGGCTTGTGGTTGCTCGACCTCTGGGTGCCGCTCATGACCGTGTCCCTGCTCGTACTGGGAACCGGGATGCTGCGTCAGATTCTCTATCAGGCCGAGATTCAGGCCCAAGCGCTGACCGACCCGCTGACCGGCCTGTCCAACCGCCGCCACTTCGATGCGGCGCTCGATGCGGCAATGAACGACGGTATCGGCAAGGGCGGCAAAGTCGGGCTGATGATCGCCGATGTCGATTTCTTCAAGCGATACAACGACCACTACGGCCACGGTGCCGGGGACGATGTCCTCAGGCAACTGGGCAAGACTCTGCTCGAGATGCGCAGTCACCGTCGCGAAGTGGCCGCGCGGCTAGGTGGAGAAGAGTTCGCGCTGCTAGTCCCCGACGGCAGCCCGGAGGTGATGCACCGGCGTGCCGAGGCATTCCGGCTCAAGATGGAACAACTGAAGATCAAGCATGCCGGCAACCCGGCAACCGGCATGGTGACCTGTAGCGTCGGCGCCATTGCCTATGCGCCGAGGCCAGGCGATACCCCGCGGCTGCTCTACGATGCGGCGGATGCGGCCCTCTATCAGGCCAAGCATGAAGGGCGCAACTGCGTTCGGGTACTGACACGGCTACCCGAGCCGGGCGAGCCTCTCGCCTGACAAGAAAAACCCGGCCATAAGCCGGGCTTTGTCTACTCCATCGCGTGGCGGTCCAACCACACCGTCAAGGGTTGCTCGCCCACCGTGACATGGCAGGCAAGCCTTGCCGTTTCGGGGCAGTCCACTGCTGCGCTCGTATCGATGTCGTGGATGCGCTTGAGCACATTGCGCTCAATGCCGCGCATCGCGAGCGCCTGAGGCTGCCCCTCATGCTCGAGGCGTACAAGACAGGTGCCGCAGGTGCCTTGGCCACAGCGCCAAGCCATCGGTACCTCATGAAAGCGCGCCAGATCGGTTAGGTTGTCGCCGGCCAGGGCCTCGACCTCGGCGACGAGCTGTCGGTCGGCCGAGCGGACAAAACGTACTGTCGGCATCTTAGCGGCGCGTCAGCGGGAGGAAGTCGAGCAACTCGCCCTTTGCCACCGTCTGTCCCGGTGCCAGCCGCACCAGCCCTTCTGCCCAGGCGCAGGATGTCAGTACGCCAGAGCCCTGGTTCGGGTAGCACACCAGTTGCAGTTGGCCATCGATCTGCTCGCGACGCACCCGAACGAACTCTTCACGACGCGTGTCAGGGGTGGTCCAGTCGAAGGCCGCCGGCAAGCGCGCACTCGCAACGACCTCGGCCGCCTCTCCCCCCTGGCGAACCGCCAGGAAGGCCTTGACCAGCACCTCGAAGGTCACGAAACCCGACACAGGATTGCCCGGCAGGCCGATGAAGTCGGCCGAACCGATACGACCGTGCGCCAGCGGCTTGCCCGGCTTCATAGCGATCTTCCACAGCGTCAACTCGCCCTCGGCTTCGACCGCCCCTTTGACATGATCTTCTTCACCGACCGAGACGCCGCCGCAGGTGATGATCACGTCGGCTTCTCCGGCGGCCGTGACCAGCGCCGCACGGGTCGCATCGAAATTATCCGGGATGATGCCCAGATCGATCACCTTGCAACCCAAGGCGGTCAGTGCCGGCACCAGCCAGTAGCGGTTGGAATTGTAGATCTTGCCGGCGGCAAGCGCTTGACCCGGCTCGGTCAGCTCGTCGCCAGTGAAGAACACCGCGACGGTCAGCGCACGACGCACCGTCAGCGTGGCGATGCCGAGCGATGCGGCGAGACCCAGGTCGGCCGGCCCAAGGCGTTGGCCTGCCTGCAGCACGATCTGGCCATCGGCGATATCCTCGCCTGCGCGGCGGATGTTCTGCCCGAGCGCTGGGTTGCCGCTCAGCAGTACCCGGCCGTCGTCCTGCACGTCGGCCTGCTCCTGCATGATCACGGTGTCGGCGCCCAGTGGGATCGGCGCACCGGTAAAGATACGCGCCACACTGCCCGCAGCCAGTGGGGCCGGCACGCTACCGGCCGGAATGCGCTGGCTGACCGGCAACACCTGGCCGAACTCGGCTAATCGCAAGGCATAGCCATCCATCGCGCTATTGTCGTGCGGCGGCACGTTCAGCGTCGCTACGACTGGTTCGGCCAACACTCGGCCGCTGGCCGCGAGCAGGTCGACGGATTCGGCACCGGTCAGCGGCCGGGCCCGCTCGAGCAGCCAAGTGCGAGCCTGGTCGACGGTAAGGAAAAGATTATTCGTCATGATGGTTCAGGTAATCGAGTAGAAATCGGAACAGCGCATCGACGTCGTCGCGCTGGAAATACGGTAGCGGGGTGTCGAGCGGCGCATCGGCCGTCACGGCGATCACCCATGGATCATCTGGGTACAGCCGCGGCGAGCCGAGGGCGTGATTGATCACCTCAACCTTCGGCACCTGCGCCTGCTTGAAGCCTTCGGCCAACACCAGGTCGCACGGAGCGAGTCGGGCCACATGAGCGGCCAACGGCAACTCATTGCTGTCCGGCAGCGTCTCGACCAGTAAGCGGCGCTGCCCTGCGGCCAGCATCACCTGCCGGGCACCGGCGACGCGATGCCGGTAGCTATCCTTGCCCGGCACATCCCAGTCGACATCGTGGTGGGTGTGCTTGATCACCGCCACGTCGAGGCCGGCGGCCACGAAGCGCGGGATCAGCTTTTCGACCAGCGTGGTCTTGCCACTGCCCGAGTAACCGGCGAATCCGATCACTTTCATCCGCGCTCACCTTTCTGGGGAATGTTGCAGTCTAGCAGAGTGAGCGCTGTCGACAGATAAGGCGTCAGCGCTTGCCACTGAGCGAGTTTGGCCTCGAAGGACAAGGTATGCGCCGGGCTCGACGACGGCAACACTACGATATCGCCCTGCCAGTTGGGCAATTGACGCTGCCCCCTGGCAGCGGTCTGCCCATTGAAAGCGACCGCGCGCAGCGCCGGCAGGCGGGCGACCAGCTCGGCCAGATCGTTGTAGGCGATTTCGCGCAAGGCGGTATCAAGGCTGCCGCGCCGCGATGCCTGCCCAACCACGTCCCACAAGCCCACGCCATGAGCGAGCAGCCGACGCAGGCGCTCCTCGTAGTCGCATTCGACCAGCGCCACACCGATAATCGCCTCAAGCAGACGCCAGAACTGGTTGCGCGGATGCGCGTAATAGCGTTCGGCGGCAAGCGAGGCATCGCCGGGCAAGGAGCCGAGTATCAGCAGACGGGTGCTGTCGTTCACTACCGGCGGAAAGCAGCGTTTTGAAGTCATAGGCGTAAAAAAGGTTGGCCGAAGCATTATTTCGGCCAACCTGGTCGGGTTCGGAACGGCGGCGGTGCCGATTTAGAACAGCTCGCCCTGGTGATCGGCCAGCCACTGCTTGACCGGGCCGAAGCTCTTGCGGTGCTCGGGCAGCACGCCGTGCGCGGCAATCGCTGCCAGGTGCTCGGCGGTTGGATAGCCCTTGTGACGGGCGAAGCCGTACTGCGGAAACTGCGCATCCAGGGCGACCAGTTCCGCGTCGCGCGCGGTCTTGGCCAGGATGGACGCGGCCGAGATCGCTGGCTCCAGCGCATCGCCTTTGACGATCGCGCGCGCCGGCAGCTTGATCTGCTTCGGCACGCGATTGCCATCGATCAGCACTTCCTCTGGCGTGACGGCCAGGCCCTCCACCGCCCGGCTCATCGCCAGCATCGTCGCGTGCAGGATATTGAGCCGGTCGATTTCTTCGACCGAGGCACTGGCGATGCACCAGGCCAGCGCCCGCTCCTTGATCAGCGGTGCCAACTCGTCGCGCTTGGCTTCACTCAACTTCTTCGAATCGGCCAGGCCAGCGATCGGCCGGGCCGGATCGAGTATCACCGCCGCGGCGAATACGGCTCCGGCCAGCGGACCGCGACCGGCTTCATCGACACCGGCGATCAGCATCCCGCCACCTCCAACACCGCCTGGGCGGCCAAGGCCGCGGTGTCCTGTTTCAGCTCCAGATGTAGTTGGGTGAAGCGTTCGGTCAGCATGTCCTGATAGTCGCGGTCGTGATAGATACGCTCCAATTCGGCCGCCAGCTTCTCCGCTGTCGCATCGTACTGCAGCAGTTCCGGCACCAGCTTCTCACCGAGCAGGATGTTGGGCAGCCCCACATACGGCACCTTCAGCTTGCGCTTGACCATGCGGTAGGTCATCGCCGAGATCTTGTAGCTGATCACCATCGGCCGTTTGGTCAGCGCCACTTCGAGCGTGGCCGTGCCGCTGGTGACCAGCACCACATCGCTCGCGATCATCGCCATCTGCGCATGACCGATCATCTTGCGGATCGGCAGCTCCCACCCGTCGTGCTGGGTCAGCAGTGCATCGAAGCGGTCGCGGGTGGCGCGGGTCGCCAGAGGCACCAGGAATTGGGCATCCGGAAAGCGCTGTAGCAACAGACGAGCCGTCTCGATATACACCGGCGCCATATAGTCGAGCTCGCTTACCCGGCTGCCCGGCAACAAAGCGAATACCGGTGCTTCGCGCGGCAGACCTAACTGCTCGCGCATCGCACGCTTGTCCGGCTCCAGCGGGATCTCGCTGGCCAACGGATGGCCGACGAAGCTGACCGGCACGCCGGCGGCCTGATAGAGCGGCGGCTCCATCGGGAACAGGCACAGCACCCGGTTCACCATCTTGCCGATCTTGTGCACCCGTTCGGCCCGCCAGGCATACACCGAAGGGCTGACGTAGTGCACGGTCGGAATGCCGGAGCGTTTGAGTGCGCCTTCCAGGTCCAGATTAAAGTCCGGAGCATCGACGCCGATGAACACATCTGGCTTTTCGGCCAGCAAGGTCGACTTGAGGCGGCGGCGGATGCCCAGCAGCTCGGACAAGTTACGGATCACTTCCCAGTAACCGCGCACTGCCAGCTTTTCCTGCTGTACCTGACTGGTAAAGCCCTGTGCCTCCATCCTTGGCCCGCCGATGCCGGCGAACTCGACGTTTGGATGGCGTACGCGGATCGCATTGATCAGGTGAGCACCCAGCATATCGCCGGACGCCTCACCCGCAACCATTGCAACCTTCAGCGCACCCGGCTTGCGAAACAACGTTTCGGCCATGATTTAGCGGATCACACCCCGTTGCGATTTGGCGAAGAAGTCGACGAACAGCTGCAGCTCCTCGTGCTCGGCCGCCTGCGCGATGATCGCCGCCTTGGCGTCGTCGTAGCTCAGGCCCTGACGGTACAGCGTCTTGTAGGCGTTCTTGATGTTACGGATCGCCTCGGGCGTGAAGCCGCGGCGCTTCAACCCTTCGCTGTTGATGCCGGCCGGCACCGCGCGGTTACCTGCTGCCATCACGTAGGGCGGCACATCCTGAGCCACCGCGGCGGTGAATGCCAGCATCGAGTGTTTACCGACCACGCAGAACTGATGCACGGTCGAGAAGCCACCGAGGATCACCCAGTCTTCGATGGTCACATGACCAGCCAGCGATGCATTGTTGGCGAAGATGGTGTTGTTGCCGACGCGGCAGTCGTGAGCCAGATGCACATACGCCATGATCCAATTGTCGTCGCCGACGCTGGTCACGCCTTCGTCCTGAGCGGTACCCAGGTTGAAGGTGCAGAATTCACGGATGGTGTTGCGGTCACCGATCACTAGCCGAGTCGGCTCGCCGGCGTACTTCTTGTCTTGCGGCATCGCGCCCATCGAGCAGAACTGGAAAATCCGGTTGTCCTTGCCGATGGTGGTATGCCCTTCGACCACCACGTGCGGGCCGATCCAGGTGCCGGAGTCGATCTTCACGTTCGGGCCGATGATCGAATACGCACCGACCTCGACGTCGTCCGCCAACTCCGCACGCGGATCGACTACGGCCGTCGAATGAATCGCCATTGTTAAACCTCCCGCTTGGCGCACATGATTTCGGCTTCGCAGGCTACTTGGCCGTCGACCAGCGCACGAGCCGAATACTTGGCAATGCCGCGCTTCTGTTGCAGCAGCGCCACCTCCAGGACCAGTTGATCGCCCGGCACCACCTGACGCTTGAAGCGGGCATTGTCAATGCCGACGAAGAAGTAGATCTCGTTCTCGGCACGGCCGCCCAAGCTCTTGATCGACAGGATGCCCGATGCCTGTGCCAGCGCTTCGATGATCAGCACGCCCGGCATTACCGGATAGTTCTCGAAGTGGCCCATGAAGAACGGTTCGTTGATCGTAACGTTCTTGATCGCCTTCAGGCGTTTATCGGCTTCGAACTCGACCACCCGGTCAACCAGCAGGAACGGGTAACGATGCGGCACGTAGCTCATGATCTCGCGTACGTCGATGTTTACCGCTTCAGTCATGATTGTCTTCCTCTTTATTTTTCAGGTCGGCCAGCTTGCGCTCAAGCGTCTTGAGCCGCTTGGCCATATCGTTCAGATGGCGCAAATGCACCGCATTGCTTACCCACTCCTTGTGAGTGGATAGCGGGAAAGACGAGGCGTAATGCCCAGGAGTCTTGATCGACTTGGAAACCAGGGTGCCGCCGCCGATGAAAGTCTTATCGGCCACCTCGACGTGGCCGACGAACATCGCGGCGCCGCCGATGGTGCAATAGGCGCCGATCTTGGTGCTGCCGGCAATGCCGACGCAGCCGGCGATCGCGGAGTGCGCGCCGATCTGCACGTTATGCGCGACTTGCACCAGGTTATCGATCTTGGCACCGTTGGCGATCACCGTATCCGCCAACGCACCGCGGTCGACGGTGGTATTGGCACCGATCTCGACGTCGTCGGCGATCAGCACACGGCCGGTCTGCGGGATCTTGAACCAGTGATCCTTCGCCCAGGCGAGGCCGAAGCCATCGGCACCGATCACAGCGCCGGAATGCACGGTCACCCGCGAACCCAGTACGCAGCCGTGATACAGCGACACATTCGGGTACAGCGTCACATCGTCGCCGAGCACGCAGTCGTCGCCAACGACCGCACCCGGCAGCAGCCGGCAACGCTCGCCGATCACCACATTGCGACCGACGCTGACGTGTTCGCGCAGCTCGCTGCCTTCGCCGATGGTACTGCCCTCGCCCACCACCGCACTGGCGTGGATGCCGGCCACCGCTTGCGGCACCGGGTGAAACAGCGTTGCCACGCGGGCAAAATACAGATACGGATCGGCAGTGACAATTAGCGGGCGCTCGCCCGCCAGTTCGGCCAGATCCGGTGCCACGATCAGCGCGGCAGCCGCAGTGTCTTCCACCTGCTTGCGGTACTTGGCATTCGACACGAAGCTCAACTCGCGTGCGCCGGCACTATCGAGCGGCGCAAGCCGATCGACCGCCACGTCGGCGCCGCGATATTCGCCGCCCAGTCGGGCAACAATCTCAGACAGGGTATAAGCCATCAAAAATAAAGCCGACCCGGGGTCGGCTTCTCCCGTAATCCGGTGAAACGGTTACTTCTCGAGTTCTTTCAGGATGCGGCTGGTCAGATCGTACTTCGGATTCACATAGACCGAATCCTGCAGGATCAGATCGTACTGATCCTTCTCGGCGATCTGCTTGACGATGCGGTTGGCGCGCTCCTGGATGGAAGCGAACTCCTCGTTACGCCGCTGATTGTAGTCTTCGGCCAACTCGCGCGCACGGGCACGGTAGTCGCGGTCGAGACTAGCGTATTCGCGGTCGTACTTCTTGCGATCGTCTGTCGGCAGATTGCTGCGCGCCAGCTGCGTTTCCAGGTCTTTTGCGCGTGCTTCCATCTTTTTCAGTTCGTCACGGCGCGGCGCAAATTCCTTCTCCAACTTCCTCTGGATCGCTACGGCCGGTGCCGCTTCGCGGAAGATGCGCTCGGTATTGACGTAACCCAGTTTGAAGTCTGCCGCAGAAGCGGCCAGCGGCATCACCGACAGGGCCGCCATCAACAAACCAGCACCCGCAAAGGCAAATTTCATGACCTTCTCCTAAATCAGAACACCGTACCCAGCTGGAACTGGAAGCGCTGCAGTTTGTCGCCATCCTGCTTCTTCAGCGGCACAGCATAACTGAACTTCATCGGGCCCACCGGCGACAGCCAAGTCACTGCGGCACCAGCGGAATAACGGATCTCCGAGCTGGCCGAGCTGCCTGGGGTCACGGTATCCCACAAGGAACCGGCGTCGGCGAAGAAGCTGGTGCGTACCGACTTGCTGTCCTTCATACCCGGGAACGGGAACAGCAGTTCGGCGTTGGCAATCAGCTTGCGCGTACCACCGAGGTAGTCGCCGTTGGTGTCTTTCGGGCCGATACTGCCGTTGTCGAAGCCGCGCACCGAGCCGATACCGCCGATGTAGAAGTTCTGGAAGAACGGCACGTCCGGGGTCTTGCCGTACCCGTTCACAAAGCCGGCCTCGCCGTTCAGCATCAGGGTGAAGGTCTTCGACAGCGGGAAGTACCAGGTATCCTGACCGGTCAGGCGGTAGTACTGGATGTCGCCGCCCGGCATGCCGGTGTCGAGGTTGGTGCGCAATACACCGCCGCGGGTCGGCCACAAGGCGCTATCACGGGTATCACGCGACCAACCTACGGTGCCCAGCAGCGTGGTGTTGCGATTGCCGTACTTATTGACGAAGTCGATATAGCGCTGTGGACTACTGTCGTAGGTCGTCACATCGGTGTTTTCGGCACCGATGCTGAAGTTGATCCGGTCGTGCTCGGTGATCGGCACGCCAAAGCGCATCGCTGCGCCAAGGGTGTTGGTCTTGTATGCACTCAGGCTGATCGCATTCGGGTCATAGACCTTGTAGTACAGGTCGTAACCGATGCTGACGCCGTCCGGTGTGAAGTACGGGTCGGTGAACGAGATATTGGCAAACTTGTTCGCCTTGCCGGTCGAGAAACCGATCGTCGCCGCCTTACCCGAACCGAAGATATTGGTCTGCGAGATGTTGGCCGAAAGCTGGAGGCCTTCGCCCTGCACGAAGCCGACACCGGCAGAGATGCTGCCGGTCGGGCGTTCTTTCACCGCCACATTCATGTCGACCTGGTCTGGGGTATCCGTCACAGCCGGGGTCTCGATGTTGACCTCATCGAAGTAGCCGAGCAGCTGTGCCCGCTCCTTCGAGCGCTTAACCTTGTCGGCCGCGTACGGCGCGCCTTCCACCTGACGCATCTCGCGACGGATTACTTCATCGCGCGTCTTAGTGTTGCCGGTGATGTTGATCTTGCGAACATAGGTCTTGCGGCCAGGGTCGATGAAGAAGGTAAACGAGGCCTTGTCATGTTCGCGGTCGATCTCCGGCACGGCATTCACGTTGGCAAAGGCGTAGCCGTCGTTGCCGAGCCGGTCGCTGATTGCGGTGACCGATTCGTTGATCTTCTCGCGGCTGAACACGTCGCCGGTCTTGATCGTCAACAACTTGCGCAGCTCGTCTTCCGGCACCTTCAGGTCGCCACCGAATTTCAGGTCGCCAACGGTGTAGCGCTTGCCTTCGTTGACATTGACGGTCAGGTAGACCGATTCCTTGTCCGGGCTGATCGATACCTGGGTCGAATCGATATTGAATTCGAGGTAACCCTGGTTCTGGTAGAAGGCCTTGAGCTTCTCCAAGTCGCCCTGCAGCTTCTGCTTGGAGTACTGGTTGTCCTTGGTAATCCACGACAGCCAGCCGCCCTCGGTCAGTGCGAACTGGTCGAGCAGATCGCTTTGCGAGAAGGCCTTGGCACCGACGATGCGGATTTCCTTGATCTTGGCGGTTACGCCCTCGGTGATGTCGAGCGTGACAGCGACACGGTTGCGCTCCAGCTTGGTCACGTTCGGGGTAATCTCTACCGAGTACTTGCCGCGGCTGAAGTATTCGCGCTTGAGTGCCTGGACGGCCTGATCAAGCAGCGACTGGTCGAACACGAGCGACTCGGCGAAGCCATTGCTGCGCAACGATTTCTTGATCTGTTCCTTGTCGAATTCGCGCGAGCCATTGATCGTCAGTTGCGTGATGACCGGGCGCTCTGTGACAGACAGGATTACGTTCTGCCCCTCCGACTCGACGCGGACATCGTCGAAGAAGCCGGTATCGAACAGGGCTTTGATCGCCTGTTGAGCCTTGGCGTCGGTAAAGGTGTCGCCCACCTTCATCGGCAGGTAGTTGAATACCGTGCCTGGTTCGGTGCGCTGTAAGCCTTCTACGCGGATGTCCTTGATGACAAACGGATTGACTGCCCACGCTGCGGCGGAAAGAGAAAGTCCCGCAACAGCGGCGGCAAGAAATTTAATTCGCATAAGTAAGTACTTAACCCCCAAACAGGCGGCTGAAATCGTTGAGCAAAGCCACGGCCATAATCATGGCCAATAGAGCGAAACCGACCTTTTGCCCGAGAAGCTGAGCGCGTTCGCTCAGTGGACGCCCCCTGATCAGCTCCGCGACATAATACATTAAGTGCCCACCATCCAGAACCGGTATTGGCAGCAGATTAAGCACGCCAATACTAATGCTGATCAACGCCAGGAATTCGAGATAGGAAGTCAGGCCGACCCGGGCCGTCTGGCCCGCGACATCAGCAATAGTCAACGGCCCGGACAGATGGTTCACCGAAGCGGCTCCGGTAATCATCCGCCCGACAAATTTCAAGCTTAGCGAGGCAGTTTCCCAAGTGCGGGCGAAGGCATGGCGGCCGGCTGCGAAGAAGCCTTCGCGGTGTTCGAACTTAAGTTGCTCATTCCAGGCGGTATCTGCCTGCGGAGCCGCGCCGATTCGACCGATGGTTTCACCGTTACGCTCGACGCTGGCCGGGCGCACGCTCAGGACTTGAGGCATGCCATCGCGCAGCACTTCGACCTTGAGCTCTTTGCCCGGGCTGTTGTAGACCAGCTCAACCCACGACTCCCAGCCAGACAGTGGCTTGCCATCGGCCGACAGCAACTTGTCACCAACGCGGAAGCCGGCCTTCTCGGCCACCCCACCCTCTTCGAGCGCCCCGATCTGCGGCAGATAGCGCTGCGGCATCAAGCCCAGATTGCCCTCGGACAGCACATCATCCTGCTCCTTGGGGCTGGAAGTCAGGTCAACCCGGCGCTCGACGCGAGTGCCACTTGCGGTTTGCACAGCGACTCTTGCCCGGCCGTCTTCGGCCAACTGCTCGACGATCGCCATGCGCGCAGCCTGCCAGTCGAAGACGGGGACGCCGTTAACCGAAAGCAGCTTGTCGCCAGACTGAAAGCCCGACTGCATTCCCAGTGTCTGCGGCACGACCGTGCCGACCCAGGGCTTGACCAGGGTCACCCCGCCGATCAGCACCACCCAGTAGAGCAGTACGGCCAACAACAGGTTGGCGATCGGCCCCGCCACAACGATGGCGATGCGCTTCCAGACAGATTGATTGTTGAAGGCAAGGTGACGCTCGGCGGGGTCGACGTTGCCTTCACGCTCGTCGAGCATCCGCACGTAGCCGCCCAGCGGAATCGGGCAGATCGTCCAGTCGGTATCGCCACGACGGATCGTCAGCAAGGGCTTGCCGAAACCGATCGAGAACCGCAACACCTTCACCCCGCACCAGCGGGCCACGGTGTAATGCCCCAGCTCGTGGATAGTGACCAGAACACCGATGGCGACGATGAAGGCGAGCAGCGTGATCATGTGGCGATGCAGCTCCTGGCAAAGACGCGCGCTTCGGCATCGCGCTGAAGAAGGGAATCAAGATCCGGGCTGGCGGACAGCGACACGCCATCCAGCGTATCGGCCACCACCCTGGCAATGTCGAGAAAGCCGATGCGCCCGTCAAGGAAGGCGGCCACCGCGACCTCGTTGGCGGCATTGAGCACCGCCGGGGCATCGCCGGCAGCGGCCAGTGCATCGAAGGCCAATTGCAGGCAGGGGAAACGCTGCAGATCCGGTGCCTCGAAGCTCAAGCCAGACAGAGCCGTGAAGTCGAGCGGCTTGACGCCCGCGTCGATACGCTCCGGCCAGGACATCGCGTAGGCAATCGGTGTGCGCATGTCGGGCGAGCCCAGCTGTGCCACCACCGAGCCGTCGACGTATTGGACCATCGAGTGGATCACGCTTTGCGGATGCACCACCACGTCGATCCGCTCGGCCGGCGCGTTGAACAGCCAGTGCGCCTCGATGACCTCCAGCCCCTTGTTCATCAAGGAGGCAGAGTCGACCGAGATCTTGCGCCCCATCACCCAGTTCGGGTGACGGCAGGCATCGTCGGCACTGACGTGACGCATCGCCTCGAACGGCAGCTGGCGGAATGGTCCGCCGGAGGCGGTCAGAATCAGTTTACTGACGCCCGCCTTGTCGAGGTCGCCGGCATAACCATGCGGCAGCGATTGGAAAATCGCATTGTGTTCGCTATCGACCGGCAACAATTCGGCGCCGCCCTTTTGGACGGCATCGATAAACAAACGACCGGAGACAACTAGCGCCTCCTTGTTGGCAAGCAACACGCGTTTGCCGGCATGCGCGGCCGCCAAGGTTGGCCGAAGACCGGCCGCGCCGACGATCGCCGACATCACCATGTCGGCCTCGGGGAGTCGGGCAACCTCTTCCAGCGCTGCCGGCCCATGCCACACCTCGGTGCGACTGCCAGCCGAGCGCAAACGCGCCGTCAACGCCGCCGCTGCGGTCGCATCGGCAACGACAGCAACGGCCGGTGCAAACGCGAGACATTGTTCGTACAGCCGATCGACCTGGCGGTGGCCGGTCAGCGCGACGACGCGATAACGATCAGGGTGACGGGCAACGACATCGAGCGTATTGACACCGATGCTGCCGGTCGCCCCGAGCAGAGTGATTCCTTGCGGTTTCATGAATGCTTTCTAGAAGCGAACCAACACCGACAATGCATTGGCAACGGCAAGTACCGCAATCAGGCTATCGATGCGGTCGTATACCCCACCATGCCCCGGCAGCAGCGCACTACTGTCCTTGATGCCTGCGCCGCGCTTGAACCACGACTCGAGCAGGTCGCCGACGACGCTGACGGCAGTCAGCGCCACCGCCACCGGCAGTAACAACCAGTCACTGATGGCAAACGGCACCCAACCCAAATGATTGACCAGCACGCTATAGAGCGCCACCGCGAACACTGCACCGAACACCCCTTCCCAGCTCTTGCCGGGGCTGATTGCCGGTGCTAGCTTGCGGCGACCGAAGGCCTTGCCGGCAAAGTAGGCGGCAATATCGGCGACCCAGACCAGCGCCATCAGCGATAGCAACTGCAAGCCGGCCTGCGGCACCGGCCGCCATTCGAGCAGGGCAAACCAAGCGGGGAACATCAACAGCCAGCCGAGCAGCCGTGCCAGCAGTCCTTCCTGCAGCTTCCAGCGCTTTACTAGCCAAAGCGGCGCGATTACCAGCCAGAATGCCAGCACCAGCAGGTGCTCGACCAGTCCCATCCGGTAGTCAAACTTCCAGGCAGCCCCCGCCAGCACCGCGCTGGCCGCCAGATAGGACCACTTGGCGGCGTCCTTCATGCCGGTCATCCGGGTGTATTCCCAGAGGGCCAGGCCGGCGATCAGCGCAGAGAAACCCGTCCAGGCGAGCGGAGGAAAGCGGAACAGCGCCGCCAGCATCAGCGGCAGCAGGACCAGCGCGGTCAGAACGCGTGTTCTTAGCATGTAGGCTCAGCTGCGGCGCTCGCCGTCCGGCAGCTGTTCGCTGGTCCGGCCGAAGCGACGCTCGCGGCATTGGTAGGAGGAGATGGCTTGACCCAGTGCGGCCGGCCCAAAGTCCGGCCAGAGCAGATCGGTGAAGTGTAATTCGGTATAGGCGAGCTGCCAGAGCAGGAAGTTGCTGATGCGCACTTCACCGCCGGTGCGAATGAACAGATCCGGCTCCGGAGCGTACGCCATCGACAGGCGACCACTCAAGGCTTCTTCGGTCAGTTCGGTGCAGCCTTCGGCCAACAGCTGGTTGGCGGCCTGCATGATGTCCCAGCGACCGCCGTAATCGGCGGCGATGGTCAGCGTCAGGCCGGTGTTGGCGGCGGTGCTCGCCTCGGCCGCGGCGATGCGCTCGCCGATCGCGGCAGAGAATCGCTCACGCGAGCCGATCACCTTCAGGCGGATATTGTTTCGCCCTAGACGCACCACTTCGTTCTCCAGTGCGCGCAGGAACAACTCCATCAGAAAGGACACCTCGTCCTCGGGACGGCGCCAATTCTCGGTGGAGAAAGCAAACAGCGTGAGGTATTCCACCCCCATCTCGCTGCAGGCCTTAACGGTCTCCCGCACCGCTTCGAGACCACGCTTGTGGCCTGCAACGCGGGGCAGGAAACGCTTTTTAGCCCAGCGGCCATTACCATCCATGATAATGGCCACATGGCGCGGTACCCGCTTCACCTCGGGCACCGCCTGTGTCGAGCTTCCGAACAAACCGAGCTCCTTAAACCGCCAGCAATTCGGCTTCTTTGGCGGCCAGCAGCTTATCGACTTCGACGATGGCCTTGTCGGTGAGCTTTTGCACGTCTTCCTGACCACGGCGATCGTCGTCTTCGGTGATCGCCTTGTCTTTCAGCAGGTTTTTGAAATCGTTGTTGGCGTCACGGCGAACGTTGCGAATGGCGACACGGGCGCCTTCGGCTTCGCTGCGCACCAGCTTGATCATTTCCTTGCGGCGCTCTTCGGTCAGCATTGGCATCGGAACGCGGATCACGTCCCCCATCGACGCCGGGTTCAGGCCGAGGTCAGCATCACGAATCGCTTTTTCTACTTTGGCCAACATCGGCTTTTCCCACGGCTGCACACCGATGGTGCGAGCATCGATCAGGGTGACGTTGGCCACCTGATTGATCGGGGTAGGATTGCCGTAATAATCGACTTGCACGTGGTCAAGGATGCCGGTGTGAGCACGGCCGGTACGCACCTTGGCGAGATCCGCCTTGAACGCTTCCAGCGACTTCAGCATTTTTTGCTCGGCCGTTTTCTTCACTTCGTTGATCATGACAACTCCACGGATGGGTATTCTGGAAAAACAAGGCGGAAACGGGAATAGACCGTTTCCGCCCGGGTATTAGGTAGCTTAATAGTGTACCAGCGTGCCTTCATCTTCGCCAAGCACGACCCGTTTGAGCGCGCCGGTCTTGAAGATGCTGAACACCTTGATATTAAGCTGCTGATCACGACACAGCGCAAATGCCGTTGCGTCCAGCACTTTCAGGTTGCGACCGATGGCCTCATCGAAAGTCAGAGTATGGTAACGCACGGCATCCGGGTTCTTCTTCGGATCGTCGGTGTACACGCCATCGACCTTGGTGGCCTTGAGCATGATATCGACGTTCATCTCCATGCCGCGCAGCGCAGCAGCGGTGTCGGTGGTAAAGAACGGGTTGCCGGTACCGGCAGCGAACACCACCACTTTGCCTTCCTCGAGGTATTGCATCGCCTTGCCGCGCACATAGGGTTCGGCGATTTGCTGCATGGTCAGCGCAGACTGCACGCGCGCGATCAGGCCTGCCTTGGTCATGGCATCCTTGAGCGCCAGCGCGTTCATCACGGTCGCCATCATGCCCATGTAGTCGGCAGTGGCGCGATCCATCCCAGCAGCAGCAGGTGCGACGCCGCGGAAGATGTTGCCACCACCGATGACGATGCCGACCTGCACACCCAAGTCCACCACTTCCTTGATCTGCCCGACAATCTGCTCGATCGTAGCGCGGTTGATGCCATAGCTGTCATCGCCCATCAGGGCTTCGCCGGAAAGTTTCAGCAGTATGCGTTTATAGGCGGGGGTTTGGCTCATGGTGACCTCGTGTGCGCGGTAATTCGGGGGATATTCACTTGCAAAACGGCACCCTGATACTCAGGGTGCCGTTATGGGGTACAGCGTGTCTACAGCTTACAGCTTGGCGGCGGCGGCCACTTCGGCAGCGTAGTCCACTACAGCCTTTTCGATGCCCTCGCCCACCACGATCATGGCGAACGCGTTCACCTTGGCCGATTTCTCAGCCAGCAGCTTTTCAACGGTCACGTCCGGGTTCTTAACGAACGGCTGACCCAGCAGAGTCACTTCGGCCAGGTACTTGGTAACGCGGCCTTCAACCATCTTGGCAACGATATCGGCCGGCTTGCCCGATTCAGCAGCCTGAGCGGTGTAGATCTTGCGCTCGGTTTCCAGCTTTTCGGCCGGAACCTGGTCTTTCGATACACAGATCGGCTTGGAAGCGGCGATGTGCATGGCGATGTCGCGACCCAGCGATTCTTCGCCGGCGATATCGACGATCACACCCAGCTTGGCGCCGTGCAGATAGGTAGCGATCTTGCCTTCGGTTTCGTAGCGAACGAAGCGACGGATGGTCATGTTCTCGCCCAGCTTGGCGATAGCAGCCTTGCGCACTTCTTCAACGGAGATGCCGTCGGCGGTTTTGACTTCGCCCAGGGCTTCAACGTCGGCCGGGTTGGCTTTTACAACGGCCTGAGCCGCTGCATTGGCAAACGCCAGGAAGGTTTCGTCTTTGGCGACGAAGTCGGTTTCGCAGTTGATTTCAACCAGCGCGCCAACACCACCGTCAACGAAAGCCGCTACAACACCCTCTGCAGCAATACGACCAGCCATCTTGGCGGCCTTGTTGCCGGACTTGATGCGCAGGATCTCTTCAGCCTTGGCCGAGTCGCCTTCGGCTTCAACGAGAGCCTTCTTGCACTCCATCATGCCAAGACCAGTGGCAGCGCGCAGGTCGGCTACCATTTTTGCGGTGATTTCCGCCATGTTAGGGACTCCTTGATTCAAGCGTGTAGTAGAAATAAGCGGGCCAAAAAAAGGGGCTTTCGCCCCTTTGCCTACTTACTCGGCAGCGGCAGCCGGCTCGGCAGCAGCAACCAGCTCTTGCAGCGACTGGGCACGACCTTCCAGGATCGCGTCAGCCATGCCACGAGCGTACAGACGAATAGCGCGGCTGGAGTCGTCGTTACCCGGGATCACGTAAGCGATGCCGTCCGGGTTGTTGTTGGTGTCGACCACGCCGATAACCGGGATGCCCAGTTTCTGCGCTTCAACAACGGTACCCTTCTGGTAGCCGGTATCGATGATGAAGATGGCGTCCGGCAGACCCTTCATATCCTTGATACCGCCCAGGCTGCGATTCAGCTTTTCTACTTCACGCTGCAGATCCAGCATTTCTTTCTTGTTGTAACCAGTGTCGCCAGCGGCTTCCAGAAGAGCACTTTTCTCTTCCAGACGCTTGATCGACTGCTTGACCGTCTTGTAGTTGGTCAGCATGCCGCCGAGCCAGCGGTGGTCAACGAACGGAACACCTGCACGCGACGCTTCTTCGCGAACGATTTCACGAGCCTGACGCTTGGTGCCAACGAACAGGATGGTGCCCTTGTTCGCAGCCAGACGGCGCACGTACTCCTGCGCTTCAACGAACAGCGGCAGGGTCTTTTCCAGGTTGATGATGTGAATCTTGTTGCGAGCACCGAAAATGTACTTGGACATTTTCGGGTTCCAGAAACGGGTTTGGTGGCCGAAGTGAACGCCGGCTTCCAGCATTTGACGCATGGTCACTGCAGTAGTCATTTAGGTATTCCTTAAAGGGTTATGCCTCCATTCGCGCAAGAACCCACGCTGTGGGCACCCTTTGGCGCGAATGTGCGATTTACTTCCCCGAAATTTGGGGAGCGCAAGATTTTAGCACTGCGGCCCCTAAAAATTCAAGCCTTTGGAAAGCCCCCGTGCTTTTCCTGTTCGCGGGCCAGCCGATTGCGACGCCGTTGCCGCAGCACCCAGCCCATGAGCAGCGTCGGCAACACGCCCAGCAGCACCAGCATCAGCCCGCCGCGCAATACACTGCCTTGCGCGACCGAAAACATCAGCACGAAATACAGCCAGCCTATCCAAATTAGATACATACCACTTAGCCCAGTCTTTACCGCTTCGATCAAGCGCCAGCATACCACCAGGCCGCCCCGACTCTGAACGCCCCTCCCACCCTCGATCAAGACCAATCGCTCCGCACATGCCTACGCATCGTGGAATATGTCTATGGCATTTACATAAATCGCTTTACATGCAAATATTGTTTATAAAATTTGCGCGCCATTGCAAGTCTTTTGCTTTCAAATTGCGGCGCGCGCCACAATCCGTCAACGATCTGGAGACTCACTCCGTGAAATCCCTAGCAATCCCCGTTCTTGGCTTCGGCCTGTTTACTCCCCTGCTCGCTCAGGCACACGGCAGCATGGAAGTGCCAGTGAGCCGTATCTACAACTGCTTCAAGGAAGGTCCGGAATCGCCGAAATCGGCCGCCTGCCGCGAGGCCGTCCGCGTTGGCGGCCCGCAGGCACTGTACGACTGGAATGGCGTGAACCAGCTACCCAATGGTAACCATCAAGCCTTTGTTCCCGACGGTCAGCTGTGCGGCGGCGGCAAGGAGCTCTACAAGGGGATGAACCTGGCCCGTTCCGACTGGGTCACCTCGCCGATCGCCCCGAATGCCGCCGGCAATTTCGAGTTCATCTTTCACGCCACCGCGCCGCACGCCACACGCTACTGGCGTCTCTATGTCACCAAGAACGGCTGGAACCCGAGCGCCCCGATCAAGTGGTCGGACCTTGAGCAGTTCGCCGAGATCGGCAATGTCCCGGTCGGGCCCGACCAGCGCTATCGCCTGACCGCCCCGTTACCAAAGGGTAAAAGTGGGCAGCATGTGATCTATGCGGTGTGGCAGCGCTCGGATAGCGCCGAGGCGTTCTATTCGTGCTCGGATGTGAAGTTCGGCGACAGCGGCACCGCCCCGGCGGCTACCAGTTGGAAGGAGGTCGACCAAGTCCGTGCCCAGCAGGATCTGCCGGCCGGAACCAAGGTCACCCTGCGTGTCTTCAATGCTCAAGGTGGCGATGCCGCCAGCTACAGCGTTACATTGACCGCGGCCAACGCCAGCGCTCAACTCTGGCCGGCTGCCCTTGCGCGACAGGTCAATGCCAACTCCACTTTTGTGAAAGTCGGCGTACTCGGCAGCAGCGGTGCTGTTGCACCGGTCGACGACAGCATGGGCAACCGGATCTATCTGAGCTCGGCGTATCCGAAGTACACCACTCAGATCGACACCACCCTGCCGAGCACCAGCAGTGGCGCGACCGAGTGGCGAGAGGGTGTGGCCTATACGGTAGGACAGATCGTCAGCTATCAGGGCAAGCGCTACAAATGCCTGCAAGCGCATACCGCCTGGACCGGCGCCAACTGGAACCCAGCCAGCTCGACCACGCTATGGAAAGTGGCAAGCTAGGCCTGCAGTCTTCTTCTCTCTTGGCGGAGCCGACGGGCTCCGCTTTTTTTTTGCCTGAAACTTCAGATTTATCGCCGCCAGCGACAGGCCACCACTAGGACAAACGAGTAATGCTTTCGCTGAAGCAATGCTTGCCTTGTTTGTGAATGCAAATTATTATCATTGGCGTTACATTGGAGAACGACGATGATCAACACTGACCGTCCAACCCCGCCGCCGCAACAGCCGGTGGCCACGACTCAGGTTGCCGCCGTGGATTCACAAGCCCTACTCGATGGCGCCCGTGAAATCGTGATCCGCCACGCCGGCGAGCACTACCGCCTGCAACTGACCCGTAATAATCGACTGATTCTGATCAAGTAACGGAATCGTCCTCTCCCTGCGCCACCAGCCAGCCGCTAGCCAGCCATGGCGTGACAGAGAGCTAAGACCGCACCGCTAGGTGCGGACTTTCTCTGTCGCCAGACTGACTTGGCGGTTGACCGCGTGGCAAGCGGCCCACAAGCCCGCGCCTAACGTCACCTCGAAGTCCTCTGGTCGCAGCAGCGTCGTCATCGACCGACGACACTTAACACTGAACCGCAACCTGACGTAGCCAGCCCGCCTTAAGGCCGGGCCGAGCCGCCGCATCACCCAGAGGAAAACAGAGCATGACCACCTCCCTGTTCGATCGTTACCAGGCGCTCAAAGCCAGTCAACCGTCACTGCGCCAACGCGATGCCGCAGATGCCCTCGGCGTCAGCGAAGGCGAGATCGTCACCTGCCTGCCGCAGACCGTGCGCCTGAACCTGTCGGCCACCGAGTTGGTGAAGCGCCTGGAAGGCTTCGGCCAACTGAAGGCGATCACCCGCAACGCCGCCGCGGTGCACGAGAAGGACGGCGAATACACCAACCTGAGCCTAGGCGAGACCATGGGCCTGGCGCTCAACCCGGACGGCCTCGACCTGCGCTTCTTCTTCAAACACTGGGTGAATCTGTTCGCGCTGAAACTGGTCACCCCGCGTGGCGTGCAACACTCGATCCAGGTTTACGACGAATTCGGCGATGCCGTGCACAAGCTGTTCCTCGGCGAGCACAGCAAGCTCGAGGCATGGGAAGCGCTGGTTGCCGAGTTCGGCACCGCCAGCCAGGAACTGACCCCGGCAAAGGCCGATGCAGCCAAGAGCGATGCGGCCGATGTCGACCTGAGCACCTTCCACGCTGACTGGCTGGCACTGCAGGACGTGCACCACTTCCACGGCATGCTCAAGCGCCACGGCGTATCGCGCCGTCGCGCCTTCGAACTGGCGCCGGAAGGCTACAGCTGGAAACTCGATGCGTCGGCGACCGAGACCCTGCTCAATCAAGCCGCCGAAGCCCAACTGCCGATCATGGTGTTCGTTGGCAACCGCGGCCTGGTGCAGATCCACACCGGCAAGCTGCAACGCATCAAGCGTGTCGACGACTGGATCAACATCCTCGACCCGGGCTTCAACCTGCACCTCTTGGAAACACTGGTCGACCAGATCTGGCTGGTGCGCCGCCCGATCGTCGACGGCATGCTGACTGCGGTCGAGCTGTTCGACAAGGAAGGCAATACCCTGGCGACCTTCTTCGGCGAGCGTCGCGAAGGCCAGCTGGAAAACCCGGCATGGACGGCACTGGCGACCGCCCTGCCCGCCCAGGAGGCTCGCAATGCGGCGTAAGCTCGCCATCGCGTCCTTGGCCGTTGCCACCAGCCTGCCCACGCTGGCGGCGGAACGCATCGTGGTGCTGACCCCTGACGTCGCCGACATCGTGGTTGCCCTCAAGGCGGAAAAGGAAGTGATCGGCCGCGACCAGATGGCGAAGAACCCGGAGCTGGCTTCGGCCAAGGTGATCGGCCTGTCGCGCTCGCTAACGGTCGAACCGATCACCGCGCTGAAGCCGACGCTGGTGATCGGCAGCGGCATGGCGCAGCCCCCAGGCATCTACGCCAAGCTCAAGCAGGTCGGCCTGCGCACCGAGGAGATCGCCCAGCACGAGGACGGCCGCGACTATATCGCGGGCATGTGCCGCATCGGCGAACTGATCGGCAAGCCGCAGCAGGCCGCCCAGTTGGCCGAACGCTGGCAGGCCGCAATGCAGCCGGCGAAGCAGACCGGGATACGCTACCTGCTGAGCTACGACGGACGCCAGGTGGCCGGGCGCAATACGGCAGGCGACGCGCTGATCCGTGCGGCCGGCGGCATCAACGCGGCGGCCAATATCGACGGCTTCAAGCAGTTGAACCGCGAAGCCTGGCTGACCGCCAAGCCGGACGTGGTCATCGTCGCCTCGCACACCAAGCCGGTGTACGGCGGGCTGGCGGCACTGAAGGCCCGCACCGAAGTCGCGACCAGCCCGGCGGGCAAGAGCGGCAAGGTGTTCGAGCTGCCGGCCAATCAGTTCCTGCGTCTGGGTACCGATAGCCCGTCCAACGCACGCCGCCTGGCGGAGCTGGCTCGATGAAAGGCATGACGCTGCCGTTCGTGGCGCTGACGCTCTGCACCGTCTGGTTGGCGGCAGGCTTGGGCTCGCACGGCTGGCAGCTGCCTAGCTTCGACGACCCGCTGGTCACCGAGCTGCGCCTGCCGCGCATCATGGCGGCACTACTGGTGGGCGCTTCGCTCGCCGCCAGCGGCGCCGCACTGCAGGCGCTGTTTCGCAACCCGCTGGCCGACCCGGCGCTGATCGGCACCTCGAGTGGCGCGGCGCTGGGCGTGGTCACGGTGATCGCCGGCGGCATCACCGGTTTTGCCGTGCCATTCGCCGCCTTTGCCGGTGGCCTCGCGGCGACGGTGGTGGTACTGGCGCTCAACCGGCTGGTGAATGGTGGCCAAGCCGGGCTGTTGATCATCGGCGTGGTGGTCGGCGCCTTCTGCGGCGCGGTCATCAGCCTGCTGATGCTGCTATCGGACGACATGACGCTGCGCGGCGCGATGGCGTGGCTGGCCGGCAACCTGTCGGACGCCGGCTTCTCGTCGCTGGGTCAGGTCAGCCTGATCATGGCTGCGGGCCTCGCGCTGCTACTGGCGCTGGGGCGCGATCTCGACTGCCTGATGCTGGGCGAAGAAACAGCTGCCTCGCTGGGCATCAAGGTCGAACGCACCCGCACGCTCACCGCCATCGCCGCAGCGCTGCTGACCGGTGCGGCGGTGTCGGTGTCCGGCATCATCGGCTTTGTCGGCATGATGGTGCCGAATGCCATCGCACTATGGTCGGGCGGCTGTAGACGCAAGCTGATCTGGCGTTCGGCCTGGGCCGGCGCGCTGTTTCTGCTAGCGATCGACACGCTCGGACGGCATGTCGCCTATCCGATCGATCTGCCCGCCGGCGTGATCGCGGCTTTTGCCGGCCCGCCATTTCTGCTGTGGCTGCTGTTCCGCCAGCAAGGAGGTCAACGTGACTAAATCGGTTTTCCAGGCTCGACAACTGCGCGTACAACGCCAGGGGCGTACCCTGCTCGATGTCGATCACATCGAGCTGCCCGCCAATCGCCTGGTGGCAGTACTCGGCGCCAACGGCGCCGGCAAGAGCACGCTCTTGAAGGCGCTGGCCGGTTTCATCCCGGCCGAGGGTGAAGTTCGGTTCTTCGGCCAACCTTGGAAGCCTGACCGCCATCGCGGCCGCCATGTGGCCTGGGTGGCGCAGCACAGCGCGGTGGAGTCGGCACTGTCGGTAGAGGAATACGTGATGCTGAGCCGCCGGCCACGCCTGGGCCTGTTCGGCCGCGCCGGCCACGAGGACTATCAGGTGGTGAATGCGGCGCTGACCACGATGGAGCTGGACGATTTTCGGCCGCGCCGCCTGAGCAATCTGTCCGGCGGAGAGCGCCAGCGCGCCTCGATCGCCCGGGCGATCGCCCAGGGTACGCCAGCCATCCTGCTCGACGAGCCGACCAATCACCTCGACCTGCGTCACCAGTACCTGCTGATGCGCTGGCTGAGTCGGGTCAGCGAAACCGGCCGCAGCGTGGTCACCGTGCTGCACGACCTGAGTCTCGCCGCCAACCATGCGCACTGGCTGGTGCTGATGCACGAAGGCAAGGTACTAGCGGCCGGCACACCCGCCGAGGTGTTGACCGAAGCGACGCTGAGCCAGGCCTACCGCTGCGCCATCCTGCCGGAGCGCAGCCCCAGTGGGCGCTGGCAGTTCAGCCTGGACGACCCGATCGCGATTGCCGCGTGAAATCGCAGGCAACGACAACGGCCGCGGTGACAGCAATGTCGCCGCGGCCGTTTCCTATTCCGGCATCTGCTCACCGTCGCCGCGGCGCTCTGTCGCCAACGCGACGCGCCGCCTGATCGCCTCGTCCGCCGCTGGGCCAGCGCCGATCACATGCCGGCCCTCGCGGATCGGCTGGCCGGTGCACTCGTCGACCAGCACCGGCTCGGCCCGCTCGCCGGTCTCGTTGTCGACCAGCAGCACGCTCTCTCCCTCCGGGGCGAAGTGGCGGTTACCCCAGGCCAGCAAGGACAACAGCACTGGGCGGAAGTCGCGGCCGCGCTCGGTCAGCAGGTATTCGTAGCGCGGCGGCCGCTCGCAGTAGCGGTGTTTTTCCAGCAGGCCGGACTCGACCAAGGCGTTCAGGCGGCGGGTGAGCATGTTCGGCGCGATGTCGAGGCTCTTCTGGAATTCGTCGAAACGGGTCAAGCCATAGAAGGCATCGCGCAGGATGAGGATGCTCCACCACTCGCCCACCCTCTCCAGGCTGCGGGCGATGGGGCATTGCATATGACCGAAACTCTTGCGTTGCATGGCGGCTGTCCTGACGAATTAATACTATCACTATGATAGTAACTATACGGCGAGGGTTCCCGGCGCCGCAATGATCACAGCGCCGGGAATCCCAATGCTCAGCGCTGCAAGGCCGACAGATAGACGCCCGGTTCGGCCGACAGACCAAGCTTGACCACGCGGGTAACTTCGTCGGCTAGTACTTCTTCTTGGCCAGCCTCCAACCCATCCAGCAGCATGTCAGCCACTGCTTCCGGGCTGATCTTCTCGGTATCGAAGCCACGGGTCAGGTCGGTGTCCATGAAGCCCACATGCAGGCCCAGCACCTGGGTGCCCTGCTCGGCCACTTCCAGCCGCAGCGAGTTAGTGAAGCTCCACAGCGCCGCCTTGGTGGCGGCGTACGGCGCCAGGATAGTGGAGCCGACCCAGCTGACCACCGACAGTACGTTGACGATGGCGCCGCCGCCGTTGCGCGTTAGAGTCGGCGCGAAGGCCTGGCTCAACGCCACCGGGCCGTAGAAATTGGTTTCGAACACGTGGCGGGTCGCTGCGATGGCATCCGGGGCGAGGAAGGTGCCGACCTCAGCGATGCCCGCGTTGTTGACCAGCAGGTTAACGTCGCCAAGCTCGGCGGCGGCCGTGGCGATGTCCTCTGGGCGGGTGACGTCAAGCTTCACCGGGATTACACCCGGCAGATCGAAACCGGCCGGGTCGCGCACGCCGGCGTAGATCTTCTTGGCGCCGCGAGCCTGCAGCGCCTTGACGATGGCAAGACCGAGGCCGCGGTTGGCGCCGGTGACAAGGGCGACGGATGAGTGGACTTGCATGATGTGACTCCTGATAAAAACGGCTGCGGTTCAGCGCCGCCAACAAAATGCAGCGAAGCGGCCTTGGCTAGGCATGCGGCTGCAGACAGTACAAGCAGTACGGCAACGCTGCATAACAACGCCGAGGGGTGCGGTGTTAGCGGCGCTCAATGCGCATCGCTGGACGGGCCGGCCGGCGCCGCCACCTTGCGCATCAGGGGCACCATCAGGGTGGCGACGGCAAAGCCCACCATAATGGCAAGAAAACAGTCGGCGTAAGCCATGGTCTGCGCCTCGCGCAGCGCCAGACCCCAGAGCTGGCGCAGCACGATGCCCTGCGCTGCGAGCGTGTCGCTACCGATGGCGGCGCCGTTGGCGAGGCTCTGCTGCAGTTGCTCCATCGCCTCGTTGCCGGGGCGCAGGTGTTCGGCCAGATGGCGGAAATGCTGATTGGTGCGGTCGTTCAACAGCGTTGCGCACAGCGCGATGCCGATGGCGCCGCCCAGGTTGCGCATCAGGTTGAACAGGCCGGAGGCCAGCTTCAGCCGTGCCGGCGCCAACCCGCCCAAGGTCAGCGTCACCGTGGGCGGCACGGCAAACTGCTGGCCAATGCCGCGCAGCGCCTGCGGCAGCAGCAATTGCGCCGCGCCCCAGTCGTGGGTGATCGGTGCGAATTCCCACATCGACAAGGCAAAGCAGGCCAGGCCGAACATCATCAGCCAGCGCAGGTCGACCCGATTGGCGAAGAAGGCGTAGACCGGAATCGCCAGTATCTGGAACACGCCGGTGGAGAACACTGCCGTGCCGATCTCAAGCGCGCTGTAGCCGCGCACCCGGCCCAGAAACAGCGGCATCAGGTAGATGGTGGCGAAGATGCCGACCCCGGTGACGAAGGAAAAGAAGCAGCCGAGCGCGAAGTTGCGGTCCTTCAGCGCGCGCAGGTCGACCACTGGATGCGCATGCGTGAGGCTGCGCCACACGAAGGCGACGCCCGACAGGCCGGACACCCAGGCGGTGGCGAGGATAACGTCGTCGCCCAGCCAGTCGTAACGCGGCCCTTCCTCCAGCGCGTATTCCAGGCAGCCGAGAAACAGCGCCATCAGCAGCATGCCCAGATAGTCGACACCACGCAGCAGGCTCCAGTCGGGCGTATCGATGCGCACCAAGAGCGGCACCACCACCGCTACGAACAGGCCGGGCAGCAGGTTGATAAAGAACAGCCAGTGCCAGGAGTAATGGTCGGTGATCCAGCCGCCGACCGCCGGGCCCAGCGTCGGTGCGAGCGAGGCGATGGCGCCGATGGTGGCGGCGGCGATCACTCGTTGCCGGCCGCCGAAGAACACGAAGGCAGTGGTGAACACGGTGGGGATCATCGAGCCGCCGAGAAAGCCCTGCAGCGCACGGAACACGATCATGCTCTGGATGTTCCAGGCGGCGCCGCATAACAGGCTCGCGACGGTGAAGCCGGCGGCCGACGCGCAGAACAGCCAGCGCGTCGACATCACTCGCGACAACCAGCCCGACAGCGGGATGACGATGATCTCGGCGATCAGATAGCTGGTCTGCACCCACACCGTCTCGTCGGCGCCGGCGGACAGGCCGCCACCGATGTCGCGCAGCGAGGCCGACACGATCTGGATGTCGAGCAAAGCGATGAACATGCCCACGCACATCGAGGCGAAGGCGAACACCTTGGCGGCGGTCGGCATGGCCTGCGGGTCGGCGAGCAGCACCGGGCGGACCTCTGTGACGGCGCTCACCGGGTGGACTCCTCGCCGCTCACGTCGACCTCGGCGGTCACCGACAGGCCGGGGCGCAGGGCGCCGAGCCGGGCGTCGGCATCGCTCAGCAGGATGCGTACCGGCACGCGCTGCACGATCTTGGAGAAGTTGCCGGTGGCGTTTTCGGCTGGCAGCACACTGAACTGCGCGCCGGTAGCCGGCGAGATGCTGGCCACCCGGCCGTGGAACACCCGACCGGGCAGGATGTCGGCCTTGACCTCTGCCGGCAGGCCCGGCCTGAAGCGGGCGAGCTGGTCTTCCTTGAAGTTGGCATCCACCCACAAGCCCTGCGCGGGCACGACGGACAAGAGCTGGCTGCCGGCGGTGGCGTAGGCACCAGCACGGGCGCGGCGGTTGCCGATGGTGCCGGCGATCGGCGCGCGCAGCACCGTATAGCCGAGATTGAGCCGCGCGATGTCGCGTTCGGCCAAGGCCTGGGCCAGCGCGGCCTCGGCCTGTTGCCTGCGGGTGGCGATCACGTCGAGCTCGCGCTGTGAGGCAGTCAGCTCTGCTTCGGCCTTCTGGCCGGCGGCCAGCGCCTGCTTGTAGTCGGCCTCGACCTTCTGCGTGCCCTGCACCGATACCACCGAGTTGGCCGACAGCGAACGGTAGCGGGCCTGGTCGTCGCGCGAGCGGGCGATCTCGGCGCCGGTGGCGGCGATGCCGGCGCGGGCCTGGGTGATCATCGCCTGCTGCAGGCCGCGGGTGGCGTCCAGATTGGCGATCAAGGCGCGTTGCGCGGCCACGGCCCCCTCGGCCTTGGCGAGCGCGGCGCGAAAGTCGCGGTCATCCAGCCGCACGAGCACGTCGCCCGCCTTCACCTGCTGGTTGTCGACCACCGCCACCTGGGCGATGTAGCCGGCCACGCGCGGGCTGACCACGGTGACATCGCCACCGACATAGGCGTCGTCGGTGCTCTCGACATAGCGGCCCGCCGACCACCAGTGCCAGCCGCCGCCCACCGCGCCGACACCGGCCAGCATCAGCGCTGTCAACATCGCGCGCCGCTGCAGCCGCTGCTTGCGGTCGACCCATCGTTGCGGCACGCCGTTGTCCCGCCCTGCCACGGTGCTGCTGCTCATCTCTGTTACTCCATCAGTGTCGCGTCACGAGGACGCGCTGCGATTGCATCGCGCCGACGTCTCTTGCCGATGCCCTGCTCCGTTAATCAGCCAGGTGTCGGCACTCATTTACTATCATCGTGATAGTCACTATATTGTCGTCACTTTCTTTATGCAAGTAACTAGTTGGACCTTCGCGACGAACGCACACACAGGAGACCGCACCATGACGCAGCACCAGCCATCCCATAGCTACGCAAGCCCGCTCTATCTGGAAGATCTCGCCATCGGCCAGCATTTCACCAGCGACCGCCTGCGAGTCGATCGCGACGCGATCACGGGCTTTGCCACGCAGTACGACCCGCAGCCCTTTCACCTCGACGACGAGGCGGCAACGGCGACGCTGTTCGGCGGATTAGCCGCCAGCGGCTGGCATACCGCCGCGATCACGATGAGGCTGCTGGTGACCGGCCCGCTACGGATCGCCGGCGGCATCGTCGGTGCCGGCGCCGAGGTGAACTGGCCGAAGCCGACTCGGCCGGGCGACGAATTGGTGGTGAAAAGTGAAGTGATGGACGTGGCCCGGTCGCGCTCGCGCCCCGAGCGCGGCATCGTCACCGTGCGCAGCGAAACACTCAACCAGCACGGCGAGGTGGTGCAGACGATGACGGCGAAGCTCGTCGTGCCCTGCCGCGCCGTTGCCCCCGCCCAACCGGACCATGCCGGCGCCTGACAACCCGACCGAATCAAAAAGGAAGCATCATGAGCAAGTCTGTACGCCTGCTGAACGGCGCCTCGCTATTGCTGTCGGGCAGCCTGGCGCTAATCCTGGCAGGCTGCGCGGTCGGCCCCGATTACCACCGCCCGACCTTGGCCGAACCGGCCGCCTACCATAATGCCGAGGCGCTGGCGGCTCGGCAGGCCATGCGTGCGGCGCCGCCGCTCGATAGCTGGTGGCAGGGCTTCGACGATCCGGTGCTGAGCCGGCTGATCGAGCGGGCACTGGCGCAGAACCTCGACCTGAAAGCGGCGCTCGCCCGGGTCGCCCAGGCGCGCGCCGCCGCCGACGAGGCCGGCTCGCAGCGTCTGCCCGAGGGCAGCTTTGCCGCCGACGCGCAGCGCGAACGCCAGTCGCTGCAGAGCCCCCTCGGCAAGATCGCCAGCGCTTTTCCGGGCTACTCGCGCAACCAGAGTCTGTACGACATCGGCGCCGGCGCCAGTTGGGAGTCGGATCTGTTCGGCGGGCTGAAGCGCCAATCGGAAGCGGCCGATGCCGAGGCTCAGGCCGCCGAGGCGGACCGGCTGGGCCTTAGGGTATCGATCGCAGCCGAGGTGGCCGACGCCTACTTCCGGGTGTGGGCTGCCAAGCAGCGCATCACGTTGGCCGAAGCGCAGACGCGTACCGACGCGCGCCTGCTGAATCTGGTGCAGCTACGCCTGGCCGGAGGCCTGGCGACGCGCCGCGAGCAGGCCCAGGCCCAACTCGCCCAGACCCGCGCCAGCCTGCCACCGCTGGCGATAGAACGGGAGGTCCAGCTCAACCGCCTGGACGTGCTGATGGGCGCGACGCCCGGCAGCTATACGAGCGAACTGGCCCGGCCCGTCGAGCGCTACACCGTCCCGACCATCGCCGCCTCGCAAGGACCGGCCGAGCTGCTGCGCCGCCGCCCGGACGTGATCGCCGCCGAGCGGCGCCTGGCGGCGTCGAACGCGCGCATCGGCGCGGCGACGGCGCAGTACTATCCGCAACTGACGCTGTCGGCGCTGCTCGGTTTCGTCAGCCTGGGCAGCGGCAATCTGCTGACGGCCGCCGCGTTCCAGCCGCAAGCCGCAGCCGGGCTGCGCTGGCGCCTGTTCGACTTCGGTCGGGTGGATGCGGAAGTAGCCGCGGCCAAGGGTGGCGAGGCCGAAGCGCTGGCGCGCTACCGGCAGAGCATGCTGCGTGCTACTGAGGACGTGGAGAACGCCATCGTCACGCTGACCCAGCTGGAAGCGCAGGACGGTGAGCTGAAGGCGCAGGTGGCGGCGCAGACCGAGGCACGCGATACGTCGGAGGGGGCCTATCGCGGCGGCGCGGTCAGCCTGTTCGAGGTGCTGGACGAGGAGCGCCGCCTATTGACCGCACTCGACCAGCAGGCCCAGGTGCGCGCCGCCGATGCCCGCGCGGCAGTGGCGACGTTCCGCGCGCTGGGCGGGGGTTGGTGAGGCCGGATGAACTACTAGTTGCCCTGCCTTGCCGTACGACTCGTACGGCCTTCGGCAGAACGCCTAGCGAGGACGACTACGCCGGGCTCCATTGGCGGCGACCAGGATAGCGATTCAGAACAGCCCGGCCGGCAGTTGGGGGGCGATGCGTGACAGGTCCAGGTGCTGTTCGAGCATATCGGCCAACCGGTCGATATGGCGCTCGCGCTCGGCGCGGTAGTCGACCACGACCGGTTCGGCCAAGCCTACCCAGGCCAGTAGCGCGCGGCACGCGTCCGCATGGTCGAACAGGCCGTGCAGATAGGTGCCGAGCACCTGGCCATCGGCCGACACCGCGCCGTCCGCCCCGCCCGGCAAGGTGACGGCTGGCGCAGCCAGTGCCGGGCCGATCGACACGCCCATGTGGATCTCGTAGCCACTGACCGCCGCGTCGGCGAAGGCGAGACGCCCCTCCACCCGCTCCAGCCGCTTCTGCTCGGTCAGCGTAGTTTCCATGTCGAGCACCCCGAGGCCGGCCGAGCTGCCGGCAGCGCTCTCCAGCCCCAGCGGGTCGTGTAGCTGCGTGCCCAGCATCTGGAAGCCGCCGCAGATGCCGATCAGCTTGCCGCCGTAGCGCAGGTGACGGCTGATCGCCGGCTCCCAGCCGTTCTCTCGCAGCCAGTCCAGATCGTTGCGGACATTCTTGCTGCCGGGCAGCACGATCAGGTCGGCAGGAGGGATCGTTTCGCCTGCACGAACCACCGTCACCTCCACCTGCGGATGCAGGCGCAGTGCGTCAAAATCGGTGTGGTTGCTCAGCCGCGGCAAGGCCGGCGCGACCACGCGCAGCCGCTCGCCGGCCGCAAGGGTTGGCCGAACGCCGCCCTGGCTCAGGCTGTCCTCGGCCTCGATATGCAGGCCCTGCAGATAGGGCAGTACGCCGAGCACCGGTTTGCCGGTATGGCGCTCCAGCCAGTCGATGCCCGACTGCAGCAGGCTGACGTCGCCGCGGAAACGGTTGATCACCAGGCCCACCACCCGCTCGCGCTCGCTTTCCGACAGCAGCGCCAGCGTGCCGACCAGGTGGGCGAACACGCCGCCGCGGTCGATGTCGGCGACCAGCACTACCGGGCAGTCGACCGCCTCGGCGAAGCCCATATTGGCGATGTCGCCCTCGCGCAGATTGATCTCGGCCGGGCTGCCGGCGCCTTCCACCACGATGAACTGGTACTGTTCGGCCAACCTTTGGTGCGATTCGAGCACCGCTTGCATCGCGCGCGGCTTGTAGGCGTGATAGCTGACCGCGTCCATATTCTGCAGCACCCGCCCCTGCACGATCACCTGCGAGCCGGTATTGCTGTTGGGCTTGAGCAGGATCGGGTTCATGTCGGTGTGCGGTTCGATACCGCAGGCCAGTGCCTGCACCGCCTGCGAGCGGCCGATCTCGCCGCCGTCGATGGTGACCGCGCTGTTGAGCGCCATGTTCTGCGGCTTGAACGGCGCCACTCGCACGCCGCGCCGGGCCAGCAGGCGGCACAGGCCGGCGGCAAAAGTGCTCTTGCCGGCATCAGACGTGGTGCCCTGGATCATGAGGGTTTTGGCTGGCATCTGTGACTCCGCGCGCTTTTTTCGGGCGATGGCCCTAGAATTGCGTTCTTTCGATTCGGCTGTCGTCGCTGGGCCGGCACCTTGATCGTGCCGTCATCCGACGAGAAAGCCCGAGATTATATAGGCGCATCCGGTGTTCACTTCCGTTTTTCTACTGCTGGCCGTCCTGATCGACAAACTCGTCGGCGAACCGCCGCGATGGCATCCGCTGGTCGGCTTCGGCCGCTTGGTGCGTTGGGTGGAAGGCAAGCTCTACCCGGCCGAGCCGCAACAAGAGTCCGTCAAGCATATGCGCCTGCGCGGCGCACTCGGCATCGCGTTGCTGCTCATCCCGTTTACGCTCTTGGCGGTGCTGCTGGCCTGGCTGCCCTTCATCGGCTGGTTCTACAGCATCCTGCTGCTCTACCTCGCCATCGGCGCCAAGAGCCTGACCCAGCATGCCGAGGCGGTGGTCGATGCGCTCAAGGGCAACGACTTGTCGCTGGCTCGTCGACGCGTCGGCATGATCGTCAGCCGCGATACCTCGCAACTGACCGAGCAGGACGTGTCACGCGCGACCATCGAATCGGTGCTGGAAAACGGCAGCGACGCGATCTTCGCCACGGTGTTCTGGTTTCTGGTGCTTGGCGCGCCGGGCGCGGTGCTGTACCGGCTGGCCAATACGCTGGACGCGATGTGGGGCTACAAGAACGAGCGCTACCTGCATTTCGGCTGGGCTGCCGCGCGGTTCGACGACGCGATGAACTACATCCCGGCAAGACTGACCGCGCTGACCTATGCGCTGCTCGGCAATCTGCGCGACGGTTGGCGCTGCTGGCGCGAACAGGCGCCGACCTGGTACAGCCCGAACGCCGGCCCGGTGATGGCGGCCGGCGCCGGTGCGCTGGGAGTGGAACTGGGCGGAGCGGCAAGCTATCACGGCAGCGTGAAACAGCGCCCGGTGCTGGGCCTGGGCGACGCGCCGGAGACCGCCGACATCGGGCGGGCGATCAGCCTGGTCAACCGCGGACTGTGGCTGTGGGTCGCACTGGCGCTGGCGATCGGCGGGACGCTGGGAGTGTTCGGTGCTTGATCACGGCGGCGGCATCCTGGCGGCCTCGCGTCGCTACGGCATTCCGGTAAACGAGTGGCTCGACCTGTCGACAGGCCTCAACCCGCAGGGCTGGCCGGTGCCCGCACTGCCGGCGAGCTGCTGGCAGCGCCTGCCGGAAGAGCACGACGGGCTGGAAGCCGCAGCGGCCGACTATTACGGCAGCGATGCGCTGCTGCCGGTGGCCGGCTCGCAGGCGGCGATCCAGACGCTGCCGCTGCAGCGGCTTACCTGCAGGGTGGGCATGCTCGCCGCCAGCTATGCCGAGCACGCCCACGCCTGGACGCGCCACGGCCACCGGGTCGAGCGGCTCGAACCCGAGGACATCGACGCCGCACTGCCACGGCTCGATGTGCTGCTGCTGGTCAACCCGAACAACCCGACCGGCACGCGCTTTTCGGCCGAGCAGCTGCGCACCTGGCAAGCAGCGTTGGCCGAACGCGGCGGCTGGCTGATCGTCGACGAGGCGTTCATGGACTGCACACCCGAGGCGAGCCTCGCGCCTCACGTCGGCACGCCGGGCCTGATCGTGCTGCGCTCGCTGGGCAAGTTCTTCGGCCTGGCCGGTGCGCGAGTCGGTTTCGTGTTCGCCTGGCGCGAGCTGCTGGAGCGGTTGCGCGAGGAGCTGGGCCCCTGGGCCCTGGCCGGCCCGGCGCGCATGGCGGCGAAGCTGGCGCTGCTCGACACCGGCTGGCAGACGACCGCGCGGCAGCGGCTGGCCGCCGACGGTGCGCGACTCGCCGAGCTGTTGGCCGAACACGGCCTGACGCCGACCGGCGGCACGCCGCTGTTTCAATGGCTGCAACGCCCCGACGCGCAGGCGCTGCACGAAGCACTGGCGCACCAGGGCATTCTGACCCGCTATTTCGCCGCACCGCAAAGCGTGCGCTTCGGCCTGCCGGGTGACGGGGCCGGCTGGAGCCGGCTGGCGAGCGCACTGGCCACATTGCGCGTTTGAACAGCGACCCGCGGCCACCCGCGGGAATTCCAACGGCAAAATGGGGCTGAAAATGCCTGTTCCTGCAGGAAGATTCGACTTGTTCGCCCCATCCCGCCCGGCTCACCTCGGCAAGATCGCGAACCGCCGCCGGGCGGTTCACAACCCCGCTGCCATCACGTATCATCCGCCCCAGTTAATGATGGTGCCCTTCACAGGGTGAAACGGGAACGCGGTGCAATACCGCGGCTGCCCCCGCAACTGTAAGTGACGAGCCAACGCAGTAGTACCACTGGGCCATGCCTGGGAAGGTCGCATTGGGCGATGACGCACGAGCCAGGAGACCGGCCATCATCTTCAGTCGACGTGAGTTGAAACCGGGCGGGGTGTACCGGGGGATAGCAGCAAGCGATCGAAGCCGATCGTTTTGTCCTCTCTCGCGGCGATGTTCCTGACTGGGAACCGCACATGGCCGCACCGCTTCCGCATCTGTCCGTACGACAACCCGTTTCCACTCGCCGTGCCTCCGCCCTGATGCTGGGGGGGCTCGTCGCCGCCAATCTGCTCGCCTGGGCCTGGGCGCTGACCGCCTTCGCCGATCATCCCGCCCTGCTCGGCACCGCCCTGCTCGCCTACCTGTTCGGCCTGCGCCACGCGGTGGACGCCGACCATATCGCCGCCATCGACAACACCGTGCGCAAGCTGATGCAGGACAAGCAGCGCCCGCTGGCGGTGGGCTTCTTCTTTTCGCTGGGCCACTCTGCCGTGGTCGTCATTGCCGTCGCACTCATCGTGTTCGCCACCTCGGCGCTGCAAAGCCGCGTCACCGGCTTCAAGGAAATCGGCGGGTTGATCGGCACCAGCGTGTCGGCGCTGTTCCTGTTGACCATCGCCCTGATCAATCTGTCGGTGCTGCGCGACGTGTGGCGCCACTTCCGTCGTGTGCAACGCGGCGAACGCGTCAACGACGAACAGCTCGACCTGTTGCTCGGCAACCGCGGCCTGCTCGCGCGGCTGCTGCGCCCGCTGTTCCGCCTGGTCACCAAGAGCTGGCACATGTTGCCGATCGGTTTCCTGTTCGGTCTGGGCTTCGACACTGCCACCGAGATCGGCCTGTTCGCGATGGCCGCCTCGCACTCCTCCGACATCTTTCCGCTGTGGCACCTGATGGTGTTCCCGGCGCTGTTCACCGCCGGCATGGCGCTGATCGACACGCTGGACAGCATACTGATGGTCGGCGCCTACGGTTGGGCCTTCGTCAACCCGGTGCGCAAGCTCTGGTATAACCTGACCATTACCCTGGTGTCGGTGGTGGTCGCCGTGGTGATCGGCGGGCTGGAAGCGCTGGGGCTGATCGCCGAGAGACTCGAACTGGCCGGCGGCGTGTGGGACTGGGTCACCGCGCTCAACGACAACCTCGCCCATTTCGGCTACTTCGTCATCGTGCTGTTCCTGGCGAGCTGGGCGCTGTCCGCCGCCATCTACAAGTGGAAACGTTACGATAACCTGGCCGAAGGCCACTAAACCCTATCAATGGGCCGCCATGAGATCGGCGGCCCAGTCGCACCGATGCCGGAACCGTTATGAGACTTCACTACAAACACGTGCTGATGTGCACCGGCCCGCGCTGCACCGAAAACGGTGCCCAGGCCGAGGAAATGTTCAAGGTGCTCGGCCAGACCATCGACGCTTGCGAGGGCTTGCGCGTGAAGCGCACCCGCACCCACTGCTTCGCCGTGTGCAAGGAAGGCCCGATCGTCGCCGTGTATCCGGACGGCGTGTGGTACCGCAAGGTCGACGCAGCCGGCATCCAGCGCATCGTCACCGAGCACTTGGCCGGCGATTGCCCGGTCGAACCGCTGATCTTCCACAAGCTCGGCGTCGGCGATGTCGAGGCGGAGGACGTTCAATGACCAGCCCCTCTCCCGCCCGCATCGTCCTCTTGAGCCACGCCGGCACCGACCTGACCGCGCTGTCCCGTGCCCGCGCCGCGCTGCCCGACGACTTCGTCGCCGTCGACGCGGTGAACCTGCAGGGCATCGATAGCGCCGAGCGCATGGATGCGCTGATCGGCAGCACGCTCTCCGAAGCGCGCGTGCTGCTGGTGCGCCTGCTCGGTCGCGCCAACGCGGTGCCGGGCTTCGACGCGCTGCGCCGCGATGCGCTGGCGCACGGCCGCGCACTGATCGTGGTCAGCGGCACCGGCGAGCCCGACCCGGAGCTGGCCGCGCTGTGCAGCGTGCCGCCGGCGCTGCAGCACGAGGTCACCGCCTACCTGCAGGCGGGCGGCACCGCCAATATGGCGCAGCTGCTACGCTGCCTGTCCGACCGGCTGCTGATGACCGGCTTCGGCTACCAGCCGCCGGCGGCGCTGCCCGAACACGGCATCTATCATCCGGAACTATCGGGGCTCGCCACGCTGGACGACTGGGCGCAGATCCGCAACCCGGACTGGCCGACCGTCGGCATCACCTTCTACCGGGCGCATTGGCTGTCCGGCAACACCCGCTTCATCGACATGCTGGTCGATACGTTGGCCGAACGGCAGCTCAACGCGCTGCCGGTGTACACCGCGTCGCTGCGCACGCTGACCGAGTCGGGCCTGCCGGCCGCGCTCGATTTCTTCGTCGACGACGACGCCTGCCGTATCGACGCGCTGATCAATACCACCTCGTTCGCGATGGGCGACGTGAACGCCGACGGCCCGACCGCGGCGGGTTGGTCGGTGGCGGCATTCGAGCGGATGGACCTTCCGGTAATCCAGGCGATCACCAGCAGCATGACCGTTAAGCAGTGGGAAGCATCCGAGCGCGGCCTCAATCCGCTCGACACCGCGATGAACGTGGCGCTGCCCGAGTTCGACGGCCGCATCGTGAGCGTGCCGATCTCGTTCAAGCACGAGCAGGACGAGACCGAGTACGCGCCGCTGCCCGACCGCGTGCGCCGCGTCGCCGGCATAGCCGCGCGCCAGGTGGCGCTGCGCCGCATCCCGGCTGCAGACAAGCGCATCGCCTTCATCTTCACCAACTCCAACAGCAAGGCCTCGCAGATCGGCAACGCGGTCGGCCTCGACTCGCCGGCCTCGCTGTTCGCCTTGCTGCACGCGATGCAGGCGCAGGGCTACCACATCCCGGGCCTGCCCGAATCGAGCGACGCGCTGATCCACGAGCTGATCGACCGCGGCGCCTACGACGAGGACTACCTGACCGCCGACCAACTCGACCGCGCCGTCGCCAGCGTGCCGGCACAGCGCTACGCCGAGTGGTTCGGCCAACTGCCGGCCATGCTGCAAGAGAAAATGCACGAGCGCTGGGGTGCCGCGCCGGGTAAGGCCTATGTGCACCAGGACAAACTGGTGTTCGCCGGCCTCGAATACGGCAACGCCTTCGTCGCGCTACAGCCGCCGCGCGGCTACGGCATGGACCCGGACGCGATTTACCACACCCCGGACCTGCCGCCGACCCACCACTACTACGCGCTGTACTGCTGGCTGCGCGACGACTGGCGCGCCGACGCGATCGTGCACGTCGGCAAGCACGGCACGCTGGAATGGCTGCCCGGCAAGGGCGTGGGCGTGTCGGAGCACTGCTTCCCGGACGCGCTGCTGGGCGACCTGCCGATGTTCTACCCGTTCATCCTGAACGACCCGGGGGAAGGCTCGCAGGCCAAGCGCCGCGCGCACTCGGTGATCATCGACCACCTGACCCCGCCGATGACCACCGCCGACACCTACGGCCCCTTGGCGCAGCTGACCCAACTGGTGGACGAGTACTACCAAGTCGAGATGCTCGATCCGGCCAAGCTGCCGTTGCTGCAGCAGCAGATCTGGGACCTGATCAAAGAAGCCAAGCTCGACACCGACCTGGCGGCGATGCTGAAGCACGATCATGATCACGAGCCTGGACATGGCCACGAACATCATGACCATGACCACCATCACGGTCACGAAGAGCATGAGCACGCCCATGGGCATGAACCCGCCGCGGAGACTGCCAGCAAGTACCGCCTGCAGCCTGCCAAGCCCGTTGCGGCGCCCGCCCAAGCGGCAGTGGCCGGTGGCAGCAAATACCGGCTGAGTCCGGCCAGGGCTCACGACCATCATGGCCACGGGCACGATCATCACCACGGCCATCACGACCATCACGACCATCACGACCACGATCATCATAGACATGGACATGGACATGGACACCACCACGACCATGATCATGATCACGAGTGGGACGACACGCTGAACGAGGCCGGCGTGCCGATGACCCTGGCCAAGATGGAAGGCGTCGACGTCGCCCACCTGATCGAGGACATCGACGGCTACCTGTGCGAGCTGGGCGCGGCGCAGATCCGCGACGGCCTGCACATCCTCGGCAAGGTACCGGCCGACGCCGCGCTGGTCGACATGGTGTGCGCGCTGGTGCGCCTGTCCAATCTGGCGATTCCGAGCCTGCCGGCCGGCGTGGCGGCAGCGTTCGGCGTCGCCTGGGATGAGCTGCAGGACGACAAGGGCAAGCGGCTGGATGCGGTGCCGGCGGCCTTGCAGCGCCTCGCCGACCAGCCGCTGGTCACCCGCGCCGACGCGCACGACGCGATCACCGCCCTGGGCCGCAGGCTGGTCGCAACGTTGGCCGAACGCGGCTTCGACGCGAGCGTGATCGACGCAACCTTGGCCGAAGTGCTGCCGGGCAGCGCCGACACAGGCTCGGTGCGCCGCACCCTCGCCTACGTCTGCCAGGAACTCACGCCGAACCTCGAGCGCACCACCGAAGAGATAGACAACCTGCTGCGCGGTCTCGCCGGCGGCTACGTGCCGGCCGGCCCGAGCGGCGCGCCCACCCGCGGCATGGCACACGTGCTGCCGACCGGGCGCAACTTCTACTCGGTCGACCCGCGCAGCCTACCGTCGCAGGCGGCCTGGCGCATCGGCACCGAGCTGGCCAACGAAGTGCTGGCGCGCCACCGCAAGGAAACCGGCCACGAGCCGGAGTCGGTCAGCATCAGCGTGTGGGGCACCAGCGCGATGCGCACCCACGGCGACGACATCGCGCAGATCCTGGCGCTGATGGGCGTGCGGCCGCGCTGGCAGGCCGAGAGTCGCCGCGTTTCCGGCATCGAGGTGATCCCGCTCGCCGAACTCGGCCGCCCGCGCATCGACGTGACTGTGCGCATCAGCGGCTTCTTCCGCGACGCCTTCCCGCACCTGATCCACCTGGTCGACGAGGCGGTGCACGCGGTGGCCCGCCTCGACGAACCAGTCGAGCAGAACTACGTGCGTAAGCACTACCTGGCCGACCTGAAGGACCAACTGTTCGGCCAACAGCCGGCCGAGGCCGCCGAGCAGCGCGCGCTGTACCGCGTGTTCGGCTCCAAGCCCGGCACCTACGGCGCCGGCATCCTGCCATTGATCAACGAGCAGAACTGGGAAACCGACGCCGACTTCGCCACCGCCTACGTCAACTGGGGCGGCTACGCCTACGGCAGGCAGGACAACGGCACCGACGCGCGCGCGGACTTCCGCCACCGGCTGTCCGGCGTCGAGGTGGCCCTGCACAACCAGGACAACCGCGAACACGACATCTTCGACAGCGACGACTACCTGCAGTACCACGGCGGCATGATCGCCACCATCCGCAGCCTGACCGGCCGCCAGCCGCGCCATTACTTCGGCGACAGCCACAACCCGGACAACCCGGCGGTGCGCGGCTTGAAGGAAGAGGTGCTGAGGGTGTTCCGCTCGCGCGTCGCCAACCCGAAGTGGATCGCCAGCATCCAGAAGCACGGCTACAAGGGCGGGCTGGAGCTGACCGCCACGGTCGACTACCTGTTCGGCTACGACGCCACCGCTCACGTGGTCGACGACTGGGTGTACGAGCAGTTGGCCGAAACCTATGCGTTCGACCCGGCGATGCAGGCTTTCTTCGCCGAGAGCAACCCGTGGGCGCTCGGCGCGATCACCGAGCGATTGCTGGAAGCCGCGCAGCGCCAGCTGTGGGAGGCCCCCAAGCCCGAGACTCTGAACGCGCTGAAGGAACTGCACCTGAAGAGCGAAGCGATGCTGGAAGCGCGCGCAGAGAACCCGACACGATGAGACACAACTACCCCTTCGCCGCCATCGTCGGCCAGGAACAACTGAAGCGCGCGCTCTTGCTGTGCGCGATCGACCCGACGCTGGGCGGCGTACTGATCCGCGGCGACAAGGGCACGGCCAAGAGCACCGCCGCGCGCGGCCTGACCGACGTGCTGCCGCCGATCACCCGCGTGGCCGGCTGCACCTTCAACTGCGCGCCGGACGCACCGCTCTCCGAGTGCGACGCCTGCCAGAACGACAGCGCCGACCACCGGAGCTCCCCCGTACCGTTCGTCAACCTGCCGCTGGGCGCCACCGAGGACCGCGTGCTCGGCAGCCTGGATTTCGAGCGCGCGTTGAAGGACGGCAAGAAGGCGTTCCAGCCGGGCCTGCTCGCCGCCGCGCACCGCGGCCTGCTCTATATCGACGAGGTCAACCTGCTGGCCGACCACCTGGTCGACGTGCTGCTCGACGTATCTGCAATGGGCCGCAACACGGTGGAACGCGAGGGGCTGGCGATCAGCCACCCGGCGCGCATCACTCTGCTCGGCACGATGAACCTGGAGGAAGGCGAGCTGCGTCCGCAGTTGCTCGACCGCTTCGGCCTGATGGTGGAAGTGACCGCGCCGCGCGACCCGGCGGTGCGCACCGAGGTTGTACGGCGCCGTCTGGCGTTCGAGGCCGATCCGGCCGGCTTCGCCGCCGCCTGGCAGTCCGACACCGACGCGCTGCGCGCGACGATCCGCGCAGCCCAAGAACAGATCGCCGCCGTCGCCCTGCCCGACTCGCTGCTCGTCTTCATCAGCCAGCTGTGCTGTGAATTCGAGGTGGCCAGCCTGCGCGCCGACATCGTAATGCATAAGGCGGCGCGCGCGATCGCGGCGCTGGCCGGCCGAGGCGAGGTGACGGCCGAGGACGTGCGCGACGCGGCCGAGCTGGTGCTGCCGCACCGCCGCCGCAAGAAACCGTTCGAGCAGCCCGGCCTTGACCGCGACAAGCTCGACGAGCTGACCCGCCAGGCGTCGCCGCCGCCTCCGCCGCAAGGCGAATCCGGCCAAGGCGACGCCGAGAGCAATCCCGGCGAAGCCGACGCATCGGACGACAATACCGAACAGCCCGGCCACGCGACGGATCAGGTGCAGGTATTCGCCGCCGGCCCGGCCGCCGAGATCGGCCGCATCGAGGTGACCGCGCTCAAAGCGCACGAAGCCAGCGGCCGGCGCAGCAGCGTCAGCGGCGCACGGCGCGGCCATGCCGTCGGCGCGATAAAGAACGAAGCGCCAAGCCAGCTGGCGGTCGATGCCACGCTGCGCCATGCCTTGCTGCGCAATCCGAACGACTTCAGCGTCACCCGTGCCGACCTGCACGAGAAGGTGCGCGCCGGCCGCGAGGGCAACCTTGTGCTGCTGGTGGTGGACGCCTCCGGCTCGATGGCGGCACGCCGCCGCATGGAGCTGGTGAAATCCTGCGTGCTCGGTCTGCTGCAGGACGCCTACCAGCGCCGCGATCAGGTGGCGGTGATCGCCTTCCGCGCCGAGGGCGCCGAGCTGGTGCTGGCGCCGACCCGCCAGGTCGAACAGGCGGAACTCGCCTTGCGCGAGCTGCCCACCGGCGGACGCACCCCGCTTGCCCACGCGCTGCAACTGGCGGTACAGACGCTGGCGAAACAAACCGAACTGACGCCGCTCTTGGTACTGCTCTCCGACGGGCGCGCCAATATCGCGCTCGAAACAGGCGCCGACCCGTGGCGCGAGGCGCTCGCCTTGGCCGAAAGTCTGGCCGGGCTAGGCGCGCCGGCGCTGGTGCTCGACACCGAACAGGACTTCGTGCGCCTGGGCCGTGCCCGCGAGCTCGCCCAGGCGCTGCAGGCCGACTATCTGCCGCTGGAGCAACTCAGCGGCGAGCAACTGTCACTGACCATTAAAGAAAGACTGCCGCGATGAAACGCCACGGCAAGGTATACCTGATCGGCGCCGGCCCCGGCGACGTGGAACTGTTGACGCTGAAGGCGGTGCGCCGCCTCGGCCTCGCCGACGTGGTGCTAATCGACGATCTGGCCAACCCCGAGGTGCTGCAGTTCGTGCCGGACGAGGCCGAGGTGGTGCACGTCGGCAAGCGCGGCGGCTGTGCGTCGGCCGCCCAGGCCGATATCGAGGCACGGATGTTGGCCGAAGCACAGGCCGGTCGCTGCGTCGCCCGGGTAAAAGGGGGAGACCCCTTCGTGTTCGGCCGCGGCGGCGAGGAAATGCAGACTCTGCTGGCCGCCGGCATCGAGGTGGAGGTGATCAACGGCATCACCGCCGGCCTCGCGGTGCCGGCCACGCTGGGCATCCCGCTCACCCATCGCGACCACGTGCACGGCGTCACCTTCGTGTCCGGCCACACCCATCAGGGCGACGAGCCCGACTGGGCGGCGCTGGCGAAAAGCGGCATGACGCTGGTGATCTACATGGGGATGAGCCGGCTCGGCCTCATCGCCGAACAATTGCAACAGGGCCTGCCGGCCGACACCCCGGCGGCGGCGATCCAGTACGGCACCCGTCCGGATCAGCGCGAGGTAGTCGGCACGCTGGCGACGCTCGCCGCCGATGTCGCCGCTGCCGGACTCGGCAGTCCGGCACTGGTGGTGGTCGGCCCGACCGTGGGCCTCGCCCGCCTGCCGGCGCGCAGCGCCCACTCGATAGAAAAGGAATTCGCATGATTGTCTGCATTGGCGCCGGCCCCGGCGACATCGGCTACCTGCCGCAACGCTCGGCCCAACTGATCCGCGAGGCCGACGTGGTGGTCGGTTTCAACGCGGTGATCGATGTGGTGCGCCCGCTGATCCCGGACACCGCCGAGGTGATCCAGATGGGCTACCGCGACCAGGTCGCCCAGCTCGACGTGGCCGCCGAGCGTCACCACGCCGGCAAGAAGTGCGTGGTGGTGTTCATGGGCGACATCCACTTCAGCGGTTTCCAGTACCTGGAGCGCGTCGAGCGCGCCTGCGGCCACCCGGTCGACACCATTCCGGGCATCTCGTCGGCACAGATCCTGGCCTCGCGCGCCAAGGTATGCTTCGACGAGACCACCTTCGTCACCTTCCATCGCCGCGGCGACCTGACCCCGTTCAAGCGCCACCTGGTGCACGTGCTGCAGGACCAACGCAACGCCATCGTGATCCCCTGCCCGTGGGACGAGGCGCGCTCGTTCATGCCCTGGCACATCGCCGCCTACCTGCTGGAAAGCGGCATCCCGGCCGAGCACCGCGTCGAGGTGTGGGAAAACCTGACCCGCGGCGACGCCGAGTGGCACGGCACGTTGGCCGAATGCGCCGATCAGCGCTTTTCCGATATGAGCATCATGCTGATCCGCACCTTGGTTGCGATGGACAGCCAGATCGAGCCGACCCACAAATGAGCGCCAACGATTACGCCATCGTGCTAGCCGGCCACGGCAGCCGCGACCCGGACGGGGTCAATGAGTTCATGGCGCTGGTCGAGCTGCTGCGCGAACGCGCCGACGGCCGCACCGTCGAGCATGGCTTCCTCGAATTCGCCACGCCGACCATCGATGAAGCCGTCGGCTCAGTGATCGAAGCCGGTGCGAAGAAAGTCGTGATGGTGCCGGGCGTGCTACTCGCCGCCACCCACGCGAAGAACGACATGCCGAGCGAGCTGCTGGCGCTGCAGCAGGCGTATCCGGAAACCGAATTCCACTTCGGCGCGGCGATGGACCTGCACCCGAAGCTGTTGGCGCTGTGCCGCGAGCGCATCGTCGAGGCCGAGGGGCGTTCGGCCAACACCGTGTCGCGCGCCGACACCTGTCTGGTGGTGGTCGGGCGCGGCACTTCCGACCCGGATGCAAACTCCGAGATATCGAAGCTCACCCGCATGCTGGAAGAAGGCATGGGCTTCGGCACCTCCTTCGTCTGCTATTCCGGCACCGCCAAGCCGCTGGTCGCCGACGGCCTGAAGGCCGCCGCTCTGTTGGGCCACAAGCGCATCGTGGTGCTGCCCTACTTCCTGTTCGACGGCGTGCTGGTGAAGCGCATCTACGGCGCGGTCGACGACTTGGCCGCCCGCCATCCCGAGATCGAGGTGCTGCCGGCGGGCTATCTCGGCGTGCACCCGCACGTCGCCGACGTGTTCCTCGAGCGCGCGCAGGAAGGCGTCGAGGGCCCTGCCGCGATGAACTGCGCGCTGTGCAAGTACCGTGTGCAGATCGTCGGCTTCGAGGAGCAGGTTGGCACGCCGCAGCAGGGCCACCATGGTCTGGTGCGCGGGCTGCTCGGCCGCACCGATGCTGCGCCGGCGCCGCTCGACAACTGGCCGCCCTACGTTCCACACCCGATCGAAGCCGAGAGCATGCGCATCATCGACGAAGGCCGCGACTGGTCCGACGTGCCGGCCGACCACCAGATCGTGCTCAAACGCCTGGTGCATACCAGCGGCGACTTCGACATCGTTGACGACCTGGTGTTCTCGCCCGGTTCGGTCGAGACCGGCATCCGCGCGCTGCTGCGCTGCCGCCGCATCGTCGCCGACGTGACGATGGTGCAGACCGGCCTGAAGCGCGCGGTGCTCGATCAGCTGGGCGTGGAGACCTGGTGCGGTGTGCACGACGAGGAGACCCATCTGCTCGCCAAGGCACAGGGCATCACCCGCTCGGCCGCCGGCATCCGCCGCGCCTGGCAGAAGTTCGGCAACGACGTGGTGGTGGCGATCGGCGATGCGCCGACCGCGATCATGGAGGTGGTGCGGCTGGTGCGCGAGCACGGCTGGCGCCCGCAGCTTGTGGTCGGCCTGCCTGTCGGCTTCGTCGGCACGCGCGAATGCAAGGAAGAACTGGCGCGCCTGATGCAGGTGCCGCGCATCACCAACCGCGGCACGCGCGGCGGCTCGCCGTGGGCGGCCTCGGCGGTCAACGCGATGATGATCGCGGCGATCGACCGCGTTTATCAGGAACAGCAAGCGGCGCAATGAGCGAACAAGCCCGTCGCCCGTACGACTTAGCAACGCCGGCCCCGAACGGCCTGCGCCGCGGCCGCACCACCGGCAGCTGCGCAACCGCGGCGGTGAAGGCGGCGCTGACGCTGCTGGTGACAGGCGAAACGGTCGACGAGGTGGAGGTGAGCCTGCCGGACCCCGATTACTACCTGGTGGTACCGGTGGAAAAGGTCGAGCGACTGGATAGCGGCACGGTGCGGGCCGAGGTGCTGAAGTACGGCGGCGATGACCCCGACAACACCGACGGCGCGACGATCTTCGCCGAGGTGTCGGTGAATGGCAGCGGCGAGGTGCGCTTCATCGCCGCAGCCGGCGTCGGCATGGTCACCCAGCCGGGTCTGCGCATCCCGCCCGGCGAGCCGGCGATCAACCCGGTGCCACGCCAGATGATGCAGTGGGCGGCGGATGAGGTGCTAAAAGGCTCGGCCAACCCCGGCTTCGACCTCGCTATCGGCTGCGTCGACGGCGACAAGATCGCCAAGCGCACCTTCAACCCGATGCTCGGCATCGTCGGTGGCATCTCGATCCTCGGCACCAGCGGCATCGTCGAGCCGATGTCGCTGGCGGCGTGGATGGCATCTATCGAGGTGTACATCCGCGTGGCGCTGGGCCACCGGCCCGATGCCATCGCCTTCACCCCGGGCAAGATCGGCCGCGGCTACGCCGCCGACACCCTGGGCCTGGTGAAGAAGGAAGTGGTGCAGATCGCCAACTTCGTCGGCGTGTCGCTCGACTACACGCAGCAGACACTGGAAGAACAACAGGTGCGGCTCCCCACGCTGTGGGTGCTGGGCCACCCCGGCAAGATCGCCAAGCTGCTCGACGGCGTGTGGGACACCCACTCCAGCAAGAGCGGCATGGCGATGGGATCGGTTGCCGCCGTGGCCGCCGAGATGGGCTTTTCGGCCGACCTCGTCGAACAGATTGAGAAAGCCAATACCGTGGAAAACGTAGTGCAAATCATGAAACCCCAGGCCGACGCGCGCGGCTACTGGATGGAAATCGAGCGCCGCGTCGCTGCGCTGATGGCGCCCAAGGTGCCGAGCGTCGACCGCGTGGCGGTGCGGCTGTTCAGCATGGACGGCACGCCGCTCGGCGAAGCCGCCGATGGCATAACAGGAGTCGCCGCATGAGTCTTGGACACTTCACCGGCGTCGGCGTCGGGCCGGGACCTGCCGGGCTGATCCCGGTCGCGGCGCTGGAGGCGCTCAAGCAGGCCGACCTGATCTACCTGCCGCGCGCGCGGGGCAGCGAGGTGTCGGTGGCCCGCCAGTGCCTGGCCGGCCTCGCCATCCCCGACGAAAAATTCCGCGAGATCGAGTTCCAGATGGACCCGGACCGCAGCGTGCTGTCCAGCCACTACGGCGAGTTGGCCGAAGCGGTGGCCGAGGAGCTCTCCGCCGGCCGTCACGTCGCCTACCTGACCATCGGCGACTCGATGACCTATTCGACTTACGGCTATCTGCTGGCGGCCTTGCGCGACAAGCTGCCCGGTCTCGCCCACACCACCTTCCCCGGTGTGACCAGCTTTGCCGCCACCGCGTCGGCGCTGTCCTGGCCGCTGGGCGAAGGCAAGGAACGGATATTGATCCTGCCCTGCCCGGACGACATGGCCGAGCTGCGCGCCGACATCGCCAGCCACGACATCGTGGTGCTGATGAAGATCGGTGCACGGCTGCCGGATGTACTCGGACTGCTGGCCGAAATGGACATCGCCCGCCACTGCGCATTTGCGCGCCGTATCGGCCTGCCCGGCGAGGTGCTGTGCGACGACGTGAGCCAGCTCACCGCCGATGCCAGCGGCTACCTCGCCACCATGCTGATCCGCAAAACCGCCAGGGAGCAACGTCACCCATGAGAGTCTATTTCATCGGCGCCGGCCCCGGCGCCGCCGACCTGATCACGCTACGCGGCAGCCGTCTGCTCGGCGCCGTGACTATGGTGCTGTACGCAGGCTCCTTGGTGCCGGCCGAGATGCTGCAGCATTGCAAGCCCAACGCGGAAATCTTCGACACCGCCGAGCTGTCGCTCGACGAGCAGGAGGCGCTGTACCGCCGCGCCCAGCTCGAAGACAAGGACGTGGTGCGACTGCACTCGGGCGACCCCGCCATCTACGGCGCCACCGCCGAGCAGATGCGCCGCCTGGAAGCGCTCGGCATAGCCTACGAAATCGTGCCTGGAGTGTCGTCGTTCACCGCCGCCGCCGCCGCGCTCGGCAGCGAACTGACCCGCCCGGCGGTGTCGCAATCGATCATCCTGACCCGCGTATCGGGCCGTGCCTCGGCGGTGCCGGAGCTGGAGTCGATCGCCCGCTTCGCTGAGCACCAGGCGACGATGTGCATCTTCCTGTCCGGCCAACGGCTGAAGCACACCATCGCCGACCTGCTGCTGCACTACCCGGCCGACACGCCGGTGGCGCTGGTGCGCCGCGCCAGCTGGCCCGACCAGGCGATCCACCGCAGCACGCTGTCCAAACTGATGTCCGAGGTGAAACAGAAAGACTGGCTGCTGACCACCTTGCTGCTGGTAGGCGCGGCGCTCTCGCGCGAGGGCGGCGTGGAATCGAGCCTGTACGCGGCCGGCTTCACCCACATCTTCCGCGACGGCACCGACCGCAAGACACCGCGCCCGAGCAAGCGCAAGAAAACCGAGGAGAGCGGCGCGTGAGCGACAGCGCCGTCTGGCTGGTACGCGAAGACGCCCTACCGCTGGGCCAGAAGTTGGCCGAAGCGCTGGGCGCGACCCTGTACCGGCCGTGGCTGACGCCGGGCGATAGCCCGCGCGAGCAGTTCCGCCGTGCCTTCCACCTGCACCGCCGCTGGGTTGTGGTGATGGCGAGCGGCATCGCGGTGCGCTACCTCGACGGCCTGCCGACGAGCAAGTACACCGACCCGGCCGTGGTGGTGCTGGACGAGGCCGCGCGCTTCGCCATCCCGCTGCTGTCCGGCCACGAGGGCGGCGCCAATGCGCTCGCCTACGAGGTCGCCCGGCTCACCGGCGCGATCCCGGCCGTCACCACCGCCACCGAAGCACTGAAGCCGCTGACGCTCGGCATCGGCTGTCGGCGCGGCAAGCCGGTGGACGACATCGAACGCGCGGTACTGACCGCGTTGGGAACTCGAACGTTGGCCGAAGTGCGCGAGGTTGCGACCATCGACGTCAAGGCCGACGAAATCGGCCTGCTCGCTTTTTGCGAGCGCCACGGTCTGCCCTTGCGCGTGATCGCGCGCGCCGACGTCGCCGCGCGCGGCTGGACGGGCGAGCCATCAGACTGGGTGCAGCAGAACGTCGGCGTCGTCGGCGTGTGCGAACCGTGCGCGCTGATCGCGAGCCCGCGCGGACAGCTGATCGTCCCCAAGACCGCTTTCGATGGCGTCACCGTCGCCATCGTCGAGGACCGCCCGTTGACGGCGGCCCGCCATGAAGAATGAAACTCGAAGAAAGCTAAAACCATGACCGGCAAACTCTACCTGGTCTCCGTCGGCCCCGGCACCGCCGAGCTGATCCCGCCGATGGTGAAAGACGCCCTCGCCGCGAGCGAGGTGATCGTCTCCTACGACCTGTACCTGACCTGGATCCAGCCATGGATCGCCGGCAAGGACATCCGCACCCTGCCGCTGACGCAGGAACGCGAGCGCGCCCGCCTCGCCTTGGAACAAGCGCGCGCCGGCAAGACGGTGGCGCTGATCTCCAGCGGCGACATCGGCATCTATGCGATGGCGACGCTGGCCTACGAAGACATGCTGGAAACCGACACTTTCGACGTGCAGCTGATCCCCGGCATCACCTCGGCCAACGCCTGCGCGTCGCTGCTCGGCGCGCCGCTGTCGCACGACTTCGCCACGCTGAGCCTGTCCGACCTGCTCTGCCCGTGGGAATGGATCGAGAAGCGCGCCCGCCACATCGCCGAGGCCGACCTCGCCGCGGTGTTCTACAACGTGCAAAGCCGCCAGCGCCAGGAAGGCGTGTACCGCGTCCTCGACATCATGCTGGAGCACAAACGCCCCGAGACGCTGTGCGGCATCGTCCACAACGCCTACCGCGAGGGCCAGACGGTCGAGGTGGTGACCCTGGCCGAACTGCGCACCCGCCGCTTCAACATGCTGACCAGCATCGTCATCGGCAACCGCTTCACCAAGCGCAAGCGCAACTGGATCTACTCGCCGCGCGGCTATGGCAATTGGGACGACACGCCCGACACCGTCAAGGCCGATGCGCTGCCGAGCGGCGCGGTGTGGGTGTTCTCCGGCACCAGCGACGGTAATGCGCTAGCCCGTGAGATCGCCGAGGCCGGCCATCAGGTGGTCGTCTCGAGCGCCACCGACTACGGCGCGGAACTGGTCACCCAGAACTGCCCGGGGCTGACCACTGTCGCCGGCCGGCTCGGCGTCGAGCGCCGCCGCGAGCTGCTGCGCGAAACCGGCGCGCGCGCCATCGTCGATGCGACCCACCCGTTTGCCACCGAGATGTCGCAGCAGCTGATAGCGCTGGCCGAAGAGCTGTCGTTGCCCTACCAGCGCTACGAGCGCCCGAGCAGCCTCGACAGCCATCAGGCCCACCACGCCGCGACGATGGACGATGCCGCGAAGCTCGCGATGCGCCTAGGCCAACGTGTCTTCCTCGCCACCGGCAGCAAGGACCTAGTGAGCTTCATCAAGGCCGACGGCGCCGCCGAGCGCCAGTGGTTCGTGCGCCTGGCGCCGGACCCGCAGCACCTGCAGCGCGCCATCGACGCCGGCATCTCGCGCGCCCACCTCGTCGCGATGCAGGGGCCGTTCTCTCAGACCGCCAACGAGACGCTGTGGCGCGACTGGGGCATCGACTGCGTGGTGACCAAGGATTCAGGCGACGCCGGCGGCTACCTGGCCAAGGCGGCGGCCGCCGCCGTAATGAATATCCCGTTGATCGTGGTCGACCGCCCCCGCGTCGACTACCCGGCCGTAGCGGCCGACTTCGCCGGCGTGCTGGCGACCCTCGCCGGGCTGCCGGCATGAGCGCGCCGCGCATCCCGGTCACCGTCGTCACCGGCTTCCTCGGCGCCGGCAAAACCACGCTGCTGTCGAATCTGATTCGTGACAGCAAGCAGCGCCGCCTGGCCATCCTGGTCAACGAATTCGGCGAGGTGTCGATCGACGGCGCGCTGTTGCGCGGCGAGGGCGAACGCAGCGAGGTGGAAATCCACGACCTGTCGAACGGCCTGGTCGCCTACGACGACGACGCGGACTTCCTGCCGACCATGCAGGCGCTGTGGCAGCGCCGCAGCTTGATCGACCACGTACTGATCGAGACCTCGGGCCTGGCGCTGCCGTCGGCGGTGATGGAACAGCTGCAGGGCGAGGCGCTGGCGCCCTATTTCGTGCTCGATGCCACGCTGGCGGTAGTCGACACCCCGCTACTGTTGGGCGGCGGCTTCGGCCAACCTTCGGCCGCCGACGGCCCGGCGGTCGACGCATCGATCGCCGATCTGTTCAATCAGCAGCTCGCCAACGCCGACATCGTGGTGCTGAACAAGATTGACGGCCTCGATGACGACGCACTGCTGTCGGCCGAAGCCCGCGTGCGCGAGCTGGCGCCGACCATCCGCTTCATCGAGCTCGCCTACGACGCCAAGCTCGACACCCGTCTGACCTTGGGCCTGCACCTGCACGAACCCGCCAACACCGGCCACCGCCACTACGGCCCGGTGGCCAGCATGCCGGGGCTCGCCATGCGCCCGCTCTCCAACCAGGGCCTGCTCGACGGCCACAGTCACGGCGGGCTAGGCGCGCACAGCCATGGCCTGGCCACCCACAAGCATTTTCACGAGCAAGACCCGGGCTGGCAGTCGTTCATGATCCGCAGCAAAGCCGCACAGGACCCGGACACGTTGCGCCAGGCCGTCGCCACCCTCGCCCGCGAGGAGCCGATCCTGCGCGTCAAGGGCTTCGCCCCGTGCGATGACGGCCGCGCGCTGATCCAGGCGGTACGCAACCGGGTCGAGCTGCGTATCGACCCGGTGGGGACGTCCAAGCAGGCCCAGCTGGTCTTCATCGGTTATCACCCGAGCCGCCCGCGCCTGGTCGAGCGGCTGGGCGAGTTGACCGGTACGCCATGGCATTGAGCGCGATACCGAACGAGGCACCGACCTTGCCGATGCCCACCCGGCCGACCATTCTGCATCGCCGGCGCCAACCGAAACATTACAGCGTAACGATATTGAATCGCGCTTCGCTTCACCACGACCGCCAGCCATGTCATCGCTAAGCCTCGACCGGGTCGACTGGGCACCACACGCCGCCCCGACCGACCTGATCCTCAAACAAGTCAGCCTCGCGGTACACCCCGGCGAGTTCGTCGGCGTGATCGGCCCGAACGGCAGCGGCAAGACCAGCAGCCTGTGCTGTGCGTTTCGCTACCACCGGCCGCTGGCCGGCACGGTCAGCCTGGCTGCACAGGACATCTGGCAGCAGCCCGGCCACTGGCACGCCCGCCATGCCGCGGTGGTGCTGCAGGAATTCCCCGAGGACTTCGGCCTGTCGGTACGCGAGGTGGTCGACATGGGCCGCACGCCTCACAAGTCGCTGTTCCAGGGCGACAGCGCCGAAGACATCGCCATCGTCAGCCAGGCGCTGGAACAGGTCGGCCTGCTGTCCCGGCAGCACCACCCATTCGAGACGCTGTCCGGCGGCGAGAAGCAGCGCGCGCTGCTGGCGCGGGCGCTGGCCCAGCAGCCGTCGCTGCTGATCCTGGACGAGCCGACCAACCACCTCGACCTACGCCACCAGCTCGAGCTGCTGCGGCTGGTGCGCCGCTTGGGCATCAGCACCGTCGCGACGCTGCACGACCTGAACCTGGCGGCGGCGTTCTGCGACCGGCTCTACGTGCTGCAGCGCGGCCGCATCGTCGCCGACGGTTCGCCGGCCGAGGTACTGACCGCCGACCTGCTCGACCGGGTGTTCGGCGTCCGGGCACTGGTCGATGCCCACCCAATCGCGGGCCATCCGCGCATCACTCTCATCACACAAGAACAAGACCATGAAGCTTAACCGTCCTCTCCCGCTCCTGGCGCTAGCCGGTCTGGCTACGTTGCTCAGCGCCCAAGCCAACGCCACCCGCTACCCGCTGACCGTGCAGAGCTGCGACCGCCAAGTCACCTTCGCACGGGCGCCGCAGCGAGCGGTCAGCCACGACATCAATATGACCGAGATGATGGTGGCGCTCGGCCTGCAGAACCGCATGGTCGGCTACACCGGCATCACCGGCTGGAACAAGCTCAACGCCCCGCTGAAGAAGGCGCTGGGCACCTTGCCAGAACTGGCGCGCGAAAACCCCTCGGTGGAAACCCTGGTCGGCCGAAACGCCGACTTCCTGTTCGCCGGCTGGAACTACGGCCTGCGCGTGGGCGGCGACCTGACTCCGGCCACGCTGACGCCGCTGGGCATCCAGGTCTACGAGCTGACCGAATCCTGCGCCCATATCATGAAGCGCCCGGCCGCCAGCCTGGACGACGTCTACCGCGACATCGGCAACCTCGGTCGCATCTTCGATGTCGAACCGCGCGCGACCAAGCTGGTCGCCGACATGAAGGCGCGAGCCGCCGCCATCCGCCAGCAGGTCGCCAAGGACCCGGGCGAGCCGCAAGTGTTCGTTTACGACAGCGGCGAGGACCGCCCCTTCACCGCCGGCCGCCTGGCGATGCCCGACGCGCTGATCGCCGCTGCCGGCGGTCGCAACATCATGAACGACGTCAACGCCAGCTGGACCCGGGTGAACTGGGAGACCGTGGTGGCGCGCAACCCGCAGGTGATCGTGATCATCGACTACGGCAACGTCACCGCCGAGCAGAAGCGCTCCTTCCTGCGCAACAACCCGGCACTGAAGCAGATGGACGCGGTGAAGAACGACCGCTTCATCGTGCTGCCCTACGATTCCGCCACGCCGGGCATCGCCAGTATCGACGCCGTCGCCACGCTGGCCCGCGGCCTGCACCCGAAGGCGTTCCGGTAAATGAGCGCGTCCCGCTCCGCCATCTTGCCGGCCGACGCGGCCCGTTCGCGGCGCGACGCCTTCCCGCTGATCATCGCGACGCTGCTGGCCGCGCTGCTGGTCTCGATCCTGATCGCGGTGGGGCTGGGCCCGGTGCCGGTCAGCCTGGCGAACAGCTGGGGCATCCTGCTGCACCATCTGGGCCTGGCGCACGCCGATTCGGCCAACCTGGGCTGGAGTCCCGGCCAGGATGTGATCGTCTGGCAGCTGCGCTTTCCGCGCGTGCTGCTCGGCGGCCTGGTCGGCGCCGGCCTGGCGCTGGTCGGCGCGTCGCTGCAGGCGGTCACCCTCAACAAGTTGGCCGACCCGCACCTGCTGGGCGTCAGTTCCGGTGCCACCTTCGGCGCGATCGCGGTGATCGTGTTTACTGGCAATGTGGTTGGGAGCCTCACCCTGCCGTTGGCAGCCTTCGCCGGGGCGCTGGCCAGCATGGCCATCGTGATGACGGTGGCGCTGCGCCAACGCCGGCTCAACGCCGACCGGCTGCTGTTGGCCGGTGTGGCCGTGTCGTTCTTCGTGATGGCGATGGCCAACCTGATGCTGTACCTGGGCGACCACCGCTCGGCCTCGTCGGTGGTGTTCTGGATGCTGGGCGGCCTAGGGCTGGCGCGCTGGAACCTGCTGCCGATCCCGGCGCTGGTGCTGCTGATAGGCTTCGTCGTGCTGGTCGGCCTGGGGCGTTCGCTCAATGCGCTGATGGCCGGCGAACAGACCGCCACTGCGCTGGGCATCCGCGTATCGGCACTGCGGCTGACGGTATTCGTCATCGCCTCGCTGATGACCGGGGTGATGGTCGCCATCAGCGGCTCGATCGGCTTCGTCGGCCTGATGATCCCGCACATCGCCAGGCAGTTCGTCGGCACCGACCACCGCCGCCTGCTGCCGGCCAGCGGCCTGATCGGCGCGATCTTCCTGATCTGGGTCGACGTCGCCGCCCGCTCGCTGATCGCCCCGGAGGACATCCCGGTCGGCGTCGGCACCGCTGCGATCGGCGGCGGCTTCTTCATCTGGCTGATGCGCTATCGTTGATCGGCCAACTCGTTACGCTCTACAAGGATTTCCCATGAAAACCGATCCGGCTTCCCACCAGCGCATGACCGAACGGCGCAAGGCAGGCTTCGAAAAGAAAAAGGCGGCAGCATCCAAGGAAAAGGGCCTGCTGATCGTCCACACAGGCACTGGCAAGGGCAAGAGCAGCGCCGCCTTCGGCATGGGGCTGCGCGTGGTCGGCCACGGCATGCGCCTGGGCGTGGTGCAGTTCATCAAGGGCGCACTGCACACCGCCGAGCGCGACCTCTTGGGCGGCTTCGACAACTGCGACTTCCTCACCATGGGCGAGGGCTATACCTGGAACACCCAGGACCGCGACGCCGACATCGCCACCGCCCGCAAGGGCTGGGATGAAGCGCGCCGCATGATCGAAAGCGACGAGTACGACATGGTGATCCTCGACGAACTCAATATCGTGCTGAAGTACGACTACCTGCCGCTGGACGAGGTGCTGGCGGTATTCGCCGCCCGCTCTCCCGACCTGCACGTGGTGGTCACCGGCCGACACGCACCCGAGGCGCTGATCGAGGCGGCGGACCTCGTTACCGAGATGCGCCTGGTCAAGCACCCCTACCGCGAGCAGGGCGTCAAGGCGCAACAGGGCGTCGAGTTCTGAGATGGGCGCCGACACTGTGCGCCACTGCCCGGCGCTGTTCCTCACCGCCCCGGCCTCGCACCAGGGCAAGACCACGCTCACCGCCGGTCTCGCTCGCTATCACCGCGACCAGGGCCGTACCGTCCGGGTGTTCAAGACCGGCCCGGACTTTCTCGACCCGTACATCCTGGAACGCGCATCGGGCCACCCGGTCTACTCGCTCGATCTGTGGATGACCGGCGAGGAAGACTGCCGGCGCCGGCTATACGATGCGGCCGGCGATGCCGACCTGATCCTGATCGAGGGCAGCATGGGGCTGTTCGACGGCACGCCATCCAGCGCGGACCTCGCCGCCACCTTCGGCGTGCCGGTACTGCCGGTGATCGACACCACCGGCATGGCGCAGACCTTCGCCGCCGTTGCGCACGGCCTGGCGAGCTTCCGCCCCGGCCTGCCGTTCTACGGCGTGCTGGCCAACCGCGTCGCCAGCGCCCGCCACGCCGAAATGCTGCTGCAGGCCCTACCGCCATCGCTGCGCTGCCTGGGCACGGTGATGCGCGACGAGGCGATGACGCTGCCGGAACGCCACCTGGGGCTGGTGCAGGCTCAGGAAATCGCCGACCTGGAACACCGTCTGCAGCAGGCAGCCGCGCAGATCGCCGCCACCGAACTGACCGCACTGCCACCGCCGGTCGCCTTTCGGCCAACGTTGGCCGAAGCGCTGCCGCAGCTCTTATCCGGCGTGCGCATCGCCGTCGCCCGCGACAAGGCGTTCTCCTTCATCTACCCGGCCAATCTGGAGCTGTTGGCCGAACTCGGCGCCGAGTTGGCGTTCTTCTCGCCGCTGGCCGACGAGCCCCCGCCCCCGGCCGACGCGATCTACCTGCCCGGCGGTTATCCGGAGCTGCATCTCGCCACGCTTTCGGCCAACCTCAAGGCTGCGACCGGCTTGAGAGAGCACGTCGCCGCCGGCAAACCGCTCTACGCCGAATGCGGCGGCATGCTCTACCTGCTGGACACGCTGACCGACAAGGCTGGCCGAAGCGGCAGCATGCTCGGCCTGCTGCCCGGCCACGCTACGCTCGGCCGGCGCCTCGCCGGCCTGGGCCTGCAGTCGGTGACGTTGGGCGGACAGACCCTGCGCGGTCACACCTTCCATTACACGAGCACCGTCACCCCGCTCGCGCCGCTGACCCACGCGCAGCGTGCCAGCGGCAGCGGTACCGGCGAGGCGCTCTATCGCCACGGCAGCATTGTGGCGAGCTATCTGCATGCCTACTTCCCGTCCAACCCCGTGGCGGCTGCAGCGCTGTTCAAACCGTAAGCACCAATGACAACGGCCGGCCGTGGCAGGGATTGCTCCTTGCCACGACCGGCCGTCTTACTCCTTGGCCGTCGCTGACTCAGCTAGCCAGGCCCTTCTTCAGCAGCTCGGCCACCAGATCATTCATGCCAACCTTGCGCTCGGTCGCCAGTGCCTGCAGCTGACCGACCAGTTCGCTGTTCAGCTTCACCGCGAACGGCACCAGACCCAGCGCCTGGTCGAGCTTGCGCTGTTCGCGCTTGTCGAGCACCGTGGCCGCCTCCTGGCCGAAGCGAGCCGGAACAGCCTGGCCCTTCATCTGGCCGTTGATCTTGAGGCCCTTATTCTTTTCTAGGTCGGTTCTTTTCATGGCGGGACTCCTTGGATAATCGGGCATTCTACCCTGTCCTGCCCTGCCGGGTCGTGCATCCTGGTTCGTGACGCTTTGTGACGACGCGTTCCCTTTCTGTCGCGGCACTGGCGAACCCCGCACGCAAGCTCTAGTCTTATTAGCTATCAGCTCGAAAACTCAGGATTCTCGATGACCCGAACTACCCCGCTGCTGCTTGCCATGCTTGTTTCCGCCACCGCACTGACCGCCTGCGGCAAGCAGGACACGGCCAAGATGCAGGAAGCCGCCTCCAGTGCGATCGGCCAAACGCACGAGGCGCTGCAATCCGCCGCCAGCGCCCCGCTGAACGATCTGAAACAGCAGGCCAGCGCCGCTGCCTCGCAGGCCAAGCAAAAGCTCGACGCGCTGGCCGCATCCAATCCGGCGGTCGGCGGTGCGGTCGACTCGCTCAAGGGCATTGCCAAGGCCACCGAAAAGGCCAGCAAGTGGGCCCTGCTGCAGACCGAAATCGGCAAGTACCCCAACGACATCAAGCTCTACGACGACAGCGCGATCACCCCCGATCTGAAGGCGCTGCTGGGCGACCAGTTCGCTGTCTTCAAGAAGAACATGGAAGTCTCCGGCCCCTTGCAGCGCGAACGCGTGCTCTACGTGCTCGGCAACCGCAAGCATCAGGGCGGTAAGGACGCCGCCTACCTGCTGATCGACACCGAAAACCAGAAGCTCGAAGTCGGACTCTGGGAGCATGGCAAGCTGACCACCTACGCGAGCCCGGGCGAGCCGCTGTTCAAACCCAAGGACGTGCTGACCACGATCCAGAACCACCAGGGCTGAGTCCCTGCCGTCGCGCATCGCTCACGGCCCCTTTCGGGGCCGTTTTCACGTCGGCTAGTCCTCGCCCATCCCTGGATGGCGTGCTAGTCTGCGCAGGTTGTCTTGCCGGAATTTGCATCATGAGTGACGCCGCCCTGTTCTGGAACCCCAAGTTCGCCGCCGCCGACTATGTCTACGGCACCGAACCCAACGATTTTCTGCGCCAGCACAGTCATCTGCTGCCGGCCGGCGGCGCCGTGCTCAGCCTGGGCGAAGGCGAAGGCCGCAACGCGGTCTACCTCGCCGGCCAGGGTCTGCTCGTCACCGCCCTCGACGCGGCCAGCGCCGGTCTGATCAAGGTCGCCCAGTTGGCCGAACGCCGTGCCGTATCGGTAACGATCTTGCAGGCAGACTTGGACAACTACCGGGTAGAGCCCAGCGCTTGGCAAGGCATCGTCTCGGTGTTCTGTCACCTGCCGACTGCGCTACGCGCCCGGGTGCTGCGCGATGTGGTCGCCGGCCTGACTCCGGGTGGCGTACTGCTGTTGGAAGGCTACACCCCACGCCAGCTCGCTTTCGGCACCGGCGGGCCCAAGGATGTCGATCTGCTGCTGGAGCCGGACGAAGTCCGCGAGGAATTGGCAGGGCTAGAGTTGCTGCAGTTCGCCGAAGTACACCGCAGCGTCCAGGAAGGCCGTCTGCACACCGGCATGGCCGCGGTGTTGCAGGTCGTGGCGCGCAAACCCCTCGCCGCCTGAAGAAGCTGTTCACGATCTGCTGCACTCGGGGGAAGCTGCGTCGACCTGCCGCTCAACATGCTCATGTGCCCTATGTACACTCCGCTGTTTCGCGTCATTTCGCCTTGGTTGACCCTTCGTTCGCGAGATCGTGAGCAGGTTCTGAGCCGTCCCAAAAGCAAAAGGCCGAGCATCGCTCGGCCTGTCAGCATTGTCGGCAACCCCCACCGAACCCGAATCTGCATCGCGAGCAGCTAGTGCCCGCTTAGCCCTGCAGCATCCGTTCGGCCAACTGATGGCCGCTCAGGAAGGCCGACTCGACGCGTTCACCGATCATGCCGTCGCCGCACACGCCCAGGCGCAGCATCTCATCCCATAGATACGGTTCGCCCAAGGGATGGCTCACTCGCGCATATAGCCAGCGATGCACGCTCTCCAGCATCAACGGCGTGCCCCCCAGCAACTCCCTCGCCGCCCGCAGCAAGGTCTGCGCCACCCAATCCTGCGCATGGCTGCGATGCGCATCCGACCAGGCCGGGCTGGCGTGCGCGACCCAGGACGGGGCGCCATTACGGCCGGGCTTGGAGCGATTGTTCGCCAACCACGACAAGGGGCCGCCGTCGCAGACGAAGGCGCCATCCCAGCCAGGGTCCAACCCCTCTTCCGCCTGCAGCATCACGCTCCAGCACGAGGCGTACTGCACCTTGCCAAGCAGCGTCGCGAAACGGTGCACACCTTCCAGCAAGGTCATCGCCTGCGGTGCAGGCACCGCCAGCACCAGCGAGTCGGCCGGATAGGTTTCACCATTGTCCAGTGTGATACGCCAGCTGTCGCCGGTCGGCGTCAGCGCCACCACGCGACTCTGCGTCATCACGTTCAGACCCTCGGCCAAGGTCCGCCCCAGGCAACTCATGCCCGGCACCGCCACATAGCGTATCGATTCACGTGCCGGCGTGGTGCCCTCCGCGCCGATCTCGACAAAACGCGCACTCCACGGCAGCACCAGCCCGGCTTCGCGCCAGCCAGCCACCGTGTCCCGAAACACCTCGCTCTGCACGGTAAAGTATTGCGCACCGTGATCGAACGCCGCCGTGTCGGTACGACGCGTCGCCAACCGGCCGCCAAAGCCGCGGCTGCGCTCGAACACCCGCACCGCCCGCCCGGCTGCCGCCAGCTGTCGGGCCACCGTCAAACCGGCGAGGCCCGCTCCGATTACTGCCGTTACCATGGACTCTCTCCTTTGTCTGACTGCTGCTGTTGTAGACGAAAATGCCGGGCAATGGTGCCCGGATATCCGAAATTTATTCTGCTCGGGCTAGAATGCAGCATCTCTTATGACAAGTCCGGAGCCGTAATGCAAACGCCGAAGTGGCCTCAACAATTGTTTACGATGGAGAGCCTGGTACGCGCGGCACTAGTTCTGCTCCTGGTCTTCGCTTGCTTCAAGGTACTGCAGCCATTTTTGGGAGCCATGCTGTGGGCTGGCATCATCGCTATCTCGGTCTGGCCGGGCCACACCTGGCTGCGCGCCAAATTGGGCAACCGCCCCAAGCTCTCCGCAGCCCTGATCATCCTGCTGCTCGTCATCGCCTTCGTCGTGCCGCTGACCTTCATGGTGATGTCGGTCGCCGAGTTCGTGCCATCGAAGAGCGTCATCAACGGCGGCCTCGCTAATTTCCAAATCCCCAATCCGCCCGCTTGGCTGATCGGACTGCCGCTGATCGGCGATCAGGCCGCCCAGTTATGGCAAACCGCACAGACCGACCTGCCCAGCCTATTCGTGCGCTTCAAACCGATGCTCGACAACGTCGGCAGCTGGCTGCTCGCCCAAGGTGCTCAGATGGGCAAGGGGCTGGTCGAGATCATCCTGGCAATGCTGATCGCCGGCCTGTTCCTAGTGTCCGGCGACAAGCTGTGGGATGGCTTCGGCCGACTGGTCGCCAAACTCGGCGGCCATATGCACGACGACTTGCCGGAACTGGTCGCGCGCACCGTGCGCGGCGTCACCACCGGCGTGGTCGGCACCGCATTGGCACAAGCGCTGTTGACCGCCGTTGGCGTGGCGATCACCGGCGTGCCGGGCGTGTTGCTGATCGGCTTCGTCTGCTTCCTGGTCGCGGTGGCACAGATGCCGACTCTGGTGGTCTGGTCACCGGTGGTCGCTTGGCTCGCGTTCAAGGGCGAGACCGGCATGGCGATCTTCCTTGGTTTGTGGGGGCTGCTGCTGGTCAACTCAATCGACAACTTCCTCAAGCCCTACTTGATCAGTCACGGGGCCAAGATGCCTCTGGCGCTGATCTTCATCGGCGTGCTCGGCGGCCTGCTCAGCATGGGCCTGATCGGCCTGTTTATCGGCCCGACCCTACTGGCCGTTGCCTACCGGCTGATTGGCCGTTGGCTGAATGCTCCGTCTCCTGAGGCCTGCCCGCCGGCCGATGAAGCCGTTTCACCGGAACGGAAGTGATCAAATGTAAAGATTTTTAACACTTTATCCGGGCCATTTCATGGCCAGGAAGAGCTCCTGCCGTAGAATTCAATTATCAATAACTCTAATTGCAGGAGATGCGTAATGAAACAATCTCTGAAAACTGTCATCGTGATCACCTCCTTGGCCGCCATGGTCACCGGCTGTGCCGGCATGAGCCACCGCGATCGCAACACCGCGATCGGTGCTGGTGCCGGTGCCGTAGTCGGTTCGGTGCTGACCAATGGTGACGCCCTCGGCACCATCGGTGGTGCTGCCGTCGGTGGCGTGATCGGCCACCAAATCCACCACTAAGCGACCTCGCGTCGCATCCCAGGGGCTGACAACTGTCGGCCCCTGTTCGTTTCCGGCGTCGACCAAGCTGGTATGATGAGCCATCTGCGAACCCGACCTGCCCCGATGAGCCCGAACCCGACCGTGATGAACTGGCCTGCGCTACTGTCCAGCAAGCGCTTCAAGACCGTCGCCGGCGACGTTCGGCCAACCCGCACCCCCGCCACCAACGAGGGCGCACCGGGTCTGCGCAGCGACTTCCATATCGACCACGACCGCGTGGTGTTCTCCAGCGCCTTTCGCCGCCTCGGCCGCAAGACCCAGGTGCACCCGCTGGCCCAGCACGACCACACCCACAATCGGCTGACCCACAGCGTCGAAGTGGCCAGCGTCGGCCGCAGCCTGGGCAACCGGGTCGGTGTGATGCTTGAGCACGGTGGTTTCCTGCCGGCCGGCTACACGCCGTTCGATATCGGCGCCGTGGTACAAGTAGCCTGCCTCGCCCACGACATCGGCAACCCGCCGTTTGGCCACACCGGCGAGGACGCGCTGCGCGACTGGTTCCGCGACCCGGCCCATGCGTCGCTGCTGGTTGGGTTAAGCCCAGAGCAGGCGCGCGATATCACCACCTACGAAGGCAATGCCCACGGCCTGCGCATGGTCGCCTCGCTGGAAATGTATGCTGGCGAAGGCGGCATGCGCCTGACGGCGGCGGCGATCGGCGCACTGGTCAAATACCCATGGACCGCCGATGCCCAAGCCGCCTACGAGCGCGACAAGTTCAATATCTACCAGGCCGAACGCCCCTACTTTGAGGCGATTGCCGCCGAGCTCGGCCTGCTGCGCCGGGCCGACAATCAATGGTGCCGCCACCCGCTGTCCTATCTGATGGAAGCGGCCGACGACATTTGCTATGCCATTCTCGACCTGGAAGACGCGGTCGAGATCGGCATTCTCGACGTACGCGAGTTCGAAAGCCTGTTCTCGTCACTGGGCGAGGTGGAACGGGCCTGGGCCAACCACAGCATTCGCCAGAAATGCGCCACCATCCGCGGCGTGGCGATCGGCCGATGCGTCAGCGAGGTGGCGGAAAAATTCATGCTGCACCAACCGGCGCTGCTGGCAGGTGCCTTCCAGGGCAAGGATCTGATCGACGTGTGCGAGCCTCAGCTGCGCGATACGCTGCTGCAGGCCAAACGTATCGCCAGCCAGCGTATCTACAACCATCGCAGCAAGCTGATCACCGAAATCGCGTCCTTCCCCTGCCTTGGCACTCTGCTCGACATCCTGGTTCCGGCGGTGCATATGCGCGTCACCGCCCCGGAAGAGCTGACCTCTCGCCAGAAGCTGGCGCTGGGCTTGCTGGCCGATACCCCTATCGAGGCCAGCGATACGCTCTACAGCGCCTACATGAAGGTGCTGGACCTGGTCGGCAGCATGACCGACAACGCCGCGGCCAACCTCGCCCGCGAACTGTCCGGCGTCGGCATCCTTTAACTCGCAACCCCTCACCTTGCCCGGACGTGTCGCTACGTCCGGTTGTCATCATGTTCGAACGTATTCTTTTCATCATTCTGCCGGTCTTGCTGATCGTGCTGACCGGCTGGCTGTACGGCCGCCGCCACCGCCCCGACATGAGCGCGGCCAACAAGCTCAATATGGACGTGTGCGTCCCCCTGCTGCTGTTCTCGGTACTGGCCGCCAAAGACTTCCACTTGGCCGAACACTGGAAAATGCTGCCGGCCGCGCTCGGCATCGTGCTGCTGTCGGGCCTGCTGGCCTGGCCTGCGGCACGCCTGCTCGGTTACTCGCCGCGCACCCTGCTGCCGCCGTCGATGTTCAACAATTGCGGCAATATGGGCCTGCCGCTGGCGCTGCTGGCCTTCGGCCACGGCGGCTTCAACGGCTTCGTCGTGCTGTTCGTGGTGTCCAACCTGTTGCACTTCACCCTGGGCGCGGTGATTTTCGGCCAACGTGCCTCGCTCACGGAACTGGCCCGCAACCCCATCGTACTGGCAACACTGGCCGGCTTTGGCTGCGGGTTGGCCGGTTTGCATCTGCCCGACTGGCTGCTCCTGCCGGTAAAGATGCTCGGCGACGTGTCGATTCCTCTGATGCTGTTCGCGTTGGGAGTGCGGATGGTCGACGTGCACTGGAGAGGCTGGGGACGCAGTCTGCTTGCCGGCGTGGTCTGCCCGCTCACCGGACTGCTCGCAGCGGCGCTACTGAGCCCGCTGTTGCGCCTCGACCAGACTCAGATCGCTCTGGTCTTTCTGTTCGGTGCGCTACCGCCGGCGGTGTTGAATTTCCTGATGGCCGAACGTTATGTGCAGGAGCCGGACAAGATGGCCTCGATCGTACTGGTCGGCAACTTGGCCAGCCTGCTGTTCGTACCGCTCGGACTGTGGCTGGGCCTGAGTCGCGCCGTGGCGCTATAAGCGCTTGTCAGCGCGGCGCGGCATGCTGCTATGATCGAGCCATGAGCCCACTACCGCCTACCCGCCTCTGCCTGGTCCGCCACGGCGAAACCAGTTGGAACCGTGAGCGCCGCCTGCAGGGCCAGCTCGACACCCCTTTGAACGACACCGGCCGCAAGCAAGCCCTGCTGCTCGCCGAGCGGCTGGCAAGACTGGCGGCCAAAGCCCCCTTCAGCGCCTTGTACAGTAGCGACCTGGAACGCACCCACGACACCGCCACTCCTATCGCAGCGCGACTCGCGTTGCCGGTGCAACTGACGCCGTCACTGCGCGAGCGTCACTTCGGCCAACTGCAAGGGCTGACGCCGGAACAAGCCGCCGCACAGCGCCCTGACCTGCAGCTCGCCATGCAACAACGCGTAGTCGACCACGACCTGGGGGGCGGCGAAACACTGCTCAAGTTGGCCGAACGATTGCGGCACTTCCTCGGTCATATGCTGGAGCGCCACCCCGGCGGCCGCGTTGTCGTGGTGACCCACGGCGGCGTGCTCGATGTCGTGCGACGACTGGCTACGGGAAAATCGCTCGATGGAGCACGCGACTTCGCCATTCCCAATGCCGCACTCAACTGGATCTCGCACGACGGCCATGAATGGCGGCTCGACGACTGGGCCGACGACCGCCACTTACCCCAAGCCCTCGATGAACTTTGACCGAATGCAGGAGCCCTCATGAACGACACCGTGCGCAAGAGCGATGCCGAATGGCAGGAACAGCTCACCTCCGAGCAGTACCGCGTCACCCGACAGGCCGGTACCGAGCGGCCGTTCAGTGGTGAACACTACTACCGCACCGAGCAAGGCCAATACCATTGCATCTGCTGCGATGCCCTGTTGTTCGAATCGAACACCAAGTTCGATGCCGGCTGCGGCTGGCCCAGCTTCTGGGAAGAAGCCGTACCCGACAGCATCGTGCGCCTCACCGATACCAGCCATGGCATGGTCCGGGTCGAGGTGCGCTGCGCTCAGTGCGATGCCCATCTTGGCCATGTATTTCCCGATGGCCCGGAACCGACAGGCGAACGCTATTGCATCAATTCGGTGGCATTGAGTTTTATTCCAAAGGAATAATTAGCCGATATTATGCTTGCAAATTAATTTATCGCGGTATGCATATTAATTGCAGCAGGCATCAACTTAACGCACAAAGGGGCACGGCGAATAACCGTGCCCCTTTCGTCTTCACCGATCAAATTCAACACTTGAATGCCATAAATACGGTCGTGCCGATGGGGCATCGACTCACCGGCACTTCATGCACAGGCTATAGCACAAATCACTACAAAGACCGACTACCCTAATTAATATGATAAGGGTTGCAGGCTTACCAACGCATTCGCCACCCTCAGCGCTGTCACTTGCCGAAGTAGCGTGCAATGATATCCAAATGATCGAACCACACGCGGACAGAAACCATCAGCCTCTACGCACAGCGTAGCTTTGGCATGTAGCACTTACGAGACATGGCCATGAAAACCCACGTTCCCTTGGCAAGCTTCATGGACCTTCTACTCGACACCATTTGTGTCGTCGATGCCGAAGGGTACTTTGTGTTTGTCAGCGCAGCTTGCGAGCGCATCTTCGGCTACACCGCTGAAGAAATGATCGGCAAGGCCATGATCGAGATGGTGGTTCCCGAGGACCGGGAACGAACCCTGCAGGCGGCCAAGCTGATCATGGCAGGGCAACCCAACCCTCACTTCGAGAACCGCTACCTCCGCAAGGATGGCAGGGTTGTCCACATCATGTGGTCAGCCCGCTGGTCAGAAGCAGACCAACTCAGGATTGCCGTCGCGCGCGACATCACCGAACGTAAGCGAGCAGAGTCAATGCAGGCCGCACTCTACGCCATTTCCGAAGCAGCGCACGCCGCAGGGGATCTACCGGCGCTGTTTCAGCAAATTCATCAGATCATCGGCAAACTACTGCCCGCCCAGAACTTTTCGGTTGCATTGCTCGATGAGAAAACGGGTCAGCTAAGCTTTCCCTACCATGTAGATGCCCATATCGAAGAATTTGAGGCACAAGATCCCGCAGCATGCACCTTCAGTGCCGAGATTATCCGCACCGGGCAATCGCTGCTGATGACCTCTGACGCCTTGGCTATCCTCCCTGGGCATTTAAGAGCCATTTTCGGGAAGGCTTCGTTGTGCTGGCTGGGCGCTCCTCTGAATTCGAACAAAGGGACCATTGGTGCCTTGGTGTTGAAAAGCTATTCGGGCGACACATGCTACACCGACAAGGACCAAGAACTGTTGCAGTACGTGTCCACACAGATCGCCACCGCGATTGAGCGAAAACAGTTACAGGCCCGACTGCAGTACATGGCGCAGTACGACGAGTTGACCAAGCTACCCAATCGAGGGCTCCTGCATGATCGTCTGAAGACGGCGCTGGCAAGAGCTCGCCGGGAACAGGGGCGGCTATCCCTGCTTTACCTCGACCTGGACAAATTCAAACACGTCAACGACACCTTCGGGCACGCTACCGGTGACTTATTGCTGCAGGAGGTCGCCAGTCGGCTCAAGCAGTGCATACGAGAAACGGACACGGTTGCTCGCATTGGAGGAGACGAATTTGTGGTATTGCTAGAAAACCCACATGTGACGGAGCACGTCTCAATCGTGGAAAGAAAAATCCGCAAGGCTTTTGATAGTCCCCTGCAAATAGATGGTCATAGTCTGCTAGTACTGCCGAGCATCGGAATCGCTCACTACCCTGAGCACGGCGAGGGGGAGCAGCAGCTTCTCAAACATGCCGACGACAGTATGTACTTGGCGAAAAAGAGTGGAAAAATAACAATAAAAATAGAAGCCGAGCCAAGCAACTTGGATGGCGACACCCTTATATAACCGCCACCTAAACAACAAAATCATTAAAGAACACCATCACTGCATCGATGGCAGCCAATCCTAGAGAGAAGCCCTAGCTCCAACTCTATACTAGGCCAGCCTTTTATAGTATAATGCTACCGAAAATATTCGACGCAACCTACCATTCTAATGCTCCATGGGCGAGATCCGGGCAACTTTCTCAAAATACCGAGAAACGGCTGCATTCAGCGCCTCTCCTAACCTAAAAAACCAAACCATCAAACAGGACGAACCATGAGTGCCCTTCCTAAATGTCCACAATGCAATTCCGAGTACACCTACGAAGATGGCAATTTATACATCTGTCCAGAGTGCTCCCATGAATGGGATAAAAATACTGAAGCCACGGGTGATGACCAGGCTCGCGTAATTCATGATGCGAATGGAAATGTATTGCAGGATGGCGATACGGTTACCGTAATCAAAGACCTCAAAGTCAAAGGCTCTTCATTAGTCGTCAAGGTGGGCACCAAGGTCAAGAACATTCGTCTTGTTGAAGGCGACCATGACATTGATTGCAAAATCGATGGAATTGGCGCGATGAAACTGAAATCAGAGTTTGTAAAAAAAGCCTAACGGCATACTATCCATTTTTCGCACCGATGCCACCGGGAGCCCTTAACGAAATCGGCATAGGCACCAAAACAAAAACCCGGCCTCAGCCGGGTTTTATCATTCAATCATTGCTTACAATGGTTGAATATTTGATGCCTGCTTGCCTTTAGGCCCCATGGTCACATCGAAGCTCACTCGTTGACCTTCTTGCAGCGACTTGAAGCCATTGGAATTGATCGCAGAAAAGTGAGCGAATAGATCTTCGCCACCTTCGTCCGGCGTAATGAAGCCAAAGCCCTTCGCATCATTGAACCACTTGACGGTACCTGTTGCCATTGCGTACTTACCCTGTTAGTTGCACCGAGCAAATGCTCGTGGTTCATGTTAGCCAATCCGCTATCATCTCTCAATCTATATCGGGTTGAATCGACTATGCAGGCACGCCTGAGCCACTGCCGATTGACAGCAAGGTGCAAGTGCGCCATGACCGCGGAAGCGTTTACCCTACAGAAAGTATCAAATGACCCCAACCAGTCAAAAGATCCGGTTCTTCCGCAGCCGCATCCCATCATTTGAGTGCGTACCCGGGTGTCACGACTGCTGTGGACCGGTGACCACCTCCAGCGAAGAGATGGCCAGGCTCCCCCTCAAGAGCGACGAAGAGCATGAAGTCGCTTTGGCTAGCCTGAGTTGCCCTCACCTTGGGGAAAAGGGGTGCGAAGTCTATGCCGAGCGTCCGCTGATTTGTCGCCTGTTCGGCACAACCCCGAGATTGGCTTGCCCGAATGGAAGGCGGCCTGAAGTCATGATTGATCCGCAGATAGAGCAACAGATCAACCAGTTCTTTTCCGAAACGCGCCATGTCTTGGTGTGATGGGCGATCGCAAGGATTGCCCCTCGAAATGAACTCATCAGCACGACTGCCTAGCACCTGGTTTCCAGCTGCCCTACACACGAACCCATGCCACTGCCCCTTCTGGGGCATTGCACGAACACCTAGCGGAACCATCATGGAAACACGTTGGCTAGAAGACTTCCTGGTATTGGCCGACACCGGCAGTTTTACCCGCTCGGCTCAGGCACGACACCTGACCCAGCCCGCTTTTTCGCGCCGAATCCGGGCACTGGAAAGCTGGGTCGGAACCGAACTGATCGACCGGACCTCCTACCCGACCACGCTGACCGCCGCCGGCGAGGTATTCCGCGAGCAGGCCGTCAGCATGCTCAATCAGATCCAGGCCACTCGTGCCCTGCTGCAGGGTATGAAGCCACTACCGGAAGAGACGCTGGAGTTCGCCGTACCGCATACGTTGTCCTTCTCGTTCTTCCCCAAATGGCTAACCCAGGTGGAGGAGCGGTTCGGCCAACTGGCTTGTCGCCTGCAGGCCAGCAACGTCCACGATGCCTTGCTGGCACTGGTCGAGGGCGGCACCGACCTGCTGTTGTGCTACCACCATCCGAAGAAGCCGGTAGAGCTCGAAGAAAGCCGCTACCTCGGCCTACGTATCGGAATGGAGCGCCTGCGTCCCTATGCCCGTTGCGACCGGCAGCGTGTACCACTCTTTAGCCTGCCCGGTACCCCGGAGCAACCGATACCGTTCCTGGGCTATGCCGCCAACGCCTATTTCCGCCTGATGACCGAACTGATCCTCGATACGGCCCCCGCCCCCTGCCACCTCAACTTGCGTTATGAAACCGACATGGCCGAAGGCCTGAAGAACATGGTTTTGGAAGGCCATGGTGTGGCGTTCTTGCCGCAAAGCGCGGTCACCCGCGAAGTCCGTTACGGCCAGTTGGCCCCGGCCGCCGAGGCCGGCTGGGAAGTCGATATGGAGATACGGCTATACCGCAGCCGCAAACCCAGCCGCCCCTCGGTCGAGGCATTCTGGTCCTTTTTGCAGCAGCGTTATGCCCCAATCTGAGCCACCTTCAGGTTATGCAAAAAAAGCATGCCCCTATCGGTATTCGGAATTAGCCAGCCCTGACCCTCAGCGCCTAGAGTGCGTTCCCATCAGCCCCCACCCTGAAAGACGAACCCTCTATGAACACCCGCATCGAACACGACCTGTTGGGCAATCGCGACATCCCGGCCGATGTCTACTGGGGCGTACACACGCTACGCGCCGTCGAAAACTTCCCGATCACCGGCCAGACCATCTCCAGCTATGCCGAGCTGATCAATGCGCTGGCCGCGATCAAGCAGGCTGCCGCCCTCGCCAATAACGAGCTGGGGCTGCTGGACGACCGCCTCACCCAGGCGATCGCGGCGGCCTGTGAAGAAATCCGTACCGGCCGCCTGCATGAACAGTTCGTGGTCGACGTGATTCAGGGCGGGGCCGGCACCTCGACCAATATGAATGCCAACGAGGTCATCGCCAACCGTGCGCTGGAGTTGCTCGGCCATGGCAAGGGCGAATACCAGCACCTGCACCCGAACGAGCACGTCAACCTGGGCCAGTCCACCAACGACGTGTACCCGACCGCCTTGCGCGTGGCAACCTGGAATGGTGTGCAGCAACTGGTGCGAATGATGACGACCTTGCGCGGCGCCTTTGCCGACAAGGCCGATGAGTTCAAGGACGTGCTGAAAATGGGCCGCACCCAGTTGCAGGATGCGGTTCCGATGACGCTCGGCCAGGAATTCATGACCTACGCCGTGATGCTCGGCGAGGATGAGTTGCGCCTGGGCGAAGCGGGTCAGCTGATGCTGGAAATCAACCTGGGCGCCACGGCGATCGGCACCGGCATTAACGCTCACCCGGACTATGCGGCGAAGGTGTGCAAACACCTGTCGGCGATCACCGGTCTGCCACTGGTTACCGCCCCCAACCTGATCGAAGCCACCCAGGACTGTGGTGCCTTCGTGCAGCTCTCCGGCGTCCTCAAGCGCGTGGCGGTCAAACTGTCCAAGAGCTGCAACGACCTGCGCCTGCTGTCGAGCGGCCCCCGCGCCGGTTTTGGCGAGATCAACCTGCCGGCTCGTCAGGCCGGCTCGTCGATCATGCCGGGCAAGGTCAACCCGGTGATTCCGGAAGTGGTGACCCAGGTCGCCTATGAGGTCATCGGCAACGATATGACCGTGACCATGGCCGCCGAAGCCGGTCAGCTGCAGCTCAATGCCTTCGAGCCGGTGATCGCCTATAGCCTGTTCCGCAGCATTCAGCACCTGGCAAATGCCTGCCACACGTTGACCGAGCACTGCGTGAAAGGCATCACTGCCAACCGCGACCATCTGCGCAAGTCGGTGGAAAATTCGATCGGCCTCGTCACCGCGCTCAACCCGTTCATCGGCTATGCCGCCGCCACCGAGGTTGCCGCCGAAGCCCACGCCACCGGCGGCAGCGTATTCGACATCGTCCTATCCCATGGTTTGCTGAGCCGCGAGCAGCTCAATGCCGTGCTGAACCCGGAATCATTGACCCAACCCCGAATGATGCAGCTTCAGTAGCTCTGCTGCGCGCCAAGCTGACCTCTCCCGCAGCCCCCAGTCCATTACATGGCGGGGGTTTCTTTCATCATTGCGCCGCCCCACCTCCAGGGCAGATATACCAATAATCAATTGCTTCGACACTCCACGGGGCTTGACCCGCACCGTTCAAAAGGTTGCACGCAGACACAAAGCCCCCCAGGTCGGTAGTGAAATAACGCCTGTCCATTCGGCCAACGCCGGACTCGGCTTAAGACGCTTCGCATCAAGCACCTTCTTCTCGACCATTAATGACAATTGGAATGTCGCCAAAACAGTATATACTGTATATATCGTTTACCCGACAGAGACCTGACCATGAAGAAAACCGCACAGCCGACCCGAGCCTCCAAGACGCCAACCAAAGCCCGAGCCTCCACTGCCCAGCAAACCACCACAACGCCGGCCAAATCCAGCGAACCCTCCCCGGCAGCGACATCGACCGTCGAAACGGCTACGCCTGCGGCTAGCCCGGCCCAAAAGGTCACCACACCGTCCAAAGCCGTTGGAGCAAAGGCAACACCTCCCGTTGAGATTTCCTCACCGGTGAAGAAACCCGCGGCAGCAAAGAAAGCGACAGCCCGTACTCCGAGCGCGCGCTCGAAAGAGGTAGCCACTGCATCAGCTTCACCAGCCGCGCCCACCCCAGTTATCGAGCAGAGCGTCCCAGCCACTGTTGAAATCAGCAAAAAGAAGAAGAAATCCAAAGTGGTGCGGGACAGCTTCACCATGCCTGAGTCGGACTACGCGAAAATCGCCGAGCTGAAGAAAAGAAGTCTTGAAGCAGGTATCAGCATCAAGAAAAGCGAATTGCTGCGGGCAGGCTTGCTTGCCCTGGAGGCCCTGTCTCCGGCCGAGTTAACAGCCCTGCTAAGCGGACTCGAGAACGTCAAGACCGGCCGTCCCTCCGCCGAAGTGTGAGCAAGTCAGCATCTGCCATCTACCCACATTAGATCCGCGTGGTTGGCTGGCTGGTTGATGGATAGGCAGCACCGACATCAAAAAAGGCCGCCCCCTAAGTGGGCGGCTTTTTAAATCGGTTCCCTGTTGCTCACTTTTGGTAGACGCCCATAAAACGCGAGTGTCGCCCGCGAGGAAGGCTCGCGATCTACCGCACACGCAGCCAGATGCTTGTCATAACAACACTCTGACCTGGTGGATGATCTGCCCCCACCAAGCTCTCGTTGGGTATCTCCGTGTTGATTACCTATGCCCCAAGCGGACACATCTGATAGTCGAGAACCGTCCCGCGCTCGGACTTGCAAGCCCAAGAGCCCGCCAAACCCACTATTCAAGTTCGCTGCTGCAAGCCTTCATCCTTCCCTTGACTCTTGTTCTGCTCTGCTCTGCTCTGTTCTATAAAGGTCACTAACCGACCTCCTGAGCAGCCCTGGTGCGCTTACCACAGCAGCCCCGAAAACTTCATGCACCCAAAATACCATTGACATGAAAAACATAACATCTATTATCGATATTGCTTAGACGGTAATGCTTTGTCATTAACGAGATGAATTCATCGTTCATGACTCAGCCGCCTCCCGCAAACAGGTACGATTAGCGCAGGCAACCCGTCGGCTTTGCTATCCCACGACTGTAAGGTTGCAACAGTTTAGGGCGCCCTGAAATGCAACCATAAATAGGTGAACACAATGTCGGATACCATTCTTGGTGGTTGGACCGCTTTTGACTTCGAAATCACCACGGAAGCTAAAAAGGTTTTTGCAGAAGCCGTGAATTTGGTCGGCGTGAAATACACCCCGTATGCTTTTGCTACGCAAGTTGTTGCGGGCACTAACTATTCCTACCTGTCCAAGGCTCAAGCCGTGGTACCGGGCGCACCGCTGCGAGTGGTGAAAATTCACATCTTCCAACCGCTGCCAGGCCAGGGCCAGCCGCACATTACGCAGATCGTCGATATCCATCCGTAGCCTAATTAGAACGGCTTCGATAGTGGGACAGCCGACCCGGTGAAACTGTTCCTAACGGCTACAAACGGTGCGGTCATCCTGGCAAGGGATGACCGCATTGCATTTCCAATACCACAATGGCTGGGTCGCCCCAGCACTGGACCAACAACCCCAGCCGACTTCTGATCTCAATACACTGGCCCAGTGAGGAAAGCATAGGAACGGATGCCGCGTGGATAGCAACATTGGACTCCGCAATACAACACCGAAATGGTTAGCTAGTGGCTTTCATACGACACAACCAGCCATACCGTAACAACCTCCGGATCAGTCCAGTCGACCCTATGACGACAATGCGGCGGAATATCAATGAAATCGCCCGGCAGCAGATCGCGCGGCGCAGCCTCCTCTTCAAAGACCAGTTTGGCCTCCCCAGCCAGTAATACCAGCCATTCGCCATGTTCCTGCTCGTACCAGAAACCTGGCGGGCTTGCCTGCCCGGTAGAGACAATGCGTTCAATCCTGAGGCCAGGACGACTCAACAACGTCAGAAACTGTTCGCGCTCGGCATGCTCGTTTAATTGGGCAAACAGATTGTGTAAATTCACGGCGAACTCCCATGCTTTGGTTATCCTCCGTTGTAGCTCAGTGTGCCGCATCAAGCATGGAAGGAAGAACGGCACCACCGAGCATTGCATACTGCAGGCACGAAGTCTGCGTATGGTCGGGGGCATGCCCAGAGATTGCGGCGATCAGGGTTGGCTCACTCTAAGAGCCGCTAGCAAAACCCAGCGTAACGATCTTGGCTAGGCGTGGGGCCACTGGCCGTACAAACAGTGCGGCAAGACGGCACCGGTTTTATTAGCCGCTCTAAGCCGCAAGCGCCGCAATCTGATTCAGCCCCCGAACGCATAGCTCAGTGTCAGGCTGGTATCCGCTCGCCGGTAGTCATAGAGAGGTATGTTGGCATGCTGTCGGGAAAGAGAAACCAGCCCGCGCACACTCAGCCATTTATTGACGGCCCAGGACACCTCACCATTCCAGGTGTCGATCGCCTCGTGGCGATCAACCAGAAAAGCAGGGTTAACATGGTTGTAACGACTATCCAGATGGTCTAGCCAAGTGAGCCACTCAACCGTATTGGTTATCGGCCCAGTGGCGTATATGCGCGCGCCAATGATATTGCGATCGCCATCGGCTCTGCTCTCCGTTGCGACATCATGTCCGGCCTGCAGCGCCCACCCGAGCGTTTTCTGCCCGATTGCCACGGAGTTGCTAAGCGATAGAGAGTGTTCGATGAAACCTTCGACCATCCTAAAACTACCGTTATAGCGATAACGGGTGACATCCAGCGCGAGAGTGGGCCAAAGCGAAGAGGCTTGCCCCGGGCGCCAGCTCAGAGTGGCGCCGGTGCCAAACCTGACGTCTTCTTTACCTTGCCATTGCCGGGTACCATGCACCCCCAGTGACCAGAACCCCCAATCGTTGCTCTGCTCTAGTCTGGCGCTTAAGGTTTGCTCCTCGGAAGAGGCCCAATGCAAATGATCGTATTGCCGTCGACTATCCGCGCCAGCTATTTGCATCACCCAAGTAGGCGAAATGGCGACTTCTGCTTCGGCATTGACGACCTCGCCCCAGTAACTATCACCCCGCTGGCGTGACGCAGGCCCCAAGGTAACGATGGCGCCGTCGAGCGCGGGCACCGCAATACTCTTTTCAGACGTCGCCAACGTGGCATTACTGTCGTGTCCACGACTGCCCTCAACGCCGAACCGCCAATGCAAACGCTCACCGGCACGCTCTTCCGAAGCTGAGCCCTGAGAGCCGTTTCCGGCAAGACTGGCTGCCATTGCGGCCTCACGATCACCCAGCACCAACCAGCTTTGCGTCAGTGCACGCCAACTGGCCTTGTCATCCGAGGCGATCGTCACAGCTCTTTCAAGTGGCATCAAAGCATCGGCCGGACGGCCCGACGCGAGCAGCGCCTCCCCGAGAACGCGATTGAAACGGAGATCGGAAGAGCAATCGATCTCTTTCACCCGAAGCGCATCGGCCACTGCTGCCACATTGCCCCGGCGCCAATCGTCGCCAAGCGACTCGACCAGTGCATTGCAGTCGAATGCCCACACTCTTTCACCGCAGAGTATGAGCAGCGAAGCGACAACCAAGGTCAATCGGGTGCTTGTACACAGCGAGCGCCTCCGGCCCTGCCACCACCTCATGGACGGGAGACCACCGCCGCACCTGCAACAGCCTGCCCACTCGTTGTCTGCAATCCAAAGCTGGTGATGATGCCCTTGCCGGACTTGCCGATGATCACCCCCGCAGCCTGCCCTGCCCCATTCCCAACTCCGCAACCATCCCCAATGCATTGCGTGGTCAACGGCAACTTACCGTCACGGAAGTCGCGTATAGAAACCTGACCGTTGAATTGTGCGTTCCAGGTTCTGGACATACTGTCGGTCGCATTGAGCTGGTAGGAGGTAATACTGACTTGCGGCCCAAATTGCACGCCGATACTAAGGGCATTCACTTGCCCACCGATGCCGCCCGACTCATCAGTCAACATCGTTCCACCGACCAGTCGGCCGAAAGTGGCCGTGCCGGTTAAGTGGTGCAACATCGCATTCGACGTCAGCCCCGACGGGGCAAAAGCGAAGTGGTGATAATCGACCGGCCGGACCGCTCCTGTAACCGGGTCAACATCGCTGGCATTGCCGTACAGCCCCCATTGGACGTTCACACCATCGACCGTGGCGTATTCCAGGTCGTACAGAACGGCATCGTTCCCTGCGAGAAAATTGAAGCCGTTGCGGGTGTCGGCTGCGGCATAAGGCAAGCCCCAATCGGGATCCCGCAAAATCACCGAACCGTTGCGGCGGTTGCTGATCACACCACCAACCCGGATGACATTATTGTCCAGGTCCTGGCTCGCCCCGACATAGGCAGAACCATCCGGTCCTTTCGGCAATGAACCGAAATACCGCGTAAGAACCTGCAGCGGCTTGAGATACAGCGGCGCCATCGGCTCCTCTTCGGCCTTGCTCGGCGTACTCTGCGCTGTCTGGCTATGCCAGGTGAGCGACAGGGGCAGCACCGTGGGTTGCACTAGTGCCGGCGGCAAGCTCTCCAACCGGCGCGGCGGAGCATTCTTCGCCGCGACGAAGCCGGCCTGACTCGGTAAGAGTTCCAGCGAGATGCCGGCACTGCTCAACACGGTCTTGCCGGCCAGTACGCGGTTATAGGTACCAGCGGGCACACCAGGTAGCGCCTTCGGTACGTGGAACACCTCGTGCGAAGTGCCGCGTACGCCGATTTCCGCCAACGGAGTATGGAGTGCGTAGAGCTCCTTATGCACATGACCGATCTCGCCGGTTACGGCCCGTACGCTGCCCCAGGCCAGTGAGGCGGAGAACCGCTCGCTGCCATCCATCTGGGCCGGCATGATGAACGTGTCGAGGCTCAGACGGCTTTGCGCCCGCACCTCGAGCTGTCCGCTGTCGGCCATATTGAGCTGCACCAGGCTGGCTGCCTGGGTATCGATGGTATCGCCTTCGCACACCGGGCTGCCTTGCGCCAGCTCTCGCTTATAGCCATCGCTACGTTCAGCGACCGCATTGCCGTGGACGAACAGCACATGCCCGGCCAAGGGCACTCTCAATGGCATGCCGGTTCCACCGATGCCACCGTTGCCGTTGGAGGCCAGCATCGGTGTCTTGGCGCTGCCGGCGGGAGCGCCGGTTCCACCAATGCCGCCCTGCCCGGTTTCCTGCAATACTTCATGGCTGACCGGATCGATGACACACATCGGTGCGGCTTGAGCAAAGACACCTACGATGGCCAGCAGCGCTGCAAACACGCCAAGAGGCAGGTCCCCGACAACACGCATGGCGAGGCTCTTGGTCTTATTGCTCTGCGTCATCGGAGGCCGCCTCATGGTAGAAGTACACGCCAAAGTTGAAGCGTTCGGTGGCGGTGCTGTCCTCTGCATTGGATTCGATCATGGTGCGAGCCTGCCGGTTGACCTCCAGCAGCGCCTCCATCGCCCGCCGTTCGGCCAGGGCGCGCAATTCGGCGACCTGCGCTGGCTTTAAGCCGTCATAGAACACACAGCGCTCCATGAACGGCGACGGAGATTCGCGCAGGTTGGCCGAAATCGCCGCCATATGGTCGTGCACGTTGCGACCGAAGAATTCCAGCTTGTCGGCCAAGCTCTCAGCCGGCACGGCGGCATGGGGCGCCAAGTGCACGCGATCTTCCGCATCCAGCATGACCACTCCAGAGCGCAGCCATTCGTCCAGCAAGGAGCGAGGACGGATGTCCTTGCTGACCGACTCGACCAGCGACTCGAACGAGTGCTCACCACCTTCTCGCGAGAAACGGGGTAGAACCAGAGGCTCATGCTGCTCGTTCAGATAGCGTGCATCGCCCGTCCACCGCCCTAGCACCTGCGCCGCCAGCGGCACTTCCAACACCAACTTTTCCTGATCGACGCCATCTCGCAGCCGCTTAACGTCCTTGCGATGCACGCCGGTGAGCAGGCTCAGGCGACTATCGGTCTGCTCCTTGCTCTGCAGTTTGTAATGCCGATCGGCCACGCGGACGTAGGTAGCCTTGAGCAATTCGATCAGGGACGGGAAGCCCACGCCATGGTCGAGCAAGAGCCGCACCAAGGGCTGGAGCACATGTTCGACCGTGGCGATAAAACGCCGGTCGGTCGTTTGAGGCGAAGAGGAATCGGGCATTCGAGTCGCTTAGGGCCTTGCACTTCGGTGATTTCGGCAGATTTTAGCACGAATGGTTGACGTGGGATATTTTCCCACTTGAGAATGAACACATATCGTGGGATTTTTTCCCACACATTCACTCGAGAGACGACTACATGCTGAGCACACTCTGGGAAGCAAGCCACTGCTACGCCGAACCGGAACACGGCAAGAGTCTGCTGCACCGGACGAAGTTTCTGCTGCGCGCAATGGCGCAATGGCCCTATTCCCATCGCTGGTTCCGTTACCTGAGCGAACAGACGGAACTGGCGGCGGTCCTGCCGCGACAACCGCAATGGCTGCATAAATTGCAGCGGCCCTACCTCTGCCTGGGCTTAAGCACACCTGCCAAGCTGCAGCTATTACGCCAGCACTACGAGCTATTCCTGACCAGCCTGCCGGGCAAACTGCGATCCCGCCTGTTGGCGGAACAATCGCTGCTGATGGCCATGGTCGAGGGAAAAAGCGGGGCTAGGTATCGCATCGAACTGTCGTTGACGCACACGATGGATAAAGAAGGCGAGCTGATGCTCACGCTGCAGCCTGAGACCACTCGGGAGCGCCTGGTCACGCTGGCGTTCTCTTTCGGCGTGGATGCCCATGGTTTGGATCAGATTCTACTGGGCTGCCTGCAAGGCCCTAGCGCTACAGGCGGGCTCGAACGCTTCCGCGACGCCACCAAGGATCTGCACGGTCTGATGCCGAAAATGCTCATGGCCAAGACCTTGTGCATGCTAGCCCGGTTGATGGGCATTCAGCGCGTATTGGCCGTAAGCAATAGCGGCCATATCCATAACAGCCGGCTGCATCGCTACCAGCGGATCAACTCCGACTACGACGCTCTATGGCGACTACTGGGCGGCACGCCTTTCGGCCAACATTTCTACCTGGTGAATACGGCCCAGCCAGAGCGCCCGCTCTCTGAAATAGCCTCGAATAAACGCGCCCAATATCAACGTCGCCAGGCCCTTGAGCGAGCGATCAACAATCAATTCGTCGCATGCTGGCACGAGTAGAAATAAGCATGCTTCGATGAAATATCGAAACTCAAAATCGGCTCGCTGACGATGAGTTTCCTTAACACCATGCACACAGATTGTCACTCCATCGACATCGCCCTACAACAGGCGACACTTTTCGGTTAGAACAAGTCAGCGCCAGTGAGCCAGAGATAATTGATGATTACATCACGTCCAATTCAACCTGTAGAAAAACCGATATTCGAGATGCCTGTCCCGATTGAGGTTCGAGACCTCATCGACGAATCCTTGAATGCCGTTCTTGAAGAAACCTATGCGCACCGGGAAATCGGCCCGGTGGGAAAGTGCCATGACTACGCCATCGTCGGGGCGCGGGTGCTTAGCCTGCTGCTTAATCACCCTTACCAAGCAGTATCAGGCGGTGAGATCCTCGATTGTGGTAATGGAATATTCACCATAATTTTCCCCAGCAGAGTGGAACGACGCCAAGCGCGCCACTTATCGGAGATGTCCCATTTTCACTGTTGGATTCAAGCTGATCACATCGTCGCCGGTAGACACCGACTAGAAATCGTCGATTTCACAGCAAGACATGACGGCGACTTTGCCAGAGCACTCAATATCGATTTCACCCGGCCAATTACAGAAAACTAGCTATGGGACTGGAGTGAACCAATCAACCGACGGGTACCTGAGGCCCTTAGCAATCACCCCTCTATGCGAGGCTTGAAGAAGGAGCTAATGTGGCTAGACCGCGATTGCACGCGCCTGCTGCGTGATATTGAACGAGAGCGTGATGCCTACTTTGGAGGCCTGACATCACGGGTGCTCAATCGCTTGTTAGACCGTATTGAACAGAGTTGCTCAGACAGTTAACCATCATCAGAAAACTTCTTGAGGTCGAACCGCGATCAGAGAACACATTCCAGTTGCGAACCCCGACCTCCCCCTGATTCTGTTATCTAGACCAAGACTCGGCTGAAACCGCCGCCTGCGCCACGCCCCCTCCATCAGTACCTGAAGCAATGTTCAAGACCGACACCGTTGCCTAAACACCTGTATCGCCTTGCCCTAACCCCCCAGAGATCAATACACCGCCTGCTCGTTCCCATCCAGCCTAAGCATTGGCTTGCCCCTCTCTTTGGCCGGCCCAAAATAGACGACCGGTCTAATTTTAACTAGCATAGGACATCTCACGCATGAGACTTCGGCCCGGCCGGCCGAAGTCCTACACTGGAGCCCTCATGATTCCGTTCTCCCTGCTCGACCTCTCACCGATTCGCAAGGACAGCACCGCCGCCGAGTCGCTGCGCAATACTCGCGACCTAGCCCAGCATGCCGAACGCTGGGGCTACCATCGCTACTGGTTGGCCGAACACCACAATATGACGGGCATCGCCAGCGCAGCGACCGCGGTCGTGATCGCCGATGTGGCTGCGGCCACCTCGACCATCCGGGTCGGCGCAGGCGGCATCATGTTGCCCAACCACGCGCCACTGATGGTAGCCGAGCAGTTCGGTACGCTGGCCTCGCTGCACCCGGGCCGGATCGACTTGGGCCTGGGCCGCGCACCGGGCAGTGACCCGCGCACTGCCCGAGCGCTGCGCCGCAATCTGCAGGACAGCCCCGATACTTTCCCCGAGGATGTACTGGAGTTGCAGGCCTATTTCGAGCCGGCCGTACCGGGCCAGGCCGTGCAAGCGGTGCCGGGGGCGGGATTGAGGGTGCCGCTGTGGCTCTTGGGTTCCAGCCTGTTCAGCGCACAGCTTGCGGCAAAGCTAGGCCTGCCATTCGCCTTCGCATCGCACTTTGCACCGACCTATCTGCAACAGGCATTGCAGATCTATCGCAGCCAGTTCACCCCGTCGGCGGCGCTGGAGCGTCCCTATGCGATGGTAGCGGTCAATGTGTTTGCCGCAGACAGCGAGCGCGAAGCGCGGCGGCTGTTTACCTCGCTGCAGCAGCAGTTCCTCAACCTGGTACGTGGTACGCCGGGCCAGCTACGGCCACCGGTCGACGATATGACGCCGCTGTGGTCCCCGTCGGAGCAAGCTCGCGTCGAGCACTCCTTGGGCTGCTCGGTGGTGGGAGGGGCTCACGCCGTGAGCGACGGCTTGAGTCGGCTGATCGAGGAGACCGCGGCGGACGAGCTGATCGTTACCGCCCAGATTCACGATCACGCAGCGCGGCTGCGCTCGTTCGAGATCGTCGCCGAGTTGCGCGACGCCATCGCCGCTCCTCGTGCGAGCCTGCATTTCGACTAAGACTCTGCGGCGACCATGCCGTGCGCGCGGCTGTCGGCGCGACTTGCTATCTGCCTGCCGCTCAGCCGCGGGCCAGTTGCTCGCGCCAACTTGGCGGAACGAGCCGCAGAAAATTGTCCTTCGGCGCACTGTCGTGTTCGGGGTGCCAAACCAGGCCCAGCTGCCAGCTAGCCGCTTCGCTGTCGATGCTGGCCACGCGCACCCCGGACGGTATGATCGCCATCGCGCTTTGCGGCACAAGCGCGGCGCCAATGCCGGCGGCCACCAGCGCCAACACGGTAAGAATGTCGTCGGCCTCCTGAATCACTGTCTGCTGCACGCCGTGCAATGCAAGCAGCCGATCGATCTGAGCGGCGAGGCCAGGGCCACGATGACGCCTCAACGCCACCATCGGCAGTTGGGGCAACTCGCCCAGCCCCAGCGCTCCGCCCCACGGCTCCCCCGCCACCATGACCAGCCGGTCGGTCAAAAGCACTCGACTGCTCAGCGGCGCTGCCACAGGCAGCCGCATGAATCCCAACTGCAACTTGCCCGACAGCAATAGCTCGACCTGCTCGCTCGACGCCATGTCCTCCAGGCTGACCTCCACCTCCGGATAGGCATTGCGAAACGCCGCGACCATGCGTGGAACGACTTCAAGACCAGACAAGCCGAAGCCGATAGCGAGCTGCCCGACTTCGCCCTTGGCAACCCGGCGTGCCTGCCGGGCCAACTGATCCGCCTGCTGGACCAGCTGGCGGGCCTCCTCGACAAAGAATTGACCGAACGAGGTCAGCGCTGCGCCATGGCGCCCCCGCTGCAACAGCACAGCGCCAAGCGATGCCTCAAGTTGCCGGATCTGCTTGGTGATAGCCGGCTGGGTAAGGTGTAGCCGCCGGGCCGCCTCGCCGAAATGCAGGCAGTCGGCCACGGCAACGAAGGTGCGCAGCAGCTTGATATCCATTCCTGATTGTTATCACGGGCAGACAATTGTTCATTATACGTTTCGCATAGCATTTGCTGTAATGCTTGCAAGCCGTCCACCTGACTGTGCCGTTATGACGCAGAACGACGACCCATTGAGCAGACAAGGAGCCCCCCCTCTGCCGCGCCGCCTCTTTAGTTCCGCCGACCGCTTTGGCTTGCCGGCAATCAGGAGCCCTTCATGACCCGCATGTCCTTTACAGCCGTCTGCTTCGACATGGACGTACTCACAAGTAAAGTACGAATAAGCCGCACGAACACGTTATCAAAAAATGGACTATTTCGCGGAAACGAGTGACCTACCTCAAGCAAAGGCAAGGCAAGTGATTGTTTAGAGTCAATTGCTGACGAGAAATGGAAACTCAACGCAGACGGCATTCTGAGGGTAGTACCGTGTATCGTTATCGCCACCACATTGCGTAACCAGGCATGGGTAGAATTTCTTGCCCTCTTACACTGCGTGCTAGACGATGACGCTCCTCTCGCCTACCTGGTTGATTTGGGCGCCGCCCGTATTCTTCTCTCCTCGGTTGACCGCTTCCAACCCGGTGCAGTTTTTTCATGAGCGCCAGCACATCCGGCTCTTCCTCGCATAAAGCTCCCTGAGGTTGCCTGCCTCGCCACAACTCTCGCATCGGCCAGATGTCGTGACTAATTCTGTTGCCTAGCCAGCAACTCCGCACTAGCGACAATTTCCGAAGCCGAAATGCCAAGCGCATCCGCAATTTTAAACAAAGTGTCTGTAGTTGGAGCTATTTCGTAACGCTCTATAAGACCCACTGCGTTCTTGTGCAGCCCCGCCACTTCTGCCAGTTTTTCCTGAGTCAGCTTGTTGGCTTGGCGGGCTTTCCTTATTGCTAAGCCGATACAACGTTCACGACTCATGTTCACTCCCCTTCCGAATCAGAGGAGTGTCTGTGCTAGCGCAGGCCGAATCGACCCAGTATACTGTGTTTTATGCGTATATCAGCCAGTTGGTCATTGATGACTTCAATGCTGGCAAGACTCGGAAACTATTGCTATGTCACATCACCAAAGAGCATTGGACGCCTTTCTCTCGGAGGCACACCTTCATGCCAATGTCGTAACAGATTTCCACAAACCAAACGTTGACTATTTGTCAGCTTTTGAAGCTATCTACCACTTATATGTTGAAGGCGGAGTTCAAGTCATCGGCAGTCCAGAAAGCGCATTTGCAACGTTCAATCCGGGGCGAGGAATAGTGTCTGTTTACTCACATGACCCTAAATATATTGACGTCGTACCTTACCAAACCAGAAGCATCCTTACCGAAGAGGACACAGCGTATGCAGTTCGCGCTGCGGTACAGCTGTGTTCGAGTTGGGACGATATTAAGAGCAACGGAGGTTATGAATGCCCCCCCCAGCTCTCTTTCGCTACAGGAAGCCACCAACAGTAGTAGCGTCACCCTCCCTGATTCAACGTATCAGCCCACACCAACAATAGCGAAATGGTCAATCACACAATCACATCTTTCGGCTCCGGCCCGAATCCATGGACACTAAGTCAGATGGAGGCCGCGAGGCAAGCCACTGCCTCACTTCGAGGCTATATCTAACCGAAGTGCTGGCCATGCTGCAGTATGCGTACGTGCCGCTCGCCCTCGTCACCAGCAGCTGGCCGCAGCGGATCGCCATCGTGTTGCGTCAACATGGTCTGGATGGGGTCTTTGATGCCATCGTCTGCCGCGATGATGTCGCCTTGGGCAAACCCGCCCCCGGCTGCTACCGGCTGGCGGCAGAACGACTTGGCGTCGACATTGCGTCGTGCCTGGTGTTCGAAGACTCACCAAGCGGCGTACAGGCCGCGGTGCAAAGTGGTGCCGGCTGCGTCGGTATCGGCGATGACACGAGCCTGCAACGACATGGGGCGATGGCCCTGTACCGTGACTTCCATGCGCTACATCCACGCCTTGCCGCCACGCCGGGCCATACTTTCGACTCTGGAGCCCTGGCAGGCGCTCTGACCTTGGCCGAACCCAGCGGAGCCAAGCGGCCATGACCCTCACCCTGCAGCATGCCGCGACGTTGTGGGACTTCCTCAGTGCAGGACGCCGGCACCGCCCCTGCGAACTGATCGTGGTCTGCGGCTCTTACGATTTGCGAGTCTGTGATTACGCCTGCGCGTTGCTGCACGAGGGCGTCGCACCGCGGATGTTGATCACCGGGGGCACCGGCAACTGGACGCGACATCTGTGGCAGGACCGCGAAGCCACCGTGTTTGCCGAACGCGCCAGGTCGCTCGGCGTGGCCGAGGAACAGTTACTGATCGAGCCGCGTGCCGGCAATTTCGCCGAGAACATCGCCTTTGCAAGAGCACTTTGCCCCCAGGTGCGGCGCGCCACTTTCGTGACCAAGCCGAATTCGATCCGCCGGGTGCAACTGACGCTGCCTATCCAATGGCCCGGGCTTGATGCCACCGTCGATGCCCCGGATTTCGCGTTTCCCTCTGAGGCGTCCCAACAGGTCGGCGTGCTCGGCCTGATCGACGAGATGGTCGGCGACCTGCATCGCATCCTGCGTTACCCCGAGCGGGGTTATCAGGTGGCGCTGGCCGTACCCGATGCAGTGCTGCTTGCCTGGCGCTATCTGATTGTCCAAGGCTTCGATCGTCACCTGATCCCCGATGCGCCGGCTTCCAATGGCGATGCGTCTGGAGCAGGCTGATGTCGTGCCGACTGGCTGATCCGCCATCAGTACTGGAAAAGCCCGGCAAAACACCTATGATCGGAACACGCCATTACGGCGAATTTCCGCTTGGCGGCCCGGCACAGCCAGCCGCTGTTCCAGTGCCACCGGGTTGCGGGCAAGCCCGCCAGCCCATGCCAGCAAGGAGAAAGATCATGGCAAAAGGCCAATTGCGCGGTAACCGTGAGCCGAAGAAGCCCAAGAAGCAGAAACAAGTCGTCGTCCTTCCTCCGGGACAGCAAACCATCAGCCAGATCAAACCGGCCGATGCACCTAAATCGAAGCACTGATTCGTTTGCTTCATGCCAACCACAAGCCGGCCTCGTGCCGGCTTTTGTCATGCGGTGAAGCAGGCCCGTATCGGGTAGAAAATCGCCATGGCCACCGTCGAGCGTCCCTTCGGCATACCCCGCACCGTCTGGGTGCTGGGCGCAGTCAGCCTGTGCATGGACCTGTCGTCCGAACTGATTCACAGCCTGTTGCCGATCTATATGGTCAGCACGCTGGGCATCAGCGCGTTGACGCTGGGGGTGATCGAGGGCGTGGCGGAGGCCACCGCGCTGATCATCAAGGTATTCTCGGGCGTGCTCAGTGACTTGATTCGCCGGCGCAAGCTGTTGTTGCTGTTCGGTTATGGTCTGGCGGCGCTGAGCAAACCGCTGTTTCCACTCGCCCATGCCGCCGACACGGTGTTTGCCGCCCGTTTTCTGGACCGCATCGGCAAGGGCCTGCGCGGCGCGCCGCGCGATGCACTGATCGCCGATGTGGCGCCGCCTGCCATCCGCGGCACTTGCTTCGGCCTGCGCCAATCGATGGACACCATCGGCGCAGTGCTCGGCCCCCTGCTGGCCATCCTGCTGCTGTCGCTGTTCAATAGCGCCATTCAACCGGTGTTGTGGTTTGCCGTGCTGCCGGGCCTGCTGGCGGTGACTTTGCTGTGGTTCGGCATCGGCGAATCCGCACCCAGCGCGCCCTACTCGGCCCGGCTCTCCTTGAGCTGGGCGCTGCTGCACCAGCTCGGAGCGGCCTATTGGTTTGTCGTGCTGCTCGGAACGATGTTTACCCTGGCGCGCTTCAGCGAAGCCTTCCTGGTGCTGCGCGCGCAGCAACTGGGGCTGCCGCTACTGTGGGTGCCGCTGGTGATGGTAGTGATGTCACTGGTCTACAGCGTGTCGGCCTATCCGGCCGGCTGGTTGTCCGACCGGGTCAGCCGCATCGCCCTGCTCGGCATCAGCCTGCTGCCGCTGATCGGCGCCGACCTGATCCTGGCACAGGCCGATAGCCGCTTTGGCCTGCTCGTCGGAGTGGCGCTATGGGGGCTACACATGGGCTTCAGCCAGGGGCTGCTGGCCACGCTGGTCGCCGATACCGCGCCGGAAGAGCGAAAAGGCACGGCATTCGGCGTGTTCAACTTGATGTGTGGGGTAGCGATGCTGTTTGCCAGCCTGATCGCAGGCTGGCTGTGGCAGTACCACGGCTCGATGGCAACGTTCCAGGCCGGAGCAGCCTTTGCGACCTTGTCGCTGCTAATGCTCATTGGCCGGGCGGCGTTAAGGAGCTGACCATTCCCCTAACCAGCCAACAACGCCGCCACCGCCCTACCGAAGCCGTCGGGATCTTCCAGCATCATCATGTGCCCGACATTGGACAGCACCGTCACGCTCGCGGCAGCCGTCAGCGCCCAGTCCGGCACATCCCAGCCGGCACGCGAGCGTTCGCCGGCTACCAGGTGCACCGGGGTGCGCTCGAATACCCGGCGCAGCGTCGCCAAGTACTCCTGCCCACCGGTCGCGTCGACCACCGCGCGCCCCATCGCCTGTACGGTGGCACCCCCTTGGCAAGCCAGCCAGCGCCGCGCTTCGGTCAAGCTGGCCGGTGTCGCTTCGACTCCAGCGCGGGCAAGCCAGGCCTCCGGATCGGCACGAAAGCCCGCGATCAACGCCTCGACTTCGGCTAGTGGCTGCTTGGCTACCGACGCCGACCAGAACGCATCGTTCAGCGTGAAGTTGCCCTCGACATTGATGATGGCGGTCACTTTCTCTGGATGACGGTCCGCCAGCAGCATCGCGATCGCGCCGCCAACCGAGTGGCCGAGCAGCACTACAGGCCTATCGGCTTCGGTTTCAATCAGCCCGACGAGATAGTCGGCCTGATCGGACAGGCTGAGGTTGGCCGAAAGCCGTTCGGCCTGTCGACCGTAGCCCAGCAAGTCGGGGGCGAGCACCCTGCGCGCGCCAAGTACAACGGCCAGTTGTGGGCTGTTCAACGTGCCCATCAGGCCGTGGATCAATAGAAGCGGTGTGGGCGGCGTCATAGGGATTCCGTTCTGATCGAGTAAGCGGTGCCGAACAGCTCCGAACCCAGCTCGTCGAGTTCCAACAGGTGCTCGCCATCATGGTGATGCAGGTCGTAAGCCAATTCTTCCAGCGTGATACGGGTGACGCCGTCGAACAGTCCAATGCGGCCGCGAGCTGCGTCGTCGAGCCCACGCAGCAACTCGACCAGCGCCAGACGGCCGCCCGCGAATGCGACCTGCGCATCGGCCAGCGATTCGCGATGGTAGTCCCGCTCGGCGGCCCAGACTCGACCGTTGACGCGCTGCAGTGTCGGGGCGGTTTCGGCCAACATGGCGTGAAAGCGGACCCGATAGGCATCGCGGTCGAGGTCGCGCAGGTGGCAGGCGTGTTCGAGCAGGGAGAAGCCCTCCACGGCCGGACGATTTCTGATTGATGTATCGGGAAAGGCAGCCGCCCGTTCGGCCAAGGCCTGCGGCATGCGGGCCAGTGCGTCGAGCAAGTCAGGCCAAGACAAGCGTACCGGCAGCGCAGTCCAGACAACGCCATAGGTGAAATAGCCACCAGGCACCCGACCACGCGGTCGCAGCACGTCGTGCCGTTGGCGGCGCATCACCTCGGCGACCATCGCGCCGCAGAACTGCCGGGCAGTGTCGTCGCCGCTGACTTCGGGAAAGCGCGTCTGCAGGTCATGGACGATGGCCGCCACCGCGGGCACCTCGGCACGGGACAGTGCAGCGAATTCGAGATAGCGCTCGGGGCTGTCGATCAGCCGTTCGAGCTGGGCCCCTAGCGGGGTGAGGCGGAAGGTGTTGAATCGTGAGTGCATGCACACATCGTATTGTAAAAATAGTAACGTTTCAATATGTGATGTTATTGAGTATTCGCACCTGCTGCTTAGAGCCGCTAACAAAACCCAGCGCAGCGATCCTGGCTAGGCGCCCTGCCGCAGACAGTACAAGTAGTACGGCAAGGCAGTGCAACAACGCCAGGAGGGTTTTGTTAGCGGCTTTTAGGCCGATACAGCACGGCCGCGTACCTTCAAGAGTCAGCGCCGATCGTGTTCCCCGACTGACCCGCTGGACGAGGGCCTTGGTCAGTCGTACCTGGCAGGGGGTGCTGAGCCACCAACGTAACCCTACTTCCAGCCTTGCACCCTGACTTGCCCACCATCCGTTCGGTCTGCGGCCAGGCCTGCATGACCCGCGCTAATTAATATTTGCGCTACTTAATTAATCTAAAGATGAATTTTCCCATCTCAAAAAATGCTTTTGGCATTTAATTTAAATTAAAACATGCCTATATCTTTTTTATTTCGATATTTATCATTTAACCAACCATTCCGCCAGTTAAAACCAAACTGCAAAGGTCAAGAAGAATGCTGATGCAGCACACCTTGAGCTCCAGCCACTCAGCCACACCTCTAAACCCATATAGAAATATTGAATATTAATTCTTAACTAACATACGAAAAAACCAATACCGTTCACGCATTCCATATTGTAACAATAAGCATACAAACACTTCCGCTAAGCCATAGTGACCAAGGCCACCACAGCACAAATGTTTATGGAAAGTATTTCCACGCCAAACAACAAATCAACAAATTTCGATGTTAGATTGGCGTGTCACGTACTTAGGCGAAATATTCCAATTCTGTTTCTTTGGCGACAAAGCCCGATGAGACACGAATACCCAATTAGGGCATCAGAATATCCAAATATACGTGTCGAATCTGTAAGCCTGCTTATCCGCTTGGCAATGGAAGAACCTCCTATGCTTCCGAGCGCACCGGCTAGATTGCTTTTGCTATCGCTTCACAAATGCAATAAAGAATACGGAGACAACACATGGACGTAGCAATCAACATAGGCAATACGGCATTTATGCTGCTATGCGCGAGCCTGGTCATGCTGATGACCCCGGGCCTCGCGTTCTTCTACGGTGGCCTGGTGGGACGCAAGCATGTGCTGACCATCATGATTCAGAGCTTCATCTCGCTCGCCTGGACTACCGTACTGTGGTTCGCCTTCGGCTATTCGATGAGCTTTGGCCCGACCTGGCACGGCATCATCGGTGACCCCACCTATTACGCCTTTCTGCGCGGCATCAACCTGCACACCATGTTCCGCGGCAACGATGCCGGCATCCCGCTGATCGTTCACGTGGCCTACCAGATGATGTTCGCGATCATCACCCCGGCCCTGATCACCGGCGCATTTGCCAACCGCGTGACCTTCAAGGCCTACTTCCTGTTCCTGACCGGCTGGCTGATCCTGGTGTACTTCCCGTTCGTGCACATGGTGTGGAGCCCGGAAGGCCTGCTGGCCAAATGGGGCGTGCTCGACTTTGCCGGCGGCATCGTGGTGCACAACACGGCGGGCTTTGCCGCGCTGGCGTCGGTACTCTACGTTGGCCGCCGCCAAGTCGTGGAACATCGCCCGCACAATATTCCGCTGATCGCACTGGGCACGGGCTTGCTTTGGTTCGGCTGGTACGGTTTTAACGCCGGCTCGGAGTTGCGCGTGGACGCCGTTACCGCCTCCGCCTTCCTGAACACCGACGTTGCCGCCTCGTTCGCCGCGGTGACCTGGCTGTTTGTGGAATGGTCACAGGCCAAGCAGCCGAAGTTTGTCGGCCTGCTGACCGGCGCGGTAGCCGGCCTGGCGACGATCACCCCGGCGGCCGGCTACGTCTCGCTGTCTTCCGCCGCAGTCATCGGCGTGGTGGCCAGCCTGGTGTGCTACTACGCCGTGGCCCTGAAGAACAAGCTGGGCTGGGACGATGCACTCGATGTCTGGGGCGTGCACGGCGTGGGAGGCATGCTCGGTTCCATCCTGCTGGGGGTGTTTGCCTCCAAGGCCTGGAACCCGGCTGGTGCCGATGGCTTGCTCAACGGCGACAGCAGCTTCCTGTTCAAGCAAACGGTGGCCGTGGTCATTTCCGGCGTCTGGGCCTTTGTGTTTACCTACGGCATGCTGTGGCTGATCAATATGGTCACCCCGGTGAAGGTGGATCCCAAGGCAGAGACCAGCGGACTGGACGCCGAGTTGCATGGCGAAGAAGCTTATCCGGACCCACTCTAAGCCTTAAGAGAACCTTCCGCCGCCAACAGGCGGCGGCTTGCCGGCCCTCCGCCGGCAAGCCGCAAATGAGCAGGAAAGCCTCGGGCTTCCTGCTCATTTGTTTTTCCCGCCGCTTCTTGCAGGACAGGCCTGAGGCATCGCCACCAAGCTGCCCATCGGCGCTCCCAGCAAACCCTGGCCAAGACCATGATGGTCAACGCCCGACACCGCCGGCACAGACTCGTAGCGTGGATGGCGATCGCTTCCCTGTGAGCGAGGCAGACTGCCCCACCCGGTATCCGCTATGGCACCTGGGGCGGCTGGCAGACCGCCCGAATCAGCCCCAGCCCTCTCGCGCATAGACCACCTCGCCACGGAAGCAGGTTTGCACCACCTGCGCCTTATGGATTTCATCGACCGGAAAGCGGAACGGATTGCGGTCGAGGATGGCGAAACTGGCGTCCTTGCCGGCTTCCAGCGAGCCGGCGCAGGTATCGAAGCGCAGCGCATAGGCCGAATTGACCGTGTGCGCCTCCAGCATGGTCTGGAAATCGAGCCGTTCGACCGGATTCCACGGCTGGCGGCCCGGCACGCCAATCTCCGTATGGGTCACGCCGGTCTGCATGATGGGCAGCGGGTTCATCGTCGACACGCACCAGTCCGAGCCGCCGGCCAGCATCGCACCGGCATTACGCAGGCTGCGGAACGGATAGTTGCGCCCGGTGCGCTCGGCGCCGAACAGACCGCGGTAGAACTGCTGCAATTCCGGGCTGGCGGCGGTCCACAGCGCCTGCATGCTGGCGATGGCACCCAACTGGTGGAAGCGCCCCATATCGGCCGGGTCGACCAGTTGCAGATGGGCGAGCTGCGCGCGCCGGTCGCGGCGGCCGTTTTGGCGCTGCACGTGTTCGAGCGCATCGAGCGTCAGCCGCACCGCACGGTCCGCCAGGGTGTGGAAATGCAGGTCGAAGCCAGCTTCATCGGCCAGGCGGGCGATCTCGAACAGCGTTTCCTTGTCCCACAGCAGCAGGCCGCAGTCGTCGCTGCCCTCGTAGGGGTCGAGCAAGGCGGCGGTGCGCGACTCGGGCACCCCGTCGATGAAGATCTTCACCGTGTGGAGGCGCAGATTGTCGTGCTCGAACTCGCGCCGCCATTCAAGAAAGCGCTTCACCTGCTCGCGTGGATCGTGGCGCGGATTGGCCAGCAGGCCGGCGCTGGTATAGACCTTCAAGCGCCCGGCGCGGCGGGCCGCATCGTAGGCCTCCAGCATCGGCAGGTCGACCCGGGCGTCGAACCAGCCGGTGACGCCGAAACCGTGCGCCATCGCATTGGCCTTGTCGAGCGCGGCTGGGTAGCGATCCGGGCTCAGCTGCGGGATGCGCGGGCAGGTGCGGTAGAGCGCTGCCTCGTGGATCACGCCGGTGGGTACGCCCTGGGCATCGCGCTCGTAGATGCCGCCGACCGGATCGACGGTGGCGGCGCTCAAGCCGAGCACCTCCAGTGCCCGGCTGTTCAGGCAGCCGCTATGCACATCGTGACCGATCACCAGCAGCGGTCGATCCGACACCACCTGGTCCAGGAGTTGGCGGCTTGGATAGGCGCCGAAGACGGACAGATTGGCGCCGCCCAGATAGACCCATTCCTCGTGCGGCGTGGCGGCGGCGCAGGCTCGGATGCGCTCGACGATGGCCTCGGCGGTGTCGAGCGCGGACAGGTCGAAATCGCCGAGCAGCAACTGCCCCTCCAGCGGGTGGACGTGCCCATCGGTGAAGCCCGGCACCATCAGCGTGCCGCTCAGGTCGACCTGGCGGGTGGCCGGCCCTGCCAGCGCCAGGATGTCGGCGGTGCGCCCCACCGCCAGGATCTTGCCATCCTTGACGGCGAGGGCTTCGGCGTAGCGGCGCTGGGCATCGCCGGTGTAGAGGGTGCCATTGACGTATACGGTATCGGCGTAAGCCATCTTGTTCTCCATCGGGAAACGGGGTGCAGCAGGCGCAGTGACCCGCAACCCGGCGCAAGCACCGGGCTGTGTCGGGCGGTTCGGAATCAGCGTCCGGTCTTGACGAGCTGGAACTGGCGGGTGATCAGGCGCTGGGCATTGGCGTCGTACGCCGGGGTGATGCTCAGCGTGCGCAAGCGCTCGGGACCGGGGTTGAGGTCGGCCGAATCGCGCAGCGCCGCCGCGATCAGCGGCCGGGCATCGCGATTGGTGCTCATCTGCTTGGTGCCGTTGCTGACCTGGGCGGCAATATCGGGACGCAACAGGAAGTTGATCAGGCGCAGCGCGTTTTGCGGATGCGGAGCATCCTTGGGGATGGCCAGCGTGTCGACCCACAGTACCGAACGCGGCGGCAGCCAGTAGCGCAGTTGCATGCCGTGACCTGCGGCCTTGGCCGTGCTCGCCGCGGTGGCGATGTCACCCGACCAGCCGTAGGCGACACAGTAGTCGCCGCCGGCCAGACCGTTGATGTACTCGCTGGAATTAAAGGTGGCGATGTAGGGGCGCGCCTTCTTGAGCAGCTGGGTCGCCGCGTCGATGTCGGCCGGCTTGGTCGAGAACGGGTCCTTGCCCAGATAGATCAGCGCCATGCCAAACAGATCGAGCGGCGAGTCCAGCACCGAGATACCGCACTTGCTTACCTTGCTGGCGTAGACCGGATCGAACACCAGGCCGAGCAGGTTTGCCGGCATCGGCGTGCCGCCGAGCGCGGCCTTGACCCTTGCATCGTTGACACCCAGGCCGTTGGTGCCGCTGATATACGGCACCGTATAGCGTTGCCCCGGATCGACCGTGTCCACCGCCTTCAGGATCGCCGGATCGAGGTGGGCCCAGTTGCCGAGCTTGGCGCGGTCGAGCGGCCGGTAGCCGCCGGCGGCCACTTGCTTGCCGGCGTAGGACACCGATGGCGTGACCAGGTCGTAGCCGCTATTGCCGGCCAGCAGCTTCACCTGCAAGGTGCCGTTCGAGTCGAGCATCGCCACCCGCACCTTGATGCCGGTTTCGCGGCTGAACTGCTCGGCCACGGCCGGCGGCAGGTAGCCATCCCAGGCGTAGACGTTGACCACCGGCGCCTCGGCCGCCCAGGCACAGGCTGACATCGCGATCGCGAACAGCGCGGCAATGCCGGTCTTGCGTATCTTCATGCCGTTTCTCCCCTGATTGACCGCGTTGTGTCTGCGGCTTGTCAGGCAGTCTAGGCGGCAGTGCCACGCCGGTCTGTCCCGCAAATGGGGACAAGGGCGACGCGGATGTACTCAGTGAAGATCCGCAGCGGCGGCCAGACACCAGGCAAACAGCTCGGCCCGACTCGAGACGCCGATCTTGGCGAGGGCGCGTTGCTGGTAGGTGCGCACGCTGCATGGCTGCAGCGCCAATTGCTGCGCGATCGCCGCCGGGGTCTGGCCTTGCAGCAACGCGTGGCAGATGGCCGTTTCGCGCGCCGACAACTGCACCGCCGCTTCGGCCAACCTCCGCTCGAAGCGGCGCCCCAGCGTTTCGCCATTGTTCAACCTGGCGACACCGGCCAACCGGGTGTGCTGGACCAGCAGCGGCAGCAGGAAATCGCACAACTGACGCAGCAGCCCGACTTCGGCCAAGGTGAACGGCGGCTGGCCGCGGCGGCGAAACGTGGTGAAGGCGTAGACATAGTCGCGATCGCGGCCGAGCAAGGTGCAGTCCTCGCCCAACTCCCCGGCCACCATATAGTGGCCGTACTCGGTGGCGGGAGCCTGGTCGTTGCTCATCAGCACCAGTTGCGGGTCGGTGGCGTGTTCGACATAGGGCAGGATGCTGTCGGTGCGCCATTCGCTGTCGAGATAGAGCCGGATCGCCCTCCTCGACATCTCGGGGTCGGTATCGCCGGCGAAAAACAACAGATCGACGTTGTCGACCGGGCGCCTGGCCGGGCGGCGGTAGCGGGTGGCCACGGTGTGATGCGAATACGGGTCGACATAGCGGCGCAGCCAGCGCCACAGCTGCTGGGCGAACTGCGGCGTACCCAGGGCGGAGACCAGTTCACCGGCTTGGCTGAGGGAAATGTTGGCAGGGCTGGCGGACATGAGCTGGCCTTTCGCATACGGTCGATGCACAAGGCATGATGGTGCGCGAGAGTCCAGCCGGGCGACAAGCCGGCGGACGTCGAAAAGCCGCCACCCGGCCAGTCTGTCGCAGCGCCACGACAGGCCTCCGCTACATCACGATGACACGTTCCTGTTCGGCCGACTGTTGCGCCGCCTCGATCACCCGCATCACCGCCAAGGCCTGCTCCGGTGCTACCGGGTTACTCCCCTTGCCCAGCAGCGCATCGCGCAACTGTTCGTAATAGGCTTGCTGGAAGCCTCGCGGCACGGCGAGGTCGCGCACGCTGCCGTCGGCGCCATCGTAGAAACGGGCCGGCTCGTCGTCGATGCCCCACTCTGCCGACCTCGGGGTCAAGCCAGCTAGCAGCTGACGCTCCTGGATATCCGCCGAAACCTTCACCAAGCTGCCGCGACTGCCGTGCACCGTGAAGCGCGGCGAGCCGCCGGCGACCAGCATCGAGGCGTGCAGCACCACGCGGCGCGGGCCGTAGTCGAGCAGCACGTGCACCCAGTCGACCGCCTGCGCCCCGTCGCGCTGCCGGGCCAGCTGCGCCGACACCGCCAAAGGTTGGCCGAACAACTGCAGCGCCTGATCGACCAGATGCGGACCGAGATCGCACCAGATGCCGCCGCCCGGCACCGCGCTCTCGCGCCAGCGCTCGCGCACCTGCGGGCGATAGCGGTCGATGTGCGACTCGAAATGCGCCACCTCGCCGAGCAGGCCGTCGCCGATGGCGGCACGCACCGCCAGAAAGTCGCTGTCCCAGCGACGGTTGTGGAATACCGACAGCACGCGCCCCCGTTCAGCCGCCAGAGCGGCCACGCCCTGCGCCTCGGCCAGATCGAGCGCGAACGGCTTGTCGACCACCACATGCTTGCCGGCCTCCAGCGCCTGGCGCGCCAGCGGGGCATGGCTGTCATTCGGAGTGGCGATGACGACGAGGTCGATGTCCGGCTGCAGCAGCGCCTGCTCGGGCGGCAACACCGCCACCCCCGGCAGCGCGGCGCGCACCTCGTCGGGACGGCTGGAGCCGACCAGCGTCAGGTGCAGGCCTGGCACAGCCTGCAACAGGGGGGCATGGAACACACGGCCGGCGTAGCCGTAACCGATCAGGGCGACACGGATCATCGTTTGCTCGCTGTAACGGATAAGAAAAGACGGCAAGGCAGCCTGTTCGGCCAACCTTGCCGTTGGAGAGAACCTGTCAAGGCAACGCCTTCAGCGTTGCCAGCAAACCCCGTGCCGCATCGTGCTCGTCGCGCTGCCGCAGCCAATACCTGCAGCACAGCAAACCAACGCCGGCCGGGGTTGATGAACCGCTCAGGACAGCGCCACGTTCAGCGCCGCCGACACCCCGTACATCGCCGGGTAGGCGGTATTGATCACATACACCGGGATGCCGGCCAGGTAGCCCGAGAAACGGCCCTTGTCCTCGAAGCGGGTACGGAACGGCGAGTGGGCGAAATAGTCGCCCAGGCGCGGCACTATCCCGCCGCCGATATAGACGCCGCCGCGCGCGCCCAGCGTCAGCGCCAGGTTGGCCGAAGCGGTGCCGAGAATGGCGCAGAACACGTCGAGCGTTTCGCGGCAGCGCGGGCAGTCTCCGGCGAGACCCCGGCTGCTGATGTCGGCGGCCGACAACAGCTCGCCGGTTTCGCCGGCCTGGTACTGCAGCGCCTCGTAGATCAGCTCCAGGCCCGGGCCGGACAGCAGTCGCTCGGTCGAAACGTGGCTGTACTTGGTACAGGCATAGCGCCAGATCGACATCTCTCGTTCGTCGAACGGGGTGAAGCTGGCATGGCCGCCCTCGCCCGCCAGCGGCACATAACTGGTACCGGTCGGCACCAGGCCCGACATGCCAAGCCCGGTGCCCGGGCCGATCAGCGCCAACGGCGCGCCGACCCAGGACTCGGCCCCGCCGACCTTGACGAGCTCGCGCTCCGGCAGATGCGGCAGCGCCAGCGCCAAGGCGGTGAAGTCGTTGATCACGATCAGCGTCGACAGCTCCAGCGCCAACCGGGTCGCCTCGATCGAAAACGCCCAGTGGTGGTTGGTCATCTGCACCCAGTCGCCCACCACCGGGTTGGCGATGCCGATGGCGGCGTGCTCGACATAGCCGATGCCGGTCTTGGCGTAGTAGGCGCGGACCGCCAGCTCCAGCGACGGGTAATCGCGACAGGAAACGGTGGTGACATGCTCCCAGTGGCCCGGAGCAGTCTCCAGGGCGAAGCGGGCATTAGTGCCCCCGATATCGGCCAGCAGCCGTGGGTAGCGCGAGGAAAGCTCGATAGACATCGCGGAAGTCCTTGTCGATGCATTCAGCGGCACGACGGGCGCTGCGCGCTCGCCGGCGACGTGACGAAGATGCGCGCAAGCAGCGCCTGGGTTGGGACGGCCAGACAAGCTGGACCGAAGGTCGGACGGCCAACGGCGGCGGTAGACCGCGTCGCTGCACTCATCTCAGCGTGATCCGCGCCGAGCCGGTCGCCGGATCGCGGCGGGCCGAAGAGATTTGCGCGCGCCGGCCATCCAGCTCAGTGCGGCCAGCGCAACACCCGCCTGGGCGAGCAGGCCGAGGAACATCATCGTATTGAACGTGGACATCCTGTCTTTCTCCTGAATGGCGGCCGCACAGTGCCGCTCGATATTTGTAGTAATATTACCATCAAAATAGCAATTGGCCAGTGTCAGACAAACCGCCACAGCCCTTATATACGGCGATTTAGTTGCACGTGCAGATATTTCTTGGTTGCCATCTCGTTTTTTTGTGTAGTAAAAATACATAGCACTTCAGGGGAGCACTACACCGACGACCATCGGACCATGGCCACCCTTCCGCCACCTTGCACGACACTCGAGAGACGCGATGAACACCACCCAGCAACTGCACGAGCTGTTCCCCCGCCACGACGCCATTCCGGCCGACTGCCAGATCCTCGCACCGATCCACCAGCGCACCTTGCTGGTCAACGGTGAACTGAAAATGTGGCGCGGCGAGGTTCGCCAGGTGCGCTCCCCGGTGTTCGTGCGCAACGACGAAGGCGTCCACGCCCCGGTAGAGATCGGCAGCTACCCGGTCACCGGCAAGGAAGAAGCCGACGAAGCGCTGGCTTCCGCGGTGGCCGCCTACGACAACGGCCGCGGCCGCTGGCCGACCATGTCGGTGGCCGAGCGCATCGGCTGCGTCGAGGAATTCACCCGCCAGATCCTGGCCAAGCGCCGCGAGATCGTGAACCTGATCATGTGGGAGATCGGCAAGAGCCTGACCGACTCCGAGAAGGAATTCGACCGCACCATCGTGTACATCCGCGACACCATCGATGCGCTGAAGAAACTCGACAACGACAACTCGCGCTTCCAGATCGTCGAGGGCACCATCGGCCAGATCCGCCGCTCGCCGCTGGGCATCACACTGTGCATGGGGCCGTACAACTATCCGCTGAACGAAACGTTCACCACGCTGATCCCGGCCTTGATCATGGGCAATGTGGTGCTGTTCAAGCCGCCGCGCTTCGGCACCCTGCTGTTCTACCCGATGCTGGAAGCGTTCCGCAGCGCCTTCCCGGCCGGTGTGATCAACACCATCTACGGCAAGGGCTCGGAGCTGGTGCCGTACCTGATGGGCAGCGGCAAGATCAATGTGCTGGCGCTGATCGGCTCCAGCCGCGTCGCCGACCAGCTGAAGAAGGCGCACCCGAAATCCAACCGCCTGCGCGCGGTGCTGGGCCTCGACGCTAAGAACGCCGCGATCATCCTGCCGGATGCGGATCTCGATCTCGCGGTGAAGGAATGCATCGCCGGCTCGCTGTCGTTCAACGGCCAGCGCTGTACCGCGATCAAGATGATCCTGGTGCATCAATCCGTTGCAGAACAGTTCCTGCGCCGTTTCGCCGACGCGGTTAACGCGCTGAAGATCGGCATGCCGTGGGAAAAAGGCGTGATGGTCACCCCGCTGCCCGACCTGGAAAAATGCGCCTACCTCACCGAGTGCATCGAGGACGCCAAGGCGCAGGGCGCGAAGGTGATCAACGAGGGCGGCGGCACGGTGGCCGAGACGCTGTTCCAGCCGGCCGTGGTGTTCCCGGTCAAGGAAGGCATGAAGCTGTACCGCGAGGAGCAGTTCGGCCCGGTGGTGCCGGTGGCCCCGTTCGAAGACATCGAGGATGCGCTCGACTACATCATCACCTCCGACTACGGCCAACAGGTCAGCCTGTTCGGCACCGACCCGCACCAGATCGCCGCGCTGGTCGACCCGCTCGTCAACCAGGTGTGCCGCGTCAACCTGAACTGCCAGTGCCAGCGCGGCCCGGACGTGTTCCCGTTTGCCGGCCGCAAGGATTCGGCCGAAGGCACGCTGTCGGTGCACGACGCGCTACGCGCGTTCTCGATCCGCTCGATGGTAGCCGCCAAGCAGACCGACGCCAGCAAGAAACTGCTCGACGCGCTGGTGCTGTCCAACGAGTCCAACTTCATCAACACCCGGTTCATCCTGTAAGCGACTATTTGGGCCGCCCTGCGAGGGGCGGCCACTTTTTTCTCGTTCGAAACACAGATCACACGAGCCGCTAATAGATCCCGGCGCAACACCGAACGGGTTGGTTGGCAGCTCTCGGCGAGGGTCCTCTGCATGTACAAACTGGTATTGCTGCGCCACGGCGAGTCCGTCTGGAACCTGGAAAACCGCTTCACCGGCTGGACCAACGTCGAGTTGACCGAGCTTGGGCGCGCCGAGGCGCGACGAGCCGGGCGCCAGTTGAAGGAAGCCGGCTTTCGCTTCGACATTGCCTACACCTCGGTGCTCAAGCGCGCGATCCACACGCTGTGGCTGGCGCTCGACGAGCTCGACAGCGACTGGATCCCGGTCGAGCACAGCTGGCGGCTGAACGAGCGCCATTACGGCGCGCTGCAAGGACTCAACAAGGCCGAAACGGCCGCCGAATACGGCGAGGCGCAGGTGATCGCCTGGCGTCGCTCCTACGATGTGCCGCCTCCGGCGCTCGAAGCCGGCGACCCCCGCCTCGCGATCGGCGAAGCGCGCTACGCCGACCTGGCGCCGGACGAGCTCCCCCACGCCGAATGCCTGAAAGACACCGTCGCGCGCTTCCTGCCCTACTGGCACGACACCATCGTGCCGACGATCCGCTCAGGCAAGAGCACGCTGATCGTCGCGCACGGCAACAGCCTGCGCGCGCTGGTCAAATACCTCGACGACCTCAGCGACGAGGCGATCGTCGAACTCAACATCCCGACCGGCGTACCGCTGGTCTACGAACTCGACGCGGAGCTGAAACCCACCGCGCACTATTACCTCGGAGACGAGGCGGCCATCGCCGCAGCCATTGACGGCGTGGCCAAGCAGGGGCGAGCCGCCTAGAGCCACCGTCCGATTCTGCACACGGTTCCACGGGGGCCGGCAAGGCCAAGCTTGGCCGAACGCCGGCACCCAAGCCACTGCCGGGGCCTTCCGTGCAGATTCAGGACCAGCTCGGGGCGGTGATCGCCTATACCCATGTAGTAAATGGCGGCCGAAATACACAAATAAACGGCCAAACCGCATGCAACGGAGAGAGACCATGTCCAACAGGACTCCCACACAACACAACTACACCCGGCCGCTGACGGTGCTGACCTCGCTGTTCTTCATGTGGGGTCTGATCACCTCGCTGAACGACATCCTGATCCCGCACCTGAAGGCGGTGTTCACGCTCAGCTATGTTCAGGCCGCGCTGATCCAGTTCAGCTTCTTTACCGCCTATTTCGTGATGTCCTTCCCATCCGGCTACCTGGTCGAGAAGGTCGGCTACAAGAAGGGCATCATCATCGGCCTGATCGTGGCCGGCATCGGCTGCCTGCTGTTCTACCCGGCCGCCGGCGCCCGCTCCTATCCGTTCTTCCTCGGCGCGCTGTTCATCCTCGCCTCGGGCATCACGCTGCTGCAGGTGGCCGCGAACCCGTACGTGACCATCCTGGGCAAACCGGAAACCGCATCGAGCCGCCTGAACCTGACCCAGGCGTTCAATTCGCTGGGCACTGCGGTCGGCCCGCTGCTGGGCTCGCTCTTGATCCTCGGTGTGGCGGTCAAATCGTCCACCGAGATCGCCGCGCTGTCCGCAACCGATAAGCTGGCCTACGCCGCCAGTGAAGCCGCCTCGGTGCAGCACCCCTATCTGATCCTGGCCGGCTTGCTGTTCCTCCTGGCCGTCGCGATCGGCCTGTTCAAGCTGCCGCAGGTACGCGAAACGCACGAAGCCGAGGCGGTCGATGCGCTGCCGGCCAAGCACAGCGTCTGGGCTTACCGCCATCTGGTGCTCGGCGCCATCGGCATCTTCGTCTACGTCGGCGCCGAGGTGTCGATCGGCAGCTTTATGATCAGCCTGATGGCGCAGCCGCAGATCGCGGGCCTTGCCGCCGACGTCGCCGGCAAGTACCTGGCGCTGTACTGGACCGGCGCGATGGTCGGCCGCTTTATCGGCGGCGTGCTGATGCGCAAGATCGCCCCGGGCAAGATGCTGGCGTTCAACGCGCTGGTGAACGTGGCGCTGATCGCGCTCGCCATCGTCTCGGGCGGCCATGTGGCGATGTGGTCGCTGCTGCTGATCGGCTTCTTCAACTCGATCATGTTCCCGACCATCTTCTCGCTGGCGCTGCACGGCCTGGGCAAGTACACCTCGGAAGGCTCGGGCGTGCTGTGCATGGCCATCGTCGGCGGCGCGCTGGTGCCGGTGGTGCACGCCTTCTTCGCCGATCACATCGGCCTGTTGCCGTCGTTCGTGATTCCGCTCTTGTGCTATGTGTACATCGCCTACTACGGCGCCAAGGGTCACCGTGCCGATCTCGGCGCAGTGCCGGCCAAGGGGCTGCACAAGGCCGCCTGACTCCCGTCTGCTGCAACGCAAAAAGCCCGACCGTGGTCGGGCTTTTTTCTTGGCGCGAAATAACGGAGCCGGCGCGTCAGATCATGGGGGCCGTCGCCACCGGGTTCAGCCGAACGCCATCCGCAGTGTCCTCCACCTCGAAGCCCAGCGCGACGATCTGGGCCCGCAGCGCATCGGCCTCGGCCCATTGCCGCGCCGCTCGGGCCGCCTGACGCTGTTCGGCCAAGCTTTGCACCTCGCTCGGGATCGGCTCTGCGGCCGTCGGCTGCCAGCTGGCCAAGCCCAAGCCCAACACCAGCTCGAAACTATCGAGCGTGGCTTTCTTCACCGCGTCGGGCAGCTCGCTCTTTACCAGCGCCCACACCACCGCCAGCGCGCGCGGCAGATTCAGGTCCTGGTTGACCTCGGCGGTGAAGCGCTCGACGGTGTCCGCGTCGGCCTCGCCGCCGGCCGGCCAGCGCCAGTACGCCTCGCGCAGCCGAGTGAGCGCGGTCTGCGCCGCGTCCAGCGCCTCCCAGCTGAAGTTCAGCTGGCGGCGGTAGTGCGCGGTCAGGCACAGGTAGCGGTAGGCGAGCGGGTCGATGTCGCGATCGATCAGCGTTTGCAGGCGCAAGAAGTCGCCGCTCGACTTGGACATCTTGGCGGCGTCCAGCTGCAGGAAATAGCCGTGCATCCAGAAGTTGGCCAGCCGGGTGCCGTGGCAGGCCTCGGTCTGGGCGATCTCGTTGCTGTGGTGCACTGAGATGTGGTCCTCGCCGCCGCAATGGATGTCGAACCAGGGGCTCAGGTATTTGGCCGACATCGCCGAGCACTCGATATGCCAACCCGGAAAGCCGCGCCCCCAGGGGCTGTCCCACTCCATCTGGCGCTGCGCCTCGGGCGCGCTGAATTTCCATAGCGCGAAGTCGGTCGGACTCTGCTTGTCGCCGAGCTCGACGCGCTTGCCGGCCTGCAGGCCGGCGCGGTCGAGCCGGGCCAGGTAGCCGTAGTTGTCCTGCCGGCTGGTATCGAAGTACACGCCGTCGGCGGTGCGATAGGTGTAGCCCTTGCGTTCCAGCTCGGCGATGAAATCGATCTGCTCGGCGATGTGCTCGGTGGCGCGGCACCAGATGCCCGGCTCGAGCAGGTTGAGCGCCCGGAAGTCCGCCTGGAACGCCCCGGTGTAGCGCTCGGCGATCGCCCAGGCCGACTCGCCGGCGCGGCGGCTGCCCTTCTCCATCTTGTCCTCGCCCTCGTCCGCATCGGACACTAAGTGACCGACGTCGGTGATATTGACCACGTGGCGCACCGCATAGCCGTTGAACTCGAGCACCCGGCGCAGCAGGTCCTCGAAGATATAGGTGCGCAGATTGCCGATGTGGGCGTAGTCGTACACCGTCGGCCCGCAGCAGTAGAGTCCGACGTGATCAGGGTGGATCGGCTCGAACGGGCGCAGCGCGCGCTGGTAGGTGTCGTACAGGGTCAGGCTCATGGCGGCTCCAGAAATGACAAAGGCCGCCGGTTTTTCAACGCGGCGGCCAATGGGACTCGAACAGACGATACAAATGCTAGGCGTCATGCCCCCTCGGCCGTGTGTAACAACACAGCGGTGCGGCAACGCGGAGGGCATGCGAACGAGTAGTCATATCGATATATCGTATGGATCGCCCAACGGTGAGTCAAGCACGAACTGCCTGCCCCTCGGCCAGGATTGGCCGCAGCAGATGCCGTTCATGCCTGCCCAGCCAAAGCCTGGCCCGCTGCGGCAAGGGCGGGAAAAGCCCCTCTTCTCAATTCGCAAGAAAAGCCAACACCGCCTCGTTGAACCCGCCGACCGCCTCGACATTCGACAAGTGCGAGGCCGGCAGCTCGACGACACGCGAGCCGGCGATGCGCTCGGCGATGAAACGGGCGTCGTCCACCGTGGTGACCGGGTCGGCGCTGCCCGCCACCAGCAAGGTTGGCCGAACGATGCCGAAGATCGCCTCGCGCAAGTCGGAGTCGGCCAGCGCATCGCAGCAAGCGGCGTAACCCTCGGCCGGCGAGGTGGCGAGGCCTTCGACCAGGGTGAGCACCTGCAGCAGCGAGCTGGCGGCAAAAGCCGGGGTGAACCAGCGCCCGGCCGCACCGGCGGCAACGCCCGCCATACCCTCTTTTCGCACCAGCGCCGCGCGCTCGTGCCAGCCCTCGGCATTGCCGATCTTCGCCGCGCTATTGCAGACCACCAGCTTGTCGAGACGGTGGCCGGCGTTGACGCCTAGCCACAAGCCGGTCAGCCCGCCCATCGAGATGCCGCAGAAGTGCGCGCGCTCGATATCGAGCGCGTCGAGCAGCGCCAGCACGTCGCGGCCGAGCTGCTCGAAGCGGTACGGCCCCGCCGGTGCGTCGCTGCCACCGTGGCCGCGCGTGTCGTAGCGCAGCACGCGATAATGTTGGCCGAATGCGGCCAGCTGCGGCGCCCACATGTCGAGCGTGGTGCCCAGCGAGTTGGACAGCACCAGCACCGGTGCGCCGGCTGGCCCGTCGATCTGATAATGCAGACGGATGCCGTCGGGGGTAGTGATAAAAGCCACGTGCTACTCCTGGGCCTGGGCCCGGTCGATAAAGGGTCAGCGAGTGCCGCAACGACGACCAGTACGCTGCGGCAACACTTTGAGTTGTTTTAATTCGCGACGGCTATTTGCCGACCGAATGGGCGGCGCCGAGCGGCGGCACCTCGTCGCGCAGGTAGCCATGGCGGCGCGGATCGGGCATGCGCAGCGAGAAGAACAGCGCCACCGCGCACATCACCGTCACATACCAGTAGAAGCTCGACTCCATCCCGCCTGCCTTCAGCCCCAGCGCCACGTACTCGGCCGAGCCGCCGAACAGCGCATTGGCGATGGCGTAGGAGAAGCCGACACCGAGCGCTCGCACCTCGGGTGGGAACATCTCCGACTTGATCAGGCCGCTGATCGAGGTGTACAGGCTGACGATGGCGAGCGCCGCAATCACCAGGAAAAAGGCCGAGTACGGGCTGGTGACGCCGGCCAGTGCGTGCAGGATAGGCACGGTGCCCAGCGTCGCCAGAATGCCAAACCAGATCATCGAGGTGCGCCGGCCGATGCGGTCGGACAAGGCGCCGAACACCGGCTGCAGCAACATATAGATGAACAGCGCCGCGGTCATCACCGTGCTGGCGGTGCGTGCCGGCATGCCGGCCGTATTGACCAGGTACTTCTGCATATAGGTGGTGAAGGTGTAGAAGATCAGCGAGCCGCCAGCGGTGAAGCCGAGCACGGTGATGAAGGCACGCTTGTGCTCCAGCAGACCGCGCAGGGTGCCGGCATCCTTCTTCTTGCGAGTCTCGGCACTACTGGTCTCGTCGAGCGAGCGGCGCAAGTACAAGGCCACCACCGCGGTGATCGCGCCCATCACGAACGGAATGCGCCACCCCCAGGCGCGGAGCTCCCCGTCGGTCAGCAACTGCTGCAGGATCACCAGCACCAGCACCGCCAACAGCTGCCCGCCAATCAGCGTCACATACTGGAACGAGGCGTAGAAACCGCGTTTGCCTTCCAGCGCCACCTCGCTCATATAGGTGGCGCTGGTGCCGTACTCGCCGCCTACTGACAGGCCCTGGAACAGCCGCGCCAACAGCAGCAAGGCCGGTGCGGCGGCGCCGATCGTTGCATAAGTCGGCATCACCGCAATGGCCAGCGAGCCGCCGCACATCATGCACACCGAGATCAGCATCGCGGTGCGCCGACCGCGCTTGTCGGCGATGCGGCCGAACAGCCAGCCGCCAATCGGCCGCATCAAAAAGCCGGCGGCAAACACCCCGGCCGTGTTGAGCAGCTGGGTGGTGGCGTTGCCGGCCGGGAAGAAGGCATGGGCGAAGTAGATCGCACAGAAGGAATAGATGTAGAAATCGAACCACTCGACGAGATTCCCCGACGAGGCGGCAACGATGGCGAAGATGCGTCGCCGCGTATCGTGTGGACCAAACTGCACAGCGCTCATTGCCACTTCCTTTCATGGTGCGACCCTGGGCAGGATGGGTCGTCGAAGAACATCGCCCCCGGTTTGATCGTAGCGAAGCGCCGCGCGCCATGCTGGCCGGCGCCGCACGCATCGCTACGTCACAGTCCGCCCCGCCGCCTCAGCGCCGTCGGGGCGGCACGCGTTCACACCCGCTCGATGATCATCGCGATGCCCTGCCCCACGCCGATGCACATCGTGCACAGCGCGTAGCGGCCACCGCGGCGCTCCAGCTCGTAGAGCGCGGTGGTCACCAGCCGTGCGCCCGAGGCGCCGAGTGGGTGACCCAGCGCGATCGCGCCGCCGTTCGGATTGACGCGCGCATCGTCGTCGGCGAGGCCATGGTCGCGCGTCACCGCCAGCGCCTGGGCGGCAAACGCTTCGTTCAGCTCGATCACATCCATCTGGTCCAGCGTCAGGCCGGCCTTGGCCAGCACCTTGCGCATCGCCGGGGCCGGGCCGAAACCCATGATGCGCGGCGCGACGCCGGCCATCGCCGTCGCGACGACCCGGGCGCGCGGGGTCAGGCCGTGCTGGCGTGCCGCGTCGGCCGAGGCCAGCAGCAAGGCGCAGGCGCCGTCGTTGACGCCCGAGGCATTGCCGGCGGTCACCGTGCCGTCCGGGCGCACCACGCCCTTGAGCTTTGCCAGCGCCTCCAGCGTGGTACCGGGGCGCAGATGCTCGTCCAGCGAGATCAGCAGCGGGTCGCCTTTCTTCTGCGCGATCGTCACCGGCACGATCTCTTCGGCCAACCTGCCGGCCTCCTGCGCCGCGGCGGCGCGCTGCTGGCTGCGCAGCGCGAAGGCGTCCTGGTCGGCGCGGGCGATGCCGAACTCGGTGGCGACGTTCTCGGCGGTTTCCGGCATCGAGTCGACGCCGTATTTGGCCTTCATCAGCGGGTTGACGAAGCGCCAGCCGATGGTGGTGTCCTCGATCTTCATATTGCGGGCAAACGACTGCTCGGCCTTGCCCATCACATAGGGCGCGCGCGACATACTCTCGACACCGCCGGCGATCATCAGCCCGGCCTCGCCACTCTTGATCGCCCGCGCGGCGATGCCGATCGCGTCGAGGCTGGAACCGCACAGGCGGTTCACCGTGGTGGCCGGCACCGTGTCCGGCAGGCCGGCCAACAGCAGCGCCATTCGGCCAACGTTGCGGTTGTCCTCGCCGGCCTGGTTGGCGCAGCCGTAGATCAGGTCGTCGATCGCGGCCCAGTCCACCGTCGGGTTGCGGGCCATCAGTGCGGCCAGCGGCACCGCGCCCAGGTCGTCGGCGCGCACCGTGGCCAGCTCGCCGCCGAAGCGGCCGAACGGGGTGCGGATTGCGTCGCAGATATAAGCGTTTTCCATCGTCGATTCCTTGCTAGGTATCGCCAGGACTGGGCCAATGGGCCGCCCGGGCGGTTACAGCGTGGCCCGGCCAAGGCCGGGCATGCGTGGCGGCCGCTCAGCAGCCCTGGATCAGCGTCACCGGCACCAGGCCCTGCAGGTCGGCGAAGCTGACGCCCTCGACCAGCTCGGTCACCACCGGGCCGTCGGCGGTGATGTCGATCACGGCGAGATCCGTATACAGGCGGTCCACGCAGCCGACGCCGGTGATCGGGTAGCTGCAGGTCTCGACCAGCTTGCTCTCGCCGGTCTTGGTGAGCAGATCCATCATCACGAACACCTGCTTGGCGCCCACTGCCAGGTCCATCGCGCCGCCCACCGCCGGGATCGAGCCCGGCGCGCCGGTGTGCCAGTTGGCCAGATCGCCGCTCACCGACACCTGAAAGGCGCCGAGCACGCAGATATCGAGGTGGCCGCCGCGCATCATCGCGAACGAGTCGCCGTGGTGGAAAAAGCTGCCGCCCTCCAGCAAGGTCACCGGCTCCTTGCCGGCATTGATCAGCTCCGGGTCCTCCTCGCCGGGCTCCGGCGCCTCGCCCATGCCGAGCAGGCCGTTTTCGCTGTGCAGGAAGATTTCGCGTTCCTTGGGCAGGTAGTTGGCCACCTTGGTCGGCAGGCCGATGCCCAGGTTCACGTAGGCGCCCTCGGGGATGTCGCGGGCCACGCGTTCGGCCATCTGGTCGCGGTTGAGTCGGTTCATCGTTGTCTCCTTTACGCCGCCTGTTGCGCGGCGGCGCCGACGGCGACCACGCGTTGCACGAAGATGCCTGGGGTCACGATCACCTCGGGGTCGAGCGCTCCCAGCGGCACCACCTCGGCCACCTGAGCGATGGTCACCGCCGCGGCGGTGGCCATGATCGGACCGAAGTTGCGCGCGGCCTTGCGGTACACCAGGTTGCCCCAGCGGTCGCCCTTCAGCGCCTTGATCAGCGCGAAGTCGGCCTTGATCGGGAACTCCAGCACATAGTGCTTGCCGTCGATCTCGCGGGTTTCCTTGCCTTCGGCCAGCAGCGTGCCATAGCCGGTCGGGGTGAAGATGGCGCCGAGACCCGCCCCGGCCGCCTGGATACGCGCGGCGAGGTTGCCCTGCGGCACCAGCTCCAGCTCGATCTCGCCGGCGCGGTACAGGGCGTCGAACACCTGCGAGTCGGCCTGACGCGGGAAGGAACAGATGATCTTCTTCACCCGGCGCGCCTTTAAGAGCGCCGCCAGACCGATCTCGCCGTTGCCGGCGTTGTTGTTGACGATGGTCAGGTCGCGGGCGCCCTGCTCGATCAGCGCGTCGATCAGCTCGGCCGGCTGCCCCGCCGTGCCGAAGCCGCCGATCATCACCGTCGCTCCGTCGAAGATGCCGGCCACTGCCTCGGCCGCGCTGGCTACTGTCTTGTCGATCACTGCCGTCCTCCCTGAGACGCCTGGGCGTCAATTTGTGCGATTAACGCACATTGGTTCGATATGTGAACCAGTATGGAAGCGGCACCCGGGGCTAACAAGTGCGAAAACCGAAGTTGTGCGCGATAATCGCACCAAACCGATACCGCACTGCAGCAAGCCGGTGTACGACGATTTAGACGGAGACCTCATGTCCAGCCCCCCCACCGACACCAGCCGCCCGCCCAGCCTGAGCGCACCCAGCCTGGAGCTGGACGCCTTCGCCGGCGACCCCAATTTCATGACCTCGCTGGCGCGCGGCCTGCTGGTGATCACCGCCTTCGGCCAACAGCAGCGTGCGATGACCGTCGCGCAGCTGAGCGTGCGCACCGGGCTGTCGCGCGCCGCGGTGCGCCGCTGCATCTACACACTGGCGGGCCTGGGCTTCGCCAGCAGCGAGGACGGCCGCCACTACGCGCTCACCCCCAAGGTGCTGTCGCTCGGCCACGCGTATCTGAGCTCGTCGCCGCTGGCGCAGCTGGCGCAGCCGGTGCTCAACCGCATCAGCGAACGGGTGCAGGAATCGAGCTCGGCGGCGACACTGGAAGGCGACGAGATCCTCTACATCACCCGCTCCAAGTCGGACACGCACATCATGTCGGTGGACCTGGGGGTGGGCAGCCGCCTGCCGGCCTACTGCACCTCGATGGGCCGGGTGCTGCTGGCGGCGCTGCCGCCGGCGCAGTTGGACGAGTGGCTGGCCGGCGCCCGGCTGGTGAAACGCACCGCGCACACCGTCAGCGATGCCGAGGGACTGCGCGCGGTGCTGGCCGAGGTGCGAGCCAGCGGCTATGCGCTGGTCGACCAGGAGCTGGAAGTGGGCCTGCGCAGCATCGCGGTGCCGGTGTTCAACCGCGAGGGCCGCGCGGTGACCGCGCTCAATATCAGCAGCCACAGCTCGCGCATGCCGATCGCCGAGATGCAGAACCGTCTGCTGCCGGTGCTGCGCGAGGCGGCGCTGGAGTTGCAGAACCTGCTCGCCTGAGCAGCAGACACGATAAAGGCCGCCTAGATGGCGGCCTTTATATCGGTATCGGTCGTATTGGGAAGCCCCCATCAGTCCTGCCAGGTTTTCGAGCAGAGCCCTGCAGGCGCCAAGCCCCGGAACGGCTAGCGATCGATGACGTCTGGCGCCACCTGTTCTGCCTTGACCGTGTTGGTCTCGTCGCTAGCGCCGTGCGACACGCCCCAGCGTCTGCGACGGCATCTCGTCGAACAACTTCTTGTAGTCCGAGGAAAAGCGCCCCAGGTGGGTGAAGCCCCAGCTCATGGCGATAGCGGAGATATTGCGTTCGGAATGGTCGGCCAATAGGTCGCGCCGCACCGACTCCAGGCGGTATTTCTTCAGATAGGCCATCGGCGACAGGCCGCAATAACGCTTGAAGGCCTCAAACAACTTGAAGCGGCTGACCCCCGCCTCCCGCTCGATGTCCTCCAGGCCGATCTCCTCCCGGGCGTTGTCATGGATGTACTGCTTGGCACGCAGCAGGTAATGCGGATACGCCGGGCTGAGCACGTTGGCGAGCTCAGCCGAGTAGTTGTGCGGCTGCGACAACAGCAGGCCCTTGAGCAATACATGCTCCAGATCGCTCGCCATGAACGGGCTGCCGAACACCTGTCCGGTACGCTCCAGCTCGCCCAGCAGGAACTTGACCATGCGCCACCAGGCCGCCTGATCGCCGGCGACCGCATCCATCTCGGGCTGAAAGGTCAGCGGCACATCCATCGGCCGTTGCAGCAGGCCTTCCAGCACCTGGCGCAGCGCCGGGCGCGGAATGGCGACGATGATCTTGCGGCAGTTTCCGGCGATGGTGAGTGCCTGAGTCTCATGGGGCGAGACGATCACCCCACGGTCCTGGTCGGACTGGAACAGCTGCCCGCGCGTCGACAGCTCCTGCTGCCCCACGACCGGCAGGCTGATGCTGTAGCAGTTGAGCGGCGCATCGTCGTGGACGCTGACCGTCACGTCGGTGCCGTACTCGACGTAGCCGAGCGAGGTCGCCATCGAGCGCAGCACGCTGCCCGAGTGATGAAACTGCAGCTGCTGCGGCGCGCGTACTTCTAGCCAGTGCGGCCCGCAGATGGAGGCCATCCAGGCGCGCGCGCCGTCCAGGTCGTGAAGCAGCGCGTGGATGTCGCGCCCCTCCTTGTCCGCTTGTGTGTGCATCGTTCCACTCATGGCCATCTCCACCTTGTGGACAGCATAGGGAAGCCCGGCGGGAAATCACAGGCTGGTCCGGCTCCCGCAGCATCTTGGCAATCAAACCGTGGCTAAACCGCCCCATTGCCCGGCGCACTGCCAGACATGGCCTCGACCTGGCCACGGTCGATGCCTAGCGGTTGGTATTGCTGTCGCTGAACTTCTCGTAGAACAGCCGGGAGCCGTCGATGCGCTGTTCGGCCAACCATTGCTTGATCGCCTCGACCATCGGCGGCGGTCCACACAGATACATGTCGAACGGGTTCGCTTCGAGGAAACGGCGGTCGAGATGCTCGGGGATCAAGCCGGTCTTGCCATCCCATTCCGGCGACGGGTTCATCACCACGATCTCGACGCTGAAATTGGCGATGCGCTCGGCGTAGGCCGCCAGGCGGTCCAGCTCGCACAGGTCGCGCGCATTGCTCACCCCGTAGTACAAGCGCACCGGCTGACCGCAACCGCCCTGTTCGGCCAACTCGTCGAGCATGCCGAGAAAGGCCGACAGCCCGGTGCCGCCCGCGACCATTATTAATGGCCGCTCGACCTGGCGCAGGTAGAACGCGCCGAGCGGCGCCTCAAACGCGATCGTCTGGCCCGGCTGGCAACGCTCGCGGATGTAGTTGCTCATCGCCCCGTCGGGCAGTAGCCGGATCAGGAACTGCAGCTGGTTGCCGTCGTTCGGCCGGTTGGCGAACGAATAGGAGCGGCACGCGTCCGTCCCCGGCACCTGCAGCCGCGCATACTGCCCGGGCAGGAAGTCCAGCCGGCGCGGATGGGCGCTGGCATCCAGATGCAGGATCGCGGTGGTCTCGGATACCTGCTGCACGCCGGCCACGTTGGCCGAAACCAGGCTGGTGCCGCCGGCGTGACACAGGGTGGAATCGAAGTCGAAGTAGAACGACGCATCCGACTGCACCCGCGTCTGACAGGACAGCATCTTGCGTTCGGCCAGGTCGTCGGCCGACAGCGCTTCCTCGTCGACATAGTCCTGGCTGTAGCTACCCGACTCGCAACGCCCCTGACAGGTGCCACACACGCCCTCGCGGCAGTCGAGCGGGATGTTCACCCCGCTGCGCAGCGCCGCATCGAGCAGCAGCTCGTTGGGCCGGACATCGAAGAACAGCGTCTTGCCATCGGCAAAACTGAAGGCGACTTTGTGGCTCATGAGACGGCCCTCCGCTTACAGATGGTAGAAATCCAGCACCGAATTGATGGTGTCGTTGAGTAGCAGCACGTGCTTGCGGGTGATCTTCCAGCTGTCGCCGTCCGGCCGTAGCCGGTAGCTGACCCGGCCGAAGAAATGCTCGGAGACGCCATGGCGGGTGTAGTGGGTCACCCAGTTGGCCTTCACCTCCAGATGGCCGTCCGGTTGCTCCACAACGCGCACATTGCTGATCTGGTGCAGGGTGCGCGGCAGCGGGGTCGAGGCGGCCGACTTGCCGGTGCGCAGCCGGAACACCCGGTCTTCCAGGCCCGAGCGGTTGGTGTAATAGATCAGCGACATGCCGCGCTTGGGGTCGGTGGTGTAGGCGTGCTCGGATTCCCACTGCGGCACGTGGAACACGCTGTCCTCGTCGAACAGTTCGAGATAGGCATCCCAGTCCTGCGCATCGCACAGTTCGGCCTTGCGATAGAGAAACTGCTCGACGACGTATTGTGTGTGGCTCATGGCTTAGCCCTCTTTCGCGCTATTGGCTTTGCGTTGCAGGCCCTTGAGCAACGCGTCGCGCCAGGCGCCGTGCTGGTTGACGTACAGGCCCTCGTGGGTCAGCTCGGTTCCGGTCAGCACCGGCTGGATGCCCAACAGCTCGCTGTTCGGCGTCTCGCCCTCCACCCACTTGTGGTGGCCACGCGAGATGTCGTTCCAGCGTTCCAACCGTGCCTGGAAGCCGCGCTGCGCTTCGCGGAACTCGACCAGGTCGTCCGGCGTGCCCATGCCGGACACGTTGAAGAAGTCCTCGAACTGACGGATGCGGTTTTCGCGGTCCTGGTCCGACTCGCCCTTCACGCCGATGCACTGGCTGGTGATCTCGGTCTTGTTCCAGGCCACCGGGCGCACGATGCGCAGCTGCGAGCTGATCTGGTCCATGAAGAACAGACTGGGGTAGATGTTGAGGTTGCGCAGGCGGTGCATCATCCACTCGGCGCGGGCCTGGCCGTGCTCGGCCACCAGGCGCGGCATCACGCTGGCGTAGCCGGGGCGCACTGCTGGGTTGGGCATGTCGCTGAACAGCACGCTGTGGCCGTTCTTGAACGAGAACCAGCCGTCGTCGGTTTCCGCATCGCCGGCGCCCAGCTTGCTGTAGTCGAGCGTGCCGCTGTCGGCGCCGCCCTTCTGGCTGTTCGCCTCGTGGCGGTGCTGCACGGTGGCGACGTAGTTGTAGTGCACGGTGCTGACGTGATAACCGTCGAGACCATTCTCGTTCTGCAGCTTCCAGTTGCCCTCGTAGCTATAGGTCGACTTGCCGGGCAACACTTCCAGCTCGCCGGTCGGCGACTGCGCCACCATCATGTCGAAGAAGAAACGCGCATCGCCCAGGTAGTCTTCCAGCGAGTCGCTGCCATCGACATCCAGGCTGATGAACACGAAGCCCTTGTAGCTGGCGATGCGCGCCTTCTTCAGGCTACGCACGCTTTTGTCGAAGTCCTCGCAGTACTCGCCCGGCGCCTTCACCTTCACCAGACGGCCGTCGTTCTTGTAGCACCAGGCGTGGAACGGACAGGTGAAGGTGGACTGGTTGCCGCGGCTCATCCGCGTCAGCGTCGCGCCGCGGTGCTGGCAGGCGTTGATCAGCGCGTTCAGTTCACCGTTGCCGTCGCGGGTGATGATCATCGGCTGGCGGCCGGCGCGCAGCGTGACGAAATCGTGCGGATTGGCGATCTCGCTTTCGTGACAGGCGTAGATCCAGTTCTTCTCGAAGATGAATTCCATCTCCAGCTCGAACAGTTCCGGCTCGGTGAACATCTCGCGGGCGATGCGGTAAACGCCGTCCGCCGGGCGGAAGTCCAGACAGCCGCCGACGAAGTCCTGCCATTCAGAAATAGTTTTTGTCGTGCTCACGATGGTTTCTCCTCCCGCCTTGCGACGGCTTCGCGATGGATCGAATGGTCCAAGGCGATTGAATACCGGGAGCGAAACGCGAGCTATCCGACTACTTGGCAATCGTTATCCGTTTTTTTGGCTAGCCTCTGTGCGGCCATGCGGCCATGCGGCCGTTCGGCCAACCTTGTACCTCCTCTTCCCTATCTTATCGAGCCGTTTGCCAGGCCTGCGCCCTGCCGGCATGCACCCTCCGTGCCTGTCTTGCTGCTGCGCGAGCTTTCTCAAAGGGCTTTCACTTTCCCGCGCATTTCCACTCCCGGAAAAAGCGGATAGCAAATCCCAAGTAGCCGGATAGCCCGCCAGCGGCCAGCGGTATTCAATCGGTCTCGTCTACCACGGCAATGTCGCCGGCGGGCCAGGCTCACGCCGATGCCACCCGCCGCTGCCAAGCGCGAAGGCACCGCCTAGCGCCAACTTCTGCAAGGACGCCGCACCGTCATGATCCGCTCCATCGAAACCATCCTGGCCGATGTGCCCACCATCCGCCCGCACAAGCTGTCGGTCGCCACCATGAACACCCAGACGCTGGTACTGGTGCGGGTGCTGTGCGAAGACGGCATCGAGGGCTGGGGCGAGGCCACCACCATCGGCGGTCTCAACTACGGCGAAGAGAGCCCGGAGAGCGTCAAGGTCAACATCGACACCCACATCGCGCCGCTGCTGATCGGCATGGATGCACGCAATGTGGCAGCGGCGATGGCCAAGGTGCGCAAGACCATCCAGGGCAACCGCTTCGCCAAGTGCGCGCTGGAAACGGCGCTGCTCGATGCGCAGGCACGCCGGCTGAATATTCCGCTGTCCGAGCTGCTGGGCGGCCGACTGCGCGACGCGCTGCCGGTGGCCTGGACGCTGGCGAGCGGCGACACCCAGAAGGACATCGCCGAAGCCGAGGCGATGCTCGAAGCGCGTCGCCACCGCATCTTCAAACTGAAGATCGGCCTGCGCCCGGTGGCCGAGGACGTGGCACACGTGCTGGCGATCAAAAAGGCGCTCGGCGACGCGGTGAGCGTGCGGGTGGATGTGAACCAGGCGTGGAGCGAGCTCGATGCGGTCAACGGCATCGCCGCGCTACAGGCCGGCGGCGTCGACCTGATCGAACAGCCGGTGCGCGCCGAAAACCGGGCCGGCCTCGCCCGCCTGGCACGCCAGTTCGCTGTGCCGATGATGGCCGACGAAGCGTTGCACGGCCCGCTCAGCGCCTTCGAATTTGCCAAGGAGGGCGACGCCGACGTGTTCGCGGTGAAGATCGCCCAGTCCGGCGGGCTGATCCCCGCCCAGCAGGTGGCTGCCATCGCCGGGCTCGCCGGCATCGGTCTCTACGGCGGCACGATGCTGGAAGGCGCCATCGGCACCGCCGCGTCCGCCCATGTGTTTGCCACCTTCGGCGACCTGAGCTTCGGCACCGAGCTGTTCGGTCCACTGCTGCTGACCGAGGAAATCTTGACCGAGCCGCTCGTGTACCGCGACTTCATGCTGCAAGTGCCGAGCGGTCCGGGCCTGGGTATTCAGATCGACCGCGACAAGCTGGCCGCCCTGCGCCGCTAGCGCCACCAATAAACCCTACCAGCGTTATTGCGCTGCCTTGTCGTACTACCTGCACTGCCTGCGGCCGCGCGCCTAGCCGGTACCGCTGCGCTGGGTTTTGCGAGCGCAGCCCCCCACCCCACAAGGAGTCCCACCATGCTGTTTCACGTACGAATGGATGTACAGCTGCCGCCAGCGATGCCGGCCGATCAGGCCGCCGAGCTGAAGGCCGTCGAGAAAGCCCAGTCGCAGGCGCTGCAGGCGCAGGGCAAGTGGCGCCACCTGTGGCGCATCGGCGGCCAGTACTCGAACGTCAGCATCTTCGACGTCGACAGCGTGGACGAGCTGCACACGCTCGTCTCCACCCTGCCGCTGTTTCCGTACATGAAGATCGAGGTAATGCCGCTGTGCCGCCACCCGTCTTCGATCCGGGACGACGACCGCTGATTGTCTGTTTCACCCACCCGCAGTCAACGCGCTCAGCACTGCCTCAAGACAGCGCGACGCATCCCTAGCGACAAGTACAGAGAAGGAATAGAGACATGACCCACGCTGAAATCGACGCACTGGTACAGAGCTTTCTGATCGACACCGCCACCGGCGAAGCGAACCCGCGCGTGCAGCAAGTGGTGGTGCGCCTGGTCGGCGACCTGTTCAAGGCCATTGAAGACCTGGACCTGCAGCCGAGCGAAATCTGGAAGGGCCTGGAGTACCTGGCCGAAGCCGGCGCCAGCCACGAACTGGGCCTGCTCGCCCCGGGCATTGGCCTGGAGCGCTTCATCGACATCCGCGCCGACGAGGCCGAAGCCAAGCTCGGCCTCACCGGCGGCACCCCGCGCACCATCGAGGGCCCGCTGTACGTGGCCGGCGCGCCTTCGAGCATCGGTTTCGCCCGCCTCGACGACGGCAGCGAGGCGGACCAGGCCGAGGTGCTGTTCATGCAGGGCACCGTCTACGACGTGAACGGTGCGCCGCTGCCGAACGCCACGGTCGAGGTGTGGCACGCCAACCTGTTGGGCAACTACTCGTTCTTCGACAAGAGCCAGCCCGATTTCCACCTACGCCGCACCATCGTCACCGACGCCAACGGCCGCTACCAGTTCCGCAGCATCGTGCCGATGGGCTACGGCTGTCCGCCGCAAGGCACCACCCAGCGCCTGTTGACTCTGCTCGGCCGCCACGGCCGCCGCCCGGCGCACATCCACTTCTTCGTGTCGGCCGAAGGCCATCGCAAGCTGACCACCCAGATCAATATCGACGGCGACGAATACCTGTGGGACGACTTCGCCTTCGCCAGCCGTGAGGGCCTGGTGCCGGCGGTGCAGCGCATCAGCGACCCGGCGGAGCTCGACCGCCGCCAGCTGACCAAGCCGTTCGCGTCGATCGACTTCGACTTCCGCCTGTACGGCGACAACGTCGCCGCGCCCGCCGCCGAAGTCGAGCGTGCCCGCGCCAGCGCGTGATGCGCTAGATCGAAGGTTGGCCGAAGAATGTCGCTTTCGGCCAACCTTCGACCGGGCACTTTAAAAAACAAAGCGCTGCCATGGGCAGCGCTTTGTCATCACTACATTGCGGGGAAATTTACTCAGGGAGCTGGGGGATTGCTACTAGATCGCCTCGGTAAGATTTTCTGACACTAACCGCCATACCTCGTGACCACTCTTCCAGCTTAGCTAAGTAAGATTTTTTCTTATCATCCAACCTATTTGGAAACCAGTTGCTCTCACTGTAGTTTCGTGTCGGATCTGATTTAATACCTGAAACATCAGGATCAAACCAGAACGACACATGGACAAAACCTTTTCCATTATAATATGAGTAGTCCGTGACAATCGCTGTCGCTGGTGTTTTAACCTGATTGGTTTCTAGCCACCTCGCAGCATCCCCCCAGTAGCCACCGGGGGCTGTCAAAAATCCAGTTACAGCCTTTGTAAAGAGGCACTCTGGCATGCTATAGGAACTACTGAACGTTTCCTTAAAGTACGTATTTTTATTTGTAACCCCGCAAGGATCAGACGTCCAAGCCTTGGAATAGGTATTACCTTCATTGCCAACAAATCTCAGCATCGCAATGAGGTTTCCACCCTTTTTCTGAACAAAAAGAGCGTTTGCTACTGGTATATCTCCAGCTGCATGCGAAGTCATCATCGAATCAGATCGTGACACAACCCTCCACTCTCCAGGAGGGAGTTGATAACTCGTACCACCTATCTCAAAAACTCCATCCACTGCGTCATTGATGTGCATAGCGGATATATCAGTAGCGAGTGCGATGGGCGAAAGCAATGTCAAACAGTACCCAGCAATAGCTGCAAATTTCATAGTTCCCCCTATCTGAATAATTGATACTGTCAATTTCGAATCACAAGCATTGACATACCAATAAACCCACTTGTCATTCTCTGGAAATACAAAAAGCCTTACTTCTGTAGAACCATACAAATGATTATGGCAATTTCTACTTAAATGAATGAAGCTTCAATTTTTATAGAAAGACATACATGACCAATTTGACCAACAGGTCCAAATTGAAGCAGTAAGTCGAGAAGCTTGAGCTATCTGCGGAAGAAGTCAAACGGCTCCGTGCCAAAACAGTGAGTCATGCATGGGCAGTTCAACCTTCGATGATATGCTTAACGACAGTACAATGGAATTGTTGACACACAATCAAAAATAACCACAGCACTCGCGGTAACTGAATGAATAAAAAAAGTATTTTACTCCACAGGATCTCAGGGGAATCCCTAAAACATACTGGTCTTAACTCAAAACCGCTGGTTAACAACCTATGCCACAACCATCCAAATCGCTGAAGAACATCGTCTCGTAGGTCCGCCAGCTCTTCATATCAGCACACAAACGGAAAGAGGCCCGCTTGGGCCTCGTCTGGTCTTACCTATTGTCGGGCATCGCTGAAGTCAACCATGCCGACACCATCACACACCTAATTATTGCGTAACCAATTTCATTCCTTCAAACCAATCGGCAACCGCCCGAGTCTGTCCTTAATCTTCTTCATCACGATGTAGGAATTGATGTCTCGCATCCCGGGTACCTTGTTCAGCTTCTCGACGATGAAATTGGAGAACGCCGTCAGGTTGTGGGTACGCACATGCAGCACGTAATTAGTCGGCCCACTGACCACATAGGCAGCGGTCACCTCGTCGAACTGATTGATCTGCGACTGGAAGCGTTCGTGCCAATCCTCGCGTGAGCGATCCATCGTGATATGCACCATCGCCTCCAGCTCGAAGCCCAATTTCAGCGCGTCCAGTTCGGCGCGATAACCCCGGATCAGCCCGTTCTCCTCCAGCGCGCGCACCCGCCGCAGGCAGGCGGATGGCGACAGCGCCACCTTGTCGGCCAGGTCCTGGTTGCTGAGGCGTCCATTGTCTTGCAGCGCTGCCAGAATGCGCCAATCGATAGCATCGACTTGCATCGCAGAATCCAATCGTAGTCGCGAACAAAATCGAATATTCTGCGAAAAATCGGCAAACCGCAAACCGAACTTGCAATTTTGGCGCGAAGGCTCGGTGCTAGGATAGTGACAGTTTCCCGCACCGCCAGGAGCCTTGCAGATGCTGTACGACATCACCCCGCCACTGTGTGCCGACATGCCGGTCTGGCCCGGCGACACGCCGTTCGACGCTCAACGAACCTGGAGCCTGTCAGGCGCCTGTCCGGTCAATGTGTCGCGCCTGAGCCTGTCCACCCACACCGGTGCTCACGCCGATGCCCCCTTGCATTACCAGCCGGATGGCCTGTCCGCCGGCGAGGTCGATCTGGCGGCCTATCTCGGCCCCTGCCGCGTAGTGCACTGCCTGGATGCCGGGCCGCTGCTCACCCTCTCTTATCTGCAGACCCGCCTGCCGGATGCCCCCTTGCCTCCACGCCTGCTAATCCGCAGCTACCGGCAGTTTCCGCTACAGCACTGGGACGACGACTTCATGGCCCTGACCCCCGACGCGATCGACTGGCTCGGCAAGCAAGGCGTGCAGCTGATCGGCGTCGACACCGCCTCGCTCGACCCAGTACACAGCAAGACGCTGGACGCTCACCACGCGGTGGCGCGTCACGGCATGGCCATCCTGGAAAACCTTCTACTCGACGGCGTACCCGAAGGCGACTACGAGCTGATCGCCCTGCCGCTCAAGCTGATGGGCCTCGATGCCAGCCCGGTCCGCGCCGTGCTGCGCACCCTGCCCTAACTCTTACCCGAAGGAGAAACACCATGTTCACCCTAGAAGAATGTCGACAAGCAGACACGAGGGATCCGCTGGGCCCGCTCAAGCAGCGATTCTCGTTGCCCGACGGCGTCATCTACCTGGATGGCAACTCGCTGGGCGTGCTGCCCAACACCGCTCGTGCCCGCAGCACCGAGGTGATCGACCAGGAATGGGGCGTCGGCCTGATCCGCAGCTGGAACACCGCCAACTGGTTCGAACTGCCTTCGCGCCTGGGCAACAAGCTGGGGCAGCTGCTTGGCGCGCACGAGGATGAGGTCGTCATCACCGACACCACCTCGCTCAACCTGTTCAAGGCATTGGCAGCGGCACTGCGCATCCAGCAGGAGACCCGCCCGCAGCGCCGGGTGATCGTGTCGGAACGCGACAACTTCCCGACCGACCTCTACATGATCCAGGGCATGATCGATTTCCTGCAGCAGGGTTACGAGCTGCGCCTGATCGATGATGAGCTGCCACTGGAAGCCGCCCTCGACGAAGACGTCGCGGTGCTGCTGCTCTCGCACGTCAACTACCGCACCGGCGCGCTGTACGACATGGCAGCCGTCACCGCACAGGCTCACCAGTACGGCGTGCTGACGATCTGGGACCTGGCGCACGCCGCCGGCGCGGTGCCGGTCGACCTCAACGGTGCCGATGCCGACTTCGCGGTGGGCTGCACCTACAAGTACCTGAACGGTGGACCGGGTTCGCCGGCCTTCATCTGGGTGTCGCAACGCCATCAGGACCGCTTCTGGCAGCCGCTGTCCGGTTGGTGGGGCCACCAGCGCCCGTTCGACATGGCGACCGAGTATCAACCGGCCACCGGCATCCGCCGCTTCCTGTGCGGCACCCAGCCTATCCTGTCGATGTCGCTGGTCGAATGCGGCCTGGACGTGGCACTCGAAGCCGATATGGACCAGCTGCGCGCCAAGTCGCTGGCGCTGACCGACCTGTTCATCGCGCTGGTCGAAGAGCGCTGCAAGGGCCATCCGCTGACCCTCGTCACCCCGCGCGACCATCAGAAACGCGGCAGCCATGTCAGCTTCCGGCACCCCGAGGGCTTCGCGGTGATGCAGGCGCTGATCGCGCGCGGCGTGATCGGCGATTACCGCGAACCGGAAGTGCTGCGCTTCGGCATTACCCCGCTGTATCTCGGCTATGCCGACGTCTGGAACGCGGTGGACATCCTCAAGGACATCCTGGACAGCCGCAGCTGGGATAAACCCGAGTTCAAAGAGCGCACCTCGGTGACCTGAACGCAGTACCCAAAACCATAAAAATACCAATACAAAGGAGAAAACAGATGAGCCAATCGAGAGGATTCGAGCAGATAGCCCAGCGCGAGCAGGGCCTGCACCGCCGCCTCAGCGCCGGGCAAATGAGCATGATCGCCATCGGCGGCGCGGTCGGCACCGGGCTGTTCCTGGGCAGCAGCTTCGCCATCGGCTTTGCCGGCCCCAGCGTGCTGATCAGCTATGCGATCGGCGGCCTGATCACCCTGCTGCTGATGGGTTGCCTGGCGGAAATGACGGTGGCGCACTCCACCTCGGGGTCGTTCGGCGCCTTCGCCGAGTACTACATCAGCCCGCTGGCGGGTTTCCTGGTGCGCTATGCCTATTGGGCCTGCATCGTGCTGGCCGTCGGCACCGAGGTGACTGCGGTGGCGGTCTATATGAAGTACTGGTTCCCGTCGGTGCCGTCCTGGTTGTGGATCGCCTCGTTCTCGGCGGTGCTGGTCGCGACCAATGCCACCAGCGTGAAGGCGTTCGGCACCGTCGAGTACTGGTTCTCGACGATCAAGGTGCTGGCCATCGTGGCCTTCATCATGCTGGGCATCTATGTGGTATTCGCCTCCGGCAATCCGCAATACGGCCTCCAGCACTACTGGGCGCATCAGGGCTTCTTTCCGCACGGGATCTCCGGCATGTGGATAGCCGTGATCGTGTCGATCTTCAGCTACCTCAGCATCGAGATGATCGCAGTGGCGGCGGGTGAAGCCGACGACCCAGAGAAGGCGGTAAAACACGCATTCCGAGCCACGATGTTGCGCCTGGCCGTCTTCTACCTGATGTCGCTGGCGCTGATCCTGGCCATCGTGCCGTGGAACCAGGCCGGGCAAAGCGGCAGCCCGTTCGTGAAGGTGATGCAGGTGCTGGGCATTCCGGGTGCAGCCGGCGTGATCAACTTCATCGTGCTGATCGCGGCGCTGTCGGCGATGAACAGCCAGCTCTACATCACCACCCGCATGATGTTCAGCCTGTCCCGTGCCGGCCACGCCCCGGCCAGCATGGGTCGCCTGACCCGGCGCGGCATTCCGCTAAATGCGCTGTTGATGTCGACCGGCGGCATTGCACTGGCCACCGTGCTGAACATCCTCTACCCGGAGCAATCGTTCACCTTGATGATGGCCATTTCGATGTTCGGCGCCATCTTCACCTGGCTGATGATCTTCGTGACCCACTACTTCTTCCGCCGCCATCATGACCGCCTGGGCGGTGCCCCGCTGTCGTTCCGCATGAAGTACTTCCCGGCGACGACGCTGACGGGGGCCGCACTGCTGCTGGCAATCCTCATCACCACCGCCTTCACGGATGTGTTCAGAATGACCCTGGTGTTCGGTATTCCGTTCCTGCTGGTGCTGTGCGTGGTGTATGGCTTGTTCTTCCGCAAGACGCTGCACGCCCAGCGCGCAGCGCAGAACTAGCATGAAGTAAAGAAGCAGAGCCTGAGGGCCCGTCGTTTCCGGCGGGCCTTTGGGGTTCATCGAAGCGATGACGGCCAACTGCTGCGCTGGCCGCCGGAACAAGGCAGGTCATGCAGACCGCCACGACAAACTTCACTCGTCGACCCATTCAATCAACTGGAGCCCGATCAATGAGCTGCCCATTTTCCGACCAGCGCCCTACACCGCAAGGCGCCCAGGACGCCAAGTGGCACGACGCCCAGATGGATTTCTCGTCAGACATGAGTTACGGCGACTATCTCGGTCTCGACCAGATCCTCACTGCACAACACCCGCGCTCGCCGGATCACAACGAGCTGCTGTTCATCGTCCAGCACCAGACCTCCGAACTGTGGATGAAGCTGATGCTGCACGAGATGCACGCGGCGCGCGAAGCGATCAAGCAGGACGACACCGAGCCCGCCTTCAAGATGCTGGCCCGCGTCTCGCGCATCTTCGACCAGCTGGTACAGGCCTGGAGCGTGCTCGCCACCCTCACCCCATCCGAGTACTCGGCGATGCGGCCGTATCTGGGCATGTCGTCGGGTTTCCAGTCCTATCAGTACCGGGAAATCGAATTCATGCTCGGCAACAAGAACCGCGCCATGCTGCGCCCGCATGCACACCGTCCCGAACACATGGAGGTATTGGAGCAGGCGCTGCATACCCCGTCGCTCTACGATGAATCCCTGCGCCTGATGGCCCGCCGCGGCTTTGCCATCGATGCGGTCTGTCTAGAGCGCGACTGGAGCCAACCGATCACTGGCAATGCCTCCGTCGAAGCCGCCTGGCTGGAGGTCTATCGCCACCCGCAGCAGCACTGGGAGCTCTACGCGCTGGGCGAAAAACTGGTCGACCTCGAAGACTCGTTCCGCCAGTGGCGCTTCCGCCATGTCAGCACGGTGGAACGCGTCATCGGCTTCAAGAAAGGCACGGGTGGCACCGAGGGAGTGAGTTACCTGAGAAAGATGCTCGATGTAGTGCTGTTTCCCGAGCTGTGGACCCTGCGCACCGAGTTGTAATTCGCATCGCGCAGTACACGCTGAACAACAACGGGGCCGCCACTGTAGCGGCCCCATTTTATCCAACCATCCCGCGCGATGCGCCGCGCGGGCCTGACGACACCTGCCGGCCCTTGCCTACATGCGGCGCCCCCATCGATCGCCCCCCCGGCAGGCCAGCTGCCATTAGCGACGATTCAGTTCAATACCTGGCAGCTGTGATCCTGCACATCGTCTTCGGCCGACCCCTCGATGCCAGCCGTAGGGTCCGCCTTGCCGGCCAGTAGATAGAAGCCGTCCTGCCCGCCGGCAAAACGGGCGCCGACCACCGCCAACGTCATGTCGCCCATATCGTCACGCGCGCCGGGCAGTGCCGCGGCGATGTCCTTGAACGGCTCAACCCCGGTCAGTTCGCGGCCCAACACCCGCCGCACTTGGTAGGGATGCCCGTTCAGGCCGCCCGGCAGCGGTATCCAGTCGAGGCCGATCTGGGCCTGCTCTGACGTCAGTTGATCCCGTACCTCGCCCCGTACGCAGGAGATATGAATGTGTAGCTGGCTTTGACTGCGTCCCTTGATCGAGTTGATCGTCAGCGCCACCGCCTCGCGCGGCACCTCACTGCCGCGCAAGCGACTCATGAAGTTGCGCGACGCCCAAGCCTCCCCCCAATAGTCCGGTGCACTATTTGCCAGCAGTGCCGGGCTTTCGATGCCCGAGACTCTGCCGGTGGGGATCAACAGGTATTGCAGCACCCCTCTGAGGTCTTTCTTCACCGAGTAGCCGCTGTCTTCGCCCTGGCTGATATCGACCTTGGCGCAAGGCGCGGGGTCGCCAACCAGCTTCAGGTGCGGCACGCACTGCTCGTGCACGATGTGCCATAAAGCATTGGAATCCGCCAATGCCGATAAGGCGGGAATTAGGAAAATACCGGCCAGCAACAGTTTTTGTTTTACCGAAAACATCGACATGTTCAACCCTTCATTCGACCATTGAATACTAGACGTCTATTTTTCGGCCCATTCAATTTATCAGCGCCGCTAGCTCGCATTGGCAAACCGGATTAATCGAACAGGTCGCCCACTAAAACTAGACGTCTATTTTATAAATTACAGTCTTAAAAAAACCGCTGGTTTCCCAGCGGCTAAATGACGGACTTGACACGAGACAATAACGGTGGCTTAGAAGTTGTGCTTCATGTAAGTGCCAAAGACCGACGACTTGTCGCCCGCACTCTTGGTCACGGTTTGATAGCCTTGATCGAACGTCATTTGAGCGTATTGCACGCCGATCAGGGTGCGCTTGGACAGCGAGTAATCGAGGCCGACCGCCACCTGCTTCACGCCCCAGTCCTGGCTGACACCGTCCACCTTCGGGTCTTTGTACTGCGAATAGGTCAGCTTCGGCTTGAACGCGCCAAACTGGTAGGCTGCGGTCAGCGCCCAGCTCTGGCTCTTCAGCTCGGCGTTGGCGTCGTTGATGCCAAACTTGGTGCCGTTACCGTAGCCGGTGAGCCAGTTGTAGGTGGCTGCCAGGTACAGGTTGTTCGCGTCGTAGCCGGCTTCAATCCGGTTGATCGCCGAGGTCTTGTCGTTGTTGGCGCCTTGATTCTGCTTGGCCTGGTAGGCATAGGCACCGAAGAAACCCGAATTGGTATAGGCCAGGCGGGCGCCCAACTGGGTTTGCTTGGGCTTGCCGGCGGTGGAGGTCTCATCCGCGCCGTACTGCAGAATGCCGCTGAAACCGGCCAGATTCGGGGTGTCGTAACGGACCGAGTTCTTGATGCGGCTATCGCCGAAGTTGCCGATCAGATCAACGCCGTTGTCGTAGATCGGAAAGGCCAGGTTGACCTGACGGGAGTCGTACCAGATATCGGTGGCTTCCGTTTCGGTGGTCACGTCGTCGAGGTAACCCAGGCGGATCTTGCCGAAATCGCCCTGCAAGCCGACGAATGACATACGGTTGGCAAAGGTGCCCGAGGAAGTGCCGGTGGCCGAACCCGTGCCATCAATCGCGAGGCCGCTTTCGACCTGCCAGATAGCCTTCAGACCGTTGCCCAGGTCTTCGTTTCCCTTGAAACCGATGCGGCTGGAGTAGTCGTCAACCCCGGTCGTGGTCTGATTGGTCTGGGCATTCTTGTAAACATTCAGACCGCCCCGGATAGAACCATAGACGGTGACATCAGCGTGAGACAGCAATGGTGCAACTGCAAGCAACACAGCGACGAGCTTCTGCTTTTTCATTATGAACCTTATTATGGACGTAACATGACGACGTTCTTGGAGCGGGCTAGCCAGAAACGGCCCATCCCATTGAACGTGGCCATGCAGGTAGACGAATTTGAAAACACTCCGAGCTCCGCCAAAAACTAGACGTCTCCACTCGGATTATTTTCAGCCACCAAAGTGACCGGCGTGAGTCTATGACAGGCATTGGCAAAATAACTTTACAGCGAAATTAAACAATTTATATTCACTGCCAACCACCCTATTTATCCAGAGCACTAATCTCCAGTGCGACAAAAACCACCACCATTCAAACACCAATAAAAAGCCGGCCATGATGGCCGGCTTGGTGACGCTTCGATTTCAGCCAGACCGGCCGACTCGTCACATGCATCGCACCGTTCTCGCTGCCTCGCGGCAGCAATGGGCCCCGTACTTCAAGCTGCACGAGGCTGCACCGCCAGGCCGACACCGATGCGGTTCCAAGCATTGATCGTGGCAATGGCAAAAGTCAGTTCGGCCAACTCGCGCTCCCGGCGACGCTCTTCAACAGCGGCGGCGCCTATATCACCGCCGCCGAGGCTGGGCCGTGGCCGCAATGCCGATGAGCCTGGTCTACCCCTATTCGCGCCACCTGGCGGCACGGGTACGCGTATTCGCTGACAGGGCCAGCCGGCCACCCGCTGTGGGGCAACGCAGCCCCGACTAGCCGCGTTCATCTGTACTGGTTTTTCGACCCTAACAGTGCCGCCGAAACCGGTACCCGGTGTGTATGGCCCTCACTGCACAGCAGCCCTACACTGGCCTCACCGTCGCCGGCCAAGCGTTTGGCATGAGACGATGGACAGAGGAAGAAACAGATGAAAAACGTCACACAGACCTTGTTCTTCGCCGGCCATGCCCGCCTGCCGCAGGGCATGGCCGCCCAGAATGTGTTCGAGTCGCTGTCGATCACCGTCGAGGTGGACGCCCGCTACGCGGTGGTGATCGAGGCCTCCTGCACGCTGGCCACCGAGCACGGCCGCCGCTTCGTGAGCGATCTGCTGCGCGGCTACAGCCTGCTTAACGGCATGACTGAGCCGATTGGCGAAATCCAGCAGCGCTATGTCGGCCGGGCAGCCCCGGCCCTGGTGGCGGCGCTCAAGGACCTGGATATCCAGTTCGAACGCCACCGGCCCGGCTTCGCCACCCATGCTAGCTGACGCCCCCCACCCGGCAGCGGTGCGAGCCGGGCATGACCCTCGCACCCGAAGCGCTCGCCGTCCCTAGCCGGACCGGCTTCCCGCGCCTCGTTCACCCTGACACCCTATCTGTGGGGCTGCCCTACGCCATGCAAGCGGCGAGCCAAGGCAGTGACCACCGGCCTCTACTGCGAGACCGGCCTCCCGTCCAGTACCTATCTTTAACATTGGAACGGAGAGATTTATGGATATGCAACAGTCCGTACTGGCCCGCCAGACTCGCCACTATGCCGAGCACGCCGGCTACCGCATCGGCGCCCATCCGCACCACGCACGCCTCTATCACGTCACACTGAAGGCCGAGGCGCTGGCCGCCTTTTTCGCGCGCTTCGCCGAGGTCAACAGCCAGCATCTGGAGTACGTGCCGTATGCGCGCTTCACCCTGGCACAGGGCCTGGCCGAGATCGTCGGCAACGGCTTGCTCGCCGCCTTGCGCGCCATCGTGCACGACCGCGACTCGGGCGGCTTCACCATCGGGGTGGAAGGCGCGACTGAGCAGCATCAGGACTATGTGAAGTTCGGCACCGCGATCGGCCACCTGATCGGGCCGGGCAATTTCGACGCGATGTCGGGCACCTATTACGCGCGTTTTCTGGTCAAGGACACCGATCAGAGCGATTCCTACCTTCGCCAGGCCTACCGCCTGTTCACCCTGCACACCGACGGCACCTTCGTCGACGAGGCCACCGACTGGCTGCTGATGATGAAATTCGACGAACGCAACGCAACAGGCGGCGAGTCGCGGCTATTGCATCTGGACGACTGGAGCGAGCTGGCAGCCTTTGCGGAGCACCCGCTGGGCGTCTATGCATTCACCTACAAGTCGCCGCCGAGCAAGAACATCGCGCAAGAGGTGCTTCGGCCAACCTTCTTCAAGGTCAACGACAAGCCGTGCATCTGCTTCATCGACCAGTTCGTCTGCCCGGAGACCATCGAGCACGCCGACTGGCTGGGCCGGCTGTCGGCGTCGCTGGAAGCATCGCCCGCCACCGCGGCGGTGCCGCTGCCGGTCGGCGACCTGATCGTGCTCAACAATACTTTCTGGATGCACGGACGCGCGCCGTTCGAGCGTCACCCGGACTTGCACCGCGAGCTGATGCGCCAGCGCGGTCGGTTCGCCCAGGCCTGACAAGGAACAGCGCCATGAAAAAGTTGTACGACTTTGCCATCGTCGGCGGCGGGATCGTCGGGCTGTCGACGGGCATGGCGCTGACCCGCCGCTTCCCGCGCGCCACCATCCTGGTGCTGGAAAAGGAAGCCGGCTGGGCAGCCCACCAGACCGGCCACAACAGCGGGGTGATCCACTCGGGGATCTACTACAAGCCCGGCAGCCTCAAGGCGCGCTTCGCCCGCGAGGGCAATCTGTCGATGACGCGCTTCTGCGAAGAGCACGGCATCGAGCACGACATCTGCGGCAAGGTGATCGTCGCCACCAACCGGGACGAGCTGGCGTTGATGGAGGCGCTCTACCAACGCGGCGTGCAGAACCAGCTCGACATCGAGAAGATCGGCCCCGAACAGCTGCGCGAGATCGAGCCGCATGTGGCCGGCCTCGGCGCCATCCGCGTGCCCGGTGCCGGCATCGTCGACTATCGGGCGGTCTGCCAGAACTTCGCGCGGATCATCACCGAACATGGCGGCGAACTGAAGCTGGGTCAGGAGGTGCGCCGCATCGACCGCTACAGCGACCGAGTGGAGTTGATCACCCAGGACGCCGGCTACAGCGCGCGCTTCCTGATCAACTGCGCCGGCTTGTTCTGTGACCGGGTGGCACGGATGGACGACGCCGACCCCGAGCTCAAGATCGTGCCGTTTCGCGGCGAGTACTACGAGATCAAGCCCGAACGCCGCCATCTGGTGAAGCACCTGATCTACCCGGTGCCCAACCCGGCCTTCCCCTTCCTGGGGGTGCACTACACCCGGATGATCGGCGGTCACGTCGAGGCCGGGCCCAACGCGGTGCTCGCCTTCAAGCGCGAGGGCTATAACAAGCGCGACGTCAATCTGCGCGACCTGGCCGAAGTGCTGAGCTACCCGGGTTTCTGGAAGCTGTCGGCCAAGTACTGGCGCGAAGGCGTCGGCGAGATGGTCCGCTCGGTCAGCAAGGCCGCCTTCGTCAAGAGCCTGCAGCAGCTGATTCCCGAGATCCGCGCCGAAGATCTGGTGCCGGCCGCCGCCGGGGTACGCGCCCAGGCGCTCAAGCCGGACGGCGGTCTGGTCGACGACTTTCACATCATCGAGGGCGAACGCAGCATCCATGTCTGCAATGCGCCCTCTCCGGCGGCCACCGCATCGATCGAGATCGGTCGCCACATCGTGGCCCGCTTGCCGGCCCCTTGGGCCTGAGCCCTGTAAAAAGGAATGAACACAATGAGCAAACCCAAGGTACCCGGCCATGTTGCGGCCTTCCTGGAGAAGCACGGCATCCGCGAGGTGGAATGCCTGCTGCCCGACCTGAACGGCTACCCGCGCGGCAAGGTGCTGCCGGCCGCCGCCTTCGCCGCCGGGCAGGAGCTGCGCGTGGCGCGCGCGGTGGCCATCCACACCGTGGTCGGCGACTTTCCCGACTATCGGGTCTACGGCGAACGCGACCCGGACATGGTGCTGGTGCCCGACTACGAAAACCTGCACCTGGTGCCCTGGTCCGGCGGCCGGCGCGCGCTGGCGATCCACGACTGCTACGACCTCGACGGCCGGCTCACCCCGCTCGCCTCGCGCGGCGTGCTCAAGAACGTACTCAAGCGCTACGCCGCGCTCGGCTGGCAGCCCATCGTCGCGCCGGAGCTGGAGTTCTACCTGCTGGCGCCCAACCCCGACCCGAGCCAGCCGCTGGTGCCGCCGGCTGCACGCTGCGGTCGCGCCGAAATCGGCCACTCGGCGTTCAGCTTCGGCGCGCTCAACGAGTTCGCCGACTTCTTCGACGATCTGCATCAGGCGCTCGATCAGCTGGGCATCCGCGGCGACACCTTCGTACACGAGCTCGGCCCCAGCCAGTTCGAGATCAACCTGAAGCACGACGACGCGCTGGAGCTGGCCGACCAGACTTTCCTGTTCAAGTACGCGCTGCGCGAAATCGGCCTCAAGCACGGTCTCTATGTGGTGTGCATGGCCAAGCCGATCGCCGGCGCCCCGGGCAGCTCGATGCACATCCATCAGAGCCTGATCGACCCGGCCAGCGGACGTAACCTGTTCAGCCTGGAGGACGGCGAAGCCAGCCCGCTGTTCCAGCGCTACATCGCCGGCCTGCAGACCTGCCTGCCGTCGCTGATACCGCTGTTGGCGCCGCATGTGAACTCGTATCGGCGCTTTACCAAAAACATGGCCGCCCCGGTCAACCTGTCATGGGGAGTGGACAACCGCTCGGTGGGCCTGCGCGTGCCGCTGTCTGCGCCGGAAGCCCGCCGCGTCGAGAACCGGCTGCCCGGCTGCGATGCCAACCCCTATCTCGCACTGGCGGCGAGCCTGGCCGCCGGCCTCTATGGCATCGAGAACGAACTGGTGCCGAGCGCTCCCTGCGACGGCAATGTGTTCTACAGCGAAGACCGCCCCGAGCTGCCCCGTTCGCTCGATAGCGCGCTCGAACGGATGGCGAGCAGCGACCTGCCGGGCAAGCTGCTAGGAGACGAATTCGTCGCCGCCTTCATCGCCGCCAAGGAAGTGGAGCTGGAAAGCTATCTGGCCGAAGTCACGCCGTGGGAGCGGCGCTATCTCGCCACTCAGGCCTGAGGCCTGAGTGCGCACCGGCACCCCCAAAGCGAATACGTACTTGGCTCTTAGAGCCACCAATAACAAACACCCCACTCTGCGGGGTGTTTGTTATTTCCAGGAATGACTTTACGACCGGATGTCGTGGTGGGTGAATCCAGACTCCAGCGGACCTGAACGCCGCTGTCGGTGATTGCGCTCCGTGTCTTCCGGCTAGTCTGCGCATGCCAAGCGTTTCCTCCTACGCTTTCTCTGAGCGAATATTTCACCAGGGATAACTCTATCTTCTCGTTGGACCGAAATCGACTGAGCGCCGTCATGCACTGCGGCTGACTGAACGACTGCTATTCGGCCAAAGCGGTTATTTAGGACCTCGAAAAGTAGTGGCTGCTTACTGATTAAGTAGCAGCCACTTACGTATCTACTGCATCAGGGGCAATTCAGGGAGACACCGCCCCGCCCCTCCAATAAGGCTGGTGGCTGCTACGTCCTGTCGTAAGAGAACTGGATGCCCGCCGTACCGCCCGTCTCAATGAACAAGTTGATGAAGGCAGGTACCGTCTCGCTGCGAGCCCAGTCGCGTTGCAGTTCGCAGAACAGCTGGACCGTGCTGATCATCTTGGCGCCAGCCTGCTCAACACGACGCAGCGCGGCCTCGTGGGCGGCTACGGAGGTGCCTCCCACGGCATCTGCCACGACGTACACCTCATAGCCCTCCTGGAGGGCGTCCAGCGCCGGGAAAGTCAGACAGGCCTCGGTCCACAGGGCGGTCATGATCAGTTTCTTGCGCCCCGTTGCCTCGACCGCTTGCTTGAACTCCACATCCTCCCAGGAGTTGATCGAGGTGCGATCGCACGTGGGCAAATGACCAAGTACCTTTTGCAGCTGTGGGATCGGTGGTTTGTTTAGGCCGGACTTCACATTGACCGTGGAGTGGACGATGGGTAGTCCGTAAGCGACGGCGGCCTTGGCGGTGCCTACGATGTTGTTGATCAGTAGTTGCCGATCCATCGAGGCAATGGAGTTCACTTGTACCGGCTGGTAATCGATGATGACGAAAGCCGCATTCTTCGGAGTCAGCAGGTGATCGCTTTTCGGATCACGGATAGCTTCACTGGTCATCGTATTCTCCTTGATCTTGGGTAGACAGGCAGTCAAGTGCGGTGAAGCACTGCACACAGTGTAGGGGGCCACCCAAGAAGCAGAAGACGGTGATCACCAAACACGCTGTTCTGCCAAACAGAACAAGCAAGAGGCATGCGACTAGGGCATGATTTCCCAGGGCAAGGGGCGGGCAAACTGCTTGCGCAAGTAGTCGAGCACGGCACGCACCTTGCGACTCTGGAACCGGCGGCTCGGGTAAAGTGCGTAGATGTGGTCTGGAATTGGCGTGTCAGGCATGGCCTCGATCAGGCGGCCGTCACGCAGCGCCTCGACCGCGATGAACAACGGAAGCAAGCAGATGCCGAGGCCGGCGATGGCGGCATCGCACATCACTTCGCCATTGTTGAACACCAACGTCGATTTCACCACGGCCGGCCGGACCCGGCCGTCCGGCTCGGCCGGCTCGAATTGCCACAGCTGCCCGGAATGGACGTGGGCATAGCCGATACAGCGATGTGCCGCCAGCTCGTCCAGCGACTTCGGTACGCCATGCCGCGCCGCATAGTCCGGGCTGCAGCAGACGATGCGACGGCTGACGGCCAGTTTGCGCGCGATGAGAGACATATCCTTGAGTGGCTGGGTGATCCGGATCGCCAGGTCATAACCGCCACCGTCCACATCCACCATGCGGTCATCGAGGTCAATGATCAGGTCTAGACTGGGATGCTGTTGCATCAGCTCGAACAGCATCGGCCCCAGGTATTTCCGACCAAAGCTCATCGGCGCCGCGATGCGGACTTGGCCGCACAGATTGCCATCCTCCTCGACGGTCGACGCAGCGGCGTCGTCGAGTTGCAGAACCAGCTCGCGTGCCTTTTGATAAAAGAGTTGCCCGGAATCGGTCGCGACCACGCCCCGTGTGGACCGGTGTAGAAGCTGGGTACCCAGTGCCTGCTCCAGGTCATTGATCCGTTTGCTGATGACCGATTTGGAGAGGTCCAGACGCATGGCGGCCGCCGTAAAACTACCGGTCTCCATCACTAGCAAGAAGGCTTCGATATCGTTGAGTCGGTAGCGCATTGTTCGATATTAGCAAACTTGCTGTTCGTGCTAGGGCGGCTAACGCCATCGCACATTCGTCTTAATATGGAGCTTATCCAGCCCCTTGAGAGGGATGCGTCCATGAAACAGATCGCTTCGGCCTCCGTGACGTCTACGTCGTTCAATTACACGCACCGAGTCGACACCGCCAATTTCGAGCTGTTGGCGGATGAGCCGGTATCGTCGGGTGGGCAAAATGCCGGTCCCGCCCCTTACGACTACCTGCTGGCGAGTCTGGGCTCCTGCACCGCCATCACCTTGCGCATGTACGCCGAGAAAAAGGGCTGGAATCTGGGAGAATTCCACGTCGCCCTGACCCTGACCAAAGATGCGGAGGGCAATACCTTCATCGAGCGCCAACTGCGCAGCAATGCCCCCTTGAGCGACGAGCAATGGACGCAACTGCTGGCTATCGCGGCGAAGACACCGGTGACGAAGACGCTCTCGCAAGGAGCAATGATTTCGACCTCACGGGCCGCCACTACTGAGGCTTGACTATATCTTGATTCAAAGCATGATCTGATTAAGGGTAGCCATGAATCGCCCCGGCTTTTCTGGATACCTTGTGTATCCTCACACTGGCCCCTCACTCCGAGGGCCGCTCAAGGGTCTTTGAACTGATGCCCCCCAGGTAGCTGCAGCGGCGGGTGTGGTTGTAGAAGACCTCGATGTGGCCGAATACATCGCCCAAAGCCGTCGCGCGCATCAAGTGCATGTTGGCTTTGACCGAACGGGCATTTCGTCGCGTATCCAGTCCTGTACAGAACCATGTCTCGGCGCCCACTTGAGTTCCTGCCGAGCTCGAACTGCTCTGACCCGGCTATTCGATGCCAGAGAGAAATGCGCACGTGAACGTCCTAGCATACGCGCCGCATCGGCAATGCCCCACTCAACGACGGATGGCATCCCGAGACGCAGGGCGATTGCCTCACCGATTTCAGCGAGCGACGCTTCCCCGTTCTCTGCAAAATAGAAGGCGCCGGGCGATGTGGTGTGCATGGCTCGCAGATAAAGATCGACCACGTCATCGATATGAACGTTCGACCAGCGGTTTCGCCCCTTGCCAATCACACGAACCACGCCGAATTCGCGGGCCATGGCAGCCAAAAGTGGAATCTGCGCGCTATCGCGCGCCACGCCGTGACCGACGCCGTAGATCATGCTGTTGCAAATCACCGCAGAGCGGATGCCTTGTGCCGCTGCCGACATCACCAATTGGTCTATGACGCGCCGGTCGGCCTTCTGCGGGGGCGTGACGAGTGGCGTCGATTCGTCAAAAACGATGCCAGCGCCATGAGCGCCTTGGGCATCGTCCGCGATGACGCTGGTTCCGCTGGTATGCAGGAGGGTCTTTCCGCTTCCGCTCAGGCCCGCGATGATCGCTTCGACGGCGGCACGGTGATCACTGCTCGCCGCATTGATGACGGAGTCAACGTCGCGCGCGATCGAGGACAGCAACGCCCCATCGTCCAGTGTCCCGACCACCGGCGTGATGCCCATCGCCGCCAGTTTCGCGGCCTTGTCGTGGTCCCGCGTCAGCCCCGTGACGGCGTGTCCGGCCGAGACCAGTCGCGCAGCCACCGACCCACCGATGTATCCGGCCGCTCCGGTTACGAATACCTTCATGTGCTTCATGCCCCATTCCTGTTGTTGAAGTTCCGGAATACGGTTCGATCACCGACAAGCACAGCCGCCTTATAGGCAGTGCGCCATGCGGTGCGCGGCACAGTATCGGGGCGCGGCGTCACGCGGAAAAAGGGGCTGATCGGGAAAACTGTTTTGAATCGGGTGGCAAGATCCGCTTCGAGCGGGCGTTACTCATCCGCCCACAGCGTCGCCCGCCCCGCGGGAATCTTGTTGCCGAGTGCTTCGATCAGATAATCGACAAACGAGGCAATCCGCGACGATACCGCGGTGTTGCGGTAGTAGACGGCCTGGATCGGTTGCCGCACGTCCTGGGTGTGACGCGCGAGCACCTGAACGAGACGACCGGATTCGCGGTCCTGCGCGGTCATGAAATCTGACAGGCAAACGATGCCGGCTCCGTCCAGTGCCAGCTGCCGGAGCGTCTCGCCGCTCGACGTCCACACCGCCGGCTCGATCTGGTACGGCTCGCCATCCGCGCCGAGGATGGGCCACACGTTCAGCGACTCGGGCTGGTTGAAGCCGAGCAGCGCATGCTTGCCGAGTTCCTCGACCGTGCGCGGCAGCCCGTGTGCCTCGAGGTAGGCGGGGCTGGCGAAAATGCGCACCCGGCTGTGGCCGATCAGCCGGCTGTGCAGCGTCGAGTCCTTCAGCTGGCCGATCCGGATCGCGACGTCGGTGCGTCGCTCGAGCAGATCGATGATGCCTTCGTTGCTGTTCAGCTCCAGCTCCACCTGCGGAAACCGTTCGCGATAGCCGCGCACCAGCGGCACGACCACGTGCAGCATGAACGGCGTCGCGGCGTCGACCCGCAGGCGGCCGGATGGCATCTCGCGCCGCGCGAGCATCTGTTCCTCCGCGCTTTCGACCGAATCGATGATCGCCCGCGCATTCTGCAGGAATGCCCGACCCTCCTCGGTCAGCTCCAGGCGGCGCGTGGTCCGGCGCAGCAGCGTGGTCTTCAGCTTCTCCTCGAGTCGGGCGAGCGAGCGGCTCGTCGCCGACACGGTGAGGTCAAGCTGCTGTGCGGCCGCGGTGATCGAACCGGTGTCGACCACGGTGGCGAAGGCCTGGAGTTCGTCGAGCGTGACTTTCATTGTTGAATTTAAATCAAAATAATTTCGTTTATAGGCCGGTTTTTACGCAAAAGTAAAGCGGGCACACTGCGTCCATTCCTACCGGAACCATGGATGCTCATCATGCCACTCGCTCTACTCGCGCTGACCATCAGCGCCTTCGCCATCGGGACGACCGAGTTCGTGATCGTCGGGCTGATCCCGACGATCGCCACCGATCTCAATGTGAGCCTGCCCTCCGCAGGCCTGCTCGTCAGCCTCTATGCGCTCAGCGTCGCGATCGGCGCACCGCTCCTCACCGCGCTGACCGGCCGCGTGCCGCGCAAGCTATTGCTTGCTGCGCTGATGGCGCTGTTCACCATCGGCAACCTTGTCGCCTGGCGCTCGCCCAGTTATGAGTCGCTGATCGTCGCGCGCATTCTCACCGGCCTCGCGCATGGCGTGTTCTTCTCGGTCGGTTCGATCATCGCGACGACGCTCGTGCCGAAAGACAAGGCCGCCAGCGCGATCGCGACGATGTTCAGCGGGATGACCGTCGCCTTCGTCGCCGGCATTCCGCTTGGCACCTTCATCGGCCAACACTACGGCTGGCGCGCCACCTTCCTGATCGTCGCGCTGTTCGGCCTCATCGCCTTCATCGGCGCGGTCGCGTTCATGCCACGCCGCCTGGCGCAGACCGAACCCGCCCCACTGGCCCGGCAATTCCGCGTGCTCGCTCAACCGCGCCTGCTGCTCGTCTATGCGATGACCGCAGTCGGCTACGGCGGCTCGCTGATCGCCTTCACCTACATGGCGTCGCTGCTCGAACAGATCGCCGGCTTCACCCCGTCGCAGGTCAGCCTCGTACTGGTCGGCTACGGCGTCTCGGTCGCGTTCGGCAATGTGTGGGGCGGCAAGCTCGCGGACCGCGCCGGCCCCGTCAAGGCACTCAAACGGATCTTCCTGCTGCTCGCTCTCGTGCTGCTCGCTCTGACCTTCACCGTCCACGTCGCCTGGCTCGCCGTACTGACGATGTTCGCCTGGGGCGCGGTCGCGTTCGGCAACGTGCCGGGCTTGCAGGTCTATGTCGTCAAGCAGGCGCGGCATTTCGCCCCCGACGCCGCGGACGTTGCATCGGGCTTCAACATCGCCGCCTTCAACCTCGGCGTCGCGGGCGGCTCGTCGCTCGGCGGCTTGATCGTCGCGCACATCGGCCTCGGCCACACGCCGTGGATCGCCGCGGCCGTGACGCTCGGCGCCTTCGCCCTGACCGCGCTGAGCGGCCGCCTCGATCAGCGTGACGGCCTGCCCGAGCGCACCGCCGATCCCGTCGAACAGCTCGCCCACTGAGCGCTTACCCATTACCCAGGAGAACACCAGCATGAACGCACCGACCCAGCTTCCGCCGTTTGCCGGCAAGACCTTCGAAGTCCGCTACGACGGGCTCACCGCCCTCAACGCCTATGCCGACGACGGCATCCATATGCGCTACGAGATCACCGAAGGCGCCTTTGCGGGCGCGACGGGTGAAGTCGCCTACACATGGCATCACGTCGCCGGCGAGATCTACGCGATTTCGTGGCAGGAAGCCGACCGCTCGACCGTAGTGCATCTAGACGATTTCGCCGCCGGTACCTCGCGCACTTTCTTCACCGCATCCTCGCTCGATTTCTATCGGCTCGAGGGCAGCCTGCGCGCGCTCTGAACAGGTTCAGATCATGTCCACCCCACTCGAAAAACTGACCCGCGGCGGCTTCAGCATCGGCATCGAGCTGCCGCTCGACAACGACTGGACGCCGGAAGGCGAGGCACGTCGCCAGCGCGATGGGCGACGCCCCGGCGTGCCCGACCTGGCAAGCCACGCGAAGCTCGCGCAACTCGCGGACACGCTCGGCTTCCGTGCCCTCTGGGTGCGTGACGTACCGCTGTACGACCCGTCGTTCGGCGACGCCGCCCAGGTGTTCGAAGTGTTTTCCTACCTCGGCTATCTCGCCGGTGTCACGCGCGACATCCTGCTCGGCACGGCGGCCGTGGTGCTGCCGCTGCGCGAACCGCTGCTGACGCTGAAGTCGACCGCGACGATCCAGGAGTTGAGCGGTGGCCGCCTGCTGCTCGGCGTCGCGAGCGGCGACCGTCCGGTCGAGTACCCACTGTTCGGCCGCAACTTCGAATCGCGCGGCGCGAACTTCCGCGAGCAGATCGCGCTGCTGCGCGACGGGGCGCGCGGCCATCTGCCGCCCGGGCTGGTGGTGCTGTCGGTTGCACGCACGCCGCTGCCCTGTTCGTCGCGGGCCTCGCCCAGCAGACGCCGGAGTGGATAGGCGAACGCATGGACGGCTGCCTCGCCTACCCGGGCACGCCGGACGACCATCGGCGTCGCGCCGCGAACTGGCGCTCCGTCGCCGGCGACAAGCCGTACACGAGCTTCATCCATCTCGACCTCGCCGCCGATTCGCACGAGCCGCTGCAGCGCCATCGCTTCGGCGCGCGTGCGGGGCGCCTCGCGCTGATCGAGGAACTGGCGGCGATGCGCGAGGCGGGCCTACAGCACATCGGTCTGCATTTCCGCCGCAATCGCCGTCCGCTCGACGAAACGTTGGCCGAAATCGCCAGCGAAGTGCTGCCGCATTTCCATCACGATCAAAAGGAGAAAACGACATGCTCCAGCCTGTAACCGCAACATCAGCGCAATCGGGGAAGGAATGGCTGTCACTGCTGGCGCTGGCGATCGGCGCATTCAGCATCGGCACGACCGAGTTTTCCCCGATGGGGCTGCTGCCCGTCATCGCCGAGGGGGTTCACGTCTCCATCCCGACCGCCGGCATGCTGATCACCGCCTACGCCATTGGCGTCATGATCGGGGCGCCGCTGATGACCATCGTTTTGTCCCGTTGGTCGCGACGCACCGCGCTGATCGCGCTGATGAGCATTTTCACCCTTGGCAATCTGCTGTCGGCGGTGGCATCGGACTACACGACGCTGCTGCTGGCGCGCCTCGTCACGAGCCTCAACCACGGAGCGTTCTTTGGACTGGGTTCGCTCGTCGCGGCGAGCGTGGTGCCCCGCCACAAGCAGGCCAGCGCGGTGGCCACCATGTTCATGGGGCTGACCATCGCCAATATCGGCGGCGTTCCCGCCGCGACCTGGCTGGGGCAAACCATCGGCTGGCGGATGTCGTTCGCCGCCACGGCAGGGCTCGGGATTCTGACGATGCTGATCCTGCGGACCGCGCTTCCGAAGGGTGAAGCCGGAAAAGTCCCGCATGTTCGCGGCGAGCTGAAGGTACTGACCCGTCCAGTGGTCTTGATGGCCATGGCCACCACGGTGCTCGGGGCCGGCGCGATGTTCACGCTCTACACCTATATCGCGCCGACGCTCGAACATATCACCGGCGCGTCGCCCAACTTCGTGACCGCCATGCTGGTGCTGGTCGGTGTCGGCTTCTCGATCGGCAACCTGGCCGGCGGCCGGCTCGCAGACCGCTCGCTCAATGGCAGCCTGATCATCTTCCTGGTCCTGCTCGTCGCCATCATGCTGGCCTTCCCGCTGCTGGCGAAAACCCAGTTGGGGACCGCTGTCGCCGTCGTCATCTGGGGCGCCGCGACCTTCGCCGTCGTACCACCATTGCAGATGCGGGTGATGCGCGCGGCGGCGGAGGCGCCGGGGCTCGCCTCTTCGGTCAACGTCGGCGCCTTCAACCTCGGCAATGCCGTCGGTGCCGCCGCCGGTAGCGCGGCCATTTCGGCGGGCTTCGGCTACGAAGCCGTACCGCTGGTCGGCGCCTTGATCGCCGCGTCGGGACTACTGCTGGTTGTCGCGCAGATCGTCCTGCAACGCCAGCCAAAGCGCAGCCCGTTGGCTGAGGCTGCGTCGACCGATATTTGATTTCAATTCAACTGTAATTCGCACTTACTGCTGTTTATCGCACAAATCGGGATTGGCACAATCCCCCTATCGACTTCACCGCTCAACCCCCACGGAGAACATCATGACCAGTATTCCTGCTTTCGGCCTCGGTACCTTCCGCCTGCAAGGCCAGGTTGTCATCGACTCGGTCCGCACCGGCCTCGAACTCGGCTACCGCACCGTCGACACCGCCCAGATCTACGGCAACGAAGCAGATGTCGGCGAAGCGATCGCCACTTCCGGCGTGCGCCGCGAAGACCTGTTCCTGACCACGAAAATCTGGGTCGACAACTACGCCAAGGACAAGCTCGTGCCTAGCCTCGAGGAAAGCCTCGCCAAGCTGCGCACCGACTACGTAGACCTGACCCTGATCCACTGGCCGGCTCCTGGCAACGGCGTGTCCATCGACGAATTCATGACCGCGCTCGCCGACGCGAAGGCAAAGGGCCTGACCCGCCAGATCGGTATCTCGAACTTCAACATCGAGCTGACCAAGCAGGCGATCGCCGCGGTCGGCAAGGACGCGATCGCGACCAACCAGATCGAGCTGAGCCCGTACCTGCAGAACCGTAAGCTCGTCGAATTCCTGCAGAACGAAGGCATCCACGTCACCTCGTACATGACCCTCGCGTACGGCAAGGTACTCGGTGACCCGGTGATCGGCGCGATCGCGCAGCGGCACCACGCCACCCCGGCCCAGGTCGCGCTGGCATGGGCCTTGCAGCTTGGCTACTCGGTGATTCCGTCGTCCACCAAGCGCGAGAACCTCGCCAGCAACCTGCTCGCACAGACCCTGCGCCTGAGCGACGAGGACATGGCTCAGATCGCCGCACTCGAACGCAACGGCCGCGAAGTCGACCCTGCCGGCCTTGCGCCGCTGTGGGACTGATCGCACCGGCATTCTCTTAAGACCGTCCGCGGCCGACAGGCCGCGGGTCCCGACAGGACAAGCATCATGACCCAGGACTCTCTGTTTCAACCGCTGCAGTTCGGCGCGCTGACTCTGCCGAACCGCATCGTCATGCCGCCGATGACGCGCTCGCGTGCGAGCCAGCCCGGCGACGAAGCCAACGAACTGATGGCCGCGTACTACGCGCAGCGCGCGAGTGCCGGCCTCATCGTCAGCGAAGGCACCAACATCGGGCCGCTCGGTAAGGGCTACGCGTGGACACCCGGCATCTACACCCCCGAACAAGTCGCCGGATGGCGCAAAGTCACCGATGCCGTGCACGCCGCCGGCGGTCGCATCTTCGCGCAGCTTTGGCACGTCGGCCGGCTGAGCCACACCAGCCTGCTGGGTGGTCAACAGCCCGTCTCGTCGTCGCCGATCCAGGCCGTCGGCGTGAACGTGTTCATCGCCGGTGAAGACGGCAGCACGCCGGGTTTCGTCCAGGCCTCCGTGCCGCGCGCGCTGACCGTTGCAGAGATCGGCGAGGTCGTGGCGCAGTACCGTGCTGCCGCCCGCAACGCGATGGCCGCGGGTTTCGACGGCGTCGAGCTGCACGGTGCGAACGGCTATCTGGTGAACCAGTTTATCGATTCGAACGCCAACACCCGCACCGACGAATACGGCGGCTCGCTGGAGAACCGCTTGCGCTTCCTCGGCGAAGTCGCACAGGCGCTGATCGATGGCACCGGCGACGCGTCGCGCGTCGGTATCCGCCTTGCGCCGCTGACCACGCTGAACGGCTGCGTCGACGACGATCCGGAAACGACCTATCTCGCCGCCGCGAAGCTGCTCGGCAATCTCGGCATCGGCTACCTCCACATCGCGGAAGCGGACTGGGAAGATGCGCCGCTGATGCCGCTGGAGTTCAAACGAAAGCTGCGCGAGGCCTTCCCCGGTGTGCTGATCTATGCGGGCAGATACACCGCACAGCGGGCGCGTGAAGCGATCGCCGCGGGCTGGGCCGATCTGATCGCCTTCGGTCGTCCGTTCGTCGCGAACCCCGATCTGCCCGAGCGTCTGCGTACCGATGCTCCGCTCGCGCCGCATGACCGTGACACGCTGTTCGGCGGCGGCGCGCGTGGGCTGACCGATTACCCCACGTTGGCCGAATCTGCAGCCTGAACGAAGAAGAGCCATCCAAGGATGGCTCTTCCATTTACGCGGTGCTTCCCTTCCTGCCTGCCGTCACTCTGCCCTCATGCCAGGACGTTGGACTCTGGTTTCGTCTTCGTACGATAAGGGAATGGCGTTCGCGCTGGTCAAGATTTCGCGGAAGAAGCCCACCAATGGTCGAAGATTGATCTTGTGCCACGCGGCCCACAGAGGGGTGTGATAACAGAACCACGGCAGTTCGCGCAGCACGACGCCTTCCGGCACCTGATGGCGCAGGCTCTGCTGAATCATCGTCACCCCGAGCCCGGCCGCGACGAGCCCCAGTGCCGCCAGCGGCTCGGCCGCCTCCACGGTAATGTCCGGGACAAAGCCCGCCTTCGCGCAGGCGGCCACGAAGGAACCATGCCGCAATGTGCCCTCCTTCTGCGTCATCCCGATCCAAGGCTGTGCCGCCAGGTCATCGGCCGTGACATCCCGCTGTACGGCCAACGGGTGGTCTTCGGGCACCGCCATCAGCATCGGGTCGTTCAGCACCAGGACCGAATCCAGATCCACGTCATCGGCGGCAGGCGGCTCGCTGACCAGCGCCACGTCGAGACTGCGTTCGCGCAAGCCTTCCAGCTGCGCGGCGGAATGGTAGCTGTACAAGGCAATGTGCACGGCCGGGCGCTCTCCCCGCAGCGTCTTCAGCGCACGGGGCAGCACCCCCGAGTGCATGGCGGTTTCCAGATAGCCGATGCATAACCCCCCTTCATCGCCCCTGCCCAGCCGCCGCGCCAGCGCCTCCAGCCTGTTTGCGTGCGTCATGAAGGCGCGCGCCTCGCTCAGAAAGGTACGTCCGTCCCGCGTCAGGCGGATGCGTTGCTGGGTGCGCTCGAACAGGATCAAGCCCAGCTTTTCCTCGAACTGGGCAATCTGGCGGCTGAGCGGCGACTGCGAAATATGCAGCCGTTCCGCGGCACGGCCGACGTGCTCTTCCTCCGCGACCACGACGAAGTATTGAAGCTGACGCATGTCCAGCATGTAAGACCTCAAACGACTCAAGTATGTCTAATTATGTCTTGGACGGACGTAACTTGACAACCTAGACTGGCCTCACTTTCTCAAACAACTGGAGTAAATCATGAGTCTCAAAGACAAACTGCCCGCCGGCAATGTCCTGGGTTTTGGCACCGCCCCGCTCGGCAATATGTTCCGCAACATCCCCGACGCGGAGGCCGCCGCCACCGTCGAGGCGGCATGGCAGCACGGCATCCGCTACTTCGATACCGCACCGTTCTATGGCGCCGGCCTGGCCGAACTGCGCCTGGGTGAAGTGCTGGCCAACCATCCGCGCGACGAGTACGTGCTCAGCACCAAGGTCGGCCGCCTCATCCTCGACGAAGTCGAAGACGTCACGGCACGAGATCTCGGCGAAAAGGGTGGGCTGTTCGAATATGGCCGCCCCAACCGTCTGGTCAACGACTACTCGGCCGACGCCACCCTGCGTTCGATCGAGGACAGCCTGAAGCGCCTGCGCACCGACCGCCTCGACATCGTCTGGGTGCACGATATCGCCCAGGACTTCTACGGCGACGAATGGCTGGCGCAGTTCGAAATCGCCCGCAAAGGCGCCTTCCGCGTGCTGACCAAGCTGCGCGAAGAAGGCGTGATCAAGGCCTGGGGCCTGGGCGTCAACCGTGTCGAGCCGATCGAGCTGACCATGGGCCTCGCCGAAGCCCAGCCTGACGGCTTCCTGATGGCCGGCCGCTATACCCTGCTCGACCACGAGCGCGCACTGCAACGCGTGATGCCGACCGCTGTCGCTCAGAACGTCGGCATCGTGGTGGGCGGCCCATACAGCTCGGGGGTGCTCGCAGGCGGGACGCATTTCGAGTACCAGAAAGCCTCGCCGGAGATCCTCGCCAAGGTCGAAAAGATCAAGGCCATCGCCAGCCGCTACGGCGTGCCGATCAAGGCGGCGGCACTGCAATTCTCGCTGGCCCATCCGGCCACGGCGGCGGTCATTCCGGGGGCCAGCCGTCCGGAGCGGATCGCGGAAGACCAGGCCGCACTGAACACCGTGATCCCCGCCGAGTTCTGGCTCGATATGCGCAAGCAAGGGCTCGTCGCGGCCAACGCACCGCTGCCCATCGATCGTTAACTGGAGATAGTGAAAATGGCACAAGCCCACACAAGCATCGAACTCCCCGTGTCGGCCGATCAGGTTTGGCAACTGATTGGCGGCTTCGGCGCCCTGCCCGACTGGCTGTCGTACATTCCGGACAGCGAACTGAGCGAAGGCGGCCGCATCCGCAGCCTGCGCAATCCTGCCGGCTCGGCGATTATCGAACGTCTGATGGCGTTTGACGAAGCGGACCGCAGCTACACTTACGCGATCCTCGAAGCGCCGTTCCCGGTAGTCGACTACCGCTCCACCCTGCGCGTACGTGAGAATGGTCCGAATGCAGCCAAGGTCGAATGGTTCGGGAGATTTACGCCGAATGGAGCAACGGACGAGGAGGTTAGCCGACTTTTCCAGGGCATCTATGAAGATGGCCTGAGCGAGCTGGCAAAGCGGTTCTCGGTGGTAGTAGCGTAACGAGGTCGCGTAAAGCCTGATCCGGTATCGGTCCCATTCAGCATTCCGGATTTTAGGCTTCCCCTGAAGCACCCTTAGATTGCTAGATACCTCGATGGGTGCTTACCAATGTGAAAGCGGCCATTCGTCATTGAAGGGGACGAATGGCCGCTGCTGATCACTAAGTGGATGCGGGTAGCTTTGTTGGACTATGTCCGCTTTGGCCGAGAAGTAGTCATTTGGGCGGCACCGATGTGCGCGCTTCATATAGAGACTTCCGTTGGACTGCCTTAGCAGCGCATTACCAATCACTCAAGCCCGCGCCAAAAACTCAAACAACCGCGCATCGTCGCTGTAGCCGACATTAAAGCGCAGCCAGGGCGACGGGCGATGGTCGTGGAAGAACAGATGCCCCGGCGCCAGGAATATCCCGGCATTCAGCGCCTCGTTGGACAGCGCGGCGGCATCGTCGTGGGCCGGGTGGCGGGCCCAGACGAACATGCCAGGCGTCGCATCCGGGCTAAACAACTCCAAGCCGGCGTCGGCCAACTGCTGTCGCGTCGCCTGTTGGGCGGCGTGCAGCCGTTCGCGCAGCGTTTTCAGGTGTTTGCGGTGCCGGCCTTCGGTGAGTATCTGGTAGGTCGCCCGCTCGGTCAGTCCGCAGCTGGTCAGCCCGGTCATCATCTTGAACTGGGTCAGGTCGTCGATCAGGTCCGGGTGCCCCGCAATGTAGCCAACCCGCAGGCTGGCGCAGATGGTCTTGGAGAAACTGTTGACGTAGACCACCCGGTTGAGCTGGTCCATGCTCGCCAGCGAGCGGCGCGCGCTCGGGTCGAGTTCGGCGTAGATGTCGTCCTCGACCACGACGAAATCGTGGCGTTCGGCCAACTGCAGCAGCTTGTGCGCGGTGGCCGCCGAGCACGACGCGCCGGTCGGATTCTGCAGCCGCGGATTGGTGAACAGCGCACGCGGCCGGTGCTGTTGCAACAGGGTTTCCAGCACCGCGAGATTGGGCCCCTGCGGGGTCCACGGCACGCCGACTACGTTCGCGCCAAAGCGCTGCAGATGAAACAGCAGGATGCTGTAGCCGGGCTCGTCGACGAACACCGTCTCCCCCGGCTTGACCAGGTATTGCGCCAACAGGCCCAACGCGTGCGAGGCGCCGGTGGTCAGCAGCAACTGCTCGGGTGGCGCATAGACCTCGTGCTCGTGCAGCAGGTCGGCAATCTTGCGGCGCAGCGGCAGATAGCCCTGCGGCGCGCCGTAGCCGGTCAGCAGCTCGCCGGCCTGATTGGACACCGCGCGCAGATTGCGGCGCAAGCTGTCGTCGTCCATCCACTTTTCCGGCAGCCAGCCGCAGCCGGGATTGAGTCCGGCCGCACCGTTTTCCCAGGATTTGTGCAGCATCCACAAGGAGTCGAAGCGCACATCCGGCGCGCCGCCCGCCACGTTGGCCGAAGCGCGCTGCGGAAAGCCGCGCACGTAGAAACCGGTGTTCTGGCGCGGCACCAGATAGCCCTCGGCGACCAGCCGGTCGTAGGCGTCGATCACGGTCGACACGCTGACGCCGTGCGTTTCGGCAAAACTGCGGATCGACGGCAGCTTGGCGCCGGCACGCAGCTTTTGCGTGTCGATCAGCGCTTTGACATGCCCGACGATCTGCACCACCAGCGCCGTCGGCAAGCTGGCATCCAACTTGAACATGAACTCCCCCTTGGCGTCGCTGACCACCCCTGCCGGCGGCTCCGCCAGTGGACGATCGTGCACAGGGCGGGATGTGGTCGCGGATCTTGTCCTGCCGATTCTAAGGGTTTTCCGTCTTGCCCGGCCGCCAGAATGGATTTGCCCGCGACGTTGACTGCCGCGGGCAAGGAGTGGGAACAGCCGGCGCATTGCACGCGGGTCGGCAACCGGTAATAGCGTCGCGAGCAAAGCCGGGAGAAACGGTCCTGGCTAGACGCCCTGCCGCAGTAGTACAAATCGCACGGCAAGGCAGGACACGACGCGAGCAAGGGTTTGTTCGCGGCTCTTAGAACTTCGGCCGCAAGCGTTGCAGCTGCCGGGTGGTGCGCTCGAATCGCCAGTACAGCAGCAGGCACACCACCAGCAGGCCGGCGCACATGCCCCACCACACCCCGGCCGGGCCCAGGCCGTGGCGCGACAGCAACCAGGCGAGCGGCAGACCCACGCCCAGGCAGCCCACCCCGTAGATCACCATGGTGATTCGCGCATCCTTCAGCGCGCGCAGCACCGCGCCGGTCAGCGACTGCCAGCCGTCGAGCAGGCACAGCAGCGCCGCCAGCGGCGCCAGGCTCAGCGCCACTGCCCGCGCCTCGTTCACATTGGCGCGGCCGTCCGGCAGGAACAGGGCGATCAGCGGCTCGGGCGCCAGCAGCAGTATGGTCGCCGTCAGCAGCGTCCAGGCGAATGCCAAGCCCTGGCCGGTCAACGCGATGCTACGCACCCGCTCCCAATCGCCGGCCCCCGCGGCCTGTCCCACCCGCATCGACGTGGCGTACATCAGCCCGAGCGGCACGATGAAGCTCGCGATCACCAGTTGCATCATGCTCTGGTGCGCCGCCAGCTGCACCGCGCCCAGCGCCCCCATCAGCCAGGCACAGGCATTGAACAACCCGCTCTCCAGGCCCAGGGTGCCGGCGGTCGGCAGGCCGATCTTGAGCAGGGGGCGCAGGATCGCCAGGTCGCGCCGATCGAAGCCGGCAAAGATCGGATAGCGGCGAAACGCCCGGTAGCGCGTCACCACCAGCGTGAACGCGACCCCCATGTACAGATAGGTCAGCGCCGACGCCAGCGCGATGCCGTACACGCCGATCCATTGCGACAGCACCCAGCCCAGCACGGCGGACAGCGCCAGCGCACTGAATGTGATGAAAGGCACCGGGCCGGGTTTGCCGATGCCGGAAGCGAAGCCGCGCAGCGCAAAGAACAGCATGCTGAACGGCATGCCCCACACCAGCAGGCGCAGGAAGCCCTGCGCCACCTCGGCAGTGGCGGCAGGTTGGCCGAACGCCAGCATCACCGGCTTGGCATGCCACAGCGCCACGCCGATCAGCAGCGACAACAACCCCGACAGCAGGATGCCGGCGCGCGCGGCCGCCACCACCTCGCGGCGGCGCCCGGCGCCGTGCGCCAGCGCCACCAGATTGCCCGATGCCGCCACCGCGCCGAACGCCAGGATGAAACAGAAATAGTAGGCCGACAGCGCCAAGGCACCACCCGCCAGCGCGGCCGGGCCGAGCCGGCCCATCAGCAAGGAATCGATGAACAGGATGCCGGTCTGGGCGAATTGCGACAGCACCAGCGGCACCGCCAGCGCCATGATCGCGCGGCCATCTTCCATGACCGTGCCGCATCGCTTGAAAATGAATAGGGTCTGCAGGAATAACAGCCTGCTTTTGAGGAGAGCTAACATAAAGATCGATACCATTTTGTTTTTGGCAGGTTTTATGGGATGTTACGGACAGTCATAAGCAATGACAAAACAGTAATATGCATACCAGCCATGCAAAAACCTCATGGCTAGCCAACACACCCGACCCGCTCACACCATGCGCCTCCCTCCCCTCAACGCCTTGCGCGTCTTCATCGCCGCAGCCGAACACCTGTCGCTCACCCGCGCGGCCACGTCACTGCACCTGACCCAGAGCGCGGTGAGCCGGCAGATCCAGACGCTGGAAGCCTTCTACGGCATCCCGCTGTTCGTACGTCAGGCCCGCGGCCTGAGCCTGACCGCCGAAGGCCTGGCGCTGCTGGGCCCGGTGCGCGAGGCGTTCCGCCTGCTGCACGAGGCCAGCGAAACGCTGATGGTGCGCCAGAGCGATCTGCGCGTGCGCTGCCCGCCGACCATGGCGATGCGCTGGCTACTGCCCAACCTGCCCGACTTCCAGGCGCGCTATCCGGCCTTCACCGTGCACCTGATCAGCCAATTGCAGCATGACATGCCGTTCAACCGTGCCGAATGCGACCTGGCGCTGATCGGCATGGACCGCGACGAGCCGCCGCCCGGCCTGGTGGCCGAACGGCTCAGCCGCGAGCTGCTGGTGCCGGTCTGCTCCCCCGCGCTGCTGGAGGGCCCGCATCCGCTGCGCGAGCCGAACGACCTGGCCTACCGCACCCTGCTGCACCCTTGGCGCGAGTTCGACAGCTGGCGGCAATGGCTGCGCCAGGCCGGCGCCACCCGGGTCGACCCGAACAGCGGCCTGACCTTCGACACGCTGGAATACGCGCTGCACGCCGCCGCCAATGGCATGGGGGTGACGCTCGGCCAGCTATCGATGGTGCGCGACGACGTGGAACGCGGCCGGCTGGTGATCCCGTTCGACACGGTGCTGGAAACCGAGTGGAGCTATTACCTGATCTATCCGGAAGACCGCGCCGAGCAGCCCAAGGTGCAGGCATTCCGCAGCTGGTTACTGACCCTGATGTCGCAGGAAGAGGATTTCAGCGGCCTGCTGCCCCGACCCGATTGAGCGCATCCGCTCCCCCGCCCGTTTGCGCCGCCCGCGGGTCCAGCCGATGACGGCCCCTGGCCTGCCTGCCTATGCGCCGGGTCTTGGCTGCGATTCCGGCTGCCGCCCGCCAGGATGGAACCGCTAGCGCGCCGGCCGGTCTGTCGTTTTTACCGAACACGCAGCGGCGGCTCCGCTCCCGAACGGAACCGCCGCGCCTAGCAAGGAAGCCCCATGCCGATCCAGACCCTGACACTGCAGGGCTACCGTTCCATCCGCAAGCTGACGCTGGAGCTTGGCCCACTCAATGTCATCGTCGGCCAGAACGGCTGCGGCAAGTCGAATCTGTACAAGGCGGTGCGGCTGTTGGCCGAAGCGGCACAGGGGCGGCTATCGGCCGCGCTGGCGGCCGAGGGCGGCATCCAGAAGACCATGTGGGCCGGCGGACAACGCCGCGGCGATAAGGCGGGCGCGCCACGCCGGATGACGCTGGCGGCGCAGATGGACGACTACGCCTACGAATTGCAGGTCGGCTATCCGGAACCGACCCGCAGCCTGTTCGCACTCGACCCGCTGGTGAAAGAGGAAACCCTGTGGCTGACCGCCTCGGGGCGGCGACCGTCGGCGCTGATCCTGGAGCGGCGCAACCAGAGCGCCAGCCTGATCAATGTGGAAGGGGTACGCTCCGGCTACGCGGCACGACTGCAGCCCGAAGAGTCGGTGTTCGGCCAACTGTCCGAGCCCCACCTCTACCCCGAGGTGTCGATCGTGCGCGAGACGCTGCGCCAATGGCGCTTCTACCACGAGTTCGCGGTGTGGCCCGGCTCGCCAGTGCGCGCACCGCAGGTCGGCATCCGCACCCCGGTGCTGGCGCACGACGGTCGCGACCTGGCGGCGGCCTGGCAGACCATCATAGAGATCGGCGACCACGAGCTGCTCACCCGCATCGTCGGCGAGGCGTTTCCGGGTTGCCAGTTCGAGGTGGTGGCGCCGCTGGGGCGTTTCGAATTGCAGATGTTGCGCGACGGCATCCTGCGCCCGCTCGACGCCAGCGAGTTTTCCGACGGCACGCTGCGCTTCCTGTGTTTCGCGGTGGCGCTGCTCAGCCCGCGCCCGCCGGCCTTCATGGCGCTGAACGAGCCGGAGAACAGCCTGCACCCCGACCTGCTGCCGGCGCTGGCGCACCTGATCGCCGAAGCTAGCCGCTACAGCCAGCTATGGGTGACCACCCACTCGCAGCGCCTGGCCGAACTGATCGCCCGCCATACCGACACCACGCGCTATGCACTGGCGCTGCACCACGGCGAGACGGTGCTGGCAGACAGCGACTAGCGCCAAACTTCGCCGCCGACCCCCAAGGTTGGCCGAACGCGTCACGCACCGACGGCGTGTTCGGCCAACTGCTTACGTGCGGTATAATCAGCAGCCATATTATTGGCCCCGATCATGTCTGCCGCCTCACTGCCCCTACCCGTTCGAGTCCCGCTGCGCTCGCGCTTCGCCTGCATGGCGCTGTTCTTCGCCAGCGGCCTGATCTACTCCACCTGGGGCATCCATATCCCGACCATCCGCGAGCGCTTCGGTCTGTCCGACGCCACGCTGTCGCTGGCAATGTTCGCCGTCGCCGGCGGTGCCATTCTGGCGATGGGGCCGGTCGGCCGCTGGGTGGTGCGGGTCGGCACGGCTCGGGCGGTCAAGATCGCCGCCTGGCCATTCGCGTTGGCGATCGCCTCGCTGATGCTGCCGCCCAGCTTCGCCACCCTGCTGCCGCTGCTGCTGATCTTCGGCATCGCCAACGCCAGTTACGACGTGGCGATGAACGCCCAAGCCGCCACCGTCGAGGCCGCCCACCACAAGCCCATCATGTCCACCCTGCACGGCATGTTCAGCCTGGGCGGCATGGTCGGGGCGCTGGCCGGCGGTGCACTGCTGTCGCTAGGCATCAGCCCCAGCCTGCATTGCGCCGCGGTCGGCCTGCTGACGCTGCTGGCCACGCTGATCGGCTATCCGCACCTGCTGCCCGAGGCGCCGCCCACCGTCAGCGCGTCGGCCGACCACGCCCGCCACGCCAGTCGCCGCCTGTGGTGGATCGGCGGCCTGGCCTTCCTGGGCCTGGTCGGAGAAGGCGCGATGTACGACTGGACCAGCGTCTATATGCGTGACGTGGCGCTGAGCCCGGCGGCGCTGGCGGCCGCCGGCTACGCGGCGTTCTCGGGCGGCATGGCGATCGGCCGCTTCAGCGGCGATCGGCTGCGCGCCCGTTTCGGTGCCCGCACCTTGCTGACCGGCAGCGGCTGGACCGGCTTTACCGGTATCGCGCTGGCGCTGCTATTGCCCTACCCGCCGGTGGCACTGGTCGGCTTCACCCTGATGGGTCTGGGCGCGGCAAATATGGTGCCGCTGTTCTTCGTCGCGGCCTCGCGGATCGACGGCGTGCCGCCGGCCGAGGGTATCGCGGCGGTGTCGCGTCTGGCCTATGTCGGCATGCTGCTGGGGCCTGTGCTAATCGGTGCACTGGCCCATGCCAGCGGCTCGCTACGCATCGGGCTGCTGTTGGTTGCCTTGGCGATCGGCCTGATCGCCCTGATCGGCGCGCGCGTCCTGCCGACCGAACCGCACTGAGCCGCTGCCATCACCCAAAAGGCGCCCGAGAGCGCCTTTTTTGTCCGTTGCCCACTCAGACCTAGCCCTTGCGCTGCAGCGGCAGCGGGCTGCTCGCCTTCACCTCGCGCAGCGACAGGCTGGAGCGAATCGACGACACGCCGGGCAGCTGGCGCAGCACATCGCGGATGAAGATGCCGTAGGCCTCCAGGTCGGTCGCGACCACTTGCAGCAGGTAGTCGCTCTCGCCGGTCAGGTTGTGGCAGGACAGCACTTCGGGGATGGCCTGCACCGCCTCTTCGAAGTGCAACGGCGCATCGCCAGTGTGGCTGCCGAAGCCGACCTGCACGAAGGCCAGCACGCCGTAGCCCAACTGCTGCCGGTTCAGGATGGCCTGATAGCCGGCAATCACGCCGTCGGCCTCAAGGCGCTTCAGGCGTCGCCAGCACGGCGTTTCGCTTAGCGCCAGCTGTTCGGCCAACTTGGCATTGGAGAGCCGCCCGTCCTGCTGCAACAGCGCCAGCAGGGCACGGTCGGTATCGTCGATCTGCGGTTTTGAAAGAGTCATTCCTATAGCACCAAAATATGGAAAGGTTCTTTCTTAATTTTGCTTATTACCGCAAGAGATAGCAAAGCAATTTCACCCGCCCCGGCGCACACTACCCCGCATAATCACCTGCTGCCGGAGTCCGCCATGCTGTCCCTATCCGTCTTATCGCTGTATCTGGCCGCGCTGGTGGCGGTGTATGTGCTGCCGGGGCCGGACATGGCGATGGTGATGGCCACCTCGGCCAGCCGCGGCGTGAAGACCGGCCTGCTGACCACGCTCGGCATTGCCGCCTCGCGTTTCTTCCACGTGATGATGTCCGGCCTCGGCCTGGCCGCCTTGTTTGCGACTCACCCGCTGCTGTTCAACGCGGTGCGCTGGATCGGCGCGGGCTATCTGTTGTGGCTGGCCTGGAAGGTGGTACGCGCCAAACCGACACCGGCGGCGGCCCCGGTGGCAGCCGAAGCGGGTAGCTCGGCGATCGCGCGCGGCTTCCTGACCAATCTGCTCAACCCCAAGGCTCTGATGTTCTGCGCGCTGTTCCTGCCGCAGTTCGTCTCGCCGGCTCACGGTGCGGTGCTGCCGCAGTTTGCCCTGCTCGGGGTGATTCTGGTTGCGGTCGGCCTGTGTTTCGACACCGCCTACGCCTTTGCCGCCGGTGGGCTCGCTCGCCGCCTGAAGGGCCGCCAGCCGATGGTGAAATTGCAGAAGGGTCTGCTCGGCAGCGTGTTCGTGGTGATGGCCGGCCGGCTGATTCTCGGCTGAGCGGCCTTTCGGCCAACCTTCCCGGCACCAAGGCGGTGCAGCACACTCCGGGCTGCACCGCGATCAGGCCAGCTCGGGCGCAGCCTCCTGCAAGGGCCGGGTCTTGCCCCAGCCTCCCCACCGCTGCCCGTCGATCAACACGCTGGACCGGCGCTCACCCTGCGGCAAGGGCACACCCAATTGCCCTGCTGCCTCGCGATACAGCCGGGTCTGATTCACCTCGGCGGCCAGAGCTGGCGCCACCTCCTCTTGCAACAGCCCCCAACGCCGAAACTGCCCGATGAACCACTCGGCGTCCGACAGATACGGATAGTTCACCTCGCCGTCCGCGTAGAAGCGCAGCGGTCGCGCTCCAGGTGCCAGCTCGGTGCCGATCAGGCGCGGGGCGATCAGCTCGGCCGGCAAGCCGATCAACCCCGGCTCGGCCAACCATTCGGCCGCCTGGCACCGGTGCACCGGGTCATCCAGCCAGCGGCAGGCGTCCAGCAGCGTCTTCACCAGCGCCCGCGCGGTATTGGGCCGCTGCTCGGCCAGCTCGCGCCGGCACAGCAGCACTTTCTCCGGATGGTCGGGCCAGATCTGGCTGCTGCTGATCACGCAGCGCCCGCTGCCGTCAGCCTCGGCGACGCTGGGCCACGGCTCTCCACAACAGAAGCCGTCCAGGCCGGAGCGCGCCATGGCGGCGGCCATCGCGGCCGGCGGCAGCGTGACGCTGTCGACCTCCTTCAAGGGGTCGATCTCGTTGGCGGCCAGCCAGTAGTTGAGCCACAGCGCATGGGTGCCGGCGGACAGGGTATGGGCGAAGCTCGGCCGCCCGCCGCGCCCGAGCAGCACCTCGCGCAGCGGCTGCCCCGCCTGCAAGGCATCGGCCAGCGGGCGCGCCAGGGTGATCGCCTGGCCGTTCTGGTTCAGCGTCATCAGCACCGCCGTGTCCAGCTGCGGCCCGCCGATACCCAGCGCCATTGCATACGCCATGCCGTACAGCGACTGCGCGGCATCGAGTTCACCCCGGTAGAGCCGCTCGCGCAGCACCGACCAGGATGGCTGGCGGCACAACTCCAGCGTCAGCCCGTAGCGTCGCCCGAGGTTCAGCCGGCTCGCCACCAGCAAGGGCGCGCAATCGCTCAGCGGCAGGAAACCCAGGCGCAGATGGCGCTGCTCCGGCGCATCGGGACCGGTAATCGGAAGGCTGGATAGAGGGGGCATGGACAACACTCCTTTTGCGATGACGACAGGCCGACACCGTGGCTCGTGACCACCGCATCGTCATGTTGCAATGCAAAATCCATGCAGGGATGCAAAACGCCGGCCGCTGATCGACCGACGTTCTGGTTGGATATGGGCAAGCCCTGTGCCTGAAGCCATCGGCAGCGCGCAGTTCAGGCCTGCCGCGCCGGCGCCTCCGCACCCAGCTCGCCCAGCTTGCCGCGCATGGCCTCCAGCTCCTGCAGCCGCGCGCTGATATCCGGCCAGTTGCGCGAATTCAGCGCGGCGATCACCGCGTCGACCAGCATCATCAGCGGCGTATTACTGTCCCAGCCGGCCGGCCCGGCGGTGTGCGCCACCAGGGTGAGGCGCGCCACCCGCGAGATCGGCGACAGCCACTGGTCGGTGAACAGCACCACCGTCACCTTGCGCTCGGCCGCCATCGCCGCGAAGGTCGCCGCCTCGTCCCAGTAGCGGCGGATATCGAACACCACCAGCACGTCGCGCTTGTCCATGTCGACCAGGGTGTCGGCCCAACTGGCCGGCAGGCCGCGCAGAAGGTGGACGCTGGGGCGCACCACCTTAAGGTGATGGCCCAGATAGGACGCCAGCGACTCGGTGAGCCGGCCACCGAGCAGCCAGACCCGCAGCCGGGTATCGGCCAGCAGCTTGACCACATCGTCGAATTCGGCGCGCGGCAGATTGGTCACCGTGGAGCGGATCAACTCGGTCAGCTGCCGCGCATGGTTGGTCAGAAAGTCGTCGTCATCGGCCAGCTCGCTGGGATTGTGACGCACCAGCGGCGACTGCAGTCGCGCCTCCAGCTCCTCGCGCAGCGCGCTCTGAAAGGCGGCATAGCTGTCGAAACCGAGCTTGCCGACGAAGCGCAGCACGGTCGGCCCGCTGACGTCGGAGCGCGAAGCCAACAGCGCGATCGTCTCCAGGCCCGCCATCGGGTAGTTGGCCAGCAGTACCCGGCCGATCTTGCGCTCGGTCGGGGTCAGCGTGTCGAACAGCTGGCGCAGCTCTTCGGCGATCGATCGACGTCCTTCCATGAGGCTCCTTCCCTGTGATCCGGCAAGCCCGGCTGGGCTGTTCCCGATTGTAGGCGATGACACATGCCAATTTCATCGAAAAATTAAGATTTATTACAGAACGACCTTGCCTTGATGAAATCTAATTTCTATTACCAATGACAGAGAGTGCTCACGCCCCCCATCCGAACCGGCATCAGAGACACAGAGAAGAGGTGATCATGGAGCCACTGCAAGTCAAAAGCGTCGAGGATCTGCGCGCGCTGGTCGAGCAGCGCAACCTGCGCCAGATCAAGGTCGGCCTGTTCGACCTCGACGGCGTGATGGCCGGCAAGTATTTGTCGCGTGACAAGTTCCTGTCGGCGCTGGATCACGGCTTCGGCTTCTGCGACGTGGTGTTCGGCTGGGACGTGAGCGACAAGCTCTACGACAACACCCGGCTTACCGGCTGGGGCAAGGGTTACGGCGACGCGCAGATCCGCCTGATCCCCGAGTCCTGTCGAGAGCTACCGCTCGAGGACAATATGATCCTGGTGCAGGGCGAGGTGGTCGGCCGGCTCGAGAGCCTGTGCCCGCGCGGCGTGCTGCGCCGGGTGGTCGACCGCGCCCGGGCGATGGGCTTCGAGGCCTTCTCCGGCTTCGAGTACGAGTTCCTGGTCACCGACGAGAGCAATGAGGCGCTGCAGGCGCGCAGCTACCGTCAGCCCAAGCCGCTGGGCACCGGCGCCTTCGGCTACTCGGTGCTGCGCAACTCGGTGAACACCGAGTTCTACCGCGGCCTCTTGGACCTGTGCGACGCCATGCGCATGCCGATCGAGGGCTTTCACGAGGAAACCGGTCCGGGGGCACTCGAAGCGGCGCTGTGTTACGACAAGGCGCTGCCGGCCGCCGACAACGCCGCGCTGTTCAAGACCTTTTCCAAGGTGTTGGCCGAAAAACAGGGGCGAATGGTCAGTTATATGGCCAAGTGGAGCGAGGACCATTCCGGCCAGGGCGGCCATATTCATATCTCGCTGAAACACCCGGACGGCAGCGCGGCGTTCCACGACCCGGCCGAACCGCACGGCATCAGCCGCACCCTGCGCCACTTCGTCGGTGGCCTGCAGACGCTGATGCCGCAGTTCATGTGCCTGGCCGCACCCACCGTCAACAGCTTCCGCCGCCTGGTGCCGGGCTTCTGGGCGCCGACCAGCGCGCTGTGGGGCATCGACAACCGCACCGTGGCGATCCGCACCATTCCGGGCAGCGCCAAGTCGCAGCGGGTCGAATTCCGCCTGCCCGGTGCCGATGCCAACCCCTACCTCGCCCTCGCCTTCGCCCTGGCCGCCGGCCTGTACGGTATCGAACACGCGATCGAGCCGGAGGCGCCGGTCGAGGCCAACGGCTACCTGCTCGATGCGCCGAGCCACCTGAAGCTGCACCGCACGCTGTGGGACGCCGCTCAGGCGCTGAAAGTGTCCGAGGCGGCGCGCGACTGGTTCGGCGACGATTTCGTCGAGCACTTCGCCGCCACCCGCGAGTGGGAGGAACGCGAATTCCAGCGCCATGTCACCGACTGGGAACTGCAACGCTACTTCGAGATTATCTAACGATGAGCCAGACCTTTTCCGTTATCACTCCGATCGACGGCAGCGTGCTGCTGCAACGCCCCTATGCCGACGATCAGCAGATCGCAACGGCCCTCGCCGCCGCGCGCGAGGCCCGCCGCGGCTGGCGTGCGACGACGTTGACCGAACGCAGCCACCTGGTCGGCCTGGCGGTCGACTGGCTGGTGCAGAACAAGGACCGCGCCGCCCATGCGATCACCCGCCAGATCGGCCGGCCGATTTCGCAGTCGCCGGGCGAGCTGCGCGGCCTGGAAGAGCGCGCCCGCCACATGATGGCCATCGCAGAAGAGGGCCTCGCCGATATCTGGCCGACGCCGAAGACCGGCTTCGAGCGCTTCCTGCGCCGCGAACCGCTCGGCACCGTGCTGGTGCTGGCGCCGTGGAATTACCCCTTCCTTACCGCGATCAACACGATCGCGCCGGCGCTGCTCGCCGGCAACACGGTGATCCTGAAGCACTCGTCGCAGACACCGCTGGTGGCCGAGCTATTCGACGAGGCGTTTCGCGCCGCCGGCCTGCCCGCCGGGGTATTCCAGATACTGCTCCTGGACCACGCCGCGACCTTGCAACTGGTCACCGCCCCCGAGATCGATTTCGTCGCGTTCACAGGCTCGGTCGACGGCGGACGCGCGGTACAGCAGGCCGCCTCCGGCCGCTTCATCGGCGTCGGCCTGGAGCTGGGCGGCAAAGACCCGGCCTATGTGCGCGACGACGCCGACCTGTCCGCCGCGGTCGAAAACCTGGTCGACGGCGCGTTCTTCAACTCCGGCCAGTCCTGCTGCGGCATCGAGCGCATCTATGTGCATCGCCGTCACTACGCGGCCTTCGTCGACGGCTTCGTCGAGCTGACCCGCGCGTATCGATTCGGCGATCCGCTCGATCCGCACACCAATCTCGGCCCGATGGTGCGCGCCAGCGCCGCCGAGCTGGTGCGGCGCCAGATCGCCGAGGCCACCGCCGCCGGCGCGACGGCGCTGATCCCGGCCGGCCACTTCGTCGCCAATGCGCCGGGCAGCGCGTATCTGGCGCCGCAGGTGCTGGTCGACGTCGACCACCGCATGAGCGTGATGCGCGACGAGAGCTTCGGCCCGGTGATCGGCATCATGCCGGTGGATGGCGACGAGGAGGCGCTGCGGCTGATGAACGACAGCCGCTACGGCCTGACCGCGTCGATCTGGACCCGCGACCGCGACGCGGCGATCCGGCTGGGCGAAGCGATCGAGACCGGCACGGTGTTCATGAACCGCTGCGACTACCTCGACCCGGCGCTGGCGTGGACCGGCGTCAAGGACACCGGCCGCGGCGTGTCGCTGTCGGTGCTGGGCTACGAGCAGCTCACCCGCGTCAAATCCTTCCACCTCAAGGGGTAAGTCATGCAGCTATCCGGCAACTGGAACTATCCGACCGCAATCCGCTTCGGCGCCGGGCGCGCCAGCGAGCTGCCGGCGCTGTGCCGCGAGCTGAACATCAAGCGTCCGCTGATCGTCACCGACCCGGGGCTGGCGCGCCTGCCGATGATCGCCCGGCTCACCGACTACCTGCTTTCGGCCAACCTGGTGGCCGACGTGTTCTGTGACCTGCGCCCCAACCCGGTCGGCCGCGATGTCGAGTCCGGGGTGGAGGCCTACCGCGCCGGGGCTCACGACGGCATCGTCGCGGTGGGCGGCGGCAGCGCGATCGACGTGGGCAAGGCGATCGCGCTGATGGTCGGCCAGAAGCACCCGCTGTGGGAATTCGAAGACGTCGACGACAACTGGACCCACGTGCACACGGCGGGTATGGCGCCAGTGATCGCGGTGCCGACCACCGCCGGCACCGGCTCGGAGGTGGGCCGCGCCTCGCTGATCATCGACGAGAGCGAGCATCGCAAGGTGATCATCTTCCATCCGGCGATGCTGCCCAGGATCGTGCTGGCCGACCCGGAGCTGACCGTCGGCCTGCCGCCGCACCTGACCGCCGCCACCGGCGTCGACGCCTTCGTGCACAACCTCGAGGCGTTCTGCTCGCCGTTCTACCACCCGATCGCCCAGGGCGTGGCGCTGCAGGGCATGCGGCTGGTGCACGACTGGCTGCCACGCGCCTACGCCGATGGCGGCGACATCGAAGCGCGCTCGCAGATGCTGGCCGCCTCGATCATGGGCGCCACCGCGTTCCAGAAGGGCCTCGGCGGCGTGCATGCCCTCTCCCACCCGATCGGCGCGGTGTTCGACACCCACCATGGCCTCGCCAACGCGGTCATGCTGCCCTATGTGCTGCAACGTAACCGCATCGCGGTGATGGATAAATTGAGCGAAGCGGCGCGCTATATCGGCCTGCCCGACACCCGCTTCGATGGTTTTCTCGCCTGGGTGCTGCAGCTGCGAAGCCAGCTGGGCATCCCGCACACCTTGGCCGAAATCGGCATCGACGCCAGCCGCGCCGACGAGATCGGCCGTATGGCCAAGCTCGACCCGAGCGATGGCGGCAATCCGGTGGAGCTGACGCCGGATGACTACAGCGCGATCTTCCGCGCTGCCGTGGAAGGAAAGATCGATGGCTACCAAGCGTAAACCGATCATCGGCCTGACTACCTACCCTCCGGGGCCGGGCTATGGTCACCACACCCCCGATGCGTATATCCAGGGCGTAATGCGGGCCGGCGGTGTGCCGGTGCAACTGCCCCACATCGGCCCCGAACTGGTCGAGGACTGGCTCGATGCGGTCGACGGCGTCGTGCTGATCGGCGGCGGCGACATCAACCCCTCGCACTACAACGGCGGCTACCACCCGGAAATCTACAACCTCAACCCCGAGCGCGACAGCACCGAGCTGGCGCTGACGCTATCGGTCATCGAGCGGCGGATGCCGACGCTGGCAATCTGTCGGGGCCTGCAACTGGTCAACACCGCGCTGGGCGGTACGCTGCACCTGCATCTGCCCGATGCGGTTGGAGAGAGCGTGCAGCACCGCGCGGTACAGCGCGAACCGGTGCCGCACGCGATCACTATCGCGCCCGACTCCTTCCTCGCCTCGCTCTTGGGCGTCACCGAGACCGAGACCGCCTCCTGGCACCATCAGGCAATCGACCGGCTGGCGTCAGCGCTGGTGCCGGTGGCTTGGGCACCCGACGGCGTGGTCGAAGCGGTCGAGCTGCCGGGTCGGCCCGAACTGATCGCGGTGCAATGGCACCCCGAGCTGACGGCCGAGCGTGACAAGCAGCAACAGGCGCTGTTCAACGCCCTGATCGAGATGGCCAGCCGCTAGACCCTTCTTCACCTATCCCCTGAAACCCAGTCCGGGCCCGCGGTATCGCCGCGCGCCCAGGCCCACCGTTGGCCGAAGCCGGCCACGGCCCCCATGACCCGGCCGACCGAAGCTCGGGTATTTGACGCCGCTCGCCAACCTCCTCCGGCGGGTGCATCCCCTAGAGCCCGTTCACGATCTCGCGAACGAAGGGTCAATGACGCGAAAAGCGGAGTGTACTCATCGAGTAGACAAGCATGCTGAGCGGCATTCCAACGCAGGATCCCCGAGTGCAGCAGATCGCGAACAGGTTCTAAGGGGGCCCGGCCGCTTTTTGCACTCGCCACCCTCTATGCTGAAAACACCCCCACCCGAGTTGACCGTTCATGGATGCGCACGCCAGCGATGCCGCAAGCCCGGTGCTCAGTCTCAGCGCTGTGAGCAAGGCTTATCACAACGGCCGCGCGCGCATCGTGCTGCGCAATGTTGACCTGGCGCTGCAGGCCGGCGAGTACGTGGCGATCATGGGCGAATCCGGCGTGGGCAAGTCGACGCTGCTCAACCTAATCGCCGGTCTCGACCATCCCGATGGTGGGCGCATCGCTTTCGAGGGACAGGACGTCTCCGCCATGGACGACGACGACGCCACGCTGCTGCGCCGCCGCGCCATGGGCTTCGTATTCCAGGCCTTTCACGTGTTGCCCCATCTGAGCGTGGCGCAGAACGTCGCGCTGCCGTTGCGGCTCAACGACGTGGCGCACGGGGCAGCCGACTTGCGCGTCGCGGCGATGTTGGCCGAAGTGGGATTGGCCGGACGTGGCGACGAGCGGCCCGGCGTGCTGTCCGGCGGCGAACTGCAGCGGGTGGCGATTGCGCGCGCCCTGGTGCACCGGCCGCGCCTGCTGCTCGCCGACGAGCCCACCGGCAATCTCGACCCCGACACCGCCGCGCATGTGCTGCAGCTGCTGCGTGAACGGATACGCGCCTCCGGCGCCGCCGCCATCCTGGTCACCCATTCGGCACGAGCCGCCGCCACCACCGACCGCATCCTGCGGCTGACCCCCGACGGGCTGGTGCCGGACGCGCCCCCGACACAGATCGGACCATGAGCACACTGCGCTCGCTCACCCTCACCCTGCTAGCCGGCGAAATCGGCGCCCGACCCTGGCGTGCGCTGATCGGCGTGCTGGCGATCGCCATCGGCGTGGCGATGGGCTATGCGGTGCAGCTGATCAACCACGCGGCGCTGACCGAATTCTCCCGTACCGCCGGCAGCCTAATGGGCAATGCCGACCTGGAAATCCGCGGCCCGCGTGGCGGATTCGACGAGACGCTTTACCCGCGCCTGGCCCGCCTGCCCGAAGTCGCTGCCGCCAGCCCGGTGGTCGAGGTCGAAGCCTGGCTGCCCGCACAGCGCCAGACCTTGAAACTGCTCGGCGTCGACGTGTTCCGCGCCGCACAGGTGACGCCCGGCCTGGTCGGCCGACCGGCCCAGCCGGATGGCGGCCGGCTCAATCTGCTCGCGCCGGATGCCTTGTTCCTCTCTCCCGCGACGCTCGCCGCCCTCGGCCTGCAAGCCGGGTCGACGCTGACCGTGCAGTTGGGGCTCAAAACGGTAAGGCTGCGCGTCGCAGGCGCGCTGCCCGCGCTGGGTGAAGGGCTGAGGCTCGGCGTGATGGACATTGGCGCCGCGCAGTGGCAGCTGGACCGGCTCGGTCTGCTGCAGCGCATCGACCTGCGGCTCGCACCGGGCGTAGACGTCGACGCGTTCGCCAGAACCCTGCACGACATCCTGCCCGCCGGCGTCGTCGCGGCCACACCGCGCGACACCCTACAGGGCACGTCCAGCTTGTCGCGCGCCTATCGGGTCAATCTGAACGTGCTGGCGCTGGTGGCGCTGTTCACCGGCGCTTTCCTGGTGTTTTCGACCCAGGCTTTGTCCGTGCTGCGACGGCGCTCTCAGCTGGCCTTGCTGCGCGCGCTGGGCATGACCCGCCGCGAGCTGCTGCGCCTGTTGCTGACCGAAGGCGCCACCCTGGGCTTCTTCGGCGCCCTGCTCGGCCTGGGGCTCGGACTCATGCTGGCCGCGGCGGCCTTGCGCTATGCCGGAGGCGATCTGGGAGGCGGCTATTTCGACGGCGTTCGGCCAAGCTTGCACCCGGAGCCGCTGGCGACGCTGCTGTTTCTGGCGCTCGGCATACTGGCCGCGACACTGGGCAGCCTGCTGCCCGCTTGGGAAGCCGCCCACGCCCGCCCTGCCCAGGCGCTCAAGGCCGGCGACGAAGAGGTCGCGCTGCGGCGCTTGCACATCCCATGGTCGGGCCTCGCCACCATCGCCGCTGCACTGCTGCTGACGCAGGCCGGCCCGGTCGGCGAGCTGCCGGTGTTCGGCTACCTGGCCATCGCGCTGCTGCTGGTCGGCGCGATCATCGCCATGCCGCAGCTGGCGCAGGCCGTGTTCGGCCGACTGCCCCTCGCACGCCGGCTGCCGGTGCAGCTGGCCTTCGCCCAGCTGGTCGGTGCACCGGGCCGGGCCGCGATCGGCTTGGCCGGCATCCTGGCAAGCTTCAGCCTGATGGCGTCGATGGTGATCATGGTGGCGAGCTTTCGTCAATCGGTCGACGACTGGCTGGGCGCCATCCTGCCCGCGCCGCTCTACCTGCGCGCCACGCCCGGCGGCGAGGCCGGCTATTTCACCGACGCGGCCCAGCAGCGCATCGTCGCGACCCCCGGCGTGAACAGGGCCGAGTTTCTGCGCACCGGACAGCTGCTGCTCGATGCCCGCCGCCCTCCGGTCGCGCTGCTCGCCCGCCAAGTCGACCCGCGCCATCCGGGTCGGCGACTGCCGCTGGTCGGACTTCCACTGGTGCCTGGCCCGGAAGAGTCGGCGCCGATCTGGGTCAGCGAGGCCATGGTCGACCTGTACGGCTTCCGGTCAGGCCGCTTGGTCGCCCTGCCGATTGCCGGCCGGTCCGTCACCTTCCTGGTCGCAGGGGTGTGGCGCGACTATGCGCGACAGTACGGCGCGGTGGTCATGCAGTTGAACGACTACCGCCGCCTGACGCACGACCGCCGCGTCAGCGACGCCGCGCTGTGGCTGACACCGGGTGCCACGCCGGCCCTGGTTGCGCAACGCCTACGGCGCCAACTCGCCGGCGGCGAACAGGTGCAGTACCTGCTGCCCGGTGAGATTCACGCGGTCAGCATGAGCATTTTCGACCGCAGCTTCGCGATCACCTATCTGCTGGAAGTGGTCGCTGTGCTGGTCGGCGTCATCGGTATCGCGGCTAGTTTCAGCGCGCAGGCGCTGGCGCGCACCCGCGAGTTCGGCGTGCTGCGCCATCTGGGCGTCACGCGGCGGCAGATCAGCGCGATGCTGGCGCTGGAGGGCGGGCTGCTTGCACTGTTGGGCGTGACCGCCGGCCTGCTGCTGGGCTGGGCGATCGCGCTGATCCTGATCCACGTGGTCAACCCACAGTCGTTTCACTGGAGCATGGACCTGATGATGCCTTGGCGTAGCCTCGCGCTGCTGGCCATCGCCCTGGTCGCCGCGGCGGCGCTGACGGCGCTCTTCAGCGGCCGGCGGGCGATGTCCGGCAGCGCGGTGCGCGCGGTGAAGGAGGACTGGTGAACATGCGCCGCCTACTCCCGACCCTGCTGCTGATCGGGCTTTCCGCCTTCGCCGCGCCGCCGGCTTATCCGCCGGTAACAGCGGATCAGCCCATGCACTTTCCACGCGACCACGGCGTCCACCCCGACTACCGCAGCGAATGGTGGTACATCACTGGCTGGCTGCGCACCGAGCGCGGTGATCCGCTGGGCTTTCAGGTGACGTTCTTCCGCTCCCGCCCGGCGCTCGACGAAACCAACCCCTCGCGCTTCGCGCCCAAGCAATTGCTGTTCGCCCACGTCGCGCTCAGCGATCCCGCCACCGGGCACCTGCAGTACGAACAACGCGGCGCCCGAGCCGGCTTCGGCCTGGCGACGGCCGCCGAGAACGACACCGACGTACGCATCGACAACTGGGCACTGCGACGCGATGCCGCCGGCCTCTATCACGCCCGGCTCGTCACTGCCGATTTCACCCTCGACCTGGTGCTCAACCCCCGCCAGGCGCTGCTGCTACAGGGCGAGAACGGTTACAGCCGCAAGGGGCCGCTGCCGGATCAGGCCAGCTTCTACTACAGCCAGCCGCAACTGGTCGTGGCCGGCACGGTGACACGGCACGGCCGGCCCGAGCGCGTCACCGGCACGGCCTGGCTCGATCACGAATGGGCATCGGCACCGTTGGCCGAACAGGCGGTCGGCTGGGACTGGGTCGGGCTCAATCTCGACGACGGCGGCGCGCTGATGGCGCTGCAGATCCGCGACAAGACCGGGCACCGCTTCTGGGCAGGCGGCAGCTGGCGCCACGCCGATGGCAGCGTGCAGCACCTGGCCCCCGACGCGATCGGCTTCCAGCCGTTGCGGCGCTGGACCTCGCCGCGCACCGACGCGGCCTATCCGGTGGCGATGCGGCTGCAGGCGGGTGGCCTGACGCTGGACCTCGCACCGTTGATGGACGATCAGGAGCTCGACAGCCGCGCCACCACCGGCGCGGTGTACTGGGAAGGAGCCGTCACCGCGCAATCCGCCGGCAAGACGGTGGGACGCGGCTATCTCGAGCTGACCGGCTATGCGGGCCGGCTCGACTATTGAACCGTACCGGCCCTATCTTGCCCACCATTGCGACCTGCGCCGCGCTGCGGTCTGTTTGCCGGCAGCAGAAAAACGGCCGGCACTGAGGCCGGCCAGAATCACTTGATTAAGGTCATTCAGGTTACACAAGAAACAGCAGCATCGGACCGGGTGATCCGCTGCCGAACCGGCGATCGCCATATGGAAGCAGGCACCGACGCCCTCGTAAGACACCGCTGCTGACCACTAGCACCGCATGACCATTAGACCCCGTCGGGCCTTATCGTACTATCGGACGGGTCTGGAAATGACCTCCCCAAATACGACGCCCCCGAGCCACCAACAAGAACCAACCGGGTGATTGCGGAAGCGATTCGGCCTCGCAGCAACTGCATTGTATTAGTGGCTTGTTGACCCGATCTGATCACCGTCCTAACTCACTCCATGCCCACCGAGCCCACCATGCGCCACTACCAAGCCGTCGAACTGACCAAAGCCTACCGCCTGCTCAACCACGGCCCGACCACACTGGTGAGCAGCGCCCACGCTGGCCGCACCAACGTGATGGCGGCCTCATGGGCGATGCCGCTCGACTTTGACCCGCCCAAAGTCGTGGTAGTGATCGACAAGAGCACGCTGACACGCGAGCTGATAGAGGCATCCGGCGAATTTGCGCTCAACATCCCGACCCGAGCGTTGGCCGAAGCGACGCTGGTGGTCGGTTCCAGCTCCGGCCGCGACCACGACAAGTTCGCCGCCGCCGGCCTGACCACCTTCCCCGCCGAGCACATCGGCGCGCCGCTGGTCGACGGTTGTCTCGCCTGGCTGGAATGCCGGGTCATTCCCGAGGCGAACAACGAGGCGCGCTACGACTTGTTCATCGCCGAGGTAGTGGCGGCCTGGGCCGACCCACGCGCGTTTTCGAATGGGCGCTGGCACTTTGCCGACCAGGAGCAACGCTCGGTGCACTACCTGGCCGGCGGTGCCTTCTTCGCCACCGGCCAGGCATTCGAGGTATAGCCGTTAGCGGCGGGGCCTGACCCGGCCCAGACAATCAACAAATAGAGGCGCCCAATGGCGCCTCTTGTCTTTCGTGTGAACGGGTCGTTGCGAGCCCACATTTCCTCGACACTTAAATATCTTTTCGATATTTAAAAATCGTTTCATATCATTTTTTGTTTTATTGACGACTGGGTAAACTGTTTCGCAATCGGGCCTGAACACTTACGAGCCCGGCCCATCACCCCGACCCATCCGGCCGGGTCACCGGGAGCCACCGTGATGAACGCATCCAGATTTCACGCCTCACCCAACACCCTGCCGCGCGGGCCGCTTTCGGCCAACGTGACTGAGCACGGCGGTCGCCTGCATCGCTGTTGTCGCCGCTAAAAAACACTCCCCCAATTCCAGACCACATTCCGTCCGCGCAACCCGCGGCGCCGCACCGCTATTGCTCGCAAAAACATAACGACTCCACACAAGGACTTACGAATCATGAAACGCACCATCGCCAAAGCCAGCGCCCTGCTCGCCACCCTGATCTTGAGCACCAGCGTCTTCGCCGCCCCGGTGAAGCTGGTAGTCGCCGCCTCGCCGATTCCACACGCCGAAATCCTGGAGGCAATCAAGCCGCAGCTGGCCAAGCAAGGCGTCGATCTGGAAGTGAAAGTATTCAACGACTACATCCAGCCGAACCTGCAGGTCGAAGACAAGCATCTCGACGCCAACTTCTTCCAACACATCCCATATCTCGATCAGTTCAACAAGAACCGCGGTACCCACCTGGTGGTGGCCAGCAACCCGGTGCATATCGAACCGTTCGGCGCCTATTCGGTGAAGATCAAGAAGATCGCCGACCTGAAGGACGGCTCGACCGTGGCCATCCCTAACGACCCGACCAACACCGCGCGCGCCTTGTTGCTGCTGCAACAAAACGGCCTGATCAAGCTGAAGGAACCGAGCAACATCAACAGCACCGAGAAGGACATCACCGCCAACCCCAAACAGCTGAAGTTCAAGGAGTTGGAGGCGGCCACCTTGCCGCGCGTGCTGAACCAGGTCGACCTGGCGCTGATCAACGCCAACTACGCGCTGGAAGCCAAGCTCAACCCGAAGCGTGACGCGCTGTTCGTCGAAACCAAGTCGCCGTACGCCAACCTGCTGGTAGCGCGTGCCGACAACAAGAACAGCGACGCCATCCGCAAGCTGGCCAACGCGCTGACCAGCCCGCAGGCGAAGCAGTTCATCGAGACCAAGTACAAGGGTGCGGTGATCCCGGCGTTCTGATCGCGGCTACTAAAGCCCTCCCGGCCTCGCTGCCCGGCCTTGCCGTACGACTCGTGCTGCCTGTGGCAGGAGCCCCCGGTCGGGACCGTTGCACCGGGCTTTCCTAAGCGCTCGACACTTACCCCGACCCCACCAGAAGCGGCCCCAGCCGGGGCCGCCGTTATTAGGAAAGCGACACCATGAGTTCTTCGCCCCCCCTGGCCCTGCCGCTGCTCGACCTGGCGCGCTTCGACGCCGGGCCGGCCGAACGGGCCGCCTTCCTCGACGAACTGCGCCGCGCCGCGCGCAACACCGGCTTCTTCTATCTGACCGGCCACGGCATCCCCGAGCAGCAGGTACGCGAGGTGATCGTGCAGTCCCGCCAGTTCTTCGCCCTGCCAGACGCCGACAAGCACGACATCGAGATGGTCCGCTCGCCGCATTTCCGCGGTTACACCGCGGCCGGGCGCGAGCTGACCCGCGGCCGCCCCGACTGGCGCGAACAGCTCGACCTCGGTGCCGAGCGCCCGGCGCTGAACCCGCCCCCCGAAGCGCCGGCCTGGCGCCGGCTGCAGGGCCCCAACCAGTGGCCGCTGGCGCTACCGTCGCTGCGCCCGGCGCTGATCGGCTGGCAGGACGCCGCCACCCGCGTGTCGATCCGCCTGCTGCGCGCCTTCGCCGCCGCGCTGGAACAGCCGGAGCACATCTTCGACGACGCGTTCGCCAAGGCGCCGATCCAGCATCTGAAGATCATCCGCTACCCGGGCTTGGCCGAACCGGCCGCCGACGAGCAAGGCGTCGGCGCGCACAAGGACAGCGGCTTCCTGACCCTGCTGTTACAGGACGAGCAGGCCGGCCTGCAGGTGGAGACCGAAGACGGCTGGATCACCGTCCCGCCCGTGCCCGGCACCTTCGTCGTCAACATCGGTGAATCGCTGGAGCTGGCCTCGAACGGCTATCTGCGCGCCACCGTGCACCGCGTGCTCAGCCCCCAGTCAGGACAAGACCGACTGTCGGTCGCGTTCTTCCTCGGACCGCGTTTGGACGCCACCGTGCCCTTGCTACCGCTGCCAGCCCATCTGGCCTCCGAGGCGCCGGGGCCGGCCGCCGACCCGGCCAACCCGCTGTTCTACGAGGTGGGCTGGAACATGCTGAAGGGCCGGCTACGCTCGCACCCGGACGTCGCCGAACGCCATTACGCCGACCTGCTGCTGGCCCGCGCCTGAGCCTTTCGGCCAACGTTGATCCGTTATCAGGGGGAAGAATCCTATGAAGACCCGACAGCTGTTAATCGCCACGCTCCTGGGCATTTCCGCGAGCCTGGCAGCCCAGGCCGACACGCTCACCGTCGGCGCCGAAGCGGTGCCGCACGCCGAGATTTTGGAGCACATCAAGCCGGCGCTCGCCCGTGAAGGCATCACGCTGCAGGTGAAGGTGTTCACCAACGGTCAGCAGGAAAACTTCGCCGTCGCGCAGAAGGAGCTCGACGCCAACTACTTCCAGCACAAGCCCTTCCTCGACGGCTTCAACAAAGCCAAGGGCACGTCTCTCGTATCGGTGGCGGCGATCCACGTCGAACCGTTCGGCGCGTACTCGCGCAAGATCGGCAAGCTTTCCGAGCTGCGCGACGGCGCGGTGGTGGCGGTGCCGAACGACCCGTCCAATGCGGCGCGGGCGCTGCTCTTATTGCAGAAGAACGGCCTGATCCGGCTGCGCGACCCGAACAACATCCTGTCCACCGCGCGCGACATCGTCGCCAATCCGAAGAAGCTGCAGATCCGCGAGTTGGAAGGCGCGACGCTGCCGCGCGTGCTAGACCAGGTAGACCTGGCGCTGATCAATACCAACTACGCGCTGCAGATCGGCCTGAAGCCGCGCCGCGATGCGCTCTTCATCGAGGACAGCCAGTCGCCGTACGCCAACATCCTGGTCGCGCGCCAAGACAACCGCAACAGCCCGGCGCTGAAGAAGCTGGTCGCCGCACTGACGTCGAACGACGTGCGCCAGTACATCGACAGCCGCTATCAGGGCGCCGTGGTACCGGTGTTCTAAGCTGATAGCACCCGGTGCGGCGGAGCAATCCTCTACCCGCCGGCCGCACTCCCCGCCCCAAGACGGCATCCGTAACCCCGGCTCCACAAGAGCCGACCAACGCAGGTAACACTATGTCTTACTCCTCCGTACTGGCCCTGATCGGCAACACCCCGGTCGTCAGGGTCACCCAGCTTGACACCGGGCCGTGCGAGCTGTACTTGAAGCTGGAAAGCCAGAACCCTGGCGGGTCGATCAAGGACCGCATCGCGCTGTCGATGATCGAGGCGGCCGAGCGTGACGGCCTGCTCAAGCCGGGCGGCACCATCATCGAGGCCACCGCCGGCAACACTGGCCTCGCGCTCGCGCTGGTCGCCGTGCGCAAGGGCTACCAGCTGACGCTGGTGGTGCCCGACAAGATGAGCCGCGAAAAGATCCTGCACCTGCAGGCGCTCGGCGCCCACGTGGTGCTGACCCGCTCCGACGTCGGCAAGGGCCACCCCGAGTACTACCAGGACCTGGCCGCGCGCATCGCCAGCGAAACGCCGGGCGCCTACTACATCGACCAGTTCAACAACCCGGTCAACCCGCTGGCGCACGAGACCGGCACCGCGCCCGAGCTGTGGGAGCAGCTCGACCACGAGATCGACGCCATCGTCGTCGGCGTCGGCACGGGCGGCACGCTCACCGGCCTGTCGCGCTTCTTCGCCAAGCACTCGCCCGCCACCGAGTTCGTGCTGGCCGACCCTGCGGGTTCGATCCTGGCCGACGTGATCAACACCGGCAGCCACGGAGAGGCCGGCAGCTGGCTGGTCGAGGGCATCGGCGAGGACTTCGTGCCGTCGCAGGCGGATCTGTCGCGCGTCGGTGCCGCCCACAGCATCAGCGACAAGGAAAGCTTCGACACCGCCCGCGACCTGCTGCATCACGAAGGCATCCTGGCAGGCTCCTCGTCGGGCACCCTGGTCGCCGCCGCGCTGCGCTACTGCCGCGCCCAGACCGAGCGCAAGCGCGTGGTCACCTTCGTCTGCGACAGCGGCAACAAGTATCTGTCGAAGTTCTACAACGACGCCTGGCTGTTCGATCAGGGCCTGCTGACGTTGCCCCAGGTCGGCAACATCACCGACCTGATCCCGCGCAAGCATGCGCGCGGCGAGGCCGTCGTGTGTGCGCCGGACGAACAACTGATCCAGGTCTACCAGCGCATGCGCCTGAACGACATCTCGCAGCTGCCGGTGCTCGTCGACGGCCGGGTGGTCGGCATTCTCGACGAGTGGGACCTGCTCGTATTCGTGCACGGCGAGCCGGAGAACTTCCTCGAGCCGGTGTCCAAGGCGATGACGAGCCAGGTGCGGGTGCTGTCGCCCGACGCCTCGGTGCAGGACCTGCTGCAGCTGTTCAACGACGATTTGACCGCGCTGGTGATCGACGGCGATCGCTTCGTCGGCCTGATCACGCAGGCGGACCTGTTGACTTATTGGCGCCAGCGGCTGACCCGCCATACAAGCCACGGATAACCCCTTCCGGCGTTGTTGCCCGGCCTTGCCGGGACCGCAACGCTGGGGTTTCTCAGCGCCTCTTAACGAAAACGGCCGCGCTTTAAATCAACGCGCGGCGGCCAGACAAGGAATCCCCATGAGCGACTTCCACACCCTGTCGGTTACCGCCGGCCTGCACCACGACGCCTTCGGCGCGGTGATCCCGCCGATCTACGCCACCTCGACCTACCGCCAGCAGGCGCCGGGCGAGCACAGCGGCTACGAATACTCGCGCTCGCAGAACCCCACCCGCGAGGCGCTGGAACGCGCCGTTGCCGAGCTGGAGGGCGGCCGCCAGGGCTACGCGTTCGCCTCGGGCCTGGCTGCCATCGCCACCGTGCTCGACCTGTTGCCGGTCGGCAGCCACATCGTCGCCATCGATGATCTGTACGGTGGCACCGTGCGACTGTTCGACCAGGTGCGCAAACCTTCGGCCAACCTGGACGTCAGCTATGTCGATTCGGCCGACCTTCCGGCGCTGGAAGCGGCGATCCGTCCGAATACCCGATTGCTGTGGGTCGAGACGCCGTCCAATCCGCTCAACAAGCTGGCCGACCTCGCCGCACTGTCGGCCATCGCCAAGCGCCACGGCCTGATTGCCGTCGTCGACAATACCTTCGCCTCGCCGGTGCTGCAGCAGCCGCTCTCCTACGGCTTCGATATCTCGCTGCACTCGGCGACCAAGTACCTGAACGGCCATTCCGACGTGATCGCCGGCGTTGCGGTGGTGGCGCAGGACCGCCCGGACCTCGCCGAGCAGCTCGCCTTCCTGCACAACGCCACCGGCGCCATCCTCGACGCCTTCCCGAGCTTCCTGGTGCTGCGCGGCATCCGCACGCTGGCGCTACGCGTCGAGCAGCACAGCCGCAATGCGCTGGCGATCGCGCGCTGGCTAGAAGCGCAGCCGGATGTCGAGCGGGTGTTCTACCCGGGTCTGGAAAGCCACCCGCAACACGAGCTGGCGCGCCGCCAGATGCAGAACGGCTACGGCGGCATCGTGTCGTTCCGCCTGCGTGGCGACGCGGCTGCGGTGCAACGGGTGTTGGCGAAGAGCCGGCTGTTTACCTTGGCCGAAAGCCTGGGCGGGGTGGAGAGCCTGGCGTGCGTACCGGCCAAGATGACCCACGCCGGCCTGCCGGCCGAACGCCGCGCCGCACTCGGCATCGACGACAGCCTGATCCGACTATCGGTGGGCATCGAGAGCGAGGCGGCGCTGATCGCCGACCTCGAACAGGCGCTCGCGGCGCTGTAAGTACAACGTATTAGGTGCAAGATTGGTCGAATTCCGAACGGTTCGGCCAACCTTGCCCGTCGATCTGCGATAATCGGCCCATCTCTCGATTCTCCACGCGCTCACCCGCGTCGACACCGTGACTCAGCGCATCAAACTCTACAAGCAGCCGGCCGGTGGCTGGGGCGCCCTGAAAAGCTCGCTCAAGCACATTGCCGAACAGGGCATCCTGACCAAGGGCGTCACCACCCTGTTGCACTCCAACCAGCCGGACGGCTTCGACTGCCCGGGCTGCGCGTGGCCCGACCGCAACCACCATTCCACCTTCGAGTTCTGCGAAAACGGCGTCAAGGCCGTCGCCGCCGAGGCGACCAAGCGCACCGTTGACGCGGCGTTCTTCGCCCAACACAGCGTCGCCTGGTTGGCCGAACAGGACGACTACTTCCTGGAATCACAGGGCCGGCTCACCGAGCCGATGGTGTACGACGCGGCCAGCGACCATTACCAGCCGATCGGCTGGGACGACACCTTTGCGCTGATCGCGCGCGAACTGAACGCGCTCGACCACCCAAACCAGGCGTTGTTCTACACCTCCGGGCGCACCTCCAACGAGGCGGCCTTCCTCTACCAGCTGTTCGCCCGCGAGTTCGGCACCAACAACCTGCCCGACTGCTCGAATATGTGCCACGAGCCGTCCGGCGTCGGCATGATCGAGGCGATCGGCGTCGGCAAGGGCACGGTCACGCTGGAGGACTTCACCCAGGCCGAGGCGATCTTCATCTTCGGCCAGAACCCCGGCACCAACCACCCGCGCATGCTCGGCGAGCTGCGCGAAGCGGCCAAGCGCGGCTGCCGCATCGTGGTGTTCAACCCGCTGAAGGAGCGCGGGCTGGAGCGCTTCACCGACCCGCAAAGCCCGGTGGAGATGCTGACCGGCGGTGCGACGAATCTCGCCTCGCTGTACTTCCAGCCGCGCATCGGCGGGGACCTGGCCGTGGTGAAGGGCATCATCAAGGTGCTGCTAGAAAGCGGCGCGCTCGATCACGACTTCATCGCCGCGCACACCGATGGTTTCGACGCACTGCGCGACGAGGTGTTGATGGAGGCCTGGCCGGCGCTGGAGGAATCGTCGGGGCTGACCGAGGCGCAGATCCGCGAGGCGGCCGCCGTCTACGCCGCGAGCAAGGCCACCATCTGCACCTGGGGCATGGGCATCACCCAGCACCGCCACTCGGTGGCGACGATCCAGATGATCGTCAACCTGCTGTTGCTGAAGGGCAATATCGGCAAGCCCGGCGCCGGCGCCTGCCCGGTGCGCGGCCACTCCAATGTGCAGGGCGACCGCACCATGGGCATCAACGAGAAGCCGGCGGCCGCCTTCCTCGACAAGCTCGGCGCGGCGTTCGACTTTGCCCCGCCGCGCGAGCATGGCCACGACGTGGTCGGCGCGATCGGGGCGATGCTGGCCGGCGAAGGTAAGGTGTTCTTCGGCATGGGCGGCAACTTCGCCACCGCCACGCCGGACACCGAGCGCACCCACCAGGCGCTGCGCAACTGCCGCCTCACCGTCCACGTCACCACCAAACTCAACCGCTCGCACCTGGTGCACGGCGAGCAGGCACTGATCCTGCCCTGCCTCGGCCGCACCGAGATCGACCGCCAGGCGGGCGGCGTGCAGGGCGTGACGGTGGAAGACTCGATGAGCATGGTGCACATCTCCACCGGCATGAACGCCCCTGCTTCGGCCAAGCTGCTGTCCGAGCCGGCCATCGTCGCGCGCCTCGCGGCCGCCACGCTGCCCGCCAGCAAGACACCGTGGCTGTGGCTGGTGGAGGACTACGACCGCATTCGTGACAAGATCGCCGAGGTGGTCGACGGCTTCGCCGACTTCAACGCGCGGGTGCACGTGCCGGGCGGCTTTTATCTCGGCAACGCCGCGCGCGAGCAGCGCTGGCGGACCGCCGACGCCCGCGCGCGCTTGATCTCGCACCCGCTTCCGGACCGGCGCCGCTTCGAGCCCAAGCCGGGTGCCGGCCCGCTGTTCAACCTGATGACGGTGCGCAGCCACGACCAGTACAACACCACCGTCTATGGCCTCGACGACCGCTACCGCGGCGTATTCGGCCATCGCCGCGTCTGCTTCATCAACAAGCAGGATCTGGCGCGACTCGGCATGCAAGCCGGCCAGTGGGTGGACATGACCTCGCTGTGGGACGACGGTGAACGGGTGGCGAAGCGTTTCCTCCTGGTCGAGTACGACATCCCGGACGGCTGCATCGCCAGCTACTTCCCCGAGACCAACGCGCTGGTTCCCCTGTCCAACTTCGCCGACCGGGCGCGCACCCCGGCCTCGAAGTCGATCCCGGTGCGGCTGAGCGCCGCCGCGTGAGCCCGCAGGACCAGGCCCTCGCCCTGCTCGCGCTGTTGGCCGAACAGGACGGCGTGTCGCTGCCGCGCGCTTGCAAGGCGCTGGGCCTCGGCCAGAGCGAGCTCTACCGGCTGCTGGCGGCCCTGGGCGACAGCCCGACGCTGCCAGGGCCGGGTCTTGTCGAGCTGCGCGAGGACGGCGCGCGCCGCCTGTTGTGGCTGACCGACAAGGGCCGCGGCCTGCTCGACGCGGCCGGCTAGTCCCGTCTTTTCTCTCCCAGCTATCCCCCACGAGTGCCTGCCCGCTTCCTCTCGGGCACGGCGCCTTCACGCGCCATTTTATTGGCATACCCATGATTTGAATGGGCTTCTCGTCCGGCCCTGACTATTTTCTCGTCGCGCCATTGACCCTTTCTTGTCGCGAAACTATGATCTTTATCAAACTTTCAGAAATTACTGAAAATTGCGAAGATCATGAACACACCACCACTCGTACAGTCCTTCGTGCTGCATTTCGGCGAGATGGGCAGCCGCTGGGGCATCAATCGCACCGTCGGCCAGATCTATGCCCTGCTCTACGTGTCAGAGCGACCGATCAACGCCGATGAAATCGCCGAAAGCCTGGGCTTCTCGCGCTCCAACGTCAGCATGGGCTTGAAGGAACTCGAATCCTGGCGGCTGGTGAAGCTGCAGCACTTCCCGGGCGACCGCCGCGAATACTTCTCCACCCCGGACGATGTCTGGGAAATCTTCAGAACGTTGGCCGAAGAGCGCAAGAAACGCGAGGTCGAGCCGACGCTGACCATGCTGCGCGGCGCGATGATGGAGCGCCCGGCCAGCGACGCAGAGAAACATGCGCAGGCGCGCATGAAAGAGATGTACCTGCTGATCGAGCTCGTCACCAGCTGGTTCTCCGACATCCAGGACCTGGACGTGGAAACCCTGCAGCGACTGATGAAGCTGGGCTCCAAGGTCACCAAGGTCCTGCAATTCACCCAATCCCTTAGCAAAAAGACCAGCCGCAACAGCGGCGAGGAGGCCTGATGGAACTCGATCCACTGGTACTGGCGCGCATCCAGTTTGGCGCCAATATCACCTTTCACATCCTGTTTCCGACCATCAGCATCGCGATGGGCTGGATGCTGCTGTTCTTCAAGCTGCGCTTCAACAAGACCCGCGACGCCGCCTGGATGGACGCCTACGGCTTCTGGGTGAAGGTGTTCGCCCTCACCTTCGCGCTGGGGGTAGTGTCCGGCATCACCATGAGCTTCCAGTTCGGCACCAATTGGCCGGGCTATATGCAGACCGTCGGCAATATCGCCGGCCCCCTGCTGGCCTACGAGGTGCTGACCGCCTTCTTCCTGGAGGCCACCTTCCTCGGCATCATGCTGTTCGGCCAGAAGCGCGTCAGCAACCGGGTGCACACACTCGCTACCGTGCTAGTGGCCGGCGGCACCACGGTGTCGGCGTTCTGGATCATCGTGCTCAACTCCTGGATGCAGACTCCGACCGGCTTCGAGATGATCAACGGCCAGGCACACGTCACCAGCTGGCTGGAGGTGATCTTCAACCCGTCGATGCCGTATCGCCTCACCCACATGCTGCTCGCTTCGGGCCTGACCGTGTCGTTCCTGATCGCCGGCCTGTCCGCCTATCGCTGGCTGCGCGGCGACCGCGTACCGGCGGTGACCAAGGCGCTGAAGAGCAGCGTGTTCCTGGCCGCCTTCCTGATCCCGGTGCAGATCTTCGTCGGCGACCAGCACGGCCTCAACACCCTGCATCACCAGCCGGAAAAGATCGCCGCGGTCGAGGGCGTGTGGCAGACCGAAAAGGGTGCGCCGCTGACGCTGTTCGCCATCCCGAACGAGGAAACCCGCACTAACGACTACGCGATCACCGTGCCGAAACTGGCCAGCCTGGTTCTGACCCACTCGCTCGACGGCGAGCTGAAGGGCCTGAACGAGTTCAAGGACGGCCACCCGCCGGTGGCCAAGGTGTTCTGGAGCTTCCGCGTGATGGTCGGCATGGGCATGTTGATGCTTGCCACCGCTTGGCTGGCCGCCTGGCAGCTGAAGAAACGCGGCGAGCCGGCCGCCTGGATGCAGCGCTTGTTGATCGCGATGACCTTCTCCGGCTGGATCGCCACCGTGGCCGGCTGGTACGTCACCGAGATGGGCCGCCAGCCGTGGCTCGTGTACGGCGTGCTGACCACCGCCGAAGCCGCGTCGAAAGTGCCGGCACCGATGATCCTGACCACGCTGATCATGTATCTGGCGCTGTACGTGGTGCTGCTGCTCTCCTACGTGTCCGTGGTGTTCTATCTCGCCCGCAAGGCCGGCAAGACCGTTGCCCAGCCTTCGGCCAACCTGAAAGAGGTGACGGCATGACTGCTGCTTACTGGCTGCCGGTGATCTTCGCCGGCCTGATGGCCCTGGCCATACTGATCTACGTGATCCTCGACGGCTACGACCTGGGCGTGGGGGTGCTGCTGCCCTTCGCCGAGGAGGACGACAAGGACATGATGATCGCCTCGATCGGCCCGTTCTGGGACGCCAACGAAACCTGGCTGGTGCTGGGCGTCGGCCTGTTGCTGACCGCCTTCCCGATGGCGCACGGGGTGATCCTCGGCGCGCTCTACCTGCCGGTGGCGCTGATGCTGTTGGGGCTGATCCTGCGCGGTGTGGCGTTCGATTTCCGCGTCAAGGCGCACGCCGACCACAAGCCGTGGTGGAACGCCGCCTTTGCCGCGGGCTCGCTGCTCGCCTCGCTATCGCAGGGCGTGATGCTCGGCCGCTACCTGACCGGCTTCGAGCCGGGGGCGGCCGCCTGGGGCTTCTCGCTGCTGACCGGTGTGGGTCTGACCGCCGCCTATGCACTGCTCGGCGCCGGCTGGCTGATCATGAAGACTGAAGGCCGCCTGCAGGCCCGCGCCATCGGCTGGGCGCGCCACAGCGTGGCCGGCGCGGCGCTGGCCGTGGTCGCGGTGTCGGTGATCACCCCGCTGGTCAGCCAGCGCATCGCCGAGAAATGGTTCGTGCTGCCGGACTTCCTGCTGTTGCTGCCGCTGCCGCTGATCTCGCTGGCGCTGTTCGTCACCCTGGCAATGGCGCTGCCGCGCCTCGCGCGTCGCCAGGCCGCCGGTAACGATAGCTTCTGCTGGCTGCCGTTCGCTTGCACCGTCGGCATCGTGGTGCTGGCGTTCTGGGGTCTGGCGTACAGCGTGTTCCCGCAGCTGGTGATCGATCAGCTCGACATCTGGCAGGCGGCCAGCAGTCCCGAGGCGCTGAAGGTGATCCTGGCCGGCGCGGCGGTGGTGCTGCCGACCATCCTCGGCTACACCGTGTTCGCCTATCGGGTGTTCTGGGGCAAGGCGCACGCTCTGACCTATCAGTGACACCTAGCTTGGCCGAACGCCACCATGCAAACGCCCCGCAATCAGCGGGGCGTTTTTACTGCCAAGCCACCCTAAAGGCAGCATCAACCCGTCACGACGGGGAAGGATAGTCAGTGCAGCGTTTCCGGGGCGCGGAAATGAGACTGCGCCGACGATACGGACTCTTTATTCGACCACTGCGATGAGGTATTCAGATCCTGGTGCCGCCCCACCAGTACGCCCACCGCAATCATGCGAGACAACTCAGACTGCGTCAGTTTCGGCGAAATCGCTGCCAGATTTTCCGCCAGCAGCGCCACGATATGCAGATTCGACAAGGGTGCCGGCAGGGCGCCCTCTTCACGCAACATCAATTCGAACAACTTCACTGCCTCCATCGCCACCCCACTTTCCGTAGTTCAGCGTGTTCCCACTATAGGCAGGGCAGCGTGCTTTTCAGGATGGGATGACGAACGGTTTAAAGCATTCGCTAGCTGTCAAATCATAAGGTTACGAATAATGACGCCGCAGCCGCAAATCCTCTTCCCGCTACGTGAACCCGCATCACCTCCAAGCCTGCAGTACAGAACAGGTCAATGCTTCGCGAGGGTTGCCAGACGCGTTTTTGCATCGCCTCTCGCTATCGATTTTTGTGGAATATAGATATTAGCTAATATTTTTGTAGACACTCTCCTGTCGTCTGTTTACTTTATTTCCAATACACATAAAAAATTCACAAAATCAAACAATGAGAAATATAGTGACACCATCAACCCACCACGCATTTTCCGGCCTGACCCGCCGTTTGCTCCCTGCTGCCCTGCTCGGCGCGCTGCTGTCCAGCCAGCTGGCGGCCGCCCAACCCATCGTCAACGGCATCACCGCGGCGACCGATCAGGCCAAGATTCCGACGCAGTCCAAGGCGCGCAAGGACACCGTCGTCGCGGCCATCAACGAACCGCAGGGCGTGTTCAACCCCTATTTCTTCCACAACGGCTGGGACGAGAACGTCACCGACGTGATCTTCGTCCGACTGGTCAACCTGGACAAACAGGGCCGCCCGGTGCCGGAGCTGGCCGAATCCTGGCAAGTCAGCAAGGACGGCTTGGCCTACACGCTGAAGCTGCGCAAGGGCCTGACCTACAGCGACGGCTCGCCGCTGACCGCCCAGGACGTCGCCTTCACCCTGACCGTGCTGCACGACCCGAGCTACGACGGCGAAACCGACATCGGCCTCGCCCACATCAAGGGCGGCGCCGACTACAAGGCGGGCAAGGCCGCCAGCATCGCCGGCCTGAAGGTGATCGACGCGCAGACCATCCAGATCACTACCACCGAGCCGGGCGCGACCACGCTGCGACTAATCGGCGGCCCGGTGCTGTCCAAGGCCTATTACGGCCAGGGCTACCAGCGCGGCAAGCTCGACGGCGTGCGCGCGCTGGGTGGCAAGCCGCTGGGCGCCGGCCCCTTTGTGTACGACAAGTACGTGCCGGGCCAGGAGGTGCGCTTCCACGCCAATGCGCGCTATTTCCGCGGCAAGCCGGCGGTGGGCAACTTCATCTACCGCATCACCTCGGACGCCACTAAGCTGCAGCTGCTGCAGACCGGCGAAACCGACTACGACGGTTTCGCGGTCAACCCGGACAACATCGAGCAGCTCAAGTCGCTGGGCTTCGCCAACATCAATCTGTACAACTCCAGCGACTACAGCCTGATCGAGTTCAACCACCGCAAGCCCTATCTGAAGGACCTGAAGGTGCGCCAGGCGCTGATCTACGGCCTGGACCGCCAGAAGCTGGTCGACGTGGTGTACCAGGGCTACGGTTCGGTGGCCACCGTGCCGGTCACGCCGATCTCGTGGGCCTATACCACCAGCGGCATCAACCCGTACAAGTTCGACCCGGCCAAGGCACGCGCCCTGCTCGATGCCGACGGCTGGAAGCCCGGCAGCGACGGCATCCGCGTCAAGAACGGCCAGCGCCTGTCGCTGACCCTGCTAGCCACCAAGAGCCTGTTCAACGACGCGCTGATCCCGATCGCCAAGGAAAGCTACAAGGCCATCGGCGTGGAGCTAAAGCCGGAGGTGTCGGACTTCAACAGCCTGATCGGCAAGCAAAAGGCCGGCAACTACGACCTGGCCACCTACCGCACCTCGAACCTGGACGACCCGCACCAGGGGGTGGAGGAATTCACCAGCACGCAGAGCCGGATCAAGAGCGCCTATAACAACCCGCAGCTGGACAAGCTGGTCGCGGCGGCCAACAGCACGCTCGACCTGAACGTGCGCAAGCAGCGCTACCAGCAGCTCTACCAGCAGTTCGCCAATGACCCGCCGGTGATTCTGCTCGCCTACCGCAAGATCCTGTCGGCGAGCAACGCCCGGGTCAGCGGCTTCAGCCCCAACGTCTACAACGGCATCATCGCCAGCCTGCCGCAGCTGAAGATCGCCCAGTAATCCCGCCCGCCGTTCGGCCAACCTCCAGGTTGGCCGAACACGCCCTCCTGCAAGGCTTTCCTTCCATGCGTCAATTCATCCTGCGCCGCCTGCTGATGATGGTGCCGACCCTGCTCGGCGCCTCGGCGGTGATCTTCTTCCTGTTCGCGCTGACGCCCGGCGACTTCGTCGACGGCAACTACATGCTGACCGAGGCCCGCTCCCGCGAGCTCAAGGCCCTGTACGGGCTGGACCAGCCGGTGCTGCAGCGCTATCTCACCTGGCTCGGCCAGCTGCTGCACGGCGACCTGGGCTTTTCACTGCAGTACCAGATACCGGTCACCCAACTGCTCGACCAGTACCTATGGCATTCCTTCCTGCTGTCGCTGACCGTGCTGCTGCTCTACTGGGGGCTGTCGCTCGCCATCGGCATCAGCTCGGCGCTGCGTCCCTATTCCTGGTACGACCGGCTGGTGACGCTGGCGGTGTTCGCCGCCATGTCCTTCCCGGTGTTCTTCCTGTGCCTGCTGCTGATCAAGTGGTTCGCGGTCGACCTGCAGTGGCTACCGGTCGGCGGCATGCAGTCCACCGGCAGCGAGGCCACCGGCCTTGCCCGCATCGGCGAGATCGCCCTCCACATGGTGCTGCCGGTGCTGGCGCTGGTGATGCTGCAGTCGGGCAGCCTGACCCGCTATGTGCGCGCCAGCATGCTGGAGGCGCTGCGGCTCGACTGCGTACGCACCGCCCGCGCCAAGGGGCTGAAGGAGCGCACCGTGATCCTGCGCCATGCGCTGCGCAATGCGCTGCTGCCGCTGATCACCCTGCTGGGGCTGGAGCTGCCCGGCCTGTTCTCCGGTGCCATCATCACCGAGAAGCTGTTCAACTGGCCGGGCGTCGGCCACATCCATGTCGACTCGCTGGCCGCGCGCGACTACCCGGTGCTGATGGGCTTCACCCTGTTCCTGGCCGTGCTGACCATCGTCGGCAACCTGCTGGCCGACATCCTGTACGCCGCGGTCGACCCGCGCGTGCGGCTACGCTAGGAGACGACGATGACCACGCTGATTCTGCGGCTGTTCGGCCAACGTCGCCGTGCAGAGCAACTGGCCGGCCGCCTCGCCCACGCCCACTCGCCGTTGGCCGAAGCGCTGCGACGCCTCGCCCGCAACCGGCTGGCGATGGCAGCGGCGCTGTTCCTCGCCCTACTCGTACTGCTGTGCCTGATCGGCCCCTACTTCTCGCCGTGGCGCAACGACGCCACCGACGCGCTGATGATCAACCGCCCGCCCAGCGCCAGCCACTGGCTCGGCACCGACTTTCTCGGCCGCGACGTGCTGACCCGGCTGCTGATGGCCGGGCGCATCTCGCTCACCGTCGGCTTCGCCTCGGTGGTGCTGTCGGTGGCGGTCGGCTACACGCTGGGCGCGCTGGCCGGCTACCTCGGCGGCGTGGTCGACCTGGCGGTAATGCTCCTGGCCGACCTGCTGATGACGCTGCCCAGCCTGCCGCTGTTGATCATCATGGGCGCGGTGCTGTCCGAGCTGAAGGTGCCGCCCGACTACCGCATCTACCTGGTGATGGTGATCCTCAGCCTGATCGGCTGGCCGACGCTGGCTCGGCTAATCCGCGGCCAGGTGCTGTCGCTGCGCGAGCGCGACTTCATGCTCGCCACCGAGGTGCTGGGTCTGTCGACCCGGCGCCGGCTGTTCCGCCACCTGCTGCCCAACACCGTGCCGCTGCTGATCGTGGTGGCCACCATGGGCGTCGCCAACGCCATCCTCAACGAGGCCTACCTGAGCTACCTGGGCCTGGGTGTGGTCCCGCCCACCCCGTCGTGGGGCAATATGATGGACACCGCCAACAGCCTGATCGACTTCCAGCGCCGCCCCTGGCTGTGGATGCCGCCCGGCCTCGCCATTTTCGCCACCGTGATCGCCATCAACCTGCTGGGCGACGGCCTGCGCGACGCGCTCGACCCGAAGATGAAACCATGAAGCTACTCGAATTCGACCAACTCTCCGTGGCCTTCGACACCGAGGCCGGCACGGTGCGCGCCGTGCAGGACGTCAGCTTCGACGTCGCCGCCGGCGAGGTGCTCGGCGTGGTCGGCGAGTCCGGCTGCGGCAAGAGCGTCAGCGCGCTGGCGCTGATGGGGCTGCTGCCCCGCCCGGCCGCGCGCATCGCCGGCAGCGCGATCCGCTTCGGCGGCCGCTCGCTGCTGGACCTGCCCGCCGACGAGCTGCGCCAGCTGCGCGGCAACGAGATCGCGATGATCTTCCAGGAGCCGATGAGCGCGCTCAACCCGGTGCTCAGCATTGGCGAGCAGCTGTGCGAGCCGCTGATCGCCCATCGCCGCCTAACCCCGCGCGCCGCCTGGGCGCAGGCCGAGGCGCTGATCGCCCGTGTCGGCATCGCCCGCCCCGCCGAAATCGCCCGCGCCTTCCCGCACCAGCTGTCCGGCGGCATGCTGCAGCGGGTAATGATCGCAATGGCGATCAGCTGTGCGCCGCGCCTGTTGATCGCCGACGAGCCGACCACCGCACTCGACGTGACCATCCAGGCGCAGATCCTCGAACTGCTGCGCGAGCTGCGCCGTGAGCAGCAGATGGCGATGCTGCTGATCACCCACGATCTGGGCGTGATCGCCGAGCTGGCCGACCGGGTGGCGGTGATGTACGCCGGCCGCGTGGTGGAACAAGGGCCGGTACGCGAGCTGTTCCGCAACCCGCGCCATCCCTACACCCGCGGCCTGCTCGCCTCCCGGCCGGTGCCGGGCCGGCGCCTCGCCCGGCTGGCCGCCATCCCCGGCCAGGTACCCGACCCGCTCTCCCTGCCGCCCGGCTGCGCCTTCGCGGCGCGCTGCCCGGAGCGCCGCACGGACTGCGAACAGCGCCGCCCCGCCCTGAGGCGCCTCGACGCCGACCACCGGGTCGCCTGCTTCGCCGCCGAAGGAGTCTCCGCATGAGCGACTATCTGATCGAGGCCCGGGGTCTTAGCAAGCACTTCCCGATCCGCGACGGCCTGTTCGGCCGCAGCACCGGCCAGGTGCGCGCCGTCGACGGCGTCGACCTGGCGATCCGCCCCGGCACCATCTTCGGCCTGGTCGGCGAATCCGGCAGCGGCAAGACCACGGTGGGCCGCACCCTGCTCGGTCTGCAGCCGAAAAGCGCCGGCGAGATCCGCTTTCGCGGTCGCGACCTCGCCACCCTGTCCAAGCCGGAGCTGCGCGCACTGCGACCGCGCCTGCAACTCGTGTTCCAGGACCCGTACGGTTCGCTCAACCCGCGCATCCCGGTCGGCGAGGCGATCGGCGAGGCGCTGCTGGAACATGGCTTGAGTTCTCGAGACGAGCTGCGCGAACGGGTGCTGGAGGTGATGGCCGTCTGCGGCCTGGCGCCCTATCACTACGGGCGCTATCCGCACGAATTCTCCGGCGGCCAGCGCCAGCGGGTCGGCATCGCCCGCGCGCTGGCGCTGCAGCCGGACTTCATCGTCGCCGACGAGCCGGTATCGGCGCTCGACGTGTCGATCCAGGCGCAAATCATCAACCTGTTCGCCGAACTGCGCGAGCGCCACGGCACCACCATCCTGTTCATCTCGCACGACCTGGCGGTGGTCGAGCACCTATGCGACGACATCGCGGTGATGTACCTGGGCAAGATCGTCGAAACCGGCCCGCGCGATGCCCTGTTCGGCCAACCTCGCCACCCCTACACCCGGGCACTGTTCTCGGCGGTGCCGGTGGCCGACCCTGACGCGCGCCGCGAACGCATCGTGCTCCAGGGCGAGCCACCCAGCCCGGCCGCACCACCTTCTGGCTGCCGCTTTCACACCCGCTGCCCGCAGGCGAGCGATCGGTGCCGCGACGAGGAGCCGACAATGCGCCCCCTGGATGGCACACACCGAGTAGCCTGCCATTTCGCCTAGCACTCCGCTTGGCCGAACACCGACATGAGCACGCCCCGCACAGCGGGGCGCTTTACCATGCGACAACCCTCCGCCGCCTGTGCCTGTGCCTGTGCCTGTGCCTGTGCCTGTGCCAGTGCCTCCAGCAAAGCTAACGAGCATGCCGGCACCGCTTCACGACAAGGGGAAGACACCAAGAAAAACGGCGCCCTAGGGCGCCGTCGGCAATACCAAGCATTTGGCTCAGCCGGCTTTCGGGCCGGGCTTGGCCTGTATCGGCCCGGTCTCGCCCCCCCCTTCCGGGTTCGCCTTGCCATTGACGGCCGGCTTGGCGGCGGGCTTGCGCTTGACCGGCGGTTTGGTCGTGGCTGGCGTGGCCTCGGCGCTGGCGGCTGCAGGCTTGGTGGCCACGGCCTTGGCTGGCGTGGCCGGTTTGAGCGCCTCGTCGGCAACGGGCTTGTCTGCCGGCGCCTCCTTGACCGAGGCGGCCGGACTGGCTGCCGCGGGGCTGCGCTTGCTTGGACTGCTGCGCCGCTTCGGCGCGGCCCTCACGGGCACTGCGGCCTCTACGGCCGCAGGGGTAGCCGGGGTAGCCGGGGTAGCCGGGGTAGCCGGGGTAGCCGGAGCCTGACGGCTAGCGGCGGAGGCTACAACATTAGCGAGCACCGCGTCAGCCGCCTGCGACTCCAGGCCCAGCACCTGGGCCACGCGCGCCAGCCGCTCCACCTTGCCGGCGCTGATCGGCCCGCACAGCTCCAACAGCTCACGCGTCAGCGTCAGTGCTTGTTGGCGATGGTGGGGTTCGGCCAACAACAGCGACAGTCCGCTCAGCGCCCTCTCTTCGTCCGTTCGCACCAGATAGGTCTGCTGACGGATCGATTCCTTCAACTGCTCGAGGGTGACAGTCTTATCTAGGCCGGTATCGCGCATCACGCGGCGGATGCCGTTGAATGGCCGCTCGTCGACCACGCCGGTGCCGATCGCAACGTAGATCATCAGCCGCAGGAAACCATCCAGCAAAGAGCCCTGCTCGAAGCCGCCGTCAAACGCTTGACGCTTGAGTTTGAGCATCTCGTCGTGTGCCCAGCTGTGCCGACGGGCCTTGGCCGAACGCTCCAGCGGCGGCTGCAAGCCGACCAGCGACGCCAGCAACGGCGACTCGTAGACACTCTTGAACACGAACTCCTGCAATGCGTCGCGCTGGTCGCGATAGCGATCGAGCGCCTCGCCGATATTGTCGGAAATCTCCTCCTGAGCCTCTCGCAATGGGTTGTCCACCTGCACCGGGCGACGGTTCTGGCGCACCGCCTCGGCGATGGGCTTGAGGGCGCTCAGCGCCGGGTTCCAGTCAGATACCAGCAGTCGCTCGAAGCGCGCCGGATTCAGGTTGCGCCACAGGCTGGCGGTGAATTCGTTCGACGCGAGTCGCACCCAGGGCGAGATGAAATGGTCGTACACCCCCTGGTTGATCTCGGAGACGCGGCGAACCACTTCGAAGGCACGCTCGTCACCGCGACCGTCGTCGAGCTTGAGAATGTCCGACACGTCGCGCGGTTCGAAGCGAATGACGTAGCGCCCGTCGGCGTATTCCAGCCCCGGCGTTTCCGGAGAGGTGTCCTGGATCACCGCCTCGTAGAGGCCCGGCGGCAGTACATCGATCAGATCGAGCGCGGTGGCGAATTCACTGTGCTCCTTGGTGGCGACGCCGGCCGACACGAAGATACCCAGGTGCCCGACCTTTTCGTGCAGGCAATACACGATGGTCTGCTCGTTCAGGCGGATGTCCTCGACGCTGTCGTAGATGTCGGGAATCCAGTTGAGCGCCTGCTGCGGCGGCGTGATGTTGTCGCCCCATGAGGCAAACACAATGATCGGCGAGCGAATATTGTGCATGTCGATGCGGCGCTTGCCGTCGGCGGTGTAGAGCTCGCCGGCGGTCAGCCGGTTGCCGACAAACAGGTTCTGCGTGATCCACTCCATCTCGGCCTTGTTGAGGATGTAGTGGCCGCCCCACCAGCGCTCGAACTCTAGGAAGCGCTCGCGCTCGGTGTCGACCCTGTCGTACAAGCGGTAGAGCTTTTTCCAATAGGTATTGGCCGGGTCGAGCTGCTCGAAGTTGTTGACGAGATAGGCGCCGTCGAACTTGCCGTTGCCGATGTCGCCGGCAAACGACGCCGTCCAGGTGCCGCCGAGCAGGCCGCCCGAATAGCGCATCGGGTTCTTGCCTTCTACCCCCGACCAATACGACAAGGGCGAGCCGGCCAGCAGGATGGGGCCGACCAGATTCGGGTGAAGCGACGCCACCAGCGTCAGCGCCCAGCCGCCCTGGCAGTTGCCGATCACGAAGGGCTTGCCGATCGCATCCGGATGCAGCTCGTTCACCTTCTCGAGAAACACCTTTTCGGCCAGGCCGACACTGGCCAGCGTCTGTTCCGGTTCCGGCTGCGGGTAAAACATCACGAAATAGCAGGGGTGCCCTTGCTGCAGTGCAATGCCGATTTCGCTGTCCATCTTGAAGCCGCCGATGCCCGGGCCGTGGCCGGCGCGCGGGTCGATCACGACAAAGGGACGCTTCTTCGGGTCGGTGGGCGGGCATTGTTCGGGCGGCTTGATCGCCGCCAAGGCGTAGTTGGCCGGGTCGGCCAGTTCGCGGCCATCCACGATCACTTCATAGTCGAACACCAGCACCGGCGGCTTGCCGGACAAGGCATGTTCGAGAAACACATTGCCGCGCTCGCGCAGCACGTCCCAGAACAGGACCGAACGCTGCCAGGCGTCGATCCAGTAGTCGGCTGCGGCTGCAGCGCCTGGGGGTAAAACGGACAGAGCAGAGGTTGGCGCCGACATACAACTCTCCTGATGGGGGACGAATCCGAATCGTCACTCTACACCGTTAATGTTGCAACGCAACAGCCATTCGGCGGGAAATCGCAGCAGCGCCGCAGCGAGCCGTGGCAGGAATGCCAGCGGCGTTCAAGCCCCCGAATGCACCGCAACCGATTACAGTGCGAAGTACGCCGCGCCGCCTGCGGGCACTGGGTCTTGCTGAAGGAAACGAGGTGCAGCCGGCGCTGCTGACCGCGCCGGGCGATACGGAATGGGAGGTGTTCAAGGAAGCGGCCATCGCGCTCGGCGAGATCGGTAGCGCGACGGCGCTACCGGCCCTCAGCTTGGCCGAAGCCGACCCCGACCCGGAGGTGCGCAGGCGGCCCGGCTGGCTGTCCAGCGTATCGGGCTGGCTCAAGCCGCTGCTCTCGATCTGGCTCTAGCATGAACAGACTGCTGGGGCCTGAATAGCAAAAATCACGGCCTGTTCCTATCGGTCGTGCTTGTTGCTAGCGCGTCCGTTTGGCGACGGACTTCATCGGCAAACGGACACGTCTCAATGCAGGCTACTGCTGGCGCAGCACGCGACGCGCGCCGTTGAAACGGGTGGTCCAGTACGACTCGCTCATATCGCTGATGCTGATGCTCTTGCCCGTGCGGGGCGCATGGATGAACTTGCCCTTGCCCAGATAGATGCCGCTGTGCGAGTTGGCGAAGCCGCGGGTATTGAAGAACACGATGTCGCCGGTCTGCAGATCGTCCCGGGTCACGGCCTTGCCGGCCCTAGCCTGTTCGGCGGCGGTACGCGGCAGGTCCATGCCGACCGAGTGCTGGAATACGTAGCGGATCAGTCCGCTGCAATCGAAACCGGTGGCGGGCGAATTGCCGCCGAAGCGATAAGCGATGCCGACCAGGCCCATCGCCTGCATCAGGATGTCGCCGGCCAGTGCGCTGGCAACGTTCTTGGCGCTATGGCCGTCCGAATCGGCCGCTGGGGCATCCGGGGTGTCTTCGTCCTGACGCGCGCCGAAACTGGGCATGCTGAACATCAGGCTGCCGAGCAGCAACAGAGGCAAGGCGAGAGAGGAAACGAGGGAACGTTCCACGCAGTAGTCCTGTGGGTGGGGTGGCGGCAGGGTAACCCGCCGCCACGATCTGCTCAAGCCGTTATCAACGCTGGGCGTAGATAGTCGGTGCAGAAGTTCGACTGAATGCCATTACTCGGTATGCCTGCTTCTGCGCGGCGGGCACTTCCATGCCCGGCGAGCCCAGCGGCATGCCCGGCACCGCAAGACCGGCGATCTTCGGCTTGTCCTTCAACACCTTGACGACCAGATCGGCCGGCACATGGCCCTCGAAGGCGTAGCCGTCGATCAGCGCAGTGTGGCAGGAGCCCAGTTCCTGCGGCACCCCGGCCTGCTGCTTGATCGGGGTCAGGTCGTCGCGCAGTTCGGTCTTGACCGTGAAGCCAAGGGCTTCGAGATGCTTGGCCCATTTGTCGCAGCACTCGCAGCCCTTGTACTTGTACATCGTCACCATTTTGGTGGCGGCGATCGCGGGTTGCAGGGTCAGCGGCAAGAAGACGGCCAGCGCGGCAATGGCAAATTGACGGGTATTCATCAGACAGATTCCTGGTTTTGGCCGGCACGCGACGTGGTTCAGCCACGCAAAGGGCGGCCGGCGCGATAGCAACGGCGCAGACCTATTGGCCTGCTAGACGGCACAAAACAGCGGGAATCAGCTTCTGGGAGGGCGTTCGGGCGGGGAAAGGCAGCGCTCGGCAAGGCGAGTATCGCAGGTAGCCAGGCGCGGTACGGTGGCCACGACAGCCTGGCCGGCCAAGGAGACCGGCAAGGCGACGATGTGCGGCGAACAGCAGTCGACATCGGCGGCCGCCTTGGCCTTGCCGTCGTGCGTCATCGAGGCACAGTCGGCAGGCGCAGCGGCCGAAACAGGCTGCAACGACGGCATCGCCATACTGCATTCCGGGTTGGCAGCCGCCATCGCCGGGGCATGCATGGGGAGCATGGCCACGGAGGCGATCAGCGTTAAAACTCGGAGCAGTCGGTACACCATCGTCGGATTGTAAATTGACGGGCATGGCGCCGACAACCGCCCTACCCGTTTCGCCATCAAAAGAAGGTTGGCCGAAGCAGTTCGGCCAACCTGTCAAGATAACCGGGCCGCTATACCGCTTACGCCCCGCCGCGGAACAAGGAGAAGCCCCACGGCGTCATCTTCAGCGGCAGGTGGTAGTGCTGCGCGGCATCGGCCAGGCCGAAGCGGTACGGCACCACGTCGAGGAAGGCAATCGCCGGCAGTGCCGCCCCTTCGCTCCGGTAGTAGTCGCCGACCAGGAAGGTCGCCTCGTACACGCCCGGCACGAAGCGTTCGGCCAACCCGTCCAGCACCGCCACCGTGCCGCTTGCGCCGACCCGACCTTCAGCGATCAACTGTCGCCCACCCTGCTCCAGCCGCTCGACACGCACCACCAAGCCCTCGGCAACCACGCCGCGTGCCACGTCGACCACATGAATCGAAATTCCACCCGCCATGGTGTGCTCCTTACTTCCAGAAGCCGACATGCGGCTTCGCGGCTTCGTCTTCCAGCAGCGGGCCAACCACCTCGACCCGACGCTGGCCACGCGCGAACACTTCGCGGCACGGCAGCGAGAAGGTCGGGTTTTCCGGATGGTCACCGGTCAGGCCCAGCAGCGCGTGCTCGGACAAGGCATAGACCACGCGGCCGATGCCGGTCCAGTAGACCGCACCCGAGCACATGCAGCACGGCTCGGCGCTGGTAAACAGCGTGCAGCGCGCCAGCTGCTCCGGGCTGAGCTGCTGCGCGGCACGTGCGGCGGCCACCAGCTCGGCGTGCTGAGTCGGGTCGCCTTCCGGCGGCATCGAGTTGTTGCCGGCGGTGACGACGATATTGCCGTGCTCGTCGGCCACCAGGGCGGCAAACGGGTGGCGGCCGCGTTGCTTCGACTCCGCGGACAGCACGATGGTCTGGCGCAGCAACTCCAGGTCGCGGTTAGACAGGTTCGGGGCTTCGACTTTGGTGTAGCTGTTCATAACGATGTTTCTCCGGGTAAAGGGTTTACTTATCGGCTTCGGCGCCGGCCGAACTCGCGGCCAGCGCGGTGAATTCGGGGTCTTGATGCTCTTCGTGGGATGCATTGCCGTTGAGCAGTACGTTGAGCAGGATGGCGGTGAGCGCGCCGAGGAAGATGCCGCTCTCCAGAATCAGCTTCAGCGTGCCGCCGGCGTGCTCAAACAGCGCCGGGAATGACATCGGCAGCACGCCGACGCTGACCGACACCGCGACGATGATCGCGTTGCGGGTGCCGTCGAACTTCACCCGCGACAGCTCCTGGATGCCGGCCACCGTGGTCATGCCGAACATCACGATCGCGCAGCCGCCCAGCACCGGGCGCGGCACCGAGGCGATCAACGCACCCAGTTTCGGGAACAGCCCCATTAGCACCATGATCGCGCCGGCGGCGGCGACCACGTAGCGGCTCTTCACATTGGAGAGCGCGATCAGGCCGGTGTTCTGGGTGAAGCAGTTGTACGGGAAGCTGTTGAAGATGCCACCGATCATGGTCGACAGGCCGTCGGCGCGGAAGGCGTTGCCGAGCGTCTGCTGCGTGGACGGCTTGCCGACGATCTTGCCGATCGCCAGGCAGTTGCCGGTGGTCTCGGCCATGATCACCAGCATGCCGAGGATCATCACCAGGCTGGGCACCAGGCCGAACTTCGGCAGGCCGAACGCGAACGGCGAGCTCACCTCGAACCACACCGCCTCGCCGACATGCTTGAAGTCGGTCAGGCCGAACACCGCCGCCACCGCGGAGCCGGCCACCAGGCCGAGCAGCACCGACAGGTTGCCGATGAAGCCCTTGAACTTGGCATAGATGAACAGCGTGATCGCAATCGTCACCAAGCCGAGCAGCAGGTTGGACAGGCTGCCGAAGTCGGCAGCGCCGGGGTTGCCACCGCCCAGCCAGATCGCCGCCGCCGGCATCAGCGATATGCCGATGATGGTGATCAGGCTACCGATCACCACCGGCGGGAAGAAGCGCAGCAGCCGGCTGAAGACCGGCGCCAGCGCGATGGTGGCGGCACCGGCGGCGATCACCGAGCCAAACACATAAGCCAGGCCAAACTCCTTGCCGATCATGATCATCGGCGCCAGAGCGATGAAGGAGCAGCCCTGGATGAACGGCAACCGCGCGCCGAATTTCCAGATGCCCAGACACTGGATCATCGTGGCGATGCCCGAAGTCAGCAGATTGGCGTTGATCAGCGTCACCACCTGGGCCGAAGTCAGCCCCAGTGCGCTGCCCAGAATCAGCGGCACCGCGACCGCGCCGGCGTACATCACCAGCACATGCTGCAGGCCGTAGGTGACCAACTGCCGCACCGGCAGTATTTCGTCAACCGGGTGGACCCCGTTGTGTGTGTTCATTCGGTTTCTCCATGCTCCTGTAGATGCCGGGCCCACAGGAAGGCGCCCTGCGAACCCGGTCAAGGGTGGCTCGTCCGTCCCTTCTAGCGGGGATGGATCGGCCGATCCGCCGGGTGCTGGCTTTGCCAATTGCCCGGCGCTGCGCCATCATCTGGTCGAAATACCCGATAACTCAAATGAGTTACCATCGATTTTTTTGATATATGGTAGCCGCAGGACGAAATCGGCTTAACCGTCGGCCCGCAACGTTGGCCGAAGCGAATGGAGAAAAGGTGCGCTACTCGCTGGAACAACTGCAGATGTTTGCGCTGGTGGTCGAGACCGGCTCGTTCTCGGCCGCCGCGCGCCGCTTGGGCAAGACCCAGTCGACGGTCAGCATGGCGATCGCCAATCTGGAGATCGACCTGGGCGTGATGCTGTTCGACCGCACGAGCCGCACCCCGACCCTGACCGAGGCCGGGCGCAAGCTGCTCAACGAGGCGGCGAGCGTGCTGGAGCGCTGCCTGGAGCTGGAAGCGCATGCTGACAGCTTGAGCGAGGCGATCGAGCCGAGCCTGACGCTGGCGATCGAGGTTCCCTACACCGCCCTCACCGCCCCGCTCGCCGAATTTGCCGAGCACTTTCCCTATGTGGACCTGGATATCCGCCACCCGATGCACGGCGACGTCAGCGAGCTGATGTTGGCGGGCGAAGCGGTGCTCGGCGTCGCGTTCTCCCAGCCCGGCTACCCGCGCGAACTGGGCTTCGCCCAACTGGGCAAATTGATCCTCGCCCACGTCGCGCACCGCGACCATCCGCTAGCGCAGCAAGCCATCGTGCGCTTCACCGACCTGCACAGCGCGCGCTACCTGGTGTTTCGCGCGCACCAGCGCAAGCTGCCCAGCAGCGAGTATCTGGAGGCGACGCGCTGCTGGCAGGCGGAAAGCTATCTGGCGCTGCTGGAGATGACCCGCTCGGGACTGGGCTGGAGCACGCTGCCACGCCGGCTGATCGAGCGCGAGCTCGCCTCGGACGAACTGGTCGAGCTGCAACTGGAGGCGTACCCGCACACCGACTGGCTGGTCGGCGTCGACCTGTTATGGTGCAAGACCCAGCCGCTGGGCAAGGCGGCGCGCTGGCTGAAGGAGCGTCTCACCCGGCACAAGGTCTACGAGCTCGACCGCAACGGCCACCCGACCACGCTCTGAGCACGGCGCAACACCAAGGTTGGCCGAAACCCGGCACACTTCGGCCAACCTTGACGGGTATGCCCTAGCCCCGGCCGGTCGACGGCGCGTTAGCCGGCTTCGAGAAGGCCGAGTGGGCCAGCAAGGCGCAGACGCCGACGGCCAGCCACACCGCCGGCCACGACCACTGCGCCAGCAGCACCGGGATGGCGAGCGGGGTGAGAAACAGCGACAGGAAGGTGCCGGTATTGCCCATGCCCAGCGCGGTGCCCGCCCGCCGGGTACCGGCGAGCGTAGCCAGCTCGGTATACGCCACGCCGTGCCAAGCCGACGCGCAGATGCCGCCCAACACCAGCACCGCGACAATCGCTGCCGTGATGGCCGCTTGCCATTGCGGCATGCGGGTCGCCAACAGCACCAGCACCGTCAGCGCCGCAAACACCCCGGCGGTCAGCAGGCTGCAGCCGCGCAGATAGGCACGCCTGTTGCCACGCCGGTCGGTCCAGCGCCCGCTCCAGACCCGCGTCACCGCCGCGCCGAACTGCACCGCGGCGAGGCAGGCGCTGATCGCGGCGACCCCGACGTGGCCGAAATCGTGCAGAAACACGGTAGCGAAAGTCAGCACTGCCACCTGCGGGGTGCACAGCACGCCGATGCCGAGCGCAAGCCGCCACAGTCGCGCGTCCCGCAGCGGCGCGAGCTCTTGCCCCACCCCAGCCACCACCGATCCCACGTGTACATCGCCATCCGGCGGCTCGTGCAGCCAGCGCCAGCTGAACAGCGTGGTCAGTGCGCACAGCAGTGCCAGCGCAGCATAGACGGCGCCGAAGCCGGCATGCGCCGCAAGTGCCGGCAACAGTACCGCGCCGATCCCGCCGCCGACCGGCACCGCGGTCTGACGGATGCTCATCGCCAACCCTCGCTCCCCTTCGCGGAACCACGCCATCACCGCGCGGCCGCTCGAGCCGTTCACGCTGCCGCCCAACAACCCGACGACCACCATCGCCCCCGCCAGCAAGCGCAGCCCCGGCAGCGACGAGGCCGTCGGCGCGACGAACAAGGCCATCGATGCCAGCGCTGCGGCGGTGGCGCCAAGGCCTGTCAACAGCACCCGCCGGTCGCCCCAACGGTCGGTCAGCATGCCCCAGGGCAGTTCGCTGAGCGCGACGCCCAGCCCCAGCAACCCGAGCACCATGCCGAGCTCGGCATTGCTCAGCCGATAGTCGGCGCGCATCAGCACCGCGGTCGCGGGAATACCCCAGAAGGCCGCCGAGAAGCTGGCGTTGGCGGCAACGCCGATCCCCAGCACTTTCCAGCGGTGGCGGCTTTCGTCGGGGACGGCGGATAGACTGGTGGCGGACATGGCGTTCTCGCAAGGTAGCTTGTGGAATCCTCATGCTACGCACGAGCTTTACATCGGTAAAACTGGAAAATAAGATGGTAAGTATCGAAAAAACAGAAAGATAGCAATGCGCGACTTCGACCTGGCCCAGCTGCGCACCTTCGTCGCGATCGCCGAGGCCGGCAGCGTGTCGGCGGCGGCCAAGCAGGTGTTCCTGTCGCAGTCGTCGGTGAGCGAGCAGCTGAAGAAGCTGGAAGAGCGGGCCGGCCAGCCTCTGCTGCTGCGCGGCAAGAAAGGCAGCACGCCGACCCCGGCCGGCGAGAAGCTGTTGAACTACGCGCAGCGCATCCTGGCGCTGAGCGCCGCCGCCTATGAAGACCTGCAGGGCCAGGCGCTGGACGGCGAGCTGCGCCTGGCGATCACCGACTATTACCGCCCCAGCGAGATCGCCCGGGTGCTCAAGCGCTTCGCCGAGGAGCACCCGCGGCTGCGGCTGCACGTGACCATCCTGCAAAGCGCGGTGATCGAGCGCAGCGCCGGCAACGGCGACTTCGACATCGGTCTGGCGATGCGGCTGGTCGACACGGACGGTCGCCACATCGCCGGCGTCGACCCGCAGCAGCAAGGCACGGTGATCAGGCGCGAACCGCTGGTCTGGGTGGCGGCGCAGCAGAGCGACATGCCCGAGCGCACGCCGCTGCCGCTGGTGGTGCTGCCGGCCAGCTGCGCGCTGCAGCAGTTCATCGCCACGCTGTTGGCACGGCACAGGGTGCCCTATCTGGTGTCCCATACCGCTTCGGGGGTAGCCGGCCTGCAGCTGGCGCTGTCGGCCGGGCTCGGCGTGTCGTGCCTGAACAGCTCGGCGGTCGGCACTGAGCTGGCCGAATGCCCCGCCGAACTGGGCTTGCCGCCGTTGCCCTTGGCCGAATTCCGCCTCTTGCCACCAACACCCGGCGAAGCGCAGCTGGTCAGCGACGCGCGCGAGGCACTGAGCCGGCTGTTCCGCTGAATTCAGCTCGGCCAAGCGAGGCAACCGCACCACTAGGCGATGCCGTCGTTCAGCCCTCTTTGCCCGCCCTCGGCCTGCTGGCCCTTGCGAAACGCCCCGGGTGCGATGCCATACAGATTACGGAAGGCCAGATGCAGCCCGACCACGCTCTCGTAGCCGACTTGGCGGGCGATGACCTCCTGAGACAATGTCGTCGAGCCTAGCAGTCGTTTGGCCTCGGCGACCCGGCGGCGCATCAGATGTCGTGCCGGCGCCTCGCCGATCAGCTGCTTGAAGGTCTGTGCGAACGCGGAGCGCGACATCCCCACTTCGTGCGCCAGCGATTCAAGCGACCACGGCTGGGCGTAATTCTCATAGATCGCGATCAATGCCTTGCCGATGCCAGGGGTTCGCAGCGCATCGGCGATCTTGACCAGCGAATCGGCATCGCGCAGCGCCACCCGCAAACCCAGCAAGTACACCAGCTCGAAACCGCGCAGCAGCACTAGATTGCGCCCCTCCTGATGAGCCAGCACCTCGCGCTTCAGCCCATCGAGCATATGGGCCAGCAGCGGCTCCTTGGCGATCTGCTGTGCGTCGACCACCAGCAGCGATGGCAGCAGGTGATAGAGCGGCAGCACGCCATCGGCTTCGTAGTGCAAGCCGGCGCACAACATCCGGCCCGGCGCGCCACCGCCATCCAGGTGGATGACACTGAAGCGGCCGGTACCCCGCTTGGGGAGCACGTCCTCCAGCGCCTGCGGCGCGGTGGTCGGCGCATCGCCGACGATATGCGTGTCTCCTCGCGGAAACATCGCCAGATCGCCTGGCCCGATCGTCACCGGTTCCTGCCCCTCCATCCGAATGGAGGCCGTCCCCGACACCATGTAATGGATCAACGCGCAGGGCTCCTGCTTGCCCTGAATCGCCCAGGGGCCGCTCACCTCCCATTGGCTGAGAAACATCCCTTTAAGACGCAATGGATCAAGCACATGCGTCAGAACATCGGATTCGCTAACCATTCTGGACGATCGTTAAATAAACCAGGCAGGATGATAATTGAAAATACAATATCATGGCCAATAAAATCCTGAGCTTATTGCGCTAACTCGGGAGCTATCAAATGGCAGGCGATTTTAAAAGATTACACTTGGTAATTGGCGCATCGGGAGCCCAAGGCGGGGCAATCGCGCGAGAACTATTGAGCCACGGAGAAAAAGTTCGCGGGCTGGTCCGTTCGGAAAACAGCACGGTACCGGATGGCGTTGATAAAGTAGTCGCAGACCTGTCCGACGCTAAAGCGTTATTCACCGCTTTCATCGGCGTTAGCCATGCCACTATTACCATCCCATTAATTTACGATCCGACCATCGTAAAGCAATACGCACAAAATATCGCCGATGCGGCCATCGCGGCCGGGGTCGAACGGTTGGTATTTAATGCCAACACCCGGCTGACTGCCGAGGCAATTGGCGTAGCCGGTATCGACACCCGCAACAGCGCCGAGAAAATCCTGCGCGCCAGCGGCATTCCCACCATTTGCCTGCAACCGGCCGTCTATCTGGAAAACCTGCTTGCCCCGGGTGCGGTTGCCGCAATGCGCGAACATGGCGAACTACATTATCCATTGCCGGATGAAATCAGCGTTTCCTGGATCAGCCTGAGCGATCTGGCCCGCGCCGTTTATCGCGCCCATCAGCTGGACACGGTTGCGGACCAATCGATTGCCATTGGCTCGGCGGCACTGACCGGCAAGCAATTGGCCGACGAATTATCCGCCTCCCTTGGCCGAACCATTGCCTACAAGCCTTTGGACCCGGCGCTTTTCGAGCGCGCCATTGCTCCATTCCTCGGCGCAGAGGCCGCAGCCGGTGTCGCCGGGCTGTATCACTGGGCTTTCCAAAACCCGACTACCCGCCTGCTCAGCGCAGGGTTGGCCGAACTGCAGCAACAGCTCGACCTCGCCGCCAGCACCCCAAAAGAATGGGCCGCCCGCCAGCCTAGCCTGCTAGCTACCGCTTAACGCCCAAGAACCCTTTCAATGAACAGCATGGTTTCCCAGCGCGGAGACACCGCATGAATCTGCCCAATTCAAATCATTTCGACGAACTCGCCTATTTCAATATCAAGGCCATTCAGAACCAGGACCCGCTTTGCGCGGACGCCATTCTGTCCTTGCTCCCTGAATTGAATCGCAACGCGGACATCCCCGAGCTGACCCGGATACTGCGCCAGCTCACAATCCGGGTAAGCGAAACGCCCATCCAGACCGCCGAGGCCGCGCTAGCCGCAATGCGGGATCTGGGCATCGTGGCGGGCTCGCTGAAGCGCCATGGCATCGAACCCATCAGCGCAGTTCCGGAACTCGAAGTGCCGCTACTCGTGTTGGGCGACTACACCCGGATGATTCCGCGCGATACCGTGCATCACTACACCTCATGGAACCCGACCGGCGAGCGGCGGCGCACCTACACCGACGATGAGCAGGAACGTTGGCTGCAAGATGCGGTGGTGCGGGTCTTTCCGAACCTGAGCGCCTCGCTGGCCATCAGCGAAACGCTCAGCGAGATGGACCCGCGCGACGCCCGCTTCGCACCAATGGTGGGCATGCTGGGCGATGCCAGCCGCGCCATGATCGAGGCGATCGACTCGGTCACCTCGCGCGTTTCGCCGATCTTCTTCGCGCAGGAAATGCGCCCGTATTTCGAAGAATTCACCGTCAACGGCGTCAGCTATCTCGGCCCGGCCGCCGCGCAGGCCCCGCTGTGGCTGGTCGACCTGTGCGTCTGGGCCTCCGACCGCAACGAACCCGAGTACAACCGCTTCCTGGTCGAATCGGTGCACTACAGCCTGCCCTCCTGGCGCGACTTCTATGCACGCCATGCCTGCAAGGCCTCGCTGGTCACCAAAGTGGCCTCGTTGCTCGAGCAGCAAACCGGCGAGCCCGACGAAGCGGCCATCCAGAGCGCCGGCAGCCTTGCCGATCTGCTGTACCTACTCAAGGTATTCCGTGGCCGCCATATCGGCATCGCCCGCCGCGCCTACGCCCCCGAGGTTCGCCTGTACGAGCAGGGCAGCGGCGGCGCGCCGGTGGCGCTGCTGAAGCAGATCCTCGACCTGACCCGTGAAAACGAAAAACTGATGCAGGTACGGCCGCGCTCCCACCAGCATCAGGGTGCATTGCGGCCGGCTTCGGCCAACAGCGCAGCATCCCAACCGCAAGCACGGGAGACCTACGCATGAGCCCTCGGATCCTGATCGCCGGCGCCGGCATCGCCGGCCTGACCGCCGCGCTGGCGCTGCATGCCCGCGGTTTTACCCGGGTGCGCCTGATCGAACGCTCGCACGACATCCAGCCGCTGGGATCGGGCATCAACCTGCTGCCGCACGCGGTGCGCGAGCTCGACGGGCTGGGGCTGCTGGACGAACTCATCCCGCTGAGCATCCAGACCGGCGAGCTGATCTACATGAACCATCACGGCGACCGCATCTGGCGCGAGGCGCGCGGCAAGGCCGCCGGGTTCCGCTGGCCGCAGCTGTCGATCCATCGCGGCTGGCTGCAGATGCAGCTGTATCAGCGCGTCGTACAGTTGCTGGGGCCGGACGCCGTGCTCAGCGGCGTGGAAGTACTCGACATCGAGCCTGGCCACGCCGGCCAGACCGTGCTGTGCCGAGACCGCACAAGCGAAGCCGAAATCCGCTACGAGGCCGACCTGGTCATCGGCGCCGACGGCATCCGCTCGGCGCTGCGCCGGCTGATCGCCCCGGGGGAAGACGCACCGGTCGGCAATGGCACGGTGATCTTCCGCGGCACCGTCTGGGCCAAGCCGTTCCTGTCCGGCCGCTCCATGGTCATCGCCGGCGACGGCGTCAGGAAATTCGTGGTGTATCCGATGGCGCAGCGCGAAGACTCGGACGAGGTCTTGCTGAACTGGGCCGCCGCCGCCCCGGAAAACCCCGCCGCCGGCTATGCCCGCGGCGACTGGAACCTGCCGGTCAAGCCCAGCAGCTTCGCGTTCGATTTTCAGGGCTGGAAGATGGCCGGCATCGAACCGGCCGCCATCATGCTGAACAGCCGCGACACCTTTGTGTACCCGATGGTCGACCGCGAGCCGCTGCCCGCCTGGACCAAGCATGGCAATGTCGTCCTGATCGGTGACGCCGCTCATGCGATGTACCCAATCGGCTCGAACGGCGCCACCCAGTCGGTCATCGACGCCTGCGCCCTGGCCCACCATCTGCACGCCCATCCGCAGGTGGCCGCCGCGCTCGCCGCTTTCGAGGCCGACCGCCGGCCGAAGATGACCGAGTTGCAGCAAGCCAACCGCAAGCAGGGCCCGGAGGTGGTCATCGACCTCGCCAATGCCCGCGCCCCCAAGGGTTTTCAGGATTCAAGCCATGTATTCGGGCCTGGCGAACTGGAAGACATCGCCGCTCGCTATGTCCGCACATCGGCGATGGAACGCCAGAAGATCAACGAACCTTCCCCCTACTGGCCGCCCAGCACCACAGCGCATGCGCGGCAACTCAACCAACAAGAGGTAATGCATGATGCGTAGTGGCGCCTCCTACCTGGCCGGTCTGGAAGACCGACGCACCGTGTGGCTGGGCACCGAGCAGGTCGACAGCGTGGTGCGCTCCCCGGCGTTTCGCAATGCCGCCCAATCGTTCGCCCGCCTGTACGACCTGAACCGGCAGTCGCAATGGCAAAGCGTGCTGACCTGCCAGGACGCGCAAAGCGACGTGCGCCATTCCCGCGCGTTTCTGATTCCGCGCAGCTATGCGGACCTCGTCTCGAAGCGCGAGGCGCATAAGCGCTGGGCCGAAGAGAGCTTCGGTTTTCTCGGCCGCTCGCCGGACTACATGGCCTCGGGCCTGGCCGGTTTCGCCGCGCGCCCGGATGTGTTCGCCGGCGGCAGCTTCGACGGTTCGGCCAACGTGCTGGCCCTGTATCAGCGCGCCATGGAACAGGACCTGTTCACCGCCTTTACCATCACTAATCCAAAGATCGACAAGACCAGGAGCCTGGCGCAGCAAGGTGCCCTCGACGACATCGGCGTGCGCGCCGTGCGCGAAACCGACGCCGGCATCTTCGTCAGCGGCGCCAAGACCATCGGCACCGCCGCCATCTTTGCCGACGAGATCATCGTCGGCACGATCGAGCCGCTGCCGGCCGACGATGTCGACTATGCGCTGAGCTTCGTCGTGTCGCCCGCCACGCCGGGCGTCAGCCTGATCTCGCGCACCTCGTACGAAAGCCTCGCCCGCAGCGCGGAGGACAACCCGCTGTCCCACCGTTTCGACGAGAGCGACGCCCTCTTGGTGCTGGACGAGGCATTCATCCCCTGGGAGCGGGTGCTGACCTATCGCGACGTGCAGCGCACCTTCGCCATGTGGTGGGACACCCCCGCCTACACCAATATGGCGCACCAGGCTTCGACTCGGTTCTGGACCAAGCTGGAATTCCTTGCCGGACTGGCCACTCTGGTCTGCGACAGCAACGGCAGCACCGGCAATCCGCAGGTTCGCGGCCAGCTCGGACGCCTGTTGGGCTATGTGCAACTGGCCAAGTCCACCGTACTCGGCGCCGAGGCCGGCTTCGAAACGCGTCCCGAAGATGGCGGCGCCGTGCGACTGAACCAGGAAATCACCTACGCGCAGCGTGTTCTGGCCGGCGAGCTCTACCCCAAGTTCATCCACGAGCTGCGGATGCTGTGCGGCGGCGCGCTGACCCACTTGCCGGAATCCGTTCACGACCTCGACCACCCGGGCATCGGCCCGATGTTGCGTCGCCACCTGCGCTCGTCGCAACAGTCGGCCGAAGCGCGCATCCGGCTGATGAAGCTGGTCTGGGATGCGACCGGCTCGGAGTTCGCCAGCCGTCACGCCCATTACGAACAGTTCTACCAAGGCGCCCCGCACGTCTATCTGGCGCAGATGACCTTCACCGGCCTGCCCGAGCAATACAGCCGTTTCGCCTCGCAAGCGTTCGCGGCGATGGAAAAACAAGGAGCCGATACGTGACGAGTACGGTGGCAATGAGAGAAGAAAGCACGATGAACCACGAACGGGTCCGGTGGCTGCTGGCGGGAACGCAGTTCCTGCTCTTGGTGGACACCTCGATCATCAACGTCGTGGTGCCCTCGATCGCGCAGGACCTGGGCTTCGGCCCGGCTGGCCAGTCGTGGATCGCCAATGCCTATCTGATCGCGTTCGGTGGCTTGCTGCTGCTCAGCGGCAGGCTGGCCGACATCCGCGGCAAGACGCGTATCTTCCGACTGGGGCTTTCCATCCTGGCAGTCGGCTCGGCCCTGGCTGCGCTGGCGCCGAGCCCTACGGCACTGGTTGCCGGGCGTGCGGTGCAAGGATTGGGGGCCGCCTTGTCGGCCGCGGCCAGTTTCGCGCTGGTGCTGTCCGTGTTCGACGGCGAAGCACGCCAGCGCACCTTGGGCTTGCTGGCGGCGATGGCCGGCGCCGGCGGCGCCGCCGGCACCGTGCTGGGCGGCCTGCTGACGCAGGTCTGGGGCTGGCGCTCCACCTTCTGGATCAGCGTGATCGCCGCCGCGCTGCTGCTGGGCCTATCCCGGCGCGTACTGGCCGGCGTGCCCGACCAGCGCAACCGATCGCCTGTCGACCTGCTGTCCGTGCTGCTCTTGCTGAGCGGCCAGGCGCTGCTGGCCTACGGGCTAATCACGCTGAGCGACGGTGGCAGCGCATCGCCGGCGAGCCTCCTCTCCCTTGCCGCATCGCTGGCGCTGTTGGCCGTCTTCGGCCTGCGCCAACAGCGCAGCGTAGCACCTCTGATGCCGTCGGACGTCTGGCGCAACACCGGCCTGGTGAAGGCCAATCTGCTGGCTGGCGTCGGACAGATCGTGCTGTTCCCGATGTTTTTCATCATCAACCTGTACCTGCAACGCGTGCTTGGGCTAGGGCCACTGGAGTCGGGGTTGAGCCTGCTGCCGCTGTGCGGCGTCGTCATCGCCACGGCCGCGCAGGTGCCGCGCCTGATCGCCGTGCTAGGTCTGCGCGCGGCCATGGCGTCCGGCTTCATTCTGGTCGCACTCGGGCTGGGCTGGTTGTCGCTCCTGCGCTGGCAGGGCAATGTCTTCGTCGACGTGCTGGGACCGACCCTGATCGTGGGCATCGGCCTGCCCATCGTGTCGATCACCACCAGCCTCTCGGCCGGCAACCATGCGACTGCGGGTCGCGAGGGCCTGACTTCGGGGCTATTGAACACCGCGCAGCAGTTCGGTGCGGTCATCGGCATCGCCGCGTTGCTCGGCATCGCTTCCTATCATTCGACGCTCCAGCCCACCTTCGAGACCGATGCCCGCGCGCTGCTGACCAGTGGCTACTCGCTGGCGCTGATGGTGGCGTCACTGGCAGCCATGATGGCGGCGCTGTTTGCGCTCACCCCGCGTTGGGAAAGCCGTTCGGGAATGCCCTGAGCCCGGCCCCACCCCGAAACGACAAAAGCCCGCGATCGCGGGCTTTTTCGCTGCACGGGACCACGGTCAAGGCCGTGCCAGCTCTGCGACGAACAGCATCAGGAACTCGCGCAACTGGCCGTCGGACAGCGCGAGCAGATTGTCGCCGACATACCACTCGAAATAGCTGGTTTCGGCCAACATGCCCGGCTGAGCGGCGCCAAACAGCCAGATGCCGTAGTCGCGCGCCAGCCGGTCGCGCGCAGCGGTCGCCACTGCCTCGTCAACCTTCAGGTGAACGTGGAACAGATTGCACTGCGGCGTCGCCGGGTTGACGGTGAGCTCGGGAAAATCGCCGACGATGCTAGCCACCTGCCGCGCCCGCTCCAGCAGGCGCGGCATCGCCGCGAGGCGCTCGTCGAACTGCCGCGCGGCAGCCACCACATAGGGCGAGCGCTGCCAGACGTTGCCGCCCAGCCGCTTCGCCCAGTTGGCCGCCCGCGCGATGAAATCGGCGTTGCCGAGCAGCATCGCGCCGCCCATGCCGCCGATGCCCTTGTAGAACGACACATAGGCGGAATCGAAGCCGGCGCACACCTCGTCGAGCGGCCGGCCATAAGCGGCCGCCGCTTCCCACAGCCGGGCCCCGTCCAGGTGCAAGTGGATGCGCTCGGTGCTGCAGTATTCCTTGATCGCCTTCAGTTCGTCCCAGGCCGGCAGCACGCCACCGATCTCGCGCATCGGCAGTTCGTACAGCGCCGCGCCGAGCTTCTCCGGCAACGCCTTCAGGTCGGCCACCGTCCAGGGGCGATGCGGACGACCCAGCGGCAGGGTGTCGAAGTGGTCGAGCAACTGGTAGTTGCTGCGCTCGTGCAGCACGATGTGCGCCGACGGGTGCAGCGCCGCCAGCCGGCTGCCGCGCGCCTCGCAGGCGAGGCGCAGCGCCACGGTCTGCGCCATCGTGCCGCTAACCATGAACACGCCGGCCTCGTAGCCGAGCAGTTCGGCGATCTTGCGCTCGAAGCCGTTGATCAGCGCGCCTTCACCATACAGGTCGTGCTCGACCCCGTTGGCCTCGCACCAAGCGGCCATCGCGGCGAAATCCTCGGCGGCGGTGTGCGGGCGGTGGCCCGGGACGATGGTGTGACAGCGCTGACGCAACTCGAGCGGGGACATGGAGACCTCCAGATAAGCGGATGAGCACGGCCCGCGCGGCGGATAGCCGGCGGGATCGCCACCGGCCGGGATTCGGCTCGGCGGCACAGCTCGCCATGGTAGCGCAGCAGGCCGAGCGCCGCTTCTCGCCCCGACAGTTTTTGCGGCCGAGTCGATCGACGGCAAGGTCGCGTTCGGCCAACGGTGCCCCCGGTCACCGTGCCGACATCACAGGTCAGACACAGCTGACCGCTTCTGCCGAGCCCCGCTTGCGGGCTTCCCCACGGGCCAGCCGATGGGCCGGGTCGGGTGGACTTCAGGACGCCGCCGATGCGCTGGCCAGAGCGGGTGCGCGGCGCCGGGCCAGCCCAGCCAGTTGCAGTGCCGCCAACGCCGCACTCGCCACCGCCATCCACAACGGCCAGTCGGCGCCCCATTCGAACAGCCAGCCGGCCAGCGCCGCACTGACCGTATAGCCGACGGTATGCGCTGCGGCGATCGAGCCGCTGACGCGACCCTGCTGCGCCGGAGGCACCGCCTTGGCGGCCTGATGGCTGTAGGCCGGCACCATCACCGCCAGCGCCACCGACATGCCGACAAAGCCTAGCCATGGCGCAGCGATGTTATGCCACAGTGGCATCAGCGCGATCGACGCCACCAGCAGCACGCCGGACAGCGGCACCAGCCGCGGCGGCAGTCGATAGCGCGGCAGCAGCCACAACTGCACCAGCAAGGCGGCCGCTCCGGCGGCGGTGAGCATGCCGCCTAGCGTCGCAGCGGCCCGTGTCGGGCTCCAACCGAAGCGCGCCGCCAGCCACATCCCCGCCACATACTGCACCAGCCCCAGCGCGCACTGAGCGGCGAATGCCAGCGGCCAGAAGCGCCACAGCAGCCTCAGCAATTCGCGCCGCGGCAAGGGACTGGACTGCGCATGCGACGGATGCTGTGGCGGTTCGGCCAAGCTGGCGGTGGCCAGCAGCGCCGGCCACGCGATCAGCGCCACCAGCCATAGCGGCCCCAGGGGGTCGAGCGCCAGCGTCGCCGACGCCAGCACCGGGCCGATCAGCCGCCCGGCGGTGAGCCCCGCCGACAGCCGCGACAAGGCCCCCAGACGCTCGTCACTCGCCACCGTCGCCCCGACCCAGGCCTGCCCGGACGACACCAGCCCGGACACGGTCAAGCCATAGCCGACCCGGCTCGCCGCCAGCCACCACCAGGTGGCATCGGCACCGATTGCCCCGCGCTGCGCCAGCACCGTCAGCGCCAACAGCGCCACATGGCTGAGCGCAAAGCCCGTCAGCGCGATCACCAGCACCGGCCGGCGACCGATGCGATCCCCGACCAGCGCCCACAGCGGCGCACCGATCAAGAACAAGGCGCTGCCGATCGCAAAGGCGCTATTGACGCGCGCCAGACTCAGGCCGGTGGCGGCGATCAGCAGCGGCTGGAAGGTAAACAGGGCGGCCTGCCCCAGCCCCATCACGGCGCAGCCGGCAGCCAGAGTGAAGACGAAGGAGCGGGAAACGATGGGCGTAGAAGGCATCGGCGGCAAGAACAGGAAAATCAAGGCCGCTATTTTAACTTGCCATCGTATTATTGCAAACGATTCTTGTTTGTGTTTAGTATAAAAAGCACCAACCACCACCGATGGACTTCCCATCCATGTCGCTGTCCTTCACTCCCCCCGACTCCGGGCGGACGCCCGGCGAGCTGGCTTCGGCCAACGCCCTGCTCAATGCGCTGCTGCGCGAATGGCCGCACCGGGCCCAGCATTCCCGCGAACAGTTGCCAAGCGGTCTGCATGCCGACCAGGCCGGCGCAGCCGGCGGCATCCTGCTGCCGCTGCCCGGTCATGGCCTGAACGTCTGGCTGCCGCTGGCGCACTGGTCGCCGGCCGGCCGCCATGCGTTCGCACTGCCCTTGTACCTGGCCCGCGACGGCGGCGCCTGGCAACCCAGCCACTTTGCCGAGCTGGTCGCGCTGATCGCCACCGAGCCGGCCATCGCCGGGCGCAACGCCACGCCGCAACGCGGCTGGCTGTTCATCAAGCGGGTGGCCGACAGCGCGCTGAACCTGGCCGACGCCGAGGCGGCGCGGATCGCCGAGCTGGCCGCGCTGTCGTGGCCCAGCGCCGGCTACCTCGCCGCCGAGCAGGGCCTGGTCTACGGCCACGCAGTGCACCCGACGCCGAAGAGCCGCGACGAGTTTTCCGCCGACGACGTGCGCGCCTACAGTCCGGAATTCGCCTCGCGTTTCGCGCTGGAATGGCTGGCGCTGGCCCCCGAGGCCTTGTGGAGCGTCGACTGCGACGGCCTGCCCGCCTCGACTCGACTGTCCGGGCTGGTCGCCGACGACCCGGTGCTGGCGCGCGCCGCCGCCCAGCAGCGCATACCGGACGACTGGCTGCTGCTGCCGGTGCACCCGTGGCAGGCTCGCGTGCTGAAGAGCCACCCGAGCTACGAGCACTGGCGCCGCGCCGGCAAGTTGGCCGAACTGGGCGCGCAGGGCGTCGACTGGTACCCGACCTCGTCGCTGCGCACGCTGTACGCGCCGGGTCAGCGCTACATGCTCAAGCACTCGCTGAGCGTGCGGCTGACCAACTCCAAGCGCGTGCTGCAGCCGGCCGAAGTGGCGCGCGGCGCGCTGGTGCACGGCGCCTTCATGAGCCCGCTAGGCCAAGCGCTTACCGAGCGCTGCCCGACGCTGGCGATCATGCACGAGCGCGCCGCCTTCGCCCTGGCCAACCCGGACGGCAGCCCCTTGGCCGAAAGCTTCGTGCTGTTGCGCGACAACCCGTTCGCCGAGCACGACACCGCCTATGTGATGGCGACGCTGTGCCAGGACGGCCCGGACGGCACGCCGGGCATGCTCGGCAAGCTGGTGACAACGTTGGCCGAACAGGCCGGCGCGCCGGTGACGGACATCGCCGAGCGATGGTTCGCCGACTTCCTCGAGGTAGCGCTGCGCCCCTTCCTGATCGCGATGGCCGACTTCGGCTTCCTGTTCAGCGCCCACCAGCAAAACATGGTGCTGGGCCTCGCCGATGGCTACCCGTCGCGGGTGTATTTCCGCGACTGCCAGGGCACCACCTTCAGCCAGGCGACCATAGCCAGGCTCAAACCGCACGTGCCCGGCATCGAGGCCGCGCTCGAACTGCAGTTCAGCCAGGCCGAGACCAACCGCCTGTGCGGCTACTACCTGATCGTCAACAACGTGTTCAACGTGATCAGCGCAATGGGCGTTGCCGGTGTCGCCGACGAGCTGCGGCTGGGGCGCCGCCTGCGCCACTTCCTGTTGCAGCTCAAGAACGACGGGCTCACCGACCCCGCCTTCGTCGACTACCTGCTGACTTCGCCCGAGATCGAATCCAAGGGCAACTTCATGATCTGCCTGCGCAACGTCAACGAGACCACCGAGCCGGACGGCTCGTTCCGCTCCTACGTGCAGCTGGCCAACCCGATTTACCACTGCACCGATTCCGAGAGCCGTCCATGACCACCCTGCCCCCCATCAATCTGCCCGGCGGCCACAGCGCCGCCTGCCTTGCCGAGGCCGACACGCTGACCCTGCTGCTGGACGGCCGCAGCGCCGCCCGCTTCACCGCCCTGCACAGCGAACGCGACTTGGCGCTGACGCTGGAAGGCGGTGTCGATGCCGCGCTGCCGCCGGCGGCACTGTACGCCCTGTTGGCCGAAGCCTTCCGCAGCGACCGCGCAGCCCGCCGCGTCACGCTGGCACTGGGCGCCGTGCCCGACTTCGCCGCCGCCGCGCACCGGCTCGGCCTGCTGCAGACGCTCAGCGCCGACGGCCTTGCCGAGGCCTTCCGCGGTGCCTTCTGGCAGCTGCCCGGACCGTGGTTGACCGCGCCGGCGTCCGGCCTGTTCCCGCTGCGCCCTATCGTGAGCAACCACCATCAGCACCCGCTGCGCCCGCCCAAGCCGCGCGGCGAGGTGTACCGCCGCTACCTGCCGGAGATCGGCGAGACGCTGTCGTTCCGCACCGTCGATCCGGACCGCGACCTCGACGTGTTCCACCAGTGGATGAACCAGCAGCGCGTCGACCACTTCTGGGAGATGGCCGGCACCCGCGAGGCGCACGCCGAGTATCTGCACAAGTTGCTGGCCGATCCGCACAGCCACCCCTTGCTCGGCTGCTTCGACGACGTGCCGTTCGGCTATTTCGAGACCTACTGGGCCAAGGAAGACCGCATCGCGCCGTTCTACGACGCCGACGACTACGACCGCGGTTGCCACGTGCTGGTCGGAGATAGCCGTTTCCGCGGCCCGCGCCGTTTCCCGCTGTGGATACGCTCGATCGCCCACTACCTGTTCATCGACGAGCCGCGCTGCCGTCGCTTCGTCGGCGAACCGCGCGTCGACAACCGCCGCTTCATCCAGCACCTGCAGGACCACGGCTTCGTCAAGCGCAAGGAATTCGACTTCCCGCACAAGCGCGCCGCCCTGGTGGTGATGGAGCGCGACGTGTTCTTCGACCAGTTCGGACTGTGAGGCGGCGATGAACCACGCGCATCACCCGCTCACCGCCCAGGCCGACCCGGCGCTGTGGCGGCTGGCTAATCGCCGGCTACTGACCAAGCTCTTGTCCGAGTTCGCCTACGAGGGGCTGATCGAGCCGCTCGAAACCGCCGCCGGCCAGTTCCGCGCCCGCGCCGGCAAGGTGCACTACGGCTGGCACGGCCGCATCAACGCCTGGGGCATGCCGGTGATTGCCGCCGACACCGTCTACCGCGATGTCGACGGCCGCCAGGAGCCTGCCTGGGACCCGTTGCAGGCGCTGGCCGACCTGGCGCCCGATCTGCCGACCCCGGCACTGACGCTGGCGCAATACGCAAGCGAAATGCAGCAGACGCTGCTGGCCGACCTGCAGCTGCTCGCCGCGCGACGCGGCCTGACGGCAGCCGACCTGCTGGCGCTGCCGGCCGATCGGCTCAACAGCCTGCTCGACGGCCACCCGAAAGCGATCCCGAGCAAGGGCCGGGTCGGCTGGGGCCTGGCCGAACACCATGCCTACGGTACCGAAAGCGCCCGGCCGTTCGCACTGCACTGGCTGGCGGTGTCGCGCGAGCTCGCGCCGCTGTTCCTCGCCGACGGGCTCTCCGAGCAGCAGTTGCTGGCCGCCTCTTGCGACGGCGTCGAACAGGCCCGGCTGCTGGCCAGGTTGGCCGAACACGGCGCCAGCCGCGCCAGCCACTGGCTGCTGCCGGTCCACCCCTGGCAATGGCAGACCCATATCGCCGGCCAGTTCGCCGGTCTGTTGGCCGGCGGCGAGTTGATCCACCTGGGCGAATTCGGCGACCGCTACGTGCCGCAGCCGTCGCTGCGCACCCTGTCCAACCACGACCGCCCGGACGCGCTGCACCTGAAGCTGCCGCTGACCGTGCTCAACACCTCGAGCTACCGCGGCCTGCCGGGCAAGTATCTGGCGGTCGGCCCGGCGCTGTCGCGCTGGCTCAGCGACACGGTTGCGGGTGACGCAACGTTGGCCGAAGGCCGGGGGCTGGTGCTTGAAGAACCGGCCGGCGGCCATGTGCCGCACCCGTTCTACAGCGCGCTGCCTGGCGCGCCCTACCACCTCAACGAGTTGCTCGGCGCGGTGTGGCGCACCAGCCCAGAGTCGCTGCTCGACGACGGCGAACAGGCGCTGATGTTCGCGGTGCTGCAGCAATGCGACGACCAGGGCCGCCCGCTCGCCGCCGAGCTGATCCGCCGCTCGGGCCTGGCGCCCGAGGCGTGGTTGACCCGACTGTTCGACCGCTGCGTGGTGCCGCTCTACCACCTGCAGTGCCGCTACGGCCTGGGCTTCATCGCGCACGGCCAGAACCTGACGCTGATCCTCGACCGGGCGGTGCCGGTCGGCGTGGCGCTGAAAGACTTCCAGGGCGACCTGTTTCTCGCCGACATCGCGATGGCCGAGCACGCCAGCCTGCCCGACGCGGTCAAGACCACGCTGCCGACCATGCCGCCGCACTACCTGATCCACAACCTGTGGACCGCGCTGTTCGGCAGCGTGTTCCGCTTCATGGCGAGCGTGCTAGACGACGCGGACGTGATCGCCGAGCCGGTGTTCTACCGTCTACTGGCCGAACGCCTGCGTGCTTACCAGGCCGCCCACCCCGAGTTGGCCGAACGCTACGCGCTGTTCGACCCGTTTACCGCCGACATGCCGCGGCTGTCGCTCAACCGTGCCCGTTTCGTGGCCGGCTACGGCGACAGCGCCGAGCGCCCGATTCACGCCCTCGGCCCCACCCTGCCCAACCCACTGGCCGCACACGATGCGCGCCCCGTCCAAGGACTCCACCCATGACTATCCGTCTTGACGTTGCCGGCATCGGCGTCGGCCCGTTCAACCTGAGCGTCGCCGCCCTGCTCGCCCCGCTGTCCGAACTGAAAACCGGCTTCTTCGAACGCCGCCCGGCCTTCGACTGGCACCCGGGCATGATGCTGCCGGGCACCCGGCTGCAGACCTCGTTCCTGAAGGATCTGGTCACCTCGGCCGACCCGACGAGCTCCTACTCGTTCCTGGCCTACCTGGTCGCGAACCAGCGCTTCTACCGCTTCATCAACGCCGAATTCCCGCGCATCGAGCGCCGCGAATTCGCCGACTACCTGCGCTGGGTCGCCCGGCAGCTGCCCAATCTGCACTTCGGCAGCGAGATCCGCGACGTGCGCCACAACGGCGAGCGCTTCGTGCTCAGCTTCGCCGACCGCCAGGTCGAGGCCGAGCAGCTGGTGGTCGCCACCGGCTCGGTGCCGCACGTGCCGGACTGGGGCGCGCCGCATCTGGGCGAGCACGCGCTGCACGCCAGCCAGTACATGACCACGCCGCTCAACCTCGCTGGCAAGCGCGTCGTCGTGATCGGCGGCGGCCAGAGCGGCGCCGAGATCGTGCTCGACCTGATGGGCGGCGCGCGCGGCGAGCTCGCGTCGCTGACGCTGGTCAGCCGCCGCCCGACGCTGGAGCCGCTCGACGAGAGCCCGTTCACCAACGAGTTCTTCACTCCGGACTATGTCAGCGCCTTCCACCGCCTGCCCGAGGAGCGCAAGCCGGCCATCGTCGAGCGCCAGAAGCTCGCCAGCGACGGCATCTCGCCGGATACCCTGCGCGAGTTGACCCAGGCGCTATACGTGGCCGACTTCCTCGACCCAGCGCAGAGCCGCCCAAGCCTGCTGCCGTTCCGCGAGGTATGCGCGATGCGCCGCGACGGCAAGGCGCTGCGCCTGACCATGCACAACAGCTTCAACGGCGAGGACGAACACCTGGCCGCCGACGTGGTGATCTTCGCCACCGGCTACCGCACCGCGCTGCCGTCTTGCCTGGCGCCGCTGTCCGAACGCCTGCGCCGCGACCGCCACGGCCGCCTGGCACTGCGCGAGGACTTTTCGGCCGAGTGGGACGGCCCGGCCGACCAGCGCTTGTTCTTCCAGAACGCCGGCCGCCTCAGCCACGGCATCGCCGACCCGCAGCTGTCGCTCGCCGCATGGCGCAGCGCGGTGATCGTCAACAGCCTGCTGGGGCGCCGCCACTACAACGACAGCGACGCACCGTCACCCCTGCACTGGATCGCACCGGAGGCGGGCCAGACGTCGGCGTCGGCACAGGCCGCTTGAAGTTGATAGATAATCGTTCTCGTTTTCATTAGAATGGCGGCATGCCATTAACCGTCTTGGGCTGCCGGGCAACCGGCGGCCTTTTGTCACTATGAGCGCAAGCCCCTTCCCCCTGCTGCAAGCCGACGCCCTGCGCGTCGAGCTCGGCGGCAACACCATCATCGATTCGCTATCGGTCGGCTTCGACGCCGGACGTATCTACGCCCTGTGCGGCCCCAACGGCTGCGGCAAGAGCACCTTGCTGCGTACGCTGGCCGGCCTGATAGCACCGGCCGCCGGCGCGGTGAGGCTCGGCGAGCAGTCGCTGTCCGCGCTGTCGGCCCGCGAACGCGCCAAGCGGCTCGCCATGCTGGCGCAAAGCCACACCACCCCGCCCGGCTTGACGGTGCACGAACTGGTCGCCTGCGGCCGCTTCGCGCACACCGGCTTCAACCACAGCCTGGGCAGCGAAGACCGGCTGGCGATCGAGCGCGCCATCGCACTGACCGGTCTGGAGAGCCTGGCCGAACGCGACCTGGCCACCCTGTCCGGCGGACAGCGCCAGCGCGCCTGGCTCGCGATGGCGTTGGCACAGGGCGGCGAAGTGCTGCTGCTCGACGAGCCGACCACCTATCTCGACGTCCACCACCAGATCGACGTGCTCGCCACGGTGCGCCGCCTCAACGAGGAACACGGCCTCACCGTGATCTGGGTGCTGCACGACCTGAACCAGGCCGCCGCGTTCAGCGACGAACTGCTGCTGATGAAGTCGGGGAGCTTGCGCGCGCGCGGCACGCCGCAGCAGATCATGCAGCCGGCGCTGCTGAAGGACATCTTCGACGTGGAGATGTGGCGCCTGCCGGACAGCCACCCGCCGGTGTGCCTGCCCCGCTACGTCAGCCAGCCGCAGGAGGCCGCATGGCTGCAATCCGCCTGAGCCAGCGCTCCGCCGCGCCGCGCTGGGCGGTGCCGGCGGCCTTGCTCGCCGTGATGGCACTGCTTTCGGCCAACCTGTTCCACGCCCAGCTGACCGATCCGGCGCTGGCACGGGCGGTGCTGCTGGAATTGAAGCTGCCGCGCTTCGCCGCCACCCTGCTGGCCGGCGCGGCGCTGGGGCTCGCGGGCGCGCTGCTTCAGCTGTCCACCCGCAACCCTCTGGCCGCGCCCAGCGTGCTCGGCGTCACCAGCGGCGCGCAGATCGGCCTGATGCTCAGCCTGCTGCTGCCCGCCTCGCTGAAATTCATCGGGGTGCCGGCGGTGTTCGCCGGCGCCCTGCTCGCCGCCCTGCTCACCTTCGCGGTAGCCGGCGGCTGGCGCGCCACGCCGCTGCGCCTGATCCTGGCCGGCACCGCCACCAGCCTGCTGCTGGCCGCACTGGCCTCGCTGCTGCTGATCCTCAACGAACAGCACATCGCCGGCCTGGCACTGTGGAGCGCCGGCAGCCTGTTTCAGGACGGCTGGGGCGGCATCCGGCAGACTCTGCCGTGGTTTGCACTCGCCGCCTTCGGCGCCTGGCATCTGCGCCAGCCGCTGGCGGTGCTGGGTCTGGGCGACGAGGCCGCCGCGACGCTGGGCGTGCGGATCGCCTCGCTGCGCCGTCGCGTGCTGGTGATCGCCACCCTGCTCGCCGCAGTGGCGGTCAGCCTGGCCGGCCCGATCGCCTTTGTCGGCCTGATCGCACCGAACCTGGCCCGTCTTGCCGGCCAGTGGCACCCGCGCCGCCTGGTGCCGGCGGCGGCACTGGCGGGCGCCCTGCTGCTGGCCCTGGCCGACGCGGCGGTACAGGGCATCGGCGGCAACGGCGGCCTGCCGCTGGGCGTCGCCACCGCCTTGGTCGGCACACCCTTGCTGATCTGGCTGGTCCAGCGGCAAAGCCGGCTGGTGCCACCGAGCAACGATGCGCTCGCCGACACGACTCCGGCACGGCGCTGGCCAGTGCTGCTGCTGGCGCTGCTGGTGCCACTCTTGCTGTTCGTCGGCCTGCGCTACGGCAGCCGTCCGCTGCCCGCCTATGCGCTGTTCGACTGGCTGGCGCAGATTCCGAGCGCCGGCGCGCTGCTCGTCGAGCTGCGCCTGCCGCGGCTGATACTGGCACTGAGCGCCGGCGCGCTGTTGGCGCTGTCCGGCTGCCTGCTGCAGCAAGTAGTGCGCAACCCGCTGGCCGGGCCGGAGCTGATGGGCGTGTCGCAAGGCGCCGGCCTGGCGGCCTTGGCTTTGGTACTGGCCTGGCCGGCCGCGCCGCTGCCGATGCAGTGGTTGGCCGCCGTCGCCGGCGCTGCGCTGGTGCTGGCGGTCGCGCTGGCGGTCAATCGCCGCCACGATTACGAGCCGGTGCGCCTCGCGCTGACCGGCATCGCCCTGTCGGCATTGCTCGGCGCGCTGGCGACCCTGCTGATCGTGTCGGCCAAGGTCCAAGCGGCACAGGCGGTAGTGTGGCTGGCCGGCAGCAGCTACGGCCGCGGCCTCGACAGTGCGGAGGCCTTGCTGCCCTGGCTGCTGCTGGCGCTGCCGGGCCAGTGGCTGGCGCGCGCGCTGGGCTTTCTCGCCTTTGGCGACGACCAGGCCAAGGCGCTGGGCGTGCCGGTGGCCCGGTTGCGCCTCGGCGCGCTGTCGCTGGCGGCGCTGGCCGCCGCGGTGGCGGTGGCGGCAGTCGGCCCGGTCGGCTTCGTCGGCTTGGCGGCTCCTCACATGGCCGGCCTGCTGGTCGGGCAGAACCCGCGCTGGCGACTCGCCTGCGCCATGCTGACCGGTGCCGTGCTGACCGGGCTCGCCGACATGCTCGGCCGCAGCCTGCTCGCGCCGCTCGACATCCCGCTCGGCCTGATGACCTCGGTGCTCGGCGCCCCCTATTTGCTGGTTTTGCTGGCCCGCCAGCGGCGGTCGCGACCATGAGCCTGCACGCCCTGCTGACCGGAGAGCTGGAGCCGTACCGCGAACTGTGGCGGGCCGGCCACGGGCCCGATGCGCTGCCGATGGCCACCCTGGCGGACGGCTCTCGCCTGCCCGAGGTGCTGGCCGCCCTCGCCCGCGACTACCCCGGCGCGCCGGGCCGTGCCCAGGTGTCGCAGTGGGCCAAGCACTATTTCCGCCTGTTGCTGCCCCCCGCCATCGCCGCGGCGATGCTGGGGCTGCGGCTGCCGCTGTCCCTCGAGCGCGTCGGCCTGCGGCTCGGCGAGGACGGGCTGCCCGCCGAGCTGGAGCTCGACCACCTGGGCATGCCCGCGCCGCATGCATCGTTGGCCGAACGCTACCAGCCGCTGCTGTGGCAGCACCTCGCGCCGCTTATCGAGCGCCTGGCCGCCCACGGCAAGCTCAGCCGCCGCGTGCTGTGGAACAGCGCCGGCAACCTGATCGAGCATCTGTTGCAGCATTTCATCGACGAGGGGCACCCCGAGGCCCAGGCCCATGCCGACTGGCTGTTCGGCCTGCGCCGCCTTGCCGACGGTTCGGCCAACCCGCTGTGGCAGCCGGTGCGCTATGTCGACTCGTTCCTGCCGCCGGTGCCGCCCCCGGTGCGGCTGCGCCGGCTGTGCTGCCTGCGCTACGAACTGCCGGGCGAAGTGTGCTGCGCCACCTGCCCGCTGCTCCCCAACAAACCCCAGGAAGAACTGTATGCCCTGCTCGAATGCTGGCACGCCGCCAAGGCCTAAGCGGCGTCGCTTCATCGCCGGCCTCGCCGCCTTCATCATTGCCGCGCCCGCTCTGGCTACGGCCCGACCGCTACGCGTAGTCGCGCTCGAATACAACCTGATCGAAATGCTGCTGGCGCTGGGTCTCACCCCGGTCGGCGCCGCCGACCTGAAGGGCTACAAACGCTGGGTCGGCATCGGCAAGGAGCGGCTGGGCGCGGTCGCGCCGGTCGGCACCCGCCAGCAGCCGTCGCTGGAAGCGATCGCCGCGCTTTCGCCCGACCTGATCCTCGGCGTCGACTTCCGCCATGCGCCGCTGTTGCCGCTGCTGCAGAAGATCGCGCCGACCCGGCTGCTCGCCAGCCAGCAGCGGGGCGACGGCCTGGCGATTATGCGTGCCGACTTCGACCAGGTCGCCGCCTGGACCGGCCGTACGGCCGAAGCGCGACAGGTGTCGGCGCGCCTCGACGCCGCGCTCGCCGACGGGCGCGGCCGGCTCGTCGCGCGCGCAGGCCGCCGGCTGGGCGTGTTACAGGGTCTGGCCGGCTCACACTACTGCTGGGCCTTCGCCGCCAACAGCCTGCCCGGCGGGGTGATCCACGCGCTCGGCATGGTCAACGCCTGGCCCGACGACCAGGCGGCGCAAGGCATCCTGACCGTCGGCGTCGAAGACCTGCTGACCCAGCAGGCCGACCTCGCCGCCGTGGTCGACCCGCGCGCCGACTTCACCCGCGGCACCTTGTGGCCCAGGGTGCCGGCGCTGGCCCAGGGCCGGCTGGCACGGCTCGCGCCTGACACCTGGACCTTCGGCGGCCCGTTGTCGGCGCAAAGGTTGGCCGAACGGCTTACCCAGGCGCTGGCCTAAGAATCTGTTCGCGGTCTCGCGAACGAAGAACCGTCCAAGCCGGGTCGACGCAAAATAGCGGGGATACCCATCGAGTAGACAAGCGGCTTGAGCGGCATTTCAGCGCTGGATCGCCCGGGTGCAGCAGATCGTGAACGGGTTCCGAGGAGTCGCGCTTGCCTTGCCCTAGCGCTGCCGCGACACTATTGGGCCTGCCCCGCCACCGAGGACCGCCGTGACGCTGCACGAACTGATCACCCAGACGCTGGACTTCGTCCGCGAGCACGAGGCCTGGGCCGCGCCCATCGTGCTGGTGCTGGCCTTCGGCGAATCGCTCGCCTTCCTGTCGCTGCTGCTGCCAGCCACCGCCATTCTGCTCGGCGTCGGCGTGCTGATCGGCGAGAGCGGCATCGCCTTCTGGCCGATCTGGGCCGCCGCCGCGATCGGCGCCATCCTCGGCGACTGGCTGTCCTACTGGGTGGGACTGAAGTTGAAAGACAGCGCCGCCCACGTCTGGCCGCTGACCCGCCACCCCGAGCTATTACCGCGCGGCCACCGCTTCTTCGAACGCTGGGGTGCTGCCGGTGTATTCGCCGGGCGTTTCTTCGGCCCCTTGCGCGCCTCGGTGCCGCTGGTGGCCGGCGTTTGCGAGATGCCGGCGCTCAGTTTTCAGCTGATGAATATCGCCTCGGGGCTGATCTGGGCCACCGGCATCCTGGCGCCGGGGGCCTTCGGCCTGCGCTGGCTGGATGGCTGGATGGGCGGTTAAACCACTACAATACCGATGCGCCACCGGCGCAACGCGGTTTTGCCAGGCTAAGAGCCGCTAACAAAATCCTCCTAGCGTTGTTGCACTGCCTTGCCGTACTACTTGTACTGTCTGCGGCAGGGCGCCTAGCCAGGATCGCTGCGCTGGGTTTTGTTAGCGGCTCTAAACCCCAGCCCAGCATTCCTGCCCTGCCGCCCATCGCAGCAAAGCAGTCGCTTCCCGCATTCATCAATACCTGGCGGGCCGATGCCGACAGCGGCTCGTCTCAAGGCGGGGCAGACCGTTCCGCCGGACAGACAAACCAACCAAGAAAAGCAATCCGTAATGATCCGTCCTCTTAGCGCCCTACTCGCCACCCTCGCCCTCGCGGCCTGCGCCAGCAAGCCGGTGCAACCGTTGCCGCTCGACCAGCAGTTCACCCGCCAGCCGCTGGTGCTGCTAGGCGAAGTGCACGACAACGCCGAAGGTCATAAACAGCGCTTCGCGCTGATCAAGGAAGCGGTGTTCAACGGCTGGCGCCCGGTGATCGCGATGGAGCAGTTCGACCGCGACAGCCAGGCCAAGCTCGACGAGGCGCTCAAGCGCTGCACCAACACCGACTGCGTGATCGAGGCCGCCGCCCCGGCCAAGGGCGCCTGGAACTGGGACTACTACAAACCGCTGATCGAACTGGCGCAGCGCTATAACCTGCCCATCATCGCCGCCAACGTATCGCGCGACGAGGCCGCCAAGGTGATGCGCCAGGGCTTCGGCGCAATCTTCGACAAGGCCACCCTCGACGGCTACGGCCTGAACAAGCCGGTGCCGGCCGACATCATCGCCGGCCAGACCCGCGAAGTGGATGCCGGCCACTGCGGCAAGCTGCCCAAGGAGGCACTGCCGGGCATGGTCAACGCCCAGATCGCCCGCGACGTGTTCATGGCCAAGGTGCTGTTCGACAACCGCACGCGCGGCGTGCTGCTGATCGCCGGCAACGGCCACGTGCGCCGCGACCTGGGCGTGCCACGCTGGCTCGGCAAGTACAGCAGGGATGCGCTGAGCGTGGGCTTCGTCGACTCCACCCCGGCGCCGAAGGCCTTCGACCGCGTCGTCACCGTGCCGGCCGTCGAGCGCCCGGATCCGTGCGCGGCGCTGAAGTAAGACACCCCGGAAGTTTGATCGACACTTGCTGAGATTCAAATATCCATGAGTGCTACAGTCATTCAACTGGCCAATTAATCCTGCCACATCGACATCAATCCCAACCTGTTGGCTAGGCTAACGCTTCGTTAGGCCAACCTAATCGACAAGCCCCCGGATCATTCCGCTTCGGGGGCTTATTGTTTTGGGTCAGGCTTAGTAATCATCCCGCAGACTCCTTGTGCCGTGACCGATAAGCCTGTAGCCGCTTCGGCCGACGGCGGCGCTCACCAGCGCGGCGCCGCCCGGGCGAAATGCTCCGCCAGGAATTCGATCAGCACCCGGACCTTGGGGGAGACATGCTTACGGGTCGGGTACACCGCGTAGATCCCCAGCTCGATCGAGCGAAACTCGGGCATCAACTCCACCAATGCGCCGCTGGCCAGATCGTCGCCGACCAGGAAGCCCGGCTGCAGGATCACCCCCTGGTGCGCCAGCGCTGCCGCGCGGCAGGTATCTCCGCTATTGGTGTGCATGCACGGGTTGGTCCTGACGCTGGCCGGCCCCGCCGGCCCGTCGAAGTGCCACTCGTCCTTGGTGGACCAGTAGCTGTACGAAATCACCGCATGGTCGGCCAATTCGGCCGGATGATCCGGAACACCGTGCGCCGCCAGATACTGCGGCGAGGCGCACAGCACCATCCGCGTGCTCGCCAGGCGCCTGCTGATCAGCGTCGAGCTCGGCAACGCGGCGATGCGAACCGCGACATCGTAGCCCTCCTCGACCAGGTCGATCACCCGGTCGGCCAGCGTCACCTCGAGCGTCACCTCGGGATAAAGGGTGCGAAACTCGCCCCATAGCGGCGCCAGGTGGCGTATGCCAAAGGTCACCGGCGCGTTGATGCGCACGAGGCCGCTGGCCGCCCCGCTGCGCGAGGTGATTTCCGCCTCCGCCTCGTCGAGCCCGGCCAATAGTTCCTTGCTGCGCGCGTAGAACACCTGGCCTTCCTCGGTCAGCGATAGCCGCCGCGTGGTTCGATGCAGCAAACGCACGCCCAAGCGACCCTCCAGCTCCGCGATATAACGCGACACGGCCGCCTTGGACAGCTCGAGTGCCTCGGCCGCCCTGATGAAGCTGCCGGTGTCGACGACCGCGTTGAAGACGCGCATTTCGAGGAATCGATCCATTGTCTCGATAAGTGGAACAGTTGATCTCAGAATAAGCCGTTTATCTCAGTCGAGGCAAAGCCTACGATTCGGCCAACGTCCATCACACTAGGCTTTGACCGAGTCAGCCTTCTGGAGCCCACCCATGCCCCACCTACAAGTCCCGATCGGCGCCCTGCAGCAGGACCCAGCGTATCCACTGGCCTTTCGCCTGCGCCAACCCCGGCCCGCCGCGCCGAAAGCCTGCCTGCTTCTGCTGCACGGTGTCGGCGGCAACGAGACCAATCTCGCCGAACTGGCCGCCGCGGTCGACCCCGACGTACTGGTGGTGCTGCCGCGCGGCCCGCTGCAATTCGCACCGGGACAGTTCGGCTGGTTTCGCGTCGCGTTCACTCCCAACGGGCCGAGCATCGTCGCCAGCGAGGCCGAAGACAGCCGGCTGGCTCTGATCCGCTTCGTCGAGCAGTTGCAAGCCAGCTATGACATCCCCGCGCGTCGCACCGTCATCGCCGGCTTCAGTCAGGGTGGCATCCTCAGCGCCAGCGTAGGGCTGAGCGCACCGGAGCGGGTTGCCGGCTTCGGCGTGCTGTCCGGGCGCATCCTGCCCGAGCTGGAGCCCTACTTGGCCCCGCGCGAGCAGCTGGCCACGCTGAGCGCCTTCATCGCCCACGGCCAGCACGACAGCAAGCTGCCGGTCGCCTGGGCGCATAAGGCTGACCAGTGGCTCACCACGCTGGGCGTGCCGCACAGTACCCGGCTCTATCCCATCGACCACGCCCTGAGCCCGGTCATGGCCACCGATTTCCTCGCATGGGCGCACGCGCTGACCAAGCCCTGACCGCCCTCAAGCAACGACAAGGCCCGCCAAGTGGCGGGCCTTTGTACATCCGTTGTAAACCGACAGCCGTTCAGCCGGCAGTCTGCTGCACCGCAACCGGCTCCTCGCGGCGCTGCCGGTAGCGCTGCGCCAGCACCGCGCACACCATCAGCTGCACCTGGTGGAACAACATCAACGGCAGCACGATCGCGCCGACCGCGTGGCCGGAGAACAGCACGTTGGCCATTGGCACGCCGCTCGCCAGGCTCTTCTTCGAACCGCAGAACACGATGGTGATCTCGTCTTCCTTGTCGAAACCGAGCTTGCGCGCCGCGGTGCGGGTGGCGAACAGCGCCAGCGCCAGCAACACGCCGTTGACCACCAACAGGCCCGCCAGCGCGGTCACCGGGGTGTTGTGCCACAGGCCCTGGATCACCGCCTCGCTGAACGCGGTATACACCACCAGCAGGATCGAACCCTGGTCGACGAAGCGCAGCAGCGCCTTGTTGCGCTCCACCCAGCCACCGATCCAGCGGCGCGCCACCTGGCCGGCCAGGAACGGCAGCAGCAGCTGCACCATGATGTCGATGATCGAATGCCACGAGGCGGTGCCGCCGTTATGCGACACCACCAGCACACTGACCAACAGCGGGGTCAGGAAGATGCCGACCAGGCTGGACGCCGACGCGCTGCACACCGCCGCCGGCACGTTACCGCGCGCCATCGAGGTGAACGCGATCGACGACTGCACCGTCGACGGCAGCGTGCACAGGAACAGCACGCCCAGGTACAGGTCCGGCGTCACCAGCGGCGACAGGATGGGCTTCAACGCAAAGCCCAGCACCGGGAACAGCACGAAAGTGCTGGCGAACACCAGCAGGTGCAGCCGCCAGTGCGTCGCGCCGGCCACCACCGCCTCGCGCGACAGCTTAGCGCCGTGCAGGAAGAACAGCAGCGCGATCGCCGCATAGGTCACCTTGCCGAACACCACGGCGGTCTGGCCCTCGCAAGGCAGGAAGGTGGCCAACAGCACGGTGGTGACCAGCGCCAGCGTGAAGTTGTCGGGGAGAAAACGGGGTCGTGCCACGGGGTGCTCCTGAATCGTCGGCGGGCAGAGACAGCCCTTCATTAACGGTAGGCATTGTCGCGGCGAGCCGATATAGAATTCAAATGGATTTATCTGATCAATTCATTTAATTACTGCATGAATATCTCGCTCCGCCAGCTCCGCACCTTCCTTGCCGTGGCCAAGCACCACAGCTTCAGCCGCGCCGGCGACGCGATCGGCCTGTCGCAACCGGCGGTCAGCCATGCCTTACGCGAGCTGGAGGGCGAACTGGGCCTGAAGCTGTTCGACCGCACCACTCGCGAGGTGACGCTGACCGAGGCCGGCCACGGCCTCGCCGGCTCGCTGGAGCGGCTGCTCGACGAGCTGGAAGCGTGCCTCACCGAGACCCGCCAGCTCGGCGAGACCCGCCAGGGCCGGGTGCGCGTGGCAGCCAGCCCGACCATTTCGGCCAACCTGATGCCCGCCTGCATCGCCCGCGCCGCCGAGCGCTACCCCAAGCTGTCGCTAATGCTGCGCGACCAGGTGCAGCAGCTGGTGCTGGCCAGCGTGCGCAACGGCGAGGTCGACTTCGGCGTGATCATCGACCCGCTCGGCGCCGACGACCTGTACTGCGAAACCATCCTGCAGGAGCCGTTCTGCCTGGTGTGCCGCGCCGACCACCGCTTTGCCGCGCTAGCATCGGTCGCCTGGTCCGAACTGGAAGGCGAGGCGCTGGTGCTGCTCGACTACGCCTCGGGCAGCCGCCCGCTGATCGACCGGGCGCTCGCTGCGCAGCAGATCCGCGCCGAGGTGGTCCAGGAGCTGGGCCATTCGACCACGGTATATCGCATGGTCGAGGCCGGCATCGGTGTCAGCGTGCTGCCCATCCTGGCGCTACCGCTGCCTGAAGCCAGCGACCTGGTGGTGCGCCCGCTCACCCCCAGCGTCGAGCGTTCCTTGATGCTGGTGCGGCGCAAGAACCGCTCCTTGTCGCCGTTGGCCGAAACGGTGTGGGACCTGATTCACGAAGTGGCTGCCGAGTTTTCGGCCAACCGCAGCTGGCCGTCGACTAGCTGAATCCCCTCTTCTGCACAAGCTGATACCAGATAGCGACTCGTCGCACCCAGAAAGCAGACAAAAAATCCATTTGAGACTTTTTGTTTACTTTTTGGATTGATAAGTCTAGGATGGACTCGTTGATCTAACCAATGAATCCATCATGCTCGACCGCCATCACCCCATGGCCGACGCCATCGCCACTCTGTTCTACCCCTATGTAGAAGTCGTGCTGCACGACATGGCGACGCAATCGGTCGCCTACATCGCCAACAACTTCTCCAAACGCGAGCTGGGTGACCCGTCCGGGCTGGAAGAACTGGAGTCCGAGCCCGACGCCACCGTGATCGGCCCCTACGAGAAGCTCAACTGGGACGGCCGCAAGCTGCGCTCGATCAGCGTGGTGCTGCGCGACGAGCGCGGCGCGATCGAGGGCATGCTGTGCATCAACTTCGACGTGTCGGTATTCGAGGGCGCTCGCGCCGCGCTCGACCTGTTCCTGTCCGGCAGCAAGCTGATCGCCCAGCCCGAGGTGCTGTTCCAGGACGACTGGCAGGAACGCATCAACAGCTTCATCCACGGTTGGTTGCAAGAGCGCCAGCTGAGCCTGTCCATCCTCGGCCGCGAGCAGAAACGCGAGCTGGTCGAGGCACTGCATCAGGAGGGCGCCTTTCGCGGCAAGAATGCCGCCAACTACGTCGCCAACGTGCTCGGCATGGGCCGCGCCACCGTTTACAAACATCTGAAAGAACTGAAGGAGAAGCCATGAGCTCACTGTTCGCCGCCATCGTCGCCGCCCACCACGCCATCCGCCCGCAGGTGCGCACCACCCCACTCGACTACAGCCCGATGCTGTCCCGGCTTACCGGCTGCGAGGTCTATCTGAAGGGTGAACACCTGCAGCACACCGGCTCGTTCAAGTTCCGCGGCGCCAGCAACAAGCTGCGCGTGCTCGGCGCGGCGGCGAAACACAGCGGCGTGATCGCCGCCTCCACCGGCAACCACGGCCAGGCGGTAGCGCTGGCCGGCAAGCTCGCTGGCGTGCCGGTGACGGTGTACGCGCCACGGAGTGCCTCGCCGGTGAAGCTCGACGCGATCCGCGCGCTCGGCGGCGAAGTGGTACTGGTCGACGGTGATGCGCTGCAGTCGGAGCTGGCCGCCAGCGAGGCCGCCAGAAAGCAGGGCAAGCCGTTCATCTCGCCGTACAACGACTTCGACGTGATCGCCGGCCAGGGCACGGTGGGTATGGAGTTGGCCGAACAGTGCCCAGACCTCGACGCGGTATTCGTCGCGGTCGGCGGCGGCGGCCTGATCTCCGGCATCGGCACCGCGCTGGCCGAGTTGTCGCCGAGCACCGAGCTGGTCGGCTGCTGGCCGGCCAACGCCACCAGCCTGTACAGCTGCCTCAAGGCTGGTGAAATCATCGAGGTCGTCGAGACCGACACCCTGTCCGACGGTACTGCCGGCGGCGTGGAGCCGGGCGCCCTCACCTTCCCGCTCTGCCAGCAGCTGATCCGCCGTACCGCGCTGGTCAGCGAGGCCGAGATCAAGGCGGCCATGAAGACGCTGGCCGAAACCGACCGCTGGATGGTGGAAGGTGCCGCCGGCGTGGCACTGGCCAGCCTGCTGCAGCTCGCCCCGCACTACCAGGGCAAGAAGGTCGCCGTGGTGCTGTGCGGCCGCAATATCGTGCTGAAAAAATTTGTGGAGGCGGTGCAATGAAGCTGCTCGACAAGAGCCAGATCCTGGCGCGACTCGACCTGGAATGCGCCGCCGCTCTGATCCGCCAGGGTTTCATCGCTTATTCAAAAGGCCAGGTGCAACTGCCACCGGTACAGCACTTCGCCTTCGGCGCGGTCAACGGCGACTGCTGCGTGAAGTCGGGCTACCTCGACGGCGATGAGCTGTTCGCGGTGAAGGTGTCATCCGGCTTCTACGACAACCCCAAACGTGGCCTTGCTAGCAACCAGGGCCTGGTGATGGTGTTCTCGGCCCGCACCGGCGAGCCGGTGGCGCTGCTGCAGGACGAGGGTTGGCTGACCGCCTGGAGAACCGCCTTGGCCGGTCGCCTGGCCGCCGAGCTGCTGGCGCCGCAACGGATTGACGCCATCGGCATCGTCGGCACCGGCTTGCAGGCCCGCCTGCAACTGACTGCGCTGCAGGCGGTCACCCCGTGCCGCACCGTGCACGTGTGGGGGCGTTCGGCCAAGGAGCTCGATGCCTTCACCGCCGAATTCGAGCCGCGCGGCTATCGCGTCCACGCCACGCTGAATGCCGAGCAACTGGCACGCGCCAGCCAGCTGATCGTCACCTGCACACCGTCGACTCGGCCGATCCTGCAGGCCGGCTGGATCCAGCCCGGCACCCACATCACTGCGGTCGGCGCCGATGCCGAAGGCAAGCAGGAGCTGGCCACTGACCTCGTCGCCCGCGCCGACCTGATTGCGGTCGACTCGCTAGCACAGTGCAGCGCCTATGGCGAGGTATCGCACGCGATGAAGGCCGGACTGGTGCCGGTGGCGCGGCTGGTGGAGCTGGGACGATTGCTGGCCGGCGAGGCGCCGGCGCGGCAGAGTGATAAGCAGATCACCGTCGCGGATCTGACGGGGCTGGCGATTCAGGATGTGCAGATTGCCAAGAGTGTATTGCTGGCGGAGTGAATGTTCGTGCGAAGAAGAAAGCGGCCTGACGGCCGCTTTCTTCTTCCGTCCCCTCAGTGGCAATGCAGCCCACCACTTCTTTCGGCCAACGTTAGTGAGGGCTGCTGCTTTGTCGGTCTCGCCCGACTGGCGAGTTCCTTTTCTTGCTTCGCCAAGAAAAGGAACCAAAAGAAGGCGACCCCACCGCGCTGGCCTTCGGCTTCCCTCGCGCCAGCCAAGCGGTCAGGCGCCGCCGAACTCGCACCGCGCTAACGTCGCGGCGCTCGAACATGCGGCGGCTTAAGACCTGACCACTTGACGATCGCTCGGCAGCGCAGAAGGGGATGGGTAGGCCGACTGTCGCGTTGCAGAAAATGAATAGGTACAAACCTCCTAGTACGTTGGTCGAAATGGTTACGGAGCATCGTTCGGCCAACCTTGAGCGCCCTGACAAAGCCAAAGTTTTACCTGTGTAAGCGACGCTATGGCTCTCGACCAAGGTTGGCCGAACAAGCCAATGAGGCGTTGCTCCCGCTAGTCGCCGACAAAGACACAACTCTCACCCACGTCGCCCGAACAAATCCTGAGTTGCGCTCCCGGTAACGACGCCAATCTGACCCACTGACATTTCGGCAGCCAACGACTTCCAGACCAAATCCCACCATTTCCGCCAACGATCTCCCCCCCTTCGACGCCGCCGAGGACGACACGGCCAACGGGGGAAGTCGGCGAGCACTGTTCGAGTGCCGGCGCAGCCGGCGCGAGTTGCGCAGCCGCCCGTTGGCCGTGGCACCCGCAGGGCAGCCCGCGTAGCGGGCCGGCATCGCGGGGTCGCCTTTTCTTTGGGTACTTTCTTTTGGCGAAGCAAAAGAAAGTACCCCGCCCCGCCGGGCGGGACCGGCGCTGCAACAACCCTCACTAAGGTTGGCCGAAAAAAAGGGGGTGGATCTCCGCCAAGCAAGATCGACAGCAGCCCCGCCTGCAGATGAACGCGCAACGCCCCTATGTATCCGCCGCCCACATCCCCGTCGACACATACCGCTCCCCCGTGTCGTTCAGAAACGTGACGATGCTCCGGTAACGCCCACTCGCCGCCACCCGCAGCGCCGCATGCACGAACGCACCCGACGACGGCCCGACGAACAGGCCCAGCGTCGCCAGCCGCCGACACAACGCCACCGCCTGTTCCGAACTGACGCCGATCCGCTCGTTGATCAGCGTGGCGTCGAGCAGCGCCGGCACGATATCGCCCGGTGAGCCGAACGGCTTCAGCCCCTCGATGCCGGGAAAGGTTTCAGGAATCGCCACCGCGATATGCGTGTTGGGATTGGCGAGACGCAGGCGTCGGCCACAGCCTGTCAGCGTGCCACCGGTGCCGATGCCCGCGACCAGCGCGTCCGGCGCCGGCAGGCCGCGCTCATGCAGCTGGACGAGAATTTCCTCGGCGGTGCCGGCGAAGTGCGATCGCCAGTTGTCGATATTGGCGTACTGGTCGCAGTGCCAGTAACGCTCCGGCTCCCGTTCGGCCAAGGTATGCGCTTCTCGCAGCGCGAAGTCGTAGCCCTCGATCGGGTCGGTGACCACCAGCTCGGCGCCGTAGGCACGCATCCGCTCCAGCCGCTCGCGGCTGGCATTGCCCGGCACCACGATGGTGACACCGATGCCAAGCGCGGCGCCGAGCATGGCGTAGGCGATGCCGGCATTGCCCGACGAGGAGTCGAGCAGGCGCCGGCCGTCGGCGAACACACCGGCGCGCCACGCCTCGACCAGCATCCGCGCCACCGGCCGGTCCTTTATCGAGCCGCTCGGGTTGACGCTCTCGAGTTTGGCGAACAGCCGCACGCCCGGCGCCACCTCGGCGGCGAACGGGACTTCCACCAGCGGGGTCTGGCCGACCGCGCCGACCAGCGCACGCGCGGCGTCGGGCAAGCCCTCGACATCAAGCGCCGTGACAGAACTGCTCATAGTCGATGTAGCCAGGGAAGGCGCGCCCTTCGGCGCAATAGGGGCAGTCGGGGTTAGGCTGCAGCTCCAGCTCGCGGAATTCGGCCTTCAGCGCGTCGTAGCACAGCAGGCGCCCAACCAGCGGGTCGCCGACGCCCAGCAGCAGCTTGATCGTCTCCACCGCCTCCAGCAGGCCGATCACCCCCGGCAGCACGCCGAGCACCCCCGCTTCCATGCAGGACGGCGCGAACTCGGCCGGTGGCGGCTCCGGATACAGGCAGCGGTAGCACGGGCCGCGCCGCTTGGCGTAGCCGGGCCAGAACACGCTCGCCTGACCCTCGAAGCGGTACACTGAGCCGTGCACGTTCGGGATGCCCAGTTTCACGCAGGCGTCGTTGACGAGATAACGGGTCGGGAAGTTGTCCGAGCCGTCCACCACCACATCGTAGCCGGCGAAGATCTCCTCCACGTTCGCACTGGACAGCCGGGTCTCGTACGTATCGACCTTCACGGTCGGATTCAGCGCCTCGACGGTCTGCCGGGCCGAGCGCACCTTGGCCATGCCGAGCTTGGCTTCGCTGTGCAGGATCTGCCGCTGCAGATTGCTGCGGTCGACCACGTCGTCATCGACGAAGCCGAGCGTACCGACCCCGGCCGCGGCGAGATAGAACGCCGCCGGACAGCCCAGCCCCCCGGCGCCGATCAGCAGCACCTTGGACGCCATCAGCTTCGCCTGCCCCTCCTCGCCCACTTCCGGGATGGTCAGGTGGCGCGCGTAGCGCTGCCGCGCCAGGCTGTCCAGCTGCGACGGCTGCTCGAACGGCAGACCCTCTGCCTTCCAGCGCGAGAAGCCGCCGACCATCGAGAACAAGGTGCTGTAGCCCATCCGCGCCAGGCTGTCGGCGGCGAACAGCGAACGGGTGCCACCGTTGCACATCAGCACCACCGGCTGGTCGAAATCGGGCACCGCCTCCTCGACGCGTAGCTCCAGAAAGCCGCGCCCCAGCCGCAGCGCACCGGGCGGGCTGCCTTGGGCGATCTCATCCGCCTCGCGCACGTCGATCAGCGCCGCACCCTGCTGCTGCAACCGCTGCGCCTCGCTTGGGCTGATCTCGGCGATGCGGGCGCGCAGTGCCGCGAGCTCCCTATCCTTCGCCTTCATGGCGACCTCCCGCGACAGCCGGCACGATCGAGATCACGTCCCCGGGCGCGAGCGAGGTGCCCAGGCCCTGCAGGGTGCGCAAGTCGGCCTTGCCGACGAAGATGTTTACGAACTGGCGCGGCTTGCCGTCGGCGTCAAGGATGCGTTCGCCGAGGCCCTCGTGCAGCAGCGCCAGTGTCGTCAGCGCCTGCCCCACCGTGTCGGCCTCCAATGCCACCTCGTCGGCGCCGTTGGTGTAGCTGCGCAATGGGGTCGGAATGCGGATCACCACCGTCCCGCTCATGATGCGATCTCCTCTTCCACGAACACCTCCCCGTCCAGCCGCCATGAGGTCACAGCCGATACCTTGGCCGAATCGACGGACAGGATCAGGTAGGACCAGTTGGGCCAGGCGGCCGCCCGGTCGGTCTCGCTGGGACGAGCCGGATGGTCGGGGTGGGTATGCCAGATGCCGACGATCTCCTGCCCCGCCTCGCGGGCCTCCATCTCGGCTGCCATATAGTCGGCCGGGTCCAGCTCGTAGCGGTCGTGCGCGCGCTCCCGGTTCAGATTGCGCGCCTCGCGCATCGCCGTGACGCGATGCACCGAGCCGCAACGCCGGCCGATCAACAGGCCGCACGCCTCGTGCGGGTAGCCCTGCCGTGCCGTTACACGCAAGGCGTCGAGGATGTCGAGGGGAAGATGCAGGACAGCGCTCAAGGCCGGCCTCCGGCTGCGGCTCGGGCGGCGGGCGCCGCCCCATTAGCCAGTATAGAAATTGAGCAGGTCGCGGCCGGCCAAGCGACAAACGCGACGACGCCCTGCGGGCCGGGTAGCCAGCAGGGCGCGAGGTGAGCTAGTGCGCCAGAACCTGTTTACGATCTCGCGAACGAAGGGTCAGCCAAGGCGAAATGGCGTGAAAAAGCGGAATGGACATGGAGTCCATGAGCACTTTGAGCGCCATTTCAACGCAGGATCACCCGAGTGCAGCAGATCGTAGGCAGGCTCTCAGAACGGCTTGTCGCCGAGGATGGTCGCGCGATGCATGATGCGCCGCGCCGGCAGGTAGTCCGCCACCGCGTAGTGCTGGGTGATGCGGTTGTCCCAGAACGCCAGGTCGTACTGCTTCCAGCGCCAGCGCACAGTGAACTCCGGCCGCGCCGCATGGGCGAACAGGAAGGCGAGCAGCGCGTCGCTCTCCTTCTGCGACAGTTCGCGGATCCGCGAAGTGAAGCCCTCGTTGACGAACAGGCCCTTGCGTCCGCTGACCGGATGGGTGCGCACCACCGGGTGCACCACGGTCTGATGGTCGTCGCGCGCCCTCTTCCAGCGGTCGTACTGGTCGGTGTTCTTGAAGCGCCACTCCTGGAAGGACTTGGTGAACTCGTGCTCGGCGGTCAGCCCGTCCAGCAAGGTCTTGAACGCCGGCGACAGCGCATCGTAGGCGGCCGCGCTGCTGCTCCAAAGCGTGTCGCCGCCCACCGGCGGCAGCTCGCGCGCCGACAGCACCGCGCCCAGCGGCGGGGTGTCGATGAAGGTGACGTCGGTGTGCCAGTTGTCGTTGTCCGGCAGATTGTCGGCATGGGTGTCGAGCACCATGATTTCCGGCTGCTCCGGCACGTTCGGGTAGACCGGGTGTACGTGCAGATCGCCGAAGCGGGCGGCGAAATCGCGCTGCTGGCGCGGCGTGAGCGGCTGGTTCTCGAAGAACAGTATCTGATAATCGAGCAGCGCCTGCTGCAGTTGGCCGAACACGGCGTTGTCCAGCTTGGCAGTCAGGTCGATACCCTGCACCAGGGCGCCGAGCGCCGGGCTCAACGGTTGGAAATGCAATTGCGACACGGTAATTCCTTCTTTCAGACACGGCGGCCGCCGTTCGCGGCCGTCCGAACAATCAGTGCGCCCAGCCGGCGTAGCGTCGCTCCAGATAACGGATCGACAGCTCCAGCAGCAGCGCGATGGCCGCGATCACCAGGATGCCGGCGATCACCACGTCGGTGACCAGGAACTGCGAGGCCGACTGCACCATGAAGCCCAGGCCACGCTGCGCCGCGATCAGCTCGGCAGCGACCAGCGTCGACCAGCCCACCCCCAGCGCGATGCGCAGGCCAGTCAGGATGTCCGGCAAGGTGCTCGGCAGGACCACGTGACGCACCAGTTGCCAGCGGCTGGCCCCCAGACTGCGCGCCGCAAGCACTCGGGTCTTGTCGACGCGACGCACCCCACTGCCGGTGGCGAGCACCAAGGGCGCGAAGATCGCTAGATAGATCAGCAGCACCTTCGACACCTCGCCGATGCCGAACCAGATCACGATCAGCGGCAGATAGGCCAAGGGCGGCACCGGACGGTAGAACTCGATCAGTGGGTCAACTGCGGCGCTGGCGGTGCGGTTCAGCCCGATCAGCACGCCGAGCGGCACCGCGGTCGCCAGCGCCGCCACTACCGCGATGCCGACCCGCTGCAGGCTGGCTGCGGTGTGCTGCCACAGTGTGGCGTCCATGAAGCCGGTAGTGGCGATCTCGACCAGCTTGGTCAGCACCTGCTGCGGCGCGGGCAGAAACAGCGACGACACTACGCCGAAGCCGCTGACCAGCTCCCACAACGCCAGCAGGCCCAGCACCGTCACCAGCATCGGCTGGCGCGCCCGCCAGGCGGACGGCGCGCGATAGCGCACCGGCTCGGGGCGGCCGGACTGCAGCGCCACCTCTTCGGCGACGCTCAACTCAATGGGCGGCATGTTCGATCTCCTCGTCGTGCGCGAAGTGCGCGTTCAGGATGTCCTCGCGGGCGCGGATGAACTCCGGATCGGCCTTGATCGAGCGGGCGCTCTCGCCGGCCGCGTAGCGTCGGGCGAAACCCGGCTGCAGCCGCCGCACAATCCGCCCCGGTCGCGGCGACAGGATCACCAATTCGGTGGCGAGAAACAGCGCCTCCTCGATGCTGTGGGTGATCAGGAAGATGCCGGTGCCGGTATCGCGCCAGATGTCGAGGATCAGGCTCTGGATGCGCTCGCGGGTCAGCGCGTCGAGCGCGCCGAGCGGCTCGTCCATCAAGAGGAAGTCCGGGCGGTTGGCCAGCGCACGTGCCAAGCCCAGGCGCTGGCGCATACCGCCGGACAGCTCGCCGATGCGATGGTCCTCGAAGCCGGCCAGGCCCACCCGGCACATCAGCGCCTCGGCGCGCTCGCGCCGCTCGCTTCGGCCAACCTTCTGCAAGGTCAGGCCGAAGGCGACGTTCTCGGCGGCGGACAACCACGGCATCAGCGCGTCGTCCTGGAACACCACACCGCGATCGGCTCCCGGCCCGGTGATGGTCGCGCCGCCCAAGGTCACGCGACCGGCATCGGGGCGCTGGAAGCCAGCCATCAGCCCGAGCAGGGTCGACTTGCCGCAACCGGACGCGCCCAGCGCCACGACGATGTCACCGCTGGCGATTTCCAGCGATACCTTGTCCAGCGCATGCACTAGGCCGCGCGGGGTCGGGTAATGCACCGAGACGTTATCGACACTCAAACGGGCCATGATCGCCTCCCCTTACTTGGTCGTAGCCTGGCGCACGAAGCTCGCCTCGACGTAGCCGTTGTAGCTCGGCAGAACGCTGTCGACCTTTTTCTGCTCCTTCAGAAACTCGGCGGTGTTCTGCAGCGCGCGGGCGGTGCCGCCGCCAAGCAGGCTGCTGGACAGCTGTTCCTGGCCCACTGGGAAGCGGCTGCCGGCGAGCAAGCCCGGGATCTCCTTCGGATCGGCACCGGTCAGGCGGGCGATCTTGGCCACCTGCGACGACTGGGTGTTCCAGGCCGACGGGTTCTTGCGGTAGTCGGCGAACGACTGCAGCGTCACTTGGGCAAACTTGGCCACCGCGTCCGGGTTCTTCGCGGCGAAGTCCTTGTTCACCACCCAGGCCTCGAAGGTCGGCGCGCCCCACTTGCCCACCTCGGTCGAGGTCACCAGGGTCTTGCCGCTTTCCTTGGCCTTGCTCAGCGCCGGGTCCCACACGTAGGCGGCGTCGATGTCGCCGCGCTGCCAGGCGGCGGTGATCTCGCTCGGGCGCAGGTTGACGATGTTGACCTTGGCCGGGTCGATCTTCCAGTGCTTCAGCGCGGCCAACAGGCTGTAATGGGTGGTGGACACGAACGGCACGGCCACCTTCTTGCCGACCAGATCCTGCGGGGTCTTGATGCCGCTGCCGTTACGCGCCACCAGCGCCTCGGAGCTGCCGATCTCGGCGACGATTAGGAAGGTCTTGATCGGCAACTGGCGGGTGGTGGCGGCAGCCAAGGGGCTGGAGCCAAGGTCGGCGATCTGTACGCTGCCTGAAGCCAGCGCGGCGATCACTTCGGCGCCGCTCTCGAATTTCTTCCACTGCAGCGGCTTGCCGATGGCTTTCTCGTACAGGCCGTCGGCCTGGGCGACTTTCGATGGGTCGACCCCGGTCTGGTAGCCGATCACGATCGGGCTGTCGGCGGCATGGGCAAGGCTGGGGGCAACCCAGCCGGTGGCGCTGGCAATGGCGATGGCAATCAGGTGGCGGCGGGTGGTCAGCATGGTCGGTTCCTTGCAGGGCGGTGTTGAATTGCCCTTGACTATACCCACGCCGCTTAATCGCAAAAAGGAATGAAAAACGCTTTTTTATTAACTAAACAATATTTTGATGCTGAGCTGTTCGCCTCCGCCGTGCCGAGCTTGATCTGCCTCAAGGACATCGCTCCCCCAATAAATTATCATTTTCTTATATTTATTGCGGAGCAAGATCATGTCCTGGCTGGAATTGCTGGTGGTGCTGGCCGCCATCCTCACCGGTGCGCGCCTCGGTGGCATCGGGCTCGGGGTGATGGGCGGGCTGGGTCTTGCGGTGCTGACTTTCGTGTTCGGCCTGCAGCCCACCGCCCCGCCGGTCGACGTGCTGCTGATGATCGTAGCGGTGATCACCGCCGCGGCCTGCCTGCAGGCGGCCGGTGGCATGGACTACCTAGTGCAGTTGGCCGAAAAGGCGCTGCGCCGCCATCCGGGGCGCATTACCTTCGTCGCGCCTATCGTCACCTATCTGTTTACCCTGTTCGCCGGCACCGGACATGTCGCCTATTCGGTGATGCCGGTGATCGCCGAGGTAGCGCGCGAATCGGGCGTGCGGCCGGAGCGGCCGATGTCGATCGCAGTGATCGCCTCGCAACAGGCAATCACCGCAAGCCCGATCTCGGCGGCCACCGTGGCGCTGCTGGCACTGTTGTCCGGCCAGCATGTCGAGCTGATCGATATCCTGAAAGTGGCGATTCCGGCCACCTTCCTCGGCTGCATGATCGGCGCGCTGGTGGCGAGTCGCATGGGGGTGGAGCTGGATCAGGACCCGATCTACCGCGCTCGCCTGGCCGCCGGCGAAATCGCCCCGGTGGTGCGTCGTGAGGCGGCAGCCATCCCGACCAGCGCCAAGCTGGCAGTGCTGCTATTCCTCGCTGGCGCCGCCTCGGTGGTGCTGCTCGGCTCGCTGCCGGCGCTGCGCCCCAGTTGGGTGAACGCCACCGGCAAGACGGTGACACTGGCGATGCCGCAGGCGATCGAGATGATCATGTTGTCGGTGGCGGCGCTGATCCTGCTGATCGGTCGGGTGCGGGTGGAGACGGTAGTGAAGAACTCGGTGTTCCAGGCCGGCGCCGCCGCGGTGATCGGCATCTTCGGCATCGCCTGGATGGGCGACACCTTCATCCACGCCAATATGGCGGTGTTCCAGCACAATATCCAGGACCTGGTCAGCCAGGCGCCGTGGCTGTTCGCCGGCGCGCTGTTCGTGATGTCGATCCTGCTGTACAGCCAGGCGGCCACGGTACGGGCGCTGGTGCCGCTGGGCATCGGCCTTGGCATCCCGCCGGCGGTGCTGATCGCGATCTTCCCGGCGGTGAACGGCTATTTCTTCATCCCCAACTACCCGACCATCGTCGCCGGCATCGGCTTCGACACCACCGGCACCACCCGCATCGGCCGTTGGCTGCTCAACCACAGCTTCATGCTGCCGGGGCTAGTAGCCACCGGATCGGCGATCGCGATCGGCTTCGGCCTGGTGGCTTTGGGCTAGGAGCCACTACAAAGCTCGTTTGCCGCTGTTGTGTTGCCCTACCGTACAGCTCGTCCTGTCTACTGCATCTAGCCAAGACCACTGCACTGGGTCTTGGCAGCAACACTAGAGCCGGAAGGTTGGCCGAACGGGCGCAAAAAAGCCGGGAACGCATCCCGGCTTTTTCCATTACGCCAAACAGCTCAAGCCCCGGTGCCACCCACCGTCAGCCCTCCGTCGATACGCAGCGTCGGCTGACCGACGCCGACCGGAACGCTCTGCCCTTCCTTGCCGCACACGCCGACACCGGCATCCAGCGCCAGGTCGTTGCCGATCATCGACACATAGTTGAGCACGTCCGGACCGTTGCCGACCAGGGTCGCGCCCTTCACCGGGTAAGTGAGCTTGCCGTCTTCGATGCGCCACGCTTCCGAGGCCGAGAACACGAACTTGCCGTTGGTGATGTCCACCTGGCCGCCGGCGAAGTTCACCGCGTACAGGCCGTCCTTCACCGAGGCGATGATCTCCTGCGGGTCGTGCTGGCCGGCCAACATATAGGTGTTGGTCATGCGCGGCATCGGGATGTGCGCGTAGGACTCGCGACGGCCGTTGCCGGTCGGCGCCACGCCCATCAGCCGGGCGTTCATCGAGTCCTGCATATAGCCCTTCAGGATGCCGTCCTCGATCAGCACGGTGCGCTGGGTCAGGTTGCCCTCGTCGTCGACCGACAGCGAGCCGCGGCGGTCGGCGATGGTACCGTCGTCGACCACGGTGACGCCCGGCGCGGCGACGCGCTGGCCGATCTTGCCCGAGAACGCCGAGGTGCCCTTGCGGTTGAAGTCGCCCTCCAGACCGTGACCGATCGCCTCGTGCAGCAGCACGCCGGGCCAGCCCGGGCCGAGCACCACGGTCATCTGGCCGGCCGGTGCCGGGCGCGATTCCAGATTGGTCAGCGCCTGCTGCACCGCCTGGCGCACGTAGCCGTCGACCCGCTCTTCGTTGAAGTAGGCGAAATCGACCCGGCCGCCGCCACCGCTCGAACCTTGCTCGCGCCGGCCGTTCTGCTCGGCGATCACATAGACGGACAGGCGGGTCAGCGGCCGCACGTCGGCCGAACGCACGCCGTCGTGGCGCGCCACATAGACCACGTCGTATTCGGCGGCGAGGCTCGCCATTACTTGGATCACACGCGGGTCCATCGCCCGGGCCAGCTTCTCGACCCGTTCCAATAGCGCCACCTTGGCGGCGGCATCCAGGCTGTGGATCGGGTCGATCGCCCGGTACAGGCCGTGCCCACCGACGGTTCGGCCAATCCCGGTAGTGCCGCTGCCACCCTGCGCACCGATGGCGCGCACCGCATCCGCCGCACGGGTCAGCGCATCGGCGTTGATCTCATCCGAGTAGGCGAAGGCGGTTTTCTCACCGCTAACGGCGCGCACGCCGACACCTTGGTCGATATTGAAGCTGCCCGACTTGACGATGCCCTCTTCGAGGCTCCAGCCTTCGTTGCGGGTGTGCTGGAAGTACAGGTCGGCGTCGTCGACGCCGTGCTGGGCGATGCGGGCCAGCGTCGCTTCGACCGCGCGCTCGTCGAGGCCGAACGGCGTCAACAGCTGCGATTGGGCGATGGCGAGCGTGTCGTTTTGCATAGTGTGTCCTTTAGGGTCCGGCCATGGCCGGGCGACGCGAGCGTCGCGTTACAGCACCCGGTGCGCCAGCGACGGCAGGCGGGTGCGTACAGAATTGAGTAGCGACGGGTCGATCTCGGCGAAGATTACGCCCTCGTCCTTCGGCAGTTCGGCCAGGATGCGACCCCACGGGTCGATGATCATCGAGTGGCCGTGCGTCTTGCGGCCGTTCTCGTGCTCGCCGCCCTGCGCCGAGGCGATCACATAGGCCTGGCTTTCGATCGCGCGGGCACGCAACAGCGGCTCCCAGTGCGCCTCGCCGGTGGTGGCGGTGAACGCCGCCGGCAGCACGAACAGATCGAACGGCGCGAGCTCGCGGAATAGCTCCGGGAAGCGCAGGTCGTAGCAGATACCAAAACCGATGTCGGCCAAGGGAGTGCTGATCTTCAGCGGCGTCTGCCCCGGGCGAATGGTATTGGACTCGCAATAGGTTTCTCCCAGGCCCGAGAAACCGAACAGGTGGATCTTGTCGTAGCGCCCTACCTGCTCACCTTCCGGAGAAAACACCAGCGTGGTGTTGAACACCCGCTCCGGCTCCGGGCACTCCAGCGGCACCGTGCCACCGATCAGCCACACCTTGTTGTCACGCGCCATGGCGGCCAGCGCTTCCTGCATCGGCCCATTGCCCGGGGTTTCGCGCACGCCGACCTTGTCGGTCTCGTGGCGGCCCATCAGCACGAAGTATTCCGGCAGCACAACCAAGTGGGCACCGCCCTCGGCCGCCTCGCGCACCAAGCGCGCGGCGGTGTCCAGATTGCGTGTCACGTCAGTGCCGGACACCATCTGCACGGCGGCGGCGATAAAGCGTTGGTTCATGGCTTGGCGTCTTTCGTCGGGGTGCTGCCCACCCCGCCCAGTTTGGTCACTTTCGGGTCGGTCAGCGACCCACTGATGTCATAGTCTAGCGAGAAAATCTTGTTGACGGGGTCCTGCAGCACTTTCTGCGCAGCCAGTGCCGCCACCCCCACCACCGGATTGAGCAAGGCCACCCCGGCGGCGATCGCCACGCCTTCGGACAGGTGCGGCGTCACGTGTACTTTCAGTTTCTGCTGTTCTGCGGCCAGGTCAACCTCGCCAGCGATCTTCACGTCGGCGCCCGGCCCTTTCATCATCAGATTGTCCGAGCGGAACACCCCGCGGTTGACTTGGGCGTTACCGATAATGCTGTCGAAGGCGAAGCCGCTACTGAACACATCGGTGAAGTCGAGCTTGATACGGCGCGACAACGACTGCAGGCTGATCACCCCCAACAGCCGTGCCACGCCCGACTCCAGCTTGGCGAAGCGACCGTCGCGCGCATCGACCGATACCGAGCCGCTGAGCTGCTCCATCGAAAAATCAGCCACCCTGCCCGGCCAGCTGAGTTTGGCATCAAGCTTGCCGCGGCCCTTCTCGATGGCGCCCGCCTCGCCGAAGCGCACCAGGAGCTGCCCCAGATTGTCCGAAGTGATCGTCACCGAGCTATCAACATGGCTCGACGCACCGCCACTGCCTGCGCCGTGCGCCACCAGCGAGCCCTCGAGCTTGCCGTCCGGGTTCACCACGCTCAGTCTGCTGACCCGCCAGTCGCGGCCCTCGGAGCGCGCTTGCATCGCCAGCATGCCTAGTTCACCGTCGTTGAAGCGCAGGCGCTGCACCTCGACGTCGAGCGCCGGCAGGGTGTCCACCGACTCGATGCCCGAGGCGGTGGCCGCCGGCTTGCTGCCGCTTTGCGGCAACAGGTTGGCCGGCAGCGGCAGGTCCAGTCGCGGCAGGCGCGCGCGCACCAGACCGTCCCCTGCCGGTAAATATTCGAAGCGTCCGCTCAATTCCCGTGAGCTCAGTTCGGCACGCCAGCCGTCAGCATCGGGCAAGGACGCGACCCTCGCCTTTACCGCGTTGAGGTGCCGCTCGCCCAGGGTCAGCACATCGGTTGCCAGATCAATCGTCAACGGCAGCGAAGCGGCAGCGCTGCCCCCCGATGCTGGGGCCGTTTGACCGGACTTGCTCAGATTTTGCCAGGGCCCCAGGTCGAGCGACGGCGCCGCCACACGGATTGCCAGCCCCCGCGCCGGTAGCTGACCGAGCGCGGCACCGACCGCGACCGCACCGCTGGCCAGCTCGCCTTTGTCCGACACGCGCAGCAAGCCGTTGGAGCGCCCGGCCAGCGCATAGCCGACCGACCAGATTGTGGCATCGCGATTCTCGGGCTTGACCGTCACCGTCAGCGGCACGCTGTCATCGGCCGGCTTGTCGGCCGGTGCCGGCGCGCTCAATCGCGTTCCCTTCAAGTTGGAGGTGACGGTCAGGTTTTCCAGCCCCTTCAGCACGCTAAACCGCACCTGATAGGCCGAACGCCCGTCGGCGAAACGCGCCAGTGGCGACACATATTCGTTGAACACCGCGTGGGTATCGGCCTCGCCGTCCAGCGCGAAACGTATCCGTGAGGTGGCATCGGTATTGGCGGTCAGACGGAAACGCCCCCCCAAGGCGTCGAAGCTCAAGCCGCGGCTTTCCACACCGTGCTCGGTGAAGGTCAGCACACCGTTCAGCTTGTCCGCCGCCGGAATCGGAAAATGGCCGAAGGCCAGGCTGTTGCCGGCCAGATGGATGTCGCCACGCACCTTGACCGGATCGGGGCCGTGCAACGGAATGTCCAGTTTCAGCGCCAGGCCCGCGGTACCGCTGCCCTTGAGCTGAGCGGTAAAGCCGCCCAGCCAGCCGTCGACCGGGCTTTGCGTGGTGAACCCGAGCATCTGTTGCAGCGGGCCACGGGCCTTACCGGTCAACGTCAGCGCCGGCACATCGGCGCCGAGGTCGGCGATGGTGGCGACCACGTCACTGACCGGCACACCGACCGTCGTGCCCTCCTTGCCGTCCACCACCATCTGCTCGTTGTGAAAGTGCAGACTGCCGTTGATGTTCTTCACTTCCGGCCAGCCGGTTTCGTAGTGCAGCGTCACGTCGTTGACGTCGGCGTCGACGCTGAATTCGCCACCCTGCCCGCCGTGAAACGGAAAGCGGTCGAGATCGCCCTTGAGCACGAAACGCGCATTGCGTGCCTCGCCGGCCAACAGTGCTCCGCGCAACCAACTCAGCGTCTTATCGCCGACCTGATAAGGCAGATAATCGACCACCTTCGCCGCCGCGACCCGGTCGATACCGCCGGTCAGATCGATCTGGCCGGCGCCCTGACCGGTGTAACGGTACTGTCCCTCTACCGAGCCGCTCAACGCCGCATCGGCGAACTTCATCTGCTGGATATTGAGCGTCGTACCCTTGGCATCCCGCGTCCAGTCGAGCTTGGCCGAAAGCCGCTCGAACTGCAGCGGTTTGGCGAACAGGTGCGACAACGTCGCCTCGCTCTTGCCGTTGTCGAGCGTCAGCTCACCGCCCGTCTCGCTCAGCGTCACCTTGCCGCTGGCGCCGACCACCCCGGGCACCTGGCCCACTTCGGTCCAGCCCAAGTCCTTGAACTCGGTCGACAGCTGGTAGCGGTGCGGCGCATCGAGCGGGCCTTCCCAACTGGCGGAGAGTCCGGTCAGCGTGCCCTGCGGGTCGAGCCGGCCGATCAGCGGGTTGCGGTCGAACTGCAAGGCGTGCATCAGCGGTGTCAGTGCCGCCAGGTGGGCGTTGTCTAGCTTCAATTCGCCGAGACCCTGTGCGCCGCCACGGATACGGCCCTTCAGATTGGCCTTCTGTACCGCCACGCCGGCGGTCGTCACCAGGGTCAGGTCCTCGCCATCGACCTGATAGGCGCCGTCCGACTGGCGCTTCAGCGTCAGCCGGCCGCTCATGTCGGGCACCACGATCTGCCCAACACCGGTCGGCGTGAAGGTGGCGTTGAGGACGCGCACATCGGCGGACAGGTCGGTGATGGTGCCCGCATCGAAACCCAGCGTGACCTTGCCCTGCCCGTGCCCGCTGGCGAGGCTGCCCAGTTCCGCCAGGTAGCGGCTCCACGGCCCGGCTTGCGCAGCCTTCAACTCCAGCGCCATCTGGCCCGACCACTTGCGCCATTCGTGAACGTTGCTGCCGCGCCAGCTGGCGCTGAACTCCATGTCCTGGCCCCGTCCGCGCACCGTCTCACCGCTCACCGCCAGTTGGTGACCAAACAGGCCGCGGCTGAGCACCAGCTGGCCCTGCGACAACTCCATCGGCGGTAATGCCAGCCAATTGTCGCGCCACACCAGCTGGGCACGGTCGACGCGCACCTCGCCCTGATTTAGCAGCCAGTTGACCAGATGACCATCGGACGGCTCGTCGGACAGTTGCACGCCGTTGATCGACAGCCGCCGCTGCGGGTCACGCACGATCTCCAGGCGCGGGGTATCGAGCTCCACACGCGAGAAGCGCGGTTCCAGCGCGGGCAGGCTCCACCAGGACGGCTTCAGCGTCACACCGGCGAGTGTCAGCGGCGCCCCGCCCTTGGGGTCGAGCAGCGCCAGCCGCGTCACATGCAGCACCGGAGCGACGCCGGCCCAGTGCCCGGACAGGCTGCCCACTTGCACCTTGCGGCCGGTCGCCTGCGACAGCATCGCCTCAAGGTCGGGACGGTAAATATCCAGCCGCGGCAGAAACCAGAAAGTGAATACGGCGAACGCCAGCGCCAGCAGTGCAACCAGACTGCCAAGCAGCCAGCCGACTATCCGCAACAGACGCTTGAGAACCCGCAGCACCGGCAGGCTGCCCAGCATGACGAGAAGCTTTTCCAAGGAGGCCAAACCGTTACACAATGGGGGGAAATTGATCAGGGACCCTGCCAGACAGGCAAGAGCAACCATTATGCCAGCAAACCCGTCCGACACCATCGCCCGCGCACGCCGCTTCTCACTTTATCTGGACCGCTTGCTCACCGCCCAACCGGCGGTGGCCGAACGGCTTGCCGCCGAAATCAATCTGCCGCTGCGCCGCGCCCAGATGGAGCAATTCACCGACTGGACCAGCGTCGACAGCCCCGACGCCCTGATCCCGCGACTGCGTCAGTTGCGCCAGACGGTGATGGCGCGACTGATCAGCCGCGACCTGGGCGGCCTCGCCGATCTCGACGAAGTGGTCGGCACCATCAGCGAGCTGGCCGATTTCGCCATCGAACAGGCGATCAGGGTTGGCCGAAACCAGTTGGCCCACTACGGCGAACCAATCGGTAACGAAACCGGCGAGGCCCAGGAGCTGATCGTGATCGCCATGGGCAAGCTCGGCGGCTTCGAATTGAATGTCTCGTCCGATATTGACCTGATCTTCATCTACCCCGAGGGCGGCGAGACCAACGGTAGCCGCAAGCTGTCCAACCACGAGTACTTCACCAAGCTCGGCAAGGAAATCATCCGCATCATCAGCGAACCGACCGGCGACGGCCTGGTGTTCCGTGTCGACATGCGGCTGCGCCCCTATGGCGACTCCGGCCCGCTGGTGATGGGTTTCGCCGCGCTGGAAAACTACCTGATCACCCAGGGCCGCGAATGGGAACGCTACGCCTGGATCAAGGCACGCGCCGTCACCGGCGATGCCGACGGCCTCGCCCAACTGGCCCGCCCCTTCGTCTACCGCAAATACCTGGATTACGGCGCCTATGGCGCGATGCGCGAGCTGCACAGCCAGATCCGCCGCGAGGTGGCGCGCCGCGACATGGCCGACAATATCAAGCTCGGGCCGGGCGGCATCCGCGAAGTCGAATTCATCGCCCAGGTGTTCCAGCTGATCCGCGGCGGCCGCGAGAAACGGCTGCAGCTGAAGAGCACCCGCGAGACGCTGGCGCTGGTCGGCGAATTGCGCCTGCTGGAAGCGGAAGCGGTGCAGGAGCTGAACGAGGCCTACGCCTTCCTGCGCAATCTCGAACACCGCCTGCAGTACCTCGACGACCAGCAGACCCAGACACTGCCGGACGATTCGGCCAACCAGGCCAAGATCGCCGACAGCATGGGCTTTGCCGACTGGCCGGCCTTCCTCGACGGGCTTAATCGCCACCGCCGCCACGTCACCCGCCACTTCGAGCAGGTGTTCCTGTTGCCGACCGAAGGCGCCGCCGATCACCCGCTCACCCCCCTGTGGCGCGACATCCTCGACGTCGAACCAACCGAAGCGTTGGCCGAACTGGGCTTTGCCGACCCGGCAAGCGTGGTGCGTCAACTCAAGGGCTTGGCGCAGAGCAGCCGTTACCAGCAACTGCCAGTCGGCAACCGCAAGAAGTTCGACACGCTGATCGGCCCGCTGATCGAAGTGGCCGCAAACACCGGCAACCCGGATGCGACGCTGTCGCGCATCCTGTCGCTGCTCGAAGCGATCAGCCGCCGCTCGGCCTATCTGGCGCTGTTGTCCGAATACCCGCAGACCCTGCACCGGCTCGCCACCATCTATTCGGCCAGCAGCTGGGTGTCGGGCTATCTGACCCGCCACCCCATCCTGCTCGACGAGCTGCTGGACGCTCGGGTGCTGTACGCCACGCCGGACTGGCCGCAGTTGAGCGCCGAACTGGAACAGCAATTGGTCGACTGCGACCGCGACGTCGAAGCGAAGATGGATGTGCTGCGCCACTTCCAGCATGCGCAGACCTTCCGCCTGGTGTCGCAAGACCTGGCCGGCATGTGGACGGTCGAGGCGCTGTCCGACGAGCTGTCACAGCTGGCCGACATCGTGCTCGACGCCGCGCTGCGCCATGCCTGGCAGGACGTGCCGGGCCGACACCGCGAGGTGCCGCAATTTGCCATCGCCGGCTACGGCCGACTCGGCGGCAAGGAGCTGGGCTACGCGTCCGACCTCGACATCATTTTCCTCTACGACGATGATCATCCGGATGCGCCGGAGTTGTACGCCCGCCTCGCCCGCCGCCTGTCGACCTGGTTGACCAGCGCTACCGCCGCCGGCGGCCTGTACGAGATCGACCTGCGCCTGCGACCAAACGGATCGAGCGGCCTCTTGGTCAGCACCGTCGGCGCCTTCGCGAACTACCAACGCAAGGACGCGTGGATCTGGGAGCACCAGGCGCTGACCCGCGCCCGCTTCGTCGCCGGTGACGCGACCATCGGCGAGGCCTTCGAGCGCATCCGCCACGAGGTGCTGACCCAGCAGCGCGAGCAGAACCTGCTGCGCGATGAAGTGGTCGGCATGCGCGAGAAGATGTTCGATACCCACCCGCCGCTCGACGAGGACGTGAAGTACGCCCGTGGCGGCGTGGTCGACGTCGAGTTCATCGTCCAATACCTGATCCTCGAACATGCCCACCGCCTGCCCGAGCTAACGCTCAACAGCGGCAATATCGCGCTGCTGGCGGTGGCAGCCGACGCTGGCCTGATCGACCCGGCGCTCGCCGATGGCGCCCGTGAAGCCTACCGCCACTATCGCCGCCTGCAGCACACGGTACGGCTGCGCGACATGCCGCTGACCGAGCCGAACGACGGACTACTGGCTCATTACGAACTGGTGCGCACGCTGTGGCAGCAGGTGTTCTGCCAAGCGGTCCGCTTCGCCTGAAGCCCGCTTTGCCGCCATGGCGCAGCAAAGTGATCAGGCGCGTGACAGTTCACAAGCCGGAACGCAGCGGTATAATCGGCTGCTGACTTGGCAAACTACAAAATAACGGAGAGATGAAGATGTCGATGGCTGACCGTGACGGTTTTATCTGGTACGACGGCAAGCTGGTGGACTGGCGCGACGCCACCACCCACGTGCTGACCCATACCCTGCATTACGGCATGGGCGTCTTCGAAGGGGTGCGCGCCTACGAAACACCGAAAGGCCCGGCCATCTTCCGCCTGCAGGATCACACCGACCGCCTGTTCCGCTCGGCGCACATTCTCGGCATCAATCTGCCGTTCAGCAAAGAAGAGATCAACGCCGCCCACCTCGCCGTGGTGAAGGAAAACGGTCTGAAGTCGTGCTACTTCCGTCCGATGGCCTTCTACGGTTCTGGCAAGCTGGGCGTGGCTCCGCCGGCCAACGACGTGCACGTGATCGTCGCCGCCTGGCCGTGGGGCGCCTACCTCGGTGAGGAAGGCATGGAAAAAGGCATCCGCGTGAAGACCAGCTCCTTCACCCGCCACCATGTCAACATCACCATGTGCAAGGCCAAGGCCAACGGCAACTACATGAACTCCATCCTCGCCAACACCGAAGCGACCCGCGACGGCTACGACGAGGCACTGCTGCTGGACGTCGACGGCTTCGTCGCCGAGGGCTCGGGCGAGAACATCTTCATCGTGCGCCGCGGCAAGCTGTACACCCCGGACCTGACCAGTGCGCTCGAGGGCATCACCCGCGACACCGTGGTCGAGATCGCCAAGGAAATGGGCCTCGAGCTGATCGAGAAGCGCATCACCCGCGACGAAGTCTACAGCGCCGACGAAGCGTTCTTCACCGGCACCGCCGCCGAAGTGACCCCGATCCGCGAGCTGGACAACCGCGCCATCGGCGAAGGCCGCCGCGGCCCGATCACCACCGAAATCCAGCGCCGCTACTTTGCCATCGTCAAGGGCGAAAGCGCCGAACACGAGCATTGGCTCACCTACGTCAAGTAATCTCCCACGGGCCTTCGTCTCGGGACGAAGGCCCAGGTTTCAGGAACTACCCGCATGGCCGAACTCAAAGAAAACACTCAACGCATAATCGAAGTCACCGAAAAAGACCTGCCGCTGCACTGCCCAACTCCGGACCAGGTAAAGTGGAACTCGCACCCGCGCGTCTTCCTGCCGGTACACAAGACCGGTGAGGCCCTGTGCCCGTACTGTGGCACGCTGTACAAGCTGGTCGGCCCGGTGAGCGGCCATCACCACTGAACGATCAGTACCCCGTAACTGCAAGGTGTGGCCTTAGCCGCACCTTTTTTGCTTGTATATGACCAAAAAAATCCTGGTGATCGGCCCGTCTTGGGTTGGTGACAGCGTGATGGCGCAACCGCTCTACCAGCGCCTGCACGAACGCCACCCTGGCCTGGAATTGCACGTATTCGCGCCGTCCTGGACCCTGCCTCTGTTGGCACGGATGCCGGAGGTAGCGCGCGCCCACCTCAACCCGTTCGCCCACGGCCAACTACGCCTGCTCGAACGCTGGAAGGTAGCGCGCCAGCTGGCCCGCGAGAAGTTCGATCAGGTGATCGTGCTGCCCAACTCGCTCAAATCGGCGCTAATCCCGCTACTGGCCGGCATTCCGCTGCGTACCGGTTTCATCGGCGAGTCCCGCTACGGCCTGCTCAACGACACCCGTGAGCTCGACGAAAAAGCGCTGCCGATGATGGTCGAACGCTTCTGCGCCTTGGCCGAACCGCGCCAGCACGCGGTCAGTCGGCCGATTCCGCATCCGGTACTGCAGGTACAGCCGGCGCGTCAGGCCACAGCCCTCGCCCGCCTGTCGCTTGCCACCGACCGGCCAATCGCCGCGTTCTGCCCCGGTGCCGAATACGGCCCGGCCAAGCGCTGGCCGGCGCGTCACTTCGCCGAACTGGCCCGTCAGTTCGACGCGGCAGGCTATGCGGTGTGGCTGTTCGGCTCGGGCAAGGACCGCGAGATCAGCGAAGAGATCGCCCGGCTGTCCGGCGGCCTGGCGGTGAACCTTGCCGGCAATACCGGCCTCGACGAAGCGATCGACCTGATGGGCTTGATCGACATCGCCGTCTGCAACGACTCGGGGCTGATGCACGTCGCCGCCGCGCTCGGCAAGCCGCTGGTCGCGCTGTATGGTTCGTCTAGCCCCGACTTCACGCCCCCACTGTCGGACCAGGCCGCCGTGGTCAGCCTGAATCTCGATTGCAGCCCCTGTTTCGAGCGCACCTGTCCGCTCGGCCATACCGACTGCCTCGAGAAGCTGATGCCCGAGCGAGTCTGGAGTGCCGCGCAAAAACTGCTGTCTGCCGACACCGGCAAAACCATCATCCCCATTCATTCATGAGTCGACACATCACCCACACCGCAGACGACGGCAGCCGCCGCATGGAACTGGTGCGCGCTGCCGCGCGGCTGTTCCGTGATCAGGGCTACGAACGCACCACCGTGCGCGACCTGGGCAATGCAGTCGGCCTGCAGTCGGGCAGCCTGTTCTACCATTTCCGCACCAAGGAAGAGATGCTGGTCGCCGTGATGGCGCTGGGCATCACGGCGACGACCGAGCAGCTCGAAGACGCGTTGAAGGCCGCCCGCGGCACCCGTGCCCGCCTTACCGCGCTGTTCCACGTTCATCTGCACTCGCTACTGGGTGACAACCAGGCCGCTCTGGAAGTGATGCTGTACGAGTGGCACAGCCTGTCCGACGCCACCCGCCCCGGCCTGATCGTGCTGCGCGACCGCTACGAGGCGCTGTGGCAGCAGGTGCTCGAAGAAGCCGCCGCCGAGGGGCTGGTCAAGGCCGATACCGGCCTGCTGCGCCGCTCGCTGCTGGGCAGCCTGCACTGGACCGTGCAGTGGTACAAGCGCGATGGCGACCTGTCGGTCAGCGAGTTGGCCGATCGCATGCTCGCCCTGGCACTGACCGCCTGAGCTCCGCGCTTCGGCCAACCTTGGCCGATAGCCAGCAACAATCCCGGCATAAACAGGATGAATTGGACAAGCCACCCGGCTTTCCCGATACTCGCAACCGCACAAACCGCGGCGCCCGCGGCTTGATGAACCGGCCGGCCGCCACCATGTCTGACCATGAACGCGGCTGCCCGCCGCCATCGAGTCTTCGGCTTGCGCCCATCAACGAAACAGGAATCCCTATGAGCACACCTCGTCACAGCCGCCTTCTGATTCTGGGTTCCGGCCCGGCCGGTTACACCGCCGCCGTGTACGCCGCGCGTGCCAACCTAAGCCCAGTGCTGGTCACCGGTCTCGCTCAGGGCGGTCAACTGATGACCACCACCGACGTCGACAACTGGCCGGCCGATGCCGAAGGCGTGCAGGGTCCGGAATTGATGCAGCGTTTCCTGCAGCACTCTGAGCGTTTCGGCACCGAGATGATCTTCGACCACATCCACACCGCCAAGGTCTCCGAGAAGCCGATCCGCCTGATCGGCGACTCTGGCGAGTACACCTGCGACTCGCTGATCATCGCCACCGGCGCCTCGGCCCAATACCTCGGTCTGCCGTCCGAAGAAGCGTTCTCCGGCAAGGGCGTATCGGCCTGCGCCACCTGCGACGGCTTCTTCTACCGCAACCAGGATGTCGCTGTGGTCGGCGGCGGCAATACCGCCGTTGAAGAGGCGCTGTACCTGGCCAACATCGCCAAGCACGTTACCCTGATCCACCGCCGCGACACCTTCCGCGCCGAGAAGATTCTGGTCGACAAGCTGATGAGCCGCGTCGCCGAAGGCAAGATCACCCTGAAGCTGAACGCCACGCTCGACGAAGTGCTCGGCGATGCTTCCGGTGTGACCGGCGCCCGCGTCAAGTTCAACGATGGCAACACCGAAGACCTGGTGCTAACCGGCGTGTTCATCGCCATCGGCCACAAGCCGAACACCGATCTGTTCAAGGGCCAGCTGGAAATCGACAGCAGCGGCTACCTGATCACCCAGGGCGGTCGCGACGGCAACGCCACCCAGACCAGCATCAAGGGCGTGTTCGCCGCCGGTGACGTGCAGGATCACATCTACCGCCAGGCGGTGACCAGTGCCGCTTCCGGCTGCCAGGCCGCCCTCGACGCAGAGCGCTACCTCGACGGTCTGTAACTTGAAAAAGTCCCTCAAGGACCAGCTTAAGCCCATCAAAGCACAGGCAAGGCCCAGCGCCTTGCCTGTGCTGCGTCCGGCTGTCCCTCCGCCCGAACCCGAGCCCGACTTTCGGCAGCTGTTCGCCGATGTCGTGCCGCTCAAGCATGCCCCGCGCCACTCGCCCGATCTACCTAAACCACGTCCGAAACCGCGCAAGAAGCCACAGGAAACGCCGATCAGCGCCGCGCTGCACGCTGAGCTGATGCGCCACGCGGTTGGCTGGTTCGAGCCCGCCGAGGCCGACCAGAGCTATGCCAAGCCGGGACAGACCAGCGCCACGCTGCGCCGCTTGCGCGCCGGCCACTGGCCGGTGGCCGCCGAGCTCGATCTGCACGGCCTCGACCGCTTCGCAGCTCAGGAGCGCCTGGCCCTGTTCCTCTACAAGGCCCGCTACGTCGGCGTGTGCGTCCAGGTGATCCACGGCAAGGGCTTCGGCTCGATTGACGGCGAGCCGGTACTCAAGCGCATGGTGCGCGGCTGGCTCAAGCACCATCCTGACGTGCTGGCCTATTGCGAAGCCGATGAACGCTGCGGCGGCCACGGCGCGCTACTGGTGCTGATGCGTACGTTGCGCCCGCACGAACGCGAGAGCTAGGCGACGACCCGCCGGCGCCTCTTGCCTTTAGCCTTACTCCTTCGGGCACATCTACAGCAAACCGCAAAGGCGCCGACTTGACGGCGCCCATCAACGCCCCCACCTACACCGCAATACAGCTGTTGCCAAACGCATCGCCGACCGTCAGGTCATCGTCTCATCGACATAAACAGAGGCGATGCCAGCAACGACGAAATCCGCTAAGCTGGAGGCGTAGCACCGAGAAGAACTGGCCGAACGGGGCGCCTCACCCGTCGTCGCCGACAAAAACAAACGGAGTCATCCAAATGGAAGGCCAACGCTGCCCTGACTTCACTCTGCCCGCCACCTCGGGCAAGAGCTTCACCCTCTCCACGGCTACCAAGCCGCTGGTCATCTACTTCTACCCTAAAGACAACACTCCGGGCTGCACCAACGAAGGCATGGCCTTCCGCGACCTGTACGGCGACTTCCAGGCCGCCGGCGCCGAGGTGGTCGGCATCTCGCGCGACGGCCTGAAGTCGCATGAAAACTTCAAGGCCAAGCTCGAACTGCCGTTCGAACTCTTGTCTGACGGCGACGAAACCGTGTGCAATTTGTTCGATGTCATGAAGCTGAAAAATATGTACGGCAAACAGGTAAGAGGCGTCGAACGCAGCACCTTCGTGATCGACGCCGACGGCACCCTGATTCGCGCTTGGCGCGGCGTCAAGGTACCGGGTCACGCAGAGGAGGTGCTGGCGTTCATCAAGACGCTGTAACACCGCTTCCATACCGCCCGGCCTGCGGCCGGGCATTTCTAGGAAAGGGGATGCATTATGGTCAGCAACAAGAGTAACAAGACCAGCAAGCTGTTTGTCCTGGACACCAACGTTCTGCTGCACGACCCCAGCTGCCTGTTCCGTTTCGAGGAACACGACATCTTCATCCCCATCATCACCCTCGAAGAACTCGATACCCACAAGAAAGGCATGACCGAGGTCGCACGCAACGCCCGCCAGGCGAGCCGCTTCCTCGACGAGATCGTCAGCCACAGCGAGGCCCGGATCGAGGCCGGCATCCCGCTGAAGACCCTGACCAACGCCGCCGAAGGCAAGCTGATCCTGCAGACGCAGGCGATCCACAGCGTACTGCCCTCCTCGATGCCGGTCGGCAAGGCCGACAACCAGATTCTCGGCATCGTAATGGCGCTGAAGGAGATCCATCCCGATCGTTCGGTGATCCTGGTCTCCAAAGACATCAATATGCGCATCAAGGCGCGCGCGTTGGCGCTGGATGCCGAGGATTACTTCAACGACAAGGTACTGGAAGACACCGACCTGCTCTACACCGGCGCACGCGAGATCAACGGCGAGTTCTGGGAGCGCAACGGTCAGGACCTGCGCTCCTGGCAGGAACACGGTCGCAGCGTGTACCAGCTGGAAGGCCCGGACGTGCAGTCGCTGCACCTGAACCAACTGCTGTGGCAGAGCGACGAGCAAAGCACGCTGGCAGCCCGCGTGGTAGGAATCAACGGCAAGACCGCCCAGCTGCAGACGCTGAAGGACTACTCGCACCAGAAGAACAACGTCTGGGGCATCGTCGCACGCAACCGCGAGCAGAACTTCGCGCTCAACCTGCTGATGGATCCGGAAATCGACTTCGTCACCCTGCTCGGCCAGGCCGGCACCGGCAAGACGCTGCTGACGCTGGCGGCGGGCCTGGCGATGACGCTGGAGCAGAAGCAGTACAGCGAGATCATCATGACCCGCGTCACCGTGCCGGTCGGCGAGGACATCGGCTTTCTGCCGGGCACTGAAGAGGAAAAGATGGCACCGTGGATGGGGGCACTGGAGGACAACCTCGACGTGCTCAACAAGAGCGACGACGACGGCGGCGACTGGGGTCGTGCCGCCACCCGCGAGCTGGTGCGCTCCCGGATCAAGATCAAATCGCTCAACTTCATGCGCGGGCGCACCTTCCTCAACAAGTACCTGATCATCGACGAGGCGCAGAACTTGACGCCGAAACAGATGAAGACGCTGATCACCCGCGCCGGCCCCGGCACCAAGGTGGTCTGCCTCGGCAACATCGCGCAGATCGATACCCCCTACCTGACCGAGGGCAGTTCGGGTATCACCTACGTGGTCGACCGCTTCAAGGGCTGGAAGCACTCCGGCCACATCACCTTGCAGCGCGGTGAGCGTTCGCGCCTGGCCGATCACGCTGGCGAGGTACTGTAATGGAGGTCCGCCTCGAGCTGATCCTCGAGGCGGCGAAAGGGGCGCAGCGCGAGCTGGCGCCCCTTTTGTTCGTGCATGGCGCCTTCTGCGGCGCCTGGTACTGGCAGGTCAACCTGATGCCCTGGTTGGCCGAACGCGGCATCGACTGCTGGGCACTCAGCCTGGGCAGTCACGGCGGCAGCGCAGACCACGAGGGACGCAACACGCTAGGCACCGACGACTACGTCGCCGACGTCTAGAACGTGCTTGCGCACTACCAACCGCCCCGGTACTGGTCGCGCACTCGATGGGCGCCTTCGTCGCCCAGCAGTTGCTCCGGCGCGCCAGCGCTGCCCAGCTTGGCGCTGCGGGCACCGGTTTCGCCCTATGGTCTGGCCGGATCCCCCACTCAACTGCTGATGCAGACGCCGACGCTGCTGTTCAAGCTCAACCTGTATCAGCACGGTCTCCACCAGCCGAACCTCGACGAATTGCGCCGCCTGCTATTCTCGGCCGACACCGCCGACGCGCCTATCCTGCCTTTGGCCGAACAGGCCCAACCAGAGAGCCTGTGCGCGATCCTCGACATGTCGCTGGCCGGACTGCTACCGCTCGGCCCTTTCGAGCCGCCCCCGACGCTGCTACTGGGCGGAGACGACGATGCACTGATACCGCGTCACGATGTCGAGGCGACCGCGCGTCGCTACGGCAGTCAGGCGTAGTTTCTGCCTGACCTCGGCCACATGATGATGCTCGACGCTCGCTGGGAATCGGTCGCACAGCGGCTGTTCGACTGGCCGCTCGAGACGCCACAACTACAGCCCCCAGCTCAGCCCCTGCCGCTTCGACAGACAGCCCCGTCGAGTAAACGCCCACAGTGAAACCATCAGACCGCCATCGGCGGTCGTCATTCTATTGCCGTTCAAGCGCCGTTCACTGACGGCTCGCTCGCCGATAGGCCCAGGGCGCGGTCGGTTCCGGCTCTTGCCAGAGCCCGCGCTGCGCTTGCCTTGCCTCGGCCTCTGCTCCGGCATAGCGCGCGAAATCACCTGGAGGCTGGTTGTTCTGGGCATATTGCCGATAGTGCCAGGCATAGCCATCCGTCAGCTGCACCAGATTCACATCGCTGTCGCCCTGCCATACCCGGCCGACATTGCGGCCATAATGGTCACGGTCGACCACCTCGACCCGCACTTCGCGCCCATACACGCGGGCAGCCAGAGCCGCCTTGGCACGTTGGCCGAATGCCTGAGCCTTTTCAGGCGCATCGATAAAGGCGAAACGCACCCGATGTTCAACCTGGGCCGCGTCGAGCACGATAATCGTATCCCCGTCGGCCACCGCCACCACCCGCCCATTGATCTGCTCCCTAGCCCCCGCCGGTACAAAGCAGGCCAACAAAGCAAACAGCAGCACCAAGGCCGCGCCCACCCTTCGCTTCGGACTGACTCCAGACAGCAGGGTCGACACGGCGCTAACTATACGGCGGGGTACGCGCATGGGCTCTCCAGGAAATCACACCGGGTGAAACCGCGAAGCCGGCATGAAAAAAGGCAGCCGGCTGAAATCAGCGGACTGCCTCGTTAGGCGAACAAATCAGCCTTCGTTCGGCCGACGTTTCGGTTGCCACAACACGTCTGGCACCCCCAGCTCGCGATTGAGCCAGCGCGCCAGCACGAACAAACCGTCCGACAGGCGATTCAGGTACTGCCGTGACGCATCGGACACCGGCTCGAAACGCGCCAGAGCCACCACGCTGCGCTCGGCGCGACGACAAACCGAACGCGCCTGATGTGCCAGCGCCGATGGGCGGGAACCACCAGGCAAGATGAACTCCTTGAGCATCGGCAGATCGGCATTGAGCCGGCCGATCTGCTCCTCCAGCGCCACTACGTGGGCCTCGGCCAACGCACTGTAGCCCGGTACCGCCAGCTCCGAACCGAGGTCGAACAAGTCGTGCTGCACTTCGGACAACCAGACTTCAATCGCCTCCGGCAGCGCTTCGGTCAGCAGCAAGCCGAGCACCGAGTTGAGTTCGTCGACCTCACCCAGCGCATCGACTCGCGGCTCGTCCTTGCCGACCCGGCTGCCATCGCCCAACCCGGTAGTGCCATCATCGCCGGTACGGGTGACGATGCGTGACAAACGGTGCCCCATCAACCCTGTTCCTTGTGGCTGGTGCGGCTGACATCGGCCACCGCTTGGCGCAGGCTCTCGCGCAGCGTCTCACCGAACATCATGTCGTAGTCGGTCTTGAGCTGACGCATCACCCCCTCAAGCAGCTGCTCATTCTGCATCTTGATCGCGTCCTGCAGCCACAGCGACAGTTCCGCCTTCATCCGCGGCATGATCATCTGATAGAGCGATTCGATCAGCACCGACTCGCCTACCACCGCCACCGACTTGCCTGCTGTCTCGGCCGCACTCGCCGCGACGGGCGGGGCAAGATGCAGAGGCGCGATGACAGGCTCTCCTGGCACGGCAATCTCCGCGACCGGCAGCACCTGCTGCACCGCCGGAGCCGCAGCCCAATCGTCGACGGCTTCGACCGACGACACGGTAGGTTCTGCCGGGGCAGTCAGCTCCGGTTCGGCCAGCTCGAACGGCAGCGCGGACACATCAAATGCTTCTTCGCTCACCTCGGACGCCGGTGCAACTTCGGAGCCGACGGTCGGGACAAGCTCAAGCGAATCGACTGCGGCTACGAACGACAACGGCTCGTGCATCTCGTTTGGTGTCACCACTGTCTCGATCAGCGGTTCCGCCGACACGCTCGCTTCAGGCTCCGGCACGCCGGAAACGACAGGGGCTACAGCCTCCGGCTCGGGTTCGGAGGGTCTGAGCTCGATGCCACCCGGGCCGATACCGGTCGCAGCGCGCAGCGCGGCCAGGCGTTTCTCGATCGACGCCAGCATATCGGTGTTGTCGAGCGCGGCAACACCGCCACCCAGCACGCCATGCGGCAGGGCCTCAAGTGGAATTGAGCTGAGCCCGCCGACGGGTATGGCCGCCGGCCGCACGACGGTTTCCGTCGCCTGCGGTGCCGGTTCGAAATGCACCTCGAACGGCTCAGCCTCAGTCTTGGTCAGCACGTCGGTCTGGACTTGCGGTGTTATCGACTCGACCAAGTACTGCGGCTCGTCACCGAGCAGCGGCAGATCGTCGAACGGCACCGGCGCGACATCCCGCGCCGGGTCCTCGGCACTGTAGAGCTGGAAGTCGAGCGGAATATCGAGCTCCAGCAGCGGCAGCTCGTCCATCACTAGCGACGATGTCGATTCGGAGGAAGAGTTGGCCGAAGCAGCCTGCGCGGAGCGATGAATCGTTTCCGGCGCAAGATCGGTCAGCACCGGGACGTCGATATCGTCCCAGCTGCCCGCATGAGAAAGAGGCGCGGTCATGATGACAAATGGCTCATGTCGTGGTGTTCGATGGAAAAACCCAGCTCACGATAGCGCCGAAAACGTTCGCGCGCCACTGCCAGTGCAGGGCCGTCCCGCCCGACGATTTCAAGAATCCGGTCAAACCGGTCTGGTGGTTCGGGATAAGCGGGCCCGAGGTTCAGTAACACCGCGGGCAATTCACCGGCAGGCAGTCGGCTGCCCAGCCAGATCGGCGTTTCGGCGGCCTCGTCGGCCCCGGCGCGGCAATGCGGCACGAACAGCGTGTCGCCCAGGCACCAGAGCCGGGTACTGAACGCATCGACGCCGGCCTCGTCGGCCAGCCAGACGAACAGCCGCTCGCGCTTCTTGTAGACCGTCTGCGCCAACCGGCAGGCAAAAGCCTGCGGGTCGGCGACATTGGTATAGAAATCAATCCGCGTCATCGTCGACCAGTTCGCTCACCTCGCGGCGCGGGCGGCCGCGGCGCACCACGTTGCCCAGGGCGATATCGGCGCGGTCCTGCAGGAACTGCACCAAGAGCGGTACCGGACGACCGGTGGCTCCCTTGTCCTTGCCGCTCTTCCAGGCGGTGCCGGCGATATCCAGGTGTGCCCAGTCGTAGGCCTTGGCGAAACGCGACAGGAAGCAGGCGGCGGTGATGCTGCCGCCCGGTCGACCGCCGATGTTTTGCATGTCGGCGAACGGACTCTTCAGCTGTTCCTGGTACTCGTCCCACAGCGGCATGTGCCAGGCGCGATCGCCGACCTCTTCACCGGCGGCGGACAGTTCGCGCGCTAGGCCGTCCTGATTGGCGTAGAGACCGGTGGCGACATGACCCAGCGCGATGATGCAGGCACCGGTCAGCGTCGCCACATCGACCACCGTGGCCGGGTTGAAGCGCTCGGCGTAGGTCAGCGCATCGCACAGCACCAGTCGGCCTTCGGCGTCGGTATTGAGGATTTCGATGGTCTGGCCGGACATGGTGGTGACGATATCGCCCGGCTTGTTGGCGCGACCGTTCGGCATATTCTCGCAGGCCGGTACCAGCGCGATCAGGTTGAGCGGCAGCTTCATTTCGACCGCGGCGCGGAACGAGCCGAGTACGGTGGCGGCGCCACACATATCGTATTTCATCTCGTCCATGCCCTCGCCCGGCTTCAGCGAGATACCGCCCGAATCGAAGGTGATGCCCTTGCCGACCAACACGATCGGCCGCTCGTTCTTGTCCTTGGCGCCAAAGTACTTCAGCTCGATGAAGCGCGCCGGCTCGTCCGAACCCTTGGCCACCGACAGGAAGGAATCCATCTTGAGTTCGGCGATCTCTGCCTCGTCGTGCACCTTGGCCTCGGCGCCCAGCGCCAATGCCATCTCTCGGGCCTGCTCGGCGAGGTAGCTCGGGGTGCAGACATTGCCCGGCAGGTTACCCAGGTCCTTGGCGAACGCCATACCGTGGCCGATGGCCAGGCCGCGTGCGAGACCGGTCTCACCATCGGCGAGATCGCTGCGACGCGGCACCGCCAGCGTCAGCTTGCGCGGCTCCTTGGCCGGCTCGCGGCCCTGGGTCTTGAATTGGTCGAAGCGGTACAGGGTATCGAGGGTCACCACGGCGGCCTGCTCGATCATCCATTCGACGTCGTGCTTCTTGACGGTCAGCTCGGTCAGGTAGCTGACCGCCTCGTTGGCCGAGGTCTGCGTCAGCGCCTTGATCGACGCGCGAATCGCTTCGCGGTATTCCTTGGCGCGGAACTCCCTCTCCTTGCCGAGGCCTACCAGCAGCACGCGATCACACAGGCTGTGCGGCAGCGCATGCAAGAGCAAGGTGGTGCCGAGTTTGCCTTCCATATCGCCACGGCGCAGCACATCACTGATGAAGCCGTTGGCGGTGCGATCGAGCAGATCCGCCGCGAAAGAGAGCTTGCGCGATTCGTAAACGCCCACGATAACGCAGGCTACTCGCTGCTTTTCCGGGCTACCACTTTTTATGTTAAATTCCATCGTAAACTCCCGTGGGTGACGAGTGCCAGCAGCCTTCTGTCCAGACATTAACACCGAGGCGCGGGTGGCGTTCGACGTCACGCCCTGCCGGTCAAGACAATCACGCCCTTACCGAGTTTTTTGCGTAAGGCGCTTCTGAAAAAATATCAATTTCAATTATCACAACGCTCCCGCTAAAAAGTCAAAAAAGGCCCTGAATTTATGGTTTTTCGTAAAAGCCTGAACCGCGAGCTCACGATGACCGCCATCGGCGTCTTCGTCGTACTGCTGGCGATTTTGGTGACCACGCAGGCAATCAACCTGCTCGGCCGCGCCGCTCAGGGCAGCGTGGCTATCGAGGCGGTCGCCGCATTAATCGGCTTCTGGTCGCTTGGCCTGTTTCCGCTGCTGCTGATCCTGACGGTGTTCATCAGCGTGCTGACCGTGCTGACGCGCTACTGGCGCGAGCACGAGATGTCGGTGTGGCTGTCCTCCGGCGTGGCCCTGACCGACTGGGTTTGGCCGGTACTGCGCTTCACCATCCCGTTCGCCATCCTGATTGCCGTCCTGTCCAGCCAGATCGGCCCGTGGGCCACCCAGCGCAGCAAGGAATACGCCGAAACGCTCAAGCAGCGCGAGGAACTGTCGGCGATCGCACCAGGCGTGTTCAAGGAATCGTCTTCGGCCAACCGCGTGTACTTCGTCGAAAGCTTCTCCGGCACCAGCGGCGCCGCCACCAACATCTTCGTGCAGGACACCGCCGAGGGCAAAGTCGCCACCGTGTTCGCCAAGCACGGCCACCTGGCCACCAACGAGCGCGGCGAGCGCCTGCTGGTGCTGGAGAATGGCCGCCGCTACGCGGGACAGCCCGGTCAGACCAATTTCGAGGTGGCCGACTTCCAACGCGTCACCCTGATCATCGGCACCGCCCCGAGACTGATGGCACCAGTCACCGACTCGCAGACCCGCAGCATGGCCCAGTTGTTCCATAGCAACGCCCCCGAGGACAAGGCCGAGCTGATGTGGCGGATCTCGATGCCGATCAGTGCGCTGATCCTGGCGCTATTGGCGATACCGCTCTCCTATTTCAACCCGCGCAGCGGCCACACCTACAACCTGATGTTTGCGCTGGTCGCCTACCTGATCTACCAGAACGGCCTGACCCTGAGCCGCAATTGGATCGAGGCGGGCAAGCTTGGCGCCTGGGGCCTGATCCCGATGCATGTAGTCATGCTGTTGGCCGGCCTCGCGCTGCTGCGTTACCGTAATCAGCCCGCCGGACCGTTCTGGCGTACGCTCACCTCAGCCCTGAAAAGGACTGAACGTCCATGAAATTGATTCGTCGTTACCTGATCACCCAGCTGTCCTCATCGACCCTGTTCGCCCTGATCGCCCTGCTGGGCCTGTATGCCTTCTTCGACGTGGTCAAGGAAGTGGGCTCGCTCGGCAAGGGCAATTACGGCTTCGGCTCGATGATCAGCTACGTTGCGCTGCTGATGCCGGGCCATGCCTATGAACTGATGCCGCTAGCGGTGCTGATCGGCGGCATGGTCGCCATGACTCAGTTGGCCACCCACAGCGAATACACGGTGATTCGCACCAGCGGCGTATCGCTGGCGCAGATCGCCGGCACGCTGGTGATGTTCGGCATGATCTTCGCAGTGCTGACCGTGCTGCTCGGCGAGTTCATCTCGCCGTTGGCCGAACAGAAGGCGGAACGGGCGCGCCTGCAGGCCACTCGCTCGATGGTGGCACAGGACTTCCGCTCCGGCATCTGGGTGAAGGACAACAACCACCTGATCAACGTCGGCGAGATGCTGCCGGACAATACCCTGCTATCGGTGCGCATCTACCAGTACGACGACGACTACCGGCTGGTGAAGAGCCAGCAGGCCGAGCGCGGCCACTACAATGGCAAGGGGCACTGGACGCTGGATAATCTGCGCGAGACCGTGGTCGAGCCCGACCGCACCATCGCCAAGACCTACCCGCACTACGACTGGCAGTCGGTGATCCAGCCGGATATCCTCAACGTATTGCTGGTGGTGCCCGAGCAGATGTCGGCGCATAACCTGTTGAAATACATCCAGCATCTGGAGTCGAACAAGCAGAAGACCCAGCGCTACGACATCGCGCTGTGGAGCAAGCTGTTCTACCCGCTGGCCTGCCTGTCGATGGCGCTGGTGGCACTGGCTTTCACACCGCAGCAGCGCCGCCACGGCCAGCTCGGTGTGCGCCTGTTCCTCGGCATCTGCCTGGGGATCGGCTTTCACTTCACCAACCGCCTGTTCGGCTTCCTCGGCCTCTTGTACGACTGGAACCCGATCATGTCCGCCACCCTGCCGACGCTGACCTTCCTCGTGGCCGGCGTCGCACTGATCGCCAAGCAGGAGCGTCGCTAGCATGAACCAAGCCGCCCCGTTCGACCTGACCCGCCAGTGGCGTAACCAGTTGGCCGAACGGCGCGCGGCGCTGTTCGCCGTCTATGCCAGCAAGCGCGATTCGCGTGCGCTGCTGCGACAGCTCAGCCAGTTGGTCGACCAGACGCTGCGCTCGGTCTGGCAGAGCCTGCCGCTGGGCCAGCAAGCCTCGCTGGTCGCGGTCGGCGGCTACGGCCGCGGCGAGCTGTTCCCGTATTCCGACATCGATCTGTTGATCCTGCTGCCCGAGCCGGTTCCGGCCGGGCTCAGCCCCACCATCGAGCAATTCATCGGCCTGCTCTGGGATATCGGCCTGGAAGTCGGCCACAGCGTGCGCACCACCACCGAGTGTCTGAATGAGGCCGACGCCGACGTCACCGTCGAAACCACCCTACTGGAAAACCGCCTGCTCGCCGGCAACGTCCCGCTGCACGAGACGCTCAACCGGGCGCTCTCGCTGCGCCGCGACGTCTTCTCCTTTATCGAAGCCAAGCAGTTGGAACAGCAACAGCGCCACAACCGCTACTTCGGCGTCGCCAACAATCTGGAGCCGAACGTCAAGGAGGGTCCGGGCGGGCTGCGCGACCTGCAGACCATCCTGTGGATCAGCAAGGCGATCGGCCTGGGCGACAACTGGGACGCCCTGGTGCGACGCGGCATCCTCACCGCCGCCGAGAGCCGGCTGTTGCAGCACAGCGTGCGCCAGCTCGAGCGCTTACGTATCGATCTGCACCTGGCCGCCAACCGCCGCGAAGACCGCTTGATCTTCGACCTGCAGCAGACGGTCGCCCGCAGCTGGGACCTAGTCGACGAGCCCGGCAAGCGCGCCAGCGAGCAGCTGATGCAGCTCTATTTCCGCGCCGCACACACGGTGATCCAACTCAACGGCATCCTGCTGCCCAATCTGCGCGGCCGGCTCTACTCACCGGTGCCGCGCATCACCCAGACGCTGAACGAACGCTTCTACAGCGTCAACGACATGCTGGCGATCAGCACGCCGGACACCTTCGAGCGCGAGCCGTCGGCGATCTTCGAGGCCTTCTTACTACTGCAACGCCACCCGGAACTGACTGGATTCGCGCCACGTGCGCTGCGCGCTCTATGGCATGCCCGCAGCCGCATCAACGAGCGCTTCCGCCACAACCCGAAGAACCACGCGCTGTTCCTGCAGCTGTTCCGCGAGCCGGGCCTGACGCGCAGCCTGCGGCGGATGAATTTGTACGGTGTGCTCGGCAAATACCTGCCATCGTTCGGCCGCATCGTCGGCCAGATGCAGCACGACCTGTTCCACGTCTATACCGTCGACGAACACATCCTGATGGTGGTGCGCAACCTGCGCCGTTTCGCGGTACCCGCGTTCAATCACGAATACCCGTTCCTGTCGCGACTGATCAACGACTTCGACAAGCCGGAGCTGCTGTATTTCGCCGGCCTGTTCCACGACATCGCCAAGGGTCGCGGCGGCAACCACTCCGAACTGGGCAGGAGCGACGCCCGCCAGTTCTGCGAAAGTCATGGCCTGTCGGCCGACGACACCGACCTGGTCGAGTGGCTGGTCGGCCAGCACCTGACCATGTCCAGCATCGCGCAGAAGGAAGACATCTACGACCCCGAAGTGGTGCAGCGCTTCGCCGACATCGTCGTAACGCCACGTCGTCTGACCGCGCTGTACCTGCTGACCGTCGCCGATATCCGCGGCACCAGCCCCAAGGTGTGGAACGCCTGGAAGGGCAAGCTGCTCGAGGACCTGTACCACGCCACCCTGCGCGTACTCAAACGCGGCGGCATCGACGTCGAGTCGGAGCTGGAGGAACGCAAGGCGCAGGCCCGCTCGATCTTGCGGCTGTTCGCAGTGCCGGAAGGCGCCGAGGAAAAGCTCTGGAAAGAGCTAGACACCGTGTACTTCCTGCGGCACGAGGCCAAGGAGATCGCCTGGCATGCGCGCCTGCTCAACCGCTTCGTCCATGTCGACGAGCCGATGGTGCGCGCTAGGTTGGCCGAAGGCCACGAGGGCATCCAGGTGCTGGTCTACGCCCACGACCGCCCCGAACTGTTTGCGCGCATCTGCGCCTTCTTCGGCCGCACCCGCTATAGCATCGTCGACGCCAAGGTCTACACCAGCCGTCACGGCTACGCGCTCGACACCTTCCACGTGTTCATTCCCGAGCACCACGACGGCGACTATCGCGACCTGATCAACTTCATCGAGTTCGAGCTCGGCGCCGCCATCCAGGACACCGGCCCGATCGCCATGCCGCCGCAGGGCCGCATCAGCCGTCACCTGAAGCACTTCCCTATCCAGCCGCAGGTACAGATCCGCCCCGACGACCGCGAGGACTATTACGTGCTGTCCATCGTCGCCGGCGACCGGCCGGGTCTATTGGCCCAGCTGACCAAGCTCTTGTCCGACTACCGGCTCGACGTGCATTCGGCCAAGATCATGACACTCGGCGGACGGGTGGAGGACTCCTTCCTGCTGTCCGGCACGGGGTTGAAGGAATCGAAGACCCTGCTGTCGCTGGAGTCGGATCTGCTACAGGTATTGTCCGTCTGATTTTCCCACTGGCGATGATGACCAGCGGTCATGGAGACCCGCATGGGCAATGACACACTGCAGCCTGACATCGACATCCTGAGCCATAATCGCGCGGCATGGGACCGTCAGGCAGCCCAGCAGTGCGAGTGGTCGCGCCCGGTCAGCAGCGAACTGGTCGCGGCCGCCCGTGACGGGCGATGGCAAGTGCACCTGACTCCCCGGCCGCTACCACGGGACTGGCTCGGCGAAGTGCGGGATCGTGCCTGGCTTCGGCAGGCGGGCAGCAGGCGCCGATTCTCGCCGCAGCCGGAGCCAGGGTCACCGTGTTCGACCTATCGGCCGAACAGCTGGGCCACGACCGGATGGTCGCCGAGCGTGATGGGTTGGCGCTGGAAACGGTGCAGGGCGATATGTGCAATCTCGCGACATTTTCCGATGCGCAGTTCGATCTGGTCTTCCACCCGATCTCCAACCTCTACGTGCCCGACGTACGCCCGGTCTGGAGGGAATGCCATCGGGTGCTGAAACCGGGCGGCGTGCTGCTGGCCAGTTTCTACAACCCGGTAGTGTTCATCGGCGACCGTGACCCAAGCTATGCCGAACAGGGGTTGGTCCGGCCATGCTACCGGCTGCCCTACTCGGACCTGACCGACCTCGCCCCCGGCGTGCTGGCGCAGCGCCGCGACCGACAGGAGGCCCTCGTCTTCGGCCACACGCTGACCGATCTGATCGGCGGCCAGATCGCGGCAGGTTTCGCGATCGACGGTTTCTACGAAGACGAACAGCCCAATCCGCGCTTCGTGGTCGATCGCTTCATGCCGACCTTTCTTGCTACTCGCGCAGTCCGACGCTAATCCCCCACATGAAAAAGCCCCGCTGACGCGGGGCTTGTCGTATCGGTCGGGCCGACGCTTAGTCGAACAGGCCGGTGATCGCGTCGATCTTGGCGACCAGCGCAGCGCCGCCCGGCAACTGCTGGGCATCGTTGCGCAGGCTGGCCAAGTGCTCCTTGGCACTGGCGACACGCTCGACGAGCTCGGTCAGATCGGTGGTGTGTTTCAGGTTAAAAGTATCCGCGAGCGACAGATTTTCTGACATGGTGATTCCTCCCTTGTGGTTACAGCTTGGTTGGATCGAGCGCCTCTCCTTCCTCCCCTGCCCTTGAAGGGCATGGCGGCAACGCCCGACAATGTCTTAGCACAAAGATATGACAAAGCCCCGCCGTTGCGAAGCCCATAGCCCAAGAATCCATGCATTTACTTGCGATCAAGCTACTTTGTCGCATGCAAAACCACACTGCGAATCTCGATTCCACACGAGGACTATCGGACAGAATGAAAGCCGGCACTTTGGCCGGCTTTCTTTTTGCACCATCGCACTCAGCGCGACAGGCTGCGTCGCTCGTACACCGCTTGTGCCAGGGTCCCCAGATCGACGTATTCCAGCTCGCCCCCGACCGGCAGGCCGCGGGCAATCCGCGTCAGCTTGACCCCCTTGTCCTTCAGCAACTCGCTGATCACGTGAGCGGTCGCCTCGCCTTCGGCGGTGAAGTTGGTGGCGATGATCACCTCCTCCACCGTGCCGTCGAGCGCCCGGGTGATCAGCTTGGCCAGCGCGATATCGTTGGGACCGATCCCCTCCATCGGCGATACCCGTCCCATCAAGACGAAATACAGCCCGTCATAGCACTGCGACTGCTCCAGGTTGGCGAGGTCGGCCGGCATCTCGACCACCATCAGCGTGTCCTGTCGGCGCTTCTCGTCGGCGCAGACATTGCACAGCGTCGTTTCACTGAAGGTATTGCAACGCTCACAGTGGGTCAGCTGGGTCAGCGCGCGATCGAGCGCACGCGCCAGCTTGTCGGCACCGGCCTTGTCGCGCTGCAACAGGTGGTAGGCCATGCGCTGTGCCGATTTAGGGCCGACACCGGGCAGCACCTTGAGGGCGGAAATCAGTTGGTCGAGCGAGGGCGGGTTCTTCATCGAGGCACAGGAAAGTCGGAAAAATGGCGGCGCAGCCGGCGATGACGCCAGCGGAACACCGCGCGCACCAGCGGCAGGTAAACAGCGGCGAGCCAGGGCAGACTCGGCACGAAGCCGATCCGATCGACCAGTTCGGTGCCGCCATCCACCGCGCGGACACGGCGGCGGTGCAGCCAATGGCGCTGCGCCAGCATGCGTGAACGCTCGTCGAAGGAGAATGGTACGAGCCGGGCAATGAACAGGTCGTCGTAGTCGAACGGCAGCACGCCGAAGAGGCGCAGCCAGCAACGGCCGACCGCCAGGTTGGCCGAAGCGCCGGGCGGCAAAGAGGCGGCCGGCAGCGACATGCTGATCCAGGGGAACAGCTCGTCGTTGATGCCGGCCGGTGTGACAACCCGGGCCCACACCGCCTCGGGCGGTGCGGGAAGCCACTGTCGCAGGGTGAAGTGGCGGAACCGGGTCATGCGATCAGAACGGCAGCTTCATGCCTGCCGGCAGGTTCAGGCCCTGGCTGAAGCCGGCCATCTTTTCCTGGGTGGTGGTTTCCACCTTGCGCACCGCGTCGTTCAACGCGGCGGCGATCAGGTCTTCCAGCATTTCCTTGTCCTCACCGGCGTCGGCGAGCAGGCTGTCGTCGATGCTGACGCGTTTCACCGCGTGCTGGCAGTTCATCACCACCTTGACCATGCCGGCACCGGCCTGGCCTTCGACTTCGATGGTGCCCAGCTCTTCCTGGGCTTTCTTCATGTTTTCCTGCATTTGCTGGGCCTGCTTCATCAGGCCGGCGATGCCACCTTTGCCAAACATCGGTGTTACTCCTGGATAGGTTGAATGGTATCGGTCAACAACTTGGCGCCGAATTCGCGCTCCATTGCTTTGACCACTGGGTCCTGACGCAGCGAGGCCTCGGCGGCCACCAGCTGTTCTTCTTTATAACGCGCACGCTGCATTGCCGGGGTGTCGCCGGCGTCGTCCTGCACCACCAGCTCGACCTGCAGCGCTTCGCCCAAATGCTCGGACAACACACTGCGCAGCTTCTCCACCCGATCGCGATTGCTCGCCGGATTATTGGCGAACTGCTTCGACACGGCGAAGGTCCAGTGCGTGCCGTCACGTTGCAGCAGCACCGTATTGAGCGCCAGCATCTGCGCGGCGCCCAGTTGCGGCGCCAGCTCCAGCGCCAATGCGCCCCAGTCGTCGAAACCAGCATCGGCCGGCGGACGACGGCGAACCGGTTCGACCGCAGGCGCTGCGACGGGTTCTGGCGTGCTCACCGGCTCCGGCTCGGCACGACGCACCGACTCCTCGTACTGCGCGACGTTCACCGGCTCGCCCCACTCTTCGGGCGGGGGTGGCGGCGGAGGCGGCTCGTTATCCGACGCCCACGGCAGATCGACCGGCTCGGTTGTAACCGCAGAGACCACTGGGGCCACCGGCTCAGGCTGCCTCACCGGTGCGGCAGGGGGGGTCGGTCTAGCTGCCGGCGCAGATCGCGCGGGCTCGGGTTCCGGGTCGCGCGGCTCGGACGGCCGCGCAGCGCTCTGAGCGTCGTCGCGGCCACCGGCACGGGCCAGCACCGCACGCGCCGCAGCGGCGGCGCCCTGCCCGCTCGCCGTCGGCGCGCTCGGCACCGGGTTAGCCGAAACAGGGCGAGCGACCGACGCCGCAGCAGGCGCTTCGCTCGCTACCGCATCCAGCGACAAGGGGCGGAACGCCAGCATGCGCAGCAGCGTCATCGAGAAGCCGGCGTGCTCGTCCGGCGCCAGCGGCAGGTCTTTGCGGCCGTGCAGCGCAATCTGGTAGTAGAGCTGGACGTCTTCCGGACTCAGCGCGGCGGCCAACGCGACGATGGCATCGCGCTCCGGTTCGTCGTCCGGCAGCGCCGCCGGCACCGTCTGATAGAGCGCGATCTGCTGCAGCACCGCGGCGATCTCGGCCAGCGCGCTGTCGAAGCCGATGCCGCGTTCGGCCAACGCTTCGGCCTCGGCGATCAGCTGCGCGCCCTCGCCCGCCGCCAGCGCGTCGAGCAGGGTGAACAGGTAACGGCGGTCGACCGCGCCGAGCATGGCGCGCACACCGCTTTCCTCGACCCGGCCGACGCCGTAGGCGATCGCCTGGTCGAGCAGGCTGAGCGCATCGCGCATCGAGCCTGATGCGGCGCGGCCAAGCAGCGCCAGCGCGGGTGCCTCATACGGCAGCGCCTCCACGTCGAGTACATGCGCCAGATGCGCCGACACCTGCTGCGGCGTCATATTGCGCAGCGAAAACTGCAGGCAGCGGCTCAGCACCGTGACCGGCACCTTCTGCGGGTCGGTAGTGGCGAGAATGAATTTGACGTGTGCAGGCGGCTCTTCCAGCGTCTTCAGCATCGCGTTGAAGGCGCTTTTGGACAGCATGTGCACTTCGTCGATGATGTAGACCTTGAAGCGCCCGGCTGTCGGCGCGTACTGGGCGTTCTCCAGCACCTCGCGGATGTTGTCGATGCCGGTATTGGACGCGGCGTCGATCTCCAGCAGGTCGACGAAACGGCCGGCGTCGATCTGGGTGCAGGCGCTGCAGACGCCGCACGGCTCGGCGGTGACGCCGGTCTCGCAGTTCAGGCTCTTGGCCAGAATGCGCGCGATAGTGGTCTTGCCCACGCCGCGGGTGCCGGTGAGCAGGTAGGCGTGGTGCAAGCGGTTGTCGGCCAGCGCGTTGGACAGCGCACGCACCACATGCTCCTGGCCGACCAGGTCGGCAAAGCGCTTGGGACGCCACTTGCGGGCAAGTACTTGGTAACTCATGGCGGCGGATTCTACCTTATTGCGCCTGGCGCGGGGCGAACTGTTCGGCGTAGTAGCGCTCGCGGATCGCTTCGGCCAACTCCTCGGCCGCCTTGGCGTACAGCGTGCTGCGGTTGTAGCGGGTGATCACGAAGAAATTGTTGAGGCCCAGCCAGTACTCGGTCACACCCGGCGAGGTTTCCAGCGGCACCAGCACCGCCTTCACGTCGTCGCGCAGCGGAGCCTGCGGGGTGATGCCCATCTGCTTGAGTTCGCCCACCGTATAGTGCAGGTTGAATTTGTCGGCCACCAGCTTGTCGATCTGCGGGCCAGGGGTTACCTGCGCCGGTACGATGATGTCGTCGCCACCGATCCAGCCGAAGTTGGCGAAGTAGTGCGCGACGCTGCCGATCGCGTCGCTGCGATCGGTCCAGATATCGCGATGACCGTTACCGTCGAAGTCGACCGCCCACTTACGATAGCTGGATGGCATGAACTGCGGCATGCCCATCGCACCGGCGTAGCTGCCCTTGAAGTTCAGCGGGTTGGCGCGCTCCTCCTTCGCCAGCAACAGGAACTGGGTCAGCTCGCCTCGGAAATACTCGGCACGGCGCGGGTAGTCGAAACCGATGGTCGACAGCACGTCGACCACGCGGAAGCTGCCCATATTGCTGCCGTAGCCGGTCTCGATGCCGATGATCGCCGCGATCATCTGTGGCGGCACCTTGTAGATCTGCTGCGCCTTCTCCAACGCCGCCTGGTTGTCACGCCAAAACTTGGCGCCACCCGCCACCAGGCGCTCGTTCACATGGTTGGGGCGAAACTGGTACCAGGGGCGCGAGGTGGACGGTTTGTCGAGAATCTTCAGGATGTTCGGCTTGAGCTCCACATTGGCAAACACCGCCTCCAGCTCCGGCCGGTTGAACTGGCCGGTGGCCACCTGCTCGTCGATGTAGCGCTGCACGTCCGGGCGGGCCAGGAAGGCCGCGTCGGCGAATGCGTGGCCGGCGAAAATCAGGCCGGCAGCGGCCAGCAGGGTCTTGCTTCGGGTCATATGAAACTCCAGTACTGGCGCGGGTTGGCCGAACGGCCCCCGCGCCGGGTTCATTCGTGCTGCGACAGCGCGCCGGACAACAGCCGCGCGGTGATGTCGACGATGGGGATGACCTTTTCGTAGGCCATGCGGGTCGGGCCGACGACGCCCAGCGTGCCGACCACTTGCCCGTCGATCAGATAGGGGGCGGTGACCACCGAGCACTCGCCCAGCGTCATCACGCCCGATTCCTCGCCGATGAAGATGCGCACGCCCTGCCCGCCACGGCTCTGGTTCAACAGCTGCAACAGCTCGGTCTTGTGTTCGAAGGTGGCGAACAGCTCGCGCAAGCGGGTCAGGTCGTCCGACAGGTCGGCCACCTGCAGCAGCTTGCCCTCGCCGCTGATCACCACCGAATCGGCCGCGTCGGCCTGGGTACGACGCCCCAGTTCGATCGCCGTCGCCATCAGCGAGGAGATGTCGCTATGCAGTTGGGACAGCTCCGCCGCCATCCGTTCGGCGACGGTGGCCAGCCCCAAGCCGGCGTAGTGGGTATTGAGGAAGTTGGCAGCCCGCGTCAGCTCGTCGCTGCTGTAGTCGCGCTCGGGGGTCAGCAGGTGGTTCTGCACGTCGCCGTCGAGCGTGACCAGGATCAGCAGGATGCGTTTTTCGGACAGCCGCAGGAATTCGATCTGGCGAAACGCCGCATCCGGACGCTGCGGCGTCAGCACCACGCCGGCGAAGTGGGTCAGCTCGGACAGCAAGGCCGAGGCCGCCTGCACGCTGCGCTGCGGGCTGTCCGGGCGCAGACCTGTCGTCAGCTGGCTCATCAGCGAGTCCTGCAGCGGCCCGATGGTGAGCAGGTGGTCGACGAACATGCGGTAGCCGCGCGCGGTCGGCACCCGGCCGGCCGAGGTGTGCGGGCTGACGACCAGCCCCATCTCTTCCAGTTCGGCCATCACATGGCGGATCGATGCCGACGACAACTCCAGGCCGGAGAGCATCGACAAGGTGCGCGAGCCGACCGGCTGACCGTCGGCGATATAGCGTTCGATCAGGGTCTTGAGCAGGCGTTGGGCGCGGTCATTCAACATGCCATTCATTCTGTCACAGCCCTCCTTCATTGCAAAAGTGGACGCTGTAACGCGATTTCTCAAGCGGCACGCCGTTCGCTCCGCCACAAAAATGCGCGACGCCGATTTGTGCGATAATTCCGGCCAGTTTCCCGTAAGTGCCGCAGCCACCTATTGGCCGAATCCAGATGCAGCGGGGCTGTCGACCCGACAGCCCCCGCAACTGGACGGCCCGGCCTGCGGCCACAACCCAAGACCCCGTTTGGAGAAAGCATGGCGGACGATAAAAGCAAAGCGCTGAGCGCGGCCCTGGCCCAGATCGAAAAGCAGTTCGGCAAGGGCTCGATCATGCGCATGAGCGACAACCAGATCACCGAAAACCTGCAAGTGATCTCCACCGGTTCGCTCGGCCTCGACCTGGCGCTGGGCGTGGGCGGCCTGCCGCGCGGTCGCGTGGTGGAAATCTATGGCCCGGAATCGTCCGGTAAGACCACGCTGTGCCTGCAGGTGGTTGCCGAAGCCCAGAAGCTGGGCGGCACCTGCGCCTACATCGACGCGGAAAACGCGCTCGACCCGCAGTACGCACAGAAGCTCGGCGTGAAGGTCGACGAGATGCTGATCTCGCAGCCGGATACCGGCGAACAGGCGCTGGAAATCGCCGACATGCTGGTGCGTTCTGGCGGCGTGGACGTGATCGTGGTCGACTCGGTAGCGGCGCTGGTGCCGAAGGCCGAGATCGAAGGCGAGATGGGCGACAGCCACGTCGGCCTGCAGGCCCGCCTGATGAGCCAGGCACTGCGCAAGCTGACCGGCAACATCAAGCGCACCAACACCCTGGTGATCTTCATCAACCAGATCCGCATGAAGATCGGTGTGATGTTCGGCAACCCGGAAACCACCACCGGCGGTAACGCGCTGAAGTTCTACGCCTCGGTCCGTCTCGACATCCGTCGTATCGGCGGCATCAAGAAGGGCGAGGAAGTCGTCGGCAACGAGACCCGCGTCAAAGTGGTGAAGAACAAGGTATCGCCGCCGTTCCGTCAGGCCACCTTCGACATCCTGTACGGCGAAGGCATCTCGCGCGAAGGCGAGATCATCGACATGGGTGTCGAGCAGGACTTCATCAACAAGTCGGGTGCTTGGTACGCCTACAACGGCCAGAAGATCGGCCAGGGCAAGGACAACACCCGTCAGTGGCTGAAGGACAACCCGGACGTGGCCCGCGAGATCGAAGCCAAGGTGCGTGAGAAAGTCGGCGTCAACATCGCCATCACCGAAGGCAAGCAGGACGAAACCGACGGCGAACTGGCCGACGACCTGCTGGCATGACCGGAAAGAGTCTGAGGGCGCGAGCCCTCGACTTGCTGTCGCGGCGCGAGTACTCGCGGGTGGAACTCACCCGCAAGCTCGCGCCGCACGCCGATTCGGCCGAGGAAGTCGAGGCGCTGCTGGCCGACTTGGCCGAACGCGGCTGGCAGTCCGACAGCCGCTTCGCCGAGCAGTTTGCCCATGTGCGCAGCCAGAAATATGGCACGCGGCGCATCGCCCAGGAATTGCGGATGAAGGGCGTCGATGACGCCACCATCCGCGAGCTGGCCGGCAGCAGCGAGGACGAGTTCGCCACCGCCCGCGCCCAATGGCAGAAGAAATTCGGCCAGAAGGCCGATACTCCGCAAGAACGGGCCCGCCAGATGCGCTTTCTGGCGGCGCGCGGCTTCGGCGGCGGAGTGATCCGCCGGGTGCTCGAATCGGCCGGCGACGACGATGACGGCGCCCTCGACGGCTTCGATGCCTGACCGGGTTTTCGGCCAACCTTGGGCCGCTTCACGCCCCCTGCCCGGCCCCGCGCCGGGCAAGGTTGGCCGAAAGCCTTGCCAGCCGTGGCTTCGCTTGCCACAATCGACCAGTTACGGACTTGAAAATCCAGTCCCGACGCCACCGCGTCGGGCTTTTGCATTGCGACACGACGACCATGAAAACCGCTGAAATTCGCCAGAAGTTTCTGCAGTACTTCGAAAGCAAGGGCCACCAGATCGTGGCCTCGAGCAGCCTGGTACCGGGCAACGACCCGACCCTGTTGTTCACCAACGCCGGCATGAACCAGTTCAAGGACGTGTTCCTCGGCTTTGACAAGCGCAACTACACCCGCGCCACCACCTCGCAGAAATGCGTGCGCGCCGGCGGCAAGCACAACGACCTGGAAAACGTCGGCTACACCGCTCGCCACCACACCTTCTTCGAGATGCTGGGCAACTTCTCGTTCGGCGACTACTTCAAGCGCGACGCCATCCTGTTCGCCTGGGAATTCCTGACCGGCCCGCAATGGCTGGCGCTGCCCAAAGAAAAGCTGATGGTCACCGTGTACGCCACCGACGACGAGGCGTACGACATCTGGAATAAGGAAGTCGGCCTGCCGGCCGAGAAGATCGTCCGCATCGGCGACAACAAGGGCGCCGAGTACGCGTCGGACAACTTCTGGATGATGGGCGACACCGGCCCCTGTGGCCCGTGCACCGAGATCTTCTACGATCACGGCGCCGAGATCCCGGGCGGCCCTCCGGGCAGCCCGGACGAAGACGGCGATCGCTTCATCGAGATCTGGAACAACGTGTTCATGCAGTTCAACCGCGACGAAGCCGGCGTGATGCACCCGCTGCCGAAGCCGTCGGTGGACACCGGCATGGGCCTGGAGCGCCTGACCGCGATCCTGCAGCACGTGCACAGCAACTACGAGATCGACCTGTTCCAGAACCTGATCCGCGCCGCTGCCCGCGAAGTCGGTATCCCGTTCAGCATGGACGTACCGTCGCTGAAGGTGATCGCCGACCACATCCGCGCCAGCTCCTTCCTGATCGCCGACGGCGTGATGCCGTCGAACGACGGCCGTGGCTACGTACTGCGCCGCATCATCCGCCGCGCGATCCGCCACGGTTACAAGCTGGGCCAGAAGGGTCTGTTCTTCCACAAGCTGGTGGCCGATCTGGTTAGCGAGATGGGTGATGCCTATCCGGAACTGCGCGAGCGCCAGGCCATCATCGAAGACGCGCTGAAGCAGGAAGAGATCAAGTTCGCCGAGACCCTCGACAAGGGCATGGTGCTGCTCGAAGCAGCGCTGGCCCGCGGCGAGAAAGTGCTCGACGGCAAGACCGCCTTCCAGCTCTACGACACCTACGGCTTCCCGCTCGACCTGACCGCCGACATCTGCCGCGAACGCGAGCTGAGCATCGACCAGGCCGGCTTCGACGCCGCCATGGAAGCGCAGCGCGCCCAGAGCCGCGCCGCCTCCACCTTCAAGATGACCGGCAACGTCGACTATCAGGGCGTGGACACCAGCTTCCAGGGTTACGACAGCGTTAGCGTCGACGCCCGCATCGTGGCGCTGTACAAGGGCAACGACGCGGTTGAGACCCTGGCCGAAGGCGACGAAGGCATCGTGGTGCTCGACAACACCGCCTTCTACGCTGAGGGCGGCGGCCAGGTCGGCGACACCGGCGAGATCTCGGTGACCGGCGGCGTGAACGCGCTGTTCGACGTGGCCGACACCCAGAAGATCAAGGCGGCCGTATTCGGCCACAGCGGTCGCGTTGCCCGCGGCGCGCTGAAAGTCGGCGACACCGTGCAGGCCACCATCGACCTGCACAAGCGCCTCGCCACCACGCGCAACCACTCGGCCACTCACCTGCTGCACGCGGCACTGCGCCACGTACTGGGCGAGCACGTCGCGCAGAAGGGCTCACTGGTCAACTTCGAGCGTACCCGCTTCGACTTTGCCCACACCGGCCCGGTGACGGCTGCCGAGATCGCCGAGATCGAGCGCGTGGTCAACCACGTGGTCGCGGCCAACTATGACGTCACCGCCCGCCTGATGCCGTACGACGACGCGATCCGCGCCGGCGCCATGGCGCTGTTCGGCGAGAAGTACGGCGACGAAGTGCGCGTACTGAAGATGGGCGAGTTCTCCACCGAACTGTGCGGCGGCACCCACGTACAGCGCACCGGAGACATCGGCTTCTTCAAGATCGTCGCCGAAGGCGGCGTCGCTGCCGGCGTGCGTCGTATCGAAGCGGTCACCGGCGCGGGCGCGCTGGCCTGGGTGCAGAACCAGGAGAGCGAACTGCGCGAAGCCGGCTCGCTGATCCAGGCCCAGCCGGGCGAACTGGTCAGCAAGCTGACCCGCCAGCAGGAACAGCTGAAGGCGCTGGAGAAGGAAATCGGCCTGCTGAAGAGCCAGATGGCCTTCACCCGACTCGACGAGCTGGTCGGCACCGCAGTGTTCGACAAGGGCGGTTTCAAGCTGATGGTCGCCCAGCTGGAGGGCGTCGACGCCGCCACGCTGCGCACCATGTCGGACAAGCTGCGCGACCGCCTCGGCAGCTCGGTCGCCCTGCTCGCCTCGGTAGTCGACGGCAAGGTCGCCCTGCTCGCTTCGGTGACCAAGGATCTGACCTCCCGCTTCAAGGCCGGCGAACTGGTCAACCATGTCGCCCAGCAAGTCGGCGGCAAGGGCGGCGGCCGTCCGGACATGGCCCAGGCCGGCGGCACCCAGCCGGAAAACCTGCGCGCCGCGCTGGAAAGCGTCGAAGCCTGGATCGACGCCAAGTAATCGGCATCGCCTGATCGAAACCGCGCTCCCGCTTCGGCGGCAGCGCGGTTTTTCTTTGTGTGTGGGGGGCGGAACAAACGTTGGCCGAAGCCGGCGCTTAGAACCTGTTCACTATCTGCTGCACCTAAGGTGACCCTGCGTTGGAATGACGCTCACCATGCTTGTCTACTCGATGAGTACACTCCGCGGTTTCGCGCTATTTCGCCCTGCCTGACCCTTCGCTCGCGAGATCGTAAATAGGCTCTTCAGATCGACTCCGTGTCGACCACCGCCCGCACCGCGTCGCCGAACGCCTCGATCATCCGCGCGACGCTATCGCCGACCGCCTTGCCGCGCACCGTCAGCGCGCAGATTTCCAGCGCGATGGCGGGCTGCAGCGGTCGCGCCACGACAGCGCCGCGTCCGGTCAGGCTGGCGGTGAATGGATCGACCAGCGCCAACGCCCCACCCGCCGCCACCAGTTCGCGGGCGATCTGGAAGGTCTGCACACAGGTGGTGATGGCCGGCGTCACCCCGTGCTGCGCGCAGACGTCGGCGAACAGCCGGCCGATCTGATCCGCTTCGGGAAAGCCTATCGTCGGCGCGCCGTCGAACTCGGCGATCGGCAGCGCTTCGGCCAACGTTGCCGCCGGCCAGTAGCCCGGCGGCGCGATCGCTACCATTTCGGTACGCGCCAGCACCCGGCAGTCGATGCCGGGATGCTCGGGCGGCTGCATAGTGAAACCTACGTCGGCCTCGCGCATCAATAGCGCCTCGACGATTTCGCGGGTGTGCTGGGTGGCCAGGTCGCACAGCGTATGCGGGTGGCGCTGCCGCCATCGACCGAGCGCCTGCGGCATCACGCTGACCGCCAACGCCGGCGTCGCCACCACCTTCACCCGCTCGGCCACGCCGCCGCGCAGATTGGCCGCCAGCCGGCGGATCGCCTGGACATTGCTGTTGAGCTTTTCCACCTCGGCGTACAGCTCGGCCGCCTCCGGGGTCGGATGAAGCTTGCCCTTCACCCGGTCGAACAACCGAAAGCCCAGCTGCTGCTCGGCCTGCTGCAAGGCCTTGGTCACCGCCGGCTGCGATACGTGCAGCCAGTGGGCGGCGGCGCTGATCGAGCCGGCCTGCATCACCACGCCGAACACCTCGATATGACGCAGCCTCATGCCGCCGGCGCCTCGTCGCCCAGCAGGGTTTCGGCCAAGGCCACCCAGAACGCCGCGCCGGTAAACACGTTGTCGTCGTTGAAGTCGTAGTGCGGGTTGTGCAGCAGGCAACCGCCCTCGCCCGGCCCGTTGCCGATATAGACATAGCAGCCGGGCACCGCCTGCAGCATGTAAGCGAAGTCCTCGGCGCCCATGCTCGGCGGCTTGTCGAGGATCAGCCTGTCGTCGCCGACCAGGCGGCGCGCCACTTCGCGGCAGTAGCCGGCCTCGCGCTCGTGATTGATCGTCGAGATATAGCCGCGCTCCAGCCGCACGATGGCGCGCGCGCCGTGCGCGGCGGCGGTCTGCTCGACCAAGAGCGGCAGGCGCTGCTCCAGCAGCTCACGCACTTCCGGCGTGAAGTAACGCATGGTGCCGGACAGCGTGGCGCGCTGCGGCACCACATTGTGCACGGTGCCGGCCTGCAGCGTGCCCACCGTCACCACCGCCGAGTCGAGCGGGTCGAGGTTGCGGCTGACGATGGTCTGCAGCGCCAACACCACGTGCGAGGCGACCACGATCGGGTCGACCCCCTTGTGCGGCCGTGCCGCGTGGGTGCCGACGCCGACGATGTCGATGTCGAAACGCACCGTGCCGGCCATCACCGGGCCGGCGCGCACCGCCAGCGCGCCCTGCTCCATGTCCGGCTGATTGTGCATCGCATAGACGCCGTCGACCGGGAAGCGCTCGAATAAGCCATCGGCGATCATCCGTGCCGCACCGGCGTCCTTTTCCTCGTCGGGCTGGAAGATGAACTGCACCGTACCGTCGAAGTTGCGGGTCTGCGCCAGATAGCGCGCCGCCAGCAGCAGCATCGCGGTGTGACCGTCGTGGCCACAGGCATGCATCACCCCGGCGTGCTGCGAGGCATACGGTTTGCCGGTTTCCTCCTGGATAGGCAGTGCGTCCATGTCGGCACGCAGGCCGATGGCACGGGGGCTACTGCCGGCGCGCAGCGTGCCGACTAGGCCGGCGCCGCCGATACCGCGCGTCACCTTTATGCCCCAGCCGGTCAACAACTCGGCGACGCGGTCGCTGGTGCGAAACTCCTGTTGCGACAATTCGGGTTGCTGGTGCAGTTCGCGGCGGAAGGCGATCAGCTCCGGCGCCAGCGGGCGCAGTGCCTCGAACAGCGGATGGGATGGGTGGGAAGCCATGATGTCACCTGGCAAAAGCCGGCGGGTTGGCCGAAGCCGCCGCCGGCAGTCATTGAATTGGCCTGGCGCCACGCCCTGAGAACCGGTTCCTAAGTTCAGGCATGGCGCCATCGGGAACGATGCGCTTACTTGAGGGACACGTCCTCGAAGTCGAACGAGCCGTTCGGGTTCATCACGAAGCCCTGCACCTCGCTGCGCATCGGGATGTAGATCTTCGAATGCGCGATGGTGATCCACGGCCGTTCGCGCTTGAAGATCTCCTGCGCCTTCAGGTAGTAGCCAGTGCGCTGGCGCTTGTCGCTGGTCTGGCGGCCCTTCTGCAGCAGCTCGTCGAATTCCTTGTTGCAGAAGCGCTGGCCGTCCTTGCTGACGCTGCACGACAGCGTGCCCCACAGGAAGTCGTCCGGATCGCCCGAGTCGCTGGTCCAGCCGCTCATGTACACATCGTGTTCGCCCTGCCCGGCGCGCTTCAGGTACTCGCCCCACTCATAGCTCTGGATGGTCGCCTTCACGCCGATCTTGGCCCAGTCCTGCTGGATCATCTGCGCCATCAGCTTGCCGTTGGGATTGGTCGGCCGCTGTACCGGCAGCGCCCACAGATTGATGGTGAAACCGTTCGGATAGCCGGCCTTGGCCAACAGCTGGCGGGCCTTCTCCGGGTTGTACTCGTTCTTGTTCTTGCCGTTCCAGCTCCACACCGACGGCGGGAACGGGTTGACCGCCTGGGTCGCACCGCCCTTGGGGAACATCGCGCGGAACAGCGCATCGCGGTCGATCGCGATGTCCAGCGCCACTCGCACGTCGCGGTTGGCCAGCATCGGCCGCTTCAGGTTGTAGGCCAGATACGAGATGTTCATCGCGCCGGTCGAGGCAATCTTGATGCCCGGCGCGCCGTTCAGACCGTCGAGGTCGGCCTCGCGCACCGCTGCGGCCACCTGGCACTCGTTGCCCTTGAGCTTCTGCAGCCGCACCTGCGGGTCGGTGACGATGGCGAACACCAGGCTCTGGGTCTTCTGCTTCTTGCCCCAGTAGTTCGGGTTGGCCACATAGCGCACCGCCGCGTCCTTGGCATAGCTCTTGAACAGGTAGGGCCCGGTACCGATCGGTTTCTGGTTGATATCGGCGGCACGCCCTTCGGCCAGCAGCTTGTTCGCGTATTCGGCCGACTGCATGCCGGCAAAGCCCATCGCCAGGAAGTTGATGAAGGTCGAGTTGCGCTCCTTCAGCCGCAGCTTGACGGTGTATGGGTCGACCTTCTGTACCGATGCCACACCCTGCGCGATGCCATAGCCGTTCGGCCCGATCATCTGGGTCTTGAACGCCTTGTTGAACGGCATGTCCGGGTCGATCCAGCGGGTGATGGTGAACACCACGTCGTCGGCATTGAAGTCACGGCTGGGCTGGAAGTAATCGGTGCTGTGGAATTTCACACCGTGGCGTAGATGGAAGGTGTATTCGAGCCCGTCGTCCGACACTTCCCAGCTGCTTGCCAGGCTGGGCTGCAGCGCCGTGCCGCCGCGCTTGAACTCGACCAGGCCCTGGAAGATCTGCCGCGTCACGTTATAGGTCGAGGCGCTGTCCCACAAGGCCGGGTCAAAGCCCTCGGGCGCCGTCTCGGCACAGAACACCAGCGGTTTGGCGGCCAGGGCCGCCGGCGCGGCCACACTCACCGCGCAAGCCGCCATCAGGGCAGCAATGCGACGCTTCATCCGATTTCTCCTTTGTATTGTGGGCGGGCCATCCAGCGCCTCTGTGCCGATTCTAGAGAGCCGTGCCACCCAGCCCAAATGAATTATTGTCGGTCAGGCATAACCTCAGGTCATGGCCTGAGGTCAAAGCTAGCTTAGCAGCCTTGTCACATGAACCGTAATCCCCCTGTCACACGCTGCACTCACAACCTGAGGTTATACCCCTGTGTGATCTTTTCATTGGCCAGGCCGCGGCACACTGCATAGGCTGAAAGCATCACCCAAGCGGATTTCCCCATGAAGCGCATTTGCATCATCGGCGGCGGCGTCATCGGGCTGACCAGCGCCTATTACTTGGCGCGCCAAGGCCTGAGCGTCACCGTGCTCGACCAGGCCGACGAGGTCGCCGCGGCCACTAGCCACGCCAATGGCGGCCAGTTGAGCTACAGCTACGTCGCGCCACTGGCCGACGCCGGCATGCCGCTAAAGGCGCTAGGCTGGCTAGGACGGAAGGACGCCCCGATGCGGCTGAAGCTGCACGCCGACCCGCGGCTGTGGTCGTGGCTGTGGCAGTTCCTGCGCGTGTGCAACAGTGCCGCCAACCGGCGCGGCACCACGCGGCTCTGGCAGCTGGCACAGCACAGCCGCGCGCTGATGGCGCAACTGCGCGACGAGGGCCTGTCCGGCTTTCACTGGCGGCGCAACGGCAAGTTGGTGGTATTCCGCTCGGCCGAAGGCTTTGCCGCCGCGCAGCGCCTGCTCGACTTCCAGCAGGCGCTCGGCGCCGAACAGCAGGCGCTCGACGCGGCCGCCTGCCTGACGCTGGAGCCGGCGTTGCAGCATCTGCACGGCCAGCTCGCCGGCGGCATCTACACCCCCAGCGAGGAGGTCGCCGACTGCCGGCTGTTCTGCCTGCAATTGAAGGACTGGATCGCCCGCGAGGGGCTGGACGTGCGCTTCGCCTTCGGCCAACGTGTCACCGGTTTCGAGCGGCGCAGCAGCACGCTCGTTGCGGTGCAGACCGATAGCGAACGCCACGCCTGCGACGCGGTGGTACTGGCCGCCGGCGTCGGCAGCGTCGCGCTGGGCGCCCGGCTCGGCCTGCGTCTGCCGCTCTACCCTCTCAAGGGCTACAGCCTCGACATGCCGCTCGGCAGCCAGGCGCCGCGGCTCAGCGTCACCGATTTCGACAACAAGGTGCTGTACGCGCCGATCGGTGACCGCCTGCGCGTCGCGGCGATGGTCGATCTGGTCGGCTTCGACAATCGCGTCGACAAGGAGCGCATCGCCACGCTGACCCGGCTGATCGAAACCAATCTGCCGCACAGCGGCCGGCTCGACACCGCCCGCCCCTGGGCGGGCCTGCGCCCGGCCACGCCGAGCGGCGTGCCGCTGATCGGTCGCACCGGCTTCGACAATCTGTGGCTCAACCTCGGCCACGGTGCGCTCGGCTTCACCCTGGCGGCCGGCAGCGCCGAGCTGCTCAGCCGCCAGTTGACCGGTCAAGCGGTGCCACCGTCGCTGGCCGGCATGGAACCGGCATGGTGAAGCCGTTGTGATCCCCACGGCGTCTACCCTAGACTGATTGCATGCGCCCATCCTGTTCGCGAGGAACCCCGCACCGATGACGCTGCCCCTGACCCAGGCGACACTCGCCGACGCGCTGCGCCGCGCCGTGCTGGACCAACATTTCGAATTGATCGCCGACCCGCACGACGGCGGCCGGCCGCTGCGCCACTTTCCGTCGCTCGACCTCGCGCTGATCACCTTTCCGCAGGGCAGCGCGCCGGTGTACGCCAATGTGCTGTTCTCACGCGATCACCCCGAAGGGGTCGTCGCCCACTTCGATTCGGCCAAGCTTGCCGTCGACAATGTGCGCTTTCTCGCCGACCAGCAGGACGCCGCCGGCAACAGCGTCGCCTGGCGACCGGACAGCGACTGGTCCCGGCTCAGCTGGCAGGCGCTGAGCCGACCAAGCCGCCCCGAGCACGACTTCGTTTTCCCCTACCCGGCCTCGCTGCTGAAACTGCTGCCGGCACTCGGCGTGCTGGAACTGGTCTCCGTCGGTCGTCTGTCGCTGGCGAGCCCGGTCGACTACGACGGAGAAACCCGCCCGCTGCTCGACTGGCTCGACGCAATGATCACCGTCAGCTGCAACCGCTCCACCAGCGCCTTGACCCAGCTGCTGCACCAGAACGGCCAGATCGTCCGCAACGATAAGGGTGAGTCCCACAACGCGGTGAATGCACTGTGCGAGCGGCTCGGCTTACCGTTGCTGCGCTTCGACGACACCGCCGCCGACGGTGGTTGGGGCAATGCGGCGGGCGCCGGCGTCGGGCACATCCATGTCGGCGCCTGGGACATGGCGCGGCTGTTGTGGCTACTGGACGACGAGGCGCCGATGCCGACCTGGCAGGTCGACGACAGACCGGTGCAACGGCCGTTAAGGTTGGCCGAACGGACGGTGTTGCGCCGACTGCTGCACGAACAGGGCCTGCACGACATGCTGTCCGGCACGGCGCTGGCCGGCGTGCCCGGCTATCCGCGCGGCCTGCCCGCCTGGCTTTCGCCGCGCTGGCTGACCGCCGACGACGGTGCGCGGGTCGACGGCAGGGTCTACCCACCCGGCGCGGCCACCGCTGCGCGCAATGCAGAGGTCTACTTCCACCACAAGACCGGCAGTACCGAGAACTACGGCAGCGACGCCGGCATCGTGTGCGGCATTCCCGGACGGGCAACACGGCACTACATCGTGTCGCTCACCAGCAATCTGGGCGAGCGATACGCCGATCCCGCGCTATCCCCTGGCTGCTATCCGATGCAACTGGCTACACTGGGAGCCGCGATCGACAATCTGATGAAACACTGGCTGGAGCCCTGAATGACTTCATCTTCCCTGCTGCGGCCGCTGCAGCGCGGCGATACGCTCGCGGTGATCGCCCCGGCCGGCCCGGCCGCCGCCGATCAGGTCGCCGGTGTCTCGCCCTGGTTGGCCGAACACGGCTACCGCGCCGAGCTGCTGCCCAGTTGTCACGCCCGCCGGCACCATCTGGCCGGCAGCGATGCGATGCGCCTCGACGATCTGCACACTGCCTTTGCCGACCCGCGCTTCGCCGCGGTGCTGTGTCTGCGCGGCGGCTATGGCTCGCCGCGCCTGCTCGACACGATCGACGTCGCACTGATCGCCGCCAACCCCAAACCCTTCGTCGGCTATAGCGATATCACCGCCTTGCACACACTGTTCAATCAGCAGACCGGCCTCGTTACCTTTCACGGCCCGATGCTGACCACCGATCTACTGCGCTATGACGAGCCGCACACGGTCGCCTCGCTGTGGGCGCAGTTGCGCGGCGAGCTCAGCGCCGGCAGCCGCTTGACCCACCCGGCCGGTTATCCGCTCACGACGCTGCACGGCGGCGTGGCCCAGGGCCGGCTCGCCGGCGGCAACTTGAGCATGCTGTGCTCGCTGCTCGGCACTCCATGGGCGTTGCAGGCTGACGGAGCCATCCTGTTCCTAGAGGACGTCAACGAGGAACCGTACCGCCTCGACCGGCTGCTCAACCAGCTGCGTCTAGCCGGTGTGCTCGATCGGCTCGACGGTGTGCTCCTCGGCGACTTTGCCCAGACCGATTCGGGCAAGCATGCCGCGCTCGACATGGTCTGGCAGGACTACCTGCTGCCCTTGGACATCCCGGTGCTGGCAGGCTGGCGTGCCGGCCATTGCACGCCCAACCTGACACTACCGTTCGGCGCCCTGGTCACCCTGGATGCCGACCGCCAGACACTGCGACTGGACCAAACCCTGTTCACTGCGGAGACCCCGGATGAAACCCGCGCACATCATCATCCCGCTTGAAGCACTGACCGGCCACGACGAATACGTGACGATCCGCGACATTCCGCATGTACGCATCGACCTGCGCTACGCCGGCAGCAACAATTTCATCGGCCGCGACCTGTACGGCCAGTTCGACGGCGGCTTCCTGCACCGGCGCGCCGCCGCGCAGCTGCGCGATGCCGCGCAACGGCTGCAGCGGTACAAGCCAGGCTGGCGGCTGCTGGTGCTCGACGCATTGCGCCCAGGGCGGGTGCAACGCGAGCTATGGGCGGCGGTAGAGGGCACCCCCGAGGAGATCTACGTCGCCAACCCCGATCGCGGCTCGATCCACAGCTTCGGCATGGCAATTGACCTGACCCTGGAAGACGAACAAGGCGTGGAGCAAGACATGGGCACGCCGTTCGACGACTTCACCCCGCTATCGCACCCGGTTCACGAAGACGCGTTGCTTGCCGACGGGCGCCTGGGCCGGGCGCAGCACGCCAACCGTCTGTTGCTGCGCCGCTGCATGACCGAAGCCGGTTTTTCCACCATTCCCACCGAGTGGTGGCATTTCGACGCGGCCGACAAGGCGATGATCCGCGCCACTTTCCACTTGGTGGAGTAAGGGCCGGCCATAGCACGACATCCCCCGTGCTATGATCGGCCATCCCCCCCACCGAAAGCCTCGCCATGCCCGACCTGAGCCATCTGTTCACCTTCGCCCTCGTCGCCCTCGGCATGGTGCTGACCCCAGGGCCGAACATGATCTATCTGCTTTCCCGCTCGCTATGTCAGGGCCGTCAGGCCGGCTTCGTTTCGCTCGGCGGGGTGGCGCTCGGCTTCGTGTTCTATCTGTTGTGCGCGGCCTTCGGCATCTCGGCCTTGTTGTTCGCGGTACCTTTTGCCTACGACGCCCTGCGTTTGGCCGGTGCCGTCTACCTGCTCTACCTCGCCTGGCAGGCGCTGAAACCGGGCGGCCGCTCGCCGTTCGAAGTGCGCGAACTGGCACCGGACAGCCCGAAGAAACTGTTCACCATCGGCCTTGTCACCAGCCTGCTCAACCCCAAGGTCGCGCTGCTCTACCTCGCGCTGCTGCCGCAGTTCATCGTGCCAAACCAAGGTAGCGTACTCGTGCAGTCGCTGGTGCTCGGCAGCACGCAGATCGCGGTCAGCCTGACGATGAACTCGCTGATCATCATCAGCGCCGCCGGCATCTCCGCCTTTCTGGCCGGACGGCCGTTATGGCAGCGCATCCAGCGCTGGCTGATGGGCGCGGTGCTCGGCGGTCTCGCGCTGCGGATGCTGACCGAGGCGCGCCGCTGAGTCCGCGCTATCTGGACGACGGCAAGCGCTCCAACAGCATTCCCGTTAAGAAGACAACCATGAAAAAAGCCTGCCGATCGGCAGGCTTTTTCTATTGCCGGCAACACCGCTCAATGCTTGCGGAAGTCGCGCGTCAGCTTGGCCAGATCCCCGGCCGCTTCGGCCAACCTATCGGCGCTGCTTTCCACCAAGCGGGTAGTTGCCAGATTGTCGTCGGCCAGCGCATTGAGCTGCTCCAGCGACGACGCCACCTCGTGCACCGCCTGCGACTTCTGCGACACTTGGGCCGCCAGTTCCACTGCCTGCGTGCTGGCTTGTTCGGCCGCGGCGATCAGGCCATCGAGGTTGGCCGAAGAGAGACGAATCTGCTCGGTGACCTGGCCCACCTCGCTGACCGTGGCATCCATGCTCGCCACCGCCGACTGGGTGATGGTGCCGATGCGCCCTACGATGCCGCCGATCGAATCGGTGGTGCTGGTAGTGCGTTCGGCCAACTTGCGCACCTCGTCGGCCACCACGGCGAAACCGCGCCCCAGTTCGCCGGCGCGCGCCGCCTCGATTGCGGCGTTCAACGCCAACAGATTGGTCTGGTCGGCGACCTCGTGGATCAGGGTGGTCATGCCGCGGATCTCGGTCATCGCCTGGTCGAGCTGCTGCATCGCCTGGCGCGACTCGTCGACCACGCTCACTGCCCGCTCGGCGGCAATCGTCGCGGCCTGCATCGTCGCGCTGCCGGCACTGGCCACCTCGCGGGTATGCGCCGCGCCCTGACGGCCCTGTTCGGCCAAGGTGACCACTTCGCCGATTGCGCCGCTCATTACTTCCATATTGCTGCTGATCTGCCGAAGGCCGCTGCCCTGCTCGACGCTGCGTGCCGCCAGCGCATGCATCTCTTCGCGCAGCGAGCTCGCCCCCGCCGAGGTCACGCTGCCCACGCTGGACACGTCGGCGATCACCGCGCGCAGATGGATGCGCAGCGACTCGAGATCGACCACCAGCCGGCCAACCGGCCCGCCGTCGGTGACGATAAAGTTCTGGTTAAGTCGCCCCTCGGCCAGTGCCCTGAAGCCCTCGCGCAGGGCCCTGTGCACCGTATTGAGCCGAGCCGACAGCCAAGCACCGCTGCCCAAGGCCAGCGCGGCTCCCGGCAGCGCCAAGAGCAGGTGTCGGCCGGTATCCGCGTCGGGCATCAGCGCGCCGCCGAACATCAATCCGCAGCCCAGCCCCATGCCGATCGCCCCCCAACGCAGCGGATTGACCCGACGCTGCTGTGCCTTGAGGGTTGACGGCACGGTCGCCGAGCGGCCGCGCACCGCGCGGTACAGCGCCTCGGCCGCTTGCACCTCGGCTCGGCTCGGCGTGGAGCGCACCGACATATAGCCGACGGTGCGCCCGTTCTCCAGGATCGGCGTCACATAGGCTTCAACCCAGTAGAACGCCCCGTTCTTGGCGCGGTTCTTCACCAGGCCGCGCCACGGGCTACCGGTCTTGACCGTGTCCCACAGATCCTGAAAAGCCTCCGGCGGCATGTCCGGGTGGCGCACGACGTTATGGTTCTTGCCGATCAGCTCCGCTTCACTGAAGCCGCTGATCTCGATGAAGGCCCGGTTGGCGTAAGTGATTGCGCCTTTCAGGTCGGTCTTGGTGACGATGGGATGGTCGGGATGAACGGACAACTCTTCGTCGGTGACAGGCAGGTTTGTCTTCATTTGTAGATGTTTTTTTCGAATGCCGGTTTTATTTAACCCATTCTAACAAAATGGTCATGCTATATGGCTTAAATTTCTAGAATACCGCCATCAAGAAAAATGCAAATTGCGTAATGCGCCACAAAACGCAGAAAAGGGGACGTTTCCGCCCCCTTCTCTTTAATCACTGCTGCGTTACCGCTTAACGATGCACAAAGATGCGCTCTACATCGGTCAGCGCCGTCAGCGTGGTGCCGCCGGCGTAGCTGATCGACGACTGCAGGTCTTCCTGCAGTTCGTTCAAGAGCTTGTCGATGCTGCCCTTGTAGTCGACCAGAATCTTCTTGCCCTCGACGTTCACATAGGCGCCCTTGTTGAACTGCGAGGCGCTGCCGAAGTATTCCTTGTAATGCTTGCCGTCGATCTCGACGATCTCGCCGGCCGACTCGTCAAAGCCGGCAAACAGCGAACCGGCCATGATCATGGCCGCGCCGCAGTTGACCGCCTTAGCCATGTCGCCATGCTCGGAAATGCCGCCATCGGCGATCACCGGAATGGTCACCGCAGCCGCCACGTCGAGCACGGTCGATACCATCGGGCGGTGGAAACCGGTCTTGTTCTTGGTGATGCAGACGCGACCGCCGGCGATACCGGCCTTCACCGCATCGCAGCCCCAAGCCTGCAGATCGCGCGCCGCATCGGCGGTAGCGATGTTGCCGCCGATCAGGAAGCTGCCCGGCAGCTCGGCCTTGATGAACTTGATCATGCGCTCGGCCTTCACACACCAGGCATTGGCGACGTCGACGGTAATGTACTCCGGCGTGATGCCGGCGGCCTTCAGTTCGCGCAGCTGCTCGTAGGAATCATCGTTCACGCCCATGCTGATCGATGCAAACAGGCCCTTGTCCTGCATGTCCTTGCAGAACGCCACCGCGTCGACGTTGAAGCGGTGCATGGTGTAGAACCAGCCGCGGCGGGCGAAGTATTCGCAGGTGTCGGCGTCGACCACCGATTTCATGTTGGCCGGGTAGATTGGCATCTCGAAGCTGCGCGGGCCGAACTGTACCGAGGTGTCGCACTCTTTGCGGCTGTCTACGAGGGTCTTCTTCGGGACAAGGTAAATGTCGCCGTAGTTGATTTCGGTCTTGATCATGTGTGCGTCCTCCTAGGGTAATGCAGTATTTGATCGGCCCATAAAACGATAGGCCCCAAACAAAACGGGAGCCCCTAGGGGCTCCCGTTTGCACTTTTCCCTGCGCTGCCGCGCCGCGGCTCGCACACAAAATTCCGGTCCAATTTAGGCCGATTAGCTCTACCTGTCAATACTTCACATCGAAGTATCTGCCGCTCTTTCGCGCAATCGATTGCTTGCCAGCGCTAGCCTACCCGGCCTTCGCTGACGCGCAGCCAGTCGATGATCGGCTGCCAACTCGCCCGGTCGCGGGCCACCTGAGCCGGACGAAAATCGAACAAGGTGGCGCCAGTGCTGGCCGCCTGCACATAGAGCTGGGTATCACGCAGCCAGGCCAGCACCGGCACCTCGAACCGACCGAGAAAAGCCTCCAGCTCGCGGGCCGAACGGGTACGCGGATCGACCCTCATACCGACCACGCCGACATAAGCCCGCCCTTTGCGCACCGCCTTTTCCTCGAACAGCTTGGCAAGAAACGCCTCGCTCGCCGACATGTCGAAGGCCGACGGCTGAATCGGTACGATCACCCGGTCGACCCGGTCGACCAGCGCTTCAAGCTTCTTGCCGTGCAGCCCGGCCGAACTGTCGAGCACGATCACCTCGGTGCCCTTGGGCGGCCGCGCCGGCTCGTCGGCCTTGATCTCCCAGCCCGAGATCGACGGCAATACCGCAGGGCGCCGGGCCAACCAGCCGAGCGAGGACTGCTGACGGTCGACGTCGCCGAGCATCACCTTGCGGCCGGCTCCGGCGTAATAGCCGGCCAGATTGGTCGCCAGCGTCGATTTGCCGCTGCCGCCCTTGGGATTCGCAATCAGGATCGAAAACATCGGCGCTCCCTTGGCCATAGCTAAGCAACCACTATACCAGAGTCATCCTCACGGCCGTCACCACCTCACTCGACGTCGAGTACGGTCAACGCACCGTGCAGGCTGTTGGACAACGCCGCGCACTGCGCCTCGGCCTCGTCTTCGGCCAGGCTGACCGTCAGCCTTACCGCCTCACTGTAGCTGGCATCGAGAATGGCGACGCCCTGCTGCTCGCACCAACGCCGCAACGCCGACTCGAGCGAGAAAGGCACTTCGAAGACCAGCGTCTTGCGCCGCACCACCGCCACCAGCTCGGCATCGATCAGGGCCTCGCTGATCGCTTGCGAGTACGCCCGCACCAAGCCGCCGGCGCCCAGCTTGATGCCGCCGAAGTAGCGCACCACCACCGCCAGCACATTGGTCAGTTTGCGGTGCATCAGCACGTTGTACATCGGCTTGGCGGCGGTGCCGCCCGGTTCACCATCGTCATCCAGGCCGGAGTCGGTTTCGCTGAGCAGCACCCAGCAATGATGGCGCGCGTCCGGGTACTGGCGACGCAGTTCGGCCAGGCGCTGCATCGCCTCGGCGCGGCTTGCCACCGGCTCGACATAGCCGATGAAGCGGCTCTTCTTGATCTCGATCTCGCTCTGGCAGGGCTGTTTGAGGTGATACATGGGTAATCGGTCAACGTGGACAACCCGGTATCTTAGAGTGCCCGGCGCAAATCGGCGAGCCAAGGCTCGTCCGGCAGGTGCCCGTCATGCGAACTACACTGGGTAAAAGAAGCTGCTTTCTTGCCCACGGGCACCTCAAGGAGGACTCGTCATGTTGATGCTGCTGATCGGTTTCGGAGTGGTGGTGGTCGCCGTTGCCTTTGCACTGCGCACCTGGTTCGACGACGAGGGCGAGGAACGGCTGTCGCATACGCTACCCGACCGGGACCACGTGTAATGCACTCGACATGGCTTCCTGGCTTGCGGTAGTCAGTCAGGAAGTCGACAATGGCCGGGACTTGCTTCCCGGTATCGTTGATGACACCCACTGTCTGGTTTGTCAGCGCTCTTGTCGCGCTGATCCTCGAATTCATGTCCGGTTCCTTCTATCTGCTGGTCGTTGCAATGGCCATGGCCGGCGCGGGCGTCGTCGAACTGCTCGGCGGTGAACCAAGCCATGCGTGGCTCGCCGGCAGCCTGATTGGTCTGCTCGGGTTTTCGCTGCTGCTGCGCTACAAGCGCAAGCTCCGCAGGCTGCCCAGCGACCCGACCGTCAACGACCCGGATCTCTATCAGCAAGTCGCCATCCTGCATCTGGATGCCGAGGGCCGCGGCCGCGGCTTCTATCGCGGCGCCGAATGGGATATCCAACTTGATTCGGCCAACCCTAGCCCCCTACCCGAGCACGGCTACATCGTAGGCCGTGACGGCAACCGCCTGATTCTTTCTCCGCAGCTCCCCCAACCGAGGTAAGCATGGAATTTGCGATCGTCCTGTTCGTCGCCGTCATCATCTTCATCTTCAAAGCCGTCACCGTGGTGCCGCAGCAAAGCGCCTACATTCTGGAGCGGCTCGGTCGTTACCATGGCACGTTGCTCCCCGGCCTCAACATCATCATTCCGTTCGTTGACCGGATCGCCTACAAACACAATCTGCGCGAGATTCCGCTCGATGTGCCGAGCCAGATTTGCATCACCCGGGACAATACCCAGCTGAAGGTCGACGGCATCCTGTACTTCCAGGTCACCGACCCGAAGCTGGCCTCCTACGGTTCGAGCAACCATGTGGTCGCGATCAGCCAGCTGGCCCAGACCACGCTGCGCTCGGTGGTCGGCAAGATGGAGCTGGACAAGACCTTCGAGGAGCGCGACGAGATCAACCGCGCGGTAGTCGCCGCGCTCGACGAAGCAGCCATTTCCTGGGGCGTGAAAGTGCTGCGCTACGAGATCAAGGACCTGGTGCCCCCTCAGGAAATCCTGCACGCGATGCAGGCACAGATCACCGCCGAGCGTGAGAAGCGCGCGCGCATCGCCACCTCGGAAGGCCGCAAGATCGAGCAAATCAACCTCGCCACCGGTCAGCGCGAGGCGGCGATTCAGGAATCGGAAGGCCAAATGCAGGCGGCGATCAACCAGTCCAACGGCGCAAAGCAGGCCGCCGTCAACAAGGCGCAAGGTGAAGCCGAAGCGCTGCGGCTGGTCGCCGACGCCACCGGCGATGCGATCCGCCTGGTCGCCGGCGCCCTGCAGGCGCCAGGCGGGCTGGAAGCCGTCAACCTGAAGGTTGCCGAACAATATATCGGCGCCTTCGGCCAACTGGCCAAGAACGGCAACACGCTGATTTTGCCGGCAAATGTCGCCGACGTCGGCGGACTGGTCGCCTCGGCCCTGCAGATCGTCAAGGGCACCCAGGGCGCCGGCAAGGAAGCACCGCGCGCCTGAGCCAACCTCCAGAACGGGAACTCACAGTAAGCATTGGCATCAGAGACTTGTTAAGCACTGTTAAGCACCGCCACGCGCCGGCTTGTCGAAGCCGGCGCCTGCCCCCATAATCATTCGCATGAAATTTCTCGCCGACCTCTTTCCCGTCCTGTTGTTCTTTGGCGCCTACTGGCTCACCCGCGACATGTACATCGCCACCGGCGTCGCCATGGTCGCCACGGTGCTGCAGGTAGCCATCGCCTGGATCCGCCACCGCAAAGTGGAGATGATGCAGTGGGTCAGCCTCGGCCTGATCGTGGTGCTCGGTGGCGCCACCATCCTGCTGCACGACAAACACTTCATCATGTGGAAGCCCACCCTGCTCTACTGGATCATGGGTGGCGGTCTCGTAGTCGGATCGCTCGCCGGCAAGAACGGCATGCGCGCGGTGATGGGTCAGCAAGTCAGCCTGCCCGACAGCGTCTGGAAAAAGCTTAACCTGGCCTGGGCCACGTTCTTCCTCGCCATGGGCGGCATCAACCTATTGGTTGCCTACCATTTCAGCGAAGAAATCTGGGTCAACTTCAAACTGTTTGGCGGTATCGGCCTGATGATCGCCTTTGTCATCGCCCAAAGCCTGTACCTGTCCAAATACATCGAGGATTCCAAGTAATGCTCTATGCCCTCATTGGTCACGACCGCGCCGGCTCGCTCGACGCCCGTCTCGCGGCCCGTCCGGCGCATCTTGAACGCCTGAAAGCCCTGCAGGAGGCTGGCCGCCTGGTGCTCGCCGGCCCGTTTCCGGCCATCGATTCGCCCGACCCGGGCCCGGCAGGCTTCTCCGGCAGCCTGATCGTCGCCGAGTTCGCTTCGCTCGACGCGGCGCGCGCCTGGGCCGATGCCGACCCGTACGTAGCGGCAGGCGTCTACCAGAGTGTTGACATCAAACCTTTCAAACAAGTCCTGCCGGCATGAGTGATACACTCGCGATTATGCGAGACAGGTTGGCCGAACTCGCGCCTGAACATCTCGACATTGAAGACGAAAGCGCCCTGCACGCCGGCCATGCCGGCGCCAGAAGCGGTGGCGGGCACTATCAGCTGACCATCGTCAGCGCCCGCTTCACCGGGCTGTCCCGACTGGCGCGTCAGCGCCTGATCTACAGCACGCTGGGGGATTTGATGTCTACCCGTATCCACGCACTGGGCATTCGAGCACTCAGCCCGGAAGAAATCTAAATATTCTCAACCGAGGAATAAGTACATGCGACTGAACAAACTTGCTGCGGCCATGGTAGCCGCCACCCTGGCCCTGCCCGTCCTGGCCGCCCCGGTAGCCACCGTCAACGGTGTTGCGATCGAGAAGACCGACGTGGACAACGCCGTGGCCATGCTGCAGAAGAACAGTAACGGCCAGGTGAAGGACAGCCCGTCGCTGCGTGAAGAGGTGAAGAACCGCCTGATCAACCGCGAACTGATCCTGCAAGAAGCCAAGCGCCGCGGCCTCGACAAGAGCCCGGAAGTGCAGAAGCGTCTGGACGAAGTGCGTAACGACCTGGTGCAGGACGCGCTGTTCGCCGACATCCTGAAGAAGAACCCGGTGGGTGACGCTCAGGTCAAGGCTGCCTACGACAAGATCTCCGGCAACATCAAGGGCACCAAGGAAGTTCACGCCTACCAGATCGTGCTGGGCTCGGAAGACGACGCCAAGAAAACCATCGCCGACCTGAAGAAAGGCGGCAGCTTCGAATCGCTGGCCAAGGCCCGCTCGAAAGACCCGGCTGCCAAGCAATCCGGCGGCGACATGGGCTACATGAACCTGTCCGCACTGGACCGCGACGTACCGCCGCTGGCCGCCGCACTCAAGGCGCTGCCGAAGGGCGGCGTGAGCCCGGCCCCGGTGAAGTCCAACGCCGGTTGGCACGTATTCAAGGTTGTCGACGTACGTGACGCCAAGGTTCCGGCCTACGACCAGGTGAAAGGCCAGCTGGCCCGCGACCTGCAGGAACAGGAAATCGCCAAGACCGTCGACGGCCTGCGCAGCTCGGCCAAAATCCAATAACTAACAGGATCAATCATGCGCAAAACCCTCGTTGCGGCCAGTTTGATGGCCGCCGTCGCCGGCAGCAGCTTCGCCGCTGCGCCGACGATTTCGCAGGCCCGCATCGACGCTATCGTGCGTTCGCTGCAAGCGCAGGGCCAGCAGGTGACTCCGGAGCAGCGTGAGCTGGTCCGCAACCAGCTGATCACCGCCGAGTTGCTGAAGCAGGATGCCGAGAAGAAAGGCCTCGACAAGACGCCAGAATTCCGCGCCGAGCTGGACAATATGCAGACCATGGCCCTCGCCAACCAGGCGATCCGTGACTACCAGCGCCGCAACCCGGTTACCGACGCCCAACTGAAGGCCGAGTACGACCGTCTGGTTGCCCAGATGCCGGCCAAGAAGAGCTACCACGCCCGCCACATCTTGGTGAAGACCGAGGCCGAGGCGAAGGCGGTGATCGATGCGCTGCGCAAGGGCAAGTCGTTCGACCAGCTGGCGCGTGAGAAGTCGCTCGACCCAGGCAGCAAGGCCAATGGTGGCGACCTGGGCTGGGCCGATGCGGCCAACTTCGTCGGTCCGTTCGGCGACGCACTGACCAAGCTGTCCAAGGGCCAAGTGACCTCGGCTCCGGTGAAGACCGAGTTCGGCTGGCACGTGATCAAGCTGGACGACGTACGCACCGAGAGCGCCCCACCGCTCGAGGCGCTGAAGCCGCAACTGGAGCAGAAGATCAGCCAGGAACGCGTCGATCAGTACATCAACGAACTGAAGACCAAGGCTGGCGTGAAGTAAGCCAGCTGCTGGACGACAAAAAGGGCGATGCATGCATCGCCCTTTTTTATTGGCCGTCGATCCGGCTCACTCCTCGTCGTCGTCCTCGCCAGCCCCCTGCCAGGACGGAGCCCGCTTGGCGAGAAACGCCGCCACGCCTTCGCGCTGTTCTTCCTGGCCGAACAGGCGCAGGAAAGCCGCCTTCTCGTGCGCCAACTGCTCGTCGATCGAGCGCAGCGAACTCGCTTCGATCAGTTTTCCCGCCTCGCTCACCGCATCCGGCCCCTGCGCCGTGACCTTGTTGGCCAGGCTGACCGCGACAATCTTGGCGAAGCCCGGGTCGACCACCTCCTCCACCAGACCGATCGCCAGCGCCTTGTCGGCCCCGATAACTTCGCCACCGAGCGCGATACGCTTGGCCCAGGCCACTCCGACCTTGTCGGTCAGCGCCTTGGTGCCGCCGGCACAGGGCACCAGCCCGACTTTCGCCTCGGGCAGCCCCAGCTTGGCGCCGCGCTCTGCCACCATATAATCGCAGGACAGCGCCCACTCCAGCCCGCCACCCAGCGCATAACCGTTGATCGCCGCCACCGTCACACCGTGGAACTGTCGCACCGCGCGGAAGGCATTGGCAAAGGCGTCGGCCACCTCGGCCGCCACCGCCGCGTCGCCGCCGGCAAACTGCTTCAGGTCAGCCCCCGCCGAAAAATACCCCTCACCCGCCCCGGTCATCACCACCGAGCGGATGGCCGGGTCGCGGTCGAGCGTGCTCATCTCGGCAAGCAGCTCCTGCAAGGCCGCCAGCGACCACACATTGGCCGGCGGGTTGTTCAGAGTGATGATGGCCGTGTGGCCCAGTTTTTCGACTACTAGATATTTCGCCATTACGGCTCTCCACTATTGTCAGACGCTCAGGGGCTGCCCCATAGCGAGGACAGTCCGGCCGTAAAGCTGTGCCACCACCAGAAACGCCACCATTACCAGTCAACATCAAGACGGCAAGAAATGCCGCCTTGCTTCATGCCATTAACGCAGCAACGTCGCCCAGGAGGACACGCTGGCAAAAAATGGATGCCGTCACTGGTTCGGATCGCATTTCTCATACTATAAACCGCTAGAAAAAAATGATTACATCAAGTCTGACAAATGGACAATTTCCGCCCCCCTGCGGGAAAGCGGGTCGACTCTGTTAAAATCCAGCTTCTTTCCCAGCCCTGCCGACCGCTGTCCACCATGCTCGAAACCAGCCTGTTCGCCCTGTTTGTCGTCGGTCTGCTAGGCGGCGGCCACTGTCTTGGCATGTGCGGCGGTCTGGTCACCGCCTTCACCCTGCAGTTGCCCAACGGGGTACGACGCACCCCCTTTCTGTTGGGCTACAACCTGGGACGCATCGGTAGCTACACCTTGATCGGCGCGCTGCTCGGCGCCCTCTCCGGCATGGGGTTGACACTACTGGCCGCACGGCCGCTGCAATGGACGCTGTATCTGATCGCCAACCTGATGCTGATCGGCATGGGACTGTATCTGGCCGGACTCTCCAGCGCCGTGACGCGCATCGAAGCGCTGGGCCGGCCGCTGTGGCGCCTGCTGCAACCGCGACTCGCCCGTCTGCTACCAGTGCGCTCACCCGCGCAGGCGGTCGCTGTCGGCGCACTATGGGGCTGGTTGCCCTGCGGGTTGGTCTATAGCGCCAGCCTGTCGGCGCTGGCGGCAGGCAATACCGCGGGCGGCGCGCTGGCGATGCTGGCCTTCGGCCTCGGTACCCTGCCCAACCTGCTGGCGATGGGCGCCTTTGCCGAGGGCTTGCGCGCGCAGATGCAGAAACGGCCAGTCCGCCTGGTGGCGGGACTGGCCGTGATGACGATCGGCCTGTTCAGGTTGGCCGAACCGTTACTGAGTGGTGCGCTGTTTATTTGAACGAGGCAAGAATGGTGCTGACGTTGTAGCGGAACATCGTCAGATAGGTCGACGCCGGGCCGCCCTCGGGCGACAGCGCGTCCGAGTACAGCTTGCCGCCGATCTTCACCCCGGCTTCGTTCGACAGCTGCTTGAGCAGGCGCGGATCGGTCATGTTCTCGAAGAACACCGCCTTCACCTTCTCCTGCTTCACCTGACGGATCAGCGTCGCCACCCCCTTGGCCGAAGCCTCGGTGTCGGTGCTAACCCCTTGCGGCGCGAGGAAATGCACCTGATACCGGTCGCCCAGGTAGCCGAACGCGTCATGCGAAGTCAGCACCTTGCGCTGCGCCACCGGCACGGTCGCAAACTGCTGCTGCGCCCAGGCGTCGAGTTGCTGCAATTGCTTGGTATAGCTGGCCGCACGCGCCTGGTAGTAGCTGGCACCGGCCGGGTCGGCTTTACTCAGGCCGGCCGCGATATTCTTCACATAGGTCTGCACCCGCACCGGATCCTGGAAGGCATGCGGATCGACATCGCCATGGTCGTGGCCATGATCGTCATGCCCCTCGTCCTCGGTGGCCTTGCGCGGCTTGACACCCTTGGTGCCTTCGACCATTACGCCCTTGAAGTTGGCCGAACGGCTCAGGCGGTTGATCCAGCCCTCGAAGCCCAGCCCGTTCACCACGAACACCTTGGCCGCGGCCACCTTCTTCGCGTCCAACGGCGTCGGCTGGAACACGTGCGCATCCTGGTTCGGACCGACCAGCGAGCTGACCGCTACGCGATCGCCCCCCACCTGACGGGTCAGGTCGGCGACGACGCTGAAACTCGCCACCACCGACATCGGTGCCGCCCACAACGAGCCGGACAAGCCGAGCAGCACGCCAGCCAAACACAATTTCTTCATTACAAAACCCTTTCAACCTTCCAGATGGCGCGTGCGCACATAGCGCGGCACCGCGCCACCCACCGAACCGAACAGCAAGGAAACCAGGTAGACCAGGCCGGCCAGCAGAATGATCGCCGGGCCGGATGGCAGCTCGAAGTGATACGACAGCAACAGCCCGCCCACACCACTGCCAAACGCCACGCAGATCGAGGTGGCCAGCATGCCGCCCACCGAACTGGCCCACAGCCGCGCGCTGATCGCCGGCAGCATCATCAGGCCGACCGCCATCAGTGTGCCCAGCGCCTGGAAGCCCGCCACCAGGTTCAGCACCACCAACATCAGGAACAACATGTGCCAGAAGCCGCCACGGCTGCCGACCGCGCGCAGGAACACCGGGTCGAGGCTTTCCAGCAGCAGCGGCCGGTAGATCACCGACAGCGACAGCAGCGTCACCGTGGCCACCGAGGCGACCAGGATCAGCGCCGGCTGGTCCACTGCCAGCACCGAACCGAACAGGATGTGCATCAGATCGACGTTGCTGCCCGACTTCGATACCAGCAGCACACCCAGCGCCAGCGACAATAGGTAGAACGCCGCGAAGCTCGCGTCCTCTTTCAGGCTGGTGAAACGGGTCGCGAGACCGGCCAACAGCGCCACCAGCACCCCGGCGACGAAGCCGCCCAGGCTCATCGCCGGCAGGCTCAGACCCGCCAATAGAAAGCCGACCGCGGCCCCTGGCAGTACCGCGTGGCTCATCGCATCGCCCATCAGGCTCATGCGGCGCATCACCAGGAACAGGCCGATCGGCCCGCTGCCCAGCGCCAACGCCAGGCACCCCGCCAAGGCACGGCGCATAAAGGCGAAATCGGTAAACGGTGCGATCAATAATTCATTCAATACATGGCCCAGCAGCATCAGGCAGCCTCCCCATCGACGCGGCACACCGGCGCGTGTTCTTGCCAGTGCGCGGCGCGATTCACTGCCCGCAGCAGATTGTCATCGGTCAGCACCTCGGCCGTCTTGCCCCAGGCGACGATCTCGCGCGCCATCAGCAGGGTCTGCGAGAAATAGGCGCGGACCTGTTCGTAGTCGTGCAGCACCGCGATCACGGTGCGCTTCTCGTCGCGCCAGTGACGCACTAGCTCCAACAGGTCGAAGGTGGTCTTGGCATCGACTGCATTAAACGGCTCGTCGAGCAAGATCAGCCGCGCGTCCTGCACTAGAATCCGCGCGAACAGCACGCGCTGAAACTGGCCGCTCGACAGCGCCGAGATCGGTCGGTGCTGGAATTCGGCCAGGCCCACCTGTTCGAGCGCCGCGCACACCCGGTCGTGCCCGCTTCGGCCAACCCGGCCGAACGGCCCGGTGTGATGCCACAAGCCGGTCGACACCAGGTCGATCACGCTCACCGGCAGGCTGCGGTCGATCTCGGACTGCTGCGGCAGGTAGGCGATGTCACGGCGCTTGAAGCCGTTCAGGTGGACCTTGCCGTGATCGGGCTTAAGCGCGCCGATCATTGCCTTCAGCAAGGTGCTCTTGCCGGCACCGTTCGGGCCGAAGATGGCAGTCGCCTCGCCCTCGGCGAACTGGCCGCTGGCATGGTGTACCGCCGGGTGGCGCTGGTACGACACGGTGATGTTCTCGAGAGCGATGCTCATGCTGTGCCCTCCAACGCCCAGCCGACCACGGCCCACAGGCCCGCCAGCACCAGCACGGCCCAGAGCAGGCGCTGCCACACGGCCATCGCCAGCAGGCTGGGAGTCAAATCAGATAGCTTCATGGGTAATGATTTCAGGATTCCAGACAAGTGGTCAGCGCCGCCTCGACCGCCTCGGCATCGAGCTCGCGGGCGATCAGTTCGAAGCGGCTATCGCGCCGCCACGCCACCTGGGTCGCGCCCCACTGGCCATCGACCCAGTTGAGCCACACCCAGCTGTCGAGCACGCGGAACACGCCCTTGGCACGCACCAGCGACGGCACCTGAGTGGGCAATGCGTCAAAGAAACGGGTCAGCCGCGCGCCGTCGAAATTGCGTCCGGCATCGAAGGTCCAGCCCTGCGACTGCCAGTCGCTCTGCGCGTCGGTCGACACCGCCGGGCGATAGCGCGACTTCTCGGCCAGCGGCAGGCTCAGCCAGGCGACGTCGACCGCGCCATTGACCACCTCGGCCACCAGCGTCTTGGCCGGGAACAGGTTGGCCGAAAGGCGGCGGAACTCGGCCATGGTGTCGACATCGGCCAGATCGATCTTGTTGGCCACCAGCACGTCGGCGATGCTGATCTGGTCGCGATACAGGGGCTGACGGTTGTAATCGGCGTTGGCGAACTGGCGCGGGTCGACCACGGTCAGCACCACACCGACCTCCAGCGCATCGCCGAGCGGCTTCTCGCGCAACTCGTCGATCACGCTCGCCGCGTGCGCCAAGCCGCTGGCTTCGATCAGCAGCCGGTCCGGGCGCTCGCGACGCAGCAGGGTCGCGACCGTCACCGTCATTTGCGGACCGGCGACGCAGCACAGGCAGCCGCCGGCGATCTCGGCCACCGGCAGGGTGCCGTCGTCGATCGCGGCCGCATCGATGCCGATTTCGCCAAACTCATTGACGATCACCGCCCACTTCTCGTGGGCCGGGCGCTGTGCCAGCAAGGCCTTCAGCGCCGTGCTCTTGCCGACGCCGAGGAAACCGGAAAACAGATTGACCAGGGTTTTCTTCATGCCTGACAGCTCCGGCAGGTACCGGTCAGCACCAGGTTCTGCGCACGCGGGGTAAAGCCCACCTTGCCCATCGCATCTGTCAGCGAGCTCAGGCAGCCGGTAGCGTCGAGTTCCTCGACCCCGCCGCAGCGCTCGCACACCAGGATCAGCCCGTCGTGCGGGCAGTCGAAATGGTGACAAAGAATGAAGCCGTTCAGCGCATCGACCTTGTGCAGCAGGCCCTGCTCCACCAGAAAGTCGAGCGCACGGTATACCGTCGGAGGGGCGGCCGCACCGCGTTGGCGCTGCAGGTCGGCCAGCACCTGATACGCCTTGACGACGCCAGGGTGCTCCAGCACCAGCTCCAATACCTGCTGACGCAGCTCCGTCAAGCGGCAGCCACGCGACTCGCAATGCCGCCGTGCGGCGTCGAGGTAAGCGGTTTTATCCATGGGATTGCGCAATCGGGAATATGTTCAAACAGGCTACATGTTACTGTATAACATCGTAAATTAACAAGCATTAACATTTCTCACACAATCAGCCAAATAAGGGTGTGTTAATCTTCGCCAAATCGACCGTCATGACAATAGGGAGAAAACCCCAAATGAAGAAATGGCTACTGCTCGCCCTGACCGCCTTACTCACCAGCCAGGCCTTTGCCGCCGACCCGGTGGCCGAGCGCAAGGAAGTGTTCAAGCAATACAAGCAAACCGTCGGCCAGATGGGCAAAGTCGTCAAAGGCCAATCGCCATATAACAAAGACGAATTCGCCAAGCTCGCCGCCCACCTCGACATGCTGGCCCAGCAACCGTGGCAGTACTTCCCGGCCGGCAGCGATAAAGGCAAGACCGATGCCCGTCCGGAGATCTGGACCAAGCCGGCCGAGTTTCAAAAAGACATCGACAGCCACAAGGCCGAGACCGCAAAGCTGAAGCAGGTTGCCGACGACGGCGACCTAAATGCGATCAAGGCCCAGTTCGGCGCCGTCCAGAAAACCTGTAAGGCCTGCCACGACAGCTTCCGCCAGGACTGAGCCGGCCCCGGCCCCGCACGGCCCTGCCTCGGCAGGGCCGAACTTTTTGGTGCCCGCGCAATCAGAGCGCGACCGGAAGCCTAAAACGCGACATACGCCTGCCCTCCCACGGTAAGCAGGCGCATACTACTCGGACAGCATCCCGGCCTTCACCAAACAAACCAGAACCCAGATCATGAAACGCTTCCTCGTCTGCTGTACCTTGCTGGCCGCCAGCGCAACTGCCTTCGCCAGCCCTTACCAAGACCGCGTCAGCGCCTTCAAGACCATGCTGCGCACCTTCGAGCCCATGGGCGTAGTCGTGCGAGGCCGTGATCCGTACCGCCCGGACCAGTTCCAGAAAGAGGCCGAGGCACTGAAGACGCTGGCCCGCGCCCCGTTCGATCACTTCCCGCCGGGCAGCATCGAAGGCAAGAGCCGCGCAAAACCGGCCATCTGGAGCGAACCGGCCAAGTTCAACGCCGACAAGCAAGACCTGTTCACCAAGGTCGACGCGCTGGCCGTCGCCGCGCAGAGCCACCAGCTGGCCGACGTGAAGCGCGCCTACAGCGCCGTCGCGCAAAGCTGCAAGGCCTGCCACGACAGCTACCGCGGCCCGGAGCAGTAAACCGTCCTACCACTAAACGATCACCCGCGCCGCGGGTGATCGCCGCCCTCCTTGCCTCCGCCCTCTCGCGCACTTTCGCGTCTTCGCTTTGTCCCTCCATCGTCGCAGCAGCTTGAACCGAGCGCAGGACCCCGCTTAAGCTGGAAACGTCCGCTCAGTGAATCCTGCATGAGGAGTGGAAATGCCCGCTCCACTCGTCCGCCTTTCGTCGCTCGACCTGACCCGGGGCTGCATCGCAGTGGGTCGCCACACAAGCATCTACCTTGCTGCTAACGCAGCTTTGCCTGACCCAGCCCCTGTTGCCAGCTGCAGCCCTGATGGCGTTTCTAGGCGTCAAGCTGCTGCACGAAAGCACCGAGAGCCGCAGCCTGGTCGTGTACGAGCAACGCACCTCGCATATCTGGAGACATCAAGATGGAAACCCCTCGGACGCACGCCGGCCAGCCGGACAGCAACATCGAGTTCTGGTTCGACTTCGGCAGCAACTATAGCTACCTCAGCATGATGCGGATCGAGGACGCCGCGGCCCGACATGGCGTGACGGTGACCTGGAGACCGTTCCTGCTAGGACCGATCTTCAAGTCCTTCGGCTGGGACAGCTCGCCGTTCTTGCAGCAGAAGGCCAAGGCCGACTACATGTGGCAGGACATGGTGCGCCAATGCCGCAAGTACCACCTGCCGTGGACCAAGCCGACCACCTTCCCGCGACGCGCGCTGCTGCCGATACGGGTGGCCCTGCTTGGCGCCGAGCAGCCGTGGTTGGGCGAGTACTGCCGGCGCATCATGGCGCTGAACTTTGCCGAGGACCGGGACATCGACTCGCCTGAAACAATGACCGAGGTCCTCGCACAACTCGGCCTGCCGGCCACCCAGCTCATCGACACCGCCCAGTCCGAGCCCAACAAGCCCAAACTGCGCGAACAGACGGACACCGCCAAGGCCCGCGGCATCTTCGGCGCGCCGACCTTCTTCGTTCGAGGCGAGATGTTCTGGGGTAACGACCGGCTAGACGATGCGCTCGACTTCGCCGCCCAGCAAGGTCGCCGATGATGGCGCCGGCCAGCAGCGCAATGGGCTAGCCAAGGACTTTGCTATCTGGCCGATGGTCGGTCGCCCCCTGGCCTGCCTCTTCTTCAAGCCGATGAGTGAGCCGCTACAATTTTGCGCCAAGGCCACCGCCGAGCAGTGCAACGGCTTCGGCACGCTGCATGGCGGTTTCCTTGCGGCGATGGGGGACATCTGGCTAGGTACAACATCGCGTCTCGGCCGACCGAAGAGACACGCATCGTCACCGCCAGCCTGAGAGGCGCCTACCGCAACCAGTGAAACCGGGACAATGGCTAGAGAATGAAGTCGATCGCATCAAGATCGGCACATAGCGATGCCCCACATCCGGCGCTATCCTTTGTGCCGGCAGGCCCGCTGCCACAATGCGAGCAATCGTCACCGTACTGAACCGAGGCAGTGGTTACTACTGAAATGGTTACGGCCATACCGCCCGCTCGCGAATGCACCGAGGGTGTCGGCAAGAGACATGACGAAAAGGTGAACAGCACCGAGAACCGTTCACCCCGCCTCATCGTGCAGCGATTAGACGCTACAACTGCTCGGCGGCACGCTGGCTACTCTTCTTCAGCGCACTCTCTTCGCTCTTCGAAGGATGGTAATGATGGAGATGCCAGGCTTCCGGCATCGGCGCCAGTGAAATGGCCAGGATTCTTTGCTGGGTTTCGGCCAAAATCTCGCAAATAGCATTAGAAGTGGCAATTGATTTTTCAAGCGTTGGCTTCGTCAAGGCATCGTGAAAACTGCTGAGATCTTGCGGATTTTTGACGTCATTCAAGCCTTTGAAAGCCTCCGCCGTCGAACCGATAATCTCCTTCATGAGATCTATCTGCAGATTGAATATCTTTTCCGCACATTCAACACCGATGTTCGATGCCTTCAAGGTATTCGAATAGTGCGATTGGCATGCTTCAGCCCATGGAGAAAATGCAAATTGGGGATTTTCCATCACGTTTACCTTTGTTGATCGTCGAATAACAGTCTTGCGACTGTGAAAATCGTTACGACATAAAGTCAATACCCCCGACTTAACAAAGCCACCGACCGGCAGGTCGCCGCCACGCCCCGACTGGAAAGCCGGCAATACTTCCGGTCGAAAGCAAAGGCCAAGTCAGCTTAATTCTAGGAGGGTACTCACCTCCGTCAACATGGGCATGCTTATGTAAAGCAAGGTGACGATTGGCGACGACTATGAAAAGCCTCAATTCCGCAAACAGCTCTTGGACCCGGGAAATAGTCCTAACGAGAAGTTAGCTCGACTTGCGCAGCCGGAATCTCACCGCGCCGAATAAATCCAGCACTGATAGTGAGCAACGCCGTCCAAATTAAAAAAGCTCCATCCCAATAGGATAGAGCTTTCTCATAATCAAACAGCGTTAAATCGGGCTAACGTATCACCGCCACCGATACGAACTCACACGCGGCTCAGCAATAGATAAAGTCCGCCAGCCGACAACATGGCCATTAGCACCGCCAGCACTGGCGAGGCAAAATGCAAGTTAGGCGCCTTCGCGCCGAGCGGCTTGCGCCCGGTCAGCATGGCGCGCACCAGGTTCTGCCGCTTCACCAAGCGATAGACTACGATCGCCAGCACATGCAGGCCGACCAGGCCCAGTAGCAGATTGAACGACAGCTTGTGCCAACTGGTCAGCGTCTCGGCCAAGCTGCTATCGACCCGTGCCGCCAGCGGGCCGTCATACAAATAGCTGTCGACGTCGGCGGCAAACAGACCGGTGCCAACCTGGAACAGCAGCACTGCCAGCAGCGCCAGCACCATCAAGGCTCCCAAGGGATTGTGGCCCGGCTGCTCATGCTCCGGCAGTTCGCCCTTCAGGTAGCGTGCGATCGCGCGCGGGCCACGCACAAAGCTGGCGAAACGCGCCGTTTCGCTGCCGACAAAACCCCACAGCAGGCGGAACAGCAACAATCCTGCTACGCCGATGCCGCACCAAATATGGTATTCCAGCAGGTCGCCTCCCTGCTTGCCGCTGTACCACATGCCGGCGAACTCTGCGACCAGCAACCAGTGAAATAGCCGCGTCGGCACATCCCAGACCCGCACGCCGTGCGTCATAACCGTCATCCTTTCGATTCCACAATCTGGCGGCCTCAGGCCGCCGAACACCGCCATCTGACCCGGACACGACAAAACCGTTCCGGGAAAGGGGAAATTATACGGCACGCCCCGGGCGCCGACGATCGCTCGGCCAATAGGGCAAGCCTCTTGCCGCACCCGACATTCCATTCGTATACTGAATCCAAGGCTCACCCGGCCCCAGCCCTGGCCTGACCCCCTTGCCGCTACCCGCGCCCAGTCCTGCCGTGCTGATCTACACGCTGCTTCCTTGCCCTGCGGCGCCATCCGTCTGCAGGCGGGGACGCCCGGGTTCGGCTCTGCAGTCGTGCCCGGTGGAATAGCAGTGCCCCATCCAGCCACCGCACGAGAACCATCATGACAAGCAATGCGCCGCTGACGCTCAATCAGACGAGTAGCCCAGGGGAAAACTCCACCGCGCGTATCGCGCTCGCCAGCTTCATCGGCACCGCGATCGAGTATTACGATTTCTACGTCTTCGCTACCGCCGCCGCCCTGGTGATCGGCCCGACCTTCTTCCCCAAGGGGTCGGAAACGGTGCAGATGCTCAGCGCCTTCCTGACCTTCGGTATCGCCTTTCTGGCACGCCCGATCGGCTCGGCGCTGTTCGGCCATTTCGGCGACAGGGTTGGCCGAAAGTCCACCCTGGTTGCCTCGCTATTGGTGATGGGCGTCTCGACCGTGCTGATCGGCCTCTTGCCCGGCTATACCAGCATCGGCATGGCGGCGCCGGTGCTGCTGTGCGTCCTGCGCTTCTTCCAGGGCATCGGCCTGGGAGGTGAATGGGGCGGTGCCGCGCTGTTGGCCACCGAGAATGCCCCGCCCGGCAAACGCGCCTGGTTCGGCATGTTCCCGCAGCTGGGCCCCTCGGTCGGCTTCCTGGTTGCCAACGGCCTGTTCTTCGGCCTGGCGATGGCGCTGAGCGACGAGCAATTCAAGAGCTGGGGTTGGCGCATTCCATTCCTTGTCAGCGCCCTGTTGGTCGTTGTCGGCCTGTATGTGCGCCTGAAGCTGACCGAGACCCCGGTATTCGCCAAGGCGATGAACGAGGCACAGTGCGTCAAGGTGCCGCTATTCGAGACCTTCACCCACTACTGGCGCCCGGTGCTGCTCGGCTCCTTGTCGATGGTGGTGTGCTACGCGCTGTTCTACATCTCGACGGTGTTCTCGCTAAGCTACGGCACCAGTGCCATGAGCTACTCGCGCCAGGAGTTCCTGGGACTGTTGTGCTTCGCGGTACTGTTCATGGCCTTGGGCACGCCGCTGTCGGCCTGGGCCTGCGACCGCTTCGGCCGCAAGCCGGTACTGCTGTTGGGCACCCTGCTCGCCGCGCTGTCCGGTTTCACCATGGCCCCGCTGCTGGGCAGCCATTCGATCGGTGCCGTCACGCTGTTCCTGGTGATCGAACTGTTCCTGATGGGCTTCACCTTCGGCCCGATGGGGGCGCTGCTGCCGGAGATCTTCCCGACCCGGGTGCGCTATACCGGCGCATCGATCGCCTACAACCTGGGCGGCATCGTCGGCGCCTCGGTCGCCCCTATGCGGCACAGTTGCTGGTCGCTCACGGCGGGCTCGCCTGGGTCGGCGGCTATGTCACCGCCGCGGCACTGCTGAGTTTCGTCGCCGTACTCGGCCTGCGTGAAACCCGCGGCAGCAGCCTCACCACCGAACAGTAAGCCTTTTGGCCGAAGCGCCCTGCTTCGGCCAACCCTGCCCTCGCTTGTCGTTCTTCCCCACAAAGTCAATATCGATTCTCATTACGCTGATTTTTGGTCGGTCCGTTTGTCATTTTTAAACATTAAATAGCATCGATTATCATTTGCATATAAAATGGCACCGCCTTGCCTGGGTGGGGAAGCTGGATAGGCCCAAGGCAAGCACCCGACTGTTGCTGATAACTACAAACCGAATCACTGCAAATATGAACTCGATCAGACCGGCTTCTGCCACCCTTCGCGCACTCCCTTTGGCCTTGCTGGCCGCCTTTGCCACCCTGCCGACCTACGCCGCCGACAGCGCCACGCTCGACAACGTCATGGTCTCGGCTGGTGCCGCCAAACCCACTCAGATCAGTGAACTGCCCGGCGTTGCCTGGGTAGTCACCGCCGAAGAGCTGCAGGAGCAGACCAAGGCCGGCGTTCCGCTGAAGGAAGCGCTCGGCAACCTGGTACCGGGGCTCGATATCGGCTCGCAAGGCCGCAGCAATAACGACCAGAACATGCGCGGCCGCAGCGTGCTGGTGATGATCGATGGCGTATCGTTGAACAGCTCGCGCAATCTCAGCCGTCAGTTCGACTCGATCGACCCGTTCAACATCGAGCGCATCGAAGTGATCTCCGGCGCCAGCGCCCTGTACGGCGCCGGCGCCACCGGCGGCATCATCAATATCATCACCAAGCACGGCGAGACCGGCCCTGCCCGCTTCACCACCGAAGCCGGCGTGCGTACCGGCTTCAACGCCGGTGACGATGCCGACTGGAAACTGGCCCAATCGGTCAGCGGCGGCAACGACTGGGTCACCGGACGCCTAGGGCTGGCCTACCAGAAGAACGGCGGTGCCTACGGCGCCGACGGTAAGCAGGTATTTACCGACATCACCCAGACCGACCTGCAATACAACCAGTCGGTCGACCTCCTGGGCAACCTCGATTTCAAACTGTCCGGCGGCCAGAAACTCAGCGTGATGGCCCAGTATTACGACTCGGGCTATGACGGCGATCGCAGCCTGTATATGGGCAAGAACCTGATCGGCTCCTTCCCGGTCCTGAACGGCGGCAAGTCCGACCCGAGCCAGCTGCAGATGCGCGACGGCTTCGACGCCGACCGCACCCCGCAGACCAAGCGGCTGATGGGTCAGTTCGACTACTTCTCCCCGAACGTACTGGGCGGCCAGGACCTATACATCCAGGGCTATGCCCGCCAAGAGAAGATCGACTTCTATCCCTTCCCGGGCAACACCTCTACCAAGCCGACCGTGCTCTACTACGGCGCATCGCAACAGAACACCGACCTCTACGGCCTGAAGGCCGTATTGAGCAAGGACTGGGGCAACACCTTCAGCCTGAGCTACGGCCTGGAAGCCAGTCGCGAAAAATTCGACTCCAACCAGATGCTGTTCGACTTCAAGACCGCCGCACAGAGCGGTGGCTTGCAGCTGAATGAGACCAGCCAGATCGGACGTTACCCAGGTGTCCAAACCGACGGTTTCTCGGCCTTTGCGCAGGCAAAATGGCGCCTCACCGACAAGCTGAACCTCGACTTTGGCCTGCGTCAGCAACACATGAAGAACTCGGTCGACGACTTCGTCGCCTTCAACCAGCAGGTCTACATCGCCAACGGCAACCTGAAATCGGCCGATGCAGTGCCGGGCGGCAGCAAGAGCTACGACGTCACCCTGCCGAACCTGGGAGTTGTCTACAAGTTGCAGCCGGGCAGCCAGGTCTGGGCCAACTATTCGGAAGGCTTCGAACTGCCCGATGCGGCCAAGTGGTACGGCCAGGGCAACTACACGTCGACGGGCAAGCTGATTCAGGGCGTCAGCGTCGCCAACTCGGCACTCGACGGCATCAAGACCCACCAAGTGGAAACCGGCTGGCGCTACGGTCGTGACGGCTGGCAGATCCAGGCGGCGCCGTTCTATACCTGGTCGGACAAGTCGCTGAGCTACGACAAGACCACGCTGCTGATCAAGGAGCTGGACCAGAAGGTCCGCACCTACGGTCTGGAAGGCCAAGTCGCCTATACCTTCAACGACAACTGGCGCGTCGGCAGCAATTTCCTCGCGATCAAGTCGGAGCAGCAGGACAACCAGGGCCACTGGGGCAAGCGTGACGTGACCGCCGCCAGCCCGTCCAAGGTCAGCCTCTACACCGACTGGACCCATGGCGACACCGCCGTGCGCCTGCAAGGTCAGCAGGTCTTCGACTTGTCGGACGCCTCGGGCAACAAGCTGGACGGCTACGCAACTTTCGACCTGCTCGGCAGCCAGAAACTGCCGGTCGGCACCCTGAACTTCGGCATCCAGAACCTGTTCAACAAGCAGTATCAGACGCTGTGGAGCCAGCGCTCGGAGATCTACTACGGCAGCCTGGTGACCCCGCAGACGGTCTACTATCAAGGCCGTGGCCGCACCTACGGCGTAACCTACACCGTCAGCTACTGAGCCGCACCCACACAGAGCAAACCCGCCATCCGTTGGCGGGTTTTTTCATGCCCAGACACGGTTCCGGACCATCACACCGCCTCGGCCGCCATCTGCCAGTCCCGCCCCAGCATCATCGCATGGCCGCTATTGGGCAACATCAACGCCGGCCGGCCATAGGCACGGGCGGTTCGGCCAACGATGGCAGGCGGAATCACCTTGTCACGCGCGCCGCCGATCACCGTGACCGGCACCTTGACGTTTTCGACTCGAGCCTCGGGCGAGTTAGCCATCGCTTCGGCCAACACGGTGCGGGCAAACGGGCTCGCCAAGTTGTCCTGCGCCGCCCGCAGCTCGTCCACATCGAGCTTGTCGAACGGCACCGCGCCCATCAGCACCGCCCTGCGGGCCGGATTGCGCGCCAGCCAGTGCTGAACGACGAAGCCACCCATCGAATGGCCGACGATCACCGGCTCCATAGTCAGGCCGCGCGTCACCGCCTCGACATCCTCGACATAGTCGATCACCGAACCGACCGACTCGCGCCGACTACCACCATGATTGGTCAGCGACAAGGCAATGGCGTGGTAGCCCTGCTGCGCCAGAAACGGCAGGAAAGTCTGACGCCACTGCCAGGCGTCGCCGCCGGCGCCGTGTACCAGCACCACCGGCACCGCCCCGCTCTGCACCGGGCGCTTCTCGAACACCTCGATGCCGGAAGGCAGCAGGTAGCGCTCGATCCGGCGTGCCAGCTCGCGCTCGTTGACAGGAAGGAATGCCACCGCTTCGTCGCCGTCGGTCTCGATACGGGCGCAGAAGCGATGCGCCAGCGCCATCATGCGCAGGTTGCGGCGGATGAACAGAATCGACACCTGAGTGATGCCGCGCTTGCGCGCCTCGGCGATGGCCGCGGCCAGCATCCGGCTCGACCAGCCCTGCCCGCGCGCCGACCGGCTGACACTGATGCCGATTTCGGCTGCCGGATGGCCGGCATCGTCGAACACGGTAAGGTGGCAGAGCCCGGCCAGCAGCCCCTCGTGCCAGATGCCGTAAACCACATCGCGGTTGTAGTTGATGCCGTGCACATAAGCCGCCAGGGCCACATCGTCGGCCTGATAGGAGAAACGCAGGAAGCGGTCTTCCGCATCCAGCGCCAGTAGATGATCCAGGATGGCCGGGGTATCCAGCTCGGTCAGCCGTAACGCCGTCCCCTCTTGTGAAGAAAACGCGATGACGTCCATACGATCCGTCCTTGTCCGGAGCACCGCGCCAGGCGCGAGGCTCGTGGTGGGTGACGTCCATCAGGCTGGCAGAGCACCGCAACAATGTCAAACAAGACACTGATTTTGCAGGATATTTCCAGACATCAGGACTTCGCCACTATAGGCGGAGAATATGACAGTCTGGCAAACCGCAGTCGCTACAGAATGCGGTGCCCATGAAAAACGGACCGGGCAACCCACAGGTTGCAACCGGTCCGTTTCGGCACCAACGTTGGCCGAATCAGGCCACCGCGTCGTTCACCACGCCGTGCGCCTGCTCGTCGGCATGGTAGCTGGAACGCACCATCGCGCCGACTGCCGCGTGCTTGAAGCCCATTTCGTAGGCCTTTTCCTCGTACCACTTAAAGGTATCCGGGTGCACATAGCGCAGCACCGGCAAATGGCCGTCGGTCGGCTGCAGATACTGGCCGATAGTGATCATGTCGATGTCGTGAGCGCGCATATCGCGCATCACTTCGAACACTTCCTCGTCGGTCTCACCCAGGCCCACCATGATGCCCGACTTGGTCGGCACATTCGGATTCTTGGCCTTGAAGTCCTTCAGCAGCTTCAGCGAGTGCTCGTAGTCCGCACCCGGACGCGCCTGCTTGTAGAGACGCGGCGCGGTTTCCAGGTTGTGGTTCATCACATCCGGCGGCATGACCGTCATGATGTCGAGCGCGATATCGAGGCGACCGCGGAAGTCCGGCACCAGCACTTCGATCTGGGTGCCCGGCGACTGCTTGCGGATTTCGCTGATGCAATCGGCAAAGTGCTGGGCACCGCCGTCGCGCAGGTCGTCGCGATCTACCGAGGTGATCACCACGTACTTCAGACGCAGCGCCGCCACGGTTTCGGCCAGATGGATCGGCTCGTTCGCGTCGAGCGGGTTCGGCCGGCCGTGACCCACGTCGCAGAACGGGCAGCGACGGGTGCAGATATCACCCATGATCATGAAGGTGGCCGTGCCCTTGCTGAAGCACTCGCCGATGTTCGGACAGGTGGCCTCTTCGCAGACGGTGTACAGCTTCTGCTCGCGCAGGATCTGCTTGATCTCGTGGAAGCGTTGGCCGTTCGGCAGCTTGGCACGGATCCACTCCGGCTTTTTCAGCTTCTCGTCGAGCGGAACGATCTTGATCGGGATGCGCGCGGTCTTGTCCGCGCCCTTGTGTTTCACGCCGGCGGCGTTGTCGATCTTCATGCAGTCTCCTCCGTCACCGCCAGGTGACGCTCCAGATGCGGTAGCAGCCGCTCGGCGACGTCGTGCAGCGTCACCGGCCCGGCCAAATCCTTCAATTGCGTGACCTGCAACCCGGCATAGCCACACGGGTTGATCCAGCTGAACGGCGTCAGGTCCATGTCCACGTTCAGGCTCAGGCCGTGATAGGTCGCATGGTTGCGGATGCGCAGGCCGAGCGAGGAGATCTTGGCTCCGCCGACATACACGCCCGGCGCGTCGACATCACCGTAGCCCGTTACCCCGTAATCGGCCAGCAGGTCGATTACCGATTGTTCGATGCGGCGCACCAAGGCACGCACGCCGATGCCGAGCCGCTTGACGTCGACCATCAGGTAGACGACCAACTGGCCCGGTCCATGATAGGTTACCTGCCCGCCCCGGTCGGTCTTCACCAACGGAATGGCGGTGTGTTGTAGCAGGTGTTCTTCCTTGCCGGCCAGGCCGAGCGTGTACACCGGCGGATGCTCGACGATCCAGATTTCGTCCGGAGTATCGGCATCGCGCTCGCTGGTGAACGCCTGCATGGCGCGCCAGGTCGGTTCGTAGTCGACCCGGCCCAGCCATTTGACCTGGCGCTCCATTACAGCACCACCTTGACCATGTGGTGCCCGCTCAGCGCGCGGTAGAGATCGTCGAGCTGCTCGCGGCTGTCGGCGGTGATCGTCACCGTTAGCGCCAAGTACTTACCACTGGAGCTCTCGCGCACGTCGAGGTCGGCCTCGGACGTGGTCGGCGCATGTTGCTTCACCACTTCGAGGATGGTCACGGCAAATTGGTCGTGCCGTTCGCCCATGATCTTCAGCGGAAAACGGCAGGGAAATTCGAACAGATCGTCTTTGTCACTCATGGCTTTATCCAGCAAGTAGGCCGCCAGGCAGGCACCGGCGGCCGGATTCACAGCGGGTTATTGTCTCACCATGCGGGACGACGTTCCACCCGCCTGCAAACAGGGTCTTGTCCGTAGACCGACACTAACGCGCAAGCCGCTGATTTACAAGACCTTGGCGGCGAGAAAAAACCCGCAAGGACAGTACGCAAACGACCCATCATCCGATGGTGGCGCATTCCAGCGCAGCTCGCGAACCGATTAGGTTCGCGCCTGCGCCGTTCGCGTTACCGCCACTTTCGGCCTTACAGGCCCAGCATCAGCTTGATGCTATCCCACAGTCGGCCGAAGAAGCCGGCTTCGCCGACGCTCTTCAGTGCCACTACCGGACGCTCCAGCAGCAGCTGACCGTCCAGGCTGACCTTCAGCGTGCCAACCTGTTGACCGGCCTGGATCGGCGCAATCACCGGTTGCTTGGTGGTCAGTTCAGCCTTCAGCTTGGCGGCCTGGCCCTTGGCCACACTCACGAACACGTCACTGCCGAAGCCGATCGGCAGCTTGTTGGCGTCGCCCTTGTACACCGGCACTTCCGACACCGGCTTCTGCGCGGCGTAGAGCTTCGGCGTATCGAAGAACTGCAGGCCATAGTTAAGCAGCTTGGAGCTCTCGACCGCACGCGCCTCCACGCTGGCGGTACCCACTACTACAGACACTACGCGGCGACCGTCGCGGTGGCTGGTAGTGACCATATTGTAGCCAGCACCGTCGGTGTAGCCGGTCTTCATGCCGTCGACGTTCGGGTCGCGGTACAAGAGCAGGTTGCGGTTCGGCTGGGTGATGTTGTTGTAGGTGAACGACTTGATCGAATAGGTCGCGAAATCCTCGGGATAATCGTGGATCAGCGCCGCGGACAGGATGCCCAGGTCGTGCACCGTGGTGTAGTGGTTCGGGTTCGGCAAACCGGTGGCGTTCATGAAGTTGGTGTTCTTCATGCCCAGCTTCTTGGCTTGCTGGGTCATCATCTGGGCGAACACGTCTTCGCTGCCGGCGATCGCTTCGGCCAAGGTCACGCACGCGTCGTTACCCGACTGTACGATCATGCCCTTGATCAGATCGGACACGGCGGCCGGCTTTTTCGGGTCGAGGAACATCCGCGAGCCTTCGGTCTTCCAGCCGCGCTGCGACACCGTCAGCATCTGATCCATCGACAGACGGTGTTCCTTCAGCGCCTTGAAGGTCAGATAGGCCGTCATCAGCTTGGTCAGCGACGCCGGCTCGACCCGAGCGTCCGGGTCGCGAGCGGCCAGCACCTGACCACTCTGGTAGTCCAGCAGGTAGTAGGCTTTGCCAGCGATTTCGGGGGCGGGCGGCACGAAGGCCGAGGTTGCGAAAGCGAACGAGGGCAGCGCGAGCGAGGCGGCCACAATCAAGCTGGTCAGTTTTTTCATTGGCATTACAAGTGGAGTTTGGGCTGGCAGATACTGTAGGCGGCGATTATACACCCCTACACCGACTCGGGACGCCCTCTGCTGCACTTGCGCGCACAAGCCGGCCGACGACGCCCCCAGCGGCATTGGTGCGCTGCAACGACTTGGAGTTCCGGGCAGCGCCTGATAATCTGGATCGCAATAATTAAAGAACCAGACCAAAGAGACTCGTCCCACCATGGCAGCCCAAAACGATTACTTGGAACGCATCCTCACCTCGCGCGTCTACGACATCGCCGAGGAGACCCCGCTCGACCCCGCCCCCAACCTGTCGCGCCGGGTCGGCAACCGCATCCTGCTCAAGCGCGAAGACCTACAGCCGGTGTTCTCGTTCAAGATCCGCGGCGCCTACAACAAGATGGCCAAGCTGTCGGCCGAGCAGTTGGCGCGCGGCGTGATCACCGCCAGCGCCGGCAACCACGCTCAGGGCGTGGCACTGTCCGCCCAGAAGCTCGGCTGTGCCGCCACCATCGTGATGCCCGCCACCGCTCCACAGATCAAGGTCGACGCGGTCGCCAGCCGCGGCAGCAAGGTCGTGCTGCACGGTGACTCGTACTCGGACGCCTACCAGCACGCGATGAAGCTGGTCGAGGAAACCGGTCTTACCTACATCCCGCCGTTCGACGACCCGGACGTGATCGCAGGCCAAGGCACGATCGCCATGGAAGTCCTCCGCCAGCACCCCGGCCCCATCGACGCGATCTTTGTCGCCATCGGCGGCGGCGGCCTGGCTGCCGGCGTGGCCAGCTACATCAAGCGCCTGAAACCGGAAATCAAGGTCATCGGCGTGCAGTCGGTCGATTCGGACGCGATGAAGCGCTCGATCGATGCCGGCCATCGCGTCGAGTTGAAAGACGTCGGCCTGTTCGCCGACGGCACAGCGGTAAAGCTGGTCGGCGAAGAAACCTTCCGCCTGTGTCGCGAACTGCTCGACGAAATCATCCTGGTCGACACCGATGCGATCTGCGCTGCGATCAAGGACATTTTCGAGGACACCCGCTCGATCACCGAGCCATCCGGCGCAATGGCCGTGGCCGGCGCCAAAGCCTATATCGAGCGCGAAGGCTGCAGCGACAGGACCCTGGTGGCGGTCGCCAGCGGCGCCAATGTGAACTTCGACCGGCTGCGCCACGTGTCCGAGCGCTCGGAGCTGGGCGAACGGCGCGAGGCGATCATCGCCGTCACGATCCCCGAGAAGCCGGGCAGCTTCAAGAAATTCTGCTCGGTGATCGGCAACCGCAGCATCACCGAATTCAACTACCGCTATGCCGACGCCGGCACCGCCCATGTATTCGTCGGCGTGCAGATCCAGAAGAAGGACGACGTCGGCCGCGTCATCGCCGACCTGCGCGCCAACGAGCTGGACGGCCTCGACCTAACCGACAACGAGCTGGCCAAGCTGCACATCCGCCACCTGGTCGGCGGCCACGCCCCGACGCTGAAGGACGAGCGAGTGTTCCGCTTCGAGTTCCCGGAGCGTCCGGGCGCGCTGATGCGCTTCCTCGAAGCGATGCGCACCGACTGGAACATCAGCCTGTTCCACTATCGTAACCATGGCGCCGACTACGGCCGCGTGCTGGTCGGCATCCAGGTGCCGGACAGCAGCAACGGAGAGTTCCAGCGCTTCCTCGACACACTGGGTTACCCCTGCGTCGAAGAAACCGACAACCCGGCGTACAAGCTCTTCCTCGGCAAGACCGCCCTCTGACCTGTTTCGGCCAACCTTCAAGGTTGGCCGAATCCCCCTATTACGTGAACCGAGCCATGATCAAAGCAGTCCTGTTCGACCTCGACGGCACTCTCGCCGACACCGCCCGCGACCTGGGCGCCGCGCTCAACGCCATGCTCGCCGAGCACGGCCTGCCGCTGCAGCCCTATGAAGCGATGCGCCCGATCGCCTCGCATGGCGCCCGCGCACTGATCAAGCTCGGTTTCGGCATCGACAAGGAACACCCCGACTTCCCAGCGCTGCGCGCCCGCTTCATGGATCAGTACGAAAACAGCTTTGACAAGGAAACCGTGCTGTTCGATGGCGTCACCGAACTGATCATGCAGCTGGCCGAACGCGGCCTGCCCTGGGGCATCATCACCAACAAACCGCAGCGCTTCACCGCCCGCCTGGTCGAAGCCCTCGCCTTCCCGGTCGCCCCGGCCGTCATAGTCAGCGGCGACACCACCCCGGCGCCGAAGCCCGACCCGCGCCCGATGCTGCACGCTACCGACGCGATCGGCATCTCTCCGGAACACTGCGTCTACGTCGGCGACGCCGAGCGCGACATCGAAGCCGGCCGCGTCACCGGCATGCGCACCCTGATCGCCAACTGGGGCTACATCGCCGACGACGACGAGCCGCACGCATGGCGCGCCGATGCTTTCATCGACCACCCGCTCGACGTGCTCAAGCATCTCGACTGATTGATATAGATGTCGGGGCCGCACTTTGCTTGGCTCGGCGGGTGATTATCAGATATACTGAAAGCTCATCTGGGGGCGACCTTGGTTTCGACGGGGGTTGCGAAGCAGATGAGGGCATACCGGGATCTCAGTCACCCCGTAAAACACTGAATTTATTTAGTCGCAAACGACGAAACTTACGCTCTAGCAGCCTAACGGCCGCTAGACACTACAACGGTTCGCTGATGGGCCGGGTGGGTCAAACCACTGTAGTGTCATCTTACATCAGCTAGTCTTGTGTCGGGTCACTTGGCTCAAGGCGAAATAATAGGTGACTCGCTTCAGCCAAGCCTGCCCGTCGGCGTGGTCTGCGGTTAAATCCAAACGACAAGGCTAAGTATGTAGAACTCACTGTGTAGGATTTCCGGACGCGGGTTCGATCCCCGCCGCCTCCACCAGATCCTAAAAGAAACCCACTGATTCGTCAGTGGGTTTTTCTTTTCTTGCCTTGTTGTGCCGACCTGGTGTCCCGAATGGGTGTCCCGAATCAGGGCGGCAACATGGCAATCAGACTTCCCTCCTACCTCCACCGCAACCGGCACGGCATGCTTTACTTCCGGTTGACCATACCACCAGAATATCGGCCATACATCGGTGTCAGCGAGCTTTACCGCAGCTTGGACACTGGACTGTCCTAGAACCGTAGACACTCCCGACCCTCACGCCGAGGCCCGCTCAAAGGCCTCGGGACTGATGCCGCCAAGATGGCTATGGCGGCGGGTGCGGTTGTAACAGGCTTCGAGGTAGTCGAACACATCGGAACGGGCCAGGTCGCGGGTTTTGTAGAGGCGTTTGCGGATGCGCTCTTTCTTCAGGCGGCTAAAGAACGATTCGGCCACCGCATTCTCCCAGCAGTTCCCACACCGACTCATGCTCGGCCCCAGTCGATTGGTCAGACAGAAGCGGCGCCAATCGTCACTACCGTACTGCGAACCCTGGTCCGAATGGACCAGGACCGTGCTTTTGGGTTTACGCCGCCACCGCGCCATCAATAAGGCGTCCAGCGCCAGTTCCCGCGCTAGCGTCGGCTTCATCGACCAGCCGATCACTTTGCGCGAGTACAGATCGATGACGACGGCGAGAGACAACCAGCCCTGCCAAGTACGGCTATAGGTGATATCGGTGACCCAAGCCTTGTCAGGCTGGTCGACGGTAAACGAGCGGTTGAGTCGATTGGGGGCGACGAGTGATGGACGACCTGCGATCGGTCGCGGTGCCTGATAGCCGCGCAACGCCTTGATCTTGTGCTGGCGCATCAGGCGCAGCACGCGATGCTTGCCGCAGGGTCCACCGGCTTCGCGCAGGTCCCCCCAGACCCGACGCGAGCCATCGACGCCGCCACTGCCGGCGTAGGAATCGCGAATCAGCGACAGCAGACGGGTATCCTCGCGCGCCCGCTCAGAATCCGGCTGATGCAGCCATTTGTAGAAGCCGGCCCGAGCGACCTGCAGAATCCGACACAGCGTAGCGATGGGGTGAATATGTCGGTGGTCGTTCATGAAGCGGTACTTCACTCGGACTCCCTGGCAAAGTACCGCGCGGCTTTTTTTAGGATGTCGCGCTCTTCCTCGGTGCGACGGAGTTGGGCGCGCAGCCGCAGGATTTCGCTTTGGGCTTCAATCAGCTCGGTGGCTTGCTTCTCGGTATTGTCTGGGGTAACTGCTTTTACCCACTTGTACAGGCTATGGCTGGAGACGCCGAGCCGGGCAGCCACTTCGGCGACGGAATAGCCGCGCTCAGTGACTTGCTTGACGGCTTCGTCTTTGAATTCGGGTGAAAACGCTGGGCGCTCATAGACTTCCTCCTATGCTCAAATCATAAGTCGGAAGTGTCTACCGTTGTCGGGGCAGTCCACTCAGAACTCACTCGTTATCGAAGCCTGCGAGATCACCGCATGGTTATGTGGGATTGGTATCGAGGAAGACATAGAGTGCGGCGATCTGCCCTTCACGAGCGATGATCACATCCAAGCCCGTATAGTCCGGTGCTTCGCCGTGCGGGCCAGAACCCCAAGCCAGACGACCGGCGTTGTGGAGGGTTTGAGGCTCACCATGAGGTGCGTATACGAAATGCGGATGCGTCGCGCGAAGACCCTCTGCGAACTTGTCGAGCGCGTCGTGCCCGACGAATACACCCGGAGGCACGTAGAGCACGCAGTCCTCGGTATAGAGCTCCTCGATTGCCGCGCGACGACGCGTTGCATCGCCTTCCCCGAAGACCTCTTGGAGATTGCGATAAAGCAGTTCATGGGTACGGTCATTCATAACATTTCTCCTTAATCATTCACGATGGAGCTGGTTGCGGGCGCATTGCGCAAAAGCTCTCGCCTATCCATCTCCTAAAGCAGTTAAAGCAGTTGCGTCAGGAAGATGCGGGATGTGGCACCGCACTACTGAGCGAGCGCCAGGGTCTTTGTGACGGCGGTGACGACTGCGGGTCGTGCCGAGATTTCACCGTACCAACGAGTAACGGATGGAAACTTGTCGAGGGACGCACCGATCGCCTGATGGCGCCAGACTCACCCGAAATGGGCAATGTCCGCGATGCTGTACGTGTCACCCGCCACGTACGGGTGACGTTCGAGGCCGTCATTGAGCACGTCTAGCACCCGATCAACCTCCGCTAGCGCGCGTGCTTGGGCCTCAGATTGTGGCGATGACTGCATGGCAACCAAAAATGCCTGCAGGAAGGCGGGACTCAGGCCAGACGCGTGGAAGAAAAGTTGTTCGAAGACTTTGCCGCGGTGGGCCCCCTCCTGCGGAAGCAGTTGCCCGGTCTTTTCCGCAAGGTAGACCAAGATTGCGGCGGACTCGCTGAGTATCACACCACCCTCTTCAGGCTTGGAGGAACGATCGATAAGAACAGGGACTTTCCCGTTGGGATTCATCGCCCTGAAGGCATCGGTCTTCTGCTCACCCTGGCGCAAATTGACCGGGGTAAGTCGATAATCGAGCCCCATCTCTTCTAGCGCGATAGGGACTTTGACGCTGTTGGGCGTGGCGAATGCAAGAACTTCAAGCATGATCATGCTCCTTTTCTCAGCCGGAGCGACCTGCGCCGCTCCAGCCGATGTGTCAGGACCGGTGGCCATCGAGGCTTACACGACCACCGCCAAAGGCGATCACGTGCAGCAGACCGCCAGCCATCGCGATGTTCTTGAAGAAATGAATGAACTGATTCTGGTCGCCGAAATGGTTGTGAAAGAACACGGCGGTCGCAAGCGTGAACAGGAACAGAACACCCGCGACGATTCGAGTGCGGTAGCCGAGTAGAAGCGTGACACCACCGACAATCTCGATAAACGTGGCGATCCCGTACGCTACCGCCGGCAACGGCAAGCCAACCGACTGGATGTATCCGATCATCATCGCCGGTGCGGCGAGCTTGGAAAGCCCGGAAAGGATGAAGATGGCGCTGATCATCACGCGGCCCAAAGCCGGGACAACGGTGGTGATAGCGCTGGGAATGGCCGAGGGAGTGACCCCGGTTTCTGCATAGGTCTGGTTGCTCATGGCAATGTCCTTTGTGGTTGATCGTCTCTGGCGACGCTCAAGGTGTGTCAGTTGGATGGCCAGTTCGTACAAATCAGGCCACTCAAGGGGGGGTTAGATCTGAGCCTGTCCACCGTCGACGAAGAGTTCGGTGCCGGCGATGAAGCTCGCGTCGGAGGAAGCGAGGAAGACGGCGGCACCTGCCACCTCCTCAGGGTCCCCAACACGCCCAAGCGGGATCGTCGAGGCCATGTGGTCGAGCAGGTCTTGTTGTTGCGCAGCATCGGGGCCCGCAAGGTTGACGAGGCCAGCCGTCTTGATCGGGCCGGGGCTGATGACGTTGACGCGGATGCCCCGAGGCTTGAGGTCAAGTGTCCAGCTTCTTGCAAAGTTGTGTACTGCCGCCTTCGAGGCGCTGTAAACGCTGAACGCGGGCGTGCCTTTGATGCTGACGTTGGAAGCGGTGAGGATCACTGAGGCACCGTCGACCAGCAGCGGCAGCACCTTCTGCACCGTAAAGAGCAAGCCCTTCACGTTGCGACCGAACGTGTCGTCATACTGCTCTTCGGTGATGGACCCCAAAGGCAACATCGAGCCGCCGCCGGCATTGGCGAACAGCACATCGATGCGACCTGCCTCTGTCTTCACGCGTTCGTAGAGGTGATTGAGATCGCTGAGATTGGCGGAATCCGCCTGGATGCCAGTGGCTTTCGGCCCAATCGCCGCAACGGCGGCGTCGAGCTCGGCTTGGCGACGGCCGGTGACAAAAACCTGCGCACCTTCCGTTGCGAAACGCTTGGCGGTGGCAAGGCCGATGCCGGAGGTGCCGCCGGTCACGACGGCTATTTTTCCTTCGAGTCTGCGGACCATGATCTGTCTCCTGAATGGGGGCTACGAGACAAGTCTATGGCGGCATGCTACCGTTCTAAATAGAAATGAATGCAAACCATTGTTGCAGGATTGTCGATGTCAAAGCTGCCGGATTTTGAAGGTCTCGCGATGTTCGCAAAGGTCGCCGAAGAAGGTTCGTTCGCTGCGGCGGCAACAGCCATGGGGGTCTCGGTCGCCACGGTCTCTCGCGCCGTTACCCGCCTTGAAGAGCGGCTGGGAGGCCGACTGTTCAACCGTACCTCCCGAAGACTTGCACTCACGGACTATGGCCACACGCTTGCCGAGCGAGCGGCGAGAATCTACACAGAGGCCGAAGAGACAGAGGATTTCGCCCGTGAGACCTCAAGCCGACCGCGTGGTCTCGTAAAGCTCGCGGCACCGCTTTCCTTTGGTGCTCGCTGGGTGGCTCCGTTGTTGCCTGAGTTCTTTCGGACTTATCCGGATATTTCCGTCGATCTTCATCTCACGGACGTACATGTTGATCTGATTGGCGATGGCTTCGATGCTGCCCTTCGCATCGCCATCATGGAAGACTCCTCGCTCGTCGCACGTCTCATTGCACCCATGCGCCGATTTGTCGTGGCATCTCCTAGCTATCTGTCTCGCTATGGTCGTCCTCAGCACCCGCGTGATCTTGGCGCCCACCAGTGCCTGACCTACGCCAACAAGAGTAAGCGCGACGTCTGGCGCTTTACCCATAAAAGTGGCGAGGAATGCACCGTCACACCGACCGGAGCGTTGCGAGGAACGAGCGTGGAAGCATTACTGCCCACAGTCCTCGCTGGACTGGCCATCACCGAGCTTCCTGAGTTTGTCGCGACGTCGTATTTCGCGGACACGCAACTTGAACCCATTCTGACCGATTGGCGCTTGCCCGAAGGTGGCCTGTATTTCGTAACACCCACTGCCCGCGCACGGCCCGCAAAAGTTAGCGCGCTAGCCGATTTCTTCATCACCAAACTCACCGCGGCGGAATGGAGCACAGAGAAGCTCATGGGGTAGAAACCATCTAGCAGCCTCAGAAAGTGATTTTGACTTTCTTCAAAGTCGGTACCACACAGGGCCTCATGGTGTCCGCTTTGGGGCGAAAGTACGCGTTCCCGAGGTCAGAAAGCTGACATTCGGTGCGGTGGCAGAGAATGCCCTGTATGTAGCCCTGTGCAGACGCACAGGACAGATAGGGTGGACGGCCGCTTCGGCCGAGGTACGGCCACTTGGAGGGCTGTGATGCCGCCTGCAAGTGAGCGGAGACAGCGCCCCTTTCTTATACGCTTCGCTCAGATGCCCCTGCCCTCAGCCAATATAAACAACCGCAATTATGCCAATTGGCATATTTGCAATTTATCTCGATGTCTCACTGATATAGTTGGGCCGCCTATTTCTGGGCATCTTCAACTTCCGACCTTCACCCCGCCGCAAGCGGGGTGTTTTTTTGCCTGGGGCCGCCATGCCGCAGGAAAGGGTGGCCAAAGTCGACAAGAGGAGGCCGAGACGATTGCAGGAATCAACAGGCCATACCAACCCAAGACTATTCTCCGCTCGGTGTGCCGACATGTGATCCAGACACTGAGTGCGCGAGCCGCCAGCAGTAAGCCACCATCCTCCCGAGAACCGTTCCCCCTTGATCCGGCTCTAACCATTGGCTGCATCTTGGCAGGAGTAATCCATGAATATGGCAAAAGGGATCCCGCACAGGGTCATAACGGCGGCTCAACCCATAGTGGACGCGTGCCATGATGAGAAAACCGAGGCAGAAGTCGTTGGGGCCGTTGACCTAGTTCTCTCGAAACACCCCGGTATCGATTGCGATCGCCTTGCGGACTACCTTGCCGTGTGGCGATCAATGACGGAAGAACCCCACATCAAACGGCTCTTTGAGAAAGCAAGGGCTCATGCAATCGGGCTATCCTCGCCGCCGTAAGGCGGCTTTTCCATGTCCGCTTCACCTTGCCCGCCGCCGGCCTCGTATCGATCAAAAGCGGAGATGACTGCCGTGCACATAAAGAGCACGACAGATTTACATGGCTGATGGCGCATGCTCGGATGGGTTCATCCAAACGTCAGCGGCTCGTTATCCGTGCAGCCGACCAACGACTAAGGCTGCGAAATGGCACTGGCAGCAATGCCGCCGCCGCTTCGTGAACGAGTGCCCGATAGGTCTGAACGCCACGCAGACGACAATGACGGCCGGCTACCGCGCCCAAGGCAGCGCGCTCGATCGGTGAAGAGAACCTGACAGAACCGACCACTCGGCAGCTCTGACCTTGCGGCCCCCTGACCCATCCACTCCATCCGCACTAGGCCCCTACCCCATTCGGCCTAGCTCGGCTAAGGCCAAATACTGCTCGCGGCTAGCCCTTAGGCGAATGGGCGGTGCGGGCCGTGCGGCGTAACGTTGCCCCCAGTATCCATAGCTTTGGGGTTGCATCATGGCGTCGCCCACGTTCAAGTCCTATTCGGTGCTAGCGGTCAGCACCTTTTCCTTCACCGTCTGTTTCATGATCTGGATGATGTTTGCCGTGCTCGGCATCCCCATCCAGCAGCATCTCGGTCTGTCCGAGACCGAGTTCGGCATCCTCGCCGCCACGCCGGTGCTGTCCGGCTCGCTGATCCGCGTACCGCTGGGTATCTGGACCGACCGCTTCGGCGGACGCATCGTGTTCTTCGTGCTGATGCTGGCCTGCGTGGTGCCGATCTACCTGATGCAGTTCGCCACCGCATACTGGCAATTCCTGGTGATCGGCCTGTTCGTCGGCTTGGCCGGCGGGTCGTTCTCAGTCGGCACGCCGTATGTGGCGCGCTGGTTCCCGCGCGAGCGCCAGGGCCTGGCGATGGGCGTCTACGGTGCCGGCAATGCCGGCTCGGCCTTGACCAAGCTGCTGGCGCCGGCGGTGATCGCCGCCTGGGGCTGGCAGATGGTGCCGACGGTGTACGCGGCGATCATGCTCGGTACCGCCATCCTGTTCTGGGTGTTCAGTTACCACGACCCACGCCACGTGGTGTCGAGCAAGGTCAGCATCGCCGACCAGCTCAAGCTGATGAAGAACCCGGCGGTGATGCGCTACTGCCAGTACTACTCGGTGGTGTTCGGCGGCTATGTGGCACTGGCGCTGTGGATGATCCACTACTACGTCGGCGAGTACGGTTTCGACATCACCCACGCCGCCTTCCTCGCAGCCTGCTTCTCGCTGCCGGGCGGGGTGCTGCGCGCGCTGGGCGGCTGGCTGTCCGACCGCTTCGGTGCCTACAAGGTGACCTGGTACGTGATGTGGGTGTGCTGGGTGGTGTTCTTCCTGCTGTCCTATCCGCAGACCCAGATGGTGATCGCCACCGTGACCGGCCCGCTGTCGCTCGACATCGGCCTGAACCCGTGGCTGTTCACCGTGCTGCTGTTCGTCGCCGGGGTGTCGATGGCGGTGGGCAAGGCGTCGGTGTTCAAGTTCATCTCCGACGAATTCCCCGACAACATCGGCGCGGTGTCCGGCGTGGTGGGGCTGGCCGGCGGCATGGGCGGTTTCCTGCTGCCTATCCTGTTCGGCGTGCTGCTCGACGCCACCGGCGTGCGTTCCAGCGCCTTCATGCTGCTGTACGGCACGGTGTGCGTGTCGCTGATCTGGATGCATTTCTCGTTCAAACCGTTGGCCGAACAGCGCGTACTTAGCACGGCGCGGCAATCGGCATAACCCCCGGAGCCCGCCGGGGGCGGGTTCTGCCTATTTCGGCGGCACGGCCGCCAGGAGGATGATCACATGGCTGCAGAACTGAAACGCTGGGAGCCGGAAGTCGCGCGCTTCTGGCAGAGCGAAGGCCGCGCGGTGGCGCGGCGCAATCTGTGGATTTCGATACCGGCGCTGCTGCTGGCATTTGCGATCTGGCAGGTGTGGAGCGTGGCGGTGGTGAACCTGCCCAATATCGGCTTCAACTATTCGGCCAACCAGCTGTTCTGGCTGGCGGCGCTGCCGGCGCTGTCCGGCGCGACGCTGCGGATTTTCTATTCGTTCGCGGTGCCGATCTTCGGCGGCCGACGCTGGACTGCGCTGTCCACCGCCAGCCTGATGATTCCTGCGCTGGGCCTGGGCTTCGCGGTGCAGGACCCGACCACCAGCTACGCGACGATGATGGTGCTGGCGCTGCTGTGCGGCTTCGGCGGCGCCAACTTCAGCTCGTCGATGGCCAACATCAGCTTCTTCTACCCGAAATCGGAAAAAGGCACCGCACTGGGCCTGAACGCCGGGCTCGGCAACCTCGGCGTGTCGGTGGTGCAGTTCGTGGTGCCGCTGGTGATCACCGCCGGCGTGTTCGGCGCCTTCGGCGGCGACGCGCAGACCTGGGTGAAGGGTAGCGAGTCCAAGCAGCTGTGGCTGCAGAACGCCGGCTTCGTCTGGGTGCCGTTCATCGCGCTGTCTTCGCTGGCAGCCTGGTTCGGCATGAACGACATCGCCTCGGCGCGCGCCTCGTTCTCCGAACAGGCGGTGATCTTCAAACGCAAACACAACTGGCTGATGTGCTGGCTGTACGTCGGCACCTTCGGCTCGTTCATCGGCTTTTCGGCCGGCTTCCCGCTGCTGATGAAGGGCCAGTTCCCCAGCGTCGACCCGATCCAGTACGCCTTCCTCGGCCCCCTGGTCGGTGCGCTGGCGCGCCCGCTCGGCGGCTGGATTGCCGACAAGGTCGGCGGCGCCCGCGTCACCCACTGGTCGTTCCTGCTGATGATCGTGGCGGTGTTCGGCGTACTGCAGTTCCTGCCCGAGAACGGCGTCGGCGGCAACTTCACCGGCTTCTTCGTCTGCTTCCTGGCGCTGTTCGCGCTGACCGGTCTCGGTAACGGCTCCACCTTCATGCAGGTGCCGATCATCTTCGCCAAGCTGCACCAGCAATGGGCGGCCGACAAGGGCGCGGCGGCGCAGCAGGCCGCAGCAACCGAGGCCACCAAGGAAGCCGCGGCGGTGCTCGGCTTCATCGGGGCAATCGGCGCCTACGGCGGCTTCTTCATCCCGAAGAGCTACGGCACCTCGATCGCGCTGACCGGCGGCGTGGCGGCGGCACTGATCGCCTTCATCGTGTTCTACGCCACTTGCCTGGCACTCAACTGGTGGTACTACGCCCGCCGTGGCGCCGAGGTGCGCTGCTGAACACGGCTAGTTTTTTCATTTCATATGGTTTTCGCCCCCGCCTTGCGGGGGCTTTTTTTCGTCTATTGGCGGTGGCCCGACACGATCCGCTTGAGTGAAATCAAGCGATTCAAAAAATATATAAACCGTACATCTTATCGAGCCTTTGCTGCGTTACAGTGCCTCCCAACCACCGCGCCATCCACGAGCTAGGAGTCAACCATGTACTGTGTGCAATGCGAACAAACACTGCAAACCGCCGCCGGCAAAGGCTGCAATCTGAGCCAGGGTATGTGCGGCAAGACCGCCGACACCTCGGACCAGCAGGACCTGCTGGTCGCCGTGCTGCAGGGCCTGTCGGCCTGGGCGCTGAAGGCGCGCGAGCTGGTCATCATCGATGCCACCGTCGATGCCTTCGTGCCGCGTGCCTTCTTCGCCACGCTGACCAACGTCAACTTCGACACCCCGCGCATCAGTGGCTATGCCCGCGAGGCGGCCGCGCTTCGCGATGCCTTGGCCGAACGCTGCCGCGCCATCGACCCCACCGCCAGCGTGACGCTGCCGCAGGCGGCACTGCGTCCAGCCAACGACGTGCTGGGCCTGCAGACGCAGTCGGTGCAATGGGCGTTGAACCGCGACCGCGCCGAGGTCGGTGAAGAGGTGCACGGCCTGCGCCTGTTGGGCCTGTACGGCCTGAAGGGCGCCGCCGCCTACATGGAACACGCCCGAGTACTGGATCAGCAGGACGGCGCGATCGCCGCCGAATTCCACCGGCTGATGGCCTGGTTTGCCGGCCAGCCGCGTGACCTGGAAGCGCTGCTGGAGCAGTCGCTGGCAATCGGCCAGCTCAACTACCGCATCATGGCACTGCTCGATCACGGCGAGACCAGCCACTACGGCCACCCGGTGCCGACCCAGGTCAACGTCAACCCGGTAGCCGGCAAGGCGATCCTGATCTCCGGTCACGACCTGAAGGACCTGGAAGCACTACTGCAGCAAACCGAGGGCACCGGCATCAACATCTACACCCACGGCGAGATGCTGCCGGCGCACGGCTATCCGGAGCTGAAGCGCTACCCGCACCTGGCCGGCAACTACGGCAGCGCCTGGCAGAACCAGCAGAAGGAATTCGCCGCCTTCCCCGGCCCGGTGATCATGACCTCCAACTGCATCATCAACCCGAATGTGGGCCGCTACACCGATCGCATCTACACCCGCAGCATCGTCGGCTGGCCGGGGGTGAAGCACCTGGTCGGCGAGGACTTCGCCCAGGTGATCGCCCACGCGCAGGCACTGCCCGGCTTCGCCGAGAGCGCCGAGCCGCACTTCATCACCGTCGGCTTCGGTCGCGAGACCCTGCTCGGCGCCGCCGACACGGTGATCGAGATGGTGGCGACCAAACAGCTGCGCCACGTGTTTCTGGTGGGTGGCTGTGACGGTAGCCGCAACGAGCGCAGCTACTACACCGACTTTGCCCAACAGGTGCCGGCCGACTGCGCGGTGATGACGCTCGCCTGCGGCAAGTTCCGCTTCAACAAGCACGACTTCGGCAGCATCGGTGCGCTGCCGCGACTGCTCGACGTCGGCCAGTGCAACGACTCGTACGCGGCGATCCAGCTGGCGCTGAAGTTGGCCGAACGGCTCGGCTGCGGCGTCAACGACCTGCCGCTGACGCTGGTGCTGTCCTGGTTCGAGCAGAAGGCGATCGCGGTGCTGCTGACCTTGCTCGCGCTCGGCGTGCGCGACATCTACGCCGGCCCGACCCCGCCGCCGTTCCTCAACGACACGCTGATGGCGATCCTGAAGGAGCGCTTCGGCCTGCGCCCGATCGGCACGGTGGACGGCGACATGGCCGAGATGCTGGCCGCCTGATCCTGTCTGTCCGGCCCGCCCTGCCCGGCGGGCCTTCTTGCTTTCGAGGTCCCCATGGTCGAACTTGCCACCCTCTGTCCGCACCCGATGCCGGTGCGGGCGATCCGCCAGGAAACCCCCAGCGTCTGGACGCTGGAATTAACTCCGCCGCCCGACTACACCTACCTGCCCGGCCAGTACGCGCTGGTCGACATCGCCGACGGCCGCGCGCTGCGCGCCTATACGCTGTCCTCCTCGCCCGGCCTGCACGAGCACCTGCACCTGACGGTGCGGCGCCTGCCCGAGGGGCTGGGCTCCAGCTGGCTGACCAGCCAGGTACAAGTCGGCGACACGCTTCAGCTGTCTACCGCGCAGGGCCGCTTCACCCCCGAGCACGCGCCGGGCAGCGACTATCTGCTGCTGGCCGGCGGCTGTGGCGTCACTCCGGTGATGGCGATCGCGCGCTGGCTGCTGGCGCAGCGCCCCGACACCTCGCTGGTGGTGCTGTACCACGCGCAGAACCCGGCCGAACTGATTTTCGCCGCCGAGTGGCGCGAGCTGACGCAGCGCTATCCCGATCAGCTGTGCCTGCACAGGCTGGTCGACCGCGAGCCCGATGCCGAGAGCCGCCAGGCACCGCTGAGCCGCGAACTGTTGGCCGAACTGGTGCCGGACATCGCCGAGCGCACCGTGATGTGCTGCGGCCCGGCCGGCTACATGACGCTGGCCGCGGAACTCGCCGCGAGCCTGGGCGTACCGCCCGAACGCTTCCATCACGAGGCCTTCCAGGCTGCCGCGGTGGCAGCGCTCGACGAGGCGGCCGACGACGGCGTGCGCCACCGCGTGCGGCTGCAGCCCTGGGGCGACGAGGCCGAGGTCGGCCACGGCGGCAACCTGCTCGCCGCGCTGGAAGCGCAGGCCATCCCGATGACCGCGGTATGCCGCAACGGCGAGTGCGGCAGCTGCAAGGTCAAGGTGCTGGAGGGCGACTATGTGCAGGGCGCACAGACCGCATTGTCCGAGGCGGAGCTGGCGGATGGCTATGCACTGGCCTGCTGCTGCGCGGTGCACGGCGATCTGGTGATCGAGGGAGCGTGAGCGTCGGCCCGCACACTGCCGCACTGGGGGCGACGTCGAGATGCCGCTCGACCGGATGATGAACTCCGCGGTCATTTCGCAGCCTGGCCCCTCTTCCTTGGTCATCTCCTCACTCGCGAAATGGTGGGCCGGCCCTGTGGCGGCCGGCTTCGGCCAACCTTGGCCGAAGCCCATCTACTACCAAAGAACTAGCCGGCCTAGTCCCAACGCGCCGGGCCGGCTCGACTTCCGACGAATGTTGCACACGGGGCCCGCGGCGTAGCCTTGCAGCATGACAACAGGTCTGCCGTGCGCTTGCCGGGCGGGCCATCGTTTGGAGGCAAGATGAGCCACTTTCTGGATCGCCTGAATTTCTTGGGCAAGGTGAAGAACACTTTCGCCGGCGGCCATGGCGCGGTCGTCGACGAGGACCGCAGTTGGGAAAACAGCTACCGACAGCGCTGGCAGCACGACAAGATCGTCCGTTCCACCCACGGGGTGAACTGCACCGGCTCCTGTAGCTGGAAGGTGTATGTGAAGAACGGCCTGATCACCTGGGAAACCCAGCAGACCGACTATCCTCGCACCCGCCCCGACCTGCCCAACCACGAACCGCGCGGCTGCCCACGTGGCGCCTCGTACAGCTGGTATGTGTACTCGGCACAGCGCGTCAAATACCCGATGCTGCGCGGCCGTCTGGCCCGGATGTGGCGTGAGGCACGCCAGACTCTCGGCCCGATCGAGGCTTGGGAAAAGATCAGCCAAAACCCCGACACCGCCAAGGAATACAAGCAGCAGCGCGGCCTGGGTGGTTTCGTACGCTCGACCTGGGAAGAGTCCAACGAGATCATCGCCGCCGCCAACGCCTACACGGTGAAGCGCTTCGGCCCGGACCGCGTGGTCGGCTTCTCGCCGATTCCGGCGATGTCGATGGTGTCGTACGCGGCCGGTAGCCGCTACCTGAGCCTGCTCGGCGGCGTACCGTTGTCGTTCTACGACTGGTACTGCGACCTGCCGCCGGCCAGCCCGCAGACCTGGGGCGAGCAGACCGACGTGGCCGAATCGGCCGACTGGTACAACTCCACCTATTTGATGGTGTGGGGCTCCAACGTGCCGATGACCCGAACCCCGGACGCCCACTTCTACACCGAGGTGCGCTACAAGGGCACCAAGACGGTGGCGGTGTCGAGCGACTTCGGCGAAATGGCCAAGTTCGGCGACATCTGGCTCGCGCCCAAGCAAGGCACCGACGCCGCGCTGGCAATGGCGATGGGCCACGTGATCCTGAAGGAATTCCACCTCGACAATCCGTCCGCCTATTTCACCGACTACTGCCGCCAGTACACCGACATGCCGATGCTGGTAACACTGAAGCCGCAGGGCGACACCCTGGTGCCGGATTACTTCCTGCGCGCCAGCCACCTTTCGGCCAACCTTGGCGAAACCAACAACCCGGACTGGAAGACCCTGGTGATCGACGAGGCCAGCGGCGAGATCGTCGCGCCGAACGGCTCGATCGGCTTCCGCTGGGGCCAGCCGGACGGCCAGACCGGCAAGTGGAACCTGGAAGAAAAGAACGCCGCCAGCGGCAATGAAGTCAAGGCACAGCTCAGCCTGATCGATGCGCGTGACGACGTGGTCGGCGTCGGCTTCCCCTACTTCGGCAGCGAACATGAAGAGCTGCTGACCCGCAACGTGCCGGCCAAGCGCATCCGGCTTGCCGACGGCAGCGAGGCCTGGGTCGCCACCGTGTTCGACCTGCTGATCGCCAACTACGGCATCGACCGTGGCCTCGGCGGTAGCAATGTCGCAGCCGACTACCTGGACGATGTGCCCTACACCCCGGCCTGGCAGCAGAAGCACACCGGCGTGAAGCCGGAGATGGTGATCCAGGTGGCGCGCGAGTTCGCGCAAAACGCCGACCAGACCCGCGGCAAGTCGATGGTGATCGTCGGTGCGGCGCTGAACCACTGGTACCACATGGACATGACCTACCGCGGCATCATCAATATGTTGATGATGACCGGCTGTATCGGTCAGAGCGGCGGCGGCTGGTGCCACTACGTGGGCCAGGAAAAGCTGCGCCCACAGACCGGCTGGGCGCCGCTGGCGTTCGCCGCCGACTGGGTGCGCCCGTCGCGCCAGATGAACGGCACCTCGTTCTTCTACGCCCACACCAGCCAATGGCGCCACGAGAAGCTCGGCGTCGACGAGATCCTCGCCCCCACCGCCGACGGCGACATGGGCAAGCTCGCGCTGATCGACTACAACGCCAAGGCCGAACGGATGGGCTGGCTGCCGTCGGCGCCGCAGCTGTCGGCCAACCCGCTCGACGTGGTCGACGCGGCTGCCGCCGCCGGCAAGGACCCGGTTGCCTACGCCGTTGAAAACCTCAAGTCGGGCACGCTCGACATGGCCTGCAACGACCCGGACAACCCGCAGAACTTCCCGCGCAATATGTTCGTGTGGCGCTCGAATATTCTCGGCAGCTCCGGCAAGGGCCACGAGTACTTCCTGAAGTACCTGCTCGGCACCCAGAACGCGGTGATGAATTCGGAAGACGACTGCATCAAGCCGTCCGAGATCACCGTGCGCCCGGCCGCCGAAGGCAAGCTCGACCTGTTGGTGGTGCTGGACTTCCGCATGTCGACCACGTGCCTGTACGCCGACATCGTGCTGCCGACCGCCACCTGGTACGAGAAGGACGACCTCAACACCTCGGACATGCACCCGTTCATCCACCCGCTGTCCGAAGCCGTGCAGCCTCTGTGGCAGAGCCGCACCGACTGGGAAATCTACAAGGGCATCGCCAAGAAGTTCACCGAGCTAGCCGGCGACTACCTCGGCAAGCGTAAGGACCTGGTGCTGACCCCGCTGATGCACGACACCCCGCAGGAGCTCGGCCAGGCCTTCGACCCGAAAGACTGGAAGAAAGGCGAGTGCGAGCCGATCCCGGGCAAGACCATGCCGGCGATGACGGTGGTGGAGCGCGACTACGGCGCGCTGTACGACAAGTTCACCTCGATCGGCCCCTTGCTGGAAAAAATCGGCAACGGCGGCAAGGGCATCGCCTGGAAGACCGGCCACGAGGTCGACACGCTGCGCGGCCTGAACAAGACCGTCGCCCACGGCGTGGCCCAGGGCCAGCCGAAGCTCGATACCGCGATCGACGCGGCCGAGATGATCCTGACGCTGGCGCCGGAAACCAATGGCCACGTGGCGGTGAAGGCCTGGGACGCGCTGTCCAAGATCACCGGCCGCGACCACACCCATCTGGCCAAGCCCCGCGAGCATGACAGCATCCGCTTCCGCGACGTGCAGGCGCAGCCGCGCAAGATCATCTCGTCGCCGACCTGGTCGGGGCTGGAATCGGAAGAAGTCAGCTACAACGCCGGCTACACCAATGTGCACGAGTACATCCCGTGGCGCACCCTGACCGGCCGCCAGCAGTTCTACCAGGATCACCAGTGGATGCGCGCCTTCGGCGAAGGCCTGTGCGTGTACAAGCCGGCGGTCGACCTGAAGACCACCGCGGCGGTGCTCGGCACCAAGCCCAACGGCAACCAGGAGGTGGTGCTCAACTTCATCACCCCGCACCAGAAATGGGGCATCCACAGTACCTACTCGGACAACCTGCGCCTGTTGACGCTGTCGCGTGGCGGCCCGCACGTGTGGCTGTCTGAAATCGACGCCAAGAAGGCCGGCATCGAGGACAACGACTGGATCGAGGCCTTCAACGTCAACGGCACGCTGACCGCCCGTGCGGTGGTGTCGCAGCGGGTACCGGAAGGCATGACGCTGATGTACCACGCCCAGGAAAAGATCGTGAACGTGCCCGGCGCCGAAATGAGCGGCAAGCGCGGCGGCATCCACAACTCGGTGACCCGCGCGGTGACCAAGCCCACCCACATGATCGGCGGCTACGCGCAGCTGGCCTGGGGCTTCAACTACTACGGCACGGTCGGCGCCAACCGCGATGAATTTGTGATCGTGCGCAAGATGAACAAAGTGGACTGGCTGGAGACGCCGGCGGCGAACCAAGGAGCAAAGCAATGAAGATCCGTGCACAAATCGGCATGGTGCTGAATCTCGACAAGTGCATCGGCTGCCATACCTGTTCGGTCACCTGCAAAAACGTCTGGACCAGCCGCGACGGCGTCGAATACGCCTGGTTCAACAATGTCGAAACCAAGCCTGGCATCGGCTTTCCGAAGGAATGGGAAAACCAGGAGAAATGGCAAGGCGGCTGGGTACGCAAGCCCGACGGCAAGCTCGAACCGCGCCAGGGCGGCAAGCTCAAGATCCTGGCCAACATCTTCGCCAACCCCAATCTGCCGGCGATCGACGACTACTACGAGCCGTTCACCTATGACTACGAGCGGCTGCAGAACGCGCCCGAGGTGGTGACCCCGCCGACCGCGCGCCCGGTGTCGGTGCTGACCGGCCAGAAGATGGACAAGATCGAGTGGGGCCCGAACTGGGAGGACGACCTGGGCGGCGAGTTCGCCAAGCGCGCCAAGGATGCGCTGTTCGAAGGCATCCAGAAGGAGATGTACTCGGCGTTCGAGAACACCTTCATGATGTATCTGCCGCGCCTGTGCGAACACTGCCTGAACCCGGCCTGCGTCGCCTCCTGCCCGTCCGGCTCGATCTACAAGCGCGAAGACGACGGCATCGTGCTGATCGACCAGGACAAGTGCCGCGGCTGGCGGATGTGCGTGTCCGGCTGTCCGTACAAGAAGATCTATTACAACTGGCAGAGCGGCAAGGCCGAGAAGTGCATCTTCTGCTACCCGCGCATCGAAGCCGGCCAGCCGACCGTGTGCTCGGAAACCTGCGTGGGCCGCATCCGCTACCTGGGCGTGCTGCTGTATGACGCCGACAAGATCGCCGAAGCCGCCGCGGTGGAAGACGAGCAGAGCCTGTATGAGGCACAACTGGGCTGCTTCCTCGACCCGAACTCGGAAGAAGTGATCGCCGAGGCGCGTCGCCAAGGCATTCCGGAATCGTGGCTGACCGCCGCGAAGGCGTCCCCGGTGTACAAGATGGCGATGGAGTGGAAGGTGGCGTTCCCGCTGCACCCGGAATACCGCACCCTGCCGATGGTCTGGTACATCCCTCCGCTGTCGCCGATCCAGTCGGCGCTGGAAAACGGCCTGATCGGCGAGAACGGCATCATCCCCGACGTGAAGGACCTGCGCATCCCGATCCGCTACCTCGCCAACCTGCTGACCGCCGGCAAGGAAGAACCGATCGTCAAGGCGCTGGAGACCATGGTGGCGATGCGTCGCTACATGCGCAGCAAGAGCGTGGCGGGCCAGGCCGATCCGGCCACCCTGGCCGGCACCCACCTGTCCGCCGCCGAGGTGGAACGGATGTACCAGGTGATGGCGATCGCCAACTACGAAGACCGCTTCGTGGTGCCGTCGAGCCACAAGGAAATGGTCGAGGACGCGTTCGAGGACAAGGCCGGCTGCGGCTTCAGTTTCGGCAACGGCTGCTCGGACGGCGTGTCCGAGGGCAGTCTGTTCGGCAAGAAGCAGGCGCCGATCGTGTTCCACGATCTGCGACGCGACCGCGCCGCCAACCGCAGAAGCTGAGGAGGCCATCATGACGCACTGCTACAAGGCGCTGTCGGCGCTGCTCTGCTACCCCGAGGCCGATCTCATCGTCGCGCTGCCGGAACTGCGCTCGGCCTTGGCCGAACGCCCGACGCTGCTGGCAGCGGTCGAGCCGCTGCTGACCCACCTGGCCGCGCACGACCTGATCGCGCTGCAGGAAGGCTATGTCGCCACCTTCGACCGCAGCCCGGGGCATGCGCTGCACCTGTTCGAGCACATCCATGGCGAGGACCGCGACCGCGGCCAGGCCATGGTCGACCTGATCGAGGAATTCCGCCGCCACGGCCTGGAGCCGGTGGCGAACGAGCTGCCGGACTACCTGCCGCTGTTCCTGGAATTCCTGTCGGCGATCGCGCCGGACGACGCGGCGCGGCTGCTGGGCGACGCGGTACACGTGGTCGCGCATGTCGGCGGCAAGCTCGCCGCCAGCAGCTCGCCCTACGCCAGCGTGTTCGACGCGCTGCAGCAGCTGTCGCCGGTGGCCGCCGAGCCGCTGACCGCGCCGCCGGTGCGCGACATGGACGAGGCGCTGGAGACCTTCGGCCCGGGCGTGGACGGCGTCGAGCCGCTGCTGCGCCAGCCGAGCGTCGCCCCGGTCAACTTCTACCCGAGCCGGCCGCGCGCCTGAGCCGGTGATTGCCGCCCGGCCCTGGGCCCGGGCGGCGGAGGAAAACTGAGATGAATACCCTGCATCAATTCGTATTCGGGATCTACCCGTACATCGCGCTGGCGATCTTCCTGTTCGGCAGCCTGGCGCGCTTCGAGCGCGAGCAGTACGGCTGGAAGTCCGACTCCAGCCAGCTGTTGCACCGCGGCAACCTGCGCACCGCCAACATCCTGTTCCACGTCGGCGTGCTCGGCGTGTTCTTCGGCCATCTGGTCGGCCTGCTCACCCCGGTGGCGGTATGGGACGCGCTCGGCGTGTCGCACACCTTCAAGCAGATGCTGGCAATGGTCGCCGGCGGCATCTTCGGCATCATCGGTCTGATCGGTCTGGTGATGCTGATCGCGCGCCGCTTCGGCAACGCCCGGCTGTCGGCCAACTCCAGCTGGCGCGACAAGATCCTGCTGATCTGGATCCTGATCACGCTGGTACTCGGCCTGTCGACCATCTTCGTGTCGGCCCACCACACCGACGGCCACGAGATGGTCAAGCTGATGACCTGGGCGCAGCACATCGTCACCTTCCAGGGCGACGCGGCCAGCTACATCGCCGATGCGGCACCGATCTTCAAGGCGCACATCTTCATGGGCATGACCTTCTTCCTGATCTTCCCGTTCACCCGCATGGTGCACGTGTGGAGCGGCTTCGCCTCGGTCGGCTATGTCGGCCGCGCCTGGCAGCTGGTGCGCGCGCGCCGCTGAGCGCGGACGCGATCCGGGATTATTGCGTAGCGGCGGCCGATCGGCCGCCGTTTTGGCATCGCCCATCGTCCGGCGCGTGTTCGGCCAAACATGGCCGAATGCTAGCCTGGGCGATCGGGACTTTGCCTGACCATCCCCCGTTCCCAATGACCGCTGTGCCCCATTGCAGAGCCGACCATGACGACGAAAGCCCCGAGAATCCCCCTCCACCCCCGCTACCCCGAGCGCATCTGCTGGGGCTGCGCCCACTACTGTGCGGCCGACGCGCTGCGCTGCGGCAATGGCTCGGGACGCACCCCGCATCCGGTCGAGCTGTTCGGCGACGACTGGTGCGACTGGCAGCACGGGGTGGAGCCCGACCCGACTGCGGACCAGCCGACGACGGGTTGCGATACCGCGCAGGACTAGCGCATCGTCGCCGCGCGACAACCGCTTTTGCACCCTGCAAGCGCCGCATTCCGACACGGTTCATCAAGACGGGCCGTCCCTGCCCAAGGGCTTGGCCCCCTCCTTCTCTAGTACTTTCGACCTATCTCCTCCGCTACCTCTGCCCGACTGTGCCGCCGGTCGCGTCGCGTTAACATCAAGATGCCCCGAAAACCCTGGAGGATCAGCATGTTGCAAGACCGCTTTGGCCGAACCATCGACTATCTGCGCCTGTCGGTGACCGATCGCTGCGACCTGCGTTGCAGCTACTGCCTGCCCAAGGGCTTCAAGGGCTTCGAGGAGCCGGCCAACTGGCTGAGCTTCGACGAGATCGAGCGGCTGGTCGGCGCCTTCATCCACCTGGGCGTGCGCCGGGTGCGCCTGACCGGCGGCGAGCCGCTGCTGCGGCGCGGCCTGCCCGAGCTGTGCACGCGGCTGACCGCGCTCGACCCGTCGCTCGACCTGTCGCTGACCACCAACGCCACCCAGCTAGCGCGCCACGCCGAGGCGCTGGCCGCCGCCGGGGTGCGCCGCCTCAATGTCAGCCTCGACTCGCTGCGCCGCGACTGCATGCATGAGATCACCGGCAGCGACAGCCTGCCGAAGATCATGGCTGGTCTCACCGCCGCCAAGGCGGCCGGCTTCGCGCCGATCAAGCTCAATATGGTGCCGCTGGCTGGGGTCAACGACGGCGACATCGAGGCGATGGTGGCGTTCTGTATCGAGCAGGGTTTTGTGTTGCGGCTGATCGAGGCGATGCCGATGGGCGCCACCGGCCAGGCGGCCCGGCCGCTGCCGCTGGCGCCGGTGCTGGCCAGGTTGGCCGAACGCTTCGCGCTGAGCCCGCTGACGGTGCCGCTGGGCGGCGGGCCGGCATCGTACTGGGGCAGCACCGACGGCCGCTTCACCCTGGGACTGATCACGCCGATCTCGCAGCATTTCTGCGCCAGCTGCAACCGGGTGCGGGTATCGGTCGACGGCACTTTGCACCTGTGCCTGGGCGATGAGGCAAAGGTCGAACTGCGCCCGCTGCTGCGCGCCGGCATCGGCGAGGCGGAGTTGGCCGAACGGCTGCGCGCGGCGATCGAGCTCAAGCCGGAGCGCCACCATTTCAACGAAGTGCCGCAGCGGGTGATGCGCTTCATGTCGATGACCGGGGGCTGAGATGCCGCACGATGTCGACCCTTTGCTGCAGGGCTTTCGCCGCTTCCAGGCGCAATATTTCGGAGAGGACACGCCGTACCGCGAGCTGGCGCACGGCCAGCAGCCCGGCACGCTGGTGATCGGCTGCTGCGAGTCGCGGGTGCACCCGCCGCAGCTGGTCGGCGCGGCGCCTGGCGAGGTGTTCGTGCTGCGCAATGTCGCCAATCTGGTGTCGCCCTATGACCCGGACAGCGCGCATGCCAGCGTGGCGGCCGCGCTGGAGTTCGCGGTGCTGTCGCTCCGGGTGCAGCGCATCGTGGTGCTGGGCCACTCGGGCTGTGGCGGCATCCGCGCGTTGATGCAGGACGGCGCGCCGGCCGATAGCGCCCTGGCCCGCTGGCTGGCGATCGCCGCGCCGCCGCGCGCCTTCGTGGTGCGCCACCATGCCGAACGCGACGAAGCGGCGCAGCTGACCGTCTACGAAAAGGCCGCGCCCCTGGTGTCGATCGAGCACCTGCTGTCCTATCCATGGATACTCGAGGCGGTCGAGGCCGGCCGGCTGCGCCTGGACGGCTGGTACTTCGATATGCGGGACGGCGCACTGTGCGGGTATGATCCGAAGCAACGCCGTTTCATCCCGCTGGTCTGTCCACTCGAGAACTGAATATGTCCGGATACTATGGGGCCGCCCCGGAGGAAGGTCTGCCGGGCCTGAAACTGTCGACCAAGATCGTCGGGGCGCTGGTCGGCTTTCTGCTGCTGGCGCTGCTGGCGATCGGCTCGACGCTGCTGCTGTCCTGGCAGCTCGAAGGCACCGGCGCCGCGATCAACGACGCCGGCAGCCTGCGCATGCGCACCACCCGGGTGGCGCTGAACCTGACCCGCCACGTCGACGGCCAGCTGCCCGCCGCGGCGGCACTGGCCGACCTGCGCGACTACGATGCGATCCTGGCGCGGCTGCGCCGCGGCGACCCCGCTCGCCCCTTGTCGCTGCCGCAGCAGCAGGACGTCTACACAGCGCTGGCGGCGGTCGAACAGGGTTGGCAGCTGCGCCTGAAGCCGCAGGCCGATGCGCTGCTGGCCGCCCCCTCCTCCGCACAGCCACTGCTGCTGTCGCGCTACCAGGCCAGTGCATCCGCCTTCCTGCCCACCATCGACCATTTCGTGCAGCTGCTCGAAGAAGACAATGCCCGCAAGACCGAGTACCTGCGTATCTGCCAGGTGTTGCTGGCAACGATGGCGATCCTCGGCACCGTGGCGCTGATCTATCTGATGGTGCTGATCGTGCTGCGTCCGCTCGACCATATCCACCAGGCGATCCGCCGGCTGACCGCCGGCGATTACAGCGCCACCGTGCCGGTGGAAACCAACGACGAGTTCGGCCAGGTCGGCGCCGGCTTCAACCAGATGGCCAGAAGGTTGGCCGAAGTGCACGCCACGCTCGAGGAGCGGGTACAGGAGAAGACCGCCTCGCTCGAGCAGAAGAACCGCGAGCTGGCCTTGCTGCTGGAGATCACCACCTTCCTCAACCAGGCACAGCCGCTCGAGGAACTGTGCCGCGGCTTCCTGACCCGGCTGGTCGACAATCTGGGCGCCGCCGGTGGCGCGGTACGCCTGCTCGACGGCGAGCACGAGCTGATCTACCTGGTGGCCGATGCCGGCCTGCCCGAGACGCTGCTGGGCGGCGAGCAGTGCCTGAGCTACGGCGATTGCTTCTGCAGCCTCAATCCGGAATCGCTGCTGAGCCGGCAGATGACCCTGCCGGACGATTCAGCGCTGCCGTGCAAGCAGGAGGGCTTCAAGGTGGTGTCGTCGTTTCCGATCGCGCTGCAGCAGCGTTCGATCGGCCTGTTCAATCTGCATTTTCGCGAAGCCACCGTGTTCACCCCGCAGAAGACGCGGCTGATGGAGACGCTCGGCCAACATCTGGCCAGCGCGATCGAGAACCAGCGGCTGGTGACCAAGGAGCGCGAGCTGGCGATTCTGGAGGAGCGCAATTTGGTGGCACAGGGCCTGCACGACAGCATCGCTCAGGGCTTGTCGTTCCTCAATCTGCAGGTGCAGGTGCTCGACCAGGCGGTACAAGCCGACGACCGCCCGCTGCTCGGCGACACCATCGCCCAGCTGCGCGCCGGGGTGCAGGAGAGTTACGACGACGTGCGCGAGCTGCTCAACAACTTCCGCTCGCGGCTATCGGCGCGGTTGCCGCAGGCGATTGCCAACGTGCTCGACAAGTTCCGCCGCCAGACCGGGCTGAAGGTCGAGCTGCAGAGCGAAGGGCTGAGCCAGCCGCTGATGCCGGAACAGCAGCTGCAGCTGCTGTTCATCCTGCAGGAGGCGCTGTCGAACGTGCGCAAGCACGCGAGGGCCAGTCAGGTGCTGGTACGCCTCGACGACAGCGGCGCGACGCTGGTGTTGACCATCATGGATAATGGCATCGGCTTCGACGTGGCTCGGGTGCTCGAACGCGACGACAGCCATTACGGCCTAGCGATCATGACCGAACGCGCCGCGCGCGCCGGAGTGACGATGCGCATCGACAGCGCCCCGGGCGATGGCTGCTGCATCCGCCTGAGCATTGCTCGCGCGCAGCGCCAGGCGGCTTAGCGCTGCTAACAAGACCCTCCCGGCGTTGTTGTGCTGCCCCTGGACCGCACGCTGAGTTTTGTCAGCAGCTCTTAGCGCCACCCTGCCTCACCACCGGACCCGACGGTTCGGCCAACCTGGCGGCCCGTCGGCAAGAGCCCGGGCCCATCGCCCGAGTCACTACCGTGACGGTGCCGCCAAACAAGGAATACATGTTGAGAATGAGCGAGGAACCCACCATGAGCGAGATCGTGAACGTGCTGCTGGTCGACGACCACACCCTGTTCCGCAGCGGTATCAAGGCGCTGCTAGCGCGTCAGCAGGCGATCCGGGTGGTTGGCGAGGCCGCCGACGGCGCCGAGGGCGTCAAGCTCGCCGCCCAGCTCAAGCCCGACGTGGTGCTGCTCGACCTGAACATGCCGGGCATCTCCGGCGTTGAGGCACTGACCCTGCTGCTGCAGGACAACCCGGCGCTGGCGGTGGTGATGTTGACGGTGTCCGAAGACGCCGAGGACCTGGGCGCGGCGCTGCGGGCGGGCGCCTGCGGTTATCTCAACAAGAATATCGACGCCGAATTCCTGACCCAGGCGATCCTGAAGGCGGCGCGCGGCGAGTCGGTGATCAGCGAGGGAATGACCGCCCAGCTGGTGGCGCAGCTGCGCGGCGGCCCGGCCGTGCCCCCGCCGGCCGAGGACGGTTTCGACAAGCTGACCGCACGCGAGCGCGAGATCCTGCACTATCTGGCGCGCGGCCTGAGCAACAAGGAAATCGGCCGAGAGCTCGACCTGGCCGAAAGCACGGTGAAGATCCACGTGCAGAATGTGCTACGCAAGCTCGGATGCAGTAGCCGGGTGCAGGCGGCGGTGCTGGCGGTGGAAAAGGGGCTACGCTGAGCGGCGTATCTTGAAGGGTTGCAGCACGAATGCCGCCTTCACCGCTAGACGCTCGAAACCATCTTCAGGTCCATCGCCGGCCAGGAGCAGCGGGTCCACATCGTCGGCGAAGAGTCCAAACACATCCCAAGCAGGCCGGCAGCAGTAGGCGCCAAGCTACTGACAGGCTTGGCCGAACGGTTCGGCGCCGTGGCGACGCTGGAGCCAAAGCGCCTGCCGTTCCTCAAGGCCGGCCGGACTAAGAGCCGCTAACAAAACCCAGCGCAGCGATCCTGGCTAGGCGCCCTGCCGCAGACAGTACAAGTAGTACCGCAAGGCAGTGCAACAACGCCAGGAGGGTTTTGTTAGCGGCTCTAAGGCCACCGGCACCCAGCCGTCGGCCTAATCAACACGCGTCATCGGGTGGAGGCCGAGTCGCCCATGAGGCCCCATCCCCATCCACTGCCCTTGAACGCCGGCAGTCCGACCTCGCACAGCCGCCAGCACTCGCTGTTGCGCAGAAATGCCATACAGTAATTCGACATTGATTAATCGCTCGGCTTTGCCATATTGCAGGATAGGGTAATGGTGCGCCCCGACGAGACCGAAAGCCTCTCACAGCATCAGACCCCTGCTTGCCGACTGAGTCGGCACCGGCTCAATCGAACGATGTATTGCGGCTGACTTGTCTTTCCAACCGATTGCTTGAATTACTCATTCAAAGGGAAGCTATGGACACCGTTGCGTATTTCCTTCTCGGGATGATCGTGTATGGCGCGGGCCCCTGCGCTATTGCCTATATGGTCTTTAGGTTTTTGAGAGAAAAGCCGGCGAAATACCGAGCCAGCGTCGAGCACCATGACGACAGCCATACCCACTGGGGAAAATGGGCCAGACCCTGATCACCCCACCCACAGGACTCAACCAGGGCGTCGGTGATTGCGCCTTGCTGCAGCCTGTGATTGGCCTGTTATCTGGATATTGGCACGAACTTGAAGAAGCGCAGCGCTTTCCGGACTGAGATAAACCGGAAGTCGCTGCGCTTTTAACGTCCAGGAAGCCACTGCACCTATTGAGCGGGCCGCTCAATTATCAGGGTTCAGGCTGCAGTCAATTTTCATTGTGCATTTCATTAGGCCTCTTGACTCTTTCCCGCTTGAATCTAGACCGAACTTTCCCGCCCCCTTTGGCCAGTTGATACTGGCCAGCCCCACCTCGCTCTCACCAACACCCGATTCCGAGTCCATGCTGCACTACGGCGAAATTTGAGCCATATCCGGCCGATGCCTGATGGCGTCTTCTATCCTGAAGGTATGTGGGAGTAAGAACAGGGGACAGCTCGCATGCGAGAGGAGACTGATGATGTTCACGCGCATTCTGTTTGCTACCGACGGTAGCCTGACTTCTGAACATGCCCTGAAATCGGTGGCCAACCTGGCTGGCTACGGCTCAACGATTAGAGTGGTCACCGTGGTTGGCACACATCACGAAGCAGAGATCTCCCCGGCTTCATTCCTGACTGCCCGAGAGCCCGTAGAGCCTTCGACCCTGGTCGAGACGGGGCAAAAGGAGAACACCCTGGCGATCGAGGCGGGGGAAGGCATCCTCGAGAGTACGAAGGCGCAATTGAACGAGCCAGGGGTGACAGTCGACACCCAGTTGCTGCTGTTCGGACTATCCCACCCGGATGTTCCTTCCGCGATCCTGAAAGCGGCAGAGGACTGGGCTGCAGATGTCATCGTGGTGGGAACGCATGGAAGAACCGGACTGCAGCGTGTCATGCTGGGAAGTGTGGCGGAGACGTTGGCCAGACATTGCAAGGTTCCGGTTCTGTTGGTGCGAGCCCCCCATCAGGAATGACTTGCGGACCCACCATCAGGCCCACCAAAGCAAAAACCCGCCAACCGAAGACTTGGCGGGTTTTTGTTACCCAACACCATGCCCCGGACGGGGGCCTATTTTTCCAGTCGCGCCACGACTTCACTCTGTTTGAACTGCGGGTCCAGCAGCTTGTGAACCTCTACCACGATCTTCCCCGAATGAACGGCCAACATTGTCTGAGCGGCCCGCTTGGCATGCTCCTCGGTCGGGTGCAAGGGACCATTGAAGTCGACTCCGGACACGTCCGACACAACCTTGAGCTTGTAATACATGACATGCAACTAACTTGATTATCACGATGGGTAGTATACGTCGCTAGTGTGACTGCCCATTGCTGCCCCGGACGACCGGTACCAACGGCTCTTGCAGTTTTGATTAATTGGCACAATAATCAATCGCACCATCACCACTTGTCCTGTCGCCTCCTCCGCCGATGAATACTCTGCCCGCACCACACTGCACCAGCCTATCGACGCCCGCGGCCATCAACCTGGATGAGCAACGCGAAGCTCGGCTAAACGCCACCACGCCCTCGCCGGCACAGCTGGCTGCCCGCTTCCCGGGACGGATCCTGCTGCCCGACACCGCGACACCGACAGCCGGTATTCCGCTGTTTGCCGTAGGCGTGCGCGCCGGCCTGCCCTCGCCGGCCGACGACTATGTGGACACTCAGATCGACCTCAACGCCTATCTGATCGACGACGAGCAGGCGACGTTCATGGTGCGCATCGAAGACGACTCGATGGCGGGTTCAGGCCTGCATGAGGGCGATCTGCTGGTCGTCGACAAACGGCGTGTGGCAGTGCACGGCGACATCGTCGTCGCGGCGCTGGATGGCGACTTCACCGTGAAGAGGCTGCTGCGCCACAACGGCCAGATCAGCCTGCAGCCGGACCACCCCGGCTACCCGATTGTTATTCCGAGCTACGGACAGGATTTCGCGATTTGGGGCGTGGCATCGGGCTGCGTGAAGAAGTTCTGAATAGCACAGCGTCACCGGGAACCGGGTTGGCCGAACGGCCGCAAAGACAAAACCCCGCGCTATGGCGCGGGGTTTGCAATTCTGGTGCAGGGCATTTCAGACTCAGCCCCGCTCAAGTCATCCCGAAGGATGCGGCATCCTAACCCGCCAATATTACTAGCCGGTTACTCGTCATACTGCAGTTCGACGATTCGTGCCGGCACCTGGCTGAAATCGCTGAAACGCACCCACCGGGGCGACACCACCAGGTAGGCGATGTCCGGCCAGGCCTCCCGTTCGCGCCCCTGCGGAAACTTGGCGAAGTACACGTCCTTGTAGCGCCCGATCTCACTATCGGACGGCTCCCAGGCCACGCCCTCGTATTGCACCGTAACTTCCCCCTCCCAGCCGATGACCAAGGCGACCTGATCGTTCAGCCGGATGTTCGGGTACTTGCGTGACTGTTGGCTGGTATCGAAGACCAGCTCCAACTCGGGGGTGACGGCGATGCCGACCAGGGCCGCCTCCGGAGCGTGGAACTGCGACACGGACGCCAGCACCGCATGATCGTGCCGGTCGATAAACTGGTAGAGCTCCTGCTGGGTCATGGTCCGGCTCCTCGCGCATACCGTCCATTTCATCGTACGCGCTGCGCATCAGTGCTGACCGATCAATCCATGCCCAAGCGTCAGCCCGGATGGAAAAACCGGCCGCTCATCGGTACCTGAGCGATGAACGGCCGGCGGTCGAGGCTCAGGCCTTTGCCGGCTGGGTGCGCAAGCGCTCCCCACGTCCGCGCAGCCACTCCAGCGTCAGCAGCATCACCACCGAGAACGCGATCAGCAGCGTTGCCGCGGCGGCGATGGTCGGGCTCAGGTTTTCACGGATGCCGCTGAACATCGCCCGTGGCAGCGTCGCCTGCTCCGGGCCGGCGATAAAGATGGTCACCACCACTTCATCGAACGAGGTGCCAAACGCGAACAAGGCCCCCGAGATCACCCCCGGCGCGATCAGCGGCAGCGTCACCTTGAAGAAGCTGCGCAGCGGCGAGGCGCCCAGGCTGGCGGCAGCGCGAACCAGGTTGTGGTTGAAACCCTGCAGCGTCGCGGTGACGGTGATCACCACGAACGGCACGCCCAACGCCGCGTGCATCAGGATCAGCGTGGTATAGCTCGCGTCCATGCCCAACGGCGCGAAGAACAAATAGCCGGCCACACCGACGATCACCACCGGCACCACCATCGGCGAGATCAGCAGGCTCATCAGCAGTGCCTTGCCGCGGAACTCGGTGCGGGTCAGGCCCACCGACGCCAGCGTACCGAACACCATCGCCAGCACGGTGGCCGCCGGGGCGACGATCAGGCTGTTCTTCAGCGAACGCATCCATTCGGCCGACGTGAAGAAGTCGTGGTACCAACGCATCGAGAAGCCGGTCAGCGGGTAGACCAGGAAGGAGCTCTCGTTGAACGACAGCGGAATGATCACCAGCACCGGCAACACCAGAAACAGCAGCGTCAGGCCGCTGAGCAGGCGGTGCAAATAGAACCAGGCCCGTTCGATCGGGGACATATAGGGGTTAGGCATGACTCAGGCTCCCATCCATTAACCAAGACGCAGGCGGCCGGCGCCGACCAGCTTGCTGTACACCATGTAGAGCACCATCGTTGCGGCCAACAGCAAGCCGCCAAGCGCAGTGGCCATGCCCCAGTTGATGGTGGTGTTGGTGTAGAAGGCGACGAAGTAGCTGACCATCTGATCGTTCGGGCTGCCCAACAGCGCCGGCGTGATGTAGTAGCCGATCGACAGGATGAACACCAGCAGGCAGCCCGCCCCCACACCGGCGACGGTCTGCGGGAAATACACCTTCCAGAACGCCCCGAACGGATGGCTGCCCAGCGACACCGCCGCGCGCAGGTAGGTGGGCGAGATGCCCTTCATCACGCTGTAGATCGGCAGGATCATGAACGGCAGCAGGATGTGCACCATGGCGATGTACACGCCGACGCGGTTGAACACCAGCTGCAGCGGGTGATCGGTAATGCCCAGCGCCATCAGCGCGCTATTGATCAGGCCGCCGGACTGCAGCAGCACGATCCAGGCCGCCACCCGCACCAGCACCGAGGTCCAGAACGGCAGCAGCACCATGATCATCAGCAGATTGCTCTTGCGCGTCGGCAGGCTGACCAGCAGATAGGCGAGCGGATACGCGAGCAGCAGGCTGATCACCGTCACCACCGCGCTCATCCAGAAGGTGCGCGCAAACACGTCGAGGTAGATCGCCTGATCGGGCGTCGTCGCCGTGATGTCGCCCAGATCGTCGACGCGATGATCGACTGCGGCCAACAGGTAGAACGGTGTGTGGGCGCTGCCGTTGCGGCGGATCGCCTGCCAATAGGCGGGGTCGCCCCAGCGCTCGTCGAGCTTGACCAGCGCGTCCTTGTACGAGGCCGGTGCCGGGTCGAAAGGCAATGCCCGCGCGGTCTTGCCGAGCAGGCTGCGGTAGCCGGCCACTTCCATATTGAGCCGTTTGCCCAGATCACCCAGCGTCTGGTCGTCGCGCGCCTTGATCAGGTCGGCGGCCACGGCGCGGTACACCGGCTCGGGCGGCAACGACTTGCCGTCCCAGGCGCCGATGGCTTTGACGGTGCTCGGCAGCGACGCGACCACTTCGGGGTTGTCGACGCTGCGCAGCAGCAGCGAGCCGATCGGCACCACGAAGGTCAACAACAGAAACAGCGCCAACGGCAACACCAGTGCCAGCGACTTGAGCTTGTTCATGCGCTCGGCACGCGCAAGCTTGGTCTTCAGCGGCACACCGTCCTGCGTGGTGAGCGGGTGATCCGGCATGGGAGCGGACGAAGCCATCATGCGTAACTCCGGTTTAGTAAAGCGGGCATCGTAGGGCGGATGCCCTTCAGGGCGATCCGCCCGGCCAGGGTTAGCCGAATAGCGGCATGGGGAGAGATCAGGCGGCGCCGCCTTGGAGGCATCCGCCCTACTCTTAGAAACTGCTCACGACCAGCGGCACTCGGGTGATCCTGCGTCCGCGAGATCGTGAACCGGTTCTGTTACTTCGACGCCCAGGCGTTGAAGCGCTGCTCCAGGCTCTCGCCGTAGTCGGCCCAGAAGCCCACGTCCACCTTCACCGCGTCCTTCATGTTCTGCGGCGCGGTCGGCAGCTCGGCCATTTCCTTCTTGTCGATCATCGGCACCGCCAGCTTGTTGGACGGGCCGTAGGCGATGTTCTGCGAGTAGACCTTCTGGTTCTCCGGCTTGCTGGCGAAGGCGATGAACTTGTAGGCCGCATCCTTGTTCGGCGAGCCCTTCGGAATCGCCCAAGAGTCGAAGTCGTACATGCCACCGTTCCAGACGACTTTGAGGTTCTTGCCTTCCTTGTGCGCATCGGCGATGCGACCGTTGTAGGCCGAGCTCATCACCACGTCGCCCGAGGCGAGATACTGCGGCGGCTGCGCGCCGGCTTCCCACCACTGGATGCTCGGCTTCAACTGATCGAGCTTCTTGAACGCGCGATCGACGCCGGCCGGGGTCGCCAGCACCTTGTAGACGTCCTTCGGCGCGACGCCGTCGGCCATCAGCGCGATTTCCAGCGTGTACTTGGCGCCCTTGCGCAGGCCGCGCTTGCCCGGGAATTTCTTCACGTCCCAGAAGTCTTTCCAACTGGTCGGCGCGGTCTTCAGCTTGTCGGCGTTGTAGGCCAGCGCGGTCGACCACACGAAGATGCCGACACCGCACTGCTGCGCCGCGCCAGGCACAAAGTCGGCCTTGTTGCCGATCTTGCTGTAGTCGAGCTTCTCGAACAGTCCCTCATCGCAGCCGCGCGCCAGTTCCGGCGACTCCACCTCGAGCACGTCCCAGGACACGCTCTTGGTGTCGACCATCGCCTTCACCTTGGCCATCTCGCCGTTGTACTCGCCACCCACCACATTGATACCGCTGACCTTCTTGAACGGGTCGTAATACGCCTTCACCTGCGCGGCCTTGTTGGCCCCGCCGAACGAGATCACGGTCAGATCCTTGGCCATTGCCTGACCGACGAAAGCCAGGCCCACGGCCACGACGGCCAGTTTCACGCTTGTCGACATCCTCTTCTCCTTAGCTTTGTTTTGATGGGTGGTGCTTGCTCCGGGTCGCCAATGAACCCAGCGAAGCGATCCCGACTAGGCGCGCTGCCGCAGACAGCACCGGCAGTACGGCAAGGCAGCGCAACAACGTCGGGAGGGTTTGCTTGGCGACTCTTATTCGGCGTGTTCGAGCGGGTCGAGGGCCCGCACGTGATCCACTTGCCAACCCAGCGGGACGACATCGCCCACCGAGAGTTGGTGATCCAGTTCGGCGATCGGCTGCTTGACGTAGAAGTCGGGCTTGCCGCACACCTCCATGCGCACTCGGACGTGGTCGCCCAGATAGATGAACTCCTGCACCCGCCCCGAGAAACGGTTGTCGCAGTGCTCGCTGTGGCCATTCAGGCTGATGCGTTCCGGACGCACCGACAGCGACACCGGGCTGCCCGGCTCACCGACATTCACCGCCAGCGCGCGCACCTGTTCGCCGCGATCCAACTGCACCACGCAATGCTCGCCGTCGCGGCTGACGAGCCGACCGGACAAACGGTTGTTCTCGCCGATGAAGTTGGCGACAAAGGTGTTCCTGGGGTTCTCGTACAGCACCGATGGCGCGTCGATCTGCTGGATCTCGCCCTGGTGGAACACCGCCACCCGGTCCGACATCGTCAGCGCTTCGCCCTGGTCGTGCGTCACGTACACCACGGTGACGCCGAGGCGCTGGTGCAGGTGCTTGATCTCCATCTGCATGTGCTCGCGCAGCTGCTTGTCGAGTGCACCGAGCGGCTCGTCCATCAGCACCAGCTGCGGCTCGAACACCAGCGCCCGGGCCAGTGCCACCCGCTGCTGCTGACCGCCGGACATCTGCCCCGGATAGCGGCCGGCGAACTTGTCCAGCTGCACCATGGAGAGCACGCGCTTCACCCGGTCCTGGATGTCGGTCTTGGCCATGCCGCGTACCGACAGTGGGAAGGCCAGATTCTCGGCCACGGTCATGTGCGGAAACAGTGCGTAGTTCTGGAACACCATGCCGATGTTGCGCTTGTGCGGCGGCACGTTGTTGAGCGAGCGGCCCGCCAGCTCGATCACACCCGAGGTCGGGGTTTCGAAGCCGGCCAGCATCATCAGGCTGGTGGTCTTGCCGGAGCCGGACGGCCCGAGCAGGGTGAGGAATTCGCCTTTGCGAATATCGAGGTTCAGATCTTTGACGATCAGGTTTTCGCCGTCGTAACTCTTCTGCACATTACGAAAGCGAACCAGTACTTCGGAAGTAGACTCGGACATCACGGCACCCATGTGAACGTGGCATGACGGCCATGTTAAGCAGGGTGCGGGGCGGTGCCCATCGGCCGGCGGCGGATTTTGCTGTCGGCATTTCCGGTAGCACCGTGTAGGGCGATTCCTACAAAACCGCCGGTACAGGAAACGGTTCGGCCAACCTTGAAGGTTGGCCGAATACGGTGCTGGCCGGACTCAGAGCGGCTGGCAGTACTGGATAAACCCCGTGCGCTCGGCAATGCGCTTGTACAGCTGCTGGGCGGTGTGGTTGGTCTCGTGGGTCAGCCAGTGCACCGAGGCGCAGCCGGCGGCGCCGGCCACCGCGTAGACATGCTCGATCAGCGCACGGCCGATCCCGCCGCCACGCACTGCGGGGTCGACGAACAGATCCTGCAGATAGCAGTCGTCGCCGATGCTCCAGCTGGTGCGATGGTAGATCCAGTGCACCAGACCGACCGCGACGCCGTCCTGCCAGGCGATCGCCCCGTTGATCGGCTCGGCCGCGTCGAGCAGCCGCTGCCAGGTCACCTCGCTGGTTGTCTCGGGAATGTCGACCTCGTAGAACGTCTGGTAGCCATGCCACAGCGCGTGCCAGATAGCGTGATCCTCTGCTCGTATCGCTTCGATTCGCGGTGGGAAATTCGAGGCCATGCGTGTTCCTTTGTCGTTGAATGCCGCGTCGCTCACATCAGCTGGTGGTCGATCGCGTAGCGCACCAGTTCGGCCAGCGACTGCACATTCAGCTTCTGCATCAGCCTTACCTTGTGGGTGCTGACCGTCTTGGCGCTGATCACCAGCTGCTGGGCGATCTCATTAACGTGCGCGCCATGCACCAGCCGCTCGAACACCTGAAACTCGCGCTCGGACAACAGCGTGTGCGCCGGGCGCGAGTCGTTCAGCCCCACCTCGAACACCATGCGGTCGGCCAGCGCCGGGTCGATGTAGCGCCCACCGGCGGCCACCTTGCGGATCGCGGTCAACAGCAACGCCGGATCGCTGTCCTTGGTCGCGTAACCGGCCGCGCCGGCCTTCAGCGCCCGCGCCGCCATCTGCGCCTCGTCGTGCATCGACAGCACCAGGATGGCCGGCGGCGACGCCAGGCTGCGGATGCGCGGAATCACCTCCAGCCCGCTCAGGCCCGGCATCGAGATGTCCAGCAGCAGCACCTCGCACTCGGTGCGCCGCAGCACATCGAACACACACGATCCATTAATCGCCTCCCCCACCACGCTCAGGTCGCTAGCCAGCCCGATCAGCTGCTTGATGCCCTCGCGCACGATGGTGTGGTCTTCCGCCACAATCACCCGTATCACGCTATTTCCCCCTCTCCTTCATCGAGCGGCACCGTGACGGCGAGGATGCAACCCTCGCCCGGCGCACTCTGAATATCGAGCCGGCCGCCCACCATCAGCAGCCGCTCGCGAATACCGATCAGCCCGTAGGAGCTGCGCCGCCGCTGCGGCTCGACCTCGAAACCCTTGCCGTCGTCGACGATCTCCAACCGCAACTGGTCTTCGGCCAGGCTCAGCCGCAGCTCGACGGTCTGCGCCTCGGCGTGGCGCATCACATTGGTCAGCGCCTCCTGCAACACCCGGAACAGGCCGATCGCCTTGGCGTCCGACAGACGGATCGGCCGCTCAGGCACCTGGACCAGGCACGGGATCTGGGTGCGCGACTCGAAGCGGCGCCCCTGCCATTCGATCGCCGAGCCGATGCCGGCGTCGAGGATAGGCGGGCGCAGCGCGGTGGCGACATCGCGCACGATGGCAAAGGTCTGCGCGATCAGCTTCTTCATGCTCTGCAGCCGCTCGGTAAGCCCGCTATCGAGCCGGGCATAGCTCAGCTCGCACATCGAGGTTTCCAGCTTCAACACCGTCAGCACCTGGCCCAGCTCGTCGTGCACCTCGCGGGCGATATGCGCCTTTTCCTCTTCGCGCACCGATTCCAGGTGGGCGGACAGATCGCGCAGCATGGCGCGCGATTCGGCCAGGCTCAGCTCGGTTTCCTTGTTGACGGTGATGTCCCACAGGATGCCGTCCCAGACGGTGCGACCATCGTCGAAGCGACGCGCCTTGGCTTTCAGGTCGCCCCAGCGCAGGCCGCCGTCGCGGGTGCGAATGCGCCCCTGCCACTGCCAGTCGGCATCGCCGGCCACCGCGGCGGCGCGGCTGGCAAGATAGCCGGCGCGATCGTCCGGGTGCACCAAGAGTTGCAACCCGTCCGCCTCGGCCATCAGGTCGACCGCCTCGTAGCCGAGCAGCGCCTGGCTTGCCTCGCTCAGGAAGGCCAGTCGCGCCGCCTGGCCGGGAGCGGCGCGCTCCAGCCGGAACACCAGCCCCGGCACATTGGCGGCGATGCCCTGCAGCCGCGCCTCGCTCTCTTCCAGCGCGGCGCGGGCGTGACGCTTTTCGGTGACGTCGGTCAGAAACACCACCAGGTATTCGTTGTCGCGAAAGCGCATGAAGCTCAGCGAGGCATCCACCGGCAGCCAGCTGCCGTCACGGCGCAGGCAGGCCGTCTCGAAGCTGGCCAGCGACTCGATCCGCACCCGCGCCCACAGCGCCAGCCAGCGGTCCATGTCCAGGCTGGGTTCGAAGCGTGACAACAGCTGGCCGACCAGCTGGTCGGCCGAATAGCCGAGCATGCCCATCGCCGCCTGGTTGGCGTAGCGCACCCGGCTGTCCCAGTTCACCCACAGGATGCCGACGGTGCTGAGATCGACCGAGAACTGGGTCAGCCGCAGCGCCGCCTCTACCGCCTCGCGCTGCTCCAGCTCTTGACGGACTTGCGCCAGGCGCTGCTCGACGAAATGACGGTGACGCACGTTCCACCACCACGCCGCCGCAGCCGCCAGGGTCAACAGGCACAGGAACAGCGCCAGCCGGCGCCAGAACGTCAGGGTATCGGTCAGCGACGGGTAGGCCGGCAACACCCAGCGCTCGTACAGCTGGTTCAGTTGCCGGCCCGGCAGCGCCAGCAGGCCATTGTCGATCACATGCGCCAGCACCGGTTCGTCCTGCCGGGTGGCGATGCGCAGCAGGCGGGTATAGCCGGTCTCGCCCACCACCGCCAGGCGGGCGAATTCGGGCTCGTGCATCAACAGATTGAGCTGGGCCTCATCGACCACCGCGTAATCGACCTTGTCGGCCAGCAGCTGCTGCAGCGCGGCGCGCTCGGAGGCCACCGGCTCGCGCTGCAACACCGGGTAGTTAGCCGCCAGGAAGCTCGCCACGGGGCTGGGGCTGCGCACCGCGATACGCTGTTCGAGCGGTAACTGATCAAGCTCGACCGAGGTGCCATGCTCGGCACGGCCGACCAGCTTGCTGGGGATGCGCAGATAGGGGTCGGAAAACAGCCAGTGTCTCAGCGTCGCCGGCGTCTGTAGCAGACCGGGGGCCAGATCGATGCGCCCCGCCGCGGACGCGGCAGTGAGGGCGGCCAGGTCAGGATAGCTTTGCCATTGCAGCGAGACCTTCAGCTCGCTGGCCAGCAGGTTCATCAAGTCGACATCGGCCCCGTAGTAACGGTGCGTGCGCGGGTCGAGCTGGGCGAACGGTGCCTGCAATACCACACCGACACGCAGCGGACCGTGCAGGTCGAGCCAAGCCCGCTCTTCGGCGGTCACGGAGAGGGCGAAGGCACAGTGAGCCACGCCCAGCCAGAGTGCGAGGCCAGCCAGCCAGGCCCGCCAACGCCGGGGAAAAGCACCTTCGAGAGGGAATGGGGCCACTGCACAGCTCCGATCAGGGTGTCTGCCAGTATCTCAACTACAAACTATCGTCTAAAAAAATGCACAGTGGCCATCGATTGCCCCGGCAGCGCCAAGTATACTGCGAGACTTAAGGCCAAAGACGTCGAAAAAAATAAGCAGCTTTGGCCGGCAAGCCCCACAACCCCTCGGAGATTCCCGGCAATATGGACATTGGAAGCCGCGTCAAGCAAGTGCGCGAACATCACTCGCTGTCGCAGCGCGAACTGGCCAAGCGGGCGGGAATGGCCAACGCGACCATTTCCCTGATCGAGCAGAACCGTGTCAGCCCATCGATCAGTTCCCTGCTGAAGTTGCTGCAGGGTTTCCCGATGTCGCTGACCGAGTTTCTGACTTTCGGCGACCCGCCGCAGGAAGACCCGTATGTGTTTCGCTCCGAACAGCAGCCCGATCTCGGTCGCGACGGCCTGAAGCTGCTTCTGGTCGGCGCCTCGGCCCCGCATCGGCAGATGCGCATGCTGCGCGAGCTGTATGCGCCCGGCGCCGATACCGGCAAGGAGATGATCTCCCACAAGGAGGGCGAGGAATGCGGCGTGGTGGTGCGCGGCACGATTGAACTCACCGTCGACGGCAGGGTCAGTGTGTTGACCGCCGGCGAAGGCTATTACTTTCCGAGCACCCTGCCCCACAAATTCCGCAACATCGGGCAGGAAGAAGCCGAGATTATCAGCTCCAACACCCCGGCCAACTTCTAAGAATCGGTTCACGATCTCGCGAACGAAGGGTCACGCCATGGGCAGCGCGCGGTGCCGTGCCACCTGAGCAACCGTCGTTCGCCTGCCCGTGAGCCGGCTCCAACCCCGTATCGGACCCCATGTACGCCGCAATCGCTTCCGACCTCGATGGCACGCTGCTGGATGCCCAGCAGACCATCAACGCCCTCACCGCCGACACCCTGCGTGCCGCTGCGGCGCGCGGCATCCATCTGATCATCGCAACCGGCCGCCACGTGCGCGACGTGCAGCGGCTGACCGCGCCGCTGGACTTGCCGATCAGCATGATCACCTCGAATGGCGCCCGGGTGCACGGCAGCGACGGCAAACTGCTGCAGGCCACCGATCTGGAGCCCTCGCAGGTGCACCAGCTGGTACAGCCAGAGCTCGCGCGCGGCTCGCTGATGAGCGTGTATCAGGACGAAGGACGGTTGAGCTGCGTGCACGAGGGCTATCTGCTGCGCGAGGGCGACCCGGAGCTGGGCACGCGCCACGACGATCTGTCCGGCCATGATGGCGTCGGCGTCGCCAAGGTGCTGTACACCGGACATCCCGACACGCTGGCCGAGATCGAGGCCCGTATTCGCCAGCGGCTGGGCGAGCAGGTGGCGGTGACCTATTCGCAGCCCGACTATCTGGAAGTGATGGCCGCCGGCGTCAACAAGGGCCAGGCGCTGACCCGGCTGCTGCGCCGGCGTGGCATCGCGCTGGCACAGTGCGCGGCGTTCGGCGACGGGCTGAACGATGTGGAAATGCTGCAGGCGGTGGGCCACCCCTTCCGCATGGCCAACGCCAACCCGAAACTCAACGCGCTGCTGCCGGCGGTACCGCAGGCCGGCCATCACAACGAGGCCGGCGTGGCGCAGCAGATTCGTCGCGCACTCGGCCTGGCGTAAGGACTGAAGCGCGCCCTTGTCGTCCGACCTGGGCGCCCCTATCTGTGAATGGCCCGCCCAGGCGACATCGCCGCGCGGTTTTACCCGCCGCCGAGCCTGCCCCGTAAAGCGCACTCGTTCGGCCAACCCCAGTTCCGCTTTTGCTGCCCGGCTGCGTTATGATGTCGGACCATGAGCTCAGTAAATAAGCAAGCAATGAAATTAGTCTATCTTGTCGTCGTCGCCGCGTTGCTGAGCGGCTGTGCGGCATTGCCCACGGTCTATCACTCCAGCAGCAGCTACCCCAGGATGAGCGCCGACGAATCGCAGCGCCTCGGCGGTTCGCTGGAGCGCGCCCGCCAGGCCGGCAGGCTGTCCGACGCCGACTACCATTCCGGCCTGAGCCTGCTGAACGACGTGCAGAACGGCCGCCCCTTGTCCGACAACCAGGTAGCGCAACTGGGTCGGCTCAAGAGCCTGGCCGCCCGCCAGCGCGACGACGATCGCCGCGCCCAGGAGCAGCGCCGTCAGCAGTTGGCCGAAAAGAAGCGCCTGGACGACGAGTCGCTGAAAAAGACCCAGTACCAGAGCGACTTCGACGCGATCCAAACCCCCGAGGACGGCGCCGCCTTCGTCAAGAAGTACAGCGGCAGCTACGACCCGGACAAGCTAACTGCTCAGGCTAGAAAGCGCGGCTTCGATCGCGAGATCCAGCAGAAGAAAGACTGCATCGACCAGAACGGCAAGGTGATCGCCAGGCAGCAGAAGCTCGCCACCCTGGCCGGCCCGGTCGACAAGTCGGCGCTCTACTACGCCAGCGCCAACCAGTTGGTCTGCAAGAAGCGCTTGATGCAGCTGCTGACCGAATGCTCGCGCAGCAAGCTGTGCCGCTGAGAACCTGTTCACGATCCGCTGCACTCGGGTGATCCTGCGTTGAAATGACGTTCAACATGCTCATGGACTCTATGTCCACGCCGCTGTTTCGCGCCATTTCGCCTTGCCTGACCCTTCGTTCGCGGGATCGTAAACAGGTTCTGAGCCCCCTTTCCCCATCCCGACGAAAGCCACCATGACTCAGCCAGCCCTGCTCCAAGACGACGAGATCTCGCTCACCCGACTGCAAGCGCTGTACGAACAAGCGGGCATCCGCACCGAGGTCGACGAAGACGGCGACCTGGCCGTCCACCCAGGCGAACTGAAGGCCTTCGTTCAACTGAATGAAGCCAACCGCCAGATTCGCTACGTCGCCTATTACGGCATCGACGAGACCGCAGCCCGGCTCGACAAGCTGGAGCTGCTCAACCGCATGAACAGCGACTACATCTTCGCCCGCTTCGCCCTGGTCGACGACGAAGCGATTTCGGCCGACTTCTACCTGCCCTACGAGGGCGGCGTGTCGGCCGAACTGATCGTGGAATCGCTGCAGCTGTTCGGCGTGGCGGTGCCGTCCGCGATCGCCGGCAGCGACGAGGCCGGGCTGATCCGCTAAACGTCGCATCGACAGACAAAACGCCACCCAAGGGTGGCGTTTTATTTTGCCCGGCCGGTGCCCATCCGGCGTCGAGCAACTCGGCGCCGAGCCGCCAAGGTCGCCTCGAATCTGCTATCGTCATGCCTATGCAAAACGTCATCACCATCTCGAATCTCTCCAAGACCTATGCGTCCGGCTTCCAGGCACTGAAGCAGATCAACCTGGACATCCGCCGTGGAGAAATCTTCGCGCTGCTCGGCCCCAATGGCGCCGGCAAGACCACGCTGATCAGCACCATCTGCGGCATCGTCAAACCGAGCGCGGGCAGCGTACTGATCGATGGGCACGACATTGCGCGCGACTACCGCACCGCCCGCTCGCTGATCGGCCTGGTGCCGCAGGAACTGACCACCGACGCATTCGAAACAGTGTGGGCCACCGTCTCGTTCAGCCGCGGCCTGTTCGGCAAGGCGAAGAACCCGGCGCACATCGAGAAGGTGCTGCGTGCGCTGTCGCTGTGGGACAAGAAGGACAACAAGCTGATCACCTTGTCGGGCGGCATGAAGCGCCGCGTGCTGATCGCCAAGGCGCTGTCGCACGAGCCGACCATTCTGTTCCTCGACGAGCCGACCGCCGGCGTCGACGTCGAGTTGCGTCAGGACATGTGGAAACTGGTACGCACGCTGCAGGAAAGCGGCGTCACCATCATCCTGACCACCCACTACATCGAAGAGGCCGAGGAGATGGCCGACCGCATCGGGGTGATCCGCAAGGGCGAGATCATCCTGGTCGACGACAAGATGGCGCTGATGCAGAAGCTCGGCAAGAAGCAGCTGACCCTGCAGCTGGAAACGCCGCTCGAGGCGATTCCCGGCGGCCTCAATGGCTACCAGCTGGAGCTGGCCAACGACGGCAACGAGCTGACCTATACCTACGACACCCAGGGCGAACGGGTCAGCATCCTGGCCCTGATGCAGGACCTGAACACCGCCGGCATCCGCTTCAAAGACCTGCACACCACGCAAAGCTCGCTCGAGGACATCTTCGTCAGCCTGCTGAAAGAAAAAGCATGAACATCCACGCGATCCGCGCGATCTATCGCTTCGAAATGGCACGCACCTGGCGCACGCTGATGCAGAGCATCATCTCGCCGGTAATCTCGACCTCGCTCTACTTCGTCGTATTCGGTGCGGCGATCGGCTCGCGCATCCCCGAGAGCCACGGCGTCAGCTACGGCGCCTTCATCGTGCCGGGGCTGATCATGCTGTCTCTGCTGACGCAAAGCATCGCCAACGCCTCCTTCGGCATCTACTTCCCCCGCTTTACTGGGACGATCTACGAGCTGCTGTCGGCCCCGGTCTCCTATATCGAGATCGTCATCAGCTATGTCGGCGCGGCGGCGACCAAGTCGATCCTGCTCGGCCTGATCATTCTGGCGACCGCAGGGCTGTTCGTGCCCTTGCACGTCACCCACCCGTTCTGGATGCTGCTGTTCCTGGTGCTGACCGCGGTGACCTTCAGCCTGTTCGGCTTCATCATCGGCATCTGGGCGGACGGCTTCGAGAAACTGCAGGTGATCCCATTGCTGATCATTACCCCGCTGACCTTCCTCGGCGGCAGCTTCTACTCCATCGATATCCTGCCGCCGTTCTGGCGCACGGTCGCGCTGTTCAACCCGGTGGTCTACCTGATCAGCGGTTTCCGCTGGAGTTTCTACGACATCGCCGACGTCCATGTCGGCGTCAGCCTCGCCATGACCCTGGCGTTTCTGGCGCTGTTCCTCGCCGTTGTCGCGTGGATCTTCAAGACCGGCTACCGGCTCAAGGCCTAGCGCACTGACCTCGGGGCGAAGCGGACCGTCAGCGTGCCCAGCTCGCCGAAACGCAGGCACGACTCGGCCGCTAGCGGCAACTCGATCACGCCAGCATACGAGCCGGTGATCACCACTTGACCTGCCTGCAGGCCCAGCCCGCGCATGCGCAGGTGTTCGGCCAACCAGTAAAGCGGTGCGCGGGGCAGCCCGGCTGGATGCTGCCCCGAATAGCGCTGCTGCGCGAGGTCGTCGTCCACGTCCAGCGTCAGCGTCGCCGCCCGTTCCGCGTCGGCCGAATCCACCGCGGGGCCAAGAAACAGCCCCTGATTGACCAAGTTGTCGGCGAGCATGTCGGCGAAGCTTGCCGCATCAGGCTGCGCATAGCGGCTGTCGATCAGCTCCAGCGCCAGGTGGGTGCGAGCGATCGCCGCATCGACCTCGGCCGGCAGATAGGGTTCGGCCCGCGCCGGCAGATTGGCACCCAGCACGAAGGCGAGCTCCGGCTCGACCCGCACCCGCCCCTCGCGAGCCCACACCTGGCACAGACTATCGGTGCTGATCGCCTCGGCGTAGATCGGCGCCACCACCAGCTTTCCCTCCACGGGCAGCCCGCACTTCCAGGCACCGATGCGGCTTCCCAGGCAACTCGTGACGGCGGCCTGGATCGCCAGTGCCGAGTCGATATCGGTCGGGCGGCATACCTCGGGCAGCAAAGGGCCCGGCTGGCCCTGCCGGCGGCGTTCGGCCAACAGTCGGGCGGCCTGTAGGATGGCTTCGGGGGAGAGTGGCATGACAAGTCCAGGCAGAAACATAGATCACCGGATTCTACCCGAGTCGCCCTCGCCGGCCCTTCCGTCGCGCAGCGCCCGGGCTTGGTACGCTCGGCACTGGTCGGGCCCACCGCCATCGGCTATAGAACACTGCGACAGACTGTCAGGCACACGCGGTGCGACAGACCGCTTATGCCTGCGGCAGCTGGACCGATACCCCATCATCGAGTGCTCGGAGGTGATCCATGCGATTCCTTGTCAAAGTGAACATCCCGGTCGGTGCCGGCAATGCGGCGGCCAAAACCGGCAAGCTCGGTTCGACCATCCAGTCCATCCTCGATGACCTGAAACCCGAGGCTGCCTACTTCACCGACGATAATGGCCAGCGAACCGCCTTTCTCTTTCTCGAGATGAGCGACGCCTCCCAGATGCCTGCTATCGCTGAACCGTGGTTCCTGGCCCTGCATGCCAACCTCGAGTTTCACCCGGTGATGGTGCTCGACGATCTGGTCAAAGCGGCAGGCTCGATCGAGGCGGTCGTAAAGAAATACGGCTGAACGTCCCCTCACCACCACGCCAAAGACAAACCCCGTGCGCGAACACGGGGTTTGTCTTTGCCTGGCGCGAAAACCCTTCAGGCTATCGCGCCGTATAAGCCATAAGCATTTAATGCGATGGCTTAGCTGCCTTGGCTCGGTGCCGCCTTATCAGCCGACGATGCCGAGGCAGCGGCCTTTTTCACCGACTGCGCCTTCTGCGTCGCAGCGTCGGAAGCGGCACTCTTTTTCTTGCTAGCCGCCTGGGCCTTTTGTGGCGCGGACTCGGAAGCGGCTACCTGTTTCTTCTTGGCATTCTGGGCATGCTGCGGTGCCGATGGCTCGGACGACGGTACGGAAGCCTGCGGAGCAGCATAGGCAGCAGTCAGCGGAGCGATAAGGGCAAGGGCGATGGCCAGTTTCTTCATGAGTATTATTCCTATGCTTGATAACGAGAAATGGTGCTGCACCCGGTATATAGCAGTAACCGTGCCAGCGTTATTTTCACTAGCCATTTCAAGCCATTCACTGTTCCGACTCATATCAGACTGCTAGCCACTCTCGATTATCCGGTTTCACCCACTGTGATTTGTCACCACCTAGCGACAAATATTGCGGCACTGATACCAAGCCCCGATATATCAGCCGACACTGTTGTAGCCAGATAGCGACAAAACCCCTTTTGTCCGACCAAATCATATTCCAAGTCCATGCAAATCAACGGCGACCCTGCCCGATTAACCCCTGCTTCAGCGAACAGCCGTCCTATGCAATTCATCGGCGATTTGAACAATAAAGCCAGATTCATTCGTTCAACCACTTCGCACAACGGCCCGCCTCCCGGCAGGACTGGAACGAAGGTATGTTGCTAGTACACCTGTTTGCAGATGTCGCACCGCAAACAGCACTTGATGAAGGTAATATGGCGGAACCACTGCTTCATTGTCAGTGAAAGCAGTGACTACAAAGTGATTCGCGTGCGGTGCAATGCATTTGCAGAGATCAGGGGGATGAAGAACGGGGCAAGACACTTTCTCGGGCCGGGATTAGTGACTTCAACCACCTTCAGTGACACGGCCCGGCCGACCTACCGGTGGCGATCGCCGGCTCCGGTTCGGTAAGCCCTGTTCAAGCCCCATTGTCAACGCGAGATTATTTCTTGGCAGGGAAAACCGACCGCTTCACGATTCTCTCGAAAAACACGATACGGACCACCATCAAAGACATCGCTGCCTCAGCGTTTCAATAAACACTGCCCGTATCGCTATTTGTATTACTCCAATATCGGTATATCCGCGTCATATCGGCCCGCCAAAACGATGTCTTTGCTGCGACGGGACGATGGCTCACCGCTCTATTGCACATCGGCCGAGAATGGCGCCCTTCTTGCTGATACGGCTACCTAGCCTCCGCCCCCGCCGGTAACTGCATCGAGACTCAGTGCCCTTCCCGCCACCAGCCTCCTCCCAGCGCCTGAAGCAGCGCTGCGCTATCGCTATAGCGGTCGGCCTGTGCGGTCACCCGGTCGAGCCGGGTCTGTAATTGCTGACGCTGAGCATCGATCAGTGCCAGCTGGCTGATACCGCCCGCCTGGTACTGCTGCTGGCTGATACGCAGGCTCGCCTCGGCTTGGTCGGCCGCGTCGGCGCGCGCCTGCAGAGTCCGGGCATCGTGTTCGAGCGCCCCCAGCGCGTCGGCCACCTGTTGCAAGCCCTGCAGCACCGATTGCCGATAGGCCGCCTCGGCCGCGTTGTACGCCGCCACCGCCGCCCGGCGCTTGGCCTGCAACTCGCCGCCATGGAAGACCGGCTGCAGCAGGTTGAAACCCAGGTTCCAGACATTGAGGCCATTGGCGACATCGCCGACGCGGGTGCGCTCCGAGCCGAAGCTACCGCTCAGCGTCAGTTGCGGATACAGATTGGCGGTGGCGACGCCGACATCGGCACTGGCCTGATGCCACAGGGCTTCGGTGGCGCGGATATCGGGGCGCTGGCGCGCAAGGGCGGACGGCAGCGTCAACGGCAGCGTGTCCGGCAGCTGCAGGCTGCCCAGTTCGAGCGCCGGGATGTCGGCATCTGCCGGTGGCCGACCGAGGTAGACCGCCAACTGATGGTCAATCAGCACCTGTTGCTTCTGCAGCGGAGGCAGCTGCGCGGCGGTTTGCGCGAGCAAGCTCTGCTGGTTCTGCAAGTCAAGCCGCGCAATGCCGCCGGCTCGGTAGCGTGCCTCCATGATGTCGAGTTGCTGCCGCTGCGCGTCGTACAGTGCCCGGGTCACCGCGATCTGCTCGCGCAGCGCGGCTTGGCGGATCGCGGCGGACACAACGTTGGCCGAAAGACTCAGCCGGGCGGCCTCCAGTTCGTAGCGCTGGTAGTCGACCTGGGCAAGCAGCCCCTCTAGAGCGCGACGATTGGCACCGAACAGGTCGAGGGTGTAGCTGACGTCGACATTGGCGTTGTAGAGATTGAACGGCCCGGGATTGGCGATGTTCGGAATGCCGAAGGCCGCGGTATCGATCTGCTGACGCACCGCGCCCAGTTTGGCGTCAACGCTCGGCCATTGAGTGGCACCGGCCTGGGCGCGATAGTTCTGCTGCGCCTGCTCCAGCCGCGCGCGCGCTTCGGCCAAGGTCGGGCTATCCGCCAGGGCGGTCCGCACCAGGCGATCGAGCGCCGGTGAACGAAACAGCGTCCACCAGTCTGCCGGCAGGTCGGCCGACGCATCGAAGCGCTGCGCCGCTCCGCCCTCTCCGCTGGCGGCCACGGTCGTCTCGGGCTGACGGCCCGGCAGATAGGCACGGGCGGCGGGGTCGGCCGGTGGCACGAAGTCAGGGCCGACGGCGCAACCGGCGAGCAACACGGCAAGCAACACGGAAGTCAGGCGAAGTGAACGGGGCAAGGGCATCGCGTCTTCCTCCGTCAATCCAGCGTGCGCCGGTAGAACTTTACCGCCACCGCCATCACCACCACGGTGAACAGCAGCAGCGGCCAAACGCTGGGCCACAGGTCGCCCCAGCCGCTCCCCTTGAGCAGAATGCCGCGAATCAAGCGGTTGAAATAGGTCAGCGGTAATAGGCTGCCGATCGCGCGCGCCCAGACCGGCATGCCCTGAAACGGAAACATGAAGCCGGATAACAGGATGTTGGGCAGGAAGTAGAACATTGTCAGCTGCATACCCTGCAACTGGTTCTGCGCCAGCGACGACAAGGTAATGCCAACCGTCAGGTTGGCCGCGATGAACAGCAGCGCCGACAGGTAGATCGCCACCAGGCTGCCGGCGAACGGCACGTGGAACACGAAGCGCGAGGCCAGCAGGATGATGGTGGCCTGCACCAGGCCGATCGCGATATAGGGGATGATCTTGCCGCTCATTACCTCCAGCGGGCGCACCGGGGTGGCGAGCAGGTTCTCCATCGTGCCGCGCTCGCGTTCGCGCGTCATCGCAAGGCCGGTCATCATCACCATCGTCATGGTCAGGATCACGCCCATCAGCCCCGGCACTACGTTGTACTGGGTGATGCCCTCGGGGTTGTAGAGCCGGTGCACCTGCACGTCGAAAGCCGGCTGGCCGCCGGCGAGCGGCGCCAGCACGCCGGTCAGGTCCTTGTCGGCCACCGACTGGGCCAACTGCTGCACCGCCGCCAGCGCGAGGCCGGTGGCAGTGGGGTCGGACGCATCGGCCTCGACCAGCAGTGCCGGGCGCTCGCCGCGCAGCAACTGGCGGGTGAAGTCGGTCGGAATATTGATCACGAATTGCACCCGGCCCTGCGCCAGTGCCGCCCGCCCCGCCTCCTCGCTCGGCAGCGTGCCGACGACGTCGAAGTAATCGGAATTGTGCAGCGCAGCAATATAGCTGCGGGTGAACTCGCTCTGATCGGCACTGATGATCGCGGTCGGCATGTGCTTGGGATCGGTATTGATCGCGAAGCCGAACAACGTCAGCTGCACCAGCGGCAGCACGATGATCATCGCGAAGGTGACGCGGTCGCGCTTGAGCTGCAGGAATTCCTTGAGCACGATGCTCCACCAGCGGGCGAACGAGAAGCCCCGACCGTTCATGGCGGACTCTCTTTCTGGTAGGTGGCGTAGTTGTCGGTCGACTGGCTCATCAGATAGATGAACACGTCCTCCAGGCCGGTATCGGCTGACGCCAGGCGCAAACCCGGCTGGCCGGCAATCAGCTGCTCGAGCGTGCGTTGCAGGGCCGCGCCGTCCCGGCCGCTGACGTGCAGCGTCGAGCCGAACGCCACGGTCTGGTCGACACCGGGCTGGCCGCGCAGCTGCTGCGATAACCCGACCAGGTTGTCGCCGTGGATCGCCCAGGTCGACAGGCCCTGGCCGGAGATCACCTCGGAGGCGGTGCCCTGCGCCAGCAAGGTGCCGTAGGAGATGTAGGCGAGCTTGTGGCAGCGTTCCGCCTCGTCCATATAGTGGGTGCTGACCAGCACGCTGATGCCCTGTGCCGCCAGCAGGTGCAGCTCCTCCCAGAAGTCGCGGCGCGCCGCCGGGTCGACGCCGGCGGTCGGCTCGTCGAGCAGCAGCAGTTGCGGTTGGTGCAGCATGCAGGCGGCCAGCGCCAGGCGCTGCTTCCAGCCGCCGGACAAGGCGCCGGTCAGCTGCTTGGCGCGCGAAGTCAGCCCCAGGCTCTCCAGCGCCTCGTCCACCGCGCGCTTACGGTCGGGCATCTCATAGAGACGCGCGACGAAGTCGAGGTTCTCGCGGATGGTCAGGTCTTCCCAATAGGAAAAGCGCTGCGTCATGTAGCCGACACGACGCTTGATCTGGTCGCTTTGTTTCAGGATGTCGTAGCCGAGGCAGCTGCCGCTGCCCGAGTCGGGGGTGAGCAGCCCGCACATCATGCGGATCGAGGTGGTCTTGCCGCTGCCGTTCGGGCCGAGAAAACCGAAGATCTCACCGCGGCGCACCTGCAGGCTCAAGTCGCGCACCACATGCTTGTCGCCGAAGTGCTTGTTGAGGCCTCTGACATCGATGGAGAACTCAGGCTTGGCCGCATCGTTCATCGCAGCGTCACCTCCACCGGCTGGCCGGGGTGCAGCTTCGGCGCGTCAGCCACGCTCGGGTGCGCCTCGATCAGGTAGACCAGCTTGGCGCGGTTCTCGTTGCTGTAGATCACCGGCGGAGTGTATTCGGCCTCGGTGGCGATGTAGGTGATACGCGCCGGCAGCGTCGCCTTGCAGCCGTCGCAGCCCACCGTCACCGACTGGCCGACCGCCAGCCGGCCCAGCACCGGCTCGGGCACGAAGAAGCGCAACTTGATGTTTTCCGGCGGCAGCAGCCGCACCACCGGGCTGCCGGCCGGCACCCATTCGCCGACCCGGTACATCGTGTCGAACACCCTGCCATTGCGGGTCGACGTCACTGCCTTCTGGTCCAGCTTCCACTGCGCCTGCGCCAGCGCGGCCCGCGCGGCGGCCACCTGGGCGCCCTGCGCGCGCAACTGCTGGTCGCGCCCCGGCAGCCGACCCACCGCCAACTGGCTCTGCAGCTCGCGCACCCTGCCGGCATCGGCGTCGGCACCGGACTGGCTCGCCTCCAGCTGGGCCTGAGCGATGCCGCCGACGCGGTACTGCTCGCGGTCGCGGCGCAGCTGCTGCGCCGACTTCGCTGCCTGCGCCTGCGCCTGCGTCAGTTGGGCCCGGGTCACGTCGAGCTCGGCCGGGCGCTTGCCGGTTTGCAGATCCTTCAACTGCGCCTGAGCGGCGTCGAGCTGACGCAAGGCCTGCTGGCGCGCCGCCGTCTCGTCGACCGCTTCGAGCGCGAACAGCGGCAGCCGGGCCGTCACCTGCTGGCCACGCTGCACCGCCAGGCTGTCCAGCCGACCCGGCTGCGACGAGGCGACGTAGACGAACTCGCCCTCAACATAGCCCTGGAAGGTGTTCTGTTGCGGCTGTCCGCAGCTAGCCAGCACGAGCGACACCAGCACAACGGCAAGCACCATAGAGGGATAACGTAGCGCTCGACTCATCGGCAACCTCCGGAATGCCCTTCCTCGGGCGGCATACTCAACCCTCCCGCCAGCATGGCCCACACATGACGTTGCAGCTGCTCACGCGACAGCCCTTCCAGCGCTGGCACCCGCTGCCACAGCGACGCGGTGGCAAGCGACAGCAAGGTCATGCCCAGCAGCGACAGAAACACCAGCCGCGGCTCGATGGCCGGATTGACGCTGCCGGCCCGCTGGCCGTCGGCCAGTCGTTCGGCCAACCATTGCAGCTTGGCGGACGGCAGCCGCGGCAGCATGCGTTCGCGCAGCTGCCCACCTTCGTTCAGCACCTCGCGCAGCCACAACGGCGGCAGCCACGGCTGGCGCTCGGCACTCTCGAACAGCCGCTCCAGCAAGCCGGCCACCAGCGCCAACGGCTCGGCCTCGCCCTGCCCGACCGGCCCCCATACATAACCGATCACCCGCATCACCCGCTCGTCGACCACCGCGTCGAGCAGTTGGTCGCGATTGGTGAAGTGGTAGTGCACCATCGCCGGCGTCACGCCCGCCTGGGCGGCAATCTGTCCCATCGTCGTCGCGGCGATGCCCTGCCGCGCAAACAGCCCGGTCGCCGCGTCGAGCAGTTGCTCACGCAGGTCCGGGTGGGCCTGGCTGGCGCTGGGCCGCCCCGGCTGACGGATCTTGCCGGTACGCGGAGTCATGCTTCAGCCTAATTAACGAGTCAATTAATTTCAAAGTGGAGAGCGCCCGGCTTGCGCTAGATCAGCAAATATTGGATCGCCCAAAGGAACCAACCAATATGAATAACCTACACCGAGAACTGGCCCCAATCTCCAACGATGCCTGGCCGCAGATTGAAGAGGAAGTGGCGCGTACCTTCAAACGGTCCGTCGCAGGACGGCGCGTGGTGGACGTAAAGAGCCCGGGGGGCTCCGGGCTGGCGGGTGTGGGCACAGGTCACCAGCACGAAATTACAGCGCCACAACCAGGCGTCAGCGCCAGGCTCCGCGAAATAAAAGCACTGGTCCAATTGACTGTACCGTTCGAACTTCAGCGCGATGCCATCGATGACGTAGAACGTGGCGCGAGCGACTCCGACTGGCAACCGGCAAAAGATGCAGCGAAGAAGCTCGCATATGTCGAAGATCGAGCGATCCTCGACGGCTACAAGTCCGCAGGCATCGTAGGCATCCGCGAAGGCTCATCAAATCCGCAGATCACATTACCTGCCGACATCGGCGACTATCCAGATGTGATAAGCAAAGCTCTTGAGACGTTGCGATTCGCCGGCGTCGACGGCCCCTATTCCGTGCTGCTCGGCGCTGACGCATACACCGCGCTCGACGAGGCACGCGACCACGGCTATCCAGTCATCGAGCATATTAAAAAGATAATCAACGGCGAGATAATCTGGGCCCCGGCAATTAATGGAGGCAGCATATTGTCTATGCGTGGCGGAGATTTCGAGCTGCACCTTGGAGATGATCTATCGATCGGCTATGTTAGCCATACGGACAAAATCGTACGGCTCTATCTGCGCGAAACGCTTACATTCTTGATGTTAACAAGCGAAGCATCTGTCTCAGCGTCAACGGCATAAATTTCGGCGAATTATTATTACCCAAGCACTCGCAAGCCGCGTGTGTTCCATATCCCACCTATTGGGAGTCCGAGCGCCTTATCTGAACCGCCCCAGGTTTTCCAGCCGCCCGTGAACTATGGGTAAATTGTCCCTAGAACCATGGTCACTCCCGACTCTTACGCTAAGACCCGTTCAAAGGCCTCGGGGCTGACGCCACCTAACATGCAACGCTTACGCAGCAGGAGGGACCAGTTCGATGAATTCACACATCGCTACGCATTATGAGCGCCTGACTCGCGACAATGCGGTGCTGCTCATCGTCGATCACCAAGTCGGGCTCTATACCGGGGTTCGTGACATCGATACGATGCAGCTCACGCACAATATCGTCGGCCTCGCTAAGGCAGCTGTCGCTCTCAAGATCCCCATCATTCTTACCACGACCACGGAGAATATGTGGGGGCCGATCATTCCTGAGTTGCAGGAAGCATTACCCGGCGTCGCTCACATCGAGCGGACGACGGTCAACGCCTGGGACGACCCGCGCGTGGTTGCCGCGGTGAAGGCGACGGGGCACAAGAAGCTAATCATTACCGGCATCACGACGGACGTTTGCCTCGCCTTTCCCGCCATGGCCGCACTGGACGACGGCTACAGCACCTACGCGGTCGTCGATGCATCCGGCAGCTTTACCAAGGAACAAGCCGACCTTGGGGTGATGCGCATGATGCAAGCCGGGGTCATCCCGGTTGGCTATTCGAACGTCGCGGTAGAAATCCTGGCGGACAACGCGGCACCTGAAGCGAACGCCGTTTATTCCGCACTAGGTATGTCCTTCGCAGGGCTGCTCTTCAATCTGAACCAGTATTTCTCTAACAAGTAAGGGCGGCTGAATTGGAGCGACGCACTGCGCCGCTCCGCAATCGGAAAGCACCAAGCTTCCGCCTCCACCTCTTAACCCAAATCTGTCCCAATAGAAGCCTTGGCAGCGTTTACTCGACAAATCCATGAAGACACACGCTTGGACGTAAGCAGCCTACCAGACGGGAACACGGCCCACAGATCGACCGGTGGTGACGGTCAGTCTGCCAAAAGCTGACTGTCTCGCCTATCCCAATGCGTACCCGGCCAGTACCCGGCCCTGACGGATCGTCGGTTAACACCTTGCTCGCGGACCGACAGGAGCCTGAAGAGGAGCAGACTCGACCCGGCCCAATAAACCCTCTATGCTAGCGGCCGGCTTCCCGGCATCGCCGGCTATGTTGCTTGTGTATCCCAATAGGAATTTCTTCGCGCTATAGTCATTTCATGAGATTGGTCCGGCTATTTCTCCTCTTCGTGCTGTCCCTGTCGCTGCCCCTGGTCGGGCTGGCGGCTACCGGCACGACCGGTGGATGCCTGATGATGGACAGCTCGATGACGAGTAACGGCCCGGCGCTGTCGGCGCCGATGCCGAAGATGGAAGGCTGCACGCAGCAGCAAGACGCCTCCGGCAAGACCAAGGGCCAGATGGATTGCAAGATCGGTGCCGAATGCAAAGTCGGCGGGGTCTACCATCCAGCCGCGGTACCGTCGCTATCGACGCCGCAGCCGTTCTCCCAAACGGTGCTGATGTCGGCCGACCAGGTAGTGATTTCCCACTCCCCGAATGGGGTGTGGCGACCCCCTCCCTCGCTCTAACTCCCAATAGCAGCAACTACCCCCGTCGCATTCCGACGGCTTGTCCTCGTGCGTGGCACGAGGAGGTTCAATGGAGTTAGAGCATGATTCCCCTATGGAAGCGCTTGCCGCTGCCGCTATTGCTGGCAGGGCTGGCTCCCTTCGTACACGCCGATGTATTGACGTTCGGACGTGCCCTCGACTTGGCCGAACGCCAATCACCGCTATTACAGGCCAACATCGCGACTATCAATGCGGCCCAACACGAAACGGTAGCCGCCGGCCGCCTACCCGACCCGAAGCTGGTCTTCGGCGTCGACAACTACCCGGTCTCCGGCCCGATGAAGGGCAGCCTGGAAGGCGACTTCATGACGATGCAGAAGGTCGGCGTGATGCAGGACATCCCCAGCTCGGCCAAACGCCAGGCACAGACCGAGCTGGCTTCGGCCAACGTGACCAATGCCGAGGCGCAGCGCCGGGTCGTGCGGCTGAAGGTTCGCGTCGCCGCCGCCCAGGCCTGGCTGAACCGCTTCTACCTTGAGCGCAAATTGAGCGTGTTCGACCAGCTTGCCCGGGAGAACATCACGCTCACCGGCGCCATCCGCGCGCAGGTCGCCTCCGGCCGCAGCGAAGCGGTCGACGCCATCCAGCAGAAGCAGGAAGGAGCCCGACTGGAAGACCGCCGCGACGAGCTGCGCCGCGACATCGCTAAGGCCACCGCCAGCCTGCGCCAGTCCGTCGGGGCCGAGGCGGACAGTTCCCTCGCCGGAGACGCGCCCACCATGCCATTGGATGCCGGCCTACTACGCAACCACTTGCATACCCATCCGGAACTGCAAGCGTTCTCGGCCCAGCAAGGCGTCGCCGAGGCGGATCTGCATGCGGCCCAGGCCGAAAAGAATCCGGACTGGGGCATCGAGCTCGACTACCAGAAACGCGGCGCCCAGTTCGGCAACATGGTGTCGCTCCAGGTCACGGTCGGCCTGCCGCTTTTCGGCGAAACCCGTCAGGACCCGATGATCGCGGCCAAGGCGGAGCAACTGAACCGCGTCGAGGCCGAGCGTGAGGCGATGCGCCGCGACCACGCCGCCGAGCAGGAAAATGACCTGGCAGAGCGGGACATGCTCGATCGGCAACTGCAGCGAATCCGAGAGCAGCAACTGCCGTTGGCCGAACAGCGCGTCGCGCTGCAGACGGCCAGCTACCGCGCCGGCAAGGCATCGCTCGCGTCGGTGCTGTCGGCGCGGCGGGACCGGCTCGACGAAGAGCTGAAGGCCATTGACCTGCAGAACCAAGCCGCCGCCGTGACGGCAAAACTCTACTTCGCTTATGGGGCGGGCGCGCAATGAAGAAGACCAACATCGTCCTGCTTGTCGCAGCCGTTGCAGCTGGCAGCGCCGGCGCCGGTTACTGGGCAGGACACCAACAATCGCAAGCATCGACCGCCTCGGTCGCACCGGCCGCCCGTGCCCAAAAGCCACAGGGCAAAGTGCTGTACTGGTACGACCCCATGGTGCCGAACCAGCACTTCGATAAGCCGGGCAAGTCACCGTTCATGGACATGCAGCTGGTGCCGAAATACGCCGAGAAAGGTGGTGACAGCTCCTCAATCGCGATTGACCCGAGCGTGACTCAGAACCTCGGTGTGCGGCTCGCCAAGGTGGAGCGCGGCGTGCTGGGCAATGCGGTGTCGGCCGCCGCCACCGTGCAGTTCAACGATCGCGATGTCGCGGTGGTGCAGACGCGTGCAGCCGGCTTCGTGCAGCGGGTGTATGCGCTGGCGCCAGGCGACGTGATTGCCAAGGGGGCACCGCTCGCCGACGTGCTGGTACCGGACTGGGCAGGGGCACAAGAAGAGCTGCTGGCGGTGCGCGGCACCGGCGACCAAGCATTGATCGCAGCGACTCGGCAGCGCCTCAAGTTGCTCGGCATGCCGGATGAGCTGATCACACGAGTCGAGCGCTCCGGCCGCGTCAGCACCACCACCACGCTGACTGCGCCGATCGCCGGCGTCATCCAGGAGCTGGGGGTGCGAGCCGGCATGACGCTGGCCGCCGGCATGACCGTCGCGAAGCTCAACGGCCTGTCTAGCGTCTGGCTCGAGGCCGCGGTGCCGGAAGCGCAGACCGGCGCGATCCGCGTCGGCCAGGTGGCGCAAGTGAGCCTGGCAGCGTTTCCCGACAAACCGCGAAGCGGCAAGGTCATCGCGATCCTGCCTGAGGCGGACGTGAACAGTCGCACGCTGCGGGTGCGCATCGAGCTGACGAACCGCGACGGCACGCTGAAGCCGGGCATGTTCGCGCAGATCCGGTTGGCGGCCGGCTCCACACGGCCGACGCTGCTGGTGCCGAGCGAGGCGCTGATCCGGACCGGCACACGAACGCTGGTCATCACGTCGACCGGTACTGGCCATTTCAAGCCAGTGGAAGTGAAGGTTGGCGCCGAGGCCGGTGGCAAGACCGCGATCGTCGATGGCCTGACCGAAGGCGAACAGGTGGTCGCGTCCGGCCAGTTCCTGATCGACTCCGAGGCATCGCTACGTGGCGTGCTCCAGCAATTGGAATCGCCGACATCGGTGTCAGGCGCCAAGCCGACGGCGAGCTCGACCTCACCAGCAACCCAGCTCCATCAAGGAACCGGCAAGGTCGAAAAGATCGATGGCCAAGCCATCACCCTGTCACATGGGCCGATTGCCTCCATGGGCTGGGGTGCGATGACGATGACGTTCAAGCTGGCGAAGTCTGAACTGGCCAAGGGGCTCAAGCCTGGCGACGCAGTGGCGTTCGGCTTTAGCCAGAACGGCGGCGACTTCGTCATCCAGCAGCTGCACAAGGCCGGGGGTGCGTCATGATCGCCCGGCTGATTCGCTGGTCGGTGAACAACCGACTGCTGGTACTGCTCGCAACGCTGTTCGTCGTCGCCTGGGGCGTCTGGGCGGTCAAGACCACGCCGGTCGATGCGTTGCCCGACCTGTCCGACGTACAGGTGATCATCCGCACCAGCTACCCGGGGCAGGCGCCGCAGATCGTCGAGAACCAGGTGACCTATCCGCTAGCGACCACGATGCTGTCGGTGCCCGGCGCGAAGACGGTGCGCGGCTACTCGTTCTTCGGCGATTCGTTCGTCTACGTGCTGTTCGAAGACGGCACCGATCTGTATTGGGCCCGCTCCCGCGTGCTCGAATACCTGAACCAAGTGCAGGGACGGCTGCCGGCGAGCGCCAAGACCGCGCTCGGGCCGGACGCCACCGGGGTCGGCTGGATCTACGAGTACGCGCTGATCGACAGGACCGGCCGGCACGACCTCGCCCAGCTGCGCAGCCTGCAGGACTGGTTCCTGCGCTTCGAGTTGAAGAGCTTGCCCGGCGTCGCCGAGGTCGCGTCGGTCGGCGGCATGGTCAAGCAGTACCAAGTGGTGCTCGACCCGGCGAAGCTGGCTGCGTACCGCATCCCGCAGGACAAGGTGATCGACGCGATCAAGAAGGCCAACCTGGAGACCGGCGGCTCGGTGCTGGAGTTGGCCGAGACCGAGTACATGGTGCGCGCGTCGGGCTATCTGAAGACGCTGGAGGATTTCCAGGCGATCCCGCTCAACGTGACTGGCAGCGGTGTCCCGGTGACGCTCGGCGATGTGGCGACCGTCCAGCTCGGCCCGGAAATGCGCCGCGGCATCGCCGAACTGAACGGCCAGGGCGAAACGGCCGGCGGCGTGGTGATCCTGCGCTCGGGCAAGAACGCTCGGGAAACCATCGCGGCGGTGAAGGCCAAGTTGGCCGAACTGAAGAAGAGCCTACCTGCCGGCGTCGAGATCGTGCCGACCTACGACCGCAGCCAGCTGATCGACCGCGCGATCGACAACTTGAAGGACAAGCTGATCGAGGAGTTCATCGTGGTCGCCGTGGTGTGCGCGGTGTTCCTGTGGCACCTGCGCTCGGCGCTGGTGGCGATCATCTCGCTGCCGCTCGGCGTGCTGATGGCGTTCATCGTGATGCGCTATCAGGGCGTCAACGCCAACATCATGTCGCTGGGCGGCATCGCCATCGCGGTCGGCGCGATGGTCGACGCGGCAGTGGTGATGATCGAGAACGCGCACAAGCATATCGAGGCGTGGCAGCACGAACATCCGGACTCGGTAATCGACAACCACACGCGCTGGCGCGTCATCACCGAGGCGGCCGAAGAAGTCGGGCCGGCGCTGTTCTTCAGCCTGCTGGTGATCACGCTGTCGTTCATCCCGGTGTTCACGCTCGAATCTCAGGAGGGCCGGCTGTTCGGCCCCCTAGCGTTCACCAAGACCTACGCGATGGCGGCGGCCGCGGCGCTATCGGTGACGCTGATCCCGGTGCTGATGGGCTACTGGATACGCGGTCGGATTCCGGACGAGGCGCGCAACCCACTCAGCCGGGTGCTGATCCGCGGCTATCGGCCGCTGCTGGAAAAGGTCCTCCACCATCCCAAGGCCACGCTGGTGATCGCCGGCCTGGCGCTGCTGACGACGATCTGGCCGGCCACCCACATCGGCGGCGAGTTCATGCCGCCGCTCGACGAGGGCGACCTGCTCTATATGCCGTCGGCGCTGCCGGGCCTGTCGGCGGCCAAGGCGACGCAGCTGCTGCAGCAGACCGACCGGCTGATCAAGAGCGTGCCGGAGGTGGCGAGCGTGTTCGGCAAGGCGGGCCGGGCCGAGACAGCGACCGACCCGGCGCCGCTGGAGATGTTCGAGACGACGATCCAGTTTAAACCACGCGAACAGTGGCGGCCGGGCATGACGCCGGCGAAGCTGGTCGACGAACTCGACCGGGTAGTGAAGGTGCCGGGGCTGACCAATATTTGGGTGCCGCCGATCCGCAACCGCATCGACATGCTGGCGACCGGCATCAAGAGCCCGATCGGCGTGAAGATCGCCGGCACCGATCTGGCGGCGATCGATCGAGTCGGCCAGGAGATCGAGAAGGTCGCGAAGACCGTGCCCGGGGTCAGTTCGGCGCTGTCCGAACGGCTGAGCGGTGGACGCTACATCGACGTCAACATCGACAGGACCTCAGCCGCTCGCTACGGGCTGAACATCGCTGACGTACAGAGCATCGTGTCGTCGGCGATCGGCGGCGAGAACATCGGCGAGACGGTGGAAGGCCTGGCCCGTTACCCGATCAATGTCCGCTACCCGCGCGAAATCCGCGATTCGCTGGAGAACCTGCGCAATCTGCCAGTGCTAACGCCGGCGGGGCAGCAGATCACGCTCGGCACGGTGGCGAAGATCGGCATCAGTGACGGACCGCCGATGCTGAAGACCGAGAACGCGCGGCTGTCCGGCTGGGTGTACGTGGACGTGCGCGACCGGGATCTCGCGTCGGTGGTCGCTGACCTTCGGGACGCCGTTGCCAAACAGGTCAAGGTCGACCCGGGGATGAGCATCGCGTACTCGGGGCAATTCGAGTACCTGGAGCGCGCGACGCAGAAGCTCAAGCTGGTGGTACCGGCGACCTTGCTGATCATCTTCGTGCTGCTCTACCTGACGTTCGACCGGCTCGACGAGGCGGTGCTGATCATGGCCACCTTGCCGTTCGCGCTGGTTGGCGGCATCTGGTTCCTGTATTTCGCCGGCTACAACCTGTCGGTCGCGGCTGGCGTCGGCTTTATCGCGCTGGCCGGGGTGTCGGCCGAGTTCGGCGTAGTGATGCTGCTGTATCTGAAACAGGCGGCGGCCGAGCGCTACGACCGTTTCGGCCGACTCGACGCAGAGCAACTGGACGACGCGATTCGCGAAGGCGCGGTGCAGCGGGTGCGGCCGAAGGCGATGACGGTGGCGGTGATCCTGGCTGGCCTCGTCCCGATCGTGCTCGGCTCAGGCACCGGCTCGGAGGTAATGAGCCGGATCGCGGCGCCGATGGTCGGCGGGATGATCACCGCGCCGCTGCTATCGCTATTCGTGATCCCGGCGGCGTACCGGCTGATGCGTAGGCGCTGGCCTGATGCGTTCTGAACGGGCGAATGATTAGGGACGAATGGGTGCCCTAAATAGGTGGTATAGGCGTCTGCTTTGTGCTTAAAGCAGACGCTAGCAACGCATCTACAAGACCCGCGACCTGGTCCATTCCGATGGGTTCGACTACATCGAGGCCCTTTGCAGCTACACCCGCGGCCTGGATGGCGTCAACCCCACAGGGCTTTGGACGAGCCTCGACGTGAGGGTTGGGAGTGCCGACGGTTCAGGGGCAGTCCAGTCCGCCCTTGAACTGCGCCTTGCTCAGCAAGCCACCACACACGACAACACGGGGGTCGGCCTGACTCATTCCGATATTCTGTAACGCGAGAGGCATGACGGTTACCGCAGCCCCCATGACGACGGGCCGGGATTCGACCAAGCCGAACCGGGCAGGGTTGGCCGAAGCGGGATGGTGTTTCAACGCGCAGCCCCGCTCGCCGTCCCTCGCGGGCGAGTTGCCTCGCTCTTAATTAAGAGCCGCTAACGAAACCCTCCCGGCGTTGTTGCGCTGCCTTGCCGTGCTACTTGTACTGTCTGCGGCAACCCGCCTAGCCGAGACCGCTGCGCTGGGTTCTGTTAGCGGCTCTAAGCTGAGACAACCTAGGCGGACAGCAGCGATCCCGTTTTGAACGCCGTCGCCGTTGCGACCTTGGCTACCCACATGCCGGTACTGGCGTAGTGACGGTTTTCCAATGCGTACACCACCCCGCCGTATTGCGAAGCCAATACGCTCACCCGATCGTTCACCGGATCGATCACCTCTGCCACCGGCTGGCCGATCTCGACGCGGCTACCCGGCGCCACCAGGAAGACCACGACACCGGCATGCGGGGCGTAAAGGTTCTCCGAGCCGGCCAACGGGGTGGCCGGATGCTTGAGAGCGGGCGGCTCCGATGCCGCTCGGTCGGTCACCAAGCCTCGGTGACGCAGGAAGTTCAGGATCGCCTCGGCATCCTGTCGGGCCAGCGCATGGTTCACATCGCCCTGCCCGCGCAGCTCGACGGTAACGGACAGGCAGGCCAGTTCGATGGCCGCATCCAGCCCGTCCTGCTCAGCCAGCGCTTGCAACTCCCACCAGATACGGCAGCAGGCTTCATCGAACGGGTCTCCTCCCGCGTCGGTCGACAGGAACTGGGCGGAGGAACCGAGATAACGCGCCAGCGGCTCGCATTGTTCCCACAGCGGTGTGCCGGTATACACATGCAGCGCGGCGTCGTAATCGCAATGCAGGTCGAGCACGATGTCCGCATCGACGGCCAGCAGCATCAGCCGTTGCCGCAAGCTGTGCAGCTCGGTCCGCCCCGGGGTCTGTTCGATGGCGGCCAGCAACGCATCGCGGATGAGCCGGGTGTTGCGCGCGGCATCGTGGCCCAGCAAGGGCTTGAGCCCCGGGTAGAGGGTCTGCGCCAACTGCGGGTAATAGCGGTTGAAGTTTTCGCCGGAAGCCAGTTCAAAGCGGCCCAGTTGCTGACCGAGCAGCGTCTGGTCATGCCCGATCGGATTGGCCTGAGGCACCAGTACGATTTCGCCGCGCAGATGACCGGCCGCCTCCAACTGCTTGAGGGCCGCCTTCAGGTGCCAGGCAACCAGCATGCCCGGCAGCTCGTCGGCGTGCAGCGAGGCCTGGATGTACACCTTGTCGCCGCTGCCGGCTTGGCCGAAATGCAGGCTGGTCAGCTGGCGGGCCGCGCCCAGGCTGGGCGAGCATAGTGGGTGTTCGATTCGTTTCATGATCGGCGTCTGTTTGGCCATTCCGGGATGCCTACCCGGAAGCGGCCGCGGTTTGCGGGAAATGGGCGAGCAGCGGAAGGGGCTGCCTAGAGGCAGCGCCTCCCGCGCGGCGTCTTGGCGTCGCTGACAAAACTCAGCACAACAACGAAGGAAGAGTCTTGTTGGCGGTTCTTAGTGGCCGTAGACGTCGAAGTCGAAGTACTTGCCCGCAATCTTCTTGTAGGTGCCATCCTTCAGTATCGCGGCGATCGCCTTGTCGATGGCAACCTTCAGATCGGCGTCATCTTTTCTCAGGCCGACGGCCGTGCCCTGCCCCAGCGTCTTTTCATCTTCGATCGCGGCGCCGGCCAGGCTGTAGCCATGTCCAGCCGGCTTCTTCAGGAAGCCGTTCTTGGCCTGCATCGTGTCCTGCAAGGTGGCGTCGAGCCGCCCGGACAGCAGGTCCTGGTTGACCAGGTCCTGGTTCTGATAGGCCACCACCGTCACGCCCTTGGGTTCCCAGTACGTCTTGGCATAGGTCTCCTGCGTGGTGCCCTGCTCGACCCCGACACGCTTGCCCTTGAGCGCTTCCGCGGTCGGCAGCAGGCCGCTGCCGGTCTTGGCGACCAGGTTGGTCGGGTTGTGGAACAGCTTGGCCGAGAAATTGATTTCCTTCATGCGCTTCTCGGTCTTGGACATCGACGACAACACGCCGTCGAATTTCTTGGCCTTGAGCGCCGGGATCATGCCGTCGAACGAGCTCTCGACCCAGACGCACTTGGCGTTCATGCGCTTGCAGATCTCATTGCCCAGGTCGATGTCAAAGCCGACCACTTTGCCGTCGGGCGCCTTGTACTCGAACGGCGGATAGCTGGCGTCCACCCCGAAGCGCACCTCTTTCCAGTCTTTGGCGGCGGCGCCCATCGACGTGGCCAGCAGCGCCATGGACAGGGTGATAAGCGTTTTCTTCATCTCGTTTCTCCTTGTTGGAAGCCCAGCTCAACGCGGTAGCGCTGTCGGCCGGATGCCGCTTCTTCACGCCTCGGGCAGGCCGGTTAGCGGAGCGACTGAGACAGACTTTTACCCGGCCGGCCCCTCCATGCGCAAGCAAATTGATATGTTTTTTTTCAAAAAAATATTTTTTGATAGTTTTTCAACCTTCCGGCCCAGCCGGCTTGCCGAATCCACCGCACCTGATATATAAATTTTCAGTTTTCGCCCACCTGAATCAACCTCCACCATGCCGAACAATCAGCCCGCGCTGTACGAATCGCCGGTAATGCGCCACATCGCTCAGGCCCGGCCAGACCTGGCGCCGGCACTGGGCAAGGTGGCCGACTACCTGCTTCGCCACCCGCTCAAGTCGGCCACGCTCACCATCGAGGAGCTGGCGATCGAGACCAAGACTTCGCCGGCCGCGGTCAACCGCCTGGCGCGCGCACTGGACTACGGCGGCTATTCCGGCCTCAAGGCCGCGCTGCTGGAAACGCTGCACGAACTGGTCTCGCCGGTCGATAAGCTGCGGCAGGAATTGGCGCAACGACCATCTGGCGTGTTCGGCCTGCAGGAGCAACTCAGGGCGGCGAGCGCCAATCTGGCGGCCGCCAGCGATGCCAATCGGGAAACGGTGTTCGAGAGTACGGTGGCGGCCCTGGCCGCTACGCGGCGCATCTATGTGCTCGGCTTCGGCAACAGTGCCTATCTGGCAGGACTCGCCGCCGCCACCCTAGTGCCGTTCTGCGCCGACGCGATCGCCATCAGCATGGAGGGGGGCAATGAGAATGCCGCCTATCGGCTGGCGGCAATCGGCGAGAGCGATCTGTTGCTGGCCATCGCGCTGCCCCGCTATTCGCTGGATACGGTGCAACTGGCGCGCTTCGCCAAGCAGCGCGGCGCCAAGGTAGTGGCCATTACCGACTCGCCGGCCTCTCCCTTGTGCGAGATGGCCGACTACGTCCTGTATGCACCGGTCGATCACCCGGTGCTGACCAGTTCCAACGCAGCAGCGTTGGCGCTGATCGAAGGCCTGGTAGCCGCCGTGATGGCCTGCAACAAGGAAGCGGTGCGCCTGTCGGCGGAGCTGACCGAGAGCGTGCTGTCCTACCTGTATGTGTCCACGCCCGACGGGCTGGGCGCGAAACCGCGCAAAACCTCCTGAGCCCGACGTGACACGACGGAGCCGGGGACGGGTTCGCGCAGGGCGGCGGCACTCGGGCACCGCTTTCCATCGCAGCGCCCGCTTCGGCCAACGTCACACCTGATGTCGCTCCGGATGTCCGTCAGTGAGCAGGCCAACTCCGGCGGATAGTCCGGCCTCCCCCGCACATGGTTGTCGGCCGTAGTCGCACCCCCTCCTCCGCGGCATGGTGAATGCCGTTCGCCACATGCTTCTCGGGAGTCCTATTCTTGAAAAGGTTGGCCGAAAGGCGGGCACGCCGACCTGGGCCTACCGCGCCGGCCGGAGCACCCGACGGGTCGAGGTTTCGACCTCGGCGCCCGCTTGTGCGACCATGGCGGCCTTGTTGACCCTAACCCCAAGGAATAAACCGATGAGCAGTCTTGCCGACCAACTGGAAGCCCTGTTTGCCGAAGACAAGGTGAGCTGTCTCACCGTGCCGTTTGCCGCCAGCCTGAGTGGCCAGGACGCTGCAGCCTGCACGGCCGCCTTAACCGAACTGGTCGAGCGCGGCGTACTGACCCGCCACGACTCGAAGAGCAGCAGCCCCGACGGCACGATGTCGGTGCAAACCACCTACTTCCTGCGCGAGGACTGAGTCCGAACCGTTGCGCCGCGCTTCGGCCAACGTCGCGCCGCCGTTCAGCGCGGCGGTTCGCCGAGCCGCTGGAGAAAATCGTCGCGGTCGCGCACCTCGTCCAGAAACACCTTGGCAGCGATGAAGTGGCCGCGGCACAGGTTCATCGCTTTCAGATACTCGGGGAAATTGCGACAGAGGATGGTTTCGACCACGCCGCCGACTTCGACGTCGATCAGGTGGGAAACCAGGCCGAAACCGGGCAAGCGCACTTCGCTGCGGCTATCGTGGGCGACCCACACCGCACCGGCCTCGTCAGTCGCCAGCGAGCGGGTCAGTCCCAACGCCCGCAACTGGTCATCGACATCGGCGATGTCCAGCTCTGGATTGAACAGGCAGTCGTCGCTGATGCGCACCAGCCTGTCGCCATCGAAACACCATGCCATCGCCGTCTCCCGCGCAGCCGTGGACTTCCAGTATGGCAGCGCGCCGGTCCATCCTCCAGCCGACCAGGACGGGATGACACCCGTTCGCTTACGCGCCGGTTTGCCGGTACGCCCGATCGTGACTCACCAATACTTCTCGAACAGCATGGTGCCGGCCAGCCCGCGCCGACACGGCACGAATTGCCGCTCGTTGAGCAGCGTGCGCATAGTGGCGGTGAACTCGGGGTTGCCGCACACCATCACGCGGTCGCGCTCGGTATTGAGCGGCGCGACCTCCAGCGCCGCTTCCAACCGGCCGCTTTCGATCAACGTCGGGATGCGCTCGGACAGAAAGCCCGAGCCCGGCTCGCGGGTGACGACCGGCAAGTAGCGGAAGCGGTCGGCGTTCTGCCGCTGCAAGGTCTGCAACTCCTGGTCGTAAGCCAGTTCGGCGCGCTCGCGCACGCTGTACACCAGATAGATCTGCCGGTACTTGGCGAAGATCTGCCCCTCGCGCAGCAAGGAGATATACGGCCCAACCCCGGTGCCGGTGGCGAGCAACCACAGCGTATCGCCCGGGCTCAGGCTGTCCTCCAGGAAGAAGCCCATCGGATTGCGATCGATCAGGATCGGCGCGCCAACCTCCACCTTGCCGAGCAAGGACGTCAGCTTGCCGTCCGGGATGATGGAGAACAGGAACTCCAACTGCGGCTGCGCCGCGGTGGAGACGATCGAATAGGGCCGCCACAGCGGGCGTTCGAACTCAGGCAGGCTGAGCCGGGCGTAGTGGCCGGGCCGGAAGGCATAGCCGTCCGGCCGGGTAGTGCTAATCGATAGGGTCCGTTCGGACCAGTGCTGTATTGCAGTGACCGTTTCCATATGCCCGACGCCGACGTCCATACCTATCCTTCCCGCAAATGAGAGTGGTTCGCTTCCCGCAGTGTATGCCTGACGGGCATTGGCGGCCACCGTGGCGCGGTCTAAGAAGCTGTTCACGATCTGCTGCACTCGGGCGGCCCTGCGTTGAAATGCCACTCAACATGTTTGTCGACTCGATGAGTACACTCCGATTTTTCGCGTCATTTCGCCTTGTCTGACCCTTCGTTCGCGAGATCGTGAACAAGTTCTAGGCGACGTGACGCGGCTCGAACAGGGGGCTCGGCTCGATGGAAGACGGCGCAGCCGCATGCTTGGCGTACTCGTCCAACCAGCGCCCCAGCACCTCCGCGGCATCCGCAGGCAGGTGCAGCTTGAGCTTGCTGCGCCGCCACAGGATGTCGTCAGGCTGGCGGGCCCATTCCACATCCACCAGATAGCGCAACTCGGCCTCGAACAGCCCGGGCAGCACCTCCTCGCCCAGCTCGGTCAGGCGGGTCGCCGAGCCGATCACCACCGCGACCCGGCTGCCGTAGCTACGCGCATAACGCAACAGCAGTGCCTCGGGCAGCCACGGGTAGCGCTGCTGCTGCACCGCCAGGAAGGCCTCGAACGAGTCGGCGCCCAAGTCGCCGCCGGGCAGCGGAGCCTCGGCGGTCCAGGCCGGCGCGCCGACACCCAGGCTCTTGGCCAATTGGTCGACCGCTTGTTCGGCCAACTTGCGGAAGGTGGTGATCTTGCCGCCGAACACCGACAGCAACGGCGCACCATCAGTGCTGTCCAGCTCCAGCGTGTAGTCGCGGGTGACGCTGGCCGCGCTGGCCGACTCGTCGTCGAGCAGCGGCCGCACGCCGGAGAAGGTCGCCACCACATCGGCCGGGCCGATCTCCTTGGCGAAGTAGCGGTTGCTCATCGCGCACAGATAGCGCACCTCTTCGTCGTCGATGCACACCTTGGCCGGGTCGCCGTGGTAGTCGATGTCGGTGGTGCCGATCAGGGTGAAGTCCTGCTCGTACGGGATGGCGAAAATGATGCGTTTGTCCGGGTTCTGGAAGATATAGGCATGATCGTGGTCGAACAACCGGCGCACGATGATGTGGCTGCCCTTCACCAGCCGCACCGACTTGGTGGCGGCCCGGCCGATCACGTTCTTCAGCAGGCTATCGACCCACGGCCCGGCGGCATTGACCACCGAGCGCGTCAGCACGGTGCGGGTCGCCCCGCCCTCCTCGCGCAGAATGCAGCGCCACAGCTCGCGCTCGCGCTGCGCGAACACGCACTCGGTGCGGGTCATCACCAGCGCACCGCGCTCGGCGGCATCCTGGACGTTCATCACCACCAGCCGGGCATCCTGCACCCAGCCGTCCGAATAGGCGAAACCGCGCTTGAAACCGGGCTTGAGCGGCACGCCAGCCGGATGGCGTTCGAGGTTCAGCGTCTCGGCGCCGGGCAGCAGCTCGCGCTTCGCGAGATGGTCGTATAGGAATAGGCCGGCGCGAATCAGCCACTGCGGGCGCTGGGCGACGTCGTGCGGCATCACGAAGCGCAGCGGCCCGATGATGTGCGGCGCGGCGCGCAGCAATACCTCGCGCTCCTGCAGCGCCTTGCGCACCAGGCCGAACTCGTAATACTCGAGGTAGCGCAGCCCGCCGTGGATCAGCTTGGTGCTGGCCGACGAAGTGTGCTGGGCCAGATCGTCCTTCTCGCACAGCAGCACCGACAGGCCGCGCCCCGCCGCATCGCGGGCGATCCCCGCCCCGTTGATGCCGCCGCCGATTACCAACACATCGTAGATCTGACCGTTCACGTCTTCTTGCTCCCGCCCTGAGGCTTCAACCTATCTATACACGTTCGGCCAAGTACCGGACGACGTCGTTGTGGTGGCGAACAAAATGCTGTTTGCCTCAAACAGCATGCTAGGCGATAACGAACATTAATACAACATCAAATGTTGTTTTATAGCGGATAAATGTTCTTTATTTGTTGCATTTATCTTGACAAGACACTGACCGAACACGCCCCTCAAAACCGGCAAGCCAGGCCGGCCCCCAAAGCAGCCGACAGTCCCTCCTGACGATTGGACCCGTTTCCCGCAGCCCGACCGAACACGCCCAGACTCAGCGCCCTCTTTCGCAAGCCATGAAAAAGCCCGCCGCATGATAGTGGCGGGCTTGGCAGGTTTGCGCACTCAAACGGGCGCTAACCTCAGGCAGGATCAAATAGGCAGCAGCTTGCTGTACAACAGCGCCGCCAGCACGCCACCGGTCAGCGAACCGACCACCGGCACCCAGGAATAGCTCCAGTCGCTGTCGCGCTTGCCGCTGATCGGCAACAGCGCGTGCATCAAGCGCGGTGCCAGGTCGCGTGCCGGGCTCATCGCATAGCCGGTGGTGCCGCCGAGCGACACACCGATACCCAGCACCAGGAGGCCGACCGGCAGCGCATCGATGGCGCCCAACGACACCTTGGGCGACACCATGTGCAGCACCGCGAACACCAGCACGAAGGTGGCGATGATCTCGGAGGCCAGGTTGCCCGGCAGGCTGCGGATCGCCGGTCCGGTACAGAACACCGCCAGCTTGGTGTCGGCGCACTCGGTGGTCTCGAAGTGATGGCGATACATCAGCCACACCAGGAAGGCGCCGGCCATGCCGCCGGCCATCTGCGCGGCGATGTAGCCGGGCACATTGGCCCAGGCGAACTTGCCCGCCACCGCCAGCGCCACGGTGACCGCCGGGTTGAGGTGGGCGCCGCTGTACGAGGCGACGCAGAACACCGCAACGAACACCGCCATCGCCCAGCCGAAGGCGATCACAATCAGGCCGCTGTTCTGGCCCTTGGTGTTGTTGAGGATGACGTTGGCGACCACGCCGTTGCCCAGCAATACCAACAGGGCGGTGCCGATGAATTCGGCAATCAATGGAGTCATGAATACGGTTCCCGACAAGAGATGGACGTTGAGTCGCTGACAAAACTCAGCGCAGCGGCCCCCGCCAGGCGCGCTGTCGATGACCGTACGAGTCGTACGGCTTGGCAGCGAACAAGGCAGGGAGCGTTTTAGCTACGCAGACACGCGTTTTGTGAGCGGCTCTTAAGCGTTGGCCCAGGCCACGGCGGCATTGACCGCGCGCTGCCAGCCGGCGATGCGACGCTGCACCTGCTCGGTCTGCACATCGGGCTTGAAGCGCTGATCGAGCTGCCACTGGCCGGCGATGTCGTCCACGCTCTCCCAGTAGCCCACGGCCAAGCCGGCCAGGTAGGCCGCACCGAGCGCGGTGGTCTCGATCACTTTCGGACGGATCACATCGATGCCGAGAATGTCGGCCTGGAACTGCATCAACAGCTCGTTGACGGTGGCGCCGCCGTCCACGCGCAGTTGCGGCACGGCGATGCCGGCATCCGCCTCCATCGCGCGCAGCACGTCCATGGTCTGGTAGGCGATGCTCTCCAGCGCGGCGCGGGCGACATGCGCCGAGGTGGTGCCGAGCGTGGCGCCGAACAGCGAGCCGCGCGCTTCGGCGTTCCAGTGCGGAGCGCCCAGGCCGGCGAAGGCCGGTACCAGGTACACGCCATCGCTGTCAGCCACCTGCTGCGCCAGCGCGCTGACCTCGTGCGAATGGTTGATGATCTTCAGCCCGTCGCGCAGCCACTTCACTACCGCGCCGCCGATGAAGATGCTGCCCTCCAGCGCGTAGTGCGTCTCGCCGTTCAGCTGCCAGGCAATGGTGGTCAACAGATTGTTGCGCGACACGGTCGGGGTAGTGCCGGTGTTCATCATCATGAAGCAGCCGGTGCCATAGGTGCTCTTCACCATGCCCGGCTGGATGCACTGTTGGCCGAACAGCGCGGCCTGCTGGTCGCCGGCGATGCCGGCGATCGGAATGCGCGCGCCGAACATGGTTTCCGGCACGTAGCCGTACACTTCGCTCGATGAACGCACCTGGGGCAGCATGCTCTTGGGGATGTTCATCATCGCCAACAGTTCATCGTCCCAGCTCAGCGTGTGGATGTTGAACAGCATGGTGCGCGAAGCGTTGGAAACGTCGGTGACATGCACCTCGCCGTGGGTGAAGTTCCAGATCAGCCAGGAGTCGATGGTGCCGAAGGCGAGCCTGCCTTGCTCGGCCTTAGCGCGGGCGCCCGGCACATTGTCGAGAATCCAGTTGATCTTGCTGCCGGAGAAATAGGCGTCGACCTGCAGGCCGGTCTTCTGGCGGATGGTCGCCTCCAGCCCCTGCTCCTTGAGGCCGTCGCAGAATGCCGCGGTGCGGCGGTCCTGCCAGACGATGGCGTTGTAGATCGGCTGACCGGTTTCGCGATCCCAGACGACGGTGGTCTCGCGCTGGTTAGTGATGCCGATCGCGGCGACGGCGGGGCTTTCCAGCCCGGCCTTGGCCAATGCCTCGGCCGCCACACCGGCCTGACCCGCCCAGATCTCGTTCGGGTCGTGCTCAACCCAGCCCGGCTGCGGGTAGATCTGGGTGAATTCCTTCTGCGCCAGCGACACGATATGACCGGTGCGGTCGAACAAAATGGCGCGCGAACTGGTGGTGCCCTGGTCAAGCGCCAGGATGTACTGTTTTTGCATGGGTCTGCTCTCCTTTGTACATCAACCCGCCGGTCATGCTGTATCGCACGATCCGACGGCCATATCGGGGAATCCCCCGAAGTCCCTGTCCCAGGGTAACGACGATGACAAATTCATGTTGTTTTATGTGGCTTCGGCATTCTATATCGACATAATGCAACATGAAAGAGAAATATAAAGAACATCAAAACAACATACAAGAACAGGAAAACGCCACGGCTAAGCGCTTGATCGCAAGGGCGAATCGCTCTTTCATCATGGTGGGAAAACGACCACAACGGGAGCGACAGGGGATGGAAGGACGCTGCGGGAAACGGGCAATACACCCTGCCAGCACGGTCGCAGCCGGTCACTTTGCCCAGAGGGTGGCGTCAGGGGTCAGGGGGATGACAAGACGGGAAACCGCGCCACAGCGCGCGGAGAGCTTCGCGAAGACGTCTTGCTGCACTAGCCGACGCGGCGAAAGCCTTGCCGAGCGGCGCGCATACCGGGCATGGCAGGAATGACACCAGCCGACCGGGGCGGTCGGCCCACCTGCCGCCGCCGACTCAGTCGGCGACGTAGAGCTCGGTCTTCGCCTCGGCGATCACCTCGGCCATTTCGGCCGACACCGGCCGGTCGGTGAACAGCGCGGTGATCTTCGACAGATGACCCAGCTCGACCAAGGCGGGCCGGCCGAACTTGGAATGGTCGGCCACCAGGAACACATTGCGCGACTGCTGGATGATCGCCTCCGAGGTGCGCACCTCGCGCAGGTCGAAGTCGCGCAGCGTGCCGTCGGTTTCGATGCTGGAGATCCCGATGATCGCGTAGTCCACCTTGAACTTGCGGATGAACTCGATGGTCGCCTCGCCGATGATGCCGCGGTCGCGCGGGCGCATCACGCCGCTGGCGACGATCACCTCGCAGTCCGGGTAGTCGCACATCATCGCCGCGACATGCAGGTTGTTGGTGATCACATGCAGGCCGCGGTGATGCTGCAGCGCTTTCGCCACCTCCTCGGTGGTCGTACCCAGATTGATGAACAGCGAGGCGTGGTTCGGGATGTGCTCGGCCACCAGCTGTGCGATGCGCTGCTTCTCGGTGCTGAACAGCACCTGGCGCTCGTTGTAGGCCACGTTCTCCACGCTGGACAGCACGCTGGCCCCGCCGTGCATCCGGTGCAACAACTTCTCTCCCGCCAGCAGGCTGATGTCGCGCCGGATGGTCTGGTAAGTGACGCCGAAGTGCGCCGCCAGCTTCTCGACGGTGACGTGACCGTCCCGCTGCACCCAGCTGAGGAGTTCTTGCTGCCGTTGGTTGAGGATGATCATCGATGGGCATGTGCACGATTGGATTGGCCGATATCTTAGCCGAGCAAGACACAGACACAAGCCCTATCGTGCCTTCCACCGAGCAATGACTCAGGCTTCTCCGCGCGCGAACGCCTGCAGCGACTCGCCGGCCAGGCGGTAGCGCACCCACTCGTCCTGCGGCGCCGCGCCGATGGCGCGATAGAACTCGATCGCCGGCTCGTTCCAATCGAGCACGCTCCATTCGAAGCGGCCGCAGCCGGTTTCACAGGCCAGCCGCGCCAGATAGCGCAGCAAGCCTTTGCCCGCCCCGGTGCCGCGAAAGCGTGGCGACACGTACAGGTCTTCCAGATACAGGCCCCGCTTGCCGAGCCAGGTCGAATAGCTGAAGAAGTACACGGCATAGCCGGCGGGCTCGCCGTCGATATTGCAGATCAGCGCCCGTGCGCTGGCGCCCTCGCCGAATAGCGACTGCTCGATATCGGCGACGCTGGCCACCACCTCATGCTCCGCCTTCTCGTAGATGGCCAGTTCAGTGATGAAGTCGAGAATCAGCCGGGCGTCGTCGACGCCGGCATCGCGGATCTGGATGGTCATGGCAGGCATTCCTGGATGGATAAAGGCTGGCCGAAACGGCAGCCGGTTTACGTCATGCTACCGCGCCGATTAAGATGCAAGAAGTGCATTCTATTCAGAGATAAGTGAACAATATTCACGCTTCACTGCGCCGGCTCGATCTGAACCTGCTGCTGGTCTTCGACGCGGTGTACCGCCACCGTTCGGTGACGGTCGCGGCCGATGAACTGGCGATGAGCGCGTCGGCCTTGAGCCATGCACTGGCCCGGTTACGCCAGTCGCTGGCCGACGAGCTGTTCGTACGGGTCGGCCAGGCCATGCGCCCTACGGTGCGGGCCGAACAATTGGCGGTGCCGATCGCCGGCGCGCTGCGACAGCTGTCCGACGGCCTGGCCGAGACCGGCCGCTTCGACCCCGCCAGCAGCGATCGCACCTTCGTGATCTCTGCCACCGACTACACCAGCTTCGCCGTCCTGCCGCGCTTTCTCGCCCACATGCAGCGCCTCGCACCACGGCTGCGCTTTCGCATCGTATACGCCAGCGAGAAGGTGGCGGTGGACGAACTGGCCGCCGGACGCATCGACTTTGCACTGGGCTACACCGAAGGCGACGACACACTGCCATCCGGCATCGATGACTTCGACTGGTTCAGTGACCAGTACGTCGTGATCGCCCGCCGCGACCATCCGCGCATACACTGCACGCTGAGCCTGGATGCCTATCTGGCAGAGCGCCACGTGGTGGTTACGCCGTGGAACGAAACCCGCGGCGCCATCGATTACGTGCTCGACCGGCTGGCGCTGCGCCGCGAAGTGGCCGTGCAACTGCCATCGGTACTGGCCGCACCGTTCATCATCGCCGATACCGAGCTGATCATGACCGTACCGCACCACGCGGCCCAGGCGCTGAGCGGCGTCGCACCGGTGACACTCTATCCCACTCCGTTCGCCATCCCGCCCTATACCCTCAAAGTGTACTGCCACGCCAAGCACGCCCGTAGCGATGCCCATGCCTGGCTGCGGCAAGCCTTGCTGAACACCGTGCCCTGAGCCATGGGACGGACCGTCGGCCGAACCCCTATGATGAAAGTATCCATGGCGATAAGGAGCGCATCATGGTCAAATTCGTCGCAATTCCCGGCACCACCGCGTTCGTGAATCCTTCCATGGTCACCAAGGTCGAGCTGAGCAGCCCGTCGCCCGGTGGCGTACCGCAGACCACGCTATACCTGGCCGACCGCACCACCGTATCCACCGGCCTCAGCGTCAAGGAAGTGATCAATCTGCTAGAGCACGAACAGCCCTCGCACTGGTAAGAGCCAGGCTCTCCCTGCGCTATAATCGGGCGCCTGCCCCAGGCCACGCTCCGCCCAATGGCGGCGCTATGCCGTTCGGCCAACCTTTTCGCCCGACTCATCGAATGATCCGCAATCCCACCATCGCCGAGCTGCCTCAGGTCTTCGCGATCGAAGAGGACGTATTCCAGTACGCCGTCTACCCGCCATTCTTCTTCCGACAGGCCCTCGACCTGTGGGGCGACTGGCTGTTGATCGAAGAAGACGAGCAAGGCTTTGCCGGCTACGCGCTCGGTACGCCGTCGCTGGACGGCAAGGAAGCCTGGCTGCTGTCGCTGGCAGTACGTGCCAGCCATCGCGGCCGCGGCGTCGGCGAGCGCCTCACCCGCGCGCTGCTCGCCGCGCTGCGACAACGTGGCTACCCGTCGGCACTGCTGACCGTCGATCCGGGCAACACCGGGGCGGTGCGTCTGTACCAGAAGCTGGGCTTTACGGTAGAACGCGAGGAAGCGGACTACTTCGGCCCGGATGAGGCACGATTGGTGATGCGCGCCGTTCTAGCCTGAAGCCGCCGCAGCACGCAGAGGAAACCGGCGGTGAACGCCGGTTTTCTTGCCTTCGCCTCTGGAGGCCCACGCCTTCTCGCTGCGGTTTTCGCCTTGCCTGCGGCGAGCTAGATGCACCCCTAAATATCCGCCCGGCCCCTGGCTTTCTACCCCAACAGCAGCACGCCCTCTCCCTCGCAACACTCCTTAATAATTTGACCGACCACCCTTACGGTCCGCTTACATTGCCGTCCGGCAATGGCCCTTACACTTTGTTGCTTGCAACGCGCTTGTAAAAACCGCGTTGCCAACGATTTTTGCGCAACTGGCATGGGGCGCAAAGAAAATCCAAGCACACAGTTAAGAAGGCTATCCGAGATCGCCATGACGTCCGCCTGTCGCCGCCTGTTCGCACGCGAAGAGCACCTGACCCCGCAAGACCGCAGCACGCTCTTGTTCCGGGCCCTGTGGCTGTTCTGCCTGACCCTGCCGGTCGCTCAGGGGCCAAAGAATATCGCCGCCTTCCTGGTACTGGTCGCCTTCCTGTTCAATTTGGAGACTTTCCGGCGTCGGCTGCACGGGCCGGCATTCTGGGCGGGACTCACCTTCTTTACTGCCGGCGTCGTCAGCATTGCGATCAATGCCCCCGCCAGCAATCTGCTCGCCGGTTTCAAAGATTCGCTGATGATTCCGCTGCTGTTCTGGATCGGCTGTTTCGGCAGCCTAACCGAGCAGCAGAAGCGCCGGCTGTTCTTCGCCCTGGTGGCGTCCAGCACCATTGCACTGTTACTGGGCTATGTCGACATCTGTCAGGGCAAGAAGAAGTTGCTCGAACTGCATGGTGCCGGGGTCGTCACGCAGTCGTCGGTTTACCTCGGCATGATCGCCGCGGCATATTTCGGCTATATCGCGACCCAATGGCACGGCCTGACGCGCCGCACGCGGGTCGGCCATCTGGGCCTGCTGGGTTTTCAGCTGCTGTCCTTGCTGCTGATGGCCAGCCGCAGCGGCCTGCTCGGCACCGGTGTCTGCATGCTGCTGTTGGCCGCCGTCTATTTCGGGCGCAAGAAGGCCGTCGTCGGCCTGCTCGCCGCTGCGGTCCTCGGCTCGGGAGGGCTCTATGCATTGCCCAACGATTTCAACCAGCAGCGTCTGCTCGTCAAGGAGCAACAACAGTTCACCACCGGCAAACTGGCACCTGTCGACGCCTACCGTTTCTATCACTGGCAGGTGGCAATCAACTTCTTCAGGGATACCGACCACAAGCTGTTCGGCATCGGCCCCCGCCAGTTCGACACCATTAAAGGGACCGAATACGCCGCACCGCCGGCCTCGGCGATTCAAGGCAAGCGCGAAGTCGAACGCCTGTCGAGCGCCCACAATCTATTTCTGACCAAGCTGGTCGAGGAAGGGCTGTTAGGGCTGGGGGCGATGCTGTGGCTGTTCGGCCTGGTGGGCAAGACGCTGCTACAGGTCCAGGACAAACGGCATTGGTTATGGGGCGTAGGCCTGGCGGGGCTGGTAGTACCCTGCCTCGGCTCCTTCTTCAACGCACCGTTCTTCCAGGAGTACGCCTGGCTTGCCGGGCTGATGCTCGGGCTGTTCTGCGCCACGACGCCGCTGGCGGCGCGCCAGCCGGTCCGCGAAGGCCTCCGCCCGCGCTACCGCTCACCGATTGGTACTGCACACCCGCAGCACGGCACGAGCCACCTGCGCACGCATGGGCATGGCCACGAATAAACATCTTGGACAGCCCCCATCTCCGCAACCGGCCAGGCTGCGCGCGGCAGAATAGGCGCCGCTCCGCCTGGGGCTGTTGCGCGGTCTTGCCGCACTACGCGCACTGTCTGTGACAGTACACCTAGCCAGGGCGGCTAGGCTGGGTTCTATTAACGACTCGAAGCAAGCCAAGGCACAGCAGCGACGTCAATCCTCAAGCAATCGGGCATTCAGCAACCGTGCCAGCCCGCGCCCGCCTGCGCGCATCACCACATCGTGGTTCCAACGAAACAATGGCCGGGCAAGTGGCGCCAACCAGTTCATCCAACGCTTGGCGGTGGTCACCTGCCAGTCGTAGCGCACTACGGTCAGCCCGCCCTCGCGGGTGAACTGCCAGCAGCCACGACCGGCCAGCTCGCCATAGGCGACTCCCTCCAGTGCCACCAGACGTTCGATCCGGGTCACCCGGATATCGAAGCTCAAGCGGTACGGCAGCACACTCTTCCAGGTATAGCGATGCACTGCGCCGATGCCGCAGTCGTCGCCCGGCAGCAGCTCATGCACCGCTTCGACCCCTGGCCACCAGGCAGGCCAACGGTCCGCGTGGTAGATCGCCTCCCATACTACTTCGAGCGGCGCCTCTACCCGCCACCGAGTGGTCAAGCAGTATTCGGCCATCGGCTCTATCCTCTCTCGACCCGGTCTCAGTACCCGAACAGCGCGTCCGGCAAGGGCGCATCGAGCACCACGTCGTCCATCAGCACGGTTTCCAGCATCTTGCCGTGCCCGTCGTAGCTGATCACTTTGACCGGAAACAGCGTTCCGACAGCCAGCCAGACCAGGTAGCGGTGCACGCCGGCCACCACAGAGCCCGGTGCACCGATGATTTCCAGCCGGGTGGCCGACCAGCGACCAACCTGTTCGTCCCCGACGACGTTGATACGGCCGGCGTCGCCCAGCGCATGCAGATTGGCGAGCAAGGCCCCCACATCGGAGCGATCGACCCGGTGATCGTTATCGCCACGTAGCAAGGGGTTGTCCGGTGCCAGCGTCAGCACCGGCAGCGTATCGGGGCCGAAGGGCCAGAGCCGCACCTTGCGGGTGGCCGGATCGTAGATCAGTACCGCGCCGGCATGCGGCATCACGAATTCCATCCGCACCCGCCCCGGGGCGCGATAGTAATAACGCACCACCTGCAAGGCCCCATTGCCGGCCGTCGAGCGTATCGTCACCCGGTAGCTGCTAAGCCGTGCGAAACGCTGCAGCGCTGTCGCGACCGGGTTAGCCGCATTGGTCGACATCGCCACCCTGACTATTCCACCACGTCCAGATAGCCGCTCATCCCTTCCTCGCGATGGCTCTTGAAGAACAGCAAACGGTTCGGGCAATAGAACGGGTATCGCCCGGCGCGCTTTGGGGTGAAGGACACCGTCTGCGCCGTGGCACCCAGCTTCAGCTCGGCTACCTTGCGCCCATCAGGCGCCTCCAGCACGAATCCGTGTGGGATCAGCCCCGATCCAACCCGCACCGACAGCTCCACCGGCTGATTGGCCCGCACGACGATGTGATCGGGCTGGAAGTAGTAGCTGCCACCGACAATGGCAATACGCTGCACCCCGTCCGAGTCGGGAGAGGCACGATACGACGCCTCCCCGCCAAGAGCGCACAGGGCAACGGCGGCCGTGGCCGCCGCCAATACAAGCAGGGTAAGTCGACTCATCGCACCTCCTCGACGAAGCCTGCAGCGATCCTGTTTATGGCAGGATCGCCCCGCAGGCCCCGACCTGCCTTTTACCCGTGAACGGCTTAATAGCCACCGCCACCGTGATAAGGCGGAGCACCCTGCGACGTCGAGCCGTCGTTGGCACAACCGCCGAACATCCCGGCAACGACCAGTGCCAACAGCACCAGCCAGCCACGCCTTCGTTTCATCATGCACCTCCCGCGTACTACTGCCATGCCCAGCTGATCATCCCCAAGCGTAGCCAACACCCAAAATGTCACCACGCCTCGGTTTTGATAGCAAACACCCCTATTCACACCATGAAAAATGGATATTTCACTTCACAATCCCATGCAATACATGCAGAATAAATACCCAAAAATCATAAGAACATCGTTCACGCTGGCCAGCTTCACCCCCATCCATCCGGAATCCGGCACCGTGGAGAGAATCATCATGTTGATCCGACGCCTCTACCGCTTGTCCCTGCGCCGCGCTAGGCGAGCCATGCAAGAGAGCCTGCTCACTTCAAAGCAGCTTGCCGCAGCGACTGACGATCTGCTGGGCTGTTCTCCCTGGTGGCCTGAGCCGGTCAACCATGCCCACTCGACCGTTGCCGACCAGAAACCCGTCACGGTGGAGCGGCAATGGCACAGCTACCGGCACCACGGTGCGGCCGAGACGGCGAGCGAGGGCTAACCCTCCTTCTCGGGCTGGCCGCGTCATTCAATAAGCACTGTTGCCGCTTTGCTGATGCGATGGGGCTTGCGCGGGTTTGTCGTCGTCGCCCGATGAGCACCCCGTCAGGACAAACAGCACGGCGAGAACCACGACGCTTGACCACCAAGAGACACGCTTCACCATTTCCTCCCGCCGCTCAGCCGACCCAGGCCTCGGCATGCCCACCCAAGGCATTGCAGGTATCGGCCGCAATCATGCGCAGCCGCGCTTCATCGCCACGCCCCGACAGCGCATAACCCATGCCGCGGCTCGCCCAATAGATGGTATGGCGACCATCACGCCGCACCGTTCCGAAGCTCAGCTCACGCTTGGCAAACACGGTGACATACAGTGTCAGCCGCTCGCCACCATCGTTCTGATACATGAACTGCGCAGCCGGGCCGGCATCGCCGGGCAGTAAGCGCCCCCCAACCAGCCCGAAACCGTATTCCCGCAGCGACGGTATCGACAGCGGCCGCTCCAGCCGCCGCGATAACCAAGCGACCAACTGCGCCTCGTCGGCAGCCCCCACCTCGACCGGGTGGCGCGCCTCGGGTGCGTACACGACATAGGCCATGTCCGCACGCTGCGCAAAGGCGGGCTGCTCAGCCCCCAGGCGCCCCTGTCCCAACAGTAGGCCGAACGCCGCTCCGACCAGCAGACAGGCCACCGCGGCCAGCCCGACCCGCCACCATGGCGTACGCCGTTGCACGAATAGACTGGGCACCGTGACCGGTTTCGGAAACAGCGCTTGCAGCGCCGCCTTCTGCGCCCGGTAGTGGGTAACACGGCACGCTGCGGCCGGATCGCTCACCAGCCGCGCCTCAACCTCGGCTCGTTCCGAGTCCGACAGCTCCCCGTCGACCAGCGCAGAGAGCAGGCGCAGTTGATCGCCCGACTCGGGTACGGTCTTGATGCGATCAGGGCGGTCATTCATGCTCATTTCTTCACCACGCTCAAAGAAGGCCGCTCCGGCACAGCTGCCGGATGCCCTTCCCCCTCGTCCAGCAACAGCCGCATCCGCTCCCTGGCACGGGACAGACGCGACATCACGGTACCTACCGGCACCTTGAGTACGCTTGCTGCCTCTTGGTAACTAAGCTCCTCCAGCGCGATCAGCAGCAATACCTCGCGCTGCTCCAGAGGCAAGCGATACAGCGCCCGCTGCACCTCTTCCAGCACCAGCCCGTCGACTTCGCCGGCGGGGGCAGCCAAGCTCTGCCACGGCGCGCCGTCGTCATCGAAGGCGATCTCGCGCCGCGCACGCAACTGATCGATGAAGCGGTGGCGCAACAGCGTCAGCAACCAGGCGCGCAGATTGCTATGCGCACGCCAGCGCCACTTGTTGAGCGCACACTCCAGCGTATCCTGCACCAAGTCGTCGGCCCAGGCCGGGTCGCCGGTCAGCGCCCGGGCATAGCGGCGCAACTGCGGCAGCCAGACCAGCAAATCGGACTCGAAACTCATGCCTGTGGCCCGTCATCCTCCAGCCAGAGAGGCCGCGCCCGACTCTCGGGAGCGGCTGCCGCTGTCACTATGGTTTGGCCGCATGCCACATGCCGGCCATTCCGTCTCCACCTGTGTCGCCCGGCTTCTTGTCCATGCTCCAGCGGTAGAGCGGCTGGCCCTTATAGGCCCACTGCGACTTGCCATCATCGCGTTTGACCAGGCTCCAGCTGCCGCTGGCCTTGTCGTAAGAATCGGCCAGCGCCGGCGGCCACTTGCTGGCGCAGCCGGCGTCGCAGTTGCTCTTGCCCGCCGTGTCCTTGGCGAACACATACAGCGTCATCTTGTGCTCGTCGACCAGCCGGCCACTCATGACTTCCGGCGCTTCGGCCAACGCGGGCCAAGCCACACTGGCACCCAATGCCAGCCACACTAGCGACGATTTCATCAGCATCCTCCTTCGGTTCACTCCCCGCCCTCCCATCGAGAGAACGAGTCCATGCTGACTAAACGAATCAGCACATCGGTTTATTCCGCCCCTAAGCTAAATTTTTCGCGTCGCACTGCACCTCTAAAAGGGGCAAGCGCCATGCCAGCAGTTTCACCAAACCGCCGCCCTCTCCCCGATGCTAATGCAGGGCCCTTCGGGCAACTTTTTAATACTAGTAGATTCGAGCATCACGCTCCGGCAATCCTTTAGTCCCAATTAGTTTCACTGTCAGCCATCTGCTGATGCAGTTTTTCAAAGAAAAACCTTAAAATTGGCCGACCACTGCTGTCGCAACCCGCTAAGTGACTCAAAATTGAAACAGCCTTCTAGGTCCAGATAGCGACCATTACCGTCCGCCCCTTATCCTCTACCGTTTACCGCCTACCAACTTTCCATTACTGATTCTGGTCTAGCATTCCATTTACATGGTGACCACAAAATAATGGCATAGGCCATGGGCAGTTATTGTTTAATTTCAACGACCACTTAGGAATCACTTATAAATTATGACTAAAAACATAAGGGATATGGCTCAGCATAAAAACGCCACCCCGCCGATTAGCGCTTCATCAGAACAAAATAATGAATATAGGCCCGCTAAAGATCAATATTAATATTACTTTGTCGGGAGCTGGCCATGTAGTGCTGGGCAATAAACCCATTTGATGGCACCACCAGACGTCTCTAGATCTAATGCGAGGGGAACATTGAAACGAGGCCTGCTTGCAAGGCATCGGTTATGTCCGGCGTTGGGAATCTCTTTAGAGAAGGAGATCATGCAATGTACTGCATTTCCTGTGGCAAAAAGCTTTGCGAAACGGCGCGTTTCTGTAGCTCATGTGGCATGAAGCTCGCTAAGAATGAAAAATCCATGCCTTGGCATGACCATGAACATGAACATGAGTCAGCGCATCATCCTGCGCACGAGGCTCCCGTTGACAGCGAAATGGCGGAACGCGGACGGGCAATACCTGCCGATAGCGTCAGCGCAACTCCCGCACGCGAGGAGGTGAAACCGTCGCATAGCGAGGCGGTGAGCACGCCCAATGTGAACTACCCACCGCAAGGCCTGCCTGTGAATACAGTCCGCACCGACCAGATGCCAACGGATTTCACCGCCTTGGCCCTGAAGCAGGCCAAGCTGGCCCGTCGCTGCGAAGTGGCTTCCGACAGCTGGGTTCCTCAATGGGTTCGGGTATTTATCGACTCTGGCGGTAAGCCCGAGGAGCTTATTCAGATATTGATCGAGCGCGTTCTTCAAAATCCGCACGAAACTACGCTGCAGGAAGCGCAAATCGTCTTGAGCGAACTGGGCCGAGGCGATGAAGGGGCCGCACAACTACACCAGCAAATTACGCGGGAGCTACTGAAAGAACTCGCTCGCTTGGGGTGCGAGGCGGACAGGTAAAATATCGATACCATTTTCCCGTATCTCATCTTTAAAGGGTGGAGACCGATCGGGTAACCGTTAACGCCGCTAACACAAACCCTGGCCAGACATGCTCCGCCCAGCAAGGCTGGGCAGCATCGCCAGGAAGGGTTGTTAGCGGCCTAAACGGTCGCCCCACTATTCGAATCAGGCGAGGCATCTGCCTTTCCGCCCCCCCACCCCGGCCTCCCGACGCAACACTTGCGTTCCCACGCCCACGGCAACCGGCCCCCACCAGCTCTCGCATGCACTAATACTGATGTCACGCCACACCGGCGAGAGTCGCACAGGGCTACGGCATAGGCTGCTGGAGATAGGCTCATGGCTGCGGCGGTGAACGCAGGCACTCCCCCCCTCAAGCCAGAAAGCCCCCGGTATACTTTCGGCCAACCCCACGCCACCACGGTCAGTGGTGCCGCCGGCCGAGCGGATCACCACTTTGCGGAGTCCCGATGCTTTATCTGTCTATCGCCCAGGAAGCCGAGCACTGGCTCGCCGCATTCCGTAGCACCCTTCCCGAGCTCGAAATCAACGCCTGGCCCGCACCGGTCGACCCAAGCCGAGTCCGCTACATCGTCACCTGGAATCCGCCCGCCGGTTTCTTCGCCGACTTCCTGAACCTTGAGGCGGTGTTCGCCCAGGGGGCCGGCATCGACAAGCTGCTGGCTCGCGACGACCTGGCCCCGGACGTGCACATCGTGCGGCTCAGCAACGCAGGGATGGCGGCCCAGATGGTCGAGTACGCGCTATTCGGTGTGCTGCGCTTCCAGCGCGACTTCGACCACTACGCAGAACAGCAGATGGATGGCGCGTGGCGACAACACCCGCCCAGGTTGGCCGAAGCCACCCGGGTCAGCGTGCTCGGGCTCGGCGCGATCGGCGCCGCGGTGGCAAGCACCCTGGCCGGACTCGGCTACCGGGTGAGCGGCTGGAGCCGCAGCCCGCGCGAACTGCCCGGCATTCGCTGCGTGCACGGCGAGGCCGCGCTCGGTGCGCTACTCGCCGACACCGACATCCTGGTCGGTGTGCTGCCGTCCACTCCGGATACCCGCGGGTTGCTCAACCGGGAACGGCTCGCCCTACTGCCGGCCGGAGCGGCGCTGATCAATGCCGGGCGCGGCGACCTGATCGATCTAGCCGCGCTGGTCGAGCTGCTCGATAACGGCCGGCTGCGCGGCGCCCAGCTCGACGTCTTCCCGGCCGAACCACTAGCCGCCGACGACGCGCTATGGCGCCATCCGAAGCTGTTGATCACTCCGCACATCGCTGCCGCCACCCTGATCGAGCCGTCCGCCGCGCAGATGGCCGACGGCATCCGCCGCCTGCAGGCGGGCGAGCTGCCGGCCGGGCTGGTCGAACGACAGCGCGCCTACTGAGCTCACAAGGATTCGGCCAAGCTTGCTTCAGCTTGGCCGAATCAGTCATCCCGATGGCACGCCATAAACAACTAGGCAATGCCATGGAACTTTTCCGATGCCCCGCGGTCTGTCTGCCGGTCGAGGCGGCCTCCATACGGCCTCACTTCGCACTCCATCGTTCTTTGAATCACCGCAGCACCCCATACAGGAGTCGCCATGTCAGACCCGATCAACCCGGCGCGTCGCCAGCTGATCGAGGACGCGCGCCGCGCCGCGTTCACCGCAGAACCCCTACTCGACCGTTTCGTCGTCGAATTCGTCGACACCGACACCATCTGGGGCCACGCCGACGCCCCCGGCTTTGCCTGCCAACCTGCCGACCTGTTCTTCGACACCGAGCGGCTGGTACCCGGCCATCAGCGCGTCAAGCTCGACCTGATCGCCAGCACCGGCCAACCCTTGCTCGACAACCTGCTAGTACGCGACCCGGCAAACGGCCGACTGGTAGCACTGTTTCGCGGCTATCCCGCCAGCTGGCATCAGTACCATATGCAATTCACCGCCGTGCATAGCGACTACCGCCGCCAGGGCGTGTACTCCGCCCTGCTGGAGCGGGTACTGCAGTACAGCCGGCTGCTGGGCTTCACCGAAGTGCTCAGTCACCATTCGCCCAACAACAATCCCATCCTGATCGCCAAGCTCAAGCAGGGCTTCAAGATCAGCGGCCTGGAGGTGGAAAGCCGTTTCGGCGTCAACGTGGTGCTGCGTTACTACCACCAAGCCGCCAGCCTGGATGCGTTCGCCCTGCGCTGCGGCCACATTGCGTTCCATCCGGCGCTGCGCCACTCGGCCTACGGCAAGGTCGAGGCCTTGCAGCAGGTACTGGCCGGCGACAACGTCCCCGCCTAAACCGTCATGCAACGAAAAACCCCGCGCGCCCATCAGGGGCAGCGCGGGGGTTTTTCATGACTGACGCGTTCGGCCAACGTTGGCCGAACGCGCCGGGCCGTCAGTGCGACAGATAGGCCAGTTGGCCGGTAAAGCGCTTGGGCAGCGGATAGGCCAGGTCGCCCACCTTGCTGGTGCCGAGACGCAGCTCGACCAGTGCCTCGACCAGCTTCACCGCCGCCGACACGCCGTCGATCACCGGCACGCCCAGATCCTCGGACAGGCAACGCGCCAGGTCGGCCATGCCACCGCAGCCGAGCACGATCGCGCCGGCGCCATCCTCGACCAACGCGCGTTGCGCCTCGTCGCGCACCCGCTTGTAGCTGTCCGACGCCGGGTCTTCCAGCTCCAGCACCGCCACGTCGGCGGCACGGATACGGCGACACAGGTGCTCGACGCCGTATTGGCGCGCCAGATGCTCGGCGATGACGATAGTGCGCGACAGCGTGGTCACCACCGAGAAATGCGTCGAGATCAGGCTGGCAATGCGCATCGCCGCCTCGGCGATGCCGACCACCGGCTTGCTGGTCAGCTCGCGCGCCGCCAGTAGCCCCGGGTCGCCGAAGCAGGCGATCACATAGCCATCGTAGCCCTCGGCCTCGCCCTGGCGGATCAGCTCCAGCAGGCCGGGCACGCTCAGCGATTCGTCGAAATGGCTTTCGATCGACTCCGGGCCGCTCGGCGAAGTCAGTGCGACGATCTCGGTACCCGGCGAGGCGGCACGCTGCGCCGCATCGCCGATCTTGTCGGTCATGCTGGTGGTGGTATTCGGGTTGATGACGCAGATTCTCATGCTGTGCTCTCCTCGTCGCCGCGTGGCGTTGTTGTCGCGTTGTTGCGTGGTTGGACCATCGCCGCGCCGGGAGAGCGCCGCGTCAGTCCAGAATGCCGTTGAAGATCCGCTTGAAGTCCGGCAGGTCGGCGTCGACAGCGTCCATGTTCAGCGCCGCCTCCAGTTCATCGAGGTGCTGGCCCATCGTCTGACGCAATGCGTCGACGTTGCCGGCCTCCAGTTCGTTCAAGAGCACCGTATGGCTCTCGCAGTGACTGGCGCCCTTCCAGCCCGGCCCGTATACCGCGATGATCAACGACGAGCGCGACAAGAGCTGCGCGAGGAAGGTGCTCAGCTCCTCGTTGCCCGCCAGGTCCAACAGCTGCTGGTGGAACTGCCCTGACATCTGCAGCGCCAAGCGCTGGTTGCCGGACTCGAGCGCCTTATCCTCCGCGCGGGTCAGCTCGCGCAGCTCCTCCAGCGCCGCCGGCGTCAGCCGAGCGACCACCCGGTCCATCACCCCGGTCTCGATCAGCCGGCGCGCCGCGAATACATTGCGCGCCTCGTCCACCGTCGGCTTGCTGACCATCGCACCGCGCTTGGCCTGAATGTTGACCAGCCGTTCGTGCGCCAGGCGCTGCAGTACCTTGCGGATCACCGTGCGACTGACTTCGAAGGTCTCGGCCAACGCGTCTTCCGGCAGCCGGTCACCCGGCCGCAGCCGGTGCGCGATGATCGCGCCGAAGATGCGCTCGTATACCTGCTCGTCCTTGGTAGCGCCTTCGCTCTGGACACGCCGGCGGCTACGGGACTTCAGCAGATCGTCCAGCCGCAAGCTGCGGGGCTTCAGCGAATCATTCATGTACACCTCGTCGTGATTCGGTAGAGATGTATCAATCTTAACCGTATTTATCGTATACGTTGCAGTATACAAAACACAACAAGCAAACTCGAAAAACTGGACGAACGGTGCATTCTGCAACAATGGAAACGCATTCCGACAAACGGGAATTCCTTGCTATACAAGCCATACAGCCAAGTCGGATGCGTGATTTCTCGATGCGGAAATAAAAAACATTTCCCGTATACAAGATTTTCATCTAGCGTACACAAGACGCAGCACAAGACTGCTCACCATAACGACGGCCCCCACAAAAGCCGATCTACAAAGACGAGAATCAGGAGAACCACGATGCACGAAACGCCCAACACGCAGCTGCCTCCGGGATACAGCCCGCGCCTCTATAATCACGACCTGGGCCCGCTGAAGGACCAGAACTGGAACTGGTACAACATCTTTGCGTTCTGGATGTCCGACGTGCACAGCGTCGGTGGCTATGTGTTCGCCGGCAGCCTGTTCGCGCTCGGCCTGACCAGCTGGCAGGTGCTGTTCGCCCTGGTGGTCGGCATCTCCATGGTGCAGCAACTGGCCAACTGGATCGCCAAACCCAGCCAGGTCGCCGGCGTGCCCTACCCGGTGGTGTGTCGCCAGTCGTTCGGCGTGTTCGGCGCCAACATCCCGGCCATCATTCGCGGCTTGATCGCGGTGGCCTGGTACGGCATCCAGACCTATCTGGCCTCGGCGGCACTGGTGCTGGTGATGCTGCGCTTCTTCCCGGTGCTCGAGCCCTTGACCAAGATCAGCTTTGTCGGGCTGTCTCTGCTGGGTTGGGCGGGCTTCATGCTGATGTGGGTGCTGCAGGCTCTGGTGTTCTGGAACGGCATGGAAACGATCAAACGCTTCATCGACTGGGCGGGCCCGGCGGTGTACGTGGTGATGTTCCTGCTGATGGGCTGGATCGTCTGGAAGGCCGGCTGGAACAAGATCGACTTCAACCTGAGCTCGAAACAGCTGCACGGCAAGGAGATGGTCTGGCAACTGGTGATCGCGACCGCGCTGGTGGTGTCGTACTTCTCCGGCCCGCTGCTCAACTTCGGTGACTTCTCGCGCTACTGCGGCACGATGAAGGACGTGAAGCGCGGCAACTTCTGGGGCTTGCCGATCAACTTCATCGCCTTCTCGCTGGTTACCGTGGTGGTGACTTCGGGCACGCTGCCGGTGTTCGGCCACATCATCGAGGACCCGATCGAAGTGGTCGGCAAGATCGACAACACTTTCGCAGTGGTGCTGGGTGCCTTCACCTTCATTACCGCCACCATCGGCATCAACATCGTGGCCAACTTCGTCTCGCCGGCCTTCGACTTCTCCAACGTCAACCCGGAGAAAATCAGCTGGCGCACTGGTGGCATGATCGCTGCGGTGGGTGCCATCTTCATCACCCCGTGGAACATCTTCCACTCGCCGCAGGTCATCCACTACACCCTCGACGTACTGGGCGCCTTCATCGGCCCGCTGTTCGGCATCCTCTTGGTCGACTTCTATCTGGTGCACAAGCAGCAGATCGACATCGACGCGCTCTACAGCGCCCAGCCGAACGGCCGCTACTGGTACAAGAACGGCTACAACCCGCGCGCGGTCCAGGCGCTGATCGCCGCCACCGTGCTGACCGTGATCTTCATCATCACCCCGTGGCTGAACGAACTGGCCAACTTCGCCTGGTTCATCGGCCTGTTTGCCGGGTCGGGCAGCTACTACTGGCTGAGCCGCCGCTTCCGGCCCCTAGCCATCACCCAACCGGTTACCCGTTCCAAGGCCTGAGCATTTCTCCAAACAATGGCCCTTTTCCGGCGGCGACGAGAGTCGCCGCTTTTTTTTGCCCACTGCCCAGTTGAATCTATCGATGACACTGAACAAAACCGTAATATTTGTACAGAAATAACCGTTTGTCGCCAGTTTTGCACCGGTCGTCTCATTTGTCTTCACATCAAGCTATATTGGCTTTTAATGAGCTGACACCGCAGCCGTTGCCAGATTGCTCGACATTCGCCAACGGTAGCTGGCCAGCCAGTTAAAACGAACCGCATCCGCGGAAGGAGACCTGAGATGCTGAGTGCCGAACGCAAGGAACTGCCCCTAGATGGCCACGACTATTTCCTCGCCCGCTTCGAACTTGACCCAACGATGCCCGACAGCACCTCGCAGTCGCTGCACGACAGCGTCGAGCTGTGGTCGTGGGCCGGCGTCGACCTGATCACACTGGATATCTCGCGCGGTGAGCCCGCCTGGCTTGCCACCGAACTGCAACGGCTCGGTCGCTTCCGCGCTGCGTTGGAACTGGTGCCTGCACCAGCCCCCGCATCGCCACTGAAAGAAGCCTGGGACGCCACGCGCCGCCCCACCCCCTCCGGCCTGCGCTGGTACGCTTAAGTCGCCCTGTTCGCCCTTTCTCGATACGTGCAATGCTCCGCAAAGGACATGGCACGTTTTGACCCAGTCGACAGCCCAAGGCAATGCCGTCCAACCGGCCAAGAAGAAGCACCACAAGAAAAAAGTTAAGCCGACCGGCATCAAGCCGAAAGCCGGCGATAGCCACTGAGCGGCCTATCGGCCCATAGAAAAAGGGAGCCTTGGCTCCCTTTTTTCATCCCTGTTGCCGCGCTGCATTGTCCTACTCGCGACATCCTCAACATAAACGGCACGCGCCTGGCTCGGTAGTCAAACCGTCAAGCCGGCAGCCACCCGGCCGCAATGAACCAGGCCAACGCGCGGCGGTAACCACGCTCGACCAGCCCCACGACGCGCTCACCGCAGAACAGCCAGAACGGCACCAGCAACGCATAGGCCAGCGCCGCCACCATGACCGCACCGACCATATCGAACGGAAAGTGCACGCCGAGAAACACCCGCGCCCACGCGACCAGCCCCCCGACCAGCAGCATTGCCAGACCGCACAGCCGGGCATGCCCGAGCAGCAGTGTCAGTGTCACCGCCGCCATCACCGTACCGTGATCGCTGGGGAAGGACGAATCGGCAACATGGGGAATGAAGCGTGCACCCAACCCGATCATGAACGGCCGCGGATGCGGCCAGAGCAGCCCGACCAGTTGGGCGATCAGCAGCGCCGATAGCGTCACCAGTGCCGCACGAACCGCCAGCTCCCGCGCCGGACGCGTGCCCTGCAGCCACAAGCCGGCCAGCAGTAAGGGAACGGTGAAGATCAGATACTGGGCTGCGACAATGCCGGCGCTGATCGCCAACGGCGGCGTCGCGGTGGTGGCGTTGATCGCCAGGAACAGCGAATGGTTCAATGCTTCGAGATGCGTCATGACGGGCTAGCAGCGAGTGATTCGATGGCTGCAGGTATACCGCAGCAAACTTAACCCAGCCTTAGCCCCGCTCAAGACGCGGCGTGAAACGACTGTGACCTGCCGGTTTCCAGCAAGGTCTTGAGCCCGCACAGAATCGCCGGCCAGCTACGCACACCATCGGCGTAGACCACGCTGCCCGGCTCGAAGTCGTCGTGCGTCAGCGTCAGGCGAACGACGTCATCGTCGACCTCCTCGACATACAGGCAAACCCGCGATGCCCTCTCGAAGCGCCCGGCCTCGAGCGCGACCGCCTGATAGCTGAACGCCAGCTTGCGTGGCGGGTCGCAGACCCGCACCGTGCCGGTGATATCGACCTGCCCGTCCTCCAGCCACAGCGTCAGCGGCGCACCGATCTGCCAGCTCGACTCGACCCGGTGCCAATAGCGCCGGGTCAACTCGCCGTCGGTCAGCGCCTGCCACAGCGCCTGCGGCGTGGTCGCTATATAGCAGACGTAGACAAACTTGAGCTCGTGCATGATTCGCCCCCTTCCGGTGACGGTGCCCTTGGACGCCAGACATCAGCGGCTAACGAACGCCTGCAGCAAGGGCGCCTCGCAGGCCGTACCAGTAGCTCGGCAAGGAGGCGCAACATAGCGGCAGGACCTGCCTTGGCCGCCCTTACTCCTTGGACGGGCGGGTCATCTCGATCGGCACCATCCACGCCTTGTACTGTTCCGGCGTCAGATAGCCGAGCGCCTCGGCCGCTTCGGCCAACGTGGTGCCGTCGTGATGCGCTTTCTTGGCGATCTGGGCGGCCTTGTCATAGCCGATGTGGCGGTTCAGCGCGGTGACCAGCATCAGGTTGCGTTCGAGATTGGCCTCGATCTTCGGCAGATTCGGCTCGATGCCGCGCGCGCAGTGCGCGTCGAACGCCAGGCACGCGTCGCCGATCAACGTAATGCTCTCCAGCACGTTGTGCACCATCACCGGCTTGTACACGTTGAGCTGGAAATTGCCCTGGCTGCCGGCAAACGCCACCGCCGCGTCGTTGCCGAACACCTGCACGCACACCATCGTCAGCGCCTCGCACTGGGTCGGATTGACCTTGCCAGGCATGATCGACGATCCCGGCTCGTTCTCAGGGATGATCAGCTCGCCGATGCCGCAACGCGGCCCGCTGGCGAGCCAGCGCACATCGTTGGCCAACTTCATCAGCCCCCCGGCCAAGGTACGCAGTGCCGCCGACACATTGACCAGCGCATCGTGCGCGGCCAGCGCGAAGAACTTATTCGGTGCCGAGCGGAACGGCGCGCCGGCCAGCTGGCCGATATGCTGGGCGGCACGGTCGCCGAACTCGGGGTGGGCATTCAAGCCGGTGCCGACCGCAGTGCCGCCGATCGCCAGGTCGTACAAGCCCGGCAGCGCCGCCTCGACCGTCGCCAGGCCGAAATCGAGCTGCGCCACCCAGGCGCCGATCTCCTGGCCCAGCGTGATCGGCGTCGCGTCCTGCAGATGGGTGCGGCCGGTCTTGACGATGCCCTGGTAGGCATCGGCCTTGGCCGCCAGCGTGTTGCGCAGGCGGCGCACCGCCGGAAACAGCTGCTCGTGCAGCTCGGCCACCACCGCGATATGCATCGCGGTCGGGAAGGTGTCATTGGACGACTGGCCGCGGTTGACGTGATCGTTCGGATGCACCGGCGTCTTGCTGCCGAGCGTACCGCCGGCGATCTCGATCGCCCGATTGGCGATCACCTCGTTGGCGTTCATGTTCGACTGAGTGCCCGAGCCGGTCTGGAACACTACCAGCGGGAATTCCTCGTCGAGCTTGCCGGCGATTACCTCGTCGGCCGCCTGCACGATCAGCCGCGCCAGCTCCACCGGCAACTCGCCCAGCTCCGCATTGGCTTCGGCCGCCGCACGCTTCAGGATGCCGAGCGCCCGAATCACAGGCCGCTGCCAGCGGAACCGCGCCACGCCGATCGGAAAATTCTCGATAGAACGCTGCGTCTGCGCGCCCCAGTAGCGGCGGGCGGGCACCTCGATGGCGCCCATCGAATCGGTCTCGGTACGGAATTCCGTCATGGGGTACTTCCTCCTCACGCGATGACAATGCGGCCGCTTCGGCCAGCTCACTCCCTTAGTGTAATAGTTACTGCGTACATCCGGTTACGACCGCTTACCGTTGCCCCACAGACCGGCATGGTAGACGCACCCTACGATGCGATGAACACGACCCCGAAGGATTCTGAGCAATGCCAGGCAAGCACGCCCTCCTCCTCGCGCCCTTAATGCTGAGCGCCGTGGCCGCCTCAGCCGCCCCCTTGTCCTGCCCATCGCCCAAGCCGGACAACCTGCGCGCCGCGCTTGCCCACGCTCCGGCCGCCGCACCGCAAGCCATGCCGGTGGTGCACACCGAGGGCACCCTGCCGCACCAAGGGCTCTACGACCAGTCGGTGCAGGCCAAGCGCGACTTCGACTATATGCGCGTGCTGGCGCTCGCCTGGCGCACCCGGCGCGACCAAGCGGCGCTGGACCGCCTGAGCAACTACTTCGATGCCTGGACGCAGGTGTACCGGCCGAGTTTCAACCCGATAGACGAGACCTCCCTCGACGGCCTGATCGATGCCTACCGCTTGAGCGCGGCGGACCTGCCCGCCGCCACCCGCGAGAACGTGCGGCAACTGCTGCGCGCGTTGGCCGAAGGCTATCTGGCCCGCATGCAGACGATGCCCGCGGCCAACCGCGGCACCTTGGTCAACAACTGGCAGAGCCACCGCGTCAAGATCGCCACGCTCGCCGCGGTGGCGCTGGACGCCCCCCGGCTGCTGAACGCCGCCCGGGCCGCCTACCTGCGCCAGCTCGACGCCAATATGCGCGCGGACGGCAGCGTGCTCGACTTCGCCGAACGCGATGCGCTGCACTATGTGGTCTACGACCTGGAACCGCTGACCCGCGCCGCGCTCGCCGCCAAGCAGATGGGCCAGGACTGGCTGGACCTGCCCGGCGCCAGCGGCCAGCGCTTGCGCACGGGCCTCGACTGGCTGCTGCCCTATGCCGAAGGGCGCCAGCGCCACGAGGAATACCTGCACACCACGGTGAAGTTCGACCTGCAGCGGCGCGATGCGGGCCTGCCGGGCTTCAGCGGCGAATGGGAGCCAAAGAGCGCCGCGGCTCTCTACTGGACCGCCAGCCTGCTCGATGCGCGCTACCAGCCGCTCGCGCAGCGCCTGGCGAAGACCCCGCCGCTATGGCTGGCGGCGCAGTGCGCTGGTTAAGAGCCAACAAAACGTAGTTTCGCCCACGTAGCTAGACTGGCTAGCCATGCAATCGTAGCCAGTACAAATGCAAGGCAGCGAACAACGCCGAGGCGTTCTGTGAGCCACACTACGGCACTAGATCGCCCCGCTCGGGCGTTTCGGGCAAAATGGCAACGATTGCCATTTTGCCTCGACCGATGAAGCCCTTCCTGCTTTACCTTGCGACTGCCCTGGCCGAAATCGTCGGCTGTTACCTGCCCTATCTGTGGCTGCGCCAGCAGGGCTCGGCCTGGCTGTTGCTGCCGGCGGCGCTGAGCCTGGCGCTGTTCGCCTGGCTGCTGACCTTGCACGAGGCGGCCTCCGGCCGGGTCTACGCCGCCTATGGCGGGGTTTACATCAGCGTGGCCTTGTGCTGGCTATGGCTGGTCGACGGGATTCGGCCCAGCTGGTGGGACGTGGCCGGCGTACTGGTCTGCCTGACCGGCATGGCGATCATCATGCTCCAGCCACGCTGACCACGACCGCGCTTGCGAAAGCACTCCGCCGCCCCCAGATTCGACCCATGAAACGCCTGCTCGCCCCTTTGTGGTTTTTACTCGCCGGCCTGTTCCTGCTGGAGGCCTGGCTATGGGAGCGGCTTGGCCCGTTGGTGCACCGCTTCGTTAACTGGGCACCGTGGCGACCGTTGGCCGAACAGCTGTCGCGACGACTGGCGGCACTGCGCCCCTACCCGGCGCTCGCCTGCGTGGCGGTACCACTGTTGACCCTGATTCCGCTGAAATTCGTCGAAGTGGCGTTGTTGATCCAGCACCGCTATGTGCTGGCGATTCTGACCCTGCTGTTCGCCAAGCTGCTTGGCATGGGTGTGGCATCGTGGCTGTTTGCGATCTGCCAAGCCGCGCTGCTCGAAATCGACTGGGTCGCGCGCACCTACGCAGCGCTGCTGCGCGCCCGCGACTGGGCACGCGAAAAGACGGCGCCGTACCGGCACTGGCTGGAACGGCGCCTGGCGAACGAGACCCAGGGGCGCAGTTGGATGCGCCTGCGCCGCTTGAGGCGCTGGGCGCAGCGCCGCTGTCGCGCCAGCCGCGCCTGAGCCCTTGAAGCGTCGCTAGCAGTGCAATGATCCCGGCTAGGCACGCTGCCACAGACAGTGCAAGTCATACGGCAAGGCAGCGCAACAATGCCAAGGGGGGTTTGTTAGCAGCTCATTAAGTGACTCTTAGCCGACGGCCTTGTCGAGCCGGCGCAAGAACACCCCCATCTCCTTGGCCGCCTGCAGGTCGCCCTTCAGCTCTGCCACCGCGATGCCATCCTGATAGACGAGCCGTGCCGCATCGGGCCTAGCGGCGGCCACCAACACCTTGCCCAGCAGCTTCCACGCCGCCGAGTAATCGGGCTGCATCACCAGCGCCTGGCGCAACTGAGCCTCGGCTTCGTCCAGGCGCTGCTGGCGCACCAGCTCGTTGGCGATACCGAAACGCAGCAGCGCACCGTCGCGCGGCGTATCGACCAGCTTCAACAGTGCGTCGAGCATCATTGTCGTCATCTCACTTCCCCAAAACCGTTCATCATCATGCAGCGGCACCCTGTGCAACAGGCCTACGTTACGGCACACCGACCGTGACATCCGCCGCATCGGCCCCCTGGCCGGCCATCACTCTACATTAAGCTTGTTTGACCGTGATGCTGCAGTGCGGGATAATTGGATACTGGTTGCAGGAGAGCGAGGGCCGGACCCTCCGCCGAAGACGCAAGCTCCCATAATCGCTCAGGCAAACGAACTGCAACCGACACATCGATTAGCCAATTGGAGAGAGACCGGCACCCGCCGGTCCACCGAAGGGGCGCGTGGCGTCAGCCACCAGAAACTCTCAGGTAAAAGGACAAGGGGAGAGGCTTAACGGGCACCGTCGTGCCCGCCGACCTTGCCGAGCCCTTGACCATGCCAACGATGACCCTGTCACTCCGACCTACCGACCCCGCCATCGGTTCCCTCGCTACCTTGTCACGACGACGCCCTCCCGAACGAATGCGTCGCTGTTGAGCCATTATTCCGATTGAAGTCTCTGCCGGCCGCTGTATGCGCGCCCGGCGGCGCTGTGATTGTCGCTCCATCCATCTGAACGAAAACTATGCTGACCTATATCTATCTGATCGCCATCACCGCCGAGGCCATGACCGGTGCGCTCGCCGCCGGGCGCCGCAATATGGACATCTTCGGCGTCTCGGTCATCGCCTTCCTCACCGCACTGGGCGGCGGCACGGTGCGCGACATTGTGCTCGGCCACTTCCCGATCGGCTGGACCCAGCACCCCGACTACCTGTACCTGACGCTCGGCGCCGGCGTGTTCACCGTGTTCGTGTCCCACTATATGCACCGGCTGCGCAATGTGTTCCTGGTGCTCGACGCGCTGGGCCTGGTGGCGTTCACGCTGATCGGCAGCAATGTCGCGCTCGGCATGGGTTATCAGCTGCCGGTGGTGGTAGTGGCCGGCATGATCACCGGCATCGCCGGCGGGGTGCTGCGCGACGTGCTGTGCAACCGCGTGCCGGTGGTGTTCCGCCAGGAACTGTATGCCAGCGTGTCGCTGGTGGTCGCCCTGCTCTACCTCGGCCTGCACCACCTGGGCGTCAGCGAGAACCTGAACATGACCGCGGGTTTCGTGGTTGGTCTGACCATACGCCTGGGCGCGGTGTACCGCGGCTGGAACCTGCCGACCTTCTCTTACCAGCGCAATCTGCACTGACGTTGGCCGAAGCCCGCCCATGACAAAGCCAGCCCGAGGGCTGGCTTTATTGCGGCGATACAGAGCAATTGATTCGGGTTCGACCAACCGTTAGGCCGATGGCGGAGGATCGAGCCGACCACCCGCAAGGCACGTTGTACCGGCCCCACCCCGCACAACGCTCCCGCCCCGAGCAGCACACAAACCCACGATTCGCCTGCCGAATTATTTCCCGACAAACCTCGGGGCACGCTTGGCCATGAAAGCCGCGACCCCTTCGCGGAAATCGGCGCTGCGCCCCAACTCACGCTGGCTGTCGCGCTCCAGATCGAGCTGTGCTTCCAGGCCATTCTGCCCCGAGGCCTGCAGCGCCTGCTTGATGCGTGCATAGCCCAGCGTCGGGCCATCCGCCAGCTTCCGAGCCACCCCCTGTACGGTGGCAGCGAACTCCGCATCGTCGACGCACTGCCAGATCAGCCCCCAGTCCGCCGCCTGCTGTGCCGACAGCTTGTCGGCTAGTAGCGCCAGCCCCATCGCACGGGCGGAACCGACCAGGCGCGGCAAGAAGTAGGTGCCGCCCGCGTCCGGCATCAGGCCGATCTTGCTGAACGCCTGGATGAAGCTGGCCGAACGGGCGGCGATCACCAGGTCGCAGGCCAGCGCGATATTGGCACCGGCTCCGGCGGCCACGCCATTGACCGCGCCGATCACCGGCTTGGGCAGATCGCGCAGGCGCTGGACCAAGGGGCCGTAGTAACGGTCCAGCACGTCGCCCAGATCGCTCGGCATCGCGGACAGATCCTGGCCGGCACAGAAGCCGCGCCCGGCACCGGTCAGCACCAGCACGCGGATCGCGTCGTCGTACACCACGGTCAGTGCGTCGACCAGTTCTTCATGCATCTCGACCGTGAAACTGTTCAGGCTGTCCGGCCGGTTCAGCGTCAGCGTCGCCACACCGTCTTCTACGGTGAACAGCAGATGGCGGAAGTCGTGCCCCATGGTCTCTCCTCGATGAACAAATGTGCGGTCGAAGCCGATCTGTGTCGGCCCGGTCGCCCACTATATCACCGACCAAGCGCGTGCTTGGTGACAGACAGGTTGGCCGAACGCCCGCCGCCCTCGGCCGCGGCGAATTGCCGACAATCCGTTGGCGCTGGCGGCACGCGCGGCGGCGCTGGTTTGGCTGCACGAGGCGCTTCCGAACGTCCGCCACCGGCCGCCGCACCGTCCCGCTCGCGAGGGCGTCCGCCGCTCAGGCCGCCGCTTCGGCCAACGCGGCGCCGCGCTGCCGCGAGGCCACCAGGTTATCGCGCTCCGGCACGCCGCCGTTGCCGAGCAGCGCGATCCAGTCGTCGGTGGACAGCACCGCGGCGAACAGCGACTGCATCACCACCAGGCTCACCCGATGCACCTCCTCGGCCGAGGCGCCGCCGGCCGAGTTGGCCAGCGGGATCGCGCCAGTCGCATCGTGCAGCACCTCCACCCCCAGGCCGCGGTGCATCGCTTCCCGCGTCGTCGAGTCATCGCACACCTGGGTCATGTAGCCGATCACCGTCAGCGTATCGATGTGCCGTTCGGCCAACCAGGCAGCCAGGTCGGTGCCGGTGAACGAGCTGGGCAGCGTCTTCTCGATGTAATGATCGTAGGGGCGGCTCGCCACCACCGGGTGCAGCTGCCAGCCGTCGCTGCCCTTGTCGAACACCGGCGAGCCGGCCGGCGAAGTGTGCTGGATCACGACCACCGGCACGCCGGCGGCACGGGCGGCATCGATCGCGCGGCCGATCGCCGGCAAGGAAGTGGACAGCGGGGGATACTCGATCGGCAGGCCGCCGGTGTCGTACTCGTTCTGTACGTCGATGACCAGCAGGGCCCGTTTCGGGGTAGTTGACATGGCAGTGTCTCCAGGTTGGCGGCAGCGATCGGCAAGGTTCGGATCGCCGCCGGCGATCAATGGTTTTTTTAGAACCTGTTCACGATCTCGTGAACGAAGGGTCAGCCAAGGCGAAATGGCGCGAAAAAGCGGAGGGGACATGGAGTCCATGAGCATTTTGAGTGGCATTTCAACGCAGGATCACCCGAGTGCAGCAGATCGTGAATAGGTTCTTATACGGCTTTGGCCAGTTGCTGGCCCTGCTGCAACGAGGCGAGCAGATTGCTTCGCTCCGGTAGCTGCCCCGAGGCCAGGTACGCGATCCAGTCGTCGGTGGACAGCACCGCAGCAAAGTTCGACTGCATCACCACCATGCTGACCTGATGGATCTGCTCCGCCGTCGCCGCCCCGGCCGAGTTGGCAAGCGGGATGGCTCCGGTGGCGTCGTGCAGCACCTCCACCGCCAGGCCGCGATGCTTGGCGTCCTTCACCGTCGAGTCGTCGCAGTTCTGGGTCATGTAACCGATCACCGTCAACGTGTCGGTACCCAGTTCGGCCAACAGTGCAGCCAGACCGGTGCCGGTAAACGAACTCGGCAGCGTTTTCTCGACGTAATGGTCGTAACCGCGACTGGCCACCACCGGGTGCAGCCGCCAGCCGTCGCTGCCCTTGTCGAACACTGGGCTGCCCGCCCGCGAGGTGTGTTGCACCACGATCACCGGCACATTGGCGGCACGGGCGGCGTCGATGGCGCGGCCGATCGCCGGCAGCGAGGTGGACAGGGGCGGAAACTCGATCGGCAGAGCACCTGTTTCGTATTCGTTCTGCACATCGATGACCAGCAGGGCGCGTTTCGGGGCGGTGGACATTGCGGCTTCTCCAGTGGGTGATCGCTGGTTGCGATCCATGAGCGTCATTATTGGCAAGCTCGTCCTTGTCGAACACTGACCCGAATGCCACAATTCGATGAGCTTGGGCCAACCTATAGATTCGTCATGAACAACGACATCGTCGCCGTCGTCGCCTTCGACAACATCATCCCCTTCCACCTGTCGGTGCCCTGCATCGTGTTCGGCGAGGACCGCCGCGCGCTCGGACTGCCCCAGTTCGACCTACGGGTCTGCTCCACCACGCCCGGCCCGCTGCCGACCACCGCCGGTTTCTCGATCAATGCGCCGTACGGGCTGGATGGCCTGGTCGGCGCCGGCACAGTAATCGTGCCAAGCTGGCACGACACCACCGAGCGCCCGCCCGAGGCGCTGCTCGAAGCGCTGCATGCCGCGCACCGCGCCGGTGCTCGCCTGGTCGGGCTGTGCCTGGGCGCCATCGTGCTGGCCGAAGCCGGCCTGCTGGATGGCCGCCCCGCCACCACCCACTGGCGCTGGGCCGAGCAGTTTGCCCAGCAGTACCCGCGCGTGCGACTCAACCCCGATGTGCTGTACATCGACGACGGCGACATCCTCACTTCGGCCGGCGTGGCCGCCGGTCTCGACTGCTGCCTGCACCTGGTGCGCCAGCGTTGCGGCGCCGAACTGGCCAACCGACTGGCGCGACTACTGGTGGTGCCGCCGCACCGCGAAGGCGGTCAGGCGCAGTTCATCGAACGGCCGCTGCCGCAGAACGCCGGCGGTGCACGTCTGAACGCCGCGCTGCTCTGGGCCGAGCAGCATCTGGCCGAGCCGCTCGACGTCGATGCCTTGGCCGAACAGGCGTTGATGAGCCGACGCAGCTTCACCCGTCACTTCCGCCAGGCTACCGGGCAGAGCGTCGGCCAGTGGCTGCTGGGCCGCAGGCTGGCGCTGGCACAGCGCCTGTTGGAAACCGGCGACTGGGGCATCGAGCGCATCGCTGCCGAAGCGGGTTTCGGAAGCGCGGTGACGCTGCGCCAGCGTTTTGCCCAGGCCTTCGACACCTCGCCGGCCGCCTACCGCCGCCACTTTCGCGGCAACTGAGCCAAGCCTGGCGGCCTGCCACCTTCGGCCAAGCCGAGCCACCGTTCTGGGCAAGCGGCTGCCATCCACCAGTTGACCGGCCCCATCGAGCCGCGGTGACGCTGACTGCCGGGCACCGCAGGTAGAGCCGGTCGTTCTAGCCACCTCTCCAGACAGGGACGTCATAGCCGGCGGCGCGCACCCACTCCTTCAACGCTACCGCATCGCCGTCCTTCAGGCCGCCGTTGGGGTCGAACAGGTTGACCAGACGCAGTTCCGGGACGGCATTGAGCGGCCCCCTGCCTGGTGTAGCAGGAATACTGGCTGCCGCCCCCACCAGGTCCAGACCGGCCCGGCTTGTCGGCACGCTCGATGCGCACGTATTCGCCCGAACGGAGGTGGCTGTCAACGCGCCGAACGCGACCGCATCGATCTTGAGCCGGCCATCGGCAGACTGCCGCACTCTGCACCCAGCGGCCGTTGCCGACGCTCTGTAGCCCAACCCGACGGGTGCCTACCATTCTCGACGACGCAAGAGTGAGTCAACGCCTGATGGTCCCGAACACTGCCAATCAGGCGGCCATCGTCTAGAAAGCTGCTATCACTCCCCCAAACCGGCCCATTTTCATTCAGACTTATTTTGCATTAAAAAATTGTTTTTTATACTTTTTGACTATTAACCCGTCCGGGTAACCTGTTTCGGCAACGGCGCCCTGCGCCACCTCGAGTCTCATGCCAAAGGTTACCCATGTACGTCGTCGCGCTCGCTGGCAGCCCCAGCGCCACCTCCCGCTCCCTCAAGTTGGCCGAACAGGCCAAGGCGCTGCTCGCCGAGCAGCAGATCGACACCCTGCTGGTCAGCGTCTACGACTTTCCCGCCGAGGACCTGTTGTACGCCCGCTTCGACAGCCCGGCGATCAAGAACCTGCGCTCGCTGATTGCCAACGCCGCCGGCGTAGTGATCGCTACACCGATCTACAAGGCCGCCTACTCCGGCGCGCTCAAAACCCTGCTCGACCTGCTGCCCGAAGACGCACTGGCCAACAAGCCAACGCTGCCGCTGGCCAGTGGCGGCACCGCAGCCCATCTGCTGGCGCTCGACTACGCCCTGAAACCGGTGCTGACCACGCTGAAGGCACGCGACATCCAGCAGGGCGTGTTCGCCATCGACAAGCACATCGGCGTCGATGCCGACGGCGCCATTCGCCTGGAACCGGAGCTGGACGAGCGGCTGCGTGCCGCGGTGTCGCGCTTCGCCGCCAGCCTGAAGGCACTGCACCCGCCCCGGCCGCTCGCCCACGAGCTACGCAACCGCCTGGTCGCCGGCGCGATCAGCCTGTAAGCCCCCTCTTTTCATTCCGGGCGGACCGCTCCGCCCCTTCGAAGGACTTCACATGAAACTGTTCAAAACCCTGTTGATCTCCGCCCTGGCCTTTGCCGGCGCCACCGCCTCAGCCGAAGAGCTGAGCATCGGCTTCCAGAAAAGCTCGGTGAACCTGGTGGTGCTGAAAAGCCGCGGCCTGCTCGAACAGCGCCTGAAGCCGCTCGGCGTCACGGTGAAATGGACCGAGTTCGCCGCCGGCCCGCCTATCCTGGAAGCGCTCAACGTCGGCAGCGTCAACTTCGGCATGACCGGTGACACCCCGCCGGTATTCGCCCAGGCCGCCGGCACCAACCTGGTCTACGTCGGCTTCGAGGCCGCCAAGCCGCAGGGCTCGGCCATCCTGATACCCAAGAATTCGGTCATCAAGACGCTGGCCGACCTGAAGGGCAAGCGCGTCGCGTTCACCAAGGGCTCCAGCGCCCACTACCTGGTGCTGCGCGCGCTGAAGAAGGCCGGACTGACCATCAAGGACATCCAGCCAGCCTACCTGCAGCCGGCCGACGCGCGCGCCGCCTTCGAGCGCGGCAACGTCGATGCCTGGGCGGTGTGGGACCCGTTCTACGCGGTGGCCGAGCGCGCCAACACCGCGCGGGTGCTCAGCGACGGCAAGGGCCTGTCCAACAACTTCAGCTTCTATCTGGCCTCGCGCCAGTTTGCCGACCAAAACCCCAAGGTGATCGCCGCGGTAATCGACGAGTTGAGCAAGAACGACGCCTTTCTGACCGGCAAGCCGAGGGAAGTGGCCGACATCCTGGCGCACTACACCGGCCAGGATGTCGGTATCTTCGAGGCCATGTTGGCCCGCCACCCGCGCTATCAGGTGGCACCGCTCAACGGCGAAGTGATCGCCGACCAGCAGCGCGTCGCCAACAGCTTTCAGGAACAAGGGCTGATCCCGCGCACCGTGAAGGTGCAGGACATCGTCTGGCGCCGTCCGTAACACCGTCCGCTCGCTGCCCCGGCGCGTTCAGTCGACCGGGGCCGCCCCGCCGCATCGCACCGGCGCCGCACTACACAGGAGCAAGCCCATGCAAGTATTCTGGTTCTTCCCCACCCACGGCGACAGCCGCTACCTCGGCACCCAGCAAGGCGCCCGCCAGGTCGACCACGCCTACCTGACCCAGATCGCCCAGGCCGCCGACCGGCTCGGCTTCGACGGTGCGCTGATCCCCACCGGCCGCAGCTGCGAGGACCCATGGGTCACCGCCGCCAGCCTGATCCCGGCGACGCAGCGGCTGAAATTCCTGGTGGCGGTACGCCCCGGCATCATGTCGCCCACCGTGGCAGCACGGATGGCCGCCTCGTTTGATCGCCACTCGGGCGGCCGCCTACTGGTCAACGTGGTGACCGGTGGCGACCCGGTCGAGCTGGCCAGCGACGGGCTGTGGGAAAGCCACGACCAGCGCTACCAGATCACCGACGAATTCCTCAAGGTATGGCGCGGCGTGCTCTCTGGCGACACCGTTGATCTGGACGGCGAGCACATCAAGGTGAAGGGCGCCAAAGTGCTGTTCCCGCCGGTGCAGACCCCGCATCCGCCGCTCTACTTCGGCGGCTCGTCCGAGGCCGCCCACGAGCTGGCGGCCGAGCACATCGACGTCTACCTGACCTGGGGCGAACCGCCCGCCGCGGTGGCCGAGAAGATCGCCGACATCCGCGCCCGTGCCGCTGCGCGTGGCCGCACCGTGCGCTTCGGCATCCGCCTGCACGTGATCGTGCGCGAGACCAACGAGGCGGCCTGGAAAGCCGCCGAGGAACTGATCCAGTACGTCGACGACGACACCATCGCCGCCGCCCAGGCCGCCTTCGCCAAGATGGACTCGGAAGGCCAGCGCCGCATGGCCGCGCTGCACGGCGGCAAGCGCGACAAGCTGGAGGTCAGCCCGAACCTGTGGGCCGGCGTCGGCCTGGTGCGCGGCGGCGCCGGCACCGCGCTGGTCGGCGACGGCCCGACCGTGGCAGCGCGGATGCAGGAATACGCCGATCTCGGCGTCGAGACCTTCGTGTTCTCCGGCTATCCGCACCTGGAGGAAGCCTACCGCGTCGCCGAGCTGCTGTTCCCCCACCTGCCGGGTAAGCATGGCAGCGCTTCGGCCAACGGAGCGTTCAGCGGACCTATCGGCGAGGTGGTGGCCAACCACCACCTGCCGAAGGCCTCGGCGTCGTAAGGAGCAGACCATGAGCAACTCCCGCCTCGTCCACTCCGGACGCCATCTGCTGCCTTGGCTGGTGCCGCTGGCCCTGCTGCTGGCCTGGCAGGCCGCCGCCCAGGCCGGCCTGATCAGCCACCGCGTGCTGCCATCGCCACTGCAGGTGTTGCAGGCCGGCGTGGCGCTGACCGAGTCCGGCGACATCTGGGCCAACCTGAAGATCAGCTTCTGGCGCGCCGCCGTTGGCTTCGTCATCGGCGGCAGCATCGGCCTCGCGCTCGGCCTCGCCACCGGGGTGTCGAGGTTGGCCGAGGGCGCGCTCGACACCACGGTGCAGATGCTGCGCAACATTCCGCCGCTGGCGCTGATCCCGCTGGTGATCCTGTGGTTCGGCATCGACGAGGGCGCCAAGGTGTTCCTGGTCGCGTTCGGCACGGTGTTCCCGGTCTACCTCAACACCTATCTCGGCATCCGTTCGATCGACCCGGCGCTGATCGAGATGGCCAGGAGCTACGGCCTGTCGGGCTTCGGCCTGTTCCGCCACGTGCTGCTACCCGGCGCGCTGCCGTCCATCCTGATGGGCGCCCGCTTCGCACTCGGCATCGCCTGGATCATCCTGATCGTCGCCGAGACCATCTCGTCGACCAGCGGCATCGGCTACATGGCGATGAACGCCCGCGAATTCCTGCAGACCGACGTGGTGGTGCTGTCGATCCTGCTCTATGCCCTGCTCGGCAAGGCCACCGACATGGCGGCGCGCGCACTGGAACGCGCCAGCCTGCGCTGGCACCCGTCCTACCAGGCCGCCTAGGAGACCCCATGGACCGCTTCACTCCCCCCTCCACCGGCAGCGCGCTGCAGCTCACCGGCCTGTCGCAGCGCTTCGGCCAACGTCGCGTGCTCGACACGCTCGACCTGACCATCCCGGCCGGCCAGTTCGTCGCCGTGGTCGGCCGCTCCGGCTGCGGCAAGAGCACGCTGCTGCGCCTGTTGGCCGGGCTCGACCAACCCAGCGACGGTCACATCGACAACGACGCGCCGGCCGGCGACACCCGGGTGATGTTCCAGGACGCGCGCCTGTTGCCGTGGAAGACCGTGCTCGACAACGTCGGCCTGGGCCTGTCCGGCAACTGGCGCGACGCCGCCCGCGCAGCCTTGGCCGAAGTGGGCCTGGCCGACCGTGCCGGCGAGTGGCCGGCACGGCTGTCCGGCGGACAGCGTCAGCGCGTCGCGCTGGCCCGTGCGTTGGTGCACCGGCCGCGCCTGCTGCTGCTCGACGAACCGCTCGGCGCGCTTGATGCGCTGACTCGCATCGACATGCAGCAGTTGCTGGAGCGGCTGTGGCAGCACCACCGCTTCACCACCCTGCTGGTCACCCATGACGTCGGCGAGGCCATCGCGCTAGCCGACCGGGTGCTGCTGATCGAGGACGGCCGGATCGGCCTGGATCTGGCCATCGACCTGCCCCGCCCGCGCGACGCCGCCGACCCGGCCCGCCTGGCACTGGAGGCCGAGGTGCTGGCCCGGGTGCTGCAGCAGCCGCAGCCCGAGCCGGTCGTCACCGCGCCCCGCCCGACCCCATTGCCCAGCCAGCTGCGCTGGGCCCTGTAAGCATCGCCAAACACCGACCCACCACCCGAAAGGAAACCGCCATGAGCATCAAGTCGATCAACGTGCGCAACCAGTTCCACGGCGTCATCAAGGAAATCATCGAAGGCCCGGTGCTGTCCGAGGTGGACGTGGACACCCCGGCCGGCATCGTCACCTCGGTCATCACCTCGCGCTCCGTGCGCGAGCTGGAGCTGACGGTCGGCTCCGAGGTGATCGCCTTCGTCAAATCGACCGAGGTGTCGATCGCCAAGCTGTAAGGCGTTCGGTCAAGGTCACAGCCGGTGTCCGAGGGACTCCGGCTTTTTTCATGCCAAATCGGGATGGCGGCGAACTTTCCGCCAACCCTTCTGTCATGTTTTGTCTGCGCCATTCCAGACGCAGCAAAACCAATATCGACAAGGGACAAGTCGTGAAAAAAAGCATCGCCACACTTCTGCTCAGCCTGCTCGGCGCCCCGGCCTGGGCCGCGGGCAACGGCCCGCAATGGGATTATCAACACACTGGCGATTGGGGCACCCTGCGCGCCGACTACCAGCTGTGCAAACTGGGCCAGACCCAGTCGCCGGTCGATATCCGCGGCGCGCGCAGCGCCAAGCTGGCGCCGTTGCGGCTCGACTACCAGCCAGGCCAGGCCGAACTGCTCAATAACGGCCACGCCATCGAACTGAAACCGGCAGCCGGCAACCGCCTGACCCTGGCCGACGGCGGCTTCGAGCTCTTGCAACTGCACTTTCACACCCCGAGCGAGGAGCTGATCGAGGGCAAGCGCTATCCGCTGGTCGCCCATCTGGTGCACAAGAACGCCAAGGGCGAGCTGGCCGTGGTGGCCGTCCTGTTCGAGCAGGGCCGCGACAACCCGGCACTGGCTCCGCTGCTGGCGGCGCTGCCCGAGCAGGCCGGCACCTCGCGCCCGCTGGCTGCCCCATTCGACCCTGCCGCCTTGCTGCCGACCCAGCGCGGCTATTACGCCTACACCGGTTCGCTGACCACCCCGCCGTGCAGCGAAGGGGTGCGCTGGCAGGTGTTCAAGCAGCCGGTCGAGCTCTCCGAGCGGCAACTGGCCGCGTTCCAGCGGCTCTACCCGATGAACGCCCGCCCGGTGCAGCCGCTCAATGGCCGCACCGTGCTGGAGTCGGGCATCTAAGAACCTGTTCACGGTCTCGCGAACGAAGGGTCAGCCAAGGCGAAATGACGCGAAAAAGCGGAATGGACATGAAGCCCATGAGCATTTTGAGCGGCATTTGAACGCAGGATCACCCGAGTGCAGCAGATCGTGAACGGGTTCTAAACGCGGCTCACGACACGCCGCCTTGGCGCGTCCAGCCCGCTGCGGTCGCCTGCGCGGCGGCCAGCAGCGGCGGCTCCGGCCCTTCCACCTGGCAGGCCACAATCAGCCCCTCGCCCAGCAGAAACAACTGCGCAGCCACGCCCGCCGCTCCTTCCAGCCCTGCCTCGGTACACAGCTGCGCCAGATAGCTGCGCAGCGCCCGCTTGTGTGCGGCGGCAATCCGGTGCGCCGGCTCGTCGCAACCGGCGTATTCGGCCACCGCATTGATAAAGAAACAGCCGTGAAACGTCGGTTGCTGGACCCACTGCACAATGAAATCTATGTAACCCGCCGGCCGTTCGGCCAAGGGCAAAGGCGCGACAAAGCGCTGCAGCTCGTCCATGAACTGCGCATCGCGTCGCTGCAGCGCCGCCTCGACCAACGCCTCCTTGGTCGGGAAATACCGGTACAGGGTCTTCTTGGTCACCTCGCCCTCGCGGCTGAGCTGCTCGACGCCGGTGGCGTGAAAGCCCTGGCGGTAGAACAGCTGCAAGGCCGTGTCGACCAGTTGCTCGGATTTGCTCATGGTGGGGTCCGTGATGGGGTGGGGCTGGCCGAAGTATGCGGCAAGGCCTAACGCAAGTAAACCGATCGGTTGACTTTTGTATACCGATCGGTTTACTTTTCCAGCATCACCCCACCCGGAGTCCATCATGGCCGTCACGTTTCGTCTGCCTGCCTCGTCGGCACCCGCCACCCCTTCATGGCGTTTCATTACCGTCTCGACCCTCGGCGCCATCGCCGCCATCGGCCTGACCGGCTGGCTCGGCCTGCGCTCCGGTGCACCCTGGCTGATGGCGCCGTTCGGAGCCAGCTGCGTGCTGGTCTTCGGTCTGCCCGACTCGCCGCTGGCCCAGCCGCGCAGCATCATCGGCGGCCACCTGATCGCTACCCTGGTCGGCCTGGTAGTGCTGCACACGCTGGGCGATGCGTGGTGGGCAGCGGCGCTGGCGGTGGGCCTCGCACTGGGCCTGATGCAGCTGACCCGCACCGTCCACGCGCCGGCCGGCGCCGACCCGCTGGTGGTACTGGCCGCGCACGCCCCGTTCCAGTTCCTGCTGACCCCGGTGCTGGCCGGCTCGCTGGCCATCGTCACCGTTGCCTGGGTCGTCAACAACCTGCGTAGCCGCGGCAGCTACCCACGCTACTGGCACTAAAGCCGCGCCATAAAAAAGGCGTGCCGAGGGCACGCCTTTTCCTTTACTTACTACGGCAATGCTCAGTAGTCCCGCTCCGGCACCAGCACGGTGCGGTTGCCGTTGCTTTCCATCGCACTGACGATGCCGGACTCTTCCATCTGCTCGATCAGCCTTGCGGCGCGGTTGTAGCCGATGCGCAGGTGGCGCTGCACCGACGAGATCGACGCCTTGCGGGTCTTCATCACGATGCCGACCGCCTCGTCGTAGAGCGGATCGTCCTCGCTGCCGCGCCCGCCGCCATTGCCGGCAGGTGCCGCCTCGTCGCTGTCGGCCGAACCGGTCAGCAGGTCCTCGATATAGTCCGGCTCGCCGAACTGCTTCAGGAACTCGACGACCGCATGCACTTCCTCGTCGGCGACGAAGGCGCCGTGTACCCGCTGCGGATAGCCGGTGCCCGGTGGCAGGTAGAGCATGTCACCCTGGCCGAGCAGGCTTTCCGCGCCCATCTGGTCGAGAATAGTGCGGCTGTCGACCTTGCTCGACACCTGGAAGGCGATCCGGGTCGGGATGTTCGCCTTGATCAGGCCGGTGATCACATCGACCGACGGGCGCTGCGTCGCCAGGATCAGGTGGATGCCGGCGGCGCGGGCCTTCTGCGCCAGGCGCGCGATCAGCTCCTCGATCTTCTTGCCGGCCACCATCATCAGGTCGGCAAACTCGTCGACCACCACCACGATGAACGGCAACGGCGACAGCGGCTCCGGGTCGCCCGGTGTCAGGCTGAACGGGTTGGGAATCTTCGCCCCGGCCGCTTCGGCCTCGCGCAGCTTGTGGTTGTAGCCGTCGAGGTTGCGCACGCCGAGTGCGCTCATCAGCCGGTAGCGCTTCTCCATCTCGCCGACGCACCAGTTGAGCGCGTTGGCGGCCAGCTTCATGTCGGTGACCACCGGCGCCAGCAGGTGCGGGATGCCGTCGTACACCGACAGCTCCAGCATCTTCGGGTCGATCATGATGAAGCGCACTTCGTCCGGCGTCGCCTTGTACAGCAGGCTCAGGATCATCGCATTGACGCCGACCGACTTACCCGAGCCGGTGGTACCGGCCACCAGCAGGTGCGGTGCCTTGCCCAGGTTCATCGTCACCGGCAGGCCGGTGATGTCCTTGCCGAGCGCCAAGGTCAGCTTGGACTCCGGCCCCAGGAACACCTCGTCGGCGAGAATCTCCGACAGGCGGATCATCTCGCGCACCGGGTTGGGCAACTCCAGCCCCATGCAGGTCTTGCCCGGAATGGTCTCGACCACGCGGATCGATGCCAGGCCCAGCGCGCGCGCCAGGTCCTTCATCAGGTTGACCACCTGGCTGCCGCGCACGCCGACCGCCGGCTCCACCTCGTAACGGGTGATCACCGGGCCGGCGTAGGCATCGACCACGCTGACTTTCACCTTGAACTCCGCGCACTTCTCCTCGATGACGATGCCGCGCTCGATCAGCACGTCCTCGCTCATCTTCACGTGCGCGTCGTCGGCCGGGTGCAGCAGCGACAGCGGCGGCAGGCATTCGTCACCGTAGATCACCGGCAGGCTGTGGTGCTGGCGCGCCGGCGCTTCGTCGGCAAACGGCGCCTCGGCCACGTCGCCCCACGGCAGGATGTCATTGTCCGCCTCCACCTCTTCGCTCTCCGACAACGCAGGAGCCGACTCGGCCGAAGAGGCGGCATCCCGGGCCGACAGCCACGGCGGTAGCTCGTCCGCAACCGCTGGCGAGGAGAGTGGCTCCACGCCAGCGACCGCGTCCGGTGTCGGTGTCGGTGTCGGTGTCGGTGTCGCAGACAGCGTAACGCTCGGCACTCGCTCAACCATCGCCTCGACGGGCATTTCAGTCACCGTCGAAGTGACAGCGCTCAGCGGAGCTGCCACCGATGCCGGCTCGGCATCGGCCTGCACGGCTTCGTTCGACCAACTAACTGCCGCCAGACTCGGCCAGACCGGTGCCACCGGCTCAGGCTCCGGCTCTTCAAACGGCGGTTCCGCCACCTCGTCGATCATCGCCCACACCAGCCCGTTGCGTTGCACCGGCGTCACCGACAGGCGCGGCGCGGCGGACTGGCCCGATGTCCAGGCGGAGGGCGCAGCCTGCATTGGGGGCCGATCCACTACCGGCTCCGATTCGACTACCGGCGGCGTTACCGCAAGCGGGGCCGTCGGCGGCGTCGGCATGGGGGCCTCGACCGGAGTCGGAGTCGGAGTCGGAGTCGGAGTCGGAGTCGGAGTCGGAGTCGGAGTCGGAGTCGTCAGCAAGCGTGCGGCAAACCCCGCCAGAGCGCGAGCTTGCGGTTGCGGTTGCGGTTGCGGTTGCGGTTGCGGTTGCGGTTGCGGTTGCGGTTGCGGTTGCGGTTGCGGTTGCGGTTGCGGTTGCGGTTGCGGTTGCGGTTGCGGTTGCGGTTGCGGTTGCGGTTGCGGCAACGATTCGATTACGGCCGCCTCGACCGGCACAAGCACATCCCGATCGGCCACGATGGCGATCTGGGCACCCGACGATGCCGGCACAGCCATGCTGTTGTGGGAACCGGACGCGCTAACGCTCGCCGCCAGTTCGGCCATCGCTGCGGTGGCTGCGGTGGCTGCGGTGGCTGCGGTGGCTGCGGTGGCTGCGGTGGCTGCGGTGGCTGCGGTGGCTGCGGTGGCTGCGGTGGCTGCGGTGGCTGCGGTGGCTGCGGTGGCTGCGGTGGCTGCGGCAAAAGTCTCGCCCGTCGGCGTCGGCAGCGGTACGAATTTCGACAAGACCTGATCGTCGGCAAGCTTCGCATCCAACACCACGGGCTGCGGCGCCGCTTCTGCCAACGTGACGGCCTCGGCGTCAGCGGCCGTCACCTCTGCCTCGCTCGCCTTGGCTTGCAGCGCATCTGTGCCGATGGCCGGCGATGCTTGCTGCGGGCGCTTGGCGGGCGCCGAGCCCGGCCAGCCCGACGGTAGGACCACCCGAGCCGGCTCGGCAGGCGGTTTGGCGGAGCTGGTCGGCGACGTCACTACACTCTGCGGCAGCGGGTTGGCCGAAACCGGCTGCGGCGCCTTGAGCGACGGGCTACTCGGCTGATACATCGGCGGAATCGGCGGCTCGGCTTTGACGACCTTGCCAACCGAACCGGGGTGCGACGGGATCGGCGCCAGCACCACCTGAGGCAGAGGCTTCTTCTTGGTGGCGGCCGCTTCGCGACTGAGCCGCTCCTGATGCAGCTCCTGCACCCGCGCGCGCACCATGTCCGGCTCGATCACCGGCAGCGGCGGCGCCTTGCCGTCGCGAGCCACTTCGTCATGACGGCGCTCCGCCTGGCGGCGGCGGTAACCGGCGCGCAGGTTGTTCTGCACGTCGGACAGGCCGATCACCGGCAGGTGGGCAACAGGGTCTTGCTGCGGCAACGAACGATCGCGCGGCGGCTCGCGTCGGCGCGGCAGTTCGATGCGCCGCTCTCCCACCGTCGTCGGGGTCGCCTTCGGAGCAGCAGCCGGCACCGGACGCGCAGTCGGAATTTCGACAAGCGGTGCGGTTCGCACGCTGCTGGCTTCCGGCCTCGGGGAAGCAACAGGCTGTCGTACCAGGGGAACATCCTGCATAGCCGCTTGCGGCTGCGGGTTACGGGCAGGCGCCGGCGCTGTTACCGGATCCGGCGTTGGCACTGCCCTCGTGCTCTGACGCGGACTCCAGTCGAGCTCGGGCTCCTGTCTCAGCGCGACCTGCGGGCGTTCAGGCTGCGCCTTGACCTCTTTGACCTTGGCTTCACCGCGCCGTGCCCGGCGTTCCGCCAGTAGCTGGCGCCAGCGCAACCCTTCGTCGCGCAGCGTATCGACCAGCCGATCCAGCCACAGCTCCCAGCGCGCTGGCGGTGCGATCTGCGGCTCAGTGTCCGGCTCCGGATGCTCGTTCACCGGCAAAGGCGGACGGCTGTCCTCGAAGAAATACGTCCAGACCTTGTACAGCCAGCCCGGCAAGGGGCGGCCGCTACGCTGGAACCAGAAAACACCGCCAGCCGCACCGGCCAGCACTACCACAATCAGGAAAAAAACAGCCAACTCGGTTCCCAATCCAGAAAAATCCGTCACACGGCCAGATAAGCGGCCTTCGGGCAAAGACGCATAGCGCTATCCATGCCGGAAACCGACTAGGGTAACAGCGTCACTGCGTCATGCAAGCCTTCCCCTGCCCTCTTCTGCAAAAAACTGTGTAGCACTTTATAGAAACACTAACAAAACTCCTGCACCAGCCCCGCCAGGCAGAATGAAATACCACGATAGCCGGCACTGGCAAGGCCGCCCGACAGGCTCCGATCACCGCCGGACTCGTAGCGCCTGGACACAAAAAAACCCCGCCGAGGCGGGGTTTGCTGTTCGCTGAATCGGTGCCAAAGCGGCCGCTGGCAGACCATGCCGCCATCGACCACGCTTCGGCCGACCTTCGGGCTTAGACGTTGACGGTCTCGGCCACTTCCTTGAAGTCGTCGATCTTGTCAAAGTTGAGGTACTGGTAGACCTCGGCGGACTGCTTGTTGATCACACCGATGTCGGCCATGTATTCCTCTTTGGTCGGAATGCGGCCCAGCTTCGAGCAGATAGCTGCCAGCTCCGCCGAACCCAGGTACACATTGGTGTTCTTGCCCAGACGGTTCGGGAAGTTACGGGTCGAGGTCGACATCACGGTCGCGCCTTCGCGCACCTGCGCCTGGTTACCCATGCACAGCGAGCAGCCCGGCATTTCGGTGCGCGCACCGGCGGTGCCGAACACGCCATAGTGACCTTCCTTGGTCAGCTGTTGCGCGTCCATCTTGGTCGGCGGCGCCACCCACAGTTTCACCGGGATGTCGCGCTTACCTTCCAGCAGCTTGGAGGCAGCACGGAAGTGACCGATGTTGGTCATGCACGAACCGATGAACACTTCGTCGATCACCGCGCCGGCAACGTCGGACAGGGTCTTCACGTCGTCCGGGTCGTTCGGGCAAGCCACGATCGGCTCGTGGATGTCGGCCAGATCGATCTCGATCACGGCGGCGTACTCGGCGTCGGCATCCGGCTGCAGCAGCTCGCCCTTGGCGATCCACTCTTCCATCGACTTGATGCGGCGCTCCAGGGTGCGGGCATCCTGATAGCCGTCGGCGATCATCACCTTCATCAGGGTGATGTTCGAGTTCATGTACTCGACGATCGGGTCCTTGTTCAGGCGCACGGTGCAACCGGCGGCGGAACGTTCGGCCGACGCGTCGGACAGTTCGAATGCCTGCTCAATCTTCAGGTTCGGCAGACCTTCGATCTCGAGGATCTTGCCCGAGAAGATGTTCTTCTTGCCGGCCTTAGCTACGGTCAGCATGCCTTGCTTGATCGCGTACAGCGGAATCGCGTTGACGAGGTCACGCAGGGTGACGCCCGGCTGCATTTCGCCCTTGAAGCGCACCAGTACCGATTCCGGCATGTCCAGCGGCATCACACCGGTCGCGGCGGCAAAGGCCACCAGGCCGGAGCCGGCCGGGAACGAGATACCGATCGGGAAGCGGGTGTGGCTGTCGCCGCCGGTGCCGACAGTATCCGGCAGCAGCAGACGGTTGAGCCAGGAGTGGATCACGCCGTCACCCGGACGCAGGCTGACGCCGCCACGGGTCGAGATGAACGCCGGCAGTTCCTTGTGAGTCTTCACGTCCACCGGCTTCGGATAGGCGGCGGTGTGGCAGAACGACTGCATCACCAAGTCGGCCGAGAAGCCCAGGCAAGCCAAGTCTTTCAGCTCGTCGCGGGTCATCGGGCCGGTGGTGTCCTGCGAGCCGACGGTGGTCATCTTCGGTTCGCAGTAGGTGCCCGGGCGTACGCCCTCGCCTTCCGGCAGGCCACAGGCGCGGCCAACCATCTTCTGTGCCAGCGAGAAGCCCTTGGTCGATTCGGCCGGCGCTTGCGGCAGGCGGAATTCGGTCGACGCCGGCAGGCCCAGCGCCTCGCGCGCCTTGCCGGTCAGTCCACGGCCGATGATCAGGTTGATACGGCCGCCGGCGCGCACTTCGTCCAGGATCACGTCGGACTTCAGCGCGAACTCGGCGATCTGTTCACCGTTCTTCTCGATCTTGCCCGCGTACGGATAGATGTCGACCACGTCGCCCATATCGAGCTTGGACACGTCGACTTCGATCGGCAGCGCGCCGGAGTCTTCCTGGGTGTTGAAGAAGATCGGAGCGATCTTGCCGCCCAGGCACACACCGCCGAAACGCTTGTTCGGCACGAACGGGATGTCTTCGCCGGTGGCCCAGATCACGCTGTTGGTCGCGGATTTACGCGAAGAACCGGTGCCGACCACGTCGCCCACATAGGCAACCAGGTGACCTTTCTTCTTCAGGTCGTCGATGAACTGCATCGGGCCGCGCTTGCCGTCTTCTTCCGGGGTGATGCCCGGGCGCGCGTTCTTCAGCATCGCCAGATAGTGCAGCGGGATGTCCGGGCGGCTCCAGGCGTCCGGGGCCGGCGACAGGTCGTCGGTATTGGTCTCGCCGGTCACCTTGAACACGGTCACGGTGATCTTCTCGGCCACGGCCGGGCGCGAGGTGAACCACTCGGCGTTGGCCCAGGACTCGACCACTTCACGCGCCTTGGCATTGCCCTGCGCCATCTTCTCCTGCACGTCGTGGAAGGAGTCGAACATCAGCAGGGTTTTCTTCAGACCGTCGGCGGCGATCTGCGCCAGCGCGGCATCATCGAGCAGGTCGATCAGCGGCTTGATGTTGTAACCGCCCACCATGGTGCCCAAGAGCTCGGTCGCCTTCTCGCGGGAGATCAGCGGCGACGCGACGGTGCCTTCGGCCACGGCGGCCAGGAACGACGCCTTGACCTTGGCGGCATCGTCCACGCCCGGCGGCACGCGATGGGTGATCAGCTCGACCAGGGTCTCGCCCTCGCCTGCCGGCGGGTTTTTCAGCAGCTCGACCAGTTCTTCGGTCTGCTTGGCGGACAACGGGAGCGGCGGAATGCCGAGGGCGGCACGTTCTGCTACATGCTGGCGGTAGGCTTCAAGCACGGCTTCATCCTCTCTGCTTTATATCAAGCGCGGAAACATTGGGTAATCGGTACGGGCGGGGCGGCAACCGAGCGACAAACTGTCGACTGGCCCACCGGCCGCACCCCCATGGATATCGGGGGTGGCGTCAAGACGGGCTAACGGGTCTTGGCACTGTCGCCATTTTACCGCTACTCCTGCCTGCTTGGGAAGAACCAAGCCCACCTAATAGTGCAATACGAGCGCGGTCTGACGCGGCTGACAACCTGCATCGCCACATCGTCCAGATGGTCTATATTGACCCTAAGTGTCGACACTTTGACAAAAATGGTGGGTTGACGGCTTGCCAAAAGCACGGCCGCCCTCACCCCTATCCGCTAGCGACATTCGGCAAGATTCTCCCCCATAATGTCACTACGTTGGCCGAACCGGCATACCTGCCGGCCCGACCTGGCATCCACCCTATCCGGAGGAACCATGAGTCTGAACCCGTTCAACACCCTGTCCGCGCTGTCCGTGGGCAGTCACAGCTTCTCCTATCACAGTCTCGGCAAACTCGAAGAACACGGCATCGGCCCGGTATCGCGCCTGCCGGTGTCGATCCGCATCGTGCTCGAATCGGTGCTGCGCAACTGCGACGGCAAGAAAGTCACCGAAGAACACGTCCGCCAGCTAGCCAACTGGGCTGCCACCGGCCCGCGCAGCGAGGAGATCCCGTTCATCGTCGCCCGCGTGGTGTTGCAGGACTTCACCGGTGTACCGCTGCTGGCCGACTTGGCCGCGATGCGCAATGTCGCCGCCCGCCAGGGCAAGGACCCGAAGACCATCGAGCCGCTGGTGCCGGTCGACCTGGTGGTCGACCACTCGGTGATGATCGACAAGTTCGGCACGCCGACCGCACTGCGCGAGAACATGGAAATCGAGTTCCAGCGCAACCGCGAGCGCTATCAGTTCATGAAATGGGGCATGCAGGCGTTCGACACCTTCAAGGTGGTGCCACCGGGCATCGGCATCGTCCACCAGGTCAACCTCGAATACCTGTTCCGCGGCGTGCAGCAGCGTGACGGCCTGGTGTTCCCCGACACCCTGGTCGGCACCGACAGCCACACCACGATGATCAACGGCGTCGGCGTGGTGGGCTGGGGCGTCGGCGGCATCGAGGCCGAGGCCGGCATGCTCGGCCAGCCGGTGTACTTCCTAACCCCGGACGTGGTCGGCGTCGAGCTGACCGGCAAGCTCAACGAAGGCGTTACCGCCACCGACCTGGTGCTGAGCATCACCGAGATGCTGCGCAAGGAAAAGGTGGTCGGCAAGTTCGTCGAATTCTTCGGGCCGGGCACCGCCAGCCTGACCGTCACCGACCGCGCCACCATCGCCAATATGGCGCCGGAGTACGGTGCGACGATGGGCTTCTTCCCGGTCGACGAGAAAACCGTCACCTATATGCGCGACACCGGCCGCTCCGACGACGACATCGCGCTGTTCGAAGCGTATTTCAAGGCGCAAGACCTGTTCGGCATCCCGCTGGCCGGCGACATCGATTACAGCAAGTCGCTGAAACTCGACCTCTCCAGCATCGTGCCGAGCCTGGCCGGCCCGAAACGGCCACAGGACCGCATCCCGCTGCCGGAGATGAAGAGCAGCTTCGATAGCCTGTTCGCCAAGCCGGTTGCCGAGAATGGCTTCGGCCGCCCCGCCGCCGAGCTGGCTCGCCGCATCCCCACAACCCGCGCCGGCGCGCAAAGCGACGACAGCAGCCAACAGCTGCAAGGCAACGGCCAACCGCTCGACGTGGTCGAGATGGTCGACAACCGCCCGACCTCCGACCATTTCGCCGCCAGCGCCCACGGCATCGATATCGGCAACGGCGATGTACTGATTGCCGCGATCACCAGCTGCACCAACACCTCCAACCCGGGTGTGCTACTCGCCGCCGGCCTGTTGGCGAAAAAAGCGGTCGAGAAAGGCCTGAAGGTGCACCCACGCATCAAGACCAGCCTGGCGCCGGGCTCGCGTGTAGTGTCCGAATACCTGATCAAGACCGGCCTGCAGCCCTATCTCGACCAGTTGGGCTTCAACGTGGCCGCCTACGGCTGCACCACCTGTATCGGCAACGCCGGCGACCTCGCCCCCGAGTTCAACGAGGCGATCACCCAGAACGAACTGGTCTGCGCCGCGGTGCTGTCCGGCAACCGCAACTTCGAGGCGCGCATTCACCCCAATATCAAGGCCAACTTCCTGGCCTCGCCACCGCTGGTGGTGGCGTTCGCGCTGGCCGGCCGCGCCAATATCGACCTGACCCACGAACCGCTCGGCACCGACACCAACGGCCTGCCGGTATTCCTGAAGGAAATCTGGCCGAGCTCCGACGAAGTCGCCAAGCTCTTGCCCGAAGCGTTCAACCCCGAGGCCTTCCGACGACTGTACGGCAACTTCACCCAGGACCATGACCTGTGGAACGCGATCGCCGCGCCGCAGGGCCAGGTGTACGACTGGCCGAAGTCGACCTATATCGCCGAGCCGCCATTCTTCGCCGAATTCGCCGCCGCGCCCGCTCCGGTGCAGGCTATCGCCGGCACCCGCGCGTTGCTGCTGCTCGGCGATTCGGTGACCACCGACCACATCTCGCCAGCCGGCTCGTTCAAGGACACCAGCCCGGCCGGCCAGTACCTGTTGGCCGAAGGCGTGCAGAAACCCGACTTCAACAGCTATGGCAGCCGCCGCGGCAACCACGACGTGATGATTCGCGGCACCTTCGCCAACGTACGGGTGAAGAACCTGATGCTGCCGGCCAAGGATGACGGCAGCCGCGTCGAGGGCGGCTACACCCTGCTCGACGGTCAGCAAGCCACCGTGTACGACGCAGCGATGGAGTACATCAAGCGCGGCGTCGGCACCATGGTGTTCGCCGGCGAGGAATACGGCACCGGCTCCAGCCGCGACTGGGCGGCGAAGGGCACGCAACTGCTCGGCGTGCGTGCGGTGGTGGCGAAGAGCTTCGAGCGCATCCACCGCAGCAACCTGGTCGGCATGGGCGTGCTGCCGCTGCAGTTCAAGGGGAGTGACAGCTGGCAGAGCCTCAGCATCGACGGCACCGAGACCTTCGACATCGAAGGGGTCGGAGACGCCATGCAGCCACAAGAGGAACTGACGCTGGTGATCCATCGCGCCAACGGCAAGACCGACCGGGTCGCGCTGATCAGCCGTATCGACACGCCGATCGAGGTTGACTACTACCGCCACGGCGGCATCTTGCCGTTTGTGCTGCGCGAGCTGCTGGCAGGCGGCTGAACAGGGGCAACGCTAACAACGGGCGCCAGACGGCGCCCGTTTTCGTTTACCGATAAGCAACGAACGGCTTGGCGGCCTGACGCGCAGCTGCCATGCTGAATTCGTCGCCCTGCTCGCGATGGATGGACCCGAAAGGAGCACCCGGATGAACGCAAAGACCAGCCTGCTCGGCACCGGCCTGCTGCTTGGCCTGATGTCCGCCTGGACCCTGGCCGACGACGCCGTGGTACGGAGCAAGCCATCACCGGACGGCATGTTGCAAGAAACCCAGCAACGCATCATCACGACCGACAGCCCCGAGGACAAGGCCACCGCCAGGATGCTGGAGGAAACCAACCCAACCGACGAGCAATTGCAGCGGACTCAGCCCAACCTGGACTCGAAGACCATCCCGGTCGGCAACCATACCAACAAGACGAGACGCTAAGCCGCGAGCTGCGTACAATGGCCGCCCGACTCCCAGAGCCCGCCGTGACCAGCCCCTTCGCCCCCTTTCCCATCGTCTACCGCGACGAACACCTGATCGCCATCCACAAGCCGGCAGGCCTGCTGGTGCACCGCACCGTACTCGACCGCCACGAGCGCTGGTTCGCTATCCAGCTGTTGCGCGACCAGATCGGCCAACGCGTCTACCCGGCGCACCGGCTCGACAAGGGCACGTCGGGTGTGCTGCTGTTCGGCCTGTCGAAGGACGCCGGGCGCGAGCTGTCCTGGGCGTTCGAGCGCCAGGAGGTCGACAAGCGCTATCTCGCGGTGGTACGCGGTCATCCGGCCGACCAGGGCGAGATCGACCACCCGCTGTCGCGCCGCGTCGACGATCTGGAATGGATAGGCGAAAAGGTCAGCGGCGAGCCGCAGGCGGCCGTCACCCGCTACCGCACGCTGGCGCGCACCGAGCTGCCGTTCGCGGTCGACCGCTACCCGAGCAGCCGCTATGCGCTGGTCGAGCTCGAACCGCTGACCGGTCGCCGCCACCAACTGCGTCGCCACCTGAAGCACATCGCCCATCCGATCATCGGCGATGCGACGCATGGCAAGGGCATCCACAACCGCTTCTTCGCCGAGCATTTCGGCTGCCAGCGCCTGCTGCTCGCCTGCGTCGAGATGCAGCTGAAACACCCGTTCACCGGCGAGATGCTCACGCTGACCACACCGTTGGCCGAAGACTTTGCCAGCCTGATCGACACGCTCGGCTGGCGCGATGCGATCGAACCACGCTGGCTGCCGACGACAGCCGACTAAGCCTCCGGACGGATAGCTCGTTATCATGACGGCTCCTCCGTCCCGAGACACAGCCCCGATGCAGTTGCTCGCCCTGTCCGGCAGCCTACGCGCCGACTCTACCAATACCGCCTTGCTGCGCGCAGCGGCGCGCCAGTCGCCGTCCGGCGTCGCCGTGACCCTGTACGATGAACTGGCTGCCTTGCCCGCATTCAACCCCGACCTCGACACCGAGCCGGCCCCCGCCGCCGTAGCGCGCTTTCGTTTTGCCCTGCGGGCAGCCAATGGCGTGCTGATTGCCTGCCCTGAGTACGCACACGGCGTTCCCGGTGCGCTGAAAAACACACTCGACTGGGTAGTGGCCAGCGGCGAGTTTGCCCGGGCGGCACTGACCGAAATCCTGGTCACCATGTCGGCCCGCTTGATCGACACCACAACGCTGACGGTCCCGCTACTCGGCAAGACGGCAGACGAGGCAGCCGCCATCCTGGCTGCCCCCGGCACCACCTCGGCCCTGCGCGACACCTTGCAGCGGTTCTGCCTGGCCATCGACATGTCTGTCGTGCCCTAATCCCCCGGCGAGTGGCGCAATCCGGTAAAATCGACGCCAATCAAACCGGATTCGCCCCATGCTCAGTTACCGTCACGCCTTCCACGCCGGCAACCATGCCGACGTACTCAAGCACCTGGTCGAAATCGCGCTGCTGCGCTACCTCAACCAAAAAGACAAACCGTACTGGTATATCGACACCCACGCCGGCGCCGGCGTGTATGCGCTCGACTCCGAATACGCCAACAAGAATGCCGAGTACGAATCGGGCATCGCCCGATTGTGGGACCGCACCGACTTGCCCGCGTTGGTCGCCGACTATGTCGACGTGGTGCGCCGCCTGAACCCGGATGGCACGCTCAAGCTCTACCCCGGCTCGCCTTACTGCGCCGACCAGGTACTGCGCGAGGACGACAAACTGCGCCTGTTCGAGCTGCATCCGACCGACAGCGTGCACCTGATCGACAACTTCCGCGGCCGCAGCAAGCGCGCCCTCATCAAGGCCGAAGACGGCTTTACCGGCATCAAGGCCTTTCTGCCGCCGGCACCGCGCCGCTCGCTGACCCTGATCGACCCGCCGTACGAGGACAAGCGCGACTACCTGCGCGTCATCGAAATGCTCAAGGACAGCCTAGAGCGCTTCGCCCCCGGTACTTACGCGGTCTGGTATCCGATGCTGGCGAGAAAAGACGCGCGCGAGCTGCCCGAGAAACTGAAGAAGCTGCCAGCCAAGGGCTGGCTGCACGTCGCGCTGCAGGTACAGTCGCCGGCGCAGGACGGCTTCGGCATGCACGGCAGCGGCATGTTCGTGCTCAACCCCCCGTACACCCTGCATGATGAGCTGAAGGCAATCATGCCGTGGCTGACCAAGGTGCTGGCGCAGGACCGCGGCGCCAAGTTCACCCTGGAACAGCAGGCCAGCTGAGCATTTGCCAGCCCCGCCCGGCCGCACAGGCCAGACCAGTCGGCCGAAACACCCTTTCGGCCAACCTTTGGCGGTATAATTCCGCCGTACTGAACCGGGCTTTCGCCCACCATTCGACTCAGAGGACCACATGAGCCGCATCGCACTCGCCCGCTATTTGACCGAAGCCCTGCAGCAGGGTCGCCTCGCCGACGCCGAGCTGGCCCGGCTGATCGAAACCGTCGCCGACGTCTGCGTCAGCATCTCGCACGATGTGGCGCAAGGCGCGCTGTCCGGCGTACTCGGCGAAGCCGGCACCGGCAATGTGCAGGGCGAGCAGCAGAAGAAGCTCGACGTGATCGCCAACGATCGCCTGCTGGAAGGCTGTGAGTGGACCGGCCTGTTGGCCGGCATGGGCTCCGAGGAAATGGACGACCCGTACCCGATCAAGCCCGAGTTCCCGAAAGGCAAATACCTGTTGCTGTTCGACCCGCTCGACGGCTCGTCGAACATCGACGTCAACATCTCGGTCGGCACCATCTTCTCGATCCTGGAAAAGCAAGGCGACGCTACACTCTCCGAAGCCGACTTCCTGCAGGCCGGCACCCGCCAGGCTGCGGCCGGCTACGTGCTGTATGGCCCGCAGACCATGCTGGTGCTGAGCTTCGGCCAAGGCGTGGTCGGCTTCACCCTCGACGCAGACAGCGGCCGCTTCGTGCTGACCCACCCCGAGATCACCATCCCGAACGCCACCCGCGAGTTCGCGATCAATATGTCCAATCAGCGCCACTGGGAAGCCCCGGTGCAACGCTGGGTCGAAGAGATGCTGGCCGGCAAGACCGGCCCGCGCGGCAAGGACTTCAATATGCGCTGGGTGGCCTCGATGGTCGGCGAAGTGCATCGCATCCTGATGCGCGGCGGCGTGTTCAGCTACCCGCGCGACGCGCGCGAACCGGAAAAGGCCGGCAAGCTGCGCCTGATGTACGAAGCCAACCCGATGTCCTTCCTGATCGAGCAGGCCGGCGGCGCCGCGACCAACGGCCGCGAACGCATTCTCGACATCCAGCCAAGCCAGCTGCACCAGCGTGTGGCGGTATTCCTCGGCTCGAAAGAAGAAGTCGAAACCGTCACCGGTTACCACGGCTGATCCAAGTCCATTTGAATTTGCTAAAATGCCAGGCAATCGCCTGGCATTTTTTATTTCGACAAAAGGCGAATGTCATCAACCTCTAGGGCCATCACATGACTTCGATTTCCTCCGCCTTTCTCGCCAACGCCACCATCAGCAGTAACAGCACAGGCGGCAGCGATACCGACAAACGCATCGCTGCTATCCGGCAACAGCTGCAAGAGCTGCAGCAACAGGTCAAAAACCTGAAAGACGCAGACATCCCGGAGCACAGCAAGGAAAAACTGCGTAAGGCTTTCCAGCAGCAGATCGAGATGCTGACCGCCGAACTGTCCCGGCTCCAGACCGAACGCAACAAATCCGACGAAACAAAACAGAACAACAAGACCCCACCTGCCGACGGTCACGCGAACAGCCCGGCCACCCCGGCAGCAGTCGCGGGCAAGGCGGCAAGCAGCCAGATCGACCTCTACGTCTGATCCTTGAGTCGCCCCGTTGCTGCGGCAGACATCAACCGGGGTCACTTCAACAAAAGTGTACGGACTCGAAAAGCGCATCACCGACCTGAAGCAGCAGATTCAGGACCTACGCAAGAAGCAGAACAAGGCCCAGCAGAAACAGGTATTGGAGCGTGACGTCCAAAAGCTGACCATCGATCTGAACCGCCTGACGGCCGACAATATCAAGGCCAACCGCCTTAAGGCCGAAGAAGAAGCCAAGAACAACCCGACCAGCACCGCCACTAAAGGCACCAAGGTCAATACGCTCGCCTGATGCTCGGGCCCCTTGCACTTAATCTGCAGCGCAAGGGGCCACTGCCACAGCAACAAGCCTAAGCATTCGCCTTCTGACGATTCGCCAGCGTCACTCCCGCAACGACCAACACCGCCCCCATCACCTGCTCCAGCGACAAGGCCTCGCCGAGAAACGCCCAACTCATCAGCAGCGTCAGCACGAGGCCGAGCGTACCCACCGAGGCGGTTCTGCCGGCACCGAGCAGCCGAATCGCCTGGCTCAGGCACCACACCGGCAAGGCCGTGGAGAATACACCCATCGCAAGACCGATCAGGTAGACCTGCCACGGCTGCTGCAGGATGTTCGCCAAGGGCTCGGTCAGAGCGAAGTGCACTACCACTGCGGCGCAGGCGACCAGGGTGCCGAGTGCGGCGATCCGGGTGGCGCCGATTCGGCCAACCACCTCGCCGGTACCAATCAGGTAGAGCGCATAGGTGAAGGTACTGGCCAACACCCAGCCAAGCCCCCTCCAGGCATCGGCGGCCAGGCTGCTCATCGTCAGATCGTGCGCGAACGCCAGTGCCACCCCCAGATAGGACAGCAGCACCGCCCCCCATACCCGCGCCGGGTAGCGCTTCTTCAGCAGCAGAGTCGAGAGCAGCAGCACCAGCGTGGGATAGAGGAACAGCGTCATCCGCTCCAGTGCCGCCGAGATCGTCAACAGGCTGAAAAAGTCGAACAAACTCGACAGGTAGTAGCCGAGCAAGCCGAGCAACAGGATCCAGCCCCAATCCCACCGCGAAAGGCGGCTCACGCCACCGCTTTGCCGCGCCAACAGCAGAAAGAACGGTGCGGCGAACAGCATGCGCAAGGCAAGCAGAGTCTCGGCGCGCACTCCATAGTGGTAGCCGGTCTTGATCAGGATCGCCTTGATCGAGAACCCGATCGCGGCGAGCAAGGCGAACGCCAAGCCTTTATGTTTTGCGAACGAAAAATGGCGTACAAGTCCAGCCGTATTGGCAGATAAATCCATATTATTCTCCTTGTCTGCCGAGATTATGGTAGATTTTCAGTCAATATGGCTAAACCATTCACGCACCAAGACTTCGCGAATCACGAAGCCACGCCATGCGCCTCGACTTCATCGACCTGAAGCTGTTCACCACCCTCGCCGACTGCGGCAGCCTGACCCTGGCCGCCGAACGCCAAGCCTTGGCGCTGTCAGCCGCCAGCCAGCGGCTGAAGAAGCTGGAGGCACTGTACGGCGTCGGCCTGGTGGAGCGCCACGCACGCGGCATCGTACTGACGCACGCCGGCCAGCTGTTCCTGCACCATGCCAAACAGTTACTGCTGACAGCAGAGCGACTCAACGGCGAGCTGGGCGACTACGCGCACGGACAGCGCGGCGAGGTGCGGCTGATGGCCAATACCGTGGCCTGCAACGAGTTTCTGCCACCCCTGCTCGGCCGCTTTCTCGCCGCCACCCTGCGCGTCGATGTGACCCTGCTCGAACGCCCCAGCCGCGACATCGTGCCGGCGATCGAGCATGGCGATGCCGACCTGGGGGTCATCGACGGCAGCACCGGCATCGGCACGCTGACCGTGCTGCCGTTCGCCCGCGACCGGCTGGTGCTGGTGGCGGCCGACAACCACCCCTTGGCCGCCGCCACGGAACTGGCGTTCGCCGCAGCACTCGAACACGACTTCGTCGGCCTGCCCAGCCACAGCGCCATGCAGCGTCACATCGAGAGCATGGCACGCCTGCACGGGCGAATCCTGCACCCGCGGGTGCGGGTGGCCAGCTTCTCCGCGCTCGCCACGCTGGCCGGCTCCGGCGCCGGCCTGGCCGTGCTGCCGGAGAGCACCGCCTTGCGCCTGGCCCCACGCGAACAGCTCGCCATCATCCGGCTGAGCGATCGCTGGGCCCTGCGCGAGATGCAGCTATGCTTCCGATCGACCGACACACTGTCGGCCCCGGCTCATGCCCTGCTAGAGCAGTTGGCCCAAGCCCATGTCGCCTAACCTACACTACAGAGAATCCCCGACCACCACTGCATGATGACCAAGACCCCGCTTTCGATGGATGACGCGCTGCGTCGGCTTGCTACCGCCGACACCCCGCCGGCCGAGGCGCTGGCCGACCTGATCGTCACCCTGCGCCCGCATGCGGCACGCCATACTGAGCAGGCCGTCAAGAACCTGCGCGCCCTCACCTATCTGCTCGAGCATCAGCCCGATCACCGGCACGCACTGCGCCAAGGCCTATTGGCACTACTGATGGAAACCCGCCAGATCTCGCTGTATACCGAAGCCGGCATTCTCGCCAACGAGGGCTTCTTCAGCGCGCTGTCGCGACGCATCGGCGAGCGGCTGTTGCCGCCACCGGTGCGCCCGGAGTCGCTACGCGATGTGTTCGGCCAACTGTTCTGGCGCGAGGATGACCACCTGTGGCTGGCCAGCATTCCCGACGAAGTTTGGGGCGACCTGTGGCGCGCGCTCGCCTGGCACGAGGCTGAGCGCAACGGTGGCGACACCGCGATGCGGCTGCAACTGCTCGAGGCCGTACAAGTCCTGTCGGCACGGATTACCGCCATCGGTCTGGAACCGGAGCTGGTGCGCGTCTACCCCGATATCGAGCGCTTCGAATCGCCGTTTCTGCACCTGAACGCCGAGGTGCTGCGCTATGTCGAGAGCTACCGGCAGGGCCTGTCCGAACACGCCCCCCCCGGCGAGGACGAGAAGCACATCCTGGTGCTGCTCGATCAGTGCGAGGAGATCCTCGCCAAGTTGCGCAAGAATGCCGCGCGCTACGGCATCTCGGTCAACCTGACCTATCACGCACTACGCCTGACCCAGCATATCGACCGGCTGCGCGCGCTGCTGATCCTGCTCGATCCCGACTACGACGCGGGGGTCGACCCGACGCTGTTCCAACTGATCATCCGCCTGATCGAAGCCGGCAACCGCAAGTACAGCCTGCGCGACCTGTTCAAGTCCAACACCGAATTGCTGGCGCTGCAGGTCACGGAGCACGCCGGCCGCCACGGCGAGCACTACATCGCCGAGACGCGCGGCGAGTGGAACGGCATGGCACGCGCCGCGATGGGCGCCGGCCTGATCGTCGGCGTTATGGCACTGATCAAGATGCTGACGGCACGTGGCCACCTGCCGCTGCTGTGGGAGGGCATGGCATTCGGTCTGAACTACGCGCTCGGCTTCATGATCGTGCAGATCCTCGGCTTCACCATCGCCACCAAGCAGCCGGCGATGACCGCCGCGCGGATCGCTTCGCAGATCCACACGGTCGGCAAGAAGGCCAGCGCCGAGGAACTGGCCGACCTGGTCGTGCAGGTGATGCGCACCCAGTTCATTGCGATCCTCGGCAACGTGCTGCTGGTGGTCCCTACTGCCGGTCTGCTCGCCTTGGGCTGGCAGGCGCTGTTCGGCCAACCTTTGGTCGATGCCACGAAGGCGCAGCACCTGCTGCACGATCTCGACCCGATACGCAGCCTGGCGATCCCGCATGCCGCGATCGCCGGCGTCTACCTGTTCCTCGCTGGCCTGATCGCCGGCTACTACGACAACCTGGCGATCTACCGCCGCATCCCGGAGCGGATCGCGGCGCTGCCGTGGCTGAACCGGCTGGTCGGGCCACACCGGGCAAACAAACTGGCCGGCTACATCGAGCACAACCTCGGCGCCCTGGCCGGCAACTTCTACTTCGGCATGTTCCTGGGACTGACCGGTACGGTGGGCGTGATTCTCGGCCTGCCGATCGACATCCGTCACATCACCTTCTCGTCGGCCTACCTCGCGTTCGCCTCGGTGACCAACGACTTCCAACTGCCGCTCAATGTGGTGCTGATGTCGCTGGCCGGTATTACGCTGATCGGCCTGACCAACCTGGCGGTCAGCTTCGGCCTGGCCCTGTGGGTGGCGCTACGCTCGCGCAAGCTCAAGGGCAGCGATGCCTGGCCGCTGGTGCCCCTGCTGCTGCGCCGTTTCGTCCGCCATCCGCTGCAGTTCTTCCTGCCGCCGGCAAAAGTCGCGCAGCTCGAGGAGAAGTCGGACAAGGAACAGGAGGCGCATTGAGCCACTACCGCAAACCGGGCCACTCAGGCCCGGTTTGTTGTTGTGCCACGGCCAGTCAGCTCAACGCCCAGTCGACCAGCGCCTCGGCGTGTAGCCGAGCACTGTCGAATACCGGCACCGGTCCCTCTTCGCCGAGCAACACCAGCTCGGTGCAGGCCAGCAATACCGCCTCGACCCCATCGGCGGACATCTGCCGCATCAGCGCCTGCAGCCACAGTCGCGACGCTTCGCGCACTTCGCCGCGACACAACTCATCGAAGATGATCCGGTGCAGGACATCCCGGTCGCTCGCCGCCGGCACCGCCACCACCAGGCCCTGTTCGGCCAACCTTGCACGGTAAAAATCCTGCTCCATCACGAAACGGGTTCCGAGCAAAGCCACCCGTCTCAGCCCCGCCCGGCGAACCTCGGCCGCCAGCGCATCGCCGATATGCAGCAGCGGCACCGAGACCGCCGCCTCGACCCGGTCGGCGACCTTGTGCATGGTGTTGGCACCGATTGCGATGCAGTCTGCTCCTGCCCGTTCCAAGTCCCGAGCTCGTTCGGCCAACAATTCGCCAGCCAGCTCCCATTCGCCCTGCGCCTGCCAAGCGGCCAGCGGCGCAAAGTCGATGCTGTTGATAATCACCTTGGCTGAATGCAGGCCGCCTAAGCGACGCCGCACCGCTTCGTTGATAAAACGGTAATACAGCGCACTCGACTCCCAGCTCATCCCGCCGATCAGACCGATGGTTTTCATTGTGACTCCTCTCTCGATGGCTACAGACTAAGTGCCGCCTTCACCGCGCGCCAGCCACAGTCCCGCGGCGAAGTGCCGGTGACAGTTGCCCCGGCCCTCAATGCAAAACGCCACGGGTTGAGCCGTGGCGTTGTCGAGCGAAGCATGGGGGCGCCTTACTGCCGGCAGCCTCTGGATGGCTCTCCTTGATCAGCACGCAGCCGACACAGGCAATGATCAGTGCACCGACGATCACCCACATCGTATGTTGGTAGTCGGCCAGCTGCCCGGCAGTGCCGTCGAGCAGCTTCCCCGACAACGATATCAACAGGCCGCCGCGACCGGCAGCACTTTGCCGGCGCCGAGCCGATCAAGCAAGGCGCCGCCGAACAACTGGGCAATAGCGAACGCCCAGGTGTTCGGCGGCCACGGTCCGGCCTGCGAGATGGTCAGGCTCAGGTCCTTGGACAAGTCGGGTTAACGATCGCGTAGCCGGTCTGCACGTTGAACAGAAAGATCGCCAAGGCATTGGCCAGAGTCCAGACCCACCACGCTCGGGCGCCGCGAGCCGTGGCGCCTGAACACCAGAACTGATATCGCGGGTTGTCATCACCGATCTCCACACTGAAACGATAAAAATGGTAGGAGTCCTGTCCCAATGCCGCAACTCAGTTCGCACGCTCGTGCACCTTGCGTCCGGCGGCATAGGTCGCCTGGACGACGCGCTCGTCACCAAGCGTCATCAGCACGAACAATTGTTCTTCCAGCGTTTCGGAGAAGGCCTGGCGGTCGGCGAGGATCGGGGTGGCCTTGAGATCGAGCACGGCCAGATCGGCATCCTTGCCGACCTCGATGCTGCCGATGTGCTGATCCTGATAGATCGCCCGCGCCGAACCGAGCGTGGCGAGATAGAAGGCGTGGTGCGCCGACAGGGAATAGCCACGCAGTTGCGCGATCTTGTACGCCTCGTTCAGCGTCACCAGCGGCGAGAAGCTGGTGCCCGCGCCCAGGTCCGAGCCTAGCGCGGTACGCACCGGATTACTTGAGACCAGCGCCCGTTCCAGATTGAACAGGCCCGAGCCGAGGAACAGGTTGGAAGTCGGGCAATGCACGATGGTGGCGCCCGCTTCGGCCAACCTCTTCCATTCCTGATCGGTCAAATGCACTGCATGACCGAACAAGGCCCGCGGTCCGACCAGGCCGTAGCGGTCGTAGACGTCGAGATAGCCCTGCGTGCCGGGGAACAGCTCGTTCACCCAGGCGATCTCGTTGGTGTTTTCCGACAGATGCGTCTGCATGTAGACGCCGGGGACCTCCTGGTACAAGGCTCCGGCCGCCTCAAGTTGCTCGGGCGTGCTGGTCGGCGCGAAGCGCGGCGTCACCACGTAGAAGAAGCGACCGCGGTTGTGCCACTTCTCGGCCAGGGCCTTGGATTGGTCGTAGCCGGTCTTGGCGGTGTCGAGCAGTTCCGGCGGAGCATTACGGTCCATCAGCACCTTGCCGGCGCCGGTGCGCAGACCGAACACCTCGGCCTCCTCGAAATAGGCGTCGACCGACTCGGGGTGCACGGTGCAATAGGTGATCGGCGTGGTCACGCCGGCCTTCAGCTGTTCGCGCAGGAACACATGGGCGATCTGTCGGGCAAAGGCCTTGTCGTGATAGCGCTGCTCGGTCACGAAGGTGTATTTGTTGAGCCAGTCGAGCAGTTGCTTGCCATAGGCACCGATCATCGGCGTCTGCGGATAATGCACGTGGGCATCGATGAAGCCGGGCACGATCAGCGCATCGCGATAATGCTCCGGCACCACCCCGGCCGGCAGCCGGCTGGCATCATAGGCCCCGGCATAGCGGATCGTGCCGTCCTCGATAACGACCAGGCCGTCGGACTCGTAGCGAAAACTGCCCTCTACCCCATCCTTGAACGGATTGCCGGTGTAACTGAGAAATGCGCCGCGTAGTGCTGATGCCATGGACAGCTCCTTATCTTGGCCGGACCAGGGTCGGCCGAAGGGAAAACATAGCCTTTCCTTGCCGCTTGCTGCTGAGAAACGGACCCGATGAGTGACCTTCAGCCATTAATGTTAGGTTAATAAAATACGATTAAATCACCACGTTAAATATCTAGCTACAAAGACTTTCATTAACAATGACGCATAGGTTATTCATTGCTTGCATCGCATTAAAAAAGCCCGAAGCAATCGCTCCGGGCTTTTGGTAGTTCCGCTCCAAATATGGCATTACATCGCGTCGAGCACCTCGATGCCGAGCAGATCCAGACCGGTCTTCAGCGTCTTAGCGGTCAGTGCAGCCAGCTGCAGGCGGCTCTGACGCACCTCGCCCTCGGACTTCAGGATCGGGCAGGCTTCGTAGAAGCGCGAGAACAGCGTGGCGATGTGATAGACGTACTGGCTCAGATAGTGCGGGTAGCAGCCATCGGCCACGGCGATGAGGGTGTCCTCGAACTGGGCCAGCGCCGCGGCCAGCTGCTTCTCGGCCGGCTCGGTCAACACGATCTTGGCATTGGCGTCGTAGTCGGTCGCCTTGCGGAACACGCTCTGCACGCGGGTGTACGCGTACTGCAGGTACGGCGCGGTGTTGCCCTCGAAGGACAGCATGGTGTCCCAGTTGAAGATGTAGTCGCTCATCCGGTTCTTGGAGAGGTCGGCATACTTCACCGCACCGATACCGACCACATGGCCGATATGACGGCGCTCTTCCTCGGACAAGTCCGGGTTCTTCTCCGACACCAGCTGGAAGGCGCGTTCGATCGCCTCGTCGAGCAGTTCAACCAGCTTCACCGTGCCGCCGGAGCGGGTCTTGAACGGCTTGCCGTCGTCGCCCATCATCACGCCGAAGCCGATGTGTTCGAGCGACATCGTGTCCGGCGCGAAACCGGCCTTGCGACAGATGCTGAACATCTGCTGGAAGTGCTGGCTCTGGCGCGCGTCGACCACATAGATCACGCGATCCAGGTTTAGCGTCTTGTGACGGTAGCGCACCGCGCCGATGTCGGTGGTGGTGTACAGGTAGCCGCCATCCTTCTTCTGGATGATCACGCCCATCGGCTTGTCTTCCTGGGTGCGGAACTCCTCCAGCATCACCACCTTGGCGCCGTCGTTTTCCACCAGCAGGCCGGCGTCCTTCAGATCGGACACCACCACCGGCAGGTCGTCGTTGTACGACGACTCGCCACGCACGTGCTCGCGGGTCAGGCCCACGTTGAGCTTGCGGTAGACCGCCTCACAGTGCTCCAGCGACACGTCGACGAACTGCGCCCACAGCTTCAGCACTTCCGCATCGCCGCCCTGCAGCTTTACCACGTATTCGCGGGCGCGGTCGGCGAACTCTTCGCTCTCGTCGAAGCGGATCTTGGCGTTGCGGTAGAAGGTTTCCAGGTCGTTCAGTTCCAGCGCGGCATTGCCGGCCTGGTGGGTTTCCACCAGGTAAGCGGTCAGCATGCCGAACTGGGTGCCCCAGTCGCCGACGTGGTTGGCGCGCACGACGTCGTGGCCGAGGAATTCCATCACGCGGGCCAGCGCATCACCGATGATGCTGGAACGCAGGTGACCGACGTGCATTTCCTTCGCCAGGTTCGGCGAGGAGTATTCGACCATCACATGCTGGGCAACCGGCGGGGTGATCCCCAGCTTGTCGTCCTTCAGCGCGGCTTCGGCGCGGCTGGCGAGGAAGGCCGGATCGAGGTGGATATTGATGAAGCCCGGGCCGGCGATTTCGACCTTGCTGGCGATGCCGGCCAGGTCCAGCTTGGCGATCACTTGTTCGGCCAACGCACGCGGATTGGTTTTCAGCGCCTTGGCAGCCCCCATCACGCCATTGGCCTGATAGTCGCCAAATTCCGGCTTGGAGGCGGGCTGGACGACAGCCGGCGCATCCGGCGCACCGGCCGCTGCGAGTGCCGCCCGCACCCGCTCGTCGATCAATTGCAGAATCGTCATGTAGGGATCCAATCTTGTGTCTTAAGCGAAATTCGAATATTCGATTTCGAAAAATTCTTACCTACATGATTGTAAGCTGCCCCCCTCTGACCGGGCAACGCAAGATCGCCGATCTTCTGACAAAGGTCGTGCCCGCGACCCGCCAATAAAAAAGGACAGCGAAATATCGCTGTCCAAAATAAGGCCGAGAGGGAATCGACGAGCTTAGAACGAATACACCATCGAGGCACCGACCACGTCGTTAGTCTTGGTAAAGCTGCCGTCGTGCTTCACGAACACGTCGTTGTTGGCCCAGTCATGCCGGTATTCCATCTTGATGATGAGCTGGTCGATCGGGTAGAACAGCAGCGCCGCTACCAGCGACTGGCGGTTGGCGCCCTTGCACTCGCTACCCAGACTGCTCGAGTTGGCGATGCATGAGTAGTTGACGCCGAAGCCGTTGTTGCCGTCGTAACCCTGCGAGCCGAGCGCAATACCGCCACCGCCGCCGCCGTTCTTGCTGTCGTTCAGGTAGTCGTAGCGGAAGGTCACGCCCATCCGGCCGAGCAGCTCGGTGGTCCACTTCTGGTGCGCCTGCAGCGAGGCGCCGTACCAGACCGCATCGCCACCATTCCACGCCGCGTCCTTCTGAGTACCGTAATCGACCTCGGCGTTCAGCTGGGCGTCAGGCAACAGATAGGTGAAGTCAGCCTCGGTGAAGAAGTAGTTGCTGAACGGGTTGCTCGACGAGCACTGATAACCGAAGCCGGTATTGCCATTCTGACAACCGTTGCTGACCACGCCGTTGGGGTTGGCTGCGGCACTGCCGGTAACCAGCGTCTGCCGGCCGGCGTTGAACGACCAACCGATGTCAAGCGGGCTGCTGTACTGGTAATCGACCCGCGCGGTGACGGTCGGGGTGTTGTTGCTCTTAAACTGTGGGTTGATGTTGTTCGGGTCGGAGCCGGTCTGCACCGACGAGCCGCGGGTACGATACTGCTCGTTGCCGATGAAGCTCTTCACCGTCCACTGTCCATGGCTCCAGTTGAGGCCGGCGCCGACGTAGCTGCCCGGGTCGCTGAAGTCGTACAGCAGGTTGTGGGTGATCGCCAGCGTCTGGTTGGACTGCTGCACGTCGTAGCCGCCGAAGCTGGAGATCAGGCCAGCCACGATGGTGTACTGATCCGACAGCGGGTAGTTGATCTGCGCCGTGTTGATGATGTTGTTGCCAGTATTGCCCTTATCGTCGACCAACAGCGTGTTGCCGTTGCCGCGGTTCGGCATGATCGAGAACTCGACGCTCGGTGCGGTCGGGCCCACGCCGAAGGTCTTCTTGATGTCCAGATAGACGTCGCCGATCGTACTGGTGTCGTAGGTATAAGCCTTGTTGTGATTGACGAACTGGAACGAGCCGCTGTTCGCATTGCGGTTGTAGCTATACGTCGGATCAAGGTAGCCGGTCACGCTCAGGCCGGCCAGCGGGCCTTCGGTCGAGGCGGTCTGCAAGGCATCGACCTTCAGCTGCATGCTGGCCAGCTGCTGCTTCATCTCGGCGACATCGTCGGCAGCGACGGCCTGGGCACTGGCGGCCGGAGCCGCCTCGACTGCCGCAGCCGTGCCCTTCGACTTCGCCTTGGCCGATTGGCTACCGGCTTTCTGCATCGCATCCATCCGGCTTTGCAGTGCGTTCAACTGCGCCTTCAGGCGGGCGATCTCATCCCCTTGCGCATCGGCCAGCACCACCCCCGGCAAGCTGGCCAGCAAAAGACTAATCAGTACTCTCTTCATGATTTCTCCATTGGTTTTGTTGGTATCGTGATGAGGACTTACGACTGAACACCCTTGCGAGTCAGCAATGCCGGCTTGCTGGCTCCCTCGGCCTGGCGCGCCATCACCGGGCTGTTATCGGTTTCGGCCAACGTTGACTCGCTCTGGAACGCCATGCGCATTTCACGTGCCCGCTTGCGCTCGGCGGCCCGCATATACTGGTTGGCCGCGACGACGCCGATGGTGACGAGCAGGATGAAGATCGTCGCCAACGCGTTCATTTCCGGGTTCAGACCCAGACGCACCCGCGAGAACACCACCAGCGGCAAGGTGGTCGAGCCCGGGCCGGACAGGAAGGCGGTCAACACCAGGTCGTCGAGCGACAGGGTGAACGACAGCAGCCAGCCGGAAATCAGCGCCTGCGCAATCAAGGGCAGCGTGATCACGAAGAACACCTTAAACGGGGTCGCACCCAGATCCATCGCCGCTTCTTCGTACGACAGATTGAGCTCCTTCACCCGCGACTGGACGATGATCGCCACATAGGACACGCACAGCATCACGTGGCCGATCCAAATGGTGAACACCCCGCGGCCCTGCGGCCAACCGAGCAGCTGCTCCATCGCCACGAACAGCAGCAGCAGCGAGATGCCCTGGATCACTTCCGGGATCACCAGCGGCGCGTTGATCATCGCGGTGAACAGCGTCAGCATGCGGAAGCGGCCGAAGCGCGCCAGCACGAAGCCGCCCCAGGTGCCGATCACCACCGAGGCGAACGCGGTCATCAGCGCGATCTTCAGGCTCAGCCAGGCGGCAGTGATCAGTTCGTCGTCATCGAGCAGCGTGGCGTACCACTTGGTGGAAAACCCCGACCAGACCGTCACCAGTTTCGACTCGTTGAACGAGTAGATCACCAACAGGATGATCGGCAGGTAGAGGAACAGGTAGCCGAGGCCGAGCACGGACACCGACATGGGTTTGCTGGGCTTGATCATCGCTTGCTCTCCTCCAGGACCTTGGTCTGGTAGTGCTGGAACAGCGCCATCGGTACCAAGAGCAGCAGCACCATTGCGCAGGTCACCGCCGAGGCCATCGGCCAGTCGACGTTATTGAAAAACTCGTCCCACATCACCCGGCCGATCATCAGCGTGTCCGAGCCACCGAGCAGTTCCGGAATCACGTACTCGCCGACCGCCGGAATGAACACCAAGAGGCTGCCGGCGATGATGCCGTTCTTGGACAGCGGCAGCGTCACCTCGATGAACGCGCGCCACGGTTTGGAGCCCAGGTCGTAGGCGGCTTCGAGCAGCGTCAGGTCCATCTTCACCAGGTGGGCGTAGAGCGGCATGATCATGAACGGCAGGTAGGAATACACCATGCCGATGTAGACCCCCCAGTTGGTGTGGTAGATGCGCAGCGGCGCGCTGATCAGCCCGAGCCACATCAGGAACTGGTTGAGGAAGCCGTCGTTCTTGAGGATGCCGATCCAGGCGTACACCCGGATCAGGAACGAGGTCCAGAACGGCAGCATCACCATCATCATCAGCGTGCCGCGTACCGACTCCGATGCCCGCGCGATGTAGTAGGCGATCGGGAAACCGATCAGCAGACACAACAGCGTCGACACCAAGGCGATCTGCAGCGAACTGATGTAGGTGGCGAAGTACAGGTCGTCCTGCAGCAGGAACTTGTAGTGACCGATGTTCAACGCGATGGAATAGACGTCGTCTTTCAGCGTGGTCAGCGGGGTGTACGGCGGCACACCGAGCTGTTGCTGTGAAAAGCTGATCGTCACCACCAGGATGAACGGCACCAGGAAGAACAACAGCAGGAAGGTGAACGGTATGCCGATCACCGTGCGGCGGCCGTTGGGCAGCCAGCGTAGGATGAGCGTTTTCATTTGGTCAGCACCACTCCGCTGGATTCGCTCCAGCTGACAAACACTTCGTCACCATAGGACGGCGCTTCGCCCTGGCTCAGCACCAGCCCGGCGACATTCGCGGTCACCATCCGGCCGTTGCCGAGCTCGACGCGATACAGCGCGTAACTGCCCATATAGGCCACGTCCTTGACCGCGCCCTGCACCCAGTTGTACGGCTGCTGGGGTTTGGCGCGCGACAGCAGCACGCGCTCCGGGCGCACCGACACCGACACGTTCATGCCGAGCGGACCGGTAATGCCATGGTTGATATAGAGGCGCGCCGGCAGCCCCGGTGCCTCGACATAGACATGGTCCGGCTCGTCCTCCACCACCACCCCGTCGAATAGGTTGGTCGAACCGATGAACTCGGCCGAGAAGCGCGAATTCGGGTATTCGTAGACCTCGGTCGGCCCGCCGATCTGCACCACCTCACCCTCGCTCATCACCGCCAGCCGGTCGGCCATGGTCATCGCCTCCTCCTGGTCGTGCGTCACCATCACGCAGGTGACGCCGACCTTATTGAGGATGTTCATCAACTCGAACTGAGTCTGCTGGCGGATTTTCTTGTCCAGCGCCGACATCGGCTCGTCGAGCAGCAAAAGCTTGGGACGCTTGACCAGGCTGCGTGCCAGCGCCACCCGCTGCTGCTGGCCACCGGAGAGCTGGTGCGGCTTGCGCTGGGCGAACCTGCGCATCTGCACCAGGTCGAGCGCCTCGTTGACCCGCTCGGCGATCTCGTTCTTCGGCACGCCCTCCTGTCTCAGACCGAAGCCGACGTTACGTTCCACCGTCATGTGCGGAAACAGCGCATAGCTCTGGAACATCATGTTCACCGGGCGGTGATACGGCGGCACCCGGGCCAGGTCCTCGCCGTCGATCAGGATCTTGCCTTCGGTGGCCGTCTCGAAACCCGCCAGAATGCGCAGCAGCGTTGACTTGCCGCAGCCGGAGCTGCCCAACAGCGCAAACAGCTCGTTCTTCTCGATGGTGAGGCTGACGTGGTTGAGCGCGACTGCATCGCCGAACTTCTTCACCACATCGATGACCTGCACGAAACCCTTGCCCTGACGGCCGGCGGCCGGGGCGCTTCTTTCTTGGATCTGGACATTCATGATGACTTTGCCGCTATCAGGTTGATTGCGGGTGCGGCCCCCCGGCCGCCCCCGTATTGCTCAGGCGCTTAGCGCCCGGTTTTCAGCTGCGTCCACAGCCGGTTTTGCAGCCGGATGATGTCGGCCGGAATCGGCTTGAGCAGGAACAACGTCTTCATCACCGACTCCGGCGGGTAGATGGTCGGGTCGTTGGCGATTTCCGGTTTCACGAACTTGCGCGCCGCCGCGTTGGCGGTCGGATAGAACACCTCGTTGGTAATCTCGGCGTTCACCTTCGGGTCTTCGATGTAGTTGATCCACTTCAGAGCGGCCTCCGGATGGGCGGCATCCTTCGGCACCACCATCATGTCGAACCACACCGGCGCCCCGCCCTTCGGGATCACATAGGCGATCTGGTAGGACTTCTTCGCCTCGATGGCACGGTGCTTGGCTATGTTGACGTCGCCCGACCAGCCCAGGGCAAGACAGATGTCGCCGTTAGCCAAGTCGTTGATGTAGCCCGAGGAGTTGAACTGGGTGATGTAGGGGCGGATTTTCTTCAGCAACTCGAACGCCGCCTGGTAATCAGCCGGGTTCTTGCTGTTCGGGTCCTTGCCCAGGTAGTGCAAGGCCGCGGCGAACACGTCGTTGGCCTGATCGAGCACCGACACGCCACAGGTCTTCAGCTTGGAGACGTTCTTCGGATCGAACAGGATGTCCCAACTGTCGAGCGGCGTGTCCTTGCCGAGGATGGCGTGCACCTTGGTCAGGTTGTAACCCAGGCCGTCGGTGCCCCAGGCCCACGGCACCCCGTGCGCGTTGCCGGCGTCGGCACCGGCCACTTGCGCCATCAGGTTCTTGTCGAGATTGGCCAGGTTGGGCATCTTGCTCTTGTCGAGTTTTTGATAGATGCCGGCCTCGATCTGCTTGGCCATGAAGTTGGAGGTCGGCACCACGATGTCGTAGCCGGCCTTGCCGGTCAGCATCTTCGCCATCAGCGTGTCGTCGCTGTCATAGACGTCGTACTTGACCTTGACGCCGGTCTCTTTCTCGAAACCCGGAATCGTCGACTTGGCGATGTAATCCGACCAGTTGTAGACGTTCAGCGCCTTGTCCTCGGCCAGCGCGAAGCCGCTCGAGACCAAGAGCAAAGAGGAACACAGCAGCTTGCAGATGAACTTGCTCTTCATGATTGCTTCCTAAAGTTGACGCAACACAAGACCGCCCAGCCGGCGGCAGGGAAAGGCCGGTAGGAACAATTAACCGTGACCGCCCCCGCGGCTATCCCCATGGGGGAGCGGCGTCGATGACCAGATCAGTAAATGGAAAGGCTGTGGCTGAGCGCGATGGGTGCCGGCAAAGCTAGATGGCTAGTCCGGCCAGCGCGTCTCAAGCGCCCGAGATGGGCGGAGGGGAGGAACAGGTATTGGGCGTACGATGCAGGGCTTCAAACAGGATCGAGGCGATTTCGGCGGCAGGAAGCCGCCGGAACGACGGCGGCAACGGAGCGCCCTCGGCCAGACTATGGCAGTGCAGCTGGAACGCACCGAATGTTTGCCATCGTTTGGGAACATCTCGAGTCATGATCGTTTTCTCCCCGCCTTCGTAGATATCTGCCTGTGCGTTTGTTTAATAAATTTCACAAGCATCCCCGTTTTGTCACTTCTTTTTAACCACAAAGCAACGCCAGTGCAATGGTTTTTTGTCCGACCAAAAGAATCACGCCAAAAAATGATCAATATTCTCATCACGTTCGCGAAAACGGCCGGGCCATTCCCACTCATGGTCTGCACCGTGGCGCAGCGATATCAATCATGTCGTATGGATAGTGCTTTCTAGGACAAAAATCGCCATTCCGCCCACAAGGCTTGCCGTTCCTGATCGGGAACAGCAATGACAAACAGATAATCGAATAAGCAGGGAAGAAACCGAAAAGACTACTCTGATCGAAATCGCGCCGGCCGCTGAGCAGAAACGACCAAGCACATGATATGACGCCAATCCGACAGGATACGACGCCGATACAACAATGGCGCCCCGTGGGGCGCCATCTTGCCAGCCAGGTTGGCCGAAGCCGTTTACAGCAGACGCGCGATCAGCGCCTTGTTCATCCCGGCCATGTCGGGGATTTTCACCTTCACGCCGTTGCCCGGCGCGACCTGGGCGGCCTCACCGTCGCGGGTCATCACTTCGAGCTTGATGGTGCGGTTGCCGCTCGGGTGGATGATTTCCAGGCTGTCGCCGACGGCGAAGCGGTTCTTCACGTCGATCAGCGCCCAGCCCTCGCCGTCCACCTCCAGCACTTCGCCGACGTACTGGCTGCGCTTGGCCTGCGAGTGGCCGGTCAGGTAGTTCTGATACTCCTGGGTCTGGTGACGCTCGAGGAAGCCCGGGGTGTAGCCGCGGTTGGCCAGCCCTTCCAGATCGGACAACAGGCTCAGGTCGAACGGACGGCCGGCGACCGCGTCGTCGATCGCCTTGCGATAGGCCTGGGCGGTACGCGATACGTAGTAGAGCGACTTGGTGCGGCCTTCGATTTTCAGCGAGTCGACGCCGATCTTCACCAGCTTCTCGACCTGCTCGATGGCGCGCAGGTCTTTCGAGTTCATGATGTAGGTGCCGTGCTCGTCTTCGACGATCGGCATCATCTCGCCCGGACGGCTACCCTCTTCGATCAGATAGGTCTTGTCGGCCAGCGGATGACGCTCGGCGCCACCGCAGGCGGCGAAGCTCTGGTTCGCTTCTTCCAGCGCCTTGTTGAAGTCGAACTGGATCACCTTCACGTCACCAGCGTCGTCGCCCTGAGTGTCGTGCATCTTGTAGTCCCAACGGCAGGCGTTGGTACAGGTGCCCTGGTTCGGGTCGCGGTGGTTGAAGTAGCCCGACAGCAGGCAGCGGCCCGAGTAGGCGATGCACAGCGCGCCGTGCACGAACACTTCCAGCTCCATGTCCGGGCATTCCTGACGGATCTCGGCGATCTCGTCGAGGCTCAGCTCGCGCGACAGGATTACGCGGGTCAGGCCGATCTTCTGCCAGAACTTCACGCCCATCAGGTTAGTAGTGTTGGCCTGCACCGACAGGTGAATCGGCACTTCCGGCCATTTCTCGCGCACCATCATGATCAGGCCCGGGTCGGCCATGATCAGCGCGTCCGGCTTCATCGCGATCACCGGCTCCATGTCGGCGAGATAGGTCTTGAGCTTGGCGTTGTGCGGCAGGATGTTGGACGCCACGAAGAACTGCTTGCCGCGCGCATGCGCCTCGGCGATGCCGATCTGCAGCTCTTCAAGCTTGAATTCGTTGTTGCGGGCGCGCAGGGAGTAGCGCGGCTGGCCGGCATAGACGGCATCGGCGCCAAAGTCGTAGGCGGCACGCATCTTTTCCAGATTGCCGGCAGGCAGCAGAAGTTCGGGGGATTTCATCATCGCTCGGTGGTGGTTTTCGTTCAGTGCAGCACGCCGCCGGTCGGCAGCGGCTTGAGATCGGGTTCGACGAAGCCGCGGCGCGCGGCATCGTCGGCAAGGCGTGCGTCGGTGTAGTACTCGCGGACCAGGCGCGGTGCGTCGCTGACCATATCGAGGTTGGCCGAAAGGAAGCTGTCCCAACAGGACAACAGGTGCGGCTCGTCGTCGAGGCGGCTATACAGGATGGCGAGCAGCGCCATCGTCAGCGTATGGTGGTACTTGTCGGCAGCACCGTGGCTCATCGCGAAGCGCGACAGCGCATAGGCGCAGCGCGCCGCCGCCTCGCGTGCCGGGTAGTTACGCCGATATGCCCAGGCCGCGTACAGGTGCGCGGTATGGTCCAGCTCGCTGGCTGCCAGTGCCCGGGTCTCCAGACGCTGCAGAAAATCCTGTTCGTCCATATCGCTACTCCCGCCGCCTAGACGGCTCCAAAGGAAAAGGCCCCACTCAGTGGAGCCCTGTTAAATTTATGTTGCGGCGCGATTATGCGCCGTGGCCAAGACACTCGTCAAGCACCGAAGCGCCCCGGAAAATCACCGCTAAGCCGATGATTTATAAGAGGACCAATCGTCTTTCCCGCCCTCTCGTCACGGTCTCTTGGCAAGTGCTGCCAGCGCGAAGAATTGCACCACCACCGCCAGCACCTGCAGCAGCGACAACAGCCCGGCCAGCAAGGGGTAGCCCTGCTCTCTCACATATTGCGCCAACCCTGCGGTAACCGCGAATACCAGGGTCGCCAACACCAGCAGCAGCACGGCCATACGCCGTTTGCGGCGCAAAAGATTGAACAATCGAATCATTACTCTGTTTTCCAGTTGTTTCAGAACCTGTTCACGATCTCGCGAGCGAAGGGTCAGACAAGGCGAGATAACGCGAAACAGCGGAATGTACACAGAGTACATGAGCATGTTGAGCGGCATTTCAACGCAGGATCACCCGAGTGCGGCAGATCGTGAGCAGGTTTTCAGGCCGGGTCGCGCACCACGGCAAAATCTTCCAACAAGCTCAGCTCCAACTCGGAGAACCCTGCCTCTCTCCGCCCCGCCCGATTGATCGGCCCGGTAAACGGACGCGCGCCATACTGGGCCACCAGCTCGCGGAAAGTCGCCAGCGGCTCGCGCCCCTGGGCGTCGCACAGCCAGGTGAACCAGTAGTTGCCGATTCGCACATGGCCGACCTCCTCGCGCAGGATGAGGTCGAGCAGCTCGACGGTGTCGTTATCGCCGATCTGCGCCAGCCGCTGCTGGATGCCGGGCAAGGCGTCCAGCCCGCGTGCCTCGAGGATGCGCGGCACCAGCGCCATCCGGGTCAGCGCATCGTGGTCGGTCTTGCGCGCCATCTCCCACAGGCCGTTGTGCGCGACGAAGTCCCCGTACTCGAAGCCCAACGCCTGCAAGCGCCCGCGCAGCAACGCAAAATGCCGCGCCTCTTCGGCCGCCACCTGCAACCAGTCGCTGAGGTAGGCATCGGGCTGTTCGCGAAAGCGCCAGGCGGCATCGAGCGCCAGATTAACCGCGTTGAACTCGATGTGAGCGATGGCGTGCACCAGCGCGGCATGCCCTTCACAGCTGCCGAGCCGACGTCGCGGCACTTGCATCGGCGGTACCAGCTCGGGCTTGGGCGGACGGCCGGGAAAATCGATCGAGTAGACCGCATCGTCACCGATGCGGTGCAAGACGCCGTCTTGCCAGCCGGTGCGGATGCGTGCCACTTCGGCCAACTTGATGTCGATATTCTCGGCCATCAAGGCGGCATGGATCAGCGGATAGATATCAGTCGGGTTCGGCATAGGCGGGGCATTGTACCGCAACCGCCGTGCCGTTCAGCCGCCAGCACCGCCGGCCGGGCAAGGCTCGGCGCAGGCCGTCCCCAGATAGTCGTCGATCGCCACCGCATCGACCTGCTCGGGCTGCAGAAATTGCCGGGCATAGTCGAGATACACGCCAGAGCGCAGGAGCAGCGCAAAAATATCCGGATCGATATGCCCTTCGTCACGCTGGTCTGTCCCGAGCTCGGTGGACGGTTGGTTAAGCTCTGGGGACAGGCTCGTCACCGGCGAGCGATACTCTGTATGAGGGTCGGGAGTGCCGACGATTTTAGGGGCTGTTCACTGCAGAGTTTGCTCTAAAGGCAACGGAACATGGCTAGCCCTAGTAGCCGCTCCTCGGCCAAAGCGGTCCTTCGCATGCCAGATGAAAGATGGCTACTTTCACATTGGAAGCAGCCACATAAGTATCTAGCAAACGAGAGGCGATTCAGTTGACACTCCCCTGCTGAACTGCGAGCCTCCCCCTTCAATTTATTTGCCATTGCCCACCATGAAAATCACTTCAAACACCGCCGTCACTCTGCAAATGAAAGTCACAGACAGCCAGGGTCTGGTTTACGACGATGGCAAGAACCCAGTCTCCTACTTGCACGGCGATTACGACAACCTCTTCCCCAAACTGGAAGCCGCACTTGAAGGCCAGGAATCTGGCTTCCAAACCACGCTGGAACTCGCTACCGAAGACACCTTCGGCGAACGCGACGAAGCCCTGGTCACCACCATGCCCAAGGCTGAATTCCCTCCCGGCATCAAGGTAGGCGGACAGATCCCACGTTCCGGCCCGGATGGCGAACAGCGCTACTATTTCGTCACCAAGATCAAAGGCCCAACCGTCTTGTTGGATGGCAACCACCCACTTTGCGGCAAAACCCTGCGCTTCACCCTCAAAGTGGTGGACGTGCGTGAGGCAACCGCCGAGGAAATTGCCCACCAGCATGTACATGGCGAGCACGGGCATCAGCACTGACACTGCCCGCCCCACATAAACAAAGCCCTCCCCATCCGGGAGGGCTTTGTTTTGCCTGGACTCCACCCGCTATTTGGAGTTGGTGATCTGCTTCTGATTCGCTTGCCACCTACAAGCCCAACTTCGAGATCTCGACGCTCTCCCTCTCAGATGGTCACACTTAGTCCCTAGTGCTGATGGTGGCCATCCTTGATTACTGCGAATTCGTCAGCAGCTCGGCCAAAGCAGCCAACGGCACCATCCCCTGCGAGTGTCCGGTTTGAATCTTTCAAAGGGCCGTTTGGAGCCTACAGAAGTCGTGGCGACTAACTAGACCTGACATCAGCAGCACAAGCTCAAAGCTCTACCAATCTTCCCCCCCCCAACAAAAGTCGCCAATGGACTCTGTCTGCACGCTGGGTGACGTCTCCTCAGCCCCCGAAAGGGTCAAGCCCTCTCGGTAATAAATAACACTCATTCTTATTAATAAAAAACAAAATCTAATTAGGCCGGTTTGGAATATGCAATACACATGCAATTCCTTCTTGTCTTGACATTAATTTGTCATCTTAATGCCTCAATTCCTTCACAAAACATAAGGCATTACACGATGGCTAAGACAAGTATTGTGGCCACGATCGGCCCCGTTTCGAACAACTCCGCCACACTTAAGGCATTGGCCGCGGCAGGGATGGCTGCTCTGATCTACCTGGGCATCGGTAATGTACTGTTCAAACGAACAAGTGCCCCCGTCTATGAACGCAGCATCACGGCCTTTATCGCAGCCTATGGTGTCGTGATTCTGGCCAGAACATACCTGTGATTGGGGTTGCATCATGACCGAGGTTCTAACCGCTCTGCTTCCCATTTTTGCACTGATCTTGATGGGATTTGCTCTACGCCAGCGCGGCATGCTCAGCGAGGCATTTTGGCTTCCCTGCGAACAGCTGAACTATTTCTACCTGTTCCCTGTATTGATGTTTAGCCAGGTTGCTAAGGCCAATCTGACTCAGTTTCCGCTCGGACCGATAGCCGCGGCGTTACTGGGTGCGGTCGGCATTGGGGCACTCCTGTTGTTGGGCTGGCGGGCCTGGGCCGGGCAATCCGGCGCGGTTTTTTCCTCGGTCATTCAAGGAGCATTGCGACCCAACACCTACGTCGGTGTTGCGGCCGCGGCCGCGATGTATGGCAATATTGGTTTGACCATCACATCGATCAGCATCGCCCTTGCCATTCCACTTCTGAATGTGGCGTCCATCATTATCCTGATGCGGTACGGCCGTGGGACGGCACCAACAGCCAGGCACATCGGCAAGACCCTGATCAGAAACCCTGTGATTGTGTCTGTCCTGCTGGGGGCGACCTTCAACCTGAGCGGCCAGGCACTACCAACGATGGTCAGTAATTTCTTCGGCATACTTGGTGGTGCGTCACTGCCTTTAGGGTTACTCGCCGTTGGCGCAGGCCTCGACCTTCAGGCTGCACGTCAGGCGCATGGGCCAGTGCTGCAATCGTCCATCGTCAAGCTGCTGCTGGTTCCGTTGCTGACCCTGTGGATTGGCGCAGCGCTGAATATTACCGGGCCCGAGCTGACGATCATCGTCCTGTTCAACTCGCTACCCTGCACGCCATCCGCTTACATTATGGCCAAATTGCTGGGCGGGGATCATCGACTGGCAGCGGGGATCATTACCGTACAAACTGCTTTGGCCGCTTTGACGATGCCCTTGCTGATGGTGGTGACGCACTAGTGAATCGCCTCTACTTTCCTAGGCAGCCTTGAGTCACACGCTACAGGCCCGCTAGAGGTATTAGCGTCTGCTTTTAACTTAAAGCCGGCGCTAGCGAGACGTGTCGCCAGCATCCGCTTTGGCCGACTTCCGGTCAGTCGTGGCGGTACCGGACTACGTCCGCCTCTGGACGGTCGCGGTCATTAAACGGCCGTCAATTTCAGGGTGCCGTGAGATACCTTGAGATTGATGTCGATGACGTTCTGGAGAACTCGGAGCAAACCGAAGATCTCCAGGCCATTGCAGTGGCCGCATGCGGCGCAGTTCTCCGCGGGGCATGCGGTCGCTTTAGGGCTGGATGCGGTGTGTTAACCGCCAGCCACAAGCGATCGGTCAGGGATATTTACCGAAACAGGGGAAATCCATTTTGGACAGCCACATGACTACCCTCGCGTCGTTCGCTGACGAGTCCACATTACTTCGTCCGCCAGAGTCTCCTCCATGGGCCTGAAGCCCAGGTCAAACTCCCTCCGAATCTTTTCCGCAGAGAATCTTCTTCCGTAATCGTTTGCCATATTGTTTACCGTGGCCAAGCTGAGCAATACCGACCTGCCGGTCAGTCGAGCATATGCCTCCTGCAGAAAGGCGATGGCATACAACATCGCTCGAGGCAGTTTGCGGCGCGGAGCAGGCACGCCGGTTACGGCTTCCATCACCTGCAAAAGCCTGGCCATGCTGACAGGGTGGCCTGCTGCCAAATAGCGCTCGCCCCGTTCCCCCGTCCTACTGGATGCCAAAGCGACTCGAGCCACATCCCGGGCATCCACCACGGAGAAGGCCGCATCGGCCACCCCCGGAATTTTTCGTTGCAGGTAATCCTGTACGAATTGCCCAGCCGAGGTCGGGCCAAGATCGCCCGGGCCATGCATCCAGCCGGGCAAGACGAGGGAAATGTGCATGTCGGGATGGCTGTCGAGGAAAGCGAACACCACCTCGTCGGTTTCGATCTTGCTGCGGTAATAGTCATCCGGTGCCATTTCTCTTGCCAGCACCATGGTCTCGTCCGTCAATCCAGCCGAATTGCGGCCCAGTACCGCGATGGAGCTAATGTGGACCATGCGTCGAATACCTGCCGCATATGCCTCGTTCAGCAGGGCTTGCGTGCCCTCGACATTGGTCTTGTACAAGGCGGCCAGATGGCGACCGCCTTTGTAGCTTTCGCGGAAGTAGGCCGCCGTATGAAAAAGAACCTCGCAGCCTTGCAATGCTGGCGCGAACCCCTCCACACCCGCGAGATCGCCTAGTACCAACTCCAGGCGGTCATCTACTAGTCCCCCGAACTGCTCCCGGGCTTTTTGTGCTGACCGCGCTAGTGCCTTGACCCGGTAGCCTTCAGCCAGCAGCAGGCGAACAAGATTGTTACCCAGCAATCCGGTGGCGCCGGTGACAAATGCGATTTTCTCTTGCCTCATGTTTTTCCCCTGATCGTCGGCCCATAACAGGGCGCTTTGGAAGTCAGCCAAGGCTGTTCGAAAGAGCACTGTAAACATTGGTGTAAAGTCCAAGGTCAAGATGAACGTAATTTACCGGGAGGATTTGATCGTGCGGATCGGGGAACTGGCAGAACAGACGGGGATGACTCGCGATGCTATCCGTTTCTACGAGCGAATAAGCCTCATCAAGCCAGAACGCGGTCAAGAAGGCCGCCACGGCTATCGCCGTTACGATGTGTCGGTTGTTCGACGCCTGGGCCTGATCAAGCAGGCCAAGGCACTGGGCTTTTCACTTGGAGAAATTCAAGAACTGCTGGATGCATGGGCCAATCACACCTTCAGGCCGGAACAGAAGCGCGCAGTGATTGCCGACAAGATTGTGGTCATCGATCGAAAGATTTCAGAACTACAGGAGCTTTCAAGAGAGCTGAAACTGGCACTAGCCAGTATTCGTGACGAGTGCCAGCAGACGGGGTGAACTGCTTGAGGAAGGATGACGGCCACAGTTCCCGTCCGGGTACGTGGTAGCCCCCTGCTTCGTAGCCTTCTGTGCACCGTTTAGCGAAATACACTAACAGCCGCTTTCCTGAGATGCGAGACGATGCCCTTGGCGAGCTCCGGCGGCCGGTTTCGCAGGGTCGGCAGCGAGATGCGCTTGACGAACTTGAATCCATGGTCAACATCGAACACGACTATCCCGTCGCCACCCTTCTCAAAATGGTTGCCGACGCCCGGCACTGCCGCATAAAGGTAGGTTCCGTCCATGACGGACGTAGGATTCCCCAGGGCATGAGTTCCAGTCGCCGCCACGGCGAAAGCCAGGGCCGCAGTCACCAATGCCAGCCGGCACGCATGTTGGGCCCATGAGTGCAGCATGCAGCTAAATGGTTTGCGCATATGGATCACCTTCACGAGGCATTATTGTTCCAATAGTGGCTTAGAGCCGCTAACAAAACCTACTTGATGTCGAAAGCGTAAAACCCCATCTGATCAGCATGAAACGAAGCATCGTCAGTCAAAAGCTCTGGAAATCGTTGCAACCGCTGTTGCCCACTTCACCCCGCTCCCGCCGGGGCGGCCGTCCTCGCCTAGATGACAAGGCCGCCCTCAGCGGCATCCTGTTCGTCCTCACCACCGGCATCCCTTGGGAAGACCTGCCGCGGGAACTGGGCTTTGGTAGCGGCATGACCTGCTGGCGTCGCTTGCGCGACTGGCAGCAACAAGGCGTCTGGGATCGCCTGCATCTGGCGTTGTTGACCCAATTGCGCCAATGCGACCAGATCGACTGGAGTCGCGCCAGCATCGACGGGGCCAGTGTCGCCAGCCCCCGGGGGGCCAACAAACCGGCCCCAACCCCACCGACCGCGGCAAGCTCGGCAGCAAGCGGCACCTGATCGTAGACCGACGCGGCGTGCCGCTGGCGCTGAGCGTGACGGGGGCCAACCGCCACGACTCGATGGTCTTCGAGGCCTTGGTGGATGCCATCCCCGCCATTCCCGGTCTGCCGGGGCGTCCTCGCCAGCGCCCACACAAACTGCATGCGGACAAAGGCTACGATTTCCGCCGTTGTCGTGAACACTTGCAACGTCGGGGCATTCAGGCCCGGATTGCCCGTCGAGGCATCGAGAGCAGCGAGAAACTGGGGCGGCACCGCTGGGTGGTCGAACGCACCCACGCTTGGTTTGCCGCGCTCGGCAAGCTGCGCATTCGCTTCGAGCGACGACTGGACACCCATTACGCCCTGCTCAAACTGGCTTGTTCCTTGATTTGCCTACGCTTTGTCTACCGGTTTTGTTAGCGGCTCTAATTGGGAGGCTGAGTCCAGGCCTGGCCCATTGAGTGAATAGCCCCAGCTTTTGTAGAGACTTCGAACGACTGCTTTGGCCGAGGAACAGCCACTGGGGCGCCGAGTGCCACGAATCGTCCTCCGCTTAACACCATGCCAATCGAATGACATACCCTAGGAAGGTAGTCTGACATCTCTGGCAATGCTTAAGCTCCTAGGGGGCTTTCGTGATAAGAGAAGGGGAACGGGATGCAGTTGAGGCACTTGATGTTGAGGCAGAACGGGATAGCTGCGTCGCTGAAGTCCTTGGGCCGTCCCGGCACCCCCGTCGCCGGCCCGCGCCACGCGAGGTTCTTGTCTAGCCAGATCATCAGCGAACCTCGTTGCTTCAAGGCCGCGTTGTAGGTCTTCCAGTCGTTGTACGGTACTTGGCGGGCGATGGTTTACTCATGCCGCAAGCCTACCGGACAACAGCCCCCAGCGGATGAGCGGCGGAGTTCTGCAACAACGCCGATGCCACCCAAAACACTCTAGAGAACCATCTTTACGCAACAGTGAAAACGATGCGTACTGATGAAAGTAAAGATTGACAAGGGCCCTGCCGCAAGCGACATATTGAACGCTGGGAGAATTCGTGCAAGCGGTCGTACAGAGCCTCCAGCTTGGTCGCCTTGTCGACCAGATACTCGGGCGTGGTGATCTTGCCGCAATCGTGTAGCCAGCCGGCCACGTGTACCGCCTGCCACTCCTCCTCGTTCAGGGCGAAGTCGGCAAACGGTGTCGCCTTGTCGACGCAGGTCGCCTGCGCCAGCATCTTGGTCAAGGCCGGCACCCGGGCACAATGACCACCGGTATAGGGGCTCTTGGCGTCGATCGCACCGGCGATCAATTGGATCAACGCCTCGAAAAGCTTACGCTGCGCGCGGATCAGTGCCTGGGTCTCCAGCGACATCGATGCCATCCCCGACAAGGCACTGGCAAAGCTCAGCTGTGGCTGATCGGGCAGCAGCAACAAGCCAAGCGGTCGCGGATGCAACGCAACAGCCATGGCAACGGCTACCTCGTCAGGGTACGTAATGATCAATGATTGATTTATAGCTGGGACCCACTGCAAACTCTCTCTACCCACTTCTTCCAGCCACGCAGATGTCCCTCGCCCCCCTCACCCGCTGCTCCTGGTGCAGCGACGACCCGCTCTATATCGCCTATCACGACGAGGAATGGGGCGTGCCGGTCACCGACGACCGCAAGCTATTCGAGATGCTGATACTGGAGGGCGCACAGGCGGGCCTGGCTTGGATCACCATCCTGCGCAAGCGCGAGAACTACCGGCGGGCATTCGCCGACTTCGAGCCGGCCGCGGTGGCGCGCTTCGACGAGGCGGACGTGGCGCGGTTGATGGCCGACGAAGGTATCGTGCGCAACCGATTGAAGATCGCCAGCGCCATCCGCAACGCCCGCGTGTTCATCGCATTGCAGCAGCAACATGGCAGCTTTGCCGACTGGCTATGGCGCCAGGTCGATTACACCCCGCAGCTCAACCGGCTGCAGCGACTGGGCGACGCGCCGGCCACCAGCGAGCTGTCCGACCAGATCAGCAAGACATTGAAGAAGGCCGGGATGAATTTTGTCGGCAGCACCATCATCTATGCCTTCCTGCAGGCCACCGGCGTGGTCAACGATCATCTGACCGACTGCCATCGCTACCCCCATGGCCCGGCCGGACGGGTGCGCGTGCCAACCGCCAGCGTTCACGAGTAAAGAGGCCCCATGACCCGCCTGCTCCCGCTCACCCTGCTCGCCTGCCTGTCCCTGCCGACACTGGCGGCAAGCGACAATGCCTCCGCGCCGGCCCCGCAACCGCAGGTCGTACCGGCCAAGCCGGTGGTGCTGCCACCGATTGCGCACAGCTGGGCGGTCGATACGCGCAGCTACGAGCGCAAGCACCCACGGATGCAGGTCTCAGTGAAGGTGCCGGTGGTGAAGGGGCTGACGCCCGCCGCCGAGCTAGCGGTCTATCTCAACCTCAGCCAACCGCTGATCAAGCGTGCGCAGCAGTTGAAAGCCGCCAAGGTGCAGCGCTGGCCGCAGCAGTTCGCGATCAGCTTCGACAGCTACCCCAACCGGCTCGGTCTGATCTCGCTAACAGTGGACGACTATGCCTACACCGGCGGCGCACATGGTGGCACCGATCGCAGCGCCTATCTGTTCGACCCCGTCAGCGGCCGACGCCTGAATATGCTCGACCTGTTCGCCGACCGGCACGCGGCGCTCGCCGCAATCAATGCCGAACTGGCCCGGCAGATCGATGCAGCCAACACCCAGTACCGTCAGGACAATGGCAGCAGCGATCCGAGCCAGCGCGCCTACGAGGATGCCAGTGTGACCGACCTGAAGCAGGCCTGTCTGAAGAACGACGAGCTCGACGTGTTCTTCGGCCTGTATGAGATCGCACCGTACTCCGCCGGCATCCCCACTTTTGCGATCCCGCTTGCCACACTCAAACCGCTGCTGAAACCTGCGTATCAGAACAAGCTGCCGTACTGAATCCGGCTCGCAGCCCCCATCTGGGGCTGCTTCAGCCCCTCAAAATCACGCCCCTATTCGATGCCAAACAATTAATCTGGCATCGAAAAATAATGCCACTCGCCTTGCCTGGCCGGAGCAGCCATAACCAGCCGCGAAACCCCGCCCCGCCACGGTTTTCATTGTTCGACAAACCCGCTACACTCGCCCCCGCGCGCCGCGATCACTGAGCGGAAGAGCGCCCAAATTTCCCTACTTCGACTGTTTTTCGAAGGAGCACCTTTATGAGCATTCCGTCTCGAGCCGGAAGGGCGCTGGTCGTCCTGTCTGGCGGTCAAGACTCGACCACCTGCCTGTACTGGGCTATCCAACGCTTTGGCCGCGACGCGGTCGAGGCCGTCACATTCGACTATGGCCAACGCCACCGCGTCGAACTTGATGCCGCGAAGCAGATCGCCGACATGGCCGGTGTACGCCAGACTGTGCTGCCGATCGACACCTTCGGCGTCATGGGCGGCAACGCGCTGACCGACGACATCACGCCGGAAACCGGCACCCGCGACGACGCCGAGACCGCCCTGCCCAACACCTTTGTGCCGGGCCGCAATCTGATCTTCCTTACATTTGCCGCCGCGCTCGCCTATCAAAAAGGCATTGAGCATGTGGTCACCGGGGTCGCGCAGACCGACTACTCCGGCTACCCCGACTGCCGCGAGAACACGCTGAAGGCGCTGGAGCTGGCGATCCGGCTCGGCATGGACAGTCCGGTGACGCTGCACGCGCCGCTGATGTTCATGAGCAAGGCCGACACGGTGCATTTGGCCGAACAGGTGGGCGCGATGGACGCACTGGCGTACAGCCACACCTGTTACAACGGCGCGGTGCCGCCGTGCGGCGTCTGTGCCTCGTGCGAGCTGCGCGCCAAGGGCTTCGCCGAGGCCGGCGTCGCCGACCCGCTCGTCGTCCGTACCACCGGAGCCTGAGATGCCCACCACCCATCTTGCCACGAGCGGTTTCGAGGCCGCGCGCCGGCTCGGCCAGGTCGACGGCCCAACCAGCCGCCCGCATGGCCACAGCTTTTTCGTGACCGCAGAGAGCGCGACGCTCGACCTAGCTGCGCTGCGCCAGCGCCTGGGCGAAGTCTGTGCGCCGCTCGACTACCGCGATCTCAATAGCCTGTTGCCCGAACCCGACGATCTGGCACTCGCCACCGGCATCGCCGACCGCCTGCGCAGCCCGGTGCGGCTGACGTTGCGCTCGGCACCGGAGCGCGGCATCGAACTCGAGGCCGACGGCCGCGCGCAACGCTGGCTGTCCACCGGCTTCGAGGCAGCCCACCAGCTGCCGAACGTCGCGCCGGGGCACCAGTGCGGCCGCCTGCACGGCCACGGTTTCGGCGTGCGACTGGTCGCCGATGCCGGCGCCTGCACCGATGCCGAGCTCGCCGCCGCTTGGCAGCCGCTGTTCGGCCAACTGCAACACCGCTACCTGAACGACCTGCCCGGCCTCGCCAACCCGACCAGCGAAGTGCTGTCCGACTGGCTGTGGCACCGCTTGGCCGACACGCTGCCGGCCATCCGCGCCGTGGAAGTGTTCGAGACCGCTACCGCCGGCAGCCGCCGCGACGCAGACGGCTACACCATCTGGAAGGAACAGCGCTTCGAGGCGGCCCGGCCGTTCGATGCCGAGGGGCGCTACACCGGCCACAGCTACCTGGTGCGGCTGTACCTGGCCGGCTCGCCGGATGCCAACAGCGGCTGGCTGCGCGACTTCGCCGAAGTGAAGGCGCTGTTCGCCCCCCTGTACCGCCAGCTCGACCACCACGCCCTCGACACCCTGCCCGGCATCGCCGCGCACGACTGCGCCGGTATTGCCGAGTGGATCGCAACGCAATTGCGCCCGGAGCTACCGGAGCTGGCGCAGATCGACCTGTTCGAGAACGAGCATGAAGGCGCACGCTTGCGCCTGGGAGCGGCACGATGACGTATACGGTGAAGGAAATCTTCTACACGCTGCAAGGCGAAGGCGGCCAGGCCGGCCGCCCGGCGGTGTTCTGCCGCTTTGCCGGCTGCAATCTGTGGAGCGGCCGCGAGCAGGACCGCGCCAGCGCCCTGTGCCGCTTCTGCGATACCGACTTCATTGGCACCGGTCCGGACGGCGGCAAATTCGCCGACGCGCAAACGTTGGCCGAACGCATCGCCAGCGAATGGCGCGGCGCCCCCGGCGGCATGCCCTGTGTGGTGTTCACCGGCGGCGAGCCGCTGCTGCAGCTCGATACCGCGCTGATCGACGCGATGCACGCGGTCGGCTTCGACGTGGCCGTCGAAACCAACGGCACCATCGCGGCGCCGGCCGGCATCGACTGGCTGTGCGTCAGCCCGAAGGGCGCCAACGCCTTGGCGCAGACCTCCGGCCACGAGCTCAAGCTGGTCTACCCGCAGCTCGACGCGCTGCCCGAGCAGTTCGCCCACCTGGACTTCGCCCACTTCTATCTGCAGCCGATGGACAGCCCGACGCAGCGCGACAACACCGTCGCGGCAATCGACTACTGCCTGCAGCACCCGCAGTGGCGCTTGTCGCTGCAGACGCACAAGATGACCGGCATCCGCTGATAACGACTAGCAAACCCCTCCTGCGTTGTTGCACTGCCTATGCCTAGCCGGAGCCGCTACGCTGGATTTCGTTAGCGATACAAGACACTGATATACAAGGAATTGACCATGAACCTGCACGACAATCTGCAAGCACTCGGCAACAAGAAGACCGACTACCGCTACGACGAGCCGGACGCTTCGCTGCTGGAGCGCTTCCCCAACCCGTTCGGCAAGAGCGAGATCAACCCGAACGGCGTCACCGGCACGCTCAACATGACCTGCCCGGAATTCACCAGCCTGTGCCCGGTGACCGGCCAGCCCGATTTCGCCACCATCGTCATCGACATGCAGCCGGACGGCTGGTGCGTTGAATCGAAGTCACTGAAGCTCTACCTCGGCTCGTTCCGCATGCACGGCGAATTCCACGAGGCGTGCATCTGCCGCATCTGCAACGACCTGGTGAATCTGCTGCAGCCGAAGTGGATCAAGGTCGAAGGCCGCTTCACTCCGCGCGGCGGCATCCCGCTGTGGCCGGTCGCCGAATACCACAAGCCGTAAGCTGGGCCGACAGGCTCAAGGGCCGATGATCCGGGGCGCAGTCGCGCCCTTTTTCGTAGCCGATGGCCCTTTACCGGGCGGCAACAGCGTGTTGCCGCCCATCGACCCCATCCACCCCACGTCGTAACGAAAGCCTTACTAGCATGGCCGAAGAGAAGAAAGACCCCTGGCTGAACCACCTGGCGCTGACCACCGTGATCCTGGCGGTATGCGCCACGCTGTCGACGTTCAAGGGCGGCGGCTATTCCACCCGCAGCGTGATCAGCCAGGCGCAAGCGTCCGACCAGTGGGCGTATTACCAGTCCAAGAGCGTCAAGGCCAATCTGTACGAGATGCAGCGCGACAAGCTGGCGCTGGAGTTGCAGACGCTACCGGCGAGCGCGCCGGAGAGCACCCGCCAGCGCTACGCGGCGCTGGTCGACGACTACAGCAAGAAGCTGCTGCGCTACACCGACGAGCGCAACCAGTTGCAGACCAAGGCTCGGGCGCTGGAGAAACAGCGCGACGAGGCGCAGCGCCACAGCCAGCCGTTCGGCATTGCTGTGATCTTCCTGCAGATCGCCATCCTGATCTCGTCAATCGCCGGCCTGTTCAAGCGGCGCGCGCTTTGGCTGGCGGCGTTGCCGCTGGGGGCCTTGGGCCTGAGCTATTTCGCGGACGGCTTCTTCCTGTTTTTCTAGCCCCGCATCGGCCACCTTGGCCGAATCGAACGCACTACACCAAGCGGCCAGCACCAGGGTCGGCGCGAACAGCCCGCGCATACTGCGCTGACCGTCATCCGGTGTGGTTTCTGGAAGCGGCTGCGATGCGCATGATCGCCTCAAGCGCCACCGCGCTCACGGCAGGTTGCGCGCCTGCTGCAGGGTCATCGGCATCATGTTGTCGTTGAGGTGGAACATGATCCAGACCGAGCCGCTCAGCGTGATCACGACCAGTACCAGGGTGAAGATCAGCGCCAGCAGGTTCCAGCCGCCCTCGGACTTGGTGTTCATGTGTAGAAAATAGATCGCATGCACCACGATCTGCACCGCGGCCAGCAGCAGGATGAAGGCATCGGCGGGGCCGGACTTGGTGAAAACGCCGCCCATCACCAGCCAGAACGGGATGATTGTGAGCCCGGCCGCCAGCAAGAAACCGGTGAAGTAGCCCTTCAGCGTGGCATGCACGCCCAGCTCGTCGTGTCCGTCACCGTGATCTGGATGCATTTCCTCATGCGTACTCATGGTAATACCCCCATCAGGTAAACGAAGCTGAACACCCCCACCCAGATCACGTCGAGGAAGTGCCAGAACATGGACAGGCACATCAGGCGCCGCTTGTTCGCCAGGATCAGGCCCTTCTGCTTCACCTGTACCATCAGCACGATCAGCCAGATGATGCCGCAGGTAACGTGCAGGCCGTGCGTACCGACCAGGGCAAAGAACGAGGACAGGAAGGCGCTGCGTTGCGGGCCGTTGCCGTCCGCGATCAGGTGGGCGAACTCGGTCAGTTCCAGGGCGACGAAGGCGGCGCCGAGCAGGCCGGTGACGGCCAGCCACACCATCATCGGCTTCTGGCGATTGCGCTGCATCTCCAGCACCGCGAAGCCGTAGGTGATCGAGGACAGCAGCAGCATGGTGGTGTTGAGTGCCACCGTGGGCAGCTCGAGCACCTGCGTACCGGTGGGGCCGCCCGCGTATTCTCGGCCCAGCACGCCGTAGGCGGCGAACAGGCAGGCGAAGATCAGGCAGTCGCTCATCAGGTACAGCCAGAAGCCCAGCAGCGTGCCGTTGGGCGGATGCGGCTCCTCGGCGACGTGGAATCGCAGCGGCTCCGACGTGCCGCCTGAAGAGAGGGGGAGCGTGGTATCAGACATGGCTATCCAGGAGCGCGGTGCGCGCGGCTTCGACACGGGCCACTTCGGCAGCTGGCAGGTGGTAGTCGCGCAGGTAGTTGAAAGTGTGACCAATCGCGGTGGCCAACAGCGCGACGAAGGAAATCGCCGCCAACGGCCACATGTACCAGATCATCGCAAAGCCGAACACCAGACTGAGGCCGGCCAGAATGACGCCCGCACCGGTATTTTTGGGCATGTGCAAGGGCACGAAGCCCGTCACCGGCCGCCGGTAGCCGTGCCGCTTCATTTCCCACCAAGCCTCCTGGCCGTGGACCAGCGGTGTGAACGCGAAGTTGTACTGTGGCGGCGGCGACGAGGTGGACCACTCCAGCGTACGGCCGTCCCACGGGTCGCCCGTGACGTCACGCAATGCTTCGCGGCGGCGGAAGCTCACCCAGAACTGGATCAGCATGCTGACGATGCCGAGCAGGATCAGGAAGGCGCCGAACGCCGCGATCACGAACCAGACCTGTAGCGAGGAGTTCTCGAAGTGGCTGAGCCTGCGCGTCACCCCCATCATGCCCAGCTGGTACAGCGGCATGAAGGCGACCCAGAAGCCCACCAGCCAGAACCAGAACGAACACTTGCCCCAGAATGGGTCGAGCCGGAAGCCGAATGCCTTCGGGAACCAGTAGTTAATTCCGGCGAACAGGCCGAACACCACGCCGCCGATGATCACGTTGTGGAAGTGCGCGATCAGAAACAGGCTGTTATGCAGCGAGAAGTCCGCTGGCGGCACGGCCAACAGCACGCCGGTCATGCCGCCGATCACGAAGGTCAGCATGAAGCCTATCGTCCACAGCATCGGCACCTCGAGCCTGATGCGGCCACGGTACATGGTGAACAGCCAGTTGAAGATCTTCGCGCCGGTGGGGATCGAGATGATCATCGTGGTGATGCCGAAGAACGAGTTGACGCTGGCGCCCGAGCCCATGGTGAAGAAGTGGTGAAGCCATACCAGGTAGGACAGCACGGTGATCACCACCGTGGCATACACCATAGAGGCGTAACCGAACAGGCGCTTGCGGCAAAACGTCGAGGTCACTTCCGAGTAGATGCCGAAACACGGCAGGATCAGGATGTAGACCTCCGGATGGCCCCAGATCCAGATCAGATTCACGTACATCATGGCGTTGCCGCCGAGCACGGTGGTGAAGAAGTTGGTGCCCACGTAACGGTCCAGCGCCAGCAGCGCCAGCACCGCGGTGAGCACCGGGAACGCAGCCACGATCAAGACATTGGTGCACAGCGCGGTCCAGGTGAAGATGGGCATGCGCATCAGCGTCATGCCTGGGGCGCGCATCTTGATGATCGTGGTGAGCAGATTGATGCCTGACAACAGCGTGCCCACGCCGGCGATCTGCAGCGCCCAGATGTAGTAGTCCACTCCGGCGTCGGGGCTGGCGACGATGTCCGACAGTGGCGGGTAGGCCAGCCAGCCGGTGCGCGCGAACTCGCCCACGAACAGTGACAGCATCACCAGCACCGCGCCGGACACCGTCATCCAGAAACTGAAGTTGTTGAGAAACGGGAAGGCCACGTCGCGCGCGCCGATCTGCAGCGGCATCACGAAGTTCATGAGGCCGGTGATCAGCGGCATGGCCACGAAGAAGATCATGATCACGCCGTGCGCGGTGAAGATCTGGTTGTAGTGCTCGGGGGGCAGGTAGCCCAGCGAATGGCCGAACGAGATCGCCTGCTGGGCGCGCATCATCAGCGCATCGGCGAAGCCGCGCAGCAGCATCACCAAGCCCAGCACGATGTACATGATGCCGATCTTCTTGTGATCGATGCTGGTGAACCACTCGCGCCAGAGGTAACCCCACAGGCGGTAGTAGGTGATTACGCCCAACAGGGCGATGCCGGCGATCGCCACCACCGCGAAAGTCGCCAGCACGATCGGCACGTGCAGCGGCAGTTGATCCAGCGTGAGTCGGCCGAAGATCAGTGTGCTGAGATCAGAGGGGGTGGACATGGTCGGCACCGTTCGCGCTCCGGCTGGTTCGCCGGTATTGGGGGGCAGGAGCAGCACAGAAGTTTGCCGCGACGCTTTGTCCAAGCTCGGCGGACGGCATGCGGCCCATGCAGTAAGGGTTCGATTGCACGCAGTTGGTGACGATGTCGTCGAACAGGCCCGCTGCCACGGTCGCGTAACGAGCTACCGGCTCGTTCTCACTGGGCTGCGCCAGCTTCAAGTAGGTACTGCGCCCCAGCGCCTGGCCGCCGGACTTCGCCTGCTGCACCCATTGCGTGAAGGCGTCGTCGCTCATGCCGTGGAACACAAAATGCATGCCATTGAAGCCATCGCCACTGAAGTTGGCCGAAAACCCCTCGAACTCGCCCGGCTGGTTCACCACCGCCTGCAGCTTGGTCTCCATGCCCGGCATCGCGTAGATCTGCCCGGCCACCGCGGGGATGAAGAAGGAGTTCATCACGCTGGTGGCGGTGATGTGAAAGCGGATCGGCCGGTCTACCGGCGCGGCCACCTCGTTCACCGTGGCGATGCCTTGCTCGGGGTAGATAAACAGCCATTTCCAGTCTAGCGCGACCACGTCGATCACAAGGGGCCTAGCGTCTGTGGGGATGGGGCGGTCGGCCGCGAGACGGTCGAGAGGACGGAAAGGGTCGAGCTTGTGCGTGCTGACCCAGGTCAGTGCACCGAGCGCAATGATGATCAGCAGGGGGGCCGCCCAGATCAGCAGTTCGAGCCGGGTGGAGTGGTCCCAGTCCGGGTCGTAGACAGCGTTCTGATTGGAGGCGCGGTAGCGCCAGGCGAACAGCAGGGTGAGCACGATCACCGGCACGATGATGATCAGCATCAGCAGCGTCGAGATGATAATCAAATCGCGCTGGCGCAGCGCGAGGTCGCCCGAGGGTGACAGCAACACGGCCTGGCAACCGGCCAATGGCACGACGACGGCCATCGCCAGTAATCCGCGTATCGGTTTGTTGAACATGGCTGGCGACACCCCGCTCTGATCGATACCGGTTGACCGTCTATTTCCACCTGGCACCTGCGACGCGGCTATAAAGACTGGAGACTCGATCGTCGCTACATCTTCTTTACTTTCGATACTTCGAGGTGACTGCAATGTCAAGCACGATGCAGGAAGGCCCCGGTTCCAAAGGCTCCTCGGCAGAGGAGATCGAGCGCATCCAGGCCCATGCCAAGCTGGCACCCGGCGAGATCGCAGTCGGCGTGGTTATTGGCCGCACCTCCGAGTATTTCGATTTCTTCGTGTTCGGCATCGCCTGCGTGTTGGTCTTCCCCGCAGTGTTCTTCCCCTTCGTCAGCCCGCTGGACGGCATGCTGTTGGCCTTCGTGGTATTCGCCCCGGCGTTCGTGGTGCGACCGCTGGGCACCATGCTGTTCATGAACTTCCAGCGCCGTTGGGGCCGCGGCACCAAGCTCACAATCGCTCTGTTCACGCTGGGCATCGCCACCGCGGGCATCGCTTTCCTGCCCGGCTACGCCGCCATCGGTGGCTGGTCGATCCTGCTGCTGGTGTTGTTGCGGCTCTTGCAGGGCATCGGGCTCGGCGGTTCGTGGGATGGCCTACCCTCGTTGCTGGCACTGAACACGCCGCCGCAGCGCCGCGGTTGGTACGCCATGCTGGGTCAGCTGAGTGCGCCGATCGGCTTCATGATCGCCGGTGCGTTGTTCCTGTTTCTGCGCACCCAGCTCGACGATGCCGACTTCATCGACTGGGGGTGGCGCTATCCTTTCTTCGTGGCATTCGCGATCAACGTGGTGGCACTGTTCGCACGCCTGCGCCTGGTGGTGACCGAGGAATACACCCTGGCGCTGGAGGAGCGCGAGCTTGAGCCGATCGGCATCGTAGAGATGCTGCGCAAGCAGGGTGGCAACATTCTCATCGGCGCGTTCGCTGCACTGGCCAGTTATGCGCTGTTCCACCTGGTCACCATTTTTCCGCTGTCGTGGATCGTGCTCGGCGAAACACAATCCGTGGCCACCGTGCTGGTTGTGCAGATCGTCGGGGCCGGTGTGGGCATGCTCGGCATCATTGCCTCGGGCCTCATCGCCGACCGCATCGGTCGACGTACCACGCTGGGCGCCGTTGCCGGGCTGATCGGCGTGTTCGCCCTGGTGACGCCTTTTCTGCTGGGGGGCGGCCAGACCGCACAGGATGCCTTCATCCTGATCGGCTTCGCGCTGCTCGGCCTGTCCTATGGCCAGGCCGCCGGCAGCGTCACCGCCAACTTCGAGCCTCGCTTCCGCTACACCGGTGCGGCGCTAACGTCGGACTTTGCCTGGTTGATTGGTGCGGCCTTTGCGCCGTTGGTCGCGCTGGGGCTGTCGTTCCGCTTTGGTCTGATTGCGGCAACGCTCTATCTGCTCTCCGGCGTGGTCTGCACGCTGATCGCACTGCGGGTGAACAAAGCGTTGGGCGCCCGCGACTGATGAACCACTAGACCACTCACGGGGTTTTACCCTTTACCACGGATGGTTCCGGTAGGGGCGATGATGGCATCGTTGCATAACTCACCCCATACCGCAGTACTGCGTGGACTCCTGTAGTTTTGCCGAACCGGTAAGCCACTGCCCGCCAAGTACCACACAACGTGCCGGAGCTTTGTTACACGAATCGTCGGGTAGCCCCTGCCAGTTAAAATGACGGCATGACCCCCCTTCCCGCCCAAGTACAAGACCACCAACTGGCAAGCCTATAACCAGTTTCTTATAGAGCGCACTTGCTCACCACCGAGCAGAGCTCACGACGAAGCTTTTCAATGGATAACGTCGAGGGTTGACCAATCTTTGCCCACCTTCCCGGGTGCCTTCTTGCGGTACTGGCACTATGAGAATGGGGGATCGGCGCGGCCATCAGAAGCCACGTTTACGACTTTATTGGCCCATTTATGACTTTCATGGTCGTTCACGACATTAATTACGCAGAACACATCTCTTCGTTTTGTTATACGTTTTATTTATTAATGTAGTTTTTTATATAACTTGCTGAGATATTAAGCCGATTGCTACAGTGCTCGTCAGCCATGCCGCCCGACGCCCTGATCCCGCAGGCATGACCCCCTTTCCGCACAAGGAGCACTGACATGAAGCTGACCCGTTCGACGTTGACCCTCACCGCCCTGCAACTGCTGCTCGCCGCCACCGCCCACGCCCAAACCGGGCTGGAACAGATCAAGGCCGCCGGTGTGTTCAAGATCGGCACCGAGGGCACCTACGCCCCCTACACTTTCCACAACGCCTCAGGCACCCTGGTCGGCTTCGACGTCGAGATCGGCCAGGCGATCGCCAAGCGCTTGGGCGTGAAAGCCCAGTTCGTCGAGGGCAAGTGGGATGGACTGATCGCCGGCCTCGACGCCAACCGCTACGACGCGGTGATCAACCAGGTAGCGATCACCGAAGCACGCAAGGCCAAGTACGATTTCTCCAACCCCTACATCACCTCTAGGGCTGTGCTGATCGTCCGGTCCGACAACACCACGATCAAACGCTTCTCCGACCTGAAGGGCAAGAAGTCGGCCAATGCGCTGGCCAGCAACCTCGGCAAGCTGGCCCAGGATAACGGCGCAGAGCTGGTCAACTCGCAGAGCTTCAGCGAAGCGATCGACCTGCTGACCTCCGGCCGCGTCGACGCTGCCGTCAATGACGGCCTGTCCTTCCTCGACCTCAAGAAGCAGAAGCCGGATGTCAAGGTGAAGGTCGCGGCCACCGCACCGAACGCCGACTACTCCGGCGTGATCATCCGCAAGGGCAATCCGGAACTGCAGGCGGCAATCAACCAGGCGCTGGCCGGCATCAAGGCCGACGGCACCTACCTGAAGATTTCGCGCAAGTACTTCGGCGCGGATGTATCGCAGTAATAGCCTGCGGCGCCCACCGGCACCGCCCCTGCCTGTTCCCGCCCGGCCCCAGCGGCCGGGCGTTTGATTGAGTCTGTCGTATGCCCCACTGGTTGCAACTAATGGCCGAGTCGTTCTGGCCCCTACTCTATGCCGGGTTGGTCTTTACCGTACCGCTGACCCTATTGTCCTTCGCCGGCGGCCTGACGCTCGGCTTCGTGGTGGCGCTGGCCCGCCTGTTCGGACCCGCCCCGCTGGTAGCAGTGGTGCGCTTCTACGTCTGGCTGATCCGCGGCACGCCTCTCTTGGTCCAGCTGTTCGTGATTTTCTACGGCCTGCCTTCAGTCGGCATCGTGTTCGACCCGTTCCCGGCCGCCCTGCTCGGCTTCGTGCTCTGCGTCGGTGCCTACACCTCGGAGGTGATCCGCGCGGTCATCGAGTCGGTTCCCAAGGGCCAGTGGGAGGCCGCCTATTCGATTGGGATGAGCTGGCCGCAAGCCATGTATCGCACCGTGCTGCCGCAGGCGGCGCGAACCGCGGTGCCGCCCTTGTCCAACAGCTTCATCTCCTTGATCAAGGACACCTCGCTCGCCGCGGTGATTACCGTGCCGGAAATCTTCCAGGCCGCCCAGCGCATCGCCGCGGTCACCTACGAACCGCTGATCCTCTATACCGAGACCGCGCTGATCTACCTGCTGTTCAGCTCGGTGCTGTCCGCGCTGCAAACCCGGTTGGAACAACGCTTCGGCCAACATGCCTTCGCCCTGGGAGCCCACGCATGATCCGCCTCACCGCCATCGACAAGCATTTCGGCCCGCAGCATGTGTTGAAGGGCGTCGACCTCGCCATCGCCGAGGGCCAGGTCACCGCGCTGATCGGCCCGTCCGGCAGCGGCAAGAGCACGCTGCTGCGCTGCGTGAACCTGCTGGAGCTGCCGCAGGGTGGCGAGCTGCAACTGGGCGAGGCGCAGATCCGCTTCACCCCGCATGCCGCGCCGCGCTGCGACGCGGTGCAGCGGGTGCGCCGCCAGACCGGCATGGTGTTTCAGAACTTCCAGCTGTTTCCACACCAGACCGTAATCGCCAACGTGATGGAAGGCCTGGTCACCGTACAGAAGTGGGACAAGACCCGCGCGCGCCAGCGCGCCGGCGAGCTGCTCGACCGGGTCGGCCTAGCGCACAAGGCCGACGACTGGCCGGGGACGCTGTCCGGCGGCCAGCAGCAGCGCGTGGCGATTGCCCGTGCGCTGGCGCCGGCGCCACGGGTACTGCTGTGCGACGAGCCGACCTCGGCGCTCGACCCGGAGCTGGCGGCCGAGGTGGTGGAAGTGCTCAAGCAGCTGGCCGCCGACGGCATGACCATGCTGATGGCTACCCACGACCTGCGCCTGGCCGCCAGCATCGCCGACCAGGTGGTGTTCCTGGAAGCGGGCCAGGTGGTCGAGCACGGCAACGCCCGCGAGCTGTTCACCCGCCCGCGCCAGCCGCGCACCGCCGAGTATGTGGCCACCCTCACCGCCAGCCTGCCGGAGAGCTGGCAACAGACCGCCGCCACGGCATAGGAAGCTGTTTACGATCTCGCGAACGAAGGGTCAGACAAGGCGAAATGACGCGAAAAAGCGGAATGGACACAGAGTCCATGAGCATTTTGAGCGGCATTTCAACGCAGAATCACCCGAGTGCAGCAGATCGTAAGCAGGTTCTAAAAAAGGCGGCCCCTCGGGGCCGCCATAGCCAAGCTACGTCGGCCGAACCGGCCAACGCCCTCCGTTATGCCAAAGTATTGACGACGTTCTGCAGCAGTTCGAAGCCGGTCGCTTCGCTGGCCATGCTTGGATCGTTCTGCACGATCTGCGCCCAGTTGGCATTGGCATCGCCCGACACGTAGTCGTAGCCGGCGGTGGACTGCAGCGCGCCGCTGGCGTCGTAGACCCCCGAGGTGCTGCTGCCGCTCGTGCCATCGAGACTGTCGATGAGGCTGTCCGTACCGTCATCGGCGATGATGCTGCTCAGGTCGGTGCTGCTCGCATCGGTACTGCCAGGGTCAGCACTGCTGGGATCGACGGTGCTGCCGTCGCTGCTGGCATTGGCAGTGCCGCCCGAGGCATTGTTCGCCGCGATCTGCGCATAGGTCTGGTTCTGCTGTACCGCGCTGATCAGGCTGTCGAGCACATTGGTGACGCTGGAGTTACTGCTGCTGCCACCGGTGAGGCCATCGATGATGCCGGCCGAGCTGGCGAAGCTGGTCGCCAGCAATGCCAGGTTCTGCGCAACCGCCGCCTCGCCGCTCAGGCTATTGTCGATGCCGTCGGCCGTGCTGCCGCTGCTGGTGCTATTGGTGGTAGTGCTGCTGGAACTGCTGGCCGACCCGGTGCTCGGGTAGGACGATGTCAGGGACGACAGGCTGGATAGACCGGCAATGCTCATGGCGGGGCTCCCCGTGGTTGCGCTCACACTCGCCCTATCGGATGGCCGCGCCCCGCCATGAACGGATTTACGAATACTTTACGCCGCCTTCGGCCAACCTTGACACAAGGCAGCCTGCCGGCCGGCAGACTGCGGACAATCACAGTCGATAGCGCGCCAGCTCCTCGCCCATGCCGGCCGCCATCTGGCCCAGCGCGGCGGCCGAGTCGCGCGACGCGCCGGCCAGGTCCTGGTTCTGCCGCGCCAGCTGGGCGATGCGCTCCACCTGCTGGGCGATCACATTGCTGGCACCGCTCTGCTCGCGCAGCGCGCTGCTGATGTCCGACACGTGCTCGACCACGTCGCTGGAGCCGGCCAGGATGCCGCGGATCGTGGTGCCAGCCTGCTCGGCGTGCCCGACCCCCTGCTCGACCTGGGCGACCACCGCGGTCATGCTCTCTACCGCCTCGCCGGATACCTTGTGGATCAGCGCGACGGTGTTGCCGATGTCGACCGTCGACGCGGTGGTGCGTTCGGCCAACTTGCGCACCTCGTCGGCCACCACCGCGAAGCCGCGCCCCTCCTGCCCGGCCCGCGCCGCCTCGATCGCCGCGTTCAGCGCCAGCAGATTGGTCTGCTCGGCAATGCCCTGGATCACGTTGACCACCGAGGCGATCGACTCGTTGGCCGTCTGCAGCTCGCCGATCTGGCGGGAAGCCGAACGGATCGCCTCGGCCAGCTCGCGCACATGGTCGGCCGTGGTCTCGATCGACTGCGCCCCCTCTTGCGCCAGCGAGCCGGAGCGCCGGGCGCGCTGGTCGACCTCGACCGAACGCTGTGCCACCACCGCGATGCTCTCGGTCATCTGTTCGATGGTCGCGGCGATCGCCGCCGCCGAGTCGCTGGCGTGGGTCGAGGCATCGGACAGGCCGTGGGCCGAGCCGAGCAACTCCGACGACGCCCGATTCACCTTGTCCGTGCCGGCGTGCAACACCTTCAGCGTCTGGTGGGTGGTGTCGAGCAGCTCGTTCACCGACTCGACCAGACTGCCGACCTCATCGCGGCTCTGCACCTCGATGCGGGCGGTGAAGTCCAGTTGGTGGCGGATCGACGCCAGCGTCGCCAAAGAGCTATTGAGCGGCCGCTTGACCGCCCGCACGATCAGCAAAGCGATGCCGACCAGCAGCAATACCGCCGTGGCCGACACCGCCACGAAGCGCTGGATCGCGGCGGCGCTGGCCGCCCGGCCGCTGGCGCTGCTGGCTGCCGCCTCATCGAAGTTCAGCCGATTGAGCGCCTCCAGCGCCTTCAGCGTCGCCAGATAGGTCGAGTACGAAGCATGGATGGCCGCATCGCGCGCCGCGGTCTTGTTGCCGGCCTCGGACAGGTCCAGCACCTCGCGCATCTTCGGCAGATAGGCGTTCAGCGCGGTATCGAACTGGTCGATGCGCTCGGCGCGCTGGGCGCCGCTCATGGTCTGGCGATAGCGGGCGCTGATGCCCTGCAGCTGCGTCAGCTCGGCCTCGATGTCCTGCCGGGTCTTCTTCGACCAGGCCGGCTCCGACAGGATGTGGATGAACAGCAGATTGCGCATCTCCTTGAAATGCAAGGTGATGCCGTCGACCAGCAGCATACCCTGCACGGAGTTGTCGATGATGCTGTCGGTGCGCGCCTGCTGCTCGCGGGCCTGCATCCAGCCGGTGGCCACCGTGGCCAGCATGCCGATCAGCGCAATGGCGACCAGCGCCCAGATCTTCTTCGTAATGGTCATGGTTCACTTCCGAGGAAACGGAGGTCGAGGGAAAGCGCCGCCGGAGCGGCGCGACAAGGTCGACGTTGGCCGAACGGCCGCGTCGGATCGGGATGGATCGGAGCAAGGCCGGCAGAGCGGGCACGCCCGCCCTGCCCGCTCAGGACACGTTGGAGAGCCGACCGGCGCCGGCCCGAACGATCAGTGGTGAGCGCACTCCACCGCGAAGTGCTCGCCCGAGCAGTCCTCGTAGCGTTGCTTGCGATCGGAGATCAGCCAGTACACGCCGCCGGCGATGGCGGCACCCAGCAGCCAGGAGAACGGCGTCAGTTCGCTGAAGGCCGGCACCAGCGCCAGGGTGACCGAGGTCAGCGCCGCCGGCAGCAGCGCCGCGACCGCCTTGTAGTTGACGCCGCGGGTGTAGAAATAGGTGCCGCTAGGCGATTCGGTGTAGAGGTCCGGCACGTGGACCCGGGTTTTCCTCACCAGCCAGTAATCGACCATGATGATCCCGTACAAGGGCCCCAGCAGCGCGCCCAGGCCGGACAGGAAGTAGAAGATCACCGTCGGGCTGTTATAGAGGTTCCACGGCAGGATCAGCACCGCCACGGTGGCGCTGATCAGCCCGGCGCGGCGGAAGTCCAGCCGGCGCGGCGCCAGGCTGGCCAGCACGAAGGCCGGCGCCACGAAGTTGGCCATGATGTTCACCGCCACGGTCACCATCAGGAAGGCCAGGCAGCCCAGCACCAGGAAGGTCTTGTCCGGAATGGTCGCGATGATGTCGGTGGGGCTGTGAATGACGTGGCCGTTCAGGCGGAACTGCGCGCCGGCCAGCACGAAGCTGATCACCGCGAACAGCATGATGTTGACCGGCAGCCCCCAGAAATTGCCGGTGCGTATGGTCTTGCGCGACGGCGACGAGCGAGTGAAGTCGCTGAAATTCAGCGCCAGCGTGCCGTAGATCGCCAGCCACAGGGCGCTGCCGCCCAGCACCTGGATCCACATCTTCATGCCGCTCAGCGGCTTGCCCATCGACAGCGCGATGTGGCCGTCCACCCGGCTGTACATCCACAGCGCCAGCGCGCTGACCGTGACCAGGATGATCGGGCCGGCGAAGGCCTCGTACTGGCGCACCGCCTCCATGCCGTAGGACAGGATCGCCAGCTGCAGCAGCCAGATGGCGATGAAGCTGATCCAGCCGAGCGTCGACAGGCCGAGGATGGAATTGTGGTCGAGGCTGGACAGGCTGGGCCAGATCGCGGTGACCAGCACGATCAGCACCACCGAGGCCAGATAAGTCTGGATGCCGAACCAGGCGATGGCGATGGTCGCCCGGATCAGCGCCGGTAGCTGCGCGCCGTAGATGCCGAAGCTCATGCGGCTGATCACCGGGAACGGCACGCCGGTCTTCTGCCCCATATAGCCGGACAGGTTCATGAAGAAGTACACCAGCGTGGCGCCGATAGCCAGCGAGGCGAGCATCTGCCAGCCGGACAGGCCCAGCGAGAACAGCCCGATCGCGAACGAGTAGTTGGCGATATTGTTCACGTCGTTGGTCCACAGCGCGAAGATGCTGTAGCCCCCCCAGCGCCGCCCTTCCACCTTGGTCGGCGCGAGGTCGGCGTTGTGCAGCCGCGGGCTCAGCGCCGGATAGTCCGGCACGGCGTCGGCCGGCGGTGTGTCGTGGCCGGACAGGGCCAATACGCCTGCCTGGTTGCCTGCTTCGAGTTTCATCCTTGGTTTCTCCTTGCTGTTGCTGCGTGCTGGCGTGCGCTGCTTATCTTTGCAGCGTCTTCGCGCACGTCCCGGTCGGGCCGGGGCAGTCTCTTGATGCATCGTCGCTCCCCCGAATGGGAGGCCGGGCGTTGACGAGTTCTTGTCGACTCTTACCTACAGTCAGTACGGCAAACATGGTACACAATATGTCGATTATATGTATACGTAACAAAATACAACACGACAAACCAATGATTTTAAATTGTTATTTATTGGAAATTCATCCCAATGTCTGACAAAATCAATTTACCGAAAGCATTAAGATAATTTTTTGTGTACAAAACAATAAATAATATGTACACAAATAACGATACCCATCTCGCAAGCACGCCCGGCAGCCCTAACCCTGCCACTACCCCCTGGCAATCGAGCCCCCTCCCTCCCGCATCAAACAAAATCGCGCAAACCGGCAGGCCGACATCGCCCCGCCACGACGAGTGCGCCCCGGCCGTGGCCATAAAAAAAGCCCGCCGAAAGGCGGGCTTCAAGGTTGGCCGAACGGCGCTCAGCCGGCCTTGGCCGGGGCCGCTTCGGGCTGACCCTGCTGCCAACCGCCACCGAACACCTTGTACAAGGTCACCAGATTGGCCTGGCGCGCCAGACGGATGGTGATCAGGTTCTGCTGTGCGCTATACAGCGAGCGCTGCGCATCGAGCACGTTCAGATAGCTGTCCACGCCCTTGCGGTAGCGCGCATCCGACAGCGTGTAGCTGCGGTTGGTCGCATCGACCAGCGCCTGCTGGGCCTTGAGCTGGTCGTCGATGGTGCCGCGGGTGGCCAGCGCATCGGCCACTTCGCGGAACGCGCTCTGGATCGATTTCTCGTACTGCGCCACCGCGATCTTCTCGTCGGCCTTGGCCATGTCCAGGTTGGCCATATTGCGACCACCATCGAAGATCGGCAGGGTGACCTGCGGCATAAAGCTCCATGCACCGGCGCCGGCCTTGAACAGGTCGGACAGCCGCGCGCTGGCGCTGCCGGCCGCAGCGGTCAGCGTGATGCTCGGGAAGAACGCCGCCCGCGCCGCGCCGATATTGGCGTTGGCCGACTTCAGCAGGTGTTCGGCCTGCTGGATGTCGGGACGGCGCTGCAACACCTCGGACGGAATGTCGGACGGCACGTCCTCCACCGCGGTCACCGTATCGACCTCGGCGGTCGGCATCGCGTCAGCCGGCACGGTAGTGCCGACCAACAAGGTCAGCGCGTTCTCGTCCTGCGCCACCAGGCCGGTGTAGCGTGCCACGTCGACCCGGGCCGACTCGACGCTGGTCTGCGCCTGGCGCAGATCCAGCTCGGACGCCACCCCCAACTCGAAGCTGCGCTGGGTCAGGCCGAACGAGGACTGCTGACTGGTCAGCGTGTCCTTGGCGAGCTTGAGCCGCTCATTGTCGGCACCGAGCGTCAGGTAGGCGTTGGCCACCTCGGCGATCAGACTGATCTGGGTGCAGTCGCGCGCCTCGGACGTCGCCAGGTACTGCTCCAGCGCGGCGTCCTTCAGGCTGCGTACCCGGCCGAAGAAGTCCAGCTCATAGGAAGCAAAGCCCAGACCGGCGCTGTAGCTATGCGAGATCTCCGGCTGACCGGTGCCCGACAGGCTCGCCGGCGTGCGCTTGCTCGTGCCGCTGCCGGTGGCATTGATGGTCGGGAACAGGTCGGCGCGCTGAATCTGGTACTGGGCGCGCGCCTTCTCGATGTTCAGCGCCGCCACGCGCAGGTCGCGGTTGTTATCGAGCGCCAGGGCAATCAGTTGCTGCAGCTTGGCGTCGCTGAAGTAGTCGCGCCAGACGGTATCGCCGAACTGCTTGGCGTTGCCGTTGCCGGCCTGATAGGCCGGGCCGGACACGCTGGTTGGCGCCGGCGAGGCCGGACGCTGGTAGTCCGGTGCCATCGTGCCGCAGCCGGTCAGCAGGGCGGCGAGCACGGCCAGGCTCACGGTAGTTTTCATCATCTTATTGTTCCTTGGCCGTTGCCGGCTCCGACGGGGTTGCCCCCTTGTGAGCCTTCTCGTCGATCTTGAACAGCTTGTACACCACCACGAAGAACACCGGCACGAAGAAGATCGCCAGCACCGTGGCGCTGATCATGCCGCCGGCCACACCGGTACCGATCGCGTTCTGGCTGCCGGAACCGGCGCCATGGGCGATCACCAGCGGCAGCACGCCGAGCAGGAAGGCGATCGAGGTCATCAGGATCGGGCGCAGACGCATCCGCACCGCCTCCAGCGTGGCTTCGACCAGGCCCTTGCCCTGTTCATGCAGCTCCTTGGCGAATTCGACGATCAGGATCGCGTTCTTCGCCGACAGACCGATGGTGGTCAACAGGCCCACCTGGAAGTACACGTCGTTGGGCAGGCCGCGCAGACTGGCCGCCAACAGCGCGCCGACCACGCCGAGCGGCACCACCAGCATCACCGAGAACGGAATCGCCCAGCTCTCGTACAAGGCGGCCAAGCACAGGAACACCACCAGCAGCGAGATGGCGTACAGTGCCGGCGCTTGCGAACCAGAGGCACGCTCTTCATACGACAGGCCGGTCCACTCGTAGCCGATACCCGCCGGCAGTTTGGCGACCATGTCTTCCATCGCCTTCATCGCCTGACCGGTACTCTTGCCCGGCGCCGGGGCGCCGAGGATTTCCACCGAGGACACGCCGTTGTAACGCTCCAGCTTCGGCGAGCCGTAGGTCCAGTGGGCAGTCGAGAACGCCGAGAACGGCACCATCTCGCCTTTGGCATTGCGCACGAACCACTTGTCGACGTCTTCCGGCAGCATCCGGAACGGCGCGTCGGCCTGCAGGTAGACCTTCTTCACCCGGCCCTTGTCGATGAAGTCATTGACGTAGGAACCGCCCCAGGCGGTTGCCAGGGTCTTGTTGATGTCGGTCAGCGACACGCCCAGCGCCGAGGCCTTTTCCTGGTCGATGTCGATCTTGTACTGCGGGTTGTCGCTCATGCCGTTCGGACGCACGGCCACCACGTCGTGGCTCTGCTTGGCCATGCCCAGCAGCATATTGCGCGCTTCCATCAGCTTTTCATGGCCGACGCCGCCGCGGTCCTGCAGCTGCAGGTCGAAACCGGTGGCGTTACCCAGCTCCATCACCGCCGGCGGAGCGAAGGCGAATGCCATCGCGTCCTTGATCTGGCCGAAGGCGGCCATGGCGCGACCGGCGATCGCCCCGACCTTCTGGTCGGCCGAATTACGCTGCTCCCAGTCCTTCAGCTTCACGAAGGTCAGGCCCATGTTCTGACCGCGACCGGCGAAGCTGAAGCCCACCACCGAGAACACCGACTCCACCGACTTGCTCTCGTCCTTCAGGAAGTGGTTTTCCGCCTGCTCGATCACCTTCAGCGTGCGCTCCTGGGTCGCACCCACCGGCAGCTCGACGTTGCTGAACAGGATGCCCTGGTCCTCGTCCGGCAGGAACGCGGTCGGCATGCGCATGAACAGGAACACCATGATGCCGACGATGGCGCCATAGATGATCAGGTAGCGGCCGCTCTTGGCCAGCATGCGCCCCACCACCGACTGGTAGCGGGCATTGTTGGCGTCGAAGGTGCGATTGAACCAGCCGAAGAAACCAGTATCGACGGCGTGATGGCCCTTGGCGATCGGCTTGAGCATGGTCGCGCACAGCGCCGGGGTCAGCACCAGCGCCACGACCACCGACAGCGCCATCGACGACACGATGGTGATCGAGAACTGGCGATAGATCGCGCCGGTCGAGCCGCCGAAGAACGCCATCGGCACGAACACCGCCGACAGAACCAGCGCGATACCCACCAGCGCGCCGGTGATCTGGCCCATCGACTTGCGGGTCGCCTCCTTCGGTGACAAGCCCTCCTCGCTCATCACCCGCTCGACGTTCTCGACCACCACGATCGCATCGTCCACCAACAGGCCGATGGCGAGCACCATGCCGAACATGGTCAGGGTGTTGATCGAGAAGCCGAACACCGCCAGCACGCCGAAGGTGCCGAGCAGCACCACCGGCACCGCGATGGTCGGGATCAGCGTCGCGCGGAAGTTCTGCAGGAACAGGTACATCACCAGGAACACCAGCACGATCGCTTCGGCCAGCGTCTTCACCACTTCATGGATCGACAGCTTCACGAACGGGGTGGTGTCGTACGGGTAGACCACCTTCAGCGACGGCGGGAAGAACTTCTGCAGCTCGTCCATCTTCGCGCGCACCGCCTCGGTGGTGTCGAGCGCGTTGGCGTTGCTCGCCAGCTTGATCGCGATACCCGAGGCCGGCTTGCCGTTGTAGCGACTCAGGATCGAGTAGTCCTCGCCACCCAGCTCCATCCGCGCCACGTCACGCAGCAGCACTTTGGAGCCGTCGGTGTTCACCTTCAGCAGGATGTTGCCGAACTGCTCGGGCGTCTGCAGACGGGTCTGCGCGGTAATGGTCGCGTTGAGCTGCTGCCCCGGCACCGCCGGTGCGCCGCCGAGCTGGCCGGACGACACCTGCACGTTCTGTGCGCTGATCGCGCTGCTGACGTCCAGCGCGGTCAGCTGGTAGCTGTTGAGCTTGTTCGGGTCCAGCCAGATGCGCATCGCGTACTGCGAACCGAATACCTGGATGTCGCCGACGCCGGGCAGACGGCTGATCGGGTCTTTGATGTTGGCCGAAATGTAGTCGCCAAGGTCGTTCTTATCCATGCTGCCATCGGTCGAAACCAGACCGACGATCACCAGGAAGTTCTTGGTCGCCTTGGCCACCCGGATACCCTGCTGCTGCACTTCCTGCGGCAACAGCGGCGTCGCCAGCTGCAGCTTGTTCTGCACCTGCACCTGGGCGATGTCGGGGTTGGTACCGGCCTTGAAGGTCAGCGTGATGGTGGCGCTACCCGACGAATCGCTGGTCGACGCCATGTACATCAGGTTGTCGATGCCGTTCATCTGCTGCTCGATCACCTGGGTCACGGTGTCTTCCAGCGTCTTGGCCGAAGCGCCCGGATAGTTGGTGCTGATCGACACCGACGGCGGCGCAATCGCCGGGTATTGCGACACCGGCAGCTTGAAGATCGACAAGGCGCCGGCCAGCATGATCACAATCGCGATCACCCAGGCGAAGATTGGCCGGTCGATAAAGAATCTAGACATTCAGCGCTCCTCGCCTTAACCCGCCACCGGCGCCGAAGCGGCCGGTTTGGCGGCTGGCGCCGCCGCGACATTGCTCGCCGGCACGGTCTTCACCGGCACGCCCGGCTTGATCTTCTGCAGGCCTTCCACGATCAGCTGATCGCCCGCGTTCAGGCCGGAGGTCACCAGCCAGTTGGCGCCCAGCGCACGGCTGGTGGTCAGCTGACGCAGTTCGGCCTTGCCGTTCTTGCCCACCACCATCGCGGTTGCCGCACCCTTGTGGTCGCGGGTCACGCCCTGCTGCGGCGCCAGGATCGCCTCGTTCTTCACCCCTTCGATCAGCTGGGCGCGCACGAACATGCCGGGCAACAACTCATGCTTCGGGTTCGGGAACACCGCGCGCATCGTGATGCTGCCGGTGGTCTGGTCCACGGTCACTTCGGACAGCTCCAGGTGGCCCTCGATCGGGTAGGCGCTGCCGTCTTCCAACACCAGCTTCACCTTGGCGCCGTTGTCGCCGTCGCTTTGCAGTTGGCCTTCGGCCAACTCGCGCTTGAGCTTCAGCACCTGGGTGCTGGCCTGGGTCACGTCGACATAGATCGGATCGAGCTGCTGCACCGTCGACAAGGCCAGCGTCTGGTTGGCGGTCACCAGCGCACCCGGCGTCACCAGCGAGCGGCCGATACGGCCGGAGATCGGCGACGTGATGCGGGTGTAGTCGAGGTTGATGCGCGCGGTATCAACCGCAGCCTTGGCCGAAGCCACGTCGGCCTCGGCCTGCTTGAGCGAGGCGGAGGCATCATCGAAGTCCTGCTTCGATACGGCATTGATCGCGACCAGCTCCTTGTAGCGGTCGGCCTTCAGCTTGACCGAGCCCTGCGTGGCGCGCGCCTTGTCCAGCGCCGCGCGGGCGCTGTCGTAGGCGGCCTGGTAGCTGGCCGGGTCGATCTGATACAGCACCTGCCCGGCTTTGATCTCGCCGCCCTCTTTGAACAGGCGCTTCTGGATGATGCCGCCGACCTGCGGACGCACTTCCGACACCATATACGGTGCGGTGCGACCCGGCAGCTCGCTGGTCAGCGCTACGCGCTGCGGCTGGATCGTCACCACGCCGACTTCGACCGGCCCGGTCGGCGCCGGCGCATTGGCCGCGGATGATTGACCGCAACCGGCCAGCGCGAGACTGCCGGCGATCAGGCCGACGGCGAACAATGCGCGTCTTGTTCCACTTTGCATAAACTACCTCTGACTAATAAACCTCGACCGCATCGGTCACCCCCGACACAGTCACCACCCTCAAGATCGCCTGCGTTAATAACATCGCGTGGCCAACGGCCATGCAAGATCGCAGGGCGACACGTAACTGGAAGAACTGCCGAATAAAACTTAGAATGAACGATCATTCTAGAATGAGCATTCTAGTTTCGTAGCAACAAGACTGACAAGCGAATAATTTCGCCCGGTACTACATAAACACAAAAAGACACCTTGGAGGGTCAGATGGTTCCGATTCCGGTTCGCTGTGAGCGCGAAAGCGCGGGTTTACGTCGCCAACAGGTACTCGATGCCGCCGCCGACTGCTTCCGCCGTCATGGCTTCCACAGCGCCGGCATGGCGCAGATCGCCCGCGAAGCCGGTATGAGCGTCGGTCACATCTATCATTACTTCGATAACAAGGAAGCGATCATCGCCGCCATCGTCGATCGCGACCTGGCGCGCATCATCGAGATACTGGAAGGCTTCAGAAACGCGGAAGACATCCTCAAGGCCATGATCCGGCAGATCTCCATCGATATCGATGCGCACACCGACGCGCGCGACTCGGCCCTGCAGCTGGAAATCCTGGCCGAGTCCTCGCGCAACCCGGAGGTCGCCAAGCTTGCCCGGGCCAAGGACGAGGTTGGCCGAAGGCTGCTGTGCGACACGATCGCGAACGGTCGCTTGCAGCGCGGCCTGCCGCCGCTGCAGGCACCGGAGCTGGCCGCCCGGGTCGACGTGATGATCGCGCTGTTCGAAGGCCTCAACTGCCGCGGCGTCTCGCACCCTCAGCTGAACCGCGACCAGGTCAGCGCCGTGCTCGGCAAGGTGGTGCGGCAACTACTGGAAGATTGAGCCGGGGCCTTAGAAGCTGTTCACGATTTGCTGCACTCGGGCGATCCTGCGTTGGAATACCGCTCAACATGCTTGTCTACTCTATGAGTGCACGCCGCTTTTTCGCGTCATTGACCCTTCATTCGCGAGATCGTGAACAGGTTCTTACGCCCCGGCCATGCTCAGGCTCGCCCACAGGTGGGCGGCCGCCAGCGAGCGGAACGGGGCATAGCGGCCAAGCAGCTGCGCCGCCTCGCCCTGTCCGACCCGCTCGGCACGACCGGTCTGCGTGGTCAGCGCATTGCGCACCGCTACATCGCCATGCAGCGAGCAGTCCGCCATCCCCAAGCCGCGTAGCAGCGTGTAATGCGCGGTCCACGGGCCGATGCCCTTCACTGCCGTCAAGCTGTGCTCGGCCTCAGACGGTTCCTGGCCAGCCAGCGCGTCCAGATTGAGCGCCCCGCTGGCCACCTGCTGCGCCACCCGCACCAGCGTCTCGCTCTTGGCGCGGGTAAACTTCAGCCCGCCCAAATCGTCCGGCGTCAAACCGGCCAGCTGTTCGGCCTGCGGATAGCACCACAAGCCACCGGAATGGCGATGCCCGGCGCGTTCGATCAAACGGCACCGCAAAGTAATCGCAAAGGCCAAATTGATCTGCTGGCCGGTGATCGCCCAGGTCAATGCTTCGAATGCCGTCGCCGCCTGCGGAATGCGCAGCCCCGATTGCTGCGCGATCAGCGGCCCAAGCAGCGGGTCGGCGTGAAAGCACGCCTCGAACGGCGCCGGGTCCAAGTGCAGGCCGAGCATGCGCTCGACCATATCGGTAAGCATCGCCTGATCCGGCACCTCGCCCGCGCCGTCGCACTCAATGCCACAACGCGCCTCGTCCTCGCCCAGCGCAACGGTCAGCACCACGGCCCGGCCGCCGAGCAGCAGCCCCTTGCGCAGTACCTCACCGTCCAACCGTTCGGCCAGCTGCAAGGGGTCGCGGCTGTGAAAGGCGAGCACTTCGCTGCGGCGGAACGCCGGCGGCAAGGGGATGACGAAATCGGGCACGGCCGTGGGCTCCAATCGATAGGTAAGACGGCGAGTGTTCATCACCCTGCCCTGTGCGGCAACCCGAATCTTGCGGAGCCTGAGCATACCCCGTCGTTTCGGCCAAGCCCATAGCAAAAAGAGAGCCCAGGGGGCTCTCTCGATCAGCAGCAACGGCGACGCACCGCTTACTCGAACACCAGAGCGCCGTTCTTCGCGTCGACCAGCACCGTCGCCTTCGGCGGGTACTTGCCGGCCAGGATCGCCTTGGCCAGCGGGTTCTCGATCTCGCTCTGGATCGCCCGCTTCAGCGGCCGCGCGCCGTACACCGGGTCGAAACCGGCCTGCGACAGCTCGTCGAGCGCCGCGTCGGTCACCTGCAGCGACAGCTCCAGCTTGGCCAGGCGCGATTCCAAGCCTTTCAGCTGGATGCGCGCGATCGACTTGATGTGCTTCTCGTCCAGCGCGTGGAACACCACCACCTCGTCGATCCGGTTGATGAACTCCGGCCGGAACTGCTCCTTCACCTCGGCCATCACCGCCAGCTTGATCACCTGGTAGTCATCGGTATCCATGGTCTGGATCAGCTGACTGCCAATGTTCGAGGTCATCACCACCACGGTGTTCTTGAAGTCCACGGTGCGGCCCTGGCCATCGGTCAGGCGACCGTCGTCCAGCACCTGCAGCAGGATATTGAACACATCCGGATGCGCCTTCTCCACCTCGTCAAGCAGGATCACGCTGTACGGCTTGCGACGCACCTGTTCGGTCAGATAGCCGCCCTCCTCGTAGCCGACATAGCCCGGCGGTGCACCGATCAGCCGCGCCACCGAGTGCTTTTCCATGTACTCGGACATGTCGATGCGGATCAGGTGATCCTCGCTATCGAACAGGAAGCTCGCCAGCGTCTTGCACAGCTCGGTCTTGCCCACCCCGGTCGGGCCGAGGAACAGGAAGGAACCATACGGCTTGTTCGGATCGGCCAGGCCCGAACGGCTGCGGCGGATCGCGTCGGACACCGCCCGCACCGCCTCCTCCTGACCGATCAGGCGCGAGTGCAGCACCTGCTCCATCTTCAGCAGCTTGTCGCGCTCGCCCTCCAGCATCTTTGACACTGGAATGCCAGTCATCCGCGCCACCACCTCGGCAATCTCCTCGGCGCCGACCTGGGTGCGCAGCAGCCGGTTCGGCTTCTTCTCGACATCGCCGGCAGCCTCGGCCTCCTTCAGCCGCGCCTCGAGCTGCGGCAGCTTGCCGTACTGCAGTTCGGCCAACCCTTGCCAGTCGCCCTTGCGCTTCAGGTCCTCCATCTGCACCTTGAGCTTGTCTATCTCCTCCTTGATGCTCTGGCTGCCCTGGGCGCTAGCCTTCTCGGCCTTCCAGATTTCTTCCAGATCGGCATACTCGCGCGACAGCACCTCGATTTCCTGCTCGATCAAGGTGAAACGCTTCTGCGAGGCCTCGTCGGTTTCCTTGCGCACCGCCTCGCGCTCAATCTTCAGCTGGATCAGCCGGCGGTCGAGCTTGTCCATCTCCTCCGGTTTGGAGTCGAGCTCCATCTTGATCTTGCTCGCCGCCTCGTCGATCAGGTCGATCGCCTTGTCCGGCAGGAAACGGTCGGTGATGTAGCGGTGGCTCAGTTCGGCAGCCGCGACGATCGCCGGGTCAGTGATGTCCACGCCGTGGTGGATCTCATAGCGCTCCTGCAGGCCGCGCAGGATCGCAATGGTGCTCTCAACCGACGGTTCGTCGACCAGCACCTTCTGGAAGCGGCGCTCCAGCGCGGCATCCTTTTCGATGTATTTGCGGTACTCGTCGAGCGTGGTCGCGCCCAGGCAGTGCAGCTCGCCGCGCGCCAGAGCCGGCTTGAGCATATTGCCCGCATCCATCGCGCCGTCGGCCTTGCCGGCACCGACCAGAGTGTGGATTTCGTCGATGAAAATCAGCGTGTTGCCGTCGTCCTTGGCCAGGTCGTTCAACACCGCCTTCAGTCGCTCTTCGAACTCGCCGCGGTACTTCGCGCCGGCGATCAACGCGGCCAGGTCCAGCACCAGCAGGCGCTTGTGCTTCAGCGATTCCGGCACTTCGCCGTTGACGATGCGTTGGGCCAGGCCTTCGACGATGGCGGTCTTGCCCACCCCCGGCTCGCCGATCAGTACCGGGTTGTTCTTGGTGCGCCGCTGCAACACCTGAATCGCGCGGCGGATCTCGTCGTCGCGGCCGATCACCGGGTCGAGCTTGCCCTCACGGGCGCGCTCGGTCAGGTCCAGCGTGTATTTCTTCAGCGCCTCGCGCTGGCTCTCGGCGTCGGCGCTCTCTACCCCGCCCCCCCCGCGTACCGCGTCGATCGCGGCGTTCAGCGCCTGGGCCGTCGCGCCGTGCTCCTTGAACAGGCGGCCGGCCTCGCCCTTGTCTTCCAGTAGGGCGAGCAGGAACAGCTCGCTGGCGATATAGGCATCGCCGCGCTTCATCGCCGCCTTGTCGGTCAGGTTGAGCAGGTTGCCCAGCTCGCGCGACACGGTGATCTCGCCGCCGGTGCCCTGCACGCGTGGCAGGCGCTCTACCGCGCCCTTCAGCGCATGGCGCAGCCCGGCCACATTGACACCGGCGCGGGCCAGCAGGCTGCCGACGCCGCTATCGGCGTCGTCGAGCATCGCCGCCAGCAGATGCTGCGGCTCGATATACGGATTGTCATTTGCAACCGCTAGGCTCTGTGCGTCCTGGATGGCTTGCTGGAATTTGGTCGTCAGTTTGTCAAATCGCATGGATCAGTTCCTCTCTACGATCATCATCAAGATGAATCTTAGTTGGGTGATACCCGCTTGCTTTTCAAGTGTTGTTGCAATGCACAAAATTTTGTCTGACAATCCACAGCTTGTGGGGCCTCCTGCTCACATAGCACTTGCCAAGCGCAGCGATTAGGGGGAAAACTCTACGCAGGTGCAGCACGGTGACCCTACGCCATGCGGCCGCTGCCTTCGGCATATCGTGCATTTGTCATAAATTGCTGTTAAATTTTGATGGAAATCATGAGCTGACCACTCGCTCGATTCCGCACCTGCAGCACCCAGTCTTGCAGGTTGCCACGTTTTGCCTAGGAGACCGTTAGTTGAGCCAGGATAACCACGCCTCGCTGGAAGCTTTTTTCAGCAGTCTGACCGCCGCCAACCAGCAATGGATGCAGCAATTCGTCAACACGTTGACGCTGGGCCAGCAAGCGCCCGACCAGGCACCCGCCTCGGTGACCGATGCCTGGGCACAGTTGATGAGTAACGCCAACCAGTTCGTCAACCTGCAGACCGAGCTCTACCAGCAGCAGCTCGGCCTATGGATGAACTTCCTCGGCCAGAAGCCTCAAGACGCCGCCGCCAAGAACGGCGACCGCCGCTTCGCTGCGCCGGAGTGGGACGAGCATCCGTTCTACAGTTTCCTCAAGCAAAGCTACCTGCTTACCTCCAAGTGGATGCTGGAGTTGATCGACCAGGCTCAGCTCGAAGGCGACACCAAGGAGCGCATCAGCTTCATCACCCGCCAGTACGTCGACGCGATGGCGCCGACCAACTTCATGCTGACCAACCCCGAGGTGATCAAGCGCGCCATCGAGAGCAAGGGCGAGAGCCTGGTCGAAGGCATGAAGAACATGGTCGACGACATCCAGAAGGGCCATATCTCGATGTCGGATGAGACCCACTTCGAGATCGGCGTGAACATCGTCACCACCCCTGGCGAAGTGGTGTTCCGCAACGAACTGATCGAGCTGATCCAGTACACCCCGACCACCGGCCAGGTCTTTGAGAAGCCGCTGTTGATCGTGCCGCCGTGCATCAACAAGTACTACCTGATGGACCTGCAGCCGGACAACTCGATGGTGCGCCACTTCGTGGCCCAGGGTTACAAGGTCTTCCTGATTTCCTGGCGCTCGGCCACCCCAGCGATGAAGCACTTCACCTGGGACACCTATGTCGACCTGGGCGTGATCGCTGCCACCGAGGCGGTGAAGAAGATCACCAAGCAGCCGACGATGAACGTGCTGGGCTTCTGCATCGGCGGCGTGATCCTCGCCACTACCCTGGCGGTGATGAAGGCCAAGGGCATCAACTGCTTCGATTCGGCCACCTTCATGACCTCGCTGCTCGACCACTCCGAGCCGGGCGACATCAAGGTCTACGTCGACCCCAATCTGATCGCCAGCCGCGAGGCCAAACTGGCGCAGGGCGGCATCATCAGCGGCAAGGAACTGGGCCGCAGCTTCGCCAGCTTGCGCGCCAACGACCTGGTGTGGAACTACGTCGTCAACAACTACCTGCTCGGCAAGACCCCGCCGCCGTTCGACCTGCTCTACTGGAACAACGACGCGGTCGACCTGCCGCTGCCGATGCACACCTTCTTCCTGCGCGAGTTCTACCTCAACAACGCGCTGGTGAAGCCGGGCAGCATCACGCTGTGCGGCGTGCCGGTCGATGTCAGCCAGATCGACATCCCGATCTACGTGTTCGCCGCCCGCGAAGACCATATCGTGCTGTGGCAAGGCGCCTTCAACGGCCTGAAATACCTGTCTGGCACACCGAGCCGTCGCTTCGTGCTCGGCGCCTCCGGCCATATCGCAGGCTCGATCAATCCGGTCACCAAGGACAAGCGCAACTACTGGGTGAACGAGAACCAGCCGGAAACGGCCGAGGCCTGGTTCGAAGGCGCGGAGAGCCGCCCGGGTAGCTGGTGGAAGGACTGGGACGCTTGGCTCGCCCCGCAGTCGGGCAAGCAGGTCGCCGCGCCGAAGGCCCTGGGCAGCAAGGAATACCCGCCGCTGGCCGCCGCGCCCGGCGAATACGTTCGCGCCAAGGCCATTGTTCCGCAGCTCGCCCACCTACACTGATAAAGAGAAAAGCTGGCCGAAGACGCCAGCATGCCGACCCGCCGGGGTAACCCGGCGCCCCTCGATACGGAGATGAAACGCAATGCAAGACGTAGTGATTGTTGCCGCCCGCCGCACCGCCATTGGTAACTTCGGTGGTTCGCTTGCCAAGATTCCCGCCCCGGAACTGGGCGCTACCGTAATCAAAGCGCTGCTGGAAGACACCGGCATCGCGCCGGAGCAGGTCTCCGAAGTCATCCTGGGTCAAGTGCTGACCGCCGGCTCGGGCCAGAACCCGGCCCGCCAGGCGCTGATCAAGGCCGGTCTGCCGGTCACCACCCCGGCCACCACGCTGAACGTGGTGTGCGGCTCCGGTCTGCGTGCCACCCACCTCGCCGCCCAGGCTATCGCCAACGGCGACGCCGAGATCGTCATCGCCGGCGGCCAGGAAAGCATGTCGCTCTCCCCACACATCCTGCCGGGTTCGCGTGACGGCTTCCGCATGGGCAACGCCCAGTTGGTCGACACCATGGTCTACGACGGCCTGACCGATGTGTACAACCAGTACCATATGGGTATCACCGCCGAGAACATCGCCGAAAAATACGGCATCAGCCGTGAAGAGCAGGACCAACTGGCGACCACCTCGCAGAACCGCGCCGAAGCCGCCCAGGCCGCCGGCAAGTTCGACGCCGAGATCGTGCCGGTGCTGGTGCCGCAACGCAAAGGTGACCCGGTCGCCTTCGCCCGCGACGAATTCATCAAGGCTGGCGCCACCGCCGAAGGCCTCGGCAAGCTGCGCGCGGCGTTCAAGAAGGAAGGCACCGTCACCGCTGGTAACGCTTCGGGCCTGAACGACGGCGCCGCCGCTGTTCTGATGATGTCGGCCGCCAAGGCCAAGGAACTGGGCCTGAAACCGCTGGCCGTGGTACGCGGCTACGCGCTGTCCGGCTGCGCGCCGGAAATCATGGGCATGGGCCCGGTCAGCGCCACCCGCAAGGCACTGGCCAAGGCCGGCTGGAGCGTCGAAGACCTCGACGTGATCGAGGCCAACGAAGCATTCGCCGCCCAGGCGCTGGGCGTGACCCGCGAGCTGAAGTGGGATCTGTCCAAGGTCAACGTCAACGGCGGTGCAATTGCACTGGGTCACCCGATCGGCGCATCCGGCGCCCGCGTGCTGGTGACGCTGCTGCACGAAATGCAGCGCAGCGAAGCCAAGAAGGGCCTGGCCACGCTGTGCATCGGCGGCGGCATGGGCGTGGCACTGGCGGTCGAGCGCGTCTAACGCCTCTCCCCTCGCCATAGAAAAACCGGGACCTCGTGTCCCGGTTTTTGTTTGCCTACGCGCAGCGCCTTCGGCCAAGCTTACAGACCGCCGAACTCACTCTACAAACTGCGCCTCGCAGCGCACCTCGGTCTTCACCGAATTGGCGATGAAGCAGGCCTCGTGGGCCGCGTGGTGCAAGGCATCCAACTGCTCGTGGCTCGGCTGCCTCTCCCCGCCGAACACCACCCGCGGCCGCAGCACCACTTCGGTCATCGCCAGCTTCTTCTCGGCATTGCGCCCCATCTTGCCGACCGCCTCGTCGTGATAGCTATCCACCGTCCAGCCCTGTTCCACCGCCAGCGACAGGAACCACAGCATGTGGCAGCTAGACAGCGAGGCGATGAAGGCCTCTTCCGGGTCGACCGCCGCTTCGCTCGAATACGGCAGCGGCACCACGTGCGGCGACGATGAGCCGGGCACCTCGATGCCGCCATCGAAGCGCCAGACATGAGCACGACTGTAGCGGTTATCGGTGAAGGTCTGCCCGTTGCACAGCCAGGCGACAGTGGCGGTATACGAGGCCATCGAAACTCCGTTCGTCAAAAGCCGGCAACAATGCCAGCCCCCACCTTAGCATGGCCGCTGCATAAGAAAAAAGGTTGGCCGAACCCCACAACAGGGTTCGGCCAACCTTGGCAAGCGCGGGCGGCATGCCGCCCTGCCCGAGTATCACACCGACAAGTAGGACGACTGCTTCAGGCCGCGGCAGAACTCGGCGAAGTAGGTATTGCGCTCGTCGGCGGTCAGGTTCGCCGAACGCGCCTTCTCTTCGTAGCGGTTGAGGATCTCCTCCGGCGACAGGTGCACATAACGCAGCATGTCCTCGATGGTGTCGTGCTCCTCGATGCCGGCGAACTCCAGTTTGCCGCCGTCGCGCACATAGACGTTGGCCGAATCGGTGTCGCCGAACAGGTTGTGCATGTCGCCCAGGATTTCCTGATAGGCCCCCACCAGGAACACCGCCACCAGGTACTCCTCGCCCGGCGCCACTTCGTGCACCGACAGGCTCGACTCGATGCTCTGCTGGTCGACGTACTGCTTCACCTTACCGTCCGAGTCGCAGGTCAGATCCTGCAGCACCGCGCGACGGGTCGGCTTCTCGCTCAAGCGATGAATCGGCATGATCGGCAGGATCTGGTCGATCGCCCAGGTGTCCGGCAGGCTCTGGAACACCGAGAAGTTGCAGAAGTACTTGTCGGCGAGCTTGTCGGTCAGCTCGTCGAACACCTGGCGCTGCGAGCGCTGGCTGGCCTGCAGCTGGCTGTGCAGACGACGGCACAGCGCGGCGTGCACCTGCTCGGCCACCGCCTTTTCCTTCAGCGTGATGCGGCCTTCGGCGTACAGATCGGACACGTCGGCGATGTAGTGGCTGGCGCGGTAGTAGGTCTCGGTGACCATATCGGCGTCGGTCAGATTCATCAGCTCGAACAGCTTGCGCACCGGCTTGGCCAGCTCGCTCGGGTCGTCGACTTCCGGCACCGTTTCCGGCAGGCGCTCCACGTCGGTCACGTTCATGATCAGCACCGCGTGGTGCGCGGTCATCGCGCGGCCCGACTCGGAGAAGATGCGCGGATGCGGAATGCCGTTTTCCTCGCAGAACTCGGCCAGCATCGCCACGATCACGCTGGCGTACTCGTCCATGTCGTAGTTGATCGAGCTGTCGTTGCGCGAGTGGGTGCCGTCGTAGTCGACGCCCAGGCCACCACCGACGTCGACATGGTCGATCGGCATGCCCAGCGCGCGCAGTTCGGCGAAGTAGCGGATCGCCTCGCGGAAGCCGGCGCGGTAGTCGCCGATATTGGCGATCTGCGAGCCCATGTGGAAGTGCATCAGGCGCACGCAGTCGCTCATGCCGGCTGCGGCCAGCTTGTCGGTGACCGAGATCAGCTGTGCGGCCGACAGGCCGAACTTGCCCTTGTCGCCGCCGGTGTCGGCCCACTTGCTGGAGGCCAGCGAGGACAGGCGCACGCGCACGCCCACGGTTGGCCGAACGCCGAGACGAGCCGACTCCTCGATCACCAGATCGACCTCGGACTCCTTCTCGATGACGATGAACACTTCGTTGCCGAGCTTCTGGCCGATCAGCGCCAGGCGGATGAAGTCACGGTCCTTGTAACCGTTGCAGACGATGGTGCCGCCCTTGGGGGCCAGCGCCAGCACCGCCATCAGTTCCGGCTTGGAGCCGGCCTCGAGGCCGATCGACACGTCGCGAGTGGCGATAATGCTCTTCACCACCGCCTCCTGCTGGTTCACCTTGATCGGATAGATCGCGGTGTAGCGGTTGTTGTAGCCGATCTGGGCGATGGCGTTGTCGAAGGCGCGACACAGCCGGGTGACGCGGTCCTGCAGGATGTCCGGGAAGCGGACCAGCAACGGCAGGTCGAGCCCCTTGTCACCCAGCGTATGCGCCAGTTCGTACAGGTCGATGCTGCGCTCCTCGCGCGTGTTCGGCTTCACCGTCACGCGCCCGTCGTCCCCGACGTCGAAGTAACCCGAACCCCAATGCCGGATGCCGTACAGGCTCCGGCTGTCAGCCACAGTCCATGCCATGAGTATTCCTCAAGATAAAGCAGTAGAAATCACGCCCCTTAGTGCACGGCTGCGGGCCAACGTTTGCCAAGGATGTCGGGGCGATGCAATGCAGGTTGCACTGCACTATAGAAAATCAGAATGAGGGCGGATTTTAGGCAGCTAGGGGGGTGAGGACAAGTGAAATTTTCGCTTGTCCAATTTAATGGACGGCCTAGCAAATCAAGGCCTTAGACCTTGCCGGACAATCCGGCTTGACATTGGCAAAACTGCAAAAAAATCAGTCGCAAACCTGAACGGTTTACACCCAGGCGCGCCTCGCAACGCGCTAGCGCGTGTAGAAAATATTCGACGGACCGCCGAATATTTCAAGCCATTGAATTAAAAGAACAAAAATAAAACGCAGCATTGGCTTCACATAGAATAAAACCGGCAACTTTATGAATTTTAATGATTTTTTCACAATCGGCGCGTATCATCGCGCCATCTTTATCATCGACAGACCCTGTATGTTTACGTTGCGCCACGCTCCTACCCGCACCACCCGCCGCAGCAACTCCCAGCAGCAATCGCCCGACAATTACCTGTTTACCGCCCCCCTCCAGCTTGCCGCCCGCGTCAGCCTCTATGCGATGCTGGTCGGTGCCTTTGGCTCCAGCCCCGAGGTATCCAGCCCCTCCCGCCCTCGCCGTTCACGCCAGCACTATTGACCCCCTGCTTCGTCTAGGTCACGCATGAAAAAAGCCGATGAAGCCACGGTTGCCCGCGGATTCACCGGCCTGTCGTTACGACCGACGCCCTCGCTTAGAAATAGTCGCGCAGGCGGTAATAGGCCATGCCCAGCACCAGCGCCGGCGTACGCAACAGTGGTCCGCCCGGAAAATTGCGATGCCGCAGCTTCTCGAACAGATCGAGCCGCCCGGCACTGCCGGCTATCGCTTCGGCCACCACTTTGCCGGCCAGCCCGGTGACATTCACGCCATGACCGGAGAAGCCCTGCAGGTAATACACGTTATTGGATAGCCGCCCGAAGTCCGGAGCCCGGTTCAAGGTGATGTCGCAGTAACCGCCCCAGGCGTAGTCGATCTTCACATCGGCCAACTGTGGGTACACCCGTAGCATGTCCCTGCGCATCGCCTCGGCCAGATTGTGCGGCTCGTGCCCCGAGTAGCTGACCTTGCCGCCGAACAACAAACGATGGTCGGCCGAAAGGCGGTAGTAATCGAGCACGAAGTTGGTGTCGCACACCGCCATATTGTTGGCGATCAGGCTTTTGGCGCGCGCCTCGCCCAACGGTTCTGTGGCAATCACGTAGGTGCCGGCCGGCATGATGCGCCGATCGAGCGACGGTACCAGCTTGCCGATGTAGGAATTGCACGCCAGCACGACCTCGGTGCAGGTCACCGTGCCGTGCTCGGTCACCAGGCGCGGCCGACCACCCTGCTCCAGCCTCACCACCGGCGAGTTCTCATAAATGGTCACGCCGGCCTCTTCGGCCGCCCGGGCGAGCCCCAAGTTGTAGTTGAGCGGATGGATGTGCCCGGAAAAGCTGTCGAACAAACCGCCTTGGTAGCGTTCAGATCCGACTTGCTGGCGCAGCGTCGCCTTGTCCCACAGCGTCAGATGGCGGTAGCCGTAGCGACTGGCCGCCTCCTCGCACCAGTCCTCCAGCTCGGCCATCTGACCGGGCTTGACCGCCACGCTGGCATAGCCGCGCACCCAATCGCAGTCGATCGCATGCTGCTTCACCCGCTGGTCGATGATGTCGACCGCCTCCACCGACATGTCCCACATCGCACGTGCCAGCTCGTCGCCGAGCTGGCTACGTATGGTGTCGATATCGCAGGCGTAGCCGGCGATCACCTGCCCGCCGTTGCGCCCGGAGGCGCCAAAGCCTATCCGCGACCCTTCGAGCAGCACGACCTTGAAGCCCTTTTCGGCCAGATTGAGCGCGGCAGACACCCCCGACAAGCCGCCGCCCACCACACAGACATCGCACGACACACCCCCTTTCAGCTCCGGGTGCAACGGCCACGGGACGGCCGTCGCTGCGTAATACGATGGGGCATGGGGCTGGCGAGCGAAGTCGAGCATAAACACCTCTGTGTATGGGTCGGACGAATCAGGGAATGGTCAGGATCACTACGGTTTCCTCGCGTGCGGTGCTGGTCGCATACCGCAACAAGGTTGGCCGAAAGCGGCACGGAGCCGCTTTCGAAAGAATCGGACGGCACGGGCCGAGGCCCGCGCCGAGGTCAATCACTACAGTTTACGCCAGGCTGACAGCCGGCTTGCCGGCGCTATTTTGCGAGTCGGCGTCGTTGGCACGCATCGCAGCGGCAATCGCTTTGTCGCGCTTACGCTGGGCATTCATCATCAGGTAGTTGGCCACGATGACGATGGTACCGACCACCAGCACGGTAATCGTCGCCAGTGCATTGATCTCCGGGTTGAGACCCAGCCGCACCTTGGAGAAGATCACCTGCGGCAGCGTGGTCGAGCCCGGACCGGACAGGAAGGCGGTGGTCACCAGGTCGTCCAGCGACAGGGTGATCGACAGCAGGAAGCCCGAGGCGATCGCCTGCGACACCAGCGGCAGCGTGATCTTGAAGAAGATCTTCATCGGGCGCGCACCCAGATCCATCGCCGCGTCTTCCAGCGACTGGTCGATCTCCAGCAGACGCGAACGCACCACCACCGACACATAGGCCATGCACAGCGTGGTGTGGCCTACCCAGATGGTGAAGAAGCCACGCTCGGACGGCACACCGAAGAACTGCTGCATCGAGATGAACAACAGCAGCATCGACAGGCCGGTAATCACCTCAGGCATCACCATCGGTGCCGTCATCATGCCGGCGAACAGGGTGCTGCCGCGGAAGCGCTTGAAACGCGCCAGCACGAAGCCGGCTACCGTGCCGAGCACCACCGCCGCGCAGGCACTGGCCAGCGCAATCTTGGCCGACAGCAGCACCGCCGAGATGATCTGGTCGTTCTGGAACAGCGAGCTGTACCAGCGAGTGGAGAAACCGCCCCACACCGTCACCAGTTTCGATGCGTTGAACGAATACACGATCAGACTCAGGATCGGCACGTACAGGAACAGATAGCCCAGCGCCAACACACCCTTCAGGAACCAGGAAAGACGGCCGTCGTTATACATGTTTCTCTCCCTCCAGCTGGCGGGTTTCGAAGCGGTGGAACAGCGCGATCGGCACGATCAGCAACACCACCATGAAGGTCGCCACCGCCGAGGCCATCGGCCAGTTGTTATTGTCGAAGAACTCATTCCACAGCACCTTGCCAATCATCAGCGTGTCCGAACCACCAACCAGCTCCGGAATCACGAACTCGCCGACCGCCGGGATGAACACCATCATCGCGCCGGCAATGATGCCGTTCTTGGACAGCGGCAGAGTGATCTTCCAGAACGCCTTGAGCGGCCGCGCGCCCAGATCGTTGGCGGCCTCCAACAGCCGCAGATCCATCTTCACCAGGTGCGAATACAGCGGCAGGATCATGAACGGCAGGTAGGCGTACAACATCACCAGGTACAGCGAGAAGTCGTTGTGGAACAGTTGCAGCGGCTCGTGCACGATGCCGGTCGCCACCAGGAACTGGTTGATCAGCCCGTTCTGGTTCAACAGCCCCATCCACGCGTACACCCGCAGCAGGAACGAGGTCCAGAACGGCAGCATCACCGCCAGCAGGAGACCGTTGCGGATATCCGGACGGGCCCGGGCAATCGCGTAGGCGATCGGGTAGCCGATCATCAGGCACAGCACGGTGGTAACGAAGGCCACCCGCAGCGAGGACAGATAGGTGTCGGCGTACAGCGCATCGGTCAGGATGAACTGGAAGTTCGCCAGATTGAGCGCGATGTTCAGCGTGCCGTCGTCCCCGAAGGTCATCAGGTGGGTAAACGGCGGAATCGCGATGTCCTGCGATGCGAAGCTGATCTTCAGCACGATCAGAAACGGCACCAGGAAGAACACCAAGAGCCAGACATACGGCAGGGAAATCACCGCGCCCCGGCCGGGCTTGACGCGTTTTAACAAACGTTTGAGGTCCATGGTTCAGCCCTTTGCGCTTAACGGGTCAACACGACCGGCAGGTCAGAACGCCAGCTGACGAACACCGGGTCACCCCAGGTCGGCGGCTCTTCGTTCGCTTCGTACCAGCGCGACGACGGCACGGTCGATTTCACCACCTTGCCGCTGGCGAGTTTGACGTGGTAGATCGAGAAGCTGCCGAGATAAGCGATGTCCTCGACCTTGCCCTGAGCGGCGTTGTGGCCGGCTGCCGGCGGGCGGCGGTCCAGCCGCACATCCTCCGGACGAATGCTGGTCCACACCTCCATGCCCTTCGGGCCGGTGATGCCGTGGTCGATCAGGATGCGGTTGCCCAGCTGCGACGACTCGATCTCGACGCGGTCCGGCTCGTCCACCACCACCTGCCCCGGGAACAGATTGGTCTCACCGATGAACTCGGCGGTGAAGCGACAGTTCGGGTATTCGTAGATTTCCGACGGGGTGCCAACCTGCAGCAACTGGCCCTCGCTCATGATGCCGATGCGGGTCGCCATCGTCATCGCTTCTTCCTGATCGTGCGTCACCATGATGCAGGTCACGCCGACCTTCTCCAGCGTGTTCACCAGTTCCAGCTGGGTCTGCTGACGCAGTTTCTTGTCGAGCGCGCCGAGCGGCTCATCCAGCAACAGCATCTTCGGGCGCTTGGCTAGGCTGCGCGCCAGCGCCACGCGCTGCTGCTGGCCACCGGACAACTGGTAGGGCTTGCGCTTGGCGTATTTGCGCAGCTGCACCAGGTCGAGCATCTCCATCACCCGGGCGTTGATCTCGCCCTTGGGCAGCTTGTCCTGCACCAGGCCGAAGGCGATGTTCTCCTCCACCGACATGTGCGGGAACAGCGCGTAGCTCTGGAACATCATGTTCATCGGGCGGTCGTACGGCGCCAGCATGGTGACATCCTGACCATCCAGGATCACCTTGCCCGAGGTCGGCCGCTCCATACCGGCGAGCATGCGCAACAGCGTCGACTTGCCGCAGCCGGAGCTACCCAAGAGCGCGAAGATTTCGTGTTGCTGGATGTTGAGGTCGACGTGATCGACCGCGAGGTTGTCACCGAATTTCTTCACCAGACCGGCAATTTGCAGGTACGGACGTTCGGTGGTCTTGGCCGCCTGGGCCGACTTTACAGCAGCTTCCATCATGCTTTTACTCCCTAAATCCCAAGGGCCAGCAACAACTAGCCCTATACAGGCAGTTGCGACGATGTCGCCAACAACGTGTTCGGACTTATCGTCCGGTTCGCGAAGTACGTTGCGCCTTAGCGCTCCGGCTCACCCGTTCCGCGGCTGAGCGGACGCACACCGGCACGGCTACCCAGGCGGTCGGCGGGCAGCAGCGGGTGCAGATAGGGGGCAGGCGGCGATGAGGCAATAAGCGATGGGGGGTCGAGATCCGACGAAAGCGGGGGCTGGCCAAGGGCCAAGCGAGTAGAGTCGGGCGCTATCGATGCGTCGGCCGGCTGAGCCAAGCGGCGCGACTTCTCCGACCAGGCAAGCGGGCGGTTCGAGCGGGGCGGAACCCGTAACATAAAAACTCCTCTTTCTCCTTTGCAGTATCCCGTTTCCGGGACTGCGTTCCACCGGCAGCGACCTAGTGGTTGCGCTGCGTGCACGTTTCGTGTCTTGTTGTGGTGGCTGTTATAGTTTCGTTGATGAAACCTGTTTGATCACAGCTTATCCCACGTTTAATAAAATTGACAAGTCGAATGCAGCACGACAACGAAATCTCGCCAAAGAAGGCAATACTCCGCCTCGAAACAGCAAGATAAGGGAATGATGCAGGAGGAAGTACAGCTCGACAGCCAGGATGGTGCCGAAGAGGGTGTTTAATTAGTCAAACAACGCTGTGCAGCGTCTCCGGCTGCACAACGAACAGCTGGCTGCCCAGCAAGGTTTTCGCCGACTTCTTCGCTTCGGCCGCCGCCAACGCCACATCATAGGGCGAGTGAAACTGGCCGGCCCGCACCAGCAGTACGCCTATCGACACCGAAGTCAGCGCAAAGAAGCTGACCACGCCATTCCGCCCCGCCACCTCGAAACCGCCGGCCTCGCGATGCGAGGCATCGAAATGCGACCACACCGCCGAGTCGAAACGGCCGAGCAAGCGTTGCAAACGCGCCTGCCAATCCAGGCTCTGCATCAACACCACAAAGTCGTCGCCACCGATGTGACCGATGAAGTCACTATGCGGGTCCATCTCCTCCAGCAAGAGCTGTGCCAGCCGCAGGATCAAGCCATCGCCGGCCGAATAGCCGTACAGATCATTGAACGGCTTGAAGTTGTCGAGATCGGCATACGCCACCACGAACGACTCCCCTGCCTCCAACAAGCGGCCTATCGTTTCATGAATCGGCACATTCCCGGGCAGACCGGTCAACGGGTTGGCATAGCGTGCGGTCGAAATCTGCAGCTCCGTGACCCGCCGCATCAGTTCTAGCCCAGTCCCCATGCCAAGATAGCGCCCGTCCTCGGTGAGGATGAAGCCATCGACCAAATGGTTGCGTTCGCTAGTCACCATCCGGTGCGATAGATCGAGCAGCCCCAGTTCGGCTGACACCACCAGCGCTTGCGAGTCCATCAGTAGCCGGCACGGCTTCTTGCCGTATAACTCGCGATTGAACGGCTTGGCAAAGCTCTCAAGAAAGTCCTGTCGGCGCAACAGCCCAAGCGGCACGCCCCGCGCCACCACCGGCAGGGCCATGCAGGTCGGATCGGCGGCAAAACGCTGGTAAGCCTGCTCGTTCGCCGCCTCCGGGGCCAGCGGCTCCACCGCCACCACCAGATCCCGCGCCACCGGCTGCTGTTGCAGCGCCGCTCGCCGGCCCAGTTGGCCGAACTGCTGACTCGCGGCCAGCTTGCGCGGCGGGTCGGACTGTGGCGGTGCGATCAGGTAGCCCTGGCCATAACGCACCCCGAGCCTGCGCAGCGCCATCAGCTCGGCCGTGGTTTCGATACCTTCGGCAACCAGCTTCGCACCGGCGACCCGTGCCATATCGAGCAAGGAGCGGACAAACTGCTCCTTCAGCGGATCGCCAGCCAGATTGTGCACCAGACACTTGTCGAGCTTGACCCACTCCGGACGCAGCTCAGACCACATCCGCAAATTGGCAAAGCCCTCTCCCAGGTCATCGAGCGCCAATGTATAACCCTGCTCCCGCCAGCGCACACTCGCCTCGCGCAGCGACTGATAACTGCTGCTCGGGCGGTGCTCGGTCAACTCGACAGTCACTCGCGAAGCAGCCAGACCGCTACTGACCTCGAATTCGGACGCTGGCAGCGGCCCTTCGGCCAAGGTATCGGGCAAGAGATTGAGAAATAAACGCCCCGGCAGATTCAGCTGGGCAAAACGCCGCGCAGTGACGTCGCGGCAGGCAAGATCGAGTTCACGCTCCATCCCGCAAGCAGCCGCCGCTTCAAAAAGCGCCAGTGGTGACGATAGAGAACTATCGGCGGGCGGTCGAATCAATCCTTCATAGCCGACGATATCGCCGTTACTCAGATCGACGATGGGTTGAAACACCGCAGTCAGCCCGCGAGCCTCGATCAAGCGGGTGAGCTCCTGTCGTTGCGAAGGCAGCGCAGCTCGCGATGGCAAAACAGTAAATAGAAGGGGCGCGATAAGTTCCACAGCAATTTATTCTGACCAGAAATTGTCATCATGCTAGCAAAAGGGAATGACGTTCCTATGACGCCTCCCCTGCCTGCACCGATTACCGGGCGATGCCCACCCCTGGGGACGCTGACATGCCTTACACCACCCACCATGGTCACCGGTTGTACTACGAAGAAAGCGGTCGCGGCGAAAGCCCCCTGTTGCTGCTCAACGGCCTGACCATGTCTACTGCTGGCTGGACCCTGCTGCTGCCGCGCCTCGAGGCTCGTTATCGGCTGATTCGCCTCGACCTGCTCGGCCAGGGGCAAAGCGACAAACCGGCCGGTGACACTTACCCGCTGCCCGAGCAGGCCGACCTGGCCGCCGGCCTGCTCGACACTCTGGCTCTCACCCACTGCCACGTGGTCGGCCTATCCTACGGCGGCATGGTCGCCCAGCATCTTGCTCATCGACACCCAGAACGGGTCGGCCATCTGGTATTGGCTGCCACCCTGGCCTGCTCCGACGCGGTCGACCAGGCAATCGCCGCCAGCTGGGTTGCCGCCGCCGAAAGTGGCGGACTGGACCTACGCTTCGCCGTCAGCCTGCCCTGGCTGTTCTCCAGCCGCTTTCTCTCCAGCCACCCCGATCAGCTGAATGAGCTGAAGACAGTGGCAGAGCAGTTCGAGTGGAAAGCGGTTCTTCGCCTGCTCGCCGGCATGCGCGAACACGACGCACGCACTTGGCTCTCGTCGATCACCACCCCGACCCGGGTCATCGTTGGCAGCGAAGACCGCTTGACGCCGCTGCATCAATCGGAAATGCTTTCAACATATATGCCGCACGCACAACTCACCATCATCCCCGGAGCCGGCCACGCACTTCACTTGGAAGCCGTCGAGACCTTTGCCCGGCTGGTGATGGAGTTCTGCCCGGGCTGAACGCCACCAGTCGAGGAAACCGCTATGACCCAACCCTCCGTCTTACTGCACGTCGATCCGCGCGGCGTGGCCACCGTCACACTCAATCGGCCCGAGCTGCACAATGCAATCGACGACGACACCGCCAGCCTGCTCGCCGCCACGCTGGAAACGTTGGCCGAAGACGACAGCGTCCGCGTCGTGATCCTGACCGGCCAGGGCATCAGCTTCTCGGCCGGTCACGACAGCGACTGGATGCGCCATATGGCCAGTTTCAGCGAAACCGAGCTGCGCCGCGACGCACAGCTACTGGCCCAGTTGCTGCGCACCCTCGACACCCTGCCGAAACCAACCATTGCCCAGATTCAGGGCTCGGCCTTCGGTTTGGGAGCGGGGCTGGTCGCCTGCTGCGACATCGCGATCGGCGCATCCGAAGCACTGTTCAGCTTCAACGAGGCGAAACTCGGCGTGATTCCGGCCCTTGCAGCCCCCTATATCGTCCGCGCCATCGGCCCGCGCGCGACCCGCCGCTACTTCGTCAGCGCCGAGCGCTTCAACGCCGGCAAGGCCAAGCGACTCGGCTTACTGCATCAAGTGGTCGAGCTCGACGAACTCGACAGCGCCGTCGAACACTGCGCCAGCCATCTGCTGCTCAACGGCCCTCAGGCGATGCACGAGGCCAAGCAACTGGTCGATCTGATTGCTTCACGCAGCCCCGACAGCGCCTTGATCGACGAAACGATCACCGCGATCGTACGGGTGCGCTCCAGCGAAGAAGGCCGCGAGGGCATCTATGCCTTCCTCGAGCAGCGCAGACCCCGCTGGCTCGACTAACGCGCCCGCATACGGCCTCACTCACGTAAATCGCCCGCCTGCATGGCGGGCGATTTACACACTAACGTCATGTTCGTACATCACTGCGGCGTCGCCGTCTTCGACCACGCATTCTTGCTTAGACTGTCGTACATCGCCCACCGCTACGGACTGTCATGACTAGCGCCCTGCCCTTCGACGACTTTCTTGCCGCCACGCTGCGCCAACAACCCCACCTGCATGCTCCCTTATCGCTGGATGGATTGACACTGGATTGGCCTGACATTGGCGTATTGCGGCTGACCCCCACGACACTCCCCGTCGATGCCGATCGTGTACTACTCAGTGCCGGCGTTCACGGTAACGAGACCGCTCCAATCGAAGTGCTAGCCGGCATCATCACCGACTTGCTGGCCGGTCGGCTGCCGCTGGCCGTCGATCTGCTGGTGCTACTCGGCAATCCAGACGCGATGCGGGCCGGCGAACGTTATCTAGACTACGACATGAACCGGCTGTTCAACGGCGCCCACCGACAGCAGTCCGCGGCTCGCGAGGCTACCCGTGCCGCGCAGCTCGAAGCGCAAGCAGATGCCTTCTTCGCCCGCAGCCCCGCCGCTGCCCGTCGCCTGCACTACGACCTGCACACCGCAATCCGCGGTTCGGTCTATGAGAAATTCGCTATCTATCCGTTCCTGCACGAGCGCCAGCACAACCGCACCCAGCTCGACTGGCTGGCAGACTGCGGCGTCAATACCGTGCTCTTGCACAGTGCGCCAGCCAACACCTTCAGCTACTACACCAGCCGTCAGCATGGCGCCGACTCGTTCACCCTGGAACTGGGCAAGGCCCGTCCCTTCGGCGAGAATGACTTGAGCCGCTTTGCCGGCATTGACGTCGCCCTGCGCGCGCTGGTCAGTGGCCAAGCTGCTCCGCGCGTAGGCGATGGCTCCTTACAACTGTTCCGCGCCAAGTACAACCTGATCAAGGCCAGCGATGCGTTCCGTCTGCATCTTGCCGACGACGTCGAAAACTTCACCGCCCTACCCGACGGCTTCCTGATCGCCGAAGATGGTGACACTCGCTACGTAGCCGAAGGTGGTGAAGAGCGCATCCTGTTCCCCAACCCCAAGGTCCAGAACGGGTTGCGGGCCGGCATCGTGGTCGAACCGGTCGAGCTGTAAGTGGCCTTCGGCCAACTACAGACATGAAAAAAGCCGGCATTTGCCGGCTTTTTTTGTGTCGTACAACCCACTCAAATATTGTTAAACAGACTCAAGCCCTGCACCTTCTGAAACACTAGCTGCGAATACTGCAGCGAGGACTGCGCCATCAGTAAGTCGCTACTGGCCTTACCCATGTCTAGGTCTTGCAGGCCGCTCAGCGCCGTCTGATATTGCAAGCCGACACTCGTATCATTATTCTGCACAGCGTCGTTCTGGTTCTGGCGCGCACCAATCGAAGCATTGGCTGTCAACACCTGCTGCTGGTCGCTCTTAAAGTTACCGATGATGGTACTGAGCTGAGTACTGAAGTTAGCCGGCTTCGGGTTCTGGCCAAGCAGGCTGATGAACTGCTGCACATCATCGAAGGCCTTGGTCGGCTGGGTACCGTTACCGAACACCAAAGAACCAACTTCGGTCACCGAGATCTGGCCGGACGGGCTGACCTGCACGTCGCGCTGCCCGGTATCTCCCTGGTAGGTCGTCACTGCCGGCGAGGTCGCACCATTGACTACAAACGGCGCATTGCCGATCGCATTACCGGCAAACAGGTAGTTGCCCTGCCCGTCGCGGGTATTACCGTAGCCGACCAGAGTCTGGAACATCTGGTTGGCTTGGGTTTGAATATCCTGCAAGTTCGTCGTCGTCAGAATCCCGCTACCCGCCGAGACGGCCAAGGTACTCAAACTCCCCAACAGATCAGCAGTATTTTGCAGCGTCTGGCTCGACAGCGACAGCGACGAGTCGACTGCCTTGGTGTTGGTGATGAACTGATCGTTGCGGCCGCTCGACTGATTCAGCAACAGAATCTGCGCCGATGCGATCGGGTCGTCCGACGGATTGTTCACCCGTTTCATCGTCGATATCTGCTGCTGTAATTGGGCCAGATTCGACTGGCCCTGCATCATCGAGCTGGCACCAAGGGCGTAGAAAGAGTTGGTACTGACACGCATGGGTCTACTCCGTTAAATCGCTGCGTTTAGCCGCCGATGGCAATCAGGCTCGCAAACATCTGCTGTGCAATCGTGATCAACTTGCTGGAGGCCTGATAAGCCTGCTGGTAGCGCAATAAATTAGTGGCCTCCTCATCCAGGTTCACACCCGACACCGACTGCTGGGCGGTAGTCACCTGCTTGAGGGTATTTGTCTGGGCGGTCGATGCCGACTGAACCTGGTTGGTCATACTGCCAACCGTGCTCACCAGCGTTGCGTAATAGCTTTGCACACTGGCCATGCTGTTACCGGCAGCGCCACGGACACCCGTATTCACGATGGGCGCGGTCTGCAGGTTCGCAATAGCCAGCAGGTTGCCGTTATCGCCGGTGCCGATCGGCGCAGTATTCTGCACCACTGTAAACGACGTCCCGGTGGAGAGCTGCGCCGACAATTTGAACTGGACACCTATATCGGTCGCAGGTGCCGTCGTCGTGACGAGCTTGTAGCCGTTCGAGACGGTCGGGTCCGGCACAATGTTGTAAACACCCGGCGCGGGCCCGCCGGCAATGGTGGCTTGACCAGTGGTCCCGTTAATCGTGATCGAGCCCCCTGGGCCGATATTGCCGGGATTGTTGGCCGGGTTCGGCGCTACTAACGGCGGGCCGGCAGTCCAGCCGTAGTTCCCCGGCAACGTGCTCGATACACCGGTCAATGCCACGCCATTCGAGGCCGCATTGCCCTGAAGCTTCAAATTGGACGCCATCGGCAACTTCTGCGGATCGGCGATCAGCATTTGCAGTTGCTGGGTCGCCGCGGCCGGGTTGTTCACATAGCCCGTCAGGTCGGTGAACATCGGTCCGCCAGGATTACCGTTCAGGTCGACGCCAAGCTGGCTCTGGTAGTTCATCGCGGTCGAGAAGTCGATCGCCAAATTGCCTAGCTGCGTCTGTGCATTCTTCAGCGTGCCATCCCGGACCGTGAACAAGCCCGCCAGCGTGCCACCGTTCAACGCATTGCTGGCAACTACCGTATTGGTGCCATTCGGGCTATTGAGCACCAACTGCACGTCCTGCGGGTTGGCCGGGTCGGGCTGAATAGCCAGATGATTCACCGTATTGCCCTGCACCAGGGTCTGCCCCGAGCTGAGGAAGACACTGTAGCTACCATCAGTCTGGCTCACGACGCTGACGCCCACCTGCTGGTTCAGTTGCGTTACAGCTTGATCGCGCTGATCCATCAGATCGTTGGGCGTGCCCTGTCCCGACAAGGCAGTAATTTGGCCGTTGAGTTTGCTGATGGTGTCGAGCAGCGCATTGACGCTGCCGACCGACGACGTAATCTGCGAATTAATCCCGCTATGCAACTCGGTCAAGCGGGAATCGATAGACTGGAACTGAGTGGCCAGGGCCTGGCCCATGCTGACCACGCTCTGCCGACTGGGCGACGAGGAGGGTGCCGAAGACAGGCTCTGCAAAGCGCTGTAGAAGCTCTGCAGGCTCGAACTCAGGCCATTACTGCTGTCGGACATGGCACTATCGAGCTGATTGAGGAAAGTCAGCTGCGACTGATAACTACTGTTCTGAGAGGTGGCGTTTTGTACCTGTTGCGTCAAGTACTTGTCGTATACGCGACTCACCGAATTGAGATCGACACCGGTACCGAAAAACGATGAACCAATAGCCAACGGACTACGGTTCGACAGGTTGACCACCTGACGGTTGTAGCCGGGGGTGTTGACATTGGAGATGTTGTTACCAATGACACTCAAAGCGCCCTGAGCAGCATTCAAGCCACTCAAGCCAATTCCGTAGATATCTGTCGCCATAATTCCCACTCCCTTTTGCGTTGTTATCGGCCCATGCAGGACAAACTTGACCCGTATTGCTTACTCAACGCATTTCAACTGCCACCGCTTCTACTCAACAACGAACTGGCAACATCGGTCAGCTTCTTGGCATAGCGAGGATCAGTCGCATAGCCGGCATTCTGCAATCCTTGGGCAAAGCCCTGCAGATTCTGCCCCTGCCCCAGCACGGCTTTATAGCGCGGGTTATCGGTCAACAGCTTGGCGTAGTCGGATAGCGACTCTGCGTACGAAGCATAGGAACGGAAGCGTGCCACTTTCTTTTGTGGAGCACCGTTCACATACTCGGTAGTCAATACATCGACGGTAGGTCCAGACCAATCAGACGAAGCCTTAATGCCAAACAGGTTGTGGCTGTCGCGACCATCAGCATGGCGGATCGCACGCCTGCCCCATCCACTTTCCAAAGCGGCATGCGCCACCACCAGCGCCGGTGCCACCCCAAGCTTCTGAGCTGCCTGGCGTGCATCCGGCAGTACTGCCTTGACGAACTCACTGGCGTCGGCCGACACGGCAGTAGTGCTAGTTCCACCACCTCCGCCACTGCCGTTTATCACGTCGAGGTTCGCGCTGGCACGCAGAGCCAGCGCCTGCAGGCGATCGGCTACATTTGCCTGAGCACTCCGATAACTGCCCTGAGGTACAGGCGGCAACGGCGCCAGCCCCACCGTGTGGCCGGCAATATCCTTCTCAGTCACCCCGGCCAGCTTGCCAATCTGCTTTGCCAGCACCTCACCGAGCCCCACCCCACCGGCCTGCGTCAGATTCTGTACCAGTTGCTGATCGAACAGCCCCTGGTAGGTATCCATATCGCTACTCTTCTCCTCGCCATCCAGCGAAGTGGTGCGCATCTGCTTGACCAGCGTATCGAGAAACATCGCCTCAAACTGGCTGGCGACCTGCTTGATCGCAGCCCCCTGATCCTTGCCCGCACTCGTCTTCAGTGCATTGAGAGCAGTCGGGTCAGCGGCCAGCGAGTTAGCCTTGAGGCCAGTTGGCGATAACAGCGGGGAATTGGCAAGACTCATGAAAACTCCGGGGTCGACCGCAATATGGCGGCCACCTTGAGTTGGGCCAGCAAACTAACCAGCCCTGACACTGGATTAGATAATTTGCAGCTCGGCATGCAGCGCACCGGCCGCCTTCATCGCCTGAAGCACCGACACCAGATCGGCCGGCGTAGCGCCAACCGCGTTCAGCGCATTCACCACCTGATTCAGATTGGCACCACGCGGCAAGCTGACAACTTTACCCTGATCCTGCTTGACACTGATATCCGCCTGATTGGTCGTGACGGTTCTGCCGTTCGAAAATGGAGCCGGCTGACTCACTTGCGGCGTATTGTTGATGGTGACAGACAGGTTGCCGTGTGCCACAGCCACTGGGTCGATGGTCACCGCCTTGTTCATCACCACCGAACCAGTACGGGCATTGATAATGACCAGCGGCGACACCTCACCCGGCTCGACATGGATATTCTCCAGACGGGACAGGAATTGCACGCGCTGACTGGAGTCCAGCGGAGCCCTGACTTCGATCAGCCGGCCGTCAACGGCACGGGCCGTGTCATAACCGAAGCTCTTATTGATCGCCTGCACCGCACGATTGGCGGTGGTAAAGTCCGACTCGGTCAGCTCCAACTGCACCATCGGCCCTTCATTCAGGCTACTCCCCACCTCACGCTCGACCATCGCACCATTCGGAATCCGTCCGGCATTCAACTGGTTGATCTGCACCTTACTACCCGCCGCCGAGGCCCCGGCCCCGCCAATCACCACGTTGCCTTGTGCCATTGCATAGATCTGGCCATCAGCCCCCTTCAGCGGAGACAGCAACAGGGTGCCACCACGCAGACTCTTGGCATCGCCCATCGAGGACACCGTGACATCGATAGCCTGACCGCGCCGAGCGAATGCCGGCAGCGAGCTGGTGATCATCACCGCTGCGACGTTTTTCGGGTCGATCCGAACGCCTGGCGGCACCTGAACACCCAGCTGCGACAGCATATTGTTCATCGACAGTACCGTGAACGGGGACGAGCTTTGTTTATCGCCACTGCCATCCAGACCGACCACCAAACCGTAACCGACCAATTGGTTGGAACGGACGCCGCCAATACTGGCGATGTCCTTGATCCTCTCGGCAAAGGCCGGTGCGGACAGACTGAGCGCAGCAAGCGCGAGGAAAGCGAAACGTTTCATGGTATTCCAGACTAAGTCGGCGTCAGAACGGCAACACCGACTGGAAAATACGGGTCATCCAGCCCGGATCGGCAAAACGGCGGTTATTACCTTCGGTCTGCTGCTCGATACGGGCGTCGGCCACTTTAGTCGACGACACTTGATTGCCCGGCAGAATGTCACGCGGATTAACCACACCCGACAGGCGGACAAACTCGTTCTCGCCATTGACGCGAATTTGCTTCTCCCCGCTGACCACCAGGTTGCCATTGGCGAGCTGCTCGATCACCGTCACCGTGATCGAGCTGGTGAATGAACTGGAATTGATGTTGCTGCCCTTGCCGGACGACTGCAGCCCCCCGCTACCATTGAGCGAGGCATTGCCCATCTTGTTTTCCAGATAGCCGGGGAAGAATGGCAAAGAGATGCCACCGATATTGGCTGTAGCCGTACCTGTACGGCTGCCGCTGACCTGCTCCGAGTTGCTGACGCTGGTCTGCTCCTGGATCAGCACGGTCAAGGTATCGCCGACATAGGCGGGAGAGCGGTCCTGAAACAAGGGGCGGTAGCTGGCCGACTGGAAGATGGAGCCATTGGCCTGAGCTTGCACCGGCACCGGCTGTGGGCGCGCGGTCGTAGGCTGCTGGATGATCGAAGGCTGCTGATTGGCACAGGCCACCAACAGCACCGCAGAGGCCGGCAACAATGCGAGGCGGCCAAGCCGCGAAAGATACTGAGAGAAAGTTGGCCGAATCATCGTTGCATCTGTGTCCATGAGTCGGCAGGTCATGCCGCCGACCAAAACTAACTAAGCCTGAGGGGAGACACAAAGTGCCTCCCGCCATTGTTACAGCTGAGCAACACGCTGCAGCATCTCGTCGGAGGTCTTGATCGCACGCGAGTTCATCTCAAACGAGCGTTGAGCCTGAATCATGTTCACCAGTTCTTGCGTGACATTAACGTTTGAGTCTTCCAGCCAGCCCTGCATCACAGTGCCACGGCTGTCGGTGGCAGGGTCACCATCCTGCGGAGCACCGGAGGCTGCGGTCTCCAGATACAGGTTCTGTCCGATACTGTTGAGACCTTGCGGATTGATGAAAGTCGACAGTTGGATGGTGCCAGCGTTCTGTAATGCCGTATTACCCGGCACGGTGTACTGCACCACGCCAGCCTGGGAAATGGTGACATTTCTCGCATTGGCCGGAATATTAATGTTCGGGTCGAGCTGCAAACCGTTTGCAGTCACGATGTCGCCGTTTTCATTACGACGGAATTCGCCATCACGAGTGTAGGCAATCGTCCCGTCTGCCTGGGTAACGCGGAAGAAACCATCACCCTGAATCGCCATATCGAGCGGCTGGCTGGTCTGTTCGAGGTTACCTTCGGTAAAGACCTTCACCGCGGCGACCGGCGTAGAACCCGAACCTACCTGCAGGCCTGTCGGCACGGTATTGCCATTGGAGAGCTGAGCGCCCGGCTGACGAATGGTCTGATAGTACAAGTCTTCGAACACGGCATTGCCACGCTTGAAGCCTTTGGTATTCACGTTGGCCAAGTTGTTCGACGTTACGTCGAGCTGGAACTGGCTCGAGTCCATCCCGGTCTTGGCGATGTAGAGGGAACGCATCATATCGTAATTGCCTTATGTTTTAGCTTGTTCGCGTCGATCAGCCGTTGATGGCCATGATCTGCGTAGCCGACTTCTCATCCTCATCGGCGGTCTGCATCATTTTCACGTTCAAGTCGAACTGGCGTGCATGCGAGATCATCTGCACCAGTGAGTCGACCGCGTTGACATTACTATTCTCAAGCGCACCAGGCACCAGGCTGACGTTGGCATCTGCCTGGGCCACGCCACCACCCTGCAGGTGGAACAGGCCATCCCCCCCCTTGTAGACCGCTCGATCGCCAGGGTTGACCAGTTTGATCTGAGCCACCGTCTCCGGAATGATCGGCGACTGCCCCTGGTCGATCGGAAAGGCCGACACGGTTCCGTCGCTGGCGACATTGATCTTCATGCCTTGCGGCACCGTGATCGGGCCACTATCCGACAGAATCGGCAAACCGCTGCGGGTGCGCATCGTGCCGGCGTCGTCGACAACGAAACCGCCATCGCGGCTATAGGCCTCAGACCCGTCCGGTGCCTGCACGGCAAAAAAGCCGGAGGTGCCGACAGCGAAGTCAGAGTCGCTGCCGGTCTGCATCATGCTGCCCGCGCTCATGTCGTGACCGACGGTGCTGTCGACGACATAGGTACGGGTAGGCGCGCCCTGCCCAACGACCGGCAACGCCCGAAAAGCCACCATATCGGCTTTGAAGCCGGTGGTGTGCACGTTGGCCAGGTTGTTGGTCGTCGTCGACTGCTGCATTTCGACGTGTTTGGCGCCGTTCATCGCCAGAAACAACATGCGATCCATGATCTACTCCTCAGCCTCGCCGATTAACGCAGGCTGACCAAAGTCTGCATGATCTGATCTTCGGTCTTGATGGTCTGCGCATTAGCCTGGTAATAGCGCTGCGCGGTGATCATGTTGACCAGTTCGCCGGTTAGGTCGACGTTGGAGTCCTCCAGGGCACTGGAGGTGATCAGACCGGTATTGGAGGCGCCCGGCGTATTAACTGCCGGCGAGCCGGAAGCAGATGCCTCGGTCCAGCGGTTATTGCCCTGCTGTTGCAGGCCTTGCGGGTTGGCAAAGGTCGCCAGTGCCAGCTGTCCCACAATCTTGTTCTGGCCATTCGAATAGTTGGCCGTCAGGACGCCGTTTTTGTCGAACGAAAAGTTGGTCAACTGCCCCGGCGGATAGCCGTCGCCCTGGTTGGTGACGATGGCGTTCTGAGAAGAGAACTGCGTGGTGCCAGCCAGGTTGATCGCGACATTGAACGGTGTCGCAGAGCCCGTACCGGAAGGCACCGGCACCGTGAACGGAGTAGTCGGAGTAGCCAGAGTACCGTTGGTATTGAAGGTCAGCGCCTGGGTACCGATAGGCGCAGTATTGACACCGTCGGCATACACCGAGACGGTCCACTGGTTGGCACCCGTCTTGGCATAGTAGTAGTTGAGCGTATGCGTGTTGCCGAGGCTGTCGTACACATTACTCGAAGAGGTGTAGTTGTAGCTGTTCGGGTCGATCGCGTCGGTCGGCTTCAAAACGGCCGGAGGCGTCGGCGGGATCTGGCCAATAGGGGAAACGGTCGGGTTGGTCGTCGCCGAGTTCAGGTTCACAGCCAACTTGAGATTCGCCGTCTGTTGCGGCGGCTGCTGAGCGGAGCTCAGTACCATATCGCCGATCGGACCCGGGGTAATAACGCCACTGGAATTGGCCATCCAGCCCTGCAGGCGGTCCGTGCCATTAACGATATAACCGTTCTTGTCCTGCTGGAACTGGCCGTTACGGGTGTACTCGATGGAGCCGGCACCGTTGGTCGCGCTTGCGGCCGTGTCTTTGACAATAAAGAAACCGTTGCCATTGATGGCCAAGTCCAGATTTCGGCCTGTCGTCGTAATGTTGGCCGTATTGAAGCCTTGCGACACGCCGGTAACTTGAACACCGATCCCCGCCTGATTCGAACCACCACCGGAGGAGAAACCAGCAGCATACATGTCGGCGAATTCGGCACGCGAACTCTTGAAACCTACCGTCGATGCGTTGGCAACGTTGTTGCCGATCACGCTGAGTTGCTGCGATGCTGCGTTTACACCACTCAAAGCCTGCTGGAAGCCCATTACGCTCTCCTGAATTTTCTGGATTCTGTTTTGCTGTTGTTCTATCCGGAGCCGAATCAGCTCAACTGGATCACGTCGCCCAAGCCGTGCTGCTTACCGTCGCTCGTTACCACCATCGGCACGCCCTGGTTCCAGGTCACCGCGGTAACGGCCTGGTAGCCGTAGGCCGTGGTTGTGACCGCAGCACCGGTGTTGTCGTAGGCCTTGGCCGAGAAGCTGTAATTACCTGCCGGCAAGCGGTTGCCGTTGCCGTCGGTGCCATCCCAGGTAAAGTTGTTGAGACCGGCCTGAGCAGGCGATACCGGGATCGAGTCGACGACGTTGCCGTTGCTGTCGGTCACGGTGATGTTCATATTGGCGGCGGCACCGGCCAGCACCACCCCGCCCTGCACGCCGCCGCTGGCTCCGAGCGACAAGTTGTTGCCGGCCAGCATTACCTTGCTGCCGACCAGCGACGTCGCCATCATTGCCTGGTTGGCCACCTGCGACTGCAACACCGAATTCATCGTCGCGTTCAGCTGCTGCAGACCGCCAACAGTACTAATCTGCGCCATCTGACTGGTCATCTGGCTGTTGTCCATCGGATTGAGCGGATCCTGTGCCTGCAGCTGCGTCACCAGCAGAGTCAGGAACTGGTTCTGGATGTCCGCCGCACTGGCCGGGTTACTCAGAGTGTTCGAGGTCTTCGAGGTGCCCCCGGTCGTTTGGTTGTCAACGCTGCCGATAGTCATCGCCTAAATCTCGCTTCAAGCAGAGCCCAGTTGCAGGGTTTTCTGCATCAGGGTCTTGGTGGTGTTCATCATTTCGACGTTGGTCTGATAGGAGCGCGATGCCGAGATCATGTCGGCCATCTCTTCGACCGGATTGACGTTCGGCATAGTGACATAGCCCTTGGCGTCGGCCAGAGGATTGCTCGGGTCGTACTTCATGCGCGGCGGGCTGCTGTTCTCCGCTACCGACGTCACCCGCACACCGGCGATGCGCGGCTCGTTGGCCGACACCGGCGTAGCGGTAAAGATGGCGTGACGTGCCTTGTACGAGTCGCCGGTCGCGCTGGTCGAGCTGTCGGCGTTGGCGATGTTACTGGCGATCAGGTTCAGGCGCATCGACTGGGCAGTCAGCGCCGAGCCGGCGATCGAGAACACATTAGAAAGCGACATTGATTACTGGCCTCCCTTGATCGCTTCGGACAAGCCGGCGATACGGCGGTTTAGGAACGTCAAACTAGCCTGATACTTCATGGCGTTGTCGGTGAACTGCCCACGCTCGATGTCCATATCGACGGTGTTGCCGTCCAGACTGGGCTGCACCTGCGAGCGGTACATCAGCGCCGTCTTGTCGTCGAAGCCGGGCAAGCCGCCGCCGCTGATGTGTTCAGGACTGGTCGTAACCAGGGCAAGTGTCTTCTGTCCGGTGCCAGAAGCAGCCTGCATCGCCGCCTTGAAGTCCAGGTCCATCGCCTTGTAGTACGGTGTATCCGCGTTGGCGATGTTACTGGCGATCACTTCGGCTCGTTTGGCACGCACGTCGAGCGCCTGCTGTTGAAAATCGAAGTGCTTTGCAATCTTGTCGAGCATAGTCAGGGTTTCTCCAAAACTCCGCAGCATTAAGCATGATTCATGCCAGCGAGATTTTGAACGTATCGTTTAGCAAAACCACGCAAATATATCCGACATTTAAAAGACAAAACCAAGAACCGGCAAAATTTGCCGCTGCTGTCGGCAATTGGCGACAAATCAACAACAGTGCAGGCGGCAATTTTGACCGAAACTCCGGCCCAAAGCCAGGCACAGCAAGGCTTGACGACAATCAAATATTCACCAAAGCCCGGTAGACGGCCAAGAGAAAATACGCCAGATGGGTGCAGATGCAGCGCGGGCCACCCAAGGGTGACCCACCGTCCTGACGCTTACTCGTACTCGCGCACTTCGAAATCGTGCGTGATATCGGCGGTCTTGCCGAGCATGATCGATGCCGAACAGTATTTTTCGGCCGACAGCTTGATCGCACGCTCGACCGTATCCGGCTTCAGATTGCGACCGACCACCACGAAGTGGAAGTGAATCTTGGTAAACACCTTGGGCTCGACGTCGGCGCGCTCGGCCTCCATCTCCACCCAGCAGTCGCGCACATCCTGGCGCGACTTCTTCAGGATGTTGATCACGTCGTAGCTAGTGCAGCCGGCGGTACCCATCAGCAACAGCTCCATCGGACGCGGCCCCAGGTTACGGCCGCCGCCCTCCGGGGCGCCGTCCATCACCACGGCGTGACCGCTACCGGTTTCGCCCATGAAGCACACACCATCCACCCACTTCAATCTGCCTTTCATTGCGCTCTCTGCCTAATTATTTGACGCTAACGGCATAGAGTAGCATCCCGGTTTGGGAGAACCAACAATCGCCGGTAAAATGGCCACCTTGACTTGCTTTGATGACCGCCATGTTGGTACTGGGTATTGAATCTTCCTGCGACGAGACCGGCGTCGCCCTCTACGACACCGATGCCGGGCTGATCGCGCACCACCTGCACACGCAGATGGCGATGCACGCCGAGTACGGCGGCGTGGTGCCTGAGCTGGCCAGCCGCGACCACATCCGCCGCGTCGTGCCGCTGACCGAGGCCTGCCTGGCCGAGGCCGGCAAGACGCTAGCCGATCTCGACGCGATCGCCTACACCGAGGGTCCCGGCCTGGGCGGCGCGCTGCTGGTCGGCGCCAGCTACGCCAATGCACTAGCGTTCGGCCTGGGCATTCCGGTGATCAGCGTGCACCACCTGGAAGGCCACCTGCTGTCACCGCTGTTGGCCGAACCGCACCCGACCTTCCCCTTCGTCGCGCTGCTGGTTTCCGGCGGCCACACCCAGCTGATGGCGGTGCGCGGCGTCGGCGACTACGAGATTCTCGGCGAGACGCTCGACGACGCCGCCGGCGAAGCGTTCGACAAGACCGCCAAGCTGCTCGGCCTGCCCTATCCCGGCGGCCCACTGCTGTCGCAGTTGGCCGAAAAGGGCGATCCGAACCGCTTTACGTTGCCGCGCCCAATGCTGAAGTCGGACAATCTGGAGATGAGCTTCTCGGGGCTGAAGACGGCAGTGCTGACCTTGGTCAAGCAGGTACAAGCCGAGTCGGGTGAACTCGACGACGCCACCCGCAACGACATCTGCCGCGCCTTCCAGGAGGCGATCGTGGATGTGCTGGTGCAGAAGTCGCTGAAAGCGCTGAAGCGCGCCGACATGAATCAGCTGGTGGTCGCCGGCGGCGTCGGCGCCAACAAACAGCTGCGCACGGCACTCGATGCGGCCGCCACTAAGCGCGGCTTCGCGGTGTTCTACCCGCCGCTGGCGCTGTGCACCGACAACGGCGCGATGATCGCCTACGCCGGCGCCCAGCGGCTGAAGTTTGCCCGCGAGGCCGGCGGCTTCGGCGTGAAGCCGCGCTGGGACCTGGGCACGCTGCCGAAGGTCTGACCCTTTCATTTATCGATTACCCGCCACGCGCCGCCTTTCAGCCAGCCTTGCGACGCGATGGCCGCCTTACCGACGAGCCCATGATCCAGCTAAAGAGTCTCAGCCTGCGCCGCGGCGTCAAGGAACTATTCAACAACGTTACCCTCACCATTAATCCGGGCAACCGCACCGGCGTGGTCGGCGCCAACGGCACCGGCAAGTCCAGCCTGTTTGCACTGCTGCGCGGCGAACTGATGACGGACGGCGGCGACGTACTGCTGCCCCCCAACTGGACGATGGCCCACGTTGCCCAGGAAACCCCGGCGCTGGAAACCAGTGCGCTCGACTACGTGCTCGACGGTGACACCGAGCTGCGCGAGCTACAGGCGGCACTGAGCGCCGCCGAGGCCAGCAACGACGGCGAGGCGATCGGCCACCTGCATGCGGAACTGGCCCATATCGACGCCTACACTGCCGAGGCGCGCGCCTCCAAGCTGCTGGCCGGCCTGGGCTTCGCCCCGGAGGCGATGGGCAGAGCCGTGTCGAGCTTCTCCGGCGGCTGGCGGATGCGTTTAAATCTGGCGCAAGCGCTGATGTGCCGTTCCGACCTGCTACTGCTCGACGAGCCGACCAACCACCTCGACCTCGAAACCGTGCTGTGGCTGGAAGAGTGGCTGACCAGCTACCCGGGCACCCTGCTGGTGATCTCGCACGACCGCGACTTCCTCGATGCGGTCTGCACCCATATCGCCGAGGTGGCCAACCAGGACATCACCCTCTACACCGGCAACTACAGCGCCTACGAAGAGGCCCGCGCCGCACGGCTCGCGCTACAGCAGTCCGCCTACGAAAAGCAGCAACGTCAGATCGCCCACCTCGAATCGTTCATCACCCGCTTCAAGGCCAAGGCCACCAAGGCACGCCAGGCGCAGAGCCGGGTCAAGGCACTGGAGCGGTTGGAACGGATCAGCGCCGCCCACGTCGACACCCCGTTCGACTTCCACTTCGACACCCCGGCCAGCCTGCCCAACCCGCTGCTCAGCCTCGACGGCATCGCGATCGGCTACGGTGACAAGCCCATCCTGTCGCGCATCTCGCTGTCGGTCGAAGGCGGCAGCCGTATTGGCCTCTTGGGCGTCAACGGCGCCGGCAAGTCGACACTGGTCAAGCTCCTGGCCGACGAACTGGCGCCGCTGCAGGGCCGGCTGACCAAGGCACAGACGCTGAAGATCGGCTACTTCGCCCAGCACCAGCTGGAAACACTGCGCGAGGACGAATCGCCTCTGTGGCATGTACAGCGGCTTGCCCCCGACGCGCGCGAGCAGGAGCTGCGCACCTTCCTCGGCGGCTTCAACTTCCATGGCGACGCGGCGATGGCGCCGATCGGCCCGATGTCCGGCGGCGAGAAGGCTCGCCTGGCACTGGCGCTGATCGTCTGGGAAAAACCCAATCTGCTGCTGCTGGACGAACCGACCAACCACCTCGACCTGGAAATGCGCCACGCGCTGACCATGGCACTGCAGGACTTCGCCGGCGCGCTGATCGTGGTATCGCACGACCGGGCGCTGCTCGAAGCCACCACCGACCGTTTCTGGCTGGTCGCCAACGGTGCGGTGACGCCGTTCGACGGTGACCTGGAGGACTATCGCCGCTGGCGACTGGAGCAGTTGGCCGAATCGGCCCGCCCGTCCGACGGCGACGCGCTGGGCGCAGGCGCCAACCGCAAGGAACAGAAGCGACTGGAGGCTGAAACCCGTCAGCGCCTGTCGGTGCTGAAGAAGCCGCTACAGCAGAAGCTGAACAAGCTAGAGAAGGAGCTGGAAAAGCTCAGCAAGGCAAAGAGCGAGCTGGAAGCCTTCCTCGGCTCGGAAGAGGCCTACCTCCCCGAGAACAAGGCGAAGCTGGCCGAATCGAGCCGGCAGCAGGGCGAGGTCAGCAGCCGCCTCGCCAGCGTCGAGGAAGACTGGATGATGGTCCAGGAAGAACTCGAAGCGCTCGACAACGAAGCCTGATTCACACCCGCGGGCCGTCAATCGACGGCCCCACCCAAGGCCGAATCGGTTCGGTTCACCACCCAGTTCCAGCATGCCCTCGACATCAATTGTCCGACAAGCAGTCAGACACTATTTCCACTGCCAGTTGTCCACAAAGAATCGGGAAAAAGCTGTGGACATCCCTGTTGATAAGTGATTTTTCTCTTAAAAAACAGTGGGCCGATCCCACTGCGTAGATTTACGGCAATGCCGCTCTTCTCGAGCTCCACACCGCCCGCACAGCAGGATGGGCAGCCGACACCGATGCCGAATTTTTTCTTTAAAAACAATAAACTGCCTGCGCATCGCAGAAATTGAGCAGCGCAGCCTATCAGGCATGAAAAAACGCCGCCGGCGTGAACGCGGGCGGCGTTAATACGGTGCGACAAGCGATCAGGCGACCGCCGGCTCCTTCAGTAGCAAGGTCAGCAGCGTGGTGATCTTGTCCTTCAACACGCGACGGTCGACGATCATGTCGATCGCGCCCTTCTCGATCAGGAACTCGGAACGCTGGAAGCCCTCCGGCAGCGTCTCGCGCACGGTCTGCTCGATCACGCGCGGGCCGGCAAAGCCGATCAGCGCGCCCGGCTCGCCGATCACCACGTCCCCAAGGAAGGCGAACGAAGCGGACACGCCACCCATGGTCGGATCGGTCAGCACCGAGACGAACGGCAGACGGGCTTCAGTCAGCAGCTGCAACGCGGCGCTGGTCTTGGCCATCTGCATCAGCGAGTTCAGGCCTTCCTGCATCCGCGCACCACCGGAAGCGGCCACGCAGATGAACGGCGCCTTCGCCTCGATGGCGGCTTGCACGCCGCGCACGAAGCGCTCACCCACCACCGAGCCCATCGAACCGCCGATGAACTTGAATTCGAATGCGGCAGCCACCACCGGCACGCCGTTCATACTGCCCTGCATCACCACCAGCGCATCATCCTCGCCAGTGTCGTTATGGGCGGCGGACAGGCGGTCCGGATAACGTTTGCCATCCTTGAATTTCAGGATGTCGACCGGCTTGACCTCGGCGCCGATCTCGCGCCGACCTTCGGCGTCGAGCAGCATGTCGAGCCGGGCCCGTGCGCGCACCGAATGATGGTGATTGCACTTCGGGCAGACCTGCAGATTGGCCTCCAGGTCGGTGTAGTACAGCACGGCCTCGCACGCCGAGCATTTGCTCCACAACCCTTCAGGCACCGCCGAGGGCATGGTGGCGCGGCTGTCGCGCTTGATCTTCGGCGGCAGGAGCTTGTTCAACCAGCTCATGCGGACTCCTTGAAAGCGGTTCGGCCAAGGTTGGCCGAACGCATGTTGCAACTGGGGCCCGATACGTCGAGCCCCATGTGTCTGTTAATGGATCGCGGTTTTCAGTTCCGCGACCAGACGAGTTAACCGCTCTCTGGCGGTTTCGGGTGTTGCCGCCTCGATTTCCTGCACCAAGCGGCTGCCGACGACAACGGCGTCGGCTACGCCGGCAATGGCGCGCGCCGTTTCGGCGTCGCGGATACCGAAGCCGACACCGATCGGCAGCGTGATATGTTCGCGCAGGCGCGCAATTTTACGCCCAACGTCGGCAATATCCAAATTCGCCGCACCTGTGACGCCCTTGAGCGACACATAGTAGACGTAACCGCGTGCATGGCGGGCGATTTCGGCGATGCGCGGCTCCGGCGTGGTCGGCGCCAGCAGGAAGATTGGATCGATGCCCTGCGCTTCCAGCTCGGCGGCCAGTTCTTCCGACTCTTCCGGCGGGCAATCGACCGACAGCACACCGTCGACGCCAGCCGCGTGTGCGGCTCTGGCAAATTCGGTATAGCCCATCGCCACGACCGGATTGAGGTAACCCATCAGCACCACCGGGGTGTCCTGATTCGTTTGGCGAAACTCGGCAACCATCTTCAACACATCGCGCAGACTGACGTTGTGCAGCAGCGCGCGTTCGGCGGCGCGCTGGATCACCGGGCCGTCGGCCATCGGGTCGGAGAACGGCACGCCCAGCTCGATGATGTCGGCGCCGCCGTCGACCAGGCCATGCATCAGGCTGACGGTCAGGCCCGGGTTCGGATCACCGGCGGTGATGTACGGAATCAGCGCCTTCTGGCCAGCCAGGCGCGCAAAAGTAGCGGCAATACGGGACATGGCGGCTCCTTACAGGGTGATGCCGGACAACGCGGCGACGGTGTTGATGTCTTTGTCGCCACGGCCGGACAGGTTCACCAGGATGACCTTGTCCTTGCTCATGGTCGGCGCGTGCTTGATCGCCCAGGCGAGTGCATGGCTCGATTCGAGCGCAGGGATGATGCCCTCGAGGTGACACAGCTCGTGGAACGCCGCCATCGCTTCGCTATCGGTCGCCACGTCGTATTCGGCGCGACCGATGTCCTTCAGATAGCTGTGCTCCGGGCCGACGCCCGGGTAGTCGAGACCGGCCGACACCGAATGGGTGCCCGACACCTGGCCGTTTTCGTCCTGCATCAGATAGGTACGGTTGCCGTGCAGCACGCCGACCGGCGCATTGGTGGTCAGCGGCGCCGCATGGCGATCGGTATCGAGGCCGTCACCGCCGGCTTCGACGCCGACGATGCGCACGCCCGGCACATCGATATACGGGTAGAACATGCCGATCGCGTTGGAGCCGCCACCGACGCAGGCCACCACCACGTCCGGCTGACGACCGATCATCTCGGGCATCTGCACCTTGGCTTCCTCGCCGATCACGGTCTGGAAGTCGCGCACCAGCATCGGGTACGGGTGCGGGCCGGCGCAGGTGCCGATGATGTAGAAGGTGTCGTCGACATTGCTGACCCAGGCGCGCATCGCCTCGTTCATCGCGTCCTTCAGCGTCTTGGAGCCGGACTCGACCGGCACCACGGTGGCACCGAGCAGTTTCATGCGGAACACGTTCGGCGCCTGGCGCTGTACGTCGTCCGCGCCCATGTACACCACGCACTCCATGCCGTAGCGGGCGGCCACGGTGGCCGAGGCCACACCGTGCTGGCCGGCGCCGGTTTCGGCGATCACGCGCTTCTTGCCCATGCGACGGGCGAGCAGTGCCTGGCCGATGGTATTGTTCACCTTGTGCGCGCCGGTGTGGTTCAGGTCTTCGCGCTTCAGGTAGATCTGCGCGCCGCCGAGCTTCTCGGACAGACGCTTGGCGTGATAGACCGGGCTCGGGCGGCCGACATAGTGCTTGAGCTCGTGATGGTATTCTTGCCAGAACGCCGGATCGGCCTTCGCGCGCGCATATTCTTCATTCAGTTCGGCCAGGGCCGAAATCAGCGTTTCCGCCACGTAGACGCCGCCATACGGGCCGAAATGGCCGCGCGCGTCCGGAAGGTCATACCGATCCATGCTTAACTCCTGCGATAAACGCCGCCATCTGGGCGGCATCCTTGATGCCTTTGGAAGATTCGACGCCGCTCGACACATCGACGGCGGCCGGCTGCACTGCGCGCACCGCCTCCGCCACATTGTCGACCGACAGGCCGCCGGACAAGACCAGCGGCAGGGATAATTGTTGCGGCAGCAGGCCCCAGTCGAACTGGGTGCCGGTGCCGCCGTGCATGCCTTCAACGAAAGCATCGGTGAGGATGCCACGCGCGTCAGGGTACTGTCGAGCCGCGTCCCTCACGTCCTCTGCCTCCCGCACCCGCACCGCCTTCAGATAGGGACGATGGAAGGAGCGGCAGAAGGCCGGCTCTTCCTCCCCGTGGAACTGCAGCAGGTCGATGGCGCAGCCGGCCAGCACTTCCTCCACCCATTCGCGGGTCGGATTGACGAACAGCGCCACCACGGTCACGAACGGTGGCAATGCGGCGACGATGGCACGCGCCTGCTCGATGCCGACGTTGCGCGGGCTTTTCGCGTAGAACACCAGGCCGATCGCGTCGGCGCCGAGCCGCGCCGCTTCGCGCGCGTCGTCCGGGCGGGTCAGCCCGCAGATTTTGATTCGGGTCGTCATTAGGTTGGCCGAAAGAATGAAAATCGGGTCAGCGCCACAGCGCCAGGCGCGCCGACTCGGCGGCGCTCGGCACGGCAAACGGCTCGGGATAGCCGACGCCGGTCAGGTACAGCCCATCCGGCATGAAGGTGGGCGGCGCCTTGGTGCGATCGCACGCGTCGCGCAGCGCCGCCATCCCGGCGGTATCGAGCGAGCCCTTGCCGACGTAGACCAGCGCGCCGACGATATTGCGCACCATGTGATGCAGGAAGGCATCGGCCTTCAGATCGAAACGGATCAGCCCGTCGCTCTCGCTGATATTCAACGTATCGAGCGCCTTCACCGGCGACTTGGCCTGGCATTCGGCGGCGCGGAAACTGGAGAAATCGTGCCGGCCGACCAGGGTCGTCGCCGCCTCGCGCATCGCAGCCACGTCGAGCGGCGAGTGGTACCAGCCGACCTTGCCGGCGGTCAGCGCCGGGCGCACCGGGTGGTTGAGCAGGAAATAGCTGTAGGAGCGGGAAAACGCCGAGAAGCGCGCATGGAACTCGTCCGGCACCACTCGGGCCCATAGCACCGACACCGCCGGCGGCAGATGGGCGTTGACGCCGCGTACCCAAGCGGTCAGCGGCCGGTTCACCTCGGTATCGAAGTGCACCACCTGCATCGCCGCGTGCACACCGGCATCGGTACGCCCTGCCGCAATCGTGCCGACCGGCCCGCCTGCGATCGATGCCAGCGCGGCCTCCAGCACGTCCTGCACCGTGTTGCCGTGCGGCTGTGTCTGCCAGCCCGCCAGCGCCCGGCCGTCGTACTCCAGCCCGAGCGCGATCCTCATCCCCATACTCCAAACACTCCTGCCACCGTCGCGGCTGCCACCAGCACCAGCGCGCTATCGCGTCGCCGCCACGGATAAAACGGTAACTCTACCGTATCCGGGCCCGGCTTGGCCATGTTGTCCGACAACAGGGTACGCCAGGCGGCCAGCGAAAAACGCGGCGGAGCGGCCAATAGCGCGTCGGCGTAATCGAGCGTCAGCCACAGCCGCAGCATCATCCGCTTGGTCGGCAACCCCAGCCGGGCCAGCGGTCGGGCCAGCGCAAACAAGCCGGCCAAGAGCTCGCCACGGGTCAGCGTCAGCCACAAGCCACGTATCGCCCAGACCAACACCAACAGGCGCAGGCCGTGCAAGGCGCCTTCGAGCAGGCCCTGCCGGGTCGGCGCCCAATTGGCCTCCCATAGCGCCTGGCCGGGCAAGGTCCAGCCCATCACCGCCAGTAGCGCCAGCAACAGCCAGCGCAGCCGGCGCAGCGTCATGCGGAACGAAGCGGCGTCGCGCTGCCACAGCAGGCCGCCGAACAGCACCGCCACCGCTAACAGCAGAGAGCTCGGTAGCCACTGCACGCATAAGGCCAGTGCGAGCCAGCCGGCGATCGGCACGGCCGGGTGCAGCGGCAGGCGAACACTCATCGCTTGCGCGGCAACGGTTTGCCGGTTACCCCGTTGTCTACCTCCCATTTGGCGTACAGCGTCTCCAGCGCCTTCAAGCCGTCGCGATATGGTTCGAGCGACGGCGCCGGCTCAGGTGGATGCTGGCGGCGCTCCTCCAAGCTGAGCTTGCGGGCCGCCCAGCTGGGTTTGTCGGATTCGGCGGGAGCGACCTCGCTCGCAGCGGCGCCAAGGTTGGTCGAAGCCGATGGCTCGTCGTGCCCCGCCGCAGGCTCGCTCACCGGCTCATCGACTGCCGGCTCCTCGGCGGGTTCCAACGACACGACAGGCGACGACGTCTCGGGCGCTGGCGGCGCGGGTTCTTCTAGCGTTGCCGCGATGGCGGCCCCGGGATGCGTCGGCTCGTTGCGGAACAGCGCCGGCACCGGCTGCAGCGAATAGGCCAGCTCCCCGGCCAGTTGCCACAGCACGCTGTCGCTGCCAAACAGCGTCTTGGCCACCAGCGCCTCCTCGACGAAATCGTGCTCGGCGCCGCGATTGGCCAGCACTTCCAACTGCATCAGGCGCAGGTCCTGACGCATCGGTTCGGCAACCAGACCGGTGCGCAGCACCGCCAAGGCCTGCGGCACGTCGCCGTGAAGCAATTGGTGACGCGCCTCGTCGAGCGGATCGAGTGGCACAGCGACCGGTTCGGCCACGGGCTGTGGCGCCGGTGACGGCTCCCACGCTGCTGGTTTCGGGCGGGGCACTGCAGACTCTGGCGGCTCGCCCCGATCCGGGCGTCGGCGGCGCCACAACCACCAGAGCAGGCCGCCGCCGAGCAGCAACCCCGCCCCGGCCAACTGCCAGTAGCGATGGCCATCGCGGCCCTTTGAGGCGACCGGTGTTTCGGCTGGCGCCACTGCGGCAGACGGAGCGCTGGCCGGCACCGGCGCATCCATCGATTTCGCAGCCGAGGGCAGTGACATCGTTGGCGTTGGCGTTGGCGTTGGCGTTGGCGTTGGCGTTGGCGTTGGCGTTGGCGTTGGCGTTGGCGTTGGCGTTGGCGTTGGCGTTGGCGTTGGCGTTGGCGTTGGCGTTGGCGTTGGCGTTGGCGTATTCAGCGTAACGGTCGAATCGAGCTTTGTCGCAACAGCGTTGGCCGAAGAGGTAGCGCGTCGCTGCCAGTCGGCCGGATAGCGCAGCGTCGCGCCGGCGCGCAGCCGGTCGACGTCGCCAGCGATGAACGCCCGCGGGTTATGGCCGTGCAGCCAGCGCATGCGCGCGGCCAGCGTGCCGCCGCCTTGGCTGCCGGCGGCGATGGCCGACAGGGTCTCGCCCTGATGGACCCGGTAATGCTTGAAGCGAGTCGACGAACGCGCCTCGCCCTGCCCTGCTTTGGCCGGGTCGAGCGTCAACAGATAGGCACGGCGCGCGCTGACTGTGCCGCTGCGCACCTCGACCAGCATCGGCAAAATCGCCAGCGGCAGCGGCTGGTGGGAACGAATTCGCAGCAAGGGCCGCCCGGCCTCGTCGCGCACCAACTCGCTACGCAGAGCCGCAATGGCCTGGCGGACCCGCGGTTCGGCATGGCGCTCGCTGCTCAAGCGTACCGCCAACGCAGCCGGGTCGCGCGCCGCGCGTCCGTACAACGCGATTTCTACGTCGAGCGGCTCGCCCGGTCGCGACAGCAGCCGCGGCGTCCCCAACCCCAGGTCGTTCAGGCGAGCCAGCGGGTCGTGCGGCGGCGCGAGCTTCTTGGCCGGTTCCTCGTGGCCCGGTGGCGGCGTTTTGACCGGCCCCTGTTCTTGCCAATGATCGACAGTAAATTCGCGCACCAGTCGACCTGCCGGCCAGCTCACCTCGACGGCAAAGCGCAGCCGCTCCGGATCGATACCGGCCGGGCCGCGCACCAGGATGCGGTAGCCGGCGCCGTTCGGCCGGCGCAGCAACGTGAAGCTCAGCCGTTCGGCGGCCGGTGTATACGGTGACAACAGCGGGTAGTGATTGCGGTCGGCCAGACTGACGTTGGCCGAATCGGGCAAGGGCTCGTCGACCAGCGGAATCTCGGCGGAGAATGGCTCCTCGCCGCTGGCGAGCAGGTGCAACGCGCCGATGCCGGCCGAGGCAGACATCGGTGCGCCCAGGCCGAGCAGCAGCGCGGCCATGGTGTTCAAGGTAAAACGGCAAGAAGACATCTAACAGGTACTCCCCCCGGTGGTGCCCAATGGCGTCCCTTGATATTTCAGGTGGATAGTACCAGCCCTGACAGGAATTGCGGCAGGGGCGACTCGCGCCCCTGTCTATTCCCTATCGGCACGGACCCGCTTCGCTACAGTCCGCTAGCGGGCCCTACTGCCGGAAGCCCTGAGAACTTGGTCACGATCTCGCGAACGAAAGGATCGCCCGGGCGAAATGACGCGAAAAAGCGGAATGCACATGAAGTACATGAGCATTTTTAGTGGCATTTCAACGCAGGATCACCCGAGTGCAGCAGATCGTGAACAGGTTCTTACTGGAAATGGCCGCGCTGGATCAACCACTCGGCGACCATCAGGCACGGCAGCGCCGCGCCGGCGCGCACATTGTCGGCAGTGACCCAGAAGCTCAGGCTGCCGTTGGCATTGCGGCGTACCCGGCTGACGCAGACGGTGCTGCTGCCGGCCACTTCCATCGGCGTGGCGTAGCCGGCCTCTTCGGATGGCGCGTCGACCAGCATCAGGCCGGCCTTCAGCAGGCGCTGGCGCGCCTCGTCAACGCTCACCTCACCGGCCGTCGTGATCGTCACCGCCCAGGCGTGGCCGAAGAACATCGGCACGCGCACGCAGCTTGCCTCGATCGCCAGCTCAGCTTGGCCGAACAGCTTGCGCAGCTCGTCGACCACCGAGCGCTCTTCTTCCGACAGGCCGTCGTCGCCGACCGCGCCGATCTGCGGCAGCAGGTTGAAGGCGATGCGCTTGGCGTAGACATTGCTCTCGTACTCACGTTGGCCGAACAGCGCGGTGGTTTGCGTGGCCAGCTCTTCCAGAGCCGGCTGGCCGCTGCCCGACACCGACTGGTAGGTCGCCACGGTGACGCGTTCCAGCCCCAGATCGGCGAACGGCGCCAGCGCCCAGGCCAGCGGGCTGACCGTGCAGTTGGGCACAGCTACCAGGCCGCCCTGCTCCAGGCCGTCGAGCGCGGCGGCATTGGCCGGCGGGAACACCAGCGGCACGTCGTCGGCGTGACGGAAGGCGCTGGAGAAGTCGACCACCGTTGCGCCGGCGGCGCGTGCCTGCGGCGCCCACTGGCGCGCCAGCTCGCTACCGGCCACGAAGAAGGCCAGCCCGACATTGGCGAAGTCGAAGTCGTCGAGGCTGTGCACCTCGATGTCGAGGTTGCCGAAACCGACCATATTGCCGGCCTGATCGCCGGCATCGACCGCGAACACGCGCGCCGACGGGAAATTGCGTTCGGCCAACAGGTCGAGCAGGGCTTGGCCGACCAGGCCCTGGGCGCCGACTACGGCGATTTGCAGAGATTGGGACATGTGCGTTCCTGTAAACGAAAAACGCGAAGGGCGCCGCGGCGCCCCTCACTGCAAGGCAAACGCAGCGCGTTCAGACCGGCGTCACCAGAGGCCGGTCGCTCGCGTACGCTGCAAGATTAGCAAACACCAGCGCTTCCATTTGCTGGCGGGTCTCGACCGTGGCGCTGGCGACATGCGGCAGCAGCACCACGTTCGGCAGAGTCTTCAAGGCCTCGGGCACCTGGGGCTCGGCAGCGAACACATCGAGGCCGGCACCACCGAGGCGGCCACCCGTCAGCGCGGCCACCAAGGCGTCTTCATCGACCACCGAACCGCGCGCCACGTTGACGAGAATGCCCTGCGGACCGAGCGCCTCCAGCACTTCGGCCGACACCAAGTGATGCGTGGCCGCGCCGCCCGGGCAGCTGAGCACCAGAAAATCGGCCCATTCGGCCAACGCCGTCAACGACGCCTCGAAGCGGTAATCGACCTCGGCCGGCTTGCGGTTGTGGTAGGCGATCTCCAAGTCGAAGCCGGCGGCGCGACGCGCGATGGCCTGGCCGATCCGCCCCAGCCCGACGATGCCGAGCCTCTTGCCGCTGACGCGGTGGCCGAGCGGAAAGCCGCCCTGCTCCCACCGCCCGGCGCGCACGAAGCGGTCGGCCTCGCTCAGCCGCCGCGCTACGTCGATCACCAGACCGAAGGCCAGATCGGCGACGCAGTCGGTCAAAACATCGGGCGTATTGCTGACCGCCACGCCGCGCTCGCGCGCCGCCGCGACATCGATTGCATCGTAGCCGACACCGAAGCTGCACACGGCGCGCAGGGCGGGCAGTTGGCCGAACTGGGCGGCGGACAGCCCGAAGCGCGACGAGGTCACCACCGCGTCGAAGCGGCCGCCCTCGGCGGCGAGAAACGCCGCCGGGTCGGACTGGGTCCAGAGCGGCGTCACCGGGTAGGTGTCGGCCAGCTGCTGGTTGAAGGCCGCACTGAGCGGGCCGATCTGCAGGATATGCATGCTGTCTGCCTCAACGACAACGGGCGGCCGAAGCCGCCCGTTTCACGGGATAGACGCTAGTGTAACCGACTTAGGAACAACCCACGATCTTGTGAACGAAGGGTCAGCCAAGGCGAAATGAGGCGAGACAGCGGAATGGACAAGGAGTCCATGAGCATGTCGAGCCTCATTTCAACGCAGGATCACCCGAGTGCAGCAGATCGTGGTCGGGCTCTTAGCGTTCGATCAGGATGCGCAGCATACGACGCAGCGGTTCCGCCGCGCCCCACAGCAGCTGGTCGCCCACGGTGAACGCCGACAGGTAGTCGCCGCCCATCGCCAGCTTGCGCAGACGACCGACCGGGGTCACCAGGGTGCCGGTGACGGCAGCCGGGCTCAGGTCGCGCATCGATGCTTCGCGAGTGTTCGGCACCACCTTGGCCCACGGGTTGGCCGAAGCGAGCATCGCCTCGATCTCGTCGAGCGGCACGTCTTTCTTCAGCTTGATGGTCAGCGCCTGGCTGTGGCAGCGCATCGCGCCGACGCGCACACACAGGCCGTCGATCGGCACCGGGCTGTTCGAGCGGCCCAGGATCTTGTTGGTCTCGACGCCGCCCTTCCACTCTTCTTTGGACTGACCGTTGCCCAGGTCCTTGTCGATCCACGGGATCAGGCTGCCGGCCAGCGGCACGCCGAAGTTCTGGCTCGGGAACTCGTCCGAACGCAGGAACTCGGCCACCTTGCGGTCGATGTCGAGGATGGCCGAAGCCGGGTCGGCCAGCTTGTCGGCCACCTGGGCGTTGATCGCGCCCATGCCGCTGATCAGCTCGCGCATGTTCTGCGCGCCGGCGCCCGAAGCCGCCTGGTAGGTCATCGAGGTAGCCCACTCGACCAGATCGTTCTGGAACAGGCCGCCCAGCGCCATCAGCATCAGCGACACGGTACAGTTGCCGCCGACGTAGTTCTTCACGCCCTTGGAGAGACCGTCCTGGATCACGTTCAGGTTGACCGGATCGAGGATGATGATCGCGTCGTCGTCCATGCGCAGCGTGGAGGCGGCGTCGATCCAGTAACCTTGCCAGCCGGCAGCGCGCAGTTTCGGGAATACTTCACTGGTGTAGTCGCCGCCCTGGCAGGTAACGATCACGTCCATCGACTTCAGCTCGTCGATGTTCTTGGCATCCTTCAGCGGCGGCACGTCGCGGCCGATCGCCGGGCCCTTGCCGCCGACGTTCGAGGTGGTGAAGAACACCGGCTCGGACAGTTGGGCGAAATCGTTCTCTTCCAGCATGCGCTGCATCAGCACGGAACCCACCATGCCGCGCCAGCCTACGAAACCTACTCTCACGATACTTCTCCTAATGAATGCAGCGATTGGTTTATTTGTGGTCTTGGTCTAATTCTCGGGAAAACCGTGGCGATAGTCGAGCCATCGCGTGCACGTCTTTCCATTGTCCATTGCGGAAGGCGTAACGCCGGTGCGTGCCTTCCATCACGAAACCCAGCGAGCGATACAGATGGATCGCCGCCGCGTTGTCGGTATACACGGTCAGCATCAGCCGACTGATGTTGGCCCAGTTGTCCGCGTAATCGACCAGCTCGGCCAACAGGCGCCGGCCGATGCCGCGCCCCTGCGCGCCCGGCGTCACGGTGATGCCGATATTGCGCACATGCTGGCGGGCTTCGCCGTGCGAATCCGGATGCAGCCCAGCACAGCCCACCACCACTCCGCCCTGCTCGGCCACCAACATCAGCCGACCCTCGGTCGGCTGACTCAGGCGTTGCTGCCACAGCGGCAGGTTGGCATAAGGCATCTGCGTGGTGCCGCTGGTGGTAGCGAGATCGTCGAACATCGCGGCCAGTGCCTCGGCATCGTCGAGCGTGGCACGGCGCAGGCTCACCTCGCCCTGCAGCTGCAACGGTGCCGCCGGCTCGAACGAGCGGGTCGGCGCCTCCGGCCACTGCCAGGCCGGGTTGAACCTGGCCATCGTCAGCGAGTCGGGCCAGCCGCCGGCACGGAACGCGTCGCCGTGCATGCGCCGCTCCACCTCGAAACCGAAACGGCGATACAGAGACAGCGCCGCCTCGTTGGCCGAAAACGCGGTCAGCTCCAGCCGGCCGACGTTCAGCCAGCGGTCGCAATAGTCGACCAGCGCCGCCATCAGGGCGGCGCCGATGCCCTGCCCCTGGTAATCATCCAACAAACCCAGCGCCAGGCTGCGTACATGCCGACGAGCGGGCGATGCCTCCTCGGGCGACAACGACGCGTTCCCGACCGCGCGGCCGTCGACCTCGGCGACCAGCACCAGGTCGGTCGAGCCGCTGCGCCCGGGCCAATCGGCCCAGCGTGACGGGTCGGGATACGGCATCAGCAGCATGCCGGCACGCACCGACGGCTGCGCCGCCATCGCCATCAGGTGGTGGACATCGTCGGGCCGGGCGCGCCGGATGATCAGGGTCGGGGGCAAGGGCATATGGCTAACCTTACAGTGCGGCCACGACAGCGTCACCCATGCCCGAGCAGCTGACCTTCTCGCAGCCTTCCTCGAAGATGTCGCCGGTGCGGTAGCCTTGCTTCAGCACGGTCTTGACCGCGTTCTCAACACGGGCCGCCTCGGCTTCCAGGCCGAAGGTGTAGCGCAGCATCATCGCGGCGGACAGGATGGTGGCCAGCGGGTTGGCCAGGTTCTTGCCGGCGATGTCCGGCGCCGAGCCGTGCGACGGTTCGTACAGGCCCTTGTTGTTGATGTCGAGCGAGGCGGACGGCAGCATGCCGATCGAGCCGGTCAGCATCGAGGCCTGGTCCGACAGGATATCGCCGAAGATGTTGCCGGTCACCATCACGTCGAACTGCTTCGGGTTGCGCACCAGCTGCATCGCGGCGTTGTCGACGTACATGTGGGTCAGCGCCACGTCCGGATATTCCTTCGCCACGTCGATGAAGATTTCCTTCCAGAACTCGGTGGTCTCCAGCACGTTGGCCTTGTCGACCGAGCACAGCTTCTTCTCGCGCTTGCGAGCGATGCCGAACGCGACGTGGGCGATGCGGCGGATCTCGCTCTCGCTGTACAGCATGGTGTTGAAGCCTTCGCGCTCGCCCTTGTCGTTGACGCGGATGCCGCGCGGTTGGCCGAAGTAGATGTCGCCGGTCAGCTCGCGCACGATCATGATGTCGAGACCCGACACCACTTCCGGCTTCAGGGTCGACGCATTGGCCAGCTCCGGGTACAGGATGGCCGGGCGCAGGTTGGCGAACAGGCCCAGGTCCTTGCGGATCGCCAAGAGGCCGCGCTCCGGGCGCAGCGGACGGTCGAGGGTGTCGTATTGCGGGCCGCCGACCGCGCCGAGCAGGATGGCGTCGGCTTCGCGCGCCAGTTTTTGCGTCGCTTCCGGATACGGTTGGCCATAGGCGTCGTAGCCGGCGCCGCCGATCGGCGCTTCTTCCATTTCGATCTTCAGGCCGTCGGACTTGAGCACGTCGAGCACGCGACGCGCCTGGGTAATGATTTCCGGACCGATGCCGTCACCCGGCAAAACTGCGATTTTCATGGCGATTTTCTCTCTTTGTCTTTATTTAATTTGTGGGGCGTGTCGCGCCGGGTCAGTGTGTCCACCAGCACCTTCTCGCAACACTTGAATACGATATAGGCCGCCATCGCGCCATAGCCCGACAGCAGCAGTTCCGCCAGCTGACGCAGTGCGCCGTCCATCGCGACCTGCCAGCCAACGTCGACCCACAGGTCGAAGTTCAGCTTGAGCAGCAACGCCAGGTTGACGGTGGTGGAGCCGAACAGCAAAAAGCTCGCGCCCAACAAGCAGAACGTCCAGAACGGGTGGCGATACAACCAGGACATCACCCCCTGCCTCATCTCCACCTCCCTACCCTGGACTACCGTTCAATCCACGATGAACAGCGTGGCGCCGGTCGGCGTCGACGAGCGGTGCGCCTCGCCGCCGTGCTGCACCTGATAGTTCATGCCGGCGCTCAATACGAAGCGCCGGCCGTCTTCCAGCTCGCTGTGCAGTTCGCCCGCCAGCACCAGCAGCACATGACCGCGCCGGCACCAGTGGTCGGCGAGGTAGCCGGGCGAGTACACCACCCGGCGCAGCCGCACCGTGCCGACCTCGACGGTCTGCCAGTAAGCCATACCGGTCTCGCCGGCATGCTCGCTCACCGGCACCGTCGCCCAGTCGGTCACGCCGAACGGGATGTCGACAAGGTTCAGCCGCGAGCCGCCGGCCATCTCAGGCAAACAGCCACGGTTGCGATGCGCGGCGCTGCGCCTCGAACGCCTTGATCTCGTCGGCATGCGCCAGGGTCAGGCCGATTTCGTCCAGGCCGTTGAGCAGGCAGTGCTTGCGGTGCGCGGTGATGTCGAAGCCGAACGATTGACCCGATGGGGTGGTCACCGTCTGTGCGGCCAGATCGATGCTCAGCTGGTAGCCTTCGCTCGCCTCGGTCTCGCGGAACAGCTGGTCGACCGCTTCGGCCGGCAGCACGATCGGCAGCAGACCGTTCTTGTAGCAGTTGTTGAAGAAGATGTCGGCGAAGCTCGGCGCGATCACCGCGCGGAAGCCTTGGTCTTCCAACGCCCACGGCGCGTGCTCGCGGCTGGAGCCGCAGCCGAAATTCTCGCGCGCCAGCAGCACTTCGGCGCCCTGGTAGCGCGGGAAGTTCAACACGAAGTCCGGGTTGATCGGGCGGACACTGTTGTCCATGCCCGGCTCGCCGTGGTCGAGGTAACGCCACTCGTCGAACAGGTTCGGGCCGAAGCCGGAACGCTTGATCGACTTGAGAAACTGCTTCGGGATGATCGCGTCGGTGTCGACATTGGCGCGATCGAGCGGGCATACCAGCCCGTTCAATGTAGTGAATGCTCTCATGGTTCCTGTCGGGGCCTAGCCCCTCTCCCAATGATTAATTGCCTTGCGTCGTGCCGTTGACCACCGGGGCCGGCGGGCTCGGACGCACCGCATCGTCTATCTTGTTGCCGACGTGCCGGGCGGTGTCCGACACCGCCTCGCCGCCGCGCTTGACCGCGCCGCCCACGGCTTCACCGCCACGGTGCAGCGCCTGGCCGACCGCTTCGCCACCTTGCTGCACGTCCTGGCCCAGGCCCTGCATGGTGTGGCAGGCGCCCAGCAGCAAGGCGACGGCCAGCGGCAGCACACCGCGCAGCACGCGCTTAGAAATGACGGACATCGACGAAATGACCTGCAATTGCCGCCGCAGCCGCCATCGCCGGGCTCACCAGATGAGTGCGCCCGCCCTGGCCCTGGCGGCCTTCGAAGTTGCGGTTCGAAGTCGACGCGCAGCGCTCGCCCGGCAGCAGCCGGTCGGCGTTCATCGCCAGGCACATCGAGCAGCCCGGCTCGCGCCATTCGAAACCGGCAGCGACGAAGATCTTGTCGAGGCCTTCGCGCTCGGCTTCGGTCTTGACGAGGCCCGAGCCCGGCACCACCAGCACTTGCTTGACGCTGGCGGCCTTCTGGCGGCCACGCACCACGGCGGCGGCTTCGCGCAGGTCTTCGATACGGGAGTTGGTACAGGAACCGATGAAGACGATGTCGACCGGAATCTGCTCGATCGGGGTATTGGCTTCCAGGCCCATGTAGGCAAGCGCACGCTTCATGCCTTCGCGCTTGACCGGGTCGGCCTGGGCCTCCGGGTCCGGCACGCGGTCGGTCACGCTGACCACCATTTCCGGCGAGGTACCCCAGGTCACTTGCGGGGTGATCGCGGCGCCGTCGAGCTCGACCACCTTGTCGAAGGCCGCGCCGTCGTCCGAATGCAGGGTGTTCCAGTAGGCCACTGCGGCGTCCCATTGCGACGCTGTCGGCGCGAACGGGCGGCCCTTCACGTAGTCGATGGTCTTGTCGTCGACCGCCACCAGACCCGAACGTGCGCCGGCTTCGATCGCCATATTGCACAGCGTCATCCGGCCTTCCATGGTCAGGCCGCGGATCGCCTCGCCGCCGAACTCGATCGCGTAGCCGGTACCGCCGGCGGTGCCGATCTTGCCGATGATCGCCAGCGCGACGTCCTTGGCGGTGATGCCTTCGGCCAACTTGCCGTCGACACGCACCAGCATGTTCTTGGATTTCTTCGCCACCAGGCACTGGGTCGCCATCACGTGCTCGACTTCCGAGGTGCCGATGCCGTGAGCCAGCGCGCCGAACGCGCCGTGCGTCGAGGTATGCGAGTCGCCGCACACCACGGTCATGCCCGGCAGGGTCGCGCCCTGCTCCGGCCCCATCACGTGCACGATGCCCTGGCCGTGATCCTTGAACGGGAAATAGGCCAGCGCGCCGAAGGCCTTGATGTTGGCGTCGAGCGTTTCCACCTGCTGGCGCGAGATCGGGTCCTTGATGCCCTCGTCCCAGTGGTCGGTCGGGGTGTTGTGGTCGGCGGTGGACACGATAGAGTCCTTGCGCCACAGCGGCCGGTTGGCCAGCTTCAAGCCCTCGAAGGCCTGCGGGCTAGTCACTTCGTGCACCAGGTGCCGGTCGATGTAGAGCAGGACGGTACCGTCGTCCTCTTCGCGTACGACGTGGCTCGACCAGAGCTTGTCGTAAAGGGTTTGCGCAGTCATAGGTCTCTTCGTCTTATCGATGGATTGCAAACTTCTTTCAAAACTCATTCTGTCATAGCGTTTTAACGGTCGGCAAGCGCGCTTTGCTGCACCGCAGCCAGCCGATTTCCGCCGCTGTATCCGCCACTCGCTCCTACTACAAATCTATCAGGATTTGAGCGGGCGGCGGGCGGTATCCATCGGCCATTGCTGGCCTCCGACGGTGCCGCGATCCGACAGAACGACGGCTCGCTACCTGCCCAGTCCAGAGGGCCCGACCGCAGGGTCGAGGCGCCTCAGCTTGGCGATGACTCCACTTTATGAGGGGTAAAGTACTGGAACAAGTGCGATTGTTATCCTAGTACCAGGCACTACCAGCCAGCTTGCTCACAATGGTCTGGCGAGCGGCAAGGATGCCGAAACGGAATAAGCAGGAAGATTGACCGCTCGCCGGGAAGCGGGCCGTCATTTGTCTGATGAGGTGCCGACAGGAGGAAGATCAAGTTGGCCGAACAGCCACTTCGGCCAACCTTTAGAACCAGTTCAGTCGCCGAAGCCCGACTTGAAGCGCTGGATGTCGCGCCGCGCCTTCTTGGTCGGCTTGCCGTCGCCGTGCGGGAAACTGGCGCGCTCGGCCTTGAGCAGCTCCTGCTTTTCTTCGCGGGCCTGGCGCACCGCCTCGTCCTCGCTGTAGAGCAGCACGGCTTCCTTGGCCGGGCGGCGCAAGGTGGCCAGTTCCAGCACGGTCAGCTTGTACTCGAGCTGGTTCAGGCGCAGCTCCAGCAGGTCACCCTCGCGCACATTGCGCGACGCCTTCACCCGGTCGCCATTGACCAGCACCCGGCCCAGCTCGATCGCCTCGTTGGCCAGCGCGCGCGTCTTGAAGAAACGCGCCGCCCACAGCCATTTGTCGAGGCGAACCTTGTCGTCGTCCTGCGCTGTCGCGACTTTCTTCATGCTGCCACCGTGAAGCTGGCACGCACCAGGCCGTGCAGGTCGAGCTCCAGCTTGTCGCCCGGCTGGATCGCCGCCACGCCTTCCGGCGTGCCGGTGAAGATCAGGTCGCCGGCGGTCAGGCCGTAGATATGCGATAGATAGCTGACCAGTTGCGCCACCGGGAACAGCATCAGCGAGGTGTTACCGGTCTGGCGGGTCTCGCCGTTGACTGACAGCGAGAAGCCCAGCGACTGCGGATCGCGCACCAGGCTGGCCGACACGAAGTCGGACACGCACGCGGCGCCGCGAAAGCCCTTGGCCTTGGCCCAGGGGTGGCCCTTCTGCTTGGCGACACTCTGCACATCGCGCGCGGTCAGGTCGAGGCCGATGGCGTAGCCGGCGATGTGCGACAGCGCGCGGTCGGCCGGGATGTCGTCTCCGCCCTCACCGACCAGCAGTACCAGCTCGCATTCGTGGTGCACGTCGTGCGAGTAGTCGGGCAGCACGATGGGCTGGCTCTCGTCGTTCAGCGCCGAGGTCGGCTTCAGAAACACCATCGGCTCGGTCTCGATCGCATTGCCGAGCTCGGCCGCATGCGCCGCGTAGTTACGGCCGATACAGAACAGGTTGGATACCGGTAAAGCCTGGCCGTCGAGTGTAATTGTTTTCATCGTGTTGCCTCCTGTGTAGAGGCCCATTGTACGCAAAAACGCCGCCCGGCTCGGCGCAGGCGGCGTCTTTCTCGATGGAAACCAGGCAACTGTCGGCAGTTTGCTGGTTTCCTCTCGGGGCCTTGCTCAGTGCACCTCGACGTGCGGCTCGCCGTGTTCCAGCACGCCGATCTTGGCGGCATAGGCGAAGCCAGCCTTCCAGAACCGCGCCAGCACCTCGTCGGCCTCGGCGGGGTCGACCGCCACCAGCAAGCCGCCGCTGGTCTGCGGGTCGACCAGCAACCGGCGCTGCCATTCGGCCACATTGGCGCCAAACTTCACCCCGTCGCCGAAGCTCGCCATATTGCGCTCGATCGCGCCCGGGCCGATGCCCTGTTCGGCCAACGGCAGCGCCTCGGCCAGTACCGGCACATTGTCGATCTCGACCATGCCGGTCAGCCCGGCGCCGCGACACAGCTCCAGCAGGTGGCCGACCAGGCCGAAACCGGTCACATCGGTCAGCGCATGCACGCCGTCGAGCGGCGCCAGCTCCGCGCCGACGGTGTTGAGCTTGGTGGTGGTGGCGATCAGCTCGGCATAGCCGGCCTCGGACAGCAGATCCTTCTTCATCGCCTGCGCCAGCACACCGACCCCCAGGCCCTTGCCCAGAATCAGCACATCGCCGGCCTTCGCCTCGCTATTGCGTTTCAGCTGGTCCGGATGCACCACGCCCAGCGCCACCAGGCCGTAGATCGGCTCCGGCGAGTCGATCGAGTGGCCGCCGGCCAACGGGATGCCCGCCGCGTGGCACACCGACTCGCCGCCGTCGAGAATCGCCTTGATCGTCTCCACCGGCAGCACGTTCACCGGCATGCCGACGATGGCCAGCGCCATGATCGGCGTCGCGCCCATCGCATAGATGTCGGACAGCGCGTTGGTCGCGGCGATGCGGCCGAAGTCATAGGCATCGTCGACGATGGGCATGAAGAAGTCGGTGGTGGCAACGATGGCCTGGCTGGCGTTGAGCTGGTACACCGCCGCGTCGTCGCTGGTTTCGGCGCCGACCAGCAGGTTCGGGAACGCCATCTTTTCCTTGACGCCGGACAGGATGGACTCCAGCACCGACGGCGCGATTTTGCAGCCGCAACCGCCACCGTGAGACAATTGCGTCAATTTGATTTCCGACATGGCTTACCCCATTCCCAGCATGCTATTCAAGGTCGCGAACGTAGCACAACGTACCCAGTTTGACGAGATCATCGACGTGCGCACGCCGGCGGAATTCGCCGAAGATCATATCCCCGGCGCGATCAACTGCCCGGTGCTCGACGACGAGGAGCGGGTGCGCGTCGGCACGCTGTACAAACAGGTGTCGCCATTCGCCGCGCGCAAGGTCGGCGCCGCGCTGGTGGCGAAGAACATCGCCCGCCACATCGAGGAACGCTTCCATGATCGGCCGAAAGACTGGCGGCCGCTGATCTATTGCTGGCGCGGCGGCCAGCGAAGCGCCGCCACCGCGATCATCTTCGCGCAGATCGGCTGGCGGGCGCACCAGCTCGAGGGCGGCTACAAGGCGTACCGCCACGAGGTGATGGCGAAGTTGGCCGAACGCCCGGCCTCGCTCGACCTGCGTGTGGTGTGCGGGCCGACCGGCTCGGGCAAGAGCCGGCTCTTGGCGGCGCTGGTACGCACCGGTCACCAGGTACTCGATCTGGAAGGCCTGGCCCGTCATCGCGGTTCGGTGCTCGGCAAGCTGCCGGGCGAACCGCAGCCGGCGCAGAAGGGCTTCGACTCGCAGCTCTTGGCCGCGATCGAAGCGCTCGACCCGGCGCGGCCGGTGTTCGTCGAGGCCGAGAGCAAGCGCATCGGCTTCGTCTCGCTACCGGATGCACTGTTCGCGCGCATGCACGATAGCGCCTGCCTGATGGTTGAGGTGCCAATGGCCGAACGGGTGCGCTTCCTCTGCGAGGACTACGATTTCTATCTGCAGGACCCGGAAAGCCTGGTGCGCCAGCTCGGTTTCCTGAAAGGCGTGTACGCCAACCGCGACCTCGAAGCATGGTACGCGATGGCGCGCGAGGGCCGCTTCGAGGCGCTCGTCGAGGAGCTGCTGGTACGCCACTACGACCCGCTGTACTTCCGCTCGATGAGCCAGCACTACCCGCAGTTGGCCGAAGCGCCGCGCCTGGCGCTGGCGAGTCTGGCGCCCGAGGCGCTCGACGCCGCCGCGGCCGCCCTGCCGCTGTAACCCTGTCCACCGAGCCGGCCCACGCCGGCTTCGGCCAACCTTAGACTATCCGATTCCGTATGAGCCACCACGCCGAACTCGACTGGTCCGAAGGGCTGCCCGCCTCCACCCGCTTCGGCGACGTGTATTTCTCGCGCGCCAGCGGGCTGGCCGAGACCCGGCACGTCTTCCTCGACAACAACCGCCTGCCCGAGCGTTTCGCCGCGCTAGCGGCCGGCGACACCTTCACCATCGCCGAGACCGGCTTCGGCACCGGGCTGAACTTCCTGGCCGCCTGGCAATGCTTTGCCGCGCACGCGGCACCCGACGCGCGGCTCGCCTTCGTCAGCGTCGAAAAATATCCGCTGGCGCCGGCCGACTTGGAACGCGCGCTGACGCTGTGGCCGGAACTGGCCGAGTTCGCCGCCCCGCTGCTAGCCCAGTACGACTGGCTCAGCCCCGGCTGGCACCGCTTCGTGTTCGACGGCGGCCGCGTCACGCTGACGCTGGCGGTCGGCGACGCGCTGACCATGTACCCGCAGCTCGACCTACGCAGCAGCCGCGGCGTCGACGCCTGGTTCCTCGACGGCTTCGCCCCGTCGAAGAACCCGGAGATGTGGCAGCAGGCGCTGTTCGATGAGATGGCGCGCCTCGCCGCGCCCGGCGCCAGCTTCGCCACCTTCACCAGCGCCGGCGCAGTACGGCGTGGCCTGACTGCCGCCGGCTTCGCGGTGCGCAAGGTCGCCGGCTACGGCCACAAGCGTGAGATGAGCGTCGGCGAGTTGGCCGAAACACCGCCTCTCGCCGGTTGGCAGGCACCATGGTACGCGCCGCCCGCCCCACCGACGGTCAGGACCGCGCTGGTAATCGGCGGCGGCCTCGCCGGTGCATCGACCGCACACAGCCTGGCGATCCGCGGCTGGCAGGTGACGCTGCTGGAGCGTCACGGCGCGCTGGCGCAGGAAGCATCCGGCAACCCGCAGGGGGTGCTGTACACCAAGCTGTCCGCCCATTTCACCCCACTGACCCAGCTGGTGCTGGCGGGCTACGGTTATTCACTACGCACCCTCGCCGCGACGCTGCCGCAGGGCGAGGCTTGGCAGCGCTGCGGTGTGCTGCAGCTGGCGCAGGATGCCGACACCGCCGCCAAGCAGGCCAAGTTGGCCGAAACCGGCCTACCGGCCGAGCTACTGCGCATGGTCGACGCGACCGAAGCATCGACGCTGGCCGGGGTAACGCTCAATGAAGGGGGGCTGTGGTTCGGCCAGGGCGGCTGGGTCAACCCGCCGACGCTGGTCAACGCACTGGCCAGCCACCCGAACATCCGCGTGCTGACCCACACCGGGGTGTTGAAGCTGGAACGACATGGCGAAGAATGGGTCGCCATCGGCGAACAAGGGGAACTGGCCAGCGCCGCGGTGGCGGTACTGGCCGGCGCCGCCGACACCCGTGCCTTCGACGCCACTGCCGACCTGCCGCTCAAGCGCATCCGCGGCCAGGTGTCGGTGACGCCGGCGACAGAGGCCAGCCGCGAACTCAAGGCGGTGCTGTGCGGCGAGGGCTATGTCTCGCCGGCGCGCGATGGCACGCATTGCTTCGGCGCCAGCTTCAAGTTCGACAGCGACGACCTTTCGGCCAACGTCGAGGAGCATGCGGAGAACCTGGCAATGTTGGCCGAACTGGCCCCAGCGCTGCACGACGCGCTCGGTGGCGAAGCGCTCGATGCCGCCGCCCTGGCCGGCCGTGCCGCGTTCCGCTGCACCAGCCCCGACTACCTGCCCATCGTCGGTCCGGTGGCGCGCAGCGACGCGCTCGCCGCGGCCTATCGAGAGCTCGGCAACGACGCCAAGAGCCAACCGACGGCGCCCTGCCCGTACGAACCGGGTCTGTACGTCAACGCCGCGCACGGCTCGCGCGGCCTGATCACCGCGCCGCTGTCGGGCGAGATTCTGGCCGCGCAGCTCAACGGCGAGGTCGCCCCGTTCGGCGCCGCGCTGATGGACGCGGTACACCCGAACCGCTTCGCGGTCCGCCGGCTGATGCGGCGTCAGGGGTGAACGACTGAATCCCTTGTAGCCACCACAAGAAAGCACGAAAGAGAAAACCGCCCTTCGATGACACACATCCGAGGGCGGTTTTTTTATGCATTCCCGTGGGTTTAGCCGTGGCGAAGGCAAACCCGCTTTATCCCATCAAACGCAGCCAGCTTCGTACTCCGCCACCGCCTGCTCGATCACCGCGCGGATATCGTCCGGAATCGGCACCGACTTGCCGGCCTGGTAGTCGACCCACACCAGCGTCGCCTCGGCGCTGGCATACACCGTATCCGGGTCAATGTCGCGGTAGAAATGATGGCGTAGCTTCAGGCTGCTCTTGCCGAGTTTTTCCAGCTCCAGCGTCACCACCACCGTGGCCGGATAGGTCAGCTCGCGGCGAAAGCTGCAGCCGGTGCTGGCGATCACCGGGCCGACGCCGCTGGGATCGATGCCGTGGCCGAGTTTCTCCAGCCAATTGAGCCGGGTCTGCTCCAGGTAACGGAAATAATAGGTATTGTTCAGGTGGCCGATGGCGTCCATATCGCCCCAGCGCATGGTGATGGTTTCGCGCGCGATCACCGGCAGCGTCTTTTCCATGAATTCCTCGTGCTTGTTCTGCGCAGGCCGGCGACCGAGGATCGCTCGATGCGTGCCTGCCAGGCGGTTTGCTAACGCACGTTACCATAAAACCGCGATACCCGCTTGTCACACACCGTCACACAAGCGCCATAAAAGTCCTGTACGAAACCGCCGGGGCAGCTTGCATACTGAATTCACGTTGTAGGCACCCCCCAACGGTTGTGTCTCCCCCCGTAAGGCGCAATCGCCGCTTGCAGCGTGTTTCACCAGTTCTGGATTCTGGACATCCTGACATCCTTGTTTTCCACCCCGTCGCCCTCGACGGGGTATTTTTTTGTGCTCGCCACCATCAGTGGCAAGCCCATCGCGGCATACCGGACAAGGCAAGTACTTACCCCAGCAATCGACCGGCCACGAAAAAGGCCGGAACGCATCCGGCCCTGCTTTGCTACCCCACGGTCAGCGCTCGCCGTCGTCGGTCTGCGGTTTTTCCTTGGACGGCAGACGCCGTACCAGCACCTTGTCGACGCGTGTCCTGTCCATGTCCATCACCTCGAACGCCAGGTCGTGCCACGTGAAGTGGTCGGTCACCGCCGGCACCCGGCCGAGTTGGTACATCACGAAACCGCCCAGCGTATTGATATTGCCGGTATCCTCACCGGGCAACTGGCTGTCGATGTCGAAATGTTCCTTGAAGCGGTCGATCGCCAGCATGCCGTCGACCAGCCAGCTGCCGTCCTCGCGCTGGACGATTTCGTCCTCGTTGGCCAAGTCCGACTCCGGCAGATCGCCGACGATCGCCTCGAGCACGTCGTTCATCGTCACCAGGCCTTCCAGCTCGCCGTACTCGTCGATCACCAGCGCGATATGGGTGCGGGTCTTCTTGAACTGTTCCAACAGCTGCATCGGCGACTGAGTGGCGGGCACATACAGCGGCGGCTTGACCACATGGGCCAGGTCGATGGTCTCGCCGGCCAGCAGGCAGTTGAGCATGTCCTTGGCACTGACCATGCCTATCACCTGGTCCAGGTTGCCCTTGCATACCGGGAAGCGCGAATAGCCGCTCTCGCGCATCTCGCGATGGTTGTCGGCGGCGCTGTCTTCGATGTCCAGGCAGACGATTTCCTTGCGCGGCGTCATGATCGAGGCCAGCCGACGGTCGTCCAGGCGGAAGATGTTCTCGACCAGTTCCTGCTCGGCACGCTCGAACACCCCTTCCTCGGTGCCCTGCTCCATCAGCACCCGGATCTCCTCTTCGGTGATCGACGGCTCCTTGCTCTTGCCCGAGCCGATCAGGCGCAGCAAGGTGTCGGTGGTGAGGCTGAGCAGCTTGACCAGCGGTGCGCCAGCCTTAGACAGGTAGCGCATCGGCCGCGCCACCACCGTGGCGATCAGCTCAGGGTTGTGCATGGCGACGCGCTTGGGCACCAGCTCGCCGAAGATCAGCGACATGAAGGTGATGATCACCACCATCACCGCGGTCGACACCGGGTCGGCGTAGCGTGCCACTTCAGGGAACTGACGCATCCATTCGGCCAACTCGGACGCAATCGCCGCCTCGCCGAACACCCCGGACAGGATGGCGGTGGAGGTAATGCCGATCTGGATGGTGGACAGGAAACGGGTCGGCTCGCCGGACAGTTTCAGCGCGATTGCCGCGCCGCGGTTACCCTCGTCGGCCCACTGCTGCAGCCGTACCTTGCGTGACGACACCAAGGCAATTTCGGACATGGCGAACACGCCATTGATGGCAATCAGCAACAGTACTATCAGAACGTCCACGGGTAATCCAAGTCTAGGCAATGCCGCAAGCTTAAGGCCGAAGCGGCCCGTTGGAAAGGCGATGCAGCATGCTACTATGTTCCCCGCTTGAAAAACCCTGCAAAACCGCCACCTTAAGCTTCATGATCCAGACCCCCAGCGTCTCCCGGCAATCGCCGCCGCTTGACGACAGCCTCACCTCGCTGACCGGCCTGCTGCCGGACCAGGAGCTGTGGCTGTTGCTCGTGGCCGGCTGGTGCCTGCTGCGCTGCCCGTGGCTGGTGCTGAACAACGCCTTTGCTCCACTGCGCCAGTTGGCGCGGCTGGTGATCGGCCACCGCTCGCTGGCGGCGGCGCTGTACCGCCTGTGCTTCCGGCCGCCGAGCCCGGCCAGCCACATCCTGGCCCGCCACACGCTGACGCGTTTTGCACTGCCGTTGGGGCTGCGCCCGCGTCTGCCGCTGCGCCTATGAGCCGAACCTGTCTTTCGTTACGCTTTGGCACCCACCCTGACAGGATTCCTCATTCATGAAACGCATCGTCCTCTTTCTATTGACCAACATCGCCGTGATGGTGGTGCTGAGCATCACCGCCTCGGTACTCGGCGTGAACCGCTTCATCACCGCCAACGGCATGAACTTCACCGCGCTGCTCGGCTTCGCCGCCGTGTTCGGCTTTGGCGGCGCCTTCATCTCGCTGCTCATGTCCAAATGGATGGCCAAGATGTCCACCGGTGCGCAGGTGATCGAAACCCCGCGCAACCCGACCGAAACCTGGCTGATGAACACCGTGCAGCGCCAGGCGATCGCCGCCGGCATCCCGATGCCGGAAGTAGCGGTCTACGACTCGCCCGAGGTCAACGCCTTCGCCACCGGCCCGAGCAAGAGCAACTCGCTGGTCGCGGTCAGCACCGGCCTGCTCTACAACATGACCGAAGACGAGGTCGAGGCGGTGCTGGCGCACGAGATCAGCCACGTTGCCAACGGCGACATGGTGACGCTGACGCTGATTCAGGGCGTGGTGAACACCTTCGTGATCGCCATCTCGAAAGTAGTCGCCTACGCGGTCGACCGCGCGCTGTCCGGCAACAACAACAGCGAAGAAGGCGGCAACAGCGCGCCGGGCATGGCCTACTACGTCACCAGCATCGTCTGTGAGATTCTGCTCGGTTTCCTCGCCAGCATCATCGTGATGTGGTTCAGCCGCCAGCGCGAATTCCGCGCCGACGCCGGTGCCGCCACCATTGCCGGCCGCCAGAAGATGATCGCCGCGCTGGAGCGCCTGCGCGCCCAGCACGAGCCGGCGCAGTTGCCGAACCAGATGCAGGCGATGGGCATCAACGGCGGCTTCCGCTCGCTGTTCAGCTCGCACCCCTCGCTGGAAGACCGCATCGCAGCGCTGCGCAGCGGCCAGTAAGCGCCGAACAACGTTGGCCGAAAGCCGGACCCGAGGGTCCGGCTTTTTCATGGGCGGCCATCCCTTGTCGGCACGTCTTCGCATCCCGCCTGGCTGTCGGGTCGCGGTCGATAAATGGCATCCGCCTCCGCATGCTGCAGGCACCGGCACGCGGCACCGCATCGCGATGATGCCGGGCGGGCGGGGTGAGGACCCTGTAGGGTGCTATACCGGGAAGAAGATGGTTCCCGTGAACCGCCGGGCCCGGTCAGCATGAAGGAGGCAGTCATGTCGCATCGTTTTGCATCACGCGACTCGGACGACGACGATGGCGACGTCGGTTCCGAATCCTTCGGGGGACTCGCTCGCTACGAGCAACAGCTGTCCATTCGCCAGATTTCCTACTACCTCTGCGGTGAAATCGCTCAGCCGCAGGAATACACCGAGCTGTTCCATACTCTCAGGACGGTCAACAGCGCCGACCTGGTGTACCTGCATCTCAACTGCCCCGGCGGCGACTTCGATACCGGTCTGCAAATCATCAATAACATGCAGGCCTGCAACGCCCGGGTCGTTACCGTGCTCGAGGCGCGGGCCTATTCGATGGCGGCGTTCCTCTTTCTGGCGGGCGATGAGCTGATCGTGCATGACAATTGTCAGCTGATGTTCCACATCTACTCCGGCAGCTTTGCCGGCAAGGGCAATGAGCAGCACGCCCAGGTGATGGCCTTGGGCAGCTGGTTCGAAAAGGTGATGACCCGGATCTGCACGCCATTCCTGACCTCGTCCGAGATCGAAAGAGTACTGAAGGGAACGGATATCTGGATGGACTCCGACGAGATCCGCCGCCGGCTCGTGCGGATTCATCGTGCCGGGGAGAAGACCGCGCGCACAGCTAGGCAAGCCGCCTTCAAGATGTCCAAGCGTCGGGCCATGCCGTCCCCGGAAAGCTGAACCCGATCAACCGTTCCCGTGCCCCGGATGGCAACCCCGCCACCGCCGCTGGCCATATAAACAGCAGATTCCCACAGGCACACCCTGTATCGAGGCTTTCCATTGGGGCCCAATCGCTCTGACGGCCAGTCTTGAGAGAGCGATGGGATGACACCCTGAGCGTCGCACGCGCGGCACGGGTCTACCGTGCGCCCCACGGCAAAGGCGGCAAGGAGCATGTCCCGGCCGGCGACGCTGAGTATCCGCAGCGCGCCTAAAAGGCTTCGGCCAACCTGACAAGGTTGGCCGAAGTCGCTGAAGCCGGACGGGGGCCCGTCTGGCTATTTGCGGGAAAGGGCTGGACTCAGACGCTCGGGCGGCCGAAGCGCAACAGCCGCAGGCCGTTGAACACCACCAGCAGGCTCGCGCCCATGTCGGCGAACACCGCCATCCACAGCGTCGCTTCGCCGAATACCGCCAGCAACAGGAACACCGCCTTGATGCCCAGCGCCAGCACGATGTTCTGCGTCAGCACCCCCGCCGTGGCACGGCTGAGTTTGACGAACAGCGCGAGCTTGCGCGGGTCGTCGTCCATGATGGCCACGTCGGCGGTCTCAAGCGCGGTGGCGGTGCCGGCGGCGCCCATCGCGAAGCCGATGTCGGCCCGCGCCAGCGCCGGCGCATCGTTGACGCCGTCGCCGACCATGCCGACCTGCCCGTGGCTGGCCTTCAGCTCGGCGACCGCGGTCTGCTTGTCTTCGGGCAGCAGGTTGCCGCGCGCGTCCTCGATACCGAGCTCGGCGGCGATCACGGCGGCGGTGGTCGGGTTGTCGCCGGTCAGCATCACCGGCGCCACGCCCAGCGTCTGCAGCTGGCGGATCGCGGCGCGGCTCTCCGGGCGCACGCTGTCGGCCACGCCGAACAGCGCCACCGGCGCGATCTCCGAACACAGCACGATCGCGGTCTTGCCCTGCTCTTCCAACGCGAACAGCTTCGCTTCCAACGCCGGCGAGCAGATGCCCAGCTCTTCGACCAGACGGTGGTTGCCCAAGCGCCACAGCGCCCCGTCGATGCGCCCGGCCACACCGCGACCGAGCAACACGGCAAAGTCATCGACCGGCAGGCTGGCATCGCCCGGCAGGCGATCACGCCAGCCGCTGACCACCGCCTGCGCCACAGGGTGGGTGGAATGCTCGTCCAGGCTCGCCGCCAGGCGCAGCACCTCGGCCACCGGCAAGAGGCCAAGCGCGATCACATCGGCCAGTGCCGGCTTGCCCTGGGTCAGCGTGCCGGTCTTGTCCAGCGCCATCGCGCGCAGCTTGCGGCCATTTTCCAGATAAACGCCACCCTTCACCAGAATGCCCTGGCGCGCCGCCGCCGCGAGGCCGCTGACCACCGTCACCGGCGTCGATACCACCAGCGCGCACGGGCAGGCGATCACCAGCAACACCAGCGCACGGTACAGCCAGTCGCTCCAACCGCCACCCAGCAGCAGGGGGCCAGCCAGCGCTACCGCGACCGCCACCAGGACCACCGCCGGCGTGTAATAGCGGGCGAAGGCATCGACGAAACGCTGCGTCGGCGCGCGCTGGCCCTGCGCCTCCTGAATCGCCGTGGCGATGCGCGCCAGCGTGCTGTCGCCGGCCGCCGCGGTGACCTCGGTCTCGACCACCCCGTCGGTGACGATGCTGCCGGCGAACACCGCGTCGCCGATGCTCTTGTCGACCGGCAGGCTCTCGCCGGTGATCGGCGCCTGGTCGAGCGCCGCCTGACCGGACAGTACCCGCGCGTCGAGCGGCACCCGCTCGCCGGTGCGCACCCGCACCCGCGCTCCCACCGTCACCTCGGCGGCCGGCCGGTCGACCCAGCCCTCGCCCTGCCAGACGTTGGCCGAATCGGGCGCCAGCGCGGTCAGCGAACGGATCGCGTTGCGGGCACGCTCCAGCGACAGCGCCTCGATCGCCTCGGCCAGCGCGAACAGGAACACCACCATCGCCGCCTCGGGCCAACTGCCGACCAGCAGCGCGCCGGCCACCGCCAGCGACATCAGGAAATAGATGTTGAGGGTCAGGTTCTTCAGCGCGATCCAGCCCTTGCGCAAGGTGGGCACGCCGGCGCTGGCGATCGACAGCACGGTCAGCGCCAGCACCGGCCAGGCGGTTTCCTGACCGCTGCTCCAGGCGTACAGCTCGGCGCCGAGCGCGGCGACGCCGCTGATGCCCAGCAGCACCTTGGCGCGGCGGCTCAGCGCCGGAGCTGCCTCGGGCGCCGCAGCGCCGGCCTCGATCACCACGCCGCGCATGCCGATGCTCTCCAGCGCGCTGAAGAGCGCATCGGTGTCATCGCGGCGGTGATGCACCGTCAGCTCGCGCTCGATCAGGTTGAAGTCGAGCCGCGCCACGCCGTCCATCGCATCGAACTTGTTGCGGATCATCCGCTCCTCAGTCGGGCAGTCCATCGCCTCGATGCGCAGTCGCAGCGCCTGCGTGCCTGCCGGCGCGCGGCCATGCACCACCGGCGCACTCGGACCATGATCATGGGCGCAACCATGCGCATGGTCGTGATCGTGATCGTGATCGTGATCGTGATCGTGATCGTGATCGCAGCCATGATGCTCGTGAGGCGCAGCCGTGGCACGCTTGCCCGGGCTCGCCATGATGCGATAGCGCGCGGTCGGCGTTGCTGCGAGCGGCTCGTGACCGCCGCAGCAGGCGCTGTCAGCCGGCGAGTGTCGTTCGGTGGCTTTCATGCGGAATCCCTTTTTCTTCTGACACTACCTATACTGAACCCTGTAGTCACTACAGGGTCAAGCCATGTCCGCATCCACACTCACCATCGGCCAACTGGGCAACGCCGCCGGCGTCAACGTCGAAACCGTGCGCTATTACGAGAAGGTCGGCCTGATCCAGCCGCCGCCGCGCAGCGCCAGCGGCTATCGCCACTATCCGGCCGGCGTGGTCCACCGTCTGCACTTCATCCGCCGCGGTCGCGAGCTGGGCTTCACCATCGAGGAAATCCGCGCGTTGCTGACGCTGGCCCACCATCCGGACGAGCCCTGCGCCCAGGCCGATCTGCTGGCACGCCAGCACCTGGCCGAAGTCGAGGCGAAGATCGCCGACCTGACCAGGATGCGCGACGAGCTGAGCAAACTGGCCTTCTGCGACGGCCACGCGGTGCACGACTGCCGGCTGCTCGACGCGCTGTCCTGTCACGATGATCACTGCAGCGTCGAAGCGGTTTCGGCTTCACCGACCTAAGGTCGCTCCGGGGATGGCGCACGTCATTATGAACTTGGCCGTTTTTTATTTTTCGTCATACGCTTAAGACGTCCGCAACCCCCTCTAGGAGCGAATCATGGGATGGATCACCACGATCATCGTCGGCGGCATCATCGGTTGGCTAGCGAGCAAGGTGATGGGCACCAGTGAAGGCATCATCGCCAACGTGATCGTCGGCATCATCGGTTCGTTTCTGGGTCGCTGGGTATTCGGTGATCTGCTCGGTATCGGCAGCGCCTGGAAGGCGGGCAGCTTCTCGCTGGCCGGCCTGGCGTTCGGCATACTCGGCGCGGTGATCCTGCTGTGGATCTTGAAGAAAATCGGCATCGTTAAATAACCCCGTCGCGCCCGGCCCGCCGGGTGCCGCCCCACCGCTCATTGGACGACACCACGGATGAGTACACCGAACCCACCCGCCCTCTTGATCATCGATATGCAACGCGCGATCGATCACCCGAGCTGGGGCACACGCAACAACCCGCACGCCGAACACCGCCTGCTGGCCCTGCTGCAGCACTGGCGCGAACAGGCCTATCCGGTCGTTCACATCCGCCACGACTCGCGCGAGGAAGGTTCCTACTACCGGCCCGGCCAGCCTTGGCACGCGTTCAAGGCCGGCTTCAATCCGCTCGACGACGAGACGGTGTTCGCCAAGCAGGTGAACAGCGCCTTCATCGGCACCGAGCTGGACGACTGGCTGCGCGAGCGCGACATCGATACGCTGGTGGTGGGCGGGGTGATCACCAACAACTCGGTCGAGGCAACGGTGCGGATGGCCGGCAACCTCGGCTTTTCGGTGTTCCTCGCCGCCGACGGCTGCTACACCTTCGACAAGACCGATCTCTCAGGCCGGCACTGGAGCGCCGAGGACGTGCACCAACTGTCGCTCGCCAATCTGGATGGCGAGTACTGCACGGTCAGCGACAGCGACAGCCTGCTGGCGATGTTCCTGTAGGGCCGCAACCGGCCACTCCGGCCTCGCCCGGATCGCTTCTCCTGGCAGAGTGAACCGCAATTGGCTGCGCGGCAGATAGGCGCAAAAAAAAGGTTGGCCGAACTTGTTCGGCCAACCTTTTTCATTGCCTGGTGGTCTGAGACGCGGCTTACGCCGCCAGGCGATCGACCTCGGCCAGCCAATGCGCCTTGTCCGCGTCGGACAGCCAGCTCGCGATGAAGCCGTTCTTCACCAGAGTCAGCACCTGCTCGCGGCTCAGGTCCAGCACCTCGGCACAGGCGAGCAGATTGTCCTGCAGATAGCCGCCGAAATAGGCAGGGTCGTCCGAATTCACCGTCACCATCAGGCCTCGCTCGAGCAACTGCTTCAGATTGTGGTCGGCCAGCTTGTCGACCACCTTCAGCCGCACGTTCGAGAACGGACATACCGTCAATGGCATGGCCAGCTCCACCAGACGCTGTACCAGCGCGGCGTCTTCGAGCGAGCGCACGCCGTGGTCGATGCGCGACACGTCCAACAGGTCGAGCGACTGCCACACATACTCGGGCGGCCCCTCCTCGCCGGCATGCGCGACACGCGGCAGGCCGAGCTGTTTGCAGCGCTCGAACAGCCGGGCGAATTTCTCCGGCGGATTGCCCTGTTCGCTCGAATCGAGGCCGACGCCGTCGATGCGTTCGAGGTAAGGCATCGCTTCGTCCAGCGTCGCGAAGCCGTCGGCCTCGGACAGATGGCGCAGGAAGCTCATGATCAGCCGGTAGCTGATGCCGAACTTGGCCTTGCCATCGTCGAGCGCCCGCTGGATGCCGTTCAGCACCGTGGCAAACGGCACGCCGCGCGCGGTGTGCGTCTGCGGATCGAAGAAGATTTCGGTGTGGACGAGACGGTCGGCATGCGCCTTTTCCAGATACGCCCAGGTCAGATCGTAGAAGTCCTGCTCGGTGATCAGTACGTTCGCGCCGGCGTAGTACAGGTCGAGGAAGGACTGCAGATTGCTGAAGTCGTAGGCGGCGCGCAGCGCCTCGACGCTGGGGTAAGGCAGCGCGACGCCGTTGCGCTTGGCCAACGCGAACATCAGTTCCGGTTCGAGCGAGCCCTCGATGTGCAAGTGCAGCTCTACCTTGGGCAGGCGCCGGATCAGCGCGACAAGGTCGGTGGACATGGTTATCTCCTGATTACAGGCCGTTATTTTAGCCGCAGCCGCGCTATTGCGGCCGATCAAATGCTGACCGGCCCATAAAGAAAAACGGCGCGAAGTCCGCGCCGTTTTCACAGGGTGAAGCGGACTTACTTGGCAGCCGATGCGTCGGCCGCCTTGGCGCCGCCACCAACGGTCTCCAGCACCTTCCACTGGCCGTTCTCGACCTTGTAGAGGGTGATGCCGCCGTTCTTCAGGTCGCCCTTCTCGTCGTAGGTCCAGTCGCTCGAGGTCACGCCCGAGTACTGGATCTTGGCCAGCACCGGCAGGTACTTAGCCGGATCGGACGAGTTGGCCTGCTTCATCGCGTCGATCATCGCCATGGTGGCGTCGTAGCCGTACGGCGAGTAGGTGGCGACGTCGGCCTTGAAGCGGGCCTTGTAGCGCGATTCGTAGTCCTTGCCCTTCGGCATTTGTTCCAGCGGCAGGCCGGCCAGCGAGGCGATGGTGCCGTCGCCGTCGGTGCCCGACAGCTTCAGGAAGGTCGGGGTCTTGGTCATTTCACCCGACACCAGCGGCGCTTTCACGCCCAGGCGCTTCATCTGCTTGGCCATCGGGGCGGACTGCGCGTCGGCGCCGCCGTAGAACACCATGTCCGGGCTGGCGGACTTGATCGAGGTGATGATCGCGGCGAAGTCGGTGGCCTTGTCGTTGGTGAACTCACGCTTGACGATGGTCGCACCGGCGGCCTTGGCGGCCTTCTCGAACTCGTCGGCCAGACCCTGGCCGTAGGCGGTGCGGTCGTCGACGATGGCGATCTTCTTGAAGCCGAGCTTGTCGACCACGTACTTGCCGACCACGCTGCCCTGCTGGGTGTCCGAGGTCATCGAACGGAAGGTGTTCTTGAAGCCCTGCTGGGTAAAGGTCGGGGCAGTGGCCATCGCGATCATCGGCACGCCGTTGTCCGAGTAGATCTTCGAGGCCGGGATCGCGGTACCCGAGTTGAAGTGACCGATGATGCCGCTCACCTTGGAGTCCATGAACTTCTGGGCGACCTGGGTGGCGATCTTCGGATCGGCCTGGTCGTCCTCGGCGTCCAGCGCGAACTTCACCGGCTTGCCGCCGATGGTCGGGTGCTGGGCGTTGGCGTCTTCGATCGCCAGCGTCACGCCGTTCTTGTACTCCTCGCCGTAGTGCGACTGCGGGCCGGTCAGCGGGGCGGCAAAGCCCAGCGTGATCACGGTCTCGCCAGCGGCTGCGGCGGCTGCGCCCGACGCTTCGGTGCCGGCGGCAGGCTGCTCTTTCTTGCCACATGCGGAGAGTGCCAGGGCCGCTGCTACTGCCACGGTAAGCGAAGCCAGTTTGATCTTTTGCATCATCGTTCCTCTACCTTGGTTGATTTCCCCTGCCCGTCCGGATACGTCGCCCGGCGGCTTGGATTTGTGTGACGTTTCGGTAAAACGTTGGCGGCATTATTTCAATGCCACCCTTGTCTGACAAGCAAACCCGGTACTTTGGATTCAACAACTTTGCGCATTGTGGCGCGCATGGCCGCAGTCGCCTGTTACACCGGCGCGTTTCAGCACGGATCGGCCGTTTCGACCAAGCCGGCCTTGCCGCGTCAGCTCATCCCATCATCTTAGTTCGCTTATTGCCGACAATTTAATGTCAGATAGATAAACTGACGCACGCCGCCCTGCCCGAAGGCAAGGCGGTGCGAAAGATGGAGGGGGAGCTTACTCGGCCAGACTCATCAGGCTGGCGTTGCCGCCGGCCGCGGTGGTGTTGATGCTCAGTGCACGTTCCACCACCAGGCGATGCAGGTTGATACCTGCGTTATGCGGCACCACCAGCGGCAGCAGCGCACCCTCGCGAGCAGCCAGGCGGCGGCGCAGCTCGGCCTGAGCCTCGTCGTCACCATGCACGATCAGCGCGGCCATATCGGCGGCCAGTACATCGTCGACCGACTCGACCCAACCATTCAGCGCCCGGGCCTCGGCCGCCAGCGGCTCGTTCTTGCCGACCACGGCGCGGTTGCCGGTGGCCAGCACCGCGGCCAGCGCACTGACCTGCTCGAGCAGGCTGCCACCGGCGATGCCGATGCGGCCACGCGGCGCAAACGCCAGGGTGTTCTTCTCGCCGGTCGGCCCCGGCAGCACGATCTGTTCGGCCAACGGCGTGGCTTTGCGCAGCGCGACAATGCGTTCGGCCTCGGCGGTCTTCTCGGCCGGCGACAAGGCCAGCTTCGGCAGCGCCGCATGCAGCTGATCGAGCCCCGGCAGCTCGGCTTCGCAATGCTCGGCGCTGAGACGTGCATCCCACTGGGCGCGTCGGATCAAGCGGTACAGATAGAACGGGCCGCCGGCCTTCGGACCGGTGCCCGACAGGCCTTCGCCGCCGAACGGCTGCACGCCGACCACCGCGCCGACCACGTTGCGGTTCACGTAGACGTTGCCCGCCTTCACCTCGCGGCTGATGGTGTCGATGGTCTCGTCGATGCGGCTGTGCACGCCGTGGGTCAGGCCGTAGCCGGTGGCGTTGATCTCGGCGATCACCTTCGGCAAGTCGCGCGCCTCGAAGCGCACCACGTGCAGCACCGGGCCGAACACCTCGCGCTTGAGCAGGCTGATCGAGTCGATCTCGAACAAGGTCGGCGGCACGAAGGTACCGTTCACCGTGGTGTCGCCCAGCTTCACCTGATGGCAGCTGCGCGCCTTGCTCTTCATCTGTTCGATGTGACGCAGCAGATTGCCCTGCGCCTCGGCGTCGATCACCGGGCCGACATCGGTGGCGAGCAGCGCCGGGTTGCCGACCACCAGCTCGTCCATCGCCCCCTTGATCATCGCCACCACCTTGTCGGCGACATCGTTCTGCAGATACAGCACGCGCAGCGCCGAGCAGCGCTGGCCGGCCGAATCGAAGGCCGAGGACAGCACGTCGGTGACCACCTGCTCCGGCAGCGCCGAGCTGTCGACGATCATCGCGTTCTGGCCGCCGGTTTCGGCGATCAGCGGCACGTCTTCGCTGCGCTGCGCCAAGGTGCGGTTGATCAGCTGCGCGACCTCAGTCGAGCCGGTGAAGATCACCCCCTTGACGCGCACGTCGCGGGTCAGCGCGGCGCCGACGGTCTCGCCGCGGCCCGGCAGGAACTGCAGCACGTCGCGCGGCACGCCGGCTTCGTGGAATAGTCGCACCGCGTAGCAGGCGATCAGGCCGGTCTGTTCGGCCGGCTTGGCCAGCACCGGGTTGCCGGCGGCCAGCGCCGCGGCCACTTCGCCGATGAAGATCGCCAGCGGGAAGTTCCACGGGCTGATCGCCACCACCGGGCCGAGTGCCGGGTGGCTGTCGTTGGCGAACTCGTTGCGCGCCTGCTGCGCGTAGTAACGGCAGAAGTCCACCGCCTCGCGCACCTCGGCGATCGCGTTCGGCAGCGTCTTGCCGGCCTCGCGCACCGCCAGGCCCATCAGCGTGGCGATATGGGTTTCCATCGCATCGGCCATGCGGTCGAGACAGGCGGCGCGTTCGGTCGGCAGCGTGGCGGCCCAGCGCGGCGCGGCCGTTTCGGCCAGGCTCAGCGCTTCGTCGACCTGGGCGACGCTCGCCTCGATCACCGCGCCGACCACGTCGCGGCGGTCGGCCGGGTTGGTCACCGGCTGACGTTCGCCCTCGCTCACATCGCCGCGGCCCAGCAGCGGCTGAGCCAACCAGTCGGACTTGTTGCTGACGTCGAGACCGATCTGCAAGGTGGCGAGCACATGCTCGCTCGACAGATCGAGTCCCGAGGAATTCTTGCGACCGCGGCCGTACAGCTCGTTCGGCAGCACGATCTTGCTGTGCGGTGCGCCGGCATGGCGGGCGGCTTCGGCCACCGGGTCGGCCACCAGTTCGTCGATCGACACCGATTCGTCGACGATGCGGTTCACGAACGAGCTGTTCGCGCCGTTTTCGAGCAGGCGGCGCACCAGGTAGGCGAGCAGCGTCTCGTGCGAGCCGACCGGCGCGTAGATGCGGCAAGCCTTGCCCAGGTTGGCCGAACCGACCACCTGGTCGTACAGCGTCTCGCCCATGCCGTGCAAGCACTGGAACTCGTAATCGAGACCGGTGGCCAGGTTATAGATCGCCGCCAGCGTATAGGCATTGTGGCTAGCGAACTGCGGGTAGATCGCGTCCTGTGCTGCCAACAGCTTCTTGGCGCAGGCGATATAGGACACGTCGGTGTAGACCTTGCGGGTATAGACCGGGTAGCCGCTCAGGCCGTCGACCTGCGCGCGCTTGATCTCGGCGTCCCAATAGGCGCCCTTCACCAGCCGCACCATGAAGCGGTTGCCGCTGCGGCGCGCCAGGTCGACCAGGTAATCGATCACGTACGGGCAGCGCTTCTGATACGCCTGCACCACGATGCCGATGCCCTTGAAACCGGCCAGGTCCGGATCGTTGGCCAGCGCCTCGATCAGATCGAGCGACAGCTCCAGGCGGTCGGCCTCTTCTGCGTCGATGTTCAAGCCGATGTCGTAGCGCTTGGCCAGCAGGAACAGTTCCTTCAGGCGCGGCAGCAGCTCGTTCATGCTGCGCGCGTGCTGGGCGCGGCTGTAACGCGGGTGGATCGCCGACAGCTTCACCGAAATGCCCGGGCCTTCGTACACGCCGCGGCCGGCCGACTCTTTGCCGATCGCGTGGATCGCCGTCACATAGTCGTCGAAGTAGTGCTGCGCATCGGCCTCGGTCATCGCCGCCTCGCCGAGCATGTCGTAGCTGAAGCGGTAGCCGCGCGCCTCGCGCTCACGGCCGTTGGCCAGCGCCTCGTCGATGGTCTCGCCGGTGACGAACTGCTTGCCCAGCATGCGCATCGCCAGGTCCACGCCCTTGCGGATCAGCGGCTCGCCGCCCTTGGCGATCAGCTTGGTGATCGCGCTCGACAGCCCCTGCTCGCTGTGCGAGGACACCAGCTTGCCGGTGACCAACAGCCCCCAGGCGGCGGCGTTGACGAACATCGAGCTGCTGTTGCCCAGGTGCGAGCGCCAGTCGCCGCGGCTGATCTTGTCGCGGATCAGCTTGTCGGCGGTCACGCGGTCCGGGATACGCAACAGCGCTTCGGCCAGGCACATCAGCGCGACGCCCTCCTGGCTGGACAACGAGAACTCGTGCATCAGCGCGTCGACACCGCTCGACTTGGTGCGCTGCTCGCGCACCCGGGATACCAGGCGGCGCGCCAGATCCTGCACCGACTTCACCTGCTCGGCCGGCATCGCGGCCTGGGCGAGGATGGTCTGCACGCATTCGCGCTCGTCGCGGCGGTAGGCGGCGGTGATCGCGTCGCGCAGGGCGGTTTGGGGATGGGCTAGCACCTCGAAAGACATGTCGACATTCCTTTGTGAGTTTGCGCGGGGCGCGATGGCCCCGTAGTTGCCGCCATTGTAACGACACCTTCAAACTTTTGTTCGACAATATATTTTCTACAGACTATTTTCTTCCGTTACCACCGCACCGAGCAGGCCAGAACAGCGCTACTCCAAGGGCTTGCGCTGCTTCCGACTGCATTGGCGCTGTTGCATGGATACAACCTCCAAATATTCGGCAACACGCCTCACAACGCTCTCCACCCTGCACGGGCCGTGCACAGTGGCACCGCGCTGTCGGCACTTTGCCTCTTCAGCGCCCGGCCGAATGCCCTCGCCCGCCATTACTGGGTACGGCGATACTCGAAATCGGAACACAATAAAAAAATAGCCCACCCCGGGGTGAGAGGTGGGCCAAACAGAACGTCAGATCAGACGGAGGGTGGTGCTACTACAGCTACTACTACAACAAAAACCAGAGAGAAGTACTGCTTTGCTACTTGGCGCGCCAACAACACTCAGCGTAGCGGTCCTACTCAGCGCTCTCGCAGCCCACAAGGCTGCCAGCAACATTAAACCGGTTTGACTTCGATCTCGGACGACACCTGTTCCACACCTGGCACAGTCGAGGCCAGCTCGACCAGCTGGCGGATCGCATCTTCGCTCGGCGCGACACCGCTCAGGACCACCTGCCCGCGCTTGACGACCAGCGTCACCTGCGCGCCCAGCTGTTCTGCCTGCGGCTTGACCGTGCCCTCGACATCCTTGGCCAACTGGGCATCCTTGCCTTGTGCGGCGGCCAGCAGCAGCGGCTGCGCGGCACTTACAGTCCCGACGACCGTCAACGAAGCCGGCAGGGACAACAGCACAGCGAGGATCAGTTTCTTTGGCATGGATGCTCCTAAACGCAATATCGAGTTCTACGACCAGTATTTAGCAATACCCGTGCCAGCATCATTAAACCCTTGTTTTTACAGGGCCATGAAATAACCGCCGCTCAAATCCCCTTCTCCACCCCGCCTCCAGCACCGATTTCACCGCCGCTCTGTCGCCGCACCACGACAAACTTGACGCTCGCATAAGAGTAAACCCATGAATACAAAGCAAATCCCCCTGTCGCCAAACGGCGACAGGGGGATGGCAAGTTATTGAAATCGGCGACAGCCTCGCAAATGTCACATACCCAAGGCATCCGACGATCCGCGCTCCAGATGCCCGCTCATCAGTTGACGACCTTGAACGCCGCCGGCGCCAGTTCGTACTTCTGCAGCAGCCGGTAGAACTCGGTGCGGTTGCGATCGGCGATCCGCGCCGCATCGGCGACGTTGCCACCGGTCAGGCGCAGCAGCCGGCTCAGGTACTCGTGCTCGAACTGCCAGCGCGCCTCGGCCAGGCTCGGGGTGGATACCGTGTCCTCCGAGATCGCCTTCTGCACCAGCGCCAGCGGAATCAGCGGACTGGTCGCCAGTACGCAGCACTGCTCGATCACATTGGAGAGCTGTCGCACATTGCCGCGCCACTGGGCGGCCATCAACGCCTCGAGGGCATCGGGCGCGAAGCCGGCGACGCTCTTGCCATAGCGTCCGGCCACCCGCACCAGGAAGTGACGTGCCAGCAAGGGGATGTCCTCCGGCCGTTCGGCCAAGGTAGGCAGGCGCAGCGCCACCACGTTAAGCCGGTAGTACAGGTCCTCGCGGAACACCCCCTCGCGGATCTTCTCCTCCAGGTCGCGGTGGGTCGCCGAGATCACCCGCACGTTCACCGGCACCGAACGAGCCGAGCCGACCGGGCGAATCTCGCGCTCCTGCAGCACACGCAGCAGCTTCACTTGCAGCGACAGCGGCATGTCGCCGATTTCGTCGAGGAACAGCGTGCCGCCGTCGGCTTCGAGGAACAGACCGTTGTGACGACTGGCCGCACCGGTGAACGCTCCCTTCTCGTGACCGAACAGCTCGCTCTCCAGCAGATTCTCCGGAATCGCCCCACAGTTCACCGCCACGAATGTACCTTCACAGCGCGGGCTGGCACGGTGGATCGCCTGCGCCAGCACCTCCTTGCCGGTACCACTCTCACCGCTGATCAGCACGCTGGCGTCAGTCGCCGCCACCAGCCGCGCTTCGGCCAACAATTCCTCCATCTGCGGGCTGCGGCTGATCACGTCGCGCCGCCAAGCGCCGCTGCCATCCTCCGACGCCGCAGGCGCCACCGCCGACAGCGCCAACGCCTGCTCGACCTTGGCCAGCAGCTCGCTGCCTTCAAATGGCTTGGCCAGATAGCCGAACACGCCGCGGCTGACCGCCTCGACCGCATCCGGCACCGTGCCGTGCGCAGTGATGATGATCACCGGCAGCGCCGGATAGCGGCGCCGCACCTCGTCGAACAGCGCCATGCCGTCCATCTTCGGCATCTGCCAATCGGTCACCAGCACATCGGCACGATGGGCCGCCAGTGCCGACAGCGCCGCCTCGCCGGTAGTGGCGGTGTCTACTTGCCAGCCGGTAGACGCGAGCCGCAACCGGGTCAGATGCAACAGGTCCGGATCGTCGTCCACCAGCAGAATGCGCGCATTCTTCGTGCTCATGGCTGCATCGCCTTCTTGTCGAGCGACCGTTGCATCATCGTTTGTTCCACCTGTTTGAGCGCCTCCAGCCGCGCCTGCGCATCGTTGGCACGCTTCTGCTCGGCCTTCAGCAATTGGTTGAGCTTGTCCTGGTCGGCATCGGCGCGGCGCCGTTCGGCCAACTGCTGGTTGAGCAACTGGGCCAGGCCACGCCATTCGTCCGGCTCTTTGCCGCCCCCGGTGGCCAGCACGTCATTGACCAGGCTCTGCGCCTTGGCCAGATCGCCTCTTCCGCCCGGCATCAGTTGCAGGGCGGCATAGCGCAGCTTGTCGCCGACACAGGCATCACGCCCCGGCACCATCACCAGCCCGCCGCTGTCGCGTCCCGGCTTGATCGTCGCCAGCACCGACGCCGCGCTTGGGCACACCGCCACCGGCACCTTTTCGGGCGCCTTCTTCTGAAACGCAGCGCAGCTGCTCAGCAACAGCGCCACCGCCAGCGCACCGACGGTGCGCATTCCGTTCTGCCAGCTATTCTTCATAGTCTCCTATCGAGCGGCCCGGTCGGGCCACCACATGCGGAACCGGGCACCTTCGCCCGCCCCGGAAATCAGTTCGAGATTGCCGCCCATCTGTTGGGCGAAGCCTTGCGCCATCGACAGGCCGATGCCGGACCCCGGCGCTTCGCCAACCGGCGGCGCGCCGCAGTAAAAGGGCTCGAAGATCCGTTCACGATCGTCCTCGGCCACGCCGGGCCCCTGATCAGCCACGACCAGGCCGACCCGCCCCTGCTCACGGGAAGTCTCCAGCGTGAGCCGGCCGCCGGCCGGGCTGAAACGGATCGCATTGATCAGCAGATTGTCGATGATGGTCTCGAGCTTGTCGGTGTCGCCGTGCGTCCAGTTGACGCCGTGGCGCACCGCCAGGTCGAGCCGTTTGCCATTGATCAGCAGACGCTGCTGCTCGATGCGCACATCGAGTAGCGTCTGCAGGTTGAAGCGCTGCCAGTCGAGTCGTTTCATCCGCGCTTGCTCGGCATCCTGGCGCAGCAGCGCATCGATGCGCTGACGCAAGGCCTGGACATTGTCGCGCACGATGCCGACCACTTCCTGCTGGCCCGGGTTGAGCGGCCCCAGTAATTGTTCGGACAACAGCGCTGCGCCCTCGTTCAATGCCGCGAGCGGTGTCTTCAATTCGTGCGAGACATGGCGGAAGAACCGCGCCTTGTCGCTTTCCAGTTCGGCCAACCTCGCGTCGAGCTCGCCCAGCGCCCGGGTCAGCTCGCGCAAGTCGGCCGGCCCCTCGGGTTTCCACTCCAGATTGCGCTGGCCATCGCCGAGCTGGCGGATGCGGCGGCGCAGCCGTACCACCGGCCGTGCCAAGCGGTGCCCGATCAGCAGCGCCAGCAGCAGCGCCAGTGCCAGCGAGGCGATCACCATCAGACCGGCGGCGCGCCGCTGCTCGGCGAAGCGCTCGCGCATGCGCTGTTCGCGCTGCAGCATCAGCGCCTTCACGCCGACAGCGATCCGGTCGTTCTCGCGTCCCAACTGGTCGAAATACACGGTCAGCTGCAAGGACACATCGCCCCCGCGCCGCTGGTCGAGCAGCCGGTCGAGTGCTTGGCGTCGCTGCCGGAACTGTGCCAGCACGGCCGCCGGATCGGTCGACGCGCCGGCCAACTGCTGCAACGCCGGCTGGCTGGCAAGCCAGGCCGCATCCACCCCCTGGCGGAACGCCGCATCGTCGAGCACGGCGTATTGTCGCGCACTGCGCTCCATCAAGGTGGCCTGTTCGGACAGGGTATGCACCGCATTGGTCAGCTCGGTGGCCTGCAACTGCGCACTGACCGAATCGTTGACCACACCGTCGAATTGCCGCCACAGCTGAACCAGCGCCAACGATGGCAGCAACACGGCCAGCAACAGGCAGGCCATCAGCCAGGTGCGAAAAGAAAAGCGAAAATGCTCGGACGGAGAAATCAGAACAGCCTCCGTGGACCCGGGCCGCGCATGCCGGCCCGCTAGGAAATCGAATCCAGATTGTCACTGATGTGGGTAGGCGACGCAATCGAGCCCCTACCCGCGCAAAACAAAACAGGCCCACGCTAAGGTGGGCCTGTGGGCGCGACCGGCCGGCCATTCGGCCAACCCGGACACCGCGATCAGCGACGCATCGAGTCGAAGAACGCCTGGTTGGTCTTGGTCGCGCGCAGCTTGTCCTGCAGGAATTCCATCGCCTCCAGGTCGTCCATCGGGTAGAGCAGCTTGCGCAGTACCCAGATGCGCTGCAACTGGTCCTGCGGAATCAGCAGCTCTTCGCGGCGGGTGCCGGAGCGGTTGATGTTCACCGCCGGGAACATGCGCTTCTCGGCCATGCGGCGGTCGAGATGCAGCTCCATGTTGCCGGTGCCCTTGAATTCCTCGTAGATCACGTCGTCCATGCGCGAACCGGTGTCGATCAACGCCGTGGCGATAATGGTCAGCGAGCCGCCCTCTTCGACGTTACGCGCGGCGCCGAAGAAACGCTTCGGACGCTGCAGCGCGTTGGCGTCGACACCACCGGTCAGCACCTTGCCGGAGGCCGGGATCACGGTATTGTAGGCGCGGGCCAGACGGGTGATCGAGTCGAGCAGGATCACCACGTCCTTCTTGTGCTCGACCAGGCGCTTGGCCTTCTCGATCACCATCTCGGCCACCTGCACGTGGCGGGTCGCCGGCTCGTCGAAGGTCGACGACACCACTTCGCCCTTCACCGAACGCGTCATTTCGGTCACTTCTTCCGGACGCTCGTCGATCAGCAGCACGATCAGCACCGCTTCCGGGTGATTGGCGGTGATCGCATGAGCGATGTTCTGCAGCATCACCGTCTTACCCGACTTCGGCGGGGCGACCAGCAGGCCGCGCTGGCCCTTGCCGATCGGCGCGATCATGTCGATCACACGGGCGGTGATGTTTTCCTCGGCCTTGATATCGCGCTCGAGCTTGAACTGCTCGGTCGGGAACAGCGGCGTGAGGTTCTCGAACAGGATCTTGTGCTTGGACTTCTCCGGCGCTTCGCCGTTGACCTTGTCCACCTTCACCAGCGCGAAGTAGCGCTCGCCGTCCTTCGGCGTACGGATTTCGCCGTCGATCGAATCACCGGTGTGCAGGTTGAAGCGACGGATCTGGCTCGGGCTGACGTAGATATCGTCGGGGCCGGCCAGGTACGACGTATCTGGGCTGCGCAGGAAACCGAAGCCGTCCGGCAGCACCTCGAGCGTGCCCTCGCCAAAGATGCTTTCGCCTTTTTTGGCCTGATTCTTCAGCATGGCGAAAATGAGATCCTGCTTGCGCAGGCGGTTGGCACCGTCAATCTCGTTGGCGATGGCCATGTCCACGAGCTGTGAGACGTGGAGATGCTTGAGGTCGGATAAATGCATAGCGGACGTGCGTCGACTCGAAAGTACGTTTGGGAGAAAAACGCTTAATAAGGGGGTGTAAAGCGGATAAGGAACGGGCGACGGAAGAAGTCGCCCGCTAGACAAGAATGTTTGAACCGAGAATAGAGGCTTTAGATGTTGCTGTCAATAAACGCCGTCAGTTGGCTCTTGGCCAGCGCGCCGACCTTGGTGGCAGCCACTTCGCCGTTCTTGAAGATCATCAGCGTCGGGATGCCGCGGATGCCGAATTTCGGCGGGGTCAGCTCGTTCTGGTCGATGTTCAGCTTCACGACTTTCAGGCGGCCGGCATAGGTCGAAGCTACTTCGTCCAGGATCGGGGCGATCATCTTGCACGGACCGCACCACTCGGCCCAGTAGTCCACCAACACCGGACCTTCGGCCTTGAGTACGTCTTGTTCGAAGGAGTCGTCGCTCACGTGATGGATAAGGTCGCTCATGGTTTCCTCTACGAAATAGGGTCAGGGTAAGAGTCGCTAACAGCATCGGGCGCGGCATAGTGCCTGGCGGCGTCCGGTCGTGTTAGCGACCCCGGATGCGATAAATGGTAACAACAGGCCCAGTCGGCAGCAACCGCGCCCCCGACGGGGTTATCGCTCGCGTCGAGCGAACCATGCTTACAACATGGGGCAGCCCCTGGTGCTTTTCAAGCCAGCGCCGCCGCCAACAGCGCCTGCGTATACGGCTCGCGAGGCGCGGCAAACACCGCCTGCGTCGCGCCGTGCTCGATCACCTCGCCGCTCTTGAGCACCATCACCTGGTGCGCCAGCGCGCGGATCACCGCCAGGTCGTGGCTGATGAACAAATAGCTGATGCCGTAGCGCGCCTGCAGGCCCAGCAGCAGCTCGATCACCTGTTTCTGCAAGGTGGCGTCGAGCGCACTGGTCGGCTCGTCGAGCAGCAGCACCTTGGGGCGCAGGATCACCGCGCGGGCGATGGCGATGCGCTGACGCTGACCGCCAGAGAACTCGTGCGGATAGCGCTCCAGCACCACCTCGTCCAGCCCCACTTCGGCCAACATCGCCACCACCCGGACGCGCCGCTGGGCGGCGGACAGTTCGGGTTGATGCAGCGACAGCCCTTCGCCGACGATCTCCTCCACGGTCAGCCGCGGCGACAGCGAGGCGTACGGGTCCTGGAACACCACCTGGAAGTCGTGCCGGGAACGACGCAGCGCCTCGCCGCTTAAAGTATCGAGCCGCATGGCGTCGAGCTCCACCTCGCCCCGCACCGCGGCCGCGTCGATCAACCGCATCAGCGCGAGGCCCAGCGTGGTCTTGCCCGAGCCGGACTCGCCGACGATGCCGAGCGTCTGCCCGGCCGGCAGGCTCAGCGACACGCCGCTCACGATAGGCACCGGCTCGTGGCCGAACCAGCCGCGTTTGCGCCGATAGCTGACCGACAGCCGCCGCGCCGCCAAGCGGACCGGAGCCTGATCGTCGGGCTCGGCATCGAGCGGGGTCGGCCGGCTCGCCAGCAATGCCCGGGTATAGGCGTGCGCAGGTTGGCCGAACACCCGGTCGACCGGGCCGCTCTCCACCACCCTGCCCGCCTGCATCACCACCACCCGGTCGGCGAAGCGCCGCACCAGGTTTAGGTCGTGGGTGATGAACAGCACCGCCATGCCCGTCTCGCGCTGCAGATCGGCCAACAGGTCGAGGATCTGCGCCTGCACGGTGACATCGAGCGCAGTGGTCGGCTCGTCGGCGACCAGCAGCTTGGGCCGTGCCGCCAGCGCCATCGCGATCATCGCGCGCTGGCGCTGGCCGCCGGACAGCTGGAACGGAAAGGCATCGACCTTGCGCGCAGGCTCCGCAATGCCGGTGCGTGTCAGCAGCCGGATCGCCTCGGCGCGCGCCGCCGCCTTGTCGAGACCCAGATGCAGCTGCAGCACCTCGATGATCTGGTTACCGACGGTGTACACCGGGTTGAGCGCGGTCATCGGTTCCTGGAAGATCATGCCGATCTCGCGGCCGCGCAGCTGGCGCAGCCGCTTCTCCGGCGCGGCCACCAGTTCGTCGCGGCCGTAGTGCACCGCGCCGGTCAAGCCGACATCGGGGTTCAAACGCAGGATCGCCTGCGCGGTCACCGTCTTGCCCGAGCCGGACTCGCCGACCAGCGCCACTTTCTCGCCGGCGGCGACGCTGAACGACACCGCGTCGGCCACCACCAGTTGGCCGAAGCGCGCCGTCAGTCCTTCCACTTTCAGCAATTCGCTCATCTCAGCCTTTGCGGGTATCCAGCGCGGCCCGCAGGCCCTCGCCGATGAAGATCAACAACAGCAGCGTCACCGTCAGCACGGTGAAGGTGGACAGCGCGATCCACCAGGCGTCCAGGTTGTCCTTGCCCTGCGACAGCAGCTCGCCCAGGCTCGGCGTATTGGCCGGCACGCCCAGGCCGAGAAAGTCCAGGCTGGTCAGCGCCAGGATCGCGCCGCTGACGCGGAACGGCAGAAACGCCACCACCGGGGTCAGGCTGTTGGGCAGCAGGTGGCGCCACATGATGCGCGGGTTGGACAGACCCAGCGCCCGCGCCGCCAGCGCGTACTCGCTCTGGCGGTTCTTAAGGAACTCGGCGCGCACGTAGTCGGCGAGGCCCATCCAGCCGAACAGCGACAGCAGCACCAGCAACAGCCCCAGGCTCGGGTTGAAGAACGACGACAGGATGATCAGCAGATACAGCTCCGGCAGCCCGCCCCAGATCTCCGACAGCCGCTGCAACACCAGGTCGACCCGGCCGCCGAAGAAACCCTGGATCGCGCCGAGCAGAATACCGACCAGCGTGCCGACCACGGTCAGCACCAGCGCGAACAGTACCGACAGCCGAAAGCCGTACAAGAGCCGGGCGAACACGTCGCGGCCGCGGTCGTCAGTGCCGATCAGGTTGGCGCGCGACGGCGCGGCTGGGTTCGGCGTAGCGGTGAAGTCGTTCAGCGTGTCGTAGCTATACGGGTTGGGTGCGAACACCGCCCAGTTGCCATCGATGTCGAAACGGTGGCGGATATACGGGTCGAGATAGTCGGTCGGCGTGTCGAAATCGCCGCCAAACACTGTCTCGTTGTAATCGAACACGATCGGGTAATAGTTGCGCCCGTCGTAGTGCACGATCAGCGGCTTGTCGTTGGACAACAGTTCGGCAAACAGCGAGATCGCGAACAACACACTGAAGATCCACAGGCTAATGTAGCCGCGGCGGTTCTGCTTGAAGCGCCGCCAGGCGCGGCGACCGGGCGACAGGCTCATTGGCCGCCCTCCTCGTAGCTGACGCGCGGGTCGATCAGCAGATAAGACAGGTCGGACAGCAGCTTGGCCACCAGCCCCATCAGCGTGAACACGTACAGCGAGCCCATCACCACCGGATAGTCGCGGCGGATCACCGACTCGTAGGACAGCAGGCCCAGGCCGTCGAGCGAGAACAGCGTCTCGATCAGCAGGCTGCCGGTGAAGAAGGCGCCGATGAACGCGGCCGGAAAGCCGGTCACCAGCGGAATCAAGGCATTGCGGAACACATGTTTGTACAGGATGGTGCGTTCGGCCAACCCTTTGGCGCGCGCGGTGTACACGTACTGACGGCGGATTTCTTCGAGGAACACGTTCTTGGTCAACAGCGTCATCACCGCCAGATTGCCGACCACCGAGGCGATGATCGGCAGGGTGATATGCCACAGATAATCGGTCACCTTGTGCCACCAGGGCAGCGTCGCCCAGTTGTCGCTGGTGAGGCCGCGCAGCGGAAACAGCTCGAAGAAGCTGCCGCCACCGAACAGCACCAACAGCGCCACACCGAGCACGAAGCCGGGAATCGCGTAGCCGACCAGCACCAGCGTACTGCTGACGATGTCGAAGACACTGCCGTCGCGCACCGCCTTGGCGATACCCAGCGGAATGCACACCAAATAGGTGATGAAGAAGGTCCACAGCCCGATCGACATCGACACCGGCAACTTGGACAGGATCAACTGCCCCACCGACTGGTGGTGAAAGAAGCTCTCACCCAGATCGAAGCGGGCGAAGCGCCCCATCATCTCGACGAAGCGGGTCAGCGGCGGCTTGTCGAAGCCGTACAGCGTCCTCAGCTGGGCGATCTCCTCCGGAGCCAGCCCGGTCGCGCCCTTCACCAGCTGGGTGCCGGCCGCGGCGGTGGTCTCGCCGGATACACCGCTCTTGGTCAGCTGCTGGACGATCTGCTCCACCGGCCCGCCCGGCACGAACTGGATGATCGCGAAGGTGATCGCCAGGATGCCGACCAAGGTCGGAATCATCAGCAGCAGGCGTTTGACGGTATAGCGCCACATGATCAGGGCTCCGGCTTGGCGGCGGGCTTCGCCCACCAGGTTTCGATCGCCCAACTGGTGGGGTCGTAGAACTTCGGCAGCGTTGCCGGTTGGTCGAAGCGGTTCCACCACGCCACGCGGTGATACGGAATCGACCAGTTCGGCACCACGTAGAAGCCTGCGCGCAGCACCCGGTCGAGCGCACGGCTGGCGGCCACCAGTTGGCGCCGGTCGTCAAAGTGCAGGAAGTTCTGCAGCAAGGCATCGACCGCCGGGTCGCACAGCCCCGCCCAGTTGTTCGAGCCGGGGGTCTTGGCCGCGGCACAGCTGTGGAAGTTGAGCTGCTCGTTACCGGGGCTCTGGCTCGCGCCGTACACCACCACCGTGGTGTCGTAGGCGAAGTCGTTGAGGCGGCGCTGGTAGATCGCCGGGTCGACGATGCGCACGGTCAGCGTGATGCCGATCTTGGCGAGATCCTTCTGCCACTTGGCGACGATGCGCTCGTAAGTACGGGAAAACGACAGAAACTCGATCCCGAACGGCCGGCCGTCCTTGTCGACCAGCCGCCCGCCCTCGTAGCGCCAGCCGGCCTCGAACAGCAGGCGCCGCGCGGCTTTCAGCTGCGCGCGGTTGCCGATGGCCAGATCGGTGACCGGTGGCGATACAGGTTGGCCGAACACCTCAGGGGGCAGTTGCTTGCGCAGCGGTTCGAGCAGCGCCAACTCGTCCGGCGTCGGCAAGCCGCTCGCTGCCAGCTCGCTATTGGTGAAGTAACTGGGGCTGCGACGGTACTGGCCGTAGAACAGCTGCTTGTTCACCCACTCGAAATCGAACGACAACACCAGCGCCTGGCGTACCCGCCGATCGCGGAACAAGGGATTGCGCAGATTGAGCACGAAGCCCTGCATGCCGGCGCTGTTGCCGTGCGGCAACAGCTTCTTCACGATCAGGCCGTCGTCGAACTTGCTGCCGCGATAGCTGCGCGCCCAGTTCTTGGCAACGTTTTCGGCCGACAGGTCGAACTCGCCGGCTTTGAAAGCCTCCAGCCGCGCAGTCTCGTCCTGATAGTAGCGAAACACGATGCGGTCGAAGTTGTACATGCCGCGCCGGCTCGGCAGATCGGCCGCCCAATAGTGCGGGTCGCGGGCAAACTCGCTGCGCTTGCCCAGATCGTAGCCGGCCAGCCGGAACGGACCGGAGCCGATCGGCGCGCGAGTCGCCACGTCGGCCAGCGTTTTGCCCTTGGGTATCCACGAGCGGGCGAACACCGGCAGCTGGCCGAGGATCATGTGCAGTTCGGCGTTTTTGCGCTTGAAGTCGAAGCGCACCTGGCTGGAGTCAAGCACCACCGCGCGGCTGACGTCGGCCCAGTAGAAGCGGTAATTGGGGCTGGCGGCGCGATCGCGCGTCAGCGTGTCGAAGGAAAACACCACATCGTCGGCAGTAACCCGCTCGCCGTTCTGGAAACGCGCCTTGGGGTTAAGATGGAAGGTGACCGACCGGCCGTCCGGTGCCAGCGCCGCATCGTCGGCGATCAGCCCGTACATCGAAAACGGTTCGTCCTCGCTCTGCGCCATCAGCGTCTCGACCGTCAGCGCCCCGATGCCGGCCTCCTTGTCGCCCTTCAGCGTGAACGGGTTGAGCGTATCGAAACCGCCGACCGCCGGCAGTACCAACTGCCCACCCTTCGGCGCTGCCGGGTTCACATAGTCGAAATGCGCAAAACCCGGTGGATACTTCGGCGTGTAGCCGAGCGCCACGCCCGGCGCAGCCGCCACCGGCCATGCGCACAGTAGCGTCAACAGCCCGGCCGCCAGCCGTCGCCATCCCCTTGTCGCCACAAGCACTCCTTGTCCTGATCCCGTTCCGGGTTTCTTTTAGTGTTAGCGTACCCTGCCCGGATACAAGGCGATTGTGCCGCAAAGTGGTGGAGTTTGTCCGACAACGCGTGCAGTCGCAGCAGTTCGGCTATAATGCCGGGCTATTTCCACCAAAAGGACTGACAGATGGGTTTCCTGCAAGGCAAGAAGATTCTCATCACCGGCATGATTTCCGACCGGTCGATCGCCTACGGCATCGCCAAGGCCTGTCATCGTGAAGGCGCCGAGCTGGCGTTCACCTACGTGGTGGACAAGCTGGAAGATCGCGTGCGCAAGATGGCGGCCGATTTCGGCTCCGAGCTGGTATACCGCTGCGACGTACAGAATGACGCCGAGATCGAGCAACTGTTCGTCGATCTGGGCAAACAATGGGACGGCCTGGACGGCCTGGTGCACGCCATCGCTTTCGCCCCGCGCGAAGCGCTCGGCGGCGACTTCCTCGACTCGCTGTCGCGCGAAGCGTTCCAGGTGTCGCATGACGTGTCGGCGTACAGCTTCCCGGCGTTGGCCAAGGCCGCCCGCCCGATGATGAAGGGCCGCAACAGCGCCCTGCTCACCCTGACCTACCTGGGTGCGGTGCGCGCGATCCCGAACTACAACGTGATGGGCCTGGCCAAGGCCAGCCTGGAAGCCGCGGTACGCTTCACCGCCAGCGCGGTCGGCAAAGACGGCATCCGCTGCAACGGCATCTCGGCCGGCCCGATCAAGACCCTGGCCGCCTCGGGTATCGCCGGCTTCGGCAAGCTGCTGCACCACGTCGCCGACCAGGCGCCGCTGAAGCGCAACGTGACCACCGAAGAAGTCGGCAACGCCGCCGCCTTCCTGCTGTCCGACCTGGCGTCGGGCATCACCGGTGAAATCACCTACGTCGACGCCGGCTACAGCATCAACGCGCTGAACGTGGAAGAGACTGAGTAACATCGATCGCGCCGAAGACATATTCAGTATAAATTATTGAAAATATTCATTAATTTTATTGACACTACTGTCTAGAGCACCACTTCCGCACCAACTTAGGGCATCAACCTTGCACAGGGTTGATGCCCTTTGTTTTTCACTCCCCATCCATCATTCCACCTCCTACAAAAAACCTGTCAGGCAATCATAGGCCCGGCAATTTCACCCTCTCTGCTCGAAAAATCTGACTTAAGGCCCGTTCAAGACACCGGGGGCGACACAGGACAGCATCCTCTCAATGAGTCTGCGAGTCATGAATTTCGCCCTCCAAATAACTCACCAACCCGCTGACTTTCGGCGGGATATAGCGGCTGCGCGGATAAGTCGCCCAGATGCCATCCTGCAGCGTGTAGCCGGTCAACACGCTCGTCAGCCGGCCACTGGCCAGGTGTTCCGCCACGTAATAGTCGGGAAGTTGGACCAGGCCCAGCCCCTGCAAAGCGGCATTTAACAAAGCGGCACCGCTGTTGCAACGCAGTCGGCCGCTCACGCTCACTTCTCTTATGCGCCCGACCTCACTGAAGCGCCAGGACGCGATCGTACCCACTAGGCACTGGTGCTGGCCCAGTTCGGCCAGGGTATGGGGTTCGCCATGGCGAGACAGATAATCCGGCGACGCACACACATGGTGAGTCCGGCTGCCAAGCTGTTTGACCATCAGCGATGATTCGTCCATCGGCCCGAGCCGAATGCCCAGATCGTAACCCTCGGCGACCAGATCGATCTTCCGATTGTCCAGGTTCAGTTCGGCGGTGACGGTGGGATGATCCTGCAGGTAGCGATGAAGTAGCGGAGCGACAACCGTCTCACCGTAATGGACCGGCGCGGTCAGGCGCAGATGACCAGTGGGCTTGCCTTGGGCCTGCGACAAGGCCTGCTCGGCCTCATGCAGGCCATCGAGCAGCGGTCGACAATGCCGGTAGTAGAGCTGACCTGCCTCGGTGACGCTGACACGGCGCGTAGTGCGATAGAGCAGCCGCGTCGCCAGACGCAGCTCCAGTGCCGACACCTGGCGGCTGACCTGGGCGACCGACAGACCCAGCCGCTGCGCGGCTCCGGTGAAGCTTTGCGCCTCGACCACTGCCACGAATTCGACGACCCCTTCCCACTCCATGATTGTTTCCAAATGGTAAAAATATCTTTCTATTTGGCCAGATTATCTTGGTTTTGGTAACACCTAGAATGGCACTTGTCGCTCACCACCACTCGAAAAGAAAGCCACAATGGACATGATCAAGACCCGCGCCGCCGTTGCCTGGGGCCCGAACCAGCCCCTGTCTATCGAAGAAGTCGACCTGATGCCGCCGCAGGCGGGCGAGGTGCTGGTGCGTATCGTCGCCAGCGGTGTTTGCCACACCGACGCATACACGCTGTCGGGCAAGGATTCCGAAGGGGTCTTCCCCTGCATCCTGGGACACGAAGGCGCCGGCGTCGTCGAGGCGATCGGCGAAGGCGTGACCAGCGTCGCCGTGGGTGATCACGTAATCCCGCTCTACACCCCGGAATGCGGCGAGTGCAAGTTCTGCACCTCGGGCAAGACCAATCTGTGCCAGAAGATCCGCGCCACCCAAGGCAAGGGGCTGATGCCGGACGGCACCACTCGCTTCTACAAGGACGGCAAGCCGATCTATCACTACATGGGCACCTCGACCTTTTCCGAGTACACCGTGCTGCCGGAGATCTCGCTGGCCAAGATCAACAAGACCGCGCCGCTTGAGGAGGTCTGTCTACTCGGCTGCGGCGTAACCACCGGCATGGGCGCGGTAATGAACACCGCCAAGGTTAAAGAAGGCGACACCGTCGCCATTTTCGGCCTGGGCGGCATAGGCCTGTCGGCGGTGATCGGTGCACGCATGGCCAAGGCCAGCCGCATCATCGGCATCGACATCAACACCGACAAGTTCGCGCTGGCCAAGCAGCTGGGCGCCACCGACGTGATCAACCCGAAGGACTTCGACAAGCCGATTCAGGATGTGATCGTCGAGATGACCGACGGCGGCGTCGACTTCTCGTTCGAATGCATCGGCAACGTGCATGTGATGCGCTCGGCGCTGGAGTGCTGCCACAAGGGCTGGGGCGAATCGGTGATCATCGGCGTGGCCGGGGCCGGAGAGGAAATCAGCACCCGCCCGTTCCAACTGGTGACCGGCCGCGTATGGCGCGGCTCGGCGTTCGGTGGCGTGCGCGGCCGCTCCGAGCTGCCCGACTACGTCGAGCGCTACCTGAAAGGCGAATTCCGGCTCGATGATTTCATCACCCACACGATGCCGCTCGACGAGATCAACACCGCCTTCGAGCTGATGCACGAGGGCAAGTCGATCCGCTCGGTAATCCATTTCGCCGAATAACACTTGGAGGGCGGGCCCTGCCCGCTCTCGGGAGCATTGCAATGTCTCTTTCGCTGGAAATGGTGGCCTGCTACCGCTCGTTCGGTGGCTGGCACAAGCGATACCGTCATCGTTCCAGAGCCACTGGCACCGAGATGACGTTCGCCATCTACCTGCCGCCGCAGACCGCGCATGGCGAGAAGGTGCCGGTGCTGTACTGGCTGTCTGGGCTGACCTGCAACGATGAGAACTTCTCGACCAAGGCCGGCGCACAACGCGTGGCTGCCGAACTCGGGCTGGCGCTGGTGATGCCCGACTCCAGCCCGCGCGGTAGCGAGGTCGCCGACGACGACAGCTACGATCTCGGCCAGGGGGCGTCCTTCTATGTAAACGCCACCGAGGCGCCGTGGCAGACCCACTACCGGATGTACGACTATGTGGTCGAGGAGTTGCCGGCACTGGTCGAGGCACATTTCCCGGTGACGCAACGCCGCGCGATCAGCGGCCACTCGATGGGCGGCCACGGGGCCCTGATGACGGCATTGCGCAACCCTGGTCGCTACTGTTCGGTATCGGCATTCTCCCCGATCGTGAACCCGAGCGACGTGCCCTGGGGGCAAAAGGCGTTCAGTTGCTATCTGGGCGCCGATCGCTCGGCCTGGGCCAGCTACGACAGCTGCCGGTTGATGGAGAACGCCGGCGAAAAGCTGCCGCTGCTGATCGACCAGGGCGAGCAGGACGGCTTCCTTCCGGAGCAGCTACAGCCCCACCTGCTGCAAGAGATCGCCGCGCGTCGCGACTGGCCGCTGACGCTGCGGATGCAGCCCGGTTATGACCACAGCTATTACTTCGTGGCGAGTTTCATCGAGGATCACCTGCGCTTTCACGCCGAGCACCTGGCCTAGCCCCTCGGCACCAGAGCGGTCATGCGACGAGCCCGCCAAGACAGGCGGGCTCGTACTCGCTTCAGAGCTTCAGCGTGATGACGATCAGCGGCCTTGCACAGCAGGATCGCGCCGTCGGCAGGCGGTTCGAGCGGCGGCTCTATGTACTCGACCTCGCCCCGTAGCAGCGGAGTCTGGCAGGTGTTGCACAGGCCGGCCCTGCAATTGAACGGCACCGTCAGCCCGGCCTGTTCGGCCAACTCTAGCAGTGAATGACAGGACGAGTCCCACGCGACCTGGGCTCCGGAGACCCTGAAGCTGACGGTCAGACCATCCTCCGGAGCGACACTGGCGGCGGGTACCGCCTTGCCTGCCTCCGGTACCGGCGCCGCGGCTTCGTCCTCGTCGAGGATCGTCGCCGGGCCGAAGAATTCGTAGTGGATGCGTTCCCGGGCGATGCCCTGGTAGCGCGGGGGCGCGAGCAGAACGAGCTCAATGCTGCACTGCTGGCCCATTCTCGCAACGCCGAAGTGGAGTGATGTTCGTCAGCATCGTTACCTCAGGCCTGTCCGACAGGTTGGTTGCCGAAGACGGTGTGGGCGGAGAACCAGGCACTCGCCTGTTCCAGAAACGCCTGCGCCATCGGCGAGAGCGGGCGCCGTGCATCGTGTGACAGCAGGATGCGCTGCATTGGCAGGTCTTCGGCTATCGGCCTGACTGCCAGCGGCAGGCCGTCGTAACTGTGGTCTCCGTAAGGACGGGTATATGACAGAGCGACACCGAAACCATTGGCGACCAGACCGCGCTGCAACTCGAAGGAGTGCGCCTTGTACACGCTCTGCGGCGACAGCTTGTGAAAATGGAACAGGTCCAGAAAGTGCTGCCCGCTGTAGGCTTGCCCGGTCAGAATGAGTGGATGTTCGCTGAGCGCGCCGAGGCTCACGCTGACTGACGCCGCTAGCGGATGCACTGCCGGCAGCAGCGCGTAAGCCGGCAGTTCGCACAGCACTGTGCTCGCCACGTTGGCCGGCAACCCGAGGTCGTAGCTGAGTATCAGGTCCAGCGAGCCCTCGCTGAGCAAGCGCCCGAGCGTATCGAACCCTTCGACCCGGATCTCGACCGCTATCGCGGGATAGCGTGCCCTGAGGCGGCGCAACAGCTGCGGCAGACAATACGGCGCCAGATCCTCAAAGCAGCCAAGCACCAGTTCACCGGCCGGTTCCCCCTCGCCCGCTGTCAGATGCTCCAGCTCACTGGCCTCGGCCACCACCCTCTTCGCCTTTTCCATCACCGTCCGGCCGAACGGAGTCACCGACACGCCCAGCCCGCGTTGGCGGACAAACACCGGCTGACCGAGCAGCTCCTCCAGCTCGCTGATCGCAGCGGAGATCGCAGGCTGTGACACATTCAGCTTGCCGGCAGCGACGGTGATATTGCCATGCCGTGCCACCGCCAGGGCGTAATGGAGCTGGCGCAGGGTCACCTTCATAAAATTTTCCGAGGAGAAATGTCAGAACATATTATTTTATTTTTACAAGCCGTGCGGCAATAGTGGGGACAGCACTTCATCGCCGTCCTCTTCGCGGCCTGATCTGAAGTGCTCACCAGACCAACCTAACTAGGCAAACACACGATGAGCACATTCCCTTTGATCAGTGACGACGACATTGCCGCCTTTCAGCGAGACGGAGCCATCTGTCTGCGCGGAATTTTCTCGGGCTGGATCAGTACAATTACAGCCGGCATCGAGCGCAATCTCGGCGCCCCGGGCCCCTATGCTGCCAACAACCTGACACCGGGCGAGCCAGGCGGCTTCTTCGACGACTACTGCAATTGGACGCACATCCCCGAGTTCGGAGCGGTGATCTCCGAATCGCCGGCGGCTGCCATCGCCGCCGCTGTTATGCGTTCGCAAACCGCTCAGTTCTTCCACGACCATGTGCTGGTCAAGGAGCCGGGCACGCAGAAACCAACCCCCTGGCACCAGGACATTCCGTACTACTTCACCGATGGTAGTCAGACCGTGAGCTTCTGGATTCCGATCGACCCGGTCCGCGAAGCGACGCTGCGGTTGATCGCGGGCTCTCACCTATGGGACAAGTGGGTCTTACCGGTGCGCTGGAAGGACAACTCCAATTTCTATGACGGTACCGACCAATACAGGCCGGTGCCCGATCCGGATGCGGATCCCACATTGAAGGTGCTGGAATGGGAAATGGAGCCCGGCGATGCCGTGCTGTTTGACTTCCGTACCGTACACGGTGCGCGGGGCAACCCGACCAGCGGACGGCGCCGTGCTCTATCGCTGCGTTGGGTCGGCGATGATGTCCGTTATGCCGAACGCCCGGGTAAGACCTCTCCACCGTATCCGGGGCACAACATGGTCCCGGGGCAGCGACTGCGGGAAGACTGGTTCCCGACTATCTGGAACCGGAGTGAGTGATGTCCATCCATGACACGGCTTGGGGGCCGTGACCTTCCTCTCCGGTGGTGTGGCACTGCGAATGTTGCCGCACCATTGCTCTCCTGCTGACAGGTGGCGTGCGCCATTGAGCCCGGGACAGACCAGTACAAGCAGTACGGCAAGGCAGTGCAACAACGCCAGGAGGGTTTTGTTAGCGGCTCTTAGTAGCACGATTCGTGCGCTTACCCCCCGTCTACCGAGTTGGGGCGGGCTAGGTCCAAAAACGAAACCCGGCTCATGGCCGGGTTCTGCTCCCTCTTCTTAGGGGCTACTCACTACAGAGGCTCGATGCCAAACTTCTCAAGCAGCAAGTCTGCCGTTTGCAAGGCACCCTCGACCCAGCCCTGAGCATCCGAATAGGCTTCACCACAGATATAAAGCGGATACTGGGCCAGAGGCTTGATGATGCGGTGCTTCACCTCCCAGCTTCTCACCCCGATGTTCCAGCTGTTCCATCCGCCACCGAACGGGTCATCACCCCAATCACGGAAGGCCGCATTGCTCACTTCAGGCACGTAGCTCAGGCCGTGAATGCTCGCCAACTGGCGATTCACTTCAACCACCATCTGCCGCGGGGCCAGGTAGCGATGCCAAGTCAACTCAGGCTGAACTCGGCTCTTTCCGATGAATGGATCAGCCAGCGCTGCGACCTCCTGGTTTACCGGTTTCGGCTGGCGACGTTGCGGCCGTAACCCGTCCCAAAAGCCCGTATTGTCCCCATCGTCGTAGCTCGCCATCAGCATGGCATTTCCCGACTTTGCCGGGCTGCCATCATTCTTGGGCCAGTAATAGGTTTGGCGTACCGGCAAGTCGGTCACCGAGCGCCCTTCTTCGACGGCGACGAACTTGCCGTTCGCATTGGTATAGCCCGCCGCGCGCCACCAGGGATTGGTATAGGTTGTGAAGAGTTTGAACAGCGGCCTCGGTGTGACGCTAGAAGTAAGCTCGTGAATTTCCTGCAGGATCGGGCTAGTGGCCGCGAGCAGATCAATCGCTCGGCGTGGCATCGCCAGAACCAAGGACCGGGCTCTTATCGTTTTGCCGTGCGCCGAAAACTCAAACGCGCCATCGATCCACTCGATATGGGACACCGTGCTGTTAAAGCGGACCTCCCCACCGGCCTCGCCGAACAGCTTTGCCACCGATTTGGGCACTTCCTGAAAGCCTTTTTTGAAGCCTTTATAATCCGGGTCGACTCCGAAGTCGGAGAGATACCAGGGAATGGCATCGGCCGCGTTCCAGTTGGCCAAGGTCGAATCGTACCCCCCCGCGTCGGCCCCCAACTGATAGGCTTCACCGCTGATGACCCGCAGCAGCAAATTCCAGAAGCCCTGTTTGTACAGCCGCTCTCCGCCAAAGCTGGCCTCCTGCGTCATTTCCCGTCGCTGCTGTTCAGTAAGCGCAGGATCGGTGATACCTGGCACAATTTGTTCGATCGCATTAAGAATAATGCTGCCAGCCGTGCCGCCTTGCTCCAAAAAGGTCAGCTTGTAGGGCACCTTTTCGGGCTTGCTGACAAAGTCGGAAAGCCGCAGATAAGTACCGCGCAGATAAGCGATGTTCTCCGGCTTGTCGACGGGAAAATCATAGACCTCGATCTTCTCATTGGCGGGGAGCTTTTCATTCAGCACCTCGATGAGTCGAGTGACCAAAGGCTGCACCTTGGGCAGGATACGCATCCCGCCCAGCTCCCCCACCATGTCAGGGATGTCGGGAGGCTGTACCGAGAGCAGGCGCCCGCCGATATGGTCGCTTCCTTCGAAAACGACGATTTTCTGTTTCGTATCTTTTTGCTTGAGCCGCCACGCACTGTACACACCCGAAATCCCGCCACCGACAATAGCGATATCAATAGTTTCGTCAGCCATGTTGAATGATGCTCCTATGTATGAGTCATACTGCAGCGCCCATTCGGCACGCGGCGAGCCATCGCTAGAAAATGACAGGAACCTGCAACTCCGTAATCGACTGAGTCGACTTCAGTAACTCCTTTTGGGCCTGCTGATGAAAGACATCGAGGAGTGGCTGCTCGAGATAACGCGCCAATTGCTTCGCTTTGGATGCCGCCGTCGGGGGGATGGTGCCGGCATCTGGGGCGGTTCTCACATCAAGAATGTAAGACTGGCGATGCTGAGTGACATGATCGATACCACGCCGAATCGCCGCCCTCACTTCGTCTGGACGCTGCACAACCTCGCCATCCAAGCCCCCCAGCGCCTTGGCCAATGCCACGAAATCCAGCTTCGGTCTCTGCAGACGCAGGTATTCCGGGTCGTCCGTCTTCGGCATCCACCCATAGCCGGGAGTCGAGCCATACGCCTGGATAACCTGCTTTAAGCCGAGCTGCAGGGTGTGGTACTCGTGATTGTTGGTGATGATGAACAGCACTCCGAGACCGCGGTGAGCCGCCGTCCACCAAGTCTGGGGGTAAAACAGCGAGGAACCATCGCCAGTAGCGGCCACAACCAGACTGGTCTCAACCCCCTGCCAGCCACGGCGCTCTAGCTTGATGCCGAGCGCAGCGGGCATCGACCAACCGAGTGACCCACCGGCCACGCAATAATAGCTAATAGGAGTGGAGGTTTCGGTTCCGAGTGGCAGCAGGTACTGGAACGGCGCCGGATCGGAAACAGCCTCGTGCACATAGACGAACTTCTTGCCCAACTCCCGTTCATGAATCTCTTGCTTCAGCGCATCCGCAATGACAACAGCCCAGATCTCGTCCTGCTTCAGGGCCGTTTCCAGATACTGGCCCCAGCTCTGGCGTCGAGCGGCATCCAGCTTCCGCAGCGTGGCATTGCGTTCGGGGGCGTCGGCCGGCGGGCTCTTACGGATAAGTTCGTTAACGAGAGGCAGCGTTGCCTTGATATCGCCTAGTGCCGCGACTTCACCGTAATAGTTTTTGCCGATGTCCCAGGTGTTATTTGTCAGGTAGATCTGCCGGACATTGGGTGGGATCAAAGAACCTTCCGAATACTTGAAAATGGTGACCTGTGCCTGATTGCTATAGCCACACAGGAATGCCACGTCGTGGTCTCTGAACACGCCCTGCACAGCGCCCTGACTGCCCGGCAGCTCCCCCTGCCAGTGGTAATCGTCGTTCGGGAAGTTCGCGACGCTGCTAAAGGTCTGCAACAGCACCGGTGCCCCGATCAGTTCGGCCAACTGCTGCAGCTCGCCCCACGCATTCGCATAGCCAACCGCATCGCCGGCGATGATGATCGGATTCTTTGCTTGGGCAAGCGTCGACGCTATTTGCTGGACTATGGACGGATCGGCGGTGAAGCGCGGAGAGATTCGCGTCACCCCCTGGATGCGGTCGTCCGGCCCGATGCTACGCATCGTGAACTCCCACGGAATCGACACGAAGACCGGGCCGTTCGGCGGCGCCATCGCCTCCTTGAAGGCGCGTTGCAGCACCAAGGGCAGCTCTTCCGGAGCGCGAACTTCATGGGCCCACTTGGTGTACTGCCGTGCCAAATCCACCAGATTGGATGCAAGCAAAGGTTCTTGCGTCACCAGTTCGTTCTGCTGTTGGCAACACAGAATCACCAGCGGCACTTGCGAGCGCCAGGCATTGAACAGATTGCCAATACTGTGCGCGATGCCCGGGGTGACATGGACCAGTAACACCGCCGGTTTTCCCGTCATGCGCGCCGAGCCCATCGCAGCGCCGATGGCAATGTTCTCGTGCAGACATTCGATGTATTGGACATCGTTCTCTGCGTATGAGGTGCCGTCGATGATCGGGATTTCGTTGGTCCCGGGCACGCCAAAAATATGGTGAATGTCGAGCTCTTTCAGAACGTCGAAGACATAGTCTCGCGCCCAGCGTTGCTGCTCTTGCTGCGGTTCATCTGCCATGCGCCCTCCTCCATGATCGCCCAAAGCCACTGACTTCGTAGCGCTGCGAGGGAGCGCTGAAGTCAGGTGCTGCGCCAAAGACATGTGAGGTATAGGACCATGCAACGGCAAATGCACAGAATTTTTACTCAATCGTCATTACTTAATTCTATTGCTGGATTGGCTTTAGAAAACCTTCAAATGTCTAGATTCAGAATCGCTTTGACTGTAAGGAAATCACTGCCTATGGTGTTATTTCCACTTGGCATAAAACGGAGAATCTAGATGGCAAGCCCCCTCACACTCGTCATGCCGGTCATTCCGGGTACCAACCTGCAAACCGTCGCAGCCACCCTGGAGAAGTACCAACCTCAGCTGCACGAAGCACTCACTTCGATTGGCACCGTGCACTATGCACGCACCCTGCTTCTGGATGGCTCCACCCCCAACTTTCAGCCCAGCGGCAAATCCGGCGACAGTTACACCATTACCGTGATCACCGAGTACGACGGCAGCTTTGACGCCTATATCCATGACTTTGTTGCGCAGGTCGGAACGATCTTCGACGCCCTCCTGCAATTCGTGGTCGGCGGCCCTGCACTGATCCCAGTCTCGAACAATGTGACGGCATTCCAGGCCTTCATCGCCAAGAACGACGCCTCGCAGCACCAACCCAATGCCGGCCTGTACCAGGCATATCCCTACACCGTGCAGAAGATACTCGCCGCGCTTTAAGTTCGGCTCCCGGGAGCGCTAGGTTCTACCCATTCGGCGCTCCCTCTCTCCTCATTCACCGAAAGGCGCCTCATGGCCGACCCCACTATCCAGTACGACGACATCCAGGGCACGATTCTGCGTGGCTACCGGGTGGATCTTGCCAGGCACTTCATCCTGAGCATCAATGACAAGGCGGCGACAGGCTCATTGATTCGTGCATTGGTAGATGGCCTCGGCGGCTTGCCACACATCACCACGGCGAAGCACTGGTCGGAGAAACCGGCCTGCTTCCTGAATATCAGCTTCACTAGCACAGGCTTGACGGCACTCGGACTATCCGCTGCCGAGCTTGGCTCTTTCGACCCAGCCTTCCAGCGCGGCGCCACCAGCCTCGATACGGCCAAAACCATTGGTGATATCGGTGAAAGCAGCCCGGATAACTGGATCGGAGGGTTGGCAAACGGTGAAAGGGTGCATATCGTGCTGACCCTCTGGGTCGCCAAAGACCCGGCTGTGCTCGAACGCATTTCCGACCAACTGCGTGCAGCGTTCGTTGGCTGTGTGACGGAGCTGTCTGCTCACGATGCGAAGGCGCTTCCCGACAACCAGATTCACTTCGGTTATCGCGACAATATCGCGCAACCCACGGTAATTGGCGCGCCACCCCGCAAACGCCAAATCCCCGATGATCAGGAACCGGTAGCGACGGGAGAGTTTCTGCTCGGCTACCGCAATCAGGGCGGAGGCACGTACTCGGTGGCTCCAACCGAACTCTCCCTGAACAGCAGCTACGCCGCTTTCCGTATCTTGGAACAGGACGTAGCCGGCTTCGATGCGTTCCTGGCCGAATACTCCGCCAAAGCGGGTGTCGACACAGAACTGCTGGCGGCCAAAGTGTGTGGACGCTGGCGCAATGGCAACCCACTAGAGCTGCGGCCAGACAGTGCGGGCGAAGTGCTCCCTAGCTCGCAACTGAATGACTTCACTTACGTGAGCAACGACCCGTCCCAAGACGACACCCTGGGGCTGAAGTGTCCGATCGGCTCGCACATTCGGCGCAACAACCCGCGCAACGGGGCAGTCGTTGGCACCGACAGCGCCCATCACCGTATTGTGCGTCGGGCCATGCCCTATGGACCGGCCTATGACCCGGACCGCCCCACCACTGAGCCTCGCGGACTGATCGGCTATTTCATCAATGCCAGTCTGAGCAATCAGTTCGAGTTCCTGACGAGTCAATGGAATCTCGACAGCGAGTTCGTAAAATCGGCAACAAAACCAGGCGACCCCGACGCGGGCAACGCGGTATTCAATATCAGCGGCGAGGATGTTTTCTTGGGGGTAAACGACCCGGCCGATAGCTCCTTTACGCTGGCCGCCCCCGGCCCCAAAGGCAAGAACAACACCGTACTACCCGGCTTCTCGCGCATGATCACCACGCGCGGTGGGGTGTATTGCTTCTTCCCAAGCATTACCGGGCTACGCTATCTGGCGAAAGTTGCCGCCGACTGAAAGTCGTGCTCCTCTCAAGAACAGAAATAGTGTAAGCCTGTATGGAGTGAGCCCCCTGACTTCGGTCGACGCTTTGACCGGCCTCTTGGGTGGGGTCACTCCAACTTATTTCTCTCGCACGAATGACGCCACGACCACGACATCCATTCTCCGGGGCGGTTTGATGAGCGCCCCGAAACGCAGGTTGTTACGCAGCCCTACTCCGGCAGACCGGTCGCTGACGAGGGCAGCAGTCCGACTTCGATTGCATACCGATAGAGGTCGGCTTCGCGCTGCAGGCCAAGCTTTTTCATCGCGCTGACCTTCTGCGCACTGACGGTCTGCTTGCTGAGATGCAGCCGTGCCGCAATTTCGTTGATGGTCAGGCCGGACACGAACAGACGCACCACCTCGATCTCGCGCCGCGACAGGGCCGGTAGGTTGTCGGCTGCTCCGCCCCGCAACGCTTCTGCCTGCAAGGCCTAAGCCAGGGTCGGCGAACAATAGCGACCGCCAGAATGCGCCGCGTGGATCGCCTATATCAGATGCGTCGGGTTGTCGGATTTACTGACCAGCCCATCCACCCGGCAGGCCAACAAGGCATTGAGCACTGCCGGGTTGTCCGGCATCGTCAACACCACCAGCTTCAAGTCCGGACAGTGGCGGCCGCAGGGACTCGCTACCTGAAAGCTAGCCGGGTACGTCTGAAACGCCAAACGACCAGGAACAAGCACTCCCCCTTCTGTGCCCCCGGCCATCATCGTCGCTGTCGCAGTTTTGGCGCAGTCAGAAGGGCTAGACCAAAGGCATTGCACCGGCAGCGCTCAAGTTGAGCCAGAAGTGGAACACTTCATTCCAGCCCATGATTTCAAGATAAATAGCCGCCATCAGACCATGCATAGACAATAGCGATGAGCATATTGTCCCAGCGCTGAAACACCCGGTTTATCGCGAGGGTGCGCTACCTCCGACTTTCCATATGTGCTCACCCTACATTGATGATGCTTTCTGACAGCCGGAAGTACCGTCGGCCCCGCATCGCCCCAGCGCTACCCGGCCCGCCACGGAAAAACAGAACGCAAGCACATGATCCTAAATGAATTAGTCAATTCAAAAAGCAAACACCATAGTGAAAAGACATGTCCAGGGCACGCTTCTTGCGGGAGCAAGCTTGCCCTGCATTTCCAAAGGATAGTTGGAGGCAGGTCCACTGTTTCGATGGGGAGCGATGCCTCTTGCGGCAAGTAGAGGCTCAGTGTTCTCGCCTCCTTATCTGGATCAAGGAGAATGGTCATGGGGCCCAAGACACTACCGGCACTGCTTGTCATGCTTTTGGCCGGCTACAGCTATGCAGGGAAGGTTCTTTCTCTGGGATGATAGCTGCATTGAGCGCGCAGCTTTGCAGCGGTAACACTCGCGGCACCTGTGTGAGTCTCGGTCGCGAGAATAACGCTAGCTCGCAGTCCGGCTCGAATAACGAAAATGCCGGTGATGGCAATAGTGTGACGAGCTCAGGCAATAACCCGGCAGCGCAAAACAACGCCAATAACAATGACGGGAACAACGGCGGCGGCACCGGCGGCTCGAATGGTGGCGGCACTGGGAACAACGGCAGCACCGCAGTCATCCCTTCACGCCCCGAGACAACATTAACGCCCTGGCCGGCACCGCCGCCCATACGAATCCTGCACCCAGCACTGTCAACACCAGCATCAGCCATAACAGGCTCACCGGCGGCAGTTGCGCCAGCACCAGGCCGCTCAGTACCGGACTGATCGCATTGCCCAGGTTGGCCAGCTGCTGGGCACCGTAATAGCTGCCCTTGTGCGCCTCCGGCGCAATCGTATCGATGAACAAATACTCGGCCGGCACGATGATGATCTCGCCCAGCGTGAACACCACCATCGCCGCGCACCAGGCGAACAGGCCGTCAGCCAGCGCAAAACCCGCCGGCCCCACCGCCAGCAAGGCGGAGCCTGCCATGATCCAGCCAAGCAACTGCTCCGACTGCTGCAGGCGGCCTAAGGGGTATTGCAGCAGGATTACCGTGAGCGCATTGGTGCCGATCAGCGCCGACATCCAGTGCAGCACCTCGGCATCGCTCTTGCCCTGCAGCAGATACATCGACAGATAGTCGGAGAAGCGGCCGTGTACGACACAGGCGAGCAGGCTGCCAATGGTGAACAGCACCAGGGTCCGGTCGCGCCGCAGCAGCGCCAAGGTGTCGCCGAAACGCTGCCGCACCGGCGCACCGTCGGGCGCATTACCGCTAGCCGGCGGCAGTCCGGTCAGCAACGCCAGATTGACCAGCGCCAGCCCCGCCGCCAGCCAGAACGGCAACATTGCCGCGCGTTCGGCCAACATGCTGCCCAACCAGGGGCCGACCGCAAAGCTGACGTTGCTCAAGGTGTAGCGCAGCGCGAAGGCCTTGCCGCGTTCGACCGGACTCAGCCAAGCGCCGAGCAGCGCCTTAACCGCGATACCGAACAGCGCCATCGCCGCCTCCACCAGCAACAGGGCCAATAGTGCCAGCGGCCAACGCTGGCTGAACGGCAACAGCGCAAAGCCGGTCGCGACCATCAGCGTGGCGATAAGCAGCAGGCGGCGCCGCTCGAAGCGGTCGACCAGATAGCCGGCATACAGGCCGAACAAGGTCGCCGACAGCATCGCCAGACTCAGCAGCAGACCGATCCCGGCTGCAGCGAGTTGCAACTGGCGGCTCAGCGTCAGCACCAACAAGGGGGAAACCAGGGCGCGGCCCAGGCTGAGCAGGAAAGCGCTGCTCTGCAGCCGGGTAATCGGGGTAAGGCGAGTGGGCATCGACGTCATCCGGTGGAATCGAGCCGCTCAGTATCACGATAAAAGCAGAAGACAAAAATGGATGGAATACAGAAAATAAGCTTCCTCTTTTTGACCCGACCGCCATGCGCCTTCACGAGCAATATGCCCTGCTCCACCAGCATTTCGCCGACGGCGAGGCCCAGCCCGGCCTGTCCGCGCTGGCAGCGCTGTTCGGCTGCAGCGAGCGTAATGCACGCCTGCAACTGGCCAAGATGCAGGCGCAAGGCTGGCTTGCCTGGTCGCCCGGCCGCGGACGCGGACGGCGCTCAACGCTGCAACTATTGCTCAGTCCTCAGGAACTGCAGCTCGGCCGCCTCGGCGAACTGATCGCGCGTGGCGAATTGGAACAGGCATTCGCGCAACTGGACGCGCCGCAGCGGCGCCGGCTGATAGCGCAGTTGCCGCGCTTTCTCGGCGCGGCCAAACACAACCGTCAGCTGCGCATCCCGCTGCACCGTGCGCCGACTTCACTCGACCCCCTCCAGGTCAGCAGCCGGTTGGAATCGCATCTGGTGCGCCAACTGTTCGACCGGCTGTGCGGTTTCGATCTGCAGCGGCAACGGCTGCTACCGGCGCTGGCCCACCACTGGGAGGCCGAAGACGACGCGAAACGCTGGCGCTTCTGGCTGCGCCCCGAGCTGTGCTTTCACGATGGCCGGCCGCTCGACGCCGCCGCGGTCGCCGCTACCGTGCTGCGGCTGCGCGACGAGCCCAACCCGTGGCAGCGCCAGTACCGCCACCTGCTCGCCGTCGAGGTCCACGACGCGCTGTCACTCAGCTTCGCGCTGACCGACACCGACTGGCTGTGGCCCAACCGGCTGGTGACCGCCAATGCGTCCATCGTGCCGGTACAGCGCGGCGCCGACTTCGAGCGCCTGCCGGTGGGCAGCGGGCCGTTCCGCCTGACCCGTCACAATGAGCTGCGGCTGAGTCTTTCGGCCAACGAGCACTACTGGCGCGAGCGCCCACTGCTCGACGAGATCGATCTATGGGTGATCGACGCGCCAACGTTAGCCGAACCGTTCGACGTGCGCCTAGACAGCACGGCCCCCGGCCCCGACAGCCCTCTGCAATCGGCCTGCACCTATCTGCTGCACAACCCGGCACGGCTGCGTCTCTCAGACGACCGGCGACGCCAGTTGATGCGCTTTCTGGCCGAGCCGGCGCTGGTCGCTGATGACGATCCGCTACGCCGGCCGGCCCGTGGCCTGCTGCCCGACTGGCAACACCCGCTACCCGATGCGCCGGCGCACTGCCCCTTGCCGCGCGGCAGCATGCTGACACTTGTGAGCTACGAGTTGCCGAGCTTCCGGCCGCTGGCCGAGGCGCTGACCGCAAGGTTGGCCGAAGCCGGGGTGCGGCTCGTGGTACGTGCCCTCGCCTACCCGGACTACGACCGCGTCGAACACTGGTGGGCGGACACCGATCTTGTGCTGTCCAGCGAGGTGCTGCACGACGACCGCGATTACAGCTGTCACGAGTGGCTGGGCGGCAACCGGGTGCTGCGCGCCGCGCTGGACGCTACGGCGGTGGACCGGCTGGATCACCGCCTGTTGGCCGCACAGCATCAGCCGAACAATGAGCAACGCATGGAACACTACCGAACGGCTGGCGACGAACTGGTCGGCGATGGTTGGCTGCTGCCACTGTCGCATGAGCGTCAGGGGGTGAGCGCCGGCCCGAGTGTGGCCGGGCTGGAGCTGGGGCCGAATGGCTGGATGAATTTTTCGACGCTGTGGTTACGCGACTGAGCACCGTGCCTCACACCCCACCTAGGCCGTTGTCCCGTCTTGCCAGGGCCTGCGGCGACACGCCTCGCCGGTACAGCTAGAAAATGCAACGATACTTGGCCGGTAAGCGAACGCCCACGACTAGCTCCCGCGCGAAAACCGCGTCTGTACCGCCTGCACCAGCTGTTCTCGCAGCCAGCGGCAGTCACCGGAATGATGGGTGCGGTCGTGCCACAGCAGGTAGTAGTGCATGCGCGGAAACTGGATCGGCACCGGTACCAGCTTCAGCGGCAGCAGGTGGGCGTAGTGCTCACCGAACAGCCGCGAGCTGGTGAACACCATATCGCTACCGGCCACCAGATACGGCGCCAGCTGAAAGTACGGCACCCGCGCCACCACATTGCGCTCCAGCCGCTGGTTCTTCAGGAAGGTATCGATCACGCCGCGCCGCCCTACCGAATACGGAGTCGGCGCCAGATGGTCGAGCGCCAGATAATCGTCGAGGCTCAGGCTGTCCTTCGCCATCGGGTGGTCGGCCCGCATCATGCAGACGATTCCGTCGTCCAGCAGCGGCGCCATGCGCAGATGCCCCGGGGGCTCGATCCAGTTGCCCACCACCAGATCGAGCTCGCCGTTTTCCAGACCAATATCGTAGTCATTGCGATGGCCCAGCGGATGCAGCACCAGCTGCGCCTGCGGCGCCTCGCGGCGCACATTGACCATGAAATCGCGCAACAACTCCGGGCTCAGGTAATCGGGCGTGGCGACGTTGAAGGTACGTGTGGTCTGCGCCGGATCGAAGGCGCTGTTGTGCGCGACGATGTTCTCCAGCTGGCTGAGCGCGCTCTTCACCGGTTGGTACAGCGACGCGCCGATGTCAGTCGGGGTCATGCCGTTGCGGCTACGCACCAATAGCGGATCGCCGAATATTTCGCGCAGCCGCTTCAGGGCAATGCTGACCGCAGGCTGCGACAGGTTAAGCCGCCGCGCCGCGCGCGACACATTGCGCTCGGACAGCAGCGTGTACAGCACGCGCAGATGCTGCACGTCGAGCGCCTCCCAGTTTTTCTTGCCGGCCATTGTGCCTATTCCTTGCAGGGTCTTAGAGCCTGTCCACGATCTGCGGCACTCTGGGCGCCCTGCGTTGAAGCGCCACTGAAAATGCTAATGACCTTCAGGTACATTTCGCTTTTCGCGCCGTTTCGTCTTGGCTAACCCTTCGTTCGCAAGATCGTGAACAGGTTATTGGGCCTTGATAATGCCCCCATGGTACCGCGCCCCTCCCCTTCAGGCGCCCGGCAACGGACGAAAAAAACCTCCGGCTGGAAGGCCGGAGGCACCAATCAGGTGAATTAGCGTGAGAATGCTTACTTGGCGGACACCTCGTGGGCCAATTCGTGGCCATGGGCATCGGCGGGTTCGTGGCGGTTGAAGAAAGCGTTAAGCACGATGGCCGATACCGCCGCCAAGGTGATGCCGCTGTGGGTCAACGGCGCGGTCCACGACGGCAGGCTGTGGAAGAAGTCCGGCGACACCATCGGTACTGCACCCAGGCCCAGGCTGACCGACACGATCAGCAGGTTGTTGCGGTTCTCGAAGTTGACGCGCTGCAGGATCTTGATGCCGGTGGCGGCCACCATGCCGAACATGCAGATGCCGGCCCCGCCCAGTACCGATTGCGGGATCGAGGCGATGATAGCGCCCATTTTCGGGAACAGGCCAAACAGCACCAGGATCACGCCCGAGCAGGCTACCGCCCAGCGGCTCTTCACGCCGGTCATGCCCACCAGGCCGATGTTCTGCGAGAACGAGGTGTGCGGGAAGGTATTGAAGATACCGCCGAGGATGGTGCCCAAGCCGTCGGTACGCAGACCGCGGATCAGCGCGTCCGAGTCGACCTTGCGGCCGCACAGTTCGCCCAGCGCCAGAAACATACCGGTCGACTCGACCAGCACCACGATCATCACCAGCGACAGCGAGATGATCGAGCCGAGGTCGAACTGCGGCAGGCCGAAGGAAAACGGCACGATCGCGTTGAACCAGGTGGCTTTGACCACCGGGGCGAAGTTCACCATGCCCAGCGATGCCGCCACGATATAGCCGACCACCAAACCCAACAGCACCGACACGTTCGCCACGAAGCCGCGGCCAAACTTGTTGATCAGCAGGATCAGCACCAGCACGAAGCCGGCCATGCCGATGTGATGCACCGCGCCGAAGTCGGCTGCCTTGGCGCCACCGCCGGCCCAGGTGATGCCGACCTTAAACAGCGTAATGCCGATGGTGGCGATGATGGTGCCGGTGACCACAGGCGGGAAGTAGCGCAACAGTCGGCCGAACAAGGGCGAGATCAGCACGGTGAAAATCCCCGCCCCGATCACCGCGCCGAAGATGTGCGTCAGCCCCATGCCGGCATTGGCCATCGCCACCATCGGGCCGACCGCGGCGAAGGTCACCCCCATGATCACCGGCATGCGGATACCGAACTTCCAGATACCCAGGCACTGGATCAGCGTAACGATGCCGGCGGTGAACAGGTCGGCGTTCAGGAGATAGGCAATCTGCTCGGGCGGCAGCTTCAGCGCCCCGCCGACGATCAGCGGCACCGCGATCGCGCCGGCGTACATCACCATCACGTGCTGCAGCGCCACCGGGATCATCGCGCCCCACGGCAGTTTCTGGTCGATCGGATGTTCGGAATTCACCACATTGCTTTGAGTACCCACCAGCTTCTCCTCGTTAAAACTGTGTGTCCGTCCAAGTCCGCCCCAGCCAGACCGCTGGCCCGGGCGGATCAGTGCGGCGCCGCGTCCCACGACACGACGCCGTCCCAGCCATTACGTCAGAGGTGCCACTCCAGGTTCAGTGTCGGAGCGTTGGTCTTGGTGCCGAGGCCAGGCTTGTTGCCGAACTTGTTGTGCCAGTATTCGTAACCGATGCCCGCATAGAAGACGTCCTTCTTGCCGGCCACCAGCTGGCCGACGTCGGCCATCAGCGAAGTGCGCATCAGCGTTTCCTGCTTGGTGCCGTCGCCGAAACCGTCCTTGCCCTTGGTGCCGATGTAGTCGACAAAGCCCTGGAACTTCAGCGGCACCGGGCCGGCCTGGAACGGCGCTTTCCAGGCCAGGTTCAGCTGGTAGGTGTCGTCGAAGTGCACGTCGTGCTGTTGCGCGCTCGGGATGCCGCAGTGGTTCTTCTCGGTGCGGTACCACACGCTGAAATCGGCGAAACCGTTGTTCGGCACGGCGAATTTCACCGTCGGGCCAATCACGAACATCTGCTTGCGCGGCGCATAAGCGGTGTCCTTGGTGTTCAGATCGACACCACCGGACAGCGCGTAGTCCTTGATCGGGCCGAACGAGAAGTCGTGGCCGGTCACCTTCGAGAGGTGTAGCTGGGTGCGGTAGGCGAGGTAGATCTCCATCGCGCCGCCGCCACCGTTGTTGGCCGGGTCCTTGTCATTCGACAGCAGCGCGTCGACGTTGAAGAAGTTGCTGCCGTAGGCGTAGCTGCTGGCGTAGCCGAGCTGGAAGATGTTCTTGGCGACATCGTTCGGGTTCTTCGGCTCGTGGAACTCGGTGCCGTAGCGGTAGCCGATGAAGGTATCGCTCCAGGTGGCAGCTTGAGCGGAGGTAGCGAGGCCGGCGAGCAGGGCTGCGCCGATGGTCAGACGGCCGAGGGTCGGCTTAAAGGGTTGCTTCACTCCAGATTCTCCTTTTGTTGTAGTAACGGTGGGTGTCCCACACTTTTTGTGCGACCGATACTAGCAAGGAGGCTGAAGATTAATGCCTATAGGTATTATTGCGTTTTTTTATAATCACCCGTAATCGACCACTGCGACCGACAATGGCCAATAGATCAACAATCGGAAACCCTACTACTTATCGTTATTTTTCATCGATATAGGCAATGAGTCGATTCGATTTAAAACACTGCAAACCAAGCGTGAAAAAGCTCGAACATCGCCTCGTTTATGAGGTTATCCATATAGTGACCCATGCCACACTCCACTTCTTTCAGCTAATCCGCACGGCCCTGTAAGCCCGCCCTCCTTTGCGCGACTAATCGGCATACCTGGCCAAACGGCAGGCACGGCGGGCCGCTAGACACCCCGACTACCGGGCCTATACAGAAGTAGTTCAAGCACAAACCTCTCTTTAATCTTGCGGAGTACAACATGGCCGCGTCGCCACTGAAGACCGCCCTGTCCCAATCGGCCAAGCCGATCCACCCGGTATGGGTGCGACTGTGCCACTGGCTGAATGCCTTGGCCGCCATCCTGATGGTGCTGTCCGGCTGGCGCATCTACGATGCCTCGCCGGTGTTCAAGGGCTTCGTGATCCCTCCCGCCATCACGCTGGGCGGTTGGCTCGGCGGGGCGCTGCAGTGGCACTTCGCCGCGATGTGGCTGTTGTTCTTCAACGGCCTGATCTATCTGGGCCTGAACCTCGCCACTGGCCGCCTGTTCCGCAAATTCTTCCCGCTCAGTCCCAGGGCGGTATGGCGCGACTTGCGCCTGGCGCTGATCGGCAAACTGCACCACGACGACCTGAGCCACTACAACGCGCTGCAGAAGATCGCCTATCTGACGGTGATCATCGATCTGGTCGTGCTGGTGCTGTCGGGTCTGGCGATCTGGAAGTCGGTGCAGTTCCCGCTCTTGCGCGAGCTGATGGGCGGTTACGACAACGCGCGCATCGTGCACTTTTGCGCGATGGCGCTCCTGGTGGGGTTTTTCGTGGTGCACGTAGTGATGGTTGCCCTGGTGCCGCGTTCCCTGCTGACGATGATCCGGGGACGGTAGAGCCTGTTATGAACCTGATCACGACCGCGTTGGCGGCAAAAAAGCCGCAGGGCAAGGCGCGAGCCGCGCCGCTGTGCGGGCACAGCAAGCGGGGAGCAACGCCGCCATGCGGCTTTGTTGCCCCCAACCCGAAGGGCCAAGCGTCCAGGGCGCCGTCTGCGGCGTTGCGGCGCTTGGCCAATGAATGGCATTGGCCTGCGCGACCACGCCTTGCATCCAGCACCCTGGACGCTTGGCGCGGCTCGCGAGCAGGTTCATAACAGGCTCTGGGAGACACGCATGCCCGTCAAGAAACGAAACAGCTTCCTGATCAACCCCGAGCTCGACCGCGCGCAGATCCTGAAGGATGCGACCCGGGAGCTGGCCCTACCCACCCGCCGGCTGTTCCTCAAGGGGGCGGTGACGCTAGGCGGCCTGACGATGCTGACCGGCTGCGGCCTGTCCGACAACCAGTCGGTGGAGTCCTTCCTGATGCGGGTGTCGCGGCTGAACGACCGGGTGCAGGGCTGGCTGTTCGACCCCAACCGCCTAGCGCCGACCTATAGCGAGGCCGAGCTGACCCGGCCGTTTCCGTTCAACGCCTTCTACGGCGTCGAGGACGTGCCCGAGGTCGACGCCGCCAGCTTCGTGCTGAAGGTCGGCGGGCTGGTCACCGGCAAGCGCAGCTGGACGCTGCCCGAGCTCTACGCGCTGCCGCACGCCGAGCAGATTACCCGGCACATCTGCGTGGAGGGCTGGAGCGCGATCGGCCACTGGGGCGGTACGCCGTTCCGCGAGTTTCTGCGCCAGGTCGGCGCCGACACCAGCGCCAAGTATGTCGGCTTCAAATGCGCCGACGACTACTACGAGAGCATCGACATGCCGACCGCGCTGCACGCGCAGACGCTGCTGACCTTCCAGTACGACGGCAAGACGCTGCCGCCCGAATACGGTTTCCCGATGAAGCTGCGCATGCCGACCAAGCTCGGTTACAAGAACCCCAAGCACATCATGGAAATCTACGTCACCAACACCTTCCCCGGCGGCTACTGGAGCGACCAGGGATACAACTGGTTTGGCGGATCCTGAACCGCCCATTTAGCCGGGCCAGCCCGGCCCTATCTGAAGCAAAGGAGCTCTTATGAAACGTATCCTCGTTGCGACACTGTGCGCCTGTTCGATGTTGACCGGCGTGTCGGCGTTTGCCGCCGACACAGGCTCGATGGCGCAAGACACCATGTCGAAAGATCAGATGGCGCCAAACGGCATGAGCAAGAAGCCGATGAAGCACAGCAAGATGAGCAAGCAAAGCAGCGGTGCGATGGGCATGCAGAAAAAGCCCGCCGGCGCGATGAGCCAATAAGCGGCACCGTCCCCGGCAAGCCTGGCCGAAGCCCGCAGCTTCGGCCATTTTCTTGCCAGGCTGCCATCAGGCAAACCGTTGTTCCGCCACTGTAATAATCCTGCCCCTACCCCGACTAAGCTATAAGCGTCACGACGGCCCGAGTCAGGCGGTCGGCGCGCAGCCAGCCGGCATTACCCCTGGCATCCGGCTTTCCATGATCGCCCGGCGATACCACTGTCGCGGGATGCGGTCCGAACGAGGACACCACCATGGCTCTGACACGACGACACTTTCTGCACCTAGGCGGCCTGGCCGGTTTGATCGGCAGCCTGTTCGGGCTGCGCAGCTTCGCCGCTGCCACCACTGGCACCGGCAGCACCGAACGCTTCGAAGTCACCCTCAGCGATGCAGAGTGGCGCAAACGGCTTTCGGCCAACCAGTACGAGGTGTTGCGTCACGAAGGCACCGAGCGGCCCTACAGCAGCCCGCTCAACAACGAGCACCGCGCCGGGGTGTTCTCCTGCGCCGGCTGCCAGCTTGCGCTGTTCTCGTCCAAGACCAAGTTCGACAGCGGCACCGGCTGGCCGAGCTTCTACCAGCCGCTCGACAATGCGGTGCGCACCCGCAGCGACAGCACGCTGGGCATGAGCCGCACCGAGGTGCACTGCCGCCGCTGCGGCGGACACCTGGGCCATGTGTTCGACGACGGCCCGCCGCCCACCGGCCTGCGCTACTGCATGAACGGCCTGGCGCTGAGCTTCAAGCCCGCCGCGGCCTGAATACCCCACGACCGCTTCGCTCACGCTTTTCTGCAAGGAGGGACACCATGAACTCGATACTCACCCGCTGGCGCGCCGGCCCGCTGCTGGGCCTCTGCACGGTGGCGCTCGCCATCGCCTGCGGAGCGCGCAGTACCCTGGCGGCCGAGTCGGCCGTCACCATCCCGCCGCCGGCGGTGGACGAGCCGGTGACGGCCGGTCACTCGGAAGTCGCGGTGCTGGCGGGTGGCTGCTTCTGGGGCGTGCAGGGCGTGTTCCAGCATGTGCGCGGCGTCACCCGCGCCGTATCCGGCTATTCCGGCGGAGCGAAGGCAACCGCCTCGTACGAGACGGTCAGCGAGGGCAACACCGGCCACGCCGAGTCGGTGCAGATCACCTACGACCCGCACCAGATCAGCTACGGCCGGCTGCTGCAGATCTACTTCTCGGTGGTGCATAACCCCACCGAACTGAACCGTCAGGGCCCGGACAGCGGCACGCAGTACCGTTCGGCCATCTTCCCGGCCAACGATGTGCAGCGGCACGTGGCGCAAAGCTATATCGCCCAGCTGGGCAAGGCCGGCGTGTTCAAGGCGCCGATCGTGACCCGTACCGACCCGCTCAAGGCCTTCTACCCGGCGGAGGGCTACCACCAGGACTTCCTGACCCTGCACCCAGACAACCCCTATATCGTGTACAACGACCTGCCCAAGGTCGCCGACCTGAAGCGGCTGTTCCCGAGCTATTACCGGGACAAACCGGTGCTGGTCAGCGCGGCGCGCTGAGGCACGATGCAAAAAGGCCAGACTTCACGTCTGGCCTTTCTGTTGACCGTCATCCGACCTTGCCCCCCTCGCCCGGTGGCGGCGGGAGCCTAGCAAGCCGCGATCAGATCGATTGCTCGGCCATGTCCGGCTGGCTCTCCGGGCTTTGCTTGTTGTAACCCAGCAGGTAATACACCGCCACCAGCATGACCAGCCAGGCCGGCCCGATGATCAGGGCAACCCGGGTGTCCGGGAAATAAGCCATCAGGCCGATGACCATCAGCAAAAACGCCCCGGCCAGATACGAGCCATACGGGAACAAGGGCATCCGGAAGCTCAGCGCGGCAAGCTCGGTCTGACTGAGACGACTGCGGAACTTGAGCTGCGAGAGCAGGATCACGCCCCAGGTCCAGATCGCGCCGAAGGTGGAGATGGCCGTCAGCCAGACGAACACCTCTTTCGGGGCGATGTAGTTGAGCAGCACACCGCCCAGCAACAACAGCACCGACATCAGCACCGCCGGCACCGGCACGCCGTTTCGGCCAACCTTGGCGAAGATCGGCAGCGCCTGCTTCTGCTGCGCCAGGTTGTACAGCATGCGGCCGGTACTGAAGATGCCGCTATTGCACGAGGACAGCGCGGCGGTCAGCACCACGAAGTTGATGATGCCAGCGGCGGCCGGGATGCCCATCTTCTCGAAAGTCATCACGAACGGGCTGCCTGCGGTGCCGATTTCATTCCACGGGTAGATCGCCAGAATCACCAGCAGCGCGCCGATGTAGAAGATCAGGATGCGCCAGAACACCGTGTCGATCGCGCGGGCCAGCGACTGCTTCGGGTTCTTCGCCTCGCCGGCGGTCAGGCCGATCATCTCCACCCCCAGATAGGCGAACATCACCATCGGCAGCGCCATCAACACGCCCTGCAGGCCGTTGGGCATGAAGCCGCCGTGCTGCCACAGGTTCGCGATGCCGGTGGCGATGCCACCGTTGGCGAAACCGAAGAAGATCGTCCCCGCGCCGGACACGATCATCAGCACGATGGTGACGATCTTGATCAGCGCGAACCAGAACTCGAACTCGCCGTAGGCCTTCACCGCGATGAAGTTGACCGACGCCATCGACAGCAACGCGGCCAGCGCCCAGATCCAGCCCGGCGTGCCCGGGAACCACACCCCCATGTAGACGGCGACCGCGGTGATCTCGGCCATACAGGTGACGATCCACATGAACCAGTAGGTCCAGCCGGTCAGATAGCCGGCCAGCGGCCCCAGGTAGTCTTGCGCATAACGGCTGAACGAGCCGGCCACCGGGTTGTGGATCGCCATTTCGCCGAGCGCGCGCATGATCAGAAAGATGGCGGCGCCCCCCAGGGCATAAGACAGCATGATGGCCGGGCCGGCCATCTTGATGGCGGTGGCCGAGCCGAGAAACAGGCCGACCCCAACGGCAGCCCCGAGCGCCATCATATTGATGTGACGCTCTTCCAGGCCTCGATGCAATTTGTCTTGTTGTTCTTGCATATTTTTCTCCTTCGCACAGATGTCCAAACAGCGTTCGGCACTTGAACGCGCGGGGGCAGCGCAGCCCCTGCGCGATTCAGCGAACCGGACGAAATCATGCCAGCAGGATTTCACGCGCGCAGCCGGGTACCGCCTGTTGGCCGATTGCGATGGGCGAACAGGAAGAGCGACAGCGCGGTGATGGAACGCAGGTTAACTAGGAGTCTTTGACGGGGTATCGACGCATGGCACGCTCCAGGCGAGGTGGGGGAAGCATAAGCCCGGGCGACTGGCGATCGTCAGGAGAACATCCTGGCCGCGCTGCCACCGTGGGCTTACGACGTCTGCCCCCCTCTGTCCTTGGTGCCTGAGAGATTGCACGCCGGCACGGCCGGCGCTTTTCCTTCGGCGAGGCCTTGACGGCCTACTCTCCAGAGAGCTCGTCGATGCGGCAGTCCTTTTGCCTGAGAGTTTCTGGGGCGATTCCCCTTCGGCGCCGCCCGGGTAGGGCAGTCTCTCCTGCTGCATCGTTTCGCCCCTGTCGTGTGACAAGGCGCGAAAGCTGCGGAAAATCTATGCAGCCTTTCCGAAGCTGTCAATTACCATCTGGCAGTATTATTTGGTGCATCGCAATAACAGCGCACTCTAATTAGGATTATCTCCCTGCCAATTGCGCTGACGAATCGGTATTTTGGCCGGAAAGACGTCGCAATCTATAGGGAGTTGGCGTGCCGGTGTTTGTTTAGTCTATTGCGATGCAACAATTTTACCCCGCTGCAATTCGTTGTATTTTGCAACGCGGCCCGAGTATTTCTCGATATTATTTCTTCACAAAAAGCCAGTTCAATCATCTGTTTGATTTAACCGGGCAGCCATTTATCTTTACGGTAAATATATATTCGGCAAAGACGCTGTTTTTCCTGTTGACAGCCTTTCAGCATTTCAATTAGCTTGAAAAAAGCTTCACGGATGCAGCAGGAGAGACCGCCCTACCCGGGCGGCGCCGAAGGGGAATCGCCCCAGAAACTCTCAGGCAAAAGGACTGCCGCATCGACTGAGCTCTCTGGAGAGTAGGCCCTAGTGGCCTCGCCGAAGGAAAAGCGCCAAATCCGCTGGCGCGTAATCTCTCAGGCACAAAGGACAGAGGGGGCAACAGGCTGACGTCAGCCTGGAGCGCCCCCGACCGACCCGGCTGCCGATCCCCGATCTGCTCCCCTTCCGTCTCGCCCTCCGACTGACGCTGGCTGTGTTTTATCCCAACACCACCTGTCAGGAAGAGAGCAATGAGCGAGACCAAATACACCGAATCCCACGAATGGCTGCGTCTGGAAGACGACGGCAGCGTCACCGTTGGCATCACCGAGTATGCGCAGAACCTGCTGGGCGACCTGGTCTACGTCGCCCTGCCCAAGGAAGGCGAATCGTTCACCCAGGGCCAGGAAGCCGCCACCATCGAGTCGGTGAAAGCCGCCGGCGAGATCAAGCTGCCGGTCGACGGCACCATCGTCGCCATCAACGCGCTCTTGGCCGACGAGCCTAGCCTGGTCAACGACGCGCCCGAGGGCGACGGCTGGTTCTTCCGCATCCGCCCGGGCAACCTCGCCCAGCTCGACGGCCTGATGGACGACATCGCCTATCAGAACCTGATCGACCAATAAGCCCGGGAGAGCCGCCATGTTCCATGATGATTCGCTCAAAGACGAGGCGCTGTTCCAGCGCCGCCACATCGGCCCGGGCCAAGACGAACAGCAGGCGATGCTGGCCGAATTGCAGGTCGGCTCGCTGGCCGAGCTGATCGACCAGGTCGTGCCCGCCAGCATCCGCCTCGCTAGCCCGCTCAAGCTGGCTGAGGGCTGCAGCGAGGCCGAAGTGCTGGAGCGCCTGTCGAAGATCGCCGCGCGCAACCAGGTGTTCAAGTCCTATATCGGCATGGGCTACCACGACACCCACACCCCGCCGGTGATCCTGCGCAACGTGTTCGAAAACCCGGCCTGGTACACCGCCTACACCCCGTACCAGCCGGAAATCTCGCAGGGCCGCCTCGAAGCGCTGCTGAACTTCCAGACCATGGTCACCGACCTGACCGGGCTGGAAATCGCCAACGCCTCGATGCTGGACGAGGCCACCGCCGCGGCCGAGGCGATGACCTTCTGCCAGCGCCTGTCGAAATCGCAGAGCCAGGTATTCTTCGTCGCCCGCGACTGCCACCCGCAGACCATCGAAGTGGTGAAGACCCGTGCCGAGCCCTTGGGCATCGAGGTGGTGGTCGGCGATCCGCGCCGCGACCTCGCCGGTTTCGAGTGCTTCGGCGTGCTGCTGCAGTACCCGGGCTCGCACGGCGACCTGATCGACTACCGCGCCGTCACCGAAGCCGCGCACGCCCAGGGCGCGCTGGTGGTGGTCGCCGCCGACCTGCTAGCGCTGACGCTGCTGACGCCGCCGGGCGAATTCGGCGCCGACGTGGCGGTGGGCACCACCCAGCGCTTCGGCGTGCCGATGGGCTTCGGCGGCCCGCACGCCGGCTACTTCGCCACCCGCGACGAGTTCAAGCGCACCATGCCGGGCCGCCTCGTCGGCGTGTCGGTCGACAGCCACGGCCGCCCGGCACTGCGCCTGGCGATGCAGACCCGCGAGCAACACATCCGCCGCGAGAAGGCGACCAGCAATATCTGCACCGCGCAGGCGCTGCTGGCGATCATCGCCGGCCTGTATGCCAGCTATCACGGCCCGGAGGGGCTGACCGCGATCGCCCGCCGCGTGCACCGGCTGACCGCCACGTTGGCCGAAGGGCTGCGCCAGTTGGGCTACAGCGTGCAGACCGAGTCGTTCTTCGACACGGTCACCGTCGCGGTCGACACCGCCAATCACGCCAACGTGCTGCACGCCCAGGCGCGCGCCCGTGGCATCAACCTGCGCGCCAGTGCCGACACCCGCATCGGCGTCTCGCTCGACGAGACCACCACCTCGGCCGACGTTGCCGCGCTGTGGAGCCTGTTCGCGCTCGGCAAGGTGGCGCCGGACTTCGCCGCGGTCGAAGCGCAGGCCGCCGATGCGATCCCGGCGCAACTGGCCCGTAGCAGCGCCTTCCTGACCCACCCGGTGTTCCAGCTCTACCGCTCGGAAACCGAGATGTTGCGCTACCTGCGCCGCCTGGCCGACAAGGACCTGGCGCTCGATCGCACCATGATTCCGCTGGGCAGCTGCACGATGAAGCTCAACGCCACCACCGAGATGATCCCGGTGACCTGGCCGACCTTCGGCAAGCTGCACCCGTTCGCGCCGGCCGAGCAGACCGCCGGCTACCGCGAGCTGACCCAGGAACTGGAAGCGATGCTGTGCGCGATCACCGGCTACGACGCGGTATCGCTGCAACCGAACGCCGGTTCGCAGGGCGAGTACGCGGGCCTCTTGGCCATCCGCGCCTACCACGCCAGCCGTGGCGAGTCGCAGCGCGACGTCTGCCTGATCCCGTCCTCCGCCCACGGCACCAACCCGGCGTCGGCGCAGATGGTGAACATGAAGGTGGTGGTGGTTTCGTGCGACGACGCCGGTAACGTCGACGTCGACGACCTGAAGGCCAAGGCCGCGCAGCACAGCGACAAGCTCGCCGCGATCATGATCACCTACCCGTCCACCCACGGCGTGTTCGAGGAGCGGGTGCGCGAAGTGTGCGACATCGTTCACGCGCACGGCGGCCAGGTCTACATCGACGGCGCGAACATGAACGCACTGGTGGGCCTCGCCCAACCGGGCGGCTTCGGCGGCGACGTATCGCACCTGAACCTGCACAAGACCTTCTGCATCCCGCACGGCGGCGGCGGCCCCGGCATTGGCCCGATCGGCGTGAAGGCGCATCTCGCCCCGTTCCTGCCCGGCCACAAGGCCGGCGCGCTCGGCGGCGGCGGGGCGGTGTCGGCGGCGCCGTACGGCAGCGCCAGCATCCTGCCGATCACCTGGACCTATATCACGCTGATGGGCGCGGCCGGGCTGAAACGCGCGACCGAGGTGGCGATCCTCAATGCCAACTACCTCACCGCCAAGCTGGCGCCGCACTACCCGATCCTCTACACCGGCCCGAACGGCCGCGTCGCGCACGAGTGCATCGTCGACGTGCGGCCGCTCAAGGACAGCAGCGGCATCAGCGTCGAGGACATCGCCAAGCGGCTGATCGATTTCGGCTTCCACGCGCCGACGATGTCGTTCCCGGTCGCCGGCACCTTGATGATCGAGCCGACCGAATCGGAGTCGAAGGCCGAGCTCGACCGTTTCATCGAGGCGATGGTGACGATCCGCGCCGAGATCCGCGCGGTGGAGGAAGCCCGCAGCGACGCCAACGACAACCCGCTGAAACACGCGCCGCATACCGCGGCGGCGCTGGCCGGCGAGTGGAACCACGCCTACAGCCGCGAGCAGGCGGTGTTCCCGCGAGGGCTGGAGCGCGACCACGCCAACAAATATTGGCCGCCGGTCGGCCGCGTCGACAATGTGTACGGCGACCGCAACCTCGTCTGCAGCTGCCCGCCGCTGTCGGCCTACGAAGACTGAAGCAGCCCCGCTTCGGCCAACCCTAGTCACCCCAAAGGTTGGCCGAACGGTGGCAACAGCCCCCACAAAGGAGAAAACCATGTCCCAAGAACAATTCAGCCAGCCGCTTGAAATCGCCGGTTTCGACGACGCGCTGTGGCAGGCGATGGAAGCCGAACGCTTCCGCCAGGAAGACCACATCGAGCTGATCGCCTCGGAAAACTACACCAGCCCGCGCGTGATCCAGGCGCAGGGCTCGGTGCTGACCAACAAGTACGCCGAGGGCTATCCGGGCAAGCGCTATTACGGCGGCTGCGAGCATGTCGACGTGGTCGAGCAGCTGGCAATCGACCGCGCCAAGCAACTGTTCGGCGCCGACTATGCCAACGTGCAGCCGCACTCGGGCAGCCAGGCCAACGCGGCCGTCTACATGGCGCTGATCCAGCCGCACGACACGGTGCTGGGCATGAGCCTGGCGCACGGCGGCCACCTCACCCACGGCGCTTCGGTCAACTTCTCGGGCAAGATCTACAAAGCCGTCCAGTACGGCATCGACACCAGCACCGGCCTGATCGACTACGCCGAGGTCGAGAAGCTGGCGCTGGAACATAAACCGAAGCTGATCGTCGCCGGCTTCTCGGCCTATTCGCGGGTGATCGACTGGGCGCGTTTCCGCGCCATCGCCGACCAGGTCGGTGCCTACCTGCTCGTCGACATGGCGCACGTGGCGGGCCTGGTCGCCGCCGGTCTCTACCCGAACCCAGTGCCGTTCGCCGACGTGGTCACCACCACCACGCACAAGACGCTGCGCGGCCCGCGCGGCGGCTTGATCCTGGCGCGCGCCAACCCGGACATCGAGAAGAAGCTCAACTCCATCGTGTTCCCAGGCATCCAGGGCGGCCCGCTGATGCACGTGATCGCCGCGAAGGCGGTCGCCTTCCAGGAGGCGCTGCAGCCGGGCTTCAAGGCGTACCAGCAGCAGGTGATCGCCAACGCCCGCGCGATGGCCGAGGTGTTCGTCGAGCGCGGTTACGACATCGTGTCCGGCGGCACCGACAACCACCTGTTCCTGCTCTCTCTGATCCGCCAGGGTCTGACCGGCAAGGCAGCCGACGCCGCGCTTGGCGCCGCGCACATCACCGTCAACAAGAACGCCGTGCCGAACGACCCGCAGTCGCCGTTCGTCACCAGCGGCATCCGCATCGGCACGCCGGCGGTGACCACGCGTGGCTTCAAGGAGGCGGAAGTGCGCGCGATCGCTGGCTGGATCTGCGACATCCTCGCCGACCTCGACAACCCGGCGGTGATCGAACGGGTGAAGCATCAGGTCGCCGAGCTGTGCGCGGCCTTCCCGGTGTACGGCAAGTAAGGCGGGGCGCGCATCATGGCCATCAGCGTATTTGATTTGTTCAAGATCGGCATCGGGCCGTCCAGCTCGCATACCGTCGGGCCGATGCGCGCCGCCGCGCGCTTCGCCCGCGGGTTGGCCGAACACGGCCTGCTGGAGAAAACCGCAGCGGTGAAGTCCGAACTGTTCGGCTCGCTCGGCGCGACCGGGCGCGGCCACGGCTCGGACCTGGCGGTGCTGCTGGGCCTGGAGGGCGAGGAGCCCGACACCGTCGACACCGACAGTGTCGAGCCGCGCGTCGCGGCGATCCGCTTTTTAGGCGAGTTGAAGCTGCTCGGCCAGCATCGCGTGGCGTTCAAGGAGAAGGAGCACCTGATCCTGTACCGCCGCGAGACGCTGCCCTACCACCCCAACGGCATGCGCTTCACCGCGTTCGACGCCAACGACGAGGTGCTGGCGAGCAAGGTCTACTACTCGGTCGGCGGCGGCTTCGTCGTCAACGAGGAGGCGGCCGGCGCCGACCGCATCGTGGCCGACGCAACTGTTCTGCCCTACCCGTTCAAGTCGGCCAAGGCGCTGCTCGCGCTGTGCGAGGAGCACGGCTTGTCGATCAGCCAGCTGATGCTGGAGAACGAGAAGGTGTGGCGCAGTGAGGCCGAGATCCGCGCCGGGTTGCTCTCGATCTGGGACGTGATGCAGGCCTGCGTCAAACGCGGCTCGGAGCGCGAAGGCATCATGCCCGGCGGCCTGAAGGTGAAGCGCCGCGCCGCCGAGCTGTACCGCAAGCTGTCCAGCCACCCGGAGGCGGCACTGCGCGACCCGCTGACCATCCTCGACTGGATCAGCTTCTACGCACTGGCGGTCAACGAGGAAAACGCCACCGGCGGGCGGGTGGTCACCGCGCCCACCAACGGCGCGGCCGGCATCATCCCGGCGGTGCTGCACTACTACACCCGCTTCATCCCCACCGCCAACGACGACGGCGTGGTGCGCTTCCTGCTCACCGCCGCCGCGATCGGCATCCTCTACAAGGAAAACGCGTCGATCTCCGGCGCCGAGGTTGGCTGTCAGGGCGAGGTCGGCGTGGCGTGCTCGATGGCGGCCGGCGGCCTGGCCGAAGTGCTGGGCGGCAGCGTGCTGCAGGTGGAAAACGCCGCCGAGATCGGCATGGAACACAATCTGGGCCTGACCTGCGACCCGGTCGGGGGCCTAGTGCAGGTGCCGTGCATCGAGCGCAACGCGATGGCGTCGGTGAAGGCGGTCAACGCCGCGCGCATGGCGCTGAAGGGCGACGGCAGCCACTTCATCTCGCTCGACAAGGTGATCCGCACCATGCGCGACACCGGCGCCGACATGAAGACCAAATACAAGGAAACCTCACGCGGCGGCCTGGCCGTCAACGTGATCGAATGTTGAGGAAGAAACAATGAACGCACCGCTAAACCGCACCCCTCTCTACGACCTGCACATCAAACTGGGCGCCAAGATGGTCCCGTTCGCCGGCTACGAAATGCCGGTGCAGTACCCGCTCGGCGTCCTGAAAGAGCACCTGCACACCCGCGCACAGGCCGGCCTGTTCGACGTGTCGCACATGGGCCAGGTCAAGCTGATCGGCAAGGGCGCCGCCGCGGCGCTCGAGAGTCTGGTGCCGGTCGACATCATCGACCTGCCGGCGGGCCAGCAGCGCTACGCGCTGTTCACCGACGAGCACGGCGGCATCCTCGACGACCTGATGGTGTCGAACTTCGGCGACGACGTGCTGTACGTGGTGGTCAACGCCGCGTGCAAGGAACAGGACATCGCGCACATGCGCCGCCACCTCGCCGGCCAGTGCGAGGTCGTCGAGCTGACCGACCGCGCGCTCTTGGCGCTGCAGGGCCCGGCCGCCGCGACGGTGCTGGCGCGCCTGGCGCCGGCCGCCGCCGAGCTGACCTTCATGCAGAACGCACAACTGGAGCTGGCCGGCTTCGCCTGTTACGTCAGCCGCTCGGGCTACACCGGCGAGGACGGCTACGAGATCTCGGTGCCGTCCGAACACGCCGCAGAACTGGCGCGCCGCCTGTTGGCCGAAGCCGAAGTCGAGGCGATCGGCCTCGGCGCACGCGACTCGCTGCGCCTGGAAGCCGGCCTGTGCCTGTACGGCCACGACATCGATACTGGCACCACGCCGATCGAAGGCAGCCTGCTGTGGGCGTTGTCGAAGAACCGCCGCCCGGGAGGCGAGCGCGCCGGCGGCTATCCGGGTGCCGACGTGGTGGCACGCCAGCTCGCCGACGGCGTCGCAAAGAAGCGCGTCGGTTTCATCGTGAAGGACAAGGTGCCGGTGCGCGAAGGCGCCGAGATCACCGACGCGAACGGCAAGCTGATCGGCCAGGTCACCAGCGGTGGCTTCGGCCCGAGCTTCGCCGGCCCGGTGGGCATGGGCTATGTCGCCACCGAGTACGCCGCCGTCGGCACCCTGCTGTTCGCCACCGTGCGCGGCAAGCCGGTCGCGATCGAGGTCGCCAAGACCCCGTTCGTACCGCAACGCTACTACCGGGGCTGACACCATGAACGCCGCCAAACCCGCCAAACTGGAAGCCGGCACCAAGCTGTCGGCCGCCGAGAAAATGGCGCGCATCCCGGTCAAGATCGCCCCGACCGACAAGAGCGAGATGCTGCGCAAGCCCGAGTGGATCCGCGCCGCCTTCCCCGGCAGCAAGGAAGTACTGGAGCTTAAGAAGACGCTGCGCGAACACCAGCTGGTCACCGTCTGCGAGGAAGCCAGCTGCCCGAACCTGGGCGAGTGCTTCAGCCACGGCACCGCCACCTTCATGATCATGGGCGACATCTGCACGCGGCGTTGCCCGTTCTGCGACGTCGGCCACGGCCGGCCCAACCCGCTCGACACCGCCGAGCCGCAAAGGTTGGCCGAAACCATCGCCGCGATGAAGCTGAAATACGTGGTGATCACCTCGGTGGACCGCGACGACCTGCGCGACGGCGGCGCGGCGCACTTCGCCGCCTGCATCGCCGAGACGCGACGGCTCTCCCCATCGATCAAGGTCGAGACGCTGGTGCCGGACTTCCGCGGCCGGATGGACGTCGCGCTGACAACGTTGGCCGAAACCCCGCCCGACGTGTTCAACCACAACCTGGAAACCGTGCCGCGCCTGTACCGCGAGGCGCGCCCGGGCGCCGACTATGCGCACTCGCTGGCACTGCTGCTCGCCTTCAAGCAACAGCGCCCGGACGTGCCCACCAAGTCGGGGCTGATGGTGGGCCTGGGCGAGACCAACGACGAGATCGTCGAAGTGCTGCGCGATCTGCGCGCCCATCAGGTCGACATGCTGACGCTCGGCCAGTACCTGCAGCCGTCGCGCCACCACCTGCCGGTGAAGCGCTTCGTGACACCGGCCGAGTTCGCCGAGCTGCGCCGTATCGCGCTCGAGCTCGGCTTCTCGCAGGTGGCGGCCGGGCCGATGGTGCGATCGAGCTACCACGCCGACCTGCAGGCCCGCGGCGAGCTGGTCGCCTGACGCCCGCCACTCGGATCCGCGGCGAGGCGAACGGCTTACCCCTATCGCCTCGCCGGGGCCTGTGCACGCCCTGAGTTGACCGCCAAGTTTATGCGCAAGGTTGGCCGAAGCGGCCGGCCCTGCCGGGAGCAGCACCATGAACCACCCAGACACCGCCCTGCAACGCTTCATCCTCACCCTGTCCTGCCCCAGCGCCGCCGGCCAGGTGGCTGCGGTGTCGGGCTTTCTCGACAGCCGCGGCGGCTATATCGACGAGCTGTCGGTGTTCGACGACGAGCTGAGCCGGCGCTTCTTCATCCGCTGCGTGTTCCATACCCGCAACGCCGACCCCGAGCTGCGGGCGCGCCTGCAGGCCGAATTCGCGCCGTTGGCCGAACGCTTCGCGATGCACTGGCAGCTCAACGACGCCGCCGCGCGCACCCGCACGCTGATCCTGGTGTCGAAGCTCGACCACTGCCTGAACGACCTGCTCTACCGCTGGAAGCTGGGCGAGCTGGCGCTCGACATCGCCGGCATCGTCTCCAACCACCCCGATCTGGAACCGATCGCGCGCGGCTACGGCCTGCCCTACCACCACCTGCCGATCACGGCGGACAGCAAGGCCCAGCAGGAGGCCAAGCTGCTCGATCTGGTCGAATCGACCGGCAGCGAGCTGGTGATCCTGGCGCGCTATATGCAGATCCTGTCGAACGAGACCGCCAGCCGACTGGCTGGCAACGCGATCAATATCCACCACTCCTTCCTGCCCGGCTTCAAGGGCGCCAAGCCCTACCACCAGGCTTACGCGCGCGGGGTGAAGCTGATCGGCGCCACCGCCCACTATGTCACCGATGACCTCGACGAAGGTCCGATCATCGAGCAGGTGGTCGAACGGGTCGACCACACCCACCGCCCGGAGCAGCTGCAGGCCACCGGCCGCGACATGGAGTGCCTGGCGCTGGCGCGGGCCGTCAAATATCACACCGAGCGGCGCGTGTTCCTCAATGGCGACCGCACCGTGGTGTTCCGCTAGGAGCGTGACATGACCATCCCGTTCAGTATCGAGCTTTACCCGCCGGCCCACACCGGCGCGTCCGTGCAACTGGCGGCGGCGCTGCCGCGCCTGATGGCACTGGGGCCGGAGTACTTCTCGGTCACCTACGGCGCCGGTGGCAGCACCCGCGAGCGCACCGTCGAGCTGGTCGAGCAACTGCAACACGCAGGCGTGCCGGTGGCGCCGCACCTGTCGGCGATCGGTGCCGGCCGCGACGAGGTGCGCGCGCTGCTCACCCACTACCGCGAACTGGGGCTGACCCGGCTGTTCGCACTGCGCGGTGACGCGCCGTCCGGCATGGGCGGACGCGGCAACTTCGCCTACGCGAGCGATCTGGTGCGCTTCATCCGCGACGAGGCCGGCAGCGAGCTGGAGATCGCGGTGGCGGCCTATCCGGAGGGCCACCCGCAGGCGAAGAGCCCGGCGGCGGACCTGGCCGCGCTGAAGGCCAAGCAGGACGCCGGCGCCAACCTCGCCGTCACCCAGTATTTCTTCAACGCCGACGCCTTCCTGCACCTGCGCGACCAGTGCGCTCGCACCGGTATCGTGCTGCCGCTGGTTCCCGGTATTCTGCCGCTGACCCGCTACAGTGGCACCGCAAGGTTGGCCGAAGCCCGTGGCATCGAGCTGCCACGCTGGATCGCCCGCAAGCTGATGAACCTCGGCGACGACACGACGGCGGTGCGCGAATTCGGCCTGGAGGTCACCACACGGCTGTGCGAGCGGCTGATCGCCGAGGGCGTGCCGGCGCTGCATTTCTTCAGCCTGAACCGGGCCGGCGCGGTGGAGGCGCTGTGCCAGCGGCTGGGCTTGGGGGCGATGTCGCCGGTGGCGAACTAGGACTAGCGCTGCGCTGAACTACGTCGTCTTTGCTGTTTCGAGGGTGCAGGCCGACCATGCTTCGTGGTCCGGCCTGCTTTTTTTTGGGATGAGGAGTATGAAGCTCGGCGGCGCATGGTCAGGCTGCTGACCATAGGCAACATCTGAAGCCGACCGCGCCCGAATCCACACATCGCCCGAGTGCAGCGGACCGGCTATTGCTGCTGGGCATTCAAGAAGATCGAGAACAACTCCGATTGCGAGTTGATCCCCAGCTTGGCGTAGATGTGCTTCTTATGGACGCGCACCGTCTCCACCGAAATCGTCAGCTTCTGAGCAATGGCCTTGCTCGAGTAGCCGCTCAGCATTAACCGCCCCACTTCCAGTTCGCGCGCGGTCAGCGCAGCCCCGTTCCAGTGGCTGATCGATGCCTCCAGATCGGCCTGCCGGCTTTGGGGGATGGGCGCTGCTTGCAGCGACTTGAGTGCCACTTCGAAATGCCAGCGCTGACGCAGCAGCGCGGTGACCCAGGGCTGGATCAGCGACAGGGTCTCGATGTCGGCCGGGCTGAAACGATGTGCCGCCCCTAAAGACAGGCTCAGCGTGCACTCCGCTTCCAGCGGCTGATTGAACTGGATCTCGTCCTCGACGATGTTCAGGCGGAAATAGCGCTGATAGTAATCGGTGAAGCGGAATCGATCGGGCGCCACTTCATCGAGGCGCACCAAGCGGGCCTCCTGGCTTTCCCGGCTCGCAATATAGAACGGGTCGAGCAGATAAAGGCCGCTCAGATAGTCCTGAAACAGCTCGTCCACGCCGCCGCTCTCGGTCGCTTGTTCGGCCAACACCAGCGGCGCCCGGTCCGGGTAAAACAGCAAGACGACCCAGCTGTCGCACGGCACGTAATCGCTGACGGCACGCACCAGCGCAGTCCAAAAATTGGCGTGGTCTAGCCTGTCGATCAAGCGTCCCACCGTCCGGTGCCATGCCAAGTCCTCAAGCTTCACTCCCACGCTCTACCCCAATCTGGTTACCACGCCCATGTAATTTTCAACGCAGTGCTCGCCGTCGATACTCCTCATCACCAGCCACCGGTCGGCCGCATCGGCTCACGGGTGGCGGACATAAGCTAGCACGTCACCGACGGCTTTCACCAAGAAGAGGAGCAACCATGCGAGTTGAACTGGCTCAACTGCCGACACGCGATGGCGATGTCGACGCCAATATCGCCAGCGCCCGGCAAGCCATTGCCGACTGTGCCGCCGATACTAGCCTGATCGTGTTTCCCGAATCACACCTGATGGGCTTTCCGAGCAAGGACAATATTGCCGCGCTGGCCCAGCCGCTGAGCGGGCCGGCGCTGTCGGCGATCCAGCAGGCGGCCAGCGCCAAGGGCGTTTCGGTGGCAATCGGCCTGACCGAAGCGCTGGACGGACAGTTCTTCAACACCACCGTGCTGCTCACCCCGGCCGGCCTCGCCACCGCCTACCGCAAGACCCATCTGTGGCCTTCCGAGCATGGCATCGTCAGCGCCGGCAACACCTTGATGAGCTGCGAATGGAACGGCCTGCGCGTCGGCCTGCTGATCTGCTACGACATCGAGTTTCCCGAGACCGCGCGCGCGCTCGCTTCGCTCGGCGTCGATTTGCTGATCGTCACCAACGGCAATATGGCCCCGTACGGGCCGGTGCACCGCAATGCCATCGTCGCCCGCGCGATGGAAAACCAGGTGTTCGCCGTGATGGTCAACCGCTGCGGTCAGGAAGGCGGGCTGACCTTTACCGGCGAGAGCGCGGTCATCGACCCGTTCGGCCGCATCGTCGCCAGCTGCGGCAGTGGCCCCGAGCAACTGGGCGTGGGGCTGGACCTGTCGCTGCTGGCGACAAGCCGCGAACCCTACCGTTACCTGAGTGACCGCCGCATCGCGCTACGGGGCGAGGTGCAGGACTTCGGCCAAGGGCAGACCGGCTTTTCGCTCGAACGCTAAGCCGCCATCTCGCGGCCCTCGGCTGTCCCGACAAGACATCAGGAGCACCACCCATGCAATCGTCCAGCGTTCTCAAGATCACGGCACTGTGCTGCGCCGTCGGTTCCACCCAGGCCCTGGCTGTCGGCCAGGCGCTGAATGTCTACAACTGGTCCGACAATATCGGTGCGCACACCGTCTCGGGCTTCGAGAAAGAGCACCAGACTAAGGTCAAATACGATGTCTACGATGGTGACGACACCCTGCTGGCCAAGCTGCTGACCGGCCACTCCGGATTCGACGTGGTGGTACCGTCGTCGCAATACTTCAGCAAGGAGCTGGAGGCCGGCATCTTTCAGAAGATCGACAAGGCGCAGATCCCCAATCTTGCCAATATCGACAAGGTGGCGATGAAGGCCGCCGAAGGCGTGGATGCGGGCGGCAAATACTCGGTGCCGTATACCTGGGGCACCGACGGCTTCGGCTACAACCTGAGCAAGGCCAAGGCGGTATTGGGCAGCAATGCGCCGCTCGACAGCTGGGACATCCTGTTCAAGCCCGAATACCTGTCCAAGCTGTCCCATTGCGGCGTCTCGGTGTTGGACTCGCCCTCGGATGTGCTGCCGCTGGCGCTGTTCTACCTGCATAAAGACCCCAACAGCAAGAACCCGGCCGATTGGCAGGCGGCCTATCAGCTGATGAAGACCATCCGCCCCTACATAACCCAGTTCAACTCGACCGGCTATATCAACGACCTCGCCAACAACGACATCTGCTTTGCGGTGGGCTGGTCGGGCGACATCGGCATGGCCAGCCGCCGCGCCCGTGAGGCCGGCAAGAGCTACAAGATCGCCTACGTGCTCCCCAAGACCGGCGCACCGATCTGGACCGAGATGATGGCGATTCCTAAAGATGCGCAACACCCCGAGAACGCCCATAAATGGCTGAACTATATCCTCGACCCGAAAGTCAGCGCGGACATCACCAACACCATCTACTACCCCACCATCAATGCCGAGGCGAAGAAGTACCTGTCGGCCGAAATCCTCAACGACCCGGCGGTTTACCCGAGCCCGGCGGTCATGCAGACCTTATGGCCGTTCAAGCCGCTACCCGCCGAGATCATGCGCCTGCAAACCCGCTTGTGGCTTCAGCTCAAGACGGGCCGTTAATTCAAACTAGAGGTGGGACATGACTACAAGAGCAAGAGACATCGGTATCCGGATCGGCCAGGGTCAGCCCGGCCCAGCGAATGCCATTACCGACGTGGCCGGGGTGAGAGTGGGCCACTGCACCCTCAGGCAGGACCTGGCCGATGGGCGCCGGGTACGCACCGGCGTCACGGTCGTGGAGCCGAGGCCCGGCCTCGCGCGGCTTTCGCCCTGCTTTGCCGGCGTGCACGTACTGAACGGCAATGGCGATGCGACCGGCCTGGAATGGATTCGCGAAGCCGGCCTGCTAACGAGCCCGATCGCCTTTACCAATACCCATAGCATCGGGATCGTGCGCGACAGCCTCATCGCCCTGGAGCGCGAACGGCAAACCGGCGATATGGCCCTGTACTGGAGCATGCCGGTGGTGCTGGAAACATTCGACGGCGTGCTCAACGACATCAACGGCTTCCATGTACGCCCCGAGCATGTGCGGGCGGCCCTGGAAGATGCAAAATCCGGCGAGGTGGCCGAGGGCAGCGTCGGCGGCGGCACCGGCATGATCTGCCATGAATTCAAGGGCGGCATCGGTACCGCATCGCGGGTACTGTCCGCGGAACAAGGCGGCTGGACCGTCGGCGCCATCGTGCAGGCCAACCATGGCCAGCGCGCCTCGCTGCTGGTCGAGGGCTATCCGGTCGGGCGCGTGCTGTCCCGCCAGGAATTGGCCAGCCCGTTCGACACACGCAAACTGCTCTACCCGGGCATGGGCTCCATCGTGGTGACCATTGCCACCGACGCCCCCTTGCTGCCGCATCAATGCACCCGGCTCGCCCAACGCGCGTCCATCGGTATCGCCCGCACCGGCGGCGGCACCGAGGACGCCAGCGGCGACATCTTTGTCGCGTTCGCCACCGGCAACGACAGCCTGCCGGCCGCCGATTACGCCAGGCGCGGGGCAAGTACCCTGCCGCTTGCCATGGTCAACAACGACTACCTCACCCCCCTGTTCCAGGCTGCCGCCGAGGCCGTCGAGGAGGCCATCGTCAATGCACTGATCGCATCCGGCACCGAGCGGATAGCGCACGGCCACGGTGTTCATGGCCTGGGAGTGGAACAACTGCGGGCGGCCTTGGCGGAGTGCGGCTGGCGGGCTCGCTAGCGGGGCTTGGATGGCCCGCTGGGCATGATCGGAGGCACCGCTCCTGCATCACGCCCAGCGGGCAGCTGGCTGTACCGGTTTCCACCTTCCATTGCTGACCCATCGCACACCAATCCCTATCGGACTTGATATTGCCCACTGCAAACCGGCCTGGGGCGGACAATCAACGCGAAGACGAGCAGCAGAACGAGTGCCAGCATCCCCGCACCGGCAGTGAGCGCGCTCGCAATACGCTGCGCAAGCAATTCGCGGGTGCCGAGCGTGCCGGAGCCCGCCGCGGAAAAGACCACGACGAGCATGCTGAGCCCGAGCGAGCCGCCGAGCTGGTGGGCCACATTCACCACCCCTGAGGCAGCTCCGGCATCCTCGGCGGCAACGCCTTCGATACCGGCAACGGTGAGGGGGCTGAGCGAGCCGCCCTGGCCAATGCCTATCAGTGCCATCGGCAGCGCAACGCCGGTGAGATAAGACGTCTCGGCGCTGACACGGCCAAGCCAGGCCATCCCGATCAGCACCAGGGTGAGCCCGCCGGCCAGCAGCCGGCCGTTGCCAAACCGCTGCGTCAGCTTCGGCACGGCCATTGCCGCCACGAAGTTGACCAGCATCGCCGGCAGGAAGGCCAAGCCGGCCTGAAACGCGCTGTAGCCGAGCACGCCCTGCAGGAACTGGGTGGTAAAGAAGAAGAACCCCACCATCGCGCCGAGAAACAGCATGCGGACCGCGTAGGCGCCGGCACGTTCACGGTTGGCGAACAGACGCAGCGGCATGATCGGCTGCCGGGCGCGCGCCTCGATCAGCACGAACAAGGCTAACAACACGATGCCGACCGTCAGTGCAGCGGCAGTGAACGGGTCGCGCCATCCGGCGCTAGCGGAGCGCACGATGCCGTACACCAGCGCGCTCATGCCCAGAGTCGAACTCAGCGCGCCGGCCAGGTCGAACTGCCCGGTGTGCCGCTCGGTCTCGACGAGGTAGCGCTTGGCGCCCAGCATCAGGGTCAGCCCGATCGGCAGGTTGATGAAAAAGCCGACACGCCAGGACAGCCAGTCCGCCAGAACGCCGCCCAGCACCAGGCCGATACTGGCGCCGAGGCCGGCGATGGCGCCATAGTAGCCGACCGCGCGAGTGCGCTCGGGACCTTCGCGGAAGTTGATCGATAGCAGCGCCAGCGTCGACGGTGCCAACAAGGCCGCGCCGGTACCTTGCACCGCGCGGGCGCACAGCAGCCAGGCAGCGGACTGCGCCAGACCAACGGCGAGCGATGCGGCGGTGAAGACCGCCAGCCCGGTAATGAACATGCGGCGCCTGCCCAGGATGTCGCCGGCGCGCGCGCCGAGCAGCAGCAAGCCGCCGAAGGCCAGCGTATAGGCGCTCTGCACCCAGCTAAGCCCGGTGGCCGAGAAATGCAGGCCATCGCGGATCTTCGGCAGCCCGGTGATGACGATCGAGATGTCGAGCACGATCATCAGGTAGCTGATCAGGATGATCGCCAACACGGGAGCCCGGCTTGAGCCGGCGCCGGGATGGGGTGTCTTCATGGGCAAGTCACACCTCCTGGCGCGTCGGCCGGAACAGGATCTCGTTCACGTCGACCTCTTCCGGCTGGCTGATGGCGAAGGCGACCATGCGCGCGAAAGCCTCGGCGGGGACCGCGATCTCATAGAACTTGCGCACGCCCTCGGCGATGTCGGGCTCGTTGATGCTGTTGATCAGCTCCGTGTCCACCGCACCGGGCGAGACCACCGTGGTGCGGATGTTGTACGGCTTCACCTCCTGGCGCAGCCCTTCGGACAGTGCCAGCACCGCGTGCTTGGTAGCCGCGTAGACGGTGCTGCCGGGACGTACCTTGTGGCCGGCCACCGACGAGACATTGACGATATGCCCGGCCTGTTGCCGCTGCATATGCGGCAAGGCGGCGGCAATGCCGTACAGCACGCCCCTGAGATTGACGTCGATCATCCGGTCCCAGTCGTCGACCTTCAGTCGCTCGAGCGGCGAATGCGGCATCAACCCGGCATTGTTGACCATCACGTCGATGCGCCCGAAGGCAGCAACGGCGGCATCGACCAGCTGTTTGACCTGCTCGCGTTGGGTGACGTCGGTGGCCAGCGCCAGCGCCTTGCCGCCCTGCCCGGTCAATTCGTCGGCCAGCGCCTGCAGCCGGTCGATGCGCCGCGCCCCCAATACCACCGTCGCGCCTTGCGACGACAGCAGCCGGGCGGTCGCCTCGCCCAGCCCACTGCTTGCGCCGGTGATGACGACGACCTTGCCTGCGATGTTGTTGCTCATGCTGTGACTCCTGTGTGCGGTGTGATGGCCGGTAGCGATTACGCGGGGTACTGCTCGTTGCTGACCGGCTCCATGAAGTCGGCGGTCTTGCCGTCGAGCTGTTCCTGGATCGCGATATGGGTCATCGCCGTGCTGGCCGCGGCACCGTGCCAGTGCTTCTCGCCGGCGGGAATCCACACCACGTCGCCCGGACGGATCGCCTCGATCGGGCCGTCCCAGCGTTGCACCAGACCACAGCCGGCGGTGACGATCAGCGTCTGCCCCAGCGGATGGATGTGCCAGTGCGTGCGCGCCCTCGGCTCGAAGGTGACGCTAACGCCGAGCGCGCGCGCCGGCTCATTGGCCTGGAACAACGGATCGACACGCACCGTGCCATTGAAATACTCGACCGGGCCTTGGGCGGAGGCTTGGGTGCCGCTTCGTTTGATGTCCATTTGGTTGTCCTTTCCGGGTTTGGGGCGGCCGTCGCTCTGGCCATGCCCCTGTTTCAAGAGCAGATCTGTCCTGCCCTGACGACGGCAAAACAGTCGTCTTTCTTGCGTGCTGTCAATGTAGCGAGTACGCCGCTATTTGATTAGACGGTGAAATCCGCATAGATTTATGAGCTGAATTCATCAATAAAGCCGGGAGGCCGCGATGGCTCGCGAGAACTTCAACGACCTGCTGGCCTTCATCACGGTGGCGCGCGAAGGCAGCTTTACCCGAGCGGCGGCGCAACTCGGGGTGTCGCAATCGGCGCTGAGCCATACCGTCCGTGGGCTGGAGGCCAGGCTGGGGCTGCGGCTGTTGACCCGCACCACGCGCAGCGTCTCGCCCACCGAGGCGGGCGAGCGCCTGCTCACGAGTGTGGCCCCACGGTTCGATGAGATTGAAACCGAGCTAGCGGCCTTGAGTGCGCTGAGGGACAAGCCGGCCGGCACCATACGCATCACCACGGCGGAGCATGCTGCCGATACGGTCATCTGGCCGAAGCTGGAGCGGTTCTTGCCGGATTACCCGGATATCAAGGTCGAGGTCTCGGTCGACTACGGCCTGACCGACATCGTCGCAGAGCGGTTTGATGCCGGTGTGCGCCTCGGCGACCAGGTCGCCAAAGACATGATCGCCGTGCGCATCGCACCGGACATGCGCGTTGCCGTGGTCGGGTCGCCGAGTTATTTCGCCAGGCGGCCGCCACCGAAAACGCCGCATGAGCTCACGATGCATGACTGCATCAATCTGCGGCTACCGACCTATGGCGGGCTGCTGGTCTGGGAATTCGAAAAGAACGGGCATGCCTTGAACGTGCGCGTCGAGGGTCAACTGGTGTTCAACAGCAGCACCCCGAGACTCAGGGCGGCATTGGCGGGATTCGGCCTGGCCCTGTTGCCGGAAGACATGGTGCAGCCCCACGTCGCCGCAGGGCGCCTCGTGCGCGTGCTGGACGACTGGTGCCCTACCTATCCGGGCTACCACATCTACTACCCGAGCCGCAGGCAGTCCTCTCCGGCGTTCGCCTTGGTGGTCGATGCCCTGCGCTACCGGGGCTAGCACAGAACAGCCCCTGTCAGGGACAAGCCACGACTCTTTGAGAACCGAGGGGAAACAATCTTATCCGGCTGGGTATGAGGCATACGTTGGCCGAAGATCAGCCGAGGCAAGCAGATACCTGAAGGTTCGTAAGCTGCATTCTCGCAAAAGCCGGTTCGATGCCAAGTCGACGGCCCAGGCGCCGCATACGCGCATTGCTTGCACAGCGAGGCATTTAAAGGCCCCGGGACAGATCATCGCTCACCAAAAACATGAGCCCCCTCGGGGGCTCATGTCGCTCTTCAGATTAAGTAAGGAGTGGTCAATTCGAGGTCGCGGAATCGCCGAGATGAAGGGAACGGGCCAACTCGTGAATACGTTCCTTGGTCTCCTCGACCAAGCCACCGATCTCACTGGCCGAGGTGGCCGAGCGCGTGGCCAGTTTCCGGACTTCATCAGCGACCACGGCAAAGCCACGACCGGACTCCCCTGCTCGGGCCGCCTCGATCGCGGCATTCAACGACAACAGATTGGTCTGCGCAGCGATTTCATCGATCACGGCAACGATCTGGCCGATCTGGTTGCTGGAGGCCAGTACCGAGTTCATCGCCGTGTTGGTCGTATCATGTTCCTCGTGCTCGGCTTGAACGTTCTTGACGAAGGCGGTGTAGGCGATCTTGCCGTCCAGGCGGATCTTCGACAGCGACAGCAAACCCCACACCTTGCTGCCGTCTTTGCGCTCGATCGGCACCTCCCGGCTGGTGCCGACGATCTTGTCCTGACCTGTTGTGCGGTTGGCGTTCACCAGGTGATCATGGTTGTGTTGAATCGCCTGTGGCACCAACAATTTCACGTTCTGACCGATGACTTCTTCACGGCTATAGCCCCAGAGCTTCTCGGCGGCTGTATTGAAGAAAGTGACCAGATTGTGCTCATTGATGGTCACCACCGCATCAATGGCCTGCTCAAGGGTCTGGTTCATCATCTCGCGAGCTTCGCGCTCACTGGTGATGTCCTTCACGAACGCGGTATAGGTCATCTGATCGCCCGCCCGCACCTTGGACAGCGAGAGACTGCCCCATACCGTTCGGCCATCCTTGCGCTCGATCTGTACCTCGCGACTAGTGCCGACGATCTTGTCGACGCCAGTCTGGCGATTGGCATTCACCAGGCTATCGTGCTGAGGCTGGATCGTATGGGGGACGAGCATCTTCACGTTGCGGCCAAGCACTTCACTGCGCTCATACCCCCACAACTGCTCCGCAGCGTTATTGAAGAACGTCACGTTGTTCTGGGTATCGATCGAAACGACCGCATCGATGGCTTGCTCCAGCGTCTGGTTGATGACTTCGCGGACTTCGCGCTCTCGGGTGACGTCTTTCACGAAGGCGGTATAGATGATTCTGCCGCCAACCTGGACTTTGGACAAAGACAGGCTGCCCCATACCTTGCTGCCATCCTTGCGCTCGACCTGGACCTCGCGACTGGTGCCGACGATCTTGTCCACCCCAGTGGTGCGATTGGCATTGACGTACCCGTCGTGGGCGGCCTGAATGCCATGGGGTACCAGCATTTTTACGTTCTGGCCAAGCACTTCCTGGCGCGTGTAGCCCCAGAACTGCTCGGCGGCACGATTGAAGAAGGTGACCTGATTGCGCTCGTCGATAGTGACGACGGCATCGAGCGCTTGTTCCAGCGTCTGGTTGATAATCTCGCGCGCTTCATGCTCGGAGGTGATGTCGCGCACGAAGGCGGTGTAAGTGACCTGCTTGCCAAGTTGCACTTTGGACAGTGACAGGCTGCCCCATACCTTGCGGCCATCCTTGCGCTCAATCTCCACCTCTCGGCTGGTGCCGACAATCTTGTTGTGGCCCGTAGTGCGGTTGGCGTTGACCAAGCGGTCGTGATCGCCCTGGATAGCCTGCGGGACCAGCATCTTAACGTTGCGACCCAACACCTCGTCGCGTCGGTACCCCCACAGACGCTCTGCCGCCGCATTCATGAACGTCACATTATTGTGCTGATCGATGCTCACCACCGCATCAATGGCCTGCTCAAGGACCGACTGTGTGGCCTTGGCTGCACCCACCCCGAATACGCGATTGAACAAGCTGCCTTCCCCAGACATATGCTCTCCATTGCCGTGGTTATTTAATATTGATTATCGTTTTTGTTTTACTGACATAGCGCTCTTCTAAATGCTGAATGATTTAAATAGGTGCTATGCCAGCCCCACTGTTATCGGCTGCTAATAATGAAGAATCAATAGAAATTGATGCGAAAAAAATATATTTATTGAACCCAGAAAATGGCTTTTATTTGGCATAGCTACAATATATTGACTGACTTTTAATCCAGCACCCTACCTAATGTATAGGCACATACATTAAATTCACATGATATTAACATTTAATGTTAATATCATGTGAATTGATAAAACATGGGCCATGCATATGATGTAAGGTTGCGATTAACCGGCGGCGGGAGCGTTGTAGTGATCTCGATGCTGGAGGCGAAGCAAGCCGGCCTGTTCAAGAAGCAGGCCCTTCTACCCGATATCGTGACCGAAGTCGTGGCGGGGGTCGTGGCACAGCCTCTCTCCATGGCCTTTGCAATCGCATCCGGAGCTCGGCCGAACAAGGGGTTTACGCGGCCATCTTCGGTAGCCTTCTGGCCTCCACATTGGGAGGGCGCCGCGTCCAGATTGCCGGGGCCGACGGGCGCGTTCATTGCGACTCTGACAGGAGTGACAGCCAAGTACGGGATTCGCACCTCCCGACCCGCTTAGCTTGCCCAAGAGAACACTGGTCCACGAAATCGATGGACCGTTCTTCTTTAAAGGCTCAATGGAAAACTTTGAATAGGCCCGGCGGCAAGCCCACCTGAATCCACACATCCTGCGGCGGCGACGTTTGCCATTCCTGGGTGCAGCGGGGTTGCTGATGCAGGAGAAGGTGATTCGCAAGCTAGAGAGGCGCGGAGCTCGGGTGATGCTCGGCTGATCTTCGTGTACACGGTAAGCGGAGAGGGCTGGGATCATGGCATTGCGACTGGAGGGAGACGATGCGTCGCCGTTCTCGACGTTACTTGCTAGTACCGACCAGGCAGGCAGATCCGCACGCTGACGCCCCTCACACCGGAACAATGAAGCGGCCCAGCACTTGCTCGACACCAGCCCACGGTTTTCCGGGATCGTGACAGTACTTAGTTAGCTTTATTTACCCTGACCGACCTTGCTCTTGGTCGAGTACTCGACACCATGTTGCTGCAAGTACTCCCGAATCAGTTGGCGCACGGCCTGAGACGGGGTTCGATCCTGTGCTGCACACAGTTTTTCGAAGGCTTTCTTCTTCTCCGGATCGATCAGCAGGGTGAGGCGGGCTGTTTTGTTTTCCATCGTGAGCGGGAGCCATGTATGTTAATCATATGTGTAGTATATGTGCATTATCCCGAAGACTCACCTCCTGCACGACTGCACTCGCAGCCTCAGCTGAAGCGACTTGCCCAGACTCTATTTGAGTCGTCCCGACTCCGCAGCCGGCGCTCTTCCCTCTACTCCATGCCCCTGTAACGCCACCCCTGATCCGGCCATCTGGCAAACCCAATATGGCCGCACCAAACAAAAAGGGCCCTAGTAAGCAACAATCTATCAGCGAAGGTCAGGGCCTTTATCGACTTCTTGATCAAGCGCTTCGAACAAAAGCCGACAGAAAGCGTAAGCCACGAGGCGCAGTGGTAGATGCAAGGTGGCGCAACGTCCGGTTGCTGGGCTAGAGCACCACGCTCTCAGGATAAATGCCCCGCAGCAGGGCCTGCGCCTTTGCTCTCCGTGACCTCCGCCGCCGTCCCGCAATGGACCTGCGACAGCCCTTGGGTATCCACTGCGATGTGGCGCTCGATGCCCGAGCCCCTCGTGCCCGCGTCATAGCCCTTGCTACCTGCCGCCTCCGTGTTCTTCACGCTCTGTGCGCCCGCGATGAATCGCGGCGGCGGTACTCTGCGCCCCAGTCTCTCGGGGGCCGCGCCAACCTGATTTCTCAATCACCGTGCGCCATCGCACGGCTCGCGCCAGATCAGGAAGTACGCGTGCACCGTGCGCCACTTGGGAAGCCCTTCGGGCAGCATGCGTGGAGGGAGAGGTAATGGATGGCGAGAAACTCCGGTGACGGGAACGATGTCGCCAGGGCTCATGACGACGCACCGGTGATGGTCATCGCTGATCTTGATAACGAATACCGCCAGTCATCGCGACGGTCATACCGATTTAAAAGGGCACTATAACCGTGCACTAACCTTCTTTACGCCTTCTCGGACACTTCCGTCGAGACTTCAGGCGTGCGATAGGCTCTGGATTGGTTGCGCCCGTTGACCTTGGCCTGGTACAGGGCATGATCGGATGCTTCTATCAGCCCTTTTTGCTCCGTACGATCGAACGATGTGCTACAGGCGTAGCCGATGCTGACCGTAACGACCCCGAACTCGCTGTCGCGGTGCTCCATGCCCAAGACGTGGACGGCGTTCTGAATCCGGTCGGCCACTTCCTCGGCACCCGAGAGCTTGGTGTCGGGCAGCATGACCACGAACTCTTCCCCGCCAAATCGTGCCGCGATGTCCTGCGGACGCTTGATACTGGCGGCAATCGCCATGGCAACCGCCGCCAAGGCCTTATCGCCAGCTTGGTGGCCGTAGGTGTCGTTGTAGGTTTTGAAGTGGTCTATATCCACGAACAACAGCGATAGCGGGCTCTTCGTCCGCTGCGCCCGCAACAACTCACGCTCGTAGCTTTCATCCAGTGTGCGCCGATTATTCAGGCCAGTTAAGCCATCCATTCTGGCGAGGAGTGACAGGTTCTTTTCTACAGCCAGCCGGTACTTGAACTCCTGCGTCAGCATCCAGGCCGCCATCAGCAAACTCATCGCCAGCAGCACCGTCAAGAACGCAACACGCTGGGCTCGCTCCTTCCACTTCAGATAGATGTCCCCGACCCCCAGACCCACGCTGATCAGGAAGGGCACCTCCTTGAACTGACGGTAGACATAGATTCGTTCGGCACCATCGAGCGCGGCCCGACCAAAGAAGCTCCGCTCGTGCAGGCGGCGGTAGCGCTCATAGTTTTCTGTGCCCTTGAGTGATTTCCCCACCCATTTTTGGCTATCGGGCAGGCGCATCACGACGGTGCCATTCAGCTGCATTAAGGCGATTGAGCCTTGCGCCCCTAACTGCAAACCCGATAGCAAGTGATGGAAATAGTCCAATTCGATGGCGGCGACCACCACGCCGGCAAAGCTGCCATCCGGGTGGCTGACACGCCGGCTCACCGCGATGCTGGCTTGCTGGTCCCGTAATCGAGACCGATACGGGGGGCTGATATACAGCCCAACATTAGGATGTTCGCGAGGCTCCGTGAACCAAGGACGGTCCGCGAAATTCCCGCTTCGCGGAAACTCGCTTTTGGAATCGAACACGATATCGCCATGAGCATCCACATAGAGCAAGGCGCCCAAATAGCGTCCTGCGGAAGCCGAGCGGTCGAATAGGATCTGTTGTCGATATTGTGCGGGAAGGCGCATCACGCCTGGGTCCTTGACCCCATCGATGACCGCCTGGAGAGACAGGTCCAGCAACTGCAGGTTGCGGGTAGCATCGCGCTCGACGACCAGGGCAATGTTTTCAGCATTCTCCGTGGCGTGCTCGAGCACGTCGTCCCGCTCCTGAAAGAGATTGGTGCCGACCACGCCAAGAATGATGACTGCCAGAGCGACGGCAGCCCCAAAGATCAGATGGGGGTGTTTGGCTAGGAAATGTCGCATGTGTTGGCGAATGCTAAGTGTCATGGAGCACGAAGAGGCAATGCCGCCTAATCATGCTACATGATTAAAGCGCCTTACGAACACCCGCATGCCAACACTGGAATGACTGAGGAAGACTTGTGCCGGCGCAAGAAGCGCTCTAACAACGCTCAACAACCCATAGTAACCAATTGTTTTTAATGAATTTTTCACAAATCTTCACGAATAGCGCAAATTCTGTAGGGGTTTTCACGATCTCTGCGCATCAGGGATGCTTGGCGATGCGCATATCAAGAAGGTATGACTTCTGTTTCTAGGTGACAAAAAAACACCCCGGCGAACGGGGCGTTGGGTCGTTTATGAGCGTTTGTAGTGGGCCAATGGTCCAAGTATGGATTCCAGGTTGGGAGTAATTAAGTAAACCAGAACCCAAGACCGACTCGCAGAGGTCGGAGTCCCAATCCTGACAGCATCGTTGCGGGCTCACTCGTCGGCCAGCGGCTCCTTCGACGCATCGCGGCTCATCAGCATCGCGATCAGCGCCACACCAGCGGCACCGACCAGATACCAGGCCGGCGCAAGCTTGTTGCCGGTCATGTGGATCAGCCAGGTGGCGACGAACGGCGCAGTGCCGCCGAACAGCGCATTGGCCGCGTTAAAGCTCAGCGCGAAGCCGCTGAAGCGCACCTTGGTCGGAAACAGTTCCGATAGGAAACATGGCAGGGTGCCGTCGTTCATCGCCAACAGCGCCCCCAGTGCGACCTGCACCAGCACGATGCCGACAAACCCCGACGAACCGAGCAGCTTGAACAGCGGCACCGTCAACAGCGCGAACAGGATGCTCGCCGCGATCAGCACCTTCTTGCGGCCGAAGCGGTCGGACAGCGCGCCCATCATGAACACGAAACCGACATAGCTGAGCAGCGAGATGATCGACGCGATGAAGGAGTTGGTCTCGCTGAAGCCCAGCTCGGTCGACACATAGGTCGGCATATAGCTGAGCACCAGATAGAAGCCGACCGCGTTCAGGCAGGTGGCGCCGAAGGCGATCAGCAAGCGGCCGCGATGCACGGCCAGCAGCTCCTTGATCGGCGCACGGGCGACATGGTGCGAGCCTTCCAGCTCCTTGAACTTCGGCGAATCTTCGAGCTTGAGCCGGATGTAGCGGCCGATCAGGCCGAACGGCGCCGCCAGCAGGAACGGAATGCGCCAGCCCCAGCTGTGCAGCTGCTCCGGGGTCAGCAGCGCGTACAACACCGCCACGAACACCGAGCCTGCCAACAGCCCGGCCGCTTCGCTCGCCGGCATCACGCTGGTGAACAGGCCGCGCTTTTCAGGCGGGGCGAACTCGGCGAGGAAGGCCGATGCGCCGGCGTATTCGCCCGAAGCCGAGAAGCCCTGCACCAGCCGGATCAACAGCAGCAGCACCGGCGCCCACAGCCCGACCTGAGCATAGGTCGGCAGAAAGGCGATCACGAAGGTCGAACCCGACATGATCAGGATGGACAGCGACAGCGTGTTGCGGCGGCCGACCCGGTCACCGAAGTGACCCCAGATGATGCCGCCGATCGGGCGGACGATGAACGAGATCGCAAAGACCGCATAGGCGGCCAACAGGCCGGACGTAGCATCCGTTTTCGGGAAAAACACGGTGGCGATGATCACCGCCAGGTAGCCGTAGGAGGCGTAGTCGAACCATTCGACGAAGGTGCCGATGAAACACGCCGTGGCGGCGCGTCGCAGGATGGTGCGGTTTTCGAGATAGCGCCGTTGGCTGTCTAGCGCCGGTTCGGCCGACGAATTGAACGTCGCTTGTCCGCTGCCGATGTTGCTCATGCTGATGCCTCCAGATTGAAAGCTTGCTGCACACAGACTGGGCATGCCTCTTCCCCTGTCAGAGCGAAAGCCGGACATGGGAGTGACACGCGTCGTATTGCCCGGGCGCGGTCGCGCCGCGGTGATGGCGGATTAGCGAGGCGGACGGAAACAGCCCGCCCTTGCGTGGACAGGCGCGTTCAACATGGTCGGCGCAGTGGTATGGGACGATAACGGGTGAAACTTCTGCACAGATTTCATGGTTTTCTCCTTGTAGTGTGATGTGTCGGCGTAGCGGTTTTTATGGGTCGCCGATCGGTTTTATTGTGTCTGGCTGGCAATACCCCCACGCACCGTCGAGGGCGGCGGTTACGCGGGGGTGAGAAACGCTATCGATGTAAGGCAGGAGCTACCGGGCAGCCCCCGAGCCGGTCATTACTCGTTCAGCAGGCGCTTGACCTTGCGCTGGTGCATCACGCGGCCGATGGTGTTGAGCAGCAGCTGGGCGGCCAGGATGGTGGTCGAGCCCGAGTGGTCGTAGTCCGGCGCGACTTCGACCAGGTCGATGCCGATGATGTCGCCCTGTTCGGCCAAGCCGGCGAACAGCTCCAGGCCCTCGTAGTAGTTCAGGCCGCCGTGGCTTGGCGTGCCGGTGCCCGGGGCGATCGACGGGTCGAAGCCGTCGATGTCGATGGTCAGGTAGTAGCGCACGCCCTTCGGAATGCGGTCGAGCACGCCCTGGATGCCGAGTCGGCGCAGGTCGCGTACCGAGATGATGTCCGAGCCCATTTCGCGCGCCTGGGCATAGCCGTCGCGCGCGGTCGACGACACGTTGCGGATGCCGATCTGAGTCATGCCGGTCACCACCTCTTTCTCGGCGGCGCGGCGCAGCGGGTTGCCGTGGCCGTGGCGCACGCCGTGGCGCTCGTCGACGAAGTCGAGGTGGGCATCGATGTGCACCACGTGGAACGGCTCCTGTCCGGCAAAGGCGTTGATGCACGGGATGTTGATCGAGTGATCGCCACCCAGCACTACCGGCAGCGCACCTGCTTCCAGAATCTTGCGCACGCCGTACTCGATGTTGGCGTGGCTCTGCTCGGTATTGGTGTGCACCATGTCGGCGTCGCCGATGTCGACGATGCGCACCTCGTTGGTCGGCAGGTAGACCACGTCGTCCTCGAAGTCGTAGGCGCCACCGTGGCCGAACGAGAACAAGGTCGACGCCTCGCGGATGCCGCGCGGGCCGAAACGTGCGCCGGCACGCCACTGGGTGCCCATGTCGAACGGCGCGCCCAGAATGGCCACGTCGGCGTCGATCGCGTCCCAGTCCAGGCAGATCGGCGACTTGGCGAAGGTGCAGATGCCGACAAAAGGCAGGTTCAGGCGGCCCGAGTCGTAGGTGTTCTGTGTCATGGTGGACTCCTCTATTCGAATGAAGGTGGGCGGCACGTCCGCGGCGCCATCCGGTGCCGCCGTGCCCGTACATCACGCCCTCATTCTTGACGGCTTATCACGTCGGTAAAATTGGTATATTCAGAAACAGACTTCGCCAACTTCCGAACAAAGAGTGCCGTGATGAAGATCCAGGATGCCGACCTCAAGCTGCTGCGTATTTTCGAAACCATCGTTCAATGCGGCGGTTTTTCAGCAGCCCAATCGACGCTGAACATCGGCGCATCGAGCATCAGCGAATACGTGTCGCAGCTGGAAACGCGGTTGGGGGTACGGCTGTGCGAGCGGGGTCGCTCGGGCTTTCGGCTGACCGAGGAAGGCGTGCAGCTGCACGCAGCGGCGCAGCGGCTGCTGGGCGCGGTGGACATCTTTCAGATGGAGTCGGCGTCGGTGCGCAATGAGCTGAGCGGCCAGTTGCGCTTCGGCATGATCGAAGCAACGCTGACCGACCTGGCCTCGCCGCTGCTGCCAGCGGTGCGCCGCTTCGGCCAAGCCGCGCCGGAGGTGAACCTGCAGGTGCTGACCGACACCTCGTCGGGCTTGGAGCAGCGGGTGCTGGATGGCCGCCTGCACCTGGCGGTGGGGCCCTTCCCGGTCGAAATCCCCGGCCTCGATTACACGCCGCTCTACCACGAGGAGCAGGGGCTGTACTGTTCACCGCCCCACCCCTGGTTCGACCGCGACGATGCCGAGCTGACGGCAGAAGAACTGAAATCAGCGAAGCTGGTCGAGCGCGCTTACCTGGGCCGGCAGGAACTTGACCTGCTCGGCATCGCCAAGCCGGCCGCCTCGGTCGACAGCGTGGAGGGCCGGGCGATGCTGATCCTATCGGGCAATTACATCGGCTTTCTGCCGCCGCACTACGCCCGGCAGTGGCAGGATCACGGCCTGATGCGCCGGCTGCTGCCCGAGCGCTGCGTCACCCGCTTGTCGTTCCAGATCCTGACCCGGCGGGGGATGCCGCTGCCGCGCGTGGTGCGCTGCTTCATCGAGCATCTGCAGGCGGCCGCCCAGACGGTCAAGACCGCCCCGGCCTGAGTGGGGAGAGCTTCGGGCACGGCTCGGCCGCTATCGGCTACGCTTCAAGAAAAGGAGGCAGGATCATGAAATGCTGGATCTACGACACCGAATACGGCCCCTTCACCATTCTCCGGCTCGACGAGCAGTACCACATCATGCATGACGGCGAGGCGCTGGGCGCCTACCCGACCCCCGAGGCCGCCGCCGAGGCGCTGGCCAACGGTCATTCCGACTGGCCGAGCTTCGGCAACCCGCACGAGCTAGGCATTCCGGTCGACCTGGCGCAGTGGCAGTGCCGACCGGTGATCTGAGAACCTGGTCACGACCGCTGCACTCGAGTGATCCTGCGTTGAAATGGCGTTCAAACGGCTCATGTACTTTGCGTACACTCCGCCTTTTCGCGCCATTTCTTCTTAGCTGACCCTTCGTTCGCGAGATCGTGAACAGGCGCTGAGCCTGACCTAGCGCCGGGCCGCCGGCGCGGACGGCGCGGACGGCCCCTTGCGCATCTGTGCGAACAGGTCCTGGCAGGCCTCGCCCTGATTCGGGCTCAATGCGGTCAACGGCAGCAGCGCCGCCAGCGGCGGGGCCAACAGCACCAGGCCCAGCGCGGCACCGCCGCGCAACAGCAACATGCCCGTTTCCACCCCCACGTCGGGCTTGGCGAAGCTGCCGCGCACATACAGCGGCGAGCGCAGCGACAGCAGCCGCAGCCCCTTCGCCTGCGGCTTCACCGTCAGGTTGAGGCGCTCCCGCGCCAGATCGATGCGGCCGCTCAACGACACCAGCGCATCCTCGGTGTCGATCGCGGCCATGCGCGAATCGAGCTGCCCGTGGCTGGCCACGAAGTCGGCCGCCGCGCAGTGGATCTTCACCGTCTTGTCGCCGAACAGCTTGTACACCACGATGTTGGCGATGTTCAGCCCGGCCTCTTCCAGCAGCGTGCCGCTGATTGCGCCGTCGTGCATCAGCAACTTCACCTCACCGTTCGACGAACCCAGCAGCGCCGCCACCGAATTGCCGGTCGCGCTCAGCGCTGCATCGCCCTGCAACTCGCCCAGGCTGCTCTGCATCGCCTTCTGCGTCGCAAACAGCTGCTTGAGTTTCACATGGCGCGCGCTCATGTCGATGCGGCCCTGCATCGGTGCCTGTCGGCCGTTCAGCTGCAGCTTGCCGTCTAGCGTGCCGCCGGCCACGCCGAAGCGCAGCGGGTCGAGCCGCAACACGCCGTCCTGCAGCAGCAGATGGGTCTGCAGGTTCTGGATCGGCAGGCTGGCCGGGCGCAGGATGCGCTGGCCGGTGAAGCGCACATCGGCGTCGATGGAACGCCAGCGCTCGGTCTGGAACTGCTCGGTCGGCAGCACCTTGCCGGCCGGCTGCACCGAGGTATCGCCGCGCTGCTGCTTGCTCGCCTTGCTGTCGGCGCCGATCAACGGCGCCAGGTCGACGAAGCGCAACTGGCTGGACACCAGTTCGCCGCTCAAGCGCGGTCGCGGTACGCGGTCTTCATAGCTCAGGCTGCCAGCCAGATCGCTGCTGCCGACCCGCCCGGTAAAGTGCTGGTACTGGAAGTGGCTGGCGCCCGCCTGCCAGCGCCCGGTCAGATGGCCATCGGTCGCATAGGGCGGCGTGGCCGGCAGGGTGATACCGGTCAGCGCATAGAGGTGGGACAGGCTCGCCCCGGACAGCCATAGCCGCAGATCGAGCGCCGCCAGGTGCAGCGGATCGGACAAGGTGCCGACCACCACGACCTGGGTATCGCCGTAGCGCAGCCGGGCCTGCACCGGAAACAACCGGGCCGCATCCTGCAACGCCAGCAGGCCACCGACCTTGCCCTCGCCGCTCAGCGCCGTACCCTTGTACTGCCCCTGCACCGTCAGGCCCAGCGCATAGGGCTGGGTCGGCGCGGCCGGCAAGGCACCGTCCGCCGACTTGGGCGCCGCCCCGCGACGCGACAGCGCTTCCTGCTGCTTCAGCACATCGCCGAATGCAATCGGCTTGCCCAGCGTGTCGACCGTCGCCTTCAGATCGGCGGCCAGCAACTCGTCGCGATAAGACACCGAGCCCTTGGCGAAGGCCAGGTCGTTGAGCTGTAACTGCCAGGCACTCGGCTGGCCGGCCGGCAGCTTGAACGTCCAGTTATTGCTGCCGTCCTTGCGCCGCTCCAGGTCCAGCGCCGGGTTCACCAGATGGATCACTGGAATCTCGATGCGCTTGTCGAGCAGCGGCAATGCGGCCACTTCGAAATCGATGCGATCGAGCGTGGCGAACTGCGTCTGCTTGGCCCAGGACGGGTTGCCGATCACGATACGGTTGGCCGAAAACTGCGGCCACGGCACCCAGGCGTGCCAGCCGGTCTCGCCGGGCGGCCGGCGCCAGCCCAGCGTCAGGTCCCCCTCGATGCGAAACGGCCGCCCCAGCGCCTGCGTCACCTTGGCATCGATCCACGGCCGCGCGCGGTTCCAGTCGAACTGGGTGGCGATCACCACGACCCCGATCAGCACCACGCCCAGCAAGGCCGCGCTGCCGCCCAGCAGCCACTTGCCCACTCGCCCCATAAGCCCCTGCTCCCTGCCCTGTTCTGCCGGCCCGGCGGGTGGACAACGGTCGCGCCGATGTCGTATGCCAGAACAATGGCTCATGGCTACAGTGTAGCGCGTGAGCCGGCCAGCTCGCCGAAGCAGCCGCCGGGTCAACGTAGGCCCAGAGGGCTAGACGATGTACCAAAGCGTTCGGCCAACCTCACGGTGGAACACCACAAGGTTGGCCGAATCGTCCTGGTCCGCATTACGTCTAGCGCTTAGAGTCGTTAACAAGACTCCGCGTAGCGACCTTGGCTAGGAGGCGTGCTGCCGCAGACAGTACAAGTTAGAGCCGCTAACAAAACCCTCCTGGCGTTGTTGCACTGCCTTGCCGTACTACTTGTACTGTCTGCGGCAGAGCGCCTAGCCAGGATCGCTGCGCTGGGTTTTGTTAGCGGCTCTTAGTACGGCAAGGCTGCACAACAACGCCAGGGATGTTTTGTTAGCGGCCCTTATTGCCCCAGCGCCATTTCGGCGGCTCACCCTTCTTGTAACAGATCAACACCAGCAGCAGCGATGCCAGGATTACAAACACGGCAAAGCCGACCGGGTGCGCATCGGGGCGAAACACCCGGCTCCCGATGACCAGGGCCACCAGGTAAACGATGAACACAAGCCAGCCCTGCCTGGTGACAGGCAGGCCCCAACCCCAGCCGTAACGTTTTGCCGGAAACCAGTACTTGGGTGTATCCATGCCGTCCATTCCAAAGAAGGAGCGAGCGCGGCCAACAGGCCATTGTCCTCGCGCGTTCAATCACACGGGCCAGTCAACGATGCGCCGTCCGGCCGCATAGCCTCATCGCTGCGCTCTTGCCGAGTAGTACCCAGCGTGGCGCCTTACCGGCCCCCTCAAACGGGACGAGAAAATGTTGTCAGCGTCGCTTAGCCGCCCGCCTCGTAATGCAGTATGGCTTTCAGGGACTGGTGATCCACCGGCGCGGAGGTGTGCTCGTGAATGATCTTCCACGCCCCGTCGCTGCGTCGCAGCGCCATGGTGATGCGGTTGTTCAGCGACCGAAGCGTGCGTCCCTCGGCATCGACCGCCGCATAGCTCAGGATCGCATGCCCGATCGCCATCTCCCCGGCCACCGTGCTCTCTACCTCATAGGCCACAACAAGCACCCGCTCGTCGCCGAGCGACCCGAACCAATCGGCGGTCATTGCCCGCCACGCCGCGGTGCCACGCAGCGACCAGCTACCCCACATGTCGAACACCCGCACATCCTCGTCGTAGAGCGCGACGAAGGCGTCGACATCCTTGGCCAGGACGGCCGCCCGGTAAGCGGCGAGCATTGTTTCAAACGGAGCGGTCTGATCGGTCATGCGCCCTCCAGTGAGAGTGAACTCCGAATTGCGTGGGCCCGCGCAAGCCGCACGTGCTCAGGAAAGAATGGGTGAACCAGCCGACCGGCTCACCCCCGCCGACTTAGGAACATATGGGTCGCCCGCTCGCCCATCACCTGGCGGGTGCACTCGTAACCCAGCGCCGGCAGGTCGAGACCGCCCAGCAGATGCTCACCCGACCCGAGCAGCACCGGCCGGATGACCAGATGCAACTCGTCGATCAGACCGGCACGCAGATACTGCCGTATCGTCGCCACACCACCGCCAAGGCGCACATCCAGGCCACCCGCCGCGGCGCCGGCCCGCTCCAGCGCCACCTCGATACCCTCGGTGACGAAGTGGAAGGTCGTCCCGCCGGCCATCTGTAGCGGCGCGCGTGGGTGATGCGTCAGCACGAACACTGGCGTGTGATACGGCGGCTCATCGCCCCACCAGCCTTTCCAGCTATCGTCCGGCCAGGGGCCGCGCACCGGGCCGAACATATTGCGCCCGAGTATCCAGGCACCAATGCCGACAAAGCCCTGCGCCGCCATGTCGTTGTCGATGCCGGTCTCGCCATCGTCTTCGCCATGCATCTGCCGCCAGGCGCGCGTGGGGAAAAACCAGTCCATCAACTCCAGCCCCTGGACACCGATCGGGTTCTGCAGATCCTGATCCGGCCCCGCGGCGTAGCCGTCGATTGAGATGGCGAAGCTTTGAACTCGGAGTTTGGACATGGCGGTACTCTCCAATTGGTCGTTACGACAACGCAGACCCGAATCACCTGACGGTCGGGCCTCTCACCATCCAATAGCCCGGAACCCAACATCGTCCGAGACGGGACACCAGCCCAATGCAAGTATTCTAGGCGCGCAAGATCGCCTCGCCAGTCCGCGGGTTCGTGAGGGTCACATTCTCAAGCGCTCGAATGCGCCAAGTCTCATTCTGTCTCGCCAACACAGCGAGGATCAGTGTGTCGACCTCATGCGGCCCCGCTGGGTGAGCGGCGCCGGCCGTCAGGCGGCTCCAGAAATGAACGACCGCCACCCCATCAGCAATGTGGAAAACGTCTATCAGCTCATTGTCGAGCGTAGAGTCACGATAGATCGTTTCGTGGATGGGAACATGGAGCGCCACGATCTCGTTGACGCCCCGGACATAATGTCCGAAGCGATTTACGAAGGTCGCTTCCTCAGCAAACAGGCTGCCGAATGCAGCCATGTCGTGAGCGTTCCAAGCGACTTGGAATGCGCCCGGCGCATCTTCAGGTCTGTTCATTTTTATCGCGGGGATTGTGGTCACGGCGATCCTAGATGGCTACGTTGCCTAACGCTTAAAATCAGCGGCCGGCGAAGCAGGTCCGCTGGATTGATTTGTTAGGTATTATTCAATTCAACTTCTAAGACATGCACTTGACTTTCCAGAGATGGACAATCAAGCCAGCATACTTGTAAAGCACCCGAAGAAAGTAAGCTTAGGACAACACCCGTAGCCACTTCGTTCGGACCAGATACTTTTGACCTAATAAGCTCTTCCACTCTAGGCAAATGATGAACATAAAGAGCCAACTGCAAAGATAAAACATCTGGATCTTCAGCATTAAGCAACAAACAGCAGCCCCTCAGCTCATGGGGGACTGGCAACACCAAAACCAGCTCGGTATTATTTTTTATCGAACTCTTAAAATTTATAATTTTTTCAGAGAAAGTTTTAATTTTATTGATGCTACCAACGGCAGCAGCAACGACCTTTGATCTGTTTTTCCAGGTATCCTTTGCCGCCTCTTTAACTATCTCTGCAACATAAAGCGCAGACATTGCTGAAAAACCTTGAATCCACCAGTCAGTGCTGGCAATGAAGTGAATCCAAGAAGGTGGCTCCGCAGAAAGCAAGACAACCTTGCCATCTTGTATATCGACATCAATATCCGGTTGCAAAACTTCCTTAAGCTCATAAAGCTTTTCTGATGACACATCTGATGTCGACACTAACTTCATTGCACCTCCCTATACCTAACTTTTTAAATCAGCGGTGATGGTACGGCGCTACTGGATAGAGTAGCTAGCCGGATCTAGCCTCAGCCGGCGGTTGCAGCTCACACCTATGCGAACTCGGGACGTACTCGACGTATAACCTCGGACACATCGCTAATCACGTCGCCGCAACGCTGTACGAATGCATCGTCCACCTCAATCAATGTCGATACCTCTGATACGTCGCCCTCGAAGAAGAAAGACTCGCCGGGCAGTTTAATTATGAAAGGAAGGGCGTCAGCCTTCGCAACAAGAGCATCATAACTACGGCCGCGCCCATGCTTGAGCACGTTGACAGCTAGAAAAATATCTTCAAAACGCTCTTTCATATCTAGCTCGCCTTCGCCATCCAAAATTTTCTTGGCCTCCCTAAATCCATCGCTACAGCTCAGGCCTTCTTGCAAACTAGCTTCAAAAATGGAGAACATCCCGACCGCTAAGATCGCTTTTTGAAGTTGTATCACCTGAAGAATTTTTACTAGAGAGGTGGCGCTGCTCGTTTCCAGTGCCTCAATTGTTTTCTCGTTTGTCGCCCTTAAGGTTTCAAGGGTAAAGGTTGCGCATCTACTTGCGAGTTCGGTAAAGCTGTGCATAGTAAGTACCAAAGGGTAAGTGGTCTTATCGGGTTCCCTCGCGCATGGAAACCGGCTAACTAGTATTAAACGTCCTAAAAGACGAAAAAAAATACGCCAGGCGTCCACCAGAGCTGCACCGACCTCGTCAGAAAGCTTGTCACACAACGGTTCATAACAAAAGCGATGCCGTAAACATACCGACAAACACGTCACGCGCCCGTCGCATCCAGAAGGATGCGTGCCCCCTAACAAATAACCCGCCATCCGGCGGGTTTCGTGTCTCTGCCTACCCCTTGCCCGGCGGCTTCGCCGCCTGCGTCGTTGGCGGCGCACTGAAGAACGCCCCGCGCGTGTCGTAGGTGTAGTGCGCCTCGGCCTGCATCAGCCCGATGAACACCATCAGGCACAGCGGCGGCAGCAAGATGGCAACGATCAGCGCCAGCCGTTCCCAACGCATGTGCATGAACACACCGATGATCAGCCCCCCTTTCAACAGCATGAAGGCGATAAGCAGAAACCAGCGCAGCAGGCCCTGGATGTTGAAGTAGTCGACCAGATAAGACAGGGTGCTGAGCACGAACAGCAGCCCCCACACCTTCAGGTACAGGCTGATCGGGTGCTGCTGGCCGCTGGCGTGGTCACCGGCTTGCGTGGGATGTGCCGACATGACGCCCTCCTCACCACAGATAGAACAGCGCGAAGATGAACACCCACACCAGGTCGACGAAGTGCCAGTACAGGCCGGCGATCTCGACGATCTGGTAGTTGCCGCTCTGCTCGTAACGCCCCTTGAACAGCCGGTACGCGACGGTCAGCAGGTAGATCACCCCGGCGGTGACGTGCAGGCCGTGGAAGCCGGTGATCATGAAGAAGCTGGAACCGAACTGCGCGGCGCCCAGCGGGCTGCCCCACGGCCGCACACCTTCGTTGATGATTAGATTGGTCCACTCGAACGCCTGCAGACTGACGAAGCTGGCACCGAACAGGGCGGTGACCAGCATCAATACCGCGGCCTTGCCTCGCTCGCGCAGATAGGCAAAATGCACCGCCATCGCCATGGTGCCGCTGCTGCTGATCAGGATGAAGGTCATGATCGCGATCAGCAGCATCGGCACCGACACGTTGCCGATCTTGAGCGAGAATGCCTCGCTTACATTGGGCCACGGCACGGTGGTGGAGATGCGCACCGTCATGTAACCAATCAGGAAACAGCTGAACACGAAGGTGTCGCTGACGAGGAAGATCCACATCATCGCCTTGCCCCAAGACACCTTGAACGCGCGCTGGTCGGACGACCAGTCGGCGACCAGGCCCTGCCAGCCGCTGGGCAGTGCCGGGCTGGCCCCGGCCGCTTGCGGATGCTGTTCCATATCCGTTTTCCTCATCTAGCACTGCGGCCTTCGGCAAGCCCGCGTTCGGCCAACCTTGTCGCCGCATTTAGCCCAGCAGCCCGCCGCAAATGGAGCGCGCCAGCGCCGGCGTCAAGGTGCCCAGCGTGCCGAACAGCACCAGCCACACCGCCAGCAAAAAGTGCCAGTAGCGCGCGCACAGCTGCACCGCGATGCCCGCGGCCGGCCCTTCACGGCGCAGACGGCGGGCGGTCAGCCCTAGCGCAATCAGCCCACCCAGCACGTGCAGGCCATGCAGCGCAGTGAACAGATAGAAGAAGCTGTTGGCCGGGTTGCCGGCCACTCCGTAATCCCACTCGAGCAGTTGCTGCCAAGCCCAGCCCTGGCAGGCGACGAAGGCGATGGCGAACCCGCCGCCCACCGCCATGCCGACGCGCACCTCGCCCCAGCGCCCGCGCCATACGCCGAGCCGCGCCACCAGCAGCGCCAGACTGCTGGCCGCCAGCAGCGTGGTGCTCAGCCACAGCTGCCAGGGCAGCGGCAGAGGATGCCAGTCGTACAACTGCATGCGCATCATGTAGGCGAACAGCAGCAGCGCGAACAGCATCGTCACCACCGCCATGAACACCCATAGGCCGGTCTTGCCGGGCGACGTGGCGCTTCGGCCAGGGTGGGTCGACCCGCCCTCGTGGCGCCCCAGCGGCAGTGGCATGGCCATCGTGTCCTCCTATTCGCCTTCGCCCTCGCCTTCCGGCATCAGGTTCTGCGGCACGAAATCCTCAGTAGCGCCCGGCACGCTGTACTCGTAGGCCCAGCGATACACCACCGGCTGCGCCTCGCCCCAGTTGCCGTGGGTGGGTGGGGTGTCCGGCGTCTGCCACTCCAGCGTGGTCGCTCCCCAGGGATTGGGGCCGGCCAGCCGGCCCTTGAAGGCGCTCCAGGCCAGGTTGAACAGGAACAGCAGCTGCGCCACGCCGACGATCAGCGCCACCACGGTGATGAACACGTTCAGCTGCTGCGCCGAGGGCGGGATGAACTGATAGTTGTCGTAGGCGTAGTAGCGCCGCGGCATGCCGAGAAAGCCCAAGTAGTGCATCGGGAAATAGATCAGATAGGTGCCGACGAAGGTGATCCAGAAGTGCAGTTTGCCGAGCGTGTCGTTGAGCATCCGCCCGGTCACCTTCGGGAACCAGTGATAGAGGCCACCGAACACCACCAGGATCGGCGCCACCCCCATCACCATGTGGAAGTGCGCAACCACGAAATAGGTGTTGGACAGCGGGATGTCGACGCTGACGTTGCCGAGAAACAGCCCGGTCAGCCCGCCGATGGTGAACATGCTGACGAAGGCGATCGCGAACAGCATCGGCACGGTCAGGTGGATATTGCCGCGCCACAGCGTCAGCACCCAGTTGTAGACCTTCAGCGCGGTGGGGATGGCGATGATCAGCGTGGTGGTGGCGAAGAAGAAACCGAAATACGGGTTCATGCCGCTGACGAACATATGGTGCGCCCACACCACCACGCTGAGCACGCCGATCGCGATGATCGCCCACACCATCATCCGGTAGCCGAAGATGTTTTTCCTCGCGTGAGTGCTGATCAGGTCGGAGACGATGCCGAAGGCCGGCAAGGCCACGATGTACACCTCGGGATGGCCGAAGAACCAGAACAGGTGCTGGAACAGCAAGGGGCTGCCGCCCTTGTAGCCCAGCGTCTGGCCGAGCGAAATGACCGCCGGCATGAAGAAGCTGGTACCCAGCGTCTTGTCGAGCAGCATCATCACCGCGCTGACGAACAGCGCCGGGAACGCCAGCAGCGCCAGGATGGTCGCCATGAAGATGCCCCATACCGACAGCGGCAGGCGGAACATCGTCATGCCCTCGGTGCGTGCCTGCAGCACGGTGGTCACGTAGTTGAGCCCGCCCATCGTCGCCGCGACGATGAAGATCAGCAGCGACACGAGCATCAGGATGATGCCCGCCCCGTCGCCCGGCGTGCCTGGCAGGATCGCCTGCGGCGGGTACAGCGTCCAGCCGGCGCCGGTCGGCCCGCCCGGCACGAAGAAGCTCGCCACCAGCACCAGCACCGCCACCAGGTACACCCAATAGCTGAGCATGTTCAGGAAGGGGAACACCATGTCGCGCGCGCCGACCATCAGCGGGATCAGGTAGTTACCGAAGCCGCCGAGGAACAAGGCGGTGAGCAGGTAGATCACCATGATCATGCCGTGCATGGTGACGAACTGGTAATAGTGCTGGGCGTCGATGAAGGCGAAGCGACCCGGAAAGCCCAGCTGCAGCCGCATCAGGTTGGACAGCACTAGGCCGACCAGGCCGATCAGGATCGCGGTGATCGTGTATTGGACGGCGATCACCTTGTGGTCCTGGCTCCAGACATAGCGGGTCCAGAAACTCTGCGGCGGGTGGTGTCCGTCGCCGTGGGAGTAAGCCATCGTGGCCTCCTTAGAGCGGGCCGCGATGCGGCGCCTGCTGCCTCCCCCTGATCGTCGCAACGGCGGCCTGAGCCTCCGGACTACTGCTTTGTGGGTTTCGCTAGCCAGTGGCAGCATGAGCCCGGGCGCCGCAGATGGGGCGAAACCAACGCCCCACATGTGCACAAACGCGCCCACTCCCCGTCTGCCCTAGCTTTCGCGCAAACCCTTATTGCTGCGCCACGGCATCCTTACCTTTGCCCTGGCCCAATGATTCAATATACGCAACCAAGGCCGCCAACTGCTGATCGCTCAGGTCAAACTTCGGCATGATCGGCGGGTAGCCCTTGGGCACCCTGGCGGTCGGATTGCGGATGAACTGGTGCAGATAGGCATCGTCGACCTGGGCCGTCGTCCCGTCGGCGAAGGTTTCCGTCTTGCCGTACAGTCCCTTCCAGCTTGGGCCCACCCGGGTGCTGCCATCGACGCTGTGACAGGCGAAGCAGCCCTGCGACTGCGCAAGCGTCGCCCCCTGCTTCACCAGCGCCTCGCCGCCGGTCGCGGCGGTCTTGGTCATCGTCTCCCGGAAGGTCGGCTGGCTGTTCAGCCATTTTTGAAACGCCGCCTCGTCCTCGACCACCACCATGCCGCGCATATTGTAGTGACCGACACCGCACAGCTGCGCGCACAGGATCTCGTAGCGCCCCGTCTTGGTCGGGGTGAACCAGAAATGCGTGACCATGCCCGGCACCAGATTCATCCGGGCGCGAAACGGCTGCACGTAGAAGTCATGCAGCACGTCCTTGGAGCGCAGTAGCACCTTGACCGGCCGCCCCAGCGGCAGGTGCACCTCGTTGCCCTGCACCAGCACGTCGTCCTGACCACGCGTGTCGGTCGGATTCAGCCCGAGGGGGTTGTCGGCGTTGATGAAGTCGATGCCGGAACTGCCAAGTTGCCCGTCACGGCCGGCAAAGCGGAAGCTCCACTGCCATTGCTGGCCGACCACTTCCAGCACCAGCGCGTCCTCGGGCGGGTTGATCAGTTTGGCGTACACCAACAGGCCCGGCGCCAGCATGGCGACGATGCCTACCGTGGTCAGGCCCATCAGCCAGCCTTCGAGCTTCTTGTTCTCGGGCTGATAGTCCGCCCTTCGCCCCACCCTGCGGCGATAGCGGACGACCGCGTAGGCGATGAACAGATTGATGACAACGAAGACCAGGCCGGTGATGACGATGGTGATCGAGAGTGTGGTGTCGATCTGGCCCCAGTTGGATGCCAACGGGGTCATCCACCACGGGCTCAGCACGTGGAACAGGACGGCGGCAACAACGATGATCACCAATGCGATTGCGAGTGCCATGTGCTCGATCCTACTTGGAGCCGCTGACAAAATTGGCGTTGTTGCCCTGCCTTGCCGTACACCTCTGTACAGCCTGCGACAGCACGCCTAGCCAAGGTCACTACACTGAGCCTTGTCAGCGGCTCGGGGTCCCCACCCCGGACACGCAGGGACGGTGGGTGAGCAACACCGGTCGCGGGGCAGGCCGGATTACCTCGGGCGGGGCCGACTTCGAGGCGCGCCGACAAGCCGCACACAACCACGAAAATCCCGCCAAGTTGGTTTCAACTTAGCACATCGCACTACGCGACCGACGGACGCAACGGCCCTTGTGGCCGGCCTGAGCGCGGCAATGCCGGCCGCGCTGACGGGCGGACCGGCCGTGACGACAGGAGGCGCCGGACTACCGCTGCGCCGCCGCCCGGCAGCCCGCACCGTGAGCCGGGCGGCACGGTATATAAATAGAAGTACCTCGCTTGGTGGCTAACACTGTTTCAATGGAATCCGGGAGGTGCAGCATGCGCAAACGGATCTACTACCTCATCCCCGAGCTCATCAGTGCCCAGCGGATCATGAACGAACTGCTGCAGGCCAAGATCGACGAAAAACACATCCATTTTCTCGCCAAGGACGGCCTCGACCTGTCCACCCTGCACCGCGCCAACCTGCTGCAGGAATCCGATATCGTGCACGGAGCGGAACTGGGCGCGGTGGTCGGCGGCGCAACCGGCCTGTTCGCGGGCCTGGTCGGTGCCTTTTTCGTGATGTCCGACACCGGTGTGCCGTGGGGAACCGTGGTGATGGCGACCGGGGCCGCCGGCGCCTTGTTCGGTGCCTGGACGTCGAGCATGATCGGCAGCTCCGCCCCCAATACCCGGCTCAAGCCGTTCCGCGCGGCGATCGAGCGCGGCCAGATCCTGCTGATGGTCGACGTGCCGCGCTGGCGGGTCGACGAGATCGAGAAGCTGCTGCTACGTACCCATCCTGAAGCGCTGCTCGGCGGCGTCGAGCCGAGCATTCCGGCCTGGCCTTAAGAGCCTGTTCACGAGCTTGCGAACGAAGGGGCAGACAAGGCGAAATGGCGCGAAACAGCGGAATGTACATAAGGTACATGAGCATGTTGAGCGGCATTTCAACGCAGGATCACCCGAGTGCAGCAGATCGTGAATAGGCTCTAACACGCTTGCGCAATCCATTTCCCTTGCACGCCACGTATGGGCTCAAGGTTGGCCGAACCCGGCTTTCGGCCAACCTTGAGGGCGTGCTGCCGCTCGCCCGGGGCGATATGCAAGGCGAGTGCGATTCGGTAGCATGGCGCCTCTGCCATCCCGCCCGTTCCCGAGGGCGCCGAGGAGAATCGCTTGCTCGCCACCGTCACCCGCCTGTTCCCGTTGTGGGCCGTGCTGCTATCTGCCATCGCCTACTCCACCCCCGCCAGCTTCACCCCCATCCTGCCGCACACCGGGCTGATGCTGTCGGTGATCATGTTCGCGATGGGGCTAACGCTGACGCCGGCCGACTTCAAGCGGGTGCTGACCCGGCCGGCCCCGGTCGCCGCCGGCATCGTGCTGCACTACCTGGTGATGCCGCTGGCCGCCTGGCTGATCGCCAAGGCTTTTCACATGTCACCGGAGCTGACCACCGGCATGGTGCTGGTCGGCAGCGTCGCCAGCGGCACCGCCTCCAATGTGATCATTTACCTGTCGCGCGGCGACGTGGCGCTGTCGGTGACGATTTCGTCACTGTCGACGCTGGTCGGCGTCGTCGCCACCCCGCTGTTGACCCGGCTCTACGTCGATGCCTCAATCGCGGTCGATGTGGTGGGCATGCTCACCGGCATCCTGCAGATCGTCATCCTGCCGATCGGGCTCGGCTTGCTGGTCTACCGGCTGTTCGCTAGCCAGGTGCGGCGCATCGAGCCGTGGCTGCCGCTGGTCTCGATGCTGGCCATCGTCACGCTGATCGCCGCCATCGTCGCCGGCAGCCAGGCGCATATCGCCAGCGTCGGGCTGACGGTGATCGCCGCGGTGATCCTGCACAACGGCATCGGTCTGCTCGGGGGGTATTGGGGCGGGCGCCTGCTGGGCTTTAACGAATCGGTGTGCCGCACCCTGGCGATCGAGGTCGGCATGCAGAACTCGGGGCTGGCGGCCCAGCTCGGCAAGACTTATTTCACCGTGCTCACCGCCCTGCCCGGCGCACTGTTCTCGGTGTGGCACAACATCTCGGGCTCGCTCCTGGCGGGCTACTGGCAGGGCAAGCCGGCAGGACTGTCCGACGACGCACGCCGTCAGGCTGAGCCGGTCCGCGACTAGCGCCACCCGCGATGGCCGGCGCGGCGATCTTGCCCATCGCGCCGGCTTTAACCGAACCGCAGCAAGGCCAAGCCACGCCGCGACGTTGGCCGAACGGGATGGCGCTCAGCGCTCGCCGCGATACCAGCGCGGATAGAAGCGCGCCACGACCGGGCCGGTGGTGTCCAGCGCGTGACAGCCATCCAGTTGGAAGGGTTTGCGATCGGCCGGTGCAGGCACTTGGCCGACCAGGGTCTGGTAGGCACCGGTGGCCACCGTGCCGATCAGCTCGGTGATGTGGGTACAGCCGTGCACGCCGCCGAACAGCTCGCGCACCTTCTTGGTAAAGCCCGGCGCGATGCGCAGGCCGACCAGCTGACCATACTTGGGGGTGATGGTGTCGCAGCTGCCCTGATAGGGCATCGCGTCGGTCGCGGCGCAGGCGGCGTGGATCGTCAGCGAAGCGTCGACGGTCAGACGCAGCCACATCTCGTGCACCGGCTCGCCCGCCGGGCGCGGGCCGGAGGCCAGCTCGACTTCGTGATCCTTGATATCGGTGAGGTGGCCTTCGATGTCCCACAGGCCATCGTCACGGCGGTAGCCTTCGATGCGAATCTGACGGGTATGTAGACGCTCGCGCGACGCGCTGGCGGAAGGCAGGGGCATAGGGTGGTCCTGTCACGGCAGAATGATCAACCCCGTTATTATGTCGCGTTACGAGGACAGCCACCAGCACGGGCTCAGCACTCCGCGCCGCACACAAAACCAGCTCGGCGATCCGGCCTGTCAGTGGTGACAGGCACGGCAGGCCAACGACTTGTACAGGCCGAACGGCTCAGCCGCACAACACCTCGGAACCGACGCCGAAGTCGTAAGTGCGCATCACCTTGAATACCGCCGCACGGAAATCCTGTACCAGCTCCGAACGCAGGCCGTTGCTCGGACAGGCCAGCACATATTCCAGGCGCAAGTCGGCCTGGTAGGGCCGCAGCACCACACCGTGCGCCTGCCAGATGCCGGCAGCGAACGGCTCGACGATCGACACCCCCAGTCCATGCGCGACCATCGCGTAACGGGTATGCGAGGTATGCGTCTTCACCATGAAACGCGGCGCGACGCCGGCCTCTTCCAGGCTGCCCTGCTCTGCCGCATAGGTTTGCGCCTTGTTGGGCAGCCAGCCGATCATCGCTTCGCCCTGCAGATCCTCCGGCGTCACCACATCGAGCGCCGCCAGACGGTGGCCGACCGGCATCGCGCACAGCTGACGCGCGGTCAACAGCGGTTCGACCTCGATGCCGGCAATCGGCGCAAAAGCCAGGCTCAATGCCACATCGGCCTTCAGGTCTTGCAGCGCCACCATGATCTCCGGTACGGTGCGCGAGTCGACCTTGATTGGCACATCGGGGCGATGGATGAAGAACTCCTTCAGCACCAGCGGCAACACCGAGGTGGCGAACACAGGCAGACAGGCCACCGTCAGTCCTTCGCTGGCGGCCTCGCGGATATTGGCCGCCTCCTGCTTCAGGCGCTCCAGCCCCAGGAAGTTTTCTTCCACCGCCCGGAAGAAGCGCACCCCGGCCACGGTCGGCTCCAGCCGGCCCTTGGTGCGGTTGAACAGGCGAAAACCCAGGTCCTCTTCCAGATCGGCAATCAGTCGGCTGATAGCGGGTTGGGTCACATGCATGCGGCGCGCGGCGCCAACACTGGTCCCGGTAATCATCAGGCAGCGGAATGCTTCTATCTGGCGAAATCGGATCATGGCGAACTCCTGTGGCGTTGGACGCACCCAATATATAACACGGATAACGTTGAATTAACATTCAATAAACAAACATTATAATAACAATCCAAACTATTTCCCCCGTCACCACGCCCGCTCCATCCCCTGCCGCTGCCCACCGGTCTGGCTCTCCACCCGATTTTTCCTCGCTCTTCCCCTCACTGGTATCGTCGCCGTCCCTTGCCGTCGCCATAAGCGGCTCAGGGCAAGCCCCTATAACAAAACCACATCAATCATAAATTTTTATGAGTAGATCGGCCTAAATGCTTCTGAAATACTCGCTGCCAGATTGTCCGACGGGTCGATGCAGCCGCTCACCAGCCTTGCACCCCCGTCGCGACGCTCACGACGACGACCCGATCGCGTCGACACAAAGCAGCACCGGCCAAGGGGCGGCAGACCCCGCTCCGCCCGGTGACGAGAACTAGAGGGAGATTCGCTCAAATGCAAAACAAGACCACGCTGCACCTGCTCGCCGCTTCGCTGACGCTGGCGTTCGCCGGCAACGCCTTCGCCGCCAAGATTCCGGCCGGGGTCCAACTGGACGCCAAACAGGAACTGGTGCGCAACAATGCCTCCGAGACCGAAACCCTCGACCCGGCCCTGGCCGAGTCGGTCGGCGCCAACAACATCACCCGCGACCTGTTCGAAGGCCTGACCGCCACCAACGCCGAAGGTGTGGTGGTGCCGGGCGTGGCCGAGAAGTGGGAACAGAAAGACCCGACCACCTGGGTGTTCCACCTGCGCAAGAACGCGGTGTGGTCGAACGGCGAGCCGGTGGTGGCCGGTGACTTCGTCTACGGCT